>CAVSMF010000001.1:0-2167168 GCA_963728975.1 uncultured Verrucomicrobiae bacterium
TTACGGGGCCGACAACTGCAAGGTTTCAATCCGCGCGCCGCGCTTTCACGCGGCGCGACCCGATCGGACCGTTCGATTCCGCTCTTCACAAAGTTTCAATCCGCGCGCCGCGCTTTCACGCGGCGCGACTCTCAACATCTCCGAAGTGCAATACCGGAGACTGTTTCAATCCGCGCGCCGCGCTTTCACGCGGCGCGACATGGTGGTCGGTCCGCCTGGCTTCGTCGGAGGCGCGTTTCAATCCGCGCGCCGCGCTTTCACGCGGCGCGACCCCGTCCGGTCATGCATTTCTCGTGAGCATTGCATGTTTCAATCCGCGCGCCGCGCTTTCACGCGGCGCGACAATGGGCTGATAAGGCTCCGATTGTTCGGGTTAAGTTTCAATCCGCGCGCCGCGCTTTCACGCGGCGCGACTTAATAACACGCGAGCGCAACGCGAAGCTTGTTAATGTTTCAATCCGCGCGCCGCGCTTTCACGCGGCGCGACTGTCGTAACTTCTGCTACGTCGCAGAATCCCGCTGTTTCAATCCGCGCGCCGCGCTTTCACGCGGCGCGACCTCAATGAGAAATTACACGAACTGATCTTCACTTAGTTTCAATCCGCGCGCCGCGCTTTCACGCGGCGCGACCGATACCCTCGGGAACACAACATGCGCAGTCGCAGTTTCAATCCGCGCGCCGCGCTTTCACGCGGCGCGACCCGGATATGAGCGCGGCCACGGTCAAACGGTGGGGTTTCAATCCGCGCGCCGCGCTTTCACGCGGCGCGACCTGGATCCGCTCTACGACATCGTGGCCCAGCTCAGTTTCAATCCGCGCGCCGCGCTTTCACGCGGCGCGACCTCGCGTCGATCTTTTTGCAGTCCACGCATTGCGGTTTCAATCCGCGCGCCGCGCTTTCACGCGGCGCGACCCACCAATACCGCGAGTCCGCTCTCTTATATAAAGTTTCAATCCGCGCGCCGCGCTTTCACGCGGCGCGACTCGCAGTCATGCACGTTGTAACATTGGTACATCGAGTTTCAATCCGCGCGCCGCGCTTTCACGCGGCGCGACGAGTTTCGGATCTGGCTGAGCGCGCTCAAGGAACAGTTTCAATCCGCGCGCCGCGCTTTCACGCGGCGCGACCCAGTATGAACAATCCACCGACCGGCATCATTCGGTTTCAATCCGCGCGCCGCGCTTTCACGCGGCGCGACCTTCGTTCACGGTGCCTGGGCGGTGAGTCTATATTGTTTCAATCCGCGCGCCGCGCTTTCACGCGGCGCGACCGATACCAACTCGCGAATCAAGCCGGAGGCTTGACTCTGTTTCAATCCGCGCGCCGCGCTTTCACGCGGCGCGACCTCCGGACACGACAATCATCGACCCACAAAAGGTGTTTCAATCCGCGCGCCGCGCTTTCACGCGGCGCGACTTACGCTTACGAAACCGCCGACGCAGTCGAGGCATTGTTTCAATCCGCGCGCCGCGCTTTCACGCGGCGCGACCCATGAATGGAAAGCTGTTTATCGTCTGGCAAGCGGGTTTCAATCCGCGCGCCGCGCTTTCACGCGGCGCGACCCGCTGCTCGTATTCCGTGTGCACTCCAGATCGGTTTCAATCCGCGCGCCGCGCTTTCACGCGGCGCGACCCGGCTGTTCAGCTGATGAGCGATCGCTCCCGTGTTTCAATCCGCGCGCCGCGCTTTCACGCGGCGCGACTGGAAATATCCGGTGGCATTACCTGCTAAGGAATAGTTTCAATCCGCGCGCCGCGCTTTCACGCGGCGCGACGTGATTTGAACCGCTGTCGTAGAATCACTCGGCGCGTTTCAATCCGCGCGCCGCGCTTTCACGCGGCGCGACCGCTTATGAAAACCGCCGACATGTGGAGGCGATGTTTCAATCCGCGCGCCGCGCTTTCACGCGGCGCGACATCGTGAATGGAACTTCGATCGTTACACGACCGGCGTTTCAATCCGCGCGCCGCGCTTTCACGCGGCGCGACTCGATCGACCAATTACAATCGCGGAAAACAGAGTTTCAATCCGCGCGCCGCGCTTTCACGCGGCGCGACATTTGCACTGTTAGATTCAATAGAAAGATCGAGCTGTTTCAATCCGCGCGCCGCGCTTTCACGCGGCGCGACGCGCCTGGCGGATTACATCGAGCCATATGCCCAGGTTTCAATCCGCGCGCCGCGCTTTCACGCGGCGCGACGAATGCAATCGTTATCGTGTAACTCGTAATTGGTGTTTCAATCCGCGCGCCGCGCTTTCACGCGGCGCGACAGAGCGTGCCGCGATCGCATCGCCGCATTAAAGTTTCAATCCGCGCGCCGCGCTTTCACGCGGCGCGACCATTACCAGGAATTTTATTTCACCGAAGAACAGGTGGTTTCAATCCGCGCGCCGCGCTTTCACGCGGCGCGACAGGCAGGCACGCGATTCATGGCGCTGATTGATAATGTTTCAATCCGCGCGCCGCGCTTTCACGCGGCGCGACCCAGTTCGACCATGCTGTCGGTGCGCTTGGCGTTGTTTCAATCCGCGCGCCGCGCTTTCACGCGGCGCGACCGTCGAGGTGATGCATTCATCGCAGCGTCAGATCGCGTTTCAATCCGCGCGCCGCGCTTTCACGCGGCGCGACGACATCGAAGCTGATCACACCGGGCATAGCCGAGCTGTTTCAATCCGCGCGCCGCGCTTTCACGCGGCGCGACCTTGAGGGCTGCGAGGGGCACGCATATGGTGTTTCAATCCGCGCGCCGCGCTTTCACGCGGCGCGACCCGAACGATCAATCGTCTGTCGCCGGCCGGAAATCGTTTCAATCCGCGCGCCGCGCTTTCACGCGGCGCGACGCGACCGCGGATCGTCGAGGCGCCGTCGATTGAGTGTTTCAATCCGCGCGCCGCGCTTTCACGCGGCGCGACTCGATAGATTGCCGCTCGGTTAGGCTGCATAATGTTTCAATCCGCGCGCCGCGCTTTCACGCGGCGCGACTGCGGCGCAAGCTTGTACCTGCGCCGCAAGGGCTTACTAGCGCTTTATCGCGAAACTATCAATTTTCGCCGCACCCGGAGTTCTTAATATGTCAAAGAACGGCTGCTTCATCGCATCAGGCGAGGATGTTATCGCGTCGCGCGAATGCTAAGCTCGCGTCCCGGCACTCCAGGTTCGCGGATTCACAATCATAATATCAGAGGTTCTTCCAGGTCGATCGGTTTTGTAACGCCATGGTGCTCGACTTTGTCGGCCGCGATTTCATCTAGAAAGTAGAAGCGGAGCGAATCTTGCGCCGTATCGATTTCCTTGAGCAACCGATTGCGCAGCGCGGCCCATTCCGTCCGACCAACCTTACATTCGAACACGGACTTTTGTGCCCTCACCCCGTAATCTTTGCACGCTTGAGCGACCCGCCGCAGGCGCCGTTGGCCCGCTTTCTCCACCGTCGAAACGTCGTATGTGATAAGGACAAACATCTTACTTGGGAATGAATGGCGTGTAGCAGGGGATATCACCACGCAAATGGCGCGCAAGAATGCGAGCTTGGACAAACGGCAGCTGACCAATGCGAAGCTGCTGCTCCAGCAAACCGTGAAAGAGCGTCTCCTTCTTGCGCTCTTGGTATGCTTGGATCACAAGTTTGCGTCCGGAATCGGTAAACTCGACCGCCCCGCCTTCCCGTTCGGAAAAATGCTGCGCTCCGATCTGTTGCCGGTTGACAAGTGTTATAGCGAGTCGATCTGCCAGCCAAGGCCGAAATTCTTCCAGAAGATCGAGCGCCAGGGATGGGCGATTTGGCCGATCCACGTGGAGGAAACCGACAAATGGGTCGAGACCGATCGCCGTCAGCGCGGCCACACAATCGTGCCGGACAAGCGCATAAAGAAACGACAGCAGGCAGTTGATGCGATCCCGCGGCGGACGCCGCGAACGATTTGTGTAAACAAATTCTTCCCGTTGCTGTTTCAACAACAGATTGAATCTCGAAAAATAATCTTCTGACGCTGCCCCTTCGACACCTCGAATGGGGTCGAGAGGATGACGGAAATTCGCCGCACCATCGATGTCAATCGGCGAACTGAGTAGGCGCAATTGACGGGCGAGCGCTTCCGCGGTGGATTCCAGGCGCTGCCGCTCGTCAGGCGATTCATTCTCGCGCGCCCCACGCAGCAAACTATTGCGGCTGTTTTGAATCTTTCCGGCCACGATCCGTTGCGCGATGGAAGCGCATCTTTCGACCGAGTCCGCCGCGCGAAATTGAGCGCGCCGAAGCATCACGCTGGTGTCAGCCACACCCGTCAACCGCGCCTGGAGATAACCAGCGTCGGTAAGGTAATTGACGGCAACTCCATTCTCCCAGCAAAGAGCCAGCGCGGGCGCAGTGATCGTGCTCTGCCCAAAAACGCAAACGGACTCCAGATGGTGAATCGGGATGGAAAGCTTGCGTATCTCAGTTGCAGATTGGCGTGTCCGTTTCTCGTCGGGTAAGTCGGCCGGATAGATCGGCACCTCAAGCTGCAAAGTCAAATGATCCCGCGCGACGAAACTGCCCGGCGTAACAAGATAGAGCGTATTTTGGACAATGTCGCTCATCCGGAATCTTGCACTTGAAATTTCACATTTGGCCGCGCCTCTTGGCCTCGATGCGCAGCGGATGATCTGGAGGAAGCCGCTGTAAAAGCCCTTTCTGGACATTAGCGGCGCGTTTCTTTTGATCGTCTTGGGACCTAGATTTCTCGGTCAAATGTCGCTGACCTTTGATCTCGGAATTTTGCAGCGAATCCGCCCAGCCGCGCAACTGGCGAGAACAACTCTCGGCGATCGATTTCAAATCTGAGATCTGAGATTTCAAATCGGCGGGCCAATTAGCTTTCCTAGCGCGACGCTCTTTCAGGCACAGCATCGAGCGCACCTCACCCGCTGAGCCGCGCGCGATGTAAATAAACGCGAGAAGCTCGTTGGTCGTCCCACGCTCGAATCCTTCGGCAATGTTATTGGAGACGGATAGCGCGGCGCGGTCCAGCTGGTCCCGAAAGCCGCGGCTGGCGCGAAAGGATTGGTTCTCCAGGAGGTCCTCGGCGGCTTCGTAAAGATCGGCCGCTTTCTGCCAAACTGGCATGTCTTCAAAGCGTTGATAGGTCATGTGGTGCGTGAGTTACCAGTGGTTGGATGAAAGTTGGTCGGCGAAGAGTGATTCATCCATGGATCGCAGATTTAAGATTTCAAATTTCAAAGAGTTGGTGCGGAACGCGGGAAAGTGACGGTGATTGCGATGTCGCTTTCGGCAGACAGACTTCAAAGAGCGAACACTCTTCGCAGGCAGGTTTGAAAACCGCCGGCGGCACCCGATTGGTTTCGAGCAGGTCATGCAATTCCCCAATCGCTTTTTCAGTCAACGCCCGCAATTCGGGTGTCAATTTCACCTCACGGCGGCGCTTGCTGGCGGCGTGAAAAACCGCGCCGCGCTCGATGTCGATCCCAAACATTTCCTCGAGGCACAACGCCTGAGCGCAGACTTGTGCATCGTCGTTTTCGAACCGGCGGCGTTTCCCTTTCTTGTATTCAACCGGGCAGAGCGATTTCGGCTTCTGCGATTCGGGATCGACAATCGCTTCCACAATGTCGCACTTGCCCGAGAGTCCGAGCCGCTCTGACCAAACGGGCAAGGAACGCCAGAGCAGTACGCCCTTGGCAACTTCGTAACCAGACAAATCCGCGTGCTCATGCGCGAGTTGACCAAGAATGGTATGGACGTTTTCCTCGAAGATGCCCTCGATATGGATAAGCGCAGCGCGCCGAGGGCAGTAGAGGTAATGGTTCAGGGCGGAGAGCGGAATCGATTCGGTCATGCGCCGCGCGGTCCGATTGAACGCCCTTCGTGTCGGAGATGTAGGATAATGCCGAACGGGAGGTTCTGATCAGTCCAATCGCAGAACTTTTCGGACTGGTAGTCAGCGAATGATTCAGGAAACGATTTGCCGTCGCGCAGTTTCACGTTGTTCGTGATGCCCTCAAACAGCTTATGAGCGTGAGCGCAACCGAGTCGGGCTTCGCGTTTATTTTGCTCGGCATTATTAGGGTGCTGCGTTCCGACATGCTCAAAGTCGAACAAACCGCGCACAACCATTTCCCCACGCGCGGCGGACCGGTCGTGCTCAAACATGTGTAGCAATGCATCGAATAGAAGATGCAGATCCTCATTTGTGAAGCCAGTTCGTTCAGCGAACGCCGGCGACACATAGCCTTTGGCCGCGTAAAGGGCGTACGGCACGACTGTACTTGTTGCCCATAGTTCGTTCCTTTTTCGCATCTTCTTCCTTGGTGACTGCGCAACGCGTAATGGTGACTTCCAGTGGCGTAATGGGATGGAAAGACTGACCGAATGTGAACTGCACAGGGCCGCGCACTTGGCCGAACGCAGATCCCTTGAGGACATCCTCGCCAGTGGAAAGGACGCCGCCAAAAGTGCGGACATCGTAGAATTCGCGGCACAGCCAGTTCTTGGCGGCTTCTGCCTTCTTCGCGTCGGACGCGTCTTGAGGTAGGGCAGCTACGGCGGCTTTGATACCGCGCTTCTGCTCGGTTTCGATCACCGCTCCTTGTTTGATGAGGATGTTGAACCCATTATCCTCGCCTTTCCGAGAAGGCGGGAATAACTCAACAAAATTGCGAACCTTCCGCTTGAGACAAACGTCGGAGACGATGCCGCGGTTGGTGTTAGGATCCAGACGTGGGAGGTTGCCCGCGTCAGGATCGCCGTTGGGGTTTCCATTGCTGACTTCAAATAGGAGGAGGAAGTCATGACGGCTGGTAATTATTTCATTATTCATGGGTGATTTCCTTTGTTTACGGAGTGCTTAATTGATTTGTAGATTCAGGGTTGTTTGCGTTGCGTTTGGCCTGGCGGGCGGCGGCGCCCGCCGCCACCTGCTGATAAAAGCCGAGGGCAAATCGACCTTGGCCCTGGAGGTCGAGCGTCCGGGGAAATTCCGGAGGTAATTTTTTCTTGCGCATCTCATCCGTTTGTCCAAAGCGGGCGCAGATCCCAGCGATCTTTTTTTCGATCGCGGCGGCAGCAGCTTTTCCTTTATCACCCAGACGCGTCAATTTTTTCAAGTGATGAAAATGCAATCGCCACAAGATTCCAAAGGCACTCATTGGAGCAGTCGAGGCGGCGGCAAAGTATCGCTCGATTATGGTGGCGCCTTCGAGCTTCCACTCGTGGGCGCGTTGCTGAAGGTCATCAAAGATGGCGAGCAGGCGCCCACAGTTATACGCTGCGTCATCGGTGTCCGCTATAAGTACAGGTGTTATTTCCATCGTGTTATCCTTTCGGTTGCGCTTAAGGATGAGTTTGAGCAGCGCAAATCGGCTCTCGTCATAAACGAACTGATAATTTTCATCGCGAACGAGTTTGGAGTGGAATTGGTGGAGAATGGGTTTGATCAAAGAAATTGACGGCGCAGCCCCCTCCAGGGCCGCGCGGTAAAGCTGGGCCGGAACACCCGGAGGGAGGTCCTTGGCCTCGCGCACGGTGGCACAAGCGAGCCAATAAACCGAGAGCGGATTAAACTCGGTGGTTTTACCCAATGTCTTCGGCTTCTTGAGAGCTTTTGGCTTAGGCCTTGTCGGAACGAAAAGCTCTAAATCGGCGAACCAGTCGTGGAAATTCTCGATGGCCTTATCCAGCGGCTGTTGGAGCCAATGACGAACAGCGATTCGACCAGAGTTGCCAGCCAATGTAACTGCAAAAAACTGGTCCTTTTTCGCCAAGTCTCGCGCAATTCCAGTCCACGGTGACGCCATGAATTTCTTGACTTCGTCTTGCTGCGGTTGGTTTAGGAGCCGGGCGAAAAGACTCGCGGCTTGCACCTGATCCTTCGTCCAAAAACACAACTTTGTTTTCTCAATGCGGATGTGGTGATCCGTGTCATCAACAAGAAATTGCAGCGCCTTGCTGTAGGCTCGCGTCGCCGAAACGGAACATGGCGCGTTGTTACTTTGTACTTTTCCGTAAGATGAAAACGCCGCGGCCGATTTCTCAAAAGAAACGATCGTGCCATCGATACCAACACCAGGAATGTTTCTGATTCGCGGAGTGTGTGTGCGTGCAATCGGCACGTTGTTTTCGCCGGTGATCAGACACAGCCCGGTGTCCGATTCCTGCTCCTGCTCCGCGATGCTTTTTGAGAAAACGTCACGCCAGTATGGTTTGACCCGTTGCTCATCTTCAAACAGCAGATCGTTACCGACTTTGAAGGTAAACGCGCCGCCTCCAACCTGGGTCTCACTGCCGCCGGCAGTGCGAACTCTCCATTTACCGCCTTCCTCCAGGAGGAACTCTGGCGCGCTTCCCCGGCTCGACGCGGCGAAGGGTTGCGGTTTGAATTTTAGCACGGCCGAGAGGCCGGGATGGCTTGTGGCGTTGGATGCCTGTTCTATCTGCGACCAGAAATCTTCAAACTTCGCTCGCAGCATGTTGGGGTCTTTTGGCTTCGTCGGATCGGGGCTAAGACCGAAAACCGAATCGATGCCATCGACAAGAAATTCCGCGGTCTTGCCCTTTTTTACTCGTGCGGTTTTTGGAACGGATGAGAACTCTTTGCCCCGCTTGCCATCGGCCGAAGTGTCTTGAATTCCCAAGAAACGTCCATCAGGGCTGAGAGTGATGAGAAAGCGTACGGCGCGGGGTTCAAAGGCATCATCGGCCAGGATTCTTCGCTTGGGCGAGTGGGCGAGGTCGTAAAGAGCTTTTAGCAGCATTTCAATCTCCTCGGCTTTGAGGTATCAAGATACGAACGCGGTCAGGGTGACAGTCCATGCGGGACGCCTCGATCTTCGCGTGGAAGAACGTGGGCTTGGGTTCGATGGGCTGGCGCGTCGAGCGTGGCGGTCTGAGGGCGAATTCTCTGCGGCGCTTGGTTTGGTCGCTTTTTTTCAAGCGCGTCAGTGATGACTCAAACTCGCGTTCCCACTCGGCGATTTCCTCCGCGCGCAACCAACGGAAGGCGTGCAGGCGCTCACGGTGATCGAATACGTCGTAGAGTATCAGGCCAAAATCTTCGTCAAAAAGACTGGTGGATCGACCAAGTTCAGCAGTCCGCCGCTCGTGCGCAGTCTCGGCGTCATCTTCCCAGTCGAAGTCAGCAGCGAATTCCCTCACACCTAGACTGGGCCGATGGAAGCATTTTCCGCCCCGGGCACGGCGTTTGAATTCGGCGAAGTATTTTTCTGGTCGGTCTTCGGAGGGGTCGGCCAGAGATGTCGTCCCGATTTGCGCTGTGATCAGATATTCGACGCCTTCCAAGGCAAGCATGTTGCGTTGAGTACCGTCATCGGCACCGCCACCGGCCTGGACGGGCGTGGTTTTCGCCGGGTCTTTCATCCATGTTGTCGCATTGTCGAGACTGATGACTTTTGTAACCTCGTTGCGCCGGAACGAGACCCAGCGACCACGTTTGACGACGTGGATAGAGTCAATGAGGTAGAACATCTGCGGCTCCCAAAAAACGGCTTCGAGAATCCCACGCGCGGCGGATGGCGTTATAACCGGGTAGCTGACGCGCTCGACCTTCATTTCCGGGCGTGTAAAGCAGGCGAAATCGCCCCAGACGCGAAGAGTAATGAGATTTGATTTCATAGGAGAAAATCCTCCAGCGGACGGCTATCGATCACAATGCCCAGTTGCTGATGATAAAGACCGTCACTGAGAACGAACAGCTCCAAATTTGACAGAAGCGGACGAATTAGTTGCTGTGCCTGCATTATTTGAAACTTATTGGTGCGGACGTTGACCATGAACCGTTGGAGTCGCCGCAAGTCGTCACGGGTGAAACGTGATTCCCCAAGTTTGGGCACCCGCCTTTGAATTTCATCCACAATAGTTGCGCCATCGCCGTAGCGCACGATAACCGGTTGCCCCGCGTCCGGAATTACTTTGGCCTTTTCAGCAACTCGCCGGAATCTCAGCGCCGCACGATCCTCTTGAATGGGTGCCTCGCCCTTCTTCGTATAGTCGGTATTCACGACCTGCCACAGTTGCTGGAAGTAGTCTGCAAACAAGCTGTGGTCGGTCGCGAGGCAGTCTGCTGCTTCATCCGCGGAACCAAGTGATGCGAGAACGATAGCCGTTTGATCGGCAGCAGCGCGATACACGCCGGACGGAAGTTTGTAGTCTGCCGGACGAAACACATGCATTTCGCCAAGTTTAAGGCGGCCCTCGCGATTGCATCGGCCTGCGACCTGAACAATGGAGTCGAGCGGTCCCATCGCACGCCAGACAACGGGAAAATCCAAGTCCACCCCCGCTTCCACTAATTGAGTGGAAATAACGCGACAGGTCTGCCCTTCGCACAAGAGTTTGCAAATACGTCGGATTAAATCAAGGCGATGTTGAGGACACATCGCCGCCGAAAGATGAATGGGGCCCTGATCGGGCGGAAGTAAGCGCGACAACTGCTCCCAGAGTGCTGCTGCGTGGCGAACTAAGTTTACGACGCAGAGAACCCGAGGCGTCGCGGCAAGACGCTCTGCAAGATACGGCCAATCGAGCGCTTCATCAGCTTTCGGAAGATGATAGCGAACCCGGCGTAAACGCCGGAAAAGTTCCGATGGTTCGGGAGCAATCTCGTGCAGTTCGTCGGACGCGAATCCTTCTGGGAGCGAAGCGCAAGACCGAAAGGCTGGCTGAGTTGCCGAACTGAAGACAAATGTTACGCCATAATTTCTTTGGAGTTCACGGAAGACGCTGAAAATCGGTTGGAGGAGATGCGCGGGCAGAGTTTGGACTTCGTCAAAGATGACGACAGAGCGTGCAATGCGGTGAAGTTTGCGGCAACGCGACGGCGAAGCCGCGAAAAGCGACTCCAAGAATTGCACGGACGTGGTGAGGATGATTGGCGCATCCCAGTTTTCCGAAATTAAGTCGAGCCGGTTTTTCTCCGCTTCCGTCACGTCCGCTTTGGGTTCAACGGCGGAGTGGTTTTCCAGTACCGCTTCTTCACCCAAGACACGCCGATATTCAGCCGCATTCTGTTCGATGATCGAGAGATAAGGAATCACGACGATTACGCGCCGCAGTCCATGTTCCCTCGCGTGCGCCAGAGCAAAGGCCATCGCCGACAGGGTTTTACCGCCGCCGGTTGGCACAGTCAGTGAGAAAAAACCTTGTTCTCGTGCTCCCATCGCGACGCATGCGTCGAAGATGCGGTTACGTAGATCGCATAGCCGACCTCCTTTGCCGGTCGCTCGTTTCCGCTCCCGTTCCGCTTCGACGTTCTCAAGCAGTATTTCAGGACGAAGTAGTTGATCGCTCGGTGGCTCGTGTGGCCACAATGCTGTATCTAGACGGTCGGCATCCACCAAGCAGGAAAAAAGCAATCGTGTATACATCTCCACTGCGTGCCCGGTGGTTACGTGCGAAGGACAGCCGGGCGGCATTGGGAACGCGCCTAGTTCGGCCCCAAATCGTTGTTCCAGTTTTGGGACGACCTCCTCGAAGCGAAAGGCCGATTTGTTCGTGCTCGATTGTAAGTCGCTCAAGTCGTGCAAACCGGCATGATGCCCTGCGACTCCAAAGGCCGAGCCGAGCTGCTCTTTATCGAACAGCCACTTAGCGCCATAGATTGCGTGCTGAGTTTCACCACCACGGGCGCGTTCTCCCCGCAGATACTCTTGAAATTCGTCCCGATACTTTCCGAGATCGTGCAATAGGCCCGCCAATTCGGCTTCGGAAGCCAGTCCTAACGGCGCAGCGAATCGTTTGGCCAACCCGGCTACATTTCGGAGATGCGTCGCAAGAAGTTGCCACTCTCCATCGGGCAGCTCGGCAGTGTGCGCGTAGTAATTCACCGCGCAGGAGATAATGCACAACCTGCCCTGGCTTTATCGAGCCAATTTCAACGGGAGATGACCACCGCTTTGGTGGGAGCCGCCTAGGAGCGTTTTACCTGGACCACCGGCAGTGGAAAGCGCAGCTGGAGCTCTTCATTCAGATAGATCTCCACGTGGTGCAGCCCATATTGCTGAAATTGGACCCCGCCAAAGTAGTGAACATTGGTGGCGTGCCCCTCGATTTCTTTCAGCACGAACTCCACCTCGGCCTGAGCGACGACTTGTTGTTCGTCTACTCCCAGGATCCGCGATTTTTGTTTGAACGTTCCCGCGCCACTGCACCACCGCGTCCAAATGCAGAGGCGCAAACAATTGATCGGCAGGGCCGGCGCCGGGATGACATTGATCACGCCGACCAGAGTCTGCATGCCATTGAATTCGCAGCGGACATCTTCGCAGACGAGACAACTTTGGAGATCGGGCAGAATGGCGTCGGTTTCGGTTTCCATGGAAATCAGATAAGACCGCCCCGGAGCAGGCAAAAGAGCACGATCCCAAGAACAATCCGATAGATAGCGAACGGCGCAAACCCGCGGGCCCGGACCCAGTGCATGAACCAGGCGACCACAGCCAGGGCGACGAAAAAGGAAACGACAAACCCGATGGCAAGCACAATCCAGCCATGCGGGCCCACCTGGAGAGGAGCAAGATTCGCTTCGCTGCCGGCATGACCATGCGGCCAGAGGGTTTTCATCAAATCGTAACCCGTAGCCACGATCATCGTCGGCATCGAAAGAAAGAAGGAAAATTCCAGGGCAGCCGGCCGCGACATCCCGGCCACCTGTCCGGCGGCAATGGTTGACATTGACCGGGAAGTGCCGGGGAAGAGGGCGGACAAAATCTGGGCGGCGCCGATCCAGATTGCTTGAAGCAGGGTCATTTCCTCCATGTGATTGGTTCGCGGCCTGGTAAAGATGGCATCCACACACCACATGACAATTCCGCCCGCCACCAGGGCGGTCGCCATCACGATCAGGCTCTCGAGGTTCTTGCCAATGATTTTTGTCAATAGAAACGCGGGAATGGCAGTCACCACGAAAGCGACGATGGTTAGACTCAGAGGATGAGTGAGAACCGTCCGGTCGCCGCGTTCGCCGGATGGGAAGGTGCGAAGAAATTTCAGAATACGGTGCCAAAAATAAACCGGAAGGGCCAGAATCGCGCCCAGCTGAATAACGATCGTGTACATCTTCCAAAAGCTGTCGTGCAGATCGAGATGGAATACGGCTTCAACGATGCGGAGGTGCGCAGTCGAGCTAACTGGCAGGAATTCGGTTAGCCCTTCGATGATTCCAAGAAAGATGGAGAGCAGATAATCGTGCATGACCAAGCGGTGAATTGTTGATTGTCAGTGATTAATCCATCGCTCGAGCGGACTCACCTGGTTAATTGCTGCCTCACCTGCAACAGCTTTTCCAAGAAAGCAACGAACAAACTCCACTTTCAACAAAGATCTTGTACCGTCCCGGTAAAACTTTTCCGCATCAACTCCCCGGCGTTGGCCGAGATCGCTGCGAATATCGGCTCTGCCAGTCCGGCTCGGACCGCTCGCGCCTTGGCCAACGTCAAAATCGACAGCAACGCGGCCCACCCCAGTATTTCAACAGTCTCCTAGGGAGCAGCCGGGATTGACGCTTTCTTTGTCTTGTCTTCGATCGAGACACTGAAATGTTTGCCGGTTTCACTCGATCCATCACCGGATTTCTGATCGTAAACGACCGACCAGCTGTCGGTTGCCGGCGCGTACTCCGCTTTGGGACGCTCGTAATTATCCAAATTGTAGCCCTGCGCTCGCGCCTGGGCGTCGGCCAGATCGATAACCTCAGTTTGGGTCAGGCGCGAAGGACTCGAGGCCGATGAGGAGGAGTCGCCAACCGGCTCCGGAGAAGGTTCGCCGGCAGCGCCAACCCGCAACGACGATGGGGGCGCGGCCAACGTCTGCAAGAGATCGTTCCCCTGGGTTGCCGTGTCGCGGTTCGCATTTTCGGCAACACTCTGTTTAGGCTGTTGTTGGGCCATCGGGGAGGGTGCGGGCACAGGCGCTTGGGCAGTCGCGGGTGGCGGCCCTTCCGCGGGCGCTTCCACCACCGCTGCGTTTTGTCGAACCGGTTCCTTAGCGGGGCCCTGGGAAGATGGCACCGAGCCGAATGCCCAGTTGTCCTTTCTCTTTCCCTTGGCGAACGC
Source organism: uncultured Verrucomicrobiae bacterium (assembly GCA_963728975.1). Lineage (GTDB taxonomy): Bacteria > Verrucomicrobiota > Verrucomicrobiia > Chthoniobacterales > UBA10450 > DATFCK01. The sequence goes on from CAVSMF010000001.1 coordinate 14,065, forward strand.
GGCATGAAGGGTATCGCCATTTGGAGCCACCGTCTCCACCGGTCCCTCTAATTTACCGTGCACCATTTTGCCTGAATACCGGTTCGTGACCGTGTATTTGGTCAAAGGAATATGCGATCCCATCGGAAAAACGTGATTGACCTTGTACCAGGTGATCGTGCCCATACCGGTGGCATAGCCATCCGAGTCCCGCTTCCCAGACCACTTAACCGCGTCATCGCGTCTCGGACTGTTGTTCCAGACCAGGGTTTTTCGATCCTGAGTTCGCTGATAGGTCCCGCGAGCATGCGCGCCGGCTACGAAAACCAGCAGCGCAACACAAATTACAAAAAGTCGTAGATTCACAGATTATGCCTCAGAAATGATCCTAGCGTACTCGTAAAAGCGGCGGCAACAGTAATCGCCTGATCTCCCCGGGCGGAAGAGAAATTGCCGATTCAGGATTCCCGGGAAAACTGAGCGCGAACTTCGGCAGACACCCGCGTCGGACGGCCCGTTTTTGCATTGATTGGGCACCACACCGTCCTCGCCGTCGCCAGCAATCGGGGGCCGTTTTTGCGGTGGATCTCGGTGAAACGTTCGAAAGTTAGCCGGGTTGCTTTGCCGACCCAGGTCCGGAGAATGATCGCATCACCCGGGTTGGCCGGCGACTTGTAATCGATTTCGTGGCGCAACACGACCCAGCCGATGGTCTCCTGGGCCTGGGCCGAAGCAAGGTCTTTCCAATGGGCGGTGGCGATCTCCTGGACCCAGCGCAGGTAAACAGTGTTGTTGACATGGTTTTGCTGGTCGATATCCGGGGGAAGGACGGAGATAATCTGTTCGAAAATTGCGGACACAGGTAAAGAGAATGATGGGTTAAACGGTTCGAAGTCTCCAGGACCTACATCCTTACACGGATGAGAATTTGCAAGAGCTAACGACGCCAATGCCAGAAGAAACGGACCGGGCGCGAGTGGCCCTCGGAGTCAAGCTGCTGGCGGCGTTCTTTTTCTTCGGAGCGACGATGTGTCTTCTCACGATCGTGTTGCTGGCCCGGCCCGGAACGGTTCTCGATAAGCTATGGCGATTGAATCCCGAAGCTCAGGCGAATCTGCGCTCGTTAGGTGGGCTTGCCATTCTGATGATGGCCGTGGTCGGGTCCGCCTGCGCCCTGGCTGCGTTCGGTCTAGCCCGGAAGAAATCATGGGCGCCGGGACTCGCCATTATTATTCTGGCGCTCAATCTGGCCGGCGATCTGATCAATGCGGTTGTGCGCCGCGATTTCCGGACCTTGGTTGGACTGCCGATTGCCGGCGGTTTGATCTGGTATTTGGTTCGGGTCAAGTCTGCCCGCGAGAGAGGCGACATGACCCAAAACAGCGAAAGATAGAATGGACACGAACCGGGCCCCTGGATCCGGCGGATCGCCAACAGATGCGACAACAGGAGGCCGAGCCGCGGGCTAGCTACTCCAAGCAGTCGCTCGCTTAATCCAGAACATTCCCACAAGCGGTAACGCCAGCCAGAGGGTTGAGAGCGGACTGGGAACAGCAGGTTGTGAGGGGGGCGCAACGGTCAAAGCATCCATCCCGGTATTGGTTTGCCCGATCAATGTCACGTCGCCCGTCGCAAGATTGATGGTAGCGAGAAAATTTTCGATGCCCGCCAATATAGGTTGATCGCCTTCAGTAAAGACATCATAAACAACCGATGCCCATAGCGTGCCGGTTGGGTCGAAATCCATCGCATTGGCCCGGCCATCAAACAACCCCGGCGACAGATCCGGGTAATTCATGGCGGTAACAGTGGTAGCTGTGCCATTCGACTGATCCAGGGTGTACTCAGCGAGGTTATCGACTTTATAAAGAGTATCAACATCGGTAGTCAAAAAAGCGATGGCATTGCCCTCTGCGATAGGACCCGTGCTCCCAACCGCGGTCGCCGCTCCCGTAGCCGTATCCACCGTGAAGAGATCATTACCGCCGGTGTGGGCGAACAGAGTCCCATCGCTCCGGAAGGAGATATCGGAGAAGTTGGTGTACTCGGTGTTGCTAAATGTCGCATTGAGGGCGCCCACAGCTGTGCCGGCACCGGTCGTCGGATCGATCGTAATCAAGGTGTAGGCATTGCCGTTATTCGGATCCTTGCCAATGCCATAGAGCATGCCGTTGACAGGATCGAAATCGATCGCGCCCACCTGACTAAATCCAATCAGGCCGATCGAAGTGGCGGCTCCGGTGGTGGGATCGATGCTATAGAGTGTGGAAGAGCTATCGCCCCCTTGGGCGGGCCCCAGATAACCGGAGCCGTAAAGAACTTCGGTCGCGCCAGCATAGGAGACCGAGGAAAGAAGAGCTGAAACTACCAGGAGAACTGCACCGATTCGTCGCATGGAAAACCTCCTTAAATAAACGGTTGATGATCCACAATTACAGGAACCGTCAGAATCGATGTCAAGCATATTTCGCCAATGAATTGGCGATCGGCAGCTTACCGATCGCAACCGCTCACTCTGGATCACTGCTCTTGCTGCGAATTCCGACCGGCGCGGTAAGCGCGGGCAGGCAAGCGCATTATCGGCGCCGGATGAGAAACCGAAAACTGGCGGCCACCAGGACCACCGCGAACAAGTCAATAGTCGAGGGCTCGGGGACAAGGGCGAAAGTGGCGCTGAACTGGCCGGTGTTATCATTGTAACCGCCCGGATCGCCGTGATAGCCGGGGGCGTCGGCGATTCCCAGGAACAAGCGGGTCGCGCCAGCCGGCACCTGAAACTGTTGCAGCGACCCCGTGCCGTCCCCGGTCAAACCATCTCCGATGAAGAACACCTGATTGAGCGCCGGTGAAAACGCGCTAAAACTGGTGCCGATCAAGACGAAATCCAACCGGAGTGGCGCCGGATCCATCGGTTCGTTGGCATCTTCGAAAACGCCGACTAGAAATCCGGCATTGAGCGCGACTACTCCCGAGATGCCGCCAATGGAGTTAACGCTACTGTCCGCCGCGCCCGCGCCAATACCGTCGGGATCGTTGGCGTTGTCGCCGCTGCCGCTATTGAGAATGACGGTGCCGGTAACGCTGGAAAAAACGATGGAAAGACCGCTGCCGGCGGCAAACCCAAAGTCGTAGGAAGGAGGCAATACCCCTTCCCCAGCACCGCCCGGAGCAGGGGGAGCAGAGTGTCCGGCTCCAAAAATGTTTGCGTTTGCCGGGACATCCAACGTTGCAGCAAAGCCGGGTGCGCCGGCAAACAACACGGAAAGGAGAAGGAATACCAGCGGGTTGATTCGGCGTCGAGCGGAGAGCAAGGCCAGGGGGTTCATCGTGTGCGACTCTAGATAAATTAGTTTTTACAAGGCAAGCAGTAAAGCATGGAGGACGGAGCCGCGCGACGCCACATGACGGCTTGGAAAACTCGCCCCTCCATTACTCACTGCCCTTCCCGCAGCAGCCGCGTCGCGGTGATAAATTTCGGTTCGATGTCCACCGGAATATTGATCAGCTTGTCCAGAAGCCGGCGCACCGGGGGCCGAATCACCCCTAAACGATCGGTCATCGCTTTTGCCTTCTCGTAGCTCCCTTCGGCCTGAATCGTCATGATCTCGTGAGTCAGGCCGGCCACGCCCTGTTTTATCCTGTCCGGGTTCACGGCAAAAGTGCCGTCCGGGTGGACGGTGAACGCGCCGGCATCGACCAGATAATTCAGCTGCATCGCCTGACCGATGCCATGGGCCTCGGTTAGGCCGAATCGAATGGAGCGAAACGCGGATACCAGGTAAGTCGTGTAAAGCGGCTTCTCCAGTTCCTTGGGGAGAACCCCCTTGTCGATCATGTACTGGATGGCGAACAGGCTGGAGATGTCGGCCTTGGCTTCCTCGAAAGCGCTTCCCGCTTCTTTCAGTTCGTGCCGCACCGTTGTCTGCCGCCCATTGACAGTAATGTCATGCGGCCCGAGCCCATGCATCAGCTCGTGGACCACGATCTGAGTAAAAAAAGCGTCAAAAGCAACGTTCTTTTGATCGGCCGGACTAAGCACCACGCGGGAAATCGGGACCAGGGTTTTGGCAAACTTTGACTGCTGCACATTTTTCAGCATCACCCGCTTGGATCCTTTCTCCCGGGTAATGCGTTCGTCGTTAGGCAGATTGAAGGCCGCCGTCTGGACGCCATGATTGGCATCGCCCGAACAGAAAAGTTCATTCACCACTACGATCGGGGCCAAACTACCCAGCTTCGGATTGCGGTACCTTTCATCGATCGGGAGATGATTCTCGATGTCCTGGAGTTGGCCGGCGAATTTCTGAAGCTTGCCCGATTCAGCCGGATCCCGAATCCCGATAAACGATTCAAAGGCGGCTTTGTAATTGAACCAGCCGTCTTCGTAAACCTCATACGGCCCAATAGTCGGTTCGATGGCGCCGCTCAGCTGCATCCAGGCGACGTCGCTGGCATAATAGTCGTTGGAGAGAAACGCGTCGGCCCGCGTTGTGAGAAAGTGTTTCAGTGTCGGCTCGGTCGCCGAAGCGGCCGCTTCCCGCAACAGCTTTGCCGCAGCCAGCAATGCACCCTGATATTCCAGACTGTACGGGACAACAGTGAAGCCGGTCTGGCCGGAGGCATGTCTGATCACACTGAAAAAACCGGTGGCCTGGGCCCGTTCCGATTCCGGAAGCGATCCGATCCACTTCTCGAGTTCGGCCTTGCTTACATCGCCCGGATAAAAACCGGCATTCTCCGGCTTCGGCGGCGCCCCGGCAATAAACGGCTCGTTCTTATCGAGCCGGGACCAGGGTCCCTTGTTGATAAGAAAATAGTGCAGGCAAGCCCGGCCTTCAGGGCTGGGATCGCGGGAAAGATCGAGCAGCATTGAAACATTTTCCGGCCATACTTGACGCAGAAAAATGCCGTCGATAATCCGGGACACCTCGATCAGTTTGACCAGAACTGTCCGGTCCTCCGGCTTGATCTTGGAAAGATCGGCCGTGATATCGGTGGGAACAAACCGGGCCATCATCCGCTGAAGCCGGGCTGCGCCAGGCGGCTGCGTCCCGGGAGATGGCTTTTCGGCGGCGGCAACGGAGGTCATGGCAGCCCCCGCAATTAAAAAAGAGATCAACTTTATGCGCATCAGTCAATGAAGCGCAAACCACCCAAAACGGAACCGGGAATTGCTCACCCAGGTTCCGGACTTCAACTGAGGCCGTAACGAAGCATCAGTTGCTGTCGCAATTCCATTGCCGTTTTTGGATCCAGCCGGGTCAGCACCTTCTCGCGACGTTCCCGGTCCATGGCGGCCAGGTCTTTCAGAAGTTTGTCGCGTGTTTTCTTTTTGTCGTACCGGCTCCAGCCGATCCCGGCCGCCAGTAAAGCGCTGATCGTCCACACCGCAACGGAAGTCCACGCAACCATTCGAAACCAAGAAAGTTACAACTGAAAAGAGAGGAAGGCGAGATTTTGATTACCAGCATTATCCGGAATTGGGGAAACGCAAAGCTTCGTCGGCCCGCGATACGATTTATATGAGTGCGAAGATTTATGAAAGGAATGGCGCCGGCAACAGACGGCTGAAAAGCAAGGTGGCCATTGTTACCGGCGCAGGCACCGGCATCGGAGAAGCGATCGCCCACAAATTCGCCAAGGAAGGGGCGTGCGTTCTGGTGAGCGGTCTGCCGGACGATCCGGTCGAGAGCGTGGCCAAAGCGATTCGCGATCAAGGCGGTGAAGCGATCGCATTCGGTGGCGACATTTCCGAGGAATCGACAGCGAGAAAATGTGTCGATCTTGCCGTCAAACAGTTCAAACGCCTCGACGTGCTCGTGAATAACGCGGGCGTTTTTTTGGATAACGCCATGACTGAAGATTACCCGGTGGACGACTTCGATCAGACGGTCCGGATGAACATTCGATCCGCCTTTATGATGACGCATTTCGCGTTGCCGTATTTGCAGCAGACCCGCGGCAACATCATCTCGGCCGGATCGGAGTCGGGAATGATCGGCCTGGCCCAAAATACAACCTACGGCGGCACCAAAGGCTGGATCCACGCGTTTATGCGGGGAGTAGCGGTAGAGCAGGCAAAACATGGCGTCCGCGCAAATTGTGTTTGCCCGGGACCGATCGATACCGCGTGGACTCATAAAGAGACGGGGCCGATGGACAAGGAGATGGAAAAAAGCTTGGTCCAGGCAGTGCCGTTGGCCCGTCGCGGCACACCGGAGGAGGTGGCGAATGTTTACGCCTTTCTGGCATCGGACGAAGCGAGCTACGTGACCGGCGCCCTCTATGCCGTGGATGGCGGCACGACGGTGGCGAAAGGTCCGGTGGGCGACCTCGTCCCGCAGGCTTTACGTAAAAAACCAATAGGCGAGCTCAAGCTGGAACACGCCCGGGACGGTTTGCGGAACAAGGAAACGCACCGGATCAAATCGAAAAGCTAAACAGGATTCGCACTTAAAACCCCGGGATGCCAGTTCGTTAGGGTGATTCCATCTGTTCCGGATGGTACTTGCGCCAGTAGCGCTGCGCCGCGGGAACCGCCATGTAACTGGGATCGGCTGCTTCGTAATCCCCAACATCTTCCTCGCTCGCACCCCCCGCCTTTAAGTCCGTGTGTTCGTAATCGGCGAATTCAGCGCGCAGCTGCTGCTCGTCCAATCCGGCGCGGATCTTGTCCCGGAGCCATTCGGACCAGCGGCGCACTCGTCCTTCGAGGGCGTCGAGGTGTTCCGACACCAACCCTTCGACTTTCCCGAAGTGAGGCAGATAAAGATTCGCAGGTTGTAATGCGCGAATTTTTCGGATCGATTCCAGCCACGATTCCACCTGCAACTCTGGCGGAACGAAGGGCGGGATTGGAGGACCGCTGCCGATGCGGACACCGGCGATATCGCCACCAAAAACGTTGTCGTTCCAATGATAAACGTGATGATGACTGGCGTGGCCCGGGGTCGCAATCGCGCGGATCTCAACCGCTCCGACAGATACGACGTCGTTATCCTCCAAAACCCTGACACGCTCCTTTGGAACCGGCGCAACTCGGCCCCAAAGCCGTTCCATATCGGCCCCAAAGATCCGACTGGCCGACTCCAACAACCTGGATGGGTCGATCAGGTGCGGTGCGCCCCGCGGGTGAACGTAAATCGCGGCCCCGGTTTCGGCAAAGCGCCAGGCCGCGCCGGCGTGATCAAAATGAATGTGGCTAAGAAAGACGTGCCGGATGTCCGCAACAGCGAAGTTAATTCGGCTGAGCGCCGCCGCGACGTTATCGAATGTCGATTCCGGTCCGGTATCGAAAAGAACAAGACCATCGTTAGTCTCAAGAGCCATCGCGGCAATGATGCCGGGCCGGTCGAGCTGAAGGGTGTCGAGAATATGGAGCATGCGGGACGGGAAAGAAGTTACATCGGGTAGGGCACGCTGCCAGAGCGCTAATGCGGCATCTTTCCGCACCCGGCAGCGAGGCAAAGCCCGGCGCCGCGCCCCGCAGAGATGCGCTTTTCAAACGCTGGACAGCGGGTCGGCCGGGCATTATCCTGGCCAGTCAACGCAGGGAATTGGCACGATCAGCACTGTGAATCGAGCAATGAACATTCAGCGTCACCCCCGGTTGGGCTTGGCCGGATGCTTGGCCACGACGGTTTTTCTTTGCCTGGCAGCTGGTCCGGCTATCGCTGCCAAAGCTTCACCCGAAGAAGCCCGCGTCACCCGGATCGTCCGCGATGTGAAGCTACTTCCTTCCTCGGCCAAGGCCCGCCCGGCAGTAATCAATGAGAAAGTTCGTTCAGGCACCGGAATCCGAACCGGCGACCGGTCGCGATCGGAACTCACCTTTGTCGACCTAACGATTGAGCGATTAGGCGCGGATACGATCTTCAGTTTCGGCAAATCAGGACGGCATGTCGAACTGGAGAGCGGCTCGATGCTCCTGCGCGTCCCGAAAAATTCCGGCGGCGCCCAGATGACGACGCCCGCCGTTACCGTCGGGGTTACCGGAACAACTCTCATTCTGGAAACGGCGCGAGCCGGACGCAACCGTCTCTTTGTCCTGGAAGGCGGCGCCCGTCTTTCCCTCAATAAATATCCGAAACAAGCCGTTTACGTTCGCGGCGGCCAGATGGAAGACGTTCCTCCCGGCGCCACTCGGCTTCCGCGCCCGGTGAACGTGAACCTGCGCGATCTGATGAATAAACATCCGTTGATCACAGATTTTCCGCCGCTCCCAAGCCAGGGTTTGATTTATGCAACCATGCAGAACCCTCCCCCGCCGCCATTCAGTGTATCGGGAGGTGGCGCTCCATTTCTGCCCCCGATCATCGGCGGTCTCCTCGGCGGTGGATCGCGGGGAGGGCCCCTCCGGACGGGAGGCAGAGGAGTTCGTGGAGCGACCAATCCCACCGGCGCAAATGCAACCACAGTCGGCCGAAGACCGCAAACGGCCGCAACCCCGAAGCGGAAGAAGGGGCCGTAGAAACACGGGTCAAAAGTCCCGCCCACCGGAAGCTTTCCAGCTAGCGGGACGTTTGGGACGAGACAAGCTCGTCTTTCCCTATTTTTCCGGATTACGGTTCGGATACGGCGGGACCGGCGGCAGCACCCCAGGTTTGGTCTTCATCTCCTCCTGAACCACCTGGATCGCTTTCTCGAGTTGCTGATCTTCTCCCCGGAACTCCTTGGCCGGATCGTTATCCACCACGATGTCGGGATCGACTCCGTGGCTTTCAATTATCCAGTTCTTGCCCTCCTTCGAATAGGGAGCGAACTCCGGTTTAAAGATGGCGCCGCCGTCGGTCAGCGGCAGGGGATTGCGAATGCCAATCACACCGCCCCAGGTCCGTTTCCCGATTAATTTGCCCAGCCCAAGCGCTTTGAACCGGAAAGGAAAAATGTCGCCATCCGAGGCGGAAAACTCGTCAATCAAAGTGACCATGGGGCCAAGAAAAGTTTGGGGCGGGTTGGTCTGAGGCACGCCGTTGCGAGCGATCTCGACCATGATGAGCGCGCGCCGCAGCCGTTCAATTACCAGCGGTGAAACGAAACCGCCGCCATTCCCGCGCACATCGATGATTAAACCTCTCTTGCGGACCTGGGGAAAGTAGAGCTTGGTAAATTCATCCAATCCCGGCCGGCCCATGTCCGGAATATGAAGGTAACCGACTTCACCATTCGTTTTCTTGCTGACCTCGTTGATATTTTTTTCCACCCACGCCTGGTAGTAGAGCGGGGCTTCGTCCCCCGTGGGCACAACCGTGATGTCCCGGGCCCCAGCGTCGGCAGGCTTGGAGTTGACTCGCAAAATGACTTGCTTGTCAGCGGTGCCGATAAGCGCCTGGTAGAGATTTGGTAAACTGGATACAGGCGTGCCGTTGATGGCCAGCAGGTAATCGCCCGGTTTCACGTTCAACCCGATGGCGGTCAGAGGCGAACGGGTGTGTTTATCCCAATTCTCTCCCGGTAAAATCCGGTCGATCCGATAGGCGCGTGTGGCCGGGTCGCGGGAAAATTCCGCTCCGAGCAAACCGAGTTTGATCCGCGGCGTCTCCGGCCGTTCGCCACCGGAGACATAGGTATGGCTATTGTTCAGTTCTCCGATCATCTCGCCCAGAAGGTAAGTGAGATCGTTGCGGTGATTCACAAACGGAAGGAGAGCGGCGTATTTGTCCCGCTCCGCTTTCCAGTCGATCCCATTCATGGTGGGTGAAAAGAAGAAATCGCGCATCTGCCGCCAGGCTTCGAAGTAGATCTGCTTCCATTCCGCGTGCCGGTCGAGCTCCATGTCGAGGCCGCTCACCTTCATTTCGTGGTCTTTGGTCTCGAGCTTATCCTTTGGCAGATCGATGACGGCGTATTCCTTTTTGATTTTGACCAGCATCTTCTTCCCGTCTCGGCTGATCTGATAGGCGTTGACATCGCCAAGAACCGTCTCCTTGCGGTCCTCCAGGCTGTAAGCACAAAGGTGCCATTTCCGATCGCGATTGCCGAACCCCTCCCCATCTTCGTCCTTGTCGTCGGCCACGGTGCGACGAAGATAAAATAGCCGCCCGTCCACCATCCGGATGTCCTGATAATTGCCAGGCGCGATGTCAAAAGCGGCAATCCGATCGTGCAGACCGTCGGTATCCACCTTGACCACAACCGGCTTTTTCGGGGTTTTGCCGTGACTTTCGGCCGGTTCTTTTTTGTCCGCCTTCTTCTCCTCGGCCTTTTTCCCCTCTCCCTCTTTTTCTTTTTTGCTTTCCTTGCCTACTTCATCGCTCCGAGGCGCCAGCGGCGATTCGGTCTCTTTCGCGAGCGTGACTAAATAAATCCTCTGCATGTCGCGATAGACGTTCTGAAATTCTTCTTCCCCAAACGTAGGCTTGAAGTCTCGAGCCGAGGAAAAGAGCAGATACTTCCCGTCGTCACTGAAGGCGACGTCGCCCGACCCGTACCAGTTATCGGTTACAGTTGTCTGCTGCTTTTTGGCAACGGAATAGAGATAAACCAGAGGCAATCCGTTTTCTTCCGGCTGCGACCAGCTGATCCACTGGCTATCCGGCGACCAGTCGTAAGACTCGATTTCCCCATACTTGTCCTGATCTACCTGGGTAACGGCTTTGGAGGCAACGTCAACGTAGCGCAAACGCTGAAGGCGATCCGACCAAAGCAGCTTTTTGCTGTCGGGCGACCAGATCGCTTTATAATAATAGGTATCGGCTCCGCTGGTTATCTGCTGGGGCTGGCCCTTTCCATCCTGGGAACGGATATATAATTCGTTCTCGCCGGTGATGTCGGAGTTGTAGGCGATCCATTTGCCGTCGGGCGACCAGGTCGCGTCGCGCTCATGGGCATTGGAGGTCTTGCTCAGGTCGCGCGGCGTCCCATCCTTGGCCGGCACGGAAAAAAGATCTCCCCGCGCAACAACAATCGCCCGCTGTCCGTCCGGAGCCAGGTTAACGGATTCGATATGCTTGGAGGCATCGACCAACGCAGATCGTCCGGAAGCGAAATCTTCCCTGATCTCGATCGGCACCGGGGCCGCTTTCCCGTCAGCCAGGTCGTATCGCCAGATATAGCCCGCCTCCTCGAATACAATTGCGCCCTTCCCAATGGATGGAAATTTAATGTCGAAATCCTTGAATTGGGTGAGCTGCTTCGTCTCCTTGCTCGTTAGGTCGACCGAAAACAGGTTCATCCGACCGTCGCGGTCGGAGAGGAAATAGATGTGGTTATCCGGCCCCCACATCGGACAGGTATCCTGGGCCGGGTTGTTGGTCACGTTTTCGGTGCTGCCGGTCTTGAAATCGTAGATCCAGACATCGTCGGCCATCCCGCCGCGATAATGTTTCCAGGTGCGGAATTCACGAAAGACGCGGTTAAACGCCATCTTCGAGTCGTCCGGTGAAAAGGAGGAAAACCCGCCTCGTGGAACCGGCAACTGCCGGGGGAGCTCGCCATCCATCGCCACCGTATAAAGCTGGCCGATAAAATCGTTGAACGAATGCATCCGCGACCGAAATACGATGAGCGGCTTGGTGTTTTCCCAGGTGATCACGAGGTTGTTCGGACCCATCCGGTCGGAAATATCGTCTCGGCCAAGGGTAGGCGTGATGGTCAGACGCTTGGGTTCTCCGCCCTCGGCCGGCATGACATAGACCTCGGTATTGCCGTCGTAATGTGAGGTAAAGGCAAGCTGTTTGCCGTCCGACGAAAAACGCGGAAACGAGGAATATCCCGGCCCACTGGTCAACCGTCGAGCCAGACCGCCCTGGCGGTCGACGCTGTAAAGCTCACCGGCATAGCAGAACACGATTTGCGCGCCATTGGTAGTCGGAAACCGGAGCAATCGGGTGGTGTTAGGCAAAGGTTCCGCGGCGCTGGCGGATAGCGACCCGGCTAGGACCAAACCGAAGAGAAGCGAAACTCGGGAAAAGGTTTGCATAAGTGGGATGAGAAACCATCAAACTGCCCGCGAAAAACGCCGGCGCAACAATGATTTCCTCCCGCGAAATACCCAGGGACCATATGGGAGGGACATTGTCCCTTTTTTCCTCTTCCGTGCAGCCAAACGGTCTTGCCAAAAAACGAAAGAAGCGGGACGCCACCAGCGCGTCCCTCCCGTTCAAGCAATCGGCGTGGTTCGCGGAATTGCCGTTTTAGCTTATGCGACGGCTCGCCCAGATGCATTCCCTTTACCCAGCACCAGGGCGGCTACGAAGCCGACGCAGGCAAAACCGATGATCTGTATAAATATGTAGGCAACGGTATAAACGGCGGGGAATCCGTACCAGTTCCAGTAGGAAACATTGGTTGCGATCCCCGCGACAATGCCGACAAGCACCACAAAACCGAAGCGGGCGCCGAAACCGGCCAAGCCGGTCATTGAAAGAAGAAAGACTGCGAGAAAAGCTTCGATTAATTCGGTGACAAACTCGACCCCTAACAGCCGGGGCATGCTCAGGGTTCGCCCGGGAGCATGATAAACCAGAATACCCGAGGGATTCTGGGCGTACCTTTCCGCCATGTGTTGCATCGCTTCCGTTTTTTCTTGTTTAGTTGGGTTAGGTCCCAGCCCGAATCCCGGAAAAACATAAAATCCGTCGTGCTGCCCCAGAGTAGTCTGCATGGCCGGGAGCAGCCCCGGTTCGTTCGGAATTTCCCTGACTCCGGTTTCTCCCAGCGGGAGCGCCATGTGGGCAATGGAGGTCCAGATGAACATGGCGATTCCTCCCAGGACACCTGCGATGATGATGCGTAAGGTCATACCCGCTCTTCTTACGACGAAAGGGATGCTTCAGCCGAGCGAAAAATGCTCCACCCGCGATCGGGGGTTTAATCCCCAGGACGCATTAGTCCTGCGGGCCGAGCAATGTGCCGCGACAATTCGAGGCTCCGCAATAACATTCGAACTCTTTTTCGGTCTCGCGTGTCCGGGGTTCGTCAATTTGCAGGGCGTAATCGTAAAAAAGCTCGTCGCCCGGCTGGATATTCCGCATAGCATAGATGAAGATCCGCCCATCCTCCTCGATCGCCTCACAATTGGGATCGCAGGAGTGATTGATCCACCGGGATTCATTTCCGCCAACGCCGGCGTTGATTACCTCGTTCCCATCCTCCAGCCCAAACAGAAACGTGTGCGGATCGTTCGGATCCTCGAATTCGTCCGATGCCTGACCCCACGGCATCCGTTTACCCACGTACTCGATGATGCGGGCCCCCTTTCGGATTGTTCCGGTTGCATAGACGCCGCGTCCATGAACATTTGATTCCCGGACGGCAATGTCTTTGCCGGTTTTTCTTTTGCCACCTCTCACGAATTCAGATTCGCAGTTCTCCGGCCGTTCGCGCTTTATTCAGGGTCTTCGGAAAAAGAGAAGTTACTCTATTCTAGGACAGTGAGTATCGTTCAGATTCATCCGACTCACTGCGCTAGTAACGGCGATCGGAATTTTCGGAGAGTTCTCCGGGCTGCCGTTTCCACTTATCCCGGGCGCAGCGCATTTCCACCGGCACCCCAAAGGTGCAGACGTCGCACCAGTGGCGTTGCGCGCTGGCCAGGCGTTTTCGGGCGCCACATTGATCGCAAACGAAAATCTCCGTTTCAGTTTTCTTGCGGACTCTCCTCACAAGCTCAAAAAATAGATTGGTTTCAGGGCAGGCAACCTCAGCGGCCTAACCCAAAATGAAGCAAAACCTGAGGAGATCAAGAGCTGGCTAACGTTTCTTAGAAAGACACGCCGCCGGGCGCAGCGGCGGTTTGGAGACGGTTAGGAGACTTTCAATACTCTTTTAGCCCTCTTTGGTGACCTGCGGCGCGTTTTTATCTTCACGAAGACCAAGGAACACCGGCTGCCGCAGCTTTCCGTCCCGGGTCCACTCCGAAAACTTAATCTGGCCGACAAAAACAGGCCTCACCCAGTGCACTTTTTTCATCATCGATGGAGTGATCCCCTGGACCCAGGTCCCATTTCGTTTGGAAGGCAGATCGGCAAAGGGACAATGCTCTTGTTCCTGTTCGCGAAATTTCCGGTGCAAAATGGACAGCGCTTTCGATGTAAACCCGCTGCCGACTTTTCCGGCAAAAAGAAGCTTCTTGTTTTCATAATATCCGACCAGGATCGCCCCGAAATGTTTGCGGGAACCAGCCGGCGGAGTATAACCTCCAATAACGAATTCCTGTTCGTTAACCGATTTGAGCTTGATCCAGGAGCCGCTGCGCCGGCCCGCTTCGTAGACTGAATCCGGTTGCTTGCCGACAATCCCCTCCAAGCCACGTCGTTTTACCTCGGCCAACAACGATTTGGCGTCGCTCCCAAGCCCGCCGGAATAGCGGATCGGATCGGCAACTTCATCGCAGAGTTGCCGGAGCAGCTCTTTGCGACGGGTAAGAGGCGTTTGCAGGAGGCTTTTCCCTTCCAGTTGAAGCAGATCGAAAACATAGAACCGGACCGGCGACTTCCGCCTTTCCATCTCGAGCCCCTGCAAAAGCTGGAAGGACGAACGGCCTTTCTCATCCAGGGCCACGATCTCGCCGTCCAGCACACACTCCCGCGCCGGCAACTCTGTCACAGCTGCGGCAATATCGGGGAATCGCCCTTTCAGTTCGTTTTGGTTGCGCGAAATCAAATTCACTTTGTCACCATCCTTCACCGCGATTGCGCGAATACCATCGAACTTGAGCTCGTAAATCCACTCACCCGCGGTCGGAGGCCGCTCCATCAGCCGCGGCTTCATCGGATCAATGAATCGCGGTTTGGCGGAGGGAAGTTTCTCCGGTAGGGATGGACCGCCGGGCCGTCCGCGCCCTACCTCTTTTTTTTTATGCGCTCTCTTTTTTGACCGGGCGGCTTTTGGACCCTTGCTCTTCGCCACGGCCGCGCGGATCCGGGCTCGAAAGGTGTTTGAAGCAGATTCTTCCATCCGATTCGATTGCCATTCGGCGTCCCGCTGCGCTGCAATTTGCTTCATCGTCCTCCCGCTCTTAACCGATTGATCTTCCCGTTTCTTCGAAATCGGTTTGTTGCTCGAGCCGGTCTTGAGCAAAAGCCATTGATTCTTGCCTGAGCCGTCTCCCCGAAGCCGAATCAAGGTCCATTCTCCCTGGGCCTTTTCGCCGTCCAGAACCAGATGGAGTTTGCCTTCTTTCCAGGACTTGGCCGGGTTCTCGCCGTAGACATAATACGTTCCCCGGTCCCACAGCATCACTGTCCCGCCGCCATATTGGCCCTCCGGTATCACTCCTTCGAAAGTGGCGTACTCCACCGGATGATCTTCCACCTCCACCGCCAGATGTTTTTCCCCTTTGCCCCAGGGCAAACCTTTCGGTACCGCCCACGATTTGAGCACTCCCTCCATCTCCAGCCGGAAATCGTAATGCAACCGGCTGGCGTCGTGTTTTTGAATAATATAGCGGCAGGCGCCTTTGACTCTCTTCGGGAGCGATTTGCCGCCGGCCGGTTCCGCCGTTTTCCGAAAATTGCGTTTTCGGTTGTACTCAGCCAGACTCATGACTTCGGAAAATAGAAGTTAGAAGATAGAAGTCCGGTCGTAAAGAGGGCGGCGATGTTTCGTAATCGTGTTCGCAGGCGTGATATTTTTCACGGCGTGTTTTGTCCGGCTTAACATTCGCCCGCGAAGCTCCAAAACCTTTCGTGAGCGGGGAAGCCGATCCCCCAAACAAGACCGCCGCAGGCCGTTGCACCTGCGGCGGCTCCGTTCGAGAATAATGCGGCGGTCGCAGACCGCCGCTACAGTATCTTAGTTGCCGGCGGCCTCGGCATTGATCACTTCCTCCGCCAGCTCGGTCAGACGCTTATCGGTTTCGCCTTCTTCATCGAGCGTTTGCTGACTTTCCGCGCAGCTTGTGGGAGGCCGTCCCTGCTTGTCCTGCAGCCTAGACGGACTCTGCTTCGGCGGTGGGCCCGGATTCCAACGGTTCGCCCACCAGGTAGCGGGTAAAGCGCCGAATCACGATGTTCTCGCCGAGCTCCGCCACCTTCGCCGTCATCAATTCCTTGATCGTCTGATCGGGGTTTTTGATGAAACCCTGCTCCAACAGGCAAACCGTGGTGTAAAACTTATCGAGTTTTCCCTCCACGATTTTCCCCGCCACATTGGCCGGTTTATCCTTGACCTGCGCCTCATAGATCGCGCGCTCCGCCGCGACCGTGGCGGCCGGAACGTCCTCTCTCGCCACATACAGCGGATGGGCCGCGGCAATGTGAAGAGTGATGTCTTTTACGAAGGCCCGGAAATTCTCGTTCTTAGCCACAAAATCGGTCTCGCAGTTTACTTCAACCAGCACGCCTACTTTGCCCTGGAGATGAATATAAGCGGCCACAATCCCTTCCTTGGTGGTTCGCGACGCCTTCTTGCTGGCCGTCGCAATTCCTTTCGTCCGCAAAATGGTTTCGGCTTTCTCAAGATTGCCACCGCTCTCGCTCAGGGCGCGTTTGCAATCCATCATCCCCGCGTTGGTTTTCTCGCGAAGCTGTTTGACCAATTGTGGATCGATGTCTGCGGCTGCTTTCATGTCGGATTAACAATTTGATAGTTTAAAAGTCGAGTCGAACGGTTAGCCGCGTTACCGGCCCTTGGCTTGCGCTCTTACCTCCTCAACCCACGACTCTCAACGGTGTCGCTAGGCTGAGACTCCCGCCATTTCCATCTGCTCGCGGATGCGCGCTTCGCCCGTGGCTGACACAATCGCATCAACCAGTTTTTGTAACAGCACCCGGATCGCCCGAATCGCGTCGTCATTCCCCGCAATCGGGTAATCGATCAATTCCGGATCGGCATTGGTATCCACCACCGCCACCACCGGTATGCCCAGACGCCGCGCCTCCTTGACTGCGTTTTCCTCCCGCGTGGTGTCGATCACAACCAAAGCGTCGGGCAGTTGCGACATCTCCAGAATCCCGTCCAGATTCCGCCGAAGCTTGGCTGCTTCCCGATTGAGCGCCGACAACTCCTGTTTCCCCATCTTTTTGTATTCAGGCGATTGCTCGATCTGCTCGATATATTTCAAGCGTCCAATGCTCTTGCGAATGGTGGCCAGGTTGGTCAGCGTCCCGCCCAGCCAGCGTTGGTTCACATAAAATTGGCCGCAAGCCAGAGCCGCTTCTTTGATCGCTTCCTGGGCCTGTTTTTTGCAGCCGACAAAAAGGATCTTGCCGCCCCGACGCGTTAATTCCTGCAAAAAATCGGTGGCGCGTTGCAACTGCTGCACCGTTTCATCCAGATTAATAATGTAAATCGCGTTGCGCTGCTCGAATATGTAGGGCTTCATTTTCGGATTCCAGCGTTTGGTCTGGTGACCGAAATGGACGCCCGCCTCTAACAGTTCAGGCACTAATTCTGTGGTATTTGCCATAAGAGAAATTCGAACTCGCCCGAGTGGGGGGACCGGCGAGCGAAGAAGATGCTTCAGCACGCGCCGGAGCGCAACTGAAATTCACCAAATTCTAGAGGTCGATTTTGGCGGCTAACTGGCCGGAAACCGGTTGGGTCCGGGCTTGCCCGGCCGGGCGCGTCCGCTTGCCGAACAGAATATGGACCAACAGAAATAGCGGCAGCGCCAGTCCAACCCCGAGATGAATCCAGCTTGCCCATGCCCGCATCTTCTCGCCTCCCGCATAATAGAGTCCGTAGCCGGTCACGGTCAGAATTCCAAATATCCCCAGAAATAGCGCGCCATTAATCCGATTCCGCCCGGCCCGCCAGGCATACCTGACGTGCCCGGTCAATAACGTCCCGATCATGACCAATGTAGCCATCGCCGCCGCGCCGTGAACCTTCAGAGCCCAGGATTTGGCAGCCATTTCGAAATCGCCGGGAACAGGCGGAACGTAATTCCACCAGGCCCAGGCCGCGCCGCTCAAAAACAGCAGCCCCAGAACCGCGTAGAGAAGATATCGTTGGAAACGCTTCAATCTTATCGAGTCCGGTCGCATGGTGGTTGCGAAATCCAGCGGGGCCGGCCGCTGTGTTCGAGGAGGACAGCATCGGCGCGATGACGCTCCAGCAACGGAGCGGCTTTTTCCCCAAGCGCGAAAACAATCTTGCCCAGGGCATCGGCGGTCATGCAATCCCGCGCCGAAACGGTCACACTGATCGAGTCCGTAAGCGGACGGCGATTCCGGCCATCAATTAATGGGCTGCCGCGCAGATTGGAAACAAAATACAAACCGGACGTTGCCAAGGCGCGATTGCGCAGTCTGACCAATCCCGCCGCCAGACCGGGAAAAGCAGGGTGACGAACATAGACGCGGTGAAAGGAAGATCCAAAAACCCGCAGGTCCCCTCCGGCGTTAACGACTCCGGAAGCAACGCCGGCATCCCGAAGGGCATCGATCGCGCGATCGACGGCGAAGCCCTTGGCGATTCCGCCAAGGTCGATAACGGCCCGCCGGCGACAGATGACCCGGCCATTTTCCCGCAAAAAAATATCCCGCCAGGTTGCCCCGGCATCGAAACAGTAGCCGCGTTTGGGGAGATAATTCCCATCGGTAAGAAGCGACGCGATCGCGATATCGAAAGCCCCGTTACTTTCCCGGGCCAGGTCCCGGGCAGTTTTCAAAACACGCCAGGTCCAGGCGTCGACCGTCACACCCTTTGGGAATCCCTCCCGGTTAATCCGCGAGACATCGCTATCCCGATCGTGAAAGCTCATCAAACGATGAACCCGCTCCACTGCGGAAAAGGCAAAGTTTATGGCCCCTTCCAGGGCGCCGGTCTCGTCGCCTCGCGCCGTAATATCCACGAACGTCCCGAGCAAAGGACGACAGCGGCGAAGCTCAACTTTTGAGAACGATTTCATAAAAGGCCAGCAGACGTTTCACCCCGTCCGTGATATGACGACAGCTCAGGGTCGCACCGCTGATATTTCTGATGTCGTCATCGAGTTTCAGTTTCGACCTGCTCGTTTTCCCGACGAATTGCGCCCGCCATTTCTCATTCCGGATTTGGCCGCCGTAAGTCTCGCGATAATCCATGATTTCGATCTGTTTGACCGAGCCGTTCTGATTCAGGCCCACCGCATAAGTAATAAATTCATGTTTGCCGACGACTTCATCGACGATGAACCAGCCGCCACCGTTCACCCGCCAGACCTGCTCGCTATCGCGCAAGACCCGGACGCCGCCGGCTCGCTCAATCGCCTTGCGCTGCGCCGCTGTCAGCGTGACCGGCACGGCCGTTAGTTTCTTTCCCGGAAAAATCGCGGCCTGGGCTTGATCGACCGTCAGATATTGAACCGCGAAGGCGGACGGGGCCACCAGCGCCGCTACCGGCAGACCAACGAAGATAAATTCTGATTTCATTGCCCTGCTAAAAGTTGAATCCGATTTTCAGTCTGACCAGTTGCCGGGTTTCTTCCGCAAAAGTCTGGCCGTCACGCGGCTCGCCTACGCCTTTGCCGTAGACCTGGTAATTCCAGGTCAGGGTTACCCACCAATTCTTTTGTGAATAATGGATGTTCGGACCGGCATAGAAAACGCGATGTTCGAAGTTGTCGAAATCGAACATCGGATATTCCCAGCGAGTATGAATCTCGGCACCAAGATACCAGTTCGGGGCAAAGCGATAGGCGACGCCGCCTTCGCCTTCGAATGAGAGTTCTCTGGGATATTGTTCGGCCGGTTGTTTGCCCCAGGCCCATTCGACGCCAAAATCGACATCGCAAATAAGCCGGTCCTCAAAAAAATCCTTTTGTAAATCGATCTCAGGTTTGATGTAGCGCTCATGCTGATCCAAACCATCAACCTCGTCGTGCAAAAGGTAACCAGCCTCCAATCGCAGCGCGATTCCCAGAGGATCCTTGAACGGACTAAGCAGGCGATATTTCGCCGCACTCTCAAATCCGCCTAGACGATAACCATCGGTGTTGCCCAAAGCGTCCCGGTCGCCAGTAACGCCTTTGTTGTAGAAATAATGTTGGTCGAGCGAAAGGCTTGCTTGGAATCGATCGGTAAATCCGTACTCGTATTCCGTTTGGAAATCAGCGCCGTAATAGGTTCCTTCACTCTTTCCTTCGTGCAACGTGAAGAATTGATAAGCCTCCGAGCGTCCAGCCGGCAGCGTTTCCGCACCGAGCACGAAACCGAACAGTTGCTCGTCGGCGCGGGTTGTCGAAATACAAAAGGCAAAGGCAAGGATAACGAACGCGACTCTCATTTTCATCGCTACGATGTTTAACATCGGGCGACAAAACGCGCTGCCGGACGGTTGCTAATTTTTGGCGCTCAATTGCATGCGCAATTCACCACGCCCAGCGCAATCTGCCGTTAATGCGACAGGCCTCGCTGCTTCTCGACAAAACGGCCGGGAATCCCTTCAGGACGTGTTGCCCAAATGTTTTTGTCATGTCGAGCACGTCGAGACATCTCGGAATGACAAAGGAGGAAATGCCAGCGTGAGATGTTGCCACGATTTAGGCAACACACCATTTAGGTTCGCCCAACGAACCTTGTCCCGGTCTAGGACAGTTTCTTTTCCGCGTAGCGGGCCAGCACCCAGCAGAGATCGGAGAGACGATTGAGGTAACGGACGATTTCGCCGTGGGGCGCGGCATCCTTGGATATCAATCCGCAGACGGCCCGTTCGGCTCGCCGGCAGATGGTTCGGGCCAGGTCGAGGGCGGCCGAGACCGCCTCGTTCCCTGGAATCACCCAGTCTTTCGGATAGAGCGTCTTATCTTTTTCCAAATCGGCAATGACGCCGCCGAGACGCTCGACCATTTCGGCGCTCGTTAGCTTGAATTCATCCTTCAGATAACGGTCGCGATCCTCCGTGGCCGTGGCCAGTTCGCCCATCACGATGATGAGATCTTTTTGGGCAGCGAGAATTTGTTCGATGACAAATGCATCGCTGCTCGACGCCCGAGCGATTCCCAGGGCGGCGCTGAGCTCATCCACACACCCGTAAGCTTCGACCCTGGCATCGGTCTTCGGAACCCGGCGCCCGTACATGAGCGACGTCTCCCCCTGGTCGCCCGTTTTGGTTACGATCGACATCAGACGCAGACAATGGAGTAATGGAGTGTTGGAGTAATGAAGTAATGGGGTTTTTCTTTTCCCATCACTCCACTACTCCATCACTCCATCGGGTATCGGGTTACCCGATAGCGGGCTGCGGCTCGGGCTCTTCCACCACTGCCGCACCAATCGGTTCGCCCTTCTCCACCAGTTTGATCTGGCGATGCTCGGGGAAACCGGTGCCGGCCGGGATCAAGTGACCCATGATCACGTTCTCCTTGAAGCCACGCAATTTATCGATCTTGCCCAGAGTGGCCGCTTCGGTCAGCACCCGGGTCGTGTCCTGGAAGGAAGCGGCGGAAATGAAGCTGTCTGTCTCCAGCGAAGCCTTGGTGATGCCGAGCAACACCGGCACCGCTTCCGCGGGCTTGCCTCCCTGCTCCACCACTTTCTTGTTCTCGGCATCGAAATCGAGTTTATCGACCTGGTCGCCCCAGAGCAGCGTCGTGTCGCCGGGATCGGTGATCTTCACCTTGCGCAACATTTGGCGAACGATGATCTCGATGTGTTTATCGTTAATCTCAACACCTTGCAGCCGGTAAACCTCCTGGACCTCGTTGACCAGGTGTTCCTGAAGATCCTGCGGGCCGCACACTTCCAGGATCTCGTGCGGAACCACCGGTCCTTCGGTCAGCTGCTGGCCTTTCTTCACAAAGTCGCCCTTGAACACGATGATGTGTTTGGTCAATGGAATGAGATGCTCCTCTTCGGAACCGGCCTCCGGATCCTTGA
Organism: uncultured Verrucomicrobiae bacterium; assembly: GCA_963728975.1. Taxonomy (GTDB): domain Bacteria; phylum Verrucomicrobiota; class Verrucomicrobiia; order Chthoniobacterales; family UBA10450; genus DATFCK01. The sequence goes on from CAVSMF010000001.1 coordinate 35,787, forward strand.
GAATCAAACGCCGTTTGCCGCGGACCGTGCCGCCCATCTCGACAATCCCGTCGATTTTGGCGATCTCGGCCGCGTCCTTGGGACGGCGGGCCTCGAATAATTCAGCCACCCGGGGCAGACCGCCGGTAATATCCTTGGTCTTGGAAACTTTTCGCGGCGTTTTCGCCAGTAACGCGCCCGCCTGCACCTTTTTGCCTTCCTCAACGATGACGTGCGCGCCGGCCGGGATGGAATAATTGGCCAGCACTTCCTTTTTGTCGCCAACAATCACAATTTGCGGATGCAAATCTTCCTTGTGCTCGATGATGACGGTCCCCATCAATCCGGTGGCTTCATCAACATCGCGTTTGATCGTGACTCCCGCGATCATGTCGCGGAACTCAATCTTGCCGCTTTTGTCGGTCAGGATCGGGACGTTGTAGGGGTCCCACTGGACGAAGGTCTCGCCTTTCTTGACGGCGGCGCCGTCCGGCTTGGAAATGACCGAACCAATGACCACGTTATAGCGCTCCAACTCCCGGCCTTCGGCGTTGTGCACGCTGATCGAGCCGTTTTTGTTCAACACAATCCAGCTCCCATCGAGCGCCTGCACCGTCCGGAGATCGTTGAACTGAATGGTGCCGTCGTTCTTAGCCTTGATGATCGGCTGCTTAAAGGTTTGGCTGGCCGTTCCGCCGATGTGGAACGTCCGCATGGTTAGCTGCGTGCCCGGTTCGCCGATGGATTGAGCGGCAATAATCCCAACCGCCTCGCCCAGCTTGACAAACTGCCCCGTGGCCAGATTGCGCCCGTAACATTGCGCGCACACGCCCCGGCCGCACTCGCAGGTAAGGACCGAACGAATCTTGAGCTGTTCCACTCCGATGCGTTGGAGCTCGGACGCGATTTTCTCGTCAATCAGCTGATTGGCTTTGACGATCTTCTTTTTCTTTTCCACCGGGTCGGCAACGGTTTCGCAACTGACCCGCCCGATGATGCGTGTGGCCAGGTCGACAACCTCCTCGTCCCCTTCGTAGATCGAGCGGACAATGATGCCGTTGACGGTGCCGCAATCCATCTCATTGATGATAACGTCCTGGGCCGCGTCGACCAGTTTCCGGGTGAGATAGCCGGAGTCCGCGGTCTTGAGAGCTGTGTCGGCCAGACCTTTGCGGGCGCCGTGAGTGGAGATAAAATACTCGAGCACGCTCAATCCTTCACGGAAGTTGGACGTGATCGGGCGTTCGATGATTTCACCGGAAGGTTTCGCCATCAAGCCGCGCATACCGGCAAGCTGCCGCACCTGCTGGCGATTGCCCCGCGCGCCCGAGTCGACCATCAGGTAGACCGGATTCAGTTCCTTGCGCCCGTCGTTATGCTCGAGGGTGCGGAACATCACGCTGGAAATTTCGTCGCCGGCATGCGTCCAGATGTCGATAATCTTGTTGTAACGCTCACCGTCGGTGATGATGCCCTTGCGATATTGCTGCTCGACCTGGCGGATCTGCTTGTAGGCGTTTTCCAGCTCCGTCTGCTTCTCTTTCGGAATGATCATGTCCGAAATCCCAATCGAAATGCCGGCCTTGGTCGCTTCGGTAAACCCGAGCTCCTTCAGTTTGTCGAGGGTGTCGACTGTGCTTTGCGGACCGGCCACCTGATAGCAGCGCCAGATAATGTCGCTAAGCTGCTTTTTGCCTCCGGGCCGGTTAAAGAACCCGAGTTTCTTCGGCCAGATCTGGTTGAAAATGACGCGCCCGGCCGTGGTCTCGATCACTTTGGCGGTAGCGTCTCCAAAAATCGTTTCCTGACCCAAGTCCGGATTCTTGAACCGGATCCGGTCGTGGGTCTTGACCGACCCTTCCGCCATGGCGAACTCGACTTCCCACGGCTCGGCAAAGAGCGGGAGCTGGTGTCCATCCTTTTTCACCCCGCGAGGGTTTTGAGTCAGATAATAGCAGCCAAGAGTAATGTCCTGCGACGGCGTGGTGATCGGTTTGCCGCTGGAAGGCGAAAAGATATTGTTAGGCGCAAGCATCAGTATGCGCGCTTCCATCTGCGCTTCAACCGATAACGGCACGTGCACCGCCATCTGGTCGCCGTCGAAATCGGCGTTGTAAGCGGTGCAGACCAACGGATGAATCCGGATCGCTTCGCCCTCGATCAGCTGCGGCTCAAACGCCTGAATCGACAAGCGGTGCAAGGTCGGCGCCCGGTTGAGCAACACCGGGTGCCCCTTGGTCACTTCTTCCAGAATGTCCCAGACCTCCGGCGTTTGCCGTTCGATCATCTTCTTGGCGCTGCGGACCGTGTGGACATAACCCAGATCCTTCAGTCTGCGGATAATGAACGGTTCGAACAAAACCAGGGCCATCTTCTTGGGCAAACCGCACTGGTGCAGTTTCAATTCCGGACCGATCACGATAACGGAGCGGCCTGAATAATCGACGCGTTTGCCCAGCAGATTCTGGCGGAACCGTCCGCCCTTGCCCTTGAGCATATCGCTGAGCGACTTGAGCGGACGATTGCCCGCCCCGGTCACCGCCCGGCCGTGACGGCCGTTGTCGAACAGCGCGTCAACCGCTTCCTGCAACATGCGTTTTTCGTTCCGAATAATGACATCGGGCGTCTTCAGCTGAAGCAGGTTCTTCAACCGGTTGTTGCGATTGATCACCCGCCGATAGAGATCGTTCAGATCGCTGGTGGCGAACCGCCCGCCTTCCAGCGGAACCAGCGGACGCAAGTCCGGCGGAATCACCGGGAGCACGTCCAAAACCATCCATTCCGGGCGGGCATGCGAATTCTGGAAGCCCTGGACCAGCTTCAGTCGTTTGGCCAGTTTCTTCCGGATCTGTTTGCTCTTGGTATTCCCCATCGCCTTTTCCAGCTCCTTGTTGAGCTTGTTCAGGTCGATTTCGGCCAGGAGCTTCTTGACCGCTTCCGCACCCATCCCGGCGACAAAATCCTCGCCGTACTGTTCCTGGGCTTCCCGGTATTCGACCTCGTTCAAAAGCTGGGTCTTTTGCAACGGCGTTTTGCCCGGGTCGATGACAATATAGTCCTCGTAGTAAATGACGCGTTCGAGCTGACGCGCGCTCATGTCCAGCATCAGGCCGAGACGCGACGGCATGCATTTGTAAAACCAGATATGGGAAACGGGAACCGCCAGCTCGATATGGCCCATCCGCTCCCGGCGGACCCGGGCCAGGGTTACTTCAACGCCACACCGGTCGCAAATGACTCCCTTGTGCTTGATCCGCTTGTACTTTCCGCACGAACATTCCCAGTCGCGGGTCGGTCCGAAAATGCGCTCGCAGAAAAGGCCTCCCTTTTCCGGTTTGAATGTCCGGTAATTGATCGTTTCCGGGTTCTTTACTTCGCCCTTACTCCACGACCGCATGGTGTCGCTGGAGGCGACGCCGATCGCAACTTGGTCAAAACCCACGGGGCGTTCTTCGCCCACTAACTCACGCCAGGAATGTTCGTTCATGATTTATCTCGAATGGACTGCCGATTTTGAAAATTAGGTCACGTTATCGAAGACGCTGCTGGGAGCCTGGCCGCCGACTTTGACGTCGAGTCCGAGACTCTGCATCTCTTTGATAAGGACGTTGAAAGACTCCGGTGTTCCCGCTTCCAGCGAATTATCACCCTTGACGATCGATTCGTAGATGCGGGTGCGGCCCTGGACGTCATCCGATTTGACCGTGAGCAGCTCCTGCAAGGTGTAAGCGGCTCCGTATGCTTCCAGGGCCCAGACTTCCATCTCGCCAAAACGCTGCCCGCCGTACTGGGCTTTGCCGCCGAGCGGTTGCTGAGTAACTAACGAGTAAGGACCGACCGCGCGCGCATGAATCTTGTCCGCAACCAGGTGACCGAGCTTCATCATGTAGATGTAACCAACCACCACTTCCTGGTCGAATGCATCGCCCGTGCGCCCGTCGAACAGTCGCGACTTGCCGTTTTCCTGGACCCAGGAGAAGCCTTCCTTTTTCCGGGCTTCCTTCAGATAATCGCGGATCTGTTTCTCCTCGATGCCGTCAAATACCGGGGTAGCCACTTTGAATCCGAGGGCCTTGGCTGCGACCCCGAGGTGGGTCTCGAGCACCTGCCCCACGTTCATTCGGCTGGGAACGCCCAGCGGATTGAGCACGATCTCAACCGGGGTCCCGTCCGCCAGGAAGGGCATGTCTTCTTCCGGAACGATCCGGGCGACCACGCCCTTGTTTCCGTGACGGCCGGCCATTTTGTCGCCGACGGAAAGTTTGCGCTTGCTCGCGATATAAACTTTTACCTGCTTAATAATACCGGGATCGATATCGTCGCCGCTTTCAACCCGGTCCATGGCCCGTTCCCGCTCCAGTTCCAGCTCGGCGAACTTATGTTCGTAGGACTGGATGATTTCCCGGATCTTGTTTCGAATCGGGCTGGGATCGATCTCGATGTGATCGTGCACGATCGCCAGTTTCCGCAGCAGGGTCTTTGTGATTTTCCGGTTGGCGGGAATGATGATCTCGCCGGTCTCGGCGTTGACCACGTCGAGCGGGATCTTCTCACCAAGCAGGATATTCGAGAGCGAATCCGTCAGTTGCTCGGTTAATTCTTCCTTCTTCTTCCGATGGTCTTCGGTGATCGACTTGAGCTGGCGTTTCGTTTCGGTCGGCGTCAACTTTTCCCGCGACACTTCCCGGCGGGAAGAGACTTTGACATCCATCACGATGCCATAGGTCCCGGACGGAACGGTTAACGACGTGTCCTTCACATCCGCCGCTTTCTCGCCAAAGATGGCGCGAAGCAGCCGCTCCTCCGGCGCCAGTTCCGTTTCGCTTTTCGGAGTGATCTTTCCAACAAGAATATCGCCCGGCTTCACTTCGGCTCCGACCCGGACCACGCCGTCCGGCCCAAGATTGCGCAGCGCTTCCTCGCTCACGTTCGGAATGTCCCGGGTAATTTCTTCCGGGCCGAGTTTGGTGTCTCGGGCGCCGATCTCGAATTCGTCGATGTGAATGGAAGTGTAAATATCTTCCTTCACCACTTTTTCCGAAATCATGATGGCGTCTTCAAAGTTGTAACCATTCCACGGCATGAAGGCGACGAGGACGTTGCGCCCGAGAGCCAGTTCTCCCCGGTCCGTGTTGGGCCCGTCGGCAATGATCTGCCCCCGCTTCACATGTTCGCCCTTGTGAACGATCGGTTTTTGATTCACGCAAGTGCCCGCATTCGAGCGCATAAACTTGCGCAACTCGTAAACATGAATGCCCGCTTCGGCGTCCGTCTTCAGCTTTTTGCGTCCTTCGGGCAGATGCCCATCCTTGGTCACGACAATCTGGTCGGCAGTGACAGACGCAACCTTGCCGCTCTCGGTCGCAATCAAGACCGCATGCGAATCCCGGGCCACTTTTGCTTCCAGGCCGGTGCCGACCAGCGGCGCTTCACTTACAACCAGGGGAACGCCCTGGCGCTGCATGTTCGAACCCATCAGGGCGCGGTTGGCGTCGTCATGCTCCAAAAACGGAATCAGACCCGCTGCCACCGAAACCAGCTGCTTCGGGGAGACGTCCATGAAATGAATCTTGGACGGTTCCACCTCCAAAAAGTCGCCCCGATAGCGCACCGACACCTTTTCACCGGTGAAATGTCCGCGGCCATCAATCGGCGCGTTGGCTTGCGCCACCAGATAATTTTCCTCTCGATCCGCGGTAAGATATTCAATCTCGTCAGTGACCCGTCCGTTGTGCACCTTCCGGTAAGGCGTTTCGATAAAACCAAATTCGTTAATCCGGGCGAAAGTCGACATCGAGCTGATCAGACCGATGTTAGGGCCTTCCGGGGTTTCGATCGGACAGATCCGGCCGTAATGGGAAGGATGGACGTCGCGGACTTCGAATCCGGCGCGATCGCGGCTTAACCCGCCTGGTCCCAGCGCGGACAAACGTCGCTTGTGGGTCAATTCGGCCAGCGGATTGGTCTGGTCCATGAACTGGGAGAGCTGCGAACGTCCGAAGAAATCGCGGATCACGGCGCTGAGCGCTTTGGGGTTGATCAATTTTTGCGGGGTCATCCCATCGACATTGATGTCGAACAAGGTCATGCGTTCCTTGACCAGCCGCTCGGTTCGGGCCAGGCCCACCCGGCATTGGTTGGCCAGCAATTCCCCCACCGTCCGCACCCGCCTGCTGCCGAGATGATCGATGTCGTCAAGAGTGCCTTCGCCCCGCCGCAGATTGATCAGATATTTGATGGCCGCGATGAAATCCTTGTCGGTCAGGATGCGCTCGCCCAGATCCACGTCGATGCCAAGCTTCTGATTGATCTTGTAACGGCCCACCCGTCCCAGATCATATTTCTTGGGATCGAAAAACAGTCGTTTGAGCAGGGCGCGGGCGTTGGCCACGGTCGGGGGATCGCCCGGACGCAACTTCCGATAAATATCCTTGAGCGCTTCCTCCTGATCGTGGGCCGGGTCCTTCCGCAGGGCCTTGACCACGGTGTCGTCACTTGAAATGTCGATGACCTTCACCTCTTTGACGCCGAGGGCCATGATCTGGCGGATGGTTGCCAAAGTGAGCGGCTCGAATGCGCGGGCCACGGTCACTTCGCCGTCCCGCACTTCCGCTGTCAGCACCTTGGAGGCGAGCTTTTCTTCATCGAGCTTCTCGCTCAGTTTAAGAGTCTCGATGTTATAAAAAAGTTTGATGACTTCCTCGTCCGAACCGTAACCGAGGGCACGGAGGAAGGTCGTAGCCAGAAATTTTCGCCGGCGTTTACGGCGGTCGAGATAAATATAGAGGAGATCGCTGGTGTCGAACTGGACCTCGATCCAGGAACCGCGATCGGGAATGATCCGGAAACTATAAAGAACTTTCCCGTTCAGGTGGATGCTGGACTCGAAAGCGATACCGGGAGAACGATGCAACTGGGAGACAACCACGCGCTCGGCGCCGTTGATGACAAAGGTGCCTTGAGGCGTCATGAGCGGAATTTCGCCCATGTAAACTTTTTCCTCCTTGGTGCCGCGCTCTTCCCGGAGCTGGAAGGTGACATGGAGCGGCGCGCTGTAGGTTTGGCCTTCCCGCTGGGCTTCTAAGGCACTGAGTTTGGGTTCGCCGATTTCGTAATGACTGAAATCCAGAACCGCCTTTTCATCATAGCTCTCGATCGGAAAAACCTCCTTGAAAACGGCCTGCAAACCGTAGCTCTTCCGTTTATTAAGCGGGACATCCTTTTGGAGGAAGTCGATGTAAGAATTTAGCTGAACCTCGATAAGATTTGGCGGTTCAATGGCTTCTTTAATGCTGCCGAAGTGAATACGTTCTTCCCGTTCTGACGACATATATATTCGTACTTTTCCAACGCTTGACCTGACGACGCTGCGGTACAGACGCCGCCTGAGGGGTGTTACGACATTTGCCGTGTGCGCAGACGACAAAATAGACACCGAAAAAGCGGCCTGTCAAATCGACATCCACCGTTTCGCTGCCAGCCCAAAAATATTCCGTCGTGCGCCGGGTTAAAAATAAATCAACCTGCTAATCTCTCTATCTTTAACGAAAGAGAGTATTGCCACGTTTGCCAGACCGGCGCAAGCAAAAGATAACGCTAGCGCGTCACTTGATCTCTACCTTCGCCCCAGCCGCTTCGATCTTCTTCTTGATCTCATCAGCTTCCTGCTTGGTAACGCCTTCCTTGACCGTCTTGGGAGCTCCTTCCACCAAAGCCTTGGCTTCCGCCAACCCCAGCCCCGGAACCGCTGCGCGCACTTCCTTGATCACACCGATCTTGTTCCCGCCCATTTCTTTCAGGATTACCTCGAAAGTGGTCTTCTCTTCCGCCGCCGGAGCCGCTCCGGCGCCGGCCGCCGCTCCACCCGCGGGCGCCGCCGCCACCGCCACCGGCGCTGCTGCGCTTACTCCCCATTTTTCCTCAAGCTGTTTTACCAGTCCCGCAATCTCCAGAACGGTCAGGCCGCTCAGTTGCTCCACCAATTTATCTGTGTCTGCCATCTTATTTTCCTCCAATCGCCGCCCCCGAAAGCTTTCGGGAATTTACGATCGATAGCCATCGATCCGGACATGTTGTGTTGTTTTCTGTCTTTGTTGCAGGGCAAACGCCCTCCAAATTATGTTCCTTCTGTCCCCGCCTCCGGTTGATTTTCAGCCGTCCCCGCGGGCGGTTCCGCTTTTTCTTCCGCTTTCGGAGCTTCCGGAGCTTCCGCTTTCGCCGCTTCCGGCTTCGCTTCCACCGTCGTCGCCCCTTCCGGATTCGCTTCCGCCGCTATCGCTGCTTCCGGCTTTGTTTCCTCGATTTTGGCCTTTGGCGGCTGGGCCGGCGCCGTCGCCGGCATGCTGCTTTCCCTCGCTTTTATCAGCCGGGCGAAGGCCGATGCCGGTTCGTTCAACAGCCGCACCAGTTTTGTCCCGGGCGACAAAAGCAGCCCCAGCAATTGCCCAAGCAGAATGTCGCGCGCGGGCAATTCAGCAAGCGTTTCCAATTCCTGAAGGGAGAGGATCGCCTTCTCAACCACGCCGATCTTCAGCCCGGAGACTTTGAATTCCGCTGCGAACGATTTCAAAACTTTCGCCACTGGCGCAACATCGCTCTCCCCGGTCACAATCGCCGTTTGACCGGTCAACTGAGTCGCCACATCCGGTAAACCGGAATCCGTCATGGCCCGCCGGAGAAAGCTGTTTTTCACGACGTGGACTTCGGCCCCGCTCGCAGCCAGACGATTCCGCAGGTCGGCGAAATGGTTCACGTTCATGCGCTGGTAGTCGGTCACGAGCACAAACGGTGATCGGTTCAATTTCTCCGAAAGATCGGAAACGATACTGGCTTTTTCAGGTCTCATTGCGGCATCCTCATCCGGCGCTGCTGACGTAGGGAGCAGGATCAAGGCGTATTCCGGGCGACATTGTCGCACTTAACGTAATCGCTTCAAGATAGCGTCCTTTGGCAGTGGCTGGACGCGCCCGTACCACTGCTTCGATCACCGCCTGGCCATTCTCGACCAGGGCGCTTGGTTCAAACGAAAATTTCCCGACCGGAACCGCCACGTTGCCGTTCTTGTCCAACTTGAATTCCACCCGCCCGGCTTTCACCTCCGCCACGGCCTTGGCGGTGTCGTCGGTTACGGTGCCGGTTTTCGGATTGGGCATCAATCCCCGCGGCCCAAGCACCTTTCCAAGCTTGCGTACCTCCGCCATCGCCGCCGGGGTGGCAATCGCCACGTCGAAATCTTGAAACCCTTCCTGGCACTTCTGGATCATCTCCTTAAATCCAATGTATTCCGCGCCCGCATCCTTGGCCGCTTTAGCGGCGGCGCCTTCGGCAAATACCAGCACCCGCACTCGCTGACCGCTACCGTGCGGCAATGGGCAGGTTCCGCGAACCATTTGATCCGATTGCTTGGGATCGACCCCCAGACGAAATGAAACCGTCACCGTCTGGTCGAATTTGGTAGGCGCAAACTTCTTCAAGGTGGCCACCGCGTCAGCCAGGCTGTAGTTTTTTCCCCGTTCGACCTGCTCGATGGCGGCGCGATATCTTTTAGACCGATTATGTTGCATAAGCGGTCACTCTCAGAGCCCACCCTGAGCGAAGTCGAATGGGTTTACTGCGATTATTTTTCATGGCGTGATGCAGTTCAAACGCCCCTGTCACGGAGGCTCCTGCTTAACCCGCCTTTCGGCGAGGGACGCGCACACTACTTCCGGCCAAACGATTGTCAAAGCGCTATTTCTTCTTTTCCGGGCCTGCTGTTGGTCAGGTCCCCGTAAATCACTCCGGCAAAGCGGCTTTCCCTCCATGAAACGGAGGGCCGACCGGTGCCGCCTTTGGCCCAAAAAGGGCAAAAGTCACGCATTTTAGGGTTGTCAAAGCCAACGCTCCCCTGGTAAAACCAACCTTTATGAAACACCCCATTATTTATAGTCTCTTGGCGACCGCCCTGGTCTTGGTCGCCGGTGCACTAACAAGCTTTGCTCGCCCAATCGATTTTAGCGAAATCTCTCTCCTCGTCCGCTCCCATGAAAGCGAAAGTTCGATCAAGGATGAAGTCGGCCGGCGCAAGTTGCTGCATCCTCTGACTCCGCAGCAGGAAAATGTTCTGAGGGCGCAAGGAGCAACCGATTCGCTGATTCAGGCATTGCGGAACGCACACCTGGTCGCCTCCAAGGAAGAAGCGAGCGCAGCCGAACGCGCGCGCGTTCCAGCACCTGCCGGCAAAGTTCCCGAAGCCACGGCGGCGCGCACCCCACACGTCGTTATCCTCAATGTCGCTTTCGGCCATTCCATAAACCTAAGCCAATGGGGCGGGCCCGATTATGAAATCGCCTTTTATTCCTTTCGCCTGGCCGGGGAAGACTACATTCAGCCCGCCATTATCGATAATGTCCGCACCGGCACCGAAGTTTCGCGAACGATTCCTCTGATCAGCGAAGGCGAAGCATTCACCCGGGACCGCTTCCCGATTAATGAAACGCGGAACTGGCGATTTACGCCTTACGATGCCCGGGGCGATCTGACTGACAATCGTTTCAATTTCAGCGACTCGGTAGCGATCAGCTCGCGGTCCTTCTCCCGTCCTCTTCAGATCGACTGGGAGGATCCGGTCAGAATTGAAGGCCAGCCCTACAATTTCTTTCCCGTCTACGGCGCCGGCGGGGTGTCACTTTATTACATCGGCAGGGCCAGCGATTCCAGCGCCAGAGTTGCGGTTGTCTCGCATCGTTTTCTGTGACGGTTCGGTTTTGGTTGGGGATGGAATGGTAGCCGCGGTCTCTTTGGCCGCGGCTACCGAGGGGTTCCGAAAACAAAGCCATCCGCTAAATGCGCCAAATCGCGCTAAGAACGGATCGATCGAGGTAGTGGCGCATCACTGAAACCCCCGGGGGTGGATGAACGGCTCCGAACAGGCATCCGTGAATCTTTGGTTTTTAGCGCTTTTGACGGTTTCTGTCTGACTATTGAAGTAATCCATGCGAGTAGGCCGATCTCGCTCCGTTAGGCCGCCGCAACCAGTCTGGCATGGCGCAGGCTTCCTGTTTTGCCAATGGCGCGCAAAGTTGCCCGATTAGGCTGGATTCCCGATCTCCCGGATCATCGGGACCATCTCTTCGCCGCGCCTCCCTCCGTTCTCAGCCGACTTCCGAGCCGGGTAAATTTGACCTCAAAATGTCCGCCGGTATTCGACCAGGGAGAAATCGGCAGTTGCACTGCTAACGCGATCGGGGCGGCAATTGAGTTCGACCTGCTGAAACAACGCCTTGCTGCGTTTCTGCCCTCGCGCCTTTTCATTTACTACAACGAACGAGTGGTCGAGAACACGGTAAACGAAGATTCCGGCGCCATGATTCGTGACGGCATCAAAGGCGTGTCTCACCAGGGGGTTTGCCCGGAAACGATGTGGCCATACGACCCCGACCCTTTCCCGCCCAACCCCCATCTCACCAAGAAACCGACCAGTTTGTGCTACCGGGAAGCTCTCAAGCATACCGCGGTGCGATACCAGCGTATCGCGCGAAACCTCTCCCAGATGAAGGGCTGTCTCGCCTCAGGTTATCCTTTTGTTTTCGGCTTTACGGTTTACGACAGTTTCGAAACCGACCAGGTCGCGCGCACAGGCACGGTGCCGATGCCCCGGTTAGGCGAGCATGTGCTGGGCGGACACGCCGTCCTGGCCGTGGGCTACGACGATGGCGGGGATTTTTTTCGAATGCGTAATTCCTGGGGCACCAAATGGGGCAGGAACGGGTATTTCACGATGCCCTATGCCTATTTGCTCGACGAAAATCTGTCCGATGATTTCTGGCAAATCACCCTGATAAAGGGATAGGGTGCCGCCCCGCGAATGGACGGAATAAAAGATTCTTAATCTGAAACCAGGAAACCAGGAATTTTTTGCGACCGCGCTTATCTGGACTTTCCTTCCTGGTTTCCTGGCTTCCAGATTCTTCTTCCTTTCGCGTTCATTCGCGTGATTCGCGGGCAAGTGTCTGACCGAATGAGTGGGACGAGACGAGCTCGTCCCTCCCGGTCAGGTCAGTCTGCCGGAAGCTCCAAGCTAACCGGTTCTGTAGTTGCTGCGGCGGCTTTCGGGCTTTCCGGACCGTTCCGGATAATTTTCCCTTCTTTCATCACGAAGAAAACGCGCTCCGTCGCGGTGATGTCGGATGTTGGGTCGCCCGGCATGGCGATAATATCAGCCCATTTTCCCTTCTCCAAGGTTCCGATTTTGGCGGCCAGGCCTAACAACTCCGCGTCGCTTGAGGTGGCGGAAATCAAGGCGTCGATCGGCGCCATCCCCAGGCCCGCCATCAAGGCGAACTCCTTGGCGTTTTGGCCGTGGGGAAAGACGGCCGCATCGGTCCCGAAAGAAATTTTTACTCCTATCTTCAAGGCGTTGCGAAACATTTCCGAACGCGCCTCGGTTGCCGCCCTCGCTTTGGCCTGAAGCACCGGAGGATAGTTATTGATTTTGCTCATGATCCATTCCGACGCCATCAAGGTGGGGGTGAGAAACGTCCCTTTGCTTTTCATCATCCTGAGGGTTTCCGGTTTCATGAAAGAACCGTGCTCGATCGAGTCCACCCCGGCCGTGATCGCTTCCCGAGCGGCCTCGTCTCCATGACAATGAACGGCGACTTTCTTGCGGAGACGGTGCGACTCGTCCACCAACGCCTTCATTTCATCCAAGGTGAATTGGGGGGTGTCCACTTCATCCGCCAGTGACAACACCCCGCCGGAAACCGCCGCCTTGATCACATCCGCGCCGTTTTTGACTTCAAAACGGACAGCTTTGCGGATCGCATCCGGACCGTCGGCAATACCGTCATGGAAATCCGGCTCGTAACCGAAGAGCATGTCCCGGAACCCGCCGGTATTATCAAAGTGCCCGCCGGTTGCTCCAATCCCGAAAGTGGCGACGAGCATGCGCGGTCCGACAACGAATCCTTTGTTGATTGCATTGCGCAATGCGACGTCCACAAACTCGCGGCTCCCCGCGAATCGGCTGCCCACATCCCGGACGGTGGTAAAGCCGCTGTCAATCGTCTTGCGGGCATAGGAAGCCGCCCGCAACGCCTGCTCCGATACATTGAGGGTGAGCTCGCTCCATCGGTTCCGGAGGTAGTCGCCCGAAAAATCGAGGGTCAAATGGGTGTGGGCGTCGATGAATCCGGGGGAAAGGGTTGCATCACCCAGATCGATCACCTGGGCATCGGCCGGCACGGCCACATTGCTGCCGACGTTGACGATCTTTTCGCCTTGAATCACAACGACGCCGTTAGGCATGAGCGTTTTGGATTTGCCATCAAATAATCGGGCCGCTTTCAGAACAATCGGGCGATCGGCGGCGCCGGCCGGATCGACCGAAGAAAGCAAGAGAGCAAGAACCGCAAGCGACAGGCCCGCAAAGATGCCGGGATTTAAGAAACGGCCACGACGACGGCCAAAGAAGATTTTCATGTCTGCGTGTAAGGAATTCTGCGGCTGGCTGGCAAGAAAGAACTATCGCCGCCTAACCTTGTTACGCCTGTGGGCATGCTCCCACGGAAACAGAGAACGGTCACGGCCCAGCCGCCGAAAAAGTAGAAGCGGCGTCCCGCCGGTTTCGGGTTCAACCAAAGTGGGTCTACTTTCCCAACCGATGGCAAGCCACCTCTCCTTTGGCTAATAGATGGCCCCAAAGCATCTCATATTTAGACCATAGTAGCTCCATAATTGAGCCAATCGCCTGGAATCACGAGGGACAAATATTTTCTATGCCGGATAAATTTTGATGCCTAAGTAGTTGGTTGAAAACAGGGTGCGAAAAAAGCGATCACAGGCCCGCCGCTTTAAGACAACAATGGTCCGGGTCCTGTTAATAGAGCTGAAAAATCCCCGGCTTATGTTCCTCATATTATTCTGGATCTATCTTCAGCTGCTCTCGTTCGATTCCGCTGCCGCCTAACCCATGCAGCCCGGGCGGCCACGGACCACAAAACGAAAGACGGCGGCTTGTCAGCCGCCGGGAAAGTAGAAGCGGCGTCCCGGCCCCTTTTTGGGTCGAGCCAACGCAACCTGACGCGCCAGCCCGTAAGAGGCTGCGGCTGGGAGAGGAGATCGTGTCTACTCGCCCTCGGCGGGCTGAGAAACCCCTTCTCCTTGCTTGTCTCGATCCCCTTCTCTCGTTTGAATGAGCAGAAATGTGCTTCAAGTCATTGCTTTACCTGAGTTTGATCGGGCTGCTCGCTCAAGCCGCTTCGCTTCTGGCAGAGCCAACGGCCCCGATCAATTCACCTCCGCCTTCGGCAAAACCATCGCCACCGGCCGCCACAGATTACGATTTGCGCTGGGGCGTGAAAATTCCGCTCCGCGATAAAGTGGAACTGAACGCCACCCTCTATCTTCCGAAAACGAAAAAGGGCTCGCAGCGAACGCCGGTGGTCTTCACCCTGACCCCGTACATCTCCGATTCCTATCACGATCGCGCCGCCTACTTCGCTTCTCACGGCTACGGCTTTGCCCTGGTTGATGTTCGGGGCCGGGGCAATTCCGGGGGGAACTTCGAACCGTTTGCCCAGGAACCGCGCGACGGACACGATGTGGTGGAATGGCTGGCCCAACAGCCGTTTTGCGATGGCAAGGTAGCGATGTGGGGCGGTTCCTATGCCGGTTTCGATCAATGGGCCACGGCCAAGGAACTCCCGCCCCATCTGGCCACGATCGTGCCCGCCGCCGCGGCTCACCCGGGTTTGGATTATCCTTCCCTTAACAACGTCGGAATGACCTACGACGTGCGATGGTTCACCTTTACCAGCGGTCACACCGGGCAGTCCCATCTCTTTGGCGACGAAAAATTCTGGCGCACCAAATTTCTCGATGCCTACAAAAAGCATATTCCGTTTCGGTCGCTCGATTCGTTCGTCGGAAATCCTTGCCTCAGTTTTCAGCGGATCGTGAAGCATCCAATGGTGGACGCCTACTACGACGCCATGGTGCCGACCCGCGAGCAGTTTCAAAAAATCGCGCTGCCGATTTTGACGATTACCGGCCAATACGACGGTGATGAAATCGGGGCGCTAACATATTACCGCGATCACTTGGCAAGCGCATCCCCACAGGAACGGGCCCGACATTTTCTCATCATCGGGCCGTGGGACCATGCCGGCACCCGAACGCCCACGGATGAAGTCGGCGGCGTGAAATTCGGCCCGGCAGCGGTCCTCGATCTGAACGATCTCCATCGGCAATGGTATGACTGGACGATGAAGAACGGGCCCAAACCGGATTTCCTGAAGGATCAGGTTGCCTATTATCTCCTTGCTCCGGGAAACAGCGGAGCAAACGGCGAATGGAAGTATGCCGATAATTTTGAAACCCTCACGGCCCATTCGAAAGATTTCTATCTCAGCTCGAGTAACGGGGATGCGAATGGCGTTTTCGGTTCCGGCAAATTGATGGAAAAGCAACCCGCGCAGGGCGCCGACCAGTACGTCTACGATCCGCTCGATACCAGCCGGGGCGAGAACGTGGAGGGAATTGAATCAAATGAAAAAACGGCGGGCCTCGACCAACGTTATCCGCTCAGCATCGGGAAGGATGGGCTTGTCTATCACACCGATCCGTTGCCCGATGAAACGCCGTTGATCGGCTGCCCGAAATTGTCCCTTTGGCTTTCCATCGACGCGCCGGACACCGATTTGCAGGCCGATCTTTACGAGATCCAACCCGATGGCACCAGCATCGCGCTCTGGAGCGACCTGCGCCGTTTGCGCTACCGGGACTCGCTCCGCGAACCCAAGCTGGCGAAACCCGGGGAAATCGTCCGGTGCGATTTCAATCCCGGATTGTTTGTTGCGCGCCGTTTAATGAAAGGGAGCCGTCTGCGCCTGGTCGTTTCGTGTGTGAATTCGATTTTCTGGCAAAAGAATTATAATTCCGGCGGAGTGGTGGCGGATGAGACGGTGAAAGACGCCCGAATGGCGCAGGTGAAGTTGTACCACGATGCGACGCATGCCAGCGCGCTCGGGCTGCCGCTGCGCTGATGCCAGGCCAAGCCGAATCGGGCGCCGACGGCGCGGATGCCCTCCAGTTTTCGCTTCCCGGGCGGCCCGGTCTGGCAAACAATCGGCGCCCAAAGCGTGAAGATCCCGTCCATCACCTTGTGCTTGATCGTGACTGCCTTGCTCGTCCGAGGAGCCTTGGCCAATCAAGAGATCGTCGTCGCCATTCGCTATTTGCAGGCCACGGGAACCAGTCATTCCCATCTTTATTTGTACCGGGAGGATGGGAAATTTTTGCGGCAACTGACCCGGGACAATTCGGGGCAGGACATCGACCCGATCTTCGCGCCGGACGGCGAAACCATCGTCTTCACCCGCGAAAACGATGGGAAACCTATCGAATTCTGGAGTATCGCGCCGCTTGGCAACAATTTGAAAAAACTGGAGGCTGCACCGGAGTGGTACACGAAAACGCGAACTTCCCTGTTTTTCACAAACCGCGAACCGGAGAGCGCGGCGGAATCATCGCCCTCGCCGAGTCCAGCCGCTTCGGGCGAAGGATCCCCGACCCCGGGTCAATCCCCGCCGGCGACAGAACCAAAAAAATACACGGCCCCCGATGGATCCGTGGAACTCGTTTTACGGGAAGATCCATCCGATCCGGATGACGAGTACCGATGGAGAAGGGCACGGGAAACACTATGTTTTGCGCGACCTCAAATCGGGAACGGAAACCGACTTCGGCAAACTGCCTGGGTTTTTCGGCGTATTCGAAATCCTCCACGAGAACGGCAACCCCGACCGGCATTTTCTGTTCGACGGCTCGCTTCGGATTGCCTTTTTCGGTTTGCATTTGAACAGCACCGACGGCGACACCTGCTCAGCGCTCGACCTCAGCGGACCGCGCCTGGTCCGGCTTTCGCCCAACTGGGCCGCGCCGATTCCCCTGCCGGGCGACTCCGCGTTTCTGTCTCTTACCGAAAACCGTTACGTCCCGATTCCCGACACCAAAAAAACCGCGAACTGTTCTTACATGGAACGCTGGGACGTCCAGCTCAACAAGGTCCGTTACGCCCGGCCGAACACGGCCGCGCTTTGCTACGGCGCCTGCCTTTTTCGCCCCGACCGGACCCCGACCAGAATCACCTTCCGCCGGAGCGCCGATTGATTATGAAACGATCCTGGCTGGTCTTCTGCCTGGCTCTGGTCGCGCTGCCGGATCATCAAGGCAAATGCGCCGGGGAGGTCGATTCGCTCCAGAAATTCGCGGATCGATTCTGGACCTGGCGCGCTAAATACGCGCCGTTCACCGGTGACGATGTCAATCGAATGGAACGGCCGGGAGGCGTTCGGGACTGGTCGCGCGCCGCCATCGAGAAACGGCGCAGCGACCTGAATGCGTTCGAGGTGGAATGGAAAAGGTTCGATCCGCCTAAGGCGGACTGGTCCGTGCCCAAACAGGTCGATTACCGGCTTTTGGGCTCGGCTTTATCGCGAGTCCGCTGGGAGCTCGAAATCAACCCGCGCTGGAAACGGGATCCGAGTTTTTATCTCGAACAAACCCTGACCGCTCTGGCCGAAGCGCTGACCGTTCCAGCGCCTTACGATGAGGCGCGAAGCCGGGAGATTCTCACCCGTATCGAAAATATTCCGTCGATCCTGCAACAGGGCGAAACCAATCTCACCCGTCCGCCGGGGCCGTTTGCCCTGGTCACAATTCAAGCGCTTGATGGCGCGCGCGAAAAATTGCGCAAGATGTCGGGCGCGCTCCTAAAATCGACAACTCTCAAGGAGCAGGACCTGAATGGGGCGGTCGATCGCGCGGCCGACGCGCTCGAAAAGTTTCGTCAGAAGCTCCAGACAAAGCTGCCGGCGTTATCTCAAGAAACCGCGCTCGGGCATGACGCTTACGTCTTCTTTCTCAAGAATGTCGCGCTGTATCCCTATTCGCCCGAGGAGATTTTGGCGATGGGCCGGCAGGAGTGGAATCGGGCCGTCGCCTTTGAAGCCTACGAAAAAAATCGAAATGGACATTTACCTCCGCTGCAATTCGCCCCAAGTCTCGAAGCGGAGATCAAAGACGCTGCGGCAAAAGAGTTGTCGATCCGAAAATTTCTCGATGACAACGGTATCTTGACGGTTCCCGGCTGGGTAGGCCATTACACGCTGCGTCCGACCCCGGAATACTTGCGCCCGCTCGATTTTACCGAGATGGACGACTTCACTTCGCCGTCTCGTTTGAACGAGAATTGCATCCGCTACCTGAACGAACCGTCAGAAAAACTCGGCTACTTTTCGCGCGCGACGGCGATGGATCCGCGGCCGCTCTGCGTGCACGAAGGAATCCCCGGGCATTATTTTCAGCTTTGTTTATCCTGGAAACACGAGGATCCGATCCGGCGCCACTATTACGATTCCGGAGCCAACGAAGGAATCGGCTTTTACGCCGAGGAGATGATGTTGCAGGCCGGTCTGTTCGACGACAGCCCGCATACCCGCGAGATCATTTACAATTTCATGCGGCTGCGCGCGCTTCGAGTCGAGGTGGACGTAAAACTCGCACTCGGTCTGTTCACCCTCGAACAGGCGGCGAAATACCTGGAAGCAAAAGTTCCCATGGACGCGGGAACCGCGCGCTCGGAAGCGATCGCTTTCTCCACCGCCCCCGGCCAGGCCATCAGTTATCAAATCGGCAAACTGCAAATCCTGCAATTTTTGGCCGAAGCCCGGCTAAAACAGGGAGAAAAATTCAGCCTTCGCGCCTTCCACGATTTCGTCTGGAAAAACGGAAATGTGCCGATCGCGTTGCAGCGCTGGGAATATCTGGGTGATCGCGAGGGTATCGGGAGATAAGGCAAGCGGGGATTTTTGGGCCCACGAAACACGCGAAAAAAAGAGAATCTGGAAGCCAGGAAATCGGGAACGCGTGCGCTGCAAAATGGGAATACCTTGGCGGGATTGATTGCAGGCCGTCTCTGTGAAACGACGGGGGAAGGCCGGCGGGGCGGATCCTTTTTAATTAGTGGGATGAGACAAGCTCGTCCCTCCCGAATCTTTATTCCTCGATCTCGAGGCCCGTCCGCCGGGCGATGATGCGGAGAGCTCCCGGTCGACGGCCAGAGGACTGGGTCGCAAACAGGATTTGCCAACCAACCCGCAAATCAATCAAACTCGTGGGATGAAACGAAGAATCAAACGAATCGCGCCCCTCCAGGCTGGTAAAATGTTGGGTGTGCTTTACGCCTGCCTGGGCCTGATTTTTCTTCCCTTTATCGGCATCGCGGCTTTGGCCGGGGCTTTTGCCGAGCAGGCCCATCACGCCCCGGGACCTTTGGCAGCGCCGCTGGGCATGGCCATTGGCCTGATGATCGTGTTCGGCCTGATGATCCCGGTTATGTACGGGGTGATGGGCTTTATCTTTGGAGTGATTGGTGCCGCGATCTACAACCTGATTGCCGGCTGGATCGGCGGCATCGAGGTGGAAGTGGAATAGGCCCGTCCGCGGCTAGAATAAACAGGGATTTTTGGGCCCACGAAACACGCGAAAAAAAAGAGAGTCAGAAACCCAGGAAACCAGCAACATTGGGATCTCTAAGGAACCCTGGCGGAACCTTGGGGGGAATCCGCCAAACACGCAAACGCACGCCAAAAAGAAAAAGAGAGTCAGAAACCCAGGAACCCAGGAAGGCGTGCGCTGCAAAAATGGGAATACCTTGGCCTAAGTTAGCGCAAGCGACCCGCTTGCCGATTGCCTAAATCGCAACCGAGGACGGTCGCGCTACCTTATTCTTCGATTTCGAGGCCCATTTGGCGGGCGGTGCCGGCGATGATCCGGAAAGCGGCTTCGTCGTTGCGCGCGTTCAGATCCTTGGATTTCGTTTTGACGATGTCCATGACCTGTTTGCGAGTCACTTTACCCACCTTGGTCTTGTTAGGCTCTTTCGAGCCGGCGGCAATGTTGGCCGCTTTTTTGAGGAGAATAGCCGCAGGCGGGCTCTTGGTAATGAAAGTGAACGACTTGTCCTTATAAACGGTGATGACGACCGGGAGAATATCGCCGGCCTGTTTTTGGGTGGCGGCGTTAAATTCCTTGCAGAACGCCATGATGTTGATCCCGCGCGGTCCGAGGGCGGTCCCGACCGGAGGGGCCGGGTTGGCCTGGCCGGCCGGAATCTGCAATTTAATTTCTGCGATTTTTTCTTTTGCCATACAAACGATTTGTCATTCTGAGCGGAGCGAAGCGGAGTCGAAGAATCGGGAAGCCCGTTACACCCGATCCCTCGCTACGCTCGGGATGACTCCGCGGTTCTACCCTCTTTCCACCTGCCAGTATTCGAGCTCGACCGGAGTGGCCCGGCCGAAAATGGTCACCGACACACGCAGTTTGCCGCGCTCCGGGTCGATTTCTTCCACGATTCCGTTCTGATTTTGGAACGGGCCGTCGGCAACTTTGACCGTCTCGCCGACCTCGAAGCTGACCTTTGGCTTCACTTTTTCCTCCCGCTCTTTCATCTGAGCGAGCATGCTCTCAACTTCCGATGGGCGCATCGGGATCGGTTTATCCTTGGTCCCGGCAAAACCGATCACGCCGGGTGTATCCCGGATAAAATACCAGGTGCGACCGACGAGCTGATTGTTCTCGTCGAGCAAATGCATGTTGATAATGAGGTAACCGGGAAAAAATTTCCGGGTGCTCTCGCTTTTTTTGCCCTTTTTGATCTCGGACACGCGCTCGGTGGGAACGAGCACTTCGTAAACGAGATCGCCCATCTCCTCGGTCTTGACTCGTTTTTCGATGTTCTCCCGGACCTTGTTTTCCTGCCCGGAGAGGACATGCACGACGAACCACTGATCTTTGCCTGCTAAGGTTTGGGCCATACGAATAACGATTCGTTCGGACGTCTCGGAGAGACGTCCCTACCTGATTCACTCGGGCGTGTCGGTGTGTGCGCCATGGTTAATGAAACCGGGTAAAATAATGAATGACGTTCACCAGAACAAAATCGAACAAAGCCACGTAACCGCCCAATAACAACATGGCGATCACCACCACTACGGTCGAATCGCTCAGCTGCTTGTAGCGGCGAAATCCTTTTTCCTTCGGATCCCACGGCCACGACGCCTTTTGCAGCTCCGTTTTCACTTCGCTGAAAAAGTTTTTGGTCTTCGTGATCATGGCTTTGCTAAATAGGACACGTTCAACGCTTAACGTTCAACGCTTAACATTCAACTTTCTCCACGCCAGGAGGGACTCGAACCCCCAACCGACGGTTTTGGAGACCGCTACTCTACCAATTGAGCTACTGGCGTAAAATATTGTCATTCTAAGCGAAGTCGAAGAATCCCACGGTGTCGCCTTTCGGGTTAAGCCACGGGATCTCTCGCTTCGCTCGAGATGACGTAACTTAGTCCAAAATCTCGCTGACGCGACCCGCCCCGACGGTCTTACCGCCTTCGCGGATGGCGAAACGGATGGTTTTTTCCATGGCAATTGGAACGCCGAGCTCGACTTCGATCGAGATGTTATCTCCGGGCATGACCATCTCGACGCCCTCGGGCAACTTGACTGCTCCGGTGACATCGGTGGTCCGGAAATAAAACTGCGGCCGGTAATTGGTGAAGAAGGGCGTGTGCCGGCCGCCTTCCTCCTTGCTCAGGACATAGACTTCCGCCTTGAACTTTTTGTGGGGAGTAATTGAGCCGGGTTTGGCGATAACTTGACCGCGTTCCACGTCCTCTTTTTTCACACCCCGGAGAAGGACCCCGACGTTGTCGCCGGCGCGCGCTTCATCGAGAAGCTTGCGAAACATTTCGATATCGGTCGCAACCGTCTTACTGGTGGCCTTGATCCCTACCAGTTCGACTTCCTCCATTTTCTTGAGGATGCCGCGCTCGACTCGACCGGTGGCGACGGTGCCGCGGCCTTCAATATTGAATACGTCTTCGATCGGCATCAGGAACGGCTGATCGATCGGCCGCTCCGGCACCGGGATATAATCGTCAATCGCGCTGACCAGGGCGAGGATCTGCTTTTCCTGTTCGGCATCGCCGTTAAGGGCTTTAAGGGCGCTGCCCTTGACGATCGGAATTTTGTCTCCCGGAAATTCGTATTGAGTCAACAGATCGCGGACTTCCATCTCGACCAGGTCGAGAAGTTCGGGATCGTCCACCATGTCGACTTTGTTGAGGAACACCACCATGGCGGGGACGCCGACCTGGCGGGCGAGCAGAATGTGCTCGCGGGTTTGGGGCATGGGGCCGTCGGCCGCGCTCACCACCAGGATCGCGCCATCCATTTGGGCAGCACCGGTGATCATGTTTTTGACGTAGTCGGCGTGACCCGGGCAATCGACGTGGGCATAGTGCCGCTTATCGCTTTGATATTCCACGTGCGCGGTATTGATCGTGATGCCGCGTTCTTTTTCTTCCGGGGCATTATCGATCGAGTCGTAGGCGCGGGCTTCGGCCATGCCTTTTTTCGCCAGCACCGCCGTGATCGCGGCGGTCAGGGTGGTTTTGCCGTGGTCAACGTGACCGATCGTGCCGACATTTAAGTGCGGCTTGTCGCGTTTGAATGCTTCCTTAGCCATTTCAATTCTCCTGTTTTATTAAACTACGTCTTGTTATCACTCTCTGCCGGTCGCGAGCTCACTCTGGAGCCCATGACCGGGTTTGAACCGGTGACCTCGTCCTTACCAAGGACGTGCTCTACCAACTGAGCTACATGGGCCGCTCTTCGTCATCTCGATGCTCGCCCCGCGCTCATTGGAGCGCGCGACGAACCGGTCTTAGCTTTCTGCCCCAGAGCCAAAAGTCCCAGAGCCGCGTCAAATTTTGCAATTTGAACGACCATGGGACCGCCTCGTTCTCGCAAAAAGCGTTCGAAAACTAACCGCGGCCCGAGGGGTGTCAAAGGAATTTCTTTGGCGACCAGGCGGCGGCGATGGCGCTCGATCGCCCTGGCTTACCGCGGTGGAGGCCGGGACACCCGGTCCCAGCTCACCGAATTCGGGAACTGCTGGTTGGTTCCGGTTTCCCCCGGGTAACCAGGCGTATTACCGCCGCCAGAATTCCAATAATTACGACAGCAAGGATGATATTGAGGGGGGTAAACCAGGTAGGAGCGACCGGTTGCGGGGTGGGTGTTGCCGACGGAGGCGGCGCGTTCTGTGCCGCCAACCTGCTTTGGGCATATTGGAGGCGAAGGGGCGTATCGGGATCGTTCGGGTCCAGCTTAAGGGTCTGCTGGTAATCGGTGATTGCCTTCTGATACTGCCGCATCAAAGCGTAAGTATAACCGCGCCGGGCGTACTCCTGCGCATAAGTTGGGTTTTTCTCGATAGCCGCAGTGTAATCGGCAATCGCCGCGTCGTAGTTTTTCAACTCGCGATAGGCCAGCGCGCGTTGATCGTAGCTTTGCCAGTCGTTAGGGTCCTTTTGCAGCGCATTGGTAAAATCAGCCAGGGCTTTGTCCCATTGGTGAAGACCGATGTTGGCGAATCCCCGGAACGTGTAAGCAGAGCCGTCCTCAGGTTTGAGTTCGATCGCCTTGTCGGCATCGGCCAGGGCCAAATCATCCTGCTTCTGCTGGAGGAAAGCCTGGGCCCGGCCGGTGTAGGCTCTCTCGTCTTGTGGCGCCAGCTCGATCGCCTTGGTAAAATCGGCGGCCGCATCTTCCGCCCGATTCATCGCCAAGTAGGCGTAACCGCGATTCTCGTAAAAGGCCGGCTGTTTGGGGTCGGCTTTAATCGCCCAGGTAAAGGCGTTTGCCGCCTCCGGGTACTGTTTCTTTTCAAAAAATTCATTCCCCTTTTTATATTCCGCCATGCCTCCGCCTCCCTTTTCCTTGGCTGGCACGATTCCGGCCAGTGCGACAAACGCGACGGCGGTAATGAGGTTTATAATTCGGTTTGTTGTCATAATTACGTCTCCTTCGCTAGATTCGTTTTTGCGCGATTAATCGTTTGTAAGCCAGCAAATAAACGCGCCAAATCGCACCGGACACAATGAAAGAATCGGTATCCTCCGGAACCCTGGCCGTTTCACCGGCAGCCGCCAACCGCTCCAAAGGCTACACCGCTCTGATGGGAACGATTGCGATCTGGTCGCTGCCATCGCTTTTTCAGTTCTATCTGATCCGCTATTACGACCCGTGGTCGCAGAACTTCTATCGCTATTCGGTCGCTTGCCTGGCAATTGCCCCTTTGCTTTTTTACCAGATCCGCCGGGGCGGCGCCCGGTTCGATCGCAACGCCCTCTTGTTATGTCTGGTGCCATGTCTTCCTAACGTCATCCATCAAGTCACCCAGGTGCTGGCCTTGTTTTATATGGGCCCCGGTGTCTACGCGATCTTCAATCGGTCGTCCGTAATTTTTACGGCATTGCTGGCCCTTCTCTTTTTTCCGGAAGAGCGCTACGTCATCCGCCAATGGCAATTCCAGTTGGGAACGGTCTTGGGACTGGTCGGCGCTTTTGGGGTGGTTTGGTTTCAACCGGGCTGGAAAACGGAGCATATCAGCGCCCGGGGCTTGCTCATCGCCTTTGTTGCGACTTTTTGCTGGGCGCTCTACGCCGTCCTGGTCAAGCGGCCATCCCGGCAGCTCGGGTCCATCCGCAGTTTTGGTCTGATCAGCTTCATCACTTCCGCGCTTTTGCTGCCGCTGACATTTTTCTTTGGAAAACTCAGCACCCCGCTGCATGTCGGGGCCCAGGTAAACCTGATTCTGGTCGTGTCGGCGGTGACCTGCATCACCATGGCGCACGTTCTCTATTATGTAGCCATTCGCGAGATCGGCGTCGCTCTGGCTCAAACGCTTCAACTCCTCTGCCCAATCGGCGCCCTCGGATTGTCCGCCTGGATTTTCGGCGAACGCCTCACCCCCGCGCAGCTGGTCAGCGCCGCCATCCTGCTGTTAGGCGCTTTCCTGGCGATGAGGACGAAACCGCAGGCTGTAACCGAGTCCGCGGAGAACATCTAGCACCGAACCAATCGCATGTAGCCACCGCCCTGTGGGCGGTGTGGGCGGGCGTCGGCGCGTTCTGTTCTGTTCACACGCCTATCAAAACCGGCCACAGGCCGGTTGCTACATTGCCGGCGGAAAACTTTAGCCCTTCTTCAGGCTCTCCGCTTTGCGCACCTGCTTCCGCTGCGTTTCTCGCCATAAGAGCAAAGCCGGTAGCCCTTCACTGAGCCAGTGGTGATCTTTCTTCGAAAACGCGGACTGGGCTTTTGTTTTACTTAGCATGTTTAGAGGATGGATTTTTCGAACTCAAGCGGAGAACGATTACCGAGGGAAGAGTGACGACGGTGGCGATTGTAAAAGCCTTCGATGTAATCAAAGAGCATGAGCCGAGCGGCAGCGCGTGTGGGCGGGCGCAGGCGGCCAAAGCATTCCGTTTTAAGGGTAGCAAAGAAGCTTTCCATCATCGCGTTGTCGTACGGGTTGCCGCGGCGGCTCATGGAGCAAGAGGCTTTGGAGTTTTGCAGTAGCGATTGAAAATCGCTACTGGCATACTGACTTCCTCGATCGGAATGGTGGAGGAGGCCTGGAGCAAGAGGATAACGACGCGTTGCCCTTTGCCAGGCTTCCAAAACCAAAGAAGTGGACAGATCCTCGCCTGCGGCCCAACCAGCGATTTTACGCGAGCAGGCATCCAGTTCCGCGGCCAGATAAAGCCAACCCTCCGCAGTCTCGATGTAAGTGATATCGGCCAGCCAGATTTGGTTCGGCTGATCCGGAGCTGGGACTTTCGCCAACCAATTTTGAGTTACCGGCAGGGAGTGTTTACTCAGAGTGGTCTGAGGACGAAAACGTCGTTTTTGCCTGGCACGCAAGCCGCCTTCGCGCATCAAGCGGCTAACGCGGTTTTTCCCACAACGCTGCCCCATGGCCCGTAGCTCGGCACATACCCGTGGGCTACCATAAGTTTGCCGGCTCTTGTCGAAGATCGGTTTGATCATTTTGAAAAGCTCTCGATCCTTTTGACACCGCGGC
The DNA here is from genome assembly GCA_963728975.1 of uncultured Verrucomicrobiae bacterium. Classification (GTDB taxonomy): domain Bacteria; phylum Verrucomicrobiota; class Verrucomicrobiia; order Chthoniobacterales; family UBA10450; genus DATFCK01. The sequence continues at coordinate 61,744 of CAVSMF010000001.1, forward strand.
CGCTCAGCCTTGTGCTGATCGGAGTAAAACCCGCTCTTACTCACTTCCAGCGCGTTGAGCAGTTCCTCCACCGGGTAAGTCTCCTTGAGCTTGTTAATCAATGTGAAGCGTTCGGAGGCATCTCGGCCGACAAGATGCCCAAGGCTTTTTTTAAAATGTCGCGTTGCCGCTCCAGGTAACTCACCTGCTGACGCAGTCGCCGTAATTCACGCTGCTCGGAACTCTCAGATTGCAACGTGGCCGGCTCCTTCGCAGCCTGACCCGCATTGTTTAACTCGACCCAGCGACGTAAGGACCAGATTGATACCCCCAGATCCCGAGCTACTTCCGGGATAGGGCGTCCGCTTTGGACCAACGCAACTGCATTGAATTTGAACTCGCGATCATAACGCCGCGCGAACTTCCTGTTGTCTTGCATGGAATGTTTCCTTTCTATCAGGAAAGCCCCGTCCGCGAAATCGAAGAAACCTCATGGAAAACATGTAGCCACCGCCCTGTGGGCGGTGTCGGGCGGGCGTCGGCGCGTTCTGTTCTGTTCACACGCCTATCAAAACCGGCCACAGGCCGGTTGCTACATTGCCGGCGGAAAACTTTAGCCCTTCTTCAGGCTCTCCGCTTTGCGCACCTGCTTCCGCTGCGTTTCTCGCCATAAGAGCAAAGCCGGTAGCCCTCACTGAGCCAGTGGAAAACATGTAGCCACCGCCCTGTGGGCGGTGTCGGGCGGGTGTCGGCGCGTTCTGTTCTGTTCACACGCCTATCAAAACCGGCCACAGGCCCGTTGCTACATTGCCGGCGGAAAACTTTAGCCCTTCTTCAGGCTCTCCGCTTTGCGCACCTGCTTCCGCTGCGTTTCTCGCCATAAGAGCAAAGCCGGTAGCCCTCACTGAGCCAGTGGAAAACATGTAGCCACCGCCCTGTGGGCGGTGTCGGGCGGGCGTCGGCGCGTTCTGTTCTGTTCACACGCCTATCAAAACCGGCCATAGGCCGGTTGCTACATTGCCGGCGGAAAACTTTAGCCCTTCTTCAGGCTCTCCGCTTTGCGCACCTGCTTCCGCTGCGTTTCTCGCCATAAGAGCAAAGCCGGTAGCCCTCACTGAGCCAGTGGAAAACATGTAGCCACCGCCCTGTGGGCGGTGTCGGGCGGGTGTCGGCGCGTTCTGTTCTGTCTCACACGCCTATCAAAACCGGCCATAGGCCCGTTGCTACATTGCCGGCGGAAAACTTTAGCCCTTCTTCAGGCTCTCCGCTTTGCGCACCTGCTTCCGCTGCGTTTCTCGCCATAAGAGCAAAGCCGGTAGCCCTCACTGAGCCAGTGGAAAACATGTAGCCACCGCCCTGTGGGCGGTGTCGGGCGGGTGTCGGCGCGTTCTGTTCTGTTCACACGCCTATCAAAACCGGCCACAGGCCGGTTGCTACATTGCCGGCGGAAAACTTTAACCCTTCTTCAGCGTCTCCGCTTTGCGCACCAGCTCGATGAACCCGCCGCGATAACCGTTCCCATCGCTGCCTTTCGATTCCTGGGCCCATTCCAGGACCGCTCCCAGAGTTCCATTCCCCTTGAACTCGGAATCGCGCAAAATCATTCCAAATTCCGCCACCGCGGCCGCGAATTTCAGATCCTGCGGGGCGTTGGCAAACTCCGTCCCGTTATTGTCCAGCGCCCGCTCGATCAGTTCGCTCTTGTCTCCATCCGGTTTTTTGTAACGCAGTTTCACGGTCAGCATTTCGTTCTGGGACGGTTTCACAGTGCCCGGCGTCGTTCTGGCTGCTGCCGGCTGGTATTTCAGCGGATCGACCGGCGGAACGCTGGCCGCGGGGTTGGAAGTCGCGCCCACCGGCACCACTTCATAGAGAGCGGTTACGGTATGGCCGGCCCCGATCTCGCCGGCATCGATCTTGTCGTTATTGAAGTCTTCCTTGCGCAGCATCCGTTTCTCGTAGCCGATCAGGCGATAGGAAGCGACCTGGGCCGGATTGAATTCCACCTGCACTTTTACGTCCTTGGCGATTGTCACCAGGGTGCCGTTCATCTGTTCGACCAGGACTTTGCGCGCTTCGTCGATCGAATCCAGATAAGCGTAATTCCCGTTTCCTTTGTCGGCCAGTTTTTGCATGGTGGAATCCTTCAGGTTGTCGGTACCGACGCCGAGCACGCTGAGAAACACTCCGGTTTTGGCTTTCTCTTCAATGATACGGATCAAATCGCCCTGGCTGGTCACGCCGACGTTGAAGTCGCCGTCGGTGGCGAGAATGACGCGGTTCACGCCGCCCTTGATAAAGTTTTCGGCGGCAGTTTTGTAGGCGAGCTCGATCCCTTGCGCCCCGTTAGTCGATCCGCCGGCTTCGAGATTTTCAATAGCGGAAAGAATCTGTTCTTTGTGATCGCCGGTGGTGGAGGGCAGAGCCAGGCCGGACGCGCCCGCGTAAACGACGATGGCCACTCGATCGTTCTCGGTCAGTTTATTCACCAGCAGTTTCATCGCTTGCTTAACCAGAGGCAGCCGCTCGGGCGGCGTCATTGATCCGGAAACGTCGAGTAGGAAAACCAGATTACTCGGACCTCGTTTATCGGTGGCGATCTCGCGGCCTTTCAATCCGATGCGAACCAGCCGGTGGGACGCTTCCCAGGGGCAGTTGGCCACATCCAGATTGATCGAGAACGGGTCGTTACCCTTGGGCTGAGGATAATCGTAACGAAAGTAATTGATCATTTCCTCGACTCGAACCGCGTCTTTGGGCGGCAGCGAACCGTTGTTGATGAAGCGCCGGATATTGGAGTAAGAGGCGGTGTCAACGTCGATGGAAAAGGTGGAGAGCGGATTGGTCGCGGCATCGAGGAACGGATTTTCCAGGATCCGATCGTAAGCGGCGGTGTTGAACGCGCCGTCCGCCTCGCGAATATTCTCTGAGCTTTCGCTTTGCCTGGCAAAAGCAGCAAACGCGGGCGCGGCCGGCTGGCCGACGAGTTGTTGCCCAAAGGTTCCTCCCCCGCCCGCGACCAAGTCGCGATGAAGAGTGAGCACGGGGACCGGTTCGGCCGAACTCTCTTTCGCCTTCTTGATGTAATTCGGGGGCCCTGAGGAAGCGCTCGCCCCCGGCGAAGCCAATTCTCCCTGCACGTCTCCGAACTGGTCCGTTCGCAACGACAAGATAGGCAAGTCGACCCGGGAACCTGTTTGTCCGGCGGCAAATCGATCGTGACCACTGTGGGCGCGCCAGTATTTTCCAACCGCCACCGCTCCGATTACCGCGAACAATGCCAGGGTGGCTGCAATTGAAAGCGGTCGGGCGATCGACCAGAACCAGGGATCATCCCGGATATCGATGAGGTTTGCCGGCGCGACGGCTTGATCTTCAGCCGAGTATTCGGCGGTTAGCATCGCCGCCAGGCTGCGGGTTTCGGCTACCACACGCTGCCCTTCAGGCGATGCGGCTAAGGTTTGCTCGATCTGCGCTTTTTCTTCGCCCGAAAGTTCGCCGAGGGCGTAAGCGGTTAGTTTGGGATCATCTACATTCATTTTTGGTCAGGTTGTTCTGGGGTTGAACGCGATAAAATCTCTGGAGGCATGGGCGTAACGCTGCCGCAACGTTTTGAGCGCGGTATGGATTAGCACGCCGACGTTGTTCGCCGTCGTCTGGGTAATCTCGGCGATCTGCTGGTAACTGAGATCGTTTTGAAACTTTAACTGAATTACTTCCTGCTGCCGCGGCGGCAGGGTGGCGACAATCTTCAACAGAAACCCGGCCGCCTCCTTTTGCTCGAGACTTTCGTAGGGCAACGGCTGCTCGCTTTGGTGTGACGCGATCATTTCCTGGTCGAGAAAAAGCATCCGTTTCTCTTTTCGGCAGATGTTGAGAGCGCCGTTGCGGCAAACTGTGAACAGCCAGGTCGCCGGTTCTCCAGCATGCCCTGATGAGGCCCCGTTGCGTTGATATTTAACGAACGTTTCCTGGACAACATCGCGGGCTCGTTCCCTGTCGCCGGTGATTCGGGTGGCGAATTGGACAAGCGGAATCTCAAACCGCCGGATGAGCTCGTGAAATTGCTTCGATTTCGCGTCTTCTGGCTTCGTTTCCGGCTCACGCATAACCTTTCCCTGAGCTTAACGCGCGAAGGGCTAAAACCTTAGGAGATATTTTGCGCATTCCCGGGGAGCGCGGGCATTTTGCCGGGTATCTGTTTAGCGCTTAACGCGCGGGAACAATTCCAGTCTGGGCAACGCCCCAGCTGGCAAAGCGGAAAAACGGTCGCGGACTGAGACCCCTGCCACTTTAGGGCTGGCCGCGTTAAAATGGCTTGCAATGTGGGAGGGGCCTTCGGCCGCGAGAGTTTCTGGGGCTTTACTTAACCTGTGGAAGACCGTGGCTAAACACATACGTTGCCGGACGCTGTTCGACCTCGCGGGTTGGCCCATCTTGGGGAACGAAAAGCGCCATCGTGGGTTCGCGCCAAAATGCCGCGAACCGCGGGCAAAATCGCCCGCACTCCCCTTTCCCACCTCAACCGAAAGCGCGGCGTGGTTGAACCAGCTCGCGGTCAAGGCCTGCGACATCTTTCTGGTCAAACCGAAGCCGAGCCGGCGAAGTGAACCGAAAGGCAATTTTCCCGGTGGCAGTTTCCTTAATTGTAAAGTGAACCGATCGATTTTGCGGTTCAAAACCAAGGCTAAGGCCGAGTTTCCGGAAGCAGCCATCCATCTCATTAATCCAGTGTTTGAACTGCTCGAAGTCGAACCGGCCGATGTCGCAGGTCAGAACGGAATGAAGGAGCTGACGGATGGGCTCATGCTGGTTCGGGGTGGCGTTTTCGGTCTCCATCGCGAGGCCAGTTAAAGCAGGGTAAATGCCGCTTTTTTATGCTTGCCAAAATTTATGAAGCTTGCTGGAATCCCGAACTATAGAGGAGGATATTGGCCAGCTTACCCTTCCGGCGGTCAAACCCGGGTTTTGTCGGGCCACTAGCGATGCCGGCCAATAAAAGCAAAATCATGAAGAATCGAATAATGACGACGCAATTGAAAGCAGCCCTGGCCATCTTTGCGCTGCTTTTATCACTCAGTTTTCTCCAAAATGCCGGGGCGACGGCTATGCCGGTTTTGTACGGAGCGACCACTGCGGGGGACGGCAGCAGTGATCTCTACATTCTTAGCCCGGTTGATGGATCGGTTATTCAGGATGTGGGGGCCATCGGTTTTTCTGTGACCGGTCTGGCATTTGATCCGATCACGGGAGTTCTTTACGGCTCAACCGGAAACAACAGTCAATCCCCCGGCAGCTTAATCACGATTGATACGAGCACGGGTGCCGGGACACTGGTGGGAAGCTATGGCCCCGGGGGGACGAACGAAGTTCTCAACACCATGGCGGACCTCACTTTCACATCCAACGGGGCGCTCTATGGGTGGGCCGAGCCGGACTTGGACTCTTTGTACAGCATTAATACCACTACCGGAACGGCGACCTTGGTTGGACCTTCAGGTCTTAGCACCGGCGGGTCCGGCTTGGGCGCCAATTCCAGTGACGTGATTTATTTCACCGGCGACACTTCCACCGGCGAGCTTCGGACCATTGATCCCACAACGGGGATGCCAACCGATGTTGTTGTGATGTCGGGGGTGCGCGAGGACCAGATTAACTCGCTTGCCTTCGATCCCACCGACGTGCTTTACGGCGTGCTCCGTGGCGGCAGCAGCGGGGAGGTGGAAGGATTCGCATTCCCATACGAGTTGATCACGATCGACACGCAAACCGGTCTAATCACTTCTCTGGGGCCGACGGTGGACCGATTGGATGCAATCGCCTTTGCGCCGTCGATAACTGCTTCCGTGCCCACCGGAGGAAACGCGGGGTTGCTTTTCGGCATCGGCCTGGTGGCGATTCTCTTTGTCAGGCGACCCTGCGCTGCCAGAGCAAGCGTCACCAGTTAGCGAACTGCGGACACCGGGTCCGCGACAGCTTCGGGCAATAGTTTGACGCGACTTTCGGTCGCGCGGCGGAAACGGAAAGCGGCGAAGACGCTGCTTCTACTCAGGCCAATGCCGTTTCTGATTGGCTAAGCCAGCCTGGAGTGTGCAGATTCCAGGCGATGAAGATGGGGACTTATCTCAAAGCGCGGCAAAAGACGATCGATCGCGCGCTCGACCGCTATCTGCCAAAAGCGAATGCGAAACCGCCTACGATTCATCAGGCCATGCGCTACAGTCTGTTTGCCGGCGGCAAACGTTTGCGGCCTATTCTCTGCCTGGCCGCGGCGGAAGCTTGTGGGGGAAAAATCGAGAACGCTCTTCCCCACGCCTGCGCCATGGAATGCATCCATACCTATTCCCTCGTCCACGACGATCTCCCGAGCATGGATAACGACGATTACCGCCGAGGACGTCTGACCTGCCACAAGGTTTTCGGCGACGGCATTGCTGTTCTTGCCGGGGATGCATTATTGACCATTGCCTTTGAAATTGTTGCTCGCGCGAAACCGACTCGCCGGTTACGCCATGGCGGATTTGTTGCGCGAGGTGGCGGTTGCCGCCGGCAGTCGGAAACTGATCGCCGGCCAGGTCGCCGATCTTGAAGCAGAAGGCAAGAAAGCCACCCGCGAGCAGTTAGGCTACATTCATAGGAATAAAACGGCGGCAATCCTGACTACTTCGGTCCGACTGGGCGCGATGAGCGCCAATGCCTCTCCGAAACAGCTGCGGGCGATCACAAATTTCGGGCGCGCCCTGGGCCTCGCTTTCCAGGTTATTGACGATATTCTCGATGTCACACAAACCACCGAAAAGCTCGGCAAAAGCGCCGGCAAAGATGTGGCGGCAAAAAAAGCGACTTATCCCGCGGTCATTGGCCTGGAAAAATCCCGGGCTGAAGCCGGCCGGCTGACCCGCCAGGCGCACCGCGCCCTGTCGGCTTTTGCTGAAAAAGGCAAAGCGCTGCATGCCCTGGCCAATTATCTTTTGGAACGCGACTACTAATGCAATGTAACGGATGAATGGAACAGACTCCGTCCAATGGTGGTCAATTCGGGGAGCGCAAGAAACTGAGGAATCTCCCAAATTTCTTTTCCTCCTTTTCTGTTTTCCTGTTTTCCTTAGCAATCATTGAAATTGGCGTTTGACCCTGGTCGCTAATCGATGCTGGAATCTGCTTACGGGGTAATACTGCACATTCCATAAATGCCAGATGCGCTTGCCCCGAGTACTATCAATAATAAATATGCAGACCTGGCCGGAACACGTTCTCCTCGTGGTCAATTCCGCCGCCAACCTCCTCGCCCTGGCCGGCGCGGCCATCGTCCTGATAGCCCTGGTGTTTGCCTATTTTACCGGAGCCGAGCTGCGCAAAAGAGCCGGTGAAGCAGGATCCGCCCCGGGCCAGGACCAATCAAGAGCATTGCGGCTGCGCGTCTCGCAGCTTCAGGCAGAACTGAAAACAGCTCGCCGCTCGGAAGAAGCGATTGCTCTGCGCGTCTCAAAAGCTGAAACCGATTTGGCGGCTGTCCGCCAGTCCGATGAAACCAAACAGGCCCGCATAGCCAAACTCGAGCCGGAACTCGCCGCCGTCCGAAAAGCAACAGAACAGAAAACTTCCCGCATCACCCAGCTCGAAACCGACCTCGCTGCCGCCCGCTCGGCCAACGAAAAGAATAGTTCCCGTCTCCTCCAACTCCAGGTCGACCTCGCCACCGAGCAAACTGCAACCAAACAGAAAACTTCCCGCGTCGCTCAGCTCGAAGCCGAACTGGCCACCGCCCAGGCAACCAACCAAAAGAACAGTTCCCACCTCGCTCAAGTCGAAGCCGAACTGGATGTGGAGCGGGCGGCAAACGAACAAAAGAATTCTCGTCTGAGCCAACTGGAACCCCAATTGGCTTCGGCAAAGAAATCCGCGGATGAAGCGAAGGCTCTGGCGAAACAACTGGAAGAAAAAGAGCGGCCCCGAACGATCACTCCGGAACGGCGCAGCCAGTTTCTGGAGGCGGTAAACGGATTACCGAAAGGCAAAGTAATCGTATCGGCGATTTTCTTTAACAAGGAAGCGCACGAGCTTGGCGGAGAGATCGCGCGCCTGCTGAAGAATGCCGGGTTCAATGTGTTGTCGCCCGAGCCGCTCAATTTTTTCACCACAAGCCGTCCATCAAGCGGGATCCGGATCGGGTTCAAGAATTCGAATGAGACGCCGCCGGAGGCGGTCACTCTGGAGAAAGGGTTCACCACCATGGGATGGCCGCCTGAAGTGACGACCTTGGTCAATGGCCAGGGAGATGACGTGGTGGAAATTCAGGTTACTCCAACCAAGTAGGCGCAGGAACGGCGCGGGCTGCTCCCGGCTTTCTTAGAACGGCTGTTCTACTTCGTTTCCCTAACAGGAGAGAGCAACTCTCCGTTCTCCCGCGACCTCGGCTTGTCTTGGAACCCCATCTCGTAAAAAAGGGAACAGGTGCGTTGTCAAAAATTGGCCCGGCTCTTCAGTCATCGAACGCTTCGGCTCTGCTCCTCGGTCGCGCCTTGCCTGTCGCCCGCCGGAACTTGGCGCACTCGTTCCCCGTTTATGAGCCGGGGTCTAGCGTCCGATCATCCGGAGGAGAGCGATGATGGTCATTGCAATCGCCATTTCCAGGATGGCAAAAATGCCTTGTTTCTCCTTGCCTTGTCGCACCCAGGAACACATAGCACCGGGTGTGCCTGGTCTGGCGCGGATGCCGATCTCTCCGCCAAATTTCAAGGGAACGCCGGCCGGTTATGCCCCGACCTGACTGAGGATGCTGCGCAGTTCGTGGACGTCGACCGGCTTGATCAGATGGAAATCGAATCCAGCCTCTTTGCTGCGGCGGATGTCGTCGTCGGTTCCGAAACCGGTGAGAGCGACCCCTTTAACGGGGCGAGTCCGCTTCACCTCGGAAATAATGTCGTAACCGCTGCCGTCAGGGAGACCGATATCGCTCAAAATCACATCGAAATCGCGCGCGTCGATCATGGCAAAAGCGCTTTGACTTGAGTCGGCCACGGCAATTTCATGGCCGAAGTGTTGAAGCAACCTGGCCAGGACCCGGCGGGTATCTTCGTGATCTTCGACCAGCAAAATGCGCAACACTTTGGTGGGCCTATCCGGAACATGGGTGGCAACCCCGCTGCGTCCCACCCGGTCTTTAACGACATCGAGCATGACTTTGAAGGTGGCGCCGTGGCTTCTTCCCCGGCTTTCAACCGTGATCGCGCCGTGATGAAGATCGATCAGGCTTTTCGAGATGGCCAGGCCAAGCCCAAGACCGCCAAACTGACGGGAGATCGTGCGGTCGCTTTGCTCAAAAGGATTAAATATCGATTTCTGGCGCTGCGCCTCGATTCCAATTCCGGTGTCGGAGACTTCAAAAACAAAATGCTCGTGATGGTCGTTACTGGTCCGGATGGCAATTCCTCCGCCGGGCCCGGTAAATTTCACGGCGTTATTGAGCAGATTCCAGAAAACCTGCTGGATCCGGACCGGGTCAGCCCAGATGTGGAAGTCTTTGGCCTTCAATTCCATCGAGACTTTGAGCTCTTTATTGGCAATGTTTGCCCGCGTCATGTCGAGTGCCTCCCGCAGGACCGCATGGGCGTCGATGCACTTGAACTGGAGTTCGATCTTGCCTCGAGTAACTCGGGTGAGATCGAGTAAGTCGTCAATCAGCCGCGCCTGTAACTGCACGTTCCTCTGAATCGTTTGCAGATCCTCGGCAAATTCGGCCGGAAGTTTTGAGGCATTCTCATAGAGATAACTGGCCGCGGCCAAGGCCGGAGTCAGAGGCGTCCGCAGCTCGTGGCTGAGCGCAGCCAGAAAATCGTCCTTGGCCTGGTTTGCCTGCTCGGCCGCAATTTTTGCCGATTCCATCCGGCGATTGCGGACTTGCTCGGTCACATCGCGGGTCACTTTTGAAAAACCCCGGATCAGGCCCGTTTCATCCCGCAACGCGGTCAGCGTGACCTCGGCAAAAAAGGTGGTCCCATCCTTGCGGACTCGGAGTCCCTGGTCGCGGACGCACCCTCGCCGTTGGGCTTGGGCGAGGTTTTGTTGCGGCTTGCCGGCAGCGACATCCTCCGCGGTATAAAAACAGGCGAAATTCTTTCCGATAATTTCCGCGGCTTTGTATTGCTTGGTCTTTTCAGCGCCTGAATTCCAGGTTGCCACGTTGCCCAGGGGATCAAGCATGTAGATGGCATACTCTTCCACGTCTTCGACCAAGCGACGGAACTGCTCCTCACTGGAACGGAGTCTTTCTTCCTGCTGCTTCCGCTCGGTCATGTCGCACATCACCAGCACGAAACCGCCCGGCTCCCCGTTTTTCTCCGGCATCGGAGTGATGACCTGGCAGGTCCAAATCCTGGCTCCATCCTTGCGCAAGCGCCAGCCCTCGATCTCGGCCCGGCCGCTGGCCAGGGCCTTCTCCAGCCTTGGCGGCAGGCTCTGCGGATTGTCGTCGTCGCCTGTCAAAAAGAGCGAAAAATTCCGGCCGGCGGTTTCTTCCGATGAATATCCGGTAATTCGCTCCGCCCCGGGATTCCAGCTGGTGACGCAGCCGTTGTGATCGAGAGTAACAATCCCGTGGTCCCGGATGCTTTGGACCAGACCCTGAAAATCGACCTGGGCTGCTTTGTCGGAATTAGATTGCGTAGTTCGCTGCTTCCTCATTCGAGCCCGGCTTCTTTCGAAGGTGTACCGGAATTTCTATGGCGTCACCTGGATTCTAGCCGAACGAAAAGGAGCAAGCGCAATTCCAGATCCGGAAGTCGATTAAAGAATTCTGAAGTTTCCGCGGTCTTCGCTCCGCAGGCGACGCTCTCGCCCTACAAACCCAGCCTTTCCCGTCCGGACGGACGGCTGAGATCGAGCGCCGGACCGAGCGGAACGATGCGGGTGGGATTAATCCCGGTATGCGTCATATAATAATGCCGTTTGATCTGGTCGAAGTTAACCGTCTCAGCAACCCCGGGCTGTTGATATAAATCGGTCAGATAGCCCTGGAGGCTCGTATAATCGACGATCCGGCGGATGTTACATTTGAAATGACCGTGATAGACGACATCGAACCTAACAAGTGTACAGAAGAGACGCCAGTCCGCTTCGACGATGCGGCTGCTGAATAAATAGCGGCTCATCACCAGACGCTGCTCCATCTGATCGAGCGCCTCGAAGACTTTTCGGCAGGCTCTTTCATACGGTCCTTGCCGGGTGGCAAAGCCCGCTTTGTAAACGCCGTTGTTGATATTGTCGTGAAGAAAATTAGCGAGCTTGTTGTGCTCGGCCTCGATCTCTTTCGGGAAAAAATCGACATCCCGGTTCGCGGCAAAGGCGGCGAAAGCATGGTTGAACATGCGACAGATGTCGTCCTCGCAATTATTGACGATCCGTTTGGTTTCCTTGTCCCAAAGCGCGGGAACCGTGACCCGTCCGTCAAAATCGGGATCTGTCGCCCGATAGGCCTCACTCAAATAGAAGCCATCTCATAAATAGGGGTAGGCCGCGTGGCAGCCCGATTTTTCGGTTTGAACAAGGCGCGCCGAGGAAGCATGTCCGGTGCGACCTGCGACCGAGAAGCAACGCCGTTCAAACCAAAAAGCGGCACCACCCAGAGGGCAAGAACAATTTGGGGCGTCTGGCGGCGTTGCTCGCTCCTTACAGACCGCTGCGGGTATGCTCGTCGCTCGCGCCTTGCCATCCACCCCAAATTGTTCTTGCGCGGCCCGCCCCTATTTATGAGATGGCTTCTAATGAAAACCATTCACCGGATCGGTGGACGCAAACGAATCGCTCGCGCCGGTAAGGGTGGCGGCGCCGGTTGTTTCCGGAGAAAACTCGCGAAAAGCCCACCCTTTTTCGTCCCGGATCGGGTTGACAATGGTCAGGCCGATGGCTGACTCCAATCCGATCAGCTTCCGAAAAATCACGGTCCGACTCGCCCACGGACAGGCCAGCGAAGCATAAAGATGGTAGCGCCCGGCCGCCGCTGGATAAGGGGTCGATCCATCCCTGGAGATCCATTCCCGGAACGCGTCTTCTTGGCGCTCAAATTCGCCCGTTGCGGAAGTCTCGGCGGTAAATTGGGCGATCATTGGTGCTGCTCGATCTCAATTTATTTCGTCATTGAGAGCACCGCCGTCCCGGTCAACCGACCGGCCCGAAGCTGATCGAGAGCATCATTTGCTTGTTCCAGGCCAAAAGCGGTGGTGTGGGTGAGCACCGGGATGCGCGGGGCCAGAGCCAGAAATTCCGCGCCGTCGGCCCGGGTAAGGTTGGCAACGGAGCAGATGCGCCTTTCGTTCCAGAGATCGGCATACGGAAAGGCTGGAATATCACTCATGTGAATCCCGCCGCAGACAATGACGCCGCCTTTGGCCAGGGCGCGCAGGGCAGCGGGGACAAGCGCGCCTACCGGCGCGAAGATGATGGCGGCGTCGAGCCGCTCCGGTGGAAGTTGATCGGAACCGCCGGCCCACACTGCGCCTAACGATCGAGCCGATTTCTGCCCCGCCTCGTCGCCCGGCCGGGTAAAGGCAAAGATTCGCCGTCCTTCGTAGATCGCGACCTGCGAAATAAGATGAGCCGCCGCCCCGAACCCGTAGATCCCCAGGTGGACGGGATCGCCGGTCTTTCGAAGGGAACGATATCCAATCATTCCCGCACAAAGAAGCGGCGCCACCGCTACATCATCGTAGTTGGCCGGCAACGGAAAACAAAACCGGGCATCGGCCACGGCAAACTCCGCATATCCACCGTCGATGGTGTAGCCGGTGAAACGGGCGTTGTCGCACAGATTCTCACGGTTGGATCGGCAATACGAACATTCGCCGTCAGTCCAGCCCAGCCATGGTATTCCAACCCGCTGCCCAAGCGAAAATCCGGTAACCCGCTCGCCCAGTTTTTCGATGTGGCCAACGATTTGGTGACCAGGGATAACCGGAAGTTTGGGATTCGGCAACTCGCCGTCCAGCAGATGAAGATCAGTCCGGCAAACCGCGCAGGCCGCCACTTTCACAAGAAGTTGATCCGGCGCGGGGGCCGGCACGGGCATATCCCGGAGCTGCAACGACTTTCCGGGACGGTCAAGCACCATGGCGCGCATTCGATCTCCTTACCCTCGGACCGGGAGGATGCAACGACCGAAGTGATTTTGCGTTGCATTTCCGGGCTGGCGGCACCAGACTCACGCCAGCATTCCAACACAATGAGCACGCCTCCCAGTGGGGATGACGAGCTGCGCTTGGCACGGCCGGACAACCCGCCGCCGCGTCTGCTTCAGTCGGCTGTTACTAGCCCCGAATTACAACTTCCCGCGAGAACCGCCGAGGAGCGCGGTTTCTCACGCGCTGCCTGGATCGTTATCACCGTCGCCATCGTCCTGGTCATGAGCTTCGCCGCAGCCGGTATTATATATTGGAGGATTCAGTCCCGGCGGTTTCCGGTCGTTGTCACCATTGGGGTACCCGAGGAGCGCGCCGCGACCGCTCCGGCCAGCCAAACCCAACCTTCGCCCGAGCCGAGCCAGGCGCCGGCTAGACCTGCCCACGTCTTAGCCCCCCTTATTCCGGTGAACCCGGATATGCTGCATGTGACTTCGATTGCCATGGGAACTCCGCCCCTGGCAATAGTAAACGGTAAACGGCTGGCTGAGGGCGACTCGCTTACGTTAAGCACCTCCCTAGGCACTGTCACAATTCGTGTTGTTTCAATCGAGGATGGCCTTGTTCGGTTTAGGCACGGCGGCGAAACCATTGATGTAAAGATGCAAACGGAAGCGGGAAAAACGCGGCCCTGATTTTGAGGTCCCGTCGGTCGCGGCCCGGTCAGTGCCGTGCGATTCGCTTTTCCCGCCACTGGCAAGACAGGCCGCGGCGGTCTTAGGAGACTGTTGAAACACTGGAGCGGGTTGCGTTGATTTTGGCCCTGCCCGGCGTTGCTCGCTTAGCCGAGATCGCTGCGGATATCGGCTATGCACTCCCGCTCGGACCGCTTGCGCCTTGGCCAAGGCCAAAATCCACAGCAACGCGGCCCACCCCGGTATTTCAATGCTCTCTTAGCCTGCTCCTGTCGGCAGGGGCCGGCCGACAGTGCCATCGCCGCCAGACCCGGCCTCGGTTTCGTGGTGGAAATGCGCGCTGCGCAGGAATGGAACGCGGTCGAGGACGCGTTCCTGAAACCATTCCAAGGAGAGATAGATCACCGGGGTAATGTAAAGGGTGATCAATTGTGAAACGATCAACCCTCCAACGATGACCAGCCCCAGCGGACGCCGGGCGGAGCCGCCCGCCCCAAAACCAAATGCGATCGGCAATGCCCCCATCAAAGCCGACAGAGTCGTCATAAGAATTGGGCGAAACCGCTCCACGCTCGCTTCGTGAATGGCCGAGCGGCGGTCGTAGCCTTCATCCAATCGATGAAGCGCGAAATCGACAATCATGATTCCGTTCTTTTTCACGATGCCCATGAGAAGGAAGAGACCGATCACGGAATAAAGCGAAAGGGTGGAACGAAAAAGCCAAAGTGTCATCAAACCGCCGACGACCGCGGGAAAAAGGGTGGAGAGAACGGTAACCGGGTGGACATAGCTCTCGTAGAGAATGCCGAGAATCACATACATGACGAACACGGCAGCGATAACGAGGAAGGGTAAAGCCTGGAAGAGTTGCTCGAGCACCCGGCCTTCACCCTGCAACTCGCCTTTTACCGTCGGCGGCAAAACTTCCGCGGCCGTTTTTTCAATATAGTTGGTGACATCGCCAAGGGCGACACCCGGTTTGGTATCGAAGCCGAAGGTAACGCTGGTGAATTGATTGGTGTGATTGACCGATTGCAAACCGAGCGATTCCTTTGAATTGGTAATCGCGCGGATCGGGATCAGTTTGGTGCCATTGTCGGGTTTGACATAAATCTGCCGAAAATCCTGCGGGCCCGACCGGGCTTGATCATCTGCTTCGACGATCACCTGATATTGATCGTCGGCTTGCTTGATCAGGTAGACATAGTTCTGGGAGTAGGCGGCGCGGAGCAGGTTTTCGAGGTTGGTGGTGGAAACGCCGTAAAGTCCGGCCCGGCCGTGCTCGATATTAATGTCGAGATTGGGAGTGTGACGGAAAAGGTCGGAACGGGGCGGACTGGCGAAGCCATCGTAATTTTTCAGTTTTGCCTCCAGCTTGTCGGCTGCGGCATAAACTTGATCCGGATTGATGCCGCTCAAGACGTAGGTGTAGCGCCCGAAGGAGCTGCCGGTTGCTCCAATGTTGATCTGCAAAACCGGCTGTGGATTGAGGGTTGGAAAAACTCCCGGAATTTCGCTGCACGCTTTCCGGAGCTGGGCGGTGACGGTTTCGATATCGGGGCGTTGGCTCGCGTCTTTCAAAAAAAGGACCGTGAAAACACCCGCGCCCAGGCCGGACCGCCCTGCCACCGTGAAATATTTATCAACCGCCGGATTGGCTTGAAGGATGGGATCGAGTTTTTCCTGGAGCCGGCGTTGCTGGTCGGGCGAGGCGCCTTCCTGGACGATGAAAAATCCGCGGATCGTTCCGCTGTCGCCGGTGGGCAGGAGAGTAAAGGGAAGCTGTTTGAAAAAGAAGAAGACGCCCAGGGCGCAGGCGACGATGATCGGCAACGCGAGCCAGCCGCGGTCGAGAAACCGGTCGAGAGAACGGCTGTAAAACTGGAGCAACGGCTGGAAAAACCGGCTGAAGAGCCGTTCGGTCCAGGTTTTGCGGTGGTCAGGACCGCGTTCGGCGAGAATGCGCGAGCACATCAAGGGAGTCAGGGTCAAGGAGACGAGACCGGAGGCAAGAATGGCCACGATGATGGTGATGGCGAACTCACGGAAGATCCGGCCTAACAGTTCCGGCATGAAAGCGAGCGGAATGAAGACCGCGGCCAGGGAAAGGGTCATGGAGAGAATGGTGAACGATATTTCCCCGGCGCTATTGAGAGTGGCGCGATAAATCGATTCCCCGGCTTCGGCGCGTCTGACTACATTCTCGAGAAAGACGATCGCGTCGTCGACCAGGAATCCGATGGCCAGGGTAAGGGCCATGAGGGTCAGGTTATTGATCGAGTAACCGAACGCCCACATCGCCACAAAAGTGATCAGAAACGACATGGGCAAGGCCACCATCGGGATAAGGGTGTCGCTGGCCCGGCCGAGGAAGATGAAAATGACCAAGATGACGAGGACAAAGGCGATGGCGAGCGTACCCTGAACGTCATGCAGTGAGTTGACAATCGATTGCGAGCGATCGAACACCGGAATGAGGCGAATGGAGCCGGGCAATTCGCGTTGCAGACCGGGCAATAACGCCCGGACCGAGCGGGCCACGGCAACGGCATTCGCTCCTGCCTGACGGGAGACGGCAAAGACAATGACAGAAGCAGGGGGACGAAAATTGCGCACAAAGAAATGCCGGGAGAGCCGCTCGTTTTCGACGCCGTCGATGACACGCGCGACATCGCGAACGTAAATGGGGGAGCCGTTGCTGCCGCGTTTCACGATGAGATTGCGGTAGCTCTCCGCGGTTTCTAACTGCCCGTTAGGCCGGAGGGTAATCGATTTGTTGGCGCCGTCGAACTGGCCGGCGCCGGAGTAAGCTGTGCCCGCGTGAATGGCGGCCGCCAGCTCGTCGAAAGTCATGTTTCGGGCGGCCAGCTTGCCCGGATCGACCTTGATCCGAATCGCGCCCTTGACCCCGTAGATATTGACCTCCGAGACGCCGGGCAGGATGTTGATTCGTTGCGACACCTCGGTCGTGCCGTAGCGATACAGCTCGCCGTCGCTCAGGGTGTCGCTGGTTAGGGCGACATACATGACCGGCTGATCGTTCGGGTTGGTTTTGGTAAAGGTGGGCGGGCTGGGCAAATCGGACGGAAGCTGGCCGCTGGCCCGCTGGATGGCCGACTGCACATCGGTCGCGGCGGCGTCGATCCCTTTGCTGAGACTGAACTGCAGGGTGATGGTGGTGTTGCCCTGGGAACTGGTGCTGGTGGTTAAATCGAGACCAGGTATTTGAGTGAACTGTTTCTCCAGCGGCGTTGCGATGGTGTTGGCCATCGTCTCCGGGTTGGCCCCCGGATAAGAGACCTGCACCCGGATGACCGGGTAATCCACTGCCGGCAGATCGTTCACTGCCAGTAGGTTGTAGGTCAGGATCCCGAAAACGATGACCGATGCGGTAAGCAGCATCGTCATCACCGGCCGCTGAATAAACGGCCGGGAAAGGCCCGATGAAAATTGCACCAGTTTTTTGGCCGGCGTGCTCTTGCTTTTCGCCCGGGCCCGATCGGCCGGCATACCCTCGCCGGCCCCGTTCCCCTTCCCGTCGTCGTCGCGCCGTTCCCCGTCGTGCCCGTTACCTTCGGAAGTCGCCATGTATCACTCCGTCCCCGTGGATTCGTTAGGCGGAGTTTTCTCGGTCTCTTTCACCACGACTTTTGTTCCCGGCGCCAGTTGGAGCTGGCCGCGAGTGACGACGGTTTCACCCGCTTGCACACCTTCCTTGATTACGCTCAGGTCGTTCGCCTGTTTCTGTCCCGGTTTCACCTGGCGAAGGTCGAGGGTGAAGTCTTTCTTGACCACGAAAACATAAGGCCCGTTCTGGCCCACCTGCACCGCGCTATTGGGGACAAGCTTTGCCTTCTTGATGATGTCGAGAACCAGACGGACACGGACAAACTGGGAGGGCCAGAGCGCCCGGTCGACGTTGGATGTGATCGCGCGGGCCTGGACCGTTCCCGTTCCCGGCTCGACCGTGTTGGCAATGAAATAAAGTTTCCCTTGGCGAGGCGGGATATTGTCACCCTCGGCGTCGGTCAGCACTTTGAGATTGGGATTGCCGAGATACTGCCTAACCAGCGGTAAATCCGGTTCGGACACGGTGAAGTCGGTGTAAATCGGGTCGAGATTATCAATGTTGACCAGGACAGCGCCGCTGCTGCCGGCAGAGATGGTGTTGCCCACGTCCACCTGTCGCAGACCAATCCGGCCGTTGATCGGCGACCGGATCGTGCAGTAATCAAGATTAACCTGGGCGGCGGCCACTGCGCCTTCCGCGCTTTTCACTTTGGCTTCGTCGGCGTTCGCAGTCCACTGCGCGATATCGAGCTCCTGCTGAGAAATGACTTTCTTGGCGCGCAATTCCTTTTGCCGCGACAAAGTGACCTGATCGATGGTGAACTGCGCTCTGGCCTGGGCGAGTTGCCCTTGGGCCTGCTCGAGCGCGGCCTGATACGGCCGCTGGTCGATCGTAAAAAGGAGGTCCCCCTGTTTCACATCCGCGCCATCTTGAAAATGGCGCCCGATAATCTGCCCGCTCACCTGCGATCGGACCTGGACCGATTCCGATGCCGCACAGGTGCCGATCTCGTCCAGATAAAGGGGCACATCCTGGGTTATTACTTTTGCCACGGCGACCGGCCGGGGCGGAGGCGGTGGAACATTTTTGCCTGCTCCGACAATGGAGCGCACCAACACAATCAAAACGATCAAGCCAAGAACGCCAAAAATGATGTAGAGCTTGCGTTTACCGCCAACCCGCTGCTCGAGATCACCGACAAATTCTCGCGCGACCATATTTACCCGAGCCAGCGTCGTCATTTTCGTCCCCTTTCTTTCAATTCGCGCCGGCTGCCGTTTCGGCTGTGGCTGGCTTGATCGACTCTGGTCCGAATCTGGGACAAGACACGAATGCAGGTTTGCACTTCGGGAGGAGGAATTCCGGCCAACAGATCATGGCGAAGTCCGGCCGCGGTGGCGTTGATTTGAGCGATGACAGACTGAGCCCGGCGCCCGAGCCGAACCAGTTTACAGCGCCGGTCGTGCACGGCGCCCTTGCGAGTGATCCAGCCGTCATGTTCGAGGCGATGGAGCAGGTTGACCAGGGTTGGCTCTTCGATTCCAAGACGGGCGGCAATTTCCTTTTGGGTCAGGGCGTCGCGAGAGAGGGAGAGGTGGAGCAGAGTGCGCCATTTAGCCTGGCTCAGGCCCATCGGTTTGAGCCGCTCGTCCAATTCCAAGCGCCAAGCCCGGGCAGTGCCGTGCAGGAGGGGGCCAAATGCTTCCAAGTCGGACCTCGACGTCATGGAAATAGTTAGCATGCTAACTAATGTCGGCTTGTCAATGACCGGCAACCGGGACCGGCCCGCCCTTCCCGCAACCCCGGGATAGAGCGCCGTGGCTGCGTCCGCTACCGGCCTCCCACACCCGCGGGCTACCTTCATTTCCCATCTATCTGGAGAAGAACAACCGTCTCCTTCCGGTAATCGGTCAGCCGCAGGAGCACCCGGGGCGGACCGGACGACCATCGCACGGTATCGAGAGCCCGCTGCTCGGTTCCTGGCCGGACCAACAAATAATGGGCCCGGCTGGGAACCTGATCCAGGTCCTCTACATAGATAAGGTGAGCGCGCGTATAGAACAGGAACGGCTGATAATTCGGATCAACTGCATAAACCGTCTCGTTTTCCGGAACAGCCCGATTAAATCTGGCAGCTACGCTTTTGATTTTTTGATGATGTTTCATCACTCCGGCAGCGATCGGAAATGCAACCAGCGCCACGGCAGCGATGATCCCGACGATCGGCAGACCGAAACGAGACCAGAGCGATTGGCCCTGGCGGCTCATCCCGGGCGGTCGACGGAACACACCTTCCGCAAAACCGAGCGCCATCAGCCAGCAAAACGGTGTCACCACCGGCAATGTGTATCGAGGCGCAGCCCCCGGAATCAGCCCGATCCCGATCAGCGGAACAGCAGTGGCCCAAGCCAGAGCACGAGCCAGATTTCTCCGGCTTTCATCACCGATCTCGCGAAATCGAAGGAGCGGCACAAAAAGAATCCATGGAAGCAGTTGCCCGAGCGAGCGTGGGATAGTGGCAATCCAGATCCGGAAATGAAGCGGCTCGGTCGCGCGTCCGACGAATTGGGCCGACCATTTATGGAGGGCGCGTTCTCGACCGGCTAACTGAAGGAACGGAACAGCCCAGGCGGCAAAGATTGCGAGCATGATGACGACACCGGCGAAATGCGCTGGATGAAGAAGCTGCTTCCACTGTTTATCCTGCCAAAGAACGGCGAGAACCATGGCATAAAAGAAAATGAGAATGACAGGGCCTTTGGCCAGCCAGCCGAGTCCGAGAAAAACCCATGGAACGGTCCAGGTCAGCCAGGGCGAGCGTTTTTGCCGCGACCAGGCCAGCCAGCAGATCATGGCCAGGCCGGAGAGGGAAACGTAAACAGCTTCGATCTCGATCAAGCGGCCTTTTTCGATCATGCCTGCGCTGGTCAGCCAGATCAGAGCGGCGATGGTGGCTCCGTTTTCTCCAAGAGTGGACTTGGCCACGGCCAGAAAGGCAATCGCCACGGCCAGGAGGCAGAGCACCGACGGAAAACGGGCGGTCCATTCGTTACGATGCCGGAAGAGTCGAAACGACGCCGCCACCAGCCAGTTAACCAGGGGCGGCTTGCTAAAATAGATGTCGCTGCCGACCCGCGGCAGGACGTAGTCGCCGGTTTCCAACATACCGACGGCTGGCAGAATGCGCCGGCCTTCTTCGCCTTTTATTTCAAATGAGCCGAGGGCGGGCAAATAGATTGCGGCCCACACAACCACGACGAGAAGCCACGGCGGGAAGCGCAACATGGGGTGACTCTGTCAAAGTGCAGAGTGGTTGCAACCCAATCCGGTGCGGAGAATCTGGAAACCAGAAAGCCAGAATAGATCCAGGAGAACACAATTTATCGCAAGAAATTTGGTTCCGGTGATTCTGAGCAAAGCGAAGAATCTGTCACCGGCCTCCATTCCCAGCCGCCACTCAAATAATTTTTTTCCAACACTGTGAGATCGCTCGCTCTGCTCGGAACGACAATCGGCTGGAGTTAACATGATTTCGCCTTGATTCCTGGCTTCCTGATTCTCTTTCTCTTCGCCGACA
Organism: uncultured Verrucomicrobiae bacterium; assembly: GCA_963728975.1. Taxonomy (GTDB): domain Bacteria; phylum Verrucomicrobiota; class Verrucomicrobiia; order Chthoniobacterales; family UBA10450; genus DATFCK01. Next base: position 82,678 of record CAVSMF010000001.1, read on the forward strand.
TCCCCGCCCACCCCGGACGAAGCCTTGGCCAAGGTGGGCCAACCCCTTATCCAGCCGAGGTGCTCGATCTGCTCCCCTTGACGAAAGGGCTTTCAAAAATTATGGTAACCACTTAGTCCGCGCCGAGGCGAGTGGGAATTGACGTCCCACTCTTTTTTGTCTGTGGACCATGGTTTTTTATGAACGCCGAATTTATCGCCATGCTTGACTACCTGGAGCGGGAACGCGGAATCAAACGCGAAATCCTGCTGGAGGCGGTATCGAACGCCCTTCTTTCCGCTTCCAAAAAGAGCGTGGGCGCGGCGCGCGATCTTCATATCGACATTGATTCGAAGACCGGCGACATCCGGGCCCTGGCAAATTTGGTGGTGGTTGACCACGTCGGCAATCCCCAGGATGAGATTTCGCTGGTAAAGGCGCAAAGGATCAAGCCGGAGGCCAAGGTGGGCGACACGGTTGAGGTGGAAGTGACGCCAAAGAATTTCGGCCGCATCGCGGCCCAGACTGCCAAGCAGGCGATGATGCAACGCATTCGCCAGGTCGAGAAAGAGATGATTTACGAAGAGTTCAAGGATCGGGCCGGCGAAATCGTGAGCGGCACGGTCCGGCGGTTCGATCGGTCCGACGTGATTTTGGATCTGGGCAAGTTCGAAGCGGTCATGCCCCAGCGCGAGCGGGTGGTGGTGGAGGATTACAATGTGGGAGATCGCCTCCGCGCTTACGTAGTCGCGGTCGAGAACGGCATTCGCGGGCCCGAAATCATCGTGTCCCGCAGTCATCCCAACTTTGTCCGCCGTCTGTTTGAACTGGAAGTGAGCGAAATCGCCGACGGCACGGTGGAGATCCGGGGGATCGCCCGTGAGGCCGGATATCGGACCAAGATTGCAGTCTGGAGCGCAAACGAAAAAGTCGATCCGGTTGGCGCCTGCGTAGGAATGCGCGGATCCCGGGTAAAAAATATCGTGCGCGAATTGAACAACGAAAAAGTCGATATCATCCGGTGGAGCTCGGATCCGAAAGATTTCGTCCTGGAAGCGCTCAAACCAGCCAAAGTAAAGAACCTGGTGTTCGATCCGGAGAAAAAGAGCGTGCAGATTTCCGTGGACGAAGATCAGCTTTCTCTGGCCATCGGAAAGAAAGGACAGAACGCCCGCCTGACCTCGCGCCTAACCGGCTGGGAAATCAATATCGACAAGGACACCTCGGCCACCACCGCGGTCGAACAAAAGGTCGCCCAAGCCGCCCATACCCTGGCCGGGGCGCTTCCGGTCAGCGAAGAACAGGCCGTCACTCTGGTAAAATCCGGGTTCACTAACCTGGAAGGGTTGCGCGACGCGGACGTGCAGGATTTTGTAGATATACTCGGTGTTGATGAAGCAAAAGCTCGTGAAATTCATGAAGCGGCCCATCGACAAGAACTGGCATCCTAAAATGGCTTCGCTTTAACCAGCTCAGGCCATGAGCAGATTTTTAGAGGAACAAGAATGGCAACGAAAACAAAGACGCCGGCACGGAAGCGAGCCTCCACCGCCAAGCCGGCGAAGTCTGTTCCTCAAAAATCCGCCGCCACGGTAAAAGCAAAATCGGCGAAAGCGGAGAAGGCCGCTCCCGAAAGACCAAAGAAAACTCCGGTTGCAACCAAGGCTGGGGTTGAAGCCGCATCAAAGACTGCCCCGGTTTCGTCAAAAGTCACCGAAAGCAGGACGCAACCCGTTCCGCAGCCGAAGCCGGAGCGCTCCGCCCAGCAGCGGCATCTGCCGGAATCGGTTTCGCTAATCGATCGGGAAAGGTCGAAGACGAAACCGGACGGAGCGGCCAAGGCAAAGACCGCAATTCTGCCGCCGATTTCAAAAATCAAGGCGACTTTAGAAGCTCCCGTTCCCAAGCCGCCGCCGATTCCTTCCCCACCGGAACCGGTCGCCGAAGTGGAACCGGCTCCGGCTGCTCCGGCTGATGAAGCGGAAGCCGAGGCGAAAAATGTCATTCACATCAAACCGCCGATCATTGTGAAGCAATTGGCGACGGAACTCGGGTTGAAACCGCATCAGCTGATCGCGGAGCTGATGAACTTCAACATTTTCGCCAACATTAATCAAACGGTCGAGCCGGACATTGCCGCGAAGATTGCAGAGAGCCACGGATTCGTTCTGGAAAAAGAGCGGAGGGAAAAAGGGGGCGGAGTCCACAAGGTGGAGCTGGTGGTGGTGGCGCCGCCTCCGCCGGTTATCGAGAAGGAAGAGGAACTCAAACCGCGCGGCCCGATCATCACGTTCATGGGCCACGTCGATCACGGCAAGACCTCGCTGATGGATGCGATCCGCAAGACGCGCGTCGCTGCGGGTGAGGCCGGCGGGATCACCCAGCACATTGGAGCCTACAGCCTCGATCACAACGGAACCAATATCACGTTTCTCGACACTCCGGGGCACGCTGCCTTCACCGCGATGCGGGCGCGCGGAGCGAACGTCACCGACATCGTTGTCCTGGTGGTCGCGGCCGACGACGGTTTCATGCCTCAGACGATCGAAGCCATCAATCACGCCAAGGCCGCGCCCCACGTCAAAATCGTAGTCGCCATCAACAAGATCGATTTGCAGTCGGCCAATGTCGACCGGGTGAAAAAGCAACTCCAGGAGACCGATCTCACGCCGGAGGATTGGGGTGGAGAAACCATCGTGGTGCCGGTTTCCGCCACCAAAGGGACCGGAATCGATAAGCTGCTCGAGATGATGACGCTCCAAGCCGAAGTGATGGAATTGAAGGCCTCGCCCACGGCCACTCCCCGCGGCACCGTGATTGAAGCGCAAGTCGAGCCCGGCCGGGGACCGACCGCCACTGTGATCGTGCAAATGGGGACGCTCAGAATCGGTGAACCTTTTATCTGCGGCGATTACTGGGGCAAGGTGAAGTCTCTCCTGAACGACCGTGGACAGCAGATTCGGGAAGCCGGTCCGTCGACCCCGGTCAAGGTCCTTGGTTTCACCGGCCTGCCCAATGCCGGGGACGAGCTTCTGGTGATGGAATCGGAACGCGCCGCCAAAACCCTGAGCGAAGAGAGGCTGGAAGCGAAACGGGCCGACAAACTGACCGTTCCTCAGCGAGCCACCCTGGAAAGTTTACTGGAAGCAGCCGATGGCACGAAAACTCTTCGGATCGTTTTGAAGTCGGATGTTCAGGGGTCGCTCGAGGCCCTGGTGGGTGCGCTCAAACAAATCGAGAGCAAGAAAGTGGATCTCGAAATTATCCACGCCGCGGTCGGTCCCATTTCGGAATCGGACATTCTGCTGGCCAGCGCATCGGACGCGGTTGTCATTGGCTTCAACGTAAAGGTGGAAAGCATGGCGGTCCCCGCGGCCAAGCGGGAAGCGGTGCAGGTCAAGCTTTACAGTATTATTTACGAGCTGCTCGACCAGATTAAGGAGGCGATGGCCGGGCTGCTCGATCCGGAGCACCGCGAAACGATCATTGGCCATGCCGAAGTGAAGCAGGTATTTCAACTCAGCCGGGGCATCGTGGCCGGCTGTCTGGTCACCGATGGCCGCATCGCCCGCACCGCCCGCGCCCGGGTTCTGCGCCGGCGTCAACCGGTTTTTGATGGCGGGATTTCGACGCTGCGCCGGTTCCAAGACGACGTTAAAGAGGTCCGCTCCGGGTTGGAATGCGGCCTTAAGTTAGGCGATTTCACCGAATACCAGGTAGGCGACATCATCGAGTGTTACCAGCTCGAACAGGTCGCGCAGAAACTGTAAGTGGAGTGTTGGAGTAGTGGAGTGATGGAGTAGTGAAAATCTGATCTGCCCTTACTCGGTTGCTTCATCACTCCTGTCCTCCTCCGTTTCTCTATGAAACATCGTCTTCTTCGCGTTAACAAGCTCTTGAAACGCAAATTAAGCGAGATCATTACCCGCGAAATTAACTTCGACTCCGCCCTGGTCACGATCAGTCATGTTGATGTCGCACCGGATCTCAAAAATGCGCACGTTTTTGTCAGTGTGCTCCGGCCGGAAAATGGAGCCAGGGTCATGAGCAAACTCGAATCGCACCGCCCCGCTCTCCAGGCGGCGCTGGGCCGCCAGGTTATCTTAAAATACACACCGCATCTCGTTTTCCATCTCGACCACTCGATCGAACGCGGCGTCCGGATTATCCAAATCATGAACGAACTGGAGACGCCCAATGGCGAGGATGAGAAATGAGCGGGCCCGTTCGGGCAGTTATCGTCCGCGAACGAGTGGCATCCGCGGCAGAGTGAAGGATCCCGCAGCAAATCGTTGGTCGCCCTTGCCCGATCATGGCGTGATCCAACCCGCGCAGGCCGGATTCCTCACCTTGTTCGGGATAACAATTTAACATGACCACATCCAAGTTTCCGGAGATCGGCCGGGCCCTGCGCGAGCACAAGCGCTACGCGGTATTGAGCCACGTCCGCCCCGATGGCGACGCCCTCGGCAGCCAGCTCGCCCTTGCCCTGGCCTTGAGGCAACTCGGCAAGGAAGTCCGGATCTGGAATGAAGATGGAATGCTCGAAAAGTATTCGTTTTTGCCGCGAGCCGAACTGTTATCCAGGCCGCCTTCAGTTCCCGAAGATCTTGACGTGGCTGTCGCCCTCGACACTGCGATTCAAAATCGTCTCGGGACCGCCGGGGATGCGGTCCGTTCGGCCAAGGTTTGGATCAATATCGATCATCATCCGAGCAATCCCGGCTATGGCGATCTCGTTTATATCGATCCGAACGCGCCCGCCACCGGTCAGATTCTGTTCGAGCTGATCCAGAGCGAAGGATTGCCATTCGATCCCGAGATCGCCGAAAACCTTTACGTGGCGATTTCCACCGATACCGGGTCGTTCCAATATTCAAACACGAACGCGCGCACGTTTGAAATTGCGGCCGAACTGGTCCGGGCCGGAGTGCAGGTGGGGGAACTCAGTCAGAAGCTCTACGAAAATTATCCACGCCGCCGGGTCGAACTGCTGCGCGAGCTGTTGCGGACGATGCGCTTCGGCGGGGACGGACGCATCGCCAGCTTCAGTCTGAGTCTGGAGACCGCGAACCGGCTCGGCGTTCTTCCCGAGGACAACGAAGGCTTGATTGATCATCTCCGGGCCATCCGTGGCGTCGTTGTGGCGGTTTTTTTCGAGGAATTAGCGGACGGGAAAGTGCGGGTGAGCATGCGTTCGAAGAGCCCGGCGGCGGATGTGTGCGCAATCTGCCAGCAATTCGGGGGAGGCGGACACACTTTGGCGGCCGGTGCGCGCGTGCGCGGCACTCTTGGCGAAGTGGAGGAGCGAGTGTTGCGGGCGGTGACGGACGCTCTTTCGGGAGCGAGTTAGATTGTCAAAATTGTTCCATCGTTAAGTCGGCAACCAGCGCTTCAACGGTTTAACCTTGTAACCTTCAAACTTTTTTAACCTTTTTATCACCATGTCTTTTACAACTCCTGACGGCGTCCTTCTCGTCGACAAAGCCGAAGGCATGACTTCGCACGACGTGGTGGCCTTGATCCGTCGCAAGCTCGAAATCAGGAAAGTCGGGCATTGCGGGACGCTTGATCCGATTGCCACCGGCCTGTTGCTGCTGACTCTCGGCCGCGGGACAAAGATCCAGGATTTATTAATGAGCGAAGACAAGGAGTATGTCGGAACTCTGGCCCTGGGGGCCACGACCACAACCCAGGATCGCCAGGGGGAGATTGTCGAGCAGCGGGAAGTTCCACCCCTCACTCCGGACCAAATCAAGGATGCATTTGATAAATTTCGCGGTGACTTCTATCAGATGCCGCCGATGGTTTCGGCGATCAAGCACGAGGGTGTTCCGCTCTATAAATGGGCGCGTCAGGGAAAGGTAATCGAGCGCCAGCCGCGCCTCGTCCATGTCTATCGTTATTCGGTGGACCGAATTGCGGTGCCGGACATCGATTTCACCGTTCTCTGCAGCAAAGGCTTTTATGTTCGCACTTACGCTCATGATATCGGGGAGGCGCTCGGTTGCGGCGCCCACTTGAAATCGTTGCGCCGTTCCAAGTCGGGCCGCTTCGGCGTCGGACAGGCGATTGCGGTCGATCAAATTAAGACAGCCTCGCGAGAGGAGATCCTCAGTCGAATTTTGAGTCTTCCTGAAGTATCGCGGATGCGCGGGGCCTGAAGAGAATAACGAAGCACGAATGACGAATGTCGAAAATCGAATGATTTGGCTGACTGTCGATTGTTGTCATTCGGGCTCCGTCATTGTTTCGGCATTCCTCATTCGTTATTTGTCATTCCTTTGATGGAAACGCTCCAATCCATCTCCGGGCTGTCGCGGTTGCGCGGCCCAATTTTTCTCGCCATTGGCGTTTTCGATGGCGTTCACCGCGGCCATCAGGCCGTGATTTCCACTTCCACCAGCCATGCTGCTTCAGCCGGCGGAACAGCCGTCGTGGTCACGTTTGATCCTCATCCGGCCAAAGTTCTCCGGCCCGACAAGGCCCCCCATTTGCTCACCGCCACCCAGCACAAGATCGACCTGATCCGCAGCCTGGGCGCCGGTTATCTGCTCGTGATTCCATTTACCCGCGACTTCGCCGCGACCACCCCGCAAGACTTCGTGCGACAATTGGTGAACCAGGCAAAACCTTTGCGTGAGATCTGCGTCGGCCACGAATGGTCGTTTGGAAAGAACCGCGCGGGAAATCTCGATCTGCTGAAAGAACTGGGAAGCAATTTTGGATTCGATGTGGTGGGAATTCCTCCGGTGAAAATAAACGGCCAGGTGGTAAGCAGCACCGCCATCCGTCACGCCGTCGAGACCGGCGATTTTGCCAAAGCCGCCGAGATGCTGGGTCGCGATTACACGATTCTCGGAACCGTGACCGGCGGTGAAAAACTGGGCACGAAAATCGGCTTTCCCACCGCCAATCTCAGCGCCCACAACGAGCAATTTCCGCCCGATGGCGTTTATTTTGCGGAAGCGCGGGTCGCAGACGCCCTTCATTATGGCGTGGTGAATCTGGGATACCGGCCCACCGTGGCGCACCAGCCTGAGCGCACTCTGGAAATTCATCTCCTCGACTTCGACCGGCAGATTTACGGCCAGGATGTTGAGGTGCGTTTCCTGCAATATTTGCGTCCGGAAAGAAAATTCGACGGAATCGATGCTCTGGTCCGGCAGATCCGACTCGACATCGAGCAGGCGCGTAAACTTTGTCCGGCTCGATCGTAACCGGACGCTCGGCGGGTTGACGATTATTTGGCCGAGGCGGAAATGCCGCGAACGGCGCTCCTCGGTGTTCTAGGAGACTGTTGAAAAACTGGGGCGGGTCGCGCGTAGTAGGCAGAAGGGGCGAATGGCAAGGAACGAGTGAGGCGCATCCCCCTTCATGGGGCTGTAACGAGCGAGTGACGCCGCCAGACGCCCTCGCGCCCGGCGGGTTTGCGTCGATTTTGTCGTTGACCGGCGTTGCTCGCTTGGCCGAGATCGCTGCGGATATCGGCTATGCCAGTCCGGCTCGGACCGCTCGCGCCTTGGCCAACGCCAAAATCGACAGCAACGCGGCCCACCCCAGTTTTTCAACAGTCTCCTAGCGCAGGGGACGGGCCTTGACTTGATGCGGGCGTCTCCGGCTTTGGCGCGATCTTGTTCCGGTTTCAGTTGTTGGCGTGGTTGAAAAGGTAAGCCGCGCTTTGCGGGAATTTGCTCCCGGCGCCCGATCGAACTCGCGCTCGAGTCGAAGCATTTTTCGGTCGATCTCTTGAATCTGGGCCATGAGCGCTTCCTTCCGTTGGGAAAGCCTGACCATTTCCCTGAGTTTGGCGCCCGGAATGTTCACCACCATTGCAGTATCCTGACGCGCAAACCCGACAATGCAACTCTGGAAGCTATCCAGCTTGCAGGCGATGCGCCTAGGGAGCTTGTAATTGACGGTTGTTGGCGATCGCGGCCGCAATCCCCAGACCGGTCACTACAATTCCGCAGCCCAAGGCGAGGGCAAAAACCCAGAGGACCGGCAACGCAGCCAGCCAGGCCAGGCCGCGATCGATAAAGCGGCCGCCGCCCGATAGAAAATAGCTCAGCCCGCTGGCCAGAATGGTGATGCCAAGCAAGATCAGGACGCGGAGAGAACGGCGACCCGCCCGGGACGGCGGCAGCTGGTTCAGGACACGGCCAGTGAACCCTTCATCGTCGATGTACGGCGCCGCCTCGCGCAATTGCCGATCAAGCAAATCTTCCTGGGTTACTTCGTCCATATCCGGTTCAACACTTCCATATTAATCAATTCGGCGCCCATGCCGCCAGTGTTCGTTTCAGTTTTTCGCGGCCCCGCAGCACGTTGGTTTTGACCGTGCCCAGAGGAATAGCCAGAACCTGGGCGGCTTCATCGTGTGACAGTCCATTTTGGCAGCACAGCACAACGGCCGAGCGCTCGTGCAATGGAAGCAGGTTTAATGCGTGCATGAGATCGTGTCGCAGAGCCGGATCGACCGTTTGCGGATCCAACTCGCTTTGCCACTTGGTTTCATCAATCCCAACCAGCTCTTTTCGACGGCGCGCGTCTTCCCGGAAGCAATTGTAGGCGATCCGGTAAAGCCAGGTCGAGAACCGGGCCTCGCCTCGAAAGCTCCGGATATTTTTGTAAGCCCGGATAAACGCTTCCTGAGCGAGATCGTCGGCCAGGGCAAGATCGCTGCGGGTAAGCTGGCGCAACAAGCCGCGCACGCTCGATTGATGCCGGCGAACCAGCTCGCCAAAAGCATGCTGATCGTCGTCAACAAGAACGCGGGCAATGAGATCCGCATCGGTTAACTCCACATTCGGAGGTTAAGGCAGCGGAGGCGGATTGTCTGTTCCAGGTTTCCGCCCGCCCTCCAGTTTCCAAACCAAAAGATATCCGAAGCCAATCAAGAACGGGATGATTCCGATGGACCAGGTTCCCCCTTCCCAATCATTGACGGCGCCAAGAAAAACCACCAAGGCGAGCCCGACCATCATCAGCACAACCCCGCGCCGCATATCCGATCGCTGCCGCTGAGCCGGCGGCGGCGGCGCCAGAAGGGCCGGCGGAACGGGTTGGCCTTTTTCCACCATCATTCGAATGGTCCGATGCATCATGCGGTTTCTGGAGAAACCAAAATAGAGGATTACGGCGACGATCAGGACCGGCGCTCCAAAGACGGTCATGAACACAATCGCCACGATCGGGACGGCAAGCCCGGGAATATCTTCATCGTGGCCAAATCCGATGCCGTCTGTCCGGTCGCGTTTGTTCTCGTCCGATCCCACGGTGAAATGAACGCCCTTGCGGGTCAATCTCTTGTCAATCCGCTCCCGAATCCTGTCGGCCAAGTCGCTCTCGACGGTTGCCGCAGGCGAGGCGCTGGCGGCAATCGACGCCGATGTTGAAGGCGTCGCCGGCGGCGTTGCCGGCGCGATGGTAGGAGTTTGAGCAAAGCTGGTCAGGGCTAAGGCGAGCAGCCCAAGGCAGGTTACAAACAATGTTTTCATATTTGACAGTAAGATGCGGCCCGGCCTCACCTTGGATTCAAGTTTCTTGCGGTTTGAAGGGCAGAAGAAAGCAATCCCGGCTTGCCAAATCGCGCGTCGTGGAGGGCGGAGCTCCTGCGACGCCGCCCGGGTGCGAGCTCGCGGGAGCTCGCCCCTCCATGGTTCGGTTGAGCCGTTGGCGCTTCCGGCGAAAGTAAAAGGTTGCGGAATCGGACCCCTGCGACATTATTTCTACCTTCCAAAACGCGGGTGTAGCTCAGTGGTAGAGCACCTCCTTGCCAAGGAGGACGTCGCGAGTTCGAGTCTCGTCACCCGCTCCAGCCTTTACTTGGGGCGATGGCGCGGCTGCATGATCCTGCACCGCCACAAATCGAGTTGTCCGGCGCTGGTCTGATCCTAAGTTCCAACCCATGAAAGTAATCTCGGCTTTCTCTCTTACCGTCATCGCCTTCCTGCTCGGTTCCGGGCCGGCGGCCCAAGCCGCGGACGCATTCAAAGCCAAAACCCCGTGGGAAATTACCGGCCAGCTCGAGGAAGCTTGTTCGTGCGACGCGCCATGCCCCTGCTGGTTCAATTCCAAACCGAGCCGGATGACTTGCGATGGCGGGCAGGTGCTCTTCATTCAAAAAGGCAACTACGGCAAAGTTAAACTCGACGGACTCGCCATCGCCAGGATGGGACAGAGCCCGGCCGGCCAGAGCATGATGAACTCGTTTGGGAACTGGAACTTTTCCTATACCTATATCGACGAAAGGGCGACACCCGAACAACGGAAAGCCATGGAAGCGATTGCCAAAATAATGGATCCGGGCGCGTCAAAGAAGACCGAGATCCGTTACGCGCCGATCACCCGGAAGATCGAAGGCAAAGAGCACGAGATTACGTTAGGTCGCTTTGGCAGTTTTCGCGGCCATCTGATTGAAGGGGGCCTGGGAGGCACGGCTCCAAAAATCATCAACCCGCCGGGAGCTGACCCCGTGCACCGCGAATATCTGCAGGGCCGGACCTCCAAGCTGACCTATACCGATGCCGATCAGAATTGGTCGTACCAGAACACGAACTACATGTTTGGAACGTTTACCGTGGACAACATCCAATACGAAAGATACGCAGCCGGCCTCGCCCAAGAGATGGAGCCGCCAAAGAAAGAAAACGCGTCCCGGAAAAAATGAGCTGACACGATAGAGTCATTTCTAATCGGTCTCGAACCGCCGCCGCCTTTTCGCACACGCACATCCATTCCTCCACTGTCCGCTAACTCTATCACGCCATTGCTTCTCTCTCCTTCTCGCGACGAGTTCCGGTCGCTCGCCCGCTCCGCCAACCTCGTCCCTGTGATCCTGGACTTGATCGCAGATGCCGAAACGCCGGTCTCGGTATTCGCCAAGTTTTACGACGGCTCGCCCTGTTTCTTGTTCGAATCAGCCGAAAAAAGTGAGGAGTCCGGGCGCTTCTCCTTTATTGGGGCCGATCCGTTGTTGCTGTTCACCAGCCGGGATTCGACCGTTTTCATTAATCAAAACGGCGAGAAAACGCAGGTTGCTGCCGCCGATCCGCTGGTTGCGCTCGAGAAAGCAATGCGAGGTTTTCGTTTTGCCGCTCCCTCGCACATTCCGCACTTCATTGCCGGCCCGGTCGGCTACATCGGTTACGACGCCGTTCGGTTCTTCGAGCCGAGCGTGCCGAGGCATGTTCGCGACGATCTGCGTCTTCCGGAAACGATGTTCATGATCGCGGGGACGATGCTTGTTTTCGATCATCGCTTTCGCCGGCTGCGTCTGATCAGCAACGCCTACATCCCTGACGGCGAAGATGGCTCCGGCGTCGAAGCAGCCTACGCCGCGGCCGAAGATAATCTCGCGCGAACGCTCGACCGGTTAAACCGGCCTGCGTTCCTGCATCCGATTTCAGCCGCGATTCCCGAACAGATTCCGGTTGTCCGATGCAACACCAGCCGGAAGGAATTTGAATCGATGGTCGGGAAAGCGCGGGAGTTGATCGCCGCCGGCGACATTTTTCAGGTAGTATTGTCGCAGCGGTTCGAGACCGATTTTGCAGGCAGCGCCCTTGATCTTTATCGCGCGCTTCGGTTTGGAAACCCGTCTCCCTACATGTTTTGCCTGAGCTTCGACGAGCGATTCGCGTTTCTGGGAAGTTCGCCCGAGCTGCATGTCCGTTCCCGAAACGGAAAGGTGGAAATACGCCCGATCGCCGGAACCCGGCCGCGGGGAACGGATTCGGTTGAAGACGAGCGGCTTGCCGGCGAATTGCTGGCCGATCCCAAGGAACGCGCCGAACACGTGATGCTAATCGATCTCGCCCGGAACGATGTTGGCCGGATAGCGCAGTTTGGGAGCGTCCGGGTTACCGAACAGATGGGGATCGAACGCTACAGCCACGTCATGCATATTGTTTCCCACGTGGTTGGGCAGCTCCGCGAAAACACAAACGCATTTGATCTGATTCGAGCCACCTTCCCGGCCGGCACCGTCTCGGGGGCGCCCAAGATTCGCGCGATGCAGATCATTGCCGATCTGGAGAAGGCCGCCCGGGGATTTTATGCCGGCGTGGTCGGTTACTTCGGATTTGATGGGTCGCTGGATAGTTGCATCGCCTTGCGTTCGGTAATCCTGAAGGAAGGCAAGGCCTACTTCCAAACCGGGGCCGGGGTTGTGGCCGATTCCGATCCGGCGCGGGAATATGAGGAGTGCGTTAATAAGGCGAAAGCGATGCTCGAAGCAATCGGGCGGGCGCAATCAGGAGGGCCGGCTTCGCAGCCAAAAACAACCAAACCGGCCGGCCTGAAAGCCGACCTTCCTTGATCGCATCTCCAAATTCCCGACTGAGAACCCATTGGGGTGTAGATTTCTCCAATGCTGCTGGTCATCGATAATTACGATTCGTTCACCTACAATCTCGTCCAATGCTTCGGCGAACTGGGCGCGGAGATCGTTGTCAGGCGGAACGACCAGATCGATCTGGAAACGATTAATGAATTGCAGCCGGACCGGATCTGCATTTCGCCCGGACCAGGCCGGCCTGAAAACACCGGGATCAGCCCGGCTGTTATCCGGGAACTCGGTCCGCGCCTGCCGGTCCTCGGAGTTTGCCTCGGGCATCAATGCATCGCCCAGGTTTTCGGAGCCCGGGTTGTCCGCGCGGAAAAACCGATGCACGGCAAGACCTCGATAATCCGGCATAACGGTCGCGGCATTTTCAACGGCCTAACCGAGCCGCTGGAGGCAACGCGCTATCATTCGCTGATCGTCAGCCCTGAGTCGCTCCCCGATTCGCTCGAGATAACCGCCGAGACAAAGGAAAAGGAGATCATGGGATTGCAACATCGGACATTCCCGATCCACGGCGTCCAGTTTCATCCGGAATCAATTCTGACCGGCCAAGGCCGGAAGCTGCTGGAGAATTTCCTGACAATATGAGATGGGGAACGCGCTGCTCGCCCTGCCGCGACCACGGCCAAGGCCGGCATGTCCCAGATTTTCCCATCGAACCGACATCCGAATATTTTTTGTCCGAAATTAATGGGGCGCGACGAGCGCATCCGGCCGACCCCGGAGATTACTCGATCACATTGTGGATGGCGCGGACTTGTCTGACCATCTCTTCGTATTCGTCGAGGGTTAGCGCTTGCACGCCATCGGACAGGGCTTCGTCCGGCCGGCAATGGACCTCGACCATTAGACCGTCGGCCCCAACCGCAACTCCAGCCCGGGCCAGCGGCGTCACCAAATAACTGCGGCCGGTCCCGTGCGCGGCGTCGACGATCACCGGCAGATGCGATATCCGCCGGACCGCCGGAATCGCCGCCAGATCGAGAGTATTCCGGGTGTGCTGGGCGAAGGTGCGCACCCCGCGCTCGCACAGAACAATCCGATAATTTCCCTCGGCCATGACATATTCCGCAGCCAGCAGCCATTCCTCCAGGGTCGCAGCCATGCCGCGTTTTAACAGCACCGGCAATTTTGAACGCCCGACCCGGCGCAGGAGAGTGAAATTCTGCATGTTGCGCGCGCCGATCTGAATCATGTCGGCATATTTCTCAACCAGGTCCACATTCGCTTCATCGAGTGCTTCACTCACGATCTTCAATCCGAATTTGTCCCGGACCTCCGCCAGCAATTTCAAAGCATCTTCTCCCAATCCGGAAAAGGCATAGGGCGACGTCCGCGGCTTGAAAGCGCCGCCCCGGAAAAATCTGGCTCCGCTGCGCTGAACCGCTTCGGCCACGGCGAAGGCCTGCTTTCGGTTCTCAATCGCGCAGGGCCCGGCGATGATGGCCAGTGAGCCGTCTCCGATTTTTGCGCCATCCCCGAGATCGACAATGGTTCGCTCCGGCCGCAGATCGAGGCTGATGAGCTTGTAGGGCTTGGTAACCCGGATTGCTTCCGACACTCCCGGTAAATTTTCGAAATGACTCAGATCGACCGCTCCTTTGTTTCCGGTTACCCCAATCGCCGTGCGGGTCGCCCCCGGCATGATGTGGGCGCGAAAACCGAGCGACTCGATTACGTGGACTACACCGGATATTTCCGTTTCGGTGGCCCCGGCATTCATGACAATAAGCATTGGCGTGGAAGAACAGCTATTTACCGGGGCAAATGGCTTCAGGTCAAACTTAACTCTCTCCTTCCGGTTGCAGCCACTCCCGCGTTCCTGCCACATCCTGCGGCGTCAGCTCGTGACCAGCCACCTGAAACTCTAATGTTACTTCCGCTCCCGCGCCTCTGTATATTTCGGCCAGGTCCCGAACAATGTCCGGCCGCGCGATCGGGTCGGAGTCGCCTGCTGAGATTAGAATGCGCGCGGCCGATAAATCGGTCGGCCGTGCCTCCGAAAGCGGAACCATCGGGCGAAACAAGACCGCCCGGCTAAACGGCGCGATGCCCAGCAACATCATTGCCGAGGCGATATTCGCGCCGTTCGAGTAACCCACGGCAACAAGTTGACTGGTGTCGATCCCATAGGTCGCTCCCGCTCTTTCCAGAAACTCCGCCAGTTCATGCGCGCGCCCGACTACGTCCATTTCGTCGAATACGCCCTCAGCCAGACGCCGAAAAAAACGGGGTGCTCCTTTTTCGACAACTTTGCCACGGGGACTGAGGAGCGCGGCATTCGGATCGATGGCCCGACCAAGCTCAAGCAAATCGTCTTCGTTTCCTCCGGTGCCGTGGAGAAGCAGAAGGGCGCGGCCGGAACCCGGCTGGCGGGCCGGCAAAAAGCGATGAATAAAGTCAGGAGCGTTCATCCGTTGATCCAGCGGAGGAAGATCACCAAACGCGACCGGGAATCCGCCAGCCACGGGCCGGTTACGACAGCAGTTTGAATTTTCATCCCCGAGAGATTTGAGGCAGCGAAATCGCAGGCAGCGATTGCTCGATCGCCGGCCGATTTGGTTCGAACTGCGGCGGCAACCTCAAATTCTGCCCCAACTCCTCGACCGCTTCATCGACAGCGAAGCCGGGACCATCGGTTGCGATTTCAAAAAGAATCCCGCCTGGTTCGCGGAAATAAATTGAGTGAAAGTATTGGCGATCGATTACCGGCGTGACACTGAGCCCGAGCTCGAGCAGCTTTTCGCGCCAATGCCCCTGTTCTTCCTGGTTAGCAGCTCGCAATGCGATGTGATGCACCGTTCCCGCCGCAATCTGCCCGAACCCGGCGTCGGATCGCTCCACCAAGTCTACTTGTTTAGCGGCGGCACCTTCCCCAACCGAAAACCGCCGGCGCTTTTCTTTCTCGGCAATAAGTTCAAATCCAAACAGCCCGGTCAAGAGTTCGATGGTCGGCCCGGCCTTTTGTAGTTGCAGAGTTGGAGCACCAAAACCGAGAAGCCTGAACCCGTTAGGCACAAATGAGGGATAGAAAGCATCGCTCTCTTCCTCAACCCCGTCGGTCGCAATTAACTCAAGCAAAAGCCCGTCCGGATCGGCAAAGCGAATTACTTCCTGGTCGAAACGTTCCCCGGCTCCTTCCCACCAAACCCGGTGTTCCGCAAACCGCTCTCTCCAGTAGTCCAGAGCCTTCTTCGGAATTTGAAAACTTGTGGCAACAACCTGGCCGCTGCCCCGGGCGCCGCGTCGGGCTCCCGGCCAGGGAAAAAACGTGATCAGCGTTCCCGGACGGCCAATGCGATCGCCGAAATAGAAATGATAACTGGCCGGATCATCGAAGTTCACCGTGCGCTTGACCAGACGAAGCCCGAGCAAGCCAATATAGAAATCCAGGTTCCTCTGCGGATCGCCGGCGATCGCAGTAATATGATGGATTCCGTGGAGTTTCAGGAATGTATTGACGCATGTTTTTGTGGCGAAAGCGAGCCGGTCCGAAATGGTGGAGCATTAACGCAGAAGAACTCCGGACGCGGGCGGGCCGGCAACTGGTTATTATCGAGCAGCCCGGCCGCAAATGGCTGGGTTTTGAAACGGCCTGTCCGTCGCGTCGAAGCGCCGACAAATTTGCCCGGCGATTCGGTGGATCGATTGAAAAACTACCACGCGATTGGCGAAAACGTTTTTCCCGGGAAGAACAACTGACACCTGTCCGGATTGGCAAACGCCTGGTCATCGTTAACGGGGGCGGGGCTTCTCCCTCCTCCATTTCCAGAGGTCTTTGCCGCCTTGTCATCCCGGCCAGAGCGGCATTCGGAACCGGACATCACCCGACGAGCGCGATGTCGCTGCGAATGCTGGAAAAGCTCACCCGTGGTTGGTTTCACGATTGGATGATGATCGATCTTGGCACCGGATCAGGCATCCTCGGCCTGGCTGCATCCCGCTTGGGAGCCAGCCGCGTGATCGGAATCGACAACGATCCGATCGCGATTTCCACAGCCAAACAAAATGCGCGGCGGAACAGGATCCACAACGTTGCCTTCAAAGTAGCCGACGTCCGGTCCTGGCGGGTGCCGCGAAAAGTTGACGTCGTCACCGCAAATCTTTTCAGCGAATTGCTCATCGAGATTCTTCCGAGGCTCACGGGAGCCGGCTGGCTGATCGTTTCGGGAGTGTTGCGCGAACAAGAGGGCGAGCTGGCTCGGGCTCTGAAGCGCATCCAGATGGAGACGGTTCAGACCCGGCGCCGCGGAAAATGGATCGCGATTCTGGCAAGGGACAAGGTAGGGACGGCGCGCTGCGCCGTTCGGACGCCGTAGCGCGGCGTCCCTACCCCCTGGTGAAGCGGATTGAGCCAGTTTGAATTTGACGCCGCCATTGGGGTCCGGCAATGTTCAAACTGGCCAAGGCGGCTTCGGTTTTTCTGCATAGAAGCGGTTTAACAAAGCCGCTCAAGCTTCTATGCAGACCGAACAGCTTTCCTACGTCATCGTCACCCCCTATTCGATGCGCAAGTCGCGCACCGGAGGCATTATCGCGCGCCTTATTTCCCGGACGGGCCTGGATCTGGTGGGCGCCCGCATGTTCGCTCCCGGGCAGGATCTGGTCCGACGTTATGCCGAAACGATTGTGACGGAAAAGGAGCCTCGCCATCGAGCCACCCAGGAACTGATTCGCCAATATGTCCTGAAGAACTTCACCGGTGCAATCAACGGCCAACGCCCGCGGTCGCTGTTTCTTGTTCTTCGCGGACCGGATGCGGTCGAAAAAGTGCATCGCGCGGTGGGCCATATTGTGCACGAACGCACCAGCGGCGAAACCATTCGAGACACCTTCGGAGATTACATCGTGGAAGGAGGAAAAGTGGCCTATTTTGAGCCGGCCGTGCTGGCTGCGTTTGATGAAAAAGCA
Source organism: uncultured Verrucomicrobiae bacterium (assembly GCA_963728975.1). Classification (GTDB taxonomy): domain Bacteria; phylum Verrucomicrobiota; class Verrucomicrobiia; order Chthoniobacterales; family UBA10450; genus DATFCK01. Next base: position 99,917 of record CAVSMF010000001.1, read on the forward strand.
GTCGCGCGTGACTTGAAGTTGTGGGCGGAATTTTCCGATACCGACGGTGGCATTCTCGATCAGGCAATTGCTTTTCCTGAAAACGCGGCCATCGAAAAAACCCTGGTTCTGATCAAGCCTGACAACTTCAAGTTTCCCAATATCCGCCCCGGAGGCGTAATCGAGGTGTTTTCACGTTCGGGTCTCTACATCGTCGGTTTTAAAGTCCACCGGATGAGTGTGGCCGAAGCGGAGGAATTCTACGGACCGGTTCTGCCTGTTTTGAAGGAAAAATTAGGACCGGAAAAGGGTCGGGAGAACTGGGAAAGCATCGTGGAATTCATGGCTGGGGCGAAGCCGGGCGAATGTCCGCCGGAGAAACGAAAAGATCCGGGCACTGAAAAGTGCATCGCGATTGTCTATCAAGGGGTGGATGCCGTCCGTAAGATACGAGAAGTCCTGGGCCCCACCGACCCGGCCAAGGCGCCGCCGGGGTCGATCCGGAAGGAGTTCGGCCAAACAATCATGGTCAACGCCGCCCACGCCTCCGACTCGGTGGAAAACGCCAGGAGAGAAATGGCGATTGTCCAAGTCGAGGAAAACAATTTTAAACCTCTCATTGAAAACTTTTATGGTCGCCAATAGTGTGCGCCCCTTGAAGTTTTCGAACTTCTAACATCACCATGGAAATTTCAGCACGCGCCGCTCAATTGACACCTTCCCTCACTCTCTCGATCGACAGCAAAGCCAAGGCGATGAAAGCCGAGGGCCTGGATGTCTGCGGCTTCGGCGCAGGCGAACCGGATTTTGATACGCCTGAACACATCAAGAAGGCGGCTATCGAAGCGCTGGAGGCAGGCTTTACCAAATACACTCCCAGCTCCGGCATTCCGGAGCTGCGGCAGGCTATTGCCGAAAAGCTGGCTGCCGATAATCAGCTGAGTTATCGCGCCACCCAGATCGTCTGCAGCAATGGAGCCAAGCACGCCTGTTACAATGCCATTCTGGCCACGTGCCAGCCCGGCGATGAAGTCGTCATCCCGGCTCCCTATTGGGTAAGTTATCCCGATATGGTCCGATTGGCCGGAGCCGAGCCCGTCATTGTTCCGACCATGGAACGCCACGCCTGGAAAATGCGCGCGGAGGATTTCGAGAACGCCATGACTCCACGCACTAAAATGGTCATTTTGAACACACCCTGCAATCCGACCGGTTCGGTTTATACCCGCGAAGAATTGCAGGGAATCGTGGACGTCGCGGCCGAGGAGGACATCTACATCCTGGCCGATGAAATTTACGAGAAACTCGTCTACGACGGCGTGCAACATGTCAGCATCGCGTCCCTCTCCAAAGAAGCTTTCGACCTCACAATCACCGTCAACGGATTCAGCAAGTCGTACGCAATGACGGGATGGCGGCTCGGTTATCTGGCCGCGCCCGACGCCGTGGCCAAAGCGGTCGAATCGATCCAGAGTCACAGCACGTCGCATCCCGTATCATTTGTTCAGCGGGCTGGACTGGCCGCCCTCAAAGGCGATCAGCAACCAGTTGCCGACATGCGGGAAGAGTTCGATATGCGGCGCAATTACATGATCGATCGCCTGGCCAAGATCCCGAACATCACCGCGGTTAAACCGCAGGGCGCATTTTATGTCCTGGTCAACATCGGTCAGCTCGGGTTGACCTCGCAGAACTTCGCCGATCGCCTTTTAAGCAAGGCCAACGTGGCGGTCGTGCCCGGCGCTGCCTTCGGCGACGATAGGACCATCCGGCTCAGCTACGCCACCAGCATCGATATCATTAAAAAAGGTCTCGATCGCTTTCAGGATTTTTGCCGGACGCTCTGACCATTGCGGATTTCGAATTGCGGACTGCGGATTGCTCCGCCCAGCGATGCTGAAAAACAACCCCGCAGGTGCTCACTTTCCGCGGCTCCGGGACTAACTGATTTCTATCGTCCCCAGCCTGGTTGCGGAACGACAATCTGATTGCGGAATCCGTAAATCACGCGTTGGTAACTCCGCAATCCGTAATCCGAAATCCGCAATCAAAGATGCCCGGCTACCTCGCGCTCGTTCTTCACGCGCATCTTCCATTTGTTCGGCACCCCGAGCACGAGCATTTTCTCGAGGAAGAGTGGCTGTTCGAAGCAATTACGGAAACCTACATTCCGCTGCTCCAGATGATGCAGCGTCTATTGAACGAGGGCGTCGCATTCCGGTTAACCATGTCGTTGACGCCGACGCTTTGCGCCATGCTTCAGGACAAGCTTTTGCGCGAGCGTTATCTGCGTCACCTCGACCTTCTGATCGATCTCGCCCGGGACGAAATTGCACGGAACCGCAAAAATCCCGAGCTGCATCGGCTGGCCCGAATGTACTTCGACAGGTTCAGCGGGACGCGGCGTTTTTTTTCCGAGGAATACAAGTGCGATCTCGTCGACGTCTTTCGGCAAATGCGCGATGCCGGCGCTCTTGAAATCATCGCCTCCGCGGCCACCCATGGCATCCTTCCGCTGATTGAGCAGCAGTCACCGGCCGCCGCTCGCGCCCAGGTCCTGATCGGGCGCGATAGCTACATCGATTCGTTCCGGTCCGAGCCAAGCGCGTTTTGGCTGCCGGAATGCGCCTATGGGCCCGGTCTGGATCTCATTTTACAAAAGGCAAACCTCCGCTGGTTCGTGGTCGATGCTCACGGATTGATGTTTGGCGAACCGCCGCCGCGCCGGGCAATTTATGCCCCCTGTTATACCCCGGCCGGACCGGCTGCCTTCGCCCGCGATCGGGATTCGAGCCGGCAGGTTTGGAGCGCGCAGGAAGGTTATCCCGGCGACCCAAGTTACCGGGAGTTCTACCGCGATATCGGATTCGACCTGCCGATGGACCATATCGGGCCGGTAGCCCACGGTCTGCGCAAATTTTCGGGATTGAAATATTACCGCATCACCGGGCGAACTGCCGACAAAGCCCTCTACGATCCGGATGCGGCCCGCAAAACAGCGGAGACGCATGCGACCCACTTTCTGGAACAACGCCGGCGCGAGATTCGCACTCTGCGCGCGTTTAATTTCGATCCGATCGTGCTGGTGCCCTTCGATGCCGAGCTCTTTGGCCATTGGTGGTTTGAAGGCCCGCAGTTTCTCGAAGCTTTCATTCGAAAAGCCGCTTCCGGTCAGACCGACTTTCAGCTGACCACGCCGACGGAATTCCTTTCCACTCATCCTACCCAGCAAACCGTTCAGCCGGCTCCTTCGAGCTGGGGCGAAAAGGGCCATCTCGGGGTGTGGCTCGATCCGAGCAATGCCTGGATTTATCCGCACCTGCACGGGGCGGCGCGGCGAATGCATGAGGTGGCGGGCAAACAGAAGAATCCGAAGGCCCTAACCGAACGGATACTGAAACAAATGGCACGCGAGCTTTTGCTGGCCCAGGCGAGTGATTGGGCGTTTCTCATGAAAACCGCCACCGCCAAGGAATATGCAACCAAGCGCTCGACCGAGCATCTGGCGCGGTTCAATCACCTCTACGATCAGTTGGCAACGAACAAGGTAAACGAAAAATTCCTATCCGAATGCGAATGGCGCGATAATCTTTTTCCAAACATTAACTGGCGCTACTACATCTAGGTCCTCTTGTCATTCCGAGCGAAGTCGAGGAATCTCTATTATCCATCGCCAACGCGTTCACCAATAATAAGAGAATAAGAGATGCCTCGACTCCGCTCGCCATGAAAAAAGGAGTTAACCTTGCAATTCTCATCGTCCTTTTGTCCATCTACCAGGGAACAGGACAGGAAACACCGACCCCGGCACCTTCTCCGGCTTTGACTCCCGAGATTAGCGCGACCACTTCCCCCACCCCCGCTCCTTCGGTAACACCGGTGCCATCCCTGACGCCGGAAGAATCTTCTTCGCCTTCATCAACTCTGTCGCCCGCGCCTTCTCTGACGCCGGAGGAATCACCTTCGCCTTCACCAACTGCTTCCCCGGCTCGCGCCGTCTCGATCAGCTTTCTGCCGCCGCCCCTGGAAGGCAAAATCAGTCTCGGAATCTATGACTCCGCGGGCGCTCTGGTCCGTGTGCTCCATGACGAGGCCGACCTGGATGCGTTTACAACGGGAGCCGATGCCCTGATCACAAAATGGGATGGAAAAGACGACCAGGGCCGCGATCTGCCACCGGGGAGATATCACGCTCGCGGGTATTTAGTGGGCCCGATCATGGTGCAAGATTTGGGAGCTGACGCCGGCCAGGCAGGCGTCCCCGCCACGATCGACGCGGTTCGGATAAAGCTGATGGCCAACCCGCTTACCAAGGGGGAACGGCAGACATTGGCGGTTAAGGTCGCGGTGGAGAATGCAGATACTGTGTTGAAAACGACGGATGATTTACCGCTCTTCACCATCAGCAGCCGGGCCAACGCCATTCGGCTGTCGATCGCAAAAAGCGGAGACAAAGCAATTGATCTCTGGCAGGATAACGGAAACGCGGTAAATCACTTTCGCGTTTCCAATCTCGACAAAATGATGGCGTTTGATTGCGGTGAAATTGAATTGAAATAAGCGTGACTGGTCACGCGGCAAAATCTTTGTTAGTTAGCGCAGCATGGCGCCCGAACTTCAGCATACGGTAGGCAAATCCGCCGGCTTCAGCGGCACCTCTCTGCATACCGGGGAGAAAGTAACCCTCAAGCTGCATCCGGCGCCGGTCGATCACGGAATCAAATTCAGGCGCAAGGATCTGGAGGACGAGCCGACGGTCGACGCCCAGATCGACAACCTCAAGACGGTCGAACGCGCCACCACCATCGGAGAAGGCTCGGTCCGCGTGCACACCGTCGAACACGTCTTGTCCGCTCTTTCCGCGATGGGGGTGGACAACGCCGTAGTCGAGATGGACGCCAACGAACCGCCCATCGGCGATGGAAGCGCCCAGCCCTACGTCGAGATAATCAAAAAGGCCGGAGTGGTGCCGCAAGAAAACCCCCGGCGATTTCTCGATGTCCGCGAGGTGATGCACGTCGAAGGCAAAGCCGGCGCTCTCCTCATCCTGCTGCCGGACGAAAAATTCCGGATATCCTGCACCCAAGCGGGGCCAAACAACCGGTTTACCCAGTTTTTCTCGACCGAAATTACGCCGGCTGTCTTCGAACGGGAGATCGCTCCGGCCCGGACGTTCGTTTACTACGAAGACGTTCAGCCGCTCATGGACAAGAACTTGATCAAAGGCGGCAGTCTGGAAAACGCCGTGGTTGTACGGGGCGACGCAGTCCTGAGTAAAGAGCCGTTGCGGTTCCCCGATGAATTCGTGCGGCACAAGATTCTCGATATTATCGGCGACCTGGCGTTGTTCGGACAGCGCATCCGCGGGCACGTCGTCGCAGTCAAGCCCGGTCACGCGGTCAACGCCGACTTGGCCCGCGCTCTTGCCCGGGAAAACGCGCGCCGGCAGGCCATCGCCACGCCGCGCACCGGTCCGATTGGCGACGGCGCCCTGGATGCCGATCAGATCATGGAAATTTTGCCTCATCGATTCCCGTTCCTGATGGTCGATCGCATCCTCGGGTTTGAAGGGCGCACCAAAGTGACCGGCGTAAAATCGGTTTCCATCAACGAGCCGTTTTTCCAGGGACATTTTCCGGGACATCCGGTGATGCCGGGCGTGCTTCAGGTGGAAGCGATGGCCCAGGTGGCCAGTGTATTGCTGTTCAAGCTCGCCGAAACTTCGAGCCGGATCGGCTATTTTATGAGCGCCGACGACGTGAAATTCCGCAAACCGGTTTTTCCCGGGGATACACTTTTTGTCTACGCCGAGCTGACCAAAACGCGCGGCAACCGGCTGGCCAAGGCCAAATGTCATTGCGTGGTAAACGACGCGATCGTTTCCGAGGCCGAGTTGATGTTCACTTTTCTCGATAAATGAGCGATGCGCAGATTCATCCGACGGCTATTATCGATGCCCGGGCGGAAATCGGTCCCGGCACAGTCGTCGGCCCCTACTGCGTCATCGGACCCGAGGTGGTGCTCGATTCCGACTGCTGGCTGCAGCATCACGTTAGCCTGAGCGGGCCGATGCGGGCCGGGCCGGGGAACAAGTTCTACGCCTACTGCTCGATCGGACAGCAAACCCAGGATCTGAAATATCGGTGCGAGCCGACCTATCTCGAGATTGGAAACGAAAATACATTCCGCGAATTCGTTACCATCAACCGGAGCACTACCAGCGAAGGGAAAACGCGAGTTGGCGATCGCGGAAATTTTTTGGCCTACAGCCATATCGGACACGATTGCACCGTCGGCAATGAAGTTGTCTTTTCCAACAACGGCACCCTGGCCGGCCACGTCCAGGTGGGCGACAACGCAATCATGGGCGGCCTAACTGCCGTCCACCAGTTTTGCCGGATCGGCCGTTTCGCCATCACCGGCGGCTGCTCCAAAATCGTGCAGGATGTGCCGCCGTTCATGATCGCCGACGGCAACCCGGCCACCATCCGCGGCATTAATCTTGTCGGGTTGGAACGGAACGGGTTTCCCGCCGACGCGGTCAAACTGATCAAGGAAGCATTCCGGCTGATTTATCGCTCTAAATATAACACCCGGCAGGCCCTGGAAGCAGTTCGCAAAGAGCTGCCGGCCGCGCCGGAAATCGTGCAGATCATCGAATTTATCGAACAGACCGAGCGCGGAATCATTCGGTGAAAACTCAACCGCGGATTACGCGGATGAAACGGATGAGAGAAGTGGAGCGACCCGAGATCGTCCCTCCCCTTTTTCGCGTCCTTTCGCGTGTTTAGCGGACCCAATTCCTAATCTGTGCTCCGCAATTAATATCTCCTGGCCGGCGAAGGAGTGGGAGTGGCCTGGGAAGCTTTGATATCCTGTTCCATTTTTCGAAGCAGGGCGGCGGCGGGCGCGTCGGGGACGACCCGCAAAACACTCCGGATGAGCTCGAGAGCCCGGCGCGGTTTCTTGTCTTTGAAATAAGTCGCGGCTTGCTCGATGACGACGCGCAATATGTTGTCCCGTTTGTTGTAGCAGGCGCGGGCCTGCAGGAAATAGGTGGTGGCGACGGACAAATTTCCTTCCGCTTCTTCCATCAGGCCGAGGTCTTCGAGCATCGGCCCGTTGCGCGCGCGGACAGCTGTTTGGCGCGCCAGGGAACGGTAGTCCGCCGCCGAAAGGGATCCATTTTTCACTGCGAAGTCATGATACGTTTTCCAATCCTGATTTGCCTTGCTTACCTCCCGGGGCGCGGCCAGCTGCAGCCACGACGAATAGGGGCGGTAGAGCGGGTCGCCGACCATCACCGTCATCCAGGAAAGTTCCGGGACCGACATATAAGCGCTCTCGGCAAAAGTGAATCCGTGAAGGAGCCGATCGTTCAGAATATCCAGATGCGGTGTCAGCTGGAGAAATGGCTCATAAACATTTCCAGTGCTGGCGGCGGCGCCTCGGGCAATCAACGGAGCAACCCACCCGGCATTCGCGTCCCGCAATGTGCTGGCGCTAAAGGAATGGATGTGAACCGCCACCGCGCCCGGCACAAAACGGAAATCAAGCTGATTGAACGGCCCCGAAATCCCGCCCGCGTACCAGCCATAATAGAGGGCGCAATCGCTCATCGGAAAGCCGTCTGGAAAAACTGCCGGCGAATCGTCGAGAACAACGGGAATCCCAACCTTGTGCAATTGCTCGACAATATTGGCCATCCATTTATCGCCCAGTTCCGATCCCGGGGCCGAGTGATGCGAGGCATCGACGTAAGCGCGCCCCCAAAGTCCGTTTTTTTCCGCAGCCAGTGAATCGGTAATCATCCGCCGGACGATGGCCGGGGTGGGCGCATCCAGACGGCAAACCAGAAGCATATTTGCATTGGCAAAATCCTCGACTCCTCGAAAATTCTGAAAGTAAGGATTCGGGATTGCCCCCGAAATCGGGTGGTTGGGAGATGCGAGCATCGATAGCTCGGAATCGACCGAAGCTTCATTGTGCACGGCAATCGGCCCGGTCCCGGGTTTTTCGCCGGGGGGTGTTTCAGCGGTGGGGCGAATTTTGAGCGGGATCCCCCTGATCAGGGCCACAAACTGAATGGAACTGGAATCGACTTGCTCTTTTCCATCGACGTCTTTACGCAACGTCCACCAGTGCCGCTCCTTAAAAACTTCCCGGAGCGGTCGAGCGATTGTCGCTTCGTAGTCATCCCGGCTGATATCTTCATCGGTGGCACAGTCCAACCCAACCATGTGATCGCGGGCGATCCCGCGTTGTTGCATGTAAAACTTCGCCAACCCGGCCGATTCTTTGTCGGCCTCGTTGTAGACCACAATGGTGGCTTGGGCGAGAGGGGCTTCCGCGCCATAACCGGACGGAACCAGAATCCCAAACAGGATCACCGCGGGGGCGAGAAGGCGAAATGAATTGAACATCACAATTCAAGCTTCAATCCGTCATAAGCAATGTAAGTGTCGGATGGAAATTCCGATTCGGCCGTTTGAGGAAGTTCATGACAGATGTGAGTGAAATAGGTACTCGCAGGGCGAACACGACGGGCCGCTGCAATGGCCTGCCCAACGCTGAGGTGAGTCGGATGCGGTTTGTGCCGCAGCGCGTCAATGATCAGGACTTTGACGCCTTCGATCTGGCGCGCCACCGCATCGGGCACACCGCTGCAATCGCTCAGGTAAGCAACCAGTTTAACACCGTTACGGGCGAACAGATACCCATTTACGGTCGCGTTTCCATGTGGCACCGGCAAAGGCGTGATCACCGTCTGTCCCAGCAGGAACGGACCGCTGATCACGTGCGGTTCCGGTTTGAGATAACCCGGAAACGGGTTCAGGGCTTTGAAAGCGAACTCAAACACGCGTTCCAGGTCGCGCATCGTGTCGGCCGACGCGTAAACCGGCATGGAACCGCGGGCGTAGGAGAAGCGCCGCAGATCGTCGAATCCCATGATGTGATCGGTATGCGAATGGGTAAAAACTACCGCATCGACGTCCCGGATGTTTGCCCGGAGCGCCTGGGTCCGAAAGTCGGTTCCGGTGTCCACTACCCAGGAGCATTCGGGCGTCTGAATATAAATGGAAGAACGCAACCGCTGGTCGCGCGGATCGCTCGATCGGCAGACCGCGCAATCGCACCCGATCATCGGGACGCCCTGAGAGGTGCCGGTTCCCAGGAAAGTCAGATTGAACTGGGAGCCCGGTCCGCCCATTGAACGGACCTCTTCCGTGGCCTGCGGGCTAAGGCTTTCGGAGTTGAGGGTTGAGGATTGCGTTGGCAAGCTGGAAAGGTCCAACCTTCAACTCAACTCGCAACCCCGCACACTCAACTTTTCGAAATGGCGATCCAGCTCAATTTGCTGCGAATCAAGAATCTGGCCCTGGTCGAGGAACTCGAATGGCAGATCTCGCCGGGCTACATCGCGGTTACCGGCGAAACCGGCGCCGGCAAATCGATCATTATCGGCGCGTTGCAGCTGTTGCTCGGAGAGCGGGCCGACAAATCGCTGATCCGCACCGGAGCCGATGTTTGCACGGTGGAGGGTGTATTCAGCGGAAAAGAACTCGAGAAGCTGAACTCGGAACTGAACGAGGCGGGGGTCGAGGCCTGCCAGGATGAACTGATAATCAAGCGAACGCTTGGCTTGACCGGCGCAAATCGTCAGTTCATCAACGGCTCACCTGCTACTCTGGCCGTTCTCAAGGGACTCGGCGATCGGCTGGTCGATCTGCATGGCCCGCACGATCACCAGTCGCTTCTTTCAGTGGAGAAACAGCTCGACCTCCTCGACGGTTTCGCTGATGCCGGCGAAATACTGGCTGAGTACCAAAAGGATTTCGGGCAATTGCAGGCACTGATTTCGGAGCATACATCTCTGAATACAGCCGAGAGAGCCCGGGAACAGGAGCTGGATCTGCTCCGCCACCAAACTCGCGAAATTGCCGCGGCAAAATTGGAGCCGGGCGAGGAAGAGCAGATCGAAACTCGCTACCAACTGGCCAGCAACAGCAAACGTTTGATTGAACTTGCTTCTTCCATTTCTCAGCGCCTAACCGAAGCGGATGATTCGATCCTCTCCCAGCTGGGCGAGACCCAAAGACTCCTGCGCGAGCTGGAGAAAATCGATCCCTCGATCTCGCAGTTTGCCGCCGGACATGAAACCGCCGTGGTTGAGCTTTCCGAAATTGCCCGATCGCTTTCCAGCTATGCCGAGAAGCTCGATCTCGATCCCACCCAGCTTGCGGCCCTGGAACAGCGCGTTTCCCTTTTCGAGACTTTGAAGCGAAAATATGGCGGGTCCATCGCCGAGGTAATCGAATTCGGCCGACGCGCCGAAGAGCGAATGCGGAAAATCGAGGGACGGGATGCCGAACTGGAACGACTTTCATCGGAAATTGAAATTTCCCGGGCAAGCTTGAACAAAAGCGGCGAGGCGTTGCGGAATCTGCGCCGGAAAGCGGCTCCAAAACTGTCCCGGACTGTCCGGACCAACCTGGCCGATCTGGGGTTTCGCCAATCGGAGTTTGAGGCACAGCTCACGCCGTTAGCGGAACCGCGGGCAAAAGGATTCGATTCGCTCGAGCTTCTTTTTTCTCCGAATCCCGGCGAACCGCTGAAACCGTTGCGCGCTATTGCGTCGAGTGGCGAGATCTCGCGTTTGATGCTGGCGATAAAATCCGTCCTGGCCGCCCAGGACGCGATTCCGCTGCTGGTATTCGATGAGATCGACGCGAATGTGGGCGGAGAGATTGCCCATGCCGTCGGGGCAAAGATGCAAACGCTTGCCCGGGAACATCAGGTGATTTGTATCACCCATCTTCCACAGGTTGCGGCGACGGCGTCTGTCCATTTCGTCGTAACCAAGGAGATAACGCGGGGGAGAACCCACTCCCAACTCCGGGAAGTTACCGGAAAGGCGCGCCAGGAAGAGATTGCCCGAATGTTAGGCGGGAAAAGCGAATCGTCTCTTAAACTGGCAGCCAGTCTCTTGAACGGCGGCCGGTGAATGCTTTCAGCAGTAGGCAGGGCTCGCCGGAGCTCACCCCTCCATTCTCCGGCTGCGCGCGGTTTACTTCAGGCCGAGCGGGAGCACGGTTTTCCCAAACAACTCATTCAGGACTTGGGCCAAACCGGTGTAAACGGCGGAGAGACCGCAGAATACTCCCTCGTAACCGGTGGCATGTCGGAAGGCCGGTCCCGCGCCCGTGAAATCGCCGATCGCGAGCAGAAAAAAAAGAACCGTCAGGGTGGCGAAGACGACCTGCAGGGCCCGGTTCAGTCGGAGAGTAGCGATAAACATGACTCCTGTAAAAATCCCCCACATGGCCAGATACGCGGCCATTGCCGCGGCATTGGATTGCGCCGCCCATCCGAACTTGGTCAGCAGAATCATGGCGACCAAGGAGAGCCAGAACATTCCATAGGAAGTGAACGCGGTTACGGCGAAGGTGTTGCCTTTCTTCCACTCCATGATCCCGGCAATGACCTGGGCGACACCTCCATAGCAGATGCCCATCGCCAGGACCATGCTGTTGAGTTCGTAGAATCCGGCGTTGTGCAAATTGAGCAACACCGTGGTCATGCCAAAGCCGAGCAGGCCAAGCGGAGCTGGATTCGCGGTGGTATCTCTGATCAAAGTAGTGGGCTCGTTCATCCGTTCAATGTCTTAAAAGGAAGATTCCTATTGCAACAGTAATATCGGCTGGCGGCGTTGCCGGCCACGGCTACAAGACGGGCGTGCTGAATTATGTCTGGATGCTGCTGATCCTGGCAGCCGTCGCCATTGGGGCATGGAACGACCTATTAAAAGAGGTAACGAGTGGCGCACTCGATGGGGCGAAGACCGCGGTTACGATTTCCCTGGGATAAATTGAGACATGGCGCTTAATCTGCCCGGGCGATGCTGTGATTAACCAAGAGTTAAATGGGTAAAGAGGATATCAGGTTGCAACAGGCCAGAGTTGGCCAGCCACCCGGCCCAAACCGGCGGAACAGGCGTAACCCTCTTTACGGTTAACGATAACTTCGTATGGCGCTTCATTTTTCCCTCGCCAGGCGCTGAATTTTATCGTCCGATATTTGAACATGATTCAACGCGACTACCTCATCATCGGCAGTGGCCCCGGCGGGGCAAGCGCATGTGAAGGCATCCGCAAATACGACAAGCGCGGCTCGGTTACTCTGGTCGGCGCGGAAGTCTCGCATCCTTATAACCGTTGGATGTTGTCGAAGACTTTTCTTCGGGACAAGACGCCGCCCTTGAAGAAGCTCCCTCTGCTTGATCCCACCTGGTACAATGCCCACAAGATCGAGACTCGGCTGGGAACGATGGTCACGCAGCTCAACATCGAACGCCGGCTGGCGGTTCTCGGCAACGGCGAGTGCATTGAGTTCAACAAAGCCTGCCTCGCCATGGGCAGCCGGCCGGTCCGGCCACCGGTTGCCGGTGTCAATCTGGGCAACGTTATCTATCTGCGCACCGTCCGCGACGCTCTGGCATTGCGGGAAATGGCCGGCCTGGAAAAAACCGTGATGATCGTCGGCGGCGGCTTACTGGCCTGTGAAGCGGCTGCCAGCTTGCGGGCCATGAAGTTGAAGGTGGGCCTCATGCATCGAAACAGCGTATTATTAAACCGCTACATCGACCCGGAGGCTGGAGCCTGGTTAACCGAATACTTCGCCAAACATGGCGTGACCATGCTGATGGGCGAGAGCCTGAACGGCTTCGAAGGAAAAACCGTTTTGCGAAATATTCAGACGAAAAGCGGCAACCGGGTGCCGGCCGGTCTGGCCGTGGTCGCCTGCGGAGCCGAGCCGAACCTCGAGCTTGTTAAAAACACGCCTCTATCCGGCCCCCATGGCTCACCCGTCACTGATTACTTGGAAACCGAAGAAAAAGGAATCTACGCCGTTGGGGATCTGGCCTTTTATCCAGATCGCATCATGGGCGGAGTCCGGCGCCAGACTCATTGGGAGAACGCCCGGGACCAGGGTCTTATCGCCGGCGCCAACATGACCGGCAAAAAACGGCAGCGCTACGAGCAAATACCATATTTTTGGACCGAAATGTTCGATCTGCACTTTGATTTTGTGGGCGACTTTAGCATTCCTCCGACGCGGATCGATTTGCGCGGTACCTACCCAAAGAAACGCTTTGCCGCCCGCTACTATCAGGGTGATCGGCTCCGGGCCATCCTCCTTTGTAATCATACGACCCGCGATGTCGATTCTGCCAAAACGGAACTGCGGACTGCGCTGGGAAAATAGATAAGGCGCGAGCGAAGGCCTAACCGGCCAGCTCTCGCCTGGGTCCGGAGTACGAGCGCCCCGAGCCGCGCCTGGAATGGGCGTTGCCGGAGGGCCTGCCCCCTTGGCTAACTCAAAATTCCGCCAACTCTAAAAACTAACGGCGTAATGGTCCTGGGCTCATTGGAACTCGGCCGGAATTTTCAGTTCATCGTTCCGGACTCGAACCAGTTTCCAATCCCACGGTTTCCCGGAGATCCGGCGCCATTGCAGCTCAAACGGCGTTTGCAAGTTGTTCACTCGCTCCTTGATTAGCGTCATGACCTCGCCGGCATCACCATCGACAATGATCCGGGCGCGCCAATATCCGGTTGCACCCTCGATCCGAACATCTGGTCCCATCTTGGTAATGCGAACATTGCGAATGTACCTGAAAACTTCCCGTGTTCGTTCCAGAACGAGACTCCGATCGTCGCCCCATTGATCTTGATAATCGCTGCCGAGAAAGGAAGAAAAACGCGTCCAATTCTTGTGCGCGATGGCTTCCACCAAATGGTCGCTGTGTAATGCGACCTGGCGCTCCGGCCGCCAAAGCCAGATCAGGAATAGCCCAATTAACAGAACCAGGCTCAAGCCGCCGTAGAATCCTTCTCGAAACCAACGGGACATCTGATTGACGGTAAACCGGTCTCCTGCAACCTGCTAATCCAACCAGCAACCGCAACCAACCCTCGGATCCAGAGCGCTGCCAGCAAGCGCGGCATGGGGGGTGCTGATTTGAATTAAAACCTTTCTTCTATGCTGACTGTCGGTTTCTTCGCGATCGCTGTGGTCATTGTCCTCGGGTGTGTTTGGTGGGCGTGCGTGAACGACATCGACTAGACCTAAGCCAATATGCTCGATCACGAAGATTTGAAGTGGATCGCCACCACTTCCACCGAACTGAACTCGATCCTGCAGCAGATCGCGCGCTATTCCGATCTGGCCCGCCGCCACAAAAGCGAACCCAACTATATTGACCTGCTCGGTGAACGCGTCGACCGCGCGTCCAAAACCGCCCAGGCCCTGTTTGATCGGGTTACCTCAAAAATTTTGGAGCAAACCGCGGCAAAAGCTGCCATCCCTCCCAAACCGCCCCATGTCCCATTCACCGTGCTTCCGCCGCCGGCTGGACCGGTGTCGCCTCCTGCCGCGAAAGCGCCGGCCAACCCGCCGCTGCCCCTGCCTGGTTTCGCTCAGTCGGCTGATTTGCCTCAGCCCGCGAAAAATTCCGGAAGCAGTTCGCCCCGTCCGGTCCCCGACATCGAAATCAAGAATCCGAAAGGCAACCGTGAGCTCCTGTTGCTGATCGAAGACGAAACAGAGGTGGCTGAACTCGCGGCAGAAATGCTGGCAGACGAAGGCTACAAGGTAATTCTGGCCGGCGATGGTTTCCAGGCTCTCAAAATCTACGAACGGGCTGGCAAACAGATCGGTCTGGTCATCCTCGATTACTTTCTTCCGGTGATGGATGGCGACGCCGTTTTCGACGAATTGAGGGCTCTCAATCCCGACGTCAATGTCGTCTTAAGCAGCGGGTTTGCCGAGCAACACAAAGTCAGCGCCATGCTGGCTCAAGGCCTCAGGGGCTTTATCCCCAAGCCGTATACCCGCGAAAAGCTGCTGACTCAGGTCCGCTCGGCCCTGGATGCAACCCGGCAGGCTTTGACCCCACGATAGCACTGCCCACCGCAGGTCGGGAACCCGCCTTTCTGGCATTGATTTAGCTCTGATACCCGGCGACGCCCATGGCTCGCATTGACGCTTTCTTCAAACTGATGGCGGAACAGAAAGCTTCCGACCTCCATCTTTCCACCAGCAATCCGCCCATGCTTCGGATCAATGGCGACCTGGTGCGGGTGGACTATCCGGCGCTCCAAAACGACGAGCTCAAGGCGATGGTCTACGAGATCGCGCCGGAAGGCAAAATCAAGATCTTCGAGGAAACTCTCGATGTCGATTTCGGATACGAGGTGCCCGGCATCGCCCGGTATCGCGCCAATTTCTTTCAGCAAAAATCCGGCATTTCCGCCGTTTTCCGGTTGATTCCTGCAACCGTGCAGACGGTCGACGAACTTGGTTTGCCGGCAGTCCTCAAAAAATTTCCAATGCTCAAAAAGGGCCTGGTTCTGGTGACCGGACCGACCGGCTCGGGCAAATCGACGACCTTGGCCGCCATGGTCGATTACGCCAATCTCCAGCGGCAGGACCATATCATCACCGTCGAAGATCCGATCGAGTTCGTTCACCGGAGCCAGAATTGCCTCGTGCAGCACCGCGAGGTTGGGGTTCACACCCGGTCGTTTGCCAGCGCATTGCGCGGGGCTCTCCGCGAAGACCCGGACATTCTGCTCGTTGGTGAAATGCGCGACCTGGAGACGATTGAGCTGGCCCTGACTGCGGCCGCAACCGGCCACCTGGTTTTCGGAACCCTGCACACGTCCAGCGCGTCCAAGGCCGTCGATCGCGTGATCGACGTTTTTCCCACCAATCAACAGAACCAAATCCGCGCCACGCTGGCGGAATCGCTCAAGGGTGTGATCGCGCAAAACTTGTTCAAGCGCATTGACAAGCCCGGCCGGGTTGCCGCGCTGGAGGTGTTGGTCGTCGATGTCGCCATCGCCAATCTGGTTCGGGAAGGGAAAACCCATCAAATCCCCGGCATGATCCAGGTGGGCAAGAAAAAGGGGAACCAGCCGCTCGACGATGCAATCATGGACCACTTGCGCAACATGCGGATTTCCCCGGAGGAAGCTTACGACAAAGCCATCGACAAGAAGAAGTTTCGCGTATTTCTCAAGGAACCGCCCTTGGACGCTTCGGAAGAGTAATCAATCATGCGAGCACCGGATCTTGATCGGATTTTATCGGCCATGCTGAAAACCTATGATGGTATTTCAGACCTCAACTTTTCGGTCGGCCGCCCACCCCAGGTGGAAGATTTCGGTGAGCTAAAACCGGTCTACGTCGATCCGCCGATCGAGTCGCTGACTCCCTATCAGACCGAGCAGATTGCCCTAACCATCATGCAGAGCAATCGCCGTCTGATCTACGATTATCTCACCACCGGAGCGTGCGATTGCAGTTATTCTCTCGGCACGGAAGCCCGCTTCCGGGTAAGCATTTTTCGTCAGCAAGGCCACTTTTCAATCGTTCTGCGCAAGCTTTATGGAACCGTGCCCTCGATTGAGGAGCTGGGTCTGCCCAACATCTTTCGCGAGGTGGCCAAGGAGAAAACAGGACTCGTTCTGGTTACCGGCTCGACCGGAAGCGGAAAAACGACGACCCTGGCGGCATTGTTGAATGAAATTAACGAGACCCAACCGGTTCATGTCATCACTCTGGAAGATCCGATTGAATTTGTTCACCCAAAGCGCAAAGCCACTTTTAACCAGCGCGAGCTTGGTCACGACTTCAATAACTATCCCAATGGATTGCGAGCCGCGCTGCGCCAGGCCCCCAAGGTGATCCTGGTCGGTGAAATGCGGGATCGGGCCACGGTCGAAGTCGCGCTGATGGCAGCCGAAACCGGTCACCTGGTTCTGAGCACGCTTCACACTGTCGATGCCGGACAATCGATCAACCGCATGCTCGGTCTCTTTTCCCTGGGCGAGGAAAAACAACTCCGCATCCGGCTGGCCGACACCCTCCGTTACATCATCAGCCAGCGCCTGGCTCCCAAGGTCGGGGGAGGCCGGCAGCTGCTGACCGAAATCATGGGACACAATCTGCGGACCCAGGAGACGATCGCTCTGGGTGAGGGCGAGCACCGAAGCTTTTACGAAATCATCGAGGCGAGTTCGCCCTTTGGCTGGATGACTTTCGATCAGTCGATCCTCAAGGCTTATGAAAACGAGCTGATTACGGAAGAAACAGCCCGGCTCTATGGCTCCCGAAAAGGCCGAATCACCCGTGGCATCGATCTCATCCAAAAAGCCCGCGGACTCGATACCGACCTCGACTCGGGTCTGCGCCTGGATCTGCCGGAAAACGCTTTCCTCTAGAAAATGGAACCTGATACCGAGTCTACATTCATGGATCTGGGCGACAATACCGCCCTGGTCTGCGTGGATCATCAGCAATATCAAAAGATCATCGTCCCACAGCTGATCGATCTGACTTACAAAGTGCATCTTGGCTTGTTTGAGGAGGACGTGATTCTCAAGCTCAAGACCTACAACTACGACGTGGTCATCATCTACGAAAACTTCAAAGGCTCAAAGATCGAGACCAATCCGATCCTTCGGGAAATGGTGCAGCTGCCGGGAGCGCGGCGTCGCCAACATTTCGTCATCCTGCTGAGTCACCGCTACGCCACAAACGACGCCATGACCGCATTTGTCCAAAGCGTCGATCAGATCATCAATATCGCCGATTTGGCCAACTTCAAACCAGTGCTTCGACGCGGCGTCGCCCAGCATCGGGAACTTTACGATTCCTTCGTCGAGATGGTGAAGAGCGTGCAGTCGCTCTGACACTTCTCCAATACGACGAACTTTTGTCGCATACGCGATGAAAAGTTTGTCGTTTGTCGTCCCCGAATGTTTTTTCCGGCCTGGCTTCACCGATGACAATGAACGCGCTGAGGATTTCAGAAACGTTCCACGGCTCTTGTCCGCAAAACCATTTAATCGGCTGATTTATTCCATGGGCGAAAAGCAAAAAAAGAATGAATTTTGTCGCTGCGTCCCGGTCATTTCCATTCAAGACAGACTTGCGAATGCCGCCAGATGTCAGAACGTATCCTGCTCTTTCTTATATGAAGCTGCTTAATTGGGTTCGGTTTACTTGGGATCTTAACTCGCTGCCGCCAACGGAAGTAAATCTGCCTCCGCATTACAAGATCGATCCGGTTGCGAAGGAGCACGAAAAAGAAGTCCGCAATGTTCTTTCCCGCTCTTTTCTGCTCGATCCCGCCTGGAATCCGGCCATCGGAGAAGTGATGCACACGTTGCAATCGTGGTTGGATCGGATCTTCCTGGTCGAAGAAAATACTTGTCTGGCTTTGCGTCACGGAGTTCGCATCATCGGCGCCTCCGTCCTTTGCCTCGATGCCGACGCAGAAAACCATCTCGTTCCGGGGCCATGTATCCTGATGGAATACCGAAACCGCGGACTCGGCACCCGCCTGCTGGAGGCTTCTCTCAAGCGGATGCGCGAATCCGGTCTGACCCGCGCCACCGGGATTGCCCGGGAACTATCGCCAGTGGCCAAATTCCTCTACCCGAAATATAAAGGCATCGTCGCCCCAGCCGATTTACGGGTTCGCCTTGCGGCTTAATCTCTACAGCTGGTAAGGTTTAGCTTCGCGTTTTTTTGGAGAAACGTCCTCGCCCCATTTAGCGGTAGATCCGTTACTTGTGGGAGTAACTCCCCGCCGTTTAGTTTCACCAGCACTGAATTCGAAAACGGGAACAACCTGTTTGCCGTCCAACTTACGCTCAAGTTTTAGTAGCGCTCAGGCCTGCTCCGGTGCCGGAGCCAGGGTGAGCGAAGCGGGCTGGGCCGATCGCGTCCGATCGCTGCAAAACGTCGGAACCCGGGTGGAAAGAACCTCGCGAAAATAGAAAGCAACGCAGGCCAGAACGATCCAGGAACCATAGGGGCGGGCGTGATCGAGCAAGTCGACCATCGGCCGCATGGCATCGAGCTTTTTATCCATTAACATCACGTGGACGATCATGGCGGTGCTGGCGGCTGAGAGAACCAGGTTGACCAGGATCATTCTTACACTCACCCCCCATGCCACCGCGCAGACCACGACGCCCCACATCAGATACCGTTCGTGCATTTGACCCAGCAGCGCGAACATGGCCAGCCAGGGCGCGGCAATGGCAATAAGCAAACGCGGGTCGCGCCCGCGTTCATGCCGGGTCGCTCCCAGCGCGCAAAGAGCGAGTGCAATCAGATACAGGGTCCGCAGCGTCCACTGCAAATTGATGGCGAAGTGAAGCGGCCCGATCCCGGCCGACCAGAACGGCTGCTTCAGGGAACACCCCACATCGGCGAGCAACGAGGGCAGGTTGTAACACGAACTAATGTAGAGATAAGGATAATGTTCGCTCCCGTAGAGAAGACCAATCTCCAGCCAGGCAAAGCTGCCTCCGGTCAGCCCGCCCACCACAAAGACCGATGCAGCGATGGTGCCGGCCAACCACGGACCGGCCTGCCGTAAAGGCAGGCGATAAAGGCAGATAGCGGCGACGACTCCAATAACTCCGACGATGATCCAGGCGGTGGGATTGCGCAGAAGCCATGGCGAAACCAACAGGGCCATTGTTAGACCGAATCCAAAAAGCACGCACAGGGCACGCATCCGTTTTTTTTGCCACAAGGGCCACAACAGGAAAAAAGGCGTGACGAGCAGAAGCTGCCCTTTGAGCATCGCGCCGACGGCAAGGATGCAACCGCACCAGAACCAGCGGTTTTTCAGGCCCGCCAGCACCGCAAACAGGTAAAACGGCAAAAGCCACACGTCCCATTGCGGCCAGCCATGGGCATCGAGGATCAGTGATGGATCGAGCCAGGCCGCCGTGGCCGCAGCCAATCCACAAATCCACCCTCGGGAATCCGGCGGCAACGCGTGAAGAAAACGTGAGCCTGTCCTCCCCGCCGTCCGGTTCAACCAGAGTCGTACGATCAGAAAAATTGCCACCGCCGCCAACGCTTCACAGACCAGATTCATCTCCAACAACGGCTCGACGTAATCCGGCGTCCCATCCTCCACCCCAGGGAATTCTTTTTGGACGTTTTTCGCCCAGATCGACATCACTAGCAGTCGCAAAGGCGGATAATCGAGGTGGTACTGCTTATCAAAGGCTTCCCGCTTGACCCGGTCGTAGAGGGCAAGGTATCCGCGGAAAAAATTCGTCCACGAAACAGGCCCGGACTTGGCCGGCCCAAGCCGGCGGGCTTCGATTAAGGTCTCGCTGCCCCAGTGAAAGCCGTTAACAATATCGCGTTGGAAGCGCAGATGCCTGGTATTTTCCCAGGTCCATCGCCGCAATTCGATCCCCCCTGCCAAAACGACCCCGACAAAGAGCAGAATCAAAATGGGCCGCACCGATTTAACGGCCATAAGCGATCGAATACCCGGCCACCGGCGTTTTCCTGGTTCTGATTCCCGCATTCTCTCCTTCGCGCTGACTTTGGACAGCACGTTCGATGAAACAATTCAAACTTTTGTTCGTTCCGGTAATTAACCGCCTATTTTTTTGCGCGGGTGCCGTCCTACGCCGGGGGCCCGGGCGCCATTCGATAATTCTTGAATCCAAAATGTCCGTCCGGTGTATCTGACTGAGGAAAAGCCGAGGATTATGGTTCAAGATCTCAAATTTGCAATCCGTCAGCTGGTTAAGACGCCGGGATTCACCATTGGGGCTGTCATCGTGCTGGCGCTTGGGATGGGCGCCAACACCGCCGTATTTAGTCTCGTCCAGAAACTCCTGTTCGCGCCGCCCGCCTACGCGCATCCCCAGGAGGTGGTCCAGGTTTTTTCCCAGGACAAAAAGAACCCGAAAACGTATCGCGGCTTCTCCTATCCCACCTACCTGGATATCCGGGACCAGAATAGCGTGTTCACGGACGTAATGGCTTACAACCTCGCCATGATTGGTCTGGGACAGAAGGGCGATGCCCGCCGCGCCTTTGCCGCCATCGTCAGTTCCAACTATTTCTCCGTGCTCGGGGTTCCGCTGGCTCAAGGCCGGTCCTTTCTTCCGGAAGAGGAAAAACCAGGCGGCAAAGCCGAGGTCGCCATCGTTAGCTACGGCTATTGGTTGAGGCATAATCGCGAGCCGGTCGGGTCTCGCGTGCTGATCAACGGCCGGCCTTTCACGATCGTCGGAGTAACCTCCCCGGATTTTACCGGCACCATGCAGGTCTTCTCCCCCGAAGTCTGGTTGCCGCTGAGTGTTCACGATGAAGTCCAAAACGATTTTGAAGGTGAAAACCGGGTCGCTTTCGGGGATCGGGCCGGACAACAGCTGCTCATTGTGGGACGGTTGAAACCGGAGATGACCGCGGCCAGGGCAAAGCCGGTTCTTCAAGGATTGGCCCTCAACCTGGAAAAAGCTTTCCCGGTCGAGCAGAAAGACCAGACGTTCACGATCACACCGATCTCGCGGCATTCCATCAGCACCAGCCCATCGGAAGAAGGAGGCGGACTGGCCACGATCGCTCCCTTATTGTTGGGCATGGCGATTGTTGTGCTTCTGGTCGCCTGCCTGAACCTGGCCAACATGCTATTGGCCCGGGGCACCGCCCGGCGCAAGGAAATCGCCATCCGCCTCGCCCTCGGGGGAAGCCGAAAGCGGATCGTGCGGCAACTGCTCACCGAGGGCTTCGTCCTGGCTCTGTTAGGCGGCGCATTTGGATTAATCCTCGGACTCTGGTCGTCCAATCTGCTGATCGCTTCGCTCGGACGGATGCTGCCGCTCGACATGGTTTGGCTGGGCGGCCCTAACCTGCCAATCCTGGCCGCAACCTTTTGTTTCTGCATCATCGCAACCGTGGCCTTTGCCCTTGGACCCGCGATCAAATCTTCCCGCAGCTCCATTCTGACTGATCTGAAGGAGCAAGCCGGCGAAGATGTTACCAGGCGGCGGTTTCGGTTTTTGCCCCGCAATCCGCTGGTAGTTGCGCAGATTGCATTCTCGCTCGTCCTGATTACGGCGGCGGCATTATTCATCCGGGGCGCGGGCAAAGCGGCTTCGGTCGATACCGGATTGAAGCCGGGCGCCAGTTACATCCTCGAATTGAATGCCAGCCTGGGCGGATACGATCGGCAACAGGCGGCGCCGCTGTATCAGACCTTGAACGAGCGTTTGGCGGCCCTGCCCGGAGTCGAGCACGTAAGCATTTCCTCGACTGTCCCGTTTGGAATGATCTCGCTCAGCAAGAACGTGCAGCGCGCCGGAGTGCATCCCGGACCCGACCAGAAACCCGCCACCGCCGCAGACGGTCTCGCCTTCAACGCGGCTTGGAACAGCGTCGGCGCCGACTACTTCAACACGGTCGGGCTGCCGATTCTGCGCGGTCGCGCATTCACCCAAACAGAAGCGAGCCAACCGCAGAGCCCCGCTACGGCAATTGTCGACGAAGTGCTCGCCAAAAAACTCTGGCCCGATGGCGATGCCCTCGGTCAACGCATCCAGTTCGCCAACGACAATGCGCCGCGGGCGAAGGGCGAAAATTCCTCGACCATGGGCATGAGCACCGATCTCAGCGGAGAAATCAAACCGGGTGAAAGCATCGAGATTGTCGGCATCGTCCCGGCCGCGCGTCACGACCTTTTCGAAAAAAAGCCGCCGGGCGCCATTTACCTTCCGTTCGGGCGCGGATTTCAAAGCAACATCAATTTTTTCGTCCGGTTTGCCTCGCTTCCGGCCGGACAGGAGGCCGCCACCGCCGATCTCTTGCGTCGCACCGTCCGCTCGGTGGATCCGGCGATTCCAATTCTGTCGCTGGAGACATTTAACCAGCATCTCGACAGCAACCTGCAACTTTGGATTGTGCGGACCGGCGCAGCCTTGTTCTCTGTCTTCGGCGGACTCGCCCTTGGCCTGGCCGTGGTGGGATTGTACGGAGTCAAAGCCTACTCGGTGGCGCGGCGCACCCGCGAGATTGGCATCCGGATGGCCCTTGGGGCCCAGCCCGCGGCGGTTTTGAGAATGTTCATGCGCGAAGGTTCGATCATGCTCCTGAGCGGGCTCGGAATCGGTCTGCTCCTCGCCATCGGCGCCGGAAAAATCCTCAGCGGCATTCTTTATCAAGTCGGCGCCCTCGATCCGGTCGCCTTTACCGCCGCGCCCTTGTTGCTGGCAGCCGCTGCCCTCCTGGCGACCTGGTTGCCCGCCCGCCGGGCGACCCGGATCAATCCCATCACCGCGTTGCGCACCGAATAAAAATCTGAATCCGAACCCAGTCGGCTCCGCATCTCAATGAAAACCTCGGAGCACCCAACTTATGGTTCAGGATTTCAGGTTCGCGGTCCGTCAACTGATCAAAACGCCCGGATTCAGCTTTGTCGCAATCCTGACCCTCGCTCTCGCCATCGGCGTTAATTCGGCGATCTTCGCCCTGATTAATAGCGTGGTCCTGCACCCGGTGGTCCCTCTCCGGCCGGCCGAGGTGGTCAATGTGTTCACCGCGCGCCAGAATGCGACTCACGATTACCGCCAGTTTTCTTACACGGAATATCGGGAACTCCGTGACAACAGCTCCGAGGTCTTTGCCGACGTGGCTGCTTCTGAGTTTGCCGTCGCCGGCACCGGCCGCGACCACGAGATGCGGCGAAGTTTTGCCTTCCTGACTTCGGAAAACTTTTTCTCGCTGATGGGTGTCCAACCGTTTCGCGGGAGATTTTACAATGCCACTGAATGCCGGCCCAACGCGAACCGGCCGGTCGCGGTCACCAGTTACGCTTTTTGGAAACGGATGGGAGGTCGCCCGGATTTTGTCGGCAGCACTCTTCAGATCAACGGCCGGCCTTACACCGTCATCGGTATTACACCCGACGGCTTTAGCGGCGTCAGCGCGCTAATCTCGCCCGATATTTGGTTGCCGCTCGGCATGTACTCGGAACTCGGTTCCGCTTTTTCCGATTCGGAAACGGTTCACGACCTGGCGCAACCCAAAAATTATGCGCTGAACCTGACCGCCCGACTGCGGCCCGGCCTAACCGTGGAAACGGCCAAACCGCGTTTGCCCGTGCTGGCCGGCCGATTAACCGCAATTCAGCCCGCCGGAACAGAAGGAGCGCGTGATTTGCAGATTCAAACGCCTTCCCGGTTCAGCCTCAGCACCACCCCGGCAGACGACGGCCCGATCACGCTCATCGGCACTCTGCTCATGGCCATGGCCGGCGCGGTCTTGCTCATCGCCAGCCTCAATCTCGCCAACATGCTGCTGGCCCGCGGCGCTGCCCGTTCGAAAGAGATCGCGCTCCGCCTTGCCCTGGGCGCTTCCCGCTGGCGGATCGTCCGCCAGTTGCTTTGCGAGGGTTTGCTGCTGGCTGTTTGCGGCGGCCTGATCGGTCTCGTTCTCAGTATCTGGTGCAACGATCTCCTCCTGCACTCCATGGCCCGCCTCCTTAGTTCGGTCAGTTTCTCGTTCGTCATTAATGTCCAACCCGACGCGCTCGTGCTTTCCGTTACCTTCCTGTTCTGTCTGATGGCCACTATGCTGTTCAGCCTTGGACCCGCCTTGAAAGCCACCAAGACGGATCTGGTCCGCGATCTCAAACAGCAACTGGGCGAGCCCGCCCGGGCCGGCCGCCTGAACCGCTTTTTCGCGCCGCGACACATCTCCACCATGGCCCAGATCGCGCTCTCCCTCATGCTCCTGTTTAGCGCCGGATTATTTTTCCGCGGCGCCCTCAAGGCCAGCGGCCTCAATCCCGGCTTCGACCCGCGCGGCGATCTGGTAACCGAGCTCGACTTCAGTCTGATCAAAAAAAATCCGGCTGACGCCCGGCGTTTGATATTCGCCATGATCCAACAGGCCCACCAGCTGCCCGGAGTCCGCACCGCCGCCGCCGGCACCATGCTGCCCTACGGCAACTTCACCAATACCCGCCGGATCATGTCGGCCAAGGAAGCGTTGCCTACCGATCCCAAAGCGCCCGATCCGGGCGCAGGCGCGCTCTATACCGCGATCACCCCGGGTTATTTCGACGCCCTCGGCGTTCGGCTTTTGCGGGGACGCGATTTTACCCAGGCCGAAGCGGAAAACAAAACCGGCCGGCCGGTCGCTATTATTGACGAAGAAATGGCGAAGAAACTTTTTCCCAACGCCGACGCGGTCGGCCAGCACATTCGCTATACCCAGCCGCCGAAAGACGGTTCGCCTAACGACATTGAAATCGTCGGAGTGGTAAGCTCGTACCGCCACGACGTTCAAAACGACACCCTGAACCGTCGTCTGTTCCTCCCGCTGGCCCAGGGCTACAACGGCAATGTTTACCTCCATGTTTGCCTCGAGCGCAGAGATCGCCGGGCCGCGGCCGCCCTCATGCCGGTGTTCCGGCAAACGCTTCGCGCGCTTGATCCGGATATCCCGGTTATGGGTATGGCCCCGTTTAGCGATCTCATGGAGAAAAGCGTCGGTCTTTGGGTGGTCCGGCTCGGGGCTGTGCTCTTTGGCATTTTCGGAACAATCGCTCTCCTCCTTGCCGTGGTCGGCGTTTATGGAGTCAAATCCTACGCGGTCGCCTCCCGGACCCGCGAAATCGGCATCCGGATTGCGCTCGGCGCCGATCGAGCCGATGTCTTCGCCCTCATCATGCGGCAGGGGGCGTTGCAGACCGCCCTGGCAATATTGGTGGGATTATTGCTCGCCCTGGCCGCCGGCCGCGTTCTCTCCGGAATTCTCTATCAGGTTAGCCCTAACGATCCCTTTGCCCTTCTTGCCTCCAGCGCAATGCTGGCCGCCGCTGCTCTCCTGGCCTGTTTCCTTCCCGCCCGGCGCGCCACTCAGGTAAATCCAATCATCGCCCTCCGCGCCGAATAATTGCATGTAGCAACCGGCCTGTAGCCGGTTCTTCGGGCACACGGACGCAGAGGGAAAACCGTCCACAGATTTCGCAGATTTGCGCAGATTGAGAGAAAAACAGAGGAGCAATCCATCATCCAGATTTTCTAACCCCTGGGTCCGATTTTCAAAATCTGTGTAAATCGGGACCGAGGGAATCTGTGGATAAAAAACAATCGCCGGAGCTCCGCCCTTCGTTGTAGAAACGCGCTGGCTCCTTAGACCCGCACCTCCAAAGGTCCCCCTTATTTCCTCTTTTTCGTGTATTTCGTGGGCCTAACTTCTTCCCTTTAACCGCACGTCAACGCCCGTTCCCGGATCGCGGCGGCTTCCCGCATGAAATTCGGATTACGCACGATCTCCACCGAACGGTCCTCCTCTGAACCCGCTCGTTCGAACCAGGAAAAACAATCGATCAGACGGCGGCCGCGCCAGTTGATGATTTCCTGCTTAAAACAATGCAGTCCATGCTGGCGGCACAGAGCCCGAAACAAGGCCGCGTTCATGGTCGGCGTTCGATGATGATCTTCATCGAGCAGGTGAACCTTGGTCAGCAATTTGCGGAAGGCAGCGGGAAGCCGGGTCGGCAGTGAATTTGCAAATGCCCCCAGATTGGAATGATGAATGAATCCTTTGCCGCCAATCCTTAGGGTTCGGGCGAATTCCCTCAAAAATTCCTCGACCACATCGCATTTGATGTGGACGAACACGTCGAAGCTGAAAACAAAATCGATCGATTGTTCGGCAACCATCGGAAGCGCGCCGCCCTTATTCATATAAGCGGTAACCCGCGGATCCTCGGCAAAACGTTTCTGACAGGCCTCGACGCACTCCCCGGCCCGGTCCACCACGATCAAGCGCTGGCAATGTTCCCTTAGATAATGGGTCCATCGCCCATAACCGGCTCCAATTTCCAGGATCGTATTCGCCGGCAACCACTCCTGTATCCGCGGTAGAATCGCCTCGTTCCATTGGGCGTGCGATGTCCCCCACCGCTCCGACCATTCTTCTCCCGCGTCTTTCCACTGATATTTCATCGGATCGACAATCTACGTGAAAGACTAGTCGCGCTACCAGAGGCACGAAATGGATTTCTGACCGCTGACCTGCCGCCCGCCTCGGCGGGACGCCCCCGATTACTTCGGAGCTGACTTCTGACCTCCAGAGCTATGGCTGGGGGCGGAATCGAACCGCCGACACGAGGATTTTCAGTCCTCTGCTCTGCCAACTGAGCTACCCAGCCGCCAAACGAATCCCGAGGAGGCTCTCACTATGCGAATTTTTAGTTAGCGGGCAAGCTTCCGCTCCGCGGATAGATGAAATATTCAACGTTCAACGCTCAACGCCCAACGCTCAACCCGCCTTCGTTGCACTACGGCGTGGCAGGCCCGCCTTTCTCGGAGGGGCGAGCTCCCGCGAGCCCGCGTTCCCTGCGGCGTCGCGGGAGCTCCGCCCTCCGGCCCTCAACTCTCAATAAACTTTCTCGGCAAATCCACGGCGCCGCGCAGCAGTTTCAAATAGTGCGGCCGCGGGATCTCAATCGCCCCAAACTGGGCCAGATGAGGAGTGAGCCATTGGGTGTCGAGAAGAACGAATTTGCGGGCATGAAGATGTTCGATCAGTCCGAGCAAGGCGATTTTGGATGCATCGGTTTTGTAATGGAACATCGATTCGCCAAAAAACGCCCCGCCCACCGCCACTCCGTAGAGGCCGCCGGCCAGCTCGCCTTCGCTCCAGGCCTCAACTGAATGGGCGTGGCCCAGGTGGTAGAGCTGCTCGTAACTCTCAATGATCTCGGGATTGATCCAGGTGTCTCTTCGCTTGGCGCAGGACCGAATCACTTCCGGAAAACGGCGATCGATCTTGATTTCGAAAATGTTGCGCCGAAAGGTCCGCTCCAAACCATGCGGCACGTGGAACTTATCCAATGGGAGGATGGCCCGGGGATTCGGGGAAAACCATTCAATGCCCCCGTCTTCCATGCCCATGGGAAACACCCCGAGCCGATAACCTTGGAGCAAAAGTTCGGGATCGATCATGGCAGCGGAAGGCCTAGACAGGATTTACAGGATTAACTGGATTCAGAAGAAGCAAATGAAACAGCCAACCTAATCCTGCAAAATCCTGTTAATCCTGTCCATTCCTCCGCGCATTCCGCAATTGCAATGGCGTCGCCTCTTCCTAAAATAAGCAGATGAAAGTCCTCTCGGTGCTGTGCGCAATCGGCATCGCTCTGATCGTTGCCGGTTGCACGGATCCCTTGGAAGAGCGGAGCGCCGACGAGGTGGGAGCGCAATTCCAGCGCGGTATCACCGGCCAGGGAACACTCGGGCCGATCAACCGCCCACCGGACGATCCCGCGGGTCAGCACGGCGTCCCGGAAACCCATCCTTAGGTGCGTGAACACGGCCGCTCCACCCTCTCATTCAAGAATCATCATTCTCGATTTCGGCTCGCAGTACACGCAGGTCATCGCCCGGCGCATCCGTGAGCTGCAAGTCTATTCCGAAATCGTCCGCTTCGATATTCCGGCAAAAGAAATATCGGAGTTGCATCCGAACGGAATTATTCTGTCGGGCGGGCCGGCCAGCGTTTACGAAAAAAACGCCCCGCAGATCGATCCGGAGATTCTATCGCTCGGTATCCCGGTGCTGGGCATTTGTTACGGGCTGATGCTGATGGCGCATCATCTCGGCGGTAAAGTTGTGTTCACCGGACGGCGCGAGTACGGCGCGGGCACGCTCCAAATCGCCAATAGCTCCCGGTTGTTTGAGGGTATGGGGCGGCAGCTCGATGTCTGGAACAGCCATGGCGATGAAGTAACCCAATTGCCAAAGGGTTTCCAGGTGGCGGCGCGCACCGATGGTTGCGATTTCGCCGCGGTGGAGGATCCCGATCGAAGATTGTACGGGTTGCAATTCCATCCCGAAGTGGCCCATACCCCTCGAGGCAAGGAGATCCTTCAAAACTTCGTTTATCACATTTGCCGCTGCGCCATGGATTGGACGATGGGATCGTTCATCGAGGAAGCATGCAGGCGCATTCGCCGGCAGGTTGGGCAGGCCAAAGTCGTGCTCGGCTTGAGCGGCGGGGTCGATTCGTCAGTCACGGCCGCGCTCCTCCACAAGGCAATCGGCGATCAGCTCACCTGCATCTTCGTCAATAACGGGTTACTCCGCGCGCGCGAGGAAGAAGTGGTCCAACGCGTGTTTGGGGAGAATTTTCACGTCCATCTCAAATACGTGGACGCCAGCGAACGCTTTCTCACCAGGCTCCGCGGCGTGACCGATCCCGAGCAGAAACGGAAGATCATCGGCAACGAGTTCATTCACGTCTTTGAAGATGCAATTGCCGATCTTGCCGGCGGCAATCCGCAATCCGCAATCCCTGCCCGCAGTGTTACGCACAGCGTTGCAGGTGGGCGCAATCCGCAATTCAAATTTCTGGCCCAGGGAACGCTGTATCCGGACGTAATCGAGAGTGTATCGATCGGCGGCAACCCCGCTCAGGTAATCAAGACCCACCACAATGTCGGTGGACTGCCGGAGAAGATGCACTTCGAGCTGGTCGAGCCGCTCCGGCAGTTGTTCAAGGATGAAGTGCGCCAGGCCGGCCTCCAGCTTGGCCTGCCCAAGGAGGTTGTTTACCGGCAACCGTTCCCGGGTCCGGGATTGGCGGTGCGGATCCTGGGTGCGGTCACGCCTGAGCGGTTGGCGATTTTGCGCGCGGCCGACACGATCGTGCAGAGCGAGATGGAATCGGCCGACTGGTATTACAAGGTTTGGCAATCGTTCGCGGTCCTGCTTCCAGTGCAAACCGTCGGGGTGATGGGCGACCAGCGGACTTACGAAAACACAATTGCGCTGCGCATTGTGGAGAGTCAGGACGGGATGACGGCCGATTGGGTGCGCGTTCCTTACGAATTACTGGCCCGGATTTCCAACCGGATCTGCAACGAGGTCAAAGGCGTAAACCGGGTCGTTTACGATATCTCGAGCAAACCGCCCAGCACGATCGAGTGGGAGTGATTCCATTGTGGAGTGCGCCCGCCTGCAACGCTGTGCGTAGCACTGCGGGCAAGGGATTACGGATTGCGGATTTCTACAAGTTCACGCCTGGTTTGCGTGGCGGAATCCGTCTTGTTGTCATGTCGAGCGAAGTCGAGACATCTCTTTCTGGCTCGCAGGCGGTGGAGATGAGCGAAGAACGAGAGATTCCTCGACTTCGCTCGGAATGACAAAATAATTGCTCGCAATGGCACGGTCGCGAAAAATCTTTCGGTCGCCTTCTCGACAGGGACGCAAGCGTCCCAACCGGCAGCCGCTTTGGAAGTGCCCGAAATGCGGGGAACGATTTACCGGGAAGAACATGTGGCACTCCTGCGGGAAATTTTCCCTAACGGACTTGTTTTCAAGCAGCGAGCCGCAGGTTCTCCGCTTGTTTCGAAAATTTGCCCGATTGGTGCGCGCCTGTGGACCGGTCCACATGATTCCACAAAAGACCCGGGTAGTTTTCCAGGTCCGAATGCGTTTTGCGGGCGCCACACCGCGTAAATCGTTTCTGATTTGTCATTTCATTCTGCCGCGTCGGATCGAACATGCGCGGTTTCACAAGATTGAGACCTTTGGTCCGCGTTGCCACGGGCATTACTTGCGGATCCGATCCGAGGATGAGCTGGGCGCTGAAATTGCTCGCTGGCTCAGGCACGCCTACCAAGTTGGTCAGCAGAAGCAAGTATCGTAGGGCATCCGCCGCGGCGGACTATCTTTGTCCGCGCGTAACCGGCAGATGGATATACCGGATCGAATAATTTAACGTCTTTTCTTCTTCGGGAGCCACCGGCACCAGAAATTCGATCGTGTGCTGGTCGATTTTCTTGGATGGCATCGACTGTGCAGTAATCTCCCATTGCTTCCAGCGTGCCGGGTGCTCGCGAACACGAATCTCGACTTTGTCTTTGCGATGATTTCTCAATTTTATCTGAAAGCTCTCGGTGGCCGTGTGGTCGGCTTGATTGATTTGAAATTCCGTTTGTTTGCGTTCGCCGGCGAGATCAAAAGCGTTGCCCGTTGTTAGCCGGACCAGCTCGTTGGCGGCGGTGTTGTCGATGACTGCGTCACCGGCGAATTGAAGTTGTCCATCTTCATCCGGGCGATAGAAATGTATCCGGCCGCCTGGCAACGGGATCCCCAGATGATGCGCGGCATCATTCTTAAATTCGTACACGATCGCCACCGTGCTGCTCGATTGAGTTCCCCACTGCGGATCGAGGATCGCGCTGTTTGTTCTGAGGTTGTCCGCATTCCAAAGGGACCCGTCATAAATGAACGAACGTTTCGAGTTAATATCGCGCGCCCGAACAAACTCCGCCTGGGACGTCTCGCCGTCGCGCAACGTCACTGGAATCGGCAGCGCATACTCGTGATACTCGTCAAACGTTCTCGTCTCGACCGCGGGCGGCCCCACTTCTTCTGCGGCGACTCCTGAAGTGGCTGCGTATCCCACTGTTGCCTCTTCTCTCGGCCGATTCACTTCGCCGGCGACTACTTTGATTTTCGCTTGTTCGAATTGCGCGCCGACAGAGTTCTTGATTGTGATCCATCCCGTAAATTGAGTGATGTTGCCATTCTCCGCGGTGATCGCGTTGTAGTCGGCTTCCCAATTAAGCCCTCCGGTCAGAAAAGAGAGTTCGGCATCGAATTTTGCCGCACCCTTTGAAGAGATTTTCCAGGACAATTCGGGGCGAAGGACCGCCCCCTCAGGGAGATTCGGAAACACCGGAATACCCGGAAGCTCGAAGAGATACTTCCCATCGAGTTCGATGATGGGTTCAACTCCTTTCGGACGGCCGCGAACGATTTTTCCGGCAATCACCTTCTCACCTCCGCGCTCGGTAATGCGAAATGGAATCGTCTGGCCTTCGAAAAGCGCAAGCATTCGTTCTTTGCTGGCTGCCTGTCCGGCGAATTTTTGCTCGAGAATTGTGAATTCCGCTTTTCCGGCTGGATCACGAAGAATCACCGAGCCGGGATCGATTTGGGGCGTGACCTCGGTGCAGTGAACCTGGTTCTGACCCGCCTGCAGATCGAGCGGAATCGTTTCCCGGACCAGGGCAAAGCCGGTATTGTAAATCGTGATCTGGGGTCGGGCGCCGTTCGTTTGGCACGGCGGAAGCGCAATCAACAAAGCAAACATCCAACGTTTCATGCTGTCGAACATAACAAAACGCCGATTCCCGATAACGCTTTTTCGATTGCCCAGCGGTAATTTTTCATTGGTAATCTACGGTAACTGATGAATGCCGAGCAAGAGCGCCTCGCCGAAAATCGCAGCCACCATGAGCCGTGGCATTTCTGGGGACCGTACCTGGCCGAGCGGGCCTGGGGCACCGTGCGCGAGGATTACAGCGCTAATGGCGACGCCTGG
Organism: uncultured Verrucomicrobiae bacterium; assembly: GCA_963728975.1. Classification (GTDB taxonomy): domain Bacteria; phylum Verrucomicrobiota; class Verrucomicrobiia; order Chthoniobacterales; family UBA10450; genus DATFCK01. Next base: position 132,137 of record CAVSMF010000001.1, read on the forward strand.
AATTTTTTTCCGCACGATCACGCCCGCTCCCGGGTTTACCGTTGGAATGAGGACGGGCTCGGCGGGATCTCCGATTTGAAGGGACGGCTTTGCTTTGCTTTCGCCTTTTGGAACGAGCGCGACCCGTTCCTGAAAGAGCGTTTATTTGGCCTCAGTGGTCCGCAGGGCAATCACGGCGAAGACGTCAAGGAGGTCTACTGGTATCTCGACAACACGCCCTCACATAGCTTCATGCGGATGATCTATCGCTATCCGCACGCGTCATTTCCCTATGAGGAGCTGATCCGACAAAACGGAGCCCGCTCGAAAAGCGAAACCGAGTTCGAGATCTGGGACACTGACGATTTCAGGGAGAACCGCTTTTTCGATATCGAGATCGAGTACGCCAAAGCGGGCCCATTCGACATCCTCATCCGCGTGAACGCGACCAACTGCGGACCGGACCCGGCCCCGCTCCATCTCCTGCCTACGTTGTGGTTTCGAAATACCTGGAGCTGGGGGCGGGACAATCGCAAGCCGAGCTTGCAGGAGCTGACCCCGGCCGAATCGACGATCGATGCCATCGAAGCGGACCATCATGCGCTTGGCCGTTATCGGCTCCATTGCCAGGACGCCGTCAAACTTCTGTTCACCGAAAATGAATCGAACCTCGAGCGGCTATGGGGTGTTCCGAACCACTCGCCTTACGTGAAAGACTCGATTAACAATGCGATCATTCAAAACCGGCCGGAGATGGCTAACCCGAACAAGGTCGGGACCAAAGGGGCTGCCCATTACCAGTTTCTCATTCCGCCTAACGAGTCGCGCACGATCCGTTTGCGCCTGACCAAGATGGTGGGCGGAGCTCCCGCGACGCCGACCGGCCCCCCGGGCTCGCGGGAGCTCGCCCCTCCATCGGCCGCCCCTCCATCGGATCCATTCTCCGATTTCGACGACATCTTTGCCGCGCGTAAAACCGAGGCCGATCAGTTCTACAACTCGCGCTCGCCCGGTTGCCTGACCGAGGAACATTGCGCGATCCAGCGCCAGGCCCTGGCCGGCTCGCTTTGGACCAAACAATTTTATCATTACATCGTCGAGCAATGGCTGGAGGGCGACCCCGGCCAGCCGTCGCCCCCGCCAGAGCGCCTAACCAGCCGGAATACCGGCTGGCGTCATATCTACAACGAACGGGTGATGTCGATGCCGGACAAGTGGGAGTTTCCCTGGTATGCATCGTGGGACCTTGCCTTTCACTGCATCCCCCTGGCCTTGATCGATCCCCAGTTCGCGAAAACGCAGCTCGATATCATCGTCCGCGAGTGGTACCAGCATCCCAACGGCGAAATCCCCGCATACGAATGGAATTTCAACGATGTCAATCCGCCAGTGATCGCCTGGGCGGCCTGGAGAGTCTATCAGATCGAGCGAAAACAAACCGGCAAAGGCGACCGGGCCTTCTTGGAAACCATCTTCCACAAAATGCTGCTCACTTTTACCTGGTGGGTGAACCGCAAGGACTCCGAAGGCAAGAATATCTTTCAAGGCGGGTTTCTCGGTCTCGATAACATCGGTGTGTTCGACCGGAACGAGAGTTTCGCCGACGGTACGCATCTCGAACAAGCCGACGGCACGAGTTGGATGGGGATGTTTTCTCTCAACCTGATGCGGATCGCGATCGAGCTGGCAAGAGAGAATCACGTTTATGAAAATATCGCCACCAAGTTTTTCGAACACTTCCTTGGAATCGCCGCCGCCATGAACAATCTCGGCGGCGAAGGGGTCGGATTGTGGGACGAAGAAGACGAATTCTATTACGATATGTTGCATACACCCGGAGGCCGCTTCTTGCCGTTGCGGGTGCGATCGGTGGTGGGTTTACTGCCCCTCCTGGCGGTAGAAACAATTCAACCGCAGTTGATTGATGCCCTTCCCGGGTTCAAGGCCCGGCTGGAATGGTATCTGGTCCATCGCCCCGATCTGGCCAGCCTGGTCTCGCGCTGGCAGGAGCCCGGCAGCGGCGAACGCCGGCTGGTCGCGCTCACCCGCGGGCACCGCATGAAATGTTTACTCCGCCGCATGCTCGACCCGGAGGAGTTCCTCAGCGATTACGGCGTCCGCTCGGTCAGCAAATACCACAAAGACCATCCCTATAGCTTGACCGTGCGGGGAGAACAAAAAGTGATCTCGTATGAGCCGGGCGAATCGCAAACCGGGATCTTTGGCGGCAACTCCAACTGGCGCGGCCCGGTCTGGTTCCCCATTAACTATCTCCTGATCGAGTCGCTTCAGCAGTTTCATCATTACTACGGCGACGATTTCAAAGTGGAATGCCCAACCGGGTCCGGCCGCTTTTTGCATTTGAAGGAGATTGCCAGCGAGCTTTCCAACCGCCTGATCAAAATCTGGCTCCGCCAAGAGAATGGCGAGCGGCCGTTCGGGCGCGCTTCAGCCGGCGCGTTCCACATCCGCGAAGATCGGGACCGGTATCTCTTTCATGAATATTTTCACGGCGACAGCGGCGCCGGCCTGGGCGCGTCGCATCAGACGGGTTGGACGGCGCTGGTTGCCAAGTTGATTCAACAACAGGGCGAGTTCGGCACGATCGCGCAATAACTGAACCGCGGATTACGCAGATATCGCAGATACGAGAACCGCGAAACACGCCAAATGAGGGTCCGGAGCAGCTCCTGACGCTGGCTACGATTTTACGCATGGACTGGGGAGAAGGATTTGACCTTCGAAACGCTTTTCACACTGGTGAAGCTGCCAAGCGGAGTGGGTTACGGTGAGCTTAAACTTGATCCCGCCTGGGATAATCTCCGGAATGATCCGCGCTTCGGTGATTTGTTAGCGGAGGCCGCGAAGCCAATCGATTGAATTTGCACATTGGTAATGGCTTTGAGCAAAACGAGAATGCGTTGAAATCGGGCCGCCCCAACAGAAAAGGCTTGTGAAGCCCTAGGACGTTGACCTACAAGACGGGTTGCTAGAGGAGCTTTTTGCTCAAGCGATCATCCATTTGTCGGGCGTGGCTAGGCACAGCCGGAATTTCGCTATTCCGAGCTTCGATCGCATTTGGCCAGGAAACTGCATCCAGCCCGACAGCGACCGCCGAAGTCGAGCGCGTGATCGTGACCGGTTCAACTATTCCGACAGCGGAGGAAGTCGGGCCAAATCCAGTTCTGACCATCGATCGCGATTTAATTGAAAAATCGGGGGAGCGCACCGCGGAGGAATTAATCAGAAATACGACAGTTGCGGGTCCTAACGGCGTGCCCAGCTCGAACAACGGCGTCGCTACTACGGCCGGGGCCTCATCCATTTCCCTGCGCGGTTTCGATGCCAGCAGCACACTGACCTTAATCGATGGGCGGCGTGTGGCCCCCTATCCTCTCGGCGCGGGCAATGGCGCCCAAACGTTTGTCGATCTCAATTCCATCCCGCGCGCGGCGATCGAGAGCATTGAAATCTTGAAAGATGGTGCTTCCGCCACCTACGGCGCAGATGCCGTTGCCGGCGTGGTCAACATCAAGTTCCGACACGACTATCGCGGAGCGGAAACGAATATCGAGTATGGCAACACCCTCGACAAAGATTCGGGCGAATACGCGGCCTCACTGGTTTTTGGCGCGGGCGACGATAAAACCAGCGTGTCCGGCGTTCTGAATTTTTATCATCGTAACTCCATCTTTAATCGAGACCGAGGGTATTCTTCGAATACGGACACCCCATCACCCAATGCGAGCCCGCTCAATCTTCGGCTCTCGCGAGCCGCGGTTCTCGCTGCCGGCGTTTCACCCTCCGACATTCCAAATCAAGATACGTTCTTCGGTCATGTGCCCTTCCTCACCAATGGCGAGGCCCCGGCTACCGACTACGCTTATACGCGCCTTCCATCGGTTTTCTTCAACTTTAACGCCTATTCAGAAGCGCTGCCGGATTCAGAGCGGTACGGCGGTTTTTGGAATGCCACCCACAAGATCTGGGGCGACCAATTGGTGGTCTACGCGGACTTTTTTTATCAAAACGTGCAGACCAGTTATGAACTGGCGCCCACCTCGACGGGCGCTTTCCAAACTCCCGGCCACATTATCCTCGCCATTCCGCCGCATGCTCCCGGGCCAACCCTGGGCGGCCCGACCTATCAAGACACCGAGGTTCCGATGGGCGCATTCAATCCTTTCAACCCGTTTCAACAGATCATCTCCGAGAGAACCTTCGCGCGTCTCTTCGAGTTCGGTAACCGCTTCGTCAACAACCAGACCGATGCCTACTTTTCCACGCTCGGCCTCAAGGGGGATAAGCTTTTCGACGGAAACTGGGGATACGATGCCGGTTTTCGCTATAGCCAGACTAAGAACACTTCTACCAGCACTCTGGTTTCGGCCTCACGCTTCAACCGAATCCTAAACGCCGCCGATCCGATATTTGATCCCACTTCATCGCAGTTCATCGGCACGACTATCCCCTACAACCCGTTCGGAGATTATCGCCGGCCCATCGCAACCAACGCATTGCCTGTCGATTTTGCGGTGATCCATCCCAAATCAATCGATCAATCCAAGCTTACCACGCTTGATCTTAGTGTTTATACAACGTCACTTTTCAATCTGCCGGCCGGAGGAGTGGGTCTGGCGTTTGGTGGACAATTCAGACGAGAAAATCTGGAACAAGGCCCCGATGAGGCGACGCTTACCGGTGATATTGTCGGCACCTCTCCGGGTAATTTTACGAAAGCGGGCAGGAAGACCTACGCGTTTTACGCGGAAGCGAGGCTGCCAGTTTTTAGTCCTTCCTATTCCTTGCCCGGGTTCCATGCCCTGGAGTTTACTGCCGCTGCGCGCTTCGAAGAATTTCGTAACAACGATACCAATGTTCTCGTTCCAAAAGTCGGGGTCCGCTGGCAGCCGTTCGACGAATCATTGACCCTCCGCTCCACCTGGGGCGAAGGGTTCCATGAACCTTCACTCATCGAATTCTTCGGGAGCCCGAGCCAAAGTATTCTTGGGCCTTTTGTCAATGACCCGGCGACCGGCAACGAGATAGACCCAGACGTCCCTTTTATTATCCGAAGCAATCCAAATCTGCAGCCGGAAGACTCCCGCTCCTTTACCGCCGGCTTCGTTTACACGCCGAAATTCGTGCAAGGTTTGACCATTACGGTCGACCTCTTCGACATCGAAAGTAAAGGCCGAGTCATCATTCCTTCCATACCGAGTGTGATTGACCGATCTGTTGCCGGCCAATCGTTGCCTCTTGAGCGCGTGACCCGTGACGCCAATGGAGAGATTGTATCGATCGAATTGGCTTATCAGAATGCCGGTTCACAAAAAGCGCGCGGCGTCGATTTTGGTGTCCAATACCAAAAAGAGACGCAGTTCGGCGTTTTCACCTGGCTTACCCAGGCGACTTATGTGGATTCGTTCCAATTCGCCGAAGTTCCCACCGATACCGAAGTCGAACTGCGCAGCGGTGTCCTTCCGGGATTTCTCTCGGACGAGTCGTATTTGAAGTGGAGAGCCAATTCCCGCCTAGATTGGGCCTGGCACGGATTCGACCTGTCAACCACAGTCCACTATCTGGATGGGTTCCATGAGATTTTGCACTTAGGTCGTCCCGCCTTCCCAGATAGCAAACATGAGCATTACGTGAAGCAAACCTGGTTTTTTGACGTTCAGGCTTCCTACAATTTTGTTTTCGTTCCGCCGCTCGAAACCGCGCCCGTGCCCGGCTACTCCAAGAACGCGGCTTCCAGCGATGGCAAATCGATTGAAAACGCGGCGGCCCAAACAGCAAGTTTCGGATTGCCTTGCTGGAAGCGGCTTTTGAACAACACCACCGTCACGCTTGGCTGCAATAATGTATTTGGACATGATCCTCCCGATGCGCTCGCGACTGCGAACTACCCGGACTTCCTTTACGACTCGACCGGACGGTTCGTTTACGTGAGCCTGAAGAAGAAGTTCTGAATCCAACGTCGCTGTAGCGGCGGTCTATGACCGCCGAGGTTGCATCGCAGGTGGTTGTAGGGCGTCTGTGTCAGACGCCAATTTAGTAACCGGCGTTTCACAGAAACGCCCTACAATTCGGCGGTCATAGACCACCGCTAAAGCCGACAACAGATTATCGCGGCTTTTCTGCAATCAACTCCTGAAAGCGGGGATCGTTGCGAATCGGATCCCAGAATGGATTTCAGAGCGATGGTAGACGGACAAGCCGTCGGCCGCGCTCCTGTTACTGTCCTTTTGGTGCGAGCGAGGCGACGATTTTTTCGAAGCGCGGATCGCCGCGCAGCGGATCCCACAATGGGCTCAAGCGGAGGTCGCCATAAGTGTAGGAGCCCGGAGCTTTGGTTAAGGCTTCAAGTTGTCGAAGCGCCAATTCACGTTCGCCTGTCCAGGCACAGATGATGGCAAAGCACCTCTTTGCGTATGGCTCAGAGACTGGGTCTTTCATCCTGGGCGCCAGTTCCATCGCGCGCCGGCCTTCGCGTAGCGCCTCTTCTTTTCTTCCCAACGCCGCATCGATCAGCCCGAGGCCGGAAATGAGTCCGAAATCGTCAGAGTGGACGCGTATCTCGTCCTCCTGTTGTGCGTGTGCCGTCATAAAAGCAGCGTGTGCGGAAGTTTCGTCTCCTGTTAAACGAGCGACTAAACCCACCCAAAAGTCGCGGCCAAGGTGAGGAATGCTCCACGCGTCGAGCGAATTCTTCTGGGCAAGCACCGCCGCAGCGCGGCCGGCGGCGTCCCAGTCGCGATCATACAAAGCAAGAGTGTAGCGCTGGCCCGCCACAAATGGATCTTCCTCTGACCCAGGGTCATTGGTCAGGATGTTTTCAATTTCAGCACGCCAAGGCCCTGTATCCGCTCGCCGGTATACTTCGACTGAAGCGCGAAAAATCCGCCCTGGCTTGCGCTCTGGATGAAGCGCAACGATGCGATCCATAATTTTCGTATAGTCGTCATAGTCGTGCACCCACAAGTACATCGATCCGAGATTGATCAGGTAAGGGAGGTTTCGAGGATCGAGCTCACATGCGCGCTCGAGATTGTGGGTGGCGTCAACCCAGCGACGCTGACTGCGGTCCATCGATCCAGCTAACTCGTAAACTCGCGGGTTATTTGGTAAACTCTGTTGAGCAAGAACAAGTTCGGCGCGGGCACGGTCATAATCCAAATAGCCCCAATAAAGGTGCCACGCCAGCGCCAGGTGCGCTTCCCCCGAATCCGGCTTCAACCGAAATGCAGAATCTATCGCCGACTTTGCCAGGGTCAGGCGCGCGGGGGTGTTTCCGATCAGGTCGTGGGCAAAGGCTAGCTGGCAATAAGCGAGAAAGAAGTTCGGATCACGAGCAACTGCTTCATTCAGCAGGTCCACAGCCTCGGAAAGGGTCCTCTCTGGAACCTCAACCGAGAAGGGCACCTGGGCGGCGTAAATCATGGAGACAGCACGGACGTAAAAATCATAAGCGACCAGATCCCGAGTTGGTCTTTCTTCAACAAACGCCCTCTCACTGGCTGATAGCTTGGCGTGAAGATGCTGGGCAACTTTTTGCGCAATCTCAGCTTGGACTGCGAACAAATCATTCAGATCGCGGTCGTATTCCTCAGCCCAGACGTGGGTGTCGGTGCGGGTGTCGATCAACTGCGTGTTCATATGAAGCCGGCGGCCGCTCTTCTGGACACTGCCTTCCAGAACATGAGATACCCGCAGCGCGTTACCGATCTCGCGCACATTTCGTTTGCCGCGATATTCCATCACGCTGCTCCGGCTGATGACTTTGAGATCGGCGATCTTCGCCAGCCTGGTCAAAATGTCGTCCTGCAAACCATCGGAGAAGGAGGTGTTCTCTTTCTGCTCGCCTAGATTTTCAAACGGCAGCACCGCGATGCTCTTTTCACTGATGCCAGCGGCACCAATTTTGTAGGCTGTCGTCAAAGCGACGCGGCGCGTCCAGACCCAGGAGCCGATTGTGAGACAGAGCAGAAGTAACAGGATGGCCGAAAGCCAGAGTAGAAGCCTCCGGCGCCGGACCTGCTCTGCTCGAATGATTTTACCGGGCGGCCTGGAATTGCCGAAACCGTCGCCAAAAAAGTTTGCCAAGGCGACTCGAACTCCGTGCTTTACTTCCACTTCGCCCAAATCGTGCAAGCATGGTTGCCACTCGCTATCTTGGACCAAGTCGTCAGCGTTCTGCTTGGAAAGAAGAATGTGGCCGGCATCGCCACAGTCCATGACTCGCTGTGCGATGTTGATCCCGGTTCCAGCGATGTTGGTCCGATCATTTACATCGGTCACAGTGCTAACCGGACCGCTGTGGATTCCCACGCGCAGTTTAAGCTGGGGAGAGCCTTTGACGGCTTCACTGATTTCCAGCGCGCATCGCACCGGAGCTTCACGGCTATTGAAGAAGACCAGCGCCATACCGTCGCCGACCGGAAGGCGAATGAGTTTGCCAGCTGCTTCCGCAGCCAGAAAGTTCTCCGTGCTGCGGACGATTTGATTGAGCTGCCGCTGAATCTCGCGCTGCTCGTTACTGGGTAACTTTGAGTAGCCGACAACGTCCATGAACAAGACGTGGCCCGTCTCCAGCTCGAATTCTTCTTTGGGCTCGACGAACATTTGCTGAACCGCCCGCAAAACGTACTACTCCTTACCGCTCTTAGCCAGCACTATCCCGTCGCCGGTCGGCAGCCGGATCAGTTCGTCCGCGCCCTTCGCCGCCCGAAATTGCTCCGTATTCCGGACTAACGAATTCATTACCTCGAAGAGCTCGCGTTGCTTGTCGCTCAGCAATTTCGAGTAACCAACGGTGTCTATGAAAAGAATGTGCGCGGTGCGCTGTGCACGGTTTTGCGTGATGTCGCGCGACATGCCATTGGACGCTTCGGGGACGTCTGGCGGTGATTCTTTCATTGTCTTGCTGAGTGCCGGCCTCTTCTGACCCTAGCTTATCGGCTCATCCGCTAAATTGCACGAGCGGAACCACCAGCGACATCTCCCCGAACGCGTTCGTTGCTCTCCTCACCAATGCGCCGGATATTCCGGCATCATCTACGACGCGACCGGCCGCGACAACAGATTATCGCGGTTTTTCTGCAACCAACTCCTGAAAGCGAGGATCGTTGCGGATCGGATCCCAGAATGGATCAACTCGGAGCCGGCCCGTAGTTATTGGGTCCAAATAGGGTATCTGGAACAATCGCTGGAGGATTGGAACGGCGTGATCCGCGTCGCCTAACGAAGCGTAAATCTGCGCCACAGTCTCCTCTACTGCCGGGCCGGCGAATAAATCTTCGGAGGTGGATTTCAGAGCGATGGCTTTTTCTCCTTCAGCAATTGCAGGCGCCGCTTCGCCTGACAGCGCATAAGCTACGCCCAACAAGCCATGCAGCTCGGCCTGGACGAGTGGATCCGGCTGGGCTTGCGCCAGCTCGCGCTGAATACCCTGGATCGCGCGTTGAAAAGTTTCCCGCGCGGCAGCCACGTTGCCAACCCTCTGTTGACATATGCCCAACGCGAGAACGCCCATCCAGTCCGGGTTTGCATCATCAGCCGTAGTCTTTGAAATTATCTCCGCGGCCGCGGCGTAATTACGTTGAAAGAAAGCGTAAATAGCGTGCGCGGCCGGCTCGATACTGGGATTTGCGAGCAGCGGTTCCGCTGCCTTAAAGTCCCCCCTTGACAGGTAACTATACACTTTCCCGTTTAGGGCGCCATGGTCCGTCGGGTCGAACGCAAGGACACGGTCAGCTACGGCTATCGCCTCCTGAAAACGGCGCTGAGAAGTATATGTCGTCGCGAGAAAAAAGCAGGCGTCCTTGTTGCGCGGATCGAGAGTGACGGCTCGGCGTGCAGCTTCAATTGCTTCATCCCAGCGGCCCCGCCGCCGTTGGATCATCGAGATCGCCGTGAAAATATCGGCATTGTTTGGAAGACCTTGCTCCGCTTTTTGGAATTCCGACAATGCCCCGGAGAAATCGCGCTCCACTTGATGGCGGTAATAGCCACGCGCCAGATGCGCCTCCGGCAGGTTCGGGTCGAGCGCAAGAGCGCGGTCGAGTGCGCCCTTGGCGGCCGCCCGCCGCGCCGGGCTCGGCCAATTCCGGTAGTACATACTGTGGGCGCGGGATAGATAGACCCAAGCCAGCGCGAAATTGGGATCCAACCTAACCGCCTCCTCATACGATCGAACCGCACGCTCCGCGTTAGGGCGTTCCGACATGTCGAGAATTGTGATCGCGCGTCCGCGCAGATAGGCATCGTAGGCGTCGGCATTGTTCGTCGGCTGCCGCACTCGCGTTTTTTCCTGCGGAGTCAGCGTCGCACCTACGCTCGCCGCGATCTCCGTTGCCAGCTCCCCCTGCATGGCCAGCGAATCGGCCAGTGTCCGGTCATAGTTTTCCGCCCAAACTTGGCGATCCGTCAGGGCGTCAATCAGCTGGACCGAAACGCGCACATGATTTCCGGAGCGACGCACACTGCCTTCCACCACTTTGCTCACCCCCAGTTGCTGCGCGATCTCTTTCAAATTGCGGGTAACGCCGGCCCTGTACTGGGTGACCGAAGTGCGGCTGATCACTTTCAGATCCTTGATCTTGGCAAGATCCGACAGCAGCTCATCCTGGATGCCGTCAGCAAAGTAAGCGTTCTCTTTTTCCTCGCTCAGGTTTTCCAAGGGCAGGACTGCGATGCTCTTTTCACTGATGCCAGCCGCGCTGATTTTGTAGGCGCTCGTCAAGGCGGCGCGGCGCGTCCAGACCCAGGAGCCGATTGCGAGTAAAAGCAGAAACAACAGGATGGCCGAAAGCCAGAGTAGACGTCTTCGGCGCCGGGCCTGCCTGGCCCGCATAATTTTGGTCGGTTGTCGGGGATTACCGAAACCGTCACCAAAGAAGTTTGCCAGGGCGACCCGAACTCCATGTTTAACCTCCACTTCGCCCAAATCGTGCAAGCACGGCTGCCATTCACTATATTGGGCCAAGTCGTCAGCGACGCGCCTGGAAAGAAGAATGTGGCCGGCATCCGCACAATCCATGACCCTTTGTGCAAGGTTGATACCGGCGCCGGTCACATTGCGCCGATTATTGACGTCCGAAACTTTGTCCACCGGCCCGCTATTAATTCCCATCCGCAGCGGCAACTGCGGATACTCCCGCAGCTTGCGGCTGATTTCCTGAGCGCAACGCACTGGCGCATCCACGCTGGTAAAGAACGCCAGCACCATCCCGTCGCCGGTCGGCAGCCGGATCAGTTCGTCCGCGCCCTTCGCCGCCGAAATTGCTCCGTATTCCGGACTAACAAATTCATTAACTCGAAAAGCTCGCGTTGCTTGTCGCTGAGCATTTTGGAGTAACCGACAATGTCTATGAAGAGAATGTGCGCGGTGCGCAGTCCACGATTTTGGGTGATGTCGCGAGACATGCGCTTGGACGCTTCGGGGACGTCTGGCGGTGATTCTTTCATTGTCTTGCTGAGTGCCAGTGTCTTTTGACCCTAGCTTATCGGCTCATCCGCTAAATTACACGAGCGAAACCACCAGCGAACATCTCCCCGAACGCATTCGTTGCTCTCCTCACCAACAGCGCCGGATATTCCGGCAATATCTACGACGCGACTGGCCGCGACAACAGATTATCGCGGCTTTTCTGCAATCAACTCCTGAAAGCGGGGATCGTTGCGGATCGGATCCCAGAATGGATCAACTCGCAGGCTTCCCGCAGTGATCGGCGACCTGTAGGGGATCTGCAGTAATCGTTTGAGGATTGGAACGGCGTGATCCGCGTCGCCTAACGTAGCGTAGATCTGCGCCACAGTCTGCTCTACTGGCGGGCCGTCGAATGAATCTTCGGAGGTGGATTTCAGAGCGATGGCTTTTTCTCCTTCAGTAATCGCCGGCGCCGCTTCGCCTAACAGCGCATAAGCTACGCCTAACAAGCCATGCAGCTCGGCCTGGACGAGTGGATCCGGCCGGGCTTGCGCGAGCTCGCGCTGAATACCCTGGATTGCGCCTTGAAAAGTTTCCCGCGCGGCGGCCACGTTGCCAGTCCTCTGTTGACATATGCCCAACGCGAAAACCTCCATCCAGTCCCGGTCTGCATCATCGGCCGTAGTCTTTGAAAATATCTCCGCGGCTGCGGCGTAATTACGTTGAAAGAAAGCGTAAAGACCGTGCGCGCTCGGCTCGATACTCGGGATTTGCGAGCAGCGGTTCCGCTGCCTTAAGGTCCCCTGTTAACAAGTAACCATACAATTTCCCGTTTAGGGCGGGAAGATCCGTCGGGTCGATCGCAAGGACACGGTCGACCACAGCTCTGCTCTCCCGAAAACGGCGCTGAGAGCCATATGTCGTCGCGAGAAAAAAACAGGCGTCCCTGTTGCGCGGATCGAGCGTGACCGCTCGGCGCGCAGCCTCAAGTGCTTCATCCGAGCGTCCACGCCGCCGTTGGATCATCGCGATCGCCGTGAAAACATCTGCGTTGTTTGGAAGACCCTGCTCCGCTTTTTGGAATTCCGACAATGCCCCGGAGAGGTCATGCTCCACGTTAAAGCGGTAATAGCCACGTGCCAGATGCGCCTCCGGCAGGTTCGGGTCGAGGGCAAGAGCGCGGTCGAGTGCGTCCTTGGCGGCCGCCATCCGCGCCGGGCTCGAATCGAGATTCCTATAATATATACTTTGGACGCGGGATAGATAAACCCACGCCAGCGCGAAATTCGGATCCAACTTCACCGCTTCTTCATACGACCGAACCGCACGCTCCAAATTCTCGCGTTCCGACATGGCGAGAAGTGTGATGGCGCGTCCGCGCAGATAGGCATCGTAGGCGTCGGCATTGTTCGTCGGCTGCCCCTGCACTCGCGCTTTTTCCTGCGGAGTCAGCGTCGCCCCCACGCTCGCCGCGATCTCCGTTGCCAACTCTCCCTGCATGGCGATCGAATCGGCCAGTGTCCGGTCATAGTTTTCCGCCCAGAGATGGCGATCCGTTAGTGCGTCAATCAGCTGGACCGAAACGCGGACATGATTTCCGGACCGACGCACACTGCCTTCCACCACTTTGCTTACACCCAGTTGCTGCGCGATCTCCTTCAGATTGCGTGCGATCCCGCTTTTGTACTGCATGACCGAAGTGCGGCTGATCACTTTCAGATCCTTGATCTTGGAAAGATTCGACAGCAGCTCGTCTTGGATGCCGTCAGCAAAGTAAGCGTTCTCTTTTTCGTCGCTCAGGTTTTCCAATGGCAGGACCGCGATGCTCTTTTCACTGATGCCGGCGGCACCGATTTTGTAGGCGCTGGTCAAAGCGGCGCGGCGCGTCCAGATCCAGGAGCCGATTGTGAGTAAAAGCAGAAACAAGCAGATGGCTGAGATCCAGAGAAGGAGGCGCCGGCGCCGGGCCTGTTTGGCCCGAATGATTTTAGTCGGTGGTTTGGAATTACCGAAACCGTCACCAAAAAAGTTTGCCAGGGCGACCCGAATTCCGTGTTTAACCTCCACTTCGCCCAAATCGTGCAAGCACGGCTGCCATTCACTATATTGGGCCAAGTCGTCAGCGACTCGCCTGGAAAGAAGAATGTGGCCGGCATCCGCACAATCCATGACCCTTTGCGCAAGGTTGATACCGGCGCCGGTCACATTGCGCCGATTATTGACGTCCGAAACTTTGTCCACCGGCCCGCTATTAATTCCCATCCGCAGCGACAACTGCGGATACTCTCGTAGCTTGCGACCGATCTCATGAGCGCAACGCACTGGCGCATCCACGCTGGTAAAGAACGCCAGCACCATCCCGTCGCCGGTCGGCAGCCGGATCAGTTCGTCCGCGCCCTTCGCCGCCCGAAATTGCTCCGTATTCCGGACTAACGAATTCATTACCTCGAAGAGCTCGCGTTGCTTGTCGCTGAGCAATTTGGAGTAACCAACAATGTCTATGAAGAGAATGTGCGCGATGCGCAGTCCACGATCTTGCTTAGTGTCGAAAGACATGCGGTTAGACACCCTAGAGGCGTCTCGTGGTACCTTCTCATTGTCTTGTTAACAGTCGAGGTGAAAGCGACGGCTTGAGCTCTGGGGTGAGGCTGAGTCAGCCCGGTGGTCAATACCGGAACGCTTTACTCCTGAGGATGCCGGCCCATGACCGCAAAGCGTTCCTGCTTCGCCTCCCTCCTGGCCTCTGGAGCGATCTGGAAAAGTGGGCTGCGGACGAGTTGCGCAGCATCAATGGCCAGATCGAATACCTGCTTCGTGAGGCCGTCGCCAAACCCAAGCAAAATCAGCAGAAAACAAAGCAATCGCCTCGCTGACGAGATAAAGAAATGGAGGGGCGAGCTCCCGCGAGCCCACGGGAGGTAGGCGAGCTCCCGCGAGCCCACGGGGAGCGGCGTCGCGGGAGCTCCGCCCTCCACGAAAAAATTGCCCAAAACAAAAAAATCGACCGCACCCGGCCAGTTTGGCTAGCGTAGCGCTCGTGACGGTTCACGTTTGCCGAAGCGACGGCCAACCGGTGGGAGAGTTTAGGGAGCCGGAATTTCGCGACAAATTCTTCGCCGGCGCTCTGCCGGCCGACTGTTATTACTGGCACCAGGGAATGGAGGATTGGAGGCCGATTTCGGAATACCGGGCCTTAGCCAAAACCCAAAAGATCTCCTTTGCTCCACCGATCAGACCAACCGTTAGAATCAACGTCGACTCTGTTAGTGCCTCAGCATCCAAACCGGATAAGTCTCAAAACCTGTTCGTCCGCTTGTGGAATCGACTCACGAAAAAACAGAACAAATAGAATCGACAGGATTTGAGGAGAGATCTCTGAGGAACGCAGGCAAAGAACTAGACAGGATTAGCCCGATTTTCGACGAGACCCTTTTTGAATCCTGTTAATCCTGCCTAGTCAATTCCGGACTTCCTGCTTTTCTGCGTTCCTTATCGATCTCTGCAATCCCCTTCATCCGGGGCATCAGCGGCACCGGTGGTTGAATGAAAATCACCGGCGCATGATATGGATGGACAAAATCCGGCTCTGATGCCGGGCCAGCAGATAATCGACGAAATCTCCGATAATCGAATTGGGCTTGTTCCTAAACTTCGTCACCACGCGGCAGATCAACGTCCCGCTGCGCCCATGCCACTCGAGATTGATCGCCCCGTGGAGATCTCGGGCGCTGTGTATTTTGGCCCAGCCATGCGGGCGTCCGGGTTGCTTGGCCCAAACCTTGATAAAGCCGAATTTCCGCTCCAGCTGCGGATCGCTCATGATTTTTGCCCGCAACGATCCATGCCCGGTCGTTATGACCTGAATCAACGTCTGCATTCCCGCAAAACATTCGTTAGGTCCTGGCCGTTTTGCAACGTTTGTTTATTCCTCCCGGGAGGGACGCGCTCGTCGCGTCGCTAAGCAATCCCCAATAAGACCTTCACAGGCGTCTGACACAGACGCCCTACAACCGCTACCCCTGGCGAGTTGTAGAGGCGGCTGTGTCAGCCGCCTGTTTAAACCTTACGGCCGCTGATCGATTGGAATTACCTTCTTGCCGGACGGTTGTGACCCATCAACCCGGACGCCTCGGAGATGCGTCCCTACCTGAAAGACGGTTGTGCCCCATCAACCCGGACGCCTCGGAGATGCGTCCCTACCTGAAAGACGGTTGTGACCCACCAACCCGAACGCCTCGGAGATGCGTCCCTACCTGAAAGGGCGCGCGATGAGCGCGCAGGCAGGGGCATCTCTCCGACGATGCCCGGGGCTGTGTAGAGGCGGCTGTGTCAGCCGCCTGTTTATTAAAGACAGGTGCTCGCCGCGGCGAGCACCTCACAGTTTGATCAGAGCGACCGGAACATGACGTAGACATCGACATAGCCTTTCTCCGGATGCTGAAAGGCTCCCGGAAGGGTGCCGACGATTTCGAAACCGAACTTCTTCCAGAGATGAATGGCGGATTGATTGGTCGAAACCACAAAATTAAATTGCATGGCTCGAAACCCCAGCCGCCGGGCTTCGATCAGAGAGTGCTCGCACATATCTCGGCCGACCTGCCGGCCTCGGGCCGCGGGCGCCACCATGTAACCGGCATTGGCTACGTGGGCGCCGCCGCCGTGCTGATTCGGCGTCAAAAAATAACTGCCCGAGACGCGGCCGTTTTCCTCCGCTACGTAGACGTTCTTGTCCGGTCCGCACCAGAAATCGAGAGCCTCTTCCCGCGGCATTTTCGGATCGAACGCAAAAACGTCGCGGGCGGAAATTACCGCGTGAAAGATGTTCCAGATCGCCTCGCAATCGGCTTCGACGGCAGGGCGAATCGTGGGCATGGAGGAAGCGTTCAAGGCAGAAAGTTCAACCTTCAACCCATAACGCACAAGATTCGAAGTTCGGAATCGGGCGTTCGACGTTTCAGTAATCCGGGCTTGAATCCCAGCGGTGCCCGCTGGTTTCACAATCGGTAAACCTTTGTTCGCTCTCCTGAGAGCCAAGTGGAGAGGCGGCTGTATCAGCCGCCTGTTTTTCAATCCAGGTGCTTGACACAAGCACCTCTACAATCAATTCACCGGCCTCAATCCCAGCGGTGCCCGCTGGTTTCGCAATCGGTAAATTTGCGTTCGCTTTCCTGGTAGCCAAAGAGAAGGCCGGCGCCGATCCCGGCGGCGGATCCGGTGTGAAGGAGAAACAAGGAAGGCGTGTCGGCAAAAAATTGTTTCATGTTCACAGAGTTACGAAGCGCTTGTCTAAGACCCTTGAACGTTCGGACAAACGGGACCAGAGGAGCCGACAGAAGTCGCGATATTTTACGAAGGAACGACCATTTCTCGATCACGGCCCGGTTGCAGACGTACATCTGGTTCCAATAGAAAAGCGAAGTCCAGCCACCAAGAAAGGAACTCTCGTTGGAATGTTTGAGGGCCATACTTTCCGCCCGGTAAAGCCTTTCCCCCTCCGCCACCAAACGCCGGGTCAACAGGACGTCCGTGTTGAAAAACAGTTCCAGATCCTTTTCGAACTTTAACAGCCTGGGACGAATGAAACTGGCGTTGTCGGCGGGAATATCAATCGCTTGACCTCCCTGTCTGGGCAGGACGTATTCACCGTAGGTTATCAAGAATCCGATTCTGGCCCAGTGATGATGGGCGTTGCCCGGGACGAAAGTTCCCGTTACCCCGGTGTAACCGGCGGCGTGCAGCCGCAAACTTTCCTCGGCCCACCCGGGAGGAACCACTACGTGTTCCTCAATGAAAGCGATGATCTCGGTTTGGACGGCGAAAAGAGCCTGCTTTTGCAGCTGACCGAGTGTCGACCGGTTATCGACGGCTTGATAGGTGACGTTTGGATGATCGAACTCAGGCAGATCCCGGGCCGGTTGGAACGCGCGATCGTATACTAATACCGCAATTTGGTCGGCGATCTTCTGTTCCAACATGCTCCGCAACGTTCGCTGGACGCGTTCCCTGGCGTTGCCGGCCACCAACACCACCGTCAGAATAGGATTTGTCGCCATCATCTCGGTGGTAATCTGAAGCTCGTTTTTGCCTCCACCATCCGCGTCAAAATAGTCAGGCCGTTGCAGTTCGGATGATGCCTGATCAACCAGCCATCCACAAAATCGACGAAATGCTGTTTTTCGTTGAAATTCTTTTGAAAAAATCTTTCCAGCGCGGCAATGACTCCTCGATTATTCCAGCCGACGCCGAGGCTGCCGTCTTTTCGGTGGTAAATCCGCTTCTGATTGGTGTCGTGAAAAATGGCCTTGGCCGAAGGGCCAAGCAAAGGAAACCAATGCTCGATCTCCTGCATGGTGTGGGCAAAAAAGTGAGTGGTATCCACAAACAGGATGTCAATCTCGGGGGAGAAACCGTTCTGGCCGCACCAGGCCGGAAATCGTTTGGCAAACTCGATGTCGTCGCTTTGAATGAAAAGCCATTGTTGATTTGAGTCGGGCCGCGTCCTGTGCTCGATATCCACACTAACGCATTTGCCCCCTGTCAGTCTACAAACGCGTTCGAACACAAACGTGGTTTCTCCCTCGCGGCAACCAAGCTCCACGATTAGCCGTGGCCAGCGGCTCAGACATTCCGTAAACAATATCGGTAAATGATCGCTGACATCACTCCGTTGTCGCGCTCGACATAATATCTCGTTCCACTCAGGCGAATCGGATTCAAGCCGACGTCTTCGGTGAGTCAGATCGAGCAGAAAATTTTGGCTGCGAACGCAGAAACGAGCCAGCCGATTGAAATTGCTTTCCAGGGCAAGGTATTCCCGCTGCTCTTCAGCCGTCGCGGACCAGGAAGAGCAGGTCGCCTCCCGGACCAGGGAGCTGTTCTCGGCCGGGGCTTGATGAAGTGGTTCCTCGCCCAGAAGCCCGCCCGTGGTCATGCTCCGATCCTACTATTTTCGTCCGGCGAAAACACTGGAAAAGGTGGACTACGAGATCGTCCCGCCTGGATGGCAGCCGGCAGGTCTTGTCTTGCTTAGCGCCGCTGATCCGACCGGGGATCCCAGAATGGACCGGTCAGCCCGATGGAAGCGAAGATCGAAATCATTTCGTCCGCAGCGGGCCGGCGCGAGTCCGGGGTGAGACGATTGGCGTACCATCGGAGAGCGAGCTCCCACAGTTGATCCAAACGGATAAGCGGCCGACGCGGGATGCGGCGTTCTTCGCACCAGGCATTGACCGTCTCTTCCGACCGGAAGAGAAGCATGGTCGCTCAGGTGAAAACGATATTGTCCCACCAGTGGGCAGCGGGAACGGCAAAATGGGCCAGATAAGGTTGAAGGACCGGCTGACCGTTTTTCACTTCCAGGGTAACGGTTCCGGGGTCTGCCGTCGGATGCAAAGATGGTCGCGTCCGCATGAAGCGCGGCCGCGACTCCGTAGGCGTCCCAAACGCAGTTGGCAAAGTAACGTTTTCCTCCGGCTTCAACCGAAAATCCCGGGGGTACGCCGGAAAAGGGCGGGGCCATTCGGATCCGGGAAGCATCGCCCGATTCAGGAACGAGCAAACGCTGGGAGTGAAGATGCTGGAATGCGCCAAGCACCTCCTCTTTGCTCAAACCCATCGTGACCGCTACCGCCGCCGAATCCGGGACGACGCCGGTCTCGGCGATGATGGCATAGAGTGCGAGCTTTACTTGAACGTTCAGTGCCTCACTCATTGATGGCTGAGCTCACATTACCGCATCCTGGGTGCATCCAGGCCGCGACCTGGTTAGGGCTCGCGGGAGCTCGCCCCTCCATTTCCAAACTATCACTTTACTCGGTCTTCAGCGTCTCTTGAAAAACTGGACCGCTTTTTCATGTTTTTTGGCGGCGGCTTTTGTCTTGAACGTGCCGAGGTTTCTTCGTTTGCCGGTTTTTGGATTTTTTTTTCGTGAGTACAACCGGTATTTCCCGGACTTAAGTTTTCTGATCATGTTTGCCAAAGCCTTTAGCCGCGGATTAACACGAATCAAACACAGATGTTGGAGAGCGTCCGCGCTGCCGCCTACCGGCTTTTTCTCCAGAATCGCTTTATTCGCGCGATTCGCGGGCAGGTTTCTTCCCCCAATCCTGCCCAAGCAGAAGAAAAGCGAGACCGGCCAAAATTGCAAAGTCCAGGGCGAGATGCCATCCAAAACTCCAGTGGTCGCTGGCGTGACCAAAACAGCCGCAGGTAATATCGAGACCGCGCCCTTTCGCTATCACCGACGCCATGATGAACACAATCGTTAGGCCCATGAGGGTTAGTGTCGCACCGCGGTAAAGCCGCCGAGTGATTAAAGCGAGCCCGCAAAAGATTTCCAACCACGGTAGAAAAAAACCAAGAGCCACCGCCGCCGGCCAGGGCAACAGCTTGTAATTATCGACGTCGCGGGCGAACTGCACCGGATCGAGAATTTTGAGCACACCGGCATAGAGGAAGATGGCGGCGAGAAGGAATGCGAAGAGGCGCAACGTGCGGTGCATGCGTTAGGAAAGCAAACGTCCAACGCCCAACACCCAACGTCCAACGCTCAATGGCAGAAGCATTCCTTGCATTGGACGTTGAGGGTTGAGCGTTGAGCGTTGGAAGTTGTTGCCTTCATTTCTTCCCACCGAACCCTCACCAGCCGCTTCGCCTCGTTCTCTGCCTGAGGAAGAGAATTGAGGTCATGGCCTGCTGTGACGCTTTCTTTCATCACTGCAGCAAACGTCCAACGCCCAACGTCCAACGCTCAATGGCAGAAGCTTCCTTGCATTGGACGTTGAGCGTGAGCGTGGGTGTTACCAGCCGCTTCGCCTCGTTCTCTGCCTGAGGAAGAGAATTGAGGTCATGGCCTGCTGTGCGTCGTCACTCAATGCAGAGCGTCTTGAGGGTTGAGCGTTGAGCGTTGAGCGTTGGAAGTTGTTGCCTTCATTTCTTCCTCTCCCATTCCTCCCATCCGCCCTCCAGCACGAACACGCAATTTCTGCCTTCCGCATCCTTGAGCTGTGCTTCCTCGCGCAAACGTTCGGCCACTTCAGCGGCCAGGTTGCAGCTTTTCGTGCTGCAGTAGACCACAACTTTCTTGTCAGGCGACCACTGGGCAAGAAATCGTGGAAGGAGCTCGTTCCAGCTGTCCTGGTTCAACAAGATCGCCCCGGGAACGTGCCCTTCGGTGTATTCGTTCTCCGGACGGGCATCCACCCACATGGCGCCGGTTCCCCACCGGCGGGCGAGCTCGACATCGACAGTCTCGGAAGCTGTGGTCCGCGATTGCCAGGAGATCTTGTTTCGAAAATAAACCGCCTCCCCCATCGCCGGCGCAAAAGCCACCAACAAGAGCAGAGCAATCTGCTGGATCGCGCCCGCCTTCACCTCACGGCGTGGCGGAAGCCGGAGTCCTCGCCACCCGCGCGGGAGCAGGAGGGAGAGGAACAGCCGCGGCCCGAGCGGTAGGGGCAGGTGTCCCCATCACTCGGGCAGAAACATAAAGAGTCTTCGGCGCGCCCTTTGGATAATCGCTCTTTATTACGATTGCGCCGGCGGCCGGCTTATCGGTTTGGGCCGGCTGAACATTGACGCGGAATTCGCCGGGAGCGGAACCAGGTTCCACCGTAACTTTAAATTGCGGATTCATGGAAGCCACGTCCAGTTTCTTGATCGGAACATCTTTCCCGGCCGTGGCAACAATCGTTTTCGGTTTGGCTTCTTCTCCAGCCCGCCAGTAAACAAAATTCGGCTGGAGTTTAAGCAACTCGGGAATGTTGGCCTTTAGAGTGAGAACGGTTTTTGGCTGAACGGTATCGTCCGTTTCCACCGTGATCGTTTTCAGCTGGGGGCCTGTTCGATCCCCAATTGTAAACGTGGCCGTAATTTCGCCTTTGTCGCCGGGCGCGATCTCTTCCTTCTGCGACTGCGCTACGGTGCAGCCGCAGGAAGCCCGGGCAGATTTCACCTTAATTGGGGTCTTGCCGACATTTTCATACTTGAAATGGGCGATGGCCTGTTTGTCGCCGATGGCGGGCTTCAGCTCGATAGTAGTCTGGTCGAATTTCAATTCGGCCCGGACCGACGCCGGGAACAGAACGGATAAGGCAAGGGCTAGAGCGAGATAAACGGTTTTCACGGGAGCTATTGTACGAAAAATCGGCGAATTGTCCTGTGAAACTTCAACCTGGAAGCCAGGAAAGAGGAAGATCGCTAAGGAAAAAGAAAGGGAGTAAGGAGTAATGGAGTGATGGAGTAATGGAACAAGAAGATGAATTCGGACCGGTCTTTG
The DNA here is from genome assembly GCA_963728975.1 of uncultured Verrucomicrobiae bacterium. Lineage (GTDB taxonomy): Bacteria > Verrucomicrobiota > Verrucomicrobiia > Chthoniobacterales > UBA10450 > DATFCK01. The sequence goes on from CAVSMF010000001.1 coordinate 153,823, forward strand.
CACCCTGAATCCTGAACCCTCCCCTCGAGTCTGCGGTAATCTGCGAAATCTGTGGATAAAAATACTACCGGGCCACAAACTTGCGGACGTAGTCGCCGACCGCGTCCCGCCAGTTCCGTGGTATTTTCCCGGTAAGAGAGAACAGCTTTTCAGTGGCGAGAACGGAATAAACCGGACGCCGGGCCACCCAATTTTTCATGTCGGACATTGGGATCGCCCCAACGGTGTGGGCCTTGAGTGGAACGCCTGACGAGCGGCAGCAATCGAGGGCAAATTGGGCGTACTCCTGCCAGGTACACTCACCGGCGTTAGCCAGATGGAGAATCCCGCCATAGCCGGAGGCGGCGCCCGAAGAACTGAAGATCGGCCGCAACATTTCAGCTATGTCGTGGGTGTAAGTCGGGGTGGACCATTTGTCGGCGACGGCAGCGATCGCTTCGTTCTCGCGGGCCCGGGCGATCATCTGGTCGACAAAGCTCGGGCGATCCGGCCCGAATACCCAGGAAACGCGCACGACCAGGTTCCGGTCATCAACTGTCAGAACGTTTTCTTCCCCCACCCGTTTGGATTCGCCATAAACGCTAATCGGCCTAACCGGATCGGTTTCGGTGTAAGGCTCGCGTTTCTCGCCGTCAAAGACGTAATCGGTGCTGAAATGAATCAGCTTTGCCCGTTTCTCCCGGCAGATTTCGGCCAGAAGCCGCGGGGCCTCGGCATTAATCCGAAACGCCTGGTCCCGTTCTTTCTCGGACAGATCAACATTGGTGAATGCCGCGGCATTGATTAACAGATCGAACTCGAGGGGTTGCAACGTCCGCCTAACGGCATCTAAATTTCCGAGGTCGAGCTGGGCGTGATTGAATCCGATAACGCCACACTTCTTTCCATACTCGCGCGTCAAAGCCGCGCCAAGTCGGCCGCCGGAACCGGTGATCACAATCTTCATGTTTACATGTAGCGGCGGTCTATGACCGTCGCTGAAATTAATGCAATGAGCAGCTTTTATTCACCAATTGAGGATAATGCGACGGTCACAGACCGCCGCTACAACCCTACGGCAATAGGCGCCCGCGATAAAACGCGGACTCCGCTCCGAAAGTAGGGCAAGCGTCTCGCTTGCAAGGCGAGCAGATTCGCAAGCCGGAGGCTCGAATAATGTGGCGCAAGTTTTCAACTTGCGCGGGGGTTAAGTTCGCAACTTGAAAAAGTTGCGCCACTATAACGCTACCTCAAGGCAGAATCCGCACATGATAAAATGCGAAACCGCCGCCGGGAGCAACGTCCACCATCTGCCCCGGCCCGGTGCTGGTGGCGGTAAAATCGGGAGTGCCGGGAAGCGATTCCCAGGCGGAGCCCTCCATATCGAGCTTGCGCTCCAACCGGTAGGATCGGCCAGCCACGGCATAAAATCCGATGACAATACCGGACTCGTCTTCCGTGACGCCGGTGATTCTTAACAAAGCGCGATCGACCGCTTCCTTGATATCCAGGCGGCCGTAGCCATAGACGTTGTTAGGCCAGGTCGCGACATCGCCGGTGCAACCATTGGAAAGAATGGGCGCGGCCGACTGGTTCAGGAATGCTTCCGTCCGTTCCACGTCATTGCGCAGCTCCGGTTGGGCCGACCAGAGCAAGGCCACCGCTCCCGCTACATGCGGAGTGGCCATGGAGGTGCCGCTCAGCTTGCCGTAAGAAGTTTTCGTATCTTTGAGAGAAGACCGGACATTGGTTCCCGGCGCGGTCAGATCCGGCTTCAGGCGCAGGCTTCCATCAATGTAGACCGGCCCGCGGCTGCTGAATCCCGCAATGGTGTCCGTTCCGGTGTTGAGCGCGCCGATCGAATAAACGGCATCGTAAAATGATGGCGGGTCACCAATTGATTCGCACGTCGGACCGTCATTTCCGGCGGCGACCACCATGAAAATACCGGCGGCGCGTTGGGCTTCGACGGCCGCCTGTAAAGAGTCTACCGAACATCCTTCCGACTCCGGGCAGCCCCAGGAATTGGTAGTGATATCGGGAGCTTTACTGGGATCGCCTTCGGCCGGGGTGCCCCCAACCGGATACGGTGCGAGGAAGAATTCCATGCATTCAATGTAACGCGCCGGGGTGCCCACACCCCCGTCCATGTTCCGGCACCCGATCCAACGAGCCCCGGGCGCCATCCCGATCTGGTTGTCTCCGCCGTCATCCCCCACTGCCGTGCCCATCGTGTGGGTGCCATGCCCGTGATCGTCGCATGGCTCGAGCGAATCATGCCCGCACGACCCGCCGCCGGTATGGATGCTGTCGTGCCAGTTGTAATCGTGATCGGCCGCCACTCCGTCCCAGCCACGATATTGGTTTTTCAAAGCGGCGTGATTCCAACGGTAACCGGTGTCCGCGCCCGCGATCACGATCCCCTGACCGGTGTATCCCAGATTCCAGACTTCGGGTGCGCCCGTGTAAGTAATCCCAGGTTCGGGGCCGGCGGTAGCTTCCGGGGCCGCTTCGCTGTTGCCGAACGGCTCGGCAACGTTTCGGATCTGCGGGTTACCTTCAATTCGCAAAACGTCCGGGCGTTGGGCGATGGCCGCAATCGTAGCGGCATCCGTTTTCACCCAGATCGCGTTGACGATGTAAAATGGGCGATGCTCAACCTGACGCGCCTTCAACCATTGGAGAAGCGGCGTCTGAGTTTGCCGGGCCTTGTCCCACAACAAGTCGCGGACCCGGCGACGTTTTTGCGCGCGGGACTGGAGATTTTTGGCCTCGGTTAGGTCGGCCTGATCGGCCAAAATGACGAGGGCCTCGATCTTTTGTCCCGTCTTCCGGCCGGCGTGACCGTTGGATTGGAGATCCTCGCCGACTTGCTGTCTGGCGGCGATTTGTTTCAAAACCCACGGAGCAATTTTGGTTTCACTTCCCGTCCGAGTCCCGGGCCCTGAAGATCCGGAGGCGCCAAGCGCGGCGAAAACAAATGAAAGCGCGGCCAGGCATAATCCAGCGCTAGCCGCGATCCGCAGATAAAAAAATCCCCTTTGATCAGTCTGCTTCTTTTTCACGATATCCGATTTTCGATTCGTCCCTGACCGCTGGTGCGCCGGCGGCTGCCCGGACATCCTCTATTTGTAGCATTATACCGGAATTCTGGCGACGGTCTTAGCAGCCAAAATGCTTCCCGGCGTCGAGATCGGCCTCTCTCCGCCGGTAGAAAGGCCGGGGCGGACCGCTATCACGGCAATATCCGCACCCGGTAGAAGAATTTATTTCCAGGCGTAACCGGACCGCTCGTGTCGGTCAGGATAAAGGAACCGTTGCTCGGCGCGGTAAAATCATTGCCAATTTTCTGCCAGTTAGGCTGGGTCAATGCCGAGGTTCGCCCCGCGGGCGTCACCGCCCAATTCGGCAGTGTCACGGCTCCGGACGTCTTTAACGGTTTGGCCAATTCCCAATCCGAAGGCAGTTTTTTCGCTGATAACATCAATTCAACAAATGTGACTCTGTACTCGATCGCCGGGGATGGGAACAGCAGCTCCTCTGTCGGCGAAATGGCCGGGCCGAACTCCGCCTTTTTCCCAACCGGCAACCTCACTTTCGGCCCTGGCGGAAATCTCCTTTTTAACTTTTTGCCGACGGTAGCAGTGCCCGAAGCCTCTACTCTTAGCTTACTCATTATCGGTCTGATCGCGCTACTGGCTGCAAGCCGTTTACGCAGGTCAGACTGTCCGCGATCGGCGCAGAGCTGTTAGGCCGGAGCTAAGTAGGGCAAGTTTTCAACTTGCCATCCAAAAATTAAGGGCAAGTTGAAAACTTGCCCCACTTTATCCACTTTCGGCGGTTGCAGACCGCGTCACAGGCCCCTCTAACAATGTAACACTTGTAACGATTTTAACACAGCTCCTCGAAGCTAATATCGCCCCGCCCGTTCCAGCAGCGGCTGCCACCACGACTCGTGGTCGATGTACCATTTGATCGTCTCGGTCAGTCCATGCTCGAAGTTCCTCCGTGGCCTCCAGTCCAGTTCCCGCCGGGCGAACGACGAATCGATGGCGTAACGGCGGTCGTGGCCTAACCGGTCGGTCACAAACGAGATCAGGCTCTCCGGTTTATTCAGTTTTTTCAGGATGCAGTTTCACCAGGTCCAGATTCGGGATCTCATTACCGCCGCCAAAATTGTAGACGGTGCCGGCTTTACCCTCGAATAGCGCGGCAATCAGACCGGCGCAATGATCCTCCACATGCTATCGACAAGCCGCTGAAGCCGTCGGTGATTTTGCCCTGGCCGATCCCAGGCCTGACTGGAATGTAAGCCCCTGGTTCGGGGGCTCTTATATGCCCGCGCCCCGCGTCCCCACTGCCTTTCGGGATCGCCGGCTCACATTGCCAAAGCAGTCACTCTGTTCATGAACGCGATATCGAATAGATCGGCACGTTTTGGGCAAAGCAGATTTACATTGCCCGGAACGGCAACACCGGTCAGCCTCAGGCCGATCTTCGACGGCGAGGGAACGCCCACGCGCATAGAAAAAATTCAACTTATGAAATTAAAAACCTTGCTCATTGTTGTCGGCCTGGCGTTTGCCGCGGTCACCAACGCGAAAGCCGCATTCAACATGTATATTAAGACCGACCCGGAAATTCCCGGAGAAGTCGCTACGCCGGCTGCATGGCTCAATGCGTGGGACGTCTTGTCTTTTAGCATTGGGGTGTCGAATCCTGCGACAGTCGGATCCGGCGGTATCACTACCGGCACGCCTAATTTCTCCGATCTGGCTATACAGAAATTGCTCGATAAAGCGTCCGTGGAAGTGCTCTTGAAGGTGGCTCAGGGAGGGCAACTGAACTCGGTGACGCTCTCGTGCGTCAATGCTTCGACCAACGCACTGGTTTACGAGATCAAACTCGAACCCGTTGTGTTCTCCACCATCCAGCATTCGGGAGCGGCCGGTGGCGATGATAAGCCAAGTGAAAGTGTCTCGTTCACCTATGCGAAGATCACCTGGACGTATTACCCGTCTTCAGGCCCTTCGATCAGTCACTTTTGGGACCAGAGAACGCACAGCGGCGGATAGGCTTCCGCCTGACCCGGTCAGCCCAAGGATGAACATAGCTACCGCGCGGTTGGGGCGGCTCCTGATCATTGGATTGCTCGCTCTTAGTGCCGCGACTCCGGCTCGCGCGGCATTAAACTATTACGTTTTTATTTCTTCCATCCCCGGAGAGGCAACGACGCAAAATCATCAGGACTGGATCGCGGCGTTCGCGTTCAGCACCGACATGCAGACTCCGACCAGTGTCGGACCGGGCGGAATTACCGCCGGAATGCCGTATTTGACGCCGGTTAACGTGGGGAAGCTCCTCGATAAAGCGTCACCCAGTCTGGCCGAGGCGGTCGCGGCCGGAACCTCGTTAGGCAATGTCATCCTCGATGTGGTCGATAGCGTCAGCGGACTGCCGGTTTATCACATCACTCTTCGAAATGCGGTTGCAACTTCATACCAGGTCGGCGGCTCGTCGGAACTGCCTTTCGAATTTGTCTCACTCGATTACGAGGCCATCGAATGGACCTATACCTACCAAGGCCAGCCGCCATTCATGTCGTATTGGGATCGGATCAATGTAATGGGTGGACCCGGACCGTTGCCCACGCCGACTCCGACCATGCAGCAAGATAGCGATAACGACGGGATGCCCGATTCCTACGAAATGGATAATGGATTGAACCCGTTCAGCAATGACGCGATGGGCGACAAGGACGGCGATGGTGCTTCGAACCTGAGCGAATACCTCGCCGGAACGCAGGCAAACAATCCGAATTCGGTGTTTCGTGTGCACGGGATCAGCCAGGGCAATGGCACGATCTTGATAACCTGGAGTACGGTCGCGAACCGAACCTACACCATCCAAAACGCTCCGACGCCCGGCGGTGCCTGGACCCCTGTTCAATCCGGAATTCCGTCCTTTGGCGGCGATGTCTCTCGCACTGTGCCGTTCACTGGAACGAAATTATTCTTTCAAATCACGACGCCCTAACCGCGTAATCAAACGATCGCTTAGGCAACGCTCCCGAACGATTTTTGGCCGCTGCTTGCCAGCGCCGGTTTAGCCGGCTAATTCTACGCGATCGCACCGCTTACGACAGCACGCGATAGAAATGCCTGGGAACCGCGTTCCGGTTAGGATCCGTGAATTCACCGAACCCGGCGAAGGTCGGATTAAAGTCGGCACGCCATTAGTCGAGACTCACCAAGAATCGGTTAGGGCATCTTTGCGTTCAGGGCGGTATGTTTTAGCTACGAAGACCGGACTGACTGTTTGATAACGCCCAACTCAACTGAGGCGGTTACACGTGAAATCCGTTAAAAAGTCTTTACCCGGACCTTGTTTCCCGCAAGGCTGACCCCAGGCATCGAATTCGTCAGGCGTTTTCGGCGGAACCTCTCTTATCCGCGGTGCAACGTGGAGCGATAGACTTAATAAAGAAAGTTCCCTTCCCCATCAAAACAAACTCTACTGCCGTCTGGTCCCGGTTCCCGGCACACCTCCGGTTTGTTTTGCCGATTCTTATTTTCTGCGCCGTGCGCACCAATGCTGATGCGGTAACTGATTTCTGGATAAATTCTTCTCTCGGCAATTGGTTCATAGCGTCCAACTGGCAGGGTACTGTCCCGGATGCGAATGCAACCGCTGTGATTGCAAATGGCGGCACGGCTCTGATTAACGCTCCTTCGGCGCAAACATCGCTTCTTCAGATCGGTCGACCGCTCACTACCGGCGCTAGCACCGGCACGCTGCTGATAACTGGCAGCGGCGCGCTCACCGCAGGCGGTAATATCGGCGTTGGCGAATCGGTCACGCCGGGAGTCGTAGGCCAAGGGACGTTAACCATCGGCTCCGGTGGCACGCTCACGCAAAACACCGGCGGGACGATATATCTTGCGGATGGATCACAGGGATCCACCGGCTCAATTACAGTCACTGACGCCGGCTCGTCATTGACCGCACCAGTGCTGCTTATCGGCGAGGACACCGGTCACGCCACGATGACTGTACAGAACGGCGGTACCGTGCATAACGTTAATGCTCTCATCGCCTACTCATCGACTGGGGCGTCGCCTAACTCGAGCACCGGCTCGGTCACCGTAACCGGCGCGAACTCGGCGTGGGCAATCACATCTAATCCTGCAGCGCCTTTCCGAGTCGGCTCGTCCGGCACAGGCTCGCTTACGGTTTCGAGCGCCGGCTCGGTGGCGGCGTTTGCCACGGAGATCGCGGCGTTGTCCGGCTCGTCTGGAACGGTCACAGTCACGGGCAGCGGTTCGTCATTAACGACAGATAACCTCGACATTGGCGGACACTACGATCCGAACGGCATCACGCCTCAAGGCGATAAAGGAACGAGTGAAAATGGCGGAGCCGGCACGCTGCAGATCCAATCGGGCGGACTTGTCACCGCCGCTAATTTAAAGCTTTTCAGCAACAGCCTGCTATCGGTCGATAATGGATCATCTCTGACTGCGGGCTTGATGGTGAGCGGAAACACAACGCCCCTAGCAGACGGCGGAACGCTCGGTGATATGGTTATCGGCAATACGACCGGCGGCCGCATGGAAATTCACAACCACGGAAAAGTATTTTGCAATCGTGGATATCTAGGTCTCAGCTCCGGCTCAAACGGATCGGCTTTGGTTATCGACTACCTTTCGGAATGGCAGGCCACGGGTTCTATCTGGGTGGGAAACTCAGGTGATGGAACATTAGACGTTTACAACGGCGGGCACGTTAACACGTGGGGCAACATCTACATTGGCTACGGCGCAAATACCTCTGGAGTGGCTACGATCAGCGGGCAAAATTCAGTTTGTTACGTTGCCGCCAGTGTGTATGTCGGCGGCACATCAATAGGTCCGGCCGGCACGGGACTTCTCCGCGTTGATGATAACGGCTTCATCCAGGCTACCTCTTTCATGGTATATGACACCGGCGGGCTCGCCATAGGTGTAAATGCTTTCCTCGCCGGCCCGAATTCCAGTTATAACCCGCCGCTCACTATCCAGGGCGGATTCGTTGAGTTCGTGGCTGACGCCACCTTCTACAATAACTTCACTATAGGATCGGAAGGTGTCCGGACTTATACCTACGGGCATACGGCCGAATTTTACGGTAATCTGACTGGCAGCGGCGGCCTAACCAAAGGCGGCGGCGGGGTGCTCGGCTTCGGTACGCTTACTCTGTCGGGCGCGAGCAACTACACCGGCGCCACTGCGGTCACTGCGGGAACGCTGCTCGTTAACGGCAGCATCACCAGTCCAGTCACGGTCAGCAGCGGCGCCACCCTCGGTGGCAGCGGTGCGGTGGGTGCGGTGACGGTGAACAGCGGGGGGATCGTCGCTCCTGGAAATTCGCCGGGCAAGCTGACGGTGAATGGCAACTATGTGCAGACCAGCGGCGCGACTCTAAAAATCGAGCTCGGCGGTGCGACGGCCGGCAGCGGTTTCGATCAGATCGCGGCAACCGGGATCGCCTCGCTCGGCGGCGTCCTGGATGTGAGCCTCGTCAACGGCTTCCGACCGAAGATCGGTGACACCTTTCAAATCATCACCAGCAACGGCGAGACCGGCAATTTTTCCACCGTCAGCAGCAGCAGCGGCTTGACCGTGCGCGCCGACGTTAGCAGCACCGGCGTTGTCCTTACCGTTATCGGAATCGATCCGTTGCTGAGGATCATTTCCATCGCGCGCAACGGAAACGACATCCTTGTTACCTACGATGCGACAGGCGGGAAGACTTACCGCCTCGAGCGGAAAGCCGCGCTCACGGATCCAATGTGGCTGCCTATCACCGGCGTGAACGATCAGACGCCGCTGGCCAATGGGCCAGCGACATTCACCGATCCCGGTGCGGTTAGCTTGGGCAAAGCTTTTTACCGGGTGAGTGTGTTACCGGCACCCGGCGTGAATCTGCTGGTGAATGGCAATGCCGAGGCTGGGTCGTTTTCGGCCACCGGAGCAGCCATTGCCGTGCCTGGTTGGACAACCAGCAGCGCGTTCACGGTCGTTAACTACAAACCCGCCGGCGACACCAGTGGTTTTCCAAAAACCACCGACGCGGGCCCGTCCGATCGCGCCAATCAATTCTTCGCCGGCGGCAACGCGTCCATAAGTACGGCCACGCAGACAATCAATGTTTCCGCGAACGCAGCCGACATCGATAACGGACATGCAGTTGTTGATCTTTCCGGATGGCTGGGCGGAGATGTGACCGACGGTGACAACGCCGCGCTCAAGGTGGAGTTCTTCAACGGAACCACAAACCTGGGCGGCAGTGGCACAATCGGACCCGTGACGAACGTCGATCGCGGCAACATTACCAGCCTCCTGCTCCGGTCGCAGACGATTGCCGTCCCGCCTAACACCCGGCAACTGCTCGTGACGCTGACGATGAACCGGAACGCCGGCGCTTTTAATGACGGTTACGCCGATAGCCTGAGCGTCGTTTTGCGCGTGCCGTAGCGATCGCACGACCACTGCCGCCACTGCTGGTGGCCTGCGGGAATTGGGCGCCCACACCAGAATACGCCCAGCAAGATAACGAAAGTGAGCCCTCGATTTCAGGGCACAAGACGCACCCGATAAAAATGCATCCGGAGGTACTAAAAACGAAGACGGCCTGGAATCTCCTCCATATTCGCGCCTGCCGCGCCGCCGTAGCCCGGCGAAGGCTGGTCCATTCGCGCTGTAAAGTGGCGCAAGTTTTTGACTTGCCTCCTATTTGATTCACAACTTGAAAAGTTGCGCCAGTTTAATACCTGCCCGCGCGCTCGAGCAAAGGCTGCCACCAGTTCGGGTAGTCCATGTACCACTTGATCGTCTCGGTCAGGCCGTGCTCGAAATTTTTTCTCGGTTTCCAGTTCAGATGGCGCTGAGCGAAAGAGGAATCGATCGCATAACGGCGATCGTGCCCTAACCGGTCGGTGACGAACGAGATCAGGCTCTCCGGTTTACCGAGGCTTTTCAGGATCAGTTTCACCAAATCGAGGTTCGCGATCTCGTTCCCGCCGCCAAAATTATAAACCGTTCCCGGTTTGCCCTCGAACAGCGCCGCTACCACCCCGGAGCAATGGTCCTCCACATGGATCCAGTCCCGCACGTTCATGCCGTCGCCGTAGACCGGCAACGGCTCGTTCCGGAGCGCTTTGATGATCATGAGCGGGATCAATTTTTCCGGAAACTGGTACGGGCCGTAGTTATTCGAGCACCGGGTCACGATCACTTCCTGTCGATAGGTCTTGTGGCAGGCCAGGGCCAGCAGGTCCGCTCCGGCTTTGCTCGATGAATAGGGAGAACTGGGATCGAGCGGGCTTTCCTCGGTGAACTTTCCCGCCGGCCCTAACGATCCGTAAACCTCATCGGTCGAGATCTGAACGAACCGCTGGACCCCATGGCGGCGCGCGCAATCGAGCAGAACACTCGTGCCGATGACATTGGTGTGAATAAAATTCAACGGATCGTTAATGCTCCGGTCGACATGCGATTCGGCCGCGAAATTTACGATCGCGTAAAACTGGTGCTCGGTCATGAGCGCGTCCATCTGGTCGGGATTGGCAATGTCGGCTTTGAAAAATTCATAGCGCTCGCCATGTTCCTCGACCACGCCATCCAGGTTGGCCAGGTTACCGGCGTAGGTCAGCACATCGACGTTGCTGACCGACGCCTGCTTGTAATGTTGGAGAAAATACCGAATAAAGTTGCTTCCGATGAATCCGCACCCACCGGTCACGAGTATTCGCACAGCGCCAAGTAACAGCGGGCAAGGTGCCGCGCCAGCAGATTTTCGATGAGGACCGTCCCCGGCGATTGCTTAGGAAAGCCGGAATCTGGAAACTAGGAAGAGGCTAAGGAAAGCAGGAAGGAATTTGAATCTGGAAGCCAGGAAGCCAGGAAAGGAGATTATCTCTGAAGAAAGCAGGAACGCAGGAAAGAGCTGGAATAGGGGAGGAGTGGAGTGGTGGAGTGGTGGAAAAGAAACGAACGGTTGGCAGCGTTCTTCAGACTTGAACCCTCAATCCCAAACTCCTCAAAATCTGCGCTAATCTGCGTAATCTGTGGACCAACAATCTGGAAGCCAGGAAGCCAGGAAAGGAGATTATCTCTGAAGAAAGCAGGAACGCAGGAAAGGAAATCCGACAGGATTAACTGGATTTGGGAAGTCCCCACCTCAAAATCTGCGCTAATCTGCGTAATCTGTGGATAAAAAGGAACCTGAAGCGCGAAAGCATGACTTTACCAACAGATAATTCAGGAACAGGAGGGAACGAACCCCGAAATCTCAAATCCGGTCCAGGTCGGCGTTCTCCATGGGCATTGCCCGAAAATTGCTTTAGACCGGCAGGACCGGATCGTGGCCGCAATTTTTGCTAAAATGGATCAGACCATCGCTAACACTTCCACCGCGAGTACGGCGGGCTACCTCGGGAACGATTGGCGGGAGCAGATTCAAGCCTGGCAGAAACAGCTCGCCCAAATGGATTGGACCCCGTGGCTGATTATCGGTTTGGGCGCTTTCCTGCGTGTTTTGCTGTTGGGAATCAAGCCGCCTCATTTCGATGAGGGGATTAACGGCTGGTTTGTCGATCAAATGGTTAAGACCGGCTTTTATGATTACGACCCGACCAATTACCACGGTCCGCTCCATTTCTACGTGTTGTTTCTCTCCCAGAGTTTGTTTGGCCGAAACGTCTGGGCGCTGCGTCTCCCGGTGGTCGTGGTCAGCACGATTAGTATCTGGTTGACCCTGAAATTTGAGCCGTTTGTGGGACGCAACGTGAGCCGTTTGGCCGCGCTGGCCATGGCCGTTTCGCCCGGATTCGTATTTTACGGGCGCTACTCCATCCACGAAGCCTGGCTGGTTCTTTTTTCAATGCTCTTCATTTTCGGCTTGCTCGGGCTCTGGCGTTTTGGAACGCGCGGATATCTTTGGTGCGCCGGGATGGGTCTCGCCGGAATGATCCTGACCAAGGAAACCTACGTCATCCACCTCGGGTGCGCGATCATCGCCGTCGGCGTCGCCTACGTTTCCAACCTGCTGACCCGGGCCCCCGATGCGCGACCGGCGAAACAGCGGTGGGATTTTCTCGACCTTGCCATGGTCATCGGGACAGCCGTATTCGCGATTGTCTTTTTTTATTCGGGAACCTTTCTTCACTGGAGCGGTGTGAAAGGCCTTTATCGGGCCTACGCGGCGTGGTTCGAGACCGGGGAAGCGGGACATGGGCATGAAAAGCCGTGGGATTACTGGCTGAAGCTGATTGCCCGCTATGAATGGCCCGTGCTGGCCGGCCTGGTCAGCTGTCTATTTTGCCAGATGCTAAAAAATATCAGCCTGCGCTACCTGGCCATTTACGGAGTGGGAACGCTGATCGCCTACAGCATCGTGCATTACAAAACCCCCTGGTGCATCATCAACATTGTCTGGCCCTTTCTCTTCCTGTTTGGCGCTATTCCTCTGATTGTGCCGAGGGCCTACAGAAAAATCGAACAGACGATCTTGATCGTTCTGCTTTGCAGCTCGTTAGGCTGGGCCGTATCCCTGAATTATTTCCGCTGCACCAAGTTTATTTCGGACGACTGGGATCCAAATAAGAACGTGGCCGAAAACATCGGCTATTTCTTCACCACCGAGCCGTATGTTTACGTCCAGACTTACAACGACATCTTTGAATTAACCCGGCCGGTGCTGGAACTGGCCCATCGCAATCCGATCTTCTATCAGATGGTCGGGCATATCATCCGTCCCAGCGCCTACCCTCTTCCCTGGATCCTGGACGATTTTCCCAATGTCGGTTATTACGAACACGACAATCTTCCCCCAAAAGTCGATGGCGACTTTCTTCTGGTCCAGCACGATCAAATCAAGACCGTGGAAGGAAGGCTCCAAAAATCGTATTACACCGAGCCGCTGACGATCCGTCCCTACCAGGACACTTCCAAACTTTATCTCGAAGCAAAACGGTTCAAAGATTTCTTCCCTGGCCGACAACCGGATTTCGTCGGAAAGGGTTCGGGCTAACCTTTGGGCCGCCGTCTGAATGAAAGGACTTTCCGCCGGGCTGACCTTTGTCAATTTTTCGACCGTTTCGGCGGTCGTTTTGGGTCTGGCCGGAGGTGGACTTAGCCCGGCCAGCGCCTTTATTTCCTTGCTCCTGGGCGCGGCGGCGGCAGGGGCGGCCTTTTTATCGACGGTCGACCGCCGGGTCCGGCGTCGGAGGCCCGTTGCAATCGAACCGGAGGTCCAACTATCCAAGCGGGCCCGGCGGCGTCTGGGCAAGACCCAGCCGGAACAAAAGGAAGCCCCCCAAACCGGCCGCCGTTACCGCTCCGTCTGGTTTTGGCTCCTGGCCCTCTGTTTCGCGATCTTTGCGGTGCGCTCCTTTTGCTGGCTACTCTTTATCGACGGTAACGACCTGAAAATTCAATCGGTCAATAACCTGGGCGATCTCGCCCTCCACATCACATACATTAAAACGTTCGCTAATGGCATAGCGCTTTGGCCGGACAATCCGATCTACGTCTTCAGCAAACTCCGCTATCCGGTCGGGATCGATCTGTTTAACGCCTTGCTCTGCCTGGTCCATGTCGACCTGATTCGCGGCTTGATCTGGGTCGGATTGCTTGCCTCGGTGGCGACCTTTTACGCATTCTATCGCTGGGGCGGCGCGTTCGGCGCAGCCGGTTTCCTGTTTAACGGCGGCATCGTCGGCCTCCAGCAGTTTTTGCACACCTTCCAATTCCAGGATTACCAGGGAAAGAACACGATCGCATGGAAAAGCATTGCTCTGTCGATGTTTGTCACCCAGCGCGGATTGCTCTACGCAATTCCTGTCGGGCTGCTCCTTCTTTGGCATTGGCGCCAGAAATTTTTCCATCAAGCAGAGGCGGTCACGCAACCGTTAACCGAAGGGGAGGCCGCCGGTAACGCCGCGGCCGGCGCGCCGACGACGTATTCAAGCACGCTCCCCGGACGCGGCCCTCTTCCATTTTGGATCGAATTTTCGCTCTACGCTTCGATGCCGCTTTTCCATGTCCATACCTTTCTCGCCCTAACCATCGTCCTCGTCTTTTTCTTTATTTTCGGTAACCCGCAAATCCGCGGGCACGTTGTCACTGTTGTCATTGCTGCGTTCGTTCCGGCCACCTTCCTTATCTGGCTGATCACCGATCATTTCCAGGCAGGCTCGATCTTGCAATGGCAGCCCGGCTGGGTCGAGAACGCCGACAGCTTTAAGATGCCGTTTTTCGAATTTTGGTGGGTCAACTTTGGATTTTGGGTGCCGGTCATCATTTTTCTGGTGGGATGGACCGGGTGGCGGGTCTGGAAGAATCGCGAGAGCCTGGGCAATAAACTTCCCGAAGATGTCGCTTTTCTCTGCCCGGCGGTCGCAATTTTTGTTTTCGGCCTCCTGGTCAAGACCGCGCCTTGGAGTTGGGACAATCTCAAACTGATGTTTTGGGGTTACTTCATTATCCTGCCATTTCTTTGGACTGGTCTAATCAGAAACTGGCCGGTGCCGATCCGAGTCCTGGCCTGCGTCCTGCTTTTCGGTTCCGGCTTTGTCAGCTTGTTGGGGGGCCTTGCCTCCCCCGGATACGGCTTTGCCAATCGCGCGGAACTGGCCGGCGTCGCCATTGGGGTTCGCAATCTGCCTGTCGAAGCGCGCTTCGCTATTTTCCCGACTTATAATCATCCCATTTTACTTCAAGGGCGTAAAGCTGTGCTTGGTTATCCTGGGCATCTTTGGACTCAAGGCTTTGATTTCCACGATACTGAAGCGAAACTCAATCGCCTGATGTTAGGCCAGGAGGGCTGGCGCGAGACCGCCCGCGAGCTCCGGACACGCTACATTTTTTGGGGCCGGGAAGAGAACATCAATTATCCAATCAGCTCCCGACCCTGGGAAAAAACTTTGACTCCGGTGGCTTCAGGAAATTGGGGCGCGATTTACGATCTCGGACCCTGAAACGGAAATATCTAAGGAAAGCAAGAAAGCAGGAAATTGAACTAGACAGGATTTACAAGATTAACAGGATTTGGGGAGCGCGACCATGTTGGTCGCTTAAATCGGCATCCTGCCGATTTGCCAACCATACCGGCTGAAAGCCGGCAATCCTTTTGCCAAAAGTGGGAGGCGCCTCCGGCGGCGACAGTCTCTAATCCGGAAACGACAAAGCCAGGAACAACTAGACAGGATTTACAAGATTAACAGGATTCGTTTTTATCCATAGATTCCCTGTGATCCCGATTTCCAATCTTTCTTCTCTTTCCTGGCTTCCTGGTTTCCAGATTCAATTCCTTCCTGCTTTCCTTAGCAAATACCTCTTCCTGGCCTCCTGGTTTCCAGATTGTTTATCCACAGATTACGCAGATTACCGCAGACTCGAGGGGAGGGTTCAGGATTGAGGGTTCAAGTCTGAAGAACGCTGCGAACCGTTCGTTTCTTTTTCCATCACTCCATTACTCCAGCACTCCACTCCTTCTTTATTCCAGCTCTTTCCTGCTTTTCTGCTTTCCTTAGCCTCTTCCTGGCTTCCAGATTTCTTTTTAGCCACAGATTACGCAGATTAGCGCAGATTTTGGGATTGAGGGTTCAAGTCTAGGGAACGCTCCGAACCGTTCGTCTCTTTCTCCACCACTCCACTCCTCCCCTATTCCAGTTCTTTCCTGCCTTCCTGCTTTCCTTAGCAATCCGCTCCTGGCTTCCTGGTCAGCCGTTAACGAAATAAGCAAACTTCCAGCTGCCGTTTACGCGGCGAATCCCGGCCCGATAACCATCGTAATTGAGCGACTCATCCGCAAATTGCGGTGGCGCCACCATGTAAGCGCCTTTTTTGACAAATTTCTCCGTCAAAATCCCTGCCAGCTCGGGCCAAAGATTGAGATCGTCCCAATACTTGAACACACCTTCACCGGATTTCTCCGGGTTCAGGCTGTAACCGAAATCCGGCGTCATCATTCCCGCGAGCGTGTTCACGTCGTGCGCCGCGACTGCCTTGCGCAAACGGCCCACGAACGCCTGTAAGTCGACGTCGTTGTTCGCTTCCTCGCGCAGCTTCGCCTTTTCGTGTTTTCCCAGCCTTTCCTTTTCCTTCTTCTTGGCGGCCGATTGACAACCGGTAAAAGCCACGGCCAGCGCCATCAGAAGGCAGATCGTTCTCTTCATCGCTTTACGTGTGTACCGGCTGGCCCTGGAATTCAAGAATGTAGTGGCGGGCGTGTCGCCCGCAGGGTAATCGCTTGCGGCGGTCAAATTGCGGCCGGCACGGCCGCCTCTACACACTGCGCCGGGTTGCGGCCGGCACCGCCGCCTCTACAAGATCACAGCAGCGGCGGCGGCGCCGGCGGCGAAACGGATGAGCCAGAAAGATGAAATAGACGGCGCTCCAAAAATCCCTGATCGATGCCGGCGGACTGGTTAGACGAACGGGACCGGTGCGCAGCGCCCCAAAAAATTCTTCGCAGGTCAAAGTAGATGCGGACTCTCTCCGAGCCGGCGGCTCGTCCGAACCGGAGGCCGGACGCCTTTCCACCCTAAAGCGACAGGACGTCGCTTCTCCATTCGACCGCGGAATGCTGGTGTAATGGCGGCCAAAGGCATGCAGCCGGTGCGCATCGGAGGTCGCGATCAGCGGTTTGCCAAACTTCCTGGCTACCCGAGCGGCCCACCAATTGGGATTTACCGGACCCTTATGGAAATGGCAGATCTCTATGGCATCAAAACAATCGATCTCCTTGCTCAATCGGGAACCGATCGAGCCACCGAGGAAATAAAACGGATGCGGCGCAATCGTAAAAATCGAATCGCCTCGCCGGGCTCGCAAGGCCCGAAGATCGGCAAACGTTTTCAGATTTGAGACATCGTTCGCGGTAACGTTGAGGACGATTACGTCCGCGCCTTCCAGGCGCATCTCCGCTGCGGGAATGAGGAGAATCCCCATCGCCGCCGCTTTGGCAAACACTTCCGGCCGATCGAACACCGCGTCGTGCAAAGTAATGGCGAGGACACCGAACCCGAGCGCCTTGGCGCGTTCGAGCAATTGGTTAGCGGAATAATCGATGACGTCCTTCGGATCCTCGAGGGTATGGATATGCAGATCGATCTTGATCCAATCCCCGTCTTCCTTCCTGCTCCTGCTCATGCTCTTAATCCTGATCTCCCTACCGAATCAGCAAGAATCTAACCGCCATTCCGCGGATGTCACAGAATCGGGTAAGCAAGCGGCGAACCAGGCACGGCAGTCACGGTTCGGTGGGGCGAGAGTTTGTCGAGCGGGTATTTGTTGGGCGTTGGACGTTGGGCGTTGGACGTTGGACGTTGGACGTTGGACGTTGGACGTTGGGCGTTGGCGTTGGGCGTTGGACGTTGAGCCTTGGGCGTTGGGCGTTGGGCGTTGGGCGTTGGACGTTGGGCGTTGGCTCCGTTTTCCCCTTGCGACCCGATCTCCTATCTTCCATCTTCTAGCTTCTGCGAAGCCCTTGGCTTCGCCACCGGCTCGGGTGGTGGAATGGCAGACACGTACGTTTGAGGGGCGTATGCCGAAAGGCATGCGGGTTCAAGTCCCGCCCCGAGCATTTTTCGCAGTGAAAAGTGCGCTTTCGCTGCGCTTGCCCGTTACAGCGCGGGTGATGAGGTGCCATTGAGCGTTGAACGTTGGGCGTTGAACGTTGGGCGTTGGGCGTTGGGCGTTGGGCGTTGGGCGTTGGGCGTTGAAAAACCGCGCCTCTGTGATCTCCGTTGTCTCCTGTTAATTCTAACCGCGCAGGCTTCACAGGAGGGAAGAAAGAAGACCGTTTTTGGTGTTCCTGATCAAATTTCTACCTCCGTGAACTCTGTTATCTCCTGCTAATTCTAACCGCATCACAACGCTCATCACGCTGGCCTGGGTGTTGGCGCCATTTCTGTCGGCGATCAGGCGAATTTTATCGAAGACAACGCGATCATTTACGCGCCCATCGGGATTGCTTTGTATGGCAAGAATACCGTCGTGATCCACAATAACTTCGCCCTCGCGACCACGCCTTTTGATTTTGTTGCGACGCCTCAATTCGTCGGACAGACCATCAAAACGGCCGACCTGATCGGCGACGGATACATCAACAACACTTCCAACCCGTGGGCTAACTTCGAAATCCATTAAGACCTCGATGTGAAAAGAGCGCTGCCCATTAACTTCCGTTTGTCCGTGCCAAAATTGGATGATCTGGATGAACATTCCGGCCGAGCCGAGATGGGATCGATGCTGCTATTACGAATCCAGATGCCGGTCTAACGGATCCCAATGAAATAAGATCGATCCAGATAACCCGGCTCGTGAAACGAAATTTTTATCTGCTCTGTTGGGGGCTTCTGCTCGCCGCGCCCACGGCCAATGGCGCCGGCACATCCACAATCAATACGACGAATTCCTACGCCTGGGGCGCCAACATCGGCTG
Source organism: uncultured Verrucomicrobiae bacterium (assembly GCA_963728975.1). Lineage (GTDB taxonomy): Bacteria > Verrucomicrobiota > Verrucomicrobiia > Chthoniobacterales > UBA10450 > DATFCK01. Next base: position 172,291 of record CAVSMF010000001.1, read on the forward strand.
GATCAATTTCGAATCGATCGGTAACCCGCGCGTTTCCCTCTTCACCGGCACCTTCAGCGGCTACGCCTACCCCGCCAACTGCGGCTGGATCAAGCCAGAGGCTTGCGCTACATTTGCGCCTCTTGCAGCCGGCACTTCTCGCCCCGCTTTCGCTTTGCTTCGGTTGAGAGTTCCTACTGGGAGGAGCGAGTTCCCAGTCGCCCTTATGAAAATATCAGCCTCGGCGGCTGGAAACCCGCCGTTCTCAGTGGTAAAGGATCGAAGCGCCCCAAAAAGCAAAGCGCAGCATTCTCCTTTGGTTTATCATCACTGGCCATGAAACGATACGTTGCCACAGTTTCATTGTTCGTTGCCCTTACCGCTATTGCCCGGGCTGATGTTGGACAGAGCGAAGCCGAAGTTGACCAGCGCTATGGCAAATCGGTCGGCGAAGTCCAAACCCAAACCTTTGGAGTAATGCGCGGGTTCGTTTCAGCCGAATACGTGATTGGGGTCAAACTCGTGGATGGGGTCAGCCAAATGGAAATGTTCTCGAAAAGAGACCAGTCCGATATGTCCGCCAGCGAGATCGAACGGCTGCTCAAGGCAAACGGGACCGGCCAGTGGAAGGCGGAACCGACCGGCAAACCGACCTGGCGCCGCTGGCGCCGCGAGGATGACGGTGCGGTGGCGCTCTACGACGCCAGGCGCCATTATCTTTACATAAGCTCGAGCAAGTTTTACGAGGAACAACTGAGCGGGATCGAAAAAGCGGAGCCGCCTGTGGCCCCAAGCGGCGGCTAGGAGACTGTTGAAACACTGGGGCGGTCGTCGCGCGCGCCCCGCGGGTTGCCTTGATTTTGGCCTTGTCCGGCGTTGCCCGCTTGGCCGAGATCGCTGCGGATATCGGCTATGCCAGTCCGGCTCGGACCGCTCGCGCCTTGGCCAAGGCCAAAATCGAACAGCACCGCGGCCCACCTCAGTATTTCAACAGTCTCCTAAGGGGAACAGCTTTTCGCCGGGGTATTGCAATCCGCCGACCGGCCAAGCCCGCCCGAATCTAGGGGCGCTTCTGGGTGGCAGATCCGAGACCATCATCTACTTCGGGGGGGACCGCCATCCCGAGATTTGCAATCGAGACTCTTTTCATTGCTAAGGGTCCTCCACGGGATCGGGCGAAAAGCCCCCGGGGAGTCGCGGCGAACCCACGGCATCTGGCTCCAGCCAACCTCCCCGTCCCCGGGCCGTTTCGCGATCGGCTTTTCTGGGTCGGGCCCGATGAAAGGATGAAGGGCGCTGATCCGGGAAAAACGTCGATTTTTATGCTTGCAACGCGGGGGTAAATTGGACAAACTGCGCGGGTTAAAAAGCTGGGCTTCGGCCTTGCCCGGAGTCAAGCGAAAAAACATCAACCAACCATAAAAATTAGGAATTTTTTGCTTGCGTTGTTTTACCCAAACCTCGTAGGCTTTCCTGTAACCCAGAGGATTATACCCCAAATGCGCCGTTCCACTGTTCTTCTCGTAATCGGTCTTGCTCTCTGCGCATTCAATTTGAGCAATGCCCAAACCGTCGCCACTGACCCAGTCGGATTTACAACTCTGACTGTAAATGCCAAGCCAGCTAGTATTCGAGGCTTTACCCTGCTCTCGCTGGACCTGACACGTCTCCCAGTTTTCCAAGGTTTGATTCCCGCCGCCGGTGTTTCTACCAACGGAAGTAACCAGACAGTATTGACGTTTCCTTCAGCGACGTTTACTTCCGGCGCCTTCAATAACACCCATTACATTGAAGTTACCAATGGAACGATTGCCGGCCGGCTTTCGGACATCGTCTCCAACACCGATTCGGCGATCACCTTGGCCGACAACATCTCCGCTTCTTTAACTGCAGGAACCTCGACCATCAAGGTGCGCCCAATGTGGACTATGGCGACGGTGTTCGGCGCCAACAATTCAGCCGGTCTTTTAGGTGGGCCGACTTCCAGTTCGGCCGATATCGTTCAGGTTTTTGATCCCAGGACCGGGTTGAGCACACTCTATTTTTACAGCACCATCAACAACCGCTGGCAGGCTGGCGCCACCGACGCAACAAACGCTGTAATTCCGCCGGACGTCGCACTGCGAGTCGAACGCAAAGCGGCCACGCCGGTTTCGTTCAACCTTGTGGGAGGGGTGAAACTGGGACCGACCGGCTTGTATGTCCAAGGTGGCAACAACGCCGGCAATCCGCAGAACATCAATTATCTGCCGAATCCGTATCCGCTGGCATCGGTGACTTTGGCGAACTCAAATCTTTATACTGGCAATCCAGCGACGGGGGTATTGGGCGCCGCTACTTCGAGCCAAGCAGACACGGTGAGTGTGTACGACAGCGCGACCGGGTTATCTACGATCTATTTTTACAGCACGCTTAACAATCGCTGGCAGACTGGGGCCAGCGACGCGTCCAATGTAACGCTTCCGGACACCGCGGCTGTGACAATTAAGCGGAAAAATACTAACGGTTCGTTTATTTGGTACGTGCCGCAACCAACCATGAATCTATAGAGCAAGTTGTCCATTTATGAAACGCCCGTATTCGTTGTTCACCTTCGTTGCAATCGCAGTAACAATCTCTCTTGTTGCGTCAGTGCGTGCTCAGGAGCAAGTCGAATACGGGGCACTCGCGGATCATGTTCTGGACTCGAGCGGTGCTTTCGCGCCGGACGGTGATGCCGTCCTCCTTGGCACCTGGGCACCCGGATTTGATTTCTCGACAAATCAGACCTTTAGCTCCCTGAGCACCAATTTCACACAATTCGACAGCACGACCATCGGGGCTGGTGGAATTAACTCCATGGGCCAGTTCATTACGGACGCGTTACTTACAAACACTAATTTCAACGGAAAACAGCTTTACATCTGGGTGTTGAATTCGAGCACCCCCGCAAGCGCCACGTCCTGGGTGATCGTAACCAACAATTCGAGCGCTTGGACGGTGCCAACAACTCCGGGCGATTTTACCGCCATCGATATGTCCGATCCCGGCACCTTTATCCCAGCAGGCGCTTTCGGGGTCAGCGTCTTCGATGCTGCCAATCCATCCGGTACGAATATGACCGACTGGAAAATGACGAATTTTTCGGCTATTCCTGAGCCTTCCACCTGCGCTCTGATGCTTGCCGGAGCGGTTGGCTTGCTTGCTTTGCGGCGGCGGACCAAGGGCTAAAACGCGGTAGCGTTCCAACCCTAACGGCCGAGATCGACTCGGTTGGCGCCGCATGCGCGTGCAGCGTCTGTTATTTTCCAATCCTCAGCCGCGCCAATCCTGGTTAATCCTGTAAATCCTGTCTCAAAAGGAATTCCCGGCCTCCCGGTTTCCAGATCCAAATTCCTTCCTGCGTTCCTGCTTTCTTTAGAGATAATCTCTTTTCCTGGCTTCCTGGTTTCCAGATTTCTTTTTATCCACAGATTACGCAGATTACCGCAGATTCGAGGGGAGGGTTTGGGATTGAGAGTTCAAGTCTGAAGAACGCTGCGAAGCGTTACCGTTACCGTTCGCTTCTTTTTCCACCACTCCATCACTCCACTCCTTCTTTATTCCAGTGCTTTCCTGCGTTCCTGCTTTCTTTAGAGATAATCTCCTTTCCTGGCTTCCTGGTTTCCAGATTTCTTTTTATCCACAGATTACGCAGATTAGCGCAGATTTTGAGGAGTTTGGGATTGAGGGTTCGAGTCTGAAGAACGCTGCGAACCGTTCGTTTTCTTTTTCCACCACTCCATTACTCCAACACTCCACTCCTCCTTTATTCCAGCTCTTTCCTGCTTTCCTGCTTTCCTTAGCAATCCGCTCCTGGCTTCCTGGTTTCCAGATTAGAAATTCCCCTTTCGGGTCCTTTCGCGTGTTTCGCGGGCAGCCTCTTCGAGAAACCCTGGGCCAATTGTAGGCCGTCTCTGTGAGACGGCGCGGCAAAAAATTGAGCAGCGTCTGACACCATGCCCGCAGTGCTTCGCCACAGCGATTGCAGGCGCGGCAGACGCCCTACAACTCCAGTTTTGGCCGCTTCCCTTCATTCCCTCCTTCTGTTAATCTGCGCCATCCGCGTAATCCGCGGTTAACATTTCCGTTATGAAACGACAATCCATTATCGGGTCGATCATTATTTTGGCCGCCTTTGTCCTCACCGCCCGGGCCGAATCCACTGTCATCGCCCAAGATGACGCCAGCCAATCGGCTTACGACGGTCAATGGGACAACACCAAAAACGGCGGAACCGGCTTTAGCAACTGGACCCTGACCACGGAAGGCAACGATAACGAGCGTCACGCCGGGTTTTTCATCGCCGATACCAAGAACAACCCGGACCTGAACGGCATCATGAAAAATGACAAGGCATTCGGCCTCTTCGCCAACGGCTCCGGATTCGAACAAGCCGTCGGCTACCGCGCTTTTGAAAAACCGCTCCAGGTTGGCGATTCCTTTTCCTTCATGATGGACAACGGCATGTTCGAAAAAAAATTCGACAAAGACGATCCGACCCCGGGCTCCGTCGGCATTGTCCTGCGAACGAGCAACGCCAGTTCTTCCGTAGCCGATTATAACAAGGATGCCGTGTTCGAATTCGGTTATTACAACGGCAAAGATAATTACCAGATCTACGACGGTTCAGGCGCAGATAAGGCCGATTCCGGGGTTCCTTTTACCGATTCGGGAATTTCGGTTACCGTGACAATCACCGGCCCCGATACCTACGATCTCGAGATCCAGACGTTAAAGGACAAGAATGTAACCAAACTGCCGGGACGCAAATTGTCCGGAAGCGGCGGATCCATCCAGAGCTTTGCCATTTTCGATCGCAACGGCGAGAAATACGATGCCTTCTTCAACCAGTTCCAGATTACCCGCGAATCAAAGTGATTCGCGGGTAAAAGCTCCAAGTTCCAAACCCCAAACCCCAAGGAAGCATCAAGCTCCAAACCTCAAGCACCAAACAGATGCACGCCGGCTTCTCGATTTTGCTGATTGGAATTTGGAGCTTCCCTGGTGCTTGGTGGTTGGGTTTTGGAACTTTCAGGCGCGGCCCAGAGCAACACGCACGATTTGCTTCAAATTTAGGGCCGATTATGGCCTAATGTGGACGTGAAGACGAAGCCGCGCCTGAGCTTTTGGCAAATCTGGAACATGAGTTTCGGATTCTTCGGGATCCAATTTGGCTGGGGATTGCAGATGGGGAACATGTCCGCCATCTACGAATATCTCGGGGCCAGCGAAAGCACCCTGCCGCTGCTCTGGCTGGCCGCGCCGCTTACCGGATTGATTGTCCAACCTATCATCGGTCACATGAGCGATCGCACCTGGGGGCCGCTGGGACGCCGCCGGCCCTATTTTCTTTCCGGCGCGATCTTTGCCTCGCTGGCGCTTCTGGCCATGCCCCATTCCGGCACGCTCTGGATGGCAGCGGGGCTTCTCTGGATTCTCGATGCCTCCGTAAACGTCAGCATGGAACCTTTCCGCGCGTTTGTAGCCGATCTTCTTCCCGACCAACAGCGTACCGTCGGTTTCGCCATGCAGTCCGCATTTATCGGGGCCGGCGCGGTCATCGCCTCGAAGCTGCCGGGCTGGTTGCACGATTACGGCATCAGTATTCAAACAAATGTCGCGCATCCCATCCCGCGCACCGTCGTTATCGCCTTCACCGTCGGCGCCATTGTATTTTTCCTGTCTGTTCTCTGGACCATTGTAACCACCCGCGAATATCCACCAGAAGATTTCGAGGCGTTACGCCACAGACAATCGGAAAGCCTGGGCCGCATCTGGGACGCTTTCCGCGAAATGCCGGGACGAATGAAACAGCTTGCCGCCGTCCAGTTCTTTACCTGGATGGCGCTGTTCTGCATGTGGATTTTCTTCAGCGTAGCTGTCGCCCGCAACATTCTGGGCGCCACCGATCCGCATTCGGAGCTCTACGAACGCGGGATCAACCTGGCCCGTGATTGTTTCGCCCGTTACAACTTCGTCGGCTTTATCGCCGCGATCGCGTTTCTTTGGATTGGACGCGTAGTCAGCGCCAAATGGATCCATGTGGTTTCGCTACTGCTGGGCGGAATCGGCCTGGCCAGTGTCGGCGTCATCCGCGAACCGTGGATGTTACTGGCCGCGTTTATACTCGTTGGTATTGCCTGGGCCTCCATTCTCTCGATGCCGTACGCCATGCTCTCGGGTGCGCTCCCGCCGGAACGGATGGGCGTTTATATGGGGATCTTCAATTTCTTCATCGTCATCCCGCAGGTGATCATTGCGCTCGTCCTGAGCCGGGTAATGGAACATTTCCCGCAAGTGAATCGATTGAGCGCGGTTGTGTTCGGCGGCGTCTGCATGCTGATCGCCTGCGTGCTGACCCTGTTCGTGCCAAGTAGCGACGTGGCAACCGCTCAATTGCAGGAGGTCGCAACCGAAGAAGGCATGCTGCCGACGGTTACACCGCCAGAAAGCCCGATCGCTTCCGATTGATGGGCGATCCTGCAACCACGCCCCGGTGGGGCGTCCGAGTGTTCGAGGGAGCGCACGCGCCCTCGCGTGCTGGCAATGGCGCCATCGCCATTGCGGACTTTGAAGGGGAATGTTTCGACGAGGGCGCCGAAAGTCCGAGCCGGACTGGCTTTGGCACGCGAGCGCGCGTGCGCTCCCCGGAATATGCCGCCGGCAGAGTCGCACGCCTGGCTGGATTTATCGCCGCTGTTCTGTTTGCATCGGTGGGCATGTCGGCCGAGGAGGGTGTCCCCACACAAATTATTTCTGGATCAAACGGTGCGAAGATCACGCTCTCCGTTTCAGACGCCGATTTAGTTGTGAAATACGCGGCACCCGGCGTCGTCGGCGAACATTGCGCTGTTTTTGTTGCTCTCGGCACCCATCGCGAGATCGGCTCCGCTGTCCTCCCGTTTCAATCCGGTCAGGAAGGCTCGACTGTTTTCCTCCCGTTTAAAGCCGACCTTCTCCTCTCCGCGCGAGGCTCCGGCGAAAGCCTCTCGGGTAGAGAACGGCAATGGAAAAAATGGAAATGGAACGATCCGGAACCCTCAAAAAGCAACCGTGCCCGCTCCAAGAATGGGACGGTTGTGTTTCGAATTCCGCGGTCCGAACTCCGGGGAGCTACCGTAGACTGCGCGGTCTACGCAAAAGACCTTTCCGAGAACGGCGGCTGGGGAAAACTAATTGGGTGTAGCGATCCGGCCACCGAAAGTGGAACCGGCGACAAATACATTTCCCATTACGTCGAGATCAACCTCGAACCCGGTAGGGACGGCGCGCTGCGCCGTCCGGACGCCGCAGCGCGGCGTCCCTACCTCACCGTGCACCCGCGCCTCGGGGGAACCAAACTCCGCATCTACCAACTCTTTGTTCGCTTGTTCGGCAACACCAACGAAACCCGGAAGGAAGACGGCCGAATAGACGAAAACGGCGTGGGCAAATTCAACGACATCAATGAGGCCGCCCTCAGCGCGTTGCACGAAATGGGGTTTACGCACCTCTGGCTCACGGGCGTTCTTCAGCAGGCCACCGCCACCGACTATTCTCAAATCGGTCAGCCGTCAGACGATCCCGACCTGCTCAAGGGTCTGGCCGGCAGCCCCTACGCGATCAAGGATTATTTCGATGTCTGCCCGGACTATGCCCAGGACCCGAAACATCGGCTGGCAGAATTCAAATCGTTGCTCGATCGAATTCATCAGCATGGAATGAAAGCATTGATCGACCTCGTGGCCAACCACGTGGCCCGCAGCTACGACTCGGATGTAAAACCGGAGCAGAACTTTGGAGCTAAGGGCAACGATGGGGCGGGCGACGATCGGTCCCTGTTTTTTTCGCCCCAAAATAACTTCTTCTATTTGAAGCCGGACGCTTCCGGACCGCCGTTACATTTGCCGACTTGTAAGGACGGGAAAGCGGTTAGCCCGACTTGCAAAGTGCTCGCCGCAGCCGTAGAAGCGGCGTCCCCGCCGCTTTCCCCCAACCCCACGCGACCAGAGATCGCGTCTACTGTAGCCTCAGGAGGCGACAACGCGCGTGTCTCCACTTGTGACGCTCTGTTCGACGGCGAGATGAAGTTCGGTCGTGTCACGGGTAATAACGTCGTGAGTTGGATGCCATCGATCAACGATTGGTATGAAACGGTTAAGCTCAATTACGGTTTCGATTTCACCAGGCCGGACAAAACCGTTCGCGAGTATCCAAACGCAAATGCTCCGGACAAACCGGTTCCCGACACCTGGCGAAAGCTGGATTCGATTATCGGGTATTGGCAAGCTCTGGGGGTCGACGGCTTTCGTTGTGACATGTCGCACATGGTGCCTCCGGAATTCTGGAATTGGGCGATTGCCCGCGCCCGGGCCCGGCATGCCGATGTCGTTTTCATCGGAGAAGCTTATGACAATGATCCGGCCAAGGTCCCGGGCGTCGACCCAGTAATTTCACAGCTTCATGGCGGCAAATCGAATGTCATGTTCGATCTTTTGAACGCCGGATTTAACGCGGTCTACGACGATCCGAACTATCGTGCCATTAAGAAGATCTATGAAGGACCGGGTTGGGCCAACGATATCGATGAGGCGCGTCCGGACGACTTCATTTTTGAGAACTCGCTGCGCTACGCGGAGAATCACGACGAAGTTCGGTTAGCCGCCAAATCGCAGTGGGGCGGTATCGGAATGAACGTCGGCCGGCCGGTATCGGCGATTCTCTACGGGCTATCCCGCGGTCCGGTGATGATCTACAACGGCCAGGAAGTGGGCGAACCGGGCCAGGGCGTCGAAGGGTTCGGGGCAAACGACGCGCGGACTTCGATCTTCGATTACTGGTCGATGCCTGAATTGGTAAAGTGGGTAAACGGCCACAAATACGACGGGGAGCGATTGTCCGACGAGCAAAAAGAATTGCGTTCATTTTACGGCCGGTTGGTGAACCTTCTCAACGAACCGGCATTTCGGGATGGGATTTGTTTTCCACTAAATTCTGCCAATCGCGACAATCCCAACTACGGCCGGATGTTGAAGGAGCAAGCAAGCGGTCATTGGCTATATAGTTTTTTGCGATACGATCCGGCGACCCGGCAGCGATTTCTTGTGGTGGTGAATTTGAATCCGCAGGTCGCGCTTAAAGATGTCCATGTTCGAATTCCGGAGACGGTGCTGAACCGGCTTGGTTTGATGGATCAAGACCGGCAGGCCGAGATGACGGTGAAAGACCGCCTCAACGAGGTTCCATTGGCGGATGCGACATTGAACCGCGGCTACCTGCGCGACGAAGGAATTCCAATCAGCGAGATCCCGCCGTTAAGCGCGGCTTATCTGGAGATAAGGGAAAAATTGTAGGCTGTCTCTGCTTGCGACGCCGTAGCTGTGCGAAGGCGGATCAGACGGCGTGAATTTAGTCTGGCGTCTGACACAGACGCCCTACAATTCGCCCTGATTAAACTGAAACTGGTATGGCCAATCATCTGCGTTAGCGACAAGACCAGCCCGGACCGGGTTCTGGCGCAGATACTCCCATTTAGCTGAAAGCGATTCATCGGATCGGAGGAGACGATCGAAACACCCTTCCTGCCAGCGCCAGGTGATATCTTTGCCGTCTGACACAGACGGCCTACAATTCCAGTATTGCTCGTTAGACCAACGTTTAAACCACTTCGAAAAAGAGCTTATCGGCGCGTCCCGATCGACTGGAGCTACAAGTAGGTGTAAGTGATCAGGCATGGCAACCGCCGCTACAATGTTCCATAGATTCATTTTTTCGAAGGTAGATCGACTCACCTTCCAGGCGTGGTCGTTAGCGAGAACCGCTTTCCGGTTTGCCACGCAGAAGGTGATAAAATAGACCGTGCTCTGCTCCCATGGCAGCCAATTAGAAATCCGCGGTGGCCGGCTCACAAGAAGCGATTGTAGGGCGTCTGTATCAGACGCCAATCTAATTTCACATCACTTCGCCGGGCCCGCCCCCAGCCGTCTCACAGAGACGGCCTACAATTCGAAGCCTGCAATTTTGATTTAATCGCAGCGAAATACGACACCGGTTAGGCCCGGAACATTGATTTCAAACCCAGCCTTGGACAGCTGCGGTTTAATCGATTCAAGCTCGCCGCGAGTTACAAAAATCGGCACCAACTTTGCCGCGGAAATCTTGAAATCGAGCCGGGCATCCCGATCGCCCCGATTCAGAGCAATGAGAAGAGTTTCTTTCGACGAATGCCTGCTCATCACGATGCACCGCTGTTCATCATCTGTGGCAACCATGTTGAAATCACCATGACTCAGTGATTCGTGCTCACGCCGCAGGGCGATCGCATGCTTGTAAAATGCGAATAAATCCTCGTCGAATTTTACTTCGTCGGGCTCGCGTGGGCGTCCCCGGGGATCAATCGACTGCGGGGCATAATCGAGGTCTTTCCAAACCATCGGCATCCGATCATCCGGGTCTCCCCCACCCCACATCCCCGCTTCGTCGCCGTAATAGATCATGGGCGCACCGACGTAGGTCATTTGGAGTAACACGACCAAACGCTGAATATTTCTCTCCCGTTCGTTCGGTTTCCGAATCTTATAAGTCTCGGATAACTGCGGGTTATTGCTCCGATTGTACTCGATCGCCCTGCCTTGGCCGTTCACGATCATGGACGCGAGCCGGTCGGTATCGTGCGAATCGATTAGGTTCTGCATCTCCTCGGCGGTCGCCGGTGGAAATTGCTTGCGCCGCTGGTCCAGGATCTCGGCGAATTTGGACGGCGCGACATTGTTGTCCGCCAGGAATCCTTTCACCGGAATGGCGAACCCGTTGTAGTTCATCGCTGCGGAAAAGCCGCCTTTTTCGATAAGATTGGCTGGATTCGACCAGATCTCGGCCGTGGTATAGGCCTGCGGATTTAACCGGCGGACCAGGGCATTCCAATCCGCCCAAAATTTAACCGGTCGTTCCTCCGCCACATCGAGACGCCATCCATCCACACCATCCCGGCGACGGCCATGCGGCTGCATCCAACGTTTGGTAGCTTCGAAGATGTAGGCCTTGGGCCCCGCAAACATATCCTTGCCGTCCGGGGAAGAGGCAAAGATCGGGAGGGTGGCATGCCCGTACCAACCTTTATAGCTGAATTCGTTTCGTTTGGTTCGAGGATCGTCAAAGCTCTCGATCACGTACCAATCCTTGTAGGGGGATTGCTGCTGATTCTTCCGAATATCTTTGAAGGCAAAAAAATCGCGGCCGGTATGATTAAATACGCCGTCAATAATCACGTGGATGCCGCGGGCATGACATTTCTTTAAGAGTTCGAGAAACAACCTGTCAGCCGCCGTCCATTTCCAGCTCTTGGGATCGCTCGTTTCCTTTTCGATAATCGCAAGATCTCCCTTCGGGTCGGGCCCGAAATAGGGATCGATGTGATGATAACTGTTGCCGTCGTATTTGTGGAGCGAGCGGGAATAAAACAGCGGGTTAAAATAAATGGCGTTGATCCCGAGGTCGCTCAGATAATCAAGTTCGTCGACCACGCCCTGGAGATCGCCGCCATAACGCCGGTCCAGGACGCTTTTATAGAAATCGTTTCCCATTTGCTTTTCCCATTCGTCCCGGGCATACCAGTCGCCTGTCCAAGGCGAGATCTTCCAGGAAGGCCCGGGGCCGATCGGCGTTTCGAGCGATTCCCGAGTTGGGTCATTTTTCGGATCGCCATTACGAAAGCGCTCCGGGAAAATCTGGTAGAATACGGCCTGAGCGGCCCAACTCGGCGCGGTCGAGCTTTTTCCAGAGTGGGGCGAGTTTCCAACTTGCCCATCAATCAGAGCGCAAGTTGAAAACTTGCGCCACTCTGCGCTTCTCGCCCATTCCGGCGGAGTCGGATCCTTCCCGAAGGAGGCACAGATGGTTCCCAGAGCAACAATGGCGACAAGAAACAGACGCATCAGCGACAAAAGTGGGGCAAGTTTCTAACTTGCCCACTAATCAAAGCGCAAGTTAAAAACTTGCGCCACTTTATGCCGCTCACGGCAGGACCCGGACCCGATGAACGCCGGTGTAGAGGCGGTTGTGCCAACCGCCTGTATAAATTAGGCAGGTGCTTGGGCCAAGCACCTGCTCGGACGATTCGGCGGTCGCCGAGGCCAGCGCCTCTGGTCTTGGTTTCGGCGGTCATAGACCGCCGCTACAATAGTTCACGGCAGGACCCGCACGCGATAGAACCCGGGAAGGGTGGCAGAAACAGTTTCATTCGACGATGCGCCGGTGGCCGCGATTTGGGGCCCGATATCGATGTAATTACCGCCTGGAGTATCCACGGTTTGGAGTTGATAAGTCTTGCCATTCACACTGCTCCAGGTAACGGAAACATGATTCGGATCCGGGCGGGTGATATTGAGAACGTGAAACACCGAAGCGGGATCAAATGGATTCGTCGCCGCAGTGTCTTCGTCTCCATTGGTCGTCCCATCGCCATCGTCATCGCCGTTCGGATCGACCAATTTGATATCGACCGGGGAGCTGGCGAGGCCGATCATATTGTTATCGTTAGGGTTCACGCTTTCAACAGTGACGTTAAGCGTTTGCCCAGCCGCGCCATACAAGGTGGCGTTGGTTGAGCAGGTAATGAAATTGGTTGTGTTGCCGTTGATCGTCACGCTCACTCGATAACAGGGAGTGATGCCTTCACTGTCCGGTGACGCGGCGTTCCAGCTGACGTTGACGCTATTGCCGAGCCCATAGAAGTAAGCATTCGGGGCCACGGCCGTCCCCGGCGTAGTAGTCGGGGCGGTCACATCATAGAGTTTGAGATACTGGGCTTCGAAGGGAGCAGTCGACCAGGTAGCCACGTCCCCCGGAACTCTGTTCATGGCAACGAAAATGCCGTTGGAGAGAACGTCGGCGCCGGTACGCCCGCCGGGCCCCCAGAGCAGGTTATCTCTTCGGGTTGAGTCCTGCGCGATATAAGCGGCAATGTTTCTGACGTTGTAGGTTCGACCGGGCTTGATGCCGTAATCGTTTACTCCGTTCGAGTCGGTATCCTGGTTGACACGGAAATTGCCGGTCGGACTGACGTCGCGGTTTGTGTTGGCAAAGGCAAACACCACGTCGGTAGTCGCGGGAGAGGCGTTTTTCGTTTCGTACTTGGCCACCGCGAAAATGGTCTGGCTGTTGCCATCCTCGTTCAGAAAGTAACGGTTCTGGCCTCGCAACGCCGGACTGAACAATCGGGCCAGCCCGATTCCGGCATAAACGGGATAGAGCTGGTCGTTCCCGAAATCGCCGTCGCTCCAGGCCGGCACCATGGAATTGAAATCCTTAAAGTCAGCGATGTTTTTTCCGAAGTTCACCTCGTAGAGGCTGTAACCGTAAGTGGTTGAGATGCCGAGTTCCTGACCCGGGAAAATCAGCGGCACGCCGTCCACGGTGCTGCAAACGCCGTAGCGAACGACCGCCTGCCAGGGATCCTGAAATGCTTCTTCGTCATGCGACATGTTATTGAGCAGAACCAGGGCGTTTCCGTAGGCGCTGCGGCGAGACTCGAAGATCGCGCGGTAATCGCTGGCATTACTCGCGCTCTTTAGCGGGAACACGATATTTTCATTTTCAATATCGAAATGGCGGTTGGAACGATAGGTCACAGCGCCGCCGTCGAGCGATTCGGCCATGAAAACGAAGTTCCATTTCCGGGTCCGAGTTTTGTTGATGATGTACTCCCAGAGCTGGGGCGGAAGGCCTTGACCGAAGTCCGCGCGTAGTCCACCGATGCCATGGGAAGTTTGAGTCGCCAGGTCGGAGCCGGCCGGCACCCCAGTCTGGGTGAGCCAGTACAGCGTGTAATTCGAGAAATAGCGCCAGACGTTTTGGGTCACTTGGTCGAAATGACCGTTGCTGGTTCCGGAAGAATTTTCGTCGCCAATCGAATAATCGAACCAGTCCTGTTCGTTGAGATAGTTCCCGTTATCGTTCGGGTTCGTCGCCACCAGCGCGGCGTACCGCCCAAAGAAAACGTCGCGAACATCGCCCCATTTGCCGAAGTCGCCCCGGTCCGGCGCGATAGCGATGTTGTTTGAGCCGGATGCGCGCATGGCATAATTGCCATCGCGGGAATAAAACCGTGCTTCCGTGTCCCGGAAAAGCGCGCCGGCCGCAGGGTTACTGCCGAAGAGCGACGTTCCCTGCGAACTGACTTCGCAATCGGGAGCGGTGTGATTGAAAGGCGCATCGAGCATGATGCCGACACCGGCGGTATTGGCCGCGCTGACCAAACCCTGGAATGCCGCCAGGGCCGCGGCTCGATTGCCGGCATCGTTCACGCCGGCGTTAGCGTCGTAGTTTGTGGACATCAGCGGATTGATATCGAAAAAGTTGCGCACGGAATAAGGACTGCCCGGATCGTGCCCCTGTTGCGCTTCCTGGGTGATGGGATGGACGGGCTGGAACCAAAGCCAGTTACAGCCGAGATTTTTGAGGTAATCCAGATTCCAGTGGTTGTCGGCTCCCTGGTGGGGCGCGTTAGGCGCATCATATAGATCTTCCAGGGTCCCCCGCTGGCCGAAGGTCGGGCCGCTGGCATCGAGGTTAAATACGTTTACCTCGTAGAGGTTGATGTTCTTGACATCAACCGGCGATACGACAATGGCGTGGTCGCGTCGTCCGGCGCCGATATCGGTGTAGTAATGCCAGGTATTGTCGTTTAGAACTTTCCACCGGGCGGTCAGCCGGTAAGCGCCGGTCTTGGTGGCGTTGAGGGTCAAGGTATAAGTCCCGGCTCCAGCCGAATTCATGGTGTAGGCCTTATAATAATGAGTGTCGTCATTGGCGTTGATGAGGTTGCCATCGTAGGGCTCGATGCCTTCCTCGGTCAGGATGCCGTGGCTATCGGTATACGTGGTGGTCGCCTTGTCTCGCCGGTTGAGATTGGTAAAGACTTCCGCGGCGGTGATGTTCGCCTGTCCGGGAGAAAATGAGATTGAAAATGGGATGGAATCGCCGTGGGTTTCGTCCACAAACACGTGGGTAGTAGTGTAATTGGCGTTCAAACCGTTCACGGTCAGAACCGGATCGCCGATAGTGCCGTTGGTGAAGGAAAACGTAACGTTGTTCGTCCCGGCATTGTGATCGGCGAATTTTTCCTCCTCCGAATTACTGTTCCAGAAACCGATCCGATATTTGATCGTTCCGCCGAGAGGCACGTTCTGAAGCAGGCCCGGAACAGGCGCCACCCACCACATGGCGGTGCCGGCCGCGCTTCCGCCGCCGCCATTTTGATCGTTGTTCTCCGGGTGATCGTAACTAAATGCAACAACCTGGGTGGAGCCAGAAGGAACGCCAAAACTGCCGGTCGGGCTCGATCCATCGGTTGTATAATAAACAGCGCCATTTGTGGCCCAGCGCGTCCCAAGATCGTTTAAGTCGCCGATGTACCCGACCTTGGCCCAAAATTGGACGTCGTTTCCTGAGATTACGCGATTGTTGGCGTGAAAGATCCAAGCCGGGCGATTGCGAATCGTAAACGCATTTGTTGCCGCCGTGGCCTGGTTGTTCGTGACCTGGCTGGCCAGATCCCCAAAACCGGCGCCCGCAAAAATGTAAGTATTTTCGGCGCCCGAATCGAACGTCAGGTAAAGATAGTACTGAATGACTTCGTTAGCGGCGACGTTAATTCCAGTAATCGGGCCATTACCATCCGACGTATCTGACCCGGTCGAGAACCGCGCCTTCCAATACTGGAAATCGCCCTCGTTAGCGTGAAATCCGAGCGGTATCTGGGTCCAGACGCCCTGGGACGCTCCTCTAATATAGAGCGTGCCGCCGGTTTGGTTGGCGGTGCCGTATCCCGGATTGTTAAGCTTCCGGACAACACTATAAACCGTAACCGTCGTCGGATTCGCCGGGTTATTGCTGATCTCCACATAAGGAGTGCGAAATTGCTGTCGAGGAGTCGCACTCTGGCCTTGCCCCGGGTCACCGAACGGCACATCGGCGTTGAACGGCCGGTGACCGGCATCAGCCAGGGTAGCCCGGCTTTGCTGGGCAGACCCGATAAGAGCGCAGAACGAGATTACGAACGCAAAAAGATGCAGCCGATATTTCATAATAGTCCCTACGGAGCCAGGCTCACTTCCAGTTTATAGAACCGCGGTTGATTAATTGTCGGGGGAGAACCCGTGTCGGATCCGTTATCTATATAAATGTGGGTTGCGGCGTTGCCGGAAATATCGCTGCCTGCCTGAGTCCATCCTGAAGTCAGGCTGCTGCTGTAGTAAAGCCGGTAGATCCGATCGTGAATGGTCGGGAAGGTCAGCTGTATGGTTGTCGGTGAAGTCCGAACGATGTTGAGCTTGAAGTCAGCAGCGTCGGGGACAGTTGGATTGAGCCCCAGGATGTATTCCTGCAAATTGGTCCGGCCGTCGCCGTCCGGGTCGGCGTTCGCGCCGTTGTTTCCGTTCGGATTGTTGGGATCGAACCCGTACTTCGTCTCCCACCAATCCGGCAACCCGTCGCCGTCCGTGTCGTAAGTTAGGGCCGCCCCCGTCTCAAACCCGAGCCCAAAAGTCATGTTGCCGGCCCCCTGGATTTCGACCTGCTGGGTCTGGGCCTGATTGCGCATGGCCACCGTGTCGAGCGCGTTGCCGTCCGAATCGTTAGCGCCGGCACTGAATGAAGCGCCGGAATAACCGGCGCCGCCGAACCGCAAAAATGCCCGGACCGTCCGGCTTGGATTGTTATTGAACAAATCGACTTCCTGCGAGCTGCTGATCAGATCGCTCAGATGCGATTGTCCCGCCGTGAGCAAATCAAGGAGATCGGGAGAGAAACCGAACCGCACAAAAATCTGGGTTACGTTCGAAGTGACATAACTCGCCTGGAGCGTGCTTTTCCCTGGAGCCAGCGTAATCGTCTTGGCAATCGCGCCATCGGAGCTGGTAAATTTCCATCCAAAACTGACCGGCGCGGCGGCGTAGAGATCGTTAACGTATGAGAACGTGCCGGCCGGCACCGCGTTTGTCTTGACGAACCAATCCTTGAAACAGGAGGTGCGAAAGGCGTTGACTGCTCCGTTGTTGAAATTGCCGGCGCCTTCTTCTTCCGTTTCCGATCCGGAGTAGCTGGCCAGATTTCCCCCGACCTGCGACACATATCCGGTGTCGATGTCCCTGAGCCAGGCCCCGATCATTCGCCCGCCTTGCCGCTCAAACAGCGCGAACAAGCGATCGTTGTAAATGAAGTATTCATCTTCGCCATCCAGATCGACGTCAGCGTGATCGGCAAAGACGCTCCCGTCGTAGGCTCCG
The DNA here is from genome assembly GCA_963728975.1 of uncultured Verrucomicrobiae bacterium. GTDB lineage: Bacteria > Verrucomicrobiota > Verrucomicrobiia > Chthoniobacterales > UBA10450 > DATFCK01. The sequence goes on from CAVSMF010000001.1 coordinate 189,555, forward strand.
CTGTTGGCAGACTGGGCCCAACTATCAACCCGATTGTAGATGGCAGCCTCGCGGGTCTGGGACTGGGCAATCTCGGAAAACCCAGCCAGCGACTGAATGCTGGTATCGGGATCGATATAAGCGCCGGTGCTGAATTTGCTCAGGTCGTTATTAGTCTGACTATGGAATGCGGTTTCGAACGTGGAAGCGTGGAACGTTCCCCGGGCCAGCGACAGTAAACCGGTGTTTGCCGGGCTGGGCACAATGCTGGCAAGGGATTGCCAGCTGCTGTCGACGACTCCGCTGGTCCCCAACAAGCCGTAGGTTGACGGCATCGGCACAGTGCTCGGAGTTGTTCGAATGTTGAAAGTTTTGTTGCGAAGACTTTCTTCCAATCCCGATCCAAGATACCAGTTGTCGTAGTTTTCCTCGGTCGCGTGATCGAGGAAATCCTTGGAAACATTGGGCAGGGCAAGGCCGGTGCCCCGGGTGACGCTTCCCCACTGATCCCCACTGTTGTCAGGCGGGACGGAAATGTCGATTTGATTGGATGCAATCTGGTCCGGGGTCACGACTTGGATCCAGGGGTGGTTGGCGAGCCATCGGATATCTTTGTCGTAGGCATCGGCATTGGCCTTGGTCCCAAAATCCTCCCATTGATTCACAAATATCACGGCCTGGTCCTGCTGGCTGTCGCGAGCTTTACGGCTCAACAACTGCCGGAGCAGCACAGGCAAACCGTTATCGTCATTGAGAAACAGCTGATTGCTCACCCCGTCACTGATCGAAAACGTTTTGATGTTGTTGATCTGATTGATGCGGTAGCCGTCGTTTCCGAGCGCGGAATCGCGGCCAAACCATTTAAAGATGTGGCGCATTTGATCGACGAAGGTGTAGTTGAACCCGAGATCGGCCACTTTTTGCAACACATTGGAATCAGAGACGCGTTCCGGCGTCCAAAAGACCGAGCCAGAGGGAGCATGACCGTAAATAGTGGTCAGGAAATCATTAGCCAATCCGACGTTGTCGGCGTTGTAGGCAGTGGTGAAATAACCGAGTATGTGATCGGAAAAGGTGGTGCCCAGAAGATCGATGGTGCCATTTCCGATCAGGCCGGCTATGCGCGCGTTTAAGGCCGGACCGTCGCGAAATCCGTTCGGCGAAGCGGGAGCCACCTTTGCCCATTGAATGGCCGAAGCAAGAGTGGGGGTGATGTGCAGGGTCAGCGGCACGTTGAACGCTTCATGGGGATCGAGCAGGCGATAGTAACCCGCCCCCTGGCCATTATTGATCAGGTTCTGGGTCACGCTCCCCGGCTGAATCGCCTGGTTGCCGTGGACCACACTGATCACTTTGACTCTCTTGCCGCGGTCGTTATCGGCATTGATCCCCACCCACTGATGGAGAACACTGTTCGCCCCCGCAATATTGACCTGGTCCTGCCAGTAATCGGATGCGATTCCGTTATCCCGAATCGTATCCCGAATGTCGGATCGGCCGCCGATATCGCCGGCTCCCACCGGACTGTCCTGAGTGCCATCCCGCGTGGTAAAGACCTGGTAGAGCAGGTTGGTCGCGTTTCCATTCCATCCCGCATCAAGCAGGGCCTGGCGACTGATTGAAAACTCAACTGCATCCAGATCCGAATTATAATACGCCTTCTTGAATCCGTTAGCGGTGTTCTGATCGCGCACGGTCACGCCAAACTGCGCCAGATCCTGGCCAATCGCGTTGGAATGTTGCGGTGAATTCTGGTTCCAGAGATAGATCCGGCCGTTATCGGTCTGATAACAAGCGATTACCGCTTGCCACTTCAGCGCCGTGCCAGTGTCGACCTGATCCGGAAGATTGAATTCACCCGATCCGGGATTGCCGAAATTGATGACGACGTAGATGTCGAGATTGCCTTGCTCGGCGTAAGCCTTGAGATCCTCCATGTCGACCCGGAAATATAAGTTACCGTCCCCGCCCTGCGCGACCGCGCCGCCGTCATGAGCGTAAAACGCAACCAGATCACGGGACGAGTCGAATCCGTCGTAAGCGTGATAAACGTCGCCCTGATTGAAATTCCCGCCGTCGCCGTCATAGGCATCCAGCGCGATCAAATCGTCAGCGGACCAGTCGGTGAATTCATGCCGGTTGGTTACGCCACCAACGGTGGTCGTCGTTCCGGGCCCGATCGTGATCGTGCCCTCGGGGGGCGGCTCACCGCTTTCGATCACTTGCGGGTCGGTCCCATTCACGAACTCCTGCAGGTTTGTCAGGCCGTCGCCATCCGGGTCGCCGCCAGGTCCGTTGTCCGTGTTGTCGATGATTTTTCCGGTGTGCAGATTGTAGTCGCCGATCACCCCGTCATCGAACGGATCGAGATTATGCTGCAATTTCCAGCCATCGGGCAATCCATCTCCGGACGTGCTGTAACGGCGGGGATCGGTTTCAAGCCAGATAACATCGAGCTTGTCGCTGCGAATGTTGCCGCCGGGACGGAAGAACGAATTCAGCTTTGTTTTGTCGAGCCCGGTCGATGTGTAAGTGAGACCGTTTGTCGGCTCCACAAAGGTGTAACAGAAATCCGAATACCGGAAGGTGACGGGTTGCGAACCGGCCGCGCTTCCGGTGACGGTGACGCTTTGTTTGAAATCGTCAAAGGTGGCGAGAACAACGAAGTTGCCCTGCCCATCGGTTTGGTTTCGATCGATGATGGCGAGGTCGACAATCCCGTTATGATTCGAGTCTTCGTTTCCATCGATGATCGTGTCGCTGTCGGTGTCGGCGCCGTTCGGATCGGTTTCGAGCCAGACCGCGTTAGGCGCATGGGCCAGGACCTTCTGGCGATCGATTCTCGAAGTGTTATAGACCGTGGGCGGATGGGCAATGGAATGGAGGACGCCATTTCCGTCCGGCACACCGATATCAACCCGGCCGTTATGGATCAGTTGATAGGTGGCGTTCGGGCCATTGATCGTCACGGCAAAAGTGCGGTCTTCCAACCCGTCGTTCAGTCCATCGCCTTCCGTATCCGGCTTGCTCGGATCGGTCATGGTCCCGGCAATCTGGTCCGTTCGCGAGTTGTTTAGATTGTAAGGCCACGGATCGAAGAAGCTGTAGTCCTGCCCGCCCGGCGGACTGCCGTTATCGGTCGTGTTATAAATGGGCGGATCGAGATCCGATTCGAAATTCGGAACACCGTCGCCGTTGGTGTCGGTATTAACGTTGGTGTCGCCAACTGCGGTCCCCCACCCCAGCTCCAGACCGTCTGACAGATTATCGCCATCCGTATCGGGGTTCAACGGATCGGTCTTGCCAGAAATCGCCGAGATATGGACCTGATCGTTCGTCCACGTTTCCGAATTGGTCGTTGGCAGAGGAATCGCCGTGCTCTCGATCGGGGCGGATGTCGGGCCATAGAGACCGAGTCCGTCATCGTCGAGATCATCCTTGCCCGAATTCGGATCGACTATCTGACGGAAAACCACCTGGGCGTTTCGGGTAGCCGTGGCTGTGCCGCCAGGCGCGGTCACCGTGGAGACAAATTGATAATTGCCTTCAGCCACGCTGTTCCAGGTAAAATTCCAAAACTTGCTGGTACCGTTTGTAGTTGGGTTTGGCGTGCCGGACGTGCTCGGATTGAGTGAAACATTGCCAGAGCCACTGGTGAAAGTGATCGCCACATCGGTTGCGTTCACGTCGGTTTCGACCTGGACTGGCACCGCTCGCTGGTCGGGGGTGGGCGACGCGACGTCGGGCAGGTTGATGACGTAGGTTTTGCCATCCGAATCGACTTCAGGCGGCGTAACGATGACGTCCCGGATGACCGGAATCGGACGGGCTCTTACCAATCGAGTCGCTTCCAGGCTCGGGTTGCCCGGATTGGTGTAAGTGACATCGATAGTATGAAGAAAATCAGGCTGATCGTTGTATAAATTCGGGAGTTGGAATGCCAATTCGTGATAATCGTTGGTGACATCGTAGTTGATGGAATAAGCCGTCCGGCTCTGCGGAACGCCGTTGGCGGATGAACCCGACTCGCTGCTGGCGAGTTTGATCAGGAAACGATTGATCAAGGTTTGGGTATCGACGTCGGCCAGCGATTTGCTGAACCAGACTTTCATCACGTAATTGGAGTCGACCAGATCGCCATCGTTAGGCGGGAAAGCGACGAACATCCGGGTGGTGGGACCAGCGGTGGTGATGTGCCGGGTCAGGGTCGTGTAATGGCCGGCGGCGTCGCTCAGATTGAAATCTTTGTAATCGGCGGAGGACAGTTCGCGCAACCGGACCTGGATCGTGGCGGTGCCGGTTGAAGGGATATTGTTGTAATCGAACCGCCATTCCCGGGGATAAATGCTGTTGACGGCGGGATTCTGGGTCACTTCCTTGGCCAGCACCCAGGTGGTCGCGATGTTGTTGTTCCAAACACCGTCCCCATTCAAGTCCTGGAACGGTTCCCCAACGTCCCAGGTGCCGTTGGCGTTGCTGTCCGTAAACGGCTCGAACCCGGCGCCGTTGCCCCCTTGCGTGCGCGTGGCAGTATCGTTGTTGGTCGGATCGCCATCATCGATGTGATACCACACCTCGGTCACGCTTGGATCGGTCCGGACGACAACCCCGTAACGCGAACCGCCAATGGTATCGTTCTCGGCTGGAAACTTGATTTCACCCTGGGGAGACTGGGCATCATAATAGAATGTCTGGATAAACGTGTTGTAGATCGAGCTCCGCAATCCGTTGCCGACGCCCGAGCTGTCCCGTTTCAGAAAGGCCCGGGCCCGCAACACATGAAAACCTTCGCTCAAACCGGTCTGGGTCGAACCGTAATCGTCGTGCGGATAAATCAGGGCCGTCGTGCCGTTGAAATGCGGAATCTGAAATGTGGTGAGCATCTTCTTCTTTTGGGCAACGGCTCCGGCGTTGCTTGGGAAGACGCTGCTTACCGGCACTCCGCCGACAGCCGATTTGTAAATGCCCATCTTATATTTAATAGGACCGGCCGGACGCGGGGCCAGAGTGGCTCTCCACCAATTATTTCCATCGGTCCCGCCATTGTGCGAGTAATGCATCTCCAGCGTCTGGGTCGTGCCAATCCCCACTCCGCCCGCTCCCTCCGGATTCGAACCGTCGGTTGTGTAATAGAGAAATATCCTGTAACCCGCGCCTACGTTGTTTGTCTTGCCCCAGAAATCCAAAGAATCGCCGTTATCACGGAATTGGGTCGAAGGCAGGCCGGAAATGTTTCCTGAAACCGGGCCGTCCACCATATGGTCGGGCTCATGATACAGGAATGACGCAGCCGTGCCGCCCTGGGTATCGAGACTGGCGTTACCGTGCAGATTTGAACTAACATCGGTCGGCGGGCTCGTACTCGTATCGTAAGTGTCGGCCCCGGAAGATCCGAGGGTGTCGTTTGTGCTGTCTTTGGCCCCGAATTTTTCCGGATACTCGCGCTCGACAAATTGCGGTTGCTCGTAACCGATAAAAACATCGGTGGAAAGTCCCGGGGGATGATCTCGTTTCTCGCCGGTGGTTGGGCCGAGCGGAATCTGCGAGTTGATGTCTACGCCGCCATCGAGCTCGATCAAAATATCTTCCGCGGAACCGTCGGCCCGGGCGATAAAACTCAAGTCGCTCGCGTTGGTCACGCGCGGGATGGTGAACGGATAGGAATAACTGCCCGGGACCGCGCCCGCCACATGATAGGGATTGAAATTGGGGTCGCCGTCCGGTCCGTCCTTGCGGAGGTAGGTCAACGTAGATGTCGCCTGCCCGCCTTGCAGAATGGTGATCGGTTTCCCGCCGCCTAACGACCAGAGGTCTGATTCCTCGGGGTTGCGCCACGAAAAAATATAATAGCCGCCTTTGGGCACGACCACGCTGCCCGGAAGATAGCTGAGACCGCTTCCTCCGTCGCCTGTCGTGATATAAAAACCGGCCACGGAATCGCCGCTGGGCAAAGGCCCGCTGGCGTACTGCCATAAGTACGCTCCCGGTGGAAAAGCCGTGCGCAGATCGCCACGGTTACTGCCGAAATCGTAATTGATGCCGATGCCGTTGGCGTAATTGTCGTTGATCAACACCAACGCCACCACGCCGTCCCCATCGGACATGGTTGCGTTTTCGCGTTTGTCGATTCGTTCGTAAGCGACCAGATCGCCGTCGCTCCAACGGCCATATTGATAACCGCGGCCAAATTGATTGTGGATGTAGAGAAGGTTCGGCAGAAGCGGATCCCCGAACTGACCGAGAAAGTTGGTGTTAGCGTGCCGCGGAAACGCGCCGCCGCTCTGGCTCAAGGTCTGGGACTGATGATTGCCATCCGTGTAAACCGAGCCGAGCCCGGCCCGGGTCAGATAAAGGGCAAACTGCAATTCCCGCCGGGAAGCGTAATCGTTATCGTGGCTTTGGGCGTACATCACTCCCAGGCTGTCGCTGAACCCGTAACTGCCCGGCTGATCGAGCCCCTGCAAGCCCACCGAAGGATTGCCCAGGATGCCGTTCATTGCGCTCTGGAGCGGGTTGTTCACCAACCGCATCCCGGCGTTGAAATAATCGCCGTAAGGCGGCGGCTCGCCCAGGTGCTCGCCGAACATCATGGCGTTATGTCGCGGCTTTTCGGTGTCGAAGAGCGATTCCCGTAAATTCACGTTCGAACCCTGCGGGGTGGAATTAAATTTCGAATCGTTAAACCCGCGGGTGAGATTGAACTGACGCTGGGCCTGCCCGAGATAACCGTAATCGCTGTAATCCTTGTCCGCGCCGAAGCTCGCCCCGAAAAAGTCGTAGGGCACATGCTTGACGGCATCGAGCCGGAGCCCGTCGGCTTTGGTCCGGTCCATCAGCCAGCGAGCGCTCCTATTCAGAAAATCCTGAACGTACTCGGCGTACCTGTTGAAGTTTGCCGGGTCGTTCAGCATGGCCGTGGTAATGCCGTTATTCGGTCCGAATCCGACATACGTTCCATCCGGCAGGTAGCAGTAGTACTCGGGATTGTTCGGTTGCCTAACGAACCGGATCTTTGGAAAGGTCGAGCCTTCGCTGTAGCCGAAGTTTTGGTTGGTTGGGCCCGGCTCCTGGGCCAGGTCGATCAGGTCGGAGAAATTCCGGTGCTGCACCTGCCAGGCATCGTTCCAATCAGCGATGTTATCCCATTTCCGATAGAAACCTTCCTGAGTTAAACGGAGGTGAAAATCTTCCGGGACAAGCCCGGGATAAATATTAATCGAGGTCGAGGCATTGTAGCCCGGCACATCGAACGCGTTATGATTCATCACGTTATCGAAATAGACCCGGATACCGAAGCGATGGGCGACCTCGATCATGCGGAGCAGGTCGGCCTCGGTTCCGTAGCGGGTCCGGACCGAACCGCGCTGGTCTTTGCTGCCGAGATCGAACCGGTCCCAGAGATCGTATCCGACGGAGAGCCCGCCGCTCCCTTTGGTCGGCGGGGGCAACCAGAGCGAATCGTAACCGGCCTCGGCCAGTTCCGGCATCTTCATGGCGATCTCGTTCCAGTCGGTATTGAAATACTGGAGCATCGCCTCGCCCCGCAGCGTTTTGTCGGCAAAAGGTGACAAAAGGACGGCTACAAGGAGAGCGCGACGGGTCCAAGAATGCATCATGTGGAGTGAGGCAAAAAGTGTGACTCGCCCAGGGATTTATCCTCTGACGAAATCGCCAACGATTTTAGCTGAAAGCCGGGAAAAAGCGCTCAAAATCTTCGGGTTTTTTAGGCCTAGGAAATTGCTAAGGAACCCATGAAAGCAGGAAAAATGTGAGAGGTTGCCTCTGCGCGCGGCGACCGTGGATCGGGCTTCTCTCCGAGCGGTAGGCTCTTCCGAGCCCCAGGCCCATCCCGCTGGGGTCTGTATCCCCGCCCTATCCATAGTGAACGAACCATTCCCCCCTCGAGCTCACAAGCGTGTCATTCCGAGCGGTAGCGAGGAATCCCGCGTTCGCCCGTATAATCACACAAACCGGCGCGTGTGTGATCCTTCAATTCCGCGGGGTTCCCTTCCCACCTTGGCCGAAGGCGTCGGCGCGGCAGGCGCTCTGCTCAAGACTTGCCGCAGCTGCCGGCATGTCATCCCGTGAATTGCCAACGCCGACAGGAACAAGACGAGGCGGAATAAGGCTTTCTAAAGAGGCCAGTGAGAAACAAAAAAGTATCTGTTTGCGGATGCTTTCGACGTGAACCGGCGAAGGCTTGCTTCGGCTGAGTCGGGGATGTCCCATCACTCCCGATTCCTCGCTCGGCTCGGAATGACCCGAGAGCCTACCGCTCCCAGTCATCCCGAGCCGAGCGAGGGATCGGGCAAACGGATCTTCGAGGACCGCGTCGGCATACATCGTGTCTGATTTCGGTAAATGCATACAACAAAAAAGCCCCTCGTTTTTGACGAGGGGCTTTTTGCAAAGAGAGCTAGGAGATGTTAAGCGCGCCGGCGGCGAAGGAAGAACCATCCGCCCAGCAGGAGCGGACCAGCCAGCAGGGCCAGGGTCGAAGGCTCGGGCACCGCAGCGATCGACATATTATTGAAAAACACGTTGTTGCTGTCGCCGTTACCGGCATTGAAGTTGAACAAGCGAGCCTGCGAGACGCCCTCTCCGCCGCCTTGAGTCGTCAGCGTGCCGCTGAAATTCGCCGTGTTTCCATGCATATCCGAAAAGGTGCCGGTGAACATATTCGAGGGTTGCAGAGTGAAGCTCAGATCAAATCCATCGGTGCTGAAGCCCACATTGGGGGACAGATCTTCCTGGCCGGCAGCGGAATTTATCTTCCAGCTATCCACGGCATCGCCGCCGATATAGTAAATCTCAAACAAACTTTGGCCGGACGAATTTTGCAAACTCAGCCCAACGGTGGAGCCGCCGTCTTGAAATCCTTGGTCGATTTGAATCGAAAATGTATCGCCGACCGACAGATCGCCGCTGAAGGGGCGTATGGCATTCGCGGTGTCGCCGCTGTTGGCGAATAATGTCCAAGCACCATCGCTCGGGGAATTAATGCCCCCGGAAGGGTTGGTCCCATTGGTGGTCGAGTCTCCAATAAAATGGCCGCTATTTGTGGGGCCGTCTTGAAATACCCAATCGCCGCCCCAGCCGGTTCCCTGACCACCAGTCCAGTTGCCGCCATAATTGCCGGCGTTATCCGATGCGCTGCCCGCCGCATAGCTGGCGATCGTCATCAGGCCTAACGACACAATACCCGCAGTTAATTTCTTAATCATAGTCTTTCCCGTTTCCCCGTGTGTTTTAATATTCGAAGCGATTTTTCAGATTTGTAATAAGCAGTCAACCAAATTGTCACTTATTTCAGGAATTTTTTTCCGTCTTGCCGCCAGGGTTAAAAGCAGCCCCACCTTTACCGGCGCCGGCGGCGCAGGCAAAACCAGGATCCGATAATGGCCGATCCGGCCAGGAGCGACAGGGTCGAGGGTTCGGGAACCGCAGCGGTGGTCAACGTGTTTTGCGGCTGGTTGAGATCGAGGGTCGACCCATCATCGTTAAGTGCTGGAATCGGTTGAATGGCGTCGTTATCCCGCCGGGGAGATACCGGCACGGGTTCAAATGCCCGGGCCAAAACGGTTCCGGCAGTGATAGCCATTAACAAAAACCCGAAGGTAAGCTGCTTCTTCATAGTCGATTTTCCTCCGCTATTCGAGAACCCGCGCATTGTTGCCAAATTGCCTCTCGAAAGTCAATCAAAATCCGGTTTGATAATTCAAGGAATTTTTGGGGATTTTCCGATGCAGCCACAAGTCCCTTAGTTCATCAGCGACATCGGAGTTATTTCCGCTGAAGCAAAATGTTCCAAATAAGATACTTATGATTCCATCGTGGAGGGCGGAGCTCCCGCGACGCCGGGTTCCGCTGGCTCGCGGGGGCGCCCGCCTACGCGCCAGGCTACGGCGCGGAAGGCAGTCCTTCCAGAGGAGCGAATCCCCTCGCCGGCTATCGTCACTCCCACCGCTCGCGCAGAAGGGTGGACGGATTGGCATACTCCGAGAATACGCTCCCATTCTGATAGACTCGCACCCATAGGCCCTTGAGCGTGTCGATGGCATTGGGCTTGGCTCCAGATGCGTAAATCCAGTTTCCGACCAGGTGGGATTTGTCCAATTCCACCGAATCGGTGGTGAACACCTGTTTTTCGTGCGGCTTCAGGGCAGCGATGGTGAACGCGCCATTTAGCCGTCGCGCCATGGCAGCGGCCTTTACCCCGAGTTGTTCCTTACTGAAGAAAATGATGTACTTAACCTCGAGATTGCCGAGCTCCTTGAAGGTCTTGTTTTCAATCGTTACCTCATAAGCCCAACGTTCCTTGGTAACGGCGGCGCCTCCGTCCGAGGCTGCTTTCATATTTTGATCGATCCGTTTCGGAACACAATGAATCTCAAGATCGATATTGGCCGCATCAAGCGTCGGACCGAAACAGACGACTGCGGCTACGACAAAGCAAAGGAGGGGGAACATCTTCTTCATACGAAACCAATCTCAGAATATTTGCGGAAAAAGAAAAGTTCAAAATGATATCGGACCAACCAGGCTTCCAGGAATTTTGCAGAAGGGAATGAATCGAATCTGGAAACCAGGAAGCCAGGAAGAGGCTAAGGAACGCAGGAATAAATCTGGAAACCAGGAAGAACTAGACAGGATTCACAGGATTAACTTTTTAGCCACAGATTCCCTTACGGTCCCGATTTCCACAGATCGGGGGGAGCGCGACCATGTTGGTCGCTAAAATCGGCATTCTGCCGATTTGCTAAACAGTTCCGGCGCAAGCCGGCATTGCTCACTCAAAGTGGAACAATCTGGAAACCGGAAAGAGGCTAAGGAACGCAGGAAAGCAGGAATAAATCTGGAAACCAGGAAGCCAGGAAGCTTTTTTAGCAATGCCGGATCAGCTTCGCCGCCGGCGAAGGCCCCAGACCGCGCAACCAGCCGCTGACAGCGCCGCCGCCACCCACGTGCCCGGCTCCGGTACGACTTCGAGATTGTTTACGAAAAGATCGGATGACCCGTTTGCGTTCGGATTGCTCGCGCCCTGCCCATTCAAATCGTAAATCTCGATAATTGCCGGCGCGACGTCTGTCATCCCGGTCCAACTACCAACGACAGTACTGCCTTGTGTCAACGATGCGGAGTAGGTCGTGGCGCTCGTTTGGGTGTAACTGAATCGAAAACCGTTGTCGGTATAGGCGAAACCTGTGTCACCGAAACTCACGGCGTCATCGAAATAAGTGTAGTCCCCGCCCGGATGGCCTTCAATGAAGTTGAAAGCCAGGACGAAATTGAAGCCGGTGCCAAAAAGTCTAAGGCCTACCTCTGAAGTGTCACCGTCGTTACTTCCGACATAGCCGTTGTCAAAGTCAATCGAAACAGTTTGCCCTATCGTTAGGGCACCACCATCAAAAAAGTGTTGGATCGTAACCTGGGCATCGCTCGCGCCGCCGGCATAGAGCGCCCAGGCCGAAGTTCCGGCGCCCGCTCCGCTGGATCCGGCGGTACCGCCGCCCGTGCCTCCATTTTGGCTCGAATCCCCGAGAAAAGTGTCCTTAAAACCGCCGCCACTGTTGAATTGCTGCCAAACATCGAGCGCACCGTTGGCATCGGTCGCGGTGCTCGGCGCTCCAGTCGCGGTGTAAGAAACGTTGTCCGCAGCCCGCGCCCAGCTCAGGAGAGCGGCGGACAAAACCAATGTGAGGAGCAGACTTATCCTCATGCTTTTCATTGCTTTTATGGCTTAAATAGAATCGCGCCGCGTGTTACCGATATCACAGCATGGATCGGTATTTTCGGGTCAAGCATTTTTCAGCACTTTTTGTCACTTTTTTAAGGCATTCTATTGGCGTTGCCCGGGCTGCCTGGGCTGCCGATAAGACTCGCTTAACCGGCCCCTGCTCCACCCGGCTCTTCGCCTCCGTTGCCAGGGAAATTCTAAAGACCAGGAGGCGCGGTCGATTGCCGCAGAACCAGCGAAACTTCCATCTCGATATGCCCTGTGGCGAGTTCTCCGCGATCCACCGCATCCAGCAATATTTCGGCGCCGCGCCGCGCCATTTCCACAACCGGCTGATGAACCGTGGTCAACGCCGGGTAATGCTCCGACGCAGAGGGCAAATCATCGAAACCGACGATCGAGATCCTGCCCGGAATCGGAGTTTCCAGTTCGCGGGCGCTCTCCATTATCCCGTAGGCCATCAGGTCGTTGGCGGCTATGATTGCGGTTGGCGGTTCGCCCTTATCGCCATCCAGCAATTTAAGACCCGCCTCCCGGCCCGATCGCATTCTGTAATCGCCGGGTTGAACGAACCAATTCGGATTTTCGAGATTCTTTTTCCGGCAAAATTCCAGGTAGGCGGCCTTCCGCCGTTTTGACGACATCAAGAATTGAGGCCCGCTGACGTAGGCTATCCTCCGATGGCCGAGCGAATATAAGTGCGAACATAAATCGGTGATCCCTTTCTGATCGTCACAAAAGATCGAGCAAACATTTTCCTCTCGCGTTTTTTCGCCAATTACCACGAGCGGAACCTGGAGATCGCTCAAAGTTTCAAGAAAGCGATCGTCGGTATGCGGCGCCACCACCAGCAATCCATCCACTTTCCGTTGGCGATGAAGCCGGGCCAGTTTTTCGCCATCATTAAAGGAAGGAGAAAGGGTATCGAACAAGGCGAAGTCCCAGGCGCTTTCGGACAGGACGCTTTGAAGGCCGTCGAAAAGTTCGGCAAAATAGTTGGAGCCTAACAAGCCCTTGAAAGAGGTCGCCACCCCGATGAATCCCGAACGTTTCCGGGCAAAGTTCTGGGCTTGCGTGTTGACTTCGTATTTCAGCCGTTGCGCAATCGCCAGGACCTTGTCCCGGGTCGGCCCGCTTACGGCCGGGTGACCGGTGAGCACGCGCGATACCGTCATTTTCGAAACGCCGCATTCGCGGGCGATATCATCCATGGTGGCGTGCATAAATAAACTCTAGCGCGACTGGTGCATTGCTTGGGCGAAAGGTGCGAGTGTGGTTAACACTTATTGCGCGTTTTTTCCATCTTTGGAAACCAACTCGAGCGCGGCATCGTCGATTTTCACTGCGCCCCCGCGCGTTCCCTGGGGGGCAGGCGTGAGGACAATCAGAACGCGCAGGTTATCCTCCGGTGTGGTGCCGGTGACCGATACCTGGTGCCACCGGCTCCCGGACGGGAGCTCACTGGCCAGGTAAGTAGCGGAGGCGATGGTTAGCTGCTGGGCGTTCCGGGTGGCTTCCAATCGCAGTTCAAGTTTTTGAAACGGCGATCCGGTATCGGGCTTATCCACCATGACGTAAGCGGAAAATTTGTAACGTTGCCCGGTTTTTGCCTGGGCGATATCCTGCCAGACGCCGGAGTTATCCGGGCGTTCGATTTGCCAATGGTGATAACCCAGCAAGCACGAGCCGCTGTGGGCCGGCGTCCATTTTGTCTCCCGGTTGATCCATTGCCCCCACCGGTTCCAATGTTGAGCAAGATCGTCCTGCTGTCCTTTTTCCTCGAACGAAGGATTCTGAAGCAAATTGGGATCCGCTCCCATGGCGGAGGACGCGAGGAAGGCGGTGAGAACAACGAATAAAAGTTTCATTCTCGTTAGGGGGCGAAGTGAGCGCTGTTTACTTGAACTGGATTTTACCCGAAAGCGGCTTTGCTGAGGAGCAGAGTTTGGTGGCTGCGGACAAACAGCAGCGTTGTTTCTTTTGAGGAAAGAAAGTAGACATGGCCGGTCGTTACCGGTAACTTGGCCTTATGAACGGCAATCGTTCCTCAGATTGCAAGCATAGACGCTCACCCAACCCCGTTTTGCCTTCCGAACCCGCTTTCACTCTCATCGAATTGTTGGTCGTGATTGCAATCGTTGCCATACTCGCCAGCCTCGCTCTGCCGATCATGAGCGCGGTCCGCGAGAGAGCCGATCAGACAAAATGCATTTCCAATCTGCGCCAGCTCGTTGCCGCCGCCACTCTGGCCGCGGGCGACAACAACGGGCGTTATCCAAACATGCGGGGCTATGACTGGGAACCCGCCGGCGATTCCCCCTGGATCAACGACGTCCTTGCCCCGTACATTTCCGGCGGCGTCACCCTTCCCGGCCAGGTTGCCGAGATTTTGCGCTGCCCCAGTGCAATCAAAAATTCCAATCAAGCCTGGCTGAGCGACCCAAATTTCTCCTCGTACAAATACAATGTTTACTACGCCCAGGACAAAATGCCTCAATTCGGTCTGAGCACCGCAATGCTTTTCCACGACGCGACCTGGCAGGATTGGCCGGCAGAGAGTTACTCTCATTTTCCCAGAGGCGGTGGACGGGTCAACGTCGGTTATGCCGACGGTCACGTCGCCACCCTCACTTACGACCAGTATCAAACGCTCTATCATCACCTCTACGATGACATTCAAAGCGATCTGTTTCAGCTCGGCTGGATAAAGTGACAAACGACAATCTTTTTGTCTGTGCCGCCGGTGGCAGATGGCGAGCGTTTGCTCTGAGACCCAAGGAAGAGCAAACCATGAGCTGACAACGCCCCGCCCTTCGATTCGATTCCCAGCCGCTCTCGAAAATATGGAAGCGCTCCGACCATTCTCTGTCTTGATCGTAATGGGGTTGTTGCTGTCGAGCGGATGCGTCAAAAACAAACCCGCCGGCGACGGCAAGGTGGTCCTCAAATATTGGGAAAAGTGGACTGGGTTCGAGGCGGAGGCGATGCGCGAGGTCATTGCCGACTTCAACGCCAGCCAGGACCGTATCCGTGTTGATTTCAGCAGTGTCAGTCAGATCGATCGCCGGCTGATGCTCGCGATCGCGGGGGGCGTTCCTCCCGATGTGGCCGGGCTATGGTCGCATCAAGTCCCCATTTACGCCGAAAATAATGCCCTGACTCCGCTGGATTCCCTGGCGGCGGAGCGCGGGGTGCGGCGTCAAAACTATATCGATGTATTCTGGCAGCTTTGTTCTCATCGCGGGCATTTGTTTGCCTTGCCCGCGACCCCGACAAGCGTCGCTTTGGTTTGGAACAAAAAAATGTTTCGTGCCGCCGGCCTGGATCCGGAACGCCCGCCGCGTTCGATTGCCGAACTCGAGGAGTATAACAAGAAGCTGGCAAAGTATCGACCTAACGGGCGACTGGAGCAGATCGGTTTTCTGCCGGAGGAACCGGGATGGTGGGATGCGATGTGGGGTTATTGTTTTGGCGGATCGCTGTGGGATCGGCAGGGAACGGTCACCATTGATTCGCCGGAGAACATCGCCGCCTATCAATGGATCGAGTCGTATCCGCGGCGCTTCGGCGCGGCCAACCTGCTGAGTTTTCGCGATAGCTTCGGTAATTTCGCTTCGCCCCAGAATCCGTTTCTGAGCGGCCGGTTGGCGATGGAGTTGGAGGGGGTATGGATCTATAATTTTATCAGGACCTACGCGCCGGCCGGGTTCGAGTGGGGCGTGGCCCCGATTCCGGCCTACGATCCGGAGCGGCTAAAAGATCTGGCGATAGTGGAAGCCGACGTGCTGGTGATTCCAACCGGCGCCAAACATCCCCGCGAGGCCTTCGAGTTTCTCTCCTATGTCAATTCCCAAAAACCGATGGAGAAGCTCTGTCTGGGGCAACTGAAATTCAGTCCCTTGCGGGAATGCAGCCCCGGTTTCCTGGCCAACCATCCCAACCCCCATATCGCCGACTTTCTGCGGCTGGCCAAAAGCCCCAACGCAAGATATGCGCCCCGGCTTCCCACCTGGACGGCGTTTAGCAGCGACATGAAAAACGCGGTTGGCAAAATTTGGACCGGAAAAGCGTCGGCTATCGATGCCCTGGCGGAAGTGAAGCGACGCGAACAAGCGGTGCTTAATCGCCAGACGCAACGATGGGATCGTCTTTCGCCCAGGATTACGGCGCAGTGGAGTAAACAATGAGATCCGCGGACAGGAAGAACCTTCACCTCGGACTTCTTTTCATCAGCCCCTGGATTGCCGGCTTTCTCTTGCTCTGCCTTTACCCGCTTCTCAGCACGTTCTTTTTTTCACTGTGCGATTATTCCGTGCTTTCGCCGGCAGTATTCGTCGGGGCCGCTAATTACAGGGATCTGATCAGCGACCCGATTTTCTGGAAATCTGTCTATAACACGATTTTTTTCGCGGCGTTCGCTATTCCGCTTGGACTGCTCGCCTCGCTTAGCCTGGCCATCTTGTTGAACTTCGACCTGCCTGGGAAAGGGATATTTCGGACCATCTTCTTCCTGCCCTCAATCGTTCCCGTGGTCTGCCTGGGTGTGCTCTGGCAGTGGATGCTCAATGGCGACCTCGGCTTGGTAAACAACATGCTCCAGCCGATTTCCCGGGCAATCAACGGTCTGATCGGCACGCATTTTTCACCGCCCAATTGGCTGCAAGAGGCGCGCTACGCCAAATGGGGGATTATCTTCACCAGCCTGTGGGGCGTCGGTCAGGCTGTGGTGATCTATTTGGCGGGTTTGCAGGATGTTCCGCGGTATCTCTACGAGTCGGCCGAAATCGACGGCGCAAATTTCTGGCATAAAACCGTGCACATCACCCTGCCGGCAATTTCGCCGGTGATCTACTTCAACACCATCATGGCACTCATCGGCGCTTTCCAGGTGTTTGCTGTTCCTTATGTGATGACTAACGGGGGCGACGGACCCGACCGTTCGCTGCTGTTTATGGCGACGTATCTGTATCAGAACGCCTTTGATTTTTGGAACATGGGTTACGCCTGCTCGATAGGGTTGACTCTATTTCTCCTGATTCTGGGGCTGACCTATCTGGCAACCAAGCTGTCGGAGCGGCACATCTACTACGCCGGAAAATAGGAGTATCAATGCAAATACCGGGAGGCCCAAGACTGCGAAACATTCTCGTGTTTGTGCTATTGGCGCTGGCAGCGATTGCATTTCTGGCGCCCCTGGCCTGGATGGTCTCGACTTCACTCAAGCCGCTGAACGAGACCATGACCCTGCCCCCGCGCTGGATACCCAGCACCATCCAGTGGCACAACTACAAGGATGCCATCCATGCCATGGGTTACTTCTGGCGCTACACCGCGAACTCGCTCTTTCTCTGTTGCCTGACCGTCATCGGGACCGTGACCAGCAGCGCGCTTGCCGCCTATGGCTTTTCCCGCATCCAATGGAAAGGCCGGGACGCACTCTTTCTGCTTTTGCTGGCGACAATGATGATCCCCTTCCCGGTCATCATGGTCCCGATCTACAGCCTGTTTAAGTCGCTGGGCTGGATCGGCAGCTTTAAACCGCTCTGGGTGCCTTCGTTTTTTGCCAGCGCCTTCAACGTCTTTCTCCTGAGACAATTCTTCTTAACCCTGCCGACAGATATGTCCGAGGCCGCCCGGATTGACGGCTGCAATGAGTTTCAGATTTTCTACCGGATCATTCTCCCGCTGTGCAAACCGGCCCTGCTGGTGGTAGCAATCTTTCAGTTTATGGCCACCTGGAATGATTTCCTGGGACCATTGATCTTTCTTACCGAACAAAAAGATTTCACTCTGGCGCTGGGCCTGCAAAGCTTTCAGAGCCAGCACGGCGGCACCGCCTGGCACCAATTAATGGCCGCTTCTACTTTGGTCGTGCTGCCGGTGATCGTGCTATTCTTTTTTGCCCAAAAAACCTTTATCCAGGGCATCGCTTCCACCGGCAGCAAGAACTGAGCGCTCGAGTCAGTCGCAGTCTCCCGCAGCGCAGGCTTATTTCACCAGCTCGATCAAAATCGCTTTCTGGATATGGAGCCGGTTTTCGGCTTGATCGAAAATGGTCTGGGCGTGTGCCTCGAATGTCCTGGCATCGATCTCCTGTCCACGATGCGCCGGCAAACAATGCATGACCAGTCCATCCGCTTTGGCCAGCTTCACAACCGAGTCGTTGATCCAATAGGGCCCGAGCTCCGCCTGGCGCCGGGCTTCCTCGGCTTCTTTTCCCATCGAAACCCAAATGTCGGTGTAAAGGACATCGGCATCGCGGGCTGCTTCCGACACGTTGTCGGTGCAAACGACACGACCCCCGGCTCGCTCCAGTAATTTCCGCCTGGGCTGATATTTTTTCGGAGCTGCGATCCGCAATTCAAAATCCAGCTTGCCGGCCGCGAACAGCCACGACCGCGCGGTATTGGAAAGACCGTCGCCGACGAAGGTCACAATTTTCCCGGCAATCGCGCCCCGCTTCTCTTCGATTGTGAAAATGTCGCCCAGAATCTGGCAGGGATGCTCGTCATCGGTTAGGGCGTTCACCGTAGGAACACCGGAAAATTCGGCGAATTCCTCAATGTCCCGCTGGGCGTAGGTCCTAATGATGGCGCCATGAATCATGCGAGCCAGGACGCGTGCCGTATCCTTGATCAGTTCGCCCCGGCCGAGTTGGGCGTCATCGGCATTGATATAAATGGAACTGCCGCCGAGCTCGCGGATTCCCACTTCAAAAGAAACGCGGGTCCGAGTGGATGGCTTCGAAAAAATCATCGCCCAGGTCTGGCCGTTGAGGGGCTGGGGCGAGATGTCGCCGCGGCGCTTTTTTAACGCGGAGGTGGCGCCGAGAACGGACCGGATGTCATCAGGCGAGATCTGTTCGATGCTGAGGAGATGTTTCATGCGATTGGCCTATGGTTTTAGCCACGGATGGACACAGATGAAACACAGATTATTGGGAACCAAAAAAACGCCACCTTACCAGCCGGGACCCCTCCCAATCCCCTTCTCTTATCTGTGAAAATCTGTGTCATGGATTCGACTTTGCTCACCACGGCGTCTGTGGCTACTCCCCTCTGTGGAGTTTGCGATTGGCCTATGGTTTTAGCCACAGATGCACACGGATGGAACACAGATCATTGGGAACCAAAAAAAACGCCACCTGACCAGCCGAGACCCCTCCCAATCCCCTCCTCTCATCTGTGAAAATCTGTGTCAATCTGTGGCTACTCCCCTCTGTGGAGTTCTTCCGCGACAGTTGCAATAGCGTTTAAACCTTCTTCAGCTTCCGCCCGGCTCAGGTTTAATGGCGGGAGAAGCCGGACGATTGCGGACGCTGCCGGCACGGTCAGAACCCCTCTTTCGTGCAATCGGTTAACGAACTGAATGGCCGGCGATTTCTTTTCCCGTTCCTGGAAGGCAGGGGCTTCCGGGACGAGTTCAAGACCAATCATGAGACCAAAGCCGCGAACAGCCCGAATGACATCGGGAAATCTTGTCTGCAATCCCTGAAGCTCACCCAATAGAAAAGCGCCGATGTTTTTCGCATTCTCGGCCAGCCGATCGCGTTCGATTATATCCAGGACCTTGAGGGCGACGGCGCAGGCCAGTGGATTCCCGCCAAAGGTGCTGGCATGACTGCCCGGGCCTAACACCGCCGCGCATTCCTCGGATACCCAGAAAGCACCGATCGGAAAACCGTTGCCTAACGACTTGGCCATCGAGATGGCGTCGGGGTAGGGACGCCGCGCTGCGGTGTCCGGACGGCGCAGCGCGCCGTCCCTACGGTTGTTTTCGGCAATCTCTAATATCGTCTGCCAGCTGTGGAACCGGCCGGTCCTGAAATGACCCGCCTGGACCTCGTCAAACAGCAACAATAAATTGCGCTCGCCGCAAAGCCGGCGCAGCCCGAACAAATATTCCGGAGTCGCTGGCGTGACTCCGCTTTCGCCCTGGATCGGTTCGATCAAAATAGCCGCAGTCTGCGGGGTAACCGCCCGCCGCATGGCATCGAGATCGTTGAACGGCACCTGCCTGAAACCGCCCACCATCGGTTCAAATCCTTTCTTCACCTTTTCCTGGCCAGTCGCGGAAATGCCCGCCAGTGTCCGCCCATGAAATGAATCCAGCGCGCTGATGATTTCGTAACGGCCGTCAGTGTGGCCGAATTTCCGGGCGAGCTTGAACAGGCCTTCGTTGGCTTCGGCCCCGCTGTTGCAGAAAAAACAGCGGCCCGGGCCGATCAACCCGGCCAGGCGCTCGGCCAGGCGGCCCTGGAGCTTATTATAATAGAGATTGGAGATGTGAACGAGAGTTCGCGCCTGCTCCGCCAACGTTTCCGCGATTTCCGGATGCGCGTGTCCTAGACCGCAAACCGCGATCCCGGCGCCGAGATCGAGATATTTCCGGCCCTCCACGTCCCAGACGTAGCTACCTTTGCCCCGTTCCAGGACAATATCGAAACGCGAGTAGGTCGGAACGACGTAACGCTCAAAAAGGTCTGGGACTGCCGACACGGCCAAATTCATAGCCACAGATCAACACAGATGAAACACAGATTAATACAAAAAAACCAGCAGCGACCCAGGCCTCCCCAAGCCGCTTTATCTGTGAAAATCTGTGTCAATCTGTGGCTCGTCCTTCACTTCCGCCCTCACAGCCCCACCTCTGTTCGAAGTTTTCGCCGCCAAAAGATCTGCGACTTCTCTAGGGGAAGCCGTTGGCGCCCCGCGGGACGACAACGTCGCCCCCTACAATTTCGGCGTTGGACGTTCGACGTTGAGCGTTGGGCGTTTCCCTTCACAACACCACCTCCGTCCCCACGCCGGCGTCGGTGAAAATCTCCAACAAGACCGAGTGCGGAATTCTGCCGTCCACGAATTGGACCTTTTCCACGCCGCTCTCGATTGCAGCCACGGCGCTGTCCACTTTTGGAATCATGCCTTCGGCCACGGTCCCCGATTTCTTCAGGGCTGGAACTTCGCTGACCGAAAGATGCGTCACCAAGGTATCGTTGTTTGCCGGATCGCGCAGCAAACCCGGGACATCGCTCATGAAAACAAGCCGGCGCGCCTTCAGAGCGATGGCGGTCCTGGCCGCGGCCACGTCGGCGTTGCAATTATAGATTCTGCCGTCTTCCCCGCGCGCGGTGGGGCTGATCACCGGCGTAACATTTCGCCGGATACATTCCCGCAACGGCTCAACATCCACCTCACAAACCTCGCCCACAAATCCGATATCGATCGGCTGGCCGGCATCGTTTAGCGGAGAGAATTTGCGACAACGAAAAATATCGGGACCGGCAAACGTTCTGGCCTTTCCGCCGAAATCCTGAATTGCTTTGACGATTTCGGGATTGATCTCGCGCGATAGCACCCGATCCACCAATTCAAGCGCCTTCTCGTCGGTGACCCGATGACCTTGAACGAATTGCGGTTTCATTCCGGAAGATTCCAGAGCGCGGGTGATCGCTTTTCCTCCGCCGTGAACCACTACGGGATTAATCCCGACGGTTTCGAGAAACACGATGTCGCGCGCGACCCGATGCCGGATTTCAAGATCGCTCGAATCCATGAAACTGCCGCCATATTTGACCACAAAGATCTGACTGCGGAAGCGCTGCATATAAGGCAACGCCTCCAGCAAGGTGGCGGCTTTGGAAATGATTTCTTCCATGGGAGATGTCTAAGGAAAGCAGGAACGCAGGAACAATTAGGAGTCTGGAAACCAGGAAGCCAGGAATTTGTCAGACAGGATTAACAGGACTCAGAGAATTGGGGGTTGGTATTCAGATTTTTGGAGGGGTCAAGATTTTCCAGACAGTATTTTCATTCCCTGTTTTTCTTTTTTCGTGTCGTTTCGCGTGTTTCGTGGGCCAACTCAGCCGCCCAGCGTCTTCGGGTCGTTCACGTCGCCTTTGTTGAAGGCAACGTACTCCTCCGTTAAATCGGCCGCATACATCGTAAAATTGTTCCGGCCCACATGGAGATTCACATAGAGATCGAACTCCGGAGCCAACGTGATTTTCGCCAGCGTTTTCAGGGCGACATTTGTTGGGCGCCCACGCCGGAATGCAAAAACAATTTTGCGCCCGCCGGGTCGCCCATAACCGACGTCGAGAACGGATTCGTCGATGTTCGCTCCGGAATAGCCGAGGGCGCAGAGGACGCGCCCCCAATTCGGGTCGCCCCCGCACCAGCTCGCTTTTACCAGCGAACTGTTGGCGATGGCACGGGCAGCTGCTTCGGCGTCGCGCGCGGTTTTAGCTCCGCCCACGTGCAGAGCCACAAAGCGCGAAACGCCTTCTCCATCCCGCACGATCATTTTGGCAAGCTCCAGGCAAACCGAATCCAAGGCCGCCTGAAAAATCTGGAACCTCGCGTCCGGGTTCTTCAAGATCCGGTTCCCGGCAAGACCGTTGGCCAGAATAATTACCGAATCGTTCGTGCTCATGTCGCCATCGACCGTGATCCGGTTGAAGCTTCGCTCAACCGCGTCGGCCAGGGCCTGCTTCAACAGACTGGGATCAATTGCCGCGTCCGTGGTGATGAATCCGAGCATGGTGGCGTGTTTCGTCCCCCGGTCTTTGCCGGAGGTAACCGGCCGCCGCCCAGTTGCGCCCTGCATACCCGGCTGAATCATTCCCGCGCCTTTGCAGATTCCGCCGATCCGCACGTTGGTATCGTCGATTTTAAACTCCAGCGCGATCTCCTTCCGCTGCGTATCGGTGGTCATGATCGCTTCCGCGACCTGCCGGGCGTGTTTTGCCGATCTTCCGAGCACCGGGGCGCATTGCCGAATTCCGCGTTCGACATTTTTCATCGGCATTGGCACTCCAATTCGGCCGGTGGAACAGACCAGAATATTTTCCGCGACAATCCTGTAGCGGCGGTCTGCGACCGCCGAATTGTGGCGCGACCGTCGCGGTTGCGATCTATCCTGGTTCGCAAGCTGAAAGCTTGCGCCACTTTTTCGGCGGTCATAGACCGCCGCTACAGAGACTGCGGTGATCCGCGTCATGGCCTCGGCATCTCGCATTCCCTGCTTGCCGGTGCATGCGTTCGCGTTTCCGGAGTTCACCACGATTGCTCGACCGAATTTTTTTGCGGCCCGTTTCGCGCTCAACTTGACCGGCGCCGCGCTGACTTTGTTGGCAGTGAACATTCCCGCAACCGCCGCGGGAACATCGGACACGATCAGGGCCAGGTCGCGTTTCCGTCCCTTGTCCGATCCTTTGCCGGTCCCGAGCGTTTTGATATCGCAGAAAACGGCGGCTGCCCGGAACCCGCGGGGTGCGCAGATCGAGCCGGGAATGCGTTTGAATTGTCTTCGGTTAGGCATTCATGGCTATCGTTGAAGTGTTGAAGCGTTTAATCGTTTAATCGTGGCGTCACGATATCTGGAGGGGGGGATCACATTAACCCGGCCGTTTCAGGAAATCCGCCCATCAGATTGAAACATTGAATGGCCTGGCCGCTGGTGCCTTTGACCAGATTATCAATCGCGCTCATCACCACCAGCCGCCCAGTCCGGGGATCGAGCCTCCAACCAACGTCGATGAAATTGGTGCCAACCACATTTTTCGTGTCGGGGATGCGGGCCGGGCCAAGCAACCGCACAAACGGCTCCCCTTCATAGGCATTCCGGTAGACTGAATCAATCGCGCCGGCATCGGCGGGTCGCGCGAGATCCAGGTAGATAGTGGAAACGATCCCGCGGTTTACCGGAACGAGATGGGGCGTGAATTGAATGGTTATTTTTCTGCCCGCGGCAACCGAGAATTCCTGTTCGATTTCGGAAAGATGCCGGTGCTTCGGCACGCCATAGGGCCGGATACTTTCATTGCATTCGGCAAAAAGATAATCGGCTTCAATCTTCCGGCCGGCCCCGGTGACACCGCTCAAGCTGGTCACCATAATCCGGTCTAAATCGACCAGCTTTGCCCGGACCAATGGCAGAACCGGCAACAGAATGCTCGTTGGATAGCAACCGGGACAGGCCACCAGCTGGGCCTCCCGGATTTCGCTCCGATAAACCTCCGGCAATCCGTAAATTGCGCGGCTCAGCAAGTCGGGCACGGGATGATCCGTCCCGTAAAATTCCTTATAAATAGCCGGCTCACGAATTCGGAAATCGGCGCTGAGATCGACGACCCGCGCGCCAAGCTCAAGAAACGATTTGGCCAGTTCGGCCGAGACCCCGTGAGGGAGAGCGAGAAATATCAGGTCCGCCGCCTGGGCCAGCTTCTCCGGAGCCAATTCCGTGAAGCGAAGTTTTTCGGCTTTGTCGTGATGGGAAAAGCGGGGAAAAACCTCTTCGACGGTCCGGCCCGCGTACTGGCGCGAGGTCACCGCGGTCAAATCTGCCGCGGGATGTTCCAGGAGCAGGCGGACCAATTCTTCACCGGCATAGCCGGAAGCGCCCACCACTGCGACTCGGTTCGGTCGGCTGGTCGTCACAACGCGAAATGCGTATTACGTCTCGCCTGAATTGCAACGACTTTTGCAACGAACCGCAGATCACGCTGATGACACGAATGCGACGACACGCCCGGACAGCCAAGCAAAGCCGGAAAACGTGGATCGGCTTCCAGTCCCGCAGTTTCGTTTGGATAGAATGGGAGGGACAAGCTCGTCTCGTCCCATTTATTTTTTCCGCACCTGAGACGGCCATCTAGCTCCGAAGATCTATCCGCGAAACATGCGGAAGCACCCAAAACAAGCGGGACGACACCCGCCTTCGCTTTAGGCTACGGCGCGGCAGACCAGGTCGTCCCTCCCATGTATTTTCGGCGCCGTTTCATTTGTCATGTCGAGCGGAGTCGAGACATCTCATCATCTCTTATGACCGGTTCATGAAGCGACAAAAAGAGAGATTCCTCGACTTCGCTCGGAATGACAGGAAAAAACGCCTGAGACGCTAAACACGTACCAGGTCGTCCCTCCCATGTATTTTTGGCGTTACTTCGACTGTTTACCGGATACCTTTAGGTCATGGAATCGCTTTCTATCGTCATCTTCGCAGCTATCGCGATTTTTGTTTTCGTTCTCTGCGTCGTCCTATTTAACTTTTTTGGACTTTGGCTTCGGGCCCGGATTGCCAACGCGCCCGTAAGCATCGGCAAGATGATTGGAATGCGCCTGCGCAAAGTCCCGGTCGGCCTGATCGTGGACAACCGGATTACCGCGGTCAAAGCCGGGCTGGACATCGCCAGCGATCCGCTGGAAGCGCATTACCTGGCCGGAGGCGATGTCAGCCACGTGATCCTTGCTCTCATCGCGGCGGATAAAGCCGGCATCTCTCTCGACTTCAATCGGGCCTGCGCCATCGACCTCGCCACCAAAGGCACGGGTAAAACTGTCTTGGAAGCGGTTCGGACCAGCATCAACCCGAAAGTCATCGACGCTCCTAATCCTACCATGGGACGCACGACCATCGACGGCGTTGCTCAGGACGGCATCGGAGTCAAGGTTCGGGCCCGGGTCACGGTGCGATCGCATCTCGATCGTTTCGTGGGCGGCGCCACCGAGGAAACAATCATCGCGCGAGTTGGAGAAGGCATCGTCAGCTCAATCGGTTCGGCCCCCACCTATAAAGAAGTGCTGGAAAATCCGGATCACATCTCAAAAACGGTTCTGGCCAAGGGCCTCGATAGCAATACCGCGTTTGAGATTCTCTCGATCGATATCGCCGACGTGGACGTGGGAGATAATATCGGGGCCAAATTGCAGGCGGAACAAGCGGATGCCGACAAGCGGGTCGCTCAGGCGAAGGCGGAGGTGCGTCGGGCGGCCGCGGTAGCAGTCGAACAGGAGATGCGGGCGAAAACCCAGGAGATGCGGGCGAAAGTTGTCGAAGCGGAAGCGCAAGTTCCGCAGGCCATGGCCGAAGCGTTTCGCTCCGGCAACCTCGGGATTATGGATTATTACCGGATGAAAAACGTCCAGGCGGACACGTCGATGCGTGAATCGATCGCGGGGACGGACAGACCGCGGAGCGAGGGGACGTAATTTGTTAAGACGGAAAAAGAAACCGCTTTAACAATTTAACAATTTAACGATTCCACCTTCCAACCATGTTCGCCGCTGTTGATAGCTGGATATTCGTCCTGTTGCTGGCAATGGCGGCTTTGCTCAGGCTATTGTCGAGTAAGGCCGGGGCGTCGAAAAGTTCCCCGAGCACGGAAAACGAATCGACGTTTCCGAAACCAGATACCGAACAGAGGCCCCAACACGCGCCTTCATCATCGGAAGACCAAATTCGCAAATTCCTTGAAGCGCTGGGCCAGCCGGCCACTTCCAAGCCGCCGCCGCCAATCGTTCCCCGCAGCCATCTGCCACCCCGGCCAACCGCGCCGGTGCAGCCGCCCCGCCCGCTTTTTCCGAAACCGAAGCTGCGGCCGCGGGAATCGCGACCAAAGATGGAAAGCTTCCCGGGCGAAGCAGTCGAACCGAGGCAAGTCATCCAGCCAACGATTGAGGCAGCAAAGATTGCTTTTCCTGGTTCATCGACGCCGGTTTTCGAAATTCGAGAAGCAACCACGGCTGTCGTCGAACCCGGTGGAGGGGCGGCCACGGCGGTCGGCGGGGAGGGCGCCTATGCCATTCCAGCGGTCCAAACGACCCAAACCAGAGCTACTCTCAAGATGCTGCTGCAATCGTCAGCCGGGGTTCGCACTGCCATAATGCTCCGCGAAATTCTCGGCTCGCCCCGCGGTTTGCAGCCGTTGGAAGAGATGGCTGGAATCGTCTGAGCTTCCAGGATTGCAGGTCGCGGGCCGGACCGCGGAACACTGTCCCGATCGTGCCACGGAAAATTTCAGTTTCGATCCCAGCTTTCGGGAGGATAGAACCGCGACGAGATGGGTTCGACTTGGTTTCGGAGCCTAACGGTTTCGTCCGCGGACAGCCTTTTTTTCCACACTTCCAAATTGGCCCGGCTATTTAGTTTTAAACGGCCGCGGTGTTCCGTTCCGCCGACCGGGTTCGACGGGCCGCTGTGCTCGGAAACGATCTTTTGGATATTGGCGGTGAACGGCAGTCCCAGCCTTTGGTAGATTTGGCCAAAGCCGGCAATCGGATCCAGGGAAAGATCTTCATGCCGCACAAACATCCATTCCGGATGGGCCGTTTGGTAACTCAGAATTACCTGATTCATACATTTCCAAAGTAGCGCAGCCTGATCCAGAACGTCGCCCGGACATCGGGCTTGTTGCTCGATTTCGCCGGCAAAAGGGGAAAGAAAATTTTCCATTAACAGCGGCTGATTCAACCAGTCTTCGAATCGAAACCGGGCGTTGGCGACCTTGATGTTGCCGGCAAACGCGGCCGGGTGACGGATCATAACAATCACTTCCATGCCAAAACGCGAAGCCAGCCACGGAGCAGAAAAGAGCGCGATCGGTTCCTTGATCAGGGGACGCGGGCGACGGAGCCGGCGGAGGGCGGCTGCGATGCTGTGGATGAAAGCGGAGGGCAGACTACCCGCGGTCCTGGTTTGGAGGATCTTTTGGGTCGCGCTGTAGCGCAACTCGATGGTGCGCTTCAGGTGAGGGTAATAGGCGGCTTCATTCTGGCGGCAAACATAAGTGAACCAGAGGTCGAACTTTGCCCCACAAATTCCGCGGTCGTGATTCGGATTAAACGGCTCATGGATATAGTGCACACCGGGCGAGAGAGCGATCATGCGCCCGACCCAGGTCGTGCCCGAGCGATGGGTGCCGGTGACCAGGATCGGACGCGCTTTCAAAGGCGGCTGCCGGCCCTCTCCAGGCAATTTATCCCGGCTGCTCTCTGGAATAGGCGCGGCCGGGGACATATCGGGGACGTTAAGGGGTTGCCGTCAGGATGCGCAACCATCCGCCCGAACCGGGAAAAAACGGACGCGACCTTGAACCGAGCCGCTTGAGCTTCCCCATCTTCGCGTTACCTTCAGCTTCCCGATCGCCGGCGTGGCGGAACTGGCAGACGCGCTGGACTCAAAATCCAGTGATCGCAAGATCGTGTGGGTTCGATCCCCTCCGCCGGCAAAGCGCCAAATTCTTCCACCACCCCGCCGCTTGGTAGTTGTCAACTTTCCGTTCGTCGACTATGATCCTACATATGAACATTCGTTTACGCACACTTTTGTTGGCTTTGGTTGGTCTCGGCTTCGCCCTTCCCAGCGCCTGGGCCGGTGGATCTGGTATCCGCGGGACCGTCACGGGAATCGATGGCAAGCCGGTGGTTGGCGCTGAAATCCGCTTTGAGCGAATCGATACCAGAGACCGCATTGGGCACGCCGTAACCGATGCCAGAGGCCGTTTTTCTTTCGATAATGTCACGGTGGGTCCTTACAAAATTACAGCGTTGATCAATAAAGTGCCGAAGTCCTTTGCCACTATCAGGACGCGAGATAACAAGTGGGTCCGGGTGGACTTCGATTTCGCCACAATGGCCAAACTGGCCGAGGCGAAAAATAAGAAGCGGAAGCGCTATGTCTGGGTGGCAGGTGAAACCGGCACCCACATCGGCGGCGGCCACTGGGAAGAGGTTGACTCAAACGGCAACACCGTCGGAGCCGAGCCTTTGGATAAGATTAACGGGTCAGCCCTGAACCGGCCGGGAAGCACGCTACTTAGTCCCAACGGCGGCGCGGGCGGCTCCGGCAACTAAAACCGGCTTAGCCGGAGAGCACGTGAGATCAGGCGTTCTTTGCGCCTAACGAGGCTGACTCTTCCCGGATCGACGATAACCGGGTTATCGTCCTCTGGATCTGGTCTCGCGCTCAGGATGACTCTCCGGTACGCCGGGCATGCCCTGGCTATCTCGAACTACGCCCTTCCGCTGGGAGGCTGCCGTTCCTTGAATCGTTGGAATGCAAGGGCGGCCTTCTTCCGCCACCCGGGCGGGCAAATCCGGACACCGCCTCCGTTAGCCTAACCGGCTGTCATGTAACCTTCTTCGCCGTGTTCGTTGATATCGAGCCCCTGGCGCTCGACTTCGGGAGCGATTCGCAATCCAATTACGAAGTTGACCAGGAAACCGATGATCGCTGTTCCAATAACGGCCACAGCAATCGTGATCCCAATTGCTTTCAGCTGCTCGACCCAGAGCCGATAATCCGCAAGTTTCGTCAGATTCGGATTGACCGCCGGAGCCGCGAACACTCCGGTCAAGAACGCTCCCAGCGTCCCTCCCACGGCGTGGATGCCGAATGTATCCAGGGCGTCGTCGTAACGGAACCATGATTTGAGTTTGGTGCAGGCAAAAAACGGGACCAAACCGGCGGCCAATCCAATAAAAACCGCTCCGTTAGGCCCGACGTAACCGCAGGCCGGAGTAATCACAACCAACCCGCCGACAGCGCCGGAACAAAAGCCGAGCACGCTCGCCTTCCCCCGAAGGACAAATTCCAGCGTCGCCCAGGTGAATGAGGCGATGGCCGTGGCCAGCGTAGTCGTCATGAAAGCATTGGCTGCGATGCGATCGGCGCCGAGAGCGCTGCCGGCATTGAAGCCGTACCAACCGACCCAGAGCATGCCGGTTCCAACCATGCAAAGGACCATGCTGTGGGGCGCCAAAATCTCCTTCCGAAACCCGAGCCGATGCCCCAGGAGAATGCAAAGCACCAGGGCGGACCAGCCCGAAGACATATGAACGACCGTGCCGCCGGCGAAATCGATTGCCCGGATTCTGGCGGCTGGATTCCAGACGCCGTTCATCCATCCATCAATCCCCCAAACCATATGAGCGATCGGAAAATAAACGGCAAACATCCAGAGGCCGACAAAGACGAGAACGGCCACAAACTTTATTCGCTCCGCGATCGCTCCGATAATCAAGGCGGGAGTAATGATCGCGAACATGAGCTGGTACATCGCGAAAATATTCTGGGATACCCAGTAGGAATAATCTCCGTTCGGCTGGGAATCGACCCCGCGAAGAAAGGCGAATTTCAGGCCGCCAAGAAATGGTGAACCCCGCGAGAAGACGAGCGAATATCCGGCCGCCCACCACAGAATAGTGACGAGGCCGGCGATACCCAGACATTGGGCCAGAATCGAAAGAACATTCTTGGCCCGGACCAGCCCGCCGTAAAAAAGGGCCAGCCCGGGGAGGGTCATGAAAAGAACGAGAGCCGCACAGGTCATAACCCAGGCGTTATGGCCGGGCCCTGGTCCGGAAATGTTCGAACGCACCTGCGCGTCCGGGAGGTCGGCGGCGCGCGCGGAGTTGTTTACGTATGCTTCAAGATCGGCAACACGCTGCTCGAGACCGGGTGCAGCGCCCGGCGACGGCGTCGCGGTTTGGGCATGCAGCGTAGAACAAATGGCGAGAACAGTGGCGAGCAAAAGAATTCGCATAACGAAAAAGGAAATTACGCATCTCATTTCTCTGTACAACCCAAGGATCCCACTCGGGAATTGGCCAACTTATAGCAGTGCCGAATTAAAGATCGACAAGGAAAAGTTGGCCGGAACCGGGACCGGGCGGGCCGGCCGCGATTTACGGCCCCCGGCCTCAGCCGTGCATTTTAGATATTGGTTTTTTGTGAAACGCAGGATATTTGAGATGGCTTCCCATGATCGAATCAAGTCCAGATCCGCCGGAACCGGAACTCCGGCGCCCGGCCCAGGGTTTGGAGGAAACAGAGCGAGGGCGGACGCCGGGCATGGAGGGAGGCAGGCGGGCAAAATCGTACACCGAAAAGCCGCAAATTGGGGCGGCTGAAGAGAGCAGTGATCATCGAGGCCGCAAGCGCCGGTCGCCCTGGATATTTATCGCTGTCCTGGCCGCGGCTCTGGCAATTTCAGGGCTGGTTTGGCAACACAATACCTCTCGGACCGGGACCCACCCTTGGTCGGCGACGCAGACGACGCAATCTCTCACCCTGACCGAGGCGGACGTGGATCAGGCCGCAACCGACGCGGCTCGAGCCGCCCTCT
Organism: uncultured Verrucomicrobiae bacterium; assembly: GCA_963728975.1. Lineage (GTDB taxonomy): Bacteria > Verrucomicrobiota > Verrucomicrobiia > Chthoniobacterales > UBA10450 > DATFCK01. The sequence continues at coordinate 220,178 of CAVSMF010000001.1, forward strand.
CCCGAGGGGAAGTCCCGGCCACTCTCGCAAATGCGGATGCAGAAACGCTGCGCAAAGTTCTCGGGGGCCAGGAGAAGCTCTACACCAAACGGCTTCTGGATGAGAATCAGCAACGCGGCGCCGTAGTCCATGTTCAGGTTTCCACGGGCGGGGTGTTTCTCGGGGAAGACATTCTGACCACGGAGCGGCCGCACGGAACGACTTTTCCGGCCGGCGCGGGTGCGCCAACGCAGTTTCATTTTACGGTCGAACAAGCCGGCCCGAAAGGGGTGGTGAGCTGTTACGTTAACTCGGCCAACGGCGGAATTGTCAGCACCCCGCCCCTGGCGGCGGGTCAGAGCGGCGACCTGGAGGTTGTGGCGCGATGAATTCGCAACCGGGCAAGATCGTAAAAATTATCAAACAGGAGAGTTACTCCGAGGAGATGGTGAAGAATCCCTATCTTCTGGTTATGCTCGCGATCACGATTGCCGGAGCGATCTTCGGGCTAAACAACATCAGTCATATTTTCGCGCCGCTTTTTCTGATAGCGGCGCTTGCCGGCATGGGTTGGCTTGTATGGCAGCAATTGCGTTCGGAGCGAGCCGAAGCCAACGCCCTCGACTACACGAAACTAGCCGCCACCGATCTCACTTCCTTTGGACCGTGGCTCAAGGAAAATGTCCGCGGACAAGACGAAGCGGTTGATTCCATTCTGGCCCAACTCCAATCCAATCTCGCCCTGGCCACAGCCGGCCGCACCCTTGGCGCATTTTTTCTGGTGGGACCGACCGGCACGGGAAAGACCTTCCTCAGTCAACTGGTTGCCGAAGCGCTCTACCCCGAATCCGAACCGATTGTATTGCGGATGAATCAATACAAACATGCTGACGACGTCTTCACCCTGATCGGTCCTCCGCCGGGAAGCCCCGGATATGAAGTTGGCGGCACCCTGACCCGGCCGGTGCTGCAAAATCCGCGGCGGGTTATCGTTTTCGATGAGCTGGAGAAAGCGCATCGGGACCTCCAGCATTGTCTTTATGACATTCTCGACACTGCGGTAGGCCGTGAGAAGAGTTCCGGCCGGACGGTCGACTTTAGTGGCTGCGTTTTTTTCGCCACCTGTAATGCCGGGGTGGAAGCGTTGCGCGCGATTCACCGCGAGACCGGGGACGATCCGGTTGGGTGGCTTGGCCGAAGCCGGGATGCCTTGGTGGACGCGGCTGGATTCGACCGGGCATTTTTGGCCCGATGGTCGGCTATTATCCTGATGGACGAACTTTCGCCCCTGCATGTGGCTGAGGTGGCATGTTTGCAACTGGCGCGTCACTGGAAAAACTACGGGATCGAAGTCGAACACGCCGCCCCCGAGCTGATTCTTGAGGCTGTCCAGCGCAACGAAGAATTCAAGCAGTACGGGGTGCGCCAGCTTGGCGCCTACGTGCAAATGAAAACCAGCCCCGCCATCGGACAGGCCCGGGCGCGCGGGGTCAAGAGAGTCAATCTTGCGGTGGGGCCTGCCGGTACTCTTGAAATCTCTCCCGTCGGAGAATAATGGACTGGATAAACTGGCGGGCATTACTGCAAAACCAGTGGTTTCAACTTTGCCTGCTGGTGGCAGCGCTGTCGGCCGGAACGACCCTCTACAACCTCTCCCGGTCAAAACCGGGTCCAAACGACAGCGCAGCGACACCGACGAGCGGCGCAACTCCGATGGCGGCTCCCGCGCCCCGGCGAATCGTGCAAAAAATCAAACCAAAACGGCGGGGTCAATGGATTTTGGATGCCTCGGGGGAGCGCGACGCGGACGGTAGCGATATCGAAGCGGTGGCCGCGAGTCTTAGCGATGGCGACGTAGTTACACTGCGGCCCGGAACTTATGCCGGATGTTGTGAGATTAATGTGAGCGCGCGTTTCGTCGGTCCCGCGCCTAACAAAGGGGTTGCTTCCATTCGGTGTCTGGACGGAAAACGCATCGGGGTGTCGATTTCGGGAAAAAAAGTTTCCTTTGAAAATGTATCGATCAATTACGATGCGACCGGGGAATGGCCGGCGATGCGAATTTGGCGCGATGCCGCGGTGGAGATGACCGGTTGCTCCGTAGTCACGCAGGGAAAGTTCGGGGTTATGGTTGTCGAGAATGCATCATTCAGTGCCGAAGGGTCGCACTTCAGCGCTCCCCGTGCGGGATGTTGCCTGAAATACGAGGGCTATGGCCATGGCACCCTCCAACGGTGCAATTTCTCCGAAGGTCGATGGGGATTGGAGGCGGTGAACGCCGCCCAGGTGGAAGGCACCAACTGTGTTTTCCAAAGAGTTGGCCTCCCAAATGGCGCCGGGCTGACAATCGGCGTAGTCGGGGGACGCACCAGCGTGACGCTCACCGGGTGTCAATTCAATGATAATACGGCAACGATTTTAGCGGATGAAAGCGCCACGTTTCGAGTCAGCGGCACCGCTTTCCGCAATAATGGAGTCACCGGGGAAACAGGCAACTCCAGTCTCGGCGTAATTTGCGCTCAAAACGGGGCCAAGACCTACTTGAAAAGCGATACCTTCGACGACAACAAACAAGGCCTCGTCGCGATCAAATCAGGCAATCTGATCCTGGAAGACGTCCAGATGCACCGGACCGGTTTGGCCACCGACAATGAAAACCTGAAAGGCTACGGCAACGCCATCGGGGCCACCGGCCAGGACAGCACGGTAAGCATGACGAATTGCGTGATTGCTGATTCGATCCTCGACGCGCTCAATATTTCGGGCGGGGCCTCGTTGCGCGCGACCCGGACTACGATCTCCAATTCGAGCAAGAGCGCTCTGGTCCTTGGTTTTCCAAAGGTCGGAGCTTCGCAAGCCGAGCTCGACAATGTCCGCTTCCTGGCCAGCCACGGGGACGCGATTTTTGTGAACACGGGCAGCCGGCTTGGCATGCAGGATTGTCAGGTCAATCAAGCCGGCGCGATCGGAATCGAGGTCCAAGACCAGGGGACTGCGGCCAACATCAAGAATACGACGATCAATGCCTGCCAGGACACGGGAATAATTGCTCACACCGGAGGGGAAATCACCGCGACCAATTGCACCCTTCAGAATAATTCGCGAGGCGCTCAGGCCGGCCTGACCAACGATTCCAACAAAAGAGGGGCGATTAACCTGGTGAACTGCGATGTCCAGCGGAACACCGTTTTCGGGGTCGGCGCGTGCCGGAGTTCCATCCTTATCATGAAAGGCGGGTTTCTCGGCAACAACCGGCAGAACACCTGGCATGAAGCGGGCGGCAATGTGCGGTTGCAACGTTAAAAGGGAAAACCATGCCGCAATTCTCCACCCTCGCCTTCCAGCCGTCTTTCGTGTACAAAAGTCAGCTCGGACCGTTTTAGGAACCAAAAATATACCTTCGCGGGCAAAAGAAAGAATTATGGCCGACCCAATAAAAGGAATGACCGATTGGGACCAGCTCAAGGCGATGCTGGACAAGAAAGCGGACGAAACGACTGGAACGAAGATCGACGAAGCGGCCTTGCTGACGCATCTTCGTTCCCGGGTCAAGGGTCAGGATCCGATTCTGCAAGACGTAGCTAAACTCATACGTCTTCAGGCGGCTAAGAAACAAAAGGACAAGCCGATCGCCAACCTGCTATTTCTCGGACCCACCGGCACCGGCAAAACGGAACTGGCCAAGGCAATCGCGGAATATTTGTTCAAGGACGAAAACGCGATGCTGCGTTTCGATTGCTCGGAGCTGAGCGGCCCGGAGGCAAAGACGCGGCTGGTCGGAACGCCAACCGGTTATATCGGAAGCGAACAGGGCGGCCAGTTGACCCGCCCGGTAATGGCAAATCCACGGCGCCTGATTCTTTTCGATGAGATCGAAAAGGCTTATCCGCCGGTCTTCGATCTTTTCCTGCAACTCCTCGGCGAAGGAAGGCTTACCGAGCAGGGAAGCGGTAAAGTCGTCAATTACACGCAGTGTCTTTTCATTCTGACAAGCAACGCCCACGCCGAAGCGATTGGTAAGATCCAGGCCGAGATGAGCGACTACCACGAGATGGTGAACGCGGTGAAAGGCGAGTTGGCGGAAGCCAAGGTTTTCCGGCCGGAAATCCTGGGAAGAATCGACAAGGTCTATGTGTTCAAGCCGCTCGAAGGCATGATCGTGGCGGAAATTGCCCTGTTGAAAATCTCGAAACTGGCCCGCGAATACGGCCTCGAGGTCGAGTTCATCGCTCCGGAATTAATCGTGCGCGCGCTGATGGCTAACGAGAAAGTAAGCCGCTTTGGCATTCGCGAACTGGAACGAATCCTGTTTGATCTTTTTGCCAACGAATTTATTAACGCAAAGGATGCAGGGGCCAAGCGGGTACGGGTGGACGTAGAGGAAGAGGGCAACGTTCGGGTAACGCCGGCGTCTTGATTGCCGGCCTGGGGCCATCCCTGGGATTGAGCCAGAATCGACCCGCCCTCGGGGACCAAGGGAGGAGGCGCCCCTGGAACGACAAGCGCAAAGGCATGCCGCTTCGGCACTTCTTTTTTCGTCAGTTTAGCGGTGAGTTTTTGCTCCTGGCCTTTGCGGAGAATAGTCAGGGTAACACTCGCGCCTTCCTGGAAACTTTGCAGCAGCTTGCGCAGCTGATTTGGTTCCATCAGGATTTGGTCGTTCAGCATCTTCAGGATGTCGGACTGCTGCACTCCGGCGGCGGCGGCCGGGCTGTCCGGAACGACATAATCGACAACCAGTCCGATACTGGCGGACTTTGTGCTTTTGCCACTGTTTTGTGCAGGATAAATTGCCAGACGTGAGTGGCGAACCTCCCGGCAACGGCAATGGATTGGACGTGACGTTCCGTGAGTTTGTTTCCGGACAAAAACTCTTTAATCGCTACACATTAATCAAGACTCTCGGTCGCGGCGGAATGGGAGTTGTCTGGTTGGCGCGCGACGACGAACTGGAGCGCGATGTTGCGCTCAAATTTTTACCCGAGCTAGTCATTCGCGACCGCGCAATCCTGGGCGATCTCAAACGCGAAACACGACGCAGTCTCGATCTGACCCACAAAAATATCGTTCGAATTTACGATTTTGTGCAAAGCACCGAGTCGGCCTGCATTTCAATGGAGTACGTCGACGGCGACACCCTTTCCAATTTGCGAGCGGACAAACCGCACAAGGTTTTCGAGCCCGACGAACTGGACGAGTGGGTCAGCCAACTCTGCGACGCGCTCGATTACGCGCACAATCATGCCCGGATCGTCCATCGCGATTTGAAACCGGCGAATCTGATGGTGAATCAACGGGGCGATCTGAAAGTGGCCGACTTCGGCATCGCGCGCAGCCTGAGTGATTCGGTGAGCAAACTCACGATGGAACACGGCAAGAGCGGCACCCTGGTTTACATGAGTCCGCAACAACTCGAAGGCGAACGCGGTAATCATCTCGACGATGTCTATTCGCTCGGGGCCAGCGTTTACGAACTCCTGACCAGCAAACCTCCCTTTTATTCCGGCAACATCGATCGCCAGATTCGGGAAAAAATTCCGCCGTCAATGACGCAACGGCGCACCGAACTCGAGATCGAGGGCGAGCCGATCGATGAGGCTTGGGAAGACGTCGTCCGGCGCTGTCTGGCGAAAGATCCGGGTAAGCGACCTCAGTCTGTTGCCGAAGTCGCGAAGCAACTCGAAGTGCCATCGCCCAAAACGCGCCGCGCGCGATCGGAGAACACCACTCAATCAAATAAACGAGTCGGACTGCTTATCGCGGTCGGTATGTTGATCGGCCTCGCGGGAATGAGCGTTTGGTATTTCGGATTTTTCCGAAACTTCGGGAAAGCACACCGTGTGGTGGCAACCCCATCATCGGTGATCGAGTCCAAACCCACGCCGATAACTTCTGCGCCGATCGAAACGCCCGCGCCGTCAGCTGCCATCCCGGTTCCGACCGCGAGTATTCCGATAATCCCTCTGGCGCCAGCGGGACCGAAGGTCATGGCCAATGCAGTCTACGAGGGCGCAATCCATGTGAAGAACGAGAGTTCCACCAATGTGCCGCTTATGATCACGATCGGATCCGATCTCAAGTCCGGCACGATGACGCAAAGCGGCCGCCGCGGCGACATGGTGGTTAGGTTTACCGGCGTCTGGGATGGAACCGCGTTGCATGCGGTAACGGATGAGGTCATTTCCGAACCGAAGGGAATTAGCTGGGAGCCCGAGTCTTTCACGCTGCGTTTCGCCGATAACGGCAAGAGTGCGACTTATGAATGTTTCGCTGACGGCAAAACCTATGGGGCCGATTTGTCGCTCCAATCCGCGCCCGTGGTAAAAGCTGGTCCAATTTATAAGGGTGCAATTCGGGTGCGCGGCGAAAAAGGTTCCGGAACTCCGCTGACAATTAATCTCGCGGCCGATCGCAAATCCGGCACGATGACTCAGACCAGCAAATCCGGAGACACAGTCGTGAGATTCAATGGCATCTGGGATGGCGACATCCTCCGCGCCGTCACTAATGATGTGATATCCAAACCGGCAAACATTCAGTGGAAGCCGGAATCTTTCACGCTGCGTTTTGTCGAGGATGGGAAGCGCGGGTCGTACAAGTGCAAGAGCGAAGGGCATCTCTACACCGCTGAGTTGTCTCCACCGTAAAGATGTCGATCCTGCGCCCAACGTTTCGATTTTCGCTCGTTGCCGCATTGCTCTTGATCACGACGCATCGGCTTCCCGCGCCAATCGTGGAAACGCCGGAACCAACGCCCGCGCCGAAAGAATCGGCCCGGCAACCAAGATCAAAACATTCGGCAAAATCGAAACCGAAGACCGAAAAAAGCGAAGACAAGGTAAAACAACCGGCCAGCACCTCTGCCCCACGAATCAAAACTCAAGCACCGACAAATCAGAGCCGGTTTGCGGGAATTTGGACGGGGAAAATCAGTGTTGGGATTCTCGGTACGGCCGATGAGACGCTAACAATTAATTCTCCGGGAACGGTTGTGATGGAAAAGAATCAGTTCGGAGCCGCGACCCACCCCGCCACGTGTGATGGAACAACCGTGAAATTCCGGGCCGGTACTTTTAGCGAGATTGCCTTCACCTTTACCCCAAATGCGGATGGACAAACAGGGATCGCGAGCGCAAACAGCATATTTATCTCGAATCCGTCGGTGACCTTTCGCAAAACGCCCAACTCTGAGGCCGCCGGCGCTTCGGTAACTATGCCCGCGCAACCGGGATACCCAACCGCGAAACCGGTTCCGAACAGACCGGGGTTCGTTTATAGTCCCTTCGATGCAAGCGGGACCAATTTGCTCGATGTAAGAGACAAAGCTTCCGGGATCAAAGCGAAAGATCCCAATTCGGGCAAACTTTTCATCGTCCCATGATGACGCAAGACTTTTGAGGCCCGCAATGAAAACAGGATCGCGCATTGTTCTCGTGATTTTTCTGCTGGCGCTAAGTGCGCATCGATTACCCGCGCCGATTTCGGAAGCGTCGCAATCGACGCCGATGCCAAAGCCGCAGCGCGAGGCAACCCTCCGGTCCAAACCGAAACCAGCGAGTCGACTTCCAAACCCAAAGCCACTGCTGCGCTTTCATTTGCTGGAACGTGGGCCGGAACAGAAATTGCACGCAGAGTAACGGCAGTAGCGGGACCGCCAGCTACCTCATCATAAATCTCCGACAACGAGAAAACGGTTTTGGTCAATGTAGCTGAAGTGGGGAAGGTCATGAGCGGACCCCCAACGCCATTCTCATGCACGCGATTTCGCGAGGCGCTGACTTGGAGTGACTCGAAGCCCGCCGGGACCACTACCTACACGATGAGAATCAATTCGAATGGAACTGCGAGTCTTCGCCGAGAAGGGAGATACACTGTCGCCAGGGTGGATGTATTGGGTGATCCGACCGATCCCGATACTGTCACTTACACGGTAACCGGCATACTCTCGCGGCAGGATATTTCGTCGCCGTCATCAATCAGCCAATCCAGCACCAAATTCGATCTCCGCAAACAACCACTACGAGCTGCCGCTCCTAAAAGCACAGGTGGCCTCCCTGTGGCCAAGCCCGTGCCGAACAAGCCGGGATTTGTTTATAATCCATTCGATTCTAACTCGAAGGTGCTTCTCGATGTCAGAGGCAAAGGATCAGGAACAAAAGTGAAAGATCCGTTTTCTGGAAGATTGTTCATCATTCCGTGAGTGAACGCCGCCAACGTTGGGTCGACCTGATTTTGGCGCGGCCATTCGTCTTGGCGCTGCTGATGTTACTGGCAACGTCGCCGCGTCTTCCCGCGCCCATCTCCGAAGTTGAGGAAAAAGCGACGCCCGCACCGGAATCCGCCAAACCCAAGATCAAGCATTCGGCTAAACCGAAAGCGAATGACGAAGAGAATGAAGCTTCGGATAAATCGCGCGCTAAAAAATCCGAGCAATCATCGTCATCGACCCCTCGACCCTCAGGCAAAGCCAAGAATTTGACGGGTCCATCGCCGCAAGTCCCCGACGAAGCGGCCAAACAGCATCTCACCGGAAAAGGCACCTATCTGCTGCATTTCGACCAAACTACTGGAACTGTCACCGACGTAACCGTGGGTCAATCGGCCGGCTCGCCGATTCTCGATGGAGCCGCCATCGCCGCGTTTCGCCAATGGCATGAAGACCCAAACTGCGCAAAGGAAGTGACGATGACGATGACCTTTGCGGCGGCCGGCGCGCAGCAGTGAGCCGTCGCGTTATGAATAGATCTGTTCATCTATTGCTTTGCGTTTTATCGGTCATGTTGCTCACAACGCATCGGTTGCCCGCGCCGATTTCCGAAATTCCAACGCCCGCGCCCGAGCGATCGGCGAAGCCGAAATCCGAACGAACGATCAAGCCTAAGATCACGAACGAGAGTTCGGAAAGTTCAAGGAAACGGCAAACGCCTTCGCCGCGGCAGGCAACTGCAAAGCCGAGCCCATTCGCGGGCACATGGGTCGGCACAGCCAAGCTAGGAATCTACGGAAACGTTGGTTTCACGTTGGTTGTCAATGCCGCAGGGACGGTCGTGAACGAAAGATCTTCGGCATTTGGATCGCACACGTGCAATTGCAAAAATGATGGTAAGACGATCCGATGGCAAAGCGGCGCGTGGTTTCAAGCTGGCAGCCGAATGCTCACTCCTAACCCAGACAGCAAGACTGCGGTTGTAACGTGTAGCAATGGACTTCTTCACACGTCGTCGGTTTTTAGTAAAACTTCGCCATGAAGGCAACGCTCGTCTTATTTCTTACTGCCACTCTCCTTTTGATGACAGCGCATCGCTTGCCCGCGCCAATTTCGGAAGCTCCGGAGACAACCCCGACTCCAAAGGCGAAGAGAGAGGCGCCCCCTAGGCCCAAACCAAAATCTGAGCAGACTCCTAAGTCCAAGAGCACTCCTACTTCTCCGTTTGCAGGAAACTGGACTGGTACCGCACTCGGAGTTGCGCGGACCTTTCCTCTCAGTGACAAGAATTCCTCCACTTACTCGATTCGCATCTCGCCCGACGGGACGAGAATTTCCGTGGAGGAAACACGCAACCCGTATGGGAACATACGGCAAGGGCCGATCGCCTGTCGGAATGAGGGAAACGCCTTGGCATGGAATTATGAGCAGCAAATGGATCGTGGATATCGCATGTCTGGGAAATGCACATTGAGAATCAATCCCGACGGCACCGCGGCGTTGCTGGACGAGAGGGAATACCAAGGTTGGGTAAAGCTTGCTGTTAAGATTAGCGCTACGCTGAGGAAACAATGATTGGTCGGCGAAGCCCATCTCGAACAGGAAGGCCGGCCATGACCTTAACTCTTCGTCTCTTATTTACTTTGGTGTTGCTGTTGATCGGAGCCCATCGCCTGCCCGCGCCAATCTCGGAAATTCCAAGCCCCACGCCTGCGCAATCCAAGCCGAAATCAAAACCGCCCGCTGTCTCGAAGCAAAAGACTCCCGCGCAAGATGAGGCAAAGATGACAGACCAAGCGGTCCAGGTGGTACTATCGCCAACCACGCAAGCGACTCTGACTTATTTGAGGAATTATGTGGATAAGGTCGCGCATGCGCCATTTGCGATGAAGACAGATGTTGAACCGAATGAAATCGTAGAGCGGCTACGACAAGTACTCTCGACTCGTTTTAGAAGCGTTTCGATCGCAAATGACAGCTCGGGACAAGGCAAGACCGGCTTGATCATGGTATTCGATCTGCAAGCTCATGTTGGAATGGTCTCCACTCAAAAGAATACCGTTTCTTTCGTAGCAATTTTTAAGACTGGCAATGGAAAAGCCATTGAGACCATCACTGCATCCGGATCGTCGAGAGTGCCTTACCCGAATTTCCGGACGCGTTTTCCGGAAGCGCTCGCCGCCGCGTTCACTGAGTTTTCGCAAAAACTTGGCAACCGTGGACAATGAATACGACGAGTCTTTGTTCAGTGAATTGACTATTGCTACGCTCTACGAGAAATGAAATCGGCACGGCGAATCTTTCTGGTCTTTTTTCTGCTCGCCGTTAGCGCGCATCGATCCCCCGCGCCGATTGTGGAAGACGTAACGCCAACGCCGACTGCTTCGAAAACTACACGCAAAACGCCAGAATCAGCTGAACGGAAGCCTCCGAGTGCTTCAAACCATTCGGCATTGCAGTTCGATGGAACTTGGAAAGGACCCTACTCCCAGACTTATTCAGGCGAAAGCCAAGCCAGCCAGAACGTTCTGGTCATCGAAGACGGCGCCCGGCGGGCGTCGCTCGAAGTTACTCTTACGCGCACTCCCACCGATCATTGGAAGGACGTGCCGACAGAATACTCAACAACCCCACTGACTTTTAGGTGGCGATTTGTCTCAAGAGATTTGAAACTCGATGGCTCCAACCTGAGAATTCGCTGGGAAGCTCCACAATTGATCGATTGGAGTCCGAAAGCATTCTCGCCAGCACAGATCGAGGAGATAAAGAAAGCGGGCGCGAAGAACAAACTAATCGCCATTTATACTCTCCGAGGCAATCAGCTTACTCGCGAGTTCGATAGCAAAGGCGGCGCGACTTATACCCGCGTTAGGTAGAGCAGGCAGGCATCACGCAGTTGCAAGCGGATTAATTTTCAACAGCTGAAAAACTCGTGCTTCCCTTCGAAGCCTTTGAGTTCGTGCGCGCCAGCTGGTTCGCATTTGATCAGTGACTCGAGTTTCGATTTGCCGGCGGCGCTGGTGAGCAGCGGAATTTTCAGTGAGCCCGCCAGTTTCTCCATGCGGAAAACAAAGTTCACATCTTTGCCCATCAAACTTTCCTCGCCCATGGAGGGCACACCGCCGATCGCGACCAGCCCGAAATGTAAGGCGAGGCGAAAACGCGGTTCGTTTCGCGCCTGCGCTTCTTTCAGCGGGATAAGCGCATCGGCCACATGTTGCGTCGCGTCTTTGTCGTCACGCCAATACGCAAAAAATCCGTCGCCGAGATATTTATCGATCATTCCTTCGTGCCTCTCGATGATTTCCTTGCAGGTCGCGACCCAGCCGCCGATTAACGTAGCCAGTTTGTCGCTTGTTAGACTTCGGCTTAAGGGAGTGAAATTTTCGATGTCGGCCACGAGCAACCAGCACGGAACGTTCTCGATCTCGCGGATAGTCCGTTCGATGAGCACCGTTTGGTATTGGCCCGTAATCTCGATCGGCTGCCGAAAGGTAAAGACATAGTCTCCAATAATGATTTGATCGAGTTCGCAAAGCCGCACCGGCTGATGGACCCGGCGCTTATTCAAAAACGTTCCGTTGCTGCTCCCCAGATCAATCAACCAAAACTCGCCGACATTTTGTACATTGATAATCACGTGCCGCCGCGAAACTTTCTGCGAATCGAGAACTAAAGAATTCTTGGGCGATCGGCCAATAGAAAAATTGCCTTGAATCGGATGCTGTTTGCCGCCGGCTTCTTCCAGCCACGCGCCTTGCTCGTCTGCCATTGTCCAAACTTTACCGCTGCCAGCGTGACGACAGCAAGAAAAACCCCGCCGAACGGCGTGCCGCAGTTTTTACCAAGGGGCCGGGCGCGCCAGGTTAAGTGGATCGGCGAAGTTTTGACTAAATCAGCGTTGATCGGACCAGAAAAAAGCCGCTTGGAAATGGTGGTCGCGATAACGAGACCTGCTCCGGTTGAGGAGCCGTCTCCTCGTCCTCCTCGTCGGTGGAAGAATTGTCGTCCTCGTCTTCCTGAGGTTGGCGAGGGGCGGCCACCGAAGGAAGATCGTGTTGCTGGAGCTGCTGATAGCGTTCCCGCACTCCGGCCGGAACTTTGTCGAGATCTTCCTTGGTCTCGACCGGGCCGCTGAACAGCAGCATTCCCTTGGGATCTTTGGCGGTCAGAATTCTCTTGCCCCCGAGCGTCTCGATTCGCAATTCGCCTTTGTCATCGGAAAAGACAATCTGGGCCTTGCCGACATCAATTTTCGTCGTTTGGAGTCCGTTCCGGATATTTTTGGTGATGTTGACCTGATCCCGGGCGCGCTGGGCTGCATCGCGCGCTTGTGAAATCTGATCGTGCGCTCGCATTACTGCTTCGCGAACTACGTCGCTCTGCTCGGCCGCCTCGTCCCTCAAACGCTCTTTCATGTCTTGGAGTTTTTCCTTCAGATTACCCAAATCGACCTGGCCCGAATCAGGATCGTAGTTGAAGTCGAAATTCGAATCCCCGAAATTCCACTCCCCGAAATTCCGCCGGCCAAAGGCATGCCGCTTCGGCACTTCTTTTTTCGTCAGTTTAGCAGTGAGTTTTTGCTCCTGGCCTTTGCGGAGAATAGTCAGGGTAACACTCGCGCCTTCCTGGAAACTTTGCAGCAGCTTGCGCAGCTGATTTGGTTCCATCAGGATTTGGTCGTTCAGCATCTTCAGGATGTCGGACTGCTGCACTCCGGCGGCGGCGGCCGGGCTGTCCGGGACGACGTAATCGACAACCAGTCCGAAACCTTTGGGCAATCCAAGCTGCTCGGTCACCACGGCCGGGATCGGGGAGGTTTCCACGCCAAGAAAGATCACCGGTACTTTTGGCACGTTCTCGTGGCGCTCGTGCGGACCATGTTCGTTTGGCGGAAGAGGAGGCACGGGTGGTGTGGGTGGATTGGGCGCGGTCTGGGTGAATCCCGCCAGGGGCAGGAAAATCGCGCCGATGAGTGTCGTTATCAGTTTTGTTTTCATAGGCATTTTCTTGGTTAAGACTGCGATGGATTGAAAATCATTGGCCGGATACCGGGACCAACTCAACTCGTTCGCCCGGGTAGGAGACCCGCAAGGACGCGCCCGTGGCCGGATTCTGCCAGCAAAGCGTCTCATGAGTGCGCCAGCGAATCCGCCGGACCGGCTGTTCTCCCTCATTGGGAAAAAGCAGGCCTTGATCTTCCTTGTCGTACACCACCTGGGTCGCGTCCGAAGCAATGAACTCGTTCGCTCGTTCCGGGAGCGGTTTCGGGGACTGTTCCGCAATTGAGGAGGATACTGAGCCTCGCGGTTGAGAAGTGGGACGAGACGAGCTCGTCCCTCCCTTATTATTAGGTTCAAAGTTTACACGCAGCAGGAGCAGAACGACGGCAGCTGCCGCCAACCCCGCCCCAAGCACCCAGCCGATTCGGAACCGCAAGGGACGGATGACCTTTTCGGGTGACTCCGTGCCGGCCTCCGGTTCGGCCATCGCGTTCTCCAACCGCGCGAGAAGATCGCGCGAAGGCGGCACCGGCCGCAGGCGTTTCAACTCCTTTTCGAGATCGGAAAAATCGTTCATTGGACAGGAAAGTTCTTTCGCAGAGCAGCCAGGGCGTAGCGGTAACGGGACGCGGCCGTGTTTTGGGAGATCCCGAGGGCCTGACCAATCTCGGCAAAAGTAAGCTCATCCCAGATTTTCATGACCAAAACCTCGCGTTGTTCGAGCGGCAGCCGGTCCAAAGCCGCGATAAGATTCCTCTGCGATTCGTCTTCAATCTCGAATTGTGGTTCGACCGATAAATCGGCTCCGGTAACCGCTTCGGCTTCGCGTCGGGCCCGGCGGCTGTCGCGCCGGATGAGATCGAGCGCGGTGGAACGCACGGTGGCGTAGAGCAATCCGCGATTTTCCAGGTCGTGGTTCCGGCGCCAAAACTTGACAAATGCGTCCTGGACAATGTCCTCCGCGTCGGCCCGAGAGCGGACCCATTGCCGGGCGAAAAGGACCAGGCCGGGGCCGAGCCGAGAAAAACAGACCTCCCAATTTGCAGCGGTTGCGACATTTTCCATGACCTATTCACGGTCTTTCACAATCGAGACGCCGCCAAACGCCGTTTTTGTCTGTTTAATGTCACGGGTTTTGGCCGGGAAGTGATGGAAAAATCAGAGCGCGCCCCTCATCTTAACCCGAGCGATGGGCAAAGTGAGAGCCAGCGGGAGTGACGGGTCAGGGCAATCGTGGGCGATTGCGATTGTGCTCTTGCTGGGGACGACGACCACATTGCCAGCCGGTGGACAGGCCACGCCGTCCGCCCTTCAGAGCGTTGTCGAATCGGAAAAAAGTTTTGCCCGGGCGGCATTGGATCGGGGAGTGCGAAGCGCGTTTTTGCAATATTTTGCGGACGATTCGATCGTGTTTGTTCCCGCGCCGGCAAACGGGAGGGCGTTTTACACGAAGTTTGTGGAGAAGAACCGGAGACTGATCTGGCAACCGATTTTCGCCACGATCTCGAGCGCGGGCGATCTGGGCCTGACTACCGGCCCATGGAAGATGCAGAAATCTGCCGGGGACGAAACTTCTCTCGGATTTGGCGAGTTTGTTTCGCTCTGGAAAAAGCAATCCGACGATTCCTGGAAAGTGATTCTCGATTTCGGAATCAGTCATCCTCAACCGGAAGGGAATCCGGTGGAGATTCGACTCTCTCCGCCAATGAAGGATCCCGGCAACAAAGTTGATTTGAGCAGCGCGCTGAGAAAATCGGAAAAAGAATTCAACGATGGATTGAGGACCGACGCCGGCCGCACTCTTCTCGAGCGGGCGAATGAAGACATCCGGGTTTTGCGGGAGGACGCGTTCCCAGCTGTGGGCAAGGAAGCGGCTAAGGAAATACTGGCGTTCAGTGGAAAACAAATAGCGCGGAGCGAATCCAGCGGCGGTCTGAGCAGTTCCTGTGATCTAGCCTACCGTTATGGTTCCTATTCCGCTCAAGACGGAGACCAAGCTGAGAACGGATATTACCTGACAATCTGGCAGGTCGACCCGGACCGGAATTGGAAAATCATTCTTGACCTGCAACGGAAAGTGCCGGCGTCGGAAGGAAAGCAGGATTGATCCACAGATTTCGCAGATTGGCACAGATTGAATGAAACCCAAACGGGCCTGCACCAAATCTGTTAATCCTGTCTCGTTCGTTCGCCGCCTGACCCGGACGGCCTACGATTCATTTGTTCGGAATCGCGCGCAGAATCAAATTTCCGAGCCAATCGGGATGGGCCACGCCTTCGCGATAAGCGTTGAGCGATTCGATCGAAGAATTGATTCGGAGATTACTATAGGACTCGTCCGGATTTTGCCAGCGTTCGTGCCAGTAAACTGCGCCTTTGATCCGGGGATAACGGGTTCGAAAAAGATTGAGACCTTCTTTGATCCATTGGGCTTTGTTGCCGGATTCCGGAAATTCTCCAGTAGCCCATTCCGCGATCATGATCGGTTTGTGCGGATCCAACCGGCACATTTCCTGGTAAGGCCATTCGACCAGGGACTGAACATTCGCCCAGGGTTCGTCGTTAAACTGCTGACCGTATACGCTCAATCCCAGCCAATCGACATAGTCCGATCCCGGGTAATAGGAGGCCGCCAGGTTCCATTTATCGTTAGGATAAGAGTAGTTATTGGTGTGAAACATCCATTGAACGTTGGTGGCCCCGCGCGCCCGAACCCGGTCGACCACATAACGATAAGCTGCCTTGAACGTTTCCGGTCCTTTCCAGCTGGTCCGGGCCTCGTCCCGCTGATTGCCGCCGTAATAAATGCCCGACCAGGGGAACCAATCGCCGTTCATCTCGACTCCGAACACAACGATGATGGGATGAGCAAAGGCCCGCGCCGAATCCGCCCATTTGTCGATGTAAGCGTCCCATTGGCCGGTCAAAATATTTTTCAGACTGAATTTGTCCGGCCCGCGGTGCTGATCGTACGGTTTGTCCCAGGGAGACCAAAACAGGAGCGGAAGGGAGCCGTGCCGCCAGATAAGGTTGAGGTTGGCCGTGGGAAAGCTTTGCTCTCCCCAATAGCTCGAGGAAGCAATGATCGCCTGGTGTTTGCCCACCATTTTCTCGAAATCCTCGATCGTTTCCAAACTGACATCGTCTTCCTCGTCGCCGAAATCGACGTAGGCCCCGGTGTAAACGCCGTGCTCGGGCAGAACCACTTCGACCGGGCCGTCCGGGTCAACGCGCGCTTGAGCGGTTCTCTTTTTGCAAGCCGGTAGGAACAAGCAGGCCAGGATGATGAATCCGGAAATTGAAGTTCTTGCAGGTGTTGCGAGCAACTTGCATAGCGTTTCGGTCAAACGCCTTCTGGATACGCCGCCCTCCGCCGCAGAAGTACGATAATTGCCGATTTCCAATATGGCGCCTGACACAGACGCCCTACAATTGCTGATCATCAGGCCCGGACCGGCACGCTGGCCGTACGTTCGAGTTTTCCCCAGCTTACCCATGCCCCTTTGACGGCCCGCAGGATCGCTTTCCAAATGCAGTAGCTCAACATTGGCCGATAAATCAGACGCATCGGCAAGATTCGCCATGCCCGCAAAATCGGTTCCCGCTCCAGGATGCAGGCCAGCGTGGCGAGAATAACATCCATGGCCAGGAAGGTTATCACGAACGGCAGGACCGCACGCCATGTCCCGAATGGAAGCGAGGCCAGCAAAAACAAATCCACCATCGGGGTAACGGCGACGAGGGTAATTTGGAAAAACCAGACACTCGGCAGACTGAACCAACCGAGGGCGCGATAGTTCCAGTTGAAAACCATGTCGCGATGTTTCCAAAGGCATTGCAACGTGCCATAAGCCCAACGAAAACGCTGGCGAGCCAGAGTGGCGACAGTTTCGGGCGCTTCGGTCCAGGCAACAGCATCCGGCGCATAGACGATGCGTTGTCCCTGTCTGTGCAAGGCAAGGGTTAAATCGGTATCTTCCGCGAGCGTTTCCAATCTCAAGCCGCCGGCGCAATCGAGCACCTGTTTACGAACCGCGCTGATCGCCCCTGGCACGACGGTAATACAATTCCAGCGATCGTAAGCGCGCCGATCGAGATTAAACCCACAGGTGTATTCGAGCGCCTGGCAACGGGCAATGAATGTTCTCAGGTTGCCTACTTTGGCGTGGCCGGAAACGGCCCCGATTTGTGCGTCCGCCAACGGTTCGAGCAGGCGCGGCAGAGTGTCGCGCTGACATTGGGTGTCGGCATCGATGAAAACGACAACCGGGTGCCGGGCCGCGGACAGAGCGCGCTGAAGCGCCCGCGCTTTCCCGCGGTTCTCCTGGCACAAAAGCCGCACCCGCGGGTCGGCAGCGGTAACCCGATCGATTTCGGCGGCGGTATCATCAGTCGAGCCATCGTCCACTACGATCACTTCCAGCTCACCCCGGTAATCGGTGGCCAGGAGAGAGCGCAACGTGCCCGCGATAACTTTGCCTTCGTTGTAAGCGGCGATCACCACGCTGGCCGGCTGGGCGAACTCGACGCGCGGCGTTCTCTTAAAACGGTAAGCCAGCCAGATGACAATGAGGGTGCGACCCACCACCAGAGCAGTGGCGACGATCATGAAGGCCCACAGGAATTCTTCAACCGCGTGATAAACGTGGAACCCGGTGCTGCTGACCAGCCGGGCCAGCGCCTGGTTATTTTTCTGGACGGGAGGCATCACGGCGTCCCGGGTGGAGCCAATTAATTTACTCAAAGGCACCACCGTGTCCCCGCGAATGCGGAGCCAATCGAGGATTTGCGGAAGCGCCTCCACCGTTTGAGAACGATCGCCTCCGGCGTCGTGGAGAAGGATGATGCTGCCATCGCGGCGCTGTTGTTTTACTCGTTGCAAAATGATATCGGACCCGGGACGGGCCCAGTCCTGGGGATCGATGTTCTCAAGAACCACCAGGTAATTGAGGGTCTGGGCGATTTGCAATGGCATCAGCTCGCTCAAGCGCGAAGGACTGGTATCAGCGGCATAAGGCGGCCGGAAGAATGTCGTGGCGCGTCCGGTAATGGTTTCGATCAAAAGCTGGGTCGCGTTCAGTTCCAGCCTAACGTGCTCCGGCCAGCAGAGGGCCAGGTTGGGATGATAATAAGTGTGATTGCCGATTTCATGGCCTTCTTCCACAATCCGCCGGACCAGCCCCGGGTAATGTTCCGCGTTTACTCCGACAAGAAAAAACGCCGCCTTTACATTCGCGGCTTTGAGAATATCGAGGATTTTCGGCGTCCATTCCGGGTCCGGCCCATCGTCAAATGTGATTGCCACCTGATGGGGATCGCCCGCGCCCTGATGATAAAGAGTCGGAAATTCGGGGAACCGCGTGTATTTGGCAGTTAGGTAACCTTGATCATCGACAGCAACGGTCCGGGCGCCATCGGAACGGCTTTCGTCCACGGTCACAATCTCGCCGTCCCCGACATCGGTGATGGTGTCGGTGCCCTTGAGGATCTGCATCGCCTCCCGCGTGGCCTGGTCCATTTTAAAGTCGGGCGGCACATTGAGGACATCCCAGATCGCGGGATCTTCGCTTCCCAAACGGTAAAGGCCGAAGCCGCCTGCTTTTTGGGCACGCACTTCTCGCAGCTCGTTAAGGAAAGTAACTACGTCGAGAAACCAGACGGCATGTTCTTTGTCGCCATCTTCGAAGTAGAAAAACGGATTATAATCCGGTCCGGCAACTTCGGCGCTCTGGATCTCGGCCCCGTTCGCCCGGCTCATAGCTTCCGGGAAACTGATCTGCTCCGCTCTTTTTCCGCCAACGGTCCAATCGTAGCCGTAACTGCCCATGGTGATGATCCACTGCTTGGTGTCGGTATCTTCCAAAAGAACATGGAGCCAGCCCTCGAACCACGAACGCGTGGCCAGGGGCCCGGCCGAATCGGTATCCGACGTCTGGTCGAACAACAAGGCGACGAACCGGTCTACATTGCCCGCCAAAAAATCAAAGTCGATGTAATCCAACTCCTGATCCGGTTGAACACAAAGCCACAATTCCCTGCCGTCGTCGTGGAGGGCGTCGGCAAGCTTATCGATGAATGCGGTGATCTCCTTTTTGTATGCGGAGTCGATCTGTTCCCAATCCAGGACCACCCCGGCCGCTTTGGCGTTCCGGAGCACCCGCAACACCGTCTTGATAAAACGATCCTGCCGTTCTGCCGGCCCGTGGGCCAGATTTTCCACAGCTTCCGGCTGCCATTTGTCGCCCACCAGATTTGTCAGAAGCGGCATCAACGCAATCCCTTTGCTTGCGGCAAACTTTGGCAATCGCGGGTCCGCGTCGATCTTCAGTTCGCCTAGCCCGTTAACGACCGCCATCCATTCCGGGCAGAGATGGGTGATTTGGGCCGCGTGCTGCTCGAGCGACGAGTAGCTGTAGGGATCGCCATTGGTGTAAAAGGCGAGCCTGATCTCGTTGTTCGGCGGCTTTTTTCGGGGCCGGGCCGGCGGGGGCGGGGCCACGATCCCCAGTTTCCTGGCTGCTTGCCGGGCGGCGCTGAATTTTTGCCAGAGAAGCGAAGCCGCCGACAACTGTCCGGCCGGATTCTGTCTCTGGAGGGCTTTGAGTTGTCCCTTCAATTGCCGCAGAGAGAAAGGCACATTCATCTGAGGCGCGACAAAGAGCGTCTGGACAAAGAGAATGGCGCTGAAAAAAACCAGGACCGCTCCGATAATCAGGAGCAGTCGCAGACGCGGCCAACGTTTGCCGGCTGGATCGGAGAAAACAAACGGGGGCAGCTCCTGGTCGAAGCTATTGGGCATGGGGGGAATCAACTAGAAGGATAGCTGGCACGGAGAAAAAAGAAACGGCGCATTGCTCCACGGCGGTTAGACTCGATTCCGGCTCAGGCAGCGTCAGCGCTTGATGCTCCCGCGCAATAGCGAAATGGAATAAGGCGGGAGTTTGTACCACGGAACGGATTTTTCAGAAAAGTGGGCCGGCGGCAGGCTGCGACTCGGACGACCATCCTTGCCATCATCATGCCACTGATACTGTCGATGCGAGAACAGAAAGCGATCAATTTTACCGGTAAATGTTACCCAACCCCGGGCCTCCGGCACCTCAAATTTTATCTCAACCCGGGCCGACCGCTTCGGGTTCTTGTTGATCAGGAGCACGGCCCACTGGTTGTCCGGACGACGAATCGCATAGGCGGTCAACTCTCTCTGATGCAGGGCATTGGCCGGCTCAACCCGGACGGCGAAGATGTCGTTCCCACCACCGGTTGATTGCATCCACTCTTCCGCGAGTAAGCGGGCGGAGTAATAAGTCGCCAGCCGATTGATCCGATCCCGTTTCCGGTCGATCTGGAGCATCATCAGATTCCCCCAGGAGCAACCAAGTTCGTTTACGAGGTAGTTGGGTTCGTAGCCGTAAAGATATGCCGTGGTTCCGCCCAGGGTCAGGAAACAGCCCACCGTGTCCGCGTCAAACAGCGCTCCTTCCAAATCGACTTCGGGCCGCCCGGCAAAGACCGAATATCCAAATTCGGTCATCAACCACGGTATCTGCCGGGAAACCCCGTCGGTATGCAGACTCGAGAGCATTGCCGCCAGCCCGGCCGGGACTTCCAAAAGCTGCCGCTCGGGCGAAGCGGAGCAGACGTCGTCGAATGGATAATATTCGAATGAAAGAAAATCGAATGGGCTGCCATCTGATTTCAGTTCGTGGAGAAATCGATTCATCCAGGAGCGGTTTCCGGAGGCATCGGGCCAGGTCAGCAATTGCGATTCGAAACTCTGAAGACTCGGCCCTCCCAGTTTTACCTTCGGATGTTTCTTTCGGATCCGCTCGGCGACGCCCCGATAGAGCATCGCGAAATGTTCCGGCGCGACCCACTGCCCGTCCGGTTCTTCGCCGAGCTCAATCTGTTCGATGGGATAGCCGCGAGCGAGGAGATAATTGGCCTCCGCCGCCGCGTTATCCGGCGTATCGTACAACACGCCCACCGGCACGAGCACGGGTAACTGGTTCGTCAATTCGCTGTTCAAGACGAAGTCGAGCCCCGGTTGTTCGATGCCGGGATCCCGATCCACCGATCGATGCCAGGGATCCGTCGAAGAAACATAGATCGTCGTTTGCTCGGTCCTGGACGAGCCGTGACGCATCTTATCTTGAAAACGACCGTTCTTGCCGCGAATGCCGAGCCCGATTTCTCGGATAGCGAAGCCTAACCGATCCCGAACATCGTTCGATGTCCCGAGAGCGGTTCCGGAGCTTTGCGTCATGACTATTCTCACGAAGCGAGCCGGAATCGGTTTGGTGGCGAGTCGAATGTATTCGTCGCCGCCTCGGCCCCGATCCACTTTCCCGAGCGGGAAAGGGTGCCAGCTATCGTGCTGGTCCGCGTGTAAATGCATCGGATCGTTCCCCGGCCAGTACTCAACCTGGTAGGCCTCGGCATAAGGCGCCGCCCACGAAATCCAGATGAGATCCACCGGTTTGATCGTTCCGAGGTCGATCACCAACCATTGCGGATAAACCGAATTTTCCCGACCGGTGAAATGCTCGTCCAGATACGGATTGCTTTTCCAAAAGGTGGACTCGTCCCCGTCGCAGACCCGGGAATAACCATCGTTGTTCGCTTGATCGATCGTGTTTCCCCGCCGGGGCAAACGATAGCCGTAGGAAAGTTTGATCGGCTCCGGGCTTGATTCGTCCGACGTCCAATACCCGCATTGGTGGGCCGGGTCGCTCCAGCTTCCCTGCGGGTTCCAATGCCAGACCTCGCCCGCCAATTCCGTCCGTAAACGATAGCTCAGCGAACGAAGACCGGCTGAGCGCATCAGGGGAAAATAGTTCGGAGACAACATCCGCAGACATTCCCCCTGCTCGTGGCCGTCTATCCCAGCGCCCAGAGCTTTGCTGGGAACGCAACTATTTACCGCTCGACCGGCCAGGACCGTGACCGAAATGTCGAATGGTTTCTCCTCGTCACTCCGGGCAATCGCCGTCGAAGCGACGGGAATGATTAAAACGGAAAAGAGGCAGATGGACGCCAACGGCGCTTTTCGTTTCGCAAACGACATGAACGCCCATTGTAAGGCGTCCGGGTCAGACGCCAACCCATTAGACCGGCGTTTTACAGAAACGCACTACAATTGCTTTGCCAATTCCCGCGCCCGCTCCCGAACCAGCTCGCCCGAGTGCGCGATGCTTTCGCCCCGCGTAATATTTCCTGACATTAATTCGTAAACTCCTTCAAATAAACCACGCGCCGCACCATCGCCGCTTGTCCCCCCAACAATCGCAAAAGCGCGTTTTCCGAGTCGCTTCGCCATCCGCGCAACCCCCGCCGGCGTTTTTCCATCCAGGGTTTGAGAATCCAGTTTCCCTTCCCCGGTAATCACGACATCTGCCTCCCGCATTTTCCCTTCGAGCCCGACCGCTTCCGCCACCACCTCAAAGCCGGGCCGCACTTCAGCGCCGCAAAAAATCATCAGGCCAAACCCGAGTCCGCCGGCAGCCCCGGCTCCCGGGCGATCGCGGTAATCGCAACCAAACTCCTTGGCGGCAACCGACGCCAGCTTCTTTAACGCTCCCTCCAGAATATCGATTTCTTCCGGCCCAGCTCCCTTTTGTCCGCCAAAAATTCGCGTTGCCCCATGTTTTCCCAGTAGCGGATTCTGAACGTCAACTGCGGCAAGGACCACGGGCAAGGAAAGATTGGCCGGGCGATCGATCTGCTTGAGTTCGCTAAGTTTGCCGATGGCGGTTCTTATTTGAAGCCCGCCTTCCGCAAAAAAACGAAAGCCGAGGGCCCGGGCCATCCCAAAGCCGCCATCGTTCGTCGCGCTTCCTCCCAAGCCGATGATGATTTTTTCCATCCCGCGGCGCGCGGCATCCAGAATCATTTCACCGACACCGAAAGTTGTAGCTCGCAGCGGATCGCGTTCGTTCTCATCGAGGCGGCGCAGTCCGGCGGCTTCGCTCATCTCCATCACCGCCAGCTTCTCGCCAATGGATGCGTAGCGGCAATCAATCGGCCGGCCAAGCGCATCATGCGCTTTGCATTCCATCCAACGTCCGCCCAGCGAATCGGACATTACTTCGGCGGTTTCTTCCCCGCCGTCAGCCATCGGGACGCTATTGATTTCGGCATCCGGCAAAACATCTCGCAGACCCTTCTCAATGTTTGCCGCCACTTCGCGCGCGGTTAGGGAACCTTTAAACTTATCCGGAGCGATGAGGATCGTCATTCTGGGCCAGGCCGAGCACTGGAGTCGTGAGAAAGCACCAAATTCCAAGCTCCAATACCCAGAGAATAACCAATCTTCAATAAGGAAAACTTCCGCAAACGCATCCCTCTTGGTCATTCTGAGCGAAGCGGAGCCCAGCCGACGAATCCCGCGGAAACACGTTACGATTTCGTGACGGGATCCCTCGACTCGGCTCGGGATGACAACGCTTCAACGCTTTTAACGCTTCAACGGCTCAGCAACTTCCTCTCCAAAATCTCCCCGGCCAGCTGGGGATTTGCTTTGCCTTTTGAAAGCTTCATTACCTGGCCTTTTAGAAAATTCAACGAGGCGGCGTTGCCTGCTTTGAAATCGGCCGCCGGTTTCGGATTAGCCGCAATCACCTGATCGCAAATTGCTTCGATTGCGCCGGTGTCGCTCAGTTGTTCGATCCCTTTTTCTTTCACGATTGCCGCCGCCCCTTTTCCAGTCGCGAACATCTCCGCGAAAACCTCCTTGCCCTGTTTGCCGCTGATTTTTCCGCTGTCGATCAACTGCACCAGCTCGTCGAGCGCTTTCGCCGGAATCGGACAATCGTCGATCGTCTTGCCGGCTGTGCTTAAGGCGCTTTGCAAATCGTTCAAGATCCAGTTGGCAACGTTCTTCGGTTTCTTTGTGTCTTTGGCCGCGGCCTCAAAATATCGAGCCAGACCCAAATCGTCGGCCAATACCCCGGCGTCATAGGCGCTCACCTGATATTGCTCGACGAACCGGGCCCGCTTGGCCCGGGGCAATTCCGGGACACGATTCCGCACCTCCTCCACCAGCACATCGCTTTTTACCGGCACCAGGTCGGGATCGGGAAAATAGCGGTAATCGTGGGCCGACTCCTTCGTTCGCATGAGAAAAGTTTGGGCGGCGGCATCGTCCCAACCGCGTGTTTCCTGCTGCAATGTTTTCCCCTGCCCCAACGCCTCGATTTGCCGGGCCACCTCGAAGGTCAGGGCGCGCCGGACCCCGCTAATCGAGTTCATGTTTTTGATCTCGATCTTGGCCCCAAGCTCGGCTTGCGATTCCGGACGGACCGACACATTGCAATCGCACCGGAGTTGTCCCTTTTCCATGTCGGCATCGCTAACCGCGCCGTAAACCAGGATTTGCTTGAGCGCAGTGAGAAAAGCGAACGCTTCCTCCGGCGAGCCAATCTCGGGCTGGGTCACGATCTCCATCAGCGGCGTGCCGGCCCGGTTGAAATCAATTCCGGTGCTGTCCTCGAAATGAAAACTTTTCGCCACATCCTCTTCCAGATGGATACGGACCAAGGGCACTTCCTTGTCCGGGGTGGCGATGTTTTTCTGGGCGTCCTTTGGATAGGCGAGATCGTGCAGCGGAACACTCCCACTGGTGCAGAGGGGCATGTCGTATTGCGATATCTGGTAATTCTTGGGCATGTCCGGATAGAAATAGTTTTTGCGATCGAACTTGGAGACGGGCGCGATATCGCATCCCAGCATCAGCCCGGTCAAAACCGTCATTCGTAACGCCTCATGATTCATGACCGGGAGAGCGCCGGGCAAACCAAGGCAGGTGGGGCAGGTATGGCTGTTCGGCTCCGCCCCGAATTCCACCGGACAACCGCAGAACATTTTCGAGCGCGTCCTAAGCTGAACGTGCACCTCGAGACCGATGGTGGTGATGTAATTCATTATTGGTAGACAGGATTTACAAGATTGACAGGATTTTGTCTCTGCTGAATTCGAAAGACAATCGATGTCGTTTCGAATGTGAGACCTACTGTGTCGGCGTCCGCGTGATAACGCACGCAACGCCGAGTTGTCATCCCGAGCGAAGCCGAGGGATCCCGCATCAACAGGTTGGTCCCCTCGTAATATTATGTAACGGCAACAGCATCGGCGGGATCCCTCGGCTTCGCTCGGGATGACAGTGCTCCCCAACGCTTTAACGCTTTAACGCTTCAACGCTTCAACGCTTTAACGCTTCAACGCTTCAACGCTGTCCACCTTGCGTGGCGTAATCAAGCGCGCCCTGCAAATCGAAATGCCTGACCTGATTGGTCAGGGCCCGGTCGTTCAGCGCGTCGATGATTCGCTGATTTTTCAGGAGATCGAAATAACGTCCTTGCTCGATCAATGCCGCGATTTCCGGATCGTTCCGCAGCGCCACGATCCTTGGATTCCGGCTAAGCTCCTCCGCCCCGGGATAGGCAAAGAATTTTTGAATGCTTGCCGGATCGGAAGCTATCTGTCCGACTTTTTCGAGTGTCGCGTAAGTTCGCGCCGGAACAACATCGGCCTGCTTGATGATCTCACCCACCGAGCCCAGTTCGAGCGAGTTTTTCAGCCGGGCCAGGGAATTAACCAGAGTGGTGGATTGGTCGATCGATTGATCATCCATTTCGCCCGTTAGCCGGCGGCGAACATCGACCGCATGCAAAGTTCGGCTCGAATCTATATCCAGACCGTTTGCGGCCTGTTGTCGCATCTGAGCATCGGCAATCGAACCGAGAGAGCGCACTCCAAAGACGATCACCCAGAGAAGGAAAACTCCGAAGAACAGGCCAACGATCGCGCCGCCCAAACCGCAGCAGAATCGCACCATGCCCGATTGATATTGTTTGGTTCGCTTAAAGAAAAACGCGGCCAGCCCATTGACTGCGACATAAACAAGCAGCGCAAGCACTGCCCCCGCCGCGATCGATACGACCCGATCAGGGAGATGGAAAAAGGGACGAAGCAAAGGCATAACAAATTGACCGCCGAAGAAAGCCGCGAAATACGCGCCAATCAGGGCGGCAAGCCGCGCCACCTGCCGGGCGATGCCGCGGTTCCATCCTCGGAAGATCTCGAACAGAACCAGAACGACGGCGAACGAAATGAACACCAGTTGCCAAACCGGCGAACCGGCAGCCTGGGACAGCTCCGGATTCACAAATTCTCCTTCTCTCCGGCCGTAACCGCAGCAAAAAGAAACCGGATTGGATTGTGACTGATCATTCTATTTTATCTCCGCCGCCACATAAGTTTCTCACAGGACCGCTTCAGTTGCCATCAGCGTAAGCTTCTCGGCTGGCGGCAGGTAGGGCAAACTGCCGGAAAAGTCCCGGGCTCAATTTCCAGCAACAGATTGGAATCTTAGACAAGCTGATCGGTCAGGCGCTCATTCTAACTGAAATACCCTGTTCGTTTACCGCCCACCCAGCAGCCGGAAGACCGCCGCTTCTGGGAAGATTTATCCATCACGGCCGATCGCGCCCCTGTTAGTGGCGGATTGCCGCAGAGCATGGTCGGCTAACACCAGCGCGCACATTGCTTCCACTATCGGCACAGCCCGCGGTAAAACACAGGGATCATGCCGGCCCCGCGCCGCCAACTTTTTCTCTTCCCCAGAAGCGGTAACCGTCTGCTGCTCCTGGGCGATCGTGGCTGTCGGCTTAAACGCGACCCGAAAATAGATTTCTTCGCCGTTGGTGATCCCGCCCTGAACGCCGCCGGAATTATTGCTCGTTGTCCGGATTCGACCTTCTTCCACTCTAAATGGGTCGTTATGCTCGGAACCGCGCATCCGGCTCGCGGAAAAACCGGAGCCGATCTCAAAGCCTTTCGTGGCCGGCAAGCTCAACATCGCCTTGGCCAGATCGGCTTCCAGTTTGTCGAACACCGGTTCACCCAAACCGGGAGGAACACCGCGGGCCACGCACTCGATAATCCCTCCAACGGAATCGCCTTCCTTCCGCGTTTTCTCGATCAGTGAGATCATTTGTTTCGCGGCGATCTGGTCCGGGCAACGGACCATGTTCGCGCCGACCGTTTCTCTTCGAACCGTTGACCGATCGATCTCGGCAGTTATCTCGTGAATTTGTCTGACGTAAGCAACGATCTCGATTCCGGCAAAGATTTTCCCCAACACTTTCCGGGCAACCGCGCCCGCCGCCACTCGTCCAATCGTTTCCCGGGCCGAAGCCCGTCCCCCGCCCTGCCAGTTTCGGATTCCGTATTTTGCCTGATAAGTGAAATCGGCGTGGGAGGGACGAAAAGTTTCCTTCAATTCCGTGTATGCTTCCGGCCGGGCGTCCTCGTTCCGGACTAAAATCGCGATGGGCGTGCCCAACGTCCGGTCGTCAAAAATTCCGGAGAGGATTTCGCAACGGTCGGTCTCTTGCCGCTGGCTGGTGATTTTACTTTGACCCGGACGCCGCCGGTCGAGCTCGACCTGAATATCAGTTTGGTTGAGCTCGATTTGCGGCGGACATCCGTCGATGACGACGCCGACACCTCCGCCGTGCGATTCGCCGAAGGTGGTGACGCGAAAGAGCTGACCAAAGGTGTTGCCCATAGTGAGGCAAGTTTCCAACTTGCCCGGTTAATCAAAGCGCAAGTTGAAAACGTGCGCCACTTTTATCGCCCGGCACGAGGTGTAGCCACGTCGCTGTGCGACGTGCGCGCACGGCCCACAGGGCCGTGGCTGCATGCCTAAATCGCTTCGAAGGCGCTTTCCAGATCTTCAATCAAATCCCTTACATCTTCCACTCCGACCGACAACCTAACGAGCGAATCGGTGACTCCCAGCGCTTCCCGCTGCTCTTTCGGCACCGAAGCATGGGTCATCAAGGCCGGATGATTGATCAGGCTTTCCACGCCGCCGAGGCTTTCCGCCAGGGCAAACAGATGCGTGTTCTCGAGGAAACGTTTCGTCCCGGCAAGATCCGTTTTCAAAACCATGCTGATCATTCCGCCAAATCCCCGCATCTGGGTCCGGGCCAGATCATGTTGGGGATGAGATTTCAAACCGGGATAACTCACTGACTGAATCTGCGGCTGCTCTTCCAACCACCGGGCGATCTCCAAAGCATTGGCACAATGCCGTTCCATGCGCAGGGGGAGCGTTTTCAAGCTCCGCAAAACCAGAAAACTGTCGAACGCGCCGGCAATAGCGCCCACCGAGTTTTGCAGAAACGCAATCTGATCTCCCAGCTCCTTATTTTCACCGACCACGATCACCCCGCCGACCATGTCGGAATGGCCGTTGAGGTATTTGGTGGCGGAATGGACCACCAGATCGAATCCGAACTCGAGGGGACGCTGAATCCAGGGGCTGGCAAAAGTGTTGTCCGAAACCGAGAGAATGTGGTGAGCGCGCGCGATTTTGGCGATGGCGTCCAGGTCGATCAATTTCAAAAGCGGATTGCTGGGCGTCTCCACCCAGACCATCCGGGTGTTTTTCTTGATCGCGCGCTCGAACGCCGACGGGTCGGTCATATCGACAAAGCTAAAATCGAGATTTGCCGAACGCCGGCGCACTCGTTCGAATAGCCGGAATGTTCCGCCATAGAGATCATCGCTTGCGATCACGTGCGAACCACTCTCCAGCGCATCCAGAGCGGTGGCCATGGCGGCGAGGCCGGAAGCGAACGCCCAGCCGCGGGTGCCGCCTTCCAGATCGGCAATGCACCGCTCGTAAGCCAGACGGGTGGGATTGATCGAACGCGCGTAATCGTACCCTTTATGCTTGCCCGGGCTTTCCTGAACGTAAGTGGACGTCGCGTAAATCGGGGTCATGATCGCGCCGGTGGATGGATCGGGCTGTTGACCGGCGTGAATCGCCCGCGTGGCGAAGGCGTATTCCTTTTTCATGTGACTCCAATTTAACCGCGGATTACGCGGATGACACAGAATTATCGGAGCGGGTGAGGTCCGCTAAACACGCGAAATGACGCCAAATGAACGGCGCTAAAAGCAAAACTGAACAGACGGCAGCAGGCCGGGGCCGTCGCCAACGCCCTTCATTCTTGCAGATAAACGCGAGTACCTCCCGTTTTCGCGTAATTGGCGTGTTTCGCGGACTCTTTCCGGCATCCGTTCGATCCGCGTAATCCGCGGTTAATATTACCTACGAATATTCACGGGCGACCGGCACGGACGACTTCGGCATGTGCAGCCGCAGATAGGACAGCAAGTCGCTGCGCGTGATCAGGCCTAAGAATTTGTCCCCGTCCATAACTATCGCCACCCGGCCTCGATCGAAAACGCCCAGGAGATCATTTATCTTGGCCGTGGGCGGAAGCGTCTCCAGCCCATCGCTCATGGCCATTCGAACCTGATCGTTAAAATGGGTGGCGTCGCGGTGCACCTTTACCAGGAGGTCCGACTCGTCCAGAATGCCGATGGCCCGGCCTTTTTCATCCACTACCGGGACCTGCGAAATGTCGGCTTGCTGCATGCGCCTGAAGGCGGTTAGGAG
The DNA here is from genome assembly GCA_963728975.1 of uncultured Verrucomicrobiae bacterium. Classification (GTDB taxonomy): domain Bacteria; phylum Verrucomicrobiota; class Verrucomicrobiia; order Chthoniobacterales; family UBA10450; genus DATFCK01. Next base: position 249,840 of record CAVSMF010000001.1, read on the forward strand.
GGTATCGGTTGGGCCGACAGAAACCACTTCACCCGCTTCGTAACGATGAGAAATCAGGTCGCTCAGGTCGCCGTGCGGCGGCCGGTGAATGAATCCCTGCTCCGTCATCCAGAAGTCGTTGTACATCTTGGAGAGATATTTGTTGCCTGTGTCAGGGACGAGGCTAACGACCCGCTTCGGCTTTGTCTGTTCCCGGCAATAGCGCAACGCTGCCGCCATAAGCGTGCCGGTGGAGGAGCCCCCGAAAACTCCTTCCCGGTGCAACAGTTCCCGGGCGGTGGCAAAGCTGTCCTCATCGTCGATCTCGTATGCCTCCGTTACCAGAGACATATCCGCGATGTCTGGAATAAAATCTTCGCCGATGCCTTCCACGGCCCAGCTGCCGGACTCGACCAGTTTGCCGGTCTTGACATACTCGTAAAGAACCGAGCCGGTTGGATCCGCCAAAACTATCTCGATGCCGCGCCGCGGCCTGACCCGATTAAAAAACCGTCCGAGCCCGGTCAGGGTGCCGCCGGAACCGACTCCGACAACGACGGCATCGACGTCGTGCCGCATTTGTTCCCAGATTTCGGGACCAGTCGTGCGCTCGTGCGCCTGAGGATTTGCCGGATTGCCAAACTGGTTCACATAAAATGCGCCTGGAATTTCCTCGGCCAGCCGGGCGGCGACATCCTGATAATACTCGGGATGGCCCCGGGTCACATCGGAGCGCACAATCCGCACTTCGGCCCCAAGCGCTCTGACGTGCGAAATCTTTTCCTGCGACATCTTGTCGGGAATAACGAGCAGAACACGATAACCTTTCGCTCCCGCAACCAGGGCCAGACCCAGACCGGTATTTCCCGCCGTCGCCTCAATCACCGTCCCGCCAGGCCGCAATTTTCCTTCCTGCTCCGCCGCTTCAATCATGGAAAGGGCGATTCTGTCCTTGATCGAGCCGGTCGGGTTTTCGTTTTCCAATTTCAGAAAAAGATGGCACGGCCCGGTATCGAACTGGGTCGCTTCAATCAGCGGAGTATCTCCGATGAGCGAAAGTATGGCCGGAGGCTTTTGTGTCCGCGGGCCCGCGGCGGTGGGAACTTCGATCATGTTAAATCAGAGTGAGCCGTTCGTTGGGATAATCAAACAGTACTTTGTAGTTCCGCAGAAAATTGTAGCCGACGATGCCGTCGAGTTTGACCCCGACCGCTTCGCTCAAAGCGGTGAAGAAATCCGCCACCACCACGGCCAGGTGGTCAATTCTTGCGCCGCCAACCATGAATGACCGAAGCATGCCGGCTGTGACAGCAACCGGCGCGCCTCCCGTGGTAGCCGGGCCAACCGGCGAACCGGACACACCCAGTTCTTTCGCCAGTTCCGGAGTTATTGCCGTAGTCGATGTCCCGGTATCGATCGCAAATTGAAATGGGCCGCTGTTATTGGCATAGACATCGACCAGAATGAGCGGCTTGGCCGGGCTGGCCAAACGCATGGGCACTTCCGTTCGCGCCGCGCGATCTACTCGATCGAACCGGGTCGGATCGTCCAGATGAATCTCGGAAGCGGCATAATCAACGGTAACGCGAAAATGCCGCAGAAAATTGTATCCGAGATCGCCGTCGATTTGGGCCCCGACTGTTTTCCCGATGTGGGCTAGATCGACAATCCCCGCTTCCAAATCGGTCAATCGCGCCGCACCCACCTCCAGGGTATCGATCTTTCCCAGGGAGACGGCAACCTTGCCGCCGGCGCTTTGGCCTTCCTTCGAACCAAGGATGGTGACGTTGAGTTGCTTGGCCAGCGGGGTGGAAAGGAGCGACGTGCCGGCTCCAGTATCCAAAATGAATTCGAACGGCCCCTGCCCGTTTACCCGCACCGGAACCAGGATGAGCGGCTGCCCTCCGCCAGCCAGGCGAAACTTTGTCCGGCCACTCTTGGTGGGCAACATGCGGGGCGTAATCATCGATTAGTCGGACGCTCCCTCGCCCTTGTGCGACCAAGCCGATGTACTGTCCTGGAGAAACTGTTGCAGGACGGGAAAACGCATTTCTCCATAGTTCAGAGCGTAGCGGAGATCGCCTCCTTTATAAATCCAGGTCGTCGGTATCCAGGACAAGGGCAAGCCGGCGAATTCCTTGATGTGGTCAGCGCCGCGGGGCCCGGGATCGGCCAGGATCGTCACATTGGGTTGGTCGGCGATGCCGAATTTTTTCAGCATAGCACGGCCATCCTGGCCGGCGTTCCAGACCGAGACGAAATAAAATTTCACTTGAGGATTGTCTCCCACCATTTTCGTCCAGCCGCCGCTTTTCAATTCCGCCTGGCAATTGGAGCACCATGGCGCCCAGAGATGGACCACTGTCAGCTCGGGCGATCTGATCGCTTCCAGGACCTGTCGTTGGGCGGGAGAAGTCTGGGCCGGCAGCGGGGCAACGGCGAGGATCGCGGTAAAGATGGATAATCGAAAGAGGAGCATCGGCGATCAATAAGATAGAGGGAAACCGGCAACGCTCAACGGTGCAGTCGGTCCCCTGAGCCAGAGGAGGAGATTGCTCCAGGAGGAGAGTTGACCTTGACCGGGAAAACGCCTAGTGTTGCGCTCCGCTTTTCGGATCTGTGGCGGCGGTCGATGACCGTCGAGAATCTGGACCGCGAAAATCATGCAGCGGTGATAGACCGCGGCTACAGCGCCCGCAAAGGAGGGCCGATCTAAATTATGGTTCAAATGCAGGATTTGATGTCGAAGCCGATGCCGGACTTCAGAGAAGGCAGCATCGTCAAAGGACGCATTTTGGAGATTCGGCCGCGCGAAGTCCTGGTCGACATCGGTTACAAATCGGAAGGCATCATCCCCACATCGGAATTTGAAGATATCGATTCGCTGGAAGTGGGCGACGAAGTGGACGTGCTGCTGGAACGGCTGGAGAACGACGAGGGCATGGTTGTGCTCTCCAAAGAAAAGGCGGCTTACCGGCAAAACTGGAACAAGATCGCAAGCGTGTTTCAGGAAGACGGCCTGATAAAAGGCAAAGTAAAGTCCGTGGTCAAAGGCGGATTGCTGGTCAACATCGGAGTGGAAGCGTTTTTGCCCGCGTCTCAGATCGACATTGTTCCGCCCAAGGATTTGCAGCAGTTCGTGGGCAACACCTACGATTTCAAAATCGTCAAGATTAACGACGATCGCCGGAATGTGGTCCTGAGCCGGCGCGAACTGATCGAGCAGGAGCGCAGCGAGAAGCGGCAGAAATTCCTCGAGAGCGTGCAGGTGGGCGACCGGGTCCAGGGAACGGTGAAAAACCTGACCGACTTTGGCGCCTTCATCGATCTGGATGGGATGGATGGATTATTGCACATCACCGACATGACCTGGGGACGTCTCGGGCATCCGAGCGAGCTGGTGAAAGTGGGCCAACAACTGGAAGTGGCCGTGCTTGACATCAACAAAGAGAAAGAGCGGGTCTCGTTAGGCCTCAAACAAACTCAAAAAAATCCTTGGGACCAGATCGAAGAACGTTTTCCAGCCGGCCAGCGGGTCAAGGGCAAGATCACGAATCTGGTTCCTTACGGCGCGTTCGTGGAGCTGGAAGAAGGTGTAGAAGGCCTTATTCACGTTTCCGAGCTATCCTGGACCAAGCGGATCATGCGCCCGTCCGACATCCTCAGCGTCGGCCAGGAGGTCGAGGCGGTCGTCCTCGGCGTAAACAAAGAGGAACAGAAAATTTCGTTGGGCCTGCGCCAGCTCGAGACCAATCCGTGGGATGAGATCGAGAAGAAATTCACCATTGGCAGCCGGGTAAAAGGCAAGATCCGCAACATGACCGCTTACGGCGCGTTCGTCGAACTGGAGGAAGGAATCGACGGGATGATTCACGTCTCCGACCTGAGCTGGACCCGGAAAATCAATCATCCGAGCGAGATGTTCAAGAAGGCCGACGAAGTCGAAGCCGAAGTGATCGACATCGACAAAACCAACCAGCGGATCAGTCTCGGCATCAAGCAGCTGAGCGAAGATCCGTGGAAGAACATCGATCAGAAATACAAGATCGGCGATCTGGTCAAGGGCAAGGTGACCAAGCTGGCCAGCTTCGGCGCGTTTGTCCAATTACAGGACGACATCGACGGCCTCGTCCATATCTCGCAGTTGAGCGAAGATCGGGTTGCCAAAGTGAAGGACGTGCTCAAGGTCGGCCAGGAGGTCGAGGCGCGCGTGATCAAAGTCGATAAAGTCGAGCGCCGGATCGGGCTTTCGATCAAGGCCGCCAATTATTCCGAGGAAGAACTGCGCCGGGAATCGGAAGCGTTCGACACCCTTCGTCCGGGCGAGGACATGGTCGGCCTGGAGAAAGCTTTCGCTGCCGCCGAGCAGGAAGAATATCGCCCCGGCGAATCGAAAAAGGCAAAAAAAGAGCCGAAAAAGAAGTGACAGCGCTGCCCGCGCCGTTCTCCTGAGCGAAGCCGGAGGATCCCGGATTATCCGCTGCGCCTTGTCGCGGTCATCCTGGAAACGGGAGGGACGTGCTCGTCACGTTCCATTATTTTCGCTGGCTGTGAGGTTGCGCCGTTGGCGCTGAAAAAAACGCGGCGACAGAAATGTCACCTCTCCCGGTTATCAGGGGGCAGCGACCTGACTTGTGATCTCCTCGAAACGCGGATCACTTCGAAGCGGATCGAACAGCGGATTGATCCGCATCTGGAAAGCCATACGGTTTCGCTCCCGGGCCGCTTTCTCCAGCCAGCTGAAGGCCTGTTCTCTGTCGCCTAATCGCATGTAAGCAATCACATGTTCGACGGCAGCCACATACCCGCCTTGCGCGCAAATCTGTTTGAATCGTTCCAGCGAAACCTGGCCGAGCGCCCGCAAGGCAGCGTCGAAACCCGATTTGCCGAAGGTGGTCTCGAGCAACAAGGCGTCATCGTCCCGGCCGCGAAGCCTGAAATCCTTGCTCCATTCTGCGATCGCTTCCTCCTCCATCTGCTTCCTTTCGCAGGCGTAGCCGAGCCATTGGTGAAGAAGCGCGTAATTCGGATCGAGCTCGATGGTTCTGCGATATTGATCGATAGCGGCGTCGTAATCTCGAGTAAAAAAATGGAGCCAGCCTAGGCCGCAACCAAAACGGGCTGACAAGGGATCAAGCTCAAGCGCGCGCCGCATCGCCGCGAAAGCTTCTTTATCGCGGCGGAACAAAATCAAACAAACTGCGTAATGATGGTGTATTTCGGCAAAGTTCGGACTCAATTCCATGCCCCGGCGAAAATCGCGTTCGGCCTCCGGCCAGTCCCTGTGATAATAAAGCTTGGCTGCAGCTAGCGAGTTGTAGGCTTCGCCTAACGACGGGTCAAGTTCGAGGGCCTTCGCGCCGCAGGTTTCCTCCAGCTTTACCCACTTTTCCTCGGGGGGCAGCAGCCCGTTGGCAAAAGCGAAGCCGTAATAATCGGCCAGGCCGGCATAGGGAGGCGCATAGCTTGGATCCAGTTCGATCGCCTTTTCGTAGTATTCGCGGCTCTTGTCGAAAGTCGGTCCGATCCATTTGTTCCAGTAGAAACGGCCGCGAAGATACAGTTGATGGGCCTCGCTGTTTTCGGTGGGGCGCGAAGAAATGGCCCGGCGCTCGGGTCCGGAAAGCTGGGCCTGCAGAGCATCGGCAATCCTTGTGGCCACGTCACTCTCCACGGCAAAAATGTCCGTCAATTTACGATCGTATCGCTCGGCCCAAATGTGGGAATCGGTCGATGCTTCGATCAATTGAACGTGGACACGCACCTGGTCGCCCGCTTTTCGCACGCTGCCCTCCAGAATATTCGCCACTCCGAGTTGCCGGGCGATTTCGGGCAGATTGTCTGGCACACTTTTGAAACGCCGCGTGGACGTGCGCGAAATAACCTTCAAATCAGCAATTTTTGACAGCCTGGTCAGAATCTCCTCCTGAATTCCATCGGCGAAGTAGGCGTTCGCCTTGTCCTCACTCAGATTCTCAAACGGCAAGACCGCAATCGACTTCGCCGGAGCGGAGATTTCCGGCTGGACGCTTCGCTTCATTTTTCCCGGCAGCTCGGGATTACCGACTTCGTCGGTGAAAAAGTTCACCAGCCCGATTTTCTCACCGTGCTTTACTTCGCATTCCCCGAGCTTGTGCAGACACGGATTCCACTTCGGATAAGGCGCCAGGTCGTCGGCAACTCGTTTGGAGAGGAGGATGTGGCCCGCGTCGCCGTAATCCATCACTCGTTGTGCGATGTTGATCCCGGCTCCGGCCACATTGGCCTGCTCGTTGAGATCGGTGATTTCGTTAACCGGCCCGCTGTGAATTCCCATCCGGACCTGAAGCTCGGGATGATCCTTGAGCGCATGACTAATTTCCATCGCGCATAAGAGCGGCGCCTCCTGATGGTTTCGAAAAACCAACGCCCCGCCGTCGCCGGTAGGCAACCGCAGCAGTTTGCCTTCCGCCTCGGCCAGACGGAATTGCTCGGTCGCGCGAACGATCTCTTTCAGCTGCCCGATCTGCTCGCTCTGTTGGTTAATCAGCAATTTCGAATACCCGACGATGTCGATAAAGAGGACGTGGCCGAGGTCGAATTTCAGATCTGAAGAAAGATCCGGCATGAACGGGTTCTTGCCTCTATATAACAGGGAGTTCGGGATCCAACGAATGAAAATTCGCCTGCCGGTCTGTGGTTCCCTTTTGATTCGCAATTGGCTAGAACCCATTGATGGGTTCTAAGCTAAAAGGTTTATGTTAACGAGCGTCGGCGGCGTTATCTTCCAAGTGTTGCTGGCCCTGGCGTTGCTCCTGTTGCCGGGGATGGCTCTGCTGCGGCTCTGCCTGCCCTCCCGGTTTCTTGGCTTTATCTCGCGTCTGGTTGTAGCCCCGGGAATCACCGTCACCCTGACCGTATTGCTTTTCGTCTGGTGCTACCTGTTCGGAATCAAACCCGGACCCCTCTTGCCCTGGCTGTTGATCGCGGGTTCTCTTGCCGTTTTGCTTCTGGTTAGGCCAAATCATTCCGATACGGCATGGTGGCGTGCCCCAAGAATCTCAATCCTGACGGCGATAACCGGGAAACTGCGCCAAATTCCGGCCAGCGAATGGATGGCCGGCGGCGCCCTGGCGGTATCCGTTGCGACTTTGCTGATCGTCCGATTCCATTCGACCTGGGGCTGGTGTGTTCCCACCGGGATCGACACCGAACAACACACCATGATTGTGCAATTGCTGATCGATCATCATGGGTTGTTCGAATCCTGGGCACCTTACAGTGACGCCGAAACCTTCACTTATCACTTCGGTTTCCATGCCGTTACCGCCCTGTTTGCCTGGCTCTCCGGCCTCGATTCCCTCGGCGCGGTGTCGATCATGAGCCGGGTATTGGGAGCCACGGCGGCAGCTTCCTTGTTCGCCCTGGTCAGATTGTGGACCCGCAGCGCCTGGGGCGGCGTATTTGCCGTCGTCTGCTACGAGCTTTTCTCGGCCTATCTATTTTTGTTCGATCTAATGGGACGCTGGACACTCCTGGCCGGCCTAACCGTTCTGACCAGCGCTCTGGTTCTCATTTCTCTTTATCTGCGATCAGGCAGAATAGGGAAGCGGCTGCCCTTGGGATTGCTTTGCGCCCTTGTCGCGGCCGGTCTTTCCCTGAGCCAGTACAAGAGCGTGATGATTTTCGCGATTCTCGTGGCCATGCTTCTCCTCGCTCGATCTCTTGCCGAACTCGTTAGGAAAAAGCGGACTCGCTTCAATCGAATCGTTCAGATTGCTTTTCGGTTCCTCGCTGTCGCCGTCGTTGCCCTGGTTCTGGCCGCGCCCCGATTGAACAAGGTGAGGGAAGCCATGCCCGGCCGTTACCTGAACCGTCTTGTCCTGGAAGCGCCGGCGGCGGCGCGGAAAACTTTTGACCGGCCAACTTTGAGCGGGTTTGGCATTCTCCAAAGCGGATTCGACACCCGACGGAGAGCGATCGTCTCGCTTCTGGCCCTGGCCGGAGTCGCGCTAACCGCCGTGCGACGTCGGGAGGCGGTCTGGTTTGTAGTGGGCTGGGTGGTAGTAACCCTAGTAATGAATCCGAGTTTTATCGGGAGCGAACGAGTCGGACTGATCGATGAGATGCATTGGAGGCTCGCGGTAGAATCGGCCGTCGCCGCCATGGCTGGCCTAACAATCGGCTTCGTCTCGGAACACATGGCAAAGGCTCGCTCCATTGCCTGGAACAGCCTCCTGGCACTGGTGGCGGCAGGCCTTTGCATCCGCGGAACAGTCGGCCTCCACCCGGTCCCCGATGCGTGCCGGTATGTTCTGCCGGAGGATTTGCAGGTCATGAAGTGGATCGAGCAAAACGTTCCGGACGGAGATCGGATCGCCGGACGGGGGTTTCCGGAGCATGGCGAGATTCTGGGACGCGACGCGATGATGTGGCTGCCGCATTTTACGCGACACCTAACCAATCACACCAATCTCGCGGCCGGATTGGAGAAAGGTCCGGTCGATTCGCGCCGGAAATTACGGGATTTTACTCGTGAACTTTACAACCGCGACATGTCGACCCCGGAATCAGCCCGCTGGATGCGAGAAGAAGGATTTCGCTGGTTTTTTGTGGGCGCGATTGAGCCGGACAAAGACGCCAAGCTTCTGGAGCAGCTGGCGAACAATCCGGGACTGGAAGTGGTGGAGGCGGACGGCGCGGCCCGGCTCTACCGCGTAAGGTAGCCACCAATCCATTGCCTCGGCTTGCATGTCTGTGGTACGATCGGTCTCCGATCACATGCCCGCCCCGGAAAATCAGAATCAGCAGGAAAATGCGAATGCCCCCGCGCTTTCGGTGGTTCTTGTTGTTGGGGGCCAGCGGGACCGGGCCGGTCGCGCCCTCCGCAGCTTGCTTGAACAGAACATCATCGATCGAATGGAAATTTTGCTATTCGATCTCGGACCCGAAAATTGTCCGGCCCTGGCGGGCAGCGATCATCCCCGGGTGCGATTCTCCCGGCGCACCCCGAAGGACCTTTTGTCGATAGCCCGCGCCGACGGCGTCCGCGGGGCCAAAGCTCCGGTCGTTTGCTTCATGGAGGAGCACTGCGAAATGCAACCGGGGTCGGCCGAAGCCATCCTGCTTGCTCATCGCGGACATTGGGCAGGAGTCGGCTCCGATTTCATCAACGGCAACCCGGATGCGAAAAGAAGCAATCAAGCGTTCCGGATGAACTATGGCGCTTACGTGGGTCCGACTCGCCTTCGTGGTCCAATCCCACGGGTTGCCGGCCAGAACTCGGCGTTCAAACGAGATGTTTTGCTTCGCTACGAGCCGCTTCTCGAGTCGATGATGAATGCTGACCTGGTCCTCCAAGCAAGGATGCAGCAGGATGGTTATGAGTTGCTTTACGAACCGAATGTCAAATTCGCCCACCGCAACGAAAACACTTTTTTTAGTCTCGTCACCGGAGTCTTTTTTTGGAACTGGTGCTTCTCCAATGTCCGCGCTCGAGCCTTTAACTGGGGAATTTTACGGCGGACCCGGTTGATTGTGCTTTCTCCCCTGATCCCCTGGGTTCGCCTGGTCCGGGTCTTTTCCTGGACATTGCCCCGACCAGGGTCGGCCATGCTCCAGTTTCTGCGCGATATACCTTTTGCGCTTGCGATTAACTATTGCAGCGCCGCCGGCCAGGTGGCCGGCTTGTTCGGCAGCCTCGATCGTGCGGCACGCGAGTTTTCCCATTTCGAAATGAATGAACCACGCCTGCTGCGGGAGGAATTGACGCGATGAATGAATCACCTGCAGCAGAGCCCGTTTTGTCGGTGATCATTCCGGCCTACGAATCACAGGCCACAGCTCGGGCCACTCTGGAGAGCCTCCGAAAACAGACTTTTCGTGATTTCGAGACAATTCTGATCGATAGCGGACCGAGCGATGGAGTGGCGCGGATCGCAGAGGATTTTCCGGAAGTCCGTTATCGACGCTCGGGGCAGCAATTGTTGCCCCACCAGGCGCGAAACTTGGGAACGCAACTGGCCCGAAGCGATCTCCTGGTATTTACGGATCCTGATATCGTCGCCGCGCCGGATTGGCTGAAAAATCTGGTGGCCACGTATCGAGAGGTGGCCGCTCCGGTGTCGGGCGCAGTGGCGAGCTTACAAAGAAACTGGTTGGAGACGGGGACTCATCTGGCCAAGTTCGACCTCTGGTTGCCCGGAGGCAAACGGCGGCCGATACCGATAGCAGCGTCGGTCAATTGCCTGTGCAGTCGGGCGCTTCTCCAGCGGGTCGGTGGCTTTGACGGCCGCGAAATGATCGGAGACACGGTTCTCAGCTGGGATTTGATCCAGCTTGGGCAAACTCTCCATTTCGATCCTGATGCCATTGTCTATCATGATCACCGCAGCAGCTTCAGCCAGCTTTTGCGCGAGCGCTTCGTGCGCGGCGGAGATTTCGCGCGGCTTCGGGCTGAACGAGGGAACTGGGGCGCGGGCACGACGATTGCAGTTCTGGCCGTGACCATTTTGCCTCTGCGTCTTGGAAAATTGCTCTGGCGCTCGCTCCATGCCAGCGTTCGGGCGGGTTGCCTGTTCGACTGGATAAGGACGGCCCCGATAATTGCGGCCGGCCACGCCGCCTGGCTAGCCGGAGAAATCAAGCAATATTGGCGGCGGCTGCAACTACGTCCGGCGGATGAGGCGAAGCGAGCGTGCGCCTGATAATGCTGGTGCACAACACGATCGGGCGCGGCACGTTCGATCGCGCTCACTCGTTAGGCCGGCATTTGGTTGGAAGAGGGCATCAAGTAACTCTCCTGGCCGGCGCCAGCGTTCGATCAAGGTCCCACCGCCGGTGCCTCGACGGCGTCGAAGTGATCGAAGCCTTTGATCCCTTGCCCGCCCGGGCGCGGGAAAGCGGCCTCAGTCCATTCGACCTGGTAAGCCGAATTCGCCGTTTGGCGTCGGGACGGTTCGACCTGGTCCATTGCTTCGATCATCGTCCGGCGGTTTCTCTGCCTGGTTTGCTCCTGGCACGAATGCACGGAGCCGCTTGCATCTTTGATTGGGCCGATCTCTGGGGCCGCCAGGGGATTGCAGATGAACGCCGCTTTCTTTCGCGCTATTCGCTTGGATTGCTCGATCATTTGCTCGAAGAAAACGTGCGACACGGGGCGGATGCACTCACCGTAATCAACACTGCTTTGCGCGACCGGGCCCACGAGCGTTTCAACGCGCCGATCCACTTGCTGCCGGTGGGGGCGAGCTCGGATTTGATCAAGCCCCTGCCAAAAAACGAAGCGCGCCAGCGCTTCCGCCTTCCCCAGGATGCATCCATCGCGGTGCATACCGGCCTGGCGCCTTACGACATTCGCTACCTTGCCGAATCGTTTGTCGGGCTGGCCCGGCGGGACCCCAAAGCGCTCTTGGTGACGGCGGGTCGGCATTTTCCAGTTCTTGAAGAAGTCGTCGGAAACGCCGGCTTTTCCGATAGATTCGTTAGGCTGGGCATCCTGGATCGAGCCGAGCTTACTCAGGCCATGGCCTGTGCCGATGCCCTTCTCCTCCCCTACACCAACCGTTCCGTTAATGCTTTTCGATATCCGAACAAGCTGGGAGATTATCTTTCCGCGGGACGCCCCATTGTCACAAACCGCACCGGCGATCTCGGAGCGCTGGTCGAACGAGAGCGCGTCGGCCTGGTCAGTGACGACCTCCCGGAAGCATTTGCGATCGCGATCAAGGAACTGTTCGATAACCGCGAACTGGCCGACGACCTGGGCCGGCGCGGCCGCGAGCTTGCCGAATCAAAACTAGACTGGCGGTTCCTCGCCGCTGGTCTCGATCGGTTCTACGGCGAGGTGCTTGCTCACAGGAACTGAACTTGTTTTCTCCTGCCGCAGCTGACCCAAAAATAAATAGCTGATTCCAAGTCGCACCACCGCGATCAAAGCAGCCGCCCAAACAGCTCCTTGCAAGCCCCGGCCGGCAGTCCACGCCACCATCAGGATAACCCCGGCAACCGCACCCGCAGATTGCACAGCGGCGAATCGGCGGAACAACCCCGCCGTGGCCAGATAAGCCAGAAAACCTCTCGGAACAGTTTCGACAAATCGCAATGCTGCGGCCGCCACCAGCCAGGGGAGCAACGGTAACGCGACATCGTAGCGCCCACCGTAAAAACGATGCACCGCTGTCGGAAGCGCGATCAGCACCGCGGCAGAGAGTAATCCGGCCAGCAGCCATGGCCCAGCCAGTAATCCCGGGCTGATGTTGCGAGAATGTCGCGCCATCTCCGTCGAAAAAACCCGGCCGACCGATTCGCCCACCAAATCAAATATCCGTAAAATACTAACCAGGGCGGCAAGCGCCGCCACCGTGCCGGGGTCCAGCATCGCTCCGACAACGACGATGAGTCCCCGCTGCGGAACGACCAGGGCAAGAAGGGAAGCGAGAAAAACCAAACCCGAAATGCGTTCTCGAAGAGTGATCGCAACCTGCCCGCGGTCGAGCCAGCGGCCCATCAACGTCCCCCCAAGCAGGGTGGTGAGACCAAGGAAAACAAGCAGACTTACCAAAACAAAGTCCAGCCGGCGCAGGGATGGATTGGTCAACATGAGAACGGCCGGAAAAATCAGCAGGCCGTTTCCCAGGCGCAGAAGCGCGCTCGACCAAGCATAGTGCCGCTGTTGTCCAAGCACCGCGCTGAAGCAACTGGTGAGAATGAAGAGCTCGGCCCCCAGACAAAGAAACGCGCCCTGAAACAGGGTGAGCCGATACGGAATGGCGATCGCCAGAACGCCGGCCACCACAACCGGCGCCGTCGTCCAAATCGTCGACCAGGCATCGCCTATCCAATTGAAATTTCCCGCTCCGCGCTGGTGATACAGTCTGGCTTGGAGGATGGATTGCCCAAGCGAGCCGAGCAGGCCGACGCTGTAGAGAAGATCTACAAGAAAAGCAAAACGGCCCGCTGCTTCACGAGGGAGAACCCGGAGGATGAGGACCGTGGCCGAGAGACTGCAAAGGGTAGTGAATGCCGATGCCGCAATCGAACCGGCCGCCAGAATGCCGCCACGACGCAACCCCGGGGGCATTTCGTCGTCGGTTCCAGGCAGGGATTTGGCAGAATCTTTTCTCATTAACTGGCTGGATTATGCTCGATTGCTTTCCGCTCGGCCGCTTGCAGTCTTACCGCAAGTCGCTTACCAACCGAAGCAAGAGATGGACATCGAACCGGTCTTTCGCTTTTTCAAAGGGTTCCGCAAGCGCCGAATGCGGTTTTTTTACGGTTGTTTCAAGATTGACCCGCAAACCGCCGTGCTCGACATCGGCGGCCGCGAATTCAACTGGAGTCTGATGCCCTTTGCTCCGCGGGTGACCATTCTTAACGTCGCGGTCCAGGGGGGGCGCACCGGCAAATTCGAATGGGTGATCGGCGACGCTCGTAAGCTGCCGTTTCCAGACGGGGCGTTTGAAATCGTTTACAGCAATTCAGTAATCGAGCACCTGGGCGATCTGGACGATCAGCGAAGGTTCGCGGCCGAATGCCGGCGAGTAGGCCGCTCCTATTTTATCCAGACACCCAACCGCAATTTTCCAATCGAACCGCATGTCCTCACACCCTTCATCCATTGGCTGCCAAAAAAGTGGCAGGCGCAATTGCTTCGAAATTTCACGTTGTGGGGTTGGATTACGCGTCCCGATGCCGCGGCCCGTGCTCGGTTCCTGAACACCACCCGGATGTTGACAAAGGCCGAGCTGCAATCGCTTTTTCCTGAGGCCGAGATCATCCGGGAGCGTTTTCTGGGATTGACCAAGTGCTTCATCGCGATCAAGGGCCAAAGCCGGGTTGGAGACAAGCCCGTCCCTCCCGCTTAGCTCAGGGGTAGCCAGTTGCCAGGCTGCTGGGGTGGCCTGGAACCGTTGAGCGAGAGGTAGGTATATTCCTGAAGCAGACGTTCGTAATCGGAAAGAAGCTTCATGCCGTCGTTCGGTTTTAGCCGGTCGCTCTTGATCGCCGCGTCCACCTGGGACTTCAACATCCGGAGCAATTCCACCTTGTCCCATTGGGTCATGGCAAGCACTTCGCCAATCGTGCTCCCTTCGATCACCTCTTCGATGTACCAACCGCATTCCTCGTCCGGATCCAGGAAGACGTGAACCTCCGTTACCCGGCCAAACAAATTGTGGAGATCGCCCATAATATCCTGGTAGGCGCCCACCATAAATACGCCCAGGTAATAAATTTCGCCCGGGTTGATGCGATGAAGCGGAAGAGTCTCCTTGACGTCCTGCAAATCGATAAACTTGGAAACTTTACCGTCCGAATCGCAGGTAATATCGACAATCATCCCATGCCGGTCCGGCGGCGACCCCAACCGGTGAATCGGCATGATCGGAAACAGTTGGCCCAGCGCCCAATGATCGAGGAGCGATTGAAACACGGAAAAATTGCAGATGTATTGATCGCCCAGCGAGGTCTCGAGCTCTTTTACCTCGTCAGGCACATAACGCAGCCCGCGATGCATGTTGACGATCTGCTGGGCCAGCTGCCAGTAAACCGTGTCGATCTTCGCCTTTGACTCGAGCTCGAGCAGGCCGAGATCGAACGTTTGCTGCGATTCTTCCTTGATCTGCCGGATGTCGTGCAAGCTCTCCAGCCGGTTAGCCCGGCGCAGCCGCTGTTTCACCTCCAGGATTTCCCGGACCAGCTTATGGTCCTTCTCATCTGCTTCCACCTTGATTTTCGCCCCGGTCTTTTCGATGGAACTGAAGGCCTCCACCACCAGAACGGAATGATGCGCGACGATGGCCCGGCCGCCTTCGCTTACGATGACCGGATGCGGAACGCCTTCCGAATCGCACACATCCTTGATGTTCCAGACAACGTCGTTGGCATACTCCTGCAGCGAATAATTGGCTGAGCTGTCGAAATCGCTCCGCGACCCGTCGTAATCGACCCCGAGACCGCCCCCGACGTCCAGATAACCAAGGGCGTGGCCGAGCTTGGCCAGTTTTGCATAATAGCGAGCAGCTTCGCGGACTGCCCGCTTGATGGTGGAAATATCGGGCACCTGGGAGCCAACGTGGAAATGGACCAGTTTAAGGCAGTGCGCGAATCCGGCGGCCTTGAGCATCTCGCTGGCGGCGATCAGACTGGTGGTATCGAGGCCGAACTTGGCGTTCTCACCACCGCTGGTGGTCCATTTTCCCGACCCTTTGCTATACAACCGGACACGAATGCCGATGTAGGGCTCAACCCCCACTTCCTTTGCCGCCCGGATGGTTTGCTCCAGCTCCTCGAGCTTCTCAACCACAATCACGACCGCTTTGCCGAGTTTGCGCCCAAGCAGGGCGATACGGATGAAGGCGCGGTCCTTGTAGCCGTTGCAAACGATCAGACTCTCGGGATCCTTGTGCATGGCCAGCGCAGCTACCAGTTCCGGTTTGCTGCCTGCTTCCAGCCCAAAATGAAATTGCTGCCCGGCATCGACAATTTCTTCGATGACCTCGCGGAGCTGGTTGACCTTGATTGGGAAAACACCCCGATAAACGCTGCCATAGCCAAACTCGGTGATAGCGGTTTGGAAAACGCGATTAACCGATTCAACCCGATGGCGCAGCAGATCCTGAAACCGAATCACCAGCGGAAAACCGAGCCCGCGGGCCCGGGCTTCGTTAACCACTTCCAGGATATCTATTGAGCCGCCATTTTCCTGGAGAGGGCGAACTTCAACATCGCCTTTCCCATTGATGGCAAAGTAATCCCCGCCCCACCGATCAATATTATAGGTGGCAATGGCGGACTCGAGGTCCCACTCGTTTTTCATGTTCCTGGCCTGGGCGACAGGGTTCGCACTGCGCACAATTGAATATCGGCGCCAACATGCAAGTTCCTCCTTAAAAAAACTCACCCCGGGACCGGGGGAGAAGGATGAATCTGGAAACCAGGATGCCAGGAAAAGAATCTGGAAGCCGATCTCTAAGGAAAGCAGGAATCTGGAAGCCAGGAAAAAATCTCTCAGGAACGCAGCAAAGCAGGAAGATTCAATCTGGAAGCTCATCTTCTAACTTCTATCTCCTAACTTCGGCGCGCTCCGCGCACCAGGAAGCCAGAAAAGAAGAGACCGGGAAAGCGATCTCTGAGGAAAGCAGGAACGCAGGAACCTGGGATCGCACAGGCGCTCCTCTACCCGCTCAGGTTCCATCTCTCCCCGACTTTTCCAAGTTTTCGCCCTTCCTGCGTTCCTCAGCCATTCCTGGTTTCCCGGCTTCCAGATTTATCTTCTTCCTTCCTGCGTTCCTGCTTTCCTCAGCCATTCCTGGTTTCCCGTTTCCAGCTTCCTGCATCCGGATTTTTTCTCTGGGATTTTCCGGTTTTCCGCTGGGTTCGCTTGTTTTTCGCGCCTGCCGGGGGTACCCTTTGTGCGATGAACAAAACGGTGATCGAGGTGCAGGTGCGCGCTGTTTTGCCCACCAGCGGAGGCTGCGCTGTATTTTTGGGGAACAATGACAAGGTATTCATCATTTATGTCGACCAAACGGTGGGGAGCGCGATCACGATGTTCATGCGCGAGATCACCAAGGAACGTCCCTTGACTCATGATTTGATTGCCCACTTGATGACCGCGCTGGGGGCAAAGGTGGAGCGGGTCATCATCAATGATCTCAAGAATGCCACCTATTACGCCCGGATGATTATTCGGGCGGAGAACGAGTTACAGCAAAAGAAAATCGTCGAACTGGATGGCCGGCCGAGCGATTGCATCGCCATGGCGACGCAACAAAAGGCGCCGATCTATGTCAGCCAGGAAGTCTGGGATGAAGTGGACGATATGAGCGATGTGCTCCGGAAGATGGAAGAAGAAGGCCTCAAACCGGACCCGGAGACCGAATCTTCTGAGGAAGAGTAGCGAAAACGTATTCGCGTTTTCAAACGCTCAACGCCCAACGCCAACGCCAACGCTCAACGCCCAACGCCCAACGTCCAACGCTTAACGTCCAACGCTCGACGTCCAACGCTCGACGTCCAACTTCTAACTTCTATCTGCCAACTTCTGCGTGCGGCGCACGCATTTACCCCAGCAGATCCCCGTAGCGTTCGTTGGCCAATACCAGGCAGCGGTTCAGAATTTCGGACGGGGTTTGCATCTTAAGTAATTCCTCGACCAGTTGCCGGCATTCGGGAATGGCCAGGCTCTGGACCGCGCGCTTGACCCGCGGCACGACGGCGGCGCTGACGCTGAGTTCGTCCATTCCCAAGCCAAGCAGAAGAGGAATAAGAGCCACGTCGCCGGCCATCTCGCCGCAAACTCCGACCCAGATCTGGCTCTGATGAGCCGCGTCGGCAATCATCTTGAGCAACCGCAACACAGCCGGATGGGTCGGTTCATAAAGATGCGCAATCTTATCGTTCACCCGATCCACCGCGATCGTGTACTGAATCAAATCGTTAGTCCCAATGCTGAAAAAATCGATTTCGCCGGCCAGGGTGTCGGCGGCGATGGCGGCGCTCGGAATTTCGATCATGGCTCCGACCTCGGTCTGCTCGCCCATCGGCGTTCCCGATTTGCCGAGTTCGGTTTTACAATCAGCCAGAACCGCCAGGGCCCGCCGCAGTTCGTCCACTCCGGAGATCATTGGAAACATGATCTTGACGTTGCCGACGGCACTGGCTCGAAGAATGGCGCGCAACTGAGTTTGAAAGATGTCGAGGTGCTCGAGGCAAAAACGAACCGCCCGGCAGCCCAGAAATGGATTGAGCTCATCGCCGCGCTCATCCGAACTGACGGCCAGCTTGTCGCCTCCGAGATCGAACGTGCGAATAATCAGCGGATTCGGCGCGACTTTCTCCGCCACCCGGCGGTAGGTTGCGTACTGCTCTTCCTCGTCAGGCAGGGAGCTGCGGTTTAAGTACAAAAATTCGGTCCGATAAAGGCCGATCCCCTCCGCCCCGTTTGCCTCGACCGAATCGACGTCGTCGGGCAACTCGATATTGGCGGAGAGCACAATATGACGGCCGTCGCGGGTGGTTGACTTGGTCTCGCGCAGCTCTCGGAGTCGCTCGGTAAGATGGACCCGCTTGGACTCAATCCCGCGGTAATATTCCAGCGTTTCCGGGGTTGGATTGACGACCAACACGCCGTTGGTGCCATCGACCAGGACGTGTTGGCCGGTCTCGATCTTGGTCGTGATATCGTGCAACCCAACCACCGCTGGAATATTGAGCGAACGCGCCATGATCGCAGTATGCGAGGTGCGGCTGCCAAGATCGGTGGCAATGCCAAGGACGCGTTCCCGGTTCATCATGGCGGCATCCGACGGGGTCAGGTTATGCGCGACCAGAATGTGGGGCTCGGTCAACGCCAAAAACGGCCGGGGGGCTTTGCCCTGGAGGTTTCGAATGACCCGTTTGGTTACATCTTGAATGTCCAGGGCGCGCTCGCGGAGGTAGGGATCGTCGATCTTGCTCAGGGTTTCGGCGTAGCCTCTGGCCACCTCCTGGAAGACCCATTCTACATTGCAAAGATCGGCTTCGAGCTTGCGCAACACCTCATCGATCAGGGTCCGGTCTTCCACCACCAGGAGGTGCGCATCGAAAATTCCGGCGTCCTTCGCCCCGATCGATTCGGCGATCCGCTGCTGCATTTCCAGGATCTGCATCCGGGTCTGAATCAGCGCAGCCTCGAACCGCCCGATCTCGTCCGGAATCTGGGAGGCGGCGATTCGATAATGGGCCACCTCTTCCGCCTCATCCTGGAGAAGATAGACCGTGCCGCTGGCCGTGCCGGGCGAAACACCGGCGCCGGTTAGCCTTATTTCCAGCCGCGCCCTATCGTCGCTCATCAGTTTGCGAGCTTAACGCGGATATCAAGTCATGAAAGCTCTCGTTTGCGAAGCCAATTCGCGCTTCAAAGCTAATCTTCGTTGAAGCGCGCCTTAATGAGTTCCTCAATCTCCTCCATTACCTTGTCCGCGTCGGGACCTTGGCACCGGATGCGCAGCTTCGATCCCTTCCCCGCAGCCAGCGTCATCAATCCCATGATGCTCTTGCCGTTCACTTCCTCCCCTTCTTTTGCCACCCAAACATCCGAACGATAACGGCTCGCAATCCGGACAAACATCGCGGCGGGCCGGGCATGCAGGCCAAGCCGATTGATGATCGGGATATCCTTTTCGATTCTTTGCTCGCGCGCGCCCGCTTTCCGATTCAGCAAACCCATCAGCTCAGCTCTCTTTTTTCTCCATCATGTTGAGTAACTTGGTGTTGAATTCCATAGCACTATTTTGGCCTAACCCCTTCAGTTTTTGATCCATGGCCGCAACTTCAATCAGCCGGGCAATATCGCGCCCCGGCCGCACCGGAATCGTCACGTGCGGCACCGGGAGCTTCAGGATTTCATAGAATTCCTGGTCGAGCCCGATCCGGTCTACTTCCTCCAGATCGTCCCAATCTTTCATGGTTACCACCAGGTCGAGCCGTTTTTCAATCCGGATGCTGCCGATGCCAAAAATGTTGGCCACATTGATGATCCCGATGCCGCGGACTTCCATGTGATTGCGGGTAAGGGTAGGCGCGGTGGCCATCAGCTCGCGGCTCTCCAGCAAGGTAATCCGGGTGACATCATCCGATACCAGACTGTGGCCCCGTTCGATCAACCCCAGCACGCATTCACTTTTTCCGATACCGCTCGCGCCCCGAATCAAAACCCCAACTCCGAGAATGTCCACCATGCTTCCGAATTCGCTGACCGTGGGCGAAAAATCCATTTCCAGAGCGATGGTGGCGGCGTTGATAAATTTCATCGTGACCATGGGCGTGCGGAAAACGGCGATCTCTTTGCCCGCAGCCACCTGCAACAGCTCGTCGTGGAGATGCATTCCCCGCGAAACGACCAGACAGGGGATTTTTTGTTCACACAGATCCTGGAACCGTTTCACCCGGACCTTCGACGGCAAACTCTTGAGATAGGTATTCTCAGCCGCGCCCAGCACCTGAATCCGCTTGTCGGCGAAATAGCTGAAGAAACCGGAAAGTGCCAGGCCGGGACGGTTGATGGTCGGTTCGCGGATCTTCCGGTGAAAACCGACCCCGGCGCCTTCCAGCTTCATCTGAAGCTTTTCCGCATGCGAATTATAGAAGCTTTCCACCGTGACAACGGGGACGTTTTTTCGTTGAACGCTGGCAGACGTAATGGTCTGGGTTGGCCGGTAGGCTGGCATTGCGCCTAATTTGTAACGCGGATACCGGCATATTTCCAACCCGCATCAATGTTTCTCTGGAGCGTTCCCCTGCCGCTGGGCTCGGCTGTCCGGCCGGAAAAATAAGAAATCTCCCGCCGCGGCGGTGGCGCCGGCTCCCGGCGATCAGCGGGACCGGCTCTTCTCTGGCTACATCTTGAAGCGCTCGCCCAGGTAGAGCTGGCGGCTGATTGGATCGCTGATCAGGAAATCCTTTGTGCCTTCGCTCTCCACTCGCCCTTCATAAATCAAATAGGCTCGATCCACGATGGAAAGCGTTTCCCGAACGTTGTGATCGGTGATCAGAATGGCCAGGCCCGATTTGCGCAGGTTGATGACAATCTGCTGCACATCGTAAACCGCGATCGGATCAACCCCGCTAAATGGTTCGTCGAGCATCAGCAATTTCGGCCTGGTCACCAACGAACGGGCAATGGTTAACCGCCGTTTCTCTCCGCCGCTCAAGGTCAGGGCCTGATTTTTTGCGATGCGCTCAATCCCGAATTGATGCAGCAATTGATCGCAACGGTTCCGCCTTTCCGCCCTGCTCAGGGGCAGCGTTTCCAGAATGGCCAGAATATTCTGTTCGACCGTCAGTTTGCGAAAAATCGATTCTTCCTGCGGCAAATACCCCATTCCCAGGCGCGCCCGTTTGTACATCGGATAACCGGTCACGTCGGTCCCGGAAAAGACAACGCGGCCGCCGTTGGGCCGCACCAGGCCAACGATCATATAAAACGTCGTTGTCTTGCCCGCTCCGTTAGGCCCGAGCAGACCCACGATCTCACCCGCCTTTACATTCAGATTGATGCCATCGACAACCGCGCGGCCGCCGTAGATCTTCACCAGCTGGTCAGTGGTCAATACCTTGTCCACCGGTTCGGCGGGGGAACCGGCAATATGAGGGCTTTTGGCGGGCGCCGTTTCGCTGATCATGGACTCGGTGAAGGCTGCGGGCTGATCCCGGGCTTTGCCATTTCGCTCTTCTCCTCTTTCGGCACCTGTCGAATTTCGGTTCGGCTCGGCCCATGGGTGGTTAGCTGCCCATTTTGATTAATAATCATGACCGTTTCCGGACTTGTCCCGATGTGCGTGTTCACCCCCTGCTGCACCCGAGGCATTCCCTTCAGTTCAACGTCACCGGTCGCCGCCACATAGGTGGCCGAGTCAGCCCTTCCAACCGCCCGGGTCGGCGGTCCCCCATTGGGATCGGGACGGTCGCGCACCACCGCTACGTTTCCTTCGGCGATCGCTTTCTCCAGCCCCTGACCGCCGCTCTTGCTGATAAAAACAGTCAATTTATCCGATTGAAGATTAAATCGCGGATCGCTTACTCGCACCCGCCCGGTAAACTTCCCCACACTCTTGGCCGAATCAAAAAATGCCTCATCCGCATAGATCTCGGTCGTGACCGGCCCGGTCGTGGCCGTCGCCCCCAGCCCAACCAGTTTGTTGGCTGCCGTTTTTTCCGGTTTTTTCGCCTCCGGTTTTTCGCCGGCGGTTGGGACTGCGGCATCCTGAGCGGACATCGCCGCGGCACCAAGTCCATAAGCAAGCAGCAATGCCAGAAGTTTCCTCATTCGTTTGGCTTTTCGATCAGATGCGACTTGTCGCTGATCACCATTTTTACGTTGCCGATTATCCGTCCGGTGTGAGTGTTTGTGTCGAACACCGCGGAATCTCCCACAATATTGAAATCTGTCCTGCGGATGGTCGTGCGTTCCGGCGAACTCAGGATGCGCGTCTTCAAATCCAGCACCGATGTTTGCATGTCGATCTGGAGATCGACCGCGTTTTGGTCGGTAAACGTAGTGATCTTCAAATCGTCAAAACCAATATGGTCCTGATCGATTCGCCGGGCCACCCCCGCCACAAACTTGCCCCGAAGATGCCCTTGCAGATCGAAATCAGGCAGCACCAGGCCCTTCGCTTCATGCCCCACTGGCAGCGGAATGTTGGCAAGATTCTGCTCGCCAGGCGATGCGCTGATCTGACCCGCCTTTTGCTTTTTCTTGCCTCGTCCACCCTTGCCCCGCTTGCCCGTTTCCGCCGCGCTTGACGGACTCAACCCCGACAGCGCCAAGAAAAACAGGGCTAGGAATGTAACAGCCGTGCTCCATCCGGAGGCGCGCCGGCTAGGAAACGGCCGCATGCACTGCTTTTAACATGCGCAGATGCTTCGGCAAATTCTTTAGCGGCACCTGGTTCGGTCCGTCGGACAAAGCGCGCGCTGGATTCTCGTGCACCTCGATAAAGATTCCATCACAGCCCGCCGCCATAGCGGCCCGAGCGAGGACCGGCGCCAGCTCGGCGTCGCCGGAAGTCGCGTCCCCCGCTCCACCGGGTCGCTGGACTGAATGCGTCGCATCGAAAATCACGCGGTAGCCGGCTTGCCGGATCCAATAGAGCGAGCGCATGTCGGCCACCAGATTGTTGTAGCCAAAGGTGGTGCCGCGTTCGGTAAAACAGAACTTCCGGTTGCCAAAGGCAACCAGCTTGTCCGCGATATTCTTTACATCCCAGGGCGCCAAAAACTGCCCCTTTTTAACGTTAATCGCCCTGCCGGTTTGGGCGGCGGCCCGGAGCAAGTCGGTTTGGCGGCAAAGAAATGCCGGGATTTGCAGCAGATCGATTTCTCGAGAAACGATTTCAGCTTCCGCCGGGGAATGCACGTCGGTAGTGACCGGGACTCCCAATTCGCGCCCGATTGCCGAAAGAATTTCCGAACCTTCCCGGGCCCCGATTCCGCGAAAGGAGCGGACCGAGGTTCGGTTCGCCTTATCGTAGGAGGCCTTAAAGATGAAATCGGCATTTTCCTCTTTGCAGATGCGCGCGATCTGGCGGGCCATGCGCCAGACAAACTTTTCAGACTCGATCACGCACGGACCGAGAATAAAGACGGGGCGCTTGCCGCCGATGGTGACGTTGCCAACGCGCAATGGCTTCGCTTGGGACATGATTGCTAAGGAAAGCAGGACCCCGGGAATTTGAAAGATTTCTAATTATTTTCCTGTATTGCCTCCATCTCGCAAAAGACAACAGCCCCTCGCCGATGGCGATTGAGGGCAATCGCCCCTACCTTACGCCCTCGGCACCCGGGAATTTTAACATCTCATTCCTGCTTTCTTGCGTTCCTTAGAGATCTCCCCCTGGCCAAATCGTAAACCGCGAACGGAGCGTACAAGACGCAGAAAAAAAGCAAGGCCAACCCGTGCATCTCGAGCAGGTAGAGCGGCCGGGAATCGGAAAGAAGGCTCAAAACTGAAAACGCTTCCGGTTTGTGGAGCAAAAATCCGTAGTTATAACCGGTCAGCCGATCGGCCACCAACGTGACCGCGAAATAAAGTTCCGACCACAGGAAAACCCGGACAATCGACATCGGATAAGGCCGGTGTCGATGGATTAACATAAGAAAAATGACGCCGATAATGATGCCGGAATGGGAAACGAAGAAGCTGATAAAGCGCAAATCGGGAAAACCGTAGGCCAGATTCGGGGTCAGAATCGCCTGTAAGGTTCCGCCAAGACCCCAGAAATAGGCGACTTCAAACCAGCGCTGGCGCTCGGTCCACATCGCGAGGATCACCACGACCATTCCCCAATCGCAGAGTTGGAGAGGCAGCATTTGCTGCCATTGGGTAATCCCGTGACGGCGAATAAAGATCAGGTAGGCAACGTAATTCAGGAGCAGCAGAACCGAGAGGAGGAGGTCGATTGCGCGCTCGGCCCGCTGAAATTTGGTCCAGCGAACAAGAGCTGCCAGAGCAAACGGCAGGGTAATGGTCAAAAAAAGGACGGTGAAATGAGCCGGGCCGTAGGCATGAAATTCAGGAACATCGTTCATCCGTAATCAAAGCTCCAAATTCGAAGCACCACCAATACCCGGAGAAGCGGCAAGCTCCAATGCCAGTTCACTGGGGATTGGCCGAGGAGAAGAGGAACCGGCTGAGTGGCGAAAAGGCGCGGGGGGGGTCGGGGCCGGCAGAAAGAGCCCGCAAAAAAGTCGCTTGACATAATATAGAGTTCTCTATTATACAGAGCTAAATCAAATATATCCCATGGAAACACCACTCTCTTCCTCTGAACAATTGCGCCAGGATCTCCGCTACCTGCGCGGCACCCTCGAGCGTCAACAATATCTCCATCGCCGCCTCCTCCCCCTCCCCGGCGCAATCGTTCTCGGCCTTTACATCCTCTTGCTTTGCGCCCGCCGCGACCTCGCCCCCGCCTGGCAGAGTCCCCTCATCGACTTCGCCGGCTACGCCGTGCTGGTGGCCCTCAGCATTTATCCCTGGGTGGAGGCGCGCCTGCGGGGCGAGGTCATTCGCTGTGCCCCGGGCGATGCCGTGCGCATCCTGCTTCCCTGGGTTGGCTTGGGATTTGCCATCGTTCTCCTTTTTCAAATTACCGATCGCCTCGCCGTTCCGCCGGCGGCGATCTCATCGTTGCTGATTTTGCTCATCAGCCTCACTGCATTCGTGGCCGGCCTGGGCGGGTTTCCGACCCTGCTCGGCGTCGGTCTCGCCTTGGGCGCAGGTCTCGCCACCCGGCTCCTTTGGCCGCAATCCGGTTGGCTCCTGTTTGGCGCCCTATTCTGCGTCGGTCTAATTGGTGGTGCCTTGGTCGAACGTCGTGCCGAAACCAAATAATACCGCCGCCGATCAGGTTCGGGCGGGCACCCGCGCAATGGATCGGCTTCTCGAACATCGCAGCCGGCTCGGCGCCTGTCTCCTGCTTGTTCAGGCTAAAGCGATGAACTTTACTCGTTTGCGGGAATTGCTGGAGGAAACAGACGGCAACCTCGGAGCGCATCTTCGTAAGTTGGAAGAGGCCGGTTACGTCGCAGTGCGCAAAGAGTTTGCCAATCGAAAGCCGGTCAGCTGGTATTGCATCACGAAAACCGGAAGCAAAGCGTTGCGCGCGCATCTGGGCGCCTTGGAATCGCTGGTAAACACCGCCTCATCCTGACCCTCCCGGGATAATCGCTCCGGCGCCGCCCGCTTCCACGGATTAGACAAAGTCAGCCGCGGCAAAGCCGATCATCAAAGCCCCAAACTCCAACCACCTATTTCCAGAGAAATCCCAAGCTCCAATAACCCGGGAAGCAAGCGCTGTTTGCAGCCTGGTTATTGGTGCTTCACTGGAGCCTGGGTTTTAGGCTTTGGGATTTGGGATTTGGAGCTTCCGCTATCGGATCACCCAGAGATTGCATGGAATCACATCGTTGATCCATGAAATGTTACCGGGCAATGTTTTGCCGCCGGTTTTCATTTCCGGCGGGACCGGGACGACCAGCAGATCGGCTTTCACCGATTGCACAAAGTCAGCCGCGGCAAGACCGGTGTTGCCGCGAATACAGCGCGCCTCGATCGGCACGTCGGTAGCGCCGGCGGATAAAACGAAGTCTTCCAGGGCTTCTTCGTCGCATCCAAACGTTC
This sequence comes from uncultured Verrucomicrobiae bacterium, assembly GCA_963728975.1. Lineage (GTDB taxonomy): Bacteria > Verrucomicrobiota > Verrucomicrobiia > Chthoniobacterales > UBA10450 > DATFCK01. The sequence continues at coordinate 275,464 of CAVSMF010000001.1, forward strand.
GTTGCTTGCTGCCCGCTTCCACCCGGTTGTCCCGCGCGGCCCGGATCTCGTCGAACGTTGTAACAATCCGGATGACATAGAGGCGCTCGCAAGCCTCCGCCAAAGCCAGGAGAAAGGTCCTCCGCAACGCTTCCCGAGCGTGATCCGAATAATCGGCCACAAATACTATTCGCCGGAGCGGCTTTGGCTCGGCGTCGGGATTGGTAAAAAGCATTACCGAACAGGCCGCTTCCCGGACCAGCCGTCGCGCCACGTTTCCAAGGAAAGGATGAAGCACGACTTCTTTTTCGAGCGCGCCCGCCACCACCAGATCGATTTCGTGATCGGTTAGCGCACTCAGGATCGCGGTAGCGGGATCCCCCTGAGCATAATAAACCGGGGATTCCGGGGGCAGCCTCAACCGGGCCAGCACTTCCGAGAACGTCCGGTCGGTTTGTTCATCCCGATCTCCGACATAGATCAAAGTCAGGTCGGAGCCGAATCTTTCCCGAATCCGTTTTGCCTCGGCCATGACCTGGAGAAAGCGAGGCGAAAAAGCGCTCGCCACCGCAATCCGCTTATAGGGGGGAAAGAGCGTCATGGCCGCCAGCAATCTCCCTCTTCGCGCCTATTCGGCAACTTGGATGCGCGGAGTTCAGCTAAAGCCCGGGAACCGGCTCCACCAGGTTCCAAATTCCAGGCACCAGTACCCAGAGCAGCGCAGGTTCCAATAATCAAAAAGCAGGCACCGGTTTGGAGCCTGATGATTGGCGCTGCTTTGGAATTTGGAGGTTGAGACTTGGAGTTTGGTTCAGCTTGCGCGAATCTTCGCCCATGCGGCGCGCGATCTACCCCGGCAGCTTCGACCCAGTGACCAACGGCCATCTTGATGTCATCGAGCGGGCGCGGAAGCTATTCGACGAGGTAATCGTGGCGGTGGCCAATAATGAGAAGAAGCAGGCGCTTTTCACACTCGAAGAACGGCTGGAACTCCTGCGCGATTGTCTTGGTCGGCAGGAAGGGGTCCGGATCGGCCAGTTTGACGGTTTACTGGTCGATTACGCCCTCGCCCAACAAGCCAACGCGGTTGTGCGCGGCCTCCGGGCGGTGTCCGATTTTGAATTTGAATTTCAAATGGCCCTGATGAATCGGAAACTGAAGAGCAACGTGGAAACGATATTTCTTATGCCCAAAGAAGAATATACTTATCTGAGTTCGCGGATGGTAAAGGAGATTGCCAGGCTGGGCGGAGACGTTTCCCAGTTTGTTCCATCTGGGGTGGCCAAAGGGTTGAAACAAAAATTTTCGCAGTGAAATTTTTCTAAAACGAAAGGGTGGAACGCGATCTCCGAGCGCGTTGGTAAGACAATTTGTGGCTTTGGCTCGATTATTAATATCGAGCCGGGAGAGCCCGATCCACCGAAAAAGAGTGAAAATTCATCTCAAACAAATTCCTCCGGAGGGTTTGCACCTGAAAGGCGAAGAGAATTGTCCGCTGGCTGACCTGGCCGGCGAAGATTTCGAGTGCGCCGGGCCGCTTCACTATGATCTCGAAGTCGGCGTTTCCAACGGAGCGCTCTGGGGGAACGGTCACCTCAAACAACCGGTGAAATTGCGATGCGTCTCGTGCCTGGAAGAGTTCTCTTATACGATTGAAGTGCCGGCCTTTGCCGTGCACACCGAACTGACCGGACCGGAAATGATCGATCTGACCCCAAACATGCGGGAGGATCTCCTGTTAAACTTGCCCCCGCACCCGCACTGCGACCGGGAGGGCGGACGCATTTGCAAACCCAAGCATGCTGAGACCGCCAAAGCCGACCCAAAACCGGCGGCCGACTGGAGTGTGCTGGATAAACTGAAGTTGAAACCCTAATCCAGAATCTCGAAGGAACACAGGGGAAGCAGGAACGAAAAAGGATGCGGAACCTTCCCGGATTGATGGCCTCGGTATTCCTGCGTTCCTGCTTTCCTGAGCAGAATCGAACTAGACAGGATTTACAAGATTAACAGGATTAGGTTAAAGATTTTTCCCCGCTTCCTGTTTTCCTGATTCAAATCTATTCCTGCGTTCCTTAGCCTCTTCCTGGTTTCCTGGCTTCCAGATTCAATTCCCTTTCCTGCGTTCCTTAGCCTCTTCCTGGTTTCATGGCTTCCAGATTCAATTCCCTTTCCTGCGTTCCTGCTTTCCTTAGAGATATTCCCGAAGGTTGTTTTTTGGGCGAACCGTGCTTTCATAGCCGCCTGCCATGGGAGTTCCAAAGCGCAAAACTTCGAAAATGCGGCTCCGCACCCGCAGGGCCGCCAATCGCTGGCACCGGCCCCATTTGAACAAGTGTCCGCAGTGCGGCAGCACGGTCGCCTCGCATAGCGCCTGTCCAGCCTGCGGCTACTACAAAGGCCGGCAAGTGCTCACCGTCGAAGGCAAATAATTTTAGGGCGGCTGGGTCAGCCGCCGCCTCCAAAAGTGGCCTTTGACCCAAACGCCCTACAATCCCCTCTGCCGCAACCAAACGCCCTCAACGAATTTTTGGTTTTGCATTGCGGCCCCAAAATTCGCAAATTCCCCCTGTGAAGATCGCCTTGGACGCGATGGGCGGCGATTTCGGACCGCCGAATCTCGTGGCTGGCGCAGTAATGGCACTGCGCGCATATCCCCACATCACCAAGCTTTTCCTGGTCGGCGATTCGGCTAAAATCGAGTCTGAGCTGACAAAACACGCCTGCACGGACAGTCGGATCGAGATTTTTCATGCTTCCCAGGTGGTGGATATGAGCGACGGCGCAGTGGAAGCGGTCCGGAGGAAAAAGGATTCGTCGGTCAGCCGGGCGGTCGATTTGGTGAAGCGTGGGGAGGCGGATGCGATTGTGAGCGCGGGGCATACCGGGGCGGCGGTGGCGGCTTCCATGATCAAGCTGCGGACCCTTCCCGGGGTGGAACGGCCCGGCATCGCTTCGTTGATCCCGACCGAGACGAACGTCTTTGTCCTGATCGATGCCGGAGCCAACATCGATGCCCGCGCCATGCACCTGGTCCAATACGGGATCATGGGCAACGTCTATTCGCGTCATGTTCTGGGCTACAAAAATCCAACCGTTGGCCTGTTGTCGATCGGAGATGAGGACGTCAAAGGCAGCGGCCTGACCAAGGAAGTTTTCAAATTATTAAAGGAGAGTCCGTTAAATTTCCGGGGAAACATTGAGGGGCACGATCTCTTTGAAGACCCCTGCGAAGTGGTCCTATGCGACGGCTTTGTCGGCAACGTCGTTTTAAAGACGTGCGAAGCCATTGCCCACGCCATCTTTAGCTGGCTCAAACACGAGCTGAAAAAAAGCCCGATGCGTCTCCTCGGCGCCTCCATGGCCAAGGGCGCTTTCAAAGCCATTCACAAAAGGACGAATTGGGAAGATTATGGCGGAAGCCCTTTGCTGGGAGTGAACGGGATTTGCATCATCGCTCATGGAGCGAGCACTCCGCTTGCGGTCCAGAACGCCCTGCGAGTCGCAGCCGAATCGATTGAACAGCAGGTGAACCCGCATATCATCGAGGAAATCCGCCGTTACAATGAAACAACAGCCCCGCTCGAGTCCGCGCTCCGCTAGAACTCAGCGCACGGTCTCGATTGTCGGCACCGGAAGTTACGTACCGGAGAAGGTGCTGACCAACGAGGATCTGTCGCACATTGTTGACACCTCCGACGAGTGGATCACCACCCGGACGGGCATCAAAGAGCGCCGCATCGCCGGAAAAGACGAGCAAACCAGCGACATGGCCACGAAAGCGGCTCTCAAAGCGATGGAGCAAGCGAAAGTTACCGGCGCCGATATCGATTTGATCCTGGTCGCCACGGCCACGCCTGACATGGTGTTTCCGGCGACCGCCTGCTTCGTTCAGAAGAAGATCGGCGCCGTCAATGCCGCCTGCCTTGATGTTTCGGCCGCCTGCGCCGGATTCCTTTTCGCCATCGAGATCGCGCAACAGTTCATCACCTCGCAAACGCACGACACCGTCCTGGTGATCGGCGCGGAAAAATTAACCTCGATCACGAACTGGACCGACCGCAATACCTGTGTGCTGTTCGGCGATGGTGCGGGCGCGGCTGTCCTGCAACATCGCGAGCGTTCCCACGGCGTCATCAGCACGCATATCGGGAGCGATGGCCAGTATAGCGACATTCTTTTCATGCCCGGCGGCGGCTCCCGCTGCCCGATCACGCGCGACAACGCCGACATGAACCTGGCCACGATTCACATGACCGGCAAAGATGTCTACAAGCAGGCCGTTATTGCCATGCTCAGTGCCGCCCGAAAAGCCCTGAAACAAGCCGGACTCTCCATCGAAGACATCGATTGCGTCATCCCTCACCAGGCCAATCTCCGAATCATCGAGGGAATTGCCGACCGTTTAGGCATTCCTCTCGAAAAATTCTATGTCAACCTGGACAAGTACGGAAACACTTCCGCCGCGGCGGTTGCCATCGCCCTGGACGAAGCCAACCGCACCGGTCGGATCAAACACGGCGATTACGTTTTGATGGTTGTGTTTGGCGGCGGATTGACCTGGGCCAGCACCATAGTGGAATGGTGAATTGCAGGACGTCCGGGTCAGACGCCGGACACGAATTTGGCGTTTCACAGAAACGCCCTACAATCGCAACATGCTGATCGAAACCCACGCCCATCTCGATTATCCGGATTTCGCCCACGATCTCGACGAGGTCCTGCAACGCGCAACGGATGCAGGAGTGACCCGGATCATCACCATTGGCACTTCGATCGAGAGTAGCCGGCGGGCGGTCGAACTAGCGGAGAAATATCCCAATATTTATGCGGCGATCGGCGTTCACCCGACCCATGTCGAACAAGCCGGCGACGATGTGATCGATCCGCTTCGTGAGATTGCCAAAAGCCCGCGCGTTGTCGCAATCGGCGAGACCGGGCTCGATTATCATCGGCTGCCCAGCATCGAAGCGACCCGGCAGAAAAACGTCCAGGTGTTTACCGCTTTGCAAAGCGGAACGGAAGAGCAGATCGAAGCGGGGATCGAAGATGGCGCTTACAAATCGAAACAGACCGATCTATTCGCGGAGCAATTGGATCTGGCCGTCGAACTCGGGCTCAACGTTGTCATCCATCAACGCGATGCCTGGGAAGATACTCTCCAGGTCCTCGCTTCCTACACCGGAAAATTACGCGGCGTTTTCCACTGTTTTGGCGGCACCCGCGAGCAGGCGGACGAGGTTTTCGATCTGGGCCACCTTGTTTCTTTCACCGGGATTGTTACGTTCAAGAACGGTGCGGCCGTGCGGGAAGTAGCGGCCCAAATCCCGCTCGATAAATTCATGGTGGAAACCGATTGCCCATATCTTGCGCCGGCCCCGTTTCGCGGCAAACGCTGCGAGCCGGCTCATACCCGGATGGTAGCGGACTCGATCGCAACCGCCCGGGGCCTGACTCTCGAACAAATTGCAGAGGCGACAACCGCAACCGCAGAAGGATTCTTTAAGTTTAACAAATGATGAAACATAAAGGGAGGGCGCGACCGCCGGGCGCGCTGCAAACGCGACAGGGAGCGGACGGCTCGGCGATCCGTCCCTACCTTCTGATTCTCGCCCTTCTCCTCTCCTCCTGCGCTACGCCCGATCGCGACCATCACATTGTCATCAGCGCGCGCGACCAAAGGCTGGCGGTGCTGGACAAAGGCGCTTTAGTGGCGGTTTACCCCGTCTCCACCTCCAAGTTTGGCCTCGGCGACGGCCTGGGGACCTGCCGCACTCCTCTCGGAGAATTGGAGATCGCGCAAAAAATTGGCGGCGGAGCCGTTCCCGGCTCCGTGTTCAAGGACCGCCACCGCACCGGGGAAATCGTGGCGATCAATGCTCCCGGACGTGATCCGATTGTGACCCGGATTCTTTGGCTGCGGGGTTGCGAACCCCAAAATGCCCACGCCTTCGCCCGCACCATCTACATCCATGGTACTCCGGAGGAACGAAACATCGGCCGACCGGTGAGCTATGGCTGCATCCGGATGCGATCGGCCGATGTGATTCAGCTTTATAACACGGTCGGACGGGGTGCCGAGGTCACGATTGTGGATAAGCCCCTGGCCACGGTTGTGGCGGGACTGGGTTTCGAAGATACCGGCTACGGCCACGTGGTTATTCGTTAGGTCACCTTGCCGGCTTGGCCCGAACGAGCTTGCGGGGTATCCACCGCCCTGTGGGCGGTGTCCAAGTTGTCCGCGTGGCACAGCGGGGGGGCTACGTTTCAACACCGCCCACAGGGCGGTGGCTACATCTTAAGGCAGCTTGGGCTACATCTTAAGGCAATTTGCCGAGATGCTTTCGTGGCGCTTCCCGCGAGAGCAATTCCATGTCCGCATCCACCATGATCCGAACCAGTTCGTTGAAACGCACTTTCGGTTCCCAGTCCAACACCTTTTTCGCCTTCGATGCGTCGCCAATGAGCAAGTCCACTTCCGCCGGCCGCTCGTAGCGCGGATCGTGTTTGACGTATTGCTTCCAATCCAGACCGACATGGGCGAAGGCGGCTTCCGCAAACTCCCCCACCGTGTGAGTCTCACCGGTGGCGATCACAAAATCGTCGCCCTGATCGTGCTGAACGATTCGGCACATCGCTTCCACGTATTCCGGGGCGTAGCCCCAGTCCCGCTTGGCTTCCAGGTTTCCCAAAAACAATTCGCTTTGCAGCCCCTGCTTGATCGCTGCCACCGCCCGGGAAATCTTGCGCGTGACAAAAGTTTCGCCGCGGCGCGGACTTTCGTGGTTAAACAGAATCCCGTTGCTGGCGTGCAGTCCGTAGCTCTCCCGATAGTTCACTGTCGCCCAGTAGGAAAAAACCTTCGCCACACCGTACGGACTCCGCGGCCAGAACGGCGTCTTCTCGTTTTGCGGCACCGCCTGCGCTTTTCCGAACATTTCGCTGCTGGAGGCCTGATAGAATCGTGAACGCAACCCCACTTCGCGGATCGCTTCCAGGATTCGAATCGTCCCGACTCCGGTCACGTCCGAAGTGTACTCCGGGATGTCGAAGCTGACCCGGACATGGCTTTGGGCGGCGAGATGATAGATTTCGTCCGGCTTCAAATCGTAAAGCAGCTTCACCAGGTTGACCGAATCGCTCAGGTCGCCGTAATGCAGGAACATCTTCACCCCGTTGATGTGAGGGTCGGCGTAAAGATGATCGATCCGCGCCGTATTAAACGTGCTGGCCCGGCGGATAATGCCGTGCACCTCGTACCCTTTCTCCAGCAAAAGATCGGCCAGATAACTTCCATCCTGGCCGGTGATCCCTGTGATCAGCGCCTTTTTCATAAAGTGGGGCAAGTTTTCAACTTGCCCAATCAATACAAGCGCAAGTTGGAAACTTGCGCCACTATCAACTCGGCGGCGACACCATTAACCGGGCCAGAACCGCCCGTTGAGCCGCGATCAAATCGCCAATTCCTTTCCGTCCCAACCCGAGCATCTGATCCAGTTCGCTCTGATTAAACGTCGCTTCCTCACCGGCGCCTTGGACTTCGACGAACTCGCCGTCCTCAGTCGCGACCAGGTTGAAATCGACCGTGACCGCTTTGTCTTCTTCATAGTTAAGATCGACAATCGCCTGGCCTGCGAGAATCCCCGCGCTCACCGCTGCGACCAGCTTCCGGATCGGCGGTGAATCCACCTTCTTCTCATTAGCCAGCTTTCGACAGGCAATCGCGACTGCCAGACTGGCCCCGGTAATGGCCGCGGTCCGGGTTCCACCATCGGCCTGGAGAACATCGCAATCGACCCACATGGTCCGCGGCCCGAGTTTTTCGAGGTCCACCACGGCCCGAAGCGAGCGGCCAACCAGCCGCTGGATCTCGGCGCTCCGCCCGTCAATCCGCCCTTTGGCGATATCACGCTGCTTCCGGGTGTTCGTGGAATAGGGCAGCATCGAGTATTCGGCGGTCAACCATCCGCCGCTGACGTTTTGTTCCTTCATCCAACGGGGAACGATTTCCTCGATCATCACCGCGCAAATGACCCGGGTCTTGCCCATCGATACCAGGACGGAACCGGCGGCATGCGGGGCGATATCTAAATCGAAACTGACCGGCCGAATCTGATTGGCAGCGCGGCCATCGGGACGTGGTTGCATGCCAGCAAGCTAAAGCACCAAACTCCAATATCCAAGTTCGCCACGGCGAATCCATTTAATTGTTCGAGGGTTGCCACGGTCGCAAGACCCAACCGGAGCTCTCAGATTCAGCTCAGATCCGCTTAATTCGCGAAATCCGCGGGCCCGATTCACCGAGAAGTCCTCTGCCAAATTCGGGTTTAACCGCGGATGACGCACCGCGCGAAGCCGCAACCCAAATCGCAACCACGGATTACGCTGACCACTCGCATGGGCTTACATGGAATACTGCCCACGAAACACACGAAAAGACGCGAAAACCTGTAGATTGGTCTCTTTTTCATTCGTGTTTTTCGTGTATTTCGTGGGCAAACAGTACGGAGGGGTCTGATCTCTAGGGCGTGTTGCCCAAATGCTCTTCTTGTCATGTCGAGCGAAGTCGAGACATCTCTTACTGCTAAATGCTAAAAATTCTTAAAATGAGAGATTCCTCGACTTCGCTCGGAAATGACAAAGTAGGAAATGCCAACCTGAGATGTTGCCGCCCATTTGGGCAACACGCCCTCTAATTTTAGTACGTGGATAGTGGGTCTAGAGATTATGAGGTAAAAATCGGCAAAAAAATCGGCCGGGACCGTTGACGCCCGTAAAAATGGGGCTAGTTTGTTGGTCCCGCCGGAAGCGGGCCCCGAATGCGTTCGGGGGCGTTCTACGTACATTTGGGACTGCAAATTGAACTCAATTTTGTCCCCGCCTTCGCCAAGGCTACGGCGGCCAAGCCGTTGCTGAGGAGGAGGATCGGGAAACAGAATTGAGTTTTTTTGTGGGCTGAATGTGCGTAAAAGGTTTACCCCGAAGAATTTCGGGGCTGGTTCTTTGACATCTACATACAGGGTAGTAAGAAAGTACAACTTTAAGAGCTGAGTCTGAAATATCTGTAGCGGCGGTCTACGACCGCCGGTCTATAGGAGAGTTTCAGTTATCAAAGAATCTTCCAGCTCCAGTTTTAAGCTGCGCATGTAGACGCGACGTCCTCGTCGCGTTGGGAACTCAAAAAAGCGGCGGGGACGCCGCTTCTACTTTTGCGCGCCTTGAAACTGGGGCTGGAAACAGATTGATCAAGCTACAAAGAGCGCATCATGGATGCCTTGGTGCCAATAGGCGATGAAGGACGTGGTAAGCTGCGATAAGTCACGGATAGCGGCAAACACGCTTTGACCCGTGAATGTCCGAATGGGGTAACCTGAGTGGGGCAACACCTGCTCGAGCTTGTGTGAATTCATAGCACAAGCATCGCGAAACCCGGCGAAGTGAAACATCTCAGTAACCGGAGGAACAGAAATCGAAAGAGATTCCGTCAGTAGTGGCGAGCGAAAGCGGAACAGGCTAAACCTCCGCCATTTCAGCATCTGAAGAAAAGACAGACAGGATTTACAGGATTATGCAGGATGTCAGAAGAGAGCTTCTGGATTTCTAATCCTGTTAATCTTGTTAATCCTGTCTAGTTCGTCAGGTATTGAAGTGGCGGGGGGGTTGTAGGAGCCCGACGTGGCAGTGCAAAGGTTAGGTGAAGCTTCTGGAAAGCTGCGCCAGAGAGGGTGAAAGGCCCGTAACCGAAAACTGGAGCACGCCTAGGGATTTCCTGAGTAATACGATGCACGTGAAACTTCGTATGAATCTGCGCGGACCACCGCGTAAGCCTAAATACTCATTGGCGACCGATAGTGAACCAGTACCGCGAGGGAAAGGTGAAAAGAACCGCTGTGAGCGGAGTGAAATAGTACCTGAAATGATGTGCTTACAAGGTGTTAGAGCCGGGCCTTCTCTGCTGGCGCAGAGAAGCCCCTAATTGCGGATCGCGGAATGCGGACTGCGGATTGAGAGAAAAACGTGCGGCAGCGCGTCACAAATTCCAATTCGAAATCGGCAATCCGAAATCCGAAATCTCAGGGCCATCGGAGATGGCCCGGTAATAGCGTGCCTTTTGCTTAATGAGTCTGCGAGTTACTGTCAGTGGCGAGCCTAAGTCGTTCTGCGATGGAGGCGAAGCGAAAGCGAGTCCGAAATGGGCGTTTCAGTCGCTGGTAGTAGACCCGAAGCGGAGGTGATCTACCCATGAGCAGGATGAAGCGCGGGTAATACCGCGTGAAGGACCGAACCCGTGAAGGTTGAAAACTTCTGGGATGACTTGTGGGTAGGAGCGAAAGACTAATCAAACCCCGTGATAGCTGGTTCTCCCCGAAATAGCTTGAGGGCTAGCCTCGTGTGCTGATCCAAGGAGGTAGAGCACTGGATGAACTAGGGCCCATACCAGGGTACCGAACTCAATCAAACTCCGAATGCCTTGGAGCGTAACACGGGAGTCAGTGCGTGAGGGATAAGCTTCACGCGCGAGAGGCAAACATGCCAGACCAGCAGCTAAGGTGCCCAAATACCGTTTAGTGGAAAGGATGTGAGGTTGCACAGACAGTGAGGATGTTGGCTTAGAGGCAGCCATCATTTAAACAGTGCGTAATAGCTGACTCATCGAGCGATCTCGCGCCGATAATGATTGGCGATAAGCGGTATACCGAAGCTCTGGAAGACGTTTGGTTTCGACCAGACGGATTGGTAGGGGAGCGTTCTGAATGCATCGAAGCAGGAGGGGAACCGACTGTGGAGCGTTCAGAAGTGAGAATGCAGACATGAGTAGCGATAAGACAGGTTAAATTCCTGTCCGCCGTAAACCCAAGGTTTCCTGGGGAAGGTTCGTCCTCCCAGGGTTAGTCGGGACCTAAGTCGAGGCCGAAGGGCGTAGACGATGGAAAGCAGGTTTAATATTCCTGCACCGGCTGTGGTTAAGCTCGGAAGGGACGTTTCTGCAGAGATGGTCCGTCGATTGAAAGTGACGGTCCCTGCCGCAAGGCGGGGGACGGGGAGGCCTCGGCTGAACCGGATCCATTAAAGCGGGAACCAAGAAAAACTTCCGGGTGTTCCCACGGTTGCCCGTACCGTAAACCGACACAGGTGGGTGGGCATAAATGTGCCAAGGCGCGTGAGTGAAACCTCGTTAAGGAACTCGGCAATCTAGCCCCGTAACTTCGGAAGAAGGGGTGCCGGCTCCATTTTGCGTTGAGCAAAATGGAGAAGCACCAAATTCCAAGCACCAAGCACCAAACCAAGTGCGGCTTCGCCGACAACCGTTTGGAGCTTGGAGATTGAAAATTCTCTGGAGCTTGGAGATTGGTGATTGGAGCTTCTCCGTTTTGAGCGCAGCTCAAAATGGAGCCGGTCGCAGTGAAATGGGTCAACCGACTGTTTAACAAAAACACAGCACTCTGCCAAGTCGTTAAGACGACGTATAGGGTGTGACACGTGACCAATGCGGAAAGATTACGGTAAGCGGTTAGCCAGCCTCTTCTGGATTCTTCTTTGGGAGTCCACAGATTTCGCAGATTCACACAGATTTAAGGAAGGCAGGACGCAGGTTTCTCCTTCTCCATTCATCTGTGAAAATCTGTGTTCATCTGTGGATAACAAAAGACAAGAGCCTAGAAGTGGCTGGCGAAGCTGCGAGCCCAAGTCCCCGTGAATGTCGGCCGTAACTATAACGGTCCTAAGGTAGCGAAATTCCTTGTCGGGTAAGTTCCGACCTGCACGAATCGTGTAACGAGTTGACCGCTGTCTCAACGAGGAGCTCAGCGAAGTTGTAATGGCGGTGAAGATGCCGCCTACCCGCAGTAGGACGGAAAGACCCTATGCACCTTTACTACACGCTGTTACTGTTGTTTCGGTTTCGATGCTTAGCGTAAGTGGAAGGCTTTGAAGCGGCCCTTTTGGGGGTCGCAGAGCCGCCAATGAAACACCACCCTTCGGTACTGGAATAACTAACCCCGACCATCAACTGGTTGGGGGACACTGGCAGCCGGCTAGTTTTACTGGGGCGGTATCCTCCCAAAGAGTAACGGAGGAGTACGAAGGTTGGCTCAACCTGGTTGGCAATCAGGTGACGAGTATATGGATATAAGCCAGCTTAACTGTGAGACACACACGTCGAGCAGATACGAAAGTAGGTCCAAGTGATCCGGTGGTTGAACGTGGAATTGCCATCGCTCAACGGACAAAAGGTACGCTAGGGATAACAGGCTGATCCTGCCCAAGAGCTCATATCGACGGCAGGGTTTGGCACCTCGATGTCGGCTCATCACATCCTGGGGCTGGAGAAGGTCCCAAGGGTCCGGCTGTTCGCCGGTTAAAGTGGTACGCGAGCTGGGTTCAGAACGTCGCGAGACAGTTCGGTCCTTATCCACTGTGGGCGGAGGAGATTTGAGGGGTTCAGACCTTAGTACGAGAGGACCGGGTCTGACGAACCGCTGGTGTTCCAGTTGTTCTGTCAAGAGCAATGCTGGGTAGCTATGTTCGGAAAGGATAAGCGCTGAAAGCATCTAAGCGCCAAGCCTATCCCAAGATGAGATCTCCCTGAAGGGTCGTGGTAGACCACCACGTTGATAGGCTCCGGGTGCAAGCATGGTAACATGTTCAGCTCAGGAGTACTAATAACCCGTTCGGCTTGATCATTTACTTTTCTGTTAACCCATCGCTTCGAGAAATCGAGGCGATGGCACACAGAAGAGACAAATGATCTCAAACCAAAACAAAGCCTTAATGTTGTAGCGGCGGTCTATGACCGCCGCACTAATTCTCCCTGTATGTAGATTTCAGAGAACCAGATCAATGGCTGATAGCGGATAGTTAATTGTTGATGGTTCTTTTACATTGTTAGGTAGCGGCGATTGACCCAATCGCCATGAACGAGCGTCCCTAGAGACTCGGCCTCGCGCTTGCGTCGCTGCGAAAGCAGCGAAATGCCAGTGCGGTTCCGCACTCTGGTGACCTTAGCGCAGTGGCCCCACCCGTTCCCATTCCGAACACGGAAGTGAAACGCTGCAGCCCCGATGGTAGTGCGACGATAGGTCGTGCGAGAGTAGGACGTCGCCAGAACTGAAAACCCAGCAGGTCGTGAAAAGATCCGCTGGGTTTTCTATTGGTACTCACAGTGTTGCCCGTCCTGCTCTCGCACGACGCGGCGGAACGCCGCATGTCGTAAGAGAACCGAGCGAATGGGATGAGCGAGATAGACGGTCAGGCCGGCGAGGGTAGCGGGTGAATGAGCGGGAGCGAATGAATCAATAGGACGTCGCCAGAACCCAGCCCCGAAACCTTTCGGGGCTGGGCTTTTTTTTGTACGTCCGTTTCCGGGGAGCGCACGCGCCTCGCATGCAATGCCAGTCCGGCTCGGACCGAGGGTGCCCTCGCCGTCGCGAACTTTGTTCCCCTTTCCCGCCCTCAACTTTCAACCATCAACTCTCTTCTCTGGTGACCCGAGCCTATTGGCCCCACCCGTTCCGATTTCGAAACACGAAAGTGAAACGTTGCAGCGCAACTAGTCTAGCCACGCCGAAGCCGTTCGAAGGCGGCATGGTATTACGGCCGCAGGCCGTAAGAGAATCGAGCTGATGGGAGGCGAACAAGATAGATGGGCAAGCCGACACGCCGAAATGAGCGAGAGCGAATGAGTCAATTGAGCCGGTGGGCAGGTAGTGCAAGCGTCTCGCTTGCTCGCAAGCCGGAGGCTTGCCCCACTTTACGACCCGTCATGAAGCGAATAGCGAGAGTTCCTCCGTCCGAGCCGGACTGGCATATCGCTCGGAATGACACGAGAAAAACGCTGAGACGGTAAACAGGTGCTAGGACGTCGCCACAACTTGTACGGTCATCTGGGGGAGCGCTTCATTTTAATTCAGCGCAGCGCCGAAACGGTTTTCACGTGACCGTATCGCAAGATCAGGTCGTCAGCAGTCATGAGGGTAAATCTGTTGAGCCGCGCCGTTGCCACCAGCACTCTGTCTGCCGGGTCACTATGGAATTTGCCGGGCAAATTGTAGGCTTCCCAGGCGATCTCGTGTGTCACGTCGATTGTCCCAGCCTGCAACTGGCCAAGAGAAAGGTCCTTCCATTCCGAAAACCGGTGCTTCAATTGTAAAAAACCGCGGTCTATTAGTCGCGCGATTTCCAACGTGGAGATGGCGGAGACAAAATGTTGTTGCGCGGAATCGAGCAAGAGACGGCGAGTTCTCGCGCCCAGCCGGTTCGGGTCCTCCTGACTCCAAATCCAAACGTGGGTATCAAGCAAATACTTCACTGCACAAGCCAGTCTTTTTCCATGTCGGAACGGATGATATCGCCTTTGATCTCCATCCATCCTTTCAAAGCGCCCAACTGACGCTTCTTCGGCGGGCTCTTAACGATCGGCTCAACCCGGGCAATTGGCTTGCCGCGCAAAGTCACGGTGAGCGGCTTGCCATTTTTCTGCACTTCTTTGAGCATCTTGATGCATTTCGCTTTGAACTCTGAGATCAACACCGTCTTCATAGTTCCCAAATAATACTTAGTCTATTGACTAGGTCAACTAGTTCGTGATTGGTTCGACCTTTTCCGTTCAGTGATCCGTTCCCATTCCGAACACGGAACTGAAACGCCGCAGCTCGCTTGCCACGCCGAAGCCAAGCGAAGGCGGGTGTCGTCCCACTTTTTCCTAAAATCTCCCGCGCTCACGCGTCACCCGCCTAAATTAGTGATACGTGACCAGCCTTCGCCAAGGCTACGGCTCGCCAAGCAAGCACATCCTTCCCTTCGATTGAAATGCTTCCCGAAAATCATCCGCTTGCATCCGCGTAATCCGGGTGATGACGGCAGTGACGAGTGATGTGTGACAAGTGACAAGCCCGAAGGAGGATTTTTCTATGTTAAACCTGCCAGAAGTTCATTGACATTATCAACGAGCCCGCCTTCGCAAGGCTACGGCGTGGCAGGCAGATCGATTTGCTTTGGCCTGATTTACCGTAGGTTGTCTCTATGCTTACAAGTCAAAAGGTTGTCGACGCCATTAACGAGCAGATCGGTTACGAATTCAGCGCTTCACTCCAGTATTACGCCATCGCGGCCCACTTCGCGGCCGAAGCGCTGCCCCAGCTCTCTTCTCATTTCTTTAAGCAGGCGGAGGAAGAAAAAGGGCATGCCCTGCGTTTCATGAAATATATAGTCGACGCCGGCGGACGCGTGACCATCCCGGCAATTGACGCGCCAAAATCGAAATTCAAAACCCCGCGCGACGCGGTAAAGCTTTCGCTCGACCAGGAAATTCACGTGACCAAGCAAATCAACGGATTAGTGGAACTGGCCCGGAAACAGGACGACTACATCACCATCAACTTTCTCCAATGGTTTCTGACCGAACAACTCGAGGAAGTTTCGTCGATGGATAATTTGCTCAAAATCACCGAGCGCGCGGGTAACGACCTGCTGCAGGCCGATGAATACCTGGCCCGGGTCGGGATCAAGCCGATGTCGCAACCGCCGGCGGAGTGAGCCGGGCCAAACCGGATTCCAGCTAGACAGGATTAACCCGATTTTCACGAAACCCAAAAAAGAGTCGGGGTTCTGAAGGGTGACCCAAGTAGACGCGAGCTCCCGGTCGCGTTGGCTAACCCCAGAGCGGTGGGACGCCGCTTCCACTTTCGGGGCCAGGCATTTTAACTATTTAACGGCTTGCTCTCGCGGTCAGGCCGGGCGTTCAATGACCGGATGAAAATCAAATCGTTACTCTGCATATTCGTGGCGGGAAGTATTGCTCTGAGCAGCTCCCTATTCGCCCAAACCGCTACCATGACCGGCAAGGTGGTGGCGGTCAGCCGGTCCAGCATCACCGTTCAGAAGGACAGCGAAGAATGGGTGATCAAGCGCGTTCCCAGCACGAAGATCAGTGGCGATATGACGGTCGGTTCCACCGTTACGATTACGTATAACGAGCCGGATGGGCAAAAGAAGGAGACACCGATGGGCGGAACGCCCACGCCCGCGGAAAAATGAGTTAGGCAGGGGCAAAGGTCCTCAACTGCCACGGGGGAAAAATCGCTGGGGAGTGAATTCCCCTAGCGGTTGGGTGTCAGCCGTCGGATTGCGTCAATCAGTGGGTCCGCCGCGGACGTCTCGGAGAGACGTCCCTACCTGTTTGATAGCAATTGAGGTCAATCGCCGCTTCCGCCTTTCAAAACGCTTGAATAATTCGTGCCCGCTTTGTCTAATCGACAAACCTATGAAAACCAAAACATTCAGTTTGATTATGGCCGTGAGTCTCGCCCTTGGCAGCGCAGTGTTCGCCGGGGCGAAAGATTATCAAGTCACGGGACCGGTTCTGGAAGTGACTGACAGCATGATCGCGGTTCAGAAAGGGAAGGACCGCTGGGAGATCGCAAAAGATTCAAATACCAAGACCGGTGGGGAAGTGAAAGTCGGGGACAAGGTGACCGTGCATTACACGATGACCGCTACCGACATCGAAGCTAAAGCCGGTAAAGCCAAAAAAGCCGAGAAGATGGGCGCGCAGAAGAAGGAATAGTCGGCAGCCGTTCTCTTTTTTGCTCTGCGGTGAGCGGGCTTAGTAACGACGACGCCCGCTGCCGCCGAGCAATCCGCCCAGAACACCGCGGATCAATTGCCGGCCGACTTGGCTGCTCGCCGCCCGCATTGCAGATTTAGCCATCGAAGTTGCCACCGAATCGTGGACCGCACCACGCGGCCCGATCGTCGGTTCGAAGATCCTGCCGAAGAAAGATTCCTTCGCCGGTTCCGGGACCGACGCGCCCGGCGTAGCCGCGGGTGCGCCAGCCGCAGTAGTTTTCTCGGCTGCTTTTGCCTGCAATTTTTCGAAAGCGGACTCCCGGTCGACCGCGTTTTCGTAATGGCCGGCCAGCACGGAAGAGCTGATGACTTGTTTCCGCTGCTCCGGCGTGATCGCCCCAATCTGGCTGTGAGGTGGAAAAATCTTTGCCCGCTCCACGATTTCCGGCGAACCGTTTTCATCGAGCATTGAGACCAGCGCTTCTCCAACCCCTAACTCCGTTAAAACTGTTTCAACCTTGAGTTTTGGATTTTGGCGAAAGGTCTGGGCCGCAGCCGTCACCGCCTTTTGATCCCGCGGGGTAAAAGCACGCAGGGCGTGCTGCACCCGGTTGCCTAGCTGGCCCAAAACGACGTCCGGAATGTCCATCGGATTCTGGCTGACAAAATAAACCCCGACTCCTTTGGAGCGAATCAGGCGGACCATTTGTTCGATTTTCTCTTCGACCGGTTTTTCGATATCCGCGAAAAGCAAATGCGCTTCGTCAAAGAAGAACACCAGCTTCGGTTTGTCGGGATCGCCTATTTCGGGCAGGTTTTGGAACAGTTCGGAAAGGAGCCAGAGCAGAAAAGTCGCGTAAACTTTCGGCGACTGCTGCATCAACTTCTCCGCGGCGAGAATATTGATTACACCCCGGCCGTCCTGGGTTTGGATGAGATCGTCAAGATTTAGGGCCGGTTCCCCAAAAAACTTATCCGCCCCCTGAGACTCGAGCGCGAGCAGATTGCGTTGAATGGCGCCGGCGCTTGCCGCCGATACGTTGCCATATTGGGTTTTAAACTGATCCGCGTTGTCCGCGACGAATTGCAGCATCGAGCGCAGATCCTTCAGATCGAGCAGGAGCAGCCCGCTTTCGTCGGCGATCTTAAACACCATGTTGAGCACGCCCTCCTGGGTCTCGTTCAGTTCCAGGAGGCGCCCCAGAAGCAGCGGACCCATTTCGGAAACAGTCGCCCGAACCGGGTGGCCATTTTCGCCAAACACATCCCAGAATTCGACCGGGAAAGCTTCGCCTTTAAAGTCGGAAAGGCCCAGTTCCTTGGCTCGCGCGACCACTTTGGGATTGGTGGCGCCCGGTTGGCTAAGGCCGGCCAGGTCGCCTTTGACATCGGCCATGAAAACGGGGACGCCGCGCGCGCTAAAGTTTTCGGCCAGCGTTTGCAGGGTCACTGTCTTGCCGGTGCCGGTGGCTCCTGCAATCAGTCCATGGCGGTTTGCCAGTTTCGGCAGAAGATAAATTGTTTGGGCGGCCTGGGCTACTGGAATGGGATCGCTCATGTCGGGTTGGCAATGTTGTCCAAAGATCTCTTCATTGTCCAGCTTGGGGAACCGAGATTGCCTGGTCAAAAAATCGGATTTGCTTGCAGAGCCACCGCAACGCCCCGCAACAGTGGGACGAGACGAGCTCGTCCCTCCCCGCTAGGCCGCCGAGCTTTGGCGCGGCCACGCTCCTAAAACCAATCCGCTAACGGCAAAGACGACCAGAGCCCGCCCCATGTTGATGAATATCAGCGGCCAGGGATTGGTCTCAAAAGCGGAGAACACGGAAATAGTGGCATATTCCACGAATAAGAAGGCGAACCAGCAAATCAGGGCGATCTTGAGGCCGGCCAGGGCAGTAACGGCGTTCAGCCGGCTGATCAACCAGGCCAGCGCGTAATTGACAAAGATCGAGGCAACAATCGCGGTCACGTAAGCGGAGACGTTATGGGTCCGCTCGATATCGGTCATGGTCCGGGCGTGATAGTTCAGCCACATCTCGCCGAAGATTGCGTACCAACCCCAGGCGATGAGTTGATGGACGACGACCAGGACCCATACCGCCAGATGGTTGATGCGAGTTTCCATAGCCGAATTATCGGTAAAGGCTCACGGCCAGGGCAAGCGCAAAGCACAATCGCTTCGCTAAATCACCAATCGCTCCGCTAAAGGACCAAATTCCAAACCCCAAACCCCAGGGAATAACCAAGCTCCGAACTCCAAACGGCCGTCGCCCCCACCGCAAAGTCATCCCGAACGGAGTGAGGGATCGGGTGTAAGCCTTTTCCCAGTCCCGATCCTTCGACTCCGCTTCGCTCCGCTCAGGATGACGGTAAAGAGAGCGCGGGCTTGAACCTTCGCGCCGCCTTTCGCGATGATCGAATGTCCTTTCTCATCCGGGTATCCAATCCGGTCCCTGTGTGCGCGGTTTGCTTCGAACCTTGAGGTTTGAATATTCTTTGGTGCTTGGGTATTGTTGTCCGCCGCAGGACGGATTCGCCGGGGCGAACTTGGAGATTGTGCTCTCGGCCTTAGCCCGCGGCCACCGCTTCTGCACTTTCAATCAGCTCCGAACCGTGGGGTGTTTCGTCCGGCGGAGCGGCTTCGATCGAGACAATAGAAAACTGGTCGAGGCCATCGTCCCTGTTTAAACTTACCAGATCGCCCTTCTGTTGTCCCAGCAATGCCTGCCCGATCGCAGTTTGATAAGAAATGACGTGCCGGTCGGGATCCCCATCCCACGCGCCCAAAATGGTGTAGGTCTCCTCTTTACCCGATTTTTGCTCGCGCAGCCTAACCACTGTGCCAATGGAAACGCGCGAAGTATCGGGATTCTCGAACCCGGTGCCGCGCGCACTGTGCAAGGCGTGCTCGAGTTCCGTTTTCCGGCGCATCAGGACCGCCTGCATTTGCTTGGCCGCCTTGTATTCGAAGTTCTCGCTCAGATCGCCATAGGAACGGGCCAGCGCGATCTCCCTCGTATTTTCGGGAATTTTCTTTTTGACCAGCTCCTCGAATTCCACCTTCCGTCTTTGCAAGCTGCTCCAGGAAACAACCAGGGGGGCGGTTTTTTCCTCCGGTTGGGCGCCGGTAATCATCGGCTCCAACTCGGGATAGAGCTTGACCAGGCGGGCCAGAAGCGAACGCTTGGTTAAATCGTCCACTGCCGGCGTCAGCAGGAGTCTTCGCATAGCGTCGCGGGCTCTGCCGATCTCGACATTCTCAAACATGTCGGCAATCAATCGGCGATCATCGATCATGAGATCGCGCAAGCGCCCGCCCCGGCTGGTCTCGTTGTGCTGCTCCCGCTCGATTGTCCCAAGTATCGCGTTCAGCAATTCGGGGGTAACCAGCTCAGGCCAGTTGGCGCGATCCTTGGAAAGCCAGATAAGCATTTCACTCGTGGTCGAATGCTCGCGAATACTTCGGTCGAGCATCTGTTGGAGTTCGGCTTGATTCCCGGTCTCGATGAAAAGCCGCGCGACCTGGGCCAGCACCCGCGGGTGAGTGCCGCGCATTAACTGAACCGCGCGGGCGTGCCACCGGTCTCCCAAAGCGGCCGGAAGTGCCTGGACGACTCTTTTTTCCTTGGCCGCAGGCAATTTCGGCAAAATGACATGGAGCCGCGCTTCCTCCTCTAAAATCAACTTCGGCAGGGTCAGAGAAAGATTCGTCGTCTTGAGTTCCGGCACCCGCTCCAGGAGATCGTCGCGTCCCAGAACCAATTCAAAAGTGAGTCCCGGATGCAGTTTCAGGTTGCGAGCCGCATTTTGTTCGACCGCGATCACGATCGGCTGCAACTGGCTGGATGGATTATCGAATTCCTCATGGGACCGGATGATCTGCTCAAGGGCGGCGGACTGCTCTTTGGGCTGCCGGGCTTGCTGGAACGCGGCGAGGAGCTGATCGGGATGAGACACTGGGGCGGACCGAAGCTCAAGCGGCTCGCTTTTCTTGGCTGGAACCAAAAAGTGCCCTTCCTTTTTCAGCCGCTTCTTAGTCGATTCCCACCAGCGTTTCCATTCGGCTTCGGTAAAAATGTCGCCGATCAACCATTCGCTGATCTGCTGGGCGGTCGCTTTGCCGCCAAGGCTCTCCAGAATGTTCCGGGTCAGGCCCTCCGGATCTTGCACCGCCATCCGCTTGGTCGCCGAAAGGTCAGCCGCCTTGAGGGCAAGGAAATGCCCCGGCGGAATCACGGTCAGATTGTCGGCGGCGTACTGCAACTGCATGGAATGTCCCTTTTTGCCGGAAAAATCGATGACGATTTGACCCAGGAGAAGGTTCCACTCGGCGATCCGGCCGAATCCCCAGCTTTTGTGCAGGCAAAAGGCGCCCGGATGAAGCCTGTCCAGCGCTTCGGCGCCTCTGGAGGTGAGTTTTCCCGATTCAACGAGTTTTTCCAGTTCCGGGTCCATTCAGCTCCTGTAAACTTACGAGGAACGAGGCGCTTCGCGAGAGAAAAGTCTCAAAAGCTGTCGTTTAGAATTGCCGTAATGCCGCTGTCGTGAAACTTTGTCCGCTCCGTGTCGACGAGTATCTGGCTTTGGGTGGCATTTCATATTGGGGTTTTCCTCGCCCTAATTATTGATCTTGCCCAGTTTAAGATACGAGACCGGGAGTTGAGCCTCCGGGCAGCGGCCCGCCGGAGCGTCCTTTGGGTCCTGCTTTCCCTGGGGTTCAATGGAATTGTCTGGTATCTGAAGGGGCCCGATAGCGCCCTGGAGTTTTTTACCGGCTACCTGGTCGAGTATTCCCTAAGCGTCGACAACATACTTGTGTTCGTTTTGGTTTTTACCCATTTCCAAGTCTCAGGCAAAGCCCAACACCGGGT
Source organism: uncultured Verrucomicrobiae bacterium (assembly GCA_963728975.1). GTDB lineage: Bacteria > Verrucomicrobiota > Verrucomicrobiia > Chthoniobacterales > UBA10450 > DATFCK01. The sequence goes on from CAVSMF010000001.1 coordinate 296,883, forward strand.
CCTGGTTTGGGGAATCGTGGGCGCACTCATTATGCGGGGTATTATGATCTGGCTCGGACTCACCCTCGTTTCCTATTTCAGCTTCGTCCTTTACCTGTTCGGAGCTTTTCTGGTCGTCACCGGCGTCCGGATGTTCTTTAAGAAAACCATCGCGGTCGATTTTGCCGACAGCTGGTGGATGAAGCTTTGCCGCAAAATGATCCCGGTCACCCGGGATTTCCACGAGGAGCACTTTAAGGCCTATGTCGATGGACGTTGGATGCTCACCCCGTTGGCGCTGGTCCTGATCGTGATCGACCTGATGGACCTGGCTTTCGCGGTCGATTCCATTCCGGCCGTCTTCGCCATTACCCATGACCGCTTCATCATCTACACCTCCAATATCTGTGCCATCGTCGGACTGCGTTCCCTCTATTTCCTCCTCGCCAATATAATGAATCGATTCATTTACCTGAAAGTCGGGCTCGCCTTCATCCTCACTTTTGTCGGGTTGAAAATGATCGTGGCGCATTATTTTCCAATCCCGAATTTCGCGGCTCTCGGTGTGATTGTTGTCATCCTGGCCGTCACGATCACCGCTTCGGTGCTAGTGACCCGCCGCCGGACCCGGACCGGGCCTGAAAATCAAGGTTGATCGGGCCAACGACCTTCTGCTATTAGTAGGGAGGTGGCCATGAAAAAACTCGCTTTCGCCTTGTTTATGGTGGCAGCTCTCTGCGGACAGGCTGTTGCCGACATTCAGGATCCGCCGTCGAACGATTACGGCCCAACCCGAAAACTCGGGCGCGCGTTATCGAATTTCTTTCTCGCTCCAGCCGAGATTCCGGTGACGGTCGCGACAATCAACAAGGAAGAAGGCAACGCCGCCGCCGCCGGCTACGGCGTGGTGCGGGGCGCGGGGAGATCTGCTGTTCGCCATATTGCCGGGTTCCTGGAGTTCGTGACCTTTCCATTTCCGGTCTGGCATCAAAGCTACTATCCTTTGTTGCCGAGCGACATTCCCTACATTCACGCCGGTTATTCGGAATTTCCGCCGGAGCTTGGGAACGAATCGAAATACCCTTACGTAAGGGATTACTAGAGATCTCGGCTGAGGTGGGGACGCACCTCCAGCGGCGTCCGTAACGAATCGCGCTCTCGAGAGCGGGGCTACCCGCTCAACCCCGGCCGGCTCGGAGAGCCCTCCCTGCCTGTGCAACCGATCTCCGGTGGCGCTCCGAAGCGCATGATCGGCAATTCTCCTTCCCGTTGTTGACCTTAGCCCGTAACGACGTAGAGGTAGAACGATTCGCCACGGGCGGTCGCACAATGCAATTGCGACGTGTTTCAATCCTGCCGGCCATTGGCATTCTGGCAGCGGTATATTTTGTCGCCGGCAAGCTTAGCCTGAACCTCGCCTCCATTCACGCCAGTGCTTCCCCGGTCTGGCCCCCGGCCGGCATCGCCCTGGCGGCGCTGCTTGTCCTCGGTTACCGGGTCTGGCCCGCAATTTTTATCGGCGCATTTCTGGCTAACGCCACCACTTTTGGCAACGTTGCCAGTTCCCTTTGCATAGCCAGCGGCAATACCATGGAAGCGCTTTTCGGGGCCTGGCTGGTAAACCGGTTTGCCGGTGGCTTGTTCGTGTTCGATCGGGCGCGAGACGTTTTCAAGTTTACCCTGGCGGTCATGCTCAGCACGCTCGTTAGTCCGATTATCGGCATTACCGGCTTGGCCTTGAATGGATTTGCTCGCTGGTCAAACTTCGGACCGATCTGGCTTACCTGGTGGCTCGGTGACGCCACCGGCGAACTCATTGTCGCTCCCTTGATCGTTCTCTGGAGCGTCGCTGTCACCCGGCAATGGACCCGGAAGGAAGTCGCCGAAGTCGGCTTTCTCCTCGTTCTGCTTCTGGTTCTGGGCGATCTGATCTTTGGCGGCTGGTTTGCCATTTCGGCCAGGAATTACCCCATCGCGTTCATCTGCGGACCGATTGTGATCTGGACCGCGTTTCGGTTCACCCAGCGCGAAACCGCCACCGGTCTCTTCATTTTGTCCGCCCTGGCGATCTGGGGAACGCTAAACGGCTTTGGCCCGTTCGTAATGGAGACCGAGAATCAATCACTGTTGATGATGCAAACCTCCACCGCCGTGCTGACGATAACCGCTCTTGCTTTATCGGCCGCGATGTCGGAACGGCGGCGGGCCGAAGCAGCCATCGAGCAACAAAAGGCAGCGGTGGAAGCGGCCAATCGAACCAAGGATAATTTTCTCGCCATGCTTTCCCACGAGCTGCGCACTCCGCTTACTCCGGTGATCGCGGCCCTCGACACTTTGGAATCCGGACCGGCGTTGTCGGAAGACGCCAAAACGTCGCTGACCATGATTCGCCGCAATGTCGAGCTCGAAAGCCAGTTGATCGACGATCTGCTCGATTTGACCCGTATCGCCAGGGACAAGTTGCAGCTGCAATTCATCCCGCTCGATGCCCATCAAGCGATCGCCAACGTGACTGAAATCTGCCGCACCGAGGCCCACGCCCGGCAACTTCGCGTCCATCTCAACTTGCGGGCGGGCGCGCATTATGTTTCCGCCGACACAGCAAAGTTTCAGCAGATCATTTGGAATCTCCTCAAGAACGCGATCAAGTTCACCCGGGAAAACGGCGAGATAACGATCCGGACAAGCAATCCCACACCCCAGATGCTGGCGATCAGCGTCCGCGATACCGGCATCGGCATGCAACCGGATATCATGCAACGAATTTTCGATCCATTTGAGCAAGGCGACCGCTCGTTTCAAACCCGGTTTGGCGGACTTGGGCTCGGGTTGGCGATTTCAAAATCGCTGAGCCAGGCCCATGGCGGCGCCCTTGTGGCCAAGAGCGATGGACTCGACAAAGGTTCAACCTTCATCCTGAGCCTGCCCACGACGCCCGCCCCGGCCCGGCGGCCGGCGCCACGCCAGGAACTTCCGGCTGAGACCCGACCGCTTCGCATTTTGCTGGTCGACGATCATCAGGATACATGCATGGCTCTGGAACGTCTGCTGGTGCGCCGCGGCCATCTGGTCGCCGCCGTTCATAATATGCGCTCCGCCATGGAAGCAGCCGGACGCAATCAGTTCGATCTCCTGATCAGCGATATCGCCCTCCCCGACGGCACCGGCGTCGAATTGATGTCGTGCCTCCGCGCCATTTCCACCATCCGCGGAATTGCCATCAGCGGTTTCGGCATGAACGGCGACATCGAAAAAAGTCTCCAAGCCGGGTTTGCCGAGCACTTGGTCAAACCGATCAAGGTGGAAAAACTCGAGGCCGCCATCGAGCGGGCCATCAGGGCGTAAACCACCAAGCACCAAAGAAACACCAAGCTTCAATATCCAAATGAGGCTCCACGCGTTGTTGGAGCTTTGAGCTTGAATATTCTCTGGTGCTTGGGGTTTGGTGCTTGGTGCTTGGATCCTCTCCTTCATGCGCATCGTCGATCTTAAGATTCAGGATATCGCTTTCGGCGGCAAAGGGGTCGCCCGCGACCAGGGGAAGGCCGTGTTTGTCCCCTTCACCATCGAAGGCGAAACGGCTTCCGTCCAAATCACCCGGGAGAAAAAACAATTTTCCGAGGGGGAAGCGATCGAGATCAAGGAGCGGTCCTCGCACCGGGTCGAGCCAGAATGCCCTTATTTCGGCCGCTGCGGCGGATGCAGTTATCAGCACATCGATTACGAGCATCAACTCGCCATTAAATGGCGGCAGGTTTGCGAGGCGCTCCAGCGAATCGGAAAAATCAAAGACGTTCCGATGCGTCCCATCGTCCCCTCGCCTCTCCCCTATGGTTACCGAAATCGGATCACCGTGCATGTCGAGGAGGGCGTTATCGGATTTTTTCGGCGGGAAAGCCATCGGCTGATCGACATCGAGCGCTGCCCTATTGCGATGGACCAGGTGAACGATGCTCTGGCTCAATTGCGGGCGGAATCGCCAAAATCGGGTCATTACACGTTGCGGGCGGCCGGCGGTCCCCGGGTTTTCCTGCAAGCAAACGACGCCGTGGCCGGGGCGTTGCGGGAATTGATTGCGAAAATGATCCCGGACAACCAGAAATTGCTTATCGACGCCTACTGCGGCGCGGGATTCTTCAGCAAGCGCCTTCTCCAAAAATTCGAGCGGGTGATTGGAATCGACTGGGACCGGTTCGCCATCGATGTGGCCAAAGAAAATGCGACCGATAAAGAGACCTACATTGCCGGCGAAGTGGAAAATGTAGAGGCGGCCGTGTCGGCCGCAAAAAATATAGATCCAGCGGCCGATGTCGGCCGCAGGATCTGCGGCCGACACGGCCGCCTCTACATTTATCGTGGATCCTCCTGCCGCCGGCCTGAGCGCCGCTGTGCGAAAGGCCATCTTTAACATGGCCCCGGCCACGTTCATTTATGTCTCGTGCAATCCATCCACTCTGGCCCGGGACCTGGCGGAGCTAAAAAAGAAATTCACGATCGAGTCCGTCACCCCCCTGGATATGTTTCCGCAGACCGCCGAGATCGAGGTGGCGGTCCACCTTCACGCGTAAACCAGCAAATCGATCTCCTCGGGAAGCGAGCTTGAAACCTCCCGGATCACGTTGCCGCGGAGAAGATTGATCAACGCGTTACGCTGCGGTGCGCCAACAATAACGCGGGAGACCCCGAGGGTGGCGGCAACATCCACGATCGTTTCCGCGGCAGAGGCGCTCACCGCGTAGCAAAATATTGGCGAGACGCCCGCCACTTTCCGCTCAGCCGCGTGGAAAATCGCGCTTGCTTCGTTGTCCTCGGGCCATTTCCGGTTTGCGTCCTGCTCGGTCATGAAAGGCTGCTCGCGCACGAAAAGCAGATAGAGGCGGCGGCCGGTCTCGCGGGCTTCTTTTAAAGCGAAATCGAGGGTCCGGCCGCCTCCCCGGATGGCACAGAGAATCGATTCGCTACCTCGATTCGAGACGATATCCGGCCGGGCAGCAACACCATCGGCGTCCATCGTTTCCGGGTCGAACCCTTCCGCAGCTTGCTTTTTCCGTCTTCGTTCCTGGACAAGTCCCCGCAAAATCAAGCCAACGGCAAGAATGGTGACCGCAAAGTAACGCGCATTCGGCTTGTCAATGAGCAGCGACACCTCGATCGCGGCCATAACCAGAAAAGTACCAAACATGAGCGAGCGCTCCCATGTTTTGATCGACAATTTTCGGTCGGTCGAGGTCGCCCCGAGATTGGTTGCGATCGCGCCGACCACGCCGACCGCATACAGATCGGCCAGGCCGGACATGTCTTTGACGACGATCACGAGCAGCATCGGGACGACGGTGGCGAGCAACATCCCCGCGCCTGGCACGCCCCATTTGTTTAGATGTTGGAAAATTTTGGGGATTTCACGATCGCGCGACATGAGAAATTGGATGGCAATAAGATCGACAACCGCGGTGTTGGTCGCTGACAGAAGCAACAGGCCAAAGACGATACTGACGATAAGAGCGAAGATATGACCAACGGTCGGGCCGAGCGCTCCGCCGACAAAGACTTGGCCCATGTAACGAAGCATGTAATCGCGCACTCCCGGGGCGCCGGGCGCGTCTACGTCGCCATTGGCAATTTGCAATCCGTCCAGGGCATGCGCGGCCAATCCAAACAAAGCGGTAAAGAAGCAGACTTCGATCATTACCAGCACGATTGCCGGGGTGGAGGTTTTACGGACCGAGGGTTGCGCGTCGGTGCTGCCCTTATCCAGCTTCATAACGCCAGTGGCATTGGCGATCGCTTCCACGCCGGAAAGCGCGAGCACGATCCCGACAAATCCGGCCCAATTATGTCCAAGCGTTCCGGGTAACGGTTGCAAGTTGGCAACCGCCGCGCCGAGATGAGGAGCGCTGAAAAGGCCGAGCGTTACAACTACGATCACCGTCGGCACCGAAATCACAAAGGCGAGCCCGCCGGTTTGCTTTGGTCCCAGCAGATTAAGCAATCCGATGATTAAAATGGACATCGCGGCAAAGCTTTCCGGGTGGGGCAGACCGAGATATTGGAAGGCGGACAGCGAACTAATTGCCGCGGTTACCAAATAATCGGCGATGAGCAGAAAGGCGCCGACGATCGAAATCACTTCGCTGCGATGCCGCACACTGGCATAAACGCCGCCGCCATCCGGATAGAGGCGGCAGATAATAATGTAATTGAGGCCGACCAGCGCGGTCAGGACGCACATGGCGGCGATCAGCCAAAAAGAAGCATAGCCGGCCACGGCAAAAGCCAGTCCGATGACATATGCCTTGCTCGTGCCCCAGTCGCCATAGAGAATCGCCGCCGCCTGCGGCACGTTCACATTGCGCGGGCGTTTGATATTTGTCGCAATCATGCAGCTCAACCTGGTCAGTCGACACCGGGGCGCGGAAATGACTAACCAACCGCCGTCGCCACCACGGCCCGACCCGGCTTAGCGGACTGCAAGCGGGGCGCGGCCGCGCGGGTTTTCAATGAACCACGTCCAGAATGGCGGCGTTTTCTTCCCGAGGCCGGGCAAATTGAAATCGCGCTTTGTTCCCAGGGGCACTAAATCGACTTCCTCGTTTGAGCTGTGGTTGGTTGACTCCATCCCCGCCAGTTGCACCCACAGCTTAACGTCGCGCGTTGAGACGCATACAACTACGATTGCTTCCATATCGGAAACATCCTTGAAGGCGGGCCGCTCCCGCTAATTAAAATTCGCCTCCGCCGCGCTAAAAGATCGTTAACGTGGGCGCGCCCCGAGGCGGTCCCCCACCCCCATTACAGACATCCGGTTGACAACCGATAGCCGATGCCAACCTCTGTTTTGATCAGGCTGGGCGCAGTCTCGCTGGTTTGGAGCTTCTTGCGCAAATGGGTAACGTAGACCCGAAGATATTGGGCCTGACTCTCGGCCTTTTCTCCCCAAACCGTCCGTAACAATTGCCGGTGGGTCACCACTTTTCCGGCATTCTGAACCAGCACCCGAAGAAGCGCATATTCGGTAGGGGTAAGTTTAATTTCCGTGCCGGCGAGCTTCACCTGCCGGGCGGAGAAATCAACGCAGAGCGTTCCGGAATTAAACACCGGCTCGCCTGTTTCGGTGAGCGAACGGCGGCGCGCAGCGCGCACCCGCGCCAACAATTCCGCGGTATCAAACGGTTTCGTTACGTAATCGTCCGCGCCCGCATCGAGGGCTTCGACCTTCTCGTCCGGATCGTCGCGAACCGAGAGTATCAACACCGGCACATCCGACCATTCGCGTAAACGGCGGAGAAGCTTGACCCCTTCCATATCCGGTAACCCCAGATCGAGCAAAACGATATCGGGCCTTCGGTTTACGATTTCAGAAAGACCGGCCTGCCCCGTTTCCGCCTCATAGACTTGATGATCCGCTCCCTCCAAGGCGAACCGGAGCAGCCGGCGAATCTGCTTCTCGTCGTCGATAATGAGGGCAGTCTGCGCCGCTTTCACGAAGTCGCCTCCAACGCGTTCGCGTCGGTAACGCGAACCGGCAGACTGATAATAAAACGCGCCCCGCCGCCATCGCGATTTTCCGCCGTAAGTTTGCCGCCATGGGCTTCAACGAATCCGCGCGCGATTGATAATCCAAGCCCGAGCCCGCCGGCTTTGCGGCCATCGCCGCGATAGAATTTTTCAAAAATGCGATCGATGGATTCGGCCTGAAATCCCGGCCCGCGATCGCTCACCGAGATCATGAGTTTCTCGCTCGTGTATTCCGCGTCCACCTCGATCGGCAGTTGGGACGGGGTGTGACTTCCGGCGTTGGCCAGTAGTTTCGCGACTGCCTGCTCGATCAGGGTATGATCGACAAGGGCCAGCGGAATATTCTCCGGCACGTCCAGCCGGATATCCCGTCCATCAACGGATTCGCGCTCGATCTCTATGGCCGACTGCAACAGCTCACGCACGTCGCACCATTCGCAGTTTGGCCGGATCACACCGCTTTCGAGCCGGTTCATGTCCAGAAGATTGTTAACCACCCGATTCAGACGACGAGAACCATCGTGAATTTCGCGCGCGAGTTGGTTGAACCGTTCCGCGCTGCCGGGGTCCGGCTGGAGACGAAGAAGTCCTTCGCTGGCGGCGCCGATGGCCGCGAGAGGTGTCTTCAGCTCGTGAGAGACGCAATCGAGCAGGGTTTTGCGAAGTCGCTCGGAGTTTTCCGCGAGCTGCACCTGGGCGGCAAGGTGTTCCCTGGCTTTCAACTGCGCCGTCAAGCTCCCCACCGTGATCGCTACGATGAAATAAGTGGCGAAGGTGAGCGCGTCTTCGAGTTTCGCTATATGAAACGTAAACAGCGGCGGGATAAATAGAAAATTCCAGGAGAGCGCACTAAGACCGGCGACCAACAGGACCGGTCCACGATTGAGGACCATTCCCGCGAGCAGAACTCCAAGAAGAAAAATCAGCGAAATAGCGCCGTAGCCCGTCAACGGTGTAAGCAGCCAACAGGCGACGGTCAGCGTAGCCACCCCGACGACCGCGACGATGTATTCGGTCAATGCCGACCAGCCATCCGATGGCGAGGCAACCTCCCGATCGTAGGTGGGCTCCCGAAAAGAGCGGCCTGAGGATAATTGCGGGCTACTGCACGAACTCGGTGCTTTGAGCACGGACCAAATGTAGCCCATCCCGGTCTGCGCGGAAATCCAATCCCCAATTTTAGTACCGTTTTAATTACTCCGGACTCTTGCCCAGCCTAAGCTCCTCCAAAACGTGAATTTTGAGCCGCCAACCTTGACTCCGGCTATTACCCGGGCCAGGCCCTCCCCCCGGGAAGGTCCGCAAACCGGAAAGCGACGCCTGCTTTTGCTCTGTCTTGCCAGCCTCGGCATCGTCTACGGAGATATTGGGACCAGTCCGCTCTACGCCATGCGGGAATGTTTTTATGGAGAACATTCCGTTCCCCCAACCCACGCCAACGTGCTCGGTGTGCTCTCACTCATCCTTTGGTCGTTGATTCTCATCATCTCCCTCAAGTATTTGATCCTCATTCTGCGGGCGGATAACCGGGGCGAGGGCGGAATCCTCGCTCTCGCCACGCTGGTAGGAGACGTCGCCCGGCGCGGGAAATATTTGTTTCTGCTCGGACTCTTCGGAGCCGCCCTTCTTTATGCCGATGGAATGATCACTCCCGCCATTTCCGTGCTCGGCGCGGTCGAGGGACTGCACATCGCCACGCCCCTGTTCGATCCCTGTGTAGTGCCCCTTGCCATTGCCATATTGATCGCGCTCTTTTTCTTCCAATCACACGGCACCACCGGGGTTGGGACCGTCTTCGGACCGGTGACAATGTTATGGTTTCTGGTGATTGGCGCGCTCGGCGCGCATCAAATCCTGCGCGCTCCACAAGTGCTGGGCGCGATTAATCCGCTCCATGGCGTCGCGTTTTTCCTCAATAACGGCGCCCGCGGCTACGTCGTCCTGGGTGCGGTTTTTCTTGTCGTCACCGGGGGCGAAGCCCTCTACGCGGACATTGGCCATTTCGGAACGGCGCCTATTCGGCTGAGCTGGTTCGCGCTGGTTCTGCCGGCGTTAACCCTGAATTATTTCGGCCAGGGAGCGCTTCTCTTGATGGATCCGGCGGCTGCGGTAAATCCGTTTTACCGGATGACTCCGTCGTGGGCGCTTTATCCGATGGTGCTATTGGCAACTGCCGCGGCGGTGATTGCGTCTCAGGCGATTATCAGCGGCGCTTTCTCCCTGACCATGCAAGCCATTCAACTCGGCTACAGCCCGCGCCTGAAAGTGAATTACACTTCGGCGCGCATCATCGGACAAATCTACGTGCCGGTGGTGAATTGGGCCCTGATGATTTGCTGCGTGGCGCTGGTGATCGGCTTTCGCAGCTCGAGCAATTTGGCTGCCGCTTACGGCGTCGCCATTACCACCACCATGCTGATCACGACCGTTTTATTCTATGTCGTGGCCCGGCAGAGATGGCACTGGCCCGCGGCGGTGGCTCTGCCGATTGCCATCTTTTTTATCACCATCGACCTCGCGTTTTTTGGCGCGAACATGCTCAAGGTCGCGCACGGTGGCTGGTTTCCCCTTCTTGTTTCCGCTTCCATTCTTTTTCTGATGTTAACCTGGCGAAAAGGGCGACGGATTCTTCGGACCTGTTTGGGAAAAATGTGCATCCCGCTCGACACGCTCCTGCCCGATCTGAGGAAACAGGGCACCCGGAGAGTCCCGGGCGTTGCCGTCTACATGTCAGGCAACCGATTCGGAACGCCCCTGGCTTTGCTCCACAATCTCAAGCACAACAAAGTGCTGCACGAGCAGGTGGTGTTACTGACGGTGCGCACAGAAGAGGTCCCCTACCTCACCGATGTCAGAGATCGGGTTACGCTGGAAAGACTCGAGGCCGGCTTCTGGCGCGCCCAAATCCATTTTGGTTTCATGGAAAAACCGGATGTGCCGGCCGCTCTGGAAAGCATCAAGCACACCGGTCTCCAGCTTGAACCGATGCGGACAACCTATTTCATTGGCCGGGAAACCATTCTCGCGACCCGCAAACTCGGTCTCTCCGCCTGGCGCGGTTCGATTTTCGCCTGGATGATGCGCAATTCCGGAGACGTAACCTCCTACTTCTGTCTGCCGCCAAACGGTGTGGTTGAGCTGGGTACCCGCGTAGAAGTTTGACCCGATCGCTCGGCTTCAGATTCCGGCCTCAGGCGGGGCCGGTTCGAGAAAGAACTTGCCAGCGCGTCCGCGCACACTGGAGATTCACCGCCAGCGATGGCTGAGATTACTTCTGTTTCAGGGACTCGGGTGCATCGGCCACGTAACGTCGATTGGAAACGGGCGGCGGCACTGCTCTATGGCGACTGGGGCACGAGCAAAGCCTACGTCCTCGGGCTGGCCTTCGTCGCAGCCGGTTTTTCTTCGTTTCCCATCATCATTGCCGTTTGCGTTCTTACGGCAGTCGTCGCGTTCAACTACATCATCGTCTGCGCCCACTTCCCTGACGGTGGAGGCGTTTATTCGGCCGCGCGCGAACAAAGCCGGTTCCTCGCCTCGGTGGGCGCGCTCCTGCTGATTGCGAATTTTATTGTCACGGCGGCATTGAGTGGTTGGGCGGGTGTCACCTATCTGGGAGTTCCAGCTCAGTATGCGCCGGTGGCCACCATGGTCCTGGTCCTGATTGTCGGCGTCATCAACTACTTTGGCCCGAAGCACAGCGGCAGCGTGTCGATCTGGCTGGCGGTGCCGGCCGTGATCGTCGTCGTCGCCATCATCGCCTTCAGTGCCCGTCACCTCAACGTTGCCCATCTCGAGCCGCGGCATGTCAATCTCGGGGCCAGCTGGGTCCAATTCGTTGGTGTGATCCTGGCGCTGAGCGGGGTCGAAGCCATCGCCAATATCACCGGCGTAATGAAACTCGATGCAAAGTCCACCCCGGAAGAACCAAAAGTCACGCTCACGGCGACCAAGGCCATTCTCCCGGTAGCCGTGGAAGTGGTTGGCGGCACCGCTCTGCTTGGCTGGGCGATGCTCTCGCTCCCGAAGTCGTTCGCGCCCGAGCTCGCCTCACACAAGGAAGACATGCTGCGCTTTCTCGGTCAGCATTACGCCACACTTACCGGCGGAGTTTGGTTTGGCCACGGCTTTTCGCTTTTTGTAGCGGCAGTTTTCGGGCTCCTCCTCATCAGCGCGGTCAACACAGCCGTGGTGGCACTGATTGGAGTGATCTACATGATGGCCCAAGACGGCGAGATGCCGCCGCAGTTCGCGAGATTAAACAAACATGGCGTGCCGCTCGTTCCACTGATCGCTGCCATCGCCATTCCGATTCTCGTTCTGGCCGTGACCAAGCAATTCGAAGCTCTTGCCGGCCTCTACGCGATCGGTGTAGTCGGCGCAATCGCAGTTAATCTCGGCTCGTGCACATTCAATAAACAACTGCGGTTACACGCCCACGAGCGTCTCCTGATGGGTGTTACCTTCCTGATTCTGGCGGCCGTGGAACTGACCCTGGCAAAGACAAAACCAGACGCCTTGTTCTTCGCTATCTGCGTCCTCGGAGTGGGGCTGGGTTTCCGGGCTTATTCGCACAAGATTTCCGGCCTGAAAACGCTCACCGTCACCCGCACCGTGGCGGAAATGGTTTCGCCCGACCTGGCGGCAAAACTGCAGCCGCGATTCCAGGAAGGTCAAAAGATCATGGTGGCGGCGCGCGGGATCACCCCGGTTTTGGGGTTCGCCCTGGAGGAAGCGCAGCTTCGGAAGGCCACCCTCTGCGTCCTCTATGTAAAGGAAATCGTGGTCTTCTACGGAGGCGGCCCGGGACTGGGCCGGGCCCGGTGGCAGGATGATCCCGAGGCAATTGCGATCATGAACACGATGACGAAACTGGGAGCGGAGCGGGATCTCTGCGTTCTGCCGCTCTATGCCGTGAGCGAAGATACCGCCTCCACTATTCTCGATCTGGCCGCCACCATGGGCGTCGATTACCTGATCATTGGCGCTTCCCAGCGCACCGCCATGACTAAATTGCTCCGGGGCAGCGTCGCTACCAATGTCGCTCAACAACTTCCCGAGTCGATTCGGCTGGTCATTTTCGGATGATCGACTTGGTTCCGGTGAACGCCGACCACTGAGCCCCCGCCGCGCTGCCCTGCTTGCGAAGGCGGGCTGCGCGTTGGACGTTAAGAAATAGTGATGAACCGACCAAAGGTCTTGATCGCCGATTCGATTTCTCCGCGTGGCAGCGAAGAGTTATCACGCGATCACGTTCTCGATGTTGTAATCAAAACCGGGCTCACCGAATCCGACCTGGTCAAAGCCATTCCCGAATTCAGCGCGGTGGTGGTTCGGAGCGAAACCAAAATCACAGCTCCAGTTTTGCAGGCTGGGAAATTGTTGCGCGTGATCGGGCGCGCCGGGGTGGGAGTCGACAACATTGATGTTGAAGCAGCCACCCGCCGGGGCATCGTGGTCCTCAACGCTCCCGGCGGCAATACCGTTTCCACGGCGGAACATGCGTTTTCGCTCCTGTTGTCGGTTGCGCGAAAAATCCCGCAAGCCGACGCCAATGTGCGCGGTGGAAGCTGGGACCGAAAAAATCTCCAGGGCGTGGAGCTTTACAATAAGACGCTCGGCATTATCGGGATGGGCCGGATTGGGAGCGAGCTGAGCCGGCGCGCGATTGCTTTTGGCATGCGGGTGATTGCCTACGATCCCTATCTTTCTCCTGCGCGCGCCCGGAGCCTCCAGGTCGAGCTGGCCGACGAACTCGATGAGTTACTCGCCAACTCCGACTTCATCACCTTGCACACGCCGCTCACCGCCGAGACCCGCCATTTGATCGGCGCCCCCCAATTCGAAAAAACCAAGGCCGGGCTTCGCATTATCAATTGCGCCCGGGGCGGACTCATCGATGAACAAGCGCTGATCGCGGCCCTTAAATCCGGCAAAGTGGCCGCCGCGGCCCTGGACGTTTTTGAACAGGAACCGCTCCCGGCCGACTCGCCGTTACGCGGTGCGCCCAATCTCGTTTTGACGCCGCATCTGGGCGCTTCCACAGCCGAAGCGCAGGAAAGCGTTGGGATTGAGATCGCTCAATCGGTCCGGGCCGCGCTGCTCGAAGGCACGATTCGAAATGCGGTTAACATGCCTAACCTCGATGCCAAAACATTGTCGATCATCGGACCCCATCTTCGATTCGGCGAAAAACTGGGCCGTTTTCTGTCTCAGGTGGCGCCCCGCCGGGTTGAAACACTCAACATTAATTTCAGCGGGAAAGTAAACGAGGTGGATACGACGGCGATTACCCGCGCCATTCTCAAAGGGTTTTTGCAAACGGCTGGAGGAACCGAAATCAACGAAGTCAATGCGCCCGCCTTTGCCGAGAGCCTCGGGCTCAAGGTAACCGAAAGCCGGTTGAGCGCTCCGGGGGATTACAGCGACCTGCTGGAGTTATCGGCGGCGGGCGAAGGCAAAAACGTCTCGGTAGGCGGAGCGTTTTTCGGGGCGACCCCCCGAATCGTGAGCATCAACAGCCGTCCCGTGGAAGCCCGGCCACAAGGAGTGGTCCTGGTGCTCGAAAACACCGACCGCCCCGGCATGGTAGGACGCATCGGTAATTTAATGGGCGATCATGGAGTGAATATCGCGACCATGTCGCTGAGCCGGAACGAAGCCGGAGGCACCGCTCTAACCGTGCTGAACCTGGACACGCTCCCCGGGCCGGAATTGTTAGCCCAGATCCGGGCCAGCGAGGACATTCACGCCGCCCAGGTGATCGAGCTGTAACCGAAGGTCGCAAGGCGTGGCGGCGTCCCAGCCGCCGAGTGCAGACGCTATCTCCAGTCGCGCCCCCTGAAACCCAAAGCGGCCGGGACGCCGCTTCTCCGTTCAATCTGAGTGATTGACCGCCCCGCTTTCACTAGTCAAACTCCCGCACATATGGACTTTAGCGCTCATTCGATTATCTGGGTTCTGGTGATCGGTCTCGTCATTGGGGCCATCGCCAAACTGTTGATGCCGGGAAAAGATCCCGGAGGATGCATTATTACGATGTTGTTAGGCATAGCCGGCGCGTTCGTCGGCACGTGGATCGGCCGCCTGTTTGTGGGGCAGAGCTACATCGCCGGCTGGATCATGTCGATCGTCGGCGCCATGGTTCTTCTGCTCATCTATCGGCTGCTCTTTCGGCGCGGCGGCGGGTAAATTGGAGGGACGAGCTTGTCTCGTCCCATTACTAGGGGATTAGGGGATGGCTTTTCCTTGAAGGTTGGACGAGACAAGCTCGTCCCTCCCCCTTAACGGCCCCTGGCGGTTCGGTGAACCGCCGCTACCTTGGTCAGGCCATGGCAGCACCAAAAAGAGTCTGGGTCGTTCTTGCCTTCGCCGCCATTTACCTCATTTGGGGTTCGACTTATCTGGCCATCTTTTTTGCCATTCGATCCATACCCCCGTTTTTCATGGCGGGCGCGCGATTCCTTCTTGCCGGAATCATCATGTACACGGTTGCCCGAACCCAGGGCACGCCCAAACCTGAGGCGTCCACTTGGAAAAGCGCCGCGGTCGTCGGCGCTTGCCTGCTCTTCTTTGGAAACGGCGGAGTCACCATCTCCGAAAAGTGGGTTCCCACCGGCCTGGCTGCTTTGCTCGTTGCCGTCGTGCCAATCTACATGGCATTGCTTGGCTGGCTCAGTAATACCGCGCCCCGGCCAACACCAATCGTCTGGCTCGGACTCATCGGCGGCTTTGTCGGAGTAGGAATCCTGGTTGGACCGGCTTTGAGCGCCCCGGTGGGCAAGAATCACCTCGGATTGGGGATGCTCATCCTCCTGATTGGATCGTTGCTTTGGTCCGTGGGCTCACTTTATTCGCGCCGGGCAAATACCGCGCAATCTTTGTTTATGGCAGCGGGTCAGCAAATGATTTGCGGAGGTGCACTCCTTGGGCTCGCCGGTTTTCTGCTGGGCGAAGAGCGCGATTTTGCCCTGGACGATATTACCTGGCTTTCGATTGGAGCGTTCGCCTACCTGGTTTTGATCGGCGCCCTGATCGGCTATACCGCCTATTTCTATTTGCTGCGTCACTGCGAGCCGGCCAAGGTTGCCACTTACGCTTATGTAAATCCGATCGTTGCCGTTATACTGGGAGGACTTTTCGCAGGTGAAACCCTGAACATGCGCACGGTGGTGGCGGCGGCGCTGATAATCGGGTCGGTGGCAACGGTGATTACGGCGCAGCAGATCCGATCCAGAGCGGCTGTTCCGGTCGATCCTTTGATGGAACAAACTGATTGTGCCAGATGAATAAGAGCAGCCCATCCGACGGCAAAAAAGACCGGCGGGAAACAGTCGAGGTGATTAAGCGGAATTGGCGCGCGGAAGTGGAAAGCGCGCAGGTCTACCACGACTTGGCGGAACGCGAGCAGGATGAAAAGCGAAAGGCGATTTTGCAACGAATGGCTGAAGCGGAAGAGCGGCATGCCCGGCGTTGGAAGCAGAAGCTGCACGACATGGGGGAACCGGCCCCGCGGTTAGCCGAAACCATCTGGACCCGGTTTAAGCGGCGGTTCACCCGCTCTCTGGGGACCGACATCGCCATCCGGCGCATGGAAGTCGCCGAAGAAAAACATGAAAAAGAATTCAGCGCCCAGCGCCAACGCGCCCTGGCCCAGGAAGAGGATGTGCAGGAGTTCCTGAGAACGAGCGCACTGGAGGAGAAGGCCCACGCCCGGGCTTTGAGCGCGATGACAGGCCCGCCCAACCCCAAAACGCTGCTGGACACCATTCTCAAACGGGAACGCTGGCACGGACGCGGCGGGAGCTGGGTAGCCGATGCGATCTACGGCGTTAACGACGGTCTTGGCGCGGTGTTCGGTATCGTGTCCGGGGTGGCCGGTGCGACTAACAACCAACAGCATTTTATTCTGATCTCAGGTTTGGCCGGAATGATTGCCTCGTCGCTGTCGATGGGCGCCGGCGCCTATCTGGCGGTCAAGAGCGAAAGCGAAGTCTACGAAGCCGAGATCGCGCGGGAAAAGGCCGAAGTGGAAGAGAACCCCGAGGAAGAAATCGAGGAGATGTCCCTCTTTTATCAGCTGCAAGGATTTAGTCCGGAGGAATCGCAGAAGATGGCGGAGCGGCTTGCCGAACAACCCGAACAGTTGGTTCAGGCCATGGCCCAAAGCGAGCTCGGCCTTTCCGAGCATCGATTTCCGAGCCCGTTGAAATCGTCGGCCTCGGCCGCCATCTCCACCGCGGTGGGGGCGTTCATTCCGATTATTCCTTTCTTCTTCATGAGCGGCATCGAAGCCGTGGTCGCGGCATTCGTCATCAGCATCCTGGCCCATTTTGCGGTGGGGGCCGTGAAATCGCTAATCACTCTGCGTTCCTGGTGGGCGTCGGGCCTGGAGATGACGATTGTCGGCGTGATTGAAGCGGCGGTGACGTATGGGCTTGGGCTTGCCTTTGGCGCGCTGGGCTGAGGGCGATTTCGGCAAAGAAAAGCGTTATCCGAGGCGTTTCCAGCATACCCCAAGACATTTTCTATAAAGACCAGAATAAGGCTCCGGCGCCCTGGCTCATTTCCTGCGCACTCCAGACCGCCATGACGGGCCCTGGCGATGACTCAGGGGAACATCGCTTAGTTTCTAAGCGATTCGGCCGTTTTTCTGCCGATCGTCTGCTTGATCTCAGCAGCGAAGCCATTTTTCTCCGAGACGCAGCCGACCGAATCACCTATTGGAATGCTGGAGCAGAAGCCCTCTATGGCTGGTCGCGGGAGGAAGCGATCGGGCGTTCCTCGCTCGAGCTTCTCAAGACCTCACCCGCTCCTGTTTTTTCTGAAATCCAGGCAAGCCTCAATCGGACGGGCTTTTGGAAAGGCGAATTAGTTCAGACCTGCCGCGACGGCACCCGGGTGGAAGTAGCCAGCCAGTCATGGATCGATCGCGATTCGGAATCCGGTTCGGTAGAAATCGTCCAGATTGACGCGGCTGTCACCGCCCTAAAACGGGCGGAGTCAGCGCGGGCGAATTTTCAGTCGCTGTTTGAATCAACCGCGGGGGCATATCTGGTTGTAACACCCCACGAGTATCAAATCGTGGCAGTAAGCGATGCTTACCTTCATGTGACTCTGGCCGACCGGAATATTGTCGGCCGCAACCTGTTTGACGTGTTCCCGGATGTTCCGGGAGATCCTTCGGCGGATGCAGTGCGAAACCTGCAAGCTTCGCTCAAGAAAGTAGAAACCAGCCGATGCGCGGATGCCATGGACGTTCAGCGGCATCCGATCCGGCTGGCCGACGGTAGCGGGGGCTGGCAGGAGCGTTACTGGAGTCCGATAAATTCGCCCGTCTTCAACCAGAGTGGAGAACTGGCCTTCATTGTTCACCGGATCGAAGACGTGACTCCGTATGTGCTGGCAAAGCAGGGCGAAGCCAAGGGCGAAGAAGCGATGAATATCCTTCACAATCGGGCTGCCCACATGGAAGCGGAGATTGTGCGACGGACCCAGGAATTGCTTCGCGCCAACGAGCAATTGCGTGAAACTGAGGCGCGTTTTCGTTTGCTGGCGGACACGATCCCGCAACTGGTCTGGATGGCCCGGCCCGACGGCTGGGTTTTCTGGTACAACCAGCGTTGGTACGAATTCACCGGAAAGACGCCGAAAGAAATGGAAGGCTGGGGCTGGCAAAGTGTCCACGATCCCCAGGAGCTGGGCCGGATCACGGAGTATTGGAAAGCGGGCCTGGAAAAAGAGCAGCCCTGGGAAGATACGTTTCTTCTGCGGCGTTACGACGGCGAATACCGCTGGCATCTTTCCCGAGCAGTGCCGCTTCGCGGCCACGATGGGAGAATTGTCCTCTGGTTCGGCACCAACACGGACATTACCGATCTGGTGAAGGCGGAGGAAGCAGCTCGTTCGGCTAACCGGACCAAAGACCAATTCATCGCGGCGTTGTCACACGAATTGCGGACGCCGCTCATGCCGGTGCTGGCAGTGGTCAGTTATCTGGTCAAGCAGACCCCATCGCTCCCTTCCGAATTGCGCGGCGAGATTGAGATGATCCAACGCAACGTCGAATTGGAGGCGCGTTTAATCGACGATCTGCTCGATATCACTCGGATTGCCAGCGGCAAACTGGAGTTCACTCCGGAAGTCACCGACGCCCATCCGGCCGTATATGACGCCTTTGAAATCTGCGCTCAAAACGTTCGGACCAAAGAGCTGATTGTGGAGCTCGACTTACAAGCTGCGGAGCATCTGGTCCTGGCCGACCCGGTGCGACTGCATCAGGTTTTTTGGAACATCATCAGCAACGCCGTCAAATTTACTCCCCGGGGAGGCCGGGTCGTTATCCGATCATCCAATAACGAAGAGGGCGAGTTTGTTTTGGAGGTCACGGACACGGGAATTGGATTCGAACCCGAGGCGCTCGAGCACATTTTCGACGCCTTCGCCCAGGGCGATCGATCGATTACCCGGAACTTCGGAGGCCTGGGGCTTGGACTGGCTATTACAAAGAGTCTGGTGGACGCGCACCACGGCCGGCTGGAGGCCCACAGCAACGGCCGGAATGAAGGAGCTACTTTCAAACTTATCCTGGGCACGATCGCAAAGGAAAACAACGCCACTGTCACTGCCGGTGAACCATCCTTCAATAAGAACACTCTGCGCATTCTGGTCGTGGACGACCACGATGACACCCGGCGGGTGCTTGGCAATCTGCTGCGCGGCAAAGGCCACGAAGTCTCGACTGCCGTGAACGTCGCCACTGCATTGGAAACGCTGAGCTGTAAAACCATCGACGTCCTTCTGAGCGATATCGGCTTGCCCGATGGAACCGGTTATCAACTGATGGAGCAGGCCAAATCGTTCCAGCCGTTGATTGGCATCGCATTGAGCGGGTTCGGAATGGCCGAGGACATCGATCGCGCGTTTGAGGCGGGGTTCTCCCACCACATGATTAAACCGGTCAATTTCGATCAACTCGAAACGGTCCTGCGCCGGATCACTTCGAAAAGCGTCTTTTCAAGCCGTTCGCCGGGGCCTGGTCCGATCGAGTCCGCGACCCAAATGGAATTTTCTTTGTCCAGACATTCGCTGGCAGACAATTAAATATGCCGCCTGGCAGCCGATCGTTGGGCCCTGATGTCCAGGCTCGCACAGCAAGGTCACAAGCCGCCGGTTAACGATGGCGCCGATGTTTCGGCCGACACATGATGGTGTAAGCCTGCTGCTCAACATTCGGAGTCGCTGTTCCGGTTGAAGCATCATAAACAGAGCGCGAGAAATAAATCACCGCCGTTCCGGTGTTGTCCGGGTCGAAGTAAGGATCGCCCGGCGGGACAGGCACATCGAAGGCTGTATTTCCAGTAGGGGTCATATCCAGGTCGTGGTCGACAAACTGACCCCAGGCGAAAATCCAGCTGGAAAGATTGCGCGCATTGCGGATATCGGCCGTCTGATCGCAAACCGTGTTACTGATAAGGCGCGGACTCGGCCGACTGGCTCCGGCCGGGGTGGAAATTGAGTCGCCATAGCCGACTGCGACAAACCTCATCAGATCCACTCCGGCTGAACCCCACGTTGTATGCGATTGGTTGTTCCCTGTTCCATCCAACGAAGCAGTAGTCGGTGCCAGCCGGATAAATCGCGCCTTTTTCTTTTCAATAAGATCTGCCGGCAACGCGCCGGGCCTCGGCTGTAAGGTTGAAAGTGTCGATTGCTGAAAGAAAAAGACGTTGTCCTGAATCTTGGTAATCGTGCTGTTGCGCCTGATGATATCGGAAAGCCGCGTTTGCTGGATCGCTTGCAGTTGTCGTCCCTGAAATACCCTTTCATACCAGTAGCGGTCGCCATCACGAACTCGCTCAAACTGGTCGGCAATGATGGCGCGGAAGGTAGGTCCCATACTCGATCCGGAAACATGATCTTCGGCCAGGCCGCCCACCCACAGGTCAATCGAATCGACATTGCCGTAAAGAAGGAAAAGTTTGGTCTGAAGATCGGGGTTGCTCGTAATCTCGGCAAAGCTCGTAACTCGCGGAAGCCCGTAGGCGACTCGGGTGCTGTTGTAATCAGCCACCCCGTGGTCCCTTCCGCGCTGAATATTGAGCGAGGCGAGATCAAGACCGCCCGCGCCAGGAGGTCCGAACAGAAAATTTCTCAGCCCGGAGACGAGTTGCGTGTCCACTTCCTGGGCGTCATCGGTTGCGAGGTCCTTGAGAACGGGATCGAGACCGGCCGTTTCCAGCACCGATGGATTAAAGAAAGCTTCGGCCAGCGGGACAGCCGGCTGAATTTCATTGCCGTCGTTATCGCGGAACCCGACGGCATCGTTGACCAGAGTATGACCGATGCGGAAAGCCGCCGTGGAAAACTCGATTGCCACTTCGGGGTTAACGTTCGGATCATATCCCAGGTAAGGCCGCAAAGCACCGGCCCCAAGCAAGGCGGGCAAAAACTCGTTGTAGGTGATGACCTGGAATTCGGCGACAACGATCCGGCGAGCCCCTTGAAAAATCTGTTCGTCGCTCAAGGATGGAATGGCCGCGGCGATGGCGTCTGCGATTTGGTTGTGCTCCCTTACAAACAGGGCTTGAACGGCTGTCAGCTCGACATTTTCATTTGACCGGACATCACCCGCCAGGAAGAGCTCATCGTCGGGAAAAAGATGGGCGTCGTTGGCATTGGGAAGACCCGCCGAATTGAGCGGCGGAAGATTGCCCGCGCTGGTTTTCAGTCTGCCGCCTTGAAATGTTCGCAAAGCAGCCGCTCGGGTCGGGTCGGAGCCATAAATCACCGAACCATCCAGGTAGGCCGAGATTTGGTTCGGTTGCTGTCGCGCGTTGGGCGTGCTCGCCTGGAAGGTGAAACTATTGAGGCCGGGAGTCAAAGGCATGGCCAGATCAAAATTGCCGGTCCGACTCAGGGCGAGATTCTGGCCGTTCATGGAAAACGAAATGAGCGACGGCGCATACACCGAGTCGATGACTTCTCCGTGCAACGTGACCGCCGCCGAGCGCACCGTGCTGCCACTAGGCGGATCGATGGCAAGAAATGAAGCGGAGCTTGCCGGCTTCGCGGCCTTAGCAATTGGCTTCGATTCCAGAATCGCAGAGCGCCCGTTCAGGTTGCGAATTTGCCGCTCGGCGATCCAACCGCTCGGTCCCATATCGAATTGCACGTTCCACCACCAGACCTCGGCCGCCCAAACCGGACCGTCGACGATCGATCCTGTCGCATTCAAGACCTGGTTTCCTTCGAAACGCCCTGCCAGCGGAGGGCTGACCCATACCGGAGTTTGAGCCACAGTCTGAACACGATCGCCAATTGTAAATAGAGAACTCTCTTCCGCTGCGACCGCTGCCGCCGTTGCCTTTACAACTAAAAAAACTGCTGCCGCAATCATCAGCCGCAGGACCAATGATTCGACCCGACAAAAAGATACCGCCACTGGCCTAAGACGGGCCGGACCGGTGAATTCAATATTCTTACTCACGTGTCTCCCTGGATGAGCTAACCCTGAGCCGCAGCCGGAATTTTGCTGCGATTTGCGTAATCTGGGCGCAAAATTCCAAAATAATCCGGCTCCGGGCGGCATGTATGATCACGGTTTGCACCGGTGAGTCGCACCTCCGCGAGATGCCGCCGCTTCCCTGATTCTGAGATTCTGCTGGTACCCAAGGCGCAATCAGGCTACCACAATCGCATGCCTTCTGTCGACCCCATCGTCGCCGCCCACCTCATAGTAAAAAGAGCTCGGGAACGACACGCCCGCGGGTTCGATCGTTGAAAAGGATCCGGGAGCTCGAGCATGGCTGGCTGCCTCCCGAACTGTCGGCCGCAAGAGCCGCTCTAGGGGATCGAGTGACCGGTCTGCTGAAGTCTGGCCGAGATC
Source organism: uncultured Verrucomicrobiae bacterium (assembly GCA_963728975.1). Taxonomy (GTDB): domain Bacteria; phylum Verrucomicrobiota; class Verrucomicrobiia; order Chthoniobacterales; family UBA10450; genus DATFCK01. Next base: position 319,264 of record CAVSMF010000001.1, read on the forward strand.
GCGGCCTTAAATTCCGACGGGGTCAAGCCGGCTTGATTGGCCGCCGCCGTCGCGTTGCGCGCACCCAATTGAGCCACATTCTTAACAACGTCTCCATCATTGGTTGTGACCACATCGCGCCCCGTCGCTTCTTTCCGGACATGAAAACGGCCATGCATGATCCCGACCAGGGGAATAAATTGGGTGCCGTTATTCCGAACGAACAGGATATCTTCATCACCCACCTCAAATTTGGGGGCGTCGGCCACGGCCATGGTTTCGCCGTCTACGGTGCCGCCTAGCATCCGGATGGAATAACTTTGACCGGGAGCGCCTTTAAGCGCCTGTTCCACCTTTAAGGTGACGTAAGTCATAATCTGCCGTTGCGCCCCTTCGCCAACCCATTCGGATTTCACGCCGGTTACCGAACCTTGGAAAATGAGGTCCGCTTCATCGACCAGCTCATTGAATGTCGGCGGGATAACGGTTGTAGCGCTGGACGAGACTACTGCAAGCGCCATGAGAATCGCGAAGAGGGTTGAAGGGAATGCGCGCATCATAACAGGGGAATACTGGGTTGGAGCGAAAGTCCCTGATCGGACTTCTGTTGGTCTGGCAAATGTTCGTCAGTTCGCTCTGCTTTGGTTTTGCCTCGCCGCCGACGACCTGCACGAGGGGCTTTGACGATGGTCACCTCGGCCCAGCTCGATCCCGACAGCTCGTACCCGTCCCCCCGAAACAGCGTCATAATGGCAGTCTTGCTTTTCTTTTTAACTTTGTTGGGGACGGAAGTCAGGGTGACGGTGGTACTCGTGGTATTGGCCGGAATTACGGCTGCTCCGAAAGTGCCGCTAACAGTGTAATGCTTTCCGTAAACGGCGTTGCCGGCCATCCGGTAAATCACCGTCCGCGCCGTACTGGTGGCGCTCGACGCCACGATGGTGAAAGTGCTGCTGCCTCCCGCCTCGACGACTTGCGGGTCGGCTGAAACTCCGACGATCGATGTTATCGGGGTGGCAGTTGGGGTCGGCGTCGCGGTCGGACTTGGCGTTGGTGTCGGTGAAGAAGTCCGCGCCCCGTAAAGCAATTGAATTCCTTCAATATCATCGGTTTGCGGTACTTCAATATCGCCGACCACGGAATTCATGATCGCTACCACGTGCTGATGGTGGTCGTCCGGATGATCGAGACCGAGGGCGTGTCCGAGTTCATGGACAACAACCCGCCGAACATCGGTCGCCCCTTGCAGCGGTCCCCGGTAGGAATCCCAACTCTGATGGTTGTTTAGCAGAACATCGGCCTCGCTCATCACCCCGCCGGAGTAATGATAATAGGTGACAGCCAGGGTGTGCGATCCGAACGATTGCCCGAAAACAGTGTTTGAGAATGAAATGGAATTCACCCGATCCCCCGAGCTTACCGGCGCGTTCGGGTTGATGACGGCGGCGAGTTGAGCCCGCTCCATGTACTGGTTCCAGATCGAATAAGCGGGCGCAATCGCTGTTTCCCACGAGGTATTACCGTCGGACAGAGTGCGCCCGGCCGAACCCACATTGGATTGAAACGTGATGGTCGATCCATCCGGCCAGCTTGCCCCTTCCAGGAAATAGGCCCTGGCTATTCGCGCCACCAGAACGAGTCCGGAGATCAGGATCAGCCACAAAGCCGCCGCAACCAGGAAACGTGAGCGCCGCGTTCGCGGAAAACGGGGGAGTTCTTTCATACGCGCAGTAACAACTGTCGGGCAAGTTCCGTAAATCCGCAACTTTTTGCGAGGAAGAGTGATCTGTCATCCCAAACGCAGAGAGGGATCCCGCCGATGCAACGGTGATCTTGGTAGGGCGCCGACCGCCGGGCGCGCCGGAAGCTTCATCTGGCGTCCAGAAATATGGCCGGTCTTCCGAACGCTGATCCCCCCAGATGCGCTTGCATCTTTCCCAACCTGCTCAGGCAGATTCTTCCGGAAGGCAGGGAAAGGGGGCGCTGGCTTGCAATCCACAACTGACTCTCGGTCTTAAGCCTCAGCTCTTTGAGGAGCAAAGAGTTGGTTGTCGGTGGAACGGGCTTGAGCGGCGTTTTGGTTGAGGGCGATGCGCACTTGATTTTCTCTCAACTCTCAAGCATGAACTATCAGCTTATTCCCCGGGGGTATAGCTCAGTTGGTAGAGCGTCTCGTTCGCAATGAGAAGGCCAGGGGTTTGAGAAGGCCAGGGGTTCGAATCCCCTTACCTCCAGTCTTCGCTCGCGTCGTGGAAGGAGAGCGTAGACTGCTTGCCGCGCCGCAGCCAGGCGAAGGCTTGGCGCGTAGCCTTGGCGTAGGCGGACCTTTTCGATCGCGAGTGCGGCGCAAAATCCCTCAGCTACGGCAAGATCCCGTAACATCCATTTCGGTTGTTCCCCGAAATTCGGATCCCGGAGAACAAAAGCATTTTCGTCCGATCCCACGGGCACAACAAAACTTGCCAATGGCAGCGACAGGCCCAAACCAGTCGCCTTCAGGTAGGCTTCCTTCCGCGTCCAGCAGCGATAAAACGCCCGAATCAGATCGTCGCCCGTCAATCGCGACAAAGCAGCCACCTCGGCCGGCGCGAAAAACCTTTGGGCAATCTCCATGCATGACGGATTCGGACGAATTCGCTCCAGATCGACACCTACTCGGTATCCAATGGCAACCGCACAGAGACCAACACCCGCGGAATGGGCCAGATTGAATTCAATCGGCCGGGACAACCACTCGTCAGCCAATCGAGGTTTGCCGCAGACATTATAGGAAAAGGTCACCTCCCCGGACTCGATATCAAGATATCGACCCAGGATCAGGCGGAGCGACGCCCGGGCCGCAACAAACCGGTTTCGGTCGATAAGCCGATGAAAACCAAGGGCGCGGTGTCGTTCCTCCTCCGAAAGAATATTTCCGGCGGCAGAGAGATTGGTCTCGGGCTGGTCGAGGTCGATCCGCCACAGGCAAACCGCGTCCTGATCAGGAGCAATTTCTGTTGGCGCGATCAGCCGGTGGTGGGAGGTCGTCATGGGGCGGTTCGATGCAAATAGTTCCGCAGAGCGTCGGCGATGAATTGGAGGGCGGCTGAATCCTTCAACATTTCGGAGTGTCGCGATGGAACGCAATGCACTTCAACTCTATGGGCAAGAGCGTCCCATCCCAGCTTGGGCGTGTGTTGCAACTTCGAGAAGAACTCCTCGCTTCGAAACAACAATAATGTGCCCTTGAACCGCCTGGCTTTGTGGCAATTCGCCGCTCTTATGTGCGCGGAAAACGGATTTTCAGGTTGCGGGGCCGGAGCGGGAGGATCATTTCGTCCCGGCACCCGTCGCGCAATCGCGGACCACGCGCGCCGGGCGACCGCGCCGGGACGACCGCGCAAGCCGTCGCGGAGCCAATAGACTCGCTGCCAAAAATTTGGGGCCAGATCGCGCGCCGAACAGTCAATCAAAACGAGTAAATCGACTCTCTCACCATCGCTTTCCAAACGCAGCGCGATCTGGTGGGCCACGTGGCCGGACTGGCAGTAACCGGCGAGCTGCGTATGGCCCATGCGGCTTTTTAGCGCGGATCAGCCGGACGCAATGTTCGGCCAGACTGTCAATGTCTCCGAATTGAGGAGCCGGATCGAATCCGTAAGAATCGTATTCTTGCTCAAGCAGCCTAACGATATTATGACATTCAACGAATCGCTCAACCGTGCCGACCGAAGGCGCCCAAAAAATCGCGCGCCTGGCATTGTCGGTTCGCGGAGAAATCAGACCAGGCGGCCTGAGTTTAGGCTCTCCCGCATTTTGGATGGCGCAGGCTAAACCTTCCAGCGTCGGAGTGCGAAATATCGTCGCCAGCGGCAATCGAACGCCGAAGTTCTTTTCTACTTCCGCAGTCAACCGGACGGCCAGAAGCGAGTGCCCGCCGAGTTCGAAAAAGTTGTCCGTTACCCGGATCGGCTGGACCTGGAGGACTTCCTCCCAGATTTCTGTTAGCTGTCGCTCGACCGGGTTGCGCTGCGCAACCATGGTTGCGCCTGTCGTTAGGCGGTGACGATCGGGGGGCGAAAGCGCGTTGCGATCTATCTTTCCGTTGGGTGTGAGAGGGAGTCTTTCCAGGATAACGAATGCCGCCGGAACCATATGCTGAGGAAGCTTCTGCTTGAGGTAATCCCGTAATTGCTCCGGACCGGCAGCTGCATTCGATGCCGCCGGGACGATGTAGGCCACCAACTGTTTTTGCCCGGGCTGATCTTCGCGGGCCAACACTACGCATTGTTCCACCCCCGGATGCTGGGCCAGGACAGTTTCGATCTCGCCCAACTCAATGCGGAAACCGCGGACCTTTACCTGCTGGTCCAGTCGTCCAAGAAACTCAATGTTACCATCAGGTAAATAGCGGCAGATATCGCCGGTCCGATAAAGCCGCGCTCCGGAGCGGGAACGAAATGGGTTCGGGACGAACTTTTGGGCGGTTAGGTCCGGCCGATTAAAATAACCGCGAGCCACTCCGTCGCCGCCCAGGTATAATTCTCCGCGAACTCCGATCGGCACAGGCTGCCGCCGTTCATTTAAGATGTAGGCCTCCTTGTTTAGAATGGGTCGGCCAATTGTTTCAACGCCGTCGGGCCGACGTAATGCGCAGGTAGAGTAGGTTGTGTCCTCGGACGGTCCGTAAAGGTCATAGACCCGCTGGATCGAGCCTTGGGCGTAGATCTGTCGCACCAGCGATGCTTTTAACGGTTCCCCAGCCAGATTCACCGTAACAACCGATGGCGGAATGGCACCGGCCCGGAGCAACTCGGCCAGCGCGGATGGAACAGTGTTGACCAACGTCACCGGGTCGGCCGCCGGCAATCCAGGCAAATGCAAAATATTCTCGGTTAAGATCACCGTGCCGCCGAGAGTCAGGGGAACGAACAGCTCGAAAACCGACAAGTCGAAGCAAATGGAGGTGGACGCGAGAACGCCGGCAAGCTCTTCGGCAGCATAGACCTGGCGAGCCCAGGCGATCAGCGCAGCCGCGTTACGATGTTCAATCGCCACTCCTTTGGGGCGGCCGGTTGAGCCGGACGTATAGATGATGTAAGCGAGGCTTTCCGGTGTGGCTTTGCCGGTTCTGTTCCCATTGTTGTTGGTGGAAAAAAATAGATGATCGAGCGTAATCACCTTCGCCTGGTGACGCGGCAGTCGGCTGAGCCATTGCTTTTCCGTCACCAACACGCCGAGAGCTGTATCCTGGACGAGAAAATCGAGCCGTTCCTTTGGATAAAGAGGATCGATCGGGACGTACGCTCCGCCGGCCTTAAGAATGCCTAACAAGGCAACTACCATGTCGAGTGACCGATCCATGCACACTCCGACCAAGCCTTCGGGTCCCACCCCCAGGGTTTGCAAATGATGGGCCAGTTGGTCTGCCCGGGCATTGAGTTCCCGATAAGTCAGCCGCTTGCTGCCAAAGACTACCGCGGTCGCGTCTGGACGCGCTTCCACTTGTTGCTCGAATAATTCATGGATGCATTTGTCTGGCCGATGACCGCTCCTGGTATCGTTCCATTCCACGGTTAACTGACGCTGCTCACTGAGAGTGAGCATGGGCACGTCAGACACTGGGCGCTCGGGATCTGCCAGCATCCGATCCAACAAGACCTGGTAATGTCCAATCATTCGCTCAATTGTTCCCGCGGCGAACAAATCGGAGTTGTATCCGAAAAATCCGGACCAGGCCTCGCCCTCGGTCGACAGGTAAAGCTCCAGATCAAAGTGGGTGGAATGAACGCCATGCGCCCGCCGCGAAACTTCGATTTCGGGCAAGGCGATCGGATGGGTCGGCACATCTTGCAAGGCAAACATGACCTGAAAGAGCGGCGGCCGGCTCAGATCGCGCTCAGGGTTGAGATCTTCCACTAGTTTTTCAAATGGCAAATCCTGGTGCTGATATGCATCCAGCGCAGTCCGCCTGGTTCGCCTAACCAACTCGCGAAAACCTGGCTGGCCGGCAAGATTGCCGCGCAACACCAGCATATTGACAAAAAAACCGAACAAGCCCTCCAGCTCGAGGTGCCGTCGATTCGCGATTGGTGTGCCGACTGCAATGTCCAACTGGCCGCTATAGCGGGAGAGCAGAACCTGAAACGCCGCCAGCAAGCTCATGAAATGGGTTGCGTTTTCCTGGCGATTAAATGCTTTGAGCCGGCTGGTAAGATCCGCCGAAAATTGGAATGGGATCCTGGTTCCAACGAACGTCTGTCTCGGCGGCCGGGGAAAGTCGGTAGGCAGCTCGAGCGTCGGCACGCCGGACAATTGTTCCCGCCAATAGGTTGACTGACGTCCGAGTTCTTCTCCCTCCAGCCATTGTCGCTGGCAAATGGCGTAGTCTGCGTACTGAATCGGAAGCGCAGGCAACCGGACCGGGCGGGCTTGGAAAAACCCGGTGTAAAACAACGATAACTCGCGATAAAATACGTTCAGCGACCAGTCGTCGGCCACGACATGGTGCATGTTCACCAGCAGCAACCAGCGCTCGGGAGCGAGCCGCACGACTCTGAGCCGCAACAAGGGACCTCTCGCCAAATCAAAGGTGGCGTTCGAATTTTCCCTTGTCTGTCTTTCCATCTCGGCTTCCTGTTCGGTCTCGGACAACCCCTGCTTCTCGATAATGGACAGGGCCAAATCGCTCGTTGCCGCGATAATCTGAAACGGCGTGCCGTCGACCACTTGGAAGGTTGTTCTTAAGAGTTCATGCCGCTGAACAACCGCCCGAAAACTGCGCTCCAGCGCGGTCAGATCAAGCGGACCGTCGAGCAGATACGCCTCCGGGATATGATAAGCGGAGCTGCCAGGTTCCAACTGGTCCAGAAACCAGAGGCGTTCCTGAGCAAATGAAAGTTCCACCGGCCCCTCGCGTTTTCTTCGGCAAAAAAGGGGCGCCTTTATTTGAATAGCGTCAGTAAGTCGTGAGGCTAACTGAGCGATGGTTGGGGCCTCGAACAGTTCGCGCAGCGGCAGCTCAAATCCTAATTCGGCGCGGATCCGGGCAACGACCTGGGTTGCAGACAAGGAGTGGCCGCCCAGATGAAAGAAATTATCATTGGCACCTATCCGGTCCCGCCCAAGCACCTCCTGCCAAATCCTTGTTAGTTGGCGTTCGCGCCGGTTTTGGGGAGCCTGGTAAGCCGTCCCGCCGGGTAGCTCGAATCCCTTCTTTTCTTTCAGCGCCGCCCGGTCCAGCTTGCCAGTCGTAGTCATCGGCAAACTGGGCAAAACCCGGAAGCTGGAGGGAATTGCGTACTCGGGTAATTTTTCCTTCAGAAAATCACGTAAATCCTGAACCGTGATCGCCCTATCGTGTTTCAGGGCCAGGTAAGCCGTTAGCCGGGATTCCCTTTCCTGATCGTCCTCTAGAATCACGGCTGCTTGTCGCACCGAGGAGTGACTTTGCAGGGCTGCTTCCACCTCGCCAATCTCCAGCCGGAAACCGCGGATTTTAACCTGCAAATCGGCCCTTCCCGCAAGGATCAAGGCATGTTCCCGATCGGCGTCATAATAGGCCAGGTCTCCCGTCTTGTAGATTCGCCGATGGTTTGATAAGGGATCGGCAACAAAGCATTTCGAAGTCAGTTCCGGGAGGTTCAAGTAACTCCGGGCCAGGCCGGGGCCGCCGATGTAAATTTCTCCGACCTCTCCTCCATCGACCGGTTGCAGGTCTGAGTTGAGAACAAAGATCTCGGCATCCACGGGCAAGCCGATCGGTACCTTATCCTGTTCCTCTTCGCTCCGGCAGCGCCAGATCGCAGTATAAGGCGCTTCCGCGAGCCCATAAAAATTGTAGAGAATTGCGTCGCTTCGAGATTGAAACTGTTTTCGCAATTCGTTAGACAAACTTTCGCCCGAGCAAACAACGTGATTCAGGGTCCGGGCGAACTGGAAGTCGGGCTCGGACACGACCAGGCTTAGAAAGGCGGGAGTTAGGCCTATGACCGTGATTCCATGTTTGATGACGGCGGTGACGAATAGTGACGAGTCGCGCTCGGCCCCGGGAGGCGCGACAATGACGGGCGCCCCAATTAAAAGCGGATAGAACAGCTCTTCCGGCGCTCGATTCGATTTGAACAAAAAACGATCTTCAGAGCTGAAACGGAAAACTTCCCTGGCCCAGCAATCACATCGCATGAAAACACGATGAGGAAGCATTACCCCCTTCGGCTTCCCGGTGGAGCCCGAGGTATAAACTAGATAGGCTAAATTCTCGGGGTTGAGATCAACCTCCACCGACCGGCCCGGTTCCTGAGCGATGATTTCCTTTTCTTCATCCAGAAAAATCAACTGGGCTGCGTGACCGGGAAGCTGATTCTGCAATGAGCGATGGGTGAGAAGGAAACGCATGCGCGAGTCTTCCATGATGTAGGCCAATCGCTCCCGCGGGTTCGCCTCATCCAGGGGCACATAGGCCGCGCCGGATTTGAGTATTCCCAGAATAGCGATCACTTTTTCAACCGATCGCGGCAGGAACAGCCCAACTGGAGTCTCAACTCCCACTCCCGATTTGACCAGATAGTGGGCCAGCTGATTGGCCTCTCGATTTAACGCTTCATAAGTCAGCTGAGATTTGTCGCTGATTATCGCAATACGATTCGGACTGCGGATCACCTGTTCCTCAAACAGATGAGGAATGCTTCGGCCACGAACCGAATCAATTTTAATCCTTTCCGTTCCCCTGCTCCTCATCGGAGCAGATAACCGATTAGCCGAAACCCTGTTCGAGTCTTTTCCGCTGCGAATTTTGATCACGGGAGTTTAGCGGTAGTGATGCGGGCCTGGCCCCGGGGCGCGGTTTGAACGGGCGAGATCCCAGGCATTTGCCCGGCGCCGAAAAGCGCTGCGGCCCCAGCCTGAACCGCGACCGGCTCGTAGGAATAGGTTTCAAGTATTTCTTTGGCTTCCGGAATTTCATCAGCGACGCCGGGGCCGGGCACATTCATTAATATCACGATCAGCGGACACCCTGTTCCGCGGGCATCAGTCACGAGCGATAGCCGGTTGCCGTAAATAAAACCCGCGATCAGCACGGCGGAATCCTTAGCCAGGCGCCGGATTTGTCCCCTAAGGACTCGCTTTTTCTTCAGCGCATTGCTGTCAATCATGATTGCCTGCGCTCGAGGACTCCATTGACGAATCGCATGAACCAAGTTTTGGCTGTCGCTGATGATTCCAATACGACTGTCGGGATTAAGCGGAAGCAGATTCGGGTCGGCCCGGAAGCAGGTCAGAGATTTCCGAGCAATTTCGACGGCGACATCACGGCCTTCATCATGACTCAACTTCGCCAACCGTTGATCGACCGGATCCAGCTCATCGAAAATCCTGCGCTTGAATTTCAAACCGAGAATTGTTTGAAAGGCTTGATTGAGTCGGGCCGCGGGAATATCACCCGAACGAGCGGCTTTAATCAGGGCCGACTTTACCTGAAGCTGCGTTTTTTCCGAAAACGCGACAAACACCATATCCGCCCCGCCCTTGATCGCGGCGACGGCGGCTCGGTCAACGCCATATCGAGAAACCGAACGCATTCCCTCGAGCTCGTCAGTCAGGATCAGGCCGTCAAAACCGATTTCTTCCCGGAGAAGACCGGTTAAGAGCGGGCGAGACATTGTCGCTGGAAAATAATCGCCGGTCAGTGTCGGCACCCCCACATGGGCAGTCATGAGACCGTCCAAACCACCTTGGATGACCTGGCAGAAGGGACTCAACTCCTCCCGCAAAACATCGCCCGGCTCGCGACGCACCGGCAGCCCGTGATGGCTGTCAGTGTGACTATGTCCTTCGCCGGGAAAATGTTTCGCTACCGTGGCGATATTTGCTTCTTGCTGCCCTTGGACGTAAGCCCGGCCTAACTTGGCAATTAATTCCGGTTGATCGCTGAATGATCGCGTCGCAATGGCTGGGTTGTCCGGTATGTCGAGCACCGGAGCCAGGTTCATGTTAAACCCGAGCAGTCGAAGCTCCCTGCCTTGCACGCAACCAGCTTTCCCGGCCAAGCTCACCGATCGGGTAGCGCCAAGCGCCATGGCGCCGGGAAAAACCGTCACCCCATTATCAATACGCACCACTGTGCCCCCTTCCTGGTCGACGGCGAGAAACGGCGGGATCCCATTATTACGCAAGCAGGAGCGCAACTTTTCATTGAGATTTGCAACCTGGGCCGGGCCGGTGATGTTTTGCGCGTAGAGGCAGACCCCACCTGGCTGCAATTTGCAAAGCGCTTCGCGAATAGACGGCGTCAGCTCCGTGCCTTTAAAGCCGACCATCATGAGTTGCCCAACCTTTTGCTCCAGATCAATCTCCTCGGGGCTCTTGACAGTTGACTCTTTTTCCGCCGGATGGCAGGCGCAAATCGCATAGGCGACAAAACAACCGGCTAAGATCTGCTCAAAAGTCCTCATTAAGTCCTCATTAGTCTTCGAGACCGGCGGCCTGCCCTAAATCTCCAATGACCGTGCCCGGTGAATGGGCGGATGAACCGTGCTTACGAAACAACAAAGGCTCGACCGGTCGGTCATCTGCTTTGACCGCGGCGATGTTGGCGTTTGGGCGAATGAAAGACGTTTGTCAGCGGTCATTGTTTCTGGCGGCCTCTGGCTCCCTAGTCACGAACCCAGGCTCCATAATTGTAGGTGATAGCCATGAACTTGAGGAGTACGAAATTACCAGGTGCTGACGGCGATCAGCCGGTATAACACGGGCATGATGCGCCTGTTTAACCGGGCCGGCGGGCACTATTGGGATTATCGCCTTCCGAATCTGTCCAAGGCAGCGCTCAAACGCTCCAGACCGGCCCGGAGATCGCCGGTTTCGCCGCCAATCCCCAGCCGAAAATGTTGCGGCATCTCAAAAAACCGGCCCGGCACGACCGTCGTTTCATATTTTTCGCGCAACAATTTTACAAACATTTCGGTATCGCCTTGGACCAGCCGGGGGAACACGACCGTGCCTCCGGGCGGGCGGAAGCACTCCAGATCGCCGCGGGAATCAAGAAACTGATCGAGAAGGACCCGGTTCGCATCCAAGAGGGTGCGCGCGCGGGCGCGGAAGCGCTCCAGTTGATCAAATGCCCTAACCGATGCGCGTTCGGCGAGGTGCGGGGCATTGACCCCGAACAGATCGTTCATGAGCCAGATCCGCCGGGCCAGTTCCGGTGGGGCAAGAATCCACCCGCACCGCAAACCGCTCAAACCATAGGCTTTGGTCAGGCTGCTGGTCGCCACGAACGGATTGCCACTTCTCTCTGGCAACAATCGACCTGCCCAAAAGGAAGAGGCGACCGAAGGGTCGAACAACATTTCAAGATAGGCTTCATCCACCAGCACCTGGGCGCCGGTGCGCAGGGCGATTTCTCCAACCGCCCGGAACGTCTCCGCCGGAATGAAGGCGCCGGTAGGGTTGTGGAGATTGCTCAACACGATCAAACGCGTTTGCCGCGTCAGGGCCTTTTCCATTTCGCCCGGATCGATCGCGAATCCGTTGTCGAACTTTCTTTCAAACCGTTTCACTCGCGCCCCGAGGTAATGGGCGACATCCAGGAGAAGGCCGTATGCCGGGCGTTCGATCAGCACTTCATCGCCCGGATCGAGGAGGGCTGCCAGGGCCAGATGGTCGGCCATCGAACAACCGTTTGCCGTCACCACGCACTCCTCGGTCGCTCCGGTATGTTCCGCGATCCGCTTTCGCAAAGGAGCGTAGCCGTATCCGCCCGGCCCGGTAATATCGAGGTCGTGCATGTCCAGGGAAAACTCGGCCATTGACACATTCGTTAGGCCACTTGCCGCCAGGTTGAACCGGGCTTGCGAACACATTTTCGCCCATTGCATGTATTCTGAACGCCTGTTCCGGTCCGGGCTGCTCATAAACCGATCTTTTTTTGGCTGCTCAAATGCCACCAGAAATAGGCGGGCACACCCGCAAGGGCAATCGCCAACCCGATAAACGACCGCTTCGGATCGCTGGCGAAAGTGCTGGCCACCACGGCCCATTCGGCTGCAATAAACAGAAGCGTCGTCCAGGGATGACCCGGGACGCGATAAACAACCGTTCTCCCGCCGCCGGTTTCCGCCATTGCCCGCCGCCGCATCCCAAACAGACAGACAGCCGTTAGTCCGAAGAAAATGCTGTCCATGGCCACGACATAATTAACTACCTGGGCATAGGTGCCGGTCACGGCAATAACAATGGCCCAGACTCCCTGCAAAGCGATCGCAACCACGGGAACCTGGGTCCGGGGATGAATCCAGCCGACGCTTCGGAAGAAAACCCCGTCTTTGGCCATGGCAAAATAAACCCGGGGCGCTGTTAACATCGATTGAGCCAGAAAACCGAAAGCAGAAAACGCAATCCCAGCAGCGATAACCTGTCCGCCGTGCGGACCGATCAAGGAGCGCATGACAGAGGAAGCCGGAGTGGTGGATAAAGCCAGGCCGGAAGGGCCGAGCCCCCGCAGGTAAACGAAATTAACCGACACATAAATCACAATTACTGCCAGCACCCCCAGAATCAGCGCCCGCGGCAGAGTTTTGCCGGGTTCGCGGATTTCGCCGCCGAGAAAACTGGAGGTCTGCCATCCTCCGTAGGCAAATAAAACCGGGGTCATGGCCGAGCCGAATGCGAGCGCCAGGGCGGGCGAAACTGGCCGGTCGAGCACCGGGTGCCAGGAGACGGCGGCGGTTCCGCGCAGAAAACCGATTGCCTCCAGCAAAGCTATTGCGCCGATTGCAGTCAGGGTCATGGCCGATTGCAGGCGACTGCCCGCGCGCACTCCCAGGCAATTGATCAGGGTAAGCAATGCCAGGGCAGCGGCGGCGACGAGCGAAGGATTGATTTGCCATTGGTCGAGCTCGAGAAAATATCGGGCGAACGTAACCGCTACCGCAGCCATGCCGCCGGTTTGAATCACGAGGAGCAGGACCCATCCATAAATAAAAGCAACCGCCGGATGGAGGGCCTCGCGCAAATAGCTGTACTGTCCGCCGACAACCGGAGACCGCGATGCCAGCTCGGCGTAAATAAATCCGCCCAGCAGGGCGATCAGACCACCCGCGATCCAGGCGCCCAGAATCAGCGCGGGGGTGGTGACTCGTTGCGCCACCAGATAGGGATTGATAAAAATTCCGGCTCCGACAATCCCCCCGATGACGGCCATGGTTGTGCCAAAAAGCCCCAGCCGGCGGGCCAAATGCGCCGCTGGTGGGGCACTCCGCCCGGAATTTTTGGGGTCAATCATCCAGCCGGATTTTTACCCGCGGCCGTCCCGGGTTGGCCAGGTTTAATCTTTCTTTCAAGAGAGGTGAGGCCGCCGACATGACAGGAGGAGACCCTCGCTTGGCAAAGGGTAAGAACTCTCGCGGCCAAAGGCCCCCTCCCACTTTGAAACCACCTCCCGCGTGGTAAGGAAATGTGTGACCGTTCGATGCCTCCTACCGGGCACCCCCAGTCTGGAGGGGTAATGCCCCGTGACTTGGGCGGCCCGAATGGAATCAGATTGCACTGGAGGTTCCTCCCCGTTAAATGAAAAGAATTGAACTGAACAAAAGCGAAACCGCGCCCGTTCACGAAACTTCAATCAATGTGTCAACCCTATGAAAAATAAATCACAATTCATCCCAGCCCTGTGCATGGTTTCCTTATCGCTTTGCATTGTGGCCCATGCTTCGGCGGCCAGGAAAAAATCGGCTTCCCCCGCGGCGAGCGTCGCCAGTTCGCCTGCCGCAAGCACGGCCGCAACCAGTGCATCGCCGGCAAAGGAACGAGCAATTCCATTCAAAGGCATGATTCAGGCCGTCGATAAGAAGGCAAAGACGTTCACCATCGCCGGCAAGCAAAAGTCGCGCGTATTTAAGATCACCGACAGGACCGTGCTGACCAAAGCGGGCAACCCCGCAACCATCAAAGATCTTGTCGAAAACGAGGAAGTCCGCGGCTCCTACTGGAAGAGTGCTGATGGCTCGTTTGAAGCGAAAGGTGTGAAGATCGGGCCGTTAACCGAGCAGGAGAAGGCCGCTCAGGAAGCGCGAAAGGCAAGACGGGCCGAGCGGAAAAAGCAAAAGGAAGCAGCCGAATCGGCCGGTTCGACATCGCCGTCGCCCAGCCCGTAGTGTCGTGCCAAACCGGCCACAGGCCGGTTGCTACATGTAGCCACGTCGCTGTGCAACGTCCTATCTGTAGCCACGTCGCTGTGCGACGTGCGGGAAGCAGGGTCGCGCGCGATACTCGATCCCATTCAACTGGAAACCGGCCACAGGCCGGTTGCTACATGTAGCCACGTCGCTGTGCGACGTGCGGGAAGCAGGGCCGCGCGCGATACTCGATCCCATTCAACTGGAAACCGGCCACAGGCCGGTTGCTACATGTAGCCACGTCGCTGTGCGACGTGCGGGAAGGAGGGCCGCGCGCGATACTCAATCCCATTCAACTGGAAACCGGCCACAGGCCGGTTGCTACATGTAGCCACGTCGCTGTGCGACGTGCGGGAAGCAGGGTCGCGCGCGATACTCGATCCCGTTCCACTGGAAACCGGCCACAGGCCGGTTGCTACATCGCGGCCTTCAAGGCTATCCGCAAATCGTGAACGAAACGTTTGTACTCGCGCTCCCGCGATTCTTCGTCCGGTTGCCGGAGCAACGATGAGGGATGAACCGTTGCCACCACTTTCGGGGCAAGCGGCGAGGAAAGAAGCTTTCCTCGCTCCCGGGTGACTCGAAAGGATGGGCCGAATATTGTCTGCGCCGCGGTCGCCCCCAGACAAACGAGCAGATTCGGTTGGATCACCCGCAGTTCAGCCTCCAGCCACGGCCGGCAGGCTGCGATCTCGCGTGAATTCGGTTTTTTGTGGATCCGCCGTTTTCCGCGCGGTTCCCATTTGAAATGTTTCACTGCGTTGGTCACGTAAACCTGTTTTCGATCGATTCCCGCTTCTTCCAGCGCGCGATCCATTATTTTTCCGGCCGGTCCGACAAATGGTTTGCCGGCGACATCTTCGTAATCGCCCGGTTGTTCGCCCACCAGCATGAGCGCGGGATGTTTCGGTCCTTCACCAAAAACGGTCTGGGTCCCACGCTTATAGAGATGACACGCGGTGCAACCGCGGGCGGCCTCGCGGAGTTGCGACCAGCTCGACGTCTCCGGTGGGTTGGCCGGCCGGGCGTATTCCTCGGGGTTCGCTGGCATCGTTAAAATACTGAATCGCAACTCAAAGGCGATTCGTGTTTAAGAAGAACTACCGGTTCCAGCCGGCCATCAGATGACGCTCACAACTTCCCGCCTTCGATTGCGTCCCTTTCAAGAGCAGGATCTCGAGCGCCTGTCGGAGCTCATGGCCAACCCGGATTTCATGCGTTTTTCTTCCGGCGTTTTTTCGCCTGAACGGACGGCCGCTTTTCTTGAAAAAGTGCTTTCCTGGAATCGAACAAATTTACCGTCGCAATTCGCAGTCATTTTGCGCGAAACCGGCAAGCTGATTGGTTACTGCGGTTTCTTTCATCAAGAGGTCGATGCGCGCAAGGAAATTGAAATCGGCTATCGATTGGACCCCGATTACTGGAACAAAGGACTGGCCACGGAAGCGGCCGGCGCCGCCCGCGATCACGGATTTCGCGATCTGAACCTGTCGCGGGTGATTTCGTTAATTCACCCCGATAACATCGCCTCCCGCCGCGTGGCCGAAAAGGCCGGGATGCATCTCGAGCGGGAAACTGTGTTCAAGACGTTTCCAACGCTCGTTTTTGCGATGTCTCGAAAAGAGTGGCGGAAGATCCATGCCGTCTGAGGGAACTGAGATCGAAGAATCTTATCCAACGCTAGTTTTTGCGATTTAATCGAATACAGCGGCGTGGAGATCATCTCTATAAAAGGATGCGAATTGGCTGTTCGGCGCACTTTAGTTCTCTTGCAATCTGCTCCCGGGTCATACGTTTGTGAGTGTGGAGCAATGAAAACAAATCCAGCTCGACCGCAGCACTAAGAGTCTGAAAGAAAATATGGCCAGCGACGATCTGGTACATTCGTTGATATGGCCGCTTTAACAGAATGTGTTCATACAAGTGGCGTTGAATCCAGTTCCACAAGCGCCGCCATGGATCGCTCGCAAGCTTAACATTTGATAATTTCATACTTATCGAGCGTAAACATTCCTCCGGTTCACCAAACGATCACCTCCTCTGCCTAGTATTCATTGGCAAGTTCAAGCATTAGACCAAAGTGTTCAGAGCAGGCTTAAAAGGACGCTACTAAAGATCGCGACTCGGTAGCATGGCGTTCGAGGAATTCGCGCCCGAGCGCGCGATAAGCCTCCGCCCCGGCGCCGTGGGGGTCGTACTCCAGGATACTTTTTCCAAAACTGGGGGCCTCGCCCAAGCGGACGGTTCTGGGAATAACCGTGTCGTAGACGCGCTGACCGAAATGGGCCCGGACCTCGGCCACTACCTGGGGGCTCAGCTTGGTCCGGCTATCGAACATGGTCATTACAATTCCACCGATCTCGAGCCGATCGTTAGCCCCGGAATCGCGGACCTGTTCCACGACCCGGACAATTTTTACGAGCCCTTCCAGCGCGAAATATTCGCATTGAATCGGAGTCAAAATCTCGTCCGCGGCCGCCAACGCGTTCGTCATCAGAATCCCGAGCGATGGCGGGCAATCCACCAGCACGTAATCGAACGTTTCATCCGATCGGAGAACAGTAATAGCTTTGGCCAAACGAGTCAGATGATCGTTCATACGCGCGACCTCGACCTCCGCTCCGGCCAGATCGAGATCGGCCGGGACCAGAAACAGACCGCTGGTTCGGGTCGGAAGAATTCGATCGGTAATGGGCGCCTCGCCCAACAGCGATTCGTAGAGACTGCCGGCCTCGACTTCCTGCATCCCTAGGGCGCTGGTGGCGTTCGCCTGCGGATCGAGATCGACAATCAGAATCCGGCGGTTCAGTTCGGCCAGCGCCACCCCGAGGTTAACCGCGGTGGTTGTTTTTCCGACCCCGCCTTTCTGGTTGGCCACGGCGACGATTTTCATTCGATGGATCGAGGATCGGACGCGCCCTTGTGTGTCCGCCAGTGGGACGGACTCGTCCCGTGGCGAGCTGGCGATGGCGCCCTCGCCATCGCGGCCTTTTCTCTTCGCCAATCAACAACGTTTGACTCGGTCCGTGGTTTCGGCGAGGGCGCCGAAACTGACACGCGAGGGCGCGTGCGCTCCCCGGAAGTTGCAATTACGCTTTTATTCATTGGCGAGGAACGATGAGCGTGCGCAGCTCGAAGGTCCGGCGTCCATCCGGTTCCCGCCAAAGCAGGTGGTCCGGGTCAGGTAACATTTCGGTTATTTCCAGCTCGCCCGCTTTAATCAACCAGCGATAAAAGATCTCGAGAAAGAGATAACTCTCCAGATCGACAAAAACCGGTTTGGTATCTTTGTCGCGCCCTTCGGCCCCGCTCCGGCGGAGGGCTTGTTCGGTCGGGCGGATAAAAACATAGCGCGGCCAATTTTTTTCCGCCCGCAATTGTTCGACCGCCACAACCAGATCGCGCGACACGCCTGTGTAATTGCCCTGCGGAAATTCTTCGCTCTTCAGAGTCCAGGTGCGACGCTGGACGATCACCCGGCCACAGCGGAGCCGCGGAGTGTGTGGGGCAATGCCCAAATTGAAACGGGTGAAATCCCAGCGGGATAACCCAGGCTCGGGCGAATGAGCCCAGATATTCGTGTGAACCGGTCTTGCGAAGACCGACGTCGCCGGTTTGGTCGTCCACGAATACTTCAGCGTCGGCCGGCCTAACCGTTTTCCAATTCGGGTTTCCGCGGCCCGGAGCCGCAAAATTGGATAACTCCGGGATGGCATCGAAAATCCGAACGGTGGTGTGCCCGGTAAAATCAGCCGCAGAAAAACCGAAATGAAAATTCGGCTTATTAAAGGTGGTTTGGGCGAGCGCTTCGTTCAATCTGGGTTTGTCCGGACAGGACCAGTACATGCAATGGTGCAACAAAGCCGGCGGTGGATGCAACTCGGCCAAAATCCAGCGGTAGTCTCCGCGCTCGACCGCTTCGACCGAAGAAGCTTCCAATTGAAGATCGGCCGATGGATAGGTGTATTCATCGAATTTGGAATATTCGAAACTGTTCCGGACGACGTGACAATCCTCGGTGGTCAACTCGTATTCGGGAAGATGAGAGTGCGGCTGAATTCGTTTACGAAACGCGGCTTTAACTTCCTGGAAAGCGATCACGGCAGGCGCGACCAGACCGGGACCGGTTAGCGATAATTTGGCTTCTTCACATGCGCGCAGGAACCCGGGCAACGGCATCGCACCGTTTTGGGAGCCGGCCTTGCTCATAATCGAATGCAGACCGGCGGCAACGCGGGAAGCGGCGTAGGCGTAGGTATCGCGCCAAAAATCGATCCAGGGCTTGGCGTCTACTGCAACCTCATCGATAAAATCGCCCCCAACAATGAAATTGCTTTCTCGAACGCACTCTTCCGCGATTGGATTGGTGGCTGCGTAAAGGAAACGTTCCCCGGATTGGCGATCGCCTCCGATCTTCCGCAGCCGGTCGGACGCCCCCTCCAAAATTCTTTGTCGATCCGCCGCTTCCCGGGTGGCGACAAATTTATTCGGAAGCTCGCCGAGCGGTTGCAAGATGGAGAGCCATCTTTCCCGGGGCGCTCCCTCGCGCCAATTCCGAACGTCGTCTTGCAAAACCGCAAAAGCGTACGGCTCCATCATCGGCACTTCCACGGCGCAGCGGAGAACTCCTTTCTCCACCAGGGCCCGAATCGTTTCCTGACAAACGCCAAACGCGTGGACCGGAGTTTCACCATTGCAACGTTCAATCACACTGATTTCCTGTGGGCTCAGACCAACCGTGTCTCCCGTCGCGCAGTCTATATAATTACCGTTCGCTATTCTGCCGTTTGGATTCAGGCGCGGCGAGAGTTCGGCAAACAGATCCGGGTCGGCAGCCATCGCGACCGCGACGGCGTGGGCGACCCAGCGCTCCAAAAATGCCTCGCGACGCGCAACACCCGGCGCGGGCCTGAGTTGGATCGAGCCCGCACCATGATCAGCCTTGCCCCAGCTCGACGGGCCGAATTCGCTGAAAGTGTCGTTTTTGCCCGCCAGCCGCTGGAGATAAAGAAGCAGGTGCTTCTCCTTTTCCCGGGCCCGGCTGTTGCGTACGGGGAGGGTTCCGGCGTCGGACAGCGCGGCATCATCGAGCAAGTGCTGCACTCTGGGCGATCCAAATACCAGATACGGGGGCAACACGTTTGCCGCTGCCGACAGGAGACCGCGACGGGCGGCGTTCAATTCTGGCTCGACCAACTGGTCGAGATTGGTCTCAGCCGCCTGCTGCGCTTTTGCCTCTTTGGCGTAACTGAGCAGCGGCGGCGCCAGGGTCGAATCCGCGGTGTCTGGCGCTTCGCCCCGGCGAATGGCGGAGCGCCACAAATGAAAGTCAGATGGGGAAAGGGCGTTATCCCGCCGGGTTACATAGCTTGCGGCTTCCTCTTTGGCGGCATCGAGCGCTTTGCGTCGAAGCAACAGCTGGCGAGCCGCGCTGCCGAGCCTGGGAGTGGACAAGCTGTCCAAACAATCGAACGGCACACCCGCAATTCGAATCAAGAAGATGGGAGCGATCCCGTAACCCGAGGACACCCACTGAGCAAAACCAAAGCTTTGCAGAGTGACAATTCTTAAATCGCAAGAACAAGCGATCCCGCAGGATCAGGGACAAAGCTGCGACCGCGCCCAAAGGCGCCGCCGATCACGAATGGCGGCCAAGGCGGGATCCTTGGCCAGGCTTAGGACGACAGACGGAGGCGGCTCCGGGTTCTAATTATTTAAGAGCGGCAGACGAATGGTAAAGACGGTGCCGGCGCCCGGCGTGCTGTCGACTTTAATCGAGCCGCTGTGATCGTCGACCACCTTCTTGGTGATATAGAGACCGAGCCCGGTTCCGCTCTTCCCCTGTTTGGTCGTGAAATAGGGATCGAAAATCTTGCTCATCTGGCCAGGCTCGATTCCCGAACCGGTATCTTCCACCCGAATATCGACGTAAAAATCCCGTCTGGTGCAATCGACCTGAACCGATCCCTTGGTTTCGACCGATGCTTGAACGGCATTAACCACCACATTTTGAATGGCGCGATTGATCTGCACGGCATCACCCATCAGCATGCAGGGATCCTCACAGACATTCGCTTTCAGCTCCAGGCCGGTTTGCGCCGCCATTGCGCTGCCGCCTTTGATGACTTCGCGGACAATTGCCGACACCGAAATTGGTTTGTGCGGGGAGGCCTCCACACTGCCGTAGCTCTGCCACATGGTGAGCAGTTCCCGGCAAAGCCGGACATTCTGTTCGATAATGTTCAGCTCCTTGACCGATGCCGCCTTATCTGAATCGTCTCCGCTGTCCGAGCGATCGAGCTTTTTAGCCAGCAACTGCACATAACCCCAAACGATAGTGAGCGGGTTGCCCAAATCATGGACGAACTCCGCCGATGCTTGTCCGAGGGAAGCGAGACGCTCCTTCTGGGCGAGTTGTTTGAGCAAGCGGGCATTTAACTCCTTGATTTCGGAGGAGGCGTTTTCACTCGCCCGTTGGACCCGGGTGCGCTCGACATTGCGTCCGATCACCTCCCGCATTTCTCCGGCATCAAACGGTTTGCTGATATAATCGTTAGCCCCCAAACGAAGCGCCTCTTTGGCCGTATCCAGCGCCCCGAAACCGGTGAGCATGATCACCGAAAGGTGCGGATCGATCTCACGGATTTTGCGTAATCCCTCGATCCCGGTCATTCCCGGCATGCGGATGTCCATCACGATGGTGTCGGGTTTTTTCTCCTTCAGGAGTTTAAGGCCGGCCTCGACGCAATCGGCCGTTTGCACCTGATAATCCGTTTTGAGCAGCATCCGCAGGCTTTCCCGAGGACCAATTTCGTCGTCAATTACGAGGATTTGGGGCAGATCGGTCGCGGCGGTCATGTAGGATTCAGCCCGGGAATGAAGCTAGCGCCGTGCCGGAAATCGGGACAATGACAAGAGGCAAAGGCAGGTTAAGGAATGCCACCGTTCTGGAGTTTGAAACTATTTTGCTTGGCGCGCAACCTGCAACTTGTGAATAAGTAGTCATAATCGGTGAACAACTGTGTTCAAATGAGGCCGAAAAATATAATGACTGGATTTAATGTAGCGCTTAGAATGCGCCGTGATTTACCGGTGCTGGCACCAATAGTTAACGTCGTTACGCCTCTGCAGGTTCGAAGAGATTCGCCGCTCGAGTCCGCCGCCGCTTTGCCCCTTTTCTTTCCCCGGATGAAAGCCCACAGCAAATGAATAAGCGTAATCGCGTTGTAGTTACTGGAATTGGCGTCCTCGCGCCTAACGGAATCGGCATCAGGGCATTTTGGGAGTCGCTCCTCGCCGGCCGCAGCGGAATCGGGCCGATCACCTTGTTCGATGCCACCGGGTTCAAGAGCCGAATCGCGGGCGAGGTCAAGGGATTCAATCCTCTGGATTACATCGAACCGGAGCTAAAACCGAAGCGAATGGCACGACACACGCAGTTGGCCTACGCTGCGACCATGATGGCGCTAAGAGATGCGGGGCTCGACCCGAACCATCTGGAGTTGCCGAGCCCAACTCCGGTCATAATCGGAGTGAGCATGAACGCAATGGACGTTATCGAGAGCGCTTTTTACTCGGCCAACAGTCATAGTCCAAACCGTATGACCCCAACCACTGCGGCGGCATCGATTCCTTCCGCGCCCGCCAGCGTTATTGCGGATCGCATCGGAGCATCAGCCCATGCCACCACCGTCTCGGCTGCCTGTCCCTCGGGCTTGGACGCGTTGGCCGATGCGGCGGCAATGATTCGGAGGGGTGAAGCAGAGATCGCAATCGCCGGCGGAACAGATGCTCCGATTACTCCGTTGGTGATGGGCAGCTTTATTGCCAGCGGACTCAGCTCCTGCCGGAACGACGAACCGGACAAGGCAAGCAGGCCGTTCGACCTGGAGCGAGACTCCGGCGTTATTTCCGAAGGAGCCGGAATTTTCGTGCTCGAGGAATATCAGCGCGCCGAGGCGCGGGGCGTGCATATATATCTTGAGATCGCCGGCTACGGCAAACAGCGAGACCAGGACATTACCAAGCCTGCGTCGGGCTTGGAAGATTCGATGAAAATTGCCCTCGCAAATGGAGCGATGGTTCCAACCCAGGTTGACCATATTTCTGCCTACGGCCCGGGCCATCCCATACTCGATGCGACCGAGGTGGAAGTGATCAAGAAGGTTTTCGGAGAACATGCTTACGAAATTCCCATCAACTCAATCAAAGGTGTGACCGGGAACGCCTTGTCTGCCGGCGGTCCTTTTCAACTGGCAGCCTGCGCCTTGACCATTCGCGATCAGATGGTGCCGCCTACTGCAAACTATGAAGTTCCTGATCCGCGCTGCGATCTGGGCTTTGTCAAATCGCGGGCGCGCCGGGCGAACGTGAACTGTGCCCTCCTTAACGTCCGCGGCCTCGGAGGTAGTGCGAGTACGATGGTAGTGCAGCGCATTCCCCCTGATGAGCAGCGCTAACATTTCCTACCTCGTAGCCGTAGCTATTCAGCTGGGGCTGGGCCTGGCCGTCTTCCAGGCCAACCCGAGACGAAAATCGAACCAGTGCTTTCTCTTGTTGTCCCTGGCCATGGGAGCGTGGCTGGGAGCTTTGTACTTTATTGCAAACGCCCGCTCCAGCCAGGCGGCGATTTTCTGGATACGGCAAGCATCGGTAGCCGGCGCGTTTATCCTGGCGATTTTCGATCTGCTTCGGATCACGATCAAGAAGAGCGAGTACCGGTGGAGCGACATATTCAAGGGAGCATGGCTGTTGACGTTCTTCGCCCTCCCCATGGCGGTGTTCTGCCAAACCTCGTATTTTTTGGCGGGAGCCCGGTTTTCTTCCGCGGTGGGGTCCGTGGTTGCGATCTATGGGCCGGGGGCCTCCATCTACGGCATCTTTTTCGGCGCCGCCGGATTGGCGATCGTGATCAACTATGCCCGGGACCTTCACCGGGCCACGGGAGGTAAACGGGCCGAGCTCGCCTTCATTGTCGTGGGTGTCGCTGTCACCGTCGGGGTGACATTAATTTCGTACTGCTTCGGCTTTTTCATTGAACGGGCGCGCCTGCTCTGGCTTGCCCCGTTCCGAGTGGTGCTGTTCAGCCTCATCATTGCCTACGGCATTGCCACCAAGAAAATCATGGACGTCGGCGTTCTTTTGCGCCGGATCATTTCTTATACTCTGCTCGCCGCCTATCTTCTGACGCTCTACGGGGCGGTTTGGTGGCTGGTGGCCACCGCCCTGCAAGGCGCTTATCCCAACCAGGCCCGCGAAATCGCTCACGTTACCGCTGCGATCGTGATCGCTTTCGCTATGGCCCCGGCTCGCGGCGTCTCCCAGCGGCTGGCCGAGCGGCTGTTTATCAGCACCCACCGGATGGACTTCCGCACCACCATGAGCCGGGCAGCCCAGATTCTGGGTTCGGTTACCACTCTCGACGATTTGCTGAAGAGTTTTGCCACCACCATTGCCGAGGCGGTAAAGACCGACCGGGTCGCGATTCTCCTCCACGTTCGCGATCGATTCGATCAGGCCTATGCCCTCCAGCCGGCCGACAGCACTTACCCGGCTGTTTCGCTGTCCAATAACGATCCGCTGGTGCGTCATCTGCGCCAGCATCGCAGCCCGATCGTTCTGGACGAGCTTCACCGCCAACGACCCACCGCCGAACTAAACGACGTCATCGTCCGGATGCGCTCGCTCAAGCTTGCCGTCGTCATGGGCATCTTCGCCCGCGATCACCTTTCCGCGGTGATGTTCCTGGGCCCGCGCCGCTCAGGCCGAATTTACGGATCGATGGAGCAGAACGCTCTCCAGGTTCTGTGCGGGCAACTGGCCGTGGCCATCGATAACGCCGAGCTGTTTACCGAGGTGCAGAACGCCAGAATCTATAATGAGACCCTTCTTGAAAATCTGACCACCGGCGTCATCGCGATCGCCGCCGATGCGCGGATCACTGTGTTTAATAATGAAGCCACCCAGATCACCGGACTGGATGCGCGGGCAATGATCGACCGCTCGATTGACAACCTGCCCGATGGGTTACGTGATGCGCTATATGAAACTCTCCGGACCGGCCAGGGCCAGGAAAATAGTGAGCTGACCCTGCAACCAGGCGAAGAAGATGTGGTCGCTCGCGCCAGCACGTCAACCTTTCACGGCCGAGACCAAAAGGTGCTGGGGGCGCTCATGGTCCTCACCGATATCACCGCCCTCAAGCGTCTCGAACAACAGATTCGCCGGAGCGACCGCCTGGCCAGCCTCGGAACGCTCTCCGCTGGAATGGCCCACGAAATCAAGAATCCGCTGGTCTCGATCAAGACGTTTGCCCAGCTCTTGCCGGAGCGCTATCAAGATTCGGATTTCCGGCAAACGTTCTCAAACCTAATCGGTCACGAAATCGACCGGATCGACTCCCTGGTTAATCAACTTCTCCGTTTCGCTCGACCGGCCAAGCCGCAGTTGGAGCCGATGCATGTGCACCAGGTGCTGGAAAAATCGCTCCTCCTGGTGGGACACCGTCTTTATCAAAAAGACATCAAATTAACTCGTTCTTGGGAGGCCGATGTTGATACAATCCGGGCTGATGCCGACCAGCTCGAGCAGGTCTTTCTCAACTTTTTCCTCAATGCCATGGACGCGATGAAAAACGGAGGCGAACTGAACATTTCTACCCAGATTCGCACCGACGCGGAGTGGGTCTCGCCTCTGACCCAATCCAACGGGGAGACACGTGAAATTCTTCGGGTCACCATTCGTGACAATGGGGAAGGGATCAAGGCGGAAGACATTGCCCATGTTTTCGATCCGTTTTTCACAACCAAGGACTATGGCACCGGTCTGGGATTGTCGGTCGTGCATGGGATCATCCAGGAACATGGGGGCCAGATCGAAGTCGAAAGCGAACTTCACAAGGGCACTGCCTTTCACATTCTTTTTCCGCTGGTCCGCTTCGACAGAGAGGTGGCGGCGGCATGACGGCACCGCCGGTCTGCGTCTTATATACTCAAGATTCCGATCTCCTTCGCCGAGTGAAGGCGTTTGTGCGCACCATCACCCAGGTCCGCCATGTTCAGGAGCCGGAGCGTCTCGAATCCGTCCTGTATCAGTCGGCTCCTGCTCTGCTCGTTGTTGATCTGCGGGCCAAGGAGAGCCTCGATTTAATCGAACAAGTACGATCGGAATGGCCCAATGTGCTCGTTACCGCGCTCGGCACTCCCCGTTCCGAGCCGTTACGCGATGCTGAAGATTCGGGGATTTATGCCGTCGAAGATCTGGAACTCGATCGCCGCCATTTCCAGGCCCTGGTCGTCCGGGCCATCGATCATCTGCGCGTCCTGGAAGAAAATCGCGATCTTCGCGAGGAACAATCGAACCCAGCGCCGCCCGAGCGCGGGCGACGGCCTGAACCCTCGCGCGAACCGCGCACCTCCTCCTCTTCAATTCCTTTGCTGCGATTTGCCCGAGTGTTCCGCCGGTTTGATGACGTCGATGGGCTTCTTGCCAGCCTTGTCGAGGGCGTCGCCGATTCCGCCGGAGTTGCCCGGGTGGGCATTTTCTCGAAGATGCGCCAGGGAGACCGGTATCGTCTCCGAGCCGGTCTCCGTTGCCTGCCGGAGACGCAGGAGATCGAGTTCGGGGAACGCGACCCGCTGGTGCGCTGGTTTGAATTACACGCTCACCTGGTCAGCCGGGCCAATCTGGCCGACACCGCGGATCGGTCTCAGCGTTCAACACTGCGCCGCGCCCTCGACAACTTTGGAGCGGAAGTCATTGTTCCTCTCTACGCTCGCGGGCGCATCATCGGCTGGCTATTCTTCGGTCACCGGCTCACCGGGCAACGTTTCGATTACCAGGACCTGGAGGGCCTGATGATTTTGGCCGAGCATGTTTCCACCGTCCTTGAGAATGCGCTTCTCTACGAGGAAGTGGCGGTGCAAAAGACCCTGGCCGAAACCCTGTTGAAGTCGATTCCACCCGGGATCATCGCCACCGACCAAGAAGGTATTATCCGTTGGTTTAATCCGACGGCTGAGCAAATCCTGGGTGTGCAAGGCACTCGTGTCCTGAACAAGCCGGTCGAGACCGCGGGAAGCAAGATGGCGGGGTTCCTGCGCGAAACACTCGATGCCAAAACCAACCTGCCGCCGCGGCAATGGATCGACGGCAAGACCCAGCGTTCCCTGGCGGTTGAAACGCGCCGGTTGAGCGATCACCAGACGGCTCTTGGCGCGGTCGCGGTCATCCATGATATGACTGCCGAAGAAGACTTGCGCCAAAAACAGGACTTGGTGGAGCGGGCCGCCTTCTGGACCGATCTGGCTGCCAGCATGTCTCACGAAATCCGTAACCCACTGGTGGCAATCAAGACGTTCGCCCAGCTGCTTCCGGAAAGGTTCGATGACGCGGAATTTCGAAAGGAATTCAATGAAATTGTGGTTCGGGAAATCGATCGGCTCGACCGGATCATTACCCAGATCAACAACTTCGCCCATCCACCGGAACTGATTTTCAAACCCCTGGATGTTCGGCAATCGGTGAACCGGGGGCTGGAGATTGCGAAAACTCGATTCGACGTGGACGGGAAGTTTTCCCTGGAAACCTCGCTACCTAACGATTTGCCAAAAGTGATGGGCGACGAAACGGCGCTGGCCGAGGTGTTTGCTCACCTTCTGGCCAACGCGGCTGAGGCGGCGGCCGGCCAGGAAAAGCCGCGCATCGTGCTGGCGGCCAAGCCGGTCCGGGAAGGCGCCCACACCAGTAGCGTGGTGGTTACGATTCGGGACAATGGCAAAGGGATCGACCCGGACCTAAAAGAAAAGATCTTCTCGCCCTTCTGCACGACCAAGCCGCGCGGAATGGGACTCGGCCTGCCAATTGTGAAGCGAACCATTTTCGATCACAACGGCCGGGTCGAGATCGACTCGACCTCCAAGGGAACGCTGGTTAGCGTCACCTTGCCGGCCAGCTCAAACGGCAGCTGATGGCCGGGCGATCCCCGTGGCCGGGCCGGGGGTGCGCCGTTGAAGACGAAATCGCGAGGCGGACAGCGCCCGAAATTCTCGGGCCGCAGCAATTTTAGATTTGCGCTTTTCGGGTTGCGATTTGACTCTGTTGCCGGACCATTCGCGGATCGACGATCTGCGTGTCCGCAACCGTTCGTCAAAGTCATGATTGTCACCACCGCTCAACTCTACAAGGTCGCGTACGGAAAATTCGCCGTCGGCGCCTATAACATTAATAACATGGAACAACTCCTCGGCTTGTTCCGGGGCAACGTCCAAAGCAGCGCCCCGTTCATTATCCAATTGTCAAAAGGCGCCCGCAGTTATGCCGATAAACGCATGCTCGAAGCCATGATTCGAACCGCCGAACAGATATTTCCAGAGGCGATTTTTGCCGTCCATCTCGACCACGGTGACGAGGAGACCTGTTACGACTGCATCGCGTCCGGGTTTTACAGCTCGGTCATGATCGACGCCAGTCACGAGACATTTGACAAAAATGTTGAAATCACCAAACGCGTGGTGGCTCGCGCCCACGCCAAGGGGATCAGCGTGGAAGCCGAGCTCGGCATGCTCGGAGGAGTCGAAGAAGACATCAAAGTCGACGAAGGTCACGCCTGCCTGACCAACCCGGACGAGGCGGTCGAATTTATCAAGCAAACCCACTGCGATTCTCTGGCCGCAGCGATCGGCACCAGCCACGGCGCTTACAAGTTCAAAGGGCAGCAATCGCTGCACTTTAATGTCATCGAGCAGATCCGAGACAACCTGAAAAAGGCGGGGCTGCCTCCCACCCCTGTCGTGATGCACGGCTCTTCCAGCGTGCCTAAATCCGAAGTCGAACGAATCAATGCCGCCGGCGGAAAGCTCGATCCTTCCGCGCGCGGGGTTAATGAAAATGAATATTTACCCGCTGCTAAACTGGGCGTGACCAAGGTAAATATCGACACCGATGGCCGGCTTGTCTGGACCCGTGTCCATCGCGAGTTCTTTCGTGATCACCCCGAACAATTCGATTTCCGGCCTCCTGGCAAAGTCTTTGTCCAGGAATACGCAAACTTCATCGCGCATAAGAACGAGAAACTAGGTTCGGCCGGCCAGCTCGACGCCGTGCGCGCAAGCTTGAAAAAATAACAGCTGCCATGTCGAGCTTAAGGTGCCTGTGAGCGGCGCGCCCCATCCAACCACCTTCACCCTCGGGGAATTGACGAAGATCTCCGGCGGCGAGTTGGCAGGAAATCCCGACCAGAAGATCACTGGCGCAGCTTCTTTGGCCGAGGCCGCGCCGGGCGACATCACTTTCTTCAATAATCGCAAGTACGCCGCTCAACTTCAAAATACTCGAGCCACCGCCGTCTTCGTTCCGCTTGATTTTGCCGGCCCGATTCCAGCCGCCCACATTCGGGTAGCGAACCCAATGAGGGCGTTTGAGCAAGTCGTCGCGAAATTTGCGCCGCCCCCGATCAGGTTTGCACCGGGTGTTCACGACAAAGCGGCTGTCGACCCAAGCGCGAAGCTCGGACAGCGGGTGGTGATCCAGCCTTTTGTCGTTATCGAACCGGGAGTCGAGATCGGTGATGATACCTTCCTTGGGGCGGGAACGTATGTCGGGCACGGAACCGTGATCGGCTCGAACTGCAAAATCTATCCAGGCGTGATTATCCGGGAACGAGCGAAAATCGGCTCCCGCGTGATCGTCCATAGCGGGGTCGTGATCGGCGCAGACGGATTCGGATTTGAACCTACTCAGACCGGTTACGAAAAGATCCCGCAGCTCGGCATTGTCCAGATTGACGATGATGTCGAGATCGGGGCCAACACGACAATTGATCGGGCGCGTTTCGGCCGGACCTGGATTCAAAGGGGGGTCAAGATCGACAACCTGGCGCACCTGGCTCACAACGTGATCGTGGGGGAGAACACGGTGATGGCCGCCCAGGTAGGCATTGCCGGAAGCACCCGGATCGGAAACCGGGTCGTAATGGGTGGCCAGGTTGGTATTGTCGGCCATATCGAGGTTGGCGATGACACGACCCTGGGAGCAAAAACCGGCGTGTCCAAGAACATCGCCGGGGGAACGTGGTGGGGTGTACCGGCAAAACCTTTGGCCAGGGAGAAAGAGCAAGTCGTCTGGGTGCGCAATTTGGGAAAATTATTTGCCAGGCTGAAAGCGCTTGAGAAAAAGATTGAGCAGTTCCGCGGGGGTCGGGAGAGCGATCCGAAGGGGCGCGCCAGCTAGGGGGGCGGGTCGGGCGGGGTTTTGGCGGGGGTAGAAAATGCGGGTTCAGGCAAGTTGAGGCCGCTGGCAAGCTTAGTGCTTATAGCCTATATAGTAATTATAAAGCACGATGAAGCTTCCTCCGCGCAATTCTTTTCAGTTCCTGATCATCGACGATGACCCCAGCATCGCCCGGTTCCTCGTCACTTATCTCAGACAAAAAGGACATAACTCCGAATCCATCACCGAAGGCTTTCAAACCGCCGCCTGGCTCGCCCATAACGACTGCGAAGTCATCATTGTCGATCTCAAAATGCCCAAGGTCGACGGCATCTCCCTAATCTCGTTTATCCGCGATATCAATATCACTGTCCCCATCATCGTCTTCACCGGCATGGGCTACGACGAAGACCAAATGCATGCCGCCCTCCGAGCCGGAGCAAATGGTTACGTCAGCAAGAATCTCCCAATCGAACAACTCTATTGTGTGCTCTCCCGAGTGCTGGCCACGTGCCAACAACAGGCCCGGCACAAAACTCGCACTCCAACTCCCATTCAACCGGCTCTGGCAAGCGTCGCCTGAGAGCGATCCACTCTTCGGTCGCCTAACATCTCGCCGACCATCGCGCATTAGAAGCCATCTCACAAATAGGGGCAGGCCGCGCAAGAACAATTTGGGGTGGATGGCAAGGCGCGAGCAACGAGCATACCCGCAGCGGTCTGTCAGGAGCGAGCAACGCCGCCAGACGCCCCAAATTGCTCTTGCCCTCTGGGTGGCGCCGCTTTTTGGTTTGAACGGCGTTGCTTCTCGGTCGCAGGTCGCACCGGACATGCTTCCTCGGCGCGCCTTGTTCAAACCGAAAAATCGGACTGCCACGCGGCCTACCCCTATTTGTGAGTTGGCTTCTAGCTGAAAATTCAGCCGGGAACTGATTCCTCCAACAGCGCACAAAGCATTTCAGGTGAGATACAATGAGCGCCGAAACTGTTGGCCGTTTCCTTTTCCAGTGAGTCGGATGTCGCAACCGTCAGGTTGTATCGGGCCGCATATTTGGCGGCAAGCCGCTCGATAATGGCATCGGCGGTTTGCCCTTTGCGTGAGTAGAAGATCTGCACTTCGTGCGGCTCGGATATCGCGCTAACTTGTGTTCCCTGGCCATCGAAAACAACAATCACCCGGACACCGGTCCAGTCCTGATAATCCCGTAACTTTTTGCTCAACGCGTCCCGCGCCAGGACCGGCCGCCGTTGATGGAGCTTGCGAAGCTCAGGCCAGGCGAAAATCACGCTATGGCCATCGACCACCAAATATCGCCGCCGCTGCCGCATAAATGCTCGCTCTGCCCGCTGTTGGCCGAGAAGCCCAACGGCTCGGCCTTACTCCGACTCCGGAGATTGCTTCCTGGCTTTTGATTTGCCGGGTTCCCGCCTCGGTGTCTTGGCCGCCGTCTTCTTCCGCCGCAGATATGCGCGCCGCCGTTTTCGCTTGGTTCTGACCCGATGCTGTTGTCCCATCAACCGTGTATAGGTTGGAAAACCAAACCGCGCAACGCCAATTCGCCCGGGTTTCCAAGGTGGCAAACCCATCTCCGGAGCAATCCCGACGAGTATCTCGGAACTGTGTCTCTGGCTGCTCTGTAGCAGCGGTCCAGCCGCCCCACCCCTGGCGGTGGGCCAGGCTTGGTTAAGTCCAACCGCCCTGGGCTAAAGGCCTTTTGGCGGTCCTTGAATTCGAGCCCACGAATCAGGATTGCAATTCCCAGCAATTCACATGTAGAAATGACTCCGGTGCAGTTTCCACGTCGATGACTTTTGGCATTACCCCGAAGAATATTATTGGGCTATCTGCGGCTTTTCTGACCCTGGCCCTGGTGCTCGCCTTTCTCAATGGCCAAAAGGTCAATTCGCTCCGTCAGAGTGTAACCAGTGCAACCGCAGCCCGGGACGACATGGCCCGGCGCCGGACCGCTGAACAAAAGGCAATAAAAGCCCGGGAGGCGGAAGCGGTCGCGGCCGTGGCGAAAGCGGGCGAGGTCGAAAGCAAGGTGGCCAAGGCGGAATCCGACCTGGTGCAACTCCAAACCCAAAAGACGGAGTTGCAAAATAAGTTGGAGGCCGCTCAGAGCGAGATTTCATCGTTGCAAGGCCGAATCGAGGAAGCGACGGCAAAGCCATCGGAAAATCCGGGAGCGCCTTCGGTCTCAGAGCTCCAGGCCCAACTCGATGAAGCCCGTCATCAGCTGGAAAGCGCCGAACACGAAAATTCGTTTTTATCCGACAAGATTCGGGCGGCCGAGGACCGTTCCGCCCAGCTCGAGGAAGAGAAAAAGCGCCAGGCGCCTTCCGGTGGAAAAGCCGGGCTGCGGGGCACGGTCCTGGCGGTTAATCAGGCCTACAATTTTGTCGTTTTGAATCTGGGGGGCAGGCAGGGGGTGGAACCGAACGCCGAAATGCTGGTCTTGCGCGATGGCACGTTGATCGGAAAAATCCGAGTTTCTTCAGTTGAACCTTCCACGGCCATTGGCGATATTATTACCAGTACTCTGGCCCGGGGAGTCGAAGTGCAGCCGGGGGACATTGTGGTTTATGCGGGCACGAATTCCTGAGATGAGAAAAAAAATCGGAACATTGCTAATCGTTGCGGTTGCGACTGGACTGGTTTCCTGCGCAACTCAAAAGAAACACGTCGCGTTGGTGAACGATCCTGACGCCCACAAGGAATCGCAGATCCCGTGGAATAAGCAGGAAAAATGGGAAGTTGGCGGCCAACTGAGCAACATCAGCGATCGCCGCTGATTTCGGGCCGCATCGATTTTGCCCTTTAGCCGCGCCGCGCGCCCGGGCCGCCTTAGAAGCCGTCCGCCGCCAGATGGCCCAAATTGCTCTCTCGCCCTTAGCCGGTGAGCGGTCAGGTTTTCCTCAAATCCAGACCCCGGCCGGGATGACCGCGTTTTTAGGAACGACCACGATGCCTTCCCGGATAAAGTAATTCTCACCGTCGAAGTCGGCCGGTTTACCCTCCGGTGTAATCACAGCGCCGTCGGCAATACGCGCGTTCTTATCGATGATCGCCCGGTCGATCACGCAATTGCGGCCAATGCCTATCGCTGGAACTCCGGCTTCGCCGCGCCCCTCATGTTCGAAATAATCGGCGCCCATCACAATGCTGTTTCGAATGGTGGCGCCTGATTGGATAATGCTCCGAATCCCAATAACCGACCGTTCGAGGTGCGCGTCCGATATGATGCAACCATCGGAGATGATCGCCTGGCGCAAAGTCGCGCCATTCACTTTACTGCCGGGCAGGAAACGCGGATGCGTGTAAATGGGCGCCTCGGTGTCGAAGAAACTGTATTCCGGCACCAGATTCGTCAGATCGAGGTTGGCTTCATAGAATGCCCTGACCGTTCCGATATCTTCCCAGTAGCCCTTGAAGATGTAGGCGCTTACATGCCGGTCTTTGATCGAGTGCGGAATCACATGTTTGCCAAAATCGACCAGCCTGTTGTCCAGGCATTGGACCAGCACTTCACGGTTGAAGAGATAAATGCCCATCGACGCCTGAAACAGTTCCTCCTCTTCTCCCAGACCGACCGCGGCAAGCAGTTCCCGGCTCATTCGCATATCCTGTAAAAGCGATTCGTCTTTCGGCTTTTCCAGGAACCGGGTGATCCGCCGGTCGACTCCACATTGCATCACACCGAATTCGGAGACTTGTTCGCGATGAACCGGTTTGGTGGCGAGAGTGATCTCGGCCCCGGAGAGAATGTGCTGATGCAACAGAGCCCTGAAATCCATTCGATAAAGCTGATCGCCGCTCAGAATGAGATAGTAATCAAACGGGCGCTCCAGGAAATAACGCATGTTCTGGCGGACCGCGTCAGCCGTGCCCTGGTACCATTGCGAGCCTTCCGGCGTTTGCTGGGCGGCCAGGATGTCGACGAAACTGCGGGAGAAGTTGTCGAACTTGTAGCTGGCCTGAATGTGCCGATGCAGCGACATGCTGTTGAATTGAGTAAGGACGTAGATCGAGCGGAGCCCTGAGTTGAGACAATTGCTGATCGGAATATCGACCAGCCGATATTTGCCCCCGAGCGGGACAGCCGGTTTGGCCCGGTCTTTGGTCAGGGGAAAAAGCCTGGTTCCTGCCCCACCCCCCATAATGACGGACAGCGTCCGTTGGGTCGTGCCGGGGGGGAGCGATGGGGTCGACAGGGGCGAACTGATCAACAAGGAATCGCGCTGCACCGTGTCTTGCGTTTGCACCTCCTCAATTACTCAGCGTCCGGCCCGTCCGGCAACCTTTTTGCGCCCTGGCTGAGGCTGGGATTTGTCCCAGAAATGTGGTAAGATCGGGTGCTTTGTCAGTGTAATTATGTGCGGAATTGTCGGTTATGTCGGATTGTCGCAGGCAGCGCCTATCTTGCTCGATGGGCTCCGCCGCCTCGAATACCGCGGCTACGACTCGGCTGGGATGGCGATCGTAAACGGGGATCACGTTGAAACCCGAAAATGCGCCGGCCGAATTGCTGCGCTGGCCCAGCTGGTCACGGACAAACCTCCGACCGGATGCTTTGGGATCAGTCACACCCGTTGGGCGACCCACGGGAAAGTCACGGACGAAAATGCGCATCCCCATTTCGACGCCACTGGGAAAATCGCTCTGGTTCATAACGGAGTGATCGAAAATTACCAGGCCCTCAAAAAGCAGCTGCTCGAGGAAGGCGATCATAAATTTACCACTGAAACCGACACCGAAGTGCTGGCTCATCTTATCGGGAGCATCTACCAGCAGCTCGATGGCAAAGATTCCAAGGCCCGCCTGGTCAACGCGGTTCGGGCGGCATTGAAGCAGGTCATCGGCACTTACGGCATCGCCGTGATCCATGCCGATATTCCTAACTTTATCGTCGGCGCCCGCCGGGGCAGTCCTCTTGTTCTTGGAGTCGGCAAAGAGGAGAACTTTTTAGCCAGCGATGTCAGCGCGATCGTGGCCCATACCCGGGATGCGGTATACCTCAACGATTTCGATGTCGTGGCGGTGGAACGCGACAAGTTCGAGATCAGCTCGCTGATAGAGGAAGGAGCGAGCGGGAGCCGGCAGGTCAGCAAAGTCGAATTCAGCGCCGAAGACATCAAAAAAGGCGATTACCCGCATTTCATGCTCAAGGAGATCTTCGAGCAACCAGACTCCGTCCGGGATGCCATGCGCGGCCGGCTCGCTTTCGAGGAGTGCACGGCAAAACTCGGCGGACTAAACATGACCCCGGCCCAGTTGCGCGATGTAGGACGGGTGGTGCTGACTGGCTGCGGGACCGCTTTGCACGCCGCCATGGTGGGCGAATATCTGATCGAGCAGCTGGCCAGTATTCCGACGGAAGTGGAATACGCCAGCGAATTTCGGCATCGCAACACACCAATGACGGCCGACACCCTGGTTTTCGCCATTAGTCAAAGCGGCGAAACCGCCGATACCCTTGGTGCATTGCGGGAAAGCCGGCGCAAAGGCTATCGCACCCTGGGCATCTGCAACAACGTCGCCAGCACCATCGCGCGCGAAAGCGACGGAGGAGTGTACATGCATGCCGGGCCCGAAATCGGGGTCGCCGCCACCAAGTCGTTCACATCCCAGCTGGTCATCCTCACCCTGATCGGTCTTCTGCTTGGACGGATGCGCCATTTATCCACTGCCGAAGGAAGCCGGATCATTGAAGCGCTGGAATCGCTTCCCGGCCAGATCGAGCGCGTGCTGAAGTTGAGCGATCAGATCAAAGAAATCGCCAGGAAATATGCCGACGTCGGCGGAATGCTTTTTTTGGGGCGGCAATTCAATTTCCCGATTGCGCTCGAGGGCGCTCTGAAGATGAAAGAGATCACCTACCTCTACGCCGAAGGCCATCCCAGCGCCGAGCTAAAACATGGAATCATCGCTCTGATCCGCCCCGAGCTGCCTTCGGTCTTTATCGCAACCGATGATGGGGTTTTTTCCAAAAACCTGAACAACATGGAGCAGGTAAAAGCGCGAAAAGGTCCGATCATCGCCGTTACCAGCGGCACCGGAGCGAAACAATTGAAAGGAGTTGCTAACGAAATCATCGAGGTGCCGGTGGCCCATGACTGTGTCAGCCCCGTGCTGGCCGTGATTCCCCTGCAACTATTGGCCTATCACCTGGCAGTCGAGCTGGGGCGCGACGTGGATAAGCCGCGCAATCTGGCCAAGAGCGTAACGGTCGAATAAGTGGATCGCGCGCCGCGAGCCGGAGGGACGAGCTTGTCTCGTCCCACTTTTTTGGGGAGGGGAGAGCCCCTGCGAGGCCGTCCCGGTTCCGGAGTTCGCCCCTGCAAAGATTTGCAGTAAATTGCTCCTTTAGACATCTTTTCGCAGGTGCAACAAAACGAAGATTACGTGCTCCGGGTTCTACAGGATGTGGGACTCGTCACTCGACCGCAAATCGATAATGCCCGCACCCGGCTGAATGGGGCGGCGGACAGTCTGGTCGATCTGCTGATCAAGGATGGCATCATTTCCGAAGCCGACGTTTCCCGGACGTTAGCCGGCCAGGCGCACATGGACTGGATCGACATCTCGTCGATGGTGATCCCGCCGGAAGTGATCAAGCAGATCCGGGCCGAAGACGCCCGCCGATTCAAGGTCGTTCCGGTTGCGTTCGGCGAGACCGGTTTGGTTGTGGCAGTAAGCGATCCGCTCGACATCGACACCATCGATAGTCTGAGTTTTCTGTTGCAGCGCGAAATCGAATTGGTTTGCAGCAGCCCGGTCAAGATTCGCGAAGCCCTCATCAAATATTACGGGACCGCCGACGAAGCAGCCGACGTTCTGCAAAAGAAAATCGGCGACGATGTCGATCTCGGATTGGAGATTAGCGAAGAAGGCGCCGCCGCCGAAGGCGACGAGGCGGACGCCCCTATCATTCGAATGGTGTCGATGCTGCTGATCGAAGCCCATCGGGCCGGGGCCAGCGATATCCATCTCGAGCCGCTCGACAAGAAATTTCGGGTTCGCTTTCGGATCGACGGCGTCCTTCAGGAGATGCAGGCGCCTCCCAAACGTTTGCAGTCCGCCATTGTCAGCCGGCTAAAGATCATGACCGGCTCGATGAGCATCGCGGAAAAACGTCTGCCCCAGGACGGGCGTATCCAGGTGAAAATCAAAAAGAAACCGATCGATCTGCGCGTTTCCACCATCCCGACCAACCATGGCGAAAGCGTGGTTATGCGAGTTCTTGACAAGTCGAGCCTGGTCTTAGGCTTGCCCGAGCTGGGATTTTTTAGCGACGACCAGGAAACATTCGAGCGGCTGATCAAATTGCCGGATGGAATTCTGCTCGTGACCGGCCCCACCGGTTCCGGAAAAACAAGCACCCTTTACGCCTGCCTCAATTACATCAATAAACCCGACCGCAAGATCATTACGGTGGAGGAGCCGATCGAGTATCAAATGAACGGGATCAACCAGGTCCAGGTAAATCCCGAAATCGGCATGACTTTCCCGGCGGCCCTCAGGTCCATTTTGCGACAGGCGCCTAACATCATCATGATCGGTGAAATTCGCGACCTGGAGACAGCCTCGATCGCCACCAATGCCAGCCTGACCGGTCACCTTGTTTTCAGTACCCTGCATACCAACGACGCTCCGTCGGCAGTCGCGCGCTTGATCGATATCGGAGTCCAGCCATTCCTGGTCGCCTCTTCCATCCGCGCAATCATGGCCCAGCGGCTCATCCGGCGTCTCTGCGTCAATTGCCGTCAACCCGGAGACCTAACCGAAACCGAATTACGGGCCTTGCGAATTGAGCCCGGGCAATTGCGCGAATCGCAGGTGATGCGGCCGGTCGGATGCGAAAAGTGTCGCCAGACCGGCTACAAGGGGCGGATGGGGATTTTCGAGATCTTTATAATAGACGACGAGGTCCGTCACATGATCAATCAGCGGAGCTCGACCATGATGCTCCGGCACCGCGCCCGTGAATTGGGAATGCGCACGTTGCGCGAAGACGGCGTGAGAAAGGTCCTGGCCGGCCTAACCTCGGCGGAAGAAGTGATTTCAATCACGATTGGAGACGTGAGCTAGCCAACTACCGCTTCAACCCTTCAACCCTTCAACCCTTCAACCCTTCAACGCTTCAACGCTTCAACGCTTCAACGAATGAACGACAAACAAGTCGCGGAACTTTTCATCGAACAGCACGTCCTGCAGCCGTCGCAGGCCGATGATGTTCTTACCGAAGCAAGCTTGAACGGAAAAACCGTCGCCCAAACGCTGATCGACAGCGGTTTTGTCAACGAACATGGATTTTATGAGACGATCGCAACCGCCCTGGGGACCGAATTTGTCGATTTGCACGACAAGGAGATTGCTCCCGAGATCTTAAAGCTCATTCCCAGCGGCCTGGCCAGGCTGCACCGGGCCCTTCCCCTCGGACTCAACCGCAACACCATCCGGGTCGCACTGGTCGATCCGCTCGATCCGCGCGCGGCCGAGGATCTTCGTTTCGCCCTGGGCAAGGACATCGATGTCGTCGTCGCCCCCACCGGGCAAATCGAGGAACGCATCAAACAGTATTACGGCACCGACACCTCGAGCATGGAGGAAATCCTCAAGCAGCTCGGAGACGCGGGCGAATTGTTGCAATTGCGGGAACACGACGGGGCCGCTGCGGCCGAGGCCGAGGCAAATGCCACCCCCATCATTCGTTTTGTGGACCTGATTCTCTACCAGGCGATTCAGGATCGGGCCAGCGACATACATTTCGAGCCATTCGAAAACGAATTCAAAATTCGCTATCGGGTGGACGGCGCTCTTTATGAAATGTCTCCCCCGCCCCGCCATCTCGCTCTGCCTGTCATCTCCCGCGTCAAAGTGATGGCGAGCATGAATATTGCCGAACGCCGGCTGCCGCAGGATGGACGTATTCAAAAAAATATCGCCGGCCGGCACGTCGATCTTCGTGTCTCGACCCTGCCCACTCAGTTCGGCGAGAGCGTCGTCCTTCGAGTACTCGACCGCAGCACGGTGAATCTTGATTTGGAGATGCTGGGAATGCCCGATTACATCCATGAGTACATCCTCGAAATCATCAAACGACCCAATGGCATTTTTATCGTGACCGGCCCGACCGGCTCCGGAAAAACGACGACCCTTTACTCCTGTCTGCGCAAGATCAACACCATCGACTCCAAATTGTTGACCGCGGAAGAGCCGGTCGAGTACCGATCTCGAAGGAATCATTCAGGTCCCGGTCAACGAAGGGATCGGTCTTACTTTTGCCCGTATTCTCCGCGCTTTTCTGCGCCAGGACCCGGACCGGATCATGGTGGGTGAAACCCGCGACCTGGAAACGGCCCAGATCGCCATCCAAGCGTCGTTAACCGGTCATCTCGTTTTCACCACCCTCCATACCAATGACGCCCCGGGCGCAATCACCCGAATGATCGACATGGGGGTGGAACCGTTTCTGATTTCTTCCACTCTCGAGGCTGTTCTTGGTCAGCGGCTCTTGCGCAGGATTTGCTCGCAGTGCCGGACCGATTTCCGGCCTAACGATTCTCTCCTGGCCCAGCTCGAAATTCCCCGGCGCGACATCGGGGAGAAAAAATTCTTTTACGGAAAAGGATGCGACGCTTGCAACCAGACCGGGTACAAAGGCCGGATCGGCATTTACGAACTGATGCGGATCACCGATCCCGTCCGGGAAATGATCAACCAGCGGGCGCCGACGGTGGTATTGAAGCAAAAAGCAATCGAACTGGGCATGAACACTCTCCGGACGGACGGAGTGCGAAGCATCTTTGCCGGGGATACTACGATCGAAGAGGTGTTAAAATATACGTAACCAGCGTCCGCCCCGAAGCACCAAGCTCCAAACCCGTTTGCCCGATCCCTCGCTCCGCTCGGGATGACTGCGAAGGGTAGTCTTTCGGTCATTCCGAGCGGAGCGAGGAATCGGGAATGATGGTTATTGGTGCTTCCGCACCGCGTTAGCCCTCGACACTGGGAAGGCAACTGCCTATTATTTTATTCTCGAAAATACGCCTCCACTCATGCCCCGTTTTACCTACGTAGCCCTTGACGCCCGCGGCCAGGAATCCACCGGCCTGATGGACGCCGCCTCCAGCAATGAAGTGATCGGGCAGCTGCGGCAAGCCGGATATTTTCCCACCAGCGTCTACGAAGAAGGCAAAGGCGGTCCGGATGGCCAGGCCGCCCGGGCCGCTGGAAAGGTGCCCCGGCCGGCCCGGACTCGCACCAGCAGCGGCATGGTTTTGCTCGAGCGCAAAACGGTCAAACCCAAGGTCCTGATGATCTTTACCCGCCAGCTCGCCACTCTCATCGACTCCGGGCTCCCCTTGCTCCGTGGCCTCACCGTCTTGGCAAAACAGGAACGCGACAAGGTGCTGCGGAACACGATCAATAAACTGGCCGACGGCGTGCAAAGCGGCGGCACGTTTTCCGAGAGCCTGGCCCAGCATCCCCGTATCTTCAACGATCTCTATGTCAACATGGTCAGGGCCGGAGAACTGGGCGGCGTCCTGGAAATCGTCCTCACCCGGCTTGCTGAATTCCAGGAGAAAGCCGCCAAGATCAAAAACAAGGTGATCGCCGCCATGGTTTATCCGGTGATCGTAATGGTCATGGCCATCACCATCATGGCGTTTCTGCTCGTTTATATCGTGCCGAAGTTCGAGGCAATTTTTCACGACATGCTCGGAAACAAGCCCCTGCCCGCAGTTACCCGCTTTATCATCGGTCTGA
Source organism: uncultured Verrucomicrobiae bacterium (assembly GCA_963728975.1). Classification (GTDB taxonomy): domain Bacteria; phylum Verrucomicrobiota; class Verrucomicrobiia; order Chthoniobacterales; family UBA10450; genus DATFCK01. The sequence continues at coordinate 359,380 of CAVSMF010000001.1, forward strand.
GCCGGTTTGTCCAGGATCACTGGCTCCTCTTGATAGGCGCGATCTTTGTCTTGATCGCCGGTTACGGCTTTATCAGCCGCACCGCGGGAGGCCGTTCCGTGATCGACCGGATCAAACTCCGATTTCCGCTGTTTGGCGATGTCATCCGTAAGACCGCCATTTCCCGGTTTTCCCGCACCCTGGGAACGCTGGTCACGAGCGGTGTCCCCATTTTACAGGCCCTGAACATCACCCGGGCCACCGCCGGAAACACCGTGATAGCCCGCGCCATCTCCCAGGTCCACGATAGCGTAAAAGAGGGCGAATCGATCGTTCAACCGCTCGAAGCCAGCGGCGCTTTCCCGCCCATGGTAATCAGCATGGTCGACGTCGGCGAGGAAACCGGTCAGTTACCGGAGATGCTTTTGAAAATCGCCGACGTTTACGATGACGAAGTGGATAATTCGGTGGCGGCGCTGACGTCGATGCTCGAGCCGATCATGATTGTTTTTCTGGCAATAGTTGTCGGCACCATCGTGATCGCTCTTTTCCTGCCGCTCATCACCATCATCAGCACGTTGCAGCAGCAAACGTAAAAGTGGAGCGCGCAAATTGCAGAGGCGTTTGTGTCAAACGCCTGACTAATAGAATCGGTGTTTGGCACAAACACCGCTACACTGCCGCCTTCACCCTCATCGAGTTGCTCGTGGTTATCGCGATCATCCTCATTCTGGCCGGCCTTATCATCGGCACGATGGGTTATGTGCAGAAAAAAGGCGCCCGCTCCCGCGCCGAAACCGAAATCGCCGCCATGTCCGCCGCCTGCGAAAGCTACAAGGCCGATAACGGGGTGTATCCTTATAATGCGACTACGACTGCCCTGCTGCCGACCGACGGTAACCCGGCAAACTATACAGCAGCGAGTTTGGCTCTTTATAAATTGATCAGCGGCGACACCGATGGAAATCGTGCGGCAGATCAAAAAGGTTATTTCACCTTTAAACCGAACATGCTTTTGCCTGCGCCGCCTTCCACAGCTTCGGTGACTGCTATCGGCGACCCTTTCGGTTACAGCTACGGCTATTCCACCGCGAAAAACCCGGACGCGAATCCTGCGGGAGCAGCCGGCGCGGCCGGGTACAATCCAACTTTCGATCTTTGGAGTACGGCCGGCACTACCAGTGGAAGCGCAACCGACCAGGCCCAGTGGATCAAAAACTGGTGAAAGATGTGTAGCCACCGCCCTGTGGGCGGTGTCTTTCGGAAAACGCGCACAACGCACCATCCAATTTTCCCGTTCACCCGAACCGGCCACAGGCCGGTTGCTACATGCGCCCAGCTTTGATTGGACGTCAGCACGCAAACGTTCGCGCCCCTCAGCCTTCCTTGGTGTGAACCACGATCACCACCCGGCGGTTGGGCTGCTGGCGTCTGATCTCGGCGTCGATGTCCGGTTGCGACTGCCCGGCGTTCAAATTCGGTGGCACCAAAAACTTGCTCTGCCCGTACCCACGCGTCTCGATCTGAGCCGGGCTGATTCCCATCGCCTGAACCAGATATTGTTTCACGCTGTCGGCCCGTCGCTGGCTCAAATCGAGATTATATTCCGGCGACCCAAAGGAATCGGTATATCCTTCCACGGTGAACCTCGCGTTCGGATTCCGCTTGATCAGCACCGCCAGCTTGCGCAATTGCTCGATTGCGCTGGGCTGCAAGCCTGCGCTGTCGTACTGAAACAATTGATCGTCCGGCATCCGTAATTGTGTTCCCGAACCGAGCGGTCCCTTCTGAGCCAGGAGCTGATCCAGGTCGCTGAATCCGGGAGAACGCCCCTTGTTAGGGCCGGCGCTATCACCCGGAATTTTACTGGTGAACACGTTAGGCCGCTTGATCGTGGTGCTCGTGGCCAGCTCCGTCCCGGTCAAGGCCGGTTGAGGACGACCGGAAATCGCCGTGTCGTTCAACATCGATTGCTCGCGGGACGCATTCGGACTGGTGGCAAGAGTCTGGGCGGTCGAGCGTTCGATATCCGTCATCAACGACGTCGTGTCCGGCTCCACCTTTGGTTTCTCCGGCAACACATCGTTCAGATCATCGGGCATCGCCGCGCTCGCCTGCACATCCTGCAATAGCTTGTCGAAAGATTTTTTCTCGTCGGGAAGTTGCTCCTCGGTATTGTCCGGATTCGGCTTGGCCGCGGGATTGATTTGGTCCACGCTGTTCTTATCCAGCTGCGGGGAAAGCTCGACGCTTCGCACTTTGAACGCAGGTGGCTGCGGCATCTCAGCCAGGTTCGACCCGATCGATTGGAACCGAGTCCGGTAAAAGTAGGCGCACAGAGCAAGATGGAGGGTGAGCGAGACCAGAAGACCAAGCCAGAGCCAGTTTCTCTGTTTCCGGGCCGATAACAGCGCGTTTTCCAGGTCGCCAAACTCGTAATCGGACACTCTCATGATCGGAGATTGGACAACATGCTGCCGTTCCGTGTTCGTTCTGCGAATACGGTCGCGGCCCGCCTGATTTCGTCCGCTACCCGGGCAGCCGGCGAAACAAATTTCGGGGTGAACCAGGGAAACAAGCCAATCAGATCGTGGGTGACCAGGATTTGACCGTCGCAATTGTCGCCCGATCCGATCCCGATGGTCGGTATCCCAATTGCGTCCGTAATTTGTTTGGCCGCTTCCGCCTTGACGATCTCGAGCACGACCGCGAATGCGCCGGCCTTCTCCACCGCGTGGGCATCTTGAATCAATTGCTCGATCTCCGATTGGGTGCGGCCTTTCAGCTTGTAGCCGCCTTCTTCCCGAACACTTTGCGGCAGCATGCCGATATGCCCCATAACCGGAATCCCGGCCTGAACGATCGCTTCAATTCTTCGCCCATGCGACGCGCCGCCTTCCAGTTTGACTCCGTGGGCGCCTGCTCGAACCAGTTCGCGCGCCGTGGCGACCGCCTGCTCAGGAGTGTTGTAAGTGCCAATCGGAAAATCGGCGACCACAAAAGCGCGTTTCACTGCCCGGGTCACGGCCCGAGTGTGATGCAACATCTCAGCCAGGGTCACGCTGGTAGTATCCGGATATCCCAGCACCACCATGCCGACCGAATCGCCGACCAGAATAATATCGATCCCACTCTCATCCAGTAAACGAGCCGTGGGATAATCGTAGGCAGTCAGAGCGGTGATTTTTTCACCGCGCCGTTTCATCTCCCGGAAGTCTCTCATTGCGGCTCCCATTCGGTGCTCAAGCGGACTACTTTAGCCGATTGTTCAAGGGATGCGAGCGCCTCGCCAATCGTTTCCTTTTGGCCGGGTAAAATCAGGTCCGGCCGAATTTCCGCCAGCGGTTCCAACACAAATCTTCGGTTTAACATTCTGGGATGCGGCAAATGTAAGCGCTCGGTCTCAAGAGTCATCTCCCCAAAATAGAGAAGATCGAGATCGATCGGGCGGGAGACATTGCGGGCATGCCGCCGGGGCCGGCCCAAGGATAGTTCGATCTGTTTCAGCTGTTGAAACAGCTCAGCCGGAACGCCGGAGTAAGAAAACTCGATCGCTGCATTCAAAAATGCTTTCGCCCCCGGCTCGCACTCAACCGGCTCGGTTTCATAGATGGGCGAGGATAAAACCGGCGGCCCAACCCGTGGCAGAGCCATGATCGCTCTGCGGCCGGCGCGCAAGTGAAAAACGCGGTCGCCCAGATTCGATCCGAGGGCAATGCCGGCTCTCATTTCCTGCAGCGGCGGCCTATGACCGTCGCATTAATTTTCCCGACGCTCATGAGAACGTTACCAAGGAATCACAGCCCCAGTACATCCTGCATCGAATAAAGCCCGGGCGGCTTGCCCACCACCCACTGCGCTGCCACCAAAGCGCCTTTCGCAAATGTCGCCCGGCTTTCGGCATGATGAACCAATTCCAGTCGTTCGCCCGGCCCGGAGAAATTGACAGCGTGCTCCCCGACCACTTCGCCTTCTCTGATCGACTGAATCGGCACATCGCCGGTCACCCCCTTCACCCGCCTCAAAATCTCGTTGAGTGTTTTTGCCGTGCCGCTGGGCGCGTCTTTCTTCGTTCGGTGATGCGTCTCCACGATGCTCGCGTCGAATTCCTTTCCCAGAATTGCAGCCGCCTTGGCCGTCAACCAGAACAGAGCGTTCACACCCACGCTGAAGTTCGATGCCAACACGATGGGGACCGATTCAGCGCCGGCCGTAATCGCCCGCTTTTGCTCGGCGGAATGACCGGTCGTCCCCATGACTAACGATCGCCGGTGGTCGATGGCGGCCCGACAAATCTCCTCGCTCGCACCCGGAACACTGAAATCGATGGCAACGTCGCAGTTTTTCATCGCCGCTGAAATCGAATCGCCACAATCGCACTGGGCCGCAATCTCAATGTTCGGGTCTTTCCCGGCCGCGTCCACAACCGCTCGCCCCATTCTTCCGGCCGACCCAATCAGCAGCACCCGGATTGGCGCATTCATCTGTCGCGCTCAAACGCTTCCAGACTGGCCCGCAACCGCGCCTGGTTCGACTCGGTCATCGGACACAACGGGAGACGGACCTCGGAAGACATCGCTCCGGCCCAACTCAGCGCTGTTTTCACCGGCACCGGATTGGGCTCGATGAAGAGATCCTTGAAAAGGGGAAACAATCGGCGGTGCAACTTCTCTGCCAGACTGACATCGCCGCATTCGTAGGCGATAACGAGCCCGCTCACCTCGGAAGGCAACAGATTGGAAGCGACGCTGACGACACCGGCCGCGCCCACCGCCATGAACGGCAAAGTCAGGGAATCGTCTCCGCTCAAGATTGTAAAGGAATCAGGCAACCGGCCGCGCAACAGGCTGACCCGATCGACGCTGCCGCCGGCTTCTTTGAGTGAAACGACGTTCCGGCAGGCGTCGGCCAGCCGCAGCACTGTTTCAGCGCCAATATCCACGCCGCAGCGTCCGGGGATATTGTAAAGCGTAATCGGCAACGAGGTGGCCTCGGCGATGGATTTGAAATGCTGGAACAAACCTTCCTGGCTCGGCTTGTTGTAATAAGGGGCCACCACCAAAGCGCCGTTAACGCCCATCGCCTCCGCTCGCCTGGTCGATTCGATCGCCTCGCGGGTCGAATAAGAACCGGTCCCGGCCAGCACCGTGCAGCGGCCCTTGACGATCTCGACGCATTTCTGAATCACGCTCTCGCGCTCTTCATGGGAAAGGGTCGGCGACTCGCCCGTCGTGCCGATCGCAACCAGGCCGTTGATTCCCGCGGCAAGCTGGCTCTCGATCAATCTTTCAAAGGCGTCGAAATCGATCGCCCCATTCTGAAACGGCGTGACTAAGGCTGTGAAGGTCCCGCGAAACATCTTTTAACTGTAGCGGCGGTCTATGACCGTCGCATTCTTCCAGTAGTCATATCTCAATTATTCCTTCAAAAACAAACTCAGCCGGTCCGGTCAGGGTAACGTTTTTAAAGGTTTCGCCGTTCCGTTCGAAATCGACGCTCAATTCGTTGCCTCCGCGCACCCGGACAGCGATTGGGCCGCCAACGGCTTCGGTTGCGGCAAAAACCAGCGCGCTCGCCACCACCCCCGTCCCGCAGGCGAGGGTCTCGTCTTCCACTCCCCGCTCATAGGTGCGAATCGCAATATTGTTCGAACCGCGTCTCTCCAAAAAGTTTACGTTCGTCCCTTTCGGCGAGAACATTTTGTGACGCCGAATCGCCGCGCCTTCACTCCTCACCTCGAGGGCAGCGATGTCCGGCACCGGAACAACCACGTGCGGTACCCCGGTGTTGATGCAATGAACCGTCTGGTGCCGGTCGCCCATATCGATAGGAACGTTCAGGCGAAAATCAGTCGGATCGCTCATCCGCAACCGGACCAATTCGCCCTCCATTTCAGCCCCGATCGGGCCGGCCGGAGTGTCGAACACAATCCTGCCTTGCGCCCCCGCCACTTTGCCGGCAAACCGGGCGAAGCAGCGCGCTCCGTTCCCGCACATCTCCGCTTCCCCTCCGTCGCGATTATAGTACCGCATCCGGAAATCGGCGCCGTTAGTCGCTTGCTCCAGCAATAAAATCCCGTCCGCGCCGACTCCGCGATGCCGGTCGCAGATGCGCACGATCTGCTCCGGAGCGAGATGAATCTCGCCCGTCCGGTTATCGAGCATGACAAAGTCGTTGCCGGCCCCGTTCATTTTCATGAATCGCAGCATCTGCCTATTCTAACGGCGGCCGGTTCAGTTGTCATGTCGCGCGACACACTTCGAACAATCTCTGAGGAACCCAGCTGCCGGCCCGCCGCGGCGGAAAAGCGGGAAAGCTTGAACCTAAAGCGGCCAAGCCGCTCTTGATTGGCGAGAGCGAACTTGGCGTCCGCCCCGCAAATGAGATGGGTTGTAAGGTAATAATGCGCCCTCCGCCACGGTCGTACCAATTGCCATTGGCATATTTGCGGCTTACTTATTCGCCGTGAAAATGCTCGGGGCAGCGATTGTTATTGCGATTCCCGCCATCACCTTCCAGGCGGCCTGCGCTGAAAATCTCAACCCCCTCGTTCTCGAACAAGTAAGAGCGATGCCCAGCGGCGGCAGATATTCGGTCTCTCATTTCGCCAAAATCCAACTGCAATCGGCCGCTCATTTCGAATCGGGCAAGTTCTTCATCCTTCCATCGGCCGCTTCGCCCAGCTTTTGTTCGGGCGCCACTTACCTCGTCTTTATCCGCACCATCGAAGCGTTGCGGGCCAGGGGCAGGCTTCACCTCGATTTCGCCACCCTGGATCGTTTGATCATCCGCGACCAGCGCGATGGCGAAGGGATTTGGGGACGCTGGAACGCCAACGGACCCGGTACCGCCCGCCTCTTTCATGAACTCGGGTTAGGCCGAAATTTTGAGGACTTCGCCGAAGCGCGCCCTGGCGATTTCATGAAGATTTTCTGGTCGCGGCAGGTGGGGAAAAGAGAGAGCGGCCATTCCGTCATCTTTCTCGGAACGGAAAACCGGTTCGGCGTGGAATATGTCCGTTTTTGGTCGAGCAATCTCCCGGCCGGTTACGGGGAAAAATGCGTTCCCCGAAGCAGGATCGCTCACGCCATTTTTTCGCGGCTGGAACATCCGGAGAATCTGGAGCGAATTCATTCCGCTCCGGTTGTCGATTCCTATTTAGGGTCGCTGTTGCGAAGAAGCTCCAGCTTCGCCGAAGCCACCCGCAAGTGCGGCATCTAAGCGCGCTCCCATTGTAGGGCGTCTGTGTCAGACGCCAATCGCGCTCCCGAGCCGTCTCGCAGAGACGGCCTACAAGGACGACTTCACCGCCTCGATCAGGGGCTCGACCGCGCCGACCACTCGCCCGATCAAATCTTTGTCCCGCCCAAATTTCCCAATCTGACTGACGATCGCGCTTCCAACCACCACGGCGTCCGCATAGCGGGCCGCTTCCCGGGCCTGCTCCGCCCTGGCAATTCCGAACCCAACCGCCACCGGCAACTGTGAAACCTGGCGCAGTTGGGCGATTTTCTCCTTCAATGAGGAAGCGATCGTTTCCTGCATCCCGGTAACGCCTTCTCGGGAGACATAGTAAAGAAATCCCCGGGCGCCGCTTGCAATTTTCAGAACCCGATCCGGCGGAGTGGTTGGAGCGATCAATCGGACATGAATTAATTCGCCGGGCAACGAATCAGTATCCTCTTCCGGCGGCAGGTCCAAAATGATGAGACCATCGACCCCGGCGGCTGCCGCTTCGTGATGAAACCGCTCCAAGCCGAAAAGAAAAATCGGATTCAAGTAAGTGTAGACCACAATCGCAATTTCCGATTCCTTCCGGATCTTGCGGATGCACCCGAGCACGCTTTCCACCGTAGCTCCGGCGGCAAGGGCACGTTGCCCGGCGAGCTGATTGACGATTCCATCAGCCAGCGGATCGGAAAAAGGGATCCCGAGCTCGACGATATCGGCGCCGGCTTTTTCCAGAGCCAGCACCAGTTCGGTTGTGGCGGCCATGTCCGGGTCGCCCGCGCAAATGTAGGGGATGAAGCCTTTGCTCTTCTGCGACCGCAGCCGGGAAAAACAGCGATCGATTCGGTTAGTCATGAGAACGATTAACGGCGGTTTCCCAGCCGCCGGGTCTGATTCTCCCCATCGGCGGCGGGGAAGCCGACGTTCCCTGATCTCATGAGCTGGAAAAGTCTCACAGTTTTATCCTTTTTTACATCTCAAGGTTTTAACCCATCCTATCCGCATCAACTCGACACTACTCACCGGTTTCGTTCTCGGTTGGTCGGTTGCGTGGCCGCCCGGTCCGATCAATTCCGAAATCATTCGTCGCGGTTTGCTCCCAAGCAACCGAGGAGGCGGTTTCTGGCCGGCCTGGCGGGTTGGCCTGGGCGCATGCTCGGGCGATTTTCTCTGGGCCCTGGCGATGGCCACAGGCGCTGGAGCATTTCTCACCCGGCCGATCGTCCGGTCTGTGCTCGGTATCGTGAGCATGGCGCTCTTGCTCACACTCGCCTTTATTTTTTCGATCGCAGCCGTCAAAACCGCGGTCCATCGAAAACAGGCCCAACCGATCCTCGATCCCAAATCAAAAGACAATGTGCGCACCGGCGGTTATCTGCTCGGGTTCTTACTCGCCCTATCCAGTCCATGGAACATCGGTTTTTGGCTGGCCGTGGTCGGCACCCAGCAGGCCCTGGCGAGGTCCCATGCTTACCTGAATTCAATCGGGCTGGCCGGCGCGGTTGTGCTCGGAGCGTTGACCTGGACGATTGTCCTTTCCCTGGCCGTCCGTTCCGGAGCAAAAATATTTTCAGGGCCGCTCTGGCAGATCTGGACCCAGGCCCTGACCGCCGCGGTCATGCTTTATTTTGCGGCCAAACTCGGGTTGCAGCTGTGGGGATAATTGTGGATTCGACCAACAAAAGGAGCGGCGGCTTCCAGCCACCCAAGAGCTTGTCATCCCGAGCGAACGCGAGGGATCCCGCCGATGCTGAATTGATCACGCGATCCAGCTTGTGTGATTACACAGCACTGGCGGGATCCTTCCCTTGCGCTCGGGATGGTAGGTCGGGGGACCGCCGCTAATTGGCAATCGATTGCGCGCAGCGACCGGTTACAGCAGACTGAGATAGACCGACAGAACAGATGTCCGACCGCGACAAAACCCTGACCATTAACGAAATCTATCACTCGATCCAGGGCGAGAGCACCTGGGCGGGGCAGCCTTGTGTCTTTGTCCGGCTGACCTTCTGCGATCTGCGCTGCACTTATTGCGACACCGAATACGCGTTTTATGAAGGCAAAAAACAGACGCTTTCCGAAATCATGGCGGCAGTATCGGCGCTCCATTGTCAGCTGGTCGAAATCACCGGAGGCGAACCGCTTTTGCAGAAAAATGTTCTGCCGCTGATGACGATGTTATGCGAGGCCGGACACACGGTCCTGCTCGAAACCAGCGGAGCGCACGACATCGCCAAGGTCGATCCGCGGGTTCATCGGATCATGGACTTGAAAACGCCCGGCAGCGGTGAAGTGGAAAAAAATCTATGGTCTAACCTCGATCATCTCGGTCCGGGCGACGAAGTGAAATTCGTAATCGGTTCCCGGGAAGACTACGAATGGTCGCGGGACAAGGTGCAGCGGTTCAACTTACCGGCCCGTTGCCATGCCGTGCTTTTCTCTCCGATCTTTGGCCGAATCGATCCCCGCCAGATCGTGGAATGGATCCTGGCCGACAATCTGAACGTTCGTTTTCAACTCCAGATGCACAAGTTCATCTGGTCGCCGGTCGAACGTGGAGTCTGATGCCAGCCGGTGGCGGACTTTGGTTCTGAGCCGCCGCTTACGGTTTATCGGGCGGCAAAGGATCGACTTTCGTCCGCAATTTGTCGGCCACGCTTGCGACAACAGCTTTCGCCCGGTCGCCGGCTTTGGTTTGGAGCTGATCGACAGCGCGATCCATCGCCAGCTTGATGCTGGCCGCGGTGCCGCCTTTTTCGTATTCGCGGACGATCACGCCTTCCAGTTTCGAAATAACGGCATCGACGGTGTACTTCTGGTTCAAACGCGGCTCTGCCAGCCCTTGCCGTTCCAGCGGGCTGTAAACGTTAATCACTCTCTCGCTGTGGGCGCCCCACTCCAGCACCTTGTAAAAGCACGCGCCCTCCCGCTTGCCTTTGACGACAAGATCGAGGAGGGCCGCGCCCAACGCGATCGGGGCGAGTGCAAAATCGCGGACATTATCCAGAAGCAGTTTGACCTGAAACACCACGACATCGCGGAAAAAAGCCCATCGATGATGTTTCCCGGGCTCTGAGGGAACCAAGGCAGTCGAATCCATACTTCTATTGCAGTTAAAGATCCGATCAGATCAAGATGAATATGGCGCGAGCCAAAGGCAGGGACGCCGGGCCGCGGCGTCCGGACAAGGTAAGGCGCTATTCCCCACCCCTATTCCAGCTAATGCTTCGGCGCGCGCACCGTGCCGGTCTCGACCGCTTCCTGGCGCCGAGCCACAATCCGGTCCGCGGTCTCTTCCACCATTTGCTCGAGCAACATCCGCAAGTGGGTGTTAGGCCGGTAATCCGCCGGAGCGATGTGCTTGACCCGGTCGGCATGAGCCGAAAGCTGATAGCATTTTTTAAAACCAACGCGCTCGGGATCGTCCGGATTGTAAACGGCAATGGCTTGCCCGCCGTTTCGTTTCATAACCGTAAAACAAGGGACATCAGTCGGACCGTCCCCGACATAGATCATGTTCGGAAACGGGATCGGCCGGATATCGGGGTCCATGTGATCGTTCACATCCTGGGACATGTCCAGCATCCCCTTGTTGATGCGAAAAAGGAACTGCGTTTTCTGGGTGTGACTGATGACACGCTTGGGAAAAGTGATACGTCCCTCCTCGTCCTCGGCAAATTCACAGCCGAAAATCGCCCGGACGTGAGACGCCAGCCGGCTGCCCTCGATCAAGACTTTCATTCCCGATGAGATGATGTAGTGCTCGACGGAAATGTTATGGGCGAGATGCGCCGGGGTCAGCAGTTCGTCTCGAAACTGATCGAACATTTCAGGCAAGCCCTTGTAAAAGTTGAGTTTGTTTCCGAGCTTCTTTAACTCGGCGTTGGTCGGCCGGTCCATCCCGAGGGTATCGAGCAGGACTTTCATGTAAGCGAGTTCGTTGTCATAACCGGCGTCGCGCACCAGCTCGGTACAACGGCTCCAGAACTTTGCCCCGTCGATCCCGAACACCGGAAACACGACCTCATCCTGCATGTAGCTCGGGCTAAGGGTCTGGTCGTAATCGTAAACGATCGCGATGGTATTTTGGGGCGTGGACATTACCGGACTAGACAGGATTTACAGGATGAAGAGGATTTTTACGACAGCCAAATCCGGAAATCTTGTTAGAAGCCATCTCATAAATAGGGGTAGGCCGCGTGGCAGTCCGATTTTTCGGTTTGAACAAGGCGCGCCGCTCCTGACAGACCGCTGCGGGTATGCTCGTCGCTCCTGCCTTGCCATCCACCCCAAATTGTTCTTGCGCGGCCTGCCCCTATTTATCAGATGGCTTCTAATCCTCTCTCGACCTCTTCTCATTCTTTATCCTGGAAAAAAAATCGTCGAATAAGGCATCGTAAATAGTGCCGCGTTCGGGGTGATATTGGACGCCCAGGGCAAAGGGATAATCGCGTAGCCTGATCTGCTCGACGATGTCGTCCTCAGCGCACCACGCTTCAACCAACCAGCCATCAGCCAGCCGGTCCACTGCCTGATGATGGGCACTGTTTACGTTGCTGAACTGATGGGCGGCGTTACGATCGGTCCGGAGCGGTTGAATATCTTCATTCTTTTGCTCCGGCAGGTTATGCCCACCGATATCGAGCTTGAGGGTGCCCCCCAACGCGACATTCAAGGCCTGCATTCCCTTGCAAATGGCGAAAAGCGGGAGCGCCCGCTCCAGCGCGGTTGCGATCGCGGCAAATTCCCAGGCGTCCCGGATCGGATCCATTTCGTTTTCCAGCACCGAAACATCGGGAACGTCCTGGCGGAGAAATTCCGGCGCGATATCGGCTCCGCCAGTGAGAAGCAAGCCGTCCATCTGGTCCATCTCTACTGCGGTCTGGCACGCATTCCAAACCGTTAGCTGGGGATGCCGGTCGAAAAATGGTTCGAACCATTTTTTGTCCTTTTCACGGATCCAGGTGGCAAGGTTCGGCATAATCCAAGGAATGGCGGCTTTCCAGCCGCCCTGATTTTACGCCAGGGCGGAACATTTTGAAACTGCTCTGTGCGGGGCTCCGGGTCGCCTCTCCGTTCTCTCGCCCCAATGCGCCTTTTCTGCTCTCCTTAGCAATCCCCGGGGGGGATCTGAAACCGCGGATTACGCGGATGAAGACAGATATTGGGCAGGTAGGAACGGCTAAAGTCAGGTAGGGACGCACCTCCGGGGCGTCCACATCGAGTTACCAAGACGGGATGCTAACCGAGCAGGTATTTCGTTCGGACATCTCGGAGAGATGTCCCTACCTGGCCGGATTTAGAGTCTCGTTAAAATCGGGCTAATCCTGTCCAGGAAATCGTTCTCTTCCTGCAAACTAGACAGGATTAACGGGATTAACAGGATTTTGGGAGAGGCACGAACCGCGGATTACGCGGATGAGGGCGGATATTGGGCAGGGACCCAATCTCCCCGCAAATCTGCGAATATCTGCCTAATCTGTGGATGAACAAGAAGGGGTGTCCGGATCGAGCCGCCAGTAAGGGATGCTAACCACGAGGGTACTTCGTTCGGACATCTCGGAGAGATGTCCCTACCTGGCCGGATTTAGGGTCTCGTTAAAATCGGGCCAATCCTGTCCAGGAAATCGTTCTCTTCCTGCAAACTAGACAGGATTAACGGGATTAACAGGATTTTGGAGAAGGAATGCTGCTAAAGTCAGGGACGCACCTCCGGGGCGTCCAGATCGAGTTACCAAGACGGGATGCTAACCGAGCAGGTACTTCGTTCGGACATCTCGGAGAGATGTCCCTACCTGGCCGGATTTAGGGTCTCGTTAAAATCGGGCTAATCCTGCCTAGGAAATCTTTCTCTTCCTGCGTTCCTGCTTTCCTTAGCAATCCCCGAGATCCGCAGTCAAATTTCCGGCGCGAAAGTCGCCAATCCCGGAACCAACCCCTCCATGGCCAGGAGCGGTTGGGCCACCGGCTCGAACGATCGGCGATGAATCGGGCACGGGCCGAACTCGTGCAGTTTGATCAGGTGCAGCTCGGTGGTGTAACCCTTGTGCCGATCGAAACAGGTACCTGGGGAAATTCCCGGCAAAATTCTCGCATCATGGTGTCGCGCGTGACCTTGGCGATGACACTGGCCGCGGCAATGGTCAGGCTGTAGCAATCGCCGTCCACAATCGCAGTCTGCGGAAACGGAAATGGGATAACCGGTAATCCATCGATCAAGACATGCTCGGGCGGGATGGCCAGGGCTGTAATCGCCGCCCGCATCGCTTTATGGGTGGCGCGCAGAATGTTGATCCGATCGATCTCGACGTGATCGACGATCCCCACCGCCCAGCTGATCTCCTGGTTGCCGACCAGTTCCCGATAAATTTTTTCCCGCAACTCGGGCAAAAGTTGTTTGGAATCCTTCAGCTTTCGATGCCGGAATCGCTCCGGCAAGATAACGGCCGCGGCCACCACCGGTCCGGCCAGCGCGCCCCGGCCGGCCTCATCGATTCCGGCGATGCGAGCCATTCCGATGGCTCGCAGTTTTTTTTCGTGCCGGAACCCGCAGCGCCGATACATCAACCGGAGATTACGCGGATGAGGCGGATTGAAAAGTCGGAAGATTTTTTGCCCACTAAATACACGAAAGACCGCGAAAAATTAAGAGGGGAAAACATCGGACACCGAATGTTTCCGCACCGGATCTTCTCCGGGGCCCACCGATGGAACGGGGTAACGCTTTTAACAATTTAACGCGCGAATTAATCGGGCCGATTATTCGCGGACCGCCGTCGCTTCCTTGCCTTTGCGGCTACGGAGATAATTGAGCTTGGCCCGGCGTGCTTTGCCCTGTTTTTCCACCTCGATCTTTGCGATCCGCGGCGAATGCAACGGGAAAACGCGCTCGACCCCTTCACCGTAAGAGATGCGCCGAACCGTAAAAGTTTCGTTTAACCCGCGGCCTTTCCTCCCAATCACGATCCCGGCAAAAATTTGGATGCGTTCCTTGTCGCCCTCGACCACCCGGGTGTGCACGCGGACGGCGTCGCCGACGGAAAAATTATTTCCGTCGCCTTTTTGCTGTTCTTTTTCGATCGCGTCGATGAGGCGGTTCATAAAAATCCCTGTGTTATGTTACCTGACTGTGCTGAACAGCCGGGCCAGCCGTATAGTGGCGGAAGGCGGGACGGGGATATTCAATCGGATGAGGTGGAAAATCAACCGCTAAATACGCTAAAAGACGCGAAAATGGGAGGAGATTGGTTTGCATTTCCCACAGCCACAGATGAACGCGGATCTGGAAGCATTGTCATCCCGAGCGAAGTGAGGTCGCAATCAATCAACGATCTTTTTCGCGTTTTTTAGCGTGTTTAGCGGACGCAATCCCAGTGTAGAGGTGCTTGTGCCAAGCACCTGTCTCCTGGAACCAGGCGGTTGGCACAACCGCCTCTACAGATTCGCCCCCAGGACGAGACAAGCTCGTCCCTCCCATCTCGTAATATTCGCGTGTTTAGCGGACGCAATCCCAGTGTAGAGGTGCTTGTGCCAAGCACCTGTCTCCTGGAACCAGGCGGTTGGCACAACCGCCTCTACAGAATCCTCCGGGACGAGACAAGCTCGTCCCTCCCGAGTTGTCATATCGCGTCAGCCGCGATTAAAATTAGTCGGGGGAAAACCGCGTAAATCTGCTTGCCGAGCCGTAGCCTTCGAGCGAAGGCTGGTGGCTGGTTTTGAGTTCTCGCGCCCGTAGCTCAACTGGATAGAGCGTTGGCCTCCGGAGCCAAAGGTTGTGGGTTCGACCCCCGCCGGGCGCAGTAGAGAATGTCGTATGTAAAGCTCCGCGACGCCGTTGTCTGAATGGGCTTATTCCGATTGGGGTCAATCGCCGCTACCTTGGCGGCCATCTCCTTCCTGAAGTTCGAATCAGCGACTATACTATAAGGCTTGCCTGAACGGCCGATTTACGAGACCATCTTACTTCGGCAGCGAATTGCTGCCAGAATAGGTTTTATGCAAGGTTCCCCCCGGTTTCCTGCGGTAACGAAAATTCATCACCCCGGTAGCATCAAGTGTCTGAACTGGCTGTCGCTGGCCGCGGCCTTTTTTATTCTCCTGGCCGCCGCCCCGACGGACGTCAGGGCAACCGTTGCTCTTACTATTTCCACCAGCCACCGGGGCGAGGATTTGAGTTTGGACACGAGCGATGGTTGGCAGTTCACTCTCAATAGCCCTGTTCTGGTTACCGATCTCGGAGTGTGGGACGGGCTTTCCCGCTCCGGCCCGGCGGGCGACGGATTAGGTGAATCTCACCTGGTCACTATTTGGGACGGGAGCGGGAACGCACTGGCCCAGGCCCTTGTTCCGGCGGGGACGAGCACCACCCTGGTCGACGTCTTCCGTTATGTTTCGCTCTCTTCCCCAGTGCTGCTTGCGCCGGGCACCTATACCATTGCCGCTTATTACGACGGCAGCTCGCAAACTCCCGATTCGGTGGCGTTTTTTGCCGATCCGGTTGTTACTGCGGCTGAGCTTTCTTACGATAACGGCATGACCTGGTTTGGAAACGGTCCCCCTGCGATTTACGCCCCCGATGAGAACCAGGGCTATTTCGGACCGAATTTTCAGTTCCAGGCAGTCCCTGAATCGTCAGTTTTCGCCTTGCTCGCCATCGGTGCGGTGGCAGTTTTCGGGCTCAAGCTTGGGCGCGGGCGGAGGTCTTAATTGCTATTGAAGCAGGGTTGCCTTTAACGGAACGGCACGAATTCGTTAGCCGGGAGATCGGTCGGAAAATTGCGGCAGCAACCCCTGCTTCACCCGATTCAACCGAGCGCCTCGAGCCGGCCTAACAGGTCCTTCTTGCTCGTCATCCCGGTGACCTGATCCCGGAGCTGGCCGTTCTTGAAAAAAAGAAGCGTCGGGATCGCCCGGATGTTGTATTTGAGCGAGAGGCTTTGGTTTTCATCAACGTTGACCTTGGCCACCTTGACCGCGCTGGCCTTTTCCTTCGCGATCTCATCGAGCATCGGCGCGATCATTTTGCAGGGCCCGCACCATTCCGCCCAGAAATCGACAATTACCGGCGCCTCGCTCTGAGTTACTTCCCGATCAAAATTCGATTCATCCAATTTGACGGTCAGAGAATTTTCCATCACCGAACGTAATTCCAAATCTGGAGAATCAAAACAACGGTTGAAATTCCAAGCAAGGCCCAGCACAGCGACATCGGGATGGCCTCTTCGGTTGCTTCGGGTGCAATGGCGGCTGGAGCAATACTGATTGCCGGAGCCGGCGCGGTTGGTTCGGGAACGGTGCTGAGAGGTTGTGTCTTCTTCATCTGCACAGGCGTCGCCGGCTTAACCAGCGGATCCGGTAACACAGTGATGCGGGCGGTTTCCTTTTTCGGACCGGGAACGGGCCCGGCTCCGAAATCCGACCGAGCCGACGCCGGGGAAGGTTGGGGAGCAGGTCTCGGCGTGAAAGGTGGCGCAACGGACGAGGTCGGCGCCGGGTTTGGTGAGAAAACCGGGGGCGCCGCTACCGGCTTGGAAGGAGCCGGCGGCAACGGAGGCCGAGCGGTTGGGGGGCGGGGAGCAGCCGCGCTTCCAGGCGGCGGAACCGGCGCTGACCGGACAGGGGGATTGGGCGCCCCGTTTGAGGGAGGACGTGCCGGCAAATTGATTCGGACCGTGTCGCGCGCCGGTTGGCTCCCTGGCGTCTGGGCGCCCGGACGGGGAGGCAAGGTGATGCGAACGGTTTCTTTCTTGGGTTCCTTTGGGTCAGCCATTGCAGGTCGCGAAGTCTGATTGATGTCTACAAAAAAAGATGCCCGAAAACCGCGGGGTTGTCACTCCTTAACTTGGCCACAGCAAAAAAAGCCGGGACCGGGTTTGCCATGGTGGTCTTCAAGGAATGGCGGCTTCCCGGCGCCGAAAAGTAGAAGCGGCGTCCCCGCCGCTTCGGGTTTAGTTCACGCGACCGGAGATCGCGTCTACATTATGCAGTGAGGTCGTAGCCCCGCGCGCCGGTCACGCGGCGTCGGATAAATTCGCCGACCGGCGCCGGCTTGGCCAGAACGACGCGGGCGTCCACGTCCGGCGCGTCCGATTCAGTCCGGGCGATGAGCGGTTGATCGACCAGGAGCTTGAGTTCGCAGCCTATCTGTTGCGTCGTTAGTTCGAGCGCGATCCGTTGCTGGGCAAGCATCGCCCGCCGGTACCTTGCGTTCTTGATTTTCGATCCGATTTGATCGGACATTTTCGCCGCCCGGGATCCTTCTTCCTGTGAGTATTTGAAAATGCCGAGCCGCTCAAATCGGGCCCGCTCGATAAATCGAACGAGCTCCTCAAATTCCGGCTCGCTTTCCCCCGGGAACCCGACAATGAAAGTGGTTCGAAGGGCAACCCCCGGAATGCCGG
Source organism: uncultured Verrucomicrobiae bacterium (assembly GCA_963728975.1). Lineage (GTDB taxonomy): Bacteria > Verrucomicrobiota > Verrucomicrobiia > Chthoniobacterales > UBA10450 > DATFCK01. The sequence continues at coordinate 376,989 of CAVSMF010000001.1, forward strand.
CCCGCAACTTATCGATCAACCGCTCGATATGGCCGCGCGAGGTTTCCCGGCGCATCTTTCGCAGCATATTTTCGTCGATATGCTGAAGCGGCATATCGATGTAACGCGCGATCTTATCGCAGGCGGCAATGGTTTCGATGAGCTCGTCGCTCCAATGGGCCGGATGGGTGTAGAGCAAGCGGACCCAGAAATCGCCATCGATGTTTTGGATTTCACGCAGGAGCGCGGCCAGGTTCGGCCCCCGGGAGGAATCAACCGGCTGCCGTGGCCCGGCTTTTTCCGTCCACAAATCCATTCCGTAATAGGTCGTGTCCTGGCTGATCAAATTGATTTCGCGAACGCCTTCCGCGACAAGGCGACGAATCTCGGCAAGAACCGACTCCGGAGACCGGCTCCGATGGCGTCCCCGCATTTGCGGGATCACGCAAAAACTGCAGGGATGATTGCAGCCTTCGGCAATCTTCAGGTAAACGGAATGGGAAGGGGTCAGGCGAAAGCGCGGGGTATCGTAATCGGGGATGTAGGTCGGGCGGGTATCGGTAAATAGTGGCGCAAGTTTCCAACTTGCGTTCTTTTTGGTTCGCAAGATGGAATCTTGCGCCACAAGATTTTCGATAATCCCTCCCAGCTCGCCTACCTGATCCAACCCAATAAAGGCGTCCACTTCCGGCAACGATACCCGCAGCTCGTGGGCGTAGCGCTGGGACATGCACCCGCTTACGATTAACTTCTGGTCGGGCCGCCTCCGCGCTCTTTCCTGATGGGCTTCCAGAATCGCGTCGATCGACTCTTCCTTGGCCGAATCGATAAACGCACAAGTGTTTACTACCAGCACATCTGCCTCCTGCGGATCTGCCGTCACTTCCATTCCTCGTTTTACCGCGCTTCCAAGCATGATCTCCGCGTCGACCAGGTTTTTGGCGCAGCCCAGACTGATCATCCCGACTTTGATGGTTCGGCATGCCGGTTCGCCCGACTTTGCCTTGTCGTTGCCACTCATTCGGTGAATACCCGGTGTCATCCTGAACGAAGTGAAGGATCCCGCGGCGGCAGGTGGATCACACAAATGCCTTTCCTGCAATTAAACCGGCAGCCGATCCGGCGTTTCTTTTCAGGGGCGAGACCCGTCCGCCCCTTTCCTTTTCTGTGGAACCCATCTCCCTCGAACCTCACTCGACCTTAACGTCGTCGTCGCCGGACTCGTCCAGAGTCTTGCCGTTCTTCTTGATCTGAACGGCGTCGCGATCGAGCACCCGCACGGCAAATTTCCGGCCGTGGAATTCCACCGTTCCATCGGACGGAGAAATCCAGCGTTCAAAAACAGGGGGCACCTTGTCGTCCACTACTACCTTAACATAGGTTTTTTTTAATGGCCGGATGACTACTTCATTCGGTCCGGAAGATTGGGAAGCACCGGCCTTGGCGAGATCTTCCGGCCGGACCGGCTCGGCCCGACGGACCTCGGGTTGGGACGGCGCGGCTGAAGGCGCGGCCTCCGCCACAGCGGGAGCAGCCGACAGGCTCGGGGGCGTCGATGGAGCGGGCGGCGCGGTTGGCGGAAGGCTCGCCCTGGCTATCACCGGCGCAGGCGTGCTCGAACTTCGCTGGACTGCGGACTTTTGGACGACCGGCGACGAGGAAGGAACAATCATTGACGCGGACGGTCCGGGCGGTTGCCGCTGAGTGACCGCCTGGGATTGGGTTGCCGGTGGCGGAGACAGCCGTCGCAAATTAACCATCAGTTTACCCAGCCAAAAACCGACAATGATTACCACTGCTCCAATAACGAGGGGCATTAACGAGGGCCGTTCCCGGGAGGAACGGGGCGGCGCCGACGGCCGGGCCGGCCGTCGCCTAACCACTGGAGTGCGGACGGCCGGGGCCGGCTTCTCCTGCAAATAGGAATAGCCATCCACCGTCATTTGTTCGGAGGTTTCAAATGCCTCCATGTAAGGTGTCACATCGACATCCAGAAACTTTCCGTAAATCAGAAGAAAGCCCTTGGCGTAGGCGAGACTCGGAAATTGTGAGAAATCGTCCGCTTCAATTTCCGCCAGGCGCGACGGGCGGATTTTGGTCATTCGAGCGGCTTCATCGAGCGTGAGATTGCGGGCAAGCCGTGCTTCCTGAAACTTTTTTCCGAGACCTTCGATTGTCATTGGGGGATAGGCCGGTCAGACAGCGGCGTCGAGATCGACCAGGATCTCTCGCGGTTTTGCGCCTTCTCCTGGGCCCAAAATACCGCGCTGTTCGAGAATATCAACGATGCGTGCGGCCCGGGTGTATCCCAGACGCAAACGCCGTTGCAGCAGAGAAGTGGAAGCGCGTTTCTCCTGGCGGATGATTTCGATGCATTTTTCCACCAGCTCCTCGTCTTCCTCCGTCACTTCATCAAGCGGCGCGGCCGGGGCCTGCAGCTTTTCATGCATTGCCGGATCGAATGCAGGCGAACTCTGGGCCGACACGAATTCAACAAGACGACGAATTTCTTCATCGGTGACCAGAACACCCTGAGCCCGGACCAACCGGGAAGTGCTGGGCGGCAGATAAAGCATGTCGCCCTGGCCGAGCAGCCGATCGGCCCCGTTCTCGTCCAGGATCACCCGGCTGTCGATCTTGGAAGCGACCTGAAACGCGATCCGGCTGGGAATATTGGCTTTGATTACTCCCGTGATCACATCCGCCCGTGGCGTTTGAGTGGCGACAATCAGATGAATGCCCGCCGCCCGCGCCATTTGAGTGATCCGGGCAATCGCGCTTTCCACGTCGGCCGGCGCGGTTTGCATCAGATCGGCCAGCTCGTCGACGATGACCACGATGTAAGGAATTTTATCCGGAATCTCCAATTCCTGTCTGGCCGGACTGGCGCTGTCGGCACCCTGGTTGTTAGACGCCGGCGGTGCGGCGCTCTCGCTTTCGATCTCCTTCTTTTTCGGCGGCCGGGCATTAAAGCTGGTGACGTTGCGGACTCCGACCCGGGCAAAGATTTTGTAGCGCCGCTCCATTTCCTCGATCAACCAGCGCAACGCGAGCAGGACTTTTTTGGGATCTGTCACCACCGGGAAAGCCAGGTGAGGGAGCGAATTGTAAACCTGGAGTTCGACCACCTTCGGATCGATCATGATAAAGCGCAGCTCTTCGGGGGTGAACCGGAAGAGCATGCTCGAGACCAGGGCGTTGATGCAGACGCTCTTTCCGCTCCCGGTGGTGCCCGCCACCAGAAGATGCGGCATCTGAGCCAGATCGGCGATGATGGTTTTGCCGTAAACGTCTTTCCCCAGCGCCAGCGGAATTTTCGCGTGCCCTTTTGCATCTTCCCAGTCAGCGGATTGCAAGAGCTCGCGCAGGGTCACGGTCACTTTGCGCGGATTAGCCAATTCGATTCCAACCGTGTCTTTGCCGGGGATCGGGGCGAGAATATTGATGCGCTCGGCCCGGGTGGCGCGAGCCAGGTCGCGCTCCAGACTAACGATCTTGTCCACCCGGACGCCCTTGGCCGGGTAGACTTCGTAGCGGGTAATGGTCGGACCCTTGGTGATATCGCCCGGCGCAACCGCAATTCCAAATTGACCCAGTGTTTCAATCAGAATCTGCTGGACACGCTCGAGCTCGGCCGGGTCGGCCGCCGTTCGTCCCTCCGGATTGTGCGCATCCAGCAAATCCAACCCGGGGACGGCGTAGTTTTCCGATTTCCAGTCCCGACTCGTTAGGCCGGGACTCGCTTTCGATTTGTCAGCCGCGCCTCCCCGCAACTCGGCCAGGGAAGGTTTGCGCCGGGCCATCAACGATTCCGCCGGCAAAGCAGTGGTATCGACCACTTTGGGTTTTGGACGATTGGCCAGTTCCTCCGGCAAACCGAAGGAGGCCGACGGTTCAGTCACCGCCGCGCCTTTTTTCTTGAGCTGCTTTTCGATTACCCGGCGTTGTTTGGCCAGTTGCTTTTGATTGATCTCGAGCTGCCCTTTCAAGTCGGACCGGCCAAGCTGCCGGCGCACCCGCCACTCCCGCAGTTTTAACAGGCTCTGCCGGGTTCCGGTGACTGTCTGCCGAACCAGGTAGATCGGCCGCAAACCGGTCATCAGAATCAAGCTGGCTATGTAAACGCCGCTCAGAAGAACAAAGGATCCGACCCGGCCCATGGAACTGAGGAGGACGGTTTTCCCAATCAGGTAACCCAAAGCGCCGCCCGGGCCGCGGATATTGAAATGGCGCGGCCAGCCGCGGAAATAGCGGGTTTGCAATTGCAACAGGCAGGCGCCGGCCAAAACGAACAAAACAGCCCAGACAACCCGCCGGGTGATGCGGAGGGTGGGATGAAACAGTTTCGCTCCGCCGAATCCGAGCAGGACCGCAGCCAACAGGTAGGATGCGGCCCCAATCATCAAGTAACAAAAACCGGCGACGATGGCGCCGGCTGGTCCGATAAAGTTTTGGGCGGGGCGGTTGGGCGGGGAAAGGTAACTCCATGGCACCCAGGAGGGCAGGTCCTTGGGGGCATAGGAAATAAGAGAGAGAAAGAGAAGAGTTCCGACGCCAAGCAAAATGAGGGCGACGACTTCGTTCCAGGCGCTGTTCTTAACCGTGCGGGCCACCGCAGAGCATAGTAATGCGAGACCTGTTCGTTTCAATCAATTGTGGAGGGAATGGTGAGGAAAGATTGGTCCGCCAAAGACGCTAAAGAGCGCGAAAGATCAGATATCAGCTTGGGCCCGGAGCGGCTAGGTTGGTTTCAATTAACAAATCGCGCCGCAACCAGGCAGGGACGCATCTCCGAGGCGTCCCGGGGTTGATGGGTAACAACACGCGTCTATTGCGATCACGAGTCAACCCCCTTAAGAAATTAATGGGACGAGACGAAGCTCGTCCCTCCACAGGTAGGGACGCATCTCCGAGGCGTCCAATCGAGCGGCTAGGTTGGTTTCAATTAACAAATCGCGCCGCAATCAGGTAGGGACGCATCTCCGAGGCGTCCGGGGTTGATGGGTAACAACACGCGTCTATTGCGATCACGAGTCAACCCCCTTAAGAAATTAATGGGACGAGACGAAGCTCGTCCCTCCACAGGTAGGGACGCATCTCCGAGGCGTCCCAATCGAGCGGCTAGGTTGGTTTCAATTAACAAATCGCGCTTTCACCCGCGGACATCCCGGAGGGATGCCCCTACCTAATGATGCGCAAGCCAGAGGCGTGCGCTACATTTTCGCAAATTACGCTTTGGCCTTGCGCGGCAGGCGATCTGGCCGTTACTGTGCCTGCGCTTATGGGATTCTGGCGGAGGAACTGCGTCGTTTTTTTTGCCTGCGCTTCCATCATTCTCTTTTGTTCGTGCGAGAAACACCACCTCGGCGAATACCCTTCAGTCCAAAGCGAAGGGCTTAAAATTCCCAAGCCGGAAGCGAACGCAGAGACGGCTGCCGTCTCGCCGACGCCCTCCGTCACACCGACACCGGTGGAATTTTTCCCGACTAAGCCCTGAGCCTCGGCAAGCGAGCCCTCATCATGGCCAAGCACAAATATCTGACCTCGCCCCCGAAAATCACCACGATGCCTCCGGGCGTCCCTTACATCGTCGGAAACGAAGCCGCCGAGCGGTTTTCCTATTACGGCATGAATTCGATTCTGACGATTTTCATGACGAAATATCTGACCGACAAAATGGGTCACTTGAGCCTGATGCAACCGACTCATGCCGAGGCCTGGTATCATACCTTTGTTTTCTCGCTTTATTTTCTGCCCATTTTCGGCGCCATCCTGGCCGACGCGGTCTTTGGCAAATTCTGGGTCGTTTTCTGGATCTCGATTGTTTACTGTCTCGGCCACGCCACCCTGGCGTTGATCGGCACTTCTGTGGCACACATGATCGAGCCGCGGTATCTGCTCGCGGTCGGTCTTTTATTGATCGCCATCGGCGCCGGCGGAATCAAACCGTGCGTGTCCACGAACGTGGGCGATCAATTTGGCGAATCCAACAAGCACTTACTTACTCGCATATTTAATTGGTTCTATTTTTCCATCAATGCCGGCTCCGCCATCTCGACGCTGCTCATTCCCTGGCTGCTTGAGCCCTACAAAGCGGCTTCCGGCGGTTTCATCGCCAAACTGCCGCCCGCGACCGTGAATTTCCTGGAGAGCCCGAACCTGCACAGTCCGGATATCGCCTTCGGGCTCCCGGGCGTGTTTATGGCCATTGCCACGGTCATCTTCTGGTTGGGCCGCAAAAAATTCGTCCACATTCCGCCTGTCGGATTGCGAACCTACGCGCGCGAAATTTTCAACAAGGAGACTGGCAAAGTCCTGCTCAACGTTCTGATGCCGGTGCCGTTCGTCATGATTTTCTGGGCGCTCTGGCAGCAGAATTTCTCTTCCTGGATCGTTCAGGCGGAAAAAATGGACCGGCATTTCTTTGGGGTGGAATGGCTTTCCTCCCAAATCCAGACCGTCAACCCGATTTTCATCCTGATCATGCTGCCGCTTTTTTCTTACTGGATTTATCCCCTGGTCGAGAAAGTGGTTCCCCTCACCCCGCTGCGTAAAATTGGGGCCGGCTTGTTCGTGACCGCCGGTTCGTTTCTGATTGTGGCGCTGATCCAAACCCGGATTGATGCCGGGGCGCGGCCGAACATTATTTGGCAGATTTGGGCGTTTGTCGTCCTGACCGCGGGGGAGACGCTGGTCTCGCCGACGCATCTGGAATTTTCCTACACCCAGGGTCCGGTGAAACTCAAATCGCTGGTGATGTGCACCTATTTGCTGGCCGTCTCCCTGGGTAACGCCTTCACCGCGGTGGTGGACTGGGTCATTCAAAACCCTGACGGGAGCGCGAAGTTGCAGGGGGCGAATTACTTTATGTTTTTTGTATATGTGATGCTGGGCACGGGCGTCCTGTTCGCCATCGTCACGCCTTTCTATAAGGGTCGAACCTATCTCCACGACCAGACGGCGGTCGCGTCCCCGGAAGATACCGAAATCGGGTTTGCCGTGCAGCCCGAAGCTTAACTCCCTTGCTCGAATGAGATTTGCGATTGCGGCGCTGGCGGTCTTTTGGTCTCTCGCCTTAACCCCCGCCCAGGCCAACCCGAAGGACGACGAGTTCGAAAAGATCGCCAAGGACTACGTTGAAGGCCAGTTGGCGGCCCACCCGGAATTCGCAACCGAGCTGGGCGATCACCGGTTCGACGATCAGCTGAGCGATTATTCACCTCAGGCGCGTCAAAGACAGCTCGACCGGGCTCTTCAGTTTCGCGAAGCGCTCAAACAATTCGACGATTATTCGCAGCTGACCGGTCCCAATCAGGTCGATGTCCGGATCTTGCGCGAAAATGTCGAGAACGAGATTTTCGAGCTGAAAGAGTTAAAGGAACCGGATTGGAATCCGCTCGTTTACAACGAAAGCCTGGCCAACAGTCTCTACCTCCTGGTCGCGCGCAATTTCGACACGGCCGAACATCGGATCGTCAACCTGCGCAAACGGATGGAAGCGATTCCGTTCGTCATCGGTCAGGCCGAAAAAAATCTCCAGCATACGCCGCGCATCCACACCAAAACCGCCATCGACCAGATCCAGGGCGCCATCGGTCTGGTCCGGGAAGGTCTCAACCCGCTTCTCGATCAGGCCCCGGAGAAGAAAAAGGAACTGGCCCCGTTACAGGAGAAAACGGCCAAGGCGCTGGCCGGCTATAAACAATGGTTGGAGACGGATCTTCTCCCCCGTTCCGATGGCGATTTCCGCCTGGGCAAGGAGAAATATCGCAAGAAACTCCGGTTTACCCTCAGCTCCGATCTTTCCATGGAGGAAATCATGGGCCGAGCCCAGGCCGACTTGAAAAAAACACAGGCTGCCATGTACGAAACGGCTGCGCCGCTTTACCGGAAATATTTCCCGAACGCGAATAAAGCGGCCCTGAGCAATAAAAAGAAAGTGATCGCAGCCGTGCTCGATAAACTGGCCGAGCACCATCCCGACGACAGCACGGTGGTGGCGGAAGGCGCGGAAATCGTGAAGGAAGCGACCGATTTTGTGAAGCAGCACGACTTGGTGACGGTGCCGGCCACGCCGCTGGAGGTGATTCCCATGCCCGAATTCAGCCGGGGCGTGGCCGTTGCCTATTGCGATTCTCCCGGGCCGCTGGAAAAAAACGCGAAGACTTTTTTTGACGTGGCGCCCACGCCCAAGGACTGGCCAAAAGAACGGCGGCTTTCGTTCTTTCGCGAGTACAACGATTACATGATGCGGGATTTGACTGTGCATGAAGCGATGCCGGGCCATTATCTCCAGCTGGCCCACGCCAACGAGTTCCACGCTCCCACCATGATCCGCGCGATCTTTCGTAGCGGCACCTTTATCGAGGGCTGGGCTGTTTATTGCGAACAGATGATGGCCGAGGCGGGCTATGGCGGCCCGGAAGTGAAAATGGAGCAGCTCAAAATGCGGTTGCGGGCGATCTGCAACGCCATTCTCGACCAGAGCATTCATGCCGGACAGATGGATGAAAAGCAGGCAATGGATTTGATGGTTAACGACGGGTTTCAAGAAAAAGGGGAAGCGACCCTGAAATGGAACCGGGCTCGGCTGACTTCCGCCCAACTCTCCAGCTATTTTGTCGGAGTAACCGAACACCTCGACTTGCGGGAGCGGGCCAAGGCCAAAGCGGGAAAGAATTTCAATCTGAAGAAGTACAACGATACTGTCATTTCTTTCGGCAGCCCGCCGGTAAAATACGTGCGCGAACTAATGGGGCTGTAGAGAAAGATTTCCTAGACAGGATCAGCCCGATTTCAACGAGACCCTAAATCCGGCCAGGTAGGGACATCTCTCCGAGATGTCCGAACGAAGTACTTCCCGCTTAGCATCCCTCACCGGCAACTCGATCTGGACGCACCTTCTTGTTCATCCACAGATTACGCAGATTTTCGCAGATTTATGGGGCGATTGGGTCCCTGCCCAATATCCGTCTTCATCCGCGTAATCCGCGGTTCGTGCCTCTCCCCAAATCCTGTTAATCCCGTTAATCCTGTCTCGTTTGTACCAAGACAAAGATTTCCTAGACAGGATTAGCCCGATTTCAACGAGACCCTAAATCTGGCCAGGTAGGGACATCTCTCCGAGATGTCCGAACGAAATACCTTCCCGCTTAGCATCCCTCACCGGCAACTCGATCTGGACGCCCCTTCTTGTTCATCCACAGATTACGCAGATTTTCGCAGATTTATGGGGCGATTGGGTCCCTGCCCAATATCCGTCTTCATCCGCGTAATCCGCGGTTCGTGCCTCTCCCCCATAATCCCGTTAATCCTGTCTCGTTTGTGCCAAGAGAAAGATTTCCTAGACAGGATTAGCCCGATTTCAACGAGACCCTAAATCCGGCCAGGTAGGGACATCTCTCCGAGATGTCCGAACGAAATACCTTCCCGCTTAGCATCCCTCACCGGCAACTCGATCTGGACGCACCTTCTTGTTCATCCACAGATTACGCAGATTTTCGCAGATTTATGGGGCGATTGGGTCCCTGCCCAATATCCGCCCTCATCCGCGTAATCCGCGGTTCGTGCCTCTCCCCCAAATCCTGTTAATCCCGTTAATCCTGTCTAGTTCCGCCCACAAAAATCCTGTTCATTCTGTCGAAATTTGTTGATAACGGATTCGCCCCCCCATGAGCATTCGTTTTGTCCAATCGATCGCCGATCTTTCCAGCCGATGCCGCAATCGTTTATGGCCATCGAAGGAATTATCAGACGAGCCCGAAAGCGCGCGCCGAGGCAGACTCGGAGAGGACCAGGCCTGCCGGTTTCTCCGAAAAAACGGCTACAAAATTCTTTACCGGAATTTTGAAGGGCGGAGCGGGGGCGAGATCGACATCATCTGCCGGGACCAGGAGGTGCTGGTGTTCGTGGAAGTCAAAACCCGCAGCACCGACTATTTCGGGCGTCCTTTTGATGCTGTCCGACGCGATCAACAGAGGCGGATCTCGCGCGGGGCCCTGGCCTGGCTGCGGATGCTGGATAATCCGGAGATCGCGTTCCGGTTCGACGTGGTGGAAGTGATTCTGGACGACGAGGAGAACGCCGACGTTGAACTGATCCAAAACGCGTTCGAACTATCCAAACCGTACATCTACTAATGGAGGGACGGAGCTTGTCTCGTCCCACTTTTTCCCACGCCGAACCCGTCCGCTAAACACGCCAAATGACGCCAAAGGTAGCGGCGGTTCACCGAACCGCCAGCAATCGAGCGCCCTTCGGTCCAGCAAAAAAGAGTGACTCCCAGCTCCTGCGACGCCGTCCCCGATGTGGGTTCGCGGAGCTCACCCCTCCGTTTTTGCGACCATCCTGCATCCTATCATCACTGATCGTGATGTCCTGCCGAACCCGTCCGCTAAACACGCCAAATGACGCCAAAGGTAGCGGCGGTTCACCGAACCGCCATCCATCGAGCGATCTTCGGTCCAGCAAAAAAGAATAACTCCCAATCTCTGATCTTTGGCGTTCTTTGGCGTATTTAGCGGATCAAACTTTTCTTCTCCGCGATGTGATCGACAAGCCCATGAAACGGCTGCGCGCAGCCGAGCAAGCCAACGGGTGATCCACAGATTTCGCAGATTGACGCAGATTTGGGACGGAGCTGACCGCGAACCAGGCAGAATGGGCGGATCCGTATTTCAGGTCTGACGCGCTGGAAAAGAGGCGTCCGGCAAAATGCCGGACGCAGCGGGCAACATGCCCGCGCTCCCCGATCCACGAGATTGATCAGCCAGCCGTCGGCAATCAATCTGCGGAACGATTGGAAAACGCACTCTGCGGGTCTATCTTGGTTTGATCAATCATGGCGCCCGAAATCACCTTAGCTCAACGCTTGGGCCGGACTTCCCACATATCACCGCTCCGGATGAAACTTGGCCGAATCTGGCGATCTTCCCCAGGGTCTTCCCCAACTTTGGAGGACTGGCTGGTGGACGTTGCCAACGCGCGCGGCGCCCGGATCGTTACCCGCGATGATGACGCCTATCCCCGGATGAGCCGGCCGGATTTTACCGCGCTCACCAACGAAGAGTTGGTGGCTGGGCTTTTATTGCCTCAAAACCGTGACCGGCCCCAGATGTTGCGCCTGGCCGGACAGTTGATTTCCCAGGCAAAGCTGGATCTAGGCGAGCTGATCCGGTTGGCGATTCGCGAGCGCATTGAGTATCTCCTGGCGGAGATGGCCCGCGAGGCATGCAAGGTAGAGCCGGCCCATCCGCTTTGGTTTCCCATTCGTCAACGGTTTGAGACCGAGAAAGCGCCCCGATCGCCGCTGATCCATTTTACGCGGTTAGCCCAGCCGGTCATGAAGAATGGACGCGTCAATGCAGCCCGGTGGGTCCTGGTGTCGTGACCAACGCCGGCACAATTATCTCGGCGCTCGACGCCAAGCTCAACCGCTCCGTTGACCTGACACTTTACGGCCGGGCCGCCTTCGAGCTGGCCAAGCCATACATCTACTAAAGGGAGAGACGGAGCTTGTCTCGTCCCACTCATTTCAGCGCCCAACTAATCCGCTAAACACGCGAAATGACGCCAAAGGTAGCGGCGGTTCACCGAACCGCCATTCATCGAGCGATCGACAAGCCATGCACCTCCAGAGGCAAAGATCCGTCAACCACGGCTTGATTGGGGAATTTCCCGGTATGCCGGTGGATTCTCCGGAGGCCAGCCTGGTTTGGACCGCCGAGCAGAACACTGCCGCATTCCAAGACGCATCCGCCAACTACGCCAACTGACGCCAAAGGTAGCGGCGGTTCACCGAACCGCCATCCATCGAGCGAGCGACAAGCCACGCACCTCCAGAGGCAAAGATCCACCAACCCCGGCAAAATCCGGTTGATCCTGTCTAAAACCTTTGCTCCTCTGACGCGCGCGTCACTTCCAAAGCTTCACTAACCCGGACTGCCGGATTCGCTTATCGTAAGTCAGAAGCGGGATATTCAAAGCTCGCGCGGTTGCTATGATCATTCGATCGACTGGATCGCGAGGGAATTGCTTTGGAAAACGAAACAGTTCCCGGGCGACTGAATGGGTGATTTGAGCGAGCCGGACGGTTTGCGGATGAACCGCTATATCGAGCCACTGATCGGGGTTAGGCGCGAGTTCGACCTGGCCCAGTTCAACCAGGATAGAAAGCTCCCACAGACTGGCTACGCTCAATAGGGGCCGCTCGGACGCCCGATCCAGCGCATCCATAACTGCTTTAGGCAGACGGGTAATCCGGCCGATCCACCAAATCCAGACATGGGTATCAATGAGAAGATCCACGAATGCGTTTTGCCTCGCCAGCCAGATGGGACAGGATTTCCTTATCGCTCAAGACCGGCTTCAGAAGATCTCCCTTGATTTTGACCGAACCTCTGAGCGCCAGCCACGGTTTCTTCGCTGTGGCGGCCGGCGGCGTCAGTTGAGCCACGATTTGGCCGCGTTTGGTGATGAAGATCGGTTCCTGGGTCTGACCGACCTGATCCATCAGGCTCAGGCACTTCGCCTTAAACTCGGTTGCGGTAACAGTGATAATGACCAGTTATCATGACTAGTCACAGTTGTCAACCCATCCCGGCTCTATTTCAACACCGAGCTGGTCCGCTAAACACGCGAAATGACGCCAAAGGTAGCGGCGGTTCACCGAACCGCCATCCATCGAGCGATCGACAAGCCACGCACCTCCAGAGGCAAGGATCCGTCAACCACGGCTTGATTGGGAAATTTCCCGGTATGAGGGCGGATTCTCCCGAGGCCAGCCTGGTTTGGACTGCCGAGCAGAACACTGCCGCACTCCAAGACGCATCCGCTAAACACGCCAAACGACGCCAAAGGTAGCGGCGGTTCACCGAACCGCCATCCATCGAGCGATCTTCGGTCCAGCAAAAAAGAATAACTCCCAATCTCTGATCTTTGGCGTTCTTTGGCGTATTTAGCGGATCAAACTTTTCTTCTCCGCGATGTGATCGACAAGCCCATGAAACGGCTGCGCGCAGTCGAGCAAGCCAACGGGTGATCCACAGATTTCGCAGATTGAAACAGATTTGGGACGGAGCTGACTGCGAACCAGGCAGAATGGGCGGATCCGTACTTCAGGTCTGACGCGCTGGAAAAGAGGCGTCCGGCAAAATGCCGGACGCAGCGGGCAACATGCCCGCGGTCCCCGGATCCAATTGAAAACAAAAACGCCTCTCCGGAATTTCCGAAGAGGCGTTTTTGAAAAAAATCTGGAAGCTTAGCTCTGTTTCCGGCGAAGCCGCTGTGCGCCAAGTAGAAGACCGACACCCATCAACATCCAGGTGGCGGGCTCGGGGATAGCGGCTCCAACATTTATGAAACCCGTGCCGGCGAAATCGGCGCTTTCATCGTCGCTTCGCTACCGACCGCACCCCATTGACCATCCGCCTGCTGAACACCGTTGAAGAATAAACTGCCAACCTGCTCGTGCCGTTGTAGTTCAGATTAACCAAGTCGCCGGTGTTTGCAGAGCATTCCGATATTCAAGGAGGCGGCATCATCGATACTGTTCGTCACGCCCTGCAACGTAGGTATCGCGTTACTTGCGGTGAGACTAACGTTCCCGGTGCCGAATCCGCCATTCGCGGTCGAGATGGTCGTGCCGCCCGACATATTTGTCCCACCGGAATAGGTGTTTGCGTGAGCTAATGTCAGGGTGCCGGTGCCGCTATGGCTTAAGATCGCCGATGCGAAATTGCCGTCTGAAATGGTGCCATTCATCGTCGCGTTCCCGGTCCCGTTAACCACAAGTGTCCCTGCACTTGTGTTGCCGTCATCGTGAAGGTTACGTTGAAGGTTGTTAATGCAGTATTGGTAAAGGTTACCGTTCGCGAATTAGCGCCTGCAGTCGAAGCGTTGCCATTGAACGTCATCGCATTGCTGCCGCCAATCGTAGCCGTGCCGCCGAAGGCAACGGTGTTGCCGATCGTGCGCGCTCCGCCACCGGCTTCTACGGTCGCCGAGTTATTGACTGAAAAAGTTCCCGTCCCCAATGCGTTGTTATTGCCGATAACCAAATCCGTACTGGCAGCATCGATTGATGCGCCACCACTGAAGGTATTGTTACCGTTCAATTGAATCGTGCCGGCCTTGAGGCTCAACGCCTTGCCTGCCGCCGACTCCGAGATCGCCCCGTTAACGATCAAGGTTCCGCCAGCAGTGTTGAAGAATGTTGATGTAGTGGTCGGGGCGAGGATCAGAGGCACATCAATGGTATTCGTGCCCGAGGTCGCATTCGAGCGAATCGCAGCTGCGCTTCAATCCGCAGTTCCACTTGAGCCGCTCGTGCTGTTTCCCGTTAGGGTAAGATTAACACCAGCCGAACCGGTGATGTCATAGCCATTGACTGTAGCGGCGTTGAAAAAGTCTCCAGAGTTGGATAGCGATGCACTCAATTCGGTTGCGTAATTGCTGCGGCAGTGAACAGGCCAACATCGCCAACTCCAGGTGCAGGCCCCGCGCCTGCATTCCAGCTTGCTGACGCATTGTAATCTGTACCTCAGTTGCCCCACGTTCGTGCGGCGCCGTGCGCGGATTGGATCGCTAAAATTCCTCCTAACAAGATGGCAAATGCGGCAGTAGTTATTCTTCTCATAAGTGTATCTCCAAGGATTTGGTGTCCCTCAATAAATGTACAGTTTTGTGAGGGGATCGAGTTTGCCGGATATCGCCTGAAGGTAGCAACACTTTTTTTAGGTTTTTCCACGATTTTTTATGGATTCCCATAAACCGCTGAAAAACCGGCATTTTGGCCGTTTTCACGGGAAATGATGCCCGAAACGGCGGATTCGCGGATTTTAGCCCACGAAACACGTGAATGACACGAAACGGAGAAGTTCAAATCTGGAAACCAGGAAGCCAGGAAATAGGTTTGAGACATGGATCCCCCCCTTCCCTTAACCTCTATTTTCGCGTCATTCGTGTGTTTCGCGGGCAACCCTTCCCTGTTTGTATCCGGTCTTCCTGCCGCAAAATGACGGCGAAGCGGCTGTAGAGGGGTTTGTGACAAACCCCTGTTTCTAGCTTCGGTGGTTGGCACAACCACCGCTACAGAAGAAACCGGCCGCAGGCCGGTTGCTACATCGTGGAAGAAAAAGATTGAAAGCGCAATCGAGTCCGAGTTCGAGCAGGTCGAGCCTGAAGAGCCGGGACACGCATTTCGATAACGTAAAGAATGTCGAGCGGATCGGTTGGTGACCCGCCCAGGCAATGACGCGAATAGGTTCGCTCGTTAACCGGCGAGCATCCATCCAGTATCCAGATCATCCAGTGATCCAGTATCCGGTGTTTCAACGCTCAACCCCGAAAGGTTTCGGGGCCGTCTTGTAAACAGGCAGGCGTTTAACGCTCAATTGTCCGCCGAAGCCTTGGCGAAGGTGGAACGCTCAACGCCCAATTAGGAGAGCCAGCATCCGGCCTGGAACGGCCGATCCACCATCCACGCAAATCCGTCGTCTATCTTCTAAATTCCATCTTCTGCCGCAGCATGACGGCGGCCTACAGCAGCTCGTAGGAGAGGATACTTAAACAATAGATCGCAGCAGTTTCTACCCGGAGGATGATCGGGCCCAGCGTGATGGGAAGGCAGCCGTGGGTTTTGGCCAGGGATAGTTCGGCCGGGGTGAAATCGCCTTCCGGGCCGATCAACATCAGGACATCGGTGGGGCGGGTCTTGTGCTCGCTGATGTATTCGCTCAGCACTTTTTTGAAATGTCGGGCATCAGGCTGGAGCGAGCCGATCAGGCGAAGCTCCGCTGCGTCATTCCCAGCGCTTTTGGATTTGTTCGTGCGACGGTCATAGACCGCCGCTACAGGAGAAACCGGCCGCAGGCCGGTTGCTACATCATCGAAGAAGGGTTTTAGCTTTTGGGGCGGGTGCACTTCCGGCAGCCAGTTTTGGCCGCATTGTTTGGCTGCTTCAATCGCGATCTGTTGCCATTTGATCTGCTTCTGGGCCGCTTCTTTCTTGTCCAGATCGACTATGGTCCGTTCGGAGATGAGCGGAAAGATTTCGGCTGCGCCAATCTCGACCGCTTTCTGCACGATCAGGTCCATGTTTTTGCCTTTCGGGATCGCCTGAGCCAAAACAATCCGGCAAGGCAACGGCGGGGCCTGGGTCTCGTGCAGTTTCCGGAACCGCACTTCGCTTGAATCGATCTCGGTAATTTCCGCGGTGATTTCGCGGCCTTGCCCATTGAACACGACAGCTTTATCGCCCGGTTTCAGGCGGAGAACATCGCGGGCGTGATGGGCTTCGGCGTCGCGCAGGGCGAGATCGTCGAGGTTCCATTCCTGGGCCGCGTGAAGGACGAGGCGGTGAGCCAGGGTTGAGAGAAGCCGGGTGGCGCGGAATGTTGAAAGCGATTAACGCTCAAAGTTCAATGCCGAACGAGTGGATGTCTAACGAGTCATCGTTTGACACTCGTGATTAACGTTCATCGCTCCGCAGGAGGCTCTCCTTTCACTACTCTTATAGGAACGCGACGCTCAACGATCAACGGTCCGCGTTCGACGCTTAACGCTTAACTGGAGTCGACGCTCAGCGGTAGCGCACTGACGCCAATCGCGCCAGTTGACCTTCTTTCAACGGGCAAGGTGCGGCCACTACTCAAGAGATAGCAACTTCGTAAATTGGGACACGCAGGCGCGCAACTTTCACCGTGACCTCAGCGTTCAATTCCGAATCGCTCAACTCTTTATATCGATTTTTTCAATCACCTCGACGTTTGAACGCTTTAAAACCGGTTCCCATATCGCTCAGACTTCAACGTTCATGAACAACATTGCTCAGCAGCGCTCAGACGCTCAACGCTCAACGCTAAACGCTCAAGACTCGAGCACCGGTAGCTCGGAACCGATTGACCCAATCGCCAATCAACGCGGCAACGCCCAACTCTAAACGGCCCAACGCAGCGTACCGCGGCGATTGACTCAATCGCCATTCAACGGGCAAACGGGCAACTTGCTACGGCGAACGCTCAATGCTCAACGCCCAACGCTCAACGCTTAACGTCGGACGGGAAGCACCACCGCGGGGGGCGCTCGAGCAGTAAGCCATCAGAGCGGATTCGCCGCATTCGGGTTTTACCATCGCCCGCGAGAGCGGCCGATCCACCTGTTTGCCAACATCGAGCCGGTCAATCCCGGCATATCCGGCGCTTCACCATAACCGCGCTATCGGCGCAATCGCGACGCAATATCTAAAGCGAATTGTTAACGATTTTCTACCTGAAGAATTCTTTCGCGCGCTCGAAGAATTTCTTGTGGAGGGGCGCGTTTTCTTCACCGCACAGGGCGGCGAATTCCTCCAGCTTTTGGCGCTGCTGCGCATTGAGCCTGCTTGGGACTTCCACAATCACCCGGACCAGAAGATCGCCCTGGTGACGGCTGTTGACGTTAGCCACGCCTTTGCCGCGGAACTTAAATACCTGTCCGCTCTGGGTGCCCACCGGCACCTTTAAATTCGCTTTGCCTTCCAGAGTAGGCACAGCGATCTCGCCCCCGAGAGCGGCAACCGAGAACGGAATCGGCACTTCACAATAAAGATTGTCCTCCTCCCGTTGAAAAATCTTGTGCTCCTTGACATGGATAACGACGTAGAGATCGCCGTGAGGGCCGCCCCGGACACCGGCCTCTCCGTTGCGGGAGGAACGCAACCGCGAACCCCCGGCGATGCCGGCCGGAATACTGATCTTGATCCGGCTCGTTTTCTCGACTCGCCCTTCGCCGCCGCATTGGTGGCACGGACGCTCGACGATCTGGCCGGCGCCGCGGCACCGGGGACAGGTCTGCGAGACCTGAAAAAAACCGCGAGAACTCACCACCTGGCCCCGGCCATGGCATCCCGGACAGGTGATTGTGCGCGAGCCGGGCTCGGCGCCGCTGCCACTGCAAGTGTTGCAGGTATCGAGCTTGCGGACCTCAATTTCCTTGTCCACCCCGAAAGCCGCTTCCTCCAGCGTGATCTGCATGTCGTAGCGGAGATCGGAACCGCGCTGCCGATCTTCGGTGGTCATGCCGCCCCCGAAAAAAGTTTCGAAAATACCGCCACCGCCGCTGAACACTTCCCGAAAGATATCGAATGGGTCGTGAAAGCCGCCCCGGAAGCCGCCGCCCTGGGTGAAGGCGGCATGACCGAACCGGTCGTAAGCGGCGCGTTTATCGGTGTCCATCAGGACATCGTAAGCTTCGCCGATTTCCTTGAACTTCTCTTCAGCATGCGGGTCGTCGGGGTTTTTGTCGGGATGAAATCGAACCGCGAGCTTGCGATAAGAGCGCTTGATCTCCTCGGCCGAAGACGAGCGTTCGACTTCGAGCACCTCATAATAATCGCGTTTTGGGGTGGCCATCTTCAATTTCAACCGCGGATTACGCGGATATCACAGATCGGAAATTATTCACGTGGGATTAGCAGAGCTCGCGCGAGGTTTGGGTGCCGCCGATGCCGGTTAGAACCTTCGACTTCGAGCACTTCGTAGTAGTCGCGTTTTTGGGTGGCCATTGTCGGAACTGTGTAAGGAACGCAGGAACGCAGGAAAAGCATCAGAGACAGGGATGAGTGATAGGTAACAAGGGCCGAGAATCAAGCACCACCAGTGCCGCAGCGGTTAGTCGTGAGAGATATCTGAGGAAAGCAGGAACGCTGGAAAAAGACCAGGATGAGTGATGAGTCGCGAGCAGGAACACAGAAAATGACGTTCAACAGCAAATTGAATGAAAGAATCAATGCATCCTGCGTCGTGAACGGTTTTCCGGTTTGATTCAATCCGCGTTCGCGCCAGGTAGGGGCGCATCTCTTTCCGAGCCGTCGGCTTCTCCAAGCCAGAGGCCGAGGCGCCCGGGTGGATGGGCAAACACCATGCAAATAATTTAGTTGGGAGCCAACCCCCGGGCATCTCGGAGAGATGCCCCTACCTGGGTAAGCTTTCCTGCGTTCCTGCTTTCCTCAGAGATAGCGGATTCTGGGCCGGGAGGCTCAAGACGGCTTCGCCGCCGGGCCGCTCGAGACCACCACGCTGGAGGGGCGGAGAAGGCGGTCCCTGAACCGATAACCGCGCCGGGTCTGGCGGATGATCTTGTTTTCCGGAACCCGATCGCTCGATTCGTGGGCGATCGCTTCGTGGAGATTGGGATCGAATTGCCGGCCAACCGCGTCGATCGGCTGTAAACCGCTTTCGGCCAGGAAATCGTTGATCTGCTTCAGCACCAGATTCATGCCGGAATAAATCGGGGAATGCTCGCCCTCGCTCCGGGCCGCGGAAAGCCCAAGCTCAAAGTTATCGACGATCGGCAGCAATCTCTCCAGGAGCGAACTGTTGGCGTACTTGATCGCTTCATCCTTCTCCCGGGCACACCGTTTTTTGTAGTTCTCGAAGTCGGCCTGGCTCCGGAGGGCGAGATCGCGGAACCGGTCGAGATCGGCCTGCAAGCCGACCATCGGATCGTTGTCGTCGTCGGACCCGGGATCTGATGCAACCGGCCCATCGGTTCGCGGCGAAACCGATTGACCCGGCCTGGCCGTCTCCTTTTCGGACTCGTGAGCGGGATTTTTTTTCATGTTTTGCGGATGGCGATCAAAGTGATGTCGTCGTTTTGGGGCTGTGAGCCGGCGAAGTTTCGCACATCATCGATCACCCGTGTAATAATTGCGGACGCACCCTTGCCTGCGCTGGCCCGAACCGACTGGATGGTGCGGTCGAGCCCGAATTCATAACCCTCGGCATCAAGCGCCTCGGTTACTCCGTCGGTATAAAGAATCAGGCAATCGTCCCGCTCCAGGGGAACGTTGGCATCCACGGTCAATCTGTCGAACACGCTGCCGCTGTCAATTCCAAGGACCATGCCGGGCGGCTTCAACGGGGTGACCGCTTGCGAGCTCCGTTTGTAGAGCAAAGGCGCATCGTGGCCGGCCCGGGCCAGGGTGATCTGGTTGCGCGCGAAATCGACGATCAGGTAAGCCATGCTAATAAACATGTCCTCCTTGATGTCGGGATAAAGTTGCCGGTTTACTTTTCGCAGAACATCGGCCGGAGACGGATTTTGCCCGGCCTGGCTCCGCAGAACGCTTCGACAAATCGCCATGATCAGGGATGCGGGAACGCCCTTGCCTGAAACATCGGCGATGGCTATCCCGAGACGCTCGTCATCCACCTTGATGTAATCGAAATAATCGCCGCTGACCTGGCGGGCGGGAGCGTTGACCCCACTGATCTCGAACCCGGCCACGGCCGGCGCCTCCTCCGGGAGAAGAATTCGCTGGATGTCGCGGGCGATTTCCAGGTCGTGGTCGAGCCGCTTTTTCTCGCTGGCCTCGGAATAGACGATCGCGTTGTAGAGGGCGAAAGCGGACTGCTCGGCGATCGATTTGAAGACGACGAAATCGCTTTGGGAGAAGGGCGTGCCCATCGGGCCGTTAGCCAGGGCAAGCACTCCCATGTTTTGTTTCCCATAAAGCAACGGCGCCACCATGATGGAGGCAGCGCCGAGCGCGCTTTCGCGCAGTTTTGCCAGTTCCGGCGCTTCCGAAAACTCGTTGAGACAAACGCCGTGTCCGGATTGCCAGACCCGTCCGATAAGACCTTCGCCCGACAAAGCGGAATGGAGCCGCAAATAACTTTCCAAGGCAACCGGGGTAACGCCGGCCTGCTGCAAGATATGAGAAGGAACTTCCACCACCGGTGGACAGCCCTTGGAGATGAAGGTGGGCACCAGTTTCGTGCCGGTGCGATCGGCCAGATATAAGGCGCCGCCGTGGGCATCGAGAATCCGAGTGGCCCCTTCGACGATCAAACGATGCAGGTCGTGCGGCCGGATCGTTTCCCGAAAAGCTTCACCCAGGCCGTGCAGGAAATCGAATACGAGCGTTTCTTCGACCTGAATTTCTTCCTTGGAACGCTCCAGCAAGCGGATGCGGCGGCTCTGGATCCGGGCGGTTAGGATCCAGGCCGTAACCAAAATCAGAAGGAGGCCGAGAAGAACGAATGGCCACATGTCTGCAGCCACTCTAATTCGTAGCTGTCTTTTCTTGAAGGTCTTGTTTTAGATAATCGAGAACGTCCTTGAATCGGAGCAGATTCTCCGGATCGGCCCGGCAGAGCGCTTCGTGAGCGGCCAACATCGTTTCAGCCTGCTCTTTTCTTTCCGCGGCGTCGGCATCGTGACCCAACAGTTCGCATTGCGGCGCGGCCGAACCATCGGCGTGGATATCGAAAATCTGGTCGAGTCCAAGTCCGGAGAGGAGCTCCCCGTTCCGGGTGCCGCAATGGATAATGTGGAGGTGACCCCGTCCCAATTCCTTCAGACGCAGGGCCACTCCCGCCATGGTTCCCATAAAGGTCGAATCCATCATGACACATTTTTCAAGATCAATGATGAACTCGCGGTAACCGCGGTTCACCATTTGCTGGGCAAACTCCTTCAAATTCCCGCTGTTCAGGAAACTTCCCCTGCCTAACACCCTCACCCAAACGGCGGGACCATTCACCCCGACTTGAATCGATGACTGCACTTCTTGAAAAAAGCATAATAGATCGAGCGGGAAACTGTCAAACCGGTGGAAGCTCGCCGGCAATCGCCTGATTTCCCCTTCCCAATTGCAGGGGATGTTTACTCCCACAGAAATGAACGGTTTTCGGCAACGATCTTTCCGTTTTCCACCAGCAGACAGCGCCAGGCAATAACGCGTCCGCCATCAAAATAATCATCGCCCACCACCTTGAATTCGGTTTTGTGATTTCCGTGGACATTTTGATAGGAGATCTCCTGGGCCTGGACATGGGCGTGCAGGTTCTCCTGCCGATACTCCAAACGCACCGTCAGATCGGCCGGCCGCCGGGCCCGCCAGAAGAAATCGAAATAATTCCCAAAACGCTGGTGTTGATCGAGTTTGGTCACGGCCCCATATAATCGATATTGCCGCTCGAAGGTAATTGCCGCGGCCTGGGCCGCAGTCGTCGATCTGGACGCCGCAGTCTCATGCGCTTTGGTCACATTCTTGGATTCTTTCTGCTTCACCTGCGGCGCGATCTCGGTCATCAGGAACAATTTCGTTTTGCGGAACTCGAAATCGGAGTCGAGCGCCTTGGGCAGCGGTTTGACCTGGGTAAGCAACTTCGGTTGCGGGGAAGGGGTCGAGGCCCAGACGGCGATGGCCAGGCTTTCGGAAAGCAAAGCAACCATCAGCGCCGGGAAGGACCGTTTCATCGGATTTAACTCAAAGCGAGGATGGGGTGGCCTGTCAATAAGTCGTGTGGCCCAGTCGCCCATCCACCCGGACGCCTCGGAGATGCGTCCCTACCTGTGAGCCCCCCAACGTGACAACGTTCTTTGGTCGCCATCCACCCCGCGGACGCCCCGGAGGTGCGTCCCTACCTGTGAGTTGCCCAACGTGACAACGTTCTTTGTTGCCGCTCGATCCGGACGCCTCGGAGATGCGTCCCTACTCAACCGGGCAGCCTTTCTCGAGCCGGTTTTCCGAATAAATTGCGGAGGTGATTGCGCTTCGTTATGAACGCGGCATTTATTTGCCGGCCCAGGATTTGTGGCTGGATCCGTGGGATGCCAAGCGGTTTGCTTTTGTCTCCCATGCTCACAGCGATCATATCGCCGCCCACGCCGAAGTTATTCTCTCGGAGCGGACCGCGCGATTGATGCAGGCGCGTTTGCCGGGCCGGCGTAACGAGCATCTCCTGCCCTTTGGCGAAGAACGGCGCGTCCGCGGAATGGCGGTCACACTTTTGCCGGCCGGCCACATCTTTGGTTCGGCCCAATTTTTTCTCCAAACCGAACCCGAATCGCTCCTTTACACGGGCGATTTCAAACTGCGCCACGGAAAATCGGCCGAACCCGCGGAGTGGCGACAAGCCGACACCCTGATTATGGAGACCACTTTTGGTCTGCCTCGTTACCAATTTCCGCCTACCGAGCACGTGATCAGCCAGATCGTGGGTTTCTGCCAGGAGACCATTGATGAAGGCGCAGTTCCGGTGTTGCTCGGATATTCCCTCGGCAAAGCCCAGGAAATCCTCTGCGCGCTGGGCGAAGCCGGCCTGGTCCCGATGTTGCACGGCTCTGTTTTCCAGATGACGCGAATTTACGAGCAGTTTGGCCAGAGCTTTTGCGAGTACGCGCGATACAACCCAAACAACTTGTCCGGAAAAGTTTTAATTTGTCCGCCGAGCGCTAACCGGTCACGGATGCTGGAAAAAATTCCGCGTAAACGGGTGGCCATGATCAGCGGCTGGGCGATGGATCCGAACGCGATTTACCGTTACCAGGTGGACGCTGCCTTCCCTCTGTCCGACCATGCGGATTACGCCGATCTCGTTCGTTACGTCGAACTGGTGCGGCCAAAACGGGTATTTACCCTGCATGGGTTCGCGGCCCAATTCGCCCGCGATTTGCGCGATCGGGGCGTCGAAGCCTGGGCTTTAAACGAAGAGAACCAGCTCGAGTTGACGCTCCTCGGCCCCGGACCGGGGAAGTCGGGCATGTTACCTGCGGCCAATCGGTCAGACAAGACTGTCCGGCAGGATGCCGGACACTGCAGGCAGGATGCCTGCGCTCCCCGATCCGAATTCCGTGAGTTCGCTGAAGTGGGTGAAGCGATCGCCGCTACTCCGGCGAAGCTCGAAAAAGTTCGGCTGCTGGCGGAATATCTGCGCTCGCTCGATTCCGATCGGCTTCCGGTCGCCACGATTTATTTTACCGGGAAACCGTTCGCCCAAAACGATCTCAGGACCTTGCAGGTCGGCTGGTCGATAACTTTCCGGGCCCTCCAGGCAGCGACGAAAATCAGCGAGGTTGAGTTTCGACGAATCGCGCACCGGCACGGCGATGCCGGCAAAACTGCGTTCGAAGTGCTGGAAGGGAGGACGAGGCCCCAGCCGTTCACCATTCTGGAATCGCGCGCAATATTTGAAGATCTTCATCGAACCCGCGGCCCGATCGCCAAGGCGGAGCTGCTGCGAAAGGTCCTGGAAAACATCTCGGCCCTGGAAGGAAAGTACATCGTCAAGATTTTGACCGGAGATCTGCGGATTGGTTTACGCGAGGGTCTGGTAGTGGAGGCGATCGCCAGGGGATTCGATTTGCCACTGGAGTCGGTCCAGGAGGCGCATATGCTTCTGGGCGATATTGGCGCAACCGCGGTCCTGGCTGCCGGCAACGAACTGGATCGGGCCGAGGTATCGATTTTCCGCCCGATTCAATCGATGCTGGCCACTCCGGAACCGACCGCGGAAGCAATCTGGGCGCGTTTTAATGGAGCTGCTGCGGCGGCCGCTCCCTCGGATGCAGCGGAAAGAGAAGGAGAGGAGGCGGCGTCTCCTTTGTACGTTGAAGACAAGTTCGACGGGATCCGGGCCCAATTGCATCGGACTAACGAGCGAGTTGAGATATTTTCGCGAGACCTGAAACGCATTACCGCCCAGTTCCCGGAGCTTGCCGAGCAAGCAGCCGGGTTCGATGCCGATCTGATTCTGGACGGCGAAATCGTTGCTTTCGATCAAAGCGGGAAACTGACTTTCTTCGATCTCCAAAAACGCCTGGGCCGGAAGAGTGACGGCGCGGACTTGTTCGCCACACCCTCGGCCGATGTGCCGGTTGCATTCGTTGCCTTCGATCTGCTTTGGCTAAATCAGCAATCACTCCTCAAGGTTGCCTTGCGCAGACGGCGCCAGCTGCTGCGCAGTTTGCGATTCCCTTCTCAATTCCGGATTTCGGAAGTTTTTCCGGCGCATTCCGCGGCGGAGATCGAACGGATCTTTCAGCAGGCGCGGAAACGGGCCAACGAAGGGCTCATGATCAAGGATCCGGAAAGTTTCTATTCGCCGGGCCGGCGCGGATTGTTCTGGTTTAAACTAAAGAAGGAACTGGCCACGCTGGACGTGGTGGTCGTCGCCGCCGAGCTCGGCCACGGCAAAAGGAACCATGTTTTGAGCGATTACACCTTTGCGGTGCGGGATGAAGGGAGCGGCGCGCTGTTGCCGATTGGGAAAGCCTACAGCGGCTTAACCGATGTGGAAATCGCCGAGCTGACCGCTCACTTCAAGGAAAACACGCTGGCCGACCATGGCCGATATCGCGAGGTTAAACCGGACGTGGTCCTGGAGGTGGCGTTCAATTCGATACAACCGAGCAATCGCCACGCGAGCGGGCTGGCCTTGCGCTTTCCTCGGATCAAAGCGATTCGGCGCGATAAAACGGTTGAATCGATCGATACCCTGGCCTACGCGCGACAGTTGGCGGCGGAAGCGAACCCGCAGAAGAAGCGATCGGAAAGTTAGACGCGCCTTTGAGTCGCGTATTGGTTAGGCAAAGCGGCGGGGACGCCGCTTCTACTTTTTCGCCGCACTCGGCTCTACTGCGGCTGCGGTGAAGGGGTGGGCGTGACACTTTGTTTGGGCGACCGGCCTTGTTCCGGCGAAGACGTCGGGCGCGAACCGGCCGACGGCGCCGGGACAATTTCGCGAGGATGAAACTTCCGCGCCTGGGACCGCAATTTCCCGCCCACTCTCGGCCGGTCCTCGCTTTTATCAGTGGGCGCTGCCGACGCAATCGGCGTCATGCCCGGACGCAGTTTTAGCCTTCTAACCGCGGGCGACTTTCTGCGTTCGGGAGCAACTGATGGGCTTAGTGCGGGCGAGGGGGAAACCGACCCGGGCTGGGCCGCGGTTGGTTTGGCCTCTTGCGACCGCACCACCGGGGCCGTCATTAGGATGATGAGAAAAATGGCAGCGAAAGAAAGCGAGTGCATATGTCAGTCTTTGACAATAAGGCTTTTCAATTATTCGAAAACAACGGCCGCCGTTCCCTGGGCTAAGGCGCTTTCGCCGGAGTAACAATCGCGGTTTCGATTTTATCTTGGCGAACCCGTTCGATATGGGCGTGGACCGACACCAACGCCGTGACCGCCAGGATTACGACCATTGCGATGATGGCATCTCGGGGGACGCGCGCGCTATCCTCCGGCAAACGCGCTTCATTCATAATCGCGGAATATCAGCGGGCACACTCGTCATGCAACCGTTGGCGGGCAATTGGGCGTCGTCATTCCAGCCGAAGAGCAGCGATGGCATCCATGACCCGCTGACTTAATCGCTGGTAAACGTCTTTGCCCGCGCCTTTGAGATCCTCCCCGGTAAAATGTATCGGTTCTCCCACCACCACCGTGATCGGATGCAAACGCAGCCGGCCACCGCGAGGCAAAGCTTCATGGGC
This sequence comes from uncultured Verrucomicrobiae bacterium, assembly GCA_963728975.1. Lineage (GTDB taxonomy): Bacteria > Verrucomicrobiota > Verrucomicrobiia > Chthoniobacterales > UBA10450 > DATFCK01. The sequence goes on from CAVSMF010000001.1 coordinate 403,227, forward strand.
GCCAAATATTCGCATCGGGACGACCGGGGCCAGAGTCCTGGCGATAATGAGACCGATTCCCGGCAGGGCCGGTTGCAACGTTCCATCCGGAGTTCGAGTTCCTTCGGGAAAAACCAATGCCCCATGCCCCGCCTTGAGGACACGGATCAAAGCCTTGAGGGCGCTACGATCGATCCCTTCCTGCTCGACGGGGATGACATTGAGCTTGGGCAGGAGCCAGCCGAGGCCCGGGACATCCAAAAGGGAACGGCGCGCCAAAAAGTAGATGGCCCGGTCAGAGGCAGTTCCAGCCAGCGGCGGATCGAGATAGCTTTGATGGTTGATAGCCAGGATGACCGGCCCGGTCTGAATCATCCGGTCACGGTGTAAAATCCGAAACCGGAACAACAATTTGCCCAAAAGCCGCGAGAGATGATAGCCGACCCAATAATAGAAATTCATCGAAGCAGAAACGGCTGAGCGGAAAATCAGGCCGGGGTTGGCAGGCCCTTCATCTTTAGGCGGCCGATGATTTCCCCAACTACACCATCGATGGTGAGATGGGAACTATCGATGACCAACGCATCTTCGGCGATGATCAGGGGAGCGGCGGGCCGGGATGAATCGGCCTGGTCCCGAAGGGCGATTTGATCGCGCTCTCCTTCGGCGGCGCGGCGGCGCATCCGGACGTCGGGCGAAGCGTCGATGTAGAATTTGTAGAGAGTGTCCGGAAAAACCACCGAACCGATATCGCGCCCTTCGACCACCAGATCGTAGTCCCGGGCGCAATCGCGCAGTTTTTCGTCAACGACTCTCCGAACGCGCGGAATGGCGCTGACTCGCGAGACCTCGCGGTTTACCTGGGCGTCGCGCAGATACTTGGTGGGATCGACCCGATCGATCAGGATGCGCGAAGCCCGGTCGACGATTTTGCAATCGATGGCGCTGGTTTCGACCAGTTTGGCGATGCCTTCGGCGTCGCCCGGATCAATGCCACGACCAAGCGCATGCCAGGTTATGGCGCGGTAGATGGCGCCGGAATTGACATAGACAAAACCGAGACGAACCGCCAGATCCCGGGCCACGCTGCTCTTGCCCGAGGCGGCCGGTCCATCGATGGCGATGACACAACGAGAATCCGATCTCATGGCGTCTCAAGGAATCATTCTTCCTCGAGCCGTCCGCCGGGAAGCGAACCGATGACCGGGGTGGTGCTACGCATCCGCTTTGGACTAACGAACTCTTCCAAGGCAGTTTCGAATCCGGGATACGATTCGCGAATGCAATCGGCGTCCTGGACCACGGTCTCGCCGTCGGCAAACAAACCGGCGACGGCAAAGGCCATCGCAATGCGATGATCCCCGAAGCTGGCCACGCGAGCTCCGTGCAAAGGCGCCGGGCCATGAATCTCAAGACCATCTTTCATTTCGATCACCTGAGCGCCCATGATCCGCAGGTTATGGGCAATGGCGGCGATGCGGTCGGTTTCCTTGACCCGCAACTCCTGGGCATGACGGATAATGGTTGTGCCGGAGGCAAGCGCGCCAGCGACGGCCAGGATCGGCAGCTCGTCGATCAACTGCGGCACTTCCTTGCCCTGGATCACCGTTCCCTTGAGGGGTGCGCCCGTCACTTCGACAATTCCGCGGGGCTCGAGCTGATCCACGTCTTCGACCGCCTCGCGCACCTGCGCTCCCATTCGAACCAACACTCCGAGAAGGGCGGTCCGGGTATCGTTTAAACCAACATTCCGGACCAGAAGATGGCCCCCGGGCTGGGCCGCGGCCGCCACCAGCCAGAAAGCGGCCGAAGAAAGATCCCCTGGAATCGTAAAATCGCGCGACTCCGGCACTTGATCTCCAAATACAGTGACGGCGCCATTATCCCCCCTGGCGGTGCGCACCAGAAAATAATTAAAGATCAGTTCCGTGTGATTCCGGCTGGGCGAAGGTTCGTCCACTGTGGTCTTGCCCTTGGCAAAGAGACCGGCCAAAAGGACGGCGCCTTTAACCTGGGCGCTGGCCACCGGCGAGCTGTATTTGATGCCGGTCAGCGACCCCCCGTGGATCCGAAGCGGCGGAGTCTGCTCCGGTCCTTCCGCGACGATATTCGCGCCCATTTTGCGGAGCGGGACAATAATCCGATCCATGGGACGGCGGGAAAGGGAGGCGTCGGCAACCAGCCGGCTCTCGAATGTTTGTCCAGCCAGAAGGCCGGCCAGCAACCGCATGGTGGTGCCGGAATTTCCACAGTCGATCTCACTGGTGGGCGGAGTGAGCAGCCGTTTCTTTCCGTGCACGATCAGTTCGTTCGGTTGGGGCTGCTCGATCTCGATGCCGAGGGCGCGCAAACCAGTTATGGTGTGCATGCAGTCCTCGCTCGGCAGAAAGCCGCGAAGAGTGCAAATCCCGTTGGATAGGGCAGCAACAATGGCGGCCCGATGCGAAATACTTTTGTCACCCGGAACGGTGATCTCGGTGTCCATCCGCGGCGCTCGCTTTGCCCTCAGTTCCATAAATTCGTGGTCATTAAACGCGGCCTTGGGCGGATTGAATTGCACGGGCAGGCGCGAGGATGAGCATCGGATATACGACGCGCTTGTCCAGCGTTGCCGGGAGCCCGCCCCCCAAAAAACGCGTCCCCAAAACGGTGCGACCGCGCAACCGACGCACTAGGGAACGAGGAAAATTTTCCCGGTGTAAGGATCTTTCACTTCCGTGCCGGGAGCGAATCCCTCCACATCGACATATTTGCCGGGTGAAAACGGGCTTTCGACCAGGTTTTTCTTTCCGGGCACAGGGATTCCGTAGGGGAAATCTCCCTTTGCCACCTTGGTTGGCGCGGCGGTCGGAGCCGGAGGAGCGGTTTCCTGAACCGTGTTATCGGGTTGGACGGGTCCGTTGGGATTGAAAGGCTGCTCGGGCGGCGGATATTGTTGGTTCGGCTCCTGCGGGTATCTTGAGACCCGGTGCCGGACTCTTGGCGGTGGTTCGTCCACTTCACAGGCGGAAACAAAAAAAGCTGCAAGCAACGCAAGCAAGAGGGTGGATTTCATAACAGTCGGTTTGACGAAGGTATCTCTCTTCTAATTCGTTGCCAATCCGAAATCCAGCTGTTTCCAGCGGACAGCGCGAGAATGCCGAAAACATCCTGATCGACACGGCGGGCGACAAACCTAAGTTCGAATTCTAGGAATGATGGACCAGAAACCGGACGAAGAAATCCTGGTGGTAGACGACGATCCGTTCACGCGCAAGATGCTCGTGCAAAATCTCTCTTCCGCCGGATATCAATGCCGGGAGGCGCAAAATGGCAGGGAAGCATGGAACCAGGTGCATGCCCGGCATCCGGCGCTGGTGCTCCTCGACCTCGACATGCCGGGATTGGATGGAGCCGAACTGCTCAGGCGGATTCGGGCCAACCAGAATCCCGCGATCGCGCAGATCCCTACAATCATGCTGACCGGCGATGGCAGCGAAGAAAGCGAAGTGTTGTGCCTGGAAGCGGGCGCTAACGACTTCGTTACCAAGCCGGTCAATCCCACAATTCTTCAGGCCCGGATCGAAACCCAGCTCCGGCTGCAATCGATGCGGGACCAGTTGCGACAACAAAATGAGGAATTGGAAGCATGGCGGCAGAATCTGGAACGCGACCTGGCCGCGGCCCGATCCACCCAGCAATCGCTGATTCCCCATAAACCACTGGTCCTTCCCGGCTGGGAGGTGGCGGCCGCATTTCGGCCTGTCATCGAGGTTGGGGGCGATATTTATGGCTGGTTGCCGATGAAGGATGGTCGGATTCTGTTTTGGATTGCCGACGCCACCGGCCACGGGGCGTCGGCTGCGCTGCTGACCACACTGTCCAAACTGCTTTTTCATCACAGCACGGTGGAACAGGAGGCGCCGGCTGCCATCATGCAGGCGGTGAATAACGACTTCCGCGGAATTTTTGGGGCGCATTCGTTTATGACCGCGATGTGCGTGGCGCTCGATCCCGGCAACGGCAAGGCCAGCGTGGTGGGGGCGGGACATCCGCCTCTGCTCGTCGTCCGGAAAAATGGGACGTCGGAATCCATCCCCTCGGTTTCGCCGCCGTTAGGACTGGCCAGGCAGACCGAATTTGTGGAGACAAAGGTTGGGTTCGATCCGGGCGACATATTTGTTCTTTATACGGACGGGTTGTTCAGCCCCGGCCGGGAAAAAGGGGCACGGCGGTCACCGGCCGACCTGGCCCAAATCCTCGGTTCCACGGTCCTCAAGGCGGAGTCGCTTTTGATGCGGTTGCTGCCCGAACCGCCCTCCGGCGAGCAGGTGAACGAGTTAGCCGACGATGTAGCCGCCGTCCTCGTCCGCCGAACCGGCTAAAAAAATTTTTTGTTTGGCGAAATTTAGTATTGCCCTGCTTCGAGCCAGGCATTAATCAGCCTCTATGCCGAAAACCAAGACTCCTTCCAAACGTAAGCCGAACCCCGCCTTCATGAGACCGGTCCAGCCTGACGACAAGCTTGCTGAGATCGTGGGCTCCAAACCTCTGCCGCGTTCTGAACTGACCAAGAAACTCTGGGATTACATCAAAAAGAACGGTCTTCAGGACAAGAAAAAGAGAACTCAAATCAATGCTGACGAAAACCTCAAACCGGTGTTTAACGGCAAGAGCCAGGTCAGCATGTTTGAGATGACCAAATTGGTCTCGGGCCACATCCGCTAAACCAATCTCCCATCACATCAGCATTGAAGCCCGGCCTTCATTGCGCCGGGCTGCTTTTGTACGCGCCCCGGGCGGCTGGGGCCGGACTTTGCCTTGCCCTTGCGCGAACGGGCGATTTGAAGAAAATTAAGGGGTGAAAATTCATCGATTTGCGGTTTTGCCTTGTTTGGCTTTGACCTTTCTTTTCCTTCCGTGCGCTCAGGCGGAGAACAATTGGGGAACCAATTACAAGGAGGCCCAGGACCAGGCGAAAACAGGCAACAAACTTCTGCTGGTGGACTTCACCGGCTCGGACTGGTGCGGATGGTGCAAGCGATTGAATGCCGAGGTCTTCTCCAAACCGGAATTTCAGGAATATGCGAGCAAGAATCTTGTTCTACTCGAAATCGATTTTCCTCGGGCAAAGGAACAAAGCCAGACGCTCAGGAAACAGAACCAGGAACTGGCTGGTCACTACGCAATCGAAGGTTTCCCGACCATTGTCGTTCTCAATGGACAGGGCAAGGAAGTAGGGCGCCTCGGTTATATGCCTGGGGGCCCGAGCGCGTTTATTGCCGAGTTGGAGAAGCTGCGAAAGAGTTGAGTTTTCGCCCGTGCTCCGAGGGCGGCTTCACGTCCCGACCGAGCCGGGTTCAAGGGCGCTGTGCAGCGCCTCAGCCAGTTCTTTTCTGGTGAACGGTTTGGGAAGAGCACTCCGAAAACCGTAAGCAAGAAACTGCGACAGGGCCGCCTGGTCGGAATAGCCGCTGCAAATAATCGCGGTTACACTCGGATCAAGGCCTCGGAGACGTTCGATCGCAGCCAGGCCGCCCATGCCGCCCCGAATGGTGGCATCAAGAATGACCGCCCGAAAATTCTCGCCCCGGCGCAGGGCCCGCTCGTAAAGGCGGACCGCTTCCAGGCCGTCGGGTACGGCGGTCACTTCAAACCCGAGGGTCTCGAGCAGGTGCGAGGTCAGATCCCGGATCGCAGGCTCATCATCCATCACCAATATCCGCTGGGACGTGGAAGGATGAATCCGCTCGGCCGGATTGGGCTCGACCGGTTCGGGTTTGCCGGTAGAGGCCGGCAGATAAAAACTGAAGGTCGAACCTTCGGTCGACGAACTGTCGAGATGAAGCAGACCGCCATGCTTCTTTACGATGGAATAACTGATCGCCAGGCCGAGTCCACTGCTCGTCGGCTTTGTCGTGAAATAGGGGTCGAAGATTTTTGTGGAGAGATCGTCCGGAACCCCGGAACCGCGATCCGAGATGCTAACTTTGACGTATCGGCCAGGCGGGAGAAGCAAACCGGGGCTTTCGCCCAACTCCACATTGCGCGCGGTCAGACGGACCGTGCCCCCGTGAGGCATGGCTTCGCGGGCGTTCATCATGAGAGCGTTGACCACTTGTTCGATCTGTCCGGGATCGACCTCCGCCGCCCACAAGTCTCCCGGAATCTCGATGTCCGCTCGCAAGCTGGAGCCGTAAAGGGAAAACTCAGCCGCCTGCGTCACCAACTGGGAAACGTGAGAAACGCGTTTCAGGGGAGCGCCGCCCTTGGAAAAGGTGAGAAGCTGGCTGGAGAGATGGGCGGCGTGCCGAGCAGCCTGGCCCGCTTTTGCCAGATAGGAGAGAAGATTGCCGGCATCGGGCGGAGACTCGATCTGGGCCAGCCCAATATTGCCGGATATGACCGTGAGAATGTTGTTCAGGTCATGAGCGATCCCGCCGGCCAGAGTGCCGAGCGACTCCAGTTTGCTAGTTGTTAGGCGTTCTTCTTCGCTGCGCTTGCGCTCGGTCACATCGCGAAAGAAAACTGAGACCCCCGAGTTGCTGGGATAAGCGCGCATTTCGAACCAAATCTTGCCCCCGGCATCGGTGGCCTGGAAATCCATGGCAACTCGGTCGGCTGACACCCGCCGATAATTCTCTTCGAAGGCGGAATTCTTCAGCTCTGGAAACTCCTCCCACAGCCCCTTTCCGATCAGCTCCTCACGGGTGCTTCCGAGGAGCATTTCGGCCTGGGGATTGGCAAAGGTAAACCGCCAGTTGTGATCGAGAGCGAAGAATCCATCGTTCGTGTTCTCGAGAATATCCGCCATGGTGGAAGCCGATTCCTGGAGGGCGGCCCGGGCCTGGTTGCGCTCGGCCAAGTCCCGGATCTGGCGCTCGGCCACCGACAGCCGGACGTCCAGCAACCCGAGATCCAGCGGCTTGGTCAGATAATCATTGGCCCCGGCGGCCAGGGCCTGTTCCAGGTCTTCGGTGTCGTTTTTGGCCGTTACCAGGAGAATGAATAATTCATCGCCGTGAGGTTGACCCCGTAATTCCCGGCAAAGCTCGATCCCGCTTTGTCCGGGCAACATCCAATCGAGAATCAAAAATGGAAACCGGCCCCCGTCCAAAGCCGTTTTCGCCGCTTCCGCACTCCCGAAGCTGAGCACTTCGTGGCCGCGGCGCTCAATCAACTTGTGCAGATTGCGCCTGCTCTCCTCGTGATCTTCGACCAGCAATATCTTCATCCTGAAACCTTTTCCCCCCTGAGCCCTCTGTTTTGATACCGTTTAGAATTTATTTATGCGGGTGAGGCTGGCCGTGCCATTGCGGAGCAAGATGGTTGCCAGAGCTGGGTGGGGCTGAACCAAGCGCGTTTTATCTTGTGCTCTGCCCGCTTCGCCTCGCGTGCCCGGCCGGCCATGTTGCAGAATGGGCTACCTCTGCTAAATACACGCATCCTCTTGAATATGGCGTGTTCATTCCTGAGCGTTCCGCTTTTGATCGGGTTCTTTCTAGGTATTACAGCGGCTCAAGCCGAGCCGCCCGCCGTTTCACCTGCCCCTCCGGCCAGCGCCCTCCCCGCAAACTCGCCCGAACCGCGCATCAGCTTCAATTACGTGCACGTCGAAGGCCCTTACATCGCCCTGACATTTGACGATGGTCCGCAGCAAAAACTGACTCCGAAACTGCTCGACTTACTGGCTGCCCACCACATCAAAGCCACTTTCTTCGTCATCGGACAAAATGTGGTGGAACATCCTCAAATTGTCGCCCGAGCGATGCGAGAGGGACACGAGATTGGAAACCATAGCTGGTCTCATCCGAACCTTGGCAAGATGTCCGATGAAGGAGTCCGACGGCAGCTTCAGGAGACGGATGAGGCAATCGTGCGCGCCACCGGGGTGCATCCGGTGCTGATGCGCCCCCCCTACGGATCGCTCACTCCCCGTCAAAGACGATGGGTCCATGCCGAGTTTGGTTACGACATCGTTCTTTGGGACGTTGATCCGCTGGATTGGAAACGTCCCGGGCCCAGCGTCATCTGCAACCGGATCGTGGCCGAGACCCGGCCGGGTTCAATCGTTCTCTCCCATGATATTCAGGCCGGCACGATCGCGGCAATGCCGCAAGTGCTGAGCGATCTGGAGGCAAAAGGGTTCAAGTTTGTGACTGTCTCGGAATTGATCTCGATGGCCAAACCGGAAAAACCGAAGCAGCCATCGACCGCCCGAATACCGACTGCTCCCGCAGCCGTGTCGCCAGTTATTAGATCCAAAACGCTGTCAGGCGCGCCCACACCGACGGGTTAGTCTTGCTGCGGCATGATCGCCGATCACTACCTGCAGCTTCGAAGCGAGCTCGAAACTGCTCTGGCCGACCTGCTGAAGCTGGCCACCGAGATGCACCGAGCCGGCAGCATGCCGGACACCATTCATGGCCTGCTGACCGATATTCGCGAACCGTTGCTCTTCGTCGTTGTCGGAGAAGTGAAGTCGGGCAAGTCTTCTCTGGTTAACGCCTTGTTTGGCTATGAGTTCGCCAAAGTCGACGTCCTGCCCGCGACCGATCGGATTTGCATTTTCCGCTACGGCCCGGAGGAAAAGCAGGTGGACGTATCCCCCCGTCTGACTGAGTACTATTTGCCAATCAATTTCCTCCGCGACTTCAACATCGTTGATACTCCCGGCACGAATACGATGGTTGCCGAGCATCAGACCATCACGGAAAATTTCGTTCCCCGGGCCGACCTGATCCTGTTCGTTTTTTCGGTCGTCAATCCCTGGACCCAGTCAGCCTGGGATTTCCTGAAATTCGTCCAGAAAAAGTGGCTCAAAAATGTCGTCTTCGTCCTCCAGCAATCCGACCTTCGCGATTCGCGGGAAGTCGAAGTGATCCGGCGTCATCTCGAAGAGACAGCGATGGAAAGGCTGGGTCTGGCCCTGCCGATCTTTCCGGTATCAGCTCGAAAAGCGCTCCTGGCGCGCACGTCCGGGTTGGACAAGGAACGGCTTTGGACCGAAAGCCAGTTCGCGCCGCTCGAGGAACAAATCAATTTGATTGTCTCGGAGTTGGGGGCGAGCACGCTCAAGCTCCGTTCCGCCTGCAAGACGGCGCAGCTGATGATCCAGGAGATCGCCAACGAACTCAATGAATCGATTGACGTAATCAAGCGCGACGAAACACGGCTCGCTCGCCTCGATCAATTCGTGGAAGCACGAAAGGACCAGACCCTCCGCCAGGCTTCCGGGTTGGTGCGGGGAGTCGAGAGAGCCTGCCGCGAATGCGTGGCCCAGGGAGCCAGATTGCTTGAGCGAAGGGTTTCCTTTTGGAGAACATGGAGACTCATTTGGAGCCGGACCCGGTGGCAACGCGAATTTCAAATGGAAGTGGAAATGAAACTTCGGCAGACGGTGCAACCCGAAGTCGAGCACGCTGTCCAGTTGCTGGAGACGGACCTGCGCGGATTGTGGCCCCAGCTAAACGACATGCTCGATACTCTGATGGCCAGCGATCTGCGATCGCAGGCCCCGCGGACAATCCATGATTTTGCCCAGCAGCGGCGCGAATTGCTGCAGTCCGTCCATCTCGCCCTGGTCGAACGCGTTTCCGGCAAATCGATCGAAGACAGGCTGGAGCAGCTTTTCAGCGAAACGTCTTCGCGCTTGCGCGTCCCCGCCGGAGTGGCCGCCGCGGGCGGACTCGTCGCCGTTATTGCGGCAATGAGCAGCGCTGCGGTCGCCGATGTCACTGGAATCCTGGCCGCTTCGGCCGCAATTACCGGGACCATCGTTGCCTTCAGCCAGCGCAAAAAGATTTTGCGCGCCTATTCGGAACAGATGGAGAACAAATGCGTGGAGTTGACTCAGTTGATTGAGCAACAGCTTCATCGCGCCATCGATCTTTTTTATAATGAGATCACGGCCGCGTTTCAGCCGCTCTCCGCCTTTTGCATCGCCCGGCGCCGGGAATACGATCCCCTGCTTGGCCGCGCCGAAGAGATTCGGCGCAGGCTTGAAATGTTAACCAATCGGCTGCGGTAGCGTGCGAGCAGCAGGCTCCGAATGAACGCTCTTCGGTCCCGTTCCCAAAAAAACCGGAATGGGCGCGATTACAGGTAGGGACGCATCTCCGAGGCGTCCGGGGGGTGATGGGCGACAGCAAGCATGCGCCGCTCGATTACAATAGGACATAAGACGCGCACCCTGCAGGCTGCTTGGAGAAATGCCTCCACCTGGCGATCCGGAGACGTTTCCGTCCCTGGTTTCGGAATAAAATGCCTCTGGCAGCAGCCCGGGAAACGTCCGCGCTTTATTTCTTGGCGTCCCCTGAGTTCTTCTTGGCCAGACGCTGCTCGAATTCGCGCTTGGCCAGGACGAAATGGTTGTTGTCTCCGTAGCTTCGCCATGGCCCCGGAGGAACCTCGCGCACTTCGACAAATTGCCAGTCAGTGACATCGGTGGGCTGTAGCCCGAGATAATCGCGCACTGCCGGCGAAACATCCAAGCCGGCTCCGTGGTTCAGATTCGGCTTGGGGCGTTCTCCCTGGAACACGTATTGGAAATGATCGGTCCGAAACGGTCCGCAATCTTCCCATTGGGCATAACAAGTCCGGTTGCCCTTGCGAATAGCCACCCAGTGATGCTGGCAAACGGAGTGGCCCGGCTCGGTATAAGCACGCTTGAACCAGGGAATCACCAGGGGCGCTTCCGGTTTGAACTGCCCGTGGGTCACGTCGTTGTAAGGAAGAGCGCAATAAAAAGGATTCTGTCTTGGAACAAACGCTATCGGAATGTAATTGCGCCGGCTCGAAGGATCGGGATTATCGAACCCGCCGTAGTTGGCGGTCCAATTCGCGTCCCACGAACTCTTGAAGTTCGGCACCGGATTGTTTCCTCCGGCCTGTTCCCCCACCCAGAAGACGGTCGTGACAATATTCGTTTTCCAGGGAAACCGGGTCAGGGCGGGCCGGGAGGTGGTAGGGACAAAAACCTGCGGCTCAACTTTGAGCAAGGCCAGCTCGCGGAGTTTCATCGCGTACTTGGCAAAATCGGCGCTGCTTTCGTAAGGGGAACCTGATTGGGCGTAGCTCCATGTACTTCCCACCGCGATAGAGATAGATAGAAGAAGGAGCTTTCTCATTACGCCAAGGCGAACCTGCTCTTGTATCCGATTTTATAACTAGGGGCAAGGCTTTTCACTCTGGAAAAAACCACCCCTTTTTACGGTAGCCGCAAAATAGAGCACTATCCATTCCACCGGGGGGCCCGCTGAAGCACGGTTTCCCGCTTGAATTCGCCGTCGTTGGTCCGCGGATAATCCAGGGTGTAATGGAGACCACGGCTCTCTTTTCGTTGCAAGGCGGAATCGACAATCAGAACCGCCACCGTGGCCAGGTTTCGGAGTTCCAGCAGGTCTACTGAAACCTTAAAGTTCCAGTAAAATTCGGCGATCTCGCGCTCCAGGTTCTGCAGACGCGCGGAGGCTCTCTGCAATCTTTTGTCGGTTCGAACGATACCGACATAATCCCACATCAAACGCCGGATCTCATCCCAATTGTGATAGATCACGACCAGTTCGTCGACATCCTGGACATCGCCCGATACCCATTCCGGCACCCTTAGTTTCCGAGCAAGATCCGGGGGTGGCCGTTGGCGGACCGATGATTCCGCCGCCCGGTGCGCAAGCACCAATCCTTCCAGGAGCGAATTGCTGGCCAGCCGGTTGGCACCGTGCAATCCGGTGCAGGCAACCTCGCCGATGGCGTAAAGTCCCGGTAAACTGGTCGCGCCATCCAGATCTGTCTTGATCCCGCCACATTGATAATGAGCGGCCGGGACGACCGGGATCGGCTGTTTCGACATATCGATGCCGAAATGCAGACAGGTTTGATAAATATGAGGAAAGCGCTCCCGCACGAATTCCGGGGAGCGACCGGTAATGTCCAAAAACACACATTTGGCGCCGGACCGCTTAATCTCGGCATCAATGGCTCGGGCAACGATGTCGCGCGGAGCAAGCGATCCTCGCGGATCGTAACGCCTGGTAAAATCTTCGCCCTCCTGGTTTCGCAATACTCCCCCCTCGCCCCGGACTGCTTCCGAAATCAGAAACGACTTCGCTTCCGGATGAAACAAGCAGGTAGGATGAAATTGAATGAATTCCATGTTGGCGATGATAGCGCCGGCCCGCCAGGCCATGGCCACGCCATCGCCGGTGGCGATGGCCGGATTGGTGGTATAGAGATAGACCTTCCCGCATCCGCCGGTGGCGAGCACGATCCGGTCGGAGCGAATGGTTTCGACCCGGGTAGTCTCTTCGTCGAGCACATAGACGCCCAGGCAGCGGTCTTCCCCGCCGAAACCTAACTTTCCGGCGGTGATCAAGTCCACCGCCATATGGTTTTCCAGAAGATCGACGTTCGGTTGGCGACTCAATTCGCCTAACAAAACGTTTTCGATCTCCTTCCCGGTCACATCTCGAACATGCAGGACCCGCCGCTTGGAATGGCCACCCTCCTTGCCGAGATCGAGCTCCCGATGGCCGGAAACCTCCCGCTCGTCAAAGTGCAAACCGAAATCCATCAACTCCCGGATCCGCTCCGGTCCCTCCGTCACGATTTCCCGCACAACCGCTTCCTGACAAAGCCCGGCCCCAGCCTCCAGGGTGTCGCGCACATGTAACTCGAAAGAATCTTCGTCACTGGTTACGCAGGCCACGCCGCCTTGGGCCCAGGCCGTATTCGTATCCGCTCCCTTGCGCTTGGTCACGACCGCGACCGAGCCATGTTTTGCCGTCTTCAAGGCAAAGGTCAGACCGGCAATTCCGCTGCCGATCACAACAAAATCGTATTCCTTCATGGCAATCGGACGTTATCGATCAACCGGGTGTTGCCAAAATAGACGGCCAGGGCCAGCACCGCATCCGGCCGCACAACCTCAATCGGGCGCAATGTTTCCCCGTCGGCAATTGCAACATAATCGATCCGGGCAAGCCGGGCGCCGCCAATCACGTTTCGGGCCGCCCCCACGATGCGAGCCGCGGATTTTTCGCCGTTCCGCGCCAGCTCTGAAGCTTCCACCAAGGCGGCCCGCAGCACCGGAGCTTGTTTCCGCTCTTCCGGATTCAGATAGCGATTGCGCGAACTGTAAGCCAGCCCGTCATCCTCTCGCACCGTCGGAACCGCGATGATCTCGACCTTAAAATTAAGATCGCGCACCATCCGGCGAATAATCGCCAGTTGTTGAAAATCCTTTTCGCCGAACACCGCCGCTTCCGGAGCAAGAATCTGGAAGAGCTTGGCCACCACCGTGCAAACACCGCGAAAATGTCCCGGCCGCGACTGGCCTTCGAGCAGGTTCGACAGCGAGTTTTCTTCCACAAAGACCGAGCGATTCTCCGCATACATTTCCGCCGGACTCGGCCGAAACAAAAGATCGACCCCGGCCGCGCCGCAAAAATCCTCGTCTGCTTTTTCCGGCCGCGGATACCTGTCGAAATCGGATCCCGGCTCAAACTGAAGGGGATTGACAAAAATGCTGACGGCAACTTCTCCATCGGGTCCAGCCTGTTCGCGGGCCACATCGATCAACGCGCGATGGGCCTGGTGCAACGCGCCCATCGTCGGCACCAGCACCCTTCTGCCGGCCCTGGCGGGCACCGCTGCGATGGCGCTCACGATTTTCACACGTTCGATAATCGCTCAACCATATCTGTGGCGCGACCTGAGAAATCAGATGAACCGAGCACCCAGGGAAAGCTACGAACGGCCGTGGCAGGTCCAGATTGCCTGCCGCGCGAATCGGAATTTTTGATAACCGAATTCTTCCCAGCCGGCCCGGAGGGCCAAATCGCGAAACTCGTGGGAAGAAAATGCGCGCGCCGCCGAAAGGCGGGCGTCGTAACGGGTCATTGGTTCCCGAAAGATTAGCGCGGTCAAAAGATAAACTCCGATGGTGGCCATCCAGCCGCGGCAAAGATCGGACACGAGCACGAAATGCCGTGACAATTCGCGGCTGCGCCGCAACACCCGCACCGCGTCGTCGTCGCTAAAATGATGGAGGGCCAGCGAGCAAAGGACGATGTCGTAGGGTTGGGCCGGCTGCCATTCCAGAACGTTGGCATGGACATAGGAAATTTCCGGATAACCTCCGCTCAAACGCCGGGCGATTTCGAGCGTGGCTCTGTTCTGGTCGATGGCGTCAATGGTGACCGCCGCGCCAGCGGCGTGGGCGTAATCGATCACCATGCGTGGAATGTCTCCCGAGCCGGTGGCGAAATCTGCAACGTGCAGGCGGTCGCCTGGTTTGACCCAGCTACGAAGGAAATGACGGATGAGTCGATGACTCCCGAACCGTTTATTCAATCGGCGCAGGTTTTGCAGGTCGCGCTCGAGTTCGGCTGAGACAGGTTGGGGCCGATCCATCAATTCCGATTTGGCCGGATCGAACGCTCGCTTCATGTCCGGAAAGGCAAGTAGGGCCGGTTCACTAAATTCGCCGGCAGACCAGGCACACGGGATGGGCGATCGCGCTCAATCTCCCCGACCCAGGAATTTCTTCCAGGCATCCGGCAACTCAGCGGTCTCAATTTCGCTGCCGATCCGGCCCTCAAATTCCGGACGAAACGGAGTGCTTGTTCCATAGACCATGATGACGTCCTCGGAACCTTCCACCCGAATGGCGTGGGCCACCCCGGGCGGAATAACAACCCCCACATTATTGGCTCCCACGTAATTATCACCATCTGCAAAAAAGTGCATCGTCCGCGATGGCAAACCGGCCCGCAGATCGCGCAGAATCATTTCCACCCGTCCCTGCACAAAAAACATCACGTCCCATTGCTCGCGATCGTAGGGCCGCAGCGAAAATTTCCCGGGCTCGTCGATGAAAAGGCGCCGGTGCCATTTCTCCGCCGGCAGGCCCGGCGGTATGCTGGGTGGATGAATGTGAAAACCTTTGGCGCTGTGCGCGAACATTCGCGCCGCCGCCCATTGTTGCGGCCATAGCCCGATACGGCCGAGAACTCCCTCGCTTTGCCGGGCAAATTCCCCAAACAATCCGCGATGCCGCTGCGGGTGGATCTTTCTCGCGAAAATTTCCACCCCGGGGATCCACATTTTTTTTACTTCGCCTTTTGCGCGATCGGCGGCGGCGAGCGCGCCAGCCTCGACCCCGGAACCGGAAACCCGTTGCGGCAGGGTGGCTTCCCGATAGTTGCGGTCGGACAGCATCTTCCGGGCGGATGCGCTCAGCCCGTTCCACAGATCTCCCGGCCTTTTATTCATCGAGGTAATTTCAAGCGGATTACATGCCTAACGAGGCTGGCTGGTTGAAACATTAAAGCACTTCATTTGGCGGGCGTCCTTCGTGACATTATATTAGTTGAAACGCAGTGCAGGCAAATTTGCACTGGCCCGTCAGCAATAATGATTTCAACCTGATCCCGATGCGGAATTTTTCCGTCTATCTGCTTTATCGGTCGGGGTCGGCGTTGGTGAGGGCGATGCCCCTTTGGGCCGTTTTCCGGCTCGGTCAGTGCGCCGGTCTCTGCGCCTGGCTCGTTCTGCCCAAATATCGCCGCCTCGCCCTGGGCAACGCCGCGATCGCGTTTGCAGGGGAGAAATCCCCCCGGGAATTGCGGCAGATGGTGCGGCGGCACTTTCAACTTCTCGGGGCAAACCTTCTAAGCAGCATAAAAATAGCGGCTTTGCCGGTCGACCAACTGCAACGCCCCCTCACCATCCATAACATCGATCTTCTCCATCGTCACTTGCGGAGCGGGCGGCCGGTCGTGGTGATCCTGAGCCACCTTGGGAACTGGGAGCTCTTCGCCCAGGCTCTTCCGAAATTTATCGGCTACGTTCGAAACGCCACGATTTATCAGCCACTGGCAAATCCGCTGATCGACCAGCATGTTCGGGCGCTCCGGGCGCGCACCGGCGTGGAAATGTTTGATCGCAAAGAGGGATTTCAAGAAGCGATCAAACTGCTGCGGAGCGGAGGGGTCATCGGCATCCTGAGCGACCAACATGCCGGCGACCAGGGGCTTTGGGTTCCCTTTTTTGGCAAGCTGGCCTCAACATCATCATTGCCTGCCTTGCTGGCCAAACGCACCGGCGCGATCCTGATGGGGGCGGCGGTCTACACTGCGGGGACCGGACGATGGCGGATGGGAATCGGGCCGGAAATTGAAACGAAAGAAGAGCCGGTTGAATCATTGACCGCCAAAGTCAACGAACTGATCGCCACCCAAATCCGGGATGCGCCGGAAGATTGGTTCTGGGTTCACGATCGCTGGAAAACTCCACGACCCAATTTCTTGCTCCGCCGCTACCGGCGTGGAGTTTACTTGCCGCCAGCCATGTCGCCCGAAGAATTGAAACCGTTTCGAATTTTGATCCGAACCAGCAATTGGCTGGGGGATGCCGTCATGAGCGTGCCGGCAGTCCGCGCGATCAAACAGGGCCGGCCCGATGCCCTGGTCTCTATCTTAACTCCGGAGAAACTGGCATCGATGTGGAAGCTGTTGCCGGAGGTGGACGAGGTCATCCCGATCCCGAGGAAATCACTGGCAGCGGCGGTCAGAGCAATTCGGCAACGATCCCCATTCGATGTCGCACTTCTCTTTCCGAATTCGCTGAGGGTCGCCCTGGAGACGTGGTTAGGCGGCGTCCCCCGCCGGGTGGGTTACCGCGGCCATTGCCGTCTCTGGCTTCTCAACCAGCTGGTCCGAAGACGGGGAAAACCAGGGCCGTTCGAGCATCAATCGATTCATTACCTGCGCATCGCCCAGGAATTGGGGGCCGCGGTTGAGGAAGGTCCAAAGGAGAAACGGGCAACGCCCGACCTCCAACATCCAACCTTTGACATCCGGCTTCGGGAGCCGGCTCAACCATCATCAGCCAGCAGCCGGCAACTGAAACTCGGCCTCTGTCCCGGGGCCGAATACGGGAAGGCGAAATGCTGGCCGGTGGAACGATTCGCCGAAACGGCCCTGGCCATTGCGGCCGATCGGCCGGTCGAATGGGTCCTTTTCGGCACGCCAAAAGACGCTCAGCTCGGAAACGATATCAGCCGCGCTCTTGGCGAAAAGTGCGTGAATCGAATCGGTCAGACAACGCTGGACCAATTGATCGACGAATTGCGGACCTGCCGTTTGCTTCTGACCAACGACACCGGCACCATGCATCTGGCGGCGCTGCTGGGAGTGCCGACGGTGGCAATCTTCGGTTCGACCGAGCCCGGCCTGACCGGGCCGCTTGGCAATGGTAACATCATTTTACGCCATCAAGTCGAGTGCAGCCCATGCTTTTTACGCGAATGCCCAATCGATTTCCGCTGCATGAAAGCCGTCACCGTTCGGGAGACAGTCGATGCCGTGTTATCGATCCTGGGCCAAGATCACCGTTAACCGGCCCGAACGCCAGCAAGACCAGGCCGGTTTGCAACTTCGCTTCGTGTTCTCTGCGATCTTCGTGGTAGTTTTCCCGATGGATTCCAGCGCACCGCGTGTCCAGACCGAGCTGCAAGTCATGTTTTTTGACACCGATTGCGGCGGAGTCGTGCATAACATCGCGTATCTGCGTTTTATCGAGATTGCGCGGACTTTGCTGGCGGAGAAACTCGGCCTGCCCCTGACCGAAATGGCCGATACTCGGAGATATCCGGTGGTGGTAAGGACAGAGATTGATTACCGGCGCCCGGCCAAATTAGGAGATCGAGTCGTAATCGAAGGCTGGCTGGACCGAGTCGAGCGCGTCCGCTTCTGGTGCGGCTTTCGGATCGTCCGCCCGAACGACGAAACGCTGATCGCCGACTGCCGGCAAATGCTGGCCTTGATCGAGATGCCTGCGGGCAAATTACTGCGGTTGCCGGAGGATTGGGGCAAATACCGGACCTCCCCGGATGCAGTTTCAAGCGATTCCCGGGACGTTCCTTTTAACAGGTGAATCGAAATGGTTGCCGGCACGCGCACATTTCGCATTGAAGAGGCGTTGCTCGATCCGCCGGCCATCAATCCCCCGCCGACGCGCCACGCTCTTTTCGTCTTTGTGATCGCGCTGGCCGCCCTCCTCCACATCGGAACGGCGGGTTGGGGCGATCTTTACAGCGAAACCGACAGTCAATATGCCGGGGCCGCTCTGGAAATGATCCATTCCCACCAATGGCTGGTCCCGACCAATGACGGCGTACCGCGCCTCCAAAAGCCGCCGTTGCTCTACTGGCTGATTGCTGCTTGCTACAAAATCTTTGGGGTTAAGGTAGCCACGGCCCGGTTGCCGATTGCATTGGCGATCGTTGCCACAACCGCGCTTACCTTTCTTATCGGGGAGCGGTTGCGCGATCATTGGCACGGGTTTTTGGCCAGCCTGATTTATCTCTGCTCCTGCGGGACTTTTTTGCTCGGCCGGATCATCATGCCGGAGCCGGTGTTCACCGCCCTTGTTACCGGGGGATTTTTCTGCGCTGTCTGCGGATACCAGCGCCGGCGGCGCCGGCCTCTCTGGTTTGCCGGCGTCTGGATTTGCGCGGCCCTGGCCTGCCTGACCAAAAGCGTGCTCGGAATCGCTTACCTGGGGGCCACGCTTTTTCTGCTCACCCTTTTTTATCGGGAGGCACGTCTCCGGTTTAAGCCTCTGCTTCACTGGTCCTACCTTCTGCTGTTTCTCGCCCTCGTCCTTCCCTGGTACATTTGGGTCGAACGGCATTTCCCCGCTCTGTTAGGCCGATTACTTCGCTACGACTGGCTGAGCCGATTGACTGGCCACCAGGACGACGTGCCGCGCCTCCAGTTTCTGCTCTTGCACCTGGCCTGGTGGTTCCCCTGGCTCATCGCCATTTCACCGGGAATTTTTTTCGCCTGGCGCCGGGTCATACGGCCGCGCCAGATCGAGTTTGCGGAGGCGCTCCCCCTTTGCTGGATGGCGGTCTCTTTCTTGCCGCTGCTCTTTATCGGCCAACGGCAGGATTATTACTCGATGAGCATGTGGAGCGCCTTTGCCCTGTTCGCCGCCACCATTTGGGACCGGATGCCGCGCGCCACCAAAATCGCCGGTTCCGCGATCATTGCCTTTTGCGGCCTTTTTCTGGCAGCTGCGGGCTGGTTTGTTTTACGCAAACTTGACGGCGCCACCGGCTGGACCGGCACCGACACCAGCGGATTTTCAGCCTGGAGAGTGTTGCACGATATCCCAAGCTCGACCTGGCACACAATGTGGCCAACTGCCTCGCTCATTGGCCTGTCGCTGATGGTTTGTTCGGGAATTGCCGCCTTTTTGGCGGCGACGGATCGGCCGCGGCTGGCGGCCACGCTGATCGCGGTCGCCCTGGTCCCAAGCGGCCTGGCCATGATTGACGGGGTCGGACGAATGGCGCCCTACTTTTCGCTGGCGAACGCAGCCCGTTTTCTCAACGCCCATCTCGGTCCCCGGGCGGAAGTGATTTACGAGGGCCCGCTCCATCGCGGAAGCAGTCTGGTTTTTTATCTGAACCGAAAATTTTTTATCGTGAATCCGCCACCGGTCGACGATTCCTTTCCCGGGATCAATCCGATCGGCATCCGCCTGGAGGAGAAGGACGTATTGGAGAAATGGGGCAGCCCCAACGAAGTGTTTCTGATCGTCGATCAGACACGACTGCCCTACTGGCAGAACCTGTTAACCGAGCGCTTCCACATTTACCATCAGCTTATCTCCAGTGGCGGCTGCATCATTCTGAGCAACCAATTGTAATTCGCGCCGGCTCGAGAGATAGCGGCTCGGGTTGAAAAACCTGGCGGGCCGTTTACCTTTGCAGCTCGTTTTTAACCGGAAGCCTTTTTTTATGTCACAGCATCGCAGTTTAAGGGGAGCCAGCACCATTGCCGCCAAACGGAACGTTTTGAAACGGTTCGAGCGCATCGAATTGCTCAAAAAGCGGGGCCAGTGGAAAGAAGGCTCCAAGGTTGTCGGACTGCCCAAGACGAAGCCGGACGCGTAATTGCCGGCAAGCGATTCGCGATTCGTTAAGAGGAGTTAGGAAGTTGAACTGGCGGTCCGGCCGTTTTCTTCATTGTAATTTTTTTAACTTCAATTTCTCCCTTGCGCCTCAACCGATTTCTTGCTGCAGCCGGGGTTGGTTCCCGGCGCAAGTGCGATGCGTTGATCGCGGCCGGGCGGGTCACGATTAACGCTGCAATCTGTACCGATTTCAGCCGGCAGCCTGCCGCCCGCGATCACGTCAAGGTGGATGGCCGGGCCGTCCGTCTCGACCCGCCCCTAACGATCGCTCTGCATAAACCGGCCGGTTTTGTTTCCACCCGCAAAGACCCGCATGCGCGCGATACCATCTTCGATCTGCTTCCCGCCAAATTCAGCCGTCTTTTCAACGTCGGCCGGCTCGACGCCCAAACCGAAGGTCTGCTTCTCCTGACCAACGACGGCGAACTGGCCCAGCGATTAACCCATCCCCGCCACAAAATCGAAAAAGAATACGACGTGCGATTGGACCGGCCATGGGACCCGGCTTTGACCAATAAGTTGCTTCGCGGAGTTTTTCTCGATGGACAACGCGCCCAAATCGCGCGCCTGCGGGTCGTTCGCCCCTCCCATCTGCGGATTGTTTTGCGGCAGGGAATCAATCGCCAAGTTCGCCGAATGTTTCGCCAACTCGGTTTTGAAGTGAAGCGCCTCGTCCGGGTCGGCATTGGAGATCTCCGCCTCGGCGATTTGCCCCGCGGTCATTGGCGCATGCTGACCAGGCACGAGACCGAGATGCTGCATGCCCGAAATAATGGAGGGCGGAGCGCGGCGACGCCGATATAGAAGTGCGGGCTCGCAGGAGATCTCCCCTCCAGTAATTTGATAGATGAAACTGGATGGATGTAACGCGCTGGTTACCGGCGCCTCTTCCGGAATCGGCCGCGCATTGGCGAGAGAGCTGGCCGGTCGAGCGAAATCTATTGTGCTGGTGGCGCGCCGCCGCCAGAGGCTGGAAGCGCTGCGCGACGAAATTTCGGCCCGCTATCCGAAGTTGATCGTCTCGGTCCGGGTGGTTGATCTCACCGATCGATCCCAGGTCGAAAATCTGATCCGCTGGTTGGATGAAGAAGAGATCGCGATTGATTTTCTGGTCAACAATGCCGGCCTTGGCGATCTGGGTCCGTTCGCCGAATCCGAACCCAGACGCAACTGGGAAATGTTGCTCGTCAACATCGCGGCCCTGACTGCGCTTACCCGGGGACTCCTGCCCCACATGACCGCCAGAAAGCGCGGCGCGATTTTGAATGTCAGTTCGTCAGCCGGTTTTCTTCCAATTCCCGGGTTTGCTGTTTACGCCGCCAGCAAGGCCTACGTCACCAGTTTTTCCGAGGCGTTGCGGGCGGAACTACGCGGCACAGGCGTTACCGTGACTGCGCTCTGCCCGGGACCGGTTGCGACCGAATTCACTGGCGTAGCCTACCGCACCGGGGAGCCAAGGGAAAAGGGCAGCCCCGCATTCGTTCACGTGCCGGTGGAAAAAGTTGCGCGAGACAGTCTGAAAGCAGTCGCCCGCGACCGTCCTCTGGTCATTCCCGGCGCAATCATGAAAATCGCGATGGCCTTTACCCGCCTGACTCCAATGCCGATTTTACGCCAGGCCTTTCGCGTCATCGCGAAACACCCCTAACGGCTTGCCGCCGGCCGGGAACAACATCGCAGGTCCGCCAATCCGATCCGGATCGGCAGCTCGGATTGTCCGCCGTTAGAATCGCCCGGGGTTTTCCCGGAACAGCCGTTTACGAGGACTTGTACTTAACCGAGCAGCCGTACGGTTTCGTTGTCGCATTGGAAACGGGCTTGCCGGCCAAGGATTCGTCAAGCGCGGCTTTGACATAATTGGTCGAACTGGGGATGTCCGCCGGGTTCGGAGTGGCTTTGTTGTCGATTGCGCCTTCGTAGACAATTTTGCCCTCCGGATCGATCACGATCATATCCGGGGTGTTTTTCGCGCCATAAGCCCGCCCAACCTTCCCATCCGGATCAAGAAGAAATGCCGTTTGATGCGACCTCCAGCTGTCCATGATTTTCTCGGCCTGCTCCCCGGTCAGATTGCCCTGAGTGCCAGGAGCGTTGGAGTCGATGGTCAGCCAGACCACACCCCTTCCTGTAAACTCCTTTTGCAGGTTTTGCATGTTACTGCTGCCATAATGCTTTTTCACAAACGGGCACTCCGGATTAAACCACTCGAGCACGACGTATTTCCCTTTGTAATCGGCCAGCGAATGCGTTTTGCCCTTCGAATCGGGAAGCGAGAAATTCGGGGCGGCGTTGCCGACCGGCGGAACATCCGCCGCCCAGATCGCGCCGACGGTCAAGGTGGTAAGGACAGTTAGAAGCAGTTTTGTTTTCATAGGCTATTCTGACGCTACAGTGGGTACAATGGCTTCAAGCTTCTCAACGACCATACTCTTGGTCAGCAATTCCGGAAACACAACCGGCTGTTGCGATTTGCCCGGATATAACACATAAAATGGGACACCGACCCGGCCAAATTGTTGCAAAAATTTTGTAATGATCGGATCGCCGTTGGTCCAATCGGCCTTGAGTTTGGTGACGCCATGACGCTGGAACGCCTGGCGCACAGCCGCGTTTTCCAGCACATGTCCTTCGTTGAATTTGCAGTTCAAACACCAGGCAGCGGTGAAATCCACAAACACGGGATGTCCTCGAGCAAGCTCCGACTGCAATCGCTCGGCCGAAAACGGCTTCCAATCGCCTTCCAATTGCGCGGTCGATGTCGCCTGCTTCGCCGCGGCAAATTTGTTGCCGATGAAATAGAGCCCGCTGCCAACCACCAGCGCGAGCATCAGGACAATCACAACAACTCTTTTTCGCAGAGTCGCACCGGGAACGATAAAGGCGCCCTGCATCCAGCAGGCAATGCTGACCACCAGGAGAAAACAGGACGCCCAGATCAAGCCGTCGAGTCCCCGCTGCGCGCCGATAACATAAAGCAAGAAAACCAGGGTTCCGATCAGGAGAAAGCCCATGAACTGTTTTAAGTGGACCATCCATGGACCGGGCTTGGGCAAAAAACGGAGCCAGGCAGGCTGGGCGCAAAGCAGCACGTAGGGCAACGCCATTCCGGCTGCGATCGAGAGAAACATCGCCACGATAATTACCCCGGATTGAGCAAAGGCGTAGCCCAGCGCCGTGCCCAGATAGGGAGCAGTGCAGGGAGTGGCTAGCAGGGTCGCGAACATACCTTGGAAGAACGACCCGGCGTAACCCTCGCTGGCAGCAAGACCAACCATGCTTTGGGTCGCACTTTGAGGCAGGAAAATTTCAAATACCCCAAAAAGATTGAGCGCGAACACAAGCACAATCACGCTCATCCCAAAAACAAAATAAGGATTGGTGAATTGAAACGCCCACGTAATTTGGTGCCCGGCCGACTTTAGCCCAATCAAGATTGTCGCGAGCCCGAGAAACCAAACGAAGATTCCAGCCGCAAAGGCGAGACCGCTCCGAAAAATCTTTTGCCGGCTTTGCCCAGCGTGCCGAACAAATCCAAAAATCTTCAATGAAATAACCGGCAGAACGCACGGCATCAGATTCAAAATCGCGCCGCCCAGAAAACCGAAGAAAAGGAGCGTCACCAGTCCTTGCGATTGCGAAGTCGAAGCAACCGGGGCCGGTTCCGGAGCCCGCCAGGCCTGGCGATTGTCCGCGTTCAGGCGGGGGGCAAACACGACCAGGCCGTTGATCTCAGTGACGCTTTTTCCGGCAGAATCCAGAGGAATTTGAAAAACCACCTTATTGCCTGCCCTCGACTCGACCGATGGATGAGATATCACCACGCCGGGCCCCGGTTCCGGATAGAAGTCGATCACCGGATAGTTGCTGAGCGCGGCGCTCGTCACGCTCAACCGCAAAGCGGGACCGTACCGGCTCCACTTCGCCGAAGCGACATCACCACCAGGCCATTTCTGCGGTAAGAGACGACGGTAACGCGCAAACAGATCCTGATTGGCCGGAGCGCCTTGGCCTGACACCGGTAACTCAAGGCTGAGTTCTGCGGCGCCCGGAATGCAGATCTTCTCGCACACCAGCCAGCTCGCTTTGGCGGCAAGCTTTACCCCGGAAGCGTCCAGAGACGACGGCGGGGTCAGCTCCTGCAGGAGCAAGACTTCGTCATGATAACCGTATGTCTGGATGTCTCCGGGGTCGGTCAGCTTCAGAGGAATCGGCCATTGGATTTCGCCGCTTTTCCAGCCTGGCGGCAGTTTCCAATTCAGCTCGGTAGGAATGCCGGCGTCGCCGGGAAAACGCCAGTAGGTATGCCAGCCCGGGACCATATGGAGCAATAAGCCGGCGGTAAATGGCCGGCCCGGCACAATGGCGGATGTGTCCGCGACCAGCTCAGCCTTAACCAGCTGCCGGCCTTCGTAGGTCTGGCCGCAAAGTCTGCTCGTCAGGGCAAACAACGAGAGAATAAGGGCGGTTCCCAGAATCGCCGAGCGAATCGATTTCACCTGACTAATTAACACCGGCCTTGCCCGCGCAGCAATTAACCCGGGCGGGCTCGACAGATGCTGCCAAGAAAGTCATGCGTACTTTCTCTACCCTGCTGTTGATTGGCGGACTTGGAATCCTTTACCTCTGGCAGAAGCACAGCGAAACGGCTGATCCCCCTTCGAAACCCGGCACCATCCAGGCCGTCAATGCCACGCCGGCGGCGAGTCCGACAGGTCAGGCGTCACCCCACAACTGGATGAAGCGATCGATCGATCGAGCACGCGAAGTCACGCAAAAGGCGCGCAGCCGAACCCAGGAAAGCCAGAATCCGTAACCGGCTTTAGTTCAGATTGTGCTGGGCGTTTTGTCCGGCCTGGAGTCGGCTTTGAATCGCCGCCTTGAATGCAGCTGGGGTCAACGCTTCGCCGGTGGCCGAACTCTCGGTTGCGGTCCCCAGGCGAGCGACGTCGCGAACCGGTTCACCTTCATTAGTGGTAACAAGTTCACGGCCTGAATCGTCCCGGCGGATATGAAACCGGCCGTGCATGATCCCGACCAGCGGAACGACCTGGCTTCCATTATTTTCGACAAACACAATGTCTTCGTCGCCCACTTCGAACTTGGGCCCGTCGGCTATCTCCATTGTTTCCCCATCAACCGTGCCGCCGAACATGCGGATCGTATAGGATTGGCCGGGATCGCCCTTGACCGAGTCTTTGATCTGGAATGTAACATAACTAACAATGTGCCGTTCCGAGCCCTCACCCACCCACTGAGAACTCACCCGGGTCACGTTGCCTTGAAAGATGAGCTCAGCTTGATCAACCAATTGTTCAAAGCTGGGTGGGATGACGGTCGTGGCATGGGTGGAACCGCCCACGATCAGTAAACTGGCGACGATGAGGAGATAGTTTGTTTTTTTCATAAAGGGGGGCGGGTGGACGAGTAGAATTGGACTGTTTATTTGATAATCGTGACCGAAGCGGTTCTGGGCGAGGAGACACTGTAACCGGTTCCATTTGACAGGTACAAGGTCACCATCTTGCCTTTTCGCGCCGCGCGCACCGCATTCAGTGTCACCGTGGCCGAACTGTCGCCCGCTGGAATCGTGACCTGTCCACCCGCGCCGCTGAGGGTGTATTGCTTGCCCAGTCGGCCTTTGCCTCCCATCACATATCTCACCGTCACAGCAGCAGACTGGTTTACTGGCGCGATTGAGATTGTGAACGTTGCACTCTCACCCCGATGGACAATCGAAGTTGAAACCGAAACGCTGGCCCCATTCAAGGCGGGCGTTGCTGATGGAGTGGCCACTGGGGTCGGGGTTGGCGTCGGAGCGGGTGTCGGCGTCGACGAGGGAGAACTGGATCCCGTGCCATACAACGATTGCGCCCCGTTGATATCGTCCTGCGCAGCCGTATCAATATTGCTGATTATCGAATTCATTACCGCGGATACATGCTGGCCATGCTGGTCCGGATGATCCAAACCGAGCGCGTGCCCGAGCTCGTGAATCAGAACGCGACGAATCTCACCGATCGCATAGCCACCGGTGCCGAACCGCAACGCCCCGCGGTAGGAATCCCACTGAAGATGATTGTTAAACAAAATGTCGGCCTCCATCATGTTTCGGCTGGAGTTGTAGTAGTAACCAGTGATGGCGAGAGTGTTGGAGCCAAAGGAACTTCCAAAAAATGTGCTGGCGAAAGCCACCGTATTAACATGGTCGCCCTGGCTGATGGGCGCGTCCGAGTTCGTGATATTGATCAGCTGAATTGAACCGATCGACTGATTCCAAATCGAAAACGCGGGCGCCGCGGCCGCGTCCCAAGAGGTATTTCCATCGGCCAAAGTCCGGCCCGCGTTTCCCAAGGCGACCTGAAAGGTAACATTCCCCGAGGACCACCTGGGGGTACCTGATTCGTAAACAAAGCCGGATACGTTTGGAACCGTGAGAAAACCGGAAACAGCGGCCAAAACCATGATCAGACGGCCCAGCAAGCTGCCAGGGGCGGTGTAAACGCACGGGTTCAAAGAAGAGAGGTCGGGCCGATTCATATAATTTCTAGAAAGCAAATGGCGTGCGAATCGCCGGGAAAAATGGCAAAACAGACGGGCGCGGGTGCCCGCTATGAGAGGAAAAATAGGGGATGGGGAGATTGCAGTACGGCCTGGATAGAATGAGCCGCCGCCATCAGGAGGTGTGCCGCGTCGAAGCTTTTTTCTAAATCAGCGTAATTTTATTTCAGAGCTGATTCCGCGGGCCCACCCGAGCCCACTGCATCTCAAATCAAGGCACCAGGAAAATCTTCCCGGAATATGGATCCTTCACTTTGCTCCCCGGCGCGTAACCGCTGACATCGACATACTTGGTCGGATCCGATGGACTGTAAACGTATCCAGGTTTGCCTTCCACCGGCTTTGCCGTGGGAAATTGCGGTTCGGATGGCGTCGTCCGGATGGTTGGCGACGGTTTTGGCGTGGATTGCGGTCTCTCGCGGCGAGCAACTTGTGGCGACGGGTTCGATCTGGCGAGCTCTGGAGTCGCAGTCGGCATCGAAGAAGGCCGGACATGGCGCGACCGCCTGCGATCCAATGAAGATGCGCTCGGGCTGGTCCTGGGAGAAGGCTCGGCGCGATTGGAAGGGAAATTTACCGGGGTCGTAGCCTCCTGGTAGGACGTCACCGCAACTTCGTGAGCGCTACGGCATCCGGCAATGATCAAGGTGGCAAGCAAGAGCGATCTCGTCCCCCAGATCATGGTAGCTCCTTATACCGGCGTCGAACCTGCATGCAACTGTCTGGAAGCCTCGCCGAAGCTCTATCTAGTGAGAGCGGGTCAGCTCTCTTGCGTCGGCAACGAACTCTTCCAACATCGCTTCGGTGACGGCCCAGGAACACATCAGACGGTAAATGTCGGGTTCTACGAATTTGTAAAAGCACCAGCCTCGGCTTCGCAACGCGGCTGCGAGCTTTTCAGGCAGCCGCAGGAAAACAGCGTTCGATTCCACCGAATAACAGGGCTTAAGTCCCGTATCGGTTTGAAGGCGGCGTGCAAGTTTTTGAGCCGCTTCGTTAGCGTGTCTGGCATTGCGCAACCAAAGGTCGTCGGTCAGGAGGGCGAGCCAGGGCGCGGCCAGGAAACGCATTTTGGAGGCAAGCTGCCCCCCCTGTTTCACCCGGTAGTCGAACTCATATGCCAATTCGCGCTTGAAAAAAACGATCAGCTCTCCGGCAGCAACGCCGTTCTTTGTTCCACCAAGACAAAGGACATCGACCCCCACCTGCCAGGTAATCTCTTTGGGCTGGCATTGCAGAAACGCAACCGCGTTGGCGAGCCGGGCGCCGTCCATTTGCACGAGCATCTGCCGCCCACGGGCGAACTCGGACAGAGCCGCAAGTTCGTCGCGCCGGTAAACCGTGCCTAATTCGGTCGCCTGGGTCAGGCTGATTGCGCGCGGTTTGTGAGAATGCAGCTCATGCTGGCTTGCCAACGTCATGGCCGTCTCCGCCATGCTAACCTTTCCATCGGCACCGTCTACGGGGAGAAGTCTCGAGCCATTTGTGAAAAGCTCCGGGGCGCCGCATTCATCCGTTTGAACATGGGAGAAGCGATGGCAGACAACGCTGTGAAAAGATCGACAGATCTGGGCCAGCGCGAGCGCGTTTGCGGCTGTGCCATTAAACACAAGATAAACATCGCAATCGGTCTCGAAGATCTCGCGGATACGATCGCACACCCGCAGGGTCCAGGAATCGTCTCCGTAGGACGGCGCTGTTTCCGAATTAGCCTTTTCCAAGGCGGCCAAGGATTGGGGGCAAATGCCGGCGGTGTTGTCGCTGGCAAAATCGTGGCGTTCGGGGACTGAGGCCATGTCG
This sequence comes from uncultured Verrucomicrobiae bacterium, assembly GCA_963728975.1. Classification (GTDB taxonomy): domain Bacteria; phylum Verrucomicrobiota; class Verrucomicrobiia; order Chthoniobacterales; family UBA10450; genus DATFCK01. The sequence goes on from CAVSMF010000001.1 coordinate 431,529, forward strand.
CTTTGCTAATCGAGGTCGTGGCATGGAGCAACCGGGAACAGGATACCACCCGGCCAGGGGGTCGCCTGACGGGCTTTAGATTGGGCTTCAGCCCGTCAGGCAGTTCACCTCTACTTGCTCCCCACGGTCGTTGCGCAGCTGCGCAGCGATCGTGTTAAACATGGTTCGAGTTCAGACCGTCAAGTGACCGTATCGCCCGCCGCCGCAGACCGGGAGCGAGGCAGCAAGCTCTTGTGGAACAAAAGATTACAAAAATGAAGTTTTTTACGGGGCGCGCCTGAACCGGGTTCTCCCCTGCTTTGTTTTGCCTAAGCAGAGACGCCAGACTAAGCTCCCGCGATGGATTCTCTCCAAGACGAAATCGAAGAGCGCGGCGAGAGGATTTTCGGCCTGGTCGATCGCCACCCCGACTCGCTCTTTAGCAAGGCTGGGTTTTATCAGCGCATGATGGCTTTGTCGATGCGCGATGAGCACTTCAAAGTCCAGATGTTCCGGTTTGTCGATGTCCTGGCCTCGCTCCACCACGGGGGAGAGATTGTGCGCCACCTCGACGAATACTTTCAGGATGTGCGCAACGGCTATGCCCCGTTGCTGCGCACGGGGGTCCAGCTGGCCAAAGTGGCGCCCTGGATCAGTGGCCAGGTTTTGCGCTGGAACGTTTCCGGTATGGCCCGGCAGTTCATTGCCGGAAGAAATCCGGCGGATGTAATTAAGACGCTGCGGCGGCGCTACCAAGAAAGGATTGGATTTACGGTCGATCTGCTGGGGGAAGCCGTGGTCAGCGAAAAGGAAGCGGACGAATATGCGGCGCGCTGTCTCGCTCTGGTGGGGGCCTTGGGGCAGGCAACACGGGGCTGGAACGACCCGTTAGGCAAGAACGCCGAGCTGTTCCCGATAGTGAATCTCTCAGTAAAGATCTCCGCCCTTTATTCCCAGATGAATCCGGCGGATCCGGACGATGCCATTGCTCATCTTACCCCGAGACTGCTGCCGATTTTGCAACGCGCCCGTGAAGCTGGTGCATTTGTCAACTTCGACATGGAAAGTTATGCGCATAAGAACACGACCCTGCTTCTGTTTAAGACGCTTTTCTCTCAACCGGAGTTTCGGAATTGGCCTCACGCCGGCATCGTGATTCAAGCCTACCTGCGCGATGCCGAAGCGGATCTCCGAGATCTGCTCGATTGGGGTCGAACGCGCGGAACCCGTTTTACGGTGCGGCTGGTCAAGGGAGCCTACTGGGATTACGAGAGAATCAAGTCGAACCAGAATGGCTGGAGCGTTCCCGTATTTCTGCAAAAGCCGGAAAGCGACGCAAATTTCGAAGCGCTCTCCCGCATTCTTCTGGAAAATGAGTCGATCGTAACCGCCGCGTTCGGTTCTCACAACGTGCGCAGCATTGCTCACGCTCAGGCTGTAGCCTGTGCGCTGGGGATCGATCAGAGTCGCTTCGAATTTCAACTGCTCTATGGAATGGGCGGCCCAATCAAACGGGCCCTGGTGAAATTGGGGTACCGGGTGCGGGAATATTGTCCGGTGGGCGAGTTATTGCCCGGTATGTCGTACCTGGTCAGGCGATTGTTGGAAAACACTTCCAATGAAGGCTTTTTGCGGGCGAAGTTTTCCGAGAACGTTTCCGCCGAGGAATTGCTGCGCGACCCGAAGGAGCTAATCGGACAGTTTCCGAATGGAGCCGTCGGTTCCGAGATTCACAGCGGTGACGGCTATTCCGCCGATGGCGCGTCGCCGGAGAGCCCGGGCGACATTTACACCAACGCGCCCCTGGCCAACTTCGTCTATCGCGAATCGCAAACCAGGATGCAGGCCGCGCTTGCGGAAATGCGTCACCGGCTGGGGAAGGAATACCCGTTGGTGATCGGCGGAAAAAAGATTTGGACCGGCAAAAGCATAGCCTCGCATAATCCAAGCGATCCCCGCCAAACAGTGGGCCTGGTTGCTGAAGCTGGAATCCCAGAGGCCGATCGCGCGGTCGAGGCCGCTTCTGCCGCTTTCGAGAAATGGAGCAGGTGTCCGGTGGAAGAACGAGCCCAGCTTTTGGAGCGCGTGGCTGAGATCATGAACCGCCGGCGATTCGAGCTTTCCGCTTTGGAGGTCTTCGAAGTGGGCAAAGCATGGGCGGAAGCGGACGGCGATATTCGGGAAGCGATCGACTTCTGCTTGTTTTACGCGCAGCAGATGAGACTCCGGGGCCGGCCCCGCGTGACCCAGCCCATACTGGGCGAGGAAAGTTATCAGCATTACTGGCCCCTTGGCGTGGCTCTGGTCGTTGCGCCCTGGAATTTTCCCATGGCCATCCTCTGTGGAATGGTTTCGGCGGCCGTCGTTACCGGCAACACCGTGATCATGAAACCCGCCGAGCAATCGGCTGTTTGCGGTGCGATGTTGATGGAAATTTTCGAGGAGGCCGGGTTGCCACCGGGTGTCCTTAATTATCTTCCAGGCAAAGGGTCCGTCATCGGCGCGCATCTGGTTGATCACAAGGACGTCTACATCATTGCCTTTACCGGCTCCCGAGAGGTGGGCTTGAGAATTTGGGAAAGCGCCGGCAAAACCCGGACCGGCCAGCGCGAACTAAAACGGGTTGTATGCGAGATGGGAGGGAAAAATCCTGTCGTCATCGACTCCGATGCCGATCTCGACGAAGCGATCGTGGATTCGGTCTACTCCGCGTTTGGCTATCAGGGGCAGAAATGTTCGGCATTATCCAGGCTCATCGTTCTTGAGGAAAACTACGAACGCGTTTTGGAGAGACTGTTGCCGGCTGCCGCCAGTTTGCGGGTGGGAAACCCGGAGGAACCGGGCATTACAGTCGGACCGGTTGTCGACGAAGCGGCTTACAAGCGGATCTTGGAATATATCGAAATAGGGAAATCGGAGGCCACCCTGGCCTACCAAAAAAACGATCTGCCCGCTCAAGGTTATTTCATTCCACCGACTATTTTCACGGACGTCAGTCCGCAGTCGCGCATTGCCCAGGAAGAAATTTTCGGCCCGGTCCTGAGCGTGATTAAAGTCCGCGATCTTGATGAAGCGATAGAAGTGGCCAATGGCACCGACTTTGCCCTGACCGCAGGTTTCTTTTCCCGAAGCCCGGCCAATATCGAACGGGCCAAAGCGCAGATCGTCGCAGGAAACGTTTATATCAATCGCTCCTGCACCGGCGCGGTGGTCGGCCGCCATCCCTTTGGCGGATTTAGAATGAGCGGAGGAGGCACCAAGGCAGGGGGCGAAGATTACCTGCTCCATTTTCTCGTTCCCCGGGTCGTCACGGAAAACATCATGCGCCACGGGTTCGCTCCGGAGACGACCGCGCGGTACCGCGATGAGTTCCTCTGGCCGAAACCGCGCGGTTAACCGTGTTGCCGCCGGGCCGGGGCCGGCTTCAGGTCAAGCATACGGCGGGTTCATTCCAACGGCCGGCCTTTAGCCAGCAGCTTGACTACCGAAATTATCATGTAAACGACCGGCCAGGCGGCAACCAGCATCACAATCGCAAACACTGCCATCTCTTTCGCGCGCTCACGACCCGCTTCAATCAGGAACTCGCGATGCAAGCTGTGAAAATTCCGCAGGGCCCGCCGATCATCACCTTCATAAGGCGACGCATAACCGCGCCAATTCTCGATCCCGGAACGTAAAAACCAATCGGTACGCGGAAACCGGGCATTGATAGAATCCGAGGGGGCGGCCGGTTTCATTGCCTGCGATCCGGAACTTACACCATTCCTGGCAAACTGCCACATCGAGTCCAAGCGCAAACTCGGATTCGGGTGCGGGCCGCGGAAAAGAATCCGGCCAAAACCGGCCTGCTTCCTACGAACGACGGCGAGATTGTTCATGCTGCAATCTCACCGCCGATTTGATTTCAACGCTTTCTTACTGCCAGTGCCCGCCAATCCACACCCAACCACGCGAGCGCCTTACCCATCGCCCTTCAATCCATACCGCAGTGGCTCTCGGGCGCGTCACCCAACTGCCCGGCACCCATACGTAATCGACCCCGGTCCAGCGCCAATGACCGGACGTCCAAACGTAGCGAGGACCGGGTGAAACCGTCCGCGTTTCCACTCGAACAGCAGGCGGCGCTCGGGTGACAAGCACCTCACGAGTAACCGGGCCGGTGGTTGTCACTTCCCGGGTTACCTCCGTTGTGGTTGTGACTGGCGGCGGCGGTGATTCAACGACGCAGCCGGTGAATGCAAAAGGAGCAAATAGGAGTGCGTAGACAATTTTTTTCATCAATCTTCCCTCCAGTTACTTATCGGTTCATGCCAGGCTACCGGCCCTGTCTGAAACAGAAAGAAACCCCGGCAAGCCACCGCCGATGGCGGCAAACCGATGGCAAAAACCCCCTTTCCATCCGATGATCGACCATGCTGTTTGTCGTCGCGACACCGATTGGCAATCTCACCGATATCACCTTGCGGGCCCTGGAAGCGTTGCAGTCGGCCGATCTGATCGCAGCGGAGGACACACGCCATTCCGGAATTTTGTTGAAGCATTATCAGATAGCCAAGCCGCTGATCAGCTATCACGAGCACAACGAAGCCATGCGAACAGCGCAATTAATCGAGCGGCTCGCTCAAGGTACGAAGATCGCGTTGATTACGGACGCGGGTATGCCCGGGCTCTCCGATCCCGGGGCCCGGCTCATCCGGGAATGCATTCGCCGCGATCTGCCCTTCACCATCCTGCCGGGACCCTCTTCGATTCTCACCGCCCTAACCGGTTCCGGATTTGGCATGGAGAGATTCTGCTTCCGCGGATTCCTGCCGAACAAGAGCGGCCAGCGCGAACGCGAGCTGCGGGCAGCGGCAACCCGGGAAGAGACCACGATTTTTTTCGAGTCTCCCTACCGGCTGGTCAAGACCTTGGGGGCGACGATGGAGATCCTGCCGGACCGGCAGTTATGTGTTGCCCGCGAATTGACGAAAAAGTTCGAGGAATTTCGCCATGGAACTGCCGCGGAGCTGTTGGCGCACTACCAGGCCCATCGACCGAAAGGCGAAATTGTGCTGGTGATCTCAGGCAGGTAAAGGCCCCGCCTTCGTCTGGGCAGGCGTCGCCCGATGGCGGGACGCGCTTTCCACTTGTCAAAGTGATCCTCCTATGGAATCTTGCGCGGCTTTTTCTCCCCAAAACGATCATGGCTTACGCAGTTATCAAAACAGGTGGACGGCAGTATCGTGTCATGGAAGGGGACGTCATCGACGTCGATCTTCTCGACATCGAGGCTGGTAAGACCGCGACCTTCGGCGATGTCTTGCTGCACGCGGATGGCGAGAAGATCACGCATGGAACTCCTGCTATTGCCGGGGCGAAGGTGACGGCGGAGGTCGTGGAACAGCGCAAGGATAAGAAAGTGATCGCATTCAAGTTTAAGCGCCGGAAAGGGTACCATCGCACCGTCGGTCACCGGCGAAAACTGACCCGGGTGAGGATTAAATCGATCGCCGTCGGCTCTAAGAAAGCAGCCGGCAAGAAGAGCGACGAGTAATTTCCCTCCAGGCACTTGTAACTACAAACCATTAATCTTTTTCATGGCTCATAAAAAAGGGCAAGGCAGCGTAAAGAACGGGCGCGACAGCGTTAGCAAACGGCTCGGAGTAAAGAGATTTGGCAGCGAGACCGTCGTGGCCGGCAACATCATTGTGCGCCAGCGGGGAACGAAATTCTTGCCGGGCAGAAACGTCGGCCTGGGCCGGGATTACACGATTTTTGCCCTGGTTGACGGGACGGTGCGATTCGACCGGGCAGGTCGGCGAGTCAATGTCGATCCGGGAGCGGCATCCGGTTAATTTTCCTCTTTAGCGAACCGAAGCCGGAAGTTTCCCGCCGTGCAACCTTTGACGGCGGACGGCTGATTCGGCGGAGTTAAGAGAGCTTGTGAAATCAGTGACATTTGCGGTATAACGAGTTTCTCCTCATGAAATACAAAACGTTCATCCTCTTCGGGGCTCCGGGTAGCGGCAAAGGAACTCAAGGCAAAACCCTGGGCACAATTCCGCGTTTTTACCATTGTCCTTGCGGGGACGTATTCCGCTCAATCGACACCCGGACCACGGTCGGCAAAGCGTTCATGGAATATTCGAGCAAAGGTCAGCTTGTTCCGGACGACATCACAGTGGAGCTTTGGAAAGAGGCGATCGACGCTGCAGTCGAGGGGCATAAGTTCAAGCCGGATATCGACACCCTGGTGTTGGACGGCATTCCCCGAAATGTGAACCAGGCAAAGATCATGGAGAACATGATCGATGTGCATAAAGTTTTCCATCTCTCCTGTCCGGAGCGTGAGACCCTGTTCTACCGATTGCGCAAAAGGGCGCTCAAGGACAACCGGCTCGACGACGCAAACAACCAGGTGATTCAAAGGCGCCTCGAGACTTACGAGCAAGAATCGAAACCGGTGCTGGGATATTATCCCAAACCCTGCATCACAGTGGTTGACGCGATGCAGCCTCCGGCGAAAGTGTTATTTGATATTCTTGCCAGCGTCAACGGGTTGAATGGGCAGCATGCAGCAGTTTGAAAGTCTAACCGCTTCAAGTCTCTATTGCGACAAGTGCAAGAAAGCCATGCCCGTGCGCGAACGGCTGCTTCTGGTCCTGCCGGACAAGGAGATATTCGACTACCTTTGCACCGGCTGTGGCGCTTCCGTCGGTCAGCGTGAGGTCACCGTCGGAGACAAATTGATGTCGCAAGCGGTGGCAGCCCGGCGGGGACGGCCGAGCCGGGCGGTTCATCCATTGCTGCCCTAGTTCAGCATGCGCATCGTTTTCATCGGCACCGGACAAATCGGTGTGCCGACGTTAACGGCCCTGCAAAAATCCGAACACGAACTGGCGGCGGTGGTGACGCAACCGGACAAGCCGGTCGATCGCGATCAACACCTGGAAGCGTCGCCCATAAAGAAGGCCGCGACTCGGGGAAACCTCCCGGTCCTGCAGCCTTTGCGGATCAAGGAGCCGGCTTCCATTGCTTCCATCGCCGCGCTTGGGCCGGACCTAGTGGTCGTCATGGCCTATGGCCAGATCCTGTCTCCGGCGCTTCTGGCCATTCCGGCTCTGGGGTGTTTGAATTTGCACGCGTCGCTCTTACCCAGATGGCGTGGCGCCGCGCCGATTCAAGCGGCCATCGCCGCGGGCGACCGCGAGACTGGAATCACGGTCATGTATATGGATGCGGGGCTCGATACCGGAGATATCCTGTTGCAGCGAAGGATTGATATTTTGCCGGACGATGACAGTGCCACATTGCAAGAGCGGCTGGCCCAGACCGCCGCGGACGCTTCGCTCGAGGCGTTGCAATTGCTCGCAGCCGGGAGCGCGCCGCGCACACCCCAGGACAGCGTCCAAGCCACTTATGCGCCAAAATTGAACCGCGCCGCCGGCCGAATCGAGTGGTCGGACCCGGCTGAAGCGATCGAACGAAAGATCCGCGCCTTCAATCCCTGGCCGGGAACCTATACCACGGTCGCGGCGAAATCGGGCAGGCCGCGTCATCTCAAAATTTTTTCCGCTGTGGTTGTCGATGGCGACAGCAAACCGGGAGCAGTATTGCAATGCGACAATGGAATGGTGGTGGGTACCGGAAAAGGCGCCTTGTCTCTCAGGGAAATCCAACTGGAAGGCAAGCGGCGGATGAGCGCGGCAGAATATATTCGAGGGCATCCCGCGGGTTTGGAAATCACCCGGTAGTGGCAGTTCGAAGTATTTGGAGCATGACCGCGCGGTCCGGCCGGCGCAGGTCGGGATTGCCGCGTCCAACGATCCCCCATGACACCCCGGAAAAAGAGTGTCATTTTGCTTTGAAAATCCTCTCCTGTTCTGTTTGATCATTCGCGGCCCCATGGAAACTGAAGCGCCCGTCTATAAACGCATTGTTCTCAAGCTGAGCGGAGAAGCTCTGCAGGAACGCGGCGGGCGGGACAATATTTCCCCTCCGGTTGTCCGGGAGATCGCCGAACGCATCAAACAGGTGCACGACCTGGGGGTGCAGGTCGCGGTCGTGATCGGGGGCGGCAACATATGGCGCGGGTTAACCGCGGCGGGACGGGGAATGGATCGCACCACTGCGGATTACATGGGAATGCTGGCCACGGTAATCAATGCAATGGCGTTGAAGAGCGCTCTGGAGCAGGTGGGCGTGGAAACACGGGTGCAAACGGCAATTGAAATGAAAAATGTCGCCGAGCCTTTCATTCTGGGCCGCGCCATCCGGCATCTCGAACTGGCGCGGGTGGTCATATTTGCTGCTGGAACGGGCAACCCCTACTTCTCAACGGATACGACGGCCGCCTTGCGGGCGAGCGAGATTCGGGCCGACGTCATTCTCAAAGCCACCAAGGTGGATGGTGTTTACGATCGCGACCCGAAGGCCGACGCTCAGGCGCGACGCTACGACCGGGTCACCTACACGGAAGCGCTTACCAAACGGCTGCAAGTGATGGACTCGACCGCGTTTAGCCTATGCATGGACAACAAAATTCCGGTCGTAGTGTTCGATATGAATCAGCCCAGCAACATTCGGGATGTTGTCCTGGGCAGAAAAATCGGCACCCTGGTTTGCGGGGAACCTGAGACGAAGTGAGAATTGTCAGATGAGCAAGGACGACATTCTTCTCGAGGCCGAAATGGCGATGGAAAAAAGCGTGGATTACATGGTCCACGAATTCGCCGCCGTCCGCACCGGGAAAGCTTCTCCGGCTCTGGTGGAAAATGTGGACGTGCAAGCCTACGGATCGAGCATGAAACTGAAGCAATTGGCGCTGATCACCACCCCGGAAGCCCGGCTTCTCGTGCTCCAGCCGTTCGACGCCAGCACCGTCCCCGATATCGAGAGAGCGCTCAAGGAATCGAAAATCGGGATCATGCCGGCAGTGGACGGCAAAATCATCCGGCTGCCGATTCCAGAATTGTCCGAGGAACGTCGAAAAGACCTGGTTCGTTCGCTGGGCAAGATGGCCGAGGAGGCCCGCGTCCGGGTCCGGGCAAACCGCCGTAGCGCGCTGGACGAAGCAAAAAAACTAAAGGCGTCGGGTGAGTTGAGTGAGGATGGGTTGCGCGATCTGGAAGGGGAAGTGCAGAAGCTGACCGATCGTTTTGTAAAATCGATCGACGAACACATTCGGCACAAGGAAGCCGAGATCATGAAGGTCTAGCCTGGTGCAGGGCGTCCGGAGGGGCAGACCCCGATCCTGTTTCGGCAATGTCTCAGCGGTAAGAAACCGCCGCTGCAATTACAAACGAACCAGATCAACCAGAAACTGGCACCAGAGATAAACCATTCCGCGCCAGGAATATTTCACTTCCCCGCCGGCGGTTTGCTTCAGCACTCCCTTGTCGATGTTGTGGGCGATTTGATCGCGCAGATCTTTTTCGATCTCGGATTGGATCCGGTCTTCGTCGAGCGCATCGATTGCGTTTACTTCCACGCTGTTGTCCCGCAGAAATTCCCGGTGGCTTTGATAAAGCTGCCAGAAAGATTGATCGGGGCGCTGCCGGTTGATCCGGAATTGCGGGGTCAATTTTAGCCCGTAGGAAAGTGGATAATTCCAAGTCGTCCAGATGATGCCGTTCTTGGCCCGGGACGAAATTCGCAAATAGTAAAACGAGAGATCATGTTGCTCGTTCAGGCAGATACTGGCCTGGGCCCGGTCATCGTTTTTGTAAAACAAGCGAAAAAACTGGCGGTAGTCCTCCCAATCCCAGCCGGCATCGTTGACATGCACGAACCCAGCGTTCTCAACCTCGTGGGTAATCTCGTTGAGGGTGGGGAAAATATCGGCCGAGGGGGGAGTCTTCGGCCGCAACTGCTTTTCTTTCGGCAATCGCAGGGCCCGGATTCGGGTCAGAATTTCGAGCCAGGGCAGGAACAGCCAGGCGGCGGCGGCAGCAAGGCCAAGCATCCAGTTTCCGGTAATGAAATAAATCGCAAGGTAAGAGGAAACAATAATCCCGAGCGCACCAATCTTTTGCGATAACGAGCTTTGAAAACTGCGGAGGGCAACGCTGAGCACTGCCACCCCAAGGGTAAGAAAAAGGCCGAAAAGCATTTAGGGGTGGATTTCGTGCTCGCGCAAAAAGTCTTCCAACTGGTTGGTATCGAAATTCGCCAGTACCTTGTCTCCGGCAACAAAGGTGGGAACGCAGGTTTGGTCGGAGATCTCCTTCATTTGGTCGTAGGCTTGCCGGTCTCGGCCCACATCAATCTCGACGAACTGATAACCCCGCGCCGCCAGATATTCCTTGGCATCCATGCACCAGGAACACATTTCGCGGCTGTAGAGTCTCAATTCCATCAATCTTGCGGAAATAAACGATGACCGGTTGCGCCGTCAACAGCGCGGATGATGCCAGCGACAGGCAATGACCATCAATACGATTTGGCCCAGATCACCCGCCGCCTGCTTGGATCGCCGGTAAAGATGCAGCGGCCCGGCTCCGGATCCCCGAACGGAATGACACGAACGGTCACTTTGAGGTCGTTCTTGATTTGTTCTTCGATTTCGGGCGAGCCGTTCCAATGGGCGAGAGCGAACCCGCCGTGGATTTCCGGTTTTGCAGGATTTTTAGCGGTAAAAAAATCGTAAAACGCTTCTCGGCTCTCGATCTGGCAAGTGTGTTCGTCCCGGAACTTCTGCGCGCGCTGATAGAGGCTTTGTTGAATCGACATCAGTATTTCCGGCGCCGTGGCTGCGAATTCCTGGATCGACATCGTCTCTTTCGCCTTCACCGGCTGATCGCGTCGGCTCACGGTCACTGAATTCTTTTCAAGATCACGCGGTCCAATCTCGACCCGGAGGGGGACGCCCTTTTTGATCCAGTCCCAGTTCTTGACCCCGCCGCCAAGCTCGCGCTTGTCCACCTCCACTTCGAGCGAAGCGTCGACAAATTGCTTTTCGCGCAATTGAAGGGCGAGGCTTTCGCAGGTCTCCAACACTCTGGTGCGCGTTTCTTCCTTCGGCGTAATCGGCAAGATCACGATTTGGGTCGGAGCAATCCGCGGCGGCAAAACAATTCCGTCATCGTCCCCGTGCGCCATCACCACTGTCCCCACCATGCGCGTGCTCATTCCCCAGCTCGTGGTCCACCCAAATTCCTGTTTGCCTTCCCGGCTCTGAAACTGAATTCCGCTGGCCCGGGCAAAGTTTTGACCGAGAAAATGGGATGTGCCCGCCTGGATCGCCTTGCGGTCCTGCACCATCGCTTCAATGGATAACGTCTGGACCGCCCCGGGGAAGCGTTCGCTCTCCGATTTTTCCCCGGCAAAAACCGGGATCGCACAGTGATCGCGCACAAATTTCTCGTAAACATCGAGCATGCGCTGGGTTTCTTCCCGGGCTTCTCCTTCCGTTTCGTGAACGGTGTGTCCTTCCTGCCAAAGAAACTCGGTCGTGCGCAAAAAGAGACGCGGGCGCATCTCCCAGCGGACCACGTTGGCCCATTGGTTAATCAGAATCGGAAGATCGCGATACGATTGCACCCATTTGGCGTAGCTCGCGCCGATAATGGTTTCAGAGGTCGGCCGCACCACCAAAGGCTCGGTCAGAGGACTGGCCGGATTCATCTTGCCCTCCGCATCCACTTCCAGGCGGCTGTGAGTGACCACCGCGCATTCTTTGGCGAAGCCTTCGACATGTTCTGCTTCCCTGGCAAAATAACTCAGTGGAATAAAAAGCGGAAAATAAGCGTTACGATGTCCGGTTGCGCGAAACATGGCATCCAGTTGCCGCTGCATGTTTTCCCAAATCCCATAGCCCCATGGACGAATCACCATACAGCCGCGCACATCCGAAGGTTCGGCCAGTTCCGCCGCCCGGATCGCCTGTTGATACCACTCCGGGAAATCTTCTTCCCGCCGTGGAGAGATAGCTGTTTTCGAAGCAGGGACATTCGACATGACAAAGGAATTAAGCCGCCCGAGCAGAATTGGCCAGCGGCCAATTTCATGTTCTTCACTTTCGTTGCGCCGCCCCCCGGCTATTCTTAGAGTATGAGCATCAAACGACTCGTCCTCAGTTCGCTTCTGGCTGTTTCCTTTTGCACCCCGTCACTGGTCAGCGGCCAAAATACCGGGAAGGGACCAAAAGAAAAACCTCGGCACGAAAGCCGATGGTCCGTTCTTCCTGCAGCCGAACGCGAGAAGATGAAAGCTGCCCACGAAAAGGCGATGAACGATCCTTCCGTTCAAAGAGCCAAACAAAATCTGCGGGAGGCCAGGCATGAATTCCGAGAGACGGTAAATGCCGCGATGATCAAAGCCGATCCGTCCGTCCAGCAGATCTTGCAGAAGTTGAAGGCGGAGAAACGTTCTCCGAAAGAGGAAGAGTGATCCGGTCTCCTGCTTTTCGCCTCGACCCGGCGCCCTGACCTTTTCCGGGCGAATACTCGTTAGAACCCATCTCAAAAATGGGGAATGGTGTGTTGCTGGAGATTTGGGGTTGGGGCAAGGCGCGAGGAGGGAGAATATCCTTTATGGATCTTTGACCGACGAGCAACGCAGCCCCGGCGACAAAGATCCAGCAACCCTTCGGGCTAAGTTCTGGCGGAGCGCTGGCGGCGTTGCTCCTCAGTTACAGAACCCTTCGGCTATGCTCCTTCGTCGCGCCTGGCCAGCGCTCCGCCAGAACTTAGCGCACTCATTCCCTATTTATGCGATGGGTTCTAGAAGTTGCGGGCTACGAGCGCCGCGGAATTTGGCGGTTGGCGCTCGGCGTAAGCACCGGCAAAATCAATGCTGCAAACGCTTCCAAAAATTGCGTGCGGTCCATAAGCTGCCCCCGCATAGTTGAACTTCGGATTGAATATGTTCTTGCGATGCTTCCGCGCCGGTTGTCCATCGTCGATAATCAAAGCCAGGACGATGTCGCGAGCGCTGTTCTTGCCGTAAGCGATGTTTTCTCCCCACGCTCTACCCCAGGCGCCATATCGGCTGATCCGCCCGCCCGGAGTGCTCCGGTCGCTGCCGTCGTGCCCGCGACGGCCTGCTGCCTGATCGGCGCAATGATCGGCCGCAGCCCTGCACATTCCCGGGGAGAGAGCCAGAGGCGGTTGCGGATTAACCCTTCGCAAAAACCGGGCAGCCTCGTCGATCGCACGTAAACCTTCGTGGCTGAGTATCCGCGTTCCACCGGGCAAAATGAGGACGCGTCCGGCGAAGCGGGAACGGAGCTCCTCGACGTAGCCGGCATAAAGGCCAGGATTTTGACGGGCAATATTCATTTCATGGACGATACCCGCTGCAGTCACGGGTCGGTCACCGGCAGCCGAGGCCAGGGAACCCAGAGAAAAAAGGACAAAGAAAACAGAAAAAAAAGTAAGGTAGCGCCGCATTATAGAAATTATAAGCAGCCCAGGTGCCATGCCTCCCCTCGCCTACCGGACGGGAATGGAAATGATCTCCCGTTCTCCACCGCCAAACTCCAGCGCATCCTCAGCCGAAGCACGGAAGGGTGGACCCGTGCTGGGAGGGCGGGACTACTGATCGCTAATCGAGAGTCTGCACCAGCAACCAGACCAAAGCCGAGAAAAGGGCCGCGAACGTCGAAAGTACGGTCCGGGCACGTCTCGACTGGCGTCTCTTGAATTCGGGCTTTGGAATATCGTCATGAATGTGACTGGCCTCGTACAGCACCATTAGAATGGAAGCCACCACAAAACCCACGACCGCCCATTTCAAACACCCTAGGATGAGCATGCTGCTCAATTTACCGCGGTTGAGGAGAGACTCAATGGGCGGTTCTTGCGTCTAAGGCGGTAAATCTAAAAAATCATTCCGTCCGCAACGCCACCATCGGGTTCACCCGGGTGGCCCGGCGCGCCGGAACAAAACAGGAAATCGCCGCCACTGCGGTAAGGAGCGCGGCGACGGTGAAGTAAAGGAACGGATCCAGCGCGTTTACTTTAAAGAGAATATTCTCCAAAGCACCCGCCGCCACCACACCAAGGAATAAGGCGGCAAATCCAATGCCGAGCGCCAGGCCGATGAGAAGTTGCCAGGCGCCCTGACTCATCACCATCTTAAAAATGCGGGCCGCGTCCGCGCCCAGGGCCATCCGGATTCCAAATTCCTGCGTTCGCTGATTGACCGAGAAACTCATCACGCCATAGAGGCCGACGGCGGAAAGAATAAAGGCGACCATTCCAAAAATGCTGAAGAGCGATGCGACCAGGCGCGGACCGCTCAGGAATTCAGAGTGCGATTTGGCCGGTGTGCCCGCGAAGTAGATCGGAAGATCGGAGTCGATCTGCGCGATCGCCTTGCTCAAGGTCGGCCCGAGCGTATCCGCAGCCTGGCCGGGATGCGGCCGAACCACTATGGTGCAGAACTGCGGCGCCGGACTCGCGCCCAACAACGGAACATAAAAGCCGGCTGTGTCCGCTTCTCGATTGAACGGCCCCTGCATCAGGCTGTCGGGAACGACGCCGACAATGATTCGCCAGGGTTGCGGTTGGGCGGGATTGAAAAGGCGCACCCGATGGCCCAGCGGGCTCGCGTTGCCCCAGTATTTGCGTGCAAAACTGGCGTTGACGATCGCCACCGGTTGTTTGGCATCGCTGTCGTCCAGGGTAAAATCGCGTCCCTCCAGAATTTTCAATCCCAGCGTCTCGAAGTATCCGTCGGAGACTGCTTCAAAGTTACCCCGGGGCCGGTCGCGCTCCGTTGCGTAGGTGTGGCCGTCGACTTCATACTGGCCAAAACCGGCAAACGTCATCCGAAAACGATCCGTCATCGCCGCTTTCTCGAAGGCCGGATTTGCCCGGAGCGATCGCACCGCCCGTTTGAAGAATTCGCGTCGCGAATCCTCCGTTGGGTAAACGCCCTCAAACAATCCCATCCGCGCAGCGTAAACGCCCTCCTCGTTGTAACCGTAATCGAGTTTCACCTGATTGCGGATGGAACGGATCTGAAGGGCAGAGGCGATGAGGAGCGCAGCCGTCATCGCAATCTGGCCAACCACCAGAATTCGGGTAATGCCGTTGACCAGCCGGCTGCTATTCCCGCGACCGCCCTCTTTCATCATCTCGAAGGAATTGCCGCTCGCCGCCAGAACGGCCGGGACCAATCCGGAAACCAGCGTCGCCACCACGACCGTGCCAAGAGTGAAGGCCAGAACTTTGACGTCGATCGTGAACCGAATCCAATACGGAAGCTGAAATTGCGGGGTACTGGTTATTTGCGCGAGGACATCAACCGCCCAGTAAGCCAGCGCCACCCCCACGACCGCACCCAGCAGCGCGACAAGGAAACTCTCGGTCAGCATTTGCCTAACGATACGCATCCGAGTTGCGCCGAGAGCGCCGCGGATCGCCACCTCCCGCGACCTCAAGGCCGCCCGACCAAATTGCATGTTCATCACGTTCACACAGGCGATGAGGAGCACCACGATGACCGCACCAAGCATTGCGTACATGGTCTGGCGGAGCTGCGGGCCAATGAATGATTTTAAGAGCGGTTGCACGCTGGCTGAGGTGAACTGCTTGTTCGTCTTCGGATTGTCCTGGGCAATGCTCCTGGCCAAGGCAATGAACTCCGCGTTCGCCTGGTCCTGGGTCACCCCGGGCTTCAATCGTCCCATGATTGACGGGCCGATGCCGGTCGGATCACCCCGGGGCTTGAGCGGGAATTCGTTATAAAGGGGCACCCAGAGCTCTTCATTTTGCGGGAACTTGAAGTTTGGGGGCATGACCCCGACGATCGTGGCTGCTTTACCATTGATCCGGATCGCCTGTCCAACCACTCGGGGATCCCCCTCGAAATCGCGCCGCCAGATCTCGTTGCCAAGGATCGCGACCTTCTCCGCGCCGGGCCTGTCATCCGCAGCTGTGAAATCGCGACCGAGAATTGGTTTTACGTCGACGATCTTGAAAAAGTCTTCCGTCACATAGCCGCCGGTGTAGCGCCGCGGATTACGTTTGTAGGAAACGTTGATGGTCGAGCCGTTGAGATAGGCGGCCGTGAGGGCGAACGATTTCTGGCTGGCGCGCAAATCCTCATAATCCTGCGCCGAAGGGATGTTGCCGTTGCCAAAGTTATTGTTTTGATCCGAGGCTTGCGGATCGATCAGGCCGACGCTCATCAGCTCCTCAGGATGCGGAAAGGAAAAGCCCCGCAGCATGATCGCGTTCACCATCGTGAACTGCGTGGTCACGCCGCAAATGCCGAGGCCGAGCACCAGCACAGCCAGAAAACAGAACGATTTTTCCTTGAAAAGGACGCGAAAACCGATGCGGAGGTCTTGCCAAAAGGATTCAAACATAGGTCAAGTGTGGTTGAGAACTCAGGGTGTGTGCAAAGGGCGTGCCAGCAGTTTTATACAAGTCATAATCTATTCCCATTAAGCTATTTATATCTGAACACTGCTCCACGGAACGATCGAAAAATTTGTGCTTTCGGGAATCCGATGTCCCAATTCCGGGATCACGCTTTCTTGTCATCCTTCCCTTGTGATGCGGTCGCGTCTCCATTTGGATTCAGAGAAATACAAGCCTGGCGGACTGGGATAGGGAGAGTGGCGGGCACGATCTTTCCCCACTGACAAGACGCCGCCGCGCCGGGCATTTGTTCAGCGGGCGAATCCCGGGTTCCGGCAAGCTTTTTGTCGCCGCCAGGAATCTGCCGGCGGTCCCAACCGAATTTCAGACAACGCAATAGCGGGTCAGGTCATTTCCTACTCTGCACGCTCAACTCCCAGCGGTAGCCGTCGGGGTCATAGAACCAAATACCCATGTGAGGGGATCCGGGTGCTTCCGGACCGATCTCATCGCCAGGGTCTTCCACCTTCACCTTGTGTTTCTTCAAATGCGCGAGCGCCTTTCTCAATGTCGCCATGTTCGGCAGATGAAACGACATGTGACCGAGCGTTTGGGGTGCAGGTTTGCCCCGATGCAGCGCAATCGTAATGTTGTCGTTGCCCACCGCAACTCCCTGATCGAACTCAAACTCTTCTTTCAATCCAAGCACCCGGGTAAACCATTTCGCGCTTTTCTTCGGGTCGCGGACGGCGAGTCCGAAATGGCCGACCTGTCCGAGATTAAAAGGAGCTTTCATTTGTGCAGTCGGTTTCGCGCGAGGCCCGGATTGCGGTTGTCATTTTATAGAATATCGAGGTGGGAAACGACCCGGAAAACAACACCGGCATAGCCGTCCGCGCCATGGGCCAGGAATGACCGGATCGAGGCCCCGGAAAACGGATTTGGCCACGATTCCAGTCAGCACAAAAACTGCTCATTTACCCCGCCATGCATGTCACAATCGGTTCAGCCAGGGCCGGCATTGAACCCAAACGGCGTAAGGTCAAACGCGAGTCCGGCAGCTCGAAGTACGCGATCGGCGAAATCAACGCCTACATTGCTATTCGCGACGAACTGCTCGCCGAAGCCGAGCAACTTAAAACTGCATCGAAACTCGACGGCTTGGCCATTGCCAATGATTTTGTGGAAAGCTGCCTTGCTTGCTCGCGCCCTCCCTACCAGGCCCAATTTCTCCCCGAAGCAGATGCGGTCCGCGAACGCAGGCGCTGCTGCGACATCAGGCACCGTGTCGCCGACCTGCGCGATCACATTGAACTTCGCTCCAGCCGCGGCCGCCGGAACGCCGGCTGATTTCGAGCTGGTCGTTTCTGCCGCAGACTCGAACCAATTTCCTCTGTTGCCGTCGGCCCCTAATGAA
Organism: uncultured Verrucomicrobiae bacterium; assembly: GCA_963728975.1. Classification (GTDB taxonomy): domain Bacteria; phylum Verrucomicrobiota; class Verrucomicrobiia; order Chthoniobacterales; family UBA10450; genus DATFCK01. The sequence goes on from CAVSMF010000001.1 coordinate 449,223, forward strand.
GATCGCCGGCCGCAAAATCAACTCTCATTCCAATTTGACAATGCCGCCGCTAATTTACTGTCGGCCTGGCCCGCCCTTACCAGCCGCGCCTGCGAGCCGACTAGCCATTTCGCGCCTACCGACTCGTCAAACAAGATCTCACTCAAGTTTACCGTGTCGTTGCCCGGTAAATCTAATCGCGGTTTGGACCCGGGGGAGAGGCGCCATGGGCATGTTTCTGGCTAATTCTTTCTTCTTTCCAGCGAAAAGTCCATGACCCGCGAGCTCTTTAACGCCCTTCTAACCGCAATGGTTCAGAGCGCCGAGGGCGTTTCCGACCTCTTTTTTGCCGTTGGAAAACCGCCTCTGGTCGAACAGCATGGCGAGTTACGCGAATTTCCGGTGGAAACTCCGGGCGGCGTTCTCGAAACAGCCCAAATCGACCAAATGGCCGTCCATTTGATGGGAGACGATCTGCGATTAGTCGAAGATCTGGCTCATTTAGGTTCCTGCGATTGCAGTTATGCGCTCGGTAACATCGCCCGGTTTCGGGTTAATATTTTCAAGCAACGCCAGCGCAAATCGATCGTCATGCGCAAGCTCCAGACCGATGTGCCAACGCTCGACGAGCTTGGCCTGCCTCCGGTCTTTAAGGAGATGGTGAAGGAAAAGAACGGGATCATTTTCGTCACCGGCGCCACCGGTAACGGCAAAACGACCACTTTGGCGGCGATGCTCAACGAATTGAGCCGAACGCAACAGATACATATCGTCACCCTGGAGGATCCAATTGAGTTCGTCCATCCCCACGGGCAGGCTCTTTTCAATCAACGCGAGCTGGGGAAGGATTTTCCCGATTTCGCGACCGGCTTGCGGGCAGCGCTCCGGCAGGCGCCTAAGGCGATCCTGGTGGGCGAAATTCGCGACCGCGCCACGATGGAGATCGCGCTGAGCGCTTCGGAGACGGGTCACATTGTCTACACGACACTGCACACGATTAACGCCGGCCAAACCATTAAACGAATTCTGGGGATGTTCAATAACGAGGAAGAACCGCTGCTTCGGCAACGGCTTGCTGAAACATTGCGCTACGTGGTTAGCCAGCGGCTGGTGAGCAAAATTGGAGGTGGACGCATGCTCGTGACCGAAATCATGGGGAGCAGTTTGCGGACACGGGAAACACTGATGTATGGCGAGGGCGAAAACCGCACTTTCCAGGAAATCATCGAAGCCGGAAGCAATCTCGGCTGGAAGACATTCGATCAATCACTGCTCGAAGCCTACAAAGACGATCTGATCACGGATGAAACAGCGATCATTTTCTGCGCGCATAAAAATAAAATGCGACGCGACATCGAGATGATCAAAAAGCTGCGATGCCAATCGTTTGACGAACCGTCCGGTCTCCAGATGGAAACCAGCTCAGCGGCCAGCCCTTGGCAACCGAACCCGGAACCCCGATTTTAATGAAGAAGTTACAAGAAAAGAAACGAACTCGCTCCGAGCGGGGCGTCGAAACAAAGTCGAAAGAGAACATTTTCGAAATGGATTTTCGCGAACGCCTCGGGGAAAAACTGCGGACCCCGTTAAACGCGATCATTGGCTTTGCCGAATTGCTCGCTTTAAAACCGGACCTGGGAAATGGAATGAGCGATGTGAAACACATCTTGAAGGCCGCTCGCGATCTCCTGGCTGTCGTCGATCAGGAATTGACGGATCGTGGCCCGGCGGAGGGGGGGCGACCGCTGGCCGACTCACCCAGCAGATGCGATCTCCTCTATATTGAGGATGATATCGCCAATTACATCCTGGTTGAACGCATTTTGGAGCTTCGCCCCGGACTGACCCTGAAACATGCCACTACCGGGCAGACCGGCGTGGACACCGCCCGGATGGACCGGCCGCGGTTAATCCTGCTCGACCTTAACCTGCCGGACATTCACGGCGCTGAAGTGCTGCAGCTTTTGCAAAAGGCCCCTGAGACATCTGAGACGCCGGTGGTTGTTCTCAGCGCCAACGCTACCCCCAGCCAGATCGAGCGGTTGCTGACCGCCGGCGCGCGAAACTATCTCACCAAGCCGTTCGATATCGATCCGTTTCTCGCCGTGGTGGATGAATTCGTGGGTGCGAAAAACTAGACGGGGTTCGACAAACACCGGTGACGTGTAGCCACCGCCCTGTGGGCGGTGTCAGCTTACCCGCCCCGCGTTCTTCTAGTGTCATTCCGAGCGAAGTCGAGGAATCTCTCGTTCCTCGCTTGATGACTAGCCATTAGGTACCTGAATCAGGTCCGATGGCCCACGCACGTTAAACCGGCCACAGGCCGGTTGCTACAGGTCGCCAGCGAACTAGTCGCGGCCCCAGACCATGGCCACCGAAGTCGTTAGGCTTCCCCCCATGTTGAAGGTGAGAAAGCGCTTCGCGTCAGGAATCTGTCGCGCCCCAGCCTGATTGGTCAGGTGTTGATAAGCCTCAACCACCTGGCGCACTCCCGTCGCGCCCACCGGGTGACCATCCCCAATCAATCCACCGCCGGCGTTTACCGGAATTTCAAAGGGAAATGGACCGCGCATCTTCTCATTGCGGATCTGGGGCAGTGCCGTCGCCCCGCTCCTGGCCAGCTCTGCGCCTTTGCCCGGCTCGGCCAGTCCAAGAATTTCGTAAACAACGATCTCGGTGATCGAAAAACAATCATGCACGTCCGCGCCATTGAGATCGCGCGGTTTCACATTTGCCATCCCGAATGCCTTCTCCGCCGCTTGCCGCGCGATCGAAAATGTCGGCGCATCCTTCTTGGCCAGCGGCAAGTAATCGGTGGCGTGACCGAAACCGAACAAGCGCGGTGTCGTCTTTTTATCGCGTCCGATTTTCTCCAGGTATTTTCCAGACACGAGCACGAGACCGGCCGAGCCGTCGGTGATCTGCGAGCAATCGGAAACTTTCAGGGGCGGCGCCACGCTCGGATTCTTGTCCGAGACCTGCGATGCGCAACTGAGAGTGAGATCGGCATCGCGCATCTGGGCCAGAGGATTCAGTTTGGCGTGGGCGTAATTTTTCCAGGCCACCGTTGCCAGATCGGCTTCGCTCGCTCCGTACTTGTCGATGTAGATTTGGGCGATGCGTCCAAACAATTTCGGAAACATGTAATCGCCGTACTCCGGTTTCTCGTTGTGATAATCGGCCGCCGCGCCAAGCACATCGGAGCCATCCAGTGACGACATCGTTTTCTGCTGTTCCGCGCCGACGACGAGGACGACATCGTAAAAGCCGCCCATGATCCATTGCGCGCCTAACAAGACAGAAAGCGCGCCCGACGCGCAGGCCGCTTCGGTGTGCATCGTGGGTATGCCGCGTAATTTCGGGTCGATCTCGGGGATGAACGCGCCCAGCTGCAATTGTTTCGTGAATTGCCCCGAATTGAAATTGCCAACTGCACCTGCCTGGATCTCCCCCGGATCGATCTTGGCGTCGTCGATCGCTTTTTTGCCGGCTTCAACGATCAAATGCCGGATGGTCTTGCCTTCCTTTTTCAGATTGCGCTTAAAATCCGTGCGCCCGCCGCCAAGAATGTAGACGTCGTTCATGATCCTAATTTAACCAATCTTCCTGTACTGTCACTGTCATCCTGAGCGAAGTCGAAGGATCCCGTGGCACGGCCTAAAGGCTTTTCAATGAGATTCCTCCACTCCGCTTTGCTTCGCTCGGAATGACGGCACTGCTTCAGACAGGATCTGAACGATTCTCTTCCCCCAATAGATTAGCTACGGTGCGCCGGTCGGCTGGACGTTCGAGTTCCTGGATAAATTGCCGAAACCGCGCCGAAAACAGCTCCTGGCGCAGGTTCCAGTATTGCTCCATTCCGGGCGAAGCAATGTAGTGCCGGAGAAGGCCGCACCATCCCCGCCAGATCTGCTCGTCCATCACCCCATGGATGTGATGAAAATGAATGGTCTCGAACGCCTTGAGAAATTGATAGCAAGAGTGAAAAAAACGGGCTTGCTCTTCCGCCGGCAGAGCCTGCAAATCCTCCAGACCCTTTCGCCATATCCGGGCCAGGTCGGCATTCTCGGCAAACGGTCTGGTCACATCACGGAGCGATGTGGCCGCGGCGTCCTGCGCGGCAAGCTTGGCCAGCCGCGTGCTTTGATGCACTTGAAACGCGAGATAAAGGACGGAAAGAACCACCGCAATCGAACCGATCATTTGCGAGATCGCGCTGATCGCATCCCAATCCGTGTGACTCATATCGTCCCATCCATTAGGCAGAACCGCCAAAGGCGTCCAGCCCGGTGATATCGTGGCCGACCACCAGGGTATGAATGTCGTGCGTGCCTTCGTAGGTGAAAACGCTCTCCAGGTTCATCAGATGCCGGATCACGGAATAACGATCGGTAATGCCTACGGCGCCCAGAATGTCGCGCGATTTGCGCGCGCATTCGAGCGCCATCCAGGTGTTGTTCCGCTTGGCCAGAGAGATCTGGGCGGGTCGGATCGTCCCCGCTTCCATCAAGCGGGTCAGACGCAACGCCAGTAATTGCCCCTTGGTTATTTCCTGCACCATCCAGACCAGCTTTTCCTGGACTAACTGGAACCCGCCAATCGGCCGGCCAAATTGTTCGCGCGATTTGGCGTAAGCCAGCGCCGTTTCGTAACAATCGGTCGCCGCCCCGATCACCCCCCAGGCAATACCGGTCCGCGCCTGGGAAAGACATGTCAGCGGCGCGCGTAATCCAGACGCTTTGGGCAAACGGTTCTCCGCCGGTATCCGGCAATTCTCAAACCAGCATTCTGATGTCCGCGACATGCGAAGGCTGAATTTGCCCTCGATATCCTGAGCCCGAAATCCGGGCGCATCCTTTTCCACGATGAATCCCCCAACCCGTCCTTCGTCATCCTTCGCCCAGACAACTTTGACATCGGCGATGGAGGCATTGCCGATCCAGCATTTACTGCCGTTCAAAATATACTGATCTCCCTCCCGAACGGCGCGCGTTTCCATTCCGCCGGGATCCGAGCCGTGCCCGTGTTCCGTTAACGCGAAACAACCCACCCGTTCGCCTGAAACCAACCCGGGGAGCCATCGCGCCTGCTGTTCGGGGCTGCCAAAAGAATGGATCGCGTGAATGGCCAGCGATCCCTGGACCGACGCCAGCGAGCGCACACCCGAGTCGCCCCGCTCCAGTTCCTGCATAATAAGCCCGTAGGCTGTATAGCTAAGCCCTGCGCATCCGTGGCCGTGCAAATACGGGGCAAAAAAACGCAGGGCGCCCATGCGCGCTATGAGATGCTCCGGAAATCTGCCGGCTCGGTGACAAGGCACGACCTCCGGCATCACTTCCTCCTGCGCAAACTGCCGGGCCCGATCGCGCGCCGCGCGTTCCTCGTCGGTGAGCAGCTCTTCAATACCGTAATAATCCAGCGATGTCGGAGTCATGCGGTCTGTCAGTCGCGTCGACACTATTACGCCTCCAATCCACGATCAATAAGATCGGATGTCATAGACGTTTCTCTTCCAGTATCCCTCCAGGGCTTATACCCTTTTTGGATCGAGGCCGGTGGTTTACACCACCGGCTAATTTCCAACAACCCTTCGGGCTAACCCAACAAGAGCGGCGCCTGTAGCGGCGCTCTATGAGCGCCGCATCCCTTCGTCCCAGTAACCTGTAGCGGCGCTCTATGAGCGTCGCATTCCTTCGCCCCAGTAACCTGTAGCGGCGCTCTATGAGCGTCGCATCCCTTCCCCCCAGTAACCTGTAGCGGCGCTCTATGAGCGTCGCATTCCTTCGCCCCAGTAACCTGTAGCGGCGCTCTATGAGCGTCGCATTCCTTCGCCCCAGTAACCTGTAGCGGCGCTCTATGAGCGCCGCATCCCTTCGTCCCAATCATTTGCGACGGTCATAGACCGCCGCTACAAATGGAAGGCTTGCCCAGTTGGGCGTTGAACGTTGGACGTTTTCATCCGAAATAGCACCCAGCCATGGCCCGACTTCATGAATACCAGGGCAAAGCCATTCTTGCCGCCAACGGATTTGCGATCCCGCGCGGCCGGGCCGCCTCGACCCCGGATGAAGCCGTCATGGCGGCCGGGGAACTCGGCGCCACCAGGAAGAACGCCGAAGTCGTCATCAAGATTCAAGCCTGGACCACCGGACGCGCCGGTATTGGCGGAGTGGCCTTTGCCAAAACGCTCAGATGAAGTTCGCGATCACGCCGCCCGCATGCTGGCAATGAAGGTCGGACAGTTTCCGGTCGAAGCAGTGCTGGTGGAAGAGAAGCTCGATATCGACCGCGAATTTTTTCTTTCCTTCGCGATCGACGATGCCGCCCGCGCGCCGGTGATTATTTTCGCCGCCGGCGGAGGCACAGGAATCGAAGAGCGGGCCGCTTCGACCCGGCGCATCGCCTGCGATGTGAATCGCGGGCCACTGGATTCGGCTTTACGCGAAACAGTTGGTTCCTGCGGACTTTCGGAAGCGCACGCAGCACAGCTTGCCGAGTCGATCCGAAAATTATTTGCCGCCGCCCGCAGCGTCGAAGCCCGATCGCTCGAGATCAATCCGCTGGCGCTGACGAAAGACGGCCGGTTCGTGGCCGCCGATTGCCGGATCACGATCGACGATTACGCGGTAGCCCGGCACCCCGAATTAAAGATCGAGATCGCGCGCGAATTCGATCATCCGCCAACACAGCTCGAACGCGTCGCCTATGCGGTGGAGCAAAACGATCATCGCGGCACGTTTTATTTCGCCCAGTTAGCCACCGAAGCGCCGAAAGATTCCAAAGGCCTGGCGGGGTTTCACGGCGCCGGCGGCGGCGGCTCGATGATGTCGATGGACGCGATCGTTAATGCCGGCTTTACCATCGCAAACTTCACCGATACCAGCGGCAATCCATCCGCGTCCAAAGTATATCGCGCCAGCCGGATCATCCTGGCCCAGCCTGATCTGGTGGGCTACTTCGGTTCGGGCTCCGGCGTGGCCAGTCAGGAACAATATTGGTCGGCCTACGGACTCGCGAAAGCATTCTGGGAACTCGATCTCGATATTCCCGCGGTCATTCGCCTGGGTGGCAACGCCGAAGATCGCGCTGTCGATATTCTCGATAGAATGTCGAAGTTGTTGCGCGCGCCGGTCGAAGGCTACCGCAAGACCGACACTCCGGCCTTCATCGCGGAGCGATTCGCGGAACTCGTTGGGGGCGCAAGCGGCCCGAAATGGAAACCACGGGCGCCGCGCATACCGAAGTTCGTCAAGGATCCATCGGCCGCCATGCTCCCGGTGAAAGGCGGCCGGGTATGGATCGACACCACAAAGTGGCCGGAGATTCGCCGCGCGGTCGAGACGCACTCTGGCGGACTCGTTGTCGACCGAAACAGCGCACCTGCGCCCGCCCTGCCGGACGAGGAGTTCGCTACCAAGGATTCCGAATTGCTCGGGTGCGACGTCGAGTGCCGGCTCGCCGGAATCGACGGCTTCTATCTGGAGCTCGATATTCCCGGATTGGACGAACTGATTGGACACAAAGTTGCCGCGGGATCGCTGAAAGGAACCAAGGCCATGGAAGTATTCATCGCCGAGCGGAAGTGTGAACGAGAACTTTAATCATGGCGCCAGGCACGCCTCGGAATTGACATATTCACGAATTGTGACTACAGTGACCACATGATTGCCACCTTGCGAGAGGCGAAAGCAAAACTTTCGCGGATGGTAAAGCTGGCGGCAAATGGAGAAGAAATCCTCATTACTGTTCATGGCAAAGTGCAGGCGCGCCTAACCCAGCCGGCCCGCAAACGATCGCCGGGTGACAATCGCAAGTGGGCGCGTGAGCTGGCCGCGCTACGGCGCAAATACAGCACCGGAAAGCGCGGACGCACGGCGGAGAAAATTATCTCCGAGGGCCGCGAAGAACGCTTTTAATGAGGTATTGGGACACGTCGGTTCTGCTAAAACTCTTTGTAGAAGAAGATGACTCAAGGCTTTTCGCCGCGTTAATCGAAGAGGCCGGTGAAGTCATTCATACATCGGAGCTCTCGCGTTTGGAGCTGCTCCGCGGATTGTGGGGAAAGCGACTGGATGGAGTCATTGTGGCGGGCGCTGAAAAAACGCTCATGCGCCGGTTCGAGAGTGAAGTGGAAATGAAACGCATCATTCTGGTTCCGGTCGGCACTGATGTCCGCAGAGAGTTCGAAGCGGTGCTAAGAGTTTGCTATGCGCGCCAGCGGCCCGTTCGCGTGCGCACGCTAGATGCGCTGCACCTAGCGTCGGCGCTTGTATCGAGAGTGAAGGAGGTTGTTTGCACCGACGCGCGGATGAGAGAGGCAGCAGGCGTCCTCAAAATGGACATTTACCCCCGGGGATCCCATTGAAGCCAACGCCCGATATGGTCGATAATAGGCGCAGTTTGCGGTTGATTAGTTTTTTGTCGCGCCGGGCAGTGATTGCGAGAAGAAACTCACTGCGAGTAAATTCGATTCAAATTAGGACACCGTTTTAAATGGCAATTTTGATCGACGAGACGAAGCGCGTTCTGGTGCAAGGAATTACTGGCCGCGAAGGTCGGGCCCGCACAAAGCTGATGCGCGAGTACGGAACCAGTGTGGTCGCCGGTGTGACGCCGGGGAAAGGCGGTCAGACTGTGCTCGGTGTGCCGGTGTTCAACACGCCGCAGGACGCGGTCAAAGCTTTGGGCAAGATCGACATCTCCGTTCTGTTTGTTCCCGCAGCAGGTGTGAAGGACGCGGCCATCTCCGCGATTGAGGCGGGCATCAAGCTTACCGTGCTCGTTCCCGATCGCGTTCCGGTTTGGGACGCGATGGAAATCGCCGCGGCCGCGAAAGCGAATGGCGCAACTTTTCTTGGACCGAACACGCTCGGTGTTTTGAGTCCGGGCAAGGCTGTTGTCGGCATGATCGGAGGTCGCGCCGAAAGTGCGAGACAATGGTTCAAGCCCGGCATCCCAAAGGGCGTTGGCGTCATCAGTCGTTCCGGGGGAATGGCTTCGAGCACCGGTTATTATCTGGGTCAAGCAGGCGTACGCATTTCGACCATCGCCCACATCGGCGGCGACGCAGTCCTGGGAATTCGGATTCCAGACGCAGCTTTGATGTTCGAAGCCGACCCATTTACCGAAGCGATCGTGATCTTCGGTGAAATTGGTTCCTCCCAGGAAGAAGAACTGGCCCAGCTGATCAACGATCGTAAAGTCACCAAACCTGTGATTGCCTACATCGGCGGCAAGGCGGCGCGAGAAGGCACCCGTTTTAGTCATGCCGGCGCGATCATCGAAGGCGGCCGCGGCACGCACGCCGGTAAAGTGAAAGCGCTGCGGGAAGCGGGAGCCGCAGTGGTAGATGCGTTTGGCGATCTCCCGAGCGCAGTGGTGGAAATTCTCAAACGAACAAAAGGAGAAAGTCTGATGAGTGAAACCGACAAAAAAGCGGTCTGGAACACGGCTGTGACCCGGATCGAGCCTAACCGGGTCGCGGTCCGCGGATACGATATTGCCGAACTGATGGGGCGCGTTTCGTTCGGTGCCGCGGTTCATTTGATTCTTACCGGCGAACTGCCCTCGCCGGCGATCGGAAAATTAATGGATGGGATCTTAGTGTCGTCGATCGATCACGGGGCAACGCCGCCCAGCGCCCTGGCCGCTCGCACGGTTGCGTCCACCGGCGCTTCCTTGAGCGCGTCCGTCGCCGCCGGCATTATGTCGATCAATCGGCATCACGGCGGTGCTATCGAAGATTGCGCCCGGCAATTGAAAGCAATCGCCGATCGATCCGCGAAGGATTCCATTTCGATGGATGAATCGGCTACCCGGACATTGGCGACGATGAAGGACGCCGGAGATCGCATGCCGGGATTTGGCCATCGTTACCACACCAAGGACCCGCGGACGGCCCGCTTGTTTGAACTGGCGGCCGAAGCCGGGGTGGACGGTCCGCACATGAAAGCGGCGCGCGCCGTCGAAAAATCGTTCGCCGAGGCCAAGAAAGCGCTCCCGATCAATGTGGACGGAGCGATTGGCGCGATCCTGGCCGATCTGGGGATGAATCCCGCGGCGTTCAACGGTATTTTTATGATTGCGCGCACTCCGGGTTTGGTCGCGCACGTGATCGAAGAGCAAACTCGCGAAAAACCAATGCGCCGCATCGATCCGGTGAATCACGGATACGACGGGCCGCCATCACGAAATATTCCGAGGTGAGCATTCGCTTTTTTTTGCTCGTCATCCTGAGCGCAGCGAAGGATCGGGTGTCACGTCCTCATCAAATCATCCCCGGATCCCGATTCTTCGCTCCGCTCAGAATGACAGTAAAAAATCTGGTAATCTAATCCTCTATCACCATGACAACGACCCAACAAACTAGCTACGGAGTAAAAGAAATCGCGGAACTGTTTCCGCCGCTCCTGCAAATCAAAGACGCGTCCCTCCGCGAAAAAGTGGCGGCGGTCTGGAACGAAGCGATCACCACGGGGTGTGGGGGGAAGGGCTGGACTTTCGACGAATTGCGCGCGGTCAAGTTCACTCTCCTGGCCGGCGATATCGATATGAAATTCGTCGAACACTTGAATTCCTGCGCGCTCCAATGCATCGCCATCGCCGATGTGCTCGAGAAATCGTTCCGGTGCGATATCCCGGTCCAGCGCGATTACCTCATCGCCGGCGCCCTCCTGGCCGATGTCGGTAAGCCGCTCGAATACGATAAGGACGCGTCGGGCAAGGTGATCCAGGGAAGCTTCGGCCAGCAATTGCGGCATCCCTTCAGCGGCGTCGCACTCGCATACAAGCACGGCATTCCCGGTGAAGTGATGCACATCATCGCCACCCATAGCCACGAGGGCGATAAGGTGGAACGCTCGATCGAGTCGATCATTTTTCATCATGCCGACTTCGTGGATTTCGATATCGCCAAAGTTATGGGCAAACGCGCAGCGAAAAAGTGATTTTGACCCGCGAATGACGCAAATTGACGCGAAAGTTAAGTGTCATCCTGAGCGAAGCGTAGCGAAGTCGAAGGATCCCGTGGCGTCACAGTTCGGTAGTGCTACGGGATTCCTCGACTGCGCTCGGAATGACAAATTGTAATTCGCGTCATTCGCGGGAACATCTAGTTTACTGGAACACCTGACATTATGGGTCTGACACTGGTTGAGAAGATTGCGGCGCGTCACGCCGATGGGCTTGCTCCCGGGAACGGCCGTGCGGCGCGGGAGATTTTGTTTCGATTCGTCCCCGCCATGTCATGACCCATGACAATACCGCTGCCGTTATCCCGAAGTTCAAGCAGATCGGCGCGACCAAGATCGCGGATCCGGGCCAGCCGGTGTTCGCAATCGATCACGATATTCAAAACACTTCGCCGGAAAATCTGGCCAAGTACGGCAAGATCGAAAAGTTCGCTGCTGACCACGGAATTGATTTTTATCCGGCCGGCACCGGCATTTCCCATCAAGTGATGGTGGAACAGGGCTACGTTGTCCCGGGCGCATTGGTCGTAGCCAGTGATTCGCACTCCAATCTCTACGGGGCGGTCGCCGCCCTCGGCACGCCGGTAGTGCGAACCGACGCGGCCAGCATTTGGGCCACCGGAGTAACCTGGTGGCAGGTCCCCCCTGTGGCCAGGATGGTTCTGAAAGGAACGCTTTCGCCGGGCGTGGTGGGCAAGGACGTGATTATCGCTCTCTGCGGCTTGTTCAATAAAGATGAGGTCCTCAATCACGCCGTCGAATTCGTCGGGGACGGCGTCGCCATTCTGCCCATGTCCGCCCGGATGACCATTGCCAATATGACGACCGAATGGGGCGCACTGGCCGGGGTGTTCCCATTCGATGAAGTAACCGTGAATTATTTGCGGTCGCGGGTAAAAGAATTTAGCAGCCCCAATCGCCCGGGAAAACGCGGTCCGAAAAGCCGCTCCGGTTACACTGATGCCGACATCGACAACTGGTGGAAACTCCGGGAAGAACTGAGCGCGGATCCGGATGCGAATTACGCCATCGAACTCGAACTCGATCTGGCTACGGTGGTGCCGCATGTCTCCGGGCCTAACGAAGTGAAAACGATGGTGTCGCTTCCGGAAATGCAGCGCAAACGGGTTCCCATCCAGAAAGCCTATCTGTTATCGTGCGTGAACGCCCGCTTCGAGGATTTGCACGATGCCGCCGAAGTGGTGCGGACCAAGGGCGGCCGCGTCGCCGAGGGCGTTGAATTTTATCTCGCCGCGGCCAGCGCCGAGACCCAGGCCAAATCAGAATCGGTTGGCGATTGGAATACGTTGGTGGAAGCCGGCGCTATTCCCCTTCCCCCCGGATGCGGAACCTGCATCGGACTGGGAAAAGGCCTCGTTCAAAAAGGCGAGACTGCCATCAGCGCCACCAACCGGAATTTCAAGGGACGCATGGGCGATCGCGAGTCGTTTGTCTATCTCGGGTCGCCCGCCGTCGTTGCCGCCAGTGCTCTGGCTGGATTTATCTGCGCACCGACCGATTTTGCCGAACGCCCTGCCGGGACCGCGGTTCGACGGGCCGAACGTAAACCGAAACCGGCCCGCCTCAGCCGGGTCGAGATCATTAAGGGTTTCCCGCCGAGCGTGCGCGGCCGGCTTCTCTTTCTTGATAAAGACAATCTCAACACCGACGGCATTTACGCCGGCAAACACACCTATCGCGACGACATGACCCCGGACCAGATGGCGGCGGTTACGTTTGAAAATTACGATCCGAACTTCAACAGCCTTTATCAAAAAGGCGACGTCGTGGTTGGCGGACTTAACTTTGGCAGCGGCTCCAGCCGCGAACAGGCAGCCACGGCCTTGAAGTTTAAGGGGATACCATGCGTCATTGCCGCCAGCTTTTCCGAGACCTACAAGCGCAACGCGTTCAACAACGGCTTCGTGGTATTTGAATGCGCCGATTTGATTGCGTATCTGCGCGAAACGCTCAAGGACCGCAAGCCCACCACGGTGGCGGGCGATATCACGATCGATTACGGAAAATCCACCCTCACCATCGATGGTAAATCGTTCCCCTTCCCGCCGCTCAGTCCCGCAGCCCAGGAACTGATCGTGGCCGGCGGCGCCGAAAACCTGGTGGCGAGCAGGCTTAACAAATAGGTGGATCGGCCTCTCCGAGGACGATGTTAAGAATGCCAGCCGCGCAGCGGCTCAATTTGATCGCTCCCTTGTAGCGGCGGTCTATGACCGCCGCATTTGTTTGCCAAGCGCAAGCCTTAGGAAAGGAATAATGCGACGGTCACAGACCGCCGCTACAGACACTTGCGGGGAATCCGCGCCCCGATAAAGTCGCAATCTTATGGCTAAATATAAAATTGCCTGGATGCCCGGCGACGGCGTCGGCCACGACGTTATGGAAGCCGCCCGCCTCGTGCTCGATCGTCTGAAACTGGATGCCGAATATGTGCCGTGCGACATCGGCTGGGAATTTTGGTGTAAAGAAGGTAACGCCCTGCCCGATCGCACCGTAAAAGCGCTCAAGGAAACGACCTGCGGCCTGTTCGGCGCGATCACCAGCAAACCGCAGGACAAAGCGAAACAGGAACTGATCCCGGAACTCCAGGGCAAAGGCCTGGTCTATTTCTCGCCCATCGTGGGGTTGCGCCAGCTGTTCAATCTCCACACCAACATGCGGCCGTGCAAAAGTTACCCCGGCAACCCGCTAAACTATCGCGGGACAAAGATCACCAACCCAAGCGGCGAAGATGTCCCGATCGATCAGGTGGTGTTCCGTGAAAACACGGAGGGCATGTACGGCGGGGTCGAATTTTTCCCGTTACCCGAACCCGTTTACACCGCGTTGTGCGCGAATCCGAAGATGAAAAAATGGAAAGACAAGGCAGGTCTGGAGAATATCGCACTTTCCACCCGGATCATGAGCGTCCAGGGTTGCACGAGCATTTGTAAACAAGCGTTCGAATATGCCAAGAAGACGGGCCGAAAACGCGTCACCCTGATCGAAAAACCGAATGTGCTGCGCGAGACCGGCGGTTTGATGATGCGTTGTTTCAACGACGTTGCCAAAAATTATTCCGATATCCGGGCCGACGAAGCAAACATCGACGCCATTTGCATGTGGATGTTCAAGAACCCGCAGGATTACTCGGTGCTGGTGGCGGAAAACATGTTCGGCGACATCGTGAGCGATTTGTGCGCAGGCCTGGTCGGCGGCCTGGGATTCGCTCCCAGCGCCAACCTGGGCGACAACTACGCCGTGTTCGAGCCAACCCACGGCTCGGCTCCGAAATACGCCGGCCAATACAAGGTAAACCCAATCGCCATGCTCCTGACCACGAAGCTGATGCTCGACTGGCTCAAGGAAACCGAAATGGCGGCGCGCCTCGAATCCGCCATTGCCCGCGTGATCGCCGAAGGCAAAGTGCGCACGTATGACATGGGCGGTAGAGCTTCGACGCTCGATGTGGCTAAAGCTATCTCCGATTACGCCGGGTAGCGCACAGCCTGCCCGCCCGTGTGCGGGCGTCTTGCGTGTTGAAGCCAGTCCGGCTCGGACTTTCGGCGTCACGCCGAAACAGGCTTTTCGTTCGCGAGGTAATCCAGGCCGCAAGAAAGTTGCCGATTGCAGCGCGATGCAATATTATTCAGAGCTGGCCACCGTTAATGAAGTGAAGAAACTCGCGCTCGATTTAGCGGAGAAGGAGCGGGGCATTCTCACCACTCATCTGCTCAAGTCACTGCCGGCTGTCCTTGACGATGCCGACGGAGGCATGGCAGAGGCGCTTCAGCGGGACAAGGATTTGGATGCGAATTCAAACTTGGGGATTTCGATCGAACAAATGGAGCAGCAAATTCGACGGCGCCGCGCGTAATGCGGCTTGTTCTTCATCCCAAGGTTTACTCCGATATCGCCTGCCGTACGCCGATCCGGTCCGCCGTTTGGACGGACTCGTCCCGTGGCGAGCTCGGATCGTCATCGCCAAGGCAAAACCCCACCTACAAAAAACATGTCCGGTCAAAGCCATCGCCGACTGCGCCAGCGCATAGCAACGGCCGTTTATTTCACTACGGAACGTTCGTTGGTTCGATATCGAGGTATTCGAAATAATTTCGTCAGCGCCCGCCGCGGTAGCAGCCAACATTGCACCAACGGCGAAGCAGATAAGTTTGCTTGTCTTCATGTTGATTCTCTCTGGTTGATAGCAAAGAGCTATTCGAAATTAGCCGAGGACGCGGCAGAACACGATTGTGTAGACAAGCATCAGTGCCAAAAAAAGGAGGCCGCTCGCCCATTGGATCCAGCGCTTGCTGGAGAGCAGCGCGCTGACGGTTGGGATGAGCATCGGCAGGTTAGTCAGATTTTCCTTCAGGAAGAGCACCGGGTTGGGCGTCTTCAAATAAGCGAGATTGGCGAACAACGATAAAACGACACAGGTCACAACTGCGCCGTAAAAATAGGGCCGCTGCCGCCAGAAAAAAGCTTCCAGGTCAATTTCGCCTTCGTCCGGCGTCTTAGGTCCGACCAACACGCAGATCAGATAGACAGAAACGGCAAAGAGAAACTGAATTACGATCGACAGCAGATCCCACCTCGCGATCGAACGAAGATCCCAAAGTGACAACCAGTTTGAGAAAACCAAAAGAATGGCGTTGACCATTCCGAGCGCGAGCAACCCCGAAAAACGAACGCGTTCGCGGGCGACGGCGAGCTCGGCAATTCGTGCCAGCAGATGCGTCAGCGCCAACGCATAGACGAAGGACAAAAGTGCGGTGACATGTTCAAATGCCGACATGGAACCTACTCTTGGCGCCGGATGCTACACACCTGGCATGACCCGCAGAGAGCAGCGGGTTGATTATCAGTGCGGGGCCACATAGTTCTTTGCTTCTTCCAAAGCGGGTTGCCGCGTCCCGCCATCGGCGACTTCGAGAAGCTGCTTATAGAAGTTCTTTGGAAGCGCTGGAGAAGTCTGCAATTCAGATTCACATGAGGAGTTCAGATTGGCCAAGTCGCTAAGATTCATACCCCCGGAAAGTTTATCCACAGACGCCGTGGTGAGCGAAGCCGAATCCATGACACAGATTTTCACAGATCGGCCAGAACATGGAAAAAGAATCTGCGCTAATCTGCGAAATCTGCGGACGTTTATTCACTCTCCCTTGAGCTGGCGTTCGTACTCGGCGGCATCGAAATGGCCTTTTGATTCTGCGATCAGGCCCTGGTTATCGAACCGCCAAACCTCGTAGCCGCTGATCTGGACGCGTCTTCCTGTGCCACCGGGGCCGGCGTTGGTTCCGGTTAATGTCCAATGGAAGACGGCGTCGCGGGAGCTCCGCCCTCCGGATTGGAATTCGTCCGTCACTTTGTCCATCGTAACGATCATGTCCGGAAATGTACTCATGAATCCTCGCGCGATTTCGGCAATAGCCGCCCGGCCGACCGCGGGCGACGCGTCGTTCACGCTCAGCGAACCGTTCTCGGCAAAGAACGCAGCGACTTTCTCCGGGTCCTGGCTGCACCAGGCCTGGGCGTACCGGATGGCGAAGTCATGCAACTCACTCATATCGTCAGGACGGGAAGCTAACAGCTTCCCCTACAGGTTGGCTTTCGAAACGATTGGCAAAGCTCTTGAACTCAGTGAAATTCATTGCTCCTCCGTGCACCGTGACTCGAGTGACGCCGTATCACCCGCCTCCGCATGGCTAGGGCGAGGCGAGCAGAGACGGCCTACAATTGCTCCGATATCCATCCAGACCGGAATCAAGCGCAGCGTCAATGCTTTTGACCGCGGATTATACGGATACCGCGGATTTAGCTGTAAAAGTCCAACCGACCGACCTTCCGGCAGTCGGGGCGATTTGCAGTTCGAAACCGGCGTTCTCGCCGCGCGTTTGAACGTCAATCCGCCTAAGTCCACCTAATCCGCGGTTCAGATGATTCTTATTGACGTCTAACGACAGTTCTGCCGGAATCGCGCACATGATGAAAACTCGAATTGCAACAATGACTTTGGTTCTTTCGTTGGTGGGTGCAGCAGCCTGTTTTGCGGCCAGTCCGCAGATAGGGACCTGGAAACTGAATGAGGCGAAATCGAAGCTGGTTCCGGGAGCGGGAAAAAACACGACCGTAATCTATACCGAAATGAAGGGGAACAAGATCAAGGTGACGGTGGACGGCGTCGACAAGGACGGGAAGCCGACACACGGCGTCTGGGTTGGCAAATGGGATGGCAAAGCCTACCCGTCAAAAGGGAACATGTCCTGGGATTCCGCCGCCTATAAAGTCGTGAATGATCGGACTAACGACATTACGACGATGAAGAACGGCAAGGTGGTTTGGTCCGGGAAAATCACCGTGGCCAAGGATGGCAAATCGCGCACGGTCACCATTAACGGCACTGGCGCCGACGGGAAGAAGTTCCACGGCAAGGCCGTTTACGACAAGGAGTAGGACAGAAGTCGGAGGTCAGCGGTCAGGGATTAGAGATCAGTGATCGGAGACAATCCGAGAGATTGTCGCTATTCACTGTTTCCTGCCGCTAATTTTTTGCGCTGGTGGCCCGAGTCGCAGATGACCCACCGGTTCGCGCGCTATTTATCCTTCTGCCCTTTAGGGCTGCTTCTCTTCACAAAGCTTCTCAAAACGCGGATCGCTCCGCAGCGGATCGAACATCGGATCGAGCCGGAGCAGCGCCGGAGTGAGCGGCCGTACCCAAACCAGGGGACCACGGTATGGCAGCGAGCGTAGTTTTTCCAAACTGGCGATCGCTCGGTCGGGTTCGCCCATTACGGCCGCTACTCGGGCCAGAATTTCGATCGAGAAGGGACCATAGACGGCGTCCTTCTGCATTGGATTCAAAACGCTGGCCCGTTCCGCCAGAGCAAAGGCGGCTTCTTTGTCGCCCAGACCCATATTGGTCAAGGCAAGATCTTCAATCAGCGCAAAGTTTTCCGGCTCTGTCTCAAGGAAAGATTCGAGTTCGCTGTGGGCCAGTTGCCAGCTGTTGCGAGCGGCGTCGCGGCCACCCCCAACCGCTTCCGCCCAACCCAGCCAAAACCGCAGCTCGCCATTGAAGTAACCCAGCGCCGGATCCGGCTTCGCCAATATCTCCTTGAGCCGGGCGATCGCCTGATCGGGGCGACGCTCCAGGATCGCCTGGTAAACCTGAGTCTCGAGCGCAAAGGGATCGTCGGCCCCGGGGCGGAGCGGAGCGACGAGAGCCGAGGCCTGCGACAGTTTGCCCTCGCCCTGGAGGATACCGGCTTTCAGCGCCAGGGTATCAACATCGTCTGGAGTAATATCCAGAACCTGATCGAGTTTTCGGAGAGCGTCTGGAAAAAGACGCCGCAACGCGTAGGAGAGAACATGCTGGGTAAGGAGGTTGGCGTTGCGCGGGTCGAGCCGCTCAGCCTCGTTAAAGTAGGCTTCGCTCTGGTCCCATTGCCCTCGTCTCCGGGTGACGTAGGCCAGCGATTCAGGAATCAAAGAGTTGTTAGGCAGGAACTGGCGCGCCTGCTCAAAATAACGCGTTGCGCTGCCGTAATCCTTCAGGCAGCCGTAGTAGTAATAACCCTTTGCCATCAGCGCCTCGCCCAGATTGGGCTGGAGGGTGAGCGCGGTTTCCGCAGCCGTGCGTGTTTCTTCCCGCAAGTCGGCGGTTGGTTGCAGACTTTGGGTTACGTAGCCAATTGCATCCACGTAGGACAGAAGCGCCCAGGCCGCCGCGAACCTTGGGTCCAAACCCACCGCTTGCCTGAGATATTTCTGAGCTGCGAGAGATTTGGCAGGCGTGATTCCTCCTGTTTTCAAAGTGTAAGCCAGGCCGCGCAAATAAGCATCGTAAGCCCCGGGATTATCTGTCGGTTTGGCCGCGATGACCTGTTCTTCCGGGCCGGTTAGTTTCGCTCGCAATTGATCGGCGATTGCTTTGGCCACTTCACTTTCAACCGAAAAGATGTCGGTCAATTTGCGATCGAAACTCTCGCCCCAAAGATGGGAATCATTGTCTGCCTTGATCAGTTGAACGTTTACGCGCACCGCATCGCCATTTTTTTGCACGCTTCCTTCCAGAATATGAGCAACCCCGAGCTGCCGGGCGATCTCAGGCAGGTTTTCCGGCGTGGTCTTGTAATGCTGCGTCGAGGTCCATGAGATCACCTTTAGATCGGCAATCTTCGATAAGCGCGACAGGATCTCGTCCTGAATGCCTTCGGCGAAGTAGGCGTTCTCGTTATCGCTGCTCAGGTTTTCAAACGGCAAAACCGCGATGCTTTTGGTTGAAATGGAGGGTCGAGCTCCTGCGAGACCGGTCCGAGCTCTCCACGGCGAGTCTGCGACCGGACTGGCGGAGTCCGGCGTCGCGGGAGCTCCGCCCTCCAAAGGAGAGTTCGTTTTTGGGCGAAGAAATTGAAAAACAAACAGGCCGGCCGCCAGCACGGCAACCGCGGCCGTAATCGCGACAATCTTTCGTCCGGTTTCACGTTTGATCGACTGGTCAGGCTTCACGTTCTCCGAGCGCTTGATTCCTTCGGGCGTGATTTCAAAGGCCCATGACACGATCAGTGCCACGGGAAAGCCTAGAATTAGCAGGAGCACGACAAGGCGGACGGCCCAGTTCGGTACCTCGAAGAAAGGAAAAACCTGAGTGGCAATCTGGATTAGCAGCCAGGCGACAACGGCATAGGCGACCGCCACCTGGTAAACATTACGCCGTTTGAGCTCGGTAAAGAATGACCGCTTCGGGCTCACGGTTTAGAGGTCGACACATCGCCTTCGATAGTCAACTTCTGAAAAATCGGCGATCCTGTTATTTCCCGCTCCTCGCGATCTTCAGACGCCATACTATTTCGGAGCGAGGCAAGTGACGATTTGATCGAAGCGCGGATCACCGCGGATCGGACCTCCAACCAGGTCGTTAGGCTGCCGTGTTTCGACGGTCATTGGTCGAAATGACATTTTTTCGTGAGGGCGATGAAGCGCGGGTTCGTCCGGAGCGGATCGAAAATCCGGTCCACCTTCAGATACATCATCCATTGGGAGTCATCGGCGCCGGCTTGTTCGAGCAGGTCCATGGCGCGTTCGAGATCGCCGAGACCGAGATAAACAATCGCGAGATTGAAGGGCGGCACGTAACCGTGCACGGTCTTTTTCTTCAGTTCCTCGATTGTCGCCAGCGCGCGGTCGCGTTCGCCAACGGCTCCGTAGGCGTAACCGAGGTAGGCGGTCGCGAAAGGGGGCGCTTCCATTTTCTCGGCTTTCTCCAGTTCCGGGATGGCCGCGCGAACATTCCCCTGCTGCAGGTCGATCCAGCCAAATTGCATTTGCGGGAAGAAAAATGTCGGGTCCAGCTCCGCGCCTCTTCTGGCTTCGTCCTTTGCCTTTTGGAACTCGCCTTTCCCGGTGAAGGCCAAAGTATTGTCGACGGCGATGGCCGGATCGAGCGGATCCAGCTCTTCGGCGCGCTTGCCTTCGGCGATCGCTTCGTCGAACCGGCCCTGACATCCCAGGGTCAGAGCAAACTGATCATGGGCGAAAGCGTAATTCGGATTGAGGGCAATGGCCTGACGAAATTCCTTGTCCGCACCGGCCCAATCGTGTTCGTACCAACTCTTGTAATTGGCCAGAGAGGTATGCGCTTCGGCGGAACCCGGGTCGAGGGCGAGAGCCTTTTCCGCCGCCGCCCTGATTTTCGACTTGGCTTCCTTGGCGGTAATAACTCCTTCGTTGAAGGCCGCCCAGAGATAGGCGTCGGAGAGTCCCGAGTAAGCCGGCGCGAAATTGGGATCCAGCGCAACCGCCTGCTCGAATTGCGCGATCGCTGTGCTCAGATTTTCGTCACTCGGCCGGTTGAAAAAATAGCGGCCTTTAAGGTAGGCGTCGTGGGCCGCGGGATTCACGGCCGGCGCATTCGTTAGGCGAGATTTCTCGCCCGGAGTCAACTGGACATTGATCTCGCCCGCGATGGCCGAGGCCAATTCATCCTGTAAGGCAAGAACATCGCGTGAGTCGCGCTCGAAGCTTTTCGCCCACAGATGTCGATCGGCCCGGGCGTCGATCAACTGGGCCGTGATCCGGACCTTGTCGCCAACGCGCAGAACCGAGCCTTCGACGACGGCGTCGACGTTGAGAGCTTTGGCGATCTGCGGAGTCGGCGGCCGCTGCGCGCCTTTGAATTGCATGGTCGAGCCGCGCGAGATCACTCGCAACCGACTGATGGTGGCAAGGTCGGTGGTTAACTCATCGGTCATTCCTTCGGCAAAATAATCCTGGCCGGGATCGCCCGAGTAATTGTCGAGCGGAAGGACAGCAATGGAATGGATCTCCTGCGGACCGGCGGCAATAGTCGTTGATTTCTGACGGAGAAAAAACAAAATACCCGCGAGCAACACGAGACCGACCAGAGACAGGAGGGCGATCAAGCCCCGCCGCTTTCGCTTCGTGCCTACCGGCGCCGAAGATATTTGTTCATCAGGTCGCTGAAATTTTTTAGGCGACGCGGGGTTCCCGATCGTCTCGGTGTAGAGATTCACCACCCCGAGGCGGACACCGTGCTTTACTTCGCATTCGCCCAGGGGATGCAGATGGGGCGACCACTGCCGGTAGGGCGCGAGATCGTCCGCGACGCGCTGAGAGAGAAGAATATGCCCGGCATCGCCGCAATCCATCACCCGTTGGGCCATGTTAATGCCCGCCCCGGCGATGTTGGTCCGCCCACTCACATCGGTCACGTCGCTGACCGGGCCGCTGTGAATTCCCATTCGCACCGCAATCTCCGGGTGTTTCCTGAGCGCTTCGGCGATCTCGAGCGCGCAGCGCGCCGGTTCCTCCGAGCTGTTGCGAAAGACCAGCGCCATCCCGTCGCCGGTTGGGAGCCGCATGAGCTGCTCGTTAGGTGTCTCCCGCACCTGGGCGGTCGCCAACACGATTTCCGTGAGCTGGCCAAGCCGCTCCTTCTGCTCCTCGATCAAGAGCTTGGAATAACCGACGATGTCGATGAACAAGACGTGCCCGATCTCGAGCCGCAGATTGTTCTCAACGAGACTGAAGAGCCATGCGAACTTGTTCGTCTTGCTTGCGGACAGAACCCTCCAGGACATTGGCCACGCCGAGCTCGGAGCCGATCTGTTTCAAGCTGACGTTCTTCCCTTTGTAAAAAAATGAGGAAGCGCGCCCGACCACTTTCAACTCCTTGATGTGGGCGAGCGCGTTCAAAATCTCCTCGGCCATGCCGTCGGAGAACGATTCCTGGTCGTGGTTCGGCGACAAGTCGCTGAAGGGAAGGATGGCGATGCTCTTGGCCGAAATGGAGGGTTGAGCTCCTGCGAGACCGGTCCGAGCTCTCCACGGCGAGTCTGCGACCGGACTTTCGGAGTTCGGCGTCTCGGGAGCTCCGCCCTCCAAAACAGAGTTCGTTTTCGGGCGAACAAATTGAAACACAAACAGACCGGCGGCGATGACCGCGAGCACAGCCGTCATCGCGACCAGTTTCCGGCCGGTCTTGCGCGTGATCGATTTGTTAGGGTCGATCTCGGACTCGCGCTTAATCCCCTCCGGCGTGATCTCGAACGCCCAGGACAAAATCAGGGCAACGGGAAAGCCGAGGATCAGGAACAATACGACCAGCCGGACCGCCCAGTTCGGAACTTCGAAGAAAGGAAAAACCTGGGTCGCAATTTGGATGATCAGCCAGCTAATGACTGCATACGCGACCGCAACCTTGTAAACGTTGCGCCGCTTCAGCTCGGCAAAGAAATTCGTCAGATTCATGACGGAGCAAGGAAAGGAGAGCCGCGAATAACGCGAATTGACGCGAACTGATAGGAATTCTTAGATTTGATTTGCTGGCCCGACATTTTGGCGTGATTCGTGTGATTCGCGGGCCAGAAACTCACAATTTCAGCCCAATCGTAACCATGAAGATCATATGACGAAGCAATCGACCGATTCAAAGCACCTTCTATCCTACACTATTGCCCAATGGGCTTGCGCTCTGAAATATCAGGATCTTTCTCCGGAAGCGGTCCAGGCGGCAAAGCTATTCTGGTTCGACTCCATCGGCTGCGCCCTGGGGGGAAGTCAGCAGGAGGACGCCAGGATTTTGCTGAAACATTGTCGGGCAATGTCCGGCAGCGGCGACGGCAAGGCTACTGCGTTCGTTTCGGGGTTCAAGACCAACCCGGTCGATGCCGCCTTTCTGAATGGTCACATGATCCGTTCGATGGATTACAACGACATTTATTGGAAAGCCGATCCATGTCACCCCAGCGACCTCATCGCCGCGCCGCTGGCCCTCTGCGAAAGCGAGGGACTGGGAGGGAAAGAGCTCATCCTGGCCACGATCATCGCCTACGAAATCGAGATGCGACTTTGTGAAATCGGACGGCCGGGAGTGCGTGAATATGGCTGGCACCATGCCACGTTAAGCGCGTTTGCAGCGCCCGTCGCGGCTGGCCGCGTGCTCAATCTCACGCCGGCGCAAATGGTTTCGGCCATCGGGATCAGCGCGTCACGAACGTTTTGTCCTGGCGCGGTGACCGCCGGCAAATTGACCAACATGAAAAACACGGTCGATCCGTGGGCTGGGCGCATGGGCGCAGAAAGCGCGCTCCTGGCTCGCGGAGGATTTTCCGGTCCGGAACACATCATCGACGGCAAGGAAGGGCTCTTCGCCGTCTTCCATCACGTGCAGTACAAGGGACAACCGGCCACGTTCGACGGCGAAGGGTTAGTCAAAGACCTCCCCAACTCGCCCAAGTCTCATTACCGGATTCTCGATTGCGGAATGAAGAGCTTCCCAATCGAGGCCCTCAGTCACGCGCCGCTCACGGCGATGATGAAGACGGTCAAGGAACACAAGATCAAGGCGGCCGATGTGAAGGAGATCAAAGTGGAAGTGATCGCGCGCGCCGCCGATATCCTGGGCGACCCGCACAAATACCGGCCGGATTCCAAAGAAACCGCCGATCATTCCCTGCCTTATTGCATGGCGGCCGGGCTGGTCGACGGCATGGTGACACCGTTGCAATTCAAAGAAGAGCGGGTGCTGGATAAGGCGCTTATTCCGATCATGGACAAGGTGAAAGTGGTGCCTAACGAAGAGTTCGAATCTCTTTTTCCAAAGTTTCAGCCGAGCCGGGTGACCATCACCACCAATGACGGGAAATCGCATTCCACCCGGGTCGATGTTCCCAAGGGCGATCCGCGCGATCCGATGACCGAGGAAGAAATCGCGGTAAAATTCACCGCGCTCGGCGGCGATGTCATCGGCAAGGAGCAGTGCAAAAAGCTGCAGAAGTTCGTTATGAGCATTGAGACCGCCAAAAACCTGGGCGGCCTTTTTGAGCTGACCACGGCTCGCGGTTAATCTGGAGGGCGTCCGCGCCGTCGGCGCCCAGATAGTAAATGCGAGACATCAGTTTTCGGCAGGATGCCGAACACTGCACGCTGGAAGCGTGCGCTACCCAGCAAGGGACACGCCGGCGCGTGTCCCTCCATTAATTACGCCGTCGCGCTGCCGGCGTCGTCACCGCCGAACTGAATCCCCTGGGCCAGGGGCAGTTCGCTTGAAAAATTGATCGTGTTGGTTTGGCGCCGCATGTACTGCTTCCAGCAATCGCTTCCGCTTTCCCGGCCGCCGCCGGTGTTTTTTTCCCCGCCAAACGCGCCCCCGATCTCGGCCCCGCTGGTGCCCGTGTTGACGTTGGCGATGCCGCAATCGCTTCCGGGCGCGCTCATGAATCTCTCCGCTTCGCGGGCATCGTTGGTGAAGATTGACGAGGTCAATCCCTGGGGCACACCATTGTGAATGGCCATGGCTTCATCGAAATCGCGATAGGTCATCAAATACAACAACGGTCCGAAAGTCTCGTCCTGCACAATTTCGTAATTCGGCCCGGCATTGGCCAGACACGGTGTCATGTAACAACCGCCGGCAAATTTCTCGCCTTCCAGACGCTCGCCCCCGCAGAGAACTTCGCCGCCCTCATCTTTCAATCGCTGGATGGAATGCTGCACCATGTCGACCGCCCCTTTGTCGATCAACGGCCCCATCAATGTTTTTTTATCGAGCGGATTGCCGATTGGCAGACTCTTGTAGGCGCTCAGGAGCCTCTTGCGCACCTTGTCGGCGATCGATTTGTGCATGATCACCCGGCGCGTGGAGGTGCAACGTTGCCCGGCGGTGCCGACCGCGCCGAAAAATATGGACTGTGTCGCCATCGCAATGTCGGCGCTGGGAGCAACAATCAGCGCGTTGTTGCCCCCGAGTTCCATGATCGTTCTGCCTAACCGGCCGTGGACAGCTTTGGCCACGTTCAAACCCATGTTCACGGAGCCGGTGGCCGAGACCAGCGGGATCCGCGGGTCGTCGGCTAATTTTTGCCCAACTGTTTTTCGGTCGCCAACCAGCAAAGTGAAAATTGCCGGATCAGCGCCGGTATCGCCGCAGACCCGCTCCGCAATTTTGGTGACAGCAATGGCGGTAAGAGGCGTCTTTTCCGACGGCTTCCAGACCGTGGCGTCGCCGCAGACTGCCGCCAGGGCGGCGTTCCAGGACCAGACCGCCACCGGGAAATTGAAAGCGCTGATCACGGCAACAACGCCCAGTGGATGCCATTGCTCCATCAAACGGTGATCTTTTCTTTCCGATTGAATGGTCAGGCCATAGAGCATCCGCGATTGGCCGACGGCGAGATCGCAAATATCGATCATCTCCTGCACTTCGCCTTCACCTTCCGCGATGATCTTGCCGGTTTCGAGGGTAACGAGCTGCCCGAGGTCGTGTTTGGATTCGCGTAAGGCATTGCCAAGCCGGCGAACGGTTTCGCCGCGGACTGGCCCGGGCGTTGTCCGCCATCTCAAAAACGCATCGTGGGCGCGCGAAATAGCGGTGTCGTAGTCCTCCTCCGAGGCGGTGCGAACGCTGGCCAGCTTGCGGCCGTCGATCGGCGAAATCTTATCGATCTTCGCGCCGCCCCCGCGCCAGGTGCCGCAGAAAACGCCATTGTTTTCTTCGGCCAGGCCGAGTTTTCCCAAAACGGATTGCATTGTTTAATGTGGCGCAAGTTTTCAACTTGCGCCGTTTTCTATTCGCAAATTGAAAACTTGCGTCACTTGTTCATTTTCGTTCCCGGCAATATTTGCGCATCAACTCCATCGCTTCGTCTATGACTTTGGTTGTGATATCGAGGGCAGGACGGAACCGGATCGAACTTTCACCGGAACGAAGAGCCAGAACTCCCATATCGAAAAGCCCTTTCCACATCTCTTCGCGCGTCTTGGCATCCGGCAAATCAAAAGCCAACAGCAAACCGCGGCCCCGGGCGCCGGTGATCATCGGCGTCTCCCGCTGCAATTCCAGAAGGGATTGCAGAAAATACGCCCCCACCTTGGCCGCGTTTTCAACCAGATTTTCCTCCTCGACGATCCGCATCAAATGAGTCGATCGGATCATGTCGACCAAATTGCCGCCCCAGGTTGAATTCAGCCGGCTGGGCAACCGGAACGCGTTGTCCTTGACCTCATCCAATCGCGGACCGGCCATCACTCCGCAGACCTGCGCTTTTTTTCCAAAAGCGAGAAGATCGGGCACCACGTCGAAATTCTGGCAACACCAAACCCGGCCGGTGACTCCCATCCCGCATTGGACCTCGTCGAAGATGAGCAGGATGTCGTTCTCATCGCAGATTTGGCGAAGTTTTCTCAGCCATTCCCCCCGAAAATGATTGTCACCGCCCTCGCCCTGAATCGGCTCAATAATAATCGCACAGATATCGACGTTTCGTTCGGAAACGATTTGGCGAATTTCCGTTTCCGATTTTTCTTCGCGGGCGATGACGTCCTGTTCCCGCTCCGATTCCGGTAACGAGAAGTTGATGTAAGGGCAGGAGACGCGCGGCCAATCGAACTTGGCGAACAGATCCGTCTTGCGCGGATCAGTGTTGGTCAAGCTCATGGTATAACCGCTCCGTCCGTGAAAGGCGTGCCGGAAATGCAGGATCTGGGTCCCGCGCTCCGCTCCGATACCGGCAGCGATGTTTTTGCGCACCTTCCAATCCATGGCCGCCTTCAAACAATTTTCCACGGCCAGAGCGCCGCCTTCGATACACAGATAGCGTTCCAGTGGCGGTAACCCGCAGACCCGGGCGAACGTGCTCACAAATTCGGCATAAGCTTCCGAGTAGACATCGGAGTTCGCCACTTTCACCTTGGCGGCCTTGAGCAGATCGCGTTGGACATCGGCCTTATCGAAGGCGGGATGGTTGAATCCAACCGCCATCGAACCGAAGAACCCGTAGAGATCGATCAACCGCCGATCGCTGGCCGAGTCATGCAAATAGGAGCCGCGGCTCTTATCCAGATCGATCACGATCTTGAACCCGTCGAGCAAGACGTGTCGCTGGATCTCTTCCAGGACGTTTGCAGGCGTTATTGGTTTTTGTTTTTCGCTCTTTTTAGCGCGGCTTCGAGATGAAGCCGCCTCCGTGAGCACGGGCGGCATACTCATCCGGTAATCGTAATCTGAGGTGCCACTCCGGTCAATGGGAGAGCGCGGGCATGTTGCGGAATTACGTTCGGCAGGGATGCCGAACACGGCACGCTGGAAGCGTGCGCTACCCGGTCGTCGCGCTCCCTAGACGATGCCTTTTCGCAGCATTTCGTGCTTTCCTGCCATCAGTTCCTGGGTCAGATCGTAACCCCGCTTGTCCGCGTTGCGTTTCGTTCCGGAAAAATGTTGATCGATCCGCATCCGGGCGGAACGGCAAAAATAGTCGGCCAGGGAAAGAATGTCGTCAGTGTTTGCCCCATGGGCAATCTTCGACTGGGCAAAGGAGCAGGTCGCGCTCATGGCAAATAATTCCGTGGCGATCCCGACAAATCTGGAAAGGAGCAGTTGCTCCCGGTCGAGCTTCGGGCCAAACCGGGCCATGGCGTGAAACAATCCGCGGGCCAGCCGTTTGCTCGTCCGGGCCGCGTAATCGACATGGGCCTGCAAGTCGGGATGTAAATTTTCGATTTTCGGCGCGCCTCCCGGCAACCATTGGCGCGGATACCACCCGGCATAAAATTTACCTGAGGTAAGCACCGCCCTGGCTCGCTCCGACATCGGCAATTGAGTGTTGAAAATCGCGCCCCCCACTTTCAAATGGGGATCGAGCGCTTCCCGGGCGATGAACAACCGCATGATTTCGCTCGAGCCCTCGAAAATCATGTTGATCCGGCAATCGCGCAGAAAACGCTCCACCGGGATTGCTTCTTCTCCGCGGCCCGCCAGCGACTGGGCGGTTTCATACCCGCGGCCGCCGCGCACTTGCATCGCTTCATCGGCATTTCTCCAGGTGGTCTCAGTCGCCCACAATTTGCACATGGCCGTTTCGATGCGCAGATCGCCGGCCTTTCGATCGACCAGGGCCGAGGTCAGAAACGTCATCGCTTCCATGGCGAAGACGTTGCCCGCCATTTCCGCGATCTTACCGGCGATGGCGTAATGTTTGCCGATCGGCACGCCCCATTGCACGCGCTCGGACGCCCATTTTCGGCAAATCTCCAACAGCCGCTTGGATAAACCGACGCAGGCGGCCGGAATCGTTAGGCGACCGGTGTTCAGAGTGGTCAGGGCCACTTTCAACCCGGCGCCTTCTTTCGAGATCATATTGGCGCGGGGGACCCGGACGTTGGTGAATTTCACGATTCCGTTGTAAAGCGCGCGCAACCCCATGAAGTGGCAGCGATAGGTGATCTCGAGCCCGGGTGAATCGACATCCACGATGAAGGCGGTGATCTGTTTGCGCTCCTTCCCGTTAACGACCTTGGGCGGCGTTCTGGCCATGACCACGAGCACGCCGGCCTTGATCAAGTTCGTGCACCAGAGCTTTTCGCCGTTGAGGATGAAGGCCGAGCCGTCTTCGGTCGGTTCAGCCCGCAAACTCATATTCGCCGGATCGGACCCGGCATTCGTT
Source organism: uncultured Verrucomicrobiae bacterium (assembly GCA_963728975.1). Lineage (GTDB taxonomy): Bacteria > Verrucomicrobiota > Verrucomicrobiia > Chthoniobacterales > UBA10450 > DATFCK01. Next base: position 478,132 of record CAVSMF010000001.1, read on the forward strand.
TCGGTTAGGGCGAATGCGGATATTTCCTTGCGGGCGACGCGAGGGAGATAGCTGGTTTTTTGTTCCTCAGTTCCGAAAATCAGCAGGGGCTGAGGCACACCGATCGATTGATGGGCGGAAACGAGAGCGGTCACGTTTGCGTCCCAACTGCCCAGTAACATGGCGGCCCGTCCGTAATTCACCTGGGACAGGCCGAGGCCGCCATATTGCGTGGGAATCTTGACCCCGAACGCGCCCATCGCAAACAGGTCGTCGATGTTCTTCTGCGGGATCTCACCCGTCCGATCGATCTCATCCGCATCGATATTTTCCCGCAAATACGCTTCCAGCTTTTGCAGAAACGGCTCGCCCGCGGCCCGATCTTCCGCGCTCTGTTCCGGGTAGGGATGAATCCGCTCAAAATCGTAACGGCCGACGAAAAGGTTGCTGGCAAAACTGCCACGATCGTCCAGTGGATCGCGGGATGCCTCGGCCAGCTCGAGCGCTTCCCGCTGCCCCTTTGACATTTTGGAGGTGTCGATTACGGAGGCAGTTGGTTTCGCGCTTGTTTCTTGAGCAACCTGTTTTTCCGGGGCGTCGAGCGGCGATTTCATATTACCTTCCTGTCATTGCGAGCGAAGCCAAGGAATCCCGCCGCGCCATCACCGGTTTCGCAACGGGATGTCTCGACTTCGCTCGACATGACAGTGGTGAGGCGCCGGAAGCGAGTCGATTACCCTTCATAAAATTTTGTCCCCTCTCGCCCGTGCTTTTGCAAAAGGTCGCAGGGAGCAAATTTTCCTCCGTGACGTTTTCCCGCTTCCACCATCTTCGCGATTCCAAAATAGTCCGCAAACCGAAGCGGCCCGCCTCGAAAAGGAGCAAACCCGGTTCCGAGGATCATACCGTAATCGGCGTCTTCGGCCGAATCAACGACCTTCTCTTCCAGGCAACGCGCCGCTTCGTTTACCATGAGATAAATGAGGCGCAGCGCAATGTTACTTTCGTCCTCCGCGGTGGAGCCCGGCGGAGGCAGAGGATGGCCGCCCGAGTTCTTCCATTTCTCGAGCTCTTCGTTCGGTTTTTGGGATTTTCCTTCGTAGCGGTAGAACCCGAGGCCGCTCTTTCGTCCCAGCATCTTGCCATCGCGCAACCATTGCAGGACAGCGGCGGGGTGATCGCGGTCTCCGTATGCTTTCTCCAGCGTGACCGCGATATCAATGGTCACGTCGACACCAATCTCATCGATCAAACGCAGCGGCCCCATCGGCATGCCCCATTCCGTCAGAGCCCGATCGATCTTCGCAACCGCGACTCCCGTTTCAAAAAGTTGCGCGGCATCGAGCAGATAGGGAAACAGAACTCGGTTAACCAGGAACCCGGGACTGTCGCGGACCAGCACCGGCAGTTTCCCAACCTGGCGGGCGAAGGCCAGAGCGCGATCGCGGGTTTCTTCCGAACTTTTCCTGCCCGTAACTACTTCAATAAGTTTCATCCGGCTCACCGGATTAAAAAAATGCAGCCCGATTACCCGCTCCGGTGAATCGGTTTCCTCCGCCAGCTCGCTTATCGGAAGAGCAGACGTGTTCGTCGCCAGAACGGCATTCGGGGCCTCGGCCGAGACCTCTCGGAAAATATTCTTTTTGATATCAATCTTTTCCGATGCCGCTTCGATCACCACCTGGACTCCCCGCATTTCCAGGTGAGCGGTGGAGGCAATGATTCGGGCCCGGCCTTCCTTCGCCTTTTCTTCGGACAATATTCCGCGCTTGACCGCGTCGGCATAGATTTTGTCGATGCTGGCCAGGCCGCGATCGACAAATTCGTGGCTGACATCCCGGAGAATGACGGTGACGCCGCGAGAACTGAGCCATTGCGCGATCCCCGCTCCCATTACCCCGGCGCCGATGACCGCGGCGTGCCCGACTTTTTCCGCGGGCGGTTTCGAAGTTCCGCGTTTGTACTTCTCGGCCAGAAAGAAATTGCGAATCAAATTCCGGGTCGATTCGGTATTACCCAGCTCGACAATGGCGTCCAACTCGAGGGCGAGGGATTTGTCGGTCGGTAAGGTGAGGCCTTTCTGAATGATTTCCAAGGCGCGGGCGGGAGCGGTATTCTCATCGGGCCTGGGAGGGGCGAGCTCCTGGGAGGCTGCCGTCCGCGGCGTCGCCGGAGCTCCGCCCTCCTTTTTGCGCGGCTTGCGTTTTCCCTCGCCTAATTTTTTCCGGGCGGCGTCCAGTAATTGATCCCGGGATGTGACTTCATCTATCATCCCCAGTTCCAAGGCTTCCTGGCCGGGATAAAGTTTGCCCTTGGTTATCACCTTGGCCGCCCCCTCCGATCCGATCAGGCGCGGCAGACGGGTGCAACCGCCCCAGGCCGGGACCAATCCCAGAGTAGCTTCCGGCAACCCAATCCGCGTGGCCGGATCGTTCGAGGCAACGCGCCAATCACACGCGAGAGTAACTTCATACCCTCCCCCGGCGCAGGCCCCGTGAATCGCCGAGCAAGTCGGGATCTTCAACGCTGCCAGACGATTAAAGATCCGCTGCCCGCGCGCGATGAAATCCCGGAGCTCACCGGTCTGGGCCTGCCGCAACAGCGTTTTCAAATCCGCCCCCGCGATAAAGATCGATTTCTTCGCCGACGCCAGGATGACGCCGCGCAGGGTTTCGTCGCCTTCAATAAAATCGAGATGTTCGCTAAGCTCATCCAAGGTGGCTGCATCGAAGATATTCGCGCCCGATTCGGGCCGGTCGAACAGGAGCAGGCAAACATGATCGTCGGCGATTTCTCGCCGAATAATGGGGCTGGCAAGGGCGGCGGGCATTCCAACTTTATTTTGACCGGTTTCCAATGAATGCCAAGCACGGAGAGCGGCGTTCATCGTGTAGCAACCGGCCTGTGGCCGGTTTTCTTCCATTACGTAATTGATCCAACTGCGGTAATGGGAGGGACGAGCTTGTCTCGTCCCATAAAGTCTCGCTTGAAATAAATAATGGGACGCGACAAGCGCGCCCCGGCCGACCCCCAGTCGCGCGTTGCGCTCCCCGACGCTGGATGCTAGAACTCGCGGGGGCTCAGCAAGTGTGCAGTCATGGTCGGCAAGATTCTCATTCCCGAAATCAAGAGCTTGATCGAAGCGCGGAACTTCACCGCGTTGCGGGAGCTTTTCCGGGAATGGCCTCCGGCCGACGTCGCGGAAGTGATTCTCGATATGGCAGAGGACGATCGGGTCATCATCTTTCGGGTGTTGCCGGCCGCGCTGGCGGCGGATGTTTTTGAATATCTCGACGTGGACTCGCAGCAGCAGCTGTTGCGGGCCATGGCCCACGAACAGGTGGTCGGCATCTTGAACGAAATGTCGCCGGACGACCGCACCGCGCTGCTCGAAGAATTGCCCAGCGCCGCGGCCCGCCAGCTGATCCGGCTGCTGACTCCGGAGGAACGGCGGATAGCCCAGGCGCTTCTGGGTTATCCGGAGGGAAGCGTCGGCCGGTTGATGACGCCTGACTTTATCGCCGTGAACGAAGGCTGGTCGGTCCAACAGGTCCTCGATTATGTCCGCGAGCACGGCCAGGACAGCGAAACCCTGAATGTGATTTATGTCGTCGATGAGCGTGGAAAATTAATCGACGACATTCGGATCCGCGAATTTCTGCTCAAGCCCCTGGATAAGAAGGTAAGCGATTTGATGGAGAAAACGTTCGTCTCGCTGAACGTGACCGATTCTCAGGAAGAAGCGCTCAACGTTTTCCGCAAATACGACCGCACGGCCCTGCCGGTGGTCGATTCCAACGGCGTCGTCGTCGGCATCGTCACCATCGACGACATGCTCGATGTGGCCGAGGAGGAGGCGACCGAGGACATCCAGAAATTTGGCGGCATGGAAGCCCTGGATGAGCCTTACATGCGGATCTCGCTCTGGCGCATGGTGCGCAAGCGCGCCGGCTGGCTGATTATTCTGTTTCTGGGCGAAATGCTGACCGCGACAGCCATGGCGAATTACCAGCAGGAACTGGCCAAGGCGTTGGTTTTGGCGCTGTTTCTCCCCCTGATTATTTCCAGCGGCGGAAACTCGGGATCGCAGGCGTCGACATTGATGATTCGGGCGATGGCGCTGGGGGAAGTGACATTGCGCGACTGGTGGCAGGTCATGCGCCGTGAACTTCAGGCCGGTCTCTTGTTAGGCCTCATTCTCGGAATCATCGGAATCATTCGAGTCGCTTGCTGGGCGCTGGCCGCCCAACGTTACTTCCACCACCAGCCTTACGGGGAACATTGGCCGCTGGTCGCCCTAACGGTTGGAATCGCACTGGTTGGGGTCGTCCTTTGGGGCACCCTGTCCGGGTCAATGCTGCCGTTTCTCCTGCGCCGGGTGGGGGCCGATCCGGCAACTTCCTCCGCGCCATTTGTGGCCACTCTGGTTGATGTGACCGGGCTGGTGATTTATTTCAGCATCGCCCTGCTCATCATGCGCGGAGCGATGTTGTAGCGATTGCGGCCCCTCGGCAGCCGGAACAATCAGCGCTTTACGTCGACCCAGGCGTTGCGCGCTCGCGAGTCGGCTACGGCCTGGACCACGCGCATGTAACCCACGCCTTCCTCGAAATCGGGATGCGGATTAACCCGGCCCTTTGATTTGACCGCCGCCAGGAAATCCTCTTCCACCCGCCATTCCCCTGCCAGTTCCGGTGCAATCTCGATCGTCTCCAGTTTCTTATCCGCGGCTTTGCCTGCCCGGATGGTCTCATCGGTAAAATCATAGGTCATCGTCCCTTTGTCGCCGTAAACCTGCAAACGATCGCCCGGAGCCAGGGCGTGAACCCCGCTGAATTCGAGAACGCCTTCCGCCCCATTATCAAAACGACATAGCACCTGGAGCTGGTCCGGAATGACGACTTCGTAACCTTGCCGCATCGGTTGAAGTATTTTTCCGCGGGCGAACACCCCGCTGATGTTTCCAAACCATCGTTGCAGCACCTCGACGTAAATGCCGAGAGTGAGAACGTTCAAACCGCTGATTTCAATTTTTTGGCGCCAGTGGGCCGGCTTCTCGGGATTCAAATAGTTGCCGTTGAAGCTCTGCAACCGGAGGCTGTGGGGCCGTCCGATGAAGTCCTCAGCCAGAAGTTTCTTGACCAGAAGATCTCCCCGCAATCCATACGGTGGCGGGCAAAGCATGGTCACCAGCTCCGGATAGCGCTTTGATGCGGCTAACATCTCTTCGGCCTCGGCCAGATCCATGGCCATGCGAGCCTGGCAAAAAACATGTTTGCCCGCTTCCAGCGCCGAAATTGTCACGGCCGAATGCATGTAGGGCGGAGTGCCAATCCAGATCACATCCAGATCGGGAACGGCCAGGAGATCGGCCCAATTTCGCATCGGGGTAGCCTGGGGGAGATTTGCCCGGCAAAATTCCTCCGAACTGTCGTAGGTGGAGTTGGATACCGCGACGATTTCCACATCGGGATGCCGCTTGAGCGCGGGAAGATGGCGTTGCCGGACAATATTTCCCCCGCCGACAATGCCGACGCGGAGCTTATGGTTATTTCTGTGCACCGTGGTTTAGATTCTGAAGCTGCCCAAACTCAGTCGCCATAGCGTCTTGCGGAAGTTAAGTTTGACCACCTAACCGGCAGGCCGTTCAACATTCGCTTGACCGCGAGCCAGACGCGCGGCACCTTTCGCGGCTTTTTCATCATATGTCGAAGATTTGTCGCATCACCGGATCCAGAGCCAGCCGCGGAAGCATCATTCATCGGCGCGGTATGGCCAAGAAAAAGGGCGGCGTTGGCCGGCACGTGACAAAGAATGTGACCCGAATTTTCGGGCCGAACCTGCACCAGCACCGGATTTGGGTGCCGGAGTTGAAGCGGTTTGTCCGGCTGCGGGTGACAGCGCGCGGCCTGAAAACGATCAACAAAAACGGGGCATACCGGGCGTTGAAAAAAGCCGGAGCGATCTGAGAGAGCACCAATACCCAAGCTCCAATATTCAAGCTTCAGGGGGCGGGATTGCAGGCTTGGTGATTGAAGTTTGGGATTCCTCCGGGGTTTGGAGGTTGGTGCTTGGTGCTTCTTGAACGGCTTCCGCCGGACTGGTATCCGGCGTCTTATCCGAGGCCGGCGAAGAATTGGGATTCGTTGCTTTCACCCGGGGCAGATCCAGCGACCCGTCATTAAACTCAATGACGTAACCTTCGCGGATCAACCAGTGCAGATCGGAAGCGAGCGCGAGTTTACGCGCTTCCAACTCTTCCCCGGCAAATTCCGCGAGCAACTTTTCGGCAAGATCTTTCCGGTGAATCCGGGAAGAAACGGCAACGGTTTCGACAATCGCTTTCACCTGGGACGAGAGGCTGGTCTCACCGTAAACTGAGCGGCCGCACCCGAATGGAAGAGACAAATAACATTCCGCGGCGATGACGAAAGATATAAAGCCCGGCTTCCCGGAATTTCTTCGACAGCTCCTGCATCATGTTGGAAGGGGAACGTGTTTCCGCCGACCAGGCTTGCTCGATGTGCCGATGCAGGCGCTCGATCGGTCAACTGCCGGCTGGTTAGGCCGTCGATGGTTGTTTCCTCGATCTTTTGAACCAGGCCCGCCAGATAATTTTGCCGGAAATGGCGTTCCGCTTCGGCGGCAGTGGGCAAAGCCACCGCCGGCTCGTCCCGGAGCGGAGTAAACGTCGTGATCGTGCGCGCCTCCTCCTTCCAGCGCTCGACCACTTCCGGGTCCGTTAGGATTTCAATCTGCCTTTGATATTCCGCGAAATCCAACCGGCGACTGAAACGCTGCTCGTAGAGATTCCGCAGCCGTGGCTGATAGGCGTGATGATTGGTCGGGCCCAGCAATGTCCCGCTCAAGCGGCATCGCGCCACACTGGAAAAATTGCCTTTGAGCGGCTCGGATTGGGTGATGTCGATCCGATAGAATTGTTCCTTGGCTAACCGGAACGCGTTCTCTTCCAGAAGCGCGTTTTTCAGCGACACCTGGCCCTCCTCCCCCAGCCGGTAGAGCGGCGTCTCCGGATTCGATTTTAGGTAAACGTCGTACCTCTGCGGCCGTTCCAGGAAAAGGCGGGCCAGAAAGAACAGCGAATAGGCAAGGGCTTCGGATTGGATTTGCGCGACTACATTTTCCAACACCGGCGGCCGGGGCAAAAACCGGACGGTGATCTGCACTGGCTTCTCCGGCGCCGGGGCTGGTTGCTCCGTTCGAAATCGATCCGGTTTCCGGTCGTTTCCGCGATTTTCTTTTTTCTTCCGGAACGCAGCCCGGCCAGGCTGCTCCTTGGCCCGGCCCCGCGGGCCTGCCTGAGGCCGCCGCTCGCGGCCATCGCGACCCCGGCCAAAATGACGACCCCGTCCCTGTTCCCGCGGCAATTCCGGTTCCTCGCCCGCGTAATCAGAATAATCGCGGCCTTGGGCTGTCTCCTTCACCCAGGCCGGCACTAGTTTCAGGTCGAGAAGATCCGTTGGTTCAGGCAAAGCACTCGACATGATGCTCCCATAACCCAAGCGCACCAGAAGTAAAACAGGACATCGTGGTTCGCGGCATCTGTCGGGCCGGGCATCCGGGAACCATGGCGGAGCAACCGCTCTGGCTGGCGATCAAGCCTCGAGCCGGGCTGAGCAACCGGCCCGCGGAATTGCTGATCGGTTGTCTTGCCCCCCGAAAAAGCCCGAAATTGATTGACAAGCCGCCTAATTCATTTACTTGCCATCCTTGCCGGAAGCTGTTTTAAGCTTCCCCCCACCCGACTTAAACAAGACACACTTTTATGGCCGAAAAATCAATCGAAGAGAAGGTAAAAGACATCATCGTCGAGCAACTGGGCGTCAATCCGGAGCAAGTCACGCCGACCGCGTCCTTCATCGAAGATTTGGGAGCCGACTCGCTGGACATCGTCGAGTTGGTGATGGCGTTTGAAGAGGAGTTTTCGGTGGAAGTTCCAGATGAGGACGCGGAGAAGCTGCAGACCGTGGGCGACGTCATCAAATACATCGAGGAACGCGCGAAGCAGCAATAGGCGAAACGGAGATTTGGAGGACGTCCGGATCGGATGCCGGGCAGTCCGATCGTTCCGGAGCGAGGAGCACCTGGCGCACTTCCAGCGCGGCTATTTGCCTGGATTTTCTGACTTTTCTGCGAATCGGAGGGGATGGAGGGGCGAGCTTTCGCGAGCCCGCGCCGCCGGGGCCAGCCTCGCAGGATCCCGGCCCGCCGGCGGCTTCCCACCGCTTACCGGTTGCCAAGCGGAATAACATGCCCAGAATTACCCCCCGATGAACTGGAGTTTTTTTCAGCGGCCCCTGCTTCACATCGCGGGCCATAATATCTCCGTTCTCGGGTTACTCGCCTTCGTAACCTGGTTCGCCGCCGGACTGGTTGCCGCCCGAGTCCTCCAAAGCGGCGCTGTCCGCCGTTTTTTTCGGCGATTCCGGATCGAAACCAACCTGATCGCCATCGCCACGAGCATCCTGAGTCTGGCGACCCTGGTTTTCTTTACCATCACCGCCGTCAACGCCGCAGGAATTCCGCTGGCCTGGAACGTCCCTCTGCCGGCGATCAATCTCAGTCTGATTCAGGTTTTCCTGCTGGTTGTGCTGTTGATCGTTGTTTTCTGGATCTCCTCCCGGACCAAGCGATTTCTATTCGACCAGCTCCTGGTCAATAGCGGTCTCGACCGCTCGTTGCAATACGCCATCTCCCAGATCGTCAGCAATGTCGTGCTGGTGGTCGGCATTTTTATCGTCCTGGAAAACACCGGGATCCATCTCGCCGCCCTCACCGTCTTTGCCGGCGCGGTTGGAGTTGGGGTCGGTTTCGGTCTGCAAAACATCGCCAGTAATTTCATCAGCGGTCTGGTCATCCTGGCGGAGCGACCCATCACCCTGGGCGACCGGATTGAGGTGGCAGGCATTGCCGGTCAGGTCGAAGAAATCCGGGCCCGCAGCACCGTAGTTCGCACCAACGACAATATCAGCATGATTGTGCCGAACACGAAATTCATCGATTCGCCCGTGACCAACTGGACGTATGGCGATCCCCGGGTCCGGTTTCGCATTCCGGTAGGAGTAGTTTATGGCAGCGATATCCCGAAGGTCTGCGAGACCCTGCTGGCAGTTGCCCGGGAAGATCCCCACACCCTGACCGATCCTGCTCCAACCGTTTTTCTGGAAAAATTTGGAGATAACTCAATTGATTTTGAGCTGGTGGCATGGAGCAGCCAAATGAGCTATCGTCCCCGTCGTTACCGAAGCGATTTGAATTTTGCCATTGCTGAAAAGTTTCGCCAGGCCGGGATCGAGATTGCATTTCCACAACGAGACCTCCATATCCGGAGCGGCGTTCTCAAGGTGGAAAATGTTGGACCCGATGGGCCAAGGTCGGGCGCGAAGTCCGAGTAAGGGGGGCTGTCATTTTGCCCGCAGCGTCGCTTGAGGAAACAGATCAGCGCCGCTCTGCCAGCTCTGCTTTTGCCGGCGCCGGCACCGGTGTTTCGACCATGAACCGTGGTTGGACTTTCGCCCTCAGGGATGGCGTTGCCAGGATCGTTTCCGGCGCGGAGTTGCAAACCTGCGATGCCTGGAAGCGCGTTTTCCAGGCCAGGATTAAAGATCATCGCTACTACGAAATCGTCGAACAAACCTTATCCGGCAGCGTTCGAGCATCATTACCTGGTGTTTGAAAACGGCTCCGGGCGCATCCGCGGCATCCAGCCTTTATTCTTTGTCCGCCAAAACCTCGTCGAAGGCGTGCCGGGAAAAATCCGCGCGATCGTCGAATTCGTCCGAAAAAAATTTCCGAAGTTCCTGACCATGCGCGTTTTGATGGTAGGCTGCGCCGCGGGCGCGGGTGAATTGGGTGTATGCGACCAGGCAGACGAACGATGGGTGGCGGAAGCGTTGCATACCGTGGTGCTGGCCTATGCCCGCCGAAACAAGGCGTCGCTCATCGTCCTGAAAGATTTCCCGGCCAGCTATCGGCTCGCCCTGAAACACTTTACCCTCCACGGCTACGCTCGCATTCCCAGCATGCCGATGACCCGGCTCTCGCTCAACTACGCCAGTTTCGAGGATTATCTCGGGGCCCTCGGCTATATGACCCGAAAAGGTCTTCGCCGAAAATTCCGGAAGGCGGAGCGCGCGGCAAAGATCGAGATGGAGGTGGTGAACGATATCGGGCCCCATATCGATGCGATTTATCCGCTTTACCTCGAGGTCCATGAGCGATCGGCCTTAAAATTCGAAACGCTCACCCCGGAATACTTTCTTGAAATTAGCCGGCACATGCCGGAGCGGGCCCGGTTTTTCATCTGGCGCCAAGACGGGAAGATAATCGCTTTCGCCCTTTGTTTTGTGGAGGGCGACACGATTTACGACGAGTGCATCGGGCTCGATTACAATAAGGCGCTCGATTTGCATCTTTACTTTTATACCCTGCGCGACCTGATCAGCTGGGCGATCAGCCAGGGGCTGGCGAATTATTACAGCGGCCCGCTGAACTACGATCCCAAACTCCACCTCGGTCACGAATTGGCGCCGCTCGACCTCTACGTCAGACATACCCGGCCGATCTTGAACCCGCTTTTTCGCCGGACTTTGAAATACCTCGAACCGACACGCCACGATCCGGTGCTGCGGCGGTTTCCAAACGCGGATCAGCTTTAACTGGTCCAGCTGTAGCAACCGGCCTGCGGCCGGTTTCCTTTCGGGTTTTCGACAGGAAGCGCCGTTTGTTTGTGTCAAACGCCACTCGATTTATCACTCTCTCGCAAAGGCACCGCCCGCGTATCTGTGGGGGCCGTTTTATTTGTCATGTCGAGCACAGTCGAGACATCTCATTATTTTGTATAACGGCTTACGACCGAAAAAGTAAGAGATTCCTCGACATTGCTCGGAATGACACAAAAAAGCCTGAGACACTAGAAGCCATCAGGCCATCTCATAAATAGGGGTAGGCCGCCGGTTCCGGCGGAGAATTCTTTTCTCGACCCAACTTCATTGCTAACGGTAACCGATGCGCCACCGACCTTCCGGGCCAGCCAGTCCCTGGTTTCAACTCGCCGTCAGCGTGCTCTGCGTCTTCGCTTCTGAACTTCTCTTGAAACGGGGCGCATCTCAAGTTGCCGACACCGGCAGTGCGCTCTCCTGGACCGGAATGAACGGCCTCGCTTCTCCCTTTGTCTGGTGGGCGATTCTCCTGATAATCGCCAGCTTCCTAAGCTGGCTTTATGTGTTGAAATATATCCCGCTCAGCGTCGCTTTTCCGTTGTCGCGCGTTGTCGATGTCCTGGTCCCGTTAGGCTGCTGGATTTTTCTGGGCGAAGTAATTTCGACGCGACGCTGGTGCGGCATCGCCCTGGTAATCATCGGCCTGGCCATCGTCGCCAAACCAATCGCGCAGCTGGAGGAACGCCTGTGAATTTTCTGGCGCTCGTCTGCATTCTCGTCGCCCTCTTTTGCTTCGTCGGCGGGCAGCTTCTCCTCAAGCACGCCATGCAGCCCCGGGGCCGGCACATGACAAAAGTTAGATTCGCTCTGCTTCTCAGCTCTGGGATTTGTTTGATGACGGTTTCGTTCTTCCTTACCCTCGGCCTCCTCCAGCGGTTCGATCTCAGCTATCTCTACCCGTTTCAAGGACTCAGCACGATCATCATCAGCTTGCTGGCGGCCGTGGCCCTCAAGGAAAAACTCAGCTTACGACTGACGCTGGGCGCACTGCTGATCAGCGCCGGCATCGTGCTCGTTTCGCTGAGCTGAAGAAAAATATGCTCGTCCGGGCGCCTCGGAGATGCGCCCCTACCTCACCCGCGCCCCTACCTGCCCCTGGCTCAACTCATTACACCTCGGTCAAGGCCGGCCAGAGTTTTTCCAGAGTTGCAAAATTAATTTTCCGGCCATCAGCCAGGCCCGGGCGGCGCAGTTTTGGGTGATCGAATTCCGAAGCGAATCGCTGTTTCCAGCGCGCGTAAACCGGATGTGAAAACGCGCCGCAAATATCGCCTCCCACGATCGGGCAATGCTCGCGCAGTTTCGCCAAGGCCCAGGCAATATCGGCGGCCGTAAACCGGCCGTTCTCCCAATTCGTCACCGCTTCTTCGATCCGAAGACAATCCAGATCGATGGTGACATAAATATTCGCGTGACCGACGTCTTGGGCGAACTCTTCGAACCGGCTCTTCCAGTTCTCTTGCAAGATCGCGCCGCGGCGTTGCCGGTCCGTCTCCGGACGTTCGTCGGCCCAGGGATGCACTTCCAGCTTCCCGAAACGCTCCGCCCGCCGGTTACCAAATACTTGGTGCGGCCACCAGCACTCAAAATTGCCGCAACCCCAGATGCTCACCCGCTGGACGTGGGCCATCTCCAAGGCCCGATTGATCCAGCCGCCACATCCCCATTTTGGGGGCCGCAGATCCCAGTCCGGGTGATTGTCGAAAGAAACGACCACCAAAGGTTCTCGCACCCGCCGGATCCATAATGCGCTCAGGTGATGGAAATCGCCCGATCCATAAAGCAAAAACGGCGCGAGTTTCGCCGCCTGTTCCTGGTAAAATCGTTCGATGATGCGGCCGGGCGCTGAAAAGCGAAGCTGCGCGCCCCAGTTCCGGACCTGGAGAACCGGGATTTGAAGGGGTTCCCCTGTCCAGGCATCATCAAAGTTGAGGTGGAGAACGCCGCCGAGCAAAGCCTTCAGATGGGTATCGCCGGACCTGCCAGGCGATGGTGAAGCGAGAGGGAACGCCCGATCGGGCGCGGTTGTCTCACAAATTTTCGGAGCTGCATCAAGCGTCTACACACTGTTTCAACAGGCGAAAAAAGCAACGCCGGGATCGGCTCGAGAGATCGAAAATCCAAGCGGCTTAGATGCACGCAATTTCCGCCCTGGCCGCGAAGGTTAGGTGAACATTCGTCGTTGAACCAGGATGCAAAAACCAAAGCAAAAACAACAGGGCATCCTTTGCCGGATTCAGGACGCCTTTCACGCGTTCGCGCGCGGGGCCGCCAAGGTGGTGGGCAGTCCCTGGATATTCACCGTAGCCCTGTTGGCGATTGTGGTTTGGGGTGTAACCGGTCCCTTGTTTCAATTTTCCGACACCTGGCAGCTCATCATCAACACCGGCACGACCATCATCACATTCCTGATGGTTTTTCTGATTCAAAACACCCAGAACCGCGATTCCCAGGCCATGCATTTGAAACTGGACGAACTGATCCGCGTCCTGCGCGGAGCGCGCAATCATCTGGTCGATCTCGAGCGGATGCCGGATGACGACCTGAAGAAGCTGGAAAAAGAATTCGAAAGACTCGGGAAACGAAAATCGGCCCAGAAATAGGGGAATCGGAATTCAAGCTCCCGGCCTGGGCATGAGGGCCGTAACAGTGATAAGCGAACTGTGGAGCTTTATCACTGATTACTGATTACTGTTCTTTGCGAGCTTCGCCTTTCCTTAAGAATACCTTCCCGCTGGGACAGAGTCGGAAAATTTCGCACTCCGAGCAATCGGGCTTGCGGGCGAAACAGCGGCGACGCCCATGCCAGATCAACCAATGACTCCAATCGGTCCAGTGCCGTTTGGGGACAAGCTTCATCAGATCCTGCTCGATCTTGACCGGGTCATTGTGGCGGGTTAACCGAAGCCGCTGCGAAACCCGGGTGACGTGGGTATCGACCACAATCCCTTCATTTTTTCCAAACGCGTTGCCCAGAACCACGTTTGCCGTTTTGCGTCCGATCCCGGGCAGGCCGTAGAGCGCGTCCATCGTGTCCGGCACACGTCCGCCATATTTTTGAACGATCGCCAATGCCGCGCCTTTAATGCTCTTGGCTTTGTTCCGAAAAAACCCGGTCGACTGGATCGCCTTTTCGAGGTCGGCCTGCGGCGCGTTTGCGTAATCTTTGGCGGTGCGATATTTCGCAAACAGCGCGGGTGTGACCATATTGACGCGCTTGTCGGTGCATTGCGCGGACAGAATCGTGGCCATGAGAAGCTGGAGCGGATTTTTGAAATCCAGTTCGCAGTGGGCGTCCGGATAAACCGATGAAAAAAGCGGGATAAGTGCCGCCACCCGTTCCCGGGTTGTCATTGCGGATCCTTCCTTTTGCTCGACCGGGTGATGCCCTGGATCCAAAGCCGGCCCTGCTGAACCAGGCGCCGGGCCCACACGAATTCAACGGCGAGAATGCCAAGTCCGAGCAGAATGATAAGCAGGCCGGGGCCGGGCAGGAAGAGCAGCAACAGCCCGAGGAGGACCACGGTCGAACCGATAACGGCAATCAAGAGTTTGCGAATGAAGGGCAGGACCCGATCGGCTCCAATCCGTATCCAGATTTGTTCCAATCGCTTCATGGTCAGCCAACATGCAAAGTGGTTTCCGTAACGCAATCGGTAACGGAAAAAGAACCGGAGGGGCGAGCTCCCGCGAGCCCGCTCTCTCGGCGTCGCGGGAGCTCCGCCCTCCTGGGTTCTAGTTGGCGAAACGTGCGAGCTTCGCTTCCAGGTGCGGCGGAACGTGCGCAACAATCACCGCGTCGCCCTCTTCATAGCTCAATTCGAGAACATGCCCGACCCGGTGAATTTCCGCTATCAAAGCCGATTCTTTAGCCGGTATCCGAAAGCGGGAGCGCATGCGCCAGGAGCCGAGTGCCTCCTGAAGAGCTCCCACTAGTTGACCCACGCCCTCCCCGGTCCGGGCTGAGATGGCCACGCTGCCGGGTAGCCGCTCCAGATAGGCATCAGCCACTTCACGATTCGAAAGTTGGTCGATTTTGTTGAACACGATCAGGGTCTGTTTGCCGAAGGCGTCCAGTTCCTTGACCACCAGGTCCACCGCCGCCATCTGTTCCTCGATCTTGGGGTGACTGATATCAACAACATGAATCAACAGATCCGCTTCGCTCACTTCTTCCAGGGTCGCCTTGAACGATTCGATCAGGGTATGGGGAAGCTTTCGGAGGAAGCCGACGGTGTCGGTCAAAAGGAGCCGCTGCTTGTTAGGCAAAGTCAGACTGCGCGTGGTCGGATCGAGGGTCGCGAATAGCCGGTTCTCCGTCACCACCGCCGCACCGGTCAACAGATTGAGCAAGGTCGATTTGCCCGCATTGGTGTAGCCGACCACTGCCGCTACCGGCCATTGGTGCCGCTTTCGCCCTTGCCTTTGCACCGCCCGGGTTTTACGCACAGCTTCGAGCTCGCGCTCCAGCCGGCCAATCCGCTCCTGAACCCGCCGCCGATCCACTTCCAGCTGAGTTTCGCCCGGTCCCCGGGTGCCGATGCCCCCGGTCTGGCGCGACAAGTGGTGCCACATCCGGGTTAGCCGCGGCAACAGATATTGCAATTGGGCCAGCTCAATCTGTAACCGGCCTTCCCTGCTCCGAGCCCGCTGTGCGAAAATATCCAGGATCAGCTGGGTGCGGTCCAGCACCTTGCGGGAAAGAAGGTTTTCCAAATTACGCCCCTGGGCCGGCGAAAGTTCGTCGTCGAAAATAATCGACGTGACCTGCCGATCCTGAATCGATTCCTTGATCGATTCCGCTTTGCCCTTTCCAATATAGTAAGGCGCGGTCGGTTTTTGCAGTTTCTGGGTAACGGTGTCGACTACCTCCGCCCCGGCTGAGCTGGCCAGCTCGCGTAATTCATCCATGGAATCGCGCAAATCCCACTTCGAAACACCTTTCTTTTCCAGCCCAATCAGAAGAGCGCGTTCCTGTATTTTTTTCGGCCGTGTTTCAATCATCCTAAGCGCGGCGAGCGAGCGCCCGGCGCGAAATCCATTCTACTGCTTCGGCATGACTTAGAAGCGACAAGTTTAGCGGTTGAAAATTAGTTTGTCGCCGGAACCAGGTCAACTGCCTTTTAGCATATTGCCGGGTGGCCTGCTGGATTGCCTGCACGCATTGAGCGATCGACAACTTCCCCTCGAGATGCTGCCGGATCTCGGCCAACCCGATTATCCGTGACGCGGTGGCGCCGGACGCTCCGGCCCGGGCCACTTCGTCTATCACTCCCGCGGCGAACATCTCCTCCACTCGACGATTGATTCGACGGTAAAGCTCATCCCGATCCCGAAAAACGAACACCCCATCGGCTTGACAATCACCAAGCGGAGAAGGCGCCGCGGGCGCTCCGCTCTCCATTTTTTTTAACCGGGGATAACCGGATTCCCAATTTGTTCTTTGGCCCGAGAGAGGTTTCCCGGTCAGCAGACAAATTTCAATAGCTCGAACCAGGCGCCGGCGATTTTTGAGATCGATCCGCTCCGCCGTTTTCGGATCAAGGTGCATCAATCGGCGCCCCAACTCATCCAAAGTCAAGTCGTTGAGTTCTTCTCGCACTCGCGGGTCCGGCGGCGGCGCTTCAAGCAATCCGTGAGTGAGGGCCTTGAGATAAAGCCCGCTTCCTCCGACAACGATGGCCTGCTTTCCCCGTGATTGGATCTCCCGGATTGCGTGGCAGGCGATGCGGCGAAATTTTTCCGCATTCATTTCTTCGGAAAGCGAAACCGTCCCGATCAAATGATGCGGCGCCAGGGCCATAATTTTGGCACCCGGTTTGGCGCTGAGGATTTCTAAACCCTGGTAAATTTGAAACGCGTCGGCGCCGACCACTTCGCCCTGAATTCTGCAATGCGACATCCGCGGCCAGTTCGGACTTGCCCGTGGCAGTCGGCCCGAGAATGAAAAACGCGTCGGTCACGGCGAACTGTAGGGCGTTTCGGTAAAACGCCGCAAATATCAGATGGGCCGGAGCATCTTCGGGGCGTCCGGCTGGGGTCCGGGGGGGTTCTTCGTTGCGGACGCCCCGGAGGTGCGTCCCTACCTGAAAGGACGCCCCGGAGGTGCGTCCCTACCTGAAAGGACGCCCCGGAGATGCGTCCCTACCTGAAAGGACGCCCCGGAGATGCGCCCCTCCTGAAAGCAAGAACCGGAAGATCGGTTACCCGATCTTCCGGTTTCAAACCAAAGTGGCTTTTGCTAATCGCGCATCTGGTGCTCGCTCGTTTTCGCGCCGCTTACCACCAGCTTGCGGCCGAGGAATTCCTTGTCGTGCAATTCCTGAACGGCGCGCTTGGCTTCGTCGATGGTCTGCATCTGAACAAAAGCGAATCCCTTGGAGCGCTGGTTATGCCGGTAGCTGACGACTTCCGCGTTCTGGACGTGGCCTACGCCGTTAAAGAGCTCGAACAGATCGCTCTCGGTGGCGTCGAAGGAAAGGTTTCCGACGTAAAGCCTCGGCGAAGTAACTTCGATCGACTCAGGTTTGCGCGTGGGCCGCGGGGTCGGGGAACCGTTGCGTCCGGCCGGGGCTGGTTTCTTTTCGCCTTTGCCGTTGCCAAACAACGCGGCGACTTTCTGCCAGAATGTTTTCTTGGGAGCTTGAGCCCGTGCCTCTGGATGACGCGAGCGGCGATCGCCCCCTCGGTGAGAGCCGCCTCGCGACCGGCGCGATCGTCTCCCGGATGAATGAGATTTCATGGTGATCCTCAATGTTTACCGAATTATTGGATGGGCGGAGCGCATCGATCGATGCACGGCCGGCGGCGCGCCAACCCCGAAGGGTTGCTTCAAGTAATCTATTAACAATCTGCTGCGCCACTGGAAACCCCGCCCCAGTAGGCCGGAAATGAACTCGTGTCGAACCGCTACCGCCCGCCGTCAGCCAACGAAAAAGCGAAGATGAAGTGCCTCGCATCATGATAAGATCTATCTAAATCGCCGTGAGACGCGGACGTCTGGATCATCGATGAAGATTCCCGACATCTGCGGTAATTATGGGCGGGGCCGGCCCGGTTTGCAAGTGGTAAGGTGGACACCTCCGTGCCGGTTCATTTTACGGGCGAAATTCAACCCTGGGGAAGACGCTCCTAAATGTGAAAAAACCCCGCCGGCACTCGTTGTAAGTCGCCGGTTGGTCCTTTGTTTTTTCCTGCCACCGCCGGTTTAGGCGATCTTGAGAATTAGGTTTTTGATTTCTGGCGGAGAAACCAATCGATAAAACGGGGCAGGCCCGCGGCCAGAGGCGTGGTTGGGTTGTAGCCGAGCAACTTTCTCGCTTTTGAAATATCGGCACAGGTCAATGGCACGTCGCCCGGTTGTTCGGGGAGGCGATTGATTCTGGCCTTTTTTCCAAGGGCTTTTTCGATGGCAACGATCAAGTTTTTGAGCTGAATCGTTTCACTTTCGCCCAGGTTAAAGATGTCGAACAAAGGGCCGTTGTAGGTCAGCGCAGCCATGGTGCCCTGGACGATGTCGTCAATATAGGTGTAGTCGCGGCGGGTAGTGCCGTCCCCGAATTGATCGATCGTCAGGCCCCTCGTGAATGCGGCGGGTAAACTGGTGAATTGCCAGGTCCGGCCGTTGCCGCGGCCCGTAAACCGTGAAGTAACGCAGGGCAATTACCCGGATCTGGTAGAGATGAGAAAAGGTCGAGCAAAGGAATTCGCCCGCGATTTTGGTGGCGGCGTAGGGGCTGATGGTTTGGGTGAGATGCATCGCTTCAGAAAAAGGGGCGGTCTCGCAAATCCCATAAACCGAGGAGCTGGAAGCGAAAATGAAACGCTCCAGCCCGGCCATGCGGGCGGCTTCCAAAAGGTGCAGGGTGCCGTTGACGTTGGTGTCGTAATAGAGCTGGGGCTGGGAAATTGACGGGCGAACTCCTGCCCGCGCCGCCAGATGGAGAACGGCGTCGAATTTCTGCCGGTGAAACAAATCGCGGACCGCTCGGTTGTCCCGGAGATCGACCAGGTGCACCGGAACATCTTTTTTTACCGCGGCAATATTGTTCCACTTGATCGACGGGTCGTAGAAATCGTTGAAATCGTCGGCCAGGGCGACGTTGTGGCCGGCGGCGACCAGTTTTTCAACCAGATGCGATCCGATAAATCCAGCGCCGCCGGTGACCAGGATCCTCATGGCGTTAAATTAGCCACAGACGCCGTAGTGAGCGAAGCCGAATCTATGAACACGGATGAACACAGATTTTAGATCAATGGGACCGCGGGCATGTTGCCCGCCGCCCTGTCCAGCATATTGCGGGACAGAGGGCAGAATTTGGAGGGCGTTAAATTAGCCACAGAGCCGGAGTGGCCGAAGCCGAATCTACGAACACGGATTGACACAGATTTAGATTTGTCACTCTGCCCGATCTCCGTTGGCCCATCGGTGTTTCATCCGTGTTAATCTGAGGCTTGATGAAACCAGGCCGCTTCAACCTCATCGCCGGATTATCGGTCTTGATCGCGTTCGCCATTTCCTTTCTTGCGACGGTTTGGTTTCGACTCGGACCGGAATTGACCCGGCCCAAACATGTCGCTCCTGCTTTCCAGCTGGCTCCACCGCTCGATCTGGCATCGCTCCCGACCGCCGGCCGGTTCGATTTCCCGTTAGGCAGCGAGCATGGCGCGTTCAGTTACAACGCGCAGCGGTTTACCGAGAATCACCATCTGGGCGACGATCTGAACGGCATCGGCGGCGAAAACAGCGATTGGGGCGACCCGGTTTATGCGGTGGCGGCTGGACGGGTGCTGCTGGCCCGCGATGGCGGGCCGGGATGGGGAAAGGTTGTGATCGTGCTTCATGCCTATCTGGACGGGAAACAGCAGCGCAAATATGTGGAGTCGTATTACGCGCACGTGGAAAGGATGCTGGTTCGTCCGGGCGACCTGGTTCAACGGGGAGAGGTGATTGCGACGGTGGGGACGGCCAACGGCCGGTATCTGGCCCATCTCCATTTCGAGATGCGCGCATTCACCACCCCGTTTATCGGGCCGGGTTATCGCAAGGAAACACAAGGCTGGATCGATCCCAGCCGTTTCATCGAAACACACCGGGGAGCGCCGGACGACGATGTGGGACGCAAACCGGTTCCATAAGCGAGCGCCCCGCGCCGCCCACCGGATGCGGCAAAGGCGACGTTGGAACCCATCTCATAAATAGGAAATGGTGCGTTGCTGGAGATTTGGGGTTGGGGCAAGGCGCGAGGAGGGAGTATATCCTTTATGGATCTTTGAGCGACAAGCAACGCAGCCCCGGCGACAAAGATCCAGCAACCCCGGGCTAAGCTCTGACCGCCTCAGTTACAGAACCCATGCTCGTCGTGCCTTGACCGGTAGGCCAAATTACGCACTCATTCCCTATTTACGAGATGGGTTCTAGAAGTTGCTCGAATGGGCCAGTAGATAAATCCAGTTCAGGGCCAGAGCAGCGATCGCGATCATCCGTACCCGCCTCTTTTCCGATTGGCTCAGAAAGGCGACGCGCAATCGGGGGCCGCCCATGACTACCGCGAAGATCGCGTAGGCATTGAATCCCGATAACGCGCAGTAACTGGCAAAAGCCAGCGGGTTCCATTTCCAGGAAGCAGGAAGATTTCCATGACAGAACGCGATGGCGGAGCGGGTTGCGCCGCAGGTAATACAAGGGTGCCCGGTTAGGGCATGGAAAGCACAGATCGGAGTCGGCAAATGCAGGGCAAACCAGCCCACTCCAACAAGCAGAGCGCTGACCGAAACACTCAGGGCCACCAACTCGTAGTCGATTTCTCTCGGAGCGAGCGGGCGCAGGACAATCCGCACTCTCTACTGACTCCAGTTGTGGTGACTGAAAGCAGCCAGCCCGCCGAACATGGCAATAATGAGAATCCCGCCGCCACAGCAAACAATAAAAGGAAGCAACACCGCCAGGGTGGCGCGACCGGAATCGATCTCGTGAGCCCGGGCGATCCCGATGCAATTGGCAACCAGATTCCAAACCAGCGCGAATACGCCCCCGCAACACGGAATCAGTTGGAGTGGCGCGGTTGATCCCTGAGCAAATGCGATTACACGAAAAGTCGTTTCAAATGTCTTTTTCGCCCCGCCCAGCAGCATGAGCGAAAGATGGACCAGACCCGCGAAAATGAACGGCGCCACCGCTACCGCAATCAAGCGCCAGACCAGAAATACCCCACTCACCGTCATCCCCAGCATCGAGCCCATGGCGTCCTGGCGTGTTCCGAGGATGCCCAGGGAGCTGATCAGAAGCGACAGAATAAACCAGAAGATGACACCGAGAGCCCCACCGATCACCGCATAAATCAAAGGACCGCCAAAGCCGCCTTCGGTCCGCATAACTGAAAAAGCAACGCCGGGTTTTGTCAGAACCATGATCAGGGTATCGGCGAAAGCACTAAAAAAACCCCGCGTCTCGCGGTGTTCCCACGGTAATCCGGTCCGCGATTGGAGGCCCTCCCCGGCTGCAACGGGCGGCGGCGGGACCGCCGGAGTCTCACCCGGGGTCGCCGTCGGCGGCGCGCCCGGCGGGGGCGCGGCAAATTCGGAAAATTGAGAAAGCGGCTGCCATTGAGCCATTCCTTCCCGCCAGCCAAGATCGGTAGGATTAAAACGTCCGGTGCGAAGCCCTTCCTGCACGTCCTCCACCGAAAAAACGCCGAGATTCGCGCCGCCGCGGTTAACGTGGATCATAGCCATGGTATTTGGTTCTAACTAGGCGCGGTATTTTGCACAAGTGAAATGCTGAGACGCCATCTCATAAACAGGGGTAGGCCGCGTGGCTGTCCGATTTTTCGGTTTGAACAAGGCCCGCCGAGGAAGCATGTCCGGTGCGACCTGCGACCGGGAAGCAACGCGGTTCAAATCAAAGAGCGGCGCCACCCACAGGGCAAGCCTGCCCCTATTTATCAGACGGCTTCTAAGAAACAGGTCATTCCGAGCGAAGTCGAGGAATCCAGACACTGGACTTTGAGGGACACTTCGGGATCCTTCGACTTCGCTCAGGATGACCGCCAAGCAGGCTACGACTTTTCGGCAACTCGATTCTTTTTCTTCTCATCCAATGCCCGCCAGAAATACCAGGCGGCAACCGAGCGATAAGGCCGCCATTGCTCGCCGATCTTCATCAACTGCTTGGGCGTCGGCAGCTTTCGTTTGCCGAAAACCCTGGCGAACCCTTTCCGGACCCCGTAATCGTGCACCGGCCAGACATCCGGCCGGCCCAGATCGAAGAGCAAGAGCATCTCCACGGTCCAGCGGCCAATTCCACGCACTGCAATCAGACGTTCGATAATCTCTTCGTCGCTCAGCTTTGTCAGAACACGGCCCGGCGGAACCGTGCCGTCAATCGTTTTGGCAGCGAGATCCTTGAGCGCCGCGACCTTGCTGCCCGATAAGCCGGCGGCTCGCAATTTCTCGTCCGGCGTAGCCAGGACGAGCCGGGGATCGAGGTATTTCTTGCGTGGAAAAAGCGCGCGCACCCTGCCCCAAATCGTGGCCGCCGCTTTCCCGCTCAACTGTTGATAAGCGATCGATTCAGCCAGGGCGTCGAAGGGGCGGACCGACAACGACGGCACAAGATTGTACCGGCGCGACCGGGCGATCAAAACAGCCAGGCGTTCATCGGTGGCGGCGATGTGTTTGTGAGCGTGGGCGTGATTCATGGATTCGGAACCACTAGAAGCCATGATAGCTTATAGGAAAATCCGGTTTCCTGGAGGATGAACCCTTTCAGCACTGAGTTCGAACTAAGCAAGAGGCACGTGGATCTTCGATTCTCCCCAAAAGGCGCAGCAGACCATCGAGAATCGTCAACGGATGCGGCGGACAACCGGGAACATACAGATCGATGGGCACAACACTGTTTGCGCCGTTGTGAACTTCGGGATGGTTGATGTAGGGACCGCCCGCAATCGCGCACGCCCCGACGGCGATGACGATCTTCGGCGACGGTACGGCGTCGTATGTTTCTTTTAGGGCCGACTTCATGTTTTCAGTCACCGGTCCCGTGATGAGCAAGCCGTCGGCATGACGCGGTGATGCGACGAACTGAATTCCGAACCGGCCAAGATCGAAGACGATCGTGTTCAAGACGTTCACGTCCGACTCGCATCCGTTGCATCCGCCGGCGCTGACCTGACGCAGTTTAAGGGAGCGACCAAACAATCTTCTCGTTTTACCTTCCAACGCCGTCGCCAGCTCCAGCGTTTGTCCGTTCATGACCAAGCCTTCGCGCCGGTTCGCTGCCAATCGAAATTCCTGGGTGTAGCGAATAGCCTGCTCCGGACACGCTTGGACGCAATCGGTGCAAAACAAGCATCGTCCCAAATCGAGGCGGAGGCCCTGATTGTCGATCATGATTGCGTCAGTCGGACAGGCGTCGGCGCAATCGCGACATCCGACCGGGCATTTCTCGCGCTCGACGACCGGCCGACCCCGAAAACGGTCCGGCATCGCGGGCTCAGTCTTCGGAAACGGAATCGTCCGATGTCCTTGTTGAAATCGCGCGAGAGTGGCTTTCAGCATCGTGTCACCTCACAAGTCATGTCCGCAGTAGGAAAGGTTGAAGCTTTTGTTGCACAGGGGAAATTCGGAGATTTGCTCGCCGCGCATCGCCATCGCCAGCCCGAACCAGTTTTGGAACGAAGGATCGACAATCTTGTAACAACTAAATTTCCCATGTTCATCGGTCATCGCGACGTGACAAATCTCGCCGCGCCACCCTTCGACCAGCGACGCGACCATCACGTCCGCTGCCAGAGACTTTGTCTCCGCTCGAATCGAACCGGGCGGTAAGGTCTTGAGCTGGTCTCGAATAAAAGCGACCGATCTTTGAATTTCGAGCCAGCGAACATAAGCGCGCGCAAACACATCGCCCGCATGAAAGGTTGAGACCGGGACCTGGAAAAATCTGTAGATGCCGAACGGAAATTCCTGCCGCACATCGCGCTCCAGGCCGCAAGCGCGCGCGACAGGCCCGACCAATCCCAGGTCATTGCAGATTTTTCGCGAAATCGTTCCCGTATCTTCGAATCGTGCGCGCACCGACGATGTGCTCCACAACAAATTTGTCGCCACCGTTACATCGCGCAGCGCCTGCTCGATCCTCTCCAACAGCTCCCCTGCGCGCGCCTCATCCACGTCGAACTCGCTACCACCCGGCCTAACGAACCCCCGTCCGAAACGACTGCCACATAACAAAGCGGTCATGTTAAGGAATTCGCCTCGAATCCGTCCGCAATGGGAAGCGGTCGGCAGATAGCCAACATCGCCGGCCAGTGCGCCGAGATCTCCCGCGTGATTGGCCAGCCGTTCCAATTCGAGCCCGACCCCTCGCAACACTTGCGCCCGCGCGGGCGGCTGACAACTTGCCAGCGCCTCCACCGCCTGGCAATACGCGGTGGCGTGGCCAATGGTCGTGTCACCCGCCAGCGTTTCCATGTAATGAATCGTTCGCTTGTTCGGCCCACCGATGAGCGCGCGTTCGACCCCACGATGCTGATAGCCGAGCGCAATCTCCAAGTGCAGCACATCCTCGCCGTGGCATTGAAAACGAAAATGACCGGGCTCGATGACGCCTGCGTGGACTGGCCCAACTGCCACTTCGTGAATTTCTTCGCCTGCGACTTGGAAAAAATTCGTTACACCCGGTGGTCGTGATGACTGAAAGCGAATGGGTTTTAGCCAGGGATGACCTTGCGGGACCACGCCGCATTGCTCTGCAATTTCGCGCTCGAACCAGTGCGCCTGCGGACATTCCGGAGTCAGCGATGGATATTTGCCTGCGATATCGGTGGACGACAAAGAGATCGCCCCTGCGTTTCCATCCGCCAGGACTGCGAACAGTCGAACCGTGCCCGCACCTTTCGGGTGGCCAAACAACGCTGCGATGCGCGCTCCGTCACGAACGCTGTCGATGACAACACTGCGAAAATCCTCAATCGGCAATCGCGGCACGGCTTGGAGCGCAATTCGCTCGGCGTTGCTGGTATGCGTTGAGAGAGTGGCTGGCATCAGAACCCTCCTAGAGTTTGGGCGGCATCATGGAGCGCGGCACTGAGGAAAGGCGGAATGTAAACTCCAAGAATCAAAACCGCGGCGGCGAGCAACCCCGGCGGTACGACCGCGAGCAGAGCTTCGTTTGACGTGGCGGGTTTCATTTCGCTCGATGGTGTTCCCTGCGCCATTCGCAAAACGACGCTCGCCATCCCGATAAAAATCAATGCCAGCAAAGCCAGATACACGGCCGCAATCGCGCCGTGTCCATGATCCAAAGCCGCCTTTAAAATCGTGAACTCGCTCAGAAACGGTCCGAACGGCGGCGACCCTGTGATTGCAAAAAAACCCGCGAGCCACAATAGTCCCGAGGCGGGCAGAATGCGCATTACGCCACGGACCTCAGCCGTGGATTTCGTTTTGTAGACTGCAAGAATGTTGCCGGCGACGAAAAACAATCCGGCCTTTGTCAGCGAATGATTCACGGCGTGAAGCATCGCGCCGAATGTGGCCGCACCGCCCAGCCCGATGCCCAGCGCGAGAATGCCCATGTGCTCGACGCTCGAGTAGGCCAGCATCCGTTTGTAATCGGACTGGCCAAGAATAAAGACTGCCGCGACGGCCATCGAAACCAGGCCGAACCAGACAAACAGATCCCGGCAGAATGCCGCCTGCCCTGCCGCAGCGCAAACTTGCAAGGCGCGGAGAATCGCTAGGAATGCGCAATTTAGCAGTGCGCCGGAAAGCAACGCGGAAATCACCGAAGGGGATTCGCTGTGGGCGTCAGGCAACCAAGTGTGAAGCGGCGCAAGTCCCATTTTCGTGCCGTAACCAACAAGCAGAAACAGGAACGCCGCCTTCAGTAGGGGGACGCGGAATTGCGGAGCGTTTCGCATCAATTCAGCGAGCAGCAATGGAGTCGATTCATGACCGGGGCCCGACGCGGACACAGCCAGCAAAAAATTGCCGAGCAACGCCAGCGCGATTCCGACCGAACAAATCAGCAGATATTTCCACGTCGCTTCGAGCGAACGGTGATGCCGATGGAAATAAATCAGCGGCGCGCTGGCCAGGGTAGTCGCTTCCACCGCCACCCAAAGCAAACCGAAATGCTGGCTGATCGTCACAAGCGTCATGGCCGCGAGAAAGAGCAGCAAGCATCCAGTGAAGATGGCCTCGGGCGCATTGGTGAAAAGGAAACCTTCTTCAAAATCTTTTTCGGGCACGTGCTTCTCGTGGCTCAAGTAGCCGAGTCCGTAAGTCGCTGCTGCGAGAAAAAGAGCGGTCGTGATGCTCAAGAACAACAAGCCTGGGGCGTCGAGCGCGAGCGAACCGTTAATAACCGGAGACGGACGCAACACCCAGCAAGCCGCCGTCATTCCCGTGTGCGCAACCGCGGTTACTACGAGAAGCGCGCGACGGAGAGGGTCCGCCCGCACCACGAAAGCCGCGATGCCGGCAAATGCCGGTGTTAGGACCAGAGCGAGAATAAGCACTTCAATCCTTGAGTGTTGAAAGCCGATCCGTGTCGAGATGATCGAACTCGCGGCTGATGTGGAAAATCATTATCCCCATCACGAAGACCGCGACGAACACATCAAGAAGAACGCCGAGCTCAACGAGCAAAGATAATTCCCGCACGAGTCCGACGCCGAAAGTGAATATGCCGTTTTCCAGCACCAGGAATCCCAGCACCTGACTCACCGCTTTCTTGCGACTGACGATAAGAAAAAGACCAATCAGAATCGACGACAGCGCAACCGGCACCAGGAGCGGCGAAGTCGTCGGGCTCGGCAGCGGAAGGCGTTGGCCGATCCAGAATGAAGCGCCTAACGCCACGATCCCGACGAGCAATGACGTAACGCTACCCACGAACGGTTCGACTTCGCGGCGCACATCCGCCTCGCGCAAAGCTCGAAGCAGTAATCTTGGAAATACCACACCTTTAAGCGCCATACTTCCAATCGCCAGAACCAGAATCTGCCACAGCACACCGTGATCGGGCGCGAGCAACGGCAACAGTCCGATCAGAAATCCCTGGACCGCTACCGTGCGAATGGAGGCGCCGAGCCGGCTCGATCCCAGCAGCCGCAGGTTCGTGAGAACGACCAAGATTAATATGACGTCAGTGTTCACCGTTCACCTCAGGACCAAAATCAGCGCCAGCGTCGCCAACACGCTCGCCCCCACGAGCAGTTGCGGCACGCGCACCAGTCGCAACCGCGCCATCGTGGACTCGACGATTCCAATCACAATAGCGAGGGCAAGCATTCCGCCGATCGAAACGGCGATATCAATCCAAGCGCTTCCGCTTTGAATCGGCACGACAATCCCAATCAGGAGCGCGCCAAGCACCCACAATTTGAGCGCTGCGCCGTAAACAATAAACGCCAGGTCCGGCCCACCATGATCGAGCACCATCACCTCGTGAATCATTGTTAACTCGAGGTGCGTGTTTGGATCGTCCACCGGAATCCGCGCGTTCTCACAGAGAAGAACGACGAGCAGCGCCGCGGCTACCAGCGCGAGGGAGAGTCCCGCCGTTTGCCACACATCCGCCGAAATCCTCTCGAACATGCCGGAGAGGGAGATGCTTCCCGTCCGGCGCCCGACCGCAACCAGAGCAAGCAGCAACGCAGGTTCGGCCAGCGCGGAGAATTGGACTTCGCGGCTCGCGCCCATTCCTTCAAAGCTCGAACCCGTATCCAGCGCGGCAATCACGGTGAAAAACCGCATCAAGCCAAGCAGATACGCGAACAGAATCAAATCGCCCGGAAACGCCGCCAGCGCCGGAATTTTGCCGAACGGGACGAGCGTCATCGCTGCCAGAACCGCCGCCAACCCGACAATCGGGCCGGCCCGAAAGATCCAAGTGGTGGTGCGACTGTAAACCGCGCCTTTCCTCAACAGTTTCCAAACATCGTAATACAGCTGCAGCAATGGCTGACCGCGCCGCCCGGCAAAAAATGCTTTGGTCCGGTTGATGATGCCGAGCAACAGCGGCGCAAACATTAATCCCAAAAGCAGATGAATCAGGGGAGCGAGTTGCATATCACCAGAGTTTCCAAACCAGAAGCGCCAGCAGCGTCAGCGCGATGTAGAGAACATAAAGCTGGACGTTGCCCTGTTGCAGCCAGCGCAACCGCGACAGCCCCGAGCCGATGCATGTGAATACCGGCCCGTATATTTTCTCGCTGAACAGATCGGGCGTCTCCGTTTTCAGCGCGCCGTCAGACGGAAAATAACCGCGCGGCGCCGAAACATTCTTCCTTGTGCCGAGCAACGGCTTGAAAAGATCCGTCAGCGGTTGAGCGAATGACGAAGCCGTGTATTGCATCCGCACCGTCGGCAAGTCGTAACCACAGCCCCATGTAACGCTCCCTTCCACTTTTCGGTTCGCAAGCAGGATCCGCCGCAGCAGCACAAGAATCATTACCAGGACCAGGAACGCCGCGCCGATCGTTGCAACTAAACGCAATGGCCCGGCCGCGCTGGCCAGATTTTCATGAACAATATTCGCGGGCAATCCGCTCACTTGTTGCACGACCGGTTGCAAGATCGACAATGCCATTGGCGCGAATAATCCGATCAGAACGCAGCTCGCGGCGAGAAGTAGCATCGGAATTCGCATCAGCCAGCCAGCTTCATGGGCATGCCGGATGTGCTCGCTGCGCGGCTGACCAAGAAATACAATTCCGAACGCTTTGGTGAAACATGCGGCCGCCAAACCACCAATCAGCGCCAGGCCGGCAATTAGTCCGAATAGCGGGACGGCGGCTCCAGGGTTGAGAGAAATCCCGCCGCCAAACGCTCCCAGATAAATCAGAAACTCGCTCACGAATCCGTTCAGCGGCGGCAGTCCCGAGATGGCGACGGCCCCGACCAGAAAAGTGAATGCCGTCCATGGCATTCGTTTCAAGAGACCGCCGAGACGGTCGATCTCGCGGGTGCCCGCGCCATGCAAGACCGCACCCGCGCCAAGAAAAAGCAGACTCTTGAATACTCCGTGGTTGGCGACGTGAAGCAACCCGCCACCGAAGCCCAGCACGACCAGCGCAGGCGAACCGCCATTCATACCAAGAAGCCCGACACCGAGACCAAGCGCAATGATGCCGATATTCTCGACGCTGTGATAGGCCAGCAGCCGTTTCAGGTCGTGTTGCGCCAGCGCAAACAGGACACCGAGAATTCCGGACGACAATCCGATCCCGACAAGCAACCATCCCCACCACAGCGGTGGCGGGCCGAGAAATGTCAGCACGCGGACGAGTCCGTAAATTCCAGTTTTGATCATCACGCCAGACATCACTGCCGACACGTGGCTCGGCGCGGCCGGATGCGCTTCGGGCAACCAGACGTGCAACGGCATGAAACCGGCCTTCGTGCCGAATCCGATTACCGCGAGCAGGAATAACAAACTCGCACTTGCCGGCGCGATGCCGCTGAGTTTTTCAAATTGATCAAAGTCGAGCGATCCGACTTCGCGCCCCATCAGGACAAACATCACCAGCAGAAATGCCGTGCCCAGATGCGTGGCCACCAGGTAAGTCCAGCCGGCGTCGCGCACGCTCTCCCGCTCGTCTTCGAACATGACGAGAAAAAACGAACTCAGGGCCATCACCTCCCAGGCCACAAGAAAGAGCACGCCATTTCGCGCCAACACCACCATCACCATGCTGGCCACGAGCAGGTTGAAAAAAAACCACGGTGCTCCGAGCGATTTCTTGTCGCGCCAGGCCCAGAGATATTCGCCGCCGTAGATCGCGGCCAACGCGGAAATAGCCAAAATTACCACGACGAAAAATGCCGAAAGCGCGTCCATTTCCACGAAGAACGAGCCGTAAGGAACCGGCCAGGCGAGATGCAGCGATTCGGTCTCACCGCCGAGCAACACGCCGAGTGAAGGAATCAATCCGATTGCGCAGCTGATGACCGCTCCGCCGACGCCGACCCCCGTGGCGATTCGCGCCGACCGCTCTCCAAGCAACGCGACAAATCCGCTCACCGCGAGTATCGCAACCGATAGTAGCAGGAGAACCACCGGCTCAACCCTCCTCGCTGGTCGCCCCGCGCGCCACCACTCTTGCCTCCACCCGGCCGGCTCCGTGGAGAATCTCTTCCTTCGTGCCGCGTTGCGCGATCAGTTCTTTGAAACCGGCGTCGTGCAATGCGAACGCCAGCCGCGAGAGCAGATGCAGATGCACGCGCGGACTCGGGCTGATCAGCGAAAAAAGCGCGTAAACTGGTTTGCCGTCGAGCGCGCCGAAATCCACCGGTGGTTCAAGAAAGCAGAGCGTAATCATCGGACGCGACACGTGCAGCACCATCGGGTTGCGCACGTGCGGGATGGCAATCCCCTCGCCGACGCCGGTTGATTGCAGGGACTCGCGCGCGAAAAGCATTTGCCATAAAAGATGTCGATCCACCTCTTGGGGCAGCGGCATTACCTCTACGGCTGCGCCCAGCACCGCGCCTTTGTCGGACCCCTTAATCTCGTGAAAAATTCCGCCGGCCTGCAACGCCTCCGCCAGTGAAGGAAGCACTCCGTCCTTATTGTCGGTCCCCTCGAAAAGTTTATCCGGAATCCGAAGGTGCCGCGTCGTCGCCCACTCCACTAATTCACCGCGATTAAACCCGTAATTCCCATCGATAACGGAAGCCGGCAGGTCTTCGTGCTCAATCCACCGGTAAACGGTCTTCTCCGAAACGTTGAAAAGCTTCGATACGGCGCGAACGGTCAATTGCATGGCATTTCTCCGCCACCCCCTTTGGTTTTCGAGCGGAAGGCTCTGTTAAAACTGATATCGATCAAGCGAGGGAAGAAGGACAACCTATTTGAAATCCGCTGAATGACGATGGCAAGAATATTGAATTGCATACGATTTTCTGCCAACGAAAAGTGGAGATTGCCTGTCCTTCCGCCCACCTCAGCTTGAATGCCTTGGCCTCCCAAAGCTTCTTCGCGTAAAAGATGCTAGGACTTGTCCATACGCCGGTGACCCCGTTCATGCCTGCTCGTGCTGCCGGCGCCGACAACCGGTTCCAGAATTCGCATGAGTTCGCAGTAGCCAACAGGTGTTATCAGAATCGACCAAACTCCTAGAAGCCTCAGATGGCTTCTAATAAAATGACGAATGGCCGATGTCGAATGGCGGGCGCCCGATTCTCCCGTTCATCATTGGGCTTGCCCGAGGCAAACTTTTCGATTCCGTCTCAGGCATGGCTCAAACTCAACTTACCTGGTACGGGCATGCCGCATTCAAGATCGTTACACCGTCGGGTCATGTTCTTTTGATCGATCCCTGGTTAACCAATCCGACGTTTAAAAAAGGCGAGGAGGAATTGGCGGCGTTGAAGCGGGTCGACTTGATTGTGCTTACTCACGGCCATTTCGATCATGTCGGAGATTCCGTTAAAATCGGAAAACAGACCGGAGCCAAGCTGGTTGCGACGTTCGATCTCGCCTTCGCAATGAAGTCGGTGCTCGGCTATCCGGCGGATCAGGCGGACATGGACACGACGGGGCATTTTGGCGGCGAACTCCATCTCCTCGACGGCGCGGTCACGGCCACATTTGTGCCGGCCCTGCACGGCTCAGCGATTTCCAGCAACGAAAGCGCTCCCTATTATGGAGGGACCCCAAGTGGCATCGTTATCTCGATTCAAAACGGTCCAACTCTCTACAATACTGGAGATACCGATCTGTTTTCCGACATGGCCCTGGTCTCCAACTATAACAAAATCGATGTCATGATCGTCTGTATCGGCGATCATTTCACCATGGGACCGAAGCGCGCGGCCGACGCCGTTAAGCTGGTTCGCCCTCGCACGGTTATCCCGCAGCACTACGAGACTTTTCCGGTCCTGACCGGCACCCCGGAGGAATTTAGCCGGGAACTGAAGAAGCGCGGCCTCGATACCGAGCTTCGTGTCTTGAAAGTAGGGGAGACCATTTCGCTGTAGCGATTTCCTTTTTCGCCTCGATCACTCGACGGCGGAGACGCATCCCGCGCTGGATTGTCTGAGGCTCCTATTCGGCGGGTGCGGCCCGCCTCCTCCAGAGACGCCGCCCTTCAATCCATTGCCAGGCCGCCAATCCCGGAATGCCAATGGCCAAATCGCGGCAGCGCGCGATCAAGGAAATGGCAAAAGCGGTGTCGCCCGGAATGCCCAAAAGACTGCCGATCACGATATAACCGCCTTCCTGCACACCCAGTTGCCCGGGAACCGCAAAAGCGGCCGACCGCACCGTCATCGCCATACTTTGAAGGATGATTGCATTCGTCACGGTGGCGGCGGACCCGAGGGCGCGCAGCACAATCCAGATTTCGCCCGAGCTTACCAGCAGTGAAATCACCGTGACCGCGCAGCAGGAAAAGGTGGCTCCGCGGCGCCGGTAAAGCGCAACCACCGTCTGGTCGAGTTTTTCTCCACTCTGCACCAGCGAGCTCCACTCCGGGGATCGGATCAGCCGGGTGATAATGACGCTAACGAAGCGAAACATTCCCAGCCGTTGGGCAACATAAAAACCGGTGATGGCCGCGGCCCCGATCACTGCGCCTAACAAAGTCGGCCCGACCAAGGTTGTGCGTCCGGTGACTTCCACAAGCAAGCCGAGTCCGAGCAGGGTAAATCCAATTTGCGTTACCACCCCCACCACCACATCCACAATCACGGTCGCAGCCGCCGTCGCCATCGGGGTTCCCGTGATCGTGGCCAATCGGGCCCGAACGATGTCGCCTCCCACCTGAGCCGACGGCACCAGGTTGCTAATCGATTCGCCGATCCAGCGCATCCAAAACAAATTCCGGCGGGAAGGCCGCTCTGTTTTGGGAAAAAGCACCCACCAGGCGATGGCATCGAGAAAAATGGGGATGAGGTGGAATGCGGCGACGGCGGCAATTGCCCACCCGGCGGCGACGACCGCGGCGCCGACCGCGACAACCCCCTGACGGATGAGGAGGGCGGTGAAAAGGAGACCGCCAGTCAGGCCCAGGAGATAGGCCGTTATCTTCAGTTTTCGAAATACCTTCATCCTGGTGCGCTGTTTCGGGCCACTGAGCAAACAAAGAGGCAGCTTCGCACGATGTTCAATCTGGCCTCTTCCGCCAATGCCAATTGTAGCAACCGATTGTAGCAACCGGCCTGTGGCCGGTTCCCGGAGACGTTCCCTTCAGATTGCGTCCAACACGTTGCACCGCAACGCGGCTACCTGACGCCGTTAGGGCGGCTGGTCCCGCAGCTGCCCCAACGGGACGACGGCAACCTGGGGGACACGCGGCAGCGAAGTCCGGTGACTGCTTCCATTTCCGGCGCATCGGTCTTGTCGCCAGATCGCAAAAGAGCGGCCAGAACATCGGTGAGGTAATGCGCGCCGAGCGCTATTCGGCTGAATCGAACCAAAATCACCAATCCCCCGGCAACGACCACGGTTATTCTTTGTTTGAAACGGCGCGGGCCCCGCGGCATCTCGATCGGAAGGCAAGCTCCGGCAAATACTTTGGAATCACCGCTTGCTCAAGTCGCTGCAATCCGATACATCAAGCCCGGCCTGCGCGTCCGATTTTCATCATATGTCCATTTGCCGCTTTTCCTATGCCTAAGATCCCATTCCTTATTCTGAGCGCGCTCTTGGTTGGGTCGTCGCTAACTTTCGCCGCGGAGGAAACCCAAACTCAAGCTGCGGCCACCGATAAGAACGAGAATTCGACGGATCTTTTCTGGCTGCAATCCAGTTACACCCTGCGCAGCGATTTCTTCGAAAAACGGATGGGAGAAGGCGACTCTCTCTATAGCGATTTTGGTTACGATCATCGGTTCCTTATCACCGGGAACTGGTATTTGCGGGCCGGGGTTGAGTACGAGCGCTTTGACTTTGGCGGCACCAACAACGGTTTGCCCGATCATTTGCAGGCTGCTTACGGAGAACTTGCCTTCGAATACGTTGTCCACGACCACGCCGGGGCCGGTGTTGTGATCGATCCAGGGGCCTATTTCCAGGAAAGAATCAATAGCGGCTCATTCGATATGCCCTGGAAAATCTTCGGCACTATTCCGCTAAAAAAAGACAAGATCTTTGCCGTTATCGGCATCGGCGGCGGTTTTAACCAGGATCCAATCATTGCTCCCGGGGGCGGACTGATCTGGCTGTTCAACGATCACCTGCGCCTGCAAGGGGTCTTCCCCAAGCCCGCGCTGGTTTACAGCCCGGACGACAATTGGGACTTCCGGCTCATGGGCGAGCTTAACTACGACGACTTCCGGACCGACGATGTCATCACTCCGCTCAGAAAGCTCCAGGTGCACAACGCCTCTCTTCAATACAGTGAAGAACGGGCCGGGCTACAGGCGAGTTATTCCGGGTTTAAAAATTTTAAGATTTCGGCCGGAGCGGGCTACACCTTCCGGCGAGAGTTCGACTTCTTTCGGATCGCTGTTCGGGAAAGGGCAGATCCCGCGCCTTTCTTCCGGCTCGCGATTGACGCGAAGTTTTAAGTCGAAGCGACCGGCCTGCTGCCGGACCCGGCGACGCTGATCAGATCTTTTTCACATTCCCCTGGCGTCAGTTTCTAGTCGAGCCGCCGGTTTTTAACAGCGATCCTATGGGCTGCCGGAATCGTCGTTAATGTGGCTTCCGATGTCCGGACCCGAATCCGGGTCGCGCATTCCCTTGAAAATCAATGGAAGATTGAATTCTCCCGCTACCGGCGAGCCGTTTTTCATCGCTGGGATAAATTTCGCGCCTTTCATCGCCTTGACCATCAACGGCCCCCAGCCGCCGTCGGGCGGAGATTGAGCGAGAATTTTTGTGCTGGTCAGATTGCCCTGCGCGTCAACCTGGACAAGCACCTCCGCGCTCGGATTTTGGCCGCCCCGCAGGTGAATATCATACTGCGATTTGATAAGCTTGCGCCGGAAGTCCGCGTTACTGCCGATCATTTGCGGCTGAATGTAATTGCCCAGAGCGGCGGTCTTCTCCTTGTCCGCAGTCGAAAGCGACACGGCTATGATTGGCTGTTTGTCATGAAACAAAAACAAGATGGTGCCTCCAATCATGACCGGCACCGGTTTTCCATCGGACATGGCAGGTCGAAAACGCCCTTTTTCCAAAGCGTTTTCCACCGCCGCAGTCAACGCGCCTTTGTTTTTTGCTCCGATCACTTCCACATGCTCCGCCTTGCCGTCCGTGCCAACTTCGCAATAAAACGTGACCGCGCCTTGCGTCATTTTCCGCTTGGCTTTTTCCGGATAATGCAGCCGCGCCGCCAACGAATCAGCGCCGTTGCCGATCATGGCCGGGCGGAAATTTCCAGATGCCCGGAGCTGGGCGACCGCCAACATCAAGACAATAAGAACGGCAGAATAAAGGGGGAACTTTTTCATGGTCCCCAA
Organism: uncultured Verrucomicrobiae bacterium; assembly: GCA_963728975.1. Taxonomy (GTDB): domain Bacteria; phylum Verrucomicrobiota; class Verrucomicrobiia; order Chthoniobacterales; family UBA10450; genus DATFCK01. Next base: position 513,276 of record CAVSMF010000001.1, read on the forward strand.
TAAATTGCTCCGGCCGGCCGGCTCAAGGGAAAATTGCTTAGGCCGGCCCGGGTCTTGCCCGAGTCTGTTTACAATGCGTGACGGGCCGTGCCGGCTGATGCAGGCCGGCAAGCCACAATCCGCCGGCTAAGGAAACATTTTGCCGAGCTTCCGGGCGAGGCGTTGATCGCCGCGAACTTTCAGGCGACCGGTGATCGTCGCCCAAAACCCGCTCAGCCTGCCATTGGACAAGGCCACCCAGGTCCGGTCGCTCGAAACAAAGGTGACATCGGGATGATCGATTTTTCCTTTGCCGATCCTGGCTTTGCCCTCCTTGACTTCAATCCACCATTCTCCGCCGTGGGGCCCGCTGAGCCGCCATTGATATCGGGCGTGCACTCCCCTGGCCTGTTCCGGCCGGAAACTTTGCCGCATCCCATCGAACACATCCTGGGGCGTCGCGTTGCCCCCGCCAGGAGATGCTGCGTTCAAGACATGCAGTCCAATCCCCGCCACCAGGATTCCGGTGCCGAAATAAAACCAGGCTTTGGTATGCATTCTCTTAATTCAAAATCGGGGTTGCCAGTCTGCTCCACGAGTGCAGCGAAGATGCCGCGCTTCCAGTCAGGCGGATCGCGATAACAGTGGCACTCCTGTTATCGCTATTCGAACGCGATCAGGACGGGTCGATCTGCCGATAAAATATCCCGGTTGTCCAACACCCTCGAATGCAGTAGAAACCATCTCATAAATGGGAGATCGCTTCCAGACAAGACCGGCGTGAAAAAATTTGCCCGAATGTTTTTTGCCCTGATCGTCGTGGCACTCTTGCAGACGGCTCGGGCTCAATCTGAAAACGGCTTCGCTCCCGGGACCGAGCAGACCGGGCAGGTTCCGATCGATATTTTTGAAAGCGAAACCGCTTACGTGTTTGAGAGCGATCTCAATCACGGAGGAAGCTTCGGCAAACAATACGAACTGCAAAACTCCATCGCCTACGCCCACCGTTTTTTAATCGACGGGCATTGGTATTTTCATGCCGGCGTTTCCTATAACCGTTTCGATTTTGGCAATACCCGCGCGCCGGTTCCGGTCCATCTTCAAAGTCTGGCCGGCCAGATCGGTTTTGATTACATGAAGGGTGATGACCTGGGCGCTTTCCTTCAAATTCGGCCTGGTTTTTATACCGAAGAACATGTTGGGCTTGCCTCTTTTGATTGTCCCATTTTGGTCGGACGCTTTTGGATTCTCCAGCCGGACAAACTTTATCTGCTGACCGGCGCCTACACCTCATTTTTGCGGGGCGGCTTTCCCGTGACACCCCTGGCCGGGTTGGTTTGGTATCCGACCGAAAAACTTCGATTGATGGGTGTGATCCCCGAGCCGCGGCTGATTTATTCAATCACCAAGCAATGGGAGGTTTACGTCGGCGCCGAACTGGCCGGCGGCTCGTTTCGGACCGATCATCACGACAACTACGTCGGACCCCATGTGGCCAAACTGAGCGGCACCCAAGTGGATTACAACGATTACCGGGCTGGAGCGGGACTGACTTATTCGGTAAGCGATCGCATCGACCTCGATTTAGGGGGAGGCTGGTCGATCCAGCGTTCTTTTAACTTTCATCGGGCGGGCGAATATTATCGAACCGATCCCGCGCCCTACGTCCGGTTGGAAATCCACGCGAAATTTTAACCGGTAACCGGCCGAGGCGGGCCCGGCTAAGGGCGAACAGTGGGCCGGACGCTCACTCCTCGATTCGCTGGAGCAAGAAAGCGGCGCCCAGGAAGGTGACAACGGCGCCGAGGAAGAGAACGACCAGGTCGCCGGTATAAAACAATACCCCGGCGTGGTACATGTTCACCCGCCGGAAAGCGCGGCAGAAATGGGTAAGAGGAAAACACTCGGCGATGTAGCGAACGGCGGCCGGGAGTTGTTCGAGCGGAGCGAACGCGCCGGAGAGGACGAAGACCGGCAGCAGGAAGAACACTGAGAATTGAATGGCCTGGGTCTGGGTGCGGGAGAAGGCCGAAATCAGCAAACCAAGGCCAAGGGAACAAAGGAGAAAGAGCAAACAAATCAGGGCCAGCATCAGCGGCTGATAAAATCGGACATGAAAATGAAGGCAGGCAACCGCCCCAATCACCACGATCAAACAGATCGAGATCCCGAGATAAGGAAGAATTTTCCCAATCACAATTTCTCCCCGTTTCAACGATGTCACCATCAACTGATAAAGCGTACCGGACTCGCGTTCCCGCGCGATGGTGCACGCCATCAGGGTTACGGTCAGGAGTTGGAGAATGAGCCCGATGATCCCCGGGATGACGTACTCGATGTAGCGCGAGGTCGGGTTGTAGAGGATCTTGCTTTTCGTCGTCCACGGCTCCATCAAGGAAACAAATTGCTTCCGGATTGGCAGGGGCAGCTTCTTGCCCAGCTCGATGACATCGTCCGGAAGCGATTCCACAATCGCGTCGCGCCGTTTTTCTTGAAAATCGGCCAGACTTTTTCGCACCTCTCCTTCGACGGCGGAGGCGGTGTTAGTGTCGGCGCCATCGAGGTAAAGTGGCACCGGCATGGGGTTGCCCCTGGCCAGGCTTTCACTCCAGCCCGCGGGAATAACCAGCGATGCCCTCACGTGGTAGCCGAGCAAATCGGCTTCGTTCGTGATTTCGGGCGACCCTTTCCGCCAGTCGAATGTTCGATTTTTGGAAATAACCTCCAGGAACTCGTTAGTTAGCGGAGTCGGATCGCGGTTGATCAAGAGCGCGGGAACACCGGTCAGCTCGGTGTTTTCAAAGGCATGACCGAAAAGGAGAGTGAAGAGCGGCGGCAGAATCAGCAGCAAAAGGAGAATGCGGCGGTCGCGGTAAATATGGAGAAACTCCTTGTAGGCGACGCTGGTGATGGCGGCAAGAGAAGTGCGGTTCATTCGGTTTTCAAGAGAGCGTCGTAACGCTGGGAATAAGCGGTAAAAACATCCTCCATGTCGGGCTCAACCCAACGTTCCCCTAACAGTCGAATGTCTGGAAACGGCCAGTGCCGGCGCCATTCCGCCATTAATTTTTCCGGGTCCGGCGCATAAATACGCAGACTCCCGCTGCGTAACGAGACTCCGAGCACCTCCGGCAGATTGCGCAAATGGACCAGGCCAGCCATTACCGGGGCGACGTCCAGCTCCAGCAGCCGGGTGCGAAAACTGGATTTTAGGCTGCGGGGCCGGGCTTTGGCCAGAAGCCTGCCGCTTTCCAGGAAGCCGACTTCGGTGCAACGCTCGGCCTCATCCATGTAATGAGTGGTGACAAAGATGGTTTTGCCTTCATTGCTCAGATCGTAGAGCAAATTCCAGATCTGCTGCCGGTGGACCGGGTCCAGACCCGAAGTCGGCTCATCCAGGAAAAGCAGGGGCGGATCATGAATTAAGGCGCAACCGAGGGCCAGCAATTGCCGCATTCCCCCGGATAAACTGCCAGCCGGGGTGCCGCGTTTTTCTTCCAGATCGGTGAGTTTTAGCAAACCCGCCATTCGTTCGCCCAGTCGGGATGCAGGCACGCGACAGGCCCCGCCAAAGAAGCGAAAATTTTCTTCCACGGTCAAATCAGGGTACAAACTGAACCGCTGGGCCACGTAACCGAACATGGTGCGCACCGCCTGGCGCTCGTTCCAAACGTGACGCCCGGCAATCGCGGCGCTGCCACTGGTGGGATGGGTCAGGCCGCACAGCATCCGGATGGTGGTGGTCTTGCCCGCTCCGTTCGCCCCGAGGAAACCAAAAATGGTTCCGGGATCGATATTAAAGGAGAGGTCGCGCACAGCATCGACCTGGCCGAAGCTCTTGCTCAGATGTGTAAGGACGATTACCGGTTCGTTCATGGGTAGAAGTTAATTGCGCTGATGGCTAGCTATTTGCAACCATCAGGGCAGCGTCGTTAACTTGGCCAATGAAATTCGATTTTCATCATTTTAGATCCCGGCAGGCGCTCAATGCCCATCGAGCGGCTGACCGGCTCAATAACCAATCGCCCACTGCCCTCTGCCCGTCCCGGAGAAATGTTCCTGCCCGGCAGAGCCGATTTCAGGCAGGGACGCATCTGTTTCCGGGGCGTCGGCTGCTACAAACCAGAGACCGGAGCGTCCACATCGGACCGGCAAAACGTGCGCTAACCAGCGCGTTGTTGCCAGGGTTGTTGGCATTGGCCCTTCTGCCGCCCTCTCCAATTTGGGCGGCCGACCCGGTTTCCGATCTCGCTTCCTTTTCCATATTCGACAAAGTGGATCCGAACGAGCTGTTGAAAGGCGACGCCAGAACGGAGAAAGGTCCTCCGATGGGCGATCGTTTTCTTTCGGTGCAGAGTTGCTATGCCATGCCCGGGTCGCCGGCCCAGCAACTCCAGGCGCTGCGCCGGTGGAACCCGGCAAAACACCAGGAGCTGAAGGTATTTCTGCATGGCGATCTTCCCTCCTCGCCCGGGCCGTCGAATTTCTCCAAGCTCAAGAGCGCTCCCGATAACGGGTCGGTAAACGCTTTCGTCTCGGCCACGCAGAAGTTGGCCGGCGAGCTCCAGATCAGCCGCGAAGAAGCAAAGAAATTTTCCGGAACCGGAGCCGGCGGCGGAGTCATGCCTCCGGCGGTGGCTGCGTTCTGGAGCGACGTGCTGGCGGGGCGGGCCAGGCTCTTCGTTTCCGGCGGCACCGCGGCCCAGCCGCCTTATAATCACGGCGGCGAGACGGTTCGGCCTAACGACGAAATAAAAAATTTACTCAAGCAGCAGGAAAAAGTGCGCCGCCGGTTCGCTGATTTTCTCGGCAACACCGGCATCGGGCGCGGAGCGGGTTCTTTGCGGCCGGACCTTTATTGGGAATTGCTCGACGTGGACGATCAAGGCGTCATCACCCTGGGCGCATCTTACGATCGGGCTGATGGCGCCGGTGGCGAGCAGGTGGCTGATGTTCTCTATTATGCCAGCGGCGGCTACTACGTGGCCGTTACCCTTTATCAGATGTGGCCGATCACCATCCAGGGAAAGGCTTCTACTCTGATCTGGCGCGGCGACATGATTTCCTCCGCTTCGCTGGAATCGTTGCACGGAGTGGAACGGCTTGCATCCGAATCGGTCATGAAGAAGGACATTTCCAAAGCGATCGCAGTTTTTCGGCGCGAATCACGCCGGTAACCGGTAAAATGAACAAATCGGAACCTCGCTCAAGATCGAACCGTTCGGCCGATCCGTTCCGCGGGAACGTTCGACATGTAGCAACCGGCCTGTGGCCGGTTCGCCTCCGGCGCGGCTGGACAATTTGTTTTCTTCAATGCGCCTTTCTCGCCTCACTGTTTTTGGCCGCCCCGGCTTTTGGGGAGGAAGACAACTCCGAAAACTGGTTTCGCTCCATCTTTTCGTTGACCGGGGAATATACGGGCGAAGAAACGTACGTCGGCGACGCCGACGTGGAGCGGGGCACGCACAGAGTCCGGGATTTCTCGGAGAGCGACACCATCCTGCGTTTTATCCTTACCCCCCGCCTCCCCGTCGGCGTTTTACGCATGGGCGCGGAATGGGAGCGATTTTCCTTTGGCATGCCCCAGCGGTCACTGCTCCCAAACACGCTGCAATCGGCCAGCCTGGTAATCGGTCTGGACAAGGCACTTAGCGATTCGATCCTGGTGCGACTGGAAGCCACGCCCGGGCTTTACGGCACCAACCATCTCGATTTCGACGACGTGAATATGCCATTCATCGCGGGAGGCACTTACATTTATAATCCGGACCTGCAATTCATTCTCGGTGTCAGTGTCGATATCGAAGGGAAATATCCGGTGATCCCGGCCGCGGGCATTCGCTGGAAAGTATTTCGCCAATGGGTGCTCAATGCGGTTCTGCCGGAACCCCGGATTGAATTTGAGGCGGCCAGAAGTTTGACCCTTTACCTCGGAGCGAATATCAAGGAGACAAATTTTCGAGTGGACGACCAATTCGGCAACGCCCAGGGGAGGCCCCGGCTCAATCACGCGGTCCTGACTTACAGCGAAGTCCGCACCGGGCTGGGCGCGGACTGGAAACTTTCGTCGATTGTGACCCTGACCGCCGAAGCCGGGTATCAGCCTTACCGCAATTTCGATTTCTATCGCACCGACATTCGCTTCCACGAGAGCGGCAGCGCTCCCTACGGGATGATCTCACTGCACGGGGCGTTTTAGCGTACCCCCGCCCGCCTAAAACTGCTTACCGTAATCAGACGCGATGGGCCCACGTCTCGCTCCAAAATCCGCTTGCCCGATCCCTCGCTCCGCTCGGGATGACGGTTAACCGTAGCCTCTCATGTCATTCCGAGCGGAGCGAGGAATCGGGAGTGATGGGCCTCAATACAAATCTCTGCGGCGATGTTCGAACACCTTCATCCGGCTCCGAACCGAATCGAGGACCTCCTCCGATATCTCAGCCTGGATCAGCTCTTCGCGATCGGCTGAGGCCGCCGCCAGGATCACACCGTAAGGATCGATAATTGCAGAAGATCCACAAAGGGTCACGCCCGCGTCCGTCCCCACTCGATTCGCCAAAACCACATAGATCTGATTTTCCATCGCCCGGGCGAGAGCGAGAACTCGCAAATGCTCGACCCGGGGAAACGGCCAGGCCGAAGAATTGATCAGGACATTGACCTCCTGGTCCACTGCCAGCTTGCGGGCTACTTCGGGAAACCGGAGATCGTAGCAGATCGTTAGGCCAAAACAAAAACCATGAAACTTGCAACTAACGAATCTGGCGCCAGGGGCAAAGATCGGCCGCTCGTCCAGGGGCGCGGCTGTCACCAGGTGAGTCTTGCGATAACTGGCAATGATCGCTCCGGCGGCATCGATTAGGACTTGAGCGTTAAAGATGGCATCGCCGTCCCGCTCGGAAACGCCGCAGACGATCGAAAGGGAGAATTCCTTTGCCATTTGGCCAAGACGCGGCACCGCCCCTTCGCTCCAGGGGGTGGCGTGTTTCCGGATTGCCGCCATGGAATAACCGGTATCGGTCATCTCCGGAAAAACGACCAGATCGGCCCCGGATTTTTTCGCGCGGGAAACAAAATCGCGAACTTTGGCGAGATTCGCTTCGAGATCTCCCGACACGCATGCAATCTGGGCAGCGGCAATTTTCATGATCCAATGTAGCGCAAGCGTCCCCGCTTGCGACGCTCTCTCTCCCAATCGCAAGCCGGGAGGCTTGCGCTACTTCAACGTCTTATCGAGCGCCCCGATTTTCCGGATCTCCGGCCAACGCCAGGCCGCGGCCATCACTGTCAGAACCGTCCCGATCCCGCCGCCCACCACTGAAATAACCGGACCGAACAGGGCCGCGGTCAAACCGGATTCGAGAGCGCCGAATTCGTTCGACGTGCCAATAAAAATGTTATTCACCGACGACACCCGCCCCCGCATATGATCGGGCGTCACCAACTGCACGATCGAGCCGCGAATAATCACGCTCACGCTATCGAGCGCGCCGGCCAGAAACAACATTCCAAGCGATAACCAAAGTGCTTTGGATAACCCGAAAACAATGGTCGCGATGCCAAAACCGGTCACACAAAAGAGCAGCGCGCGACCGGCCTGCCGCATCGGGGGCAGATAAGCAATAAGGAGCGCCATGACGAACGCTCCGATCGCCGGAGCAGCCCGCATCCATCCCAGGCCAATCGCCCCGCAGTGCAAGATCTGATCCGCGAATATTGGAAGCAAAGCCGTCGCCCCGCCGAGCAGAACGGCAAAAAGATCGAGCGTAATCGTAGCCAGGATCACCTGCTTGCTGAACACGAACCGCATTCCTTCCACCAGGCTTCGCCAAGCGGTTTGGCTGCTCTTATCCGCGGCCCGATCGCCGCGCGGAATTGGCAGCACGAGGAGGAAAAACGCCGAGGCCGTGATCGCATCGATCGTATAGACCGTCGGAAAGCCGCCGTGAACGACCAGAAAACCGCTGATGGCCGGCCCAACCACCGATCCGATTTGGAATATGCTGTTGTTCCAGGTCACTGCGTTAGAGAACGCATCGCGCGGGACCAAATTGGGAAAAAAGGAACTTCGCGCCGCCCAACCGAACGTGCGCACTGTGCCATAGATGAAGAGCAGAAAATAAATGAGAGGTATGGAAGCATCGTCGAAATGAAACACGGGATTATGCTGTTCGAACACCCCGGCAATTGCCGCCAGGGCGCGATTGCCCGCTTGCAGGATCGCCACATTGGGAATGGCGAGATGCTTCCAGGAAACAAGCGCCAGGACGACGGAAGTCATCGAGCTCAAAATCTGGGAGATAACAATGATGCGTTTCCGGCTCAAGCGATCGGCCAGATGACCCGCCGGCAACGAGAAACCTACCACCGGGACCGCGATCACCAGCCCAACCAGACCCAGGGCAGTGGCCGAATGGGTGCGCCGGTAGATTTCCCATTCCACCGCCACCGCCAGCATTTGCCGTCCGATGACTGAAAGCAGATTCCCGGTCGTAAAAAGGCTGTAACTGCGCGAGCGAAAGGCCGCATAGGGATCGTGGCGCAGAGGAGGAATGGCCGCACCGGTAATGTGCGGCCGGTTCCCCGTGGGCGACTCGTATTCGTTAGGCATAAGCAAGGTGGCGCAAGCTTCCAGCTTGCCATCCAAATCCCCAGCAAGCCTGAGGCTTGCTCTACATTCGGGGCAAGCGCGACAAAGCTATAGGTAGAGGCGATTGACCTCAATGGCCATTCGATCGCGCCGGAACGCGCGGGCAGAATCGCAGCCGGTTTATTATACAGAAGAGCCGCCGGCAAAATGCCGGCAGCAGCGGGCAATATGCCCGCGCTCCCCTCAAAATCCGCGCGAAAGAATTTGCGCGACCCCTCGATAATCTGGCAGGTTGTTCCGCTGTGGGCGGGCAAACATGAGCGCAGAACGCGGCAATTGGTATTCCCCGGTGCTGGTCCCGGCTCTGCACCGGATTCAGGACCAGTTTGGTTACCTTAAGCGGGAAGCCCTGGAAGAATATTCCAGAGAGACCGGCGTTCCCCTCTACCGCCTCCAGGGGTTGGCCAGCTTTTTTCCTCACTTCCTGCTTACGCCTCCCAAGAAAATCGTGTTGCGCGTCTGCCGTGATTTGTCGTGCCACCTGGCCGGCTCAGGAAAGATGCTGGAGGAACTGGCTGGCCTAACCAGCGAAAAGATTGGCATAGAAGGCGTCTCCTGCCTGGGCCGGTGCGATCGGGCCCCGGCGGCCTGCCTCCTGATGCAGGGCTCCGCCCACGAACGCAATTATCTGAAACGGTCGGTCGAGCAACTGAGCGAAATCGTCACCGCCAGTCTGAAGAGCGAGCCGCCGGCCCCGGACAGCGATTACGAACATCCGGTAGCGGGAGAGGACGTGAAGATCGATCCCTACGGGGCTGATTACCCCGATTACCGCGCGGTCCACGGGGCCGTCCGGGCCCGGGAGGCTTCCTTGAATGCAGCCATGAAAGTTCTTCAAACGAAGCGCTTTTCTCCCGGCTCGCTGGAAAACTTTCGGATCGGCGCGATCAAGCAGTTGCGGGTCGATTTTCCGTTGGACGACGCGGTCCGCGGGGCGGTCCGTTCCTGGCAAACGGAAAGCGATTGGGCCAAAGGTCCGGAACTGGGAGGTTGGTCGGACATTTTGTTGGATGAACTTCGCGATGCTGATCTGCGAGGAATGGGCGGCGCAGGAATTCCGGCCGTCCAAAAATGGCGCGACCTGCGCGATGCGGTCCGAAATGCTCGCCGCCGGGAGGAGGACGATCGTGCCTTCATCGTGGTAAATGGAGACGAAAGCGAGCCGGGAACGTTTAAAGACCGTGAATTATTGCTTCGCGCTCCGCATTTGATTGTGGAGGGCGTGATTCTGGCCGGCCTGGTGGCGGATGCGACCCAGGGGTTCATTTACATTCGACACGAATACGGGGAGCAAATCGAGGCGTGCCAGGCGGAAATTCACCACGCCGAGGAGCTGGGAGTGTGCGGGGAAAAAGCCACCGTTCTGGGACGGCCGTTTCCCATTTCGGTTTTCGTTAGTCCCGGAGGCTACATCTGCGGCGAACAGAGCGCGCTGATCGAGGCGATGTCCGATCGCCGGGGCGAACCGCGGAACATGCCGCCGAAACTGGAAACGAACGGCTTGAACGATCTTCCGACCCTGGTCAGCAACGTCGAGACGTTTGCCTGGGTTCCGTCCATTTGCATCAACGGCGGAAAAACCTATGCCCAGGCAGGAGTAAACAGCTGGCAGGGTCGCCGATATTTTTCCGTCTCGGGCGATGTCAAACGTCCGGGCGTTTATGAAGTGCCGATGGGGCTGACGCTCCGCGAGCTCGTTTATGGCGAGAAATATTGTCAGGGGATCGCCGGCGACCGAAATCTCAAAGGGTTCGCTCCGTCGGGACCGTCCGGCGGCTTTTTGCCGGCGAAACTCAAGGCGGGAAGCGGCTTGCCTCGCGATCACACCAACAACAAAAGCTGGCAGGCGCTGGCGGCTCGGCGCGGGTTCGATCCCGCCGCAACCGAGATCGACACAGTCGACTTGGAATTGGAACTGAATTTATTCCGGGCGATGAGCCCGACTCAGGCCCTGGGCGCCGGACTGGTGGTTTATGCCGAGGACCGGGACATGGCCGAGCAGGCAGTCAATTCGGTCGAGTTTTTCCGGAACGAATCGTGCGGTAAATGTGTCCCCTGCCGGCTCGGTTCCCAGAAACTGGCTTCGCTTGGTTCGCATTTGTTGAGCGGCCGGATTGAAGCGGACCGATGGAAACAGGAGGTCTTGCCGCTGGTCAAGGAAATGGGAAAAGCAATTGAGCTGGCCTCCATCTGCGGGCTTGGCCGCTCGGTCCCGGTGCCGCTTTTGACGGCGGCGAGCTTTTTTGGGGAGGATGTTGCCAAACATTTGTCCGGCAACGGCGCCCATACCAGGAGATCAAACGGGACCTGACCAATGCCGGCGGACTCTGAATTCATTGCCGGTCTTTTCGTTCGCGACGACGACGAAGGATTGTTCAGCCGCGACATCGACGGCCAACTTGTCCGTTTGGATGCGCCCACGGAATCCGATTACGAAAAGAATGTCACCATTCAAATCGACGGCGCTCCGGTCACGGTGCCGCTGGCCGAACCGTTGACTGACGCCGAACGGAAATATCGTCCTGGATCTCGACGGCCGAACGACGCCGCGTTACACAACCATTTTCGATGCGGCCCGAAAGCTTTACGTCAAGGAACCGGGCGACGAAGCAAAAATCCCGATCCCGACTCTGTGCCATCAGTCGCACATGACGCCGGTGGCGGTCTGCCGGCTGTGTGTGGTGCAAATCTACGGACAGAAACGCGGGCGACGCGCGGCGGAGCGCAAACTTCTGCCTGCCTGCCAGCATCAGGTGAAGGACGGGATGGAAGTTTTCACCATGAACGCCCCGGGACCGGACGGCGAGCGAGTGCGGCAGGCGGTAAAAGTGGTGACCGAACTTCTGGCGGCGGATCATCTCAAGCCGGCGCCGAGGCCGGAGTTGGAGAAGCAGCTTGCTCCTTTCAACGAACTCGGACAGATGACTGAGCGGTGCGGCGGCGACGCATCCCGATTCAAGCTTGGTCTTTTGTCGAATCCGCCTCCGCCCGCCCGGCCTCTCGCCGGACGGCGTCAATTTGATTCGTCTTCGCCCGTGTTCGCGGTCGATCACACCGCCTGCATTCTCTGCGAGCGTTGTGTGCGTGCCTGCGACGAGGTTCTGGACAATCAGGTGATCGGACGGACCGGCAAAGGAACCAACGCGGGAATCGGCTTCGATCTAAACGATCCGATGGGCGAATCGAGTTGTGTGAAGTGCGGTGAATGCATGGTCTCCTGCCCCACCAGCGCAATCACGTTCAAGCCGGTCGCGCAGATCAAAATACTGGCCAAAGATCGTTCGGCCGAGGTGCTCACGGCCAGGGAACTGATCTCCGATCCACTTTTCGCGGGAATCCCGCCCAAGCTTCTTCTCTGGCAACAAGGTCTGGTTATTCGGCGGCGGGTCAAAGCCGGCCAGTTGCTGTGCCGCCAGGGCGATCCGGGAAATACCGCGTTTCTGATTCGGCGCGGAAAGCTCCGCGTCACCGTTTATCCGAAGAGAACGCGCGGCCAAAGCGGTTCCTGGTTCCAACCGAAACCGCTTTACCAAATGGATGTCACTCCAGCCGATGTGATCGTCGGCGAAATGGCTTGCCTGAGCGGAACTCCGCGCTCGGCCGATGTGACAGCGCTGGAAGACGGTGAGATCTGGGAGGTTCGGCGGAACGTGGTCGACCGATTGATGCGTCTGCCAAGCCAGCGCCAGCGGTTCGAAGCCGAATACCGCGAACGCTCGCTCAATCTGACATTGCAGGAAGCCGATTTATTTAGGGGACTCAAAGGAGAGGAATATCGGCGGGTCGCCGATTATGTGCGGGAGCGGCTTTCTTTTGTCCGGGTCAGGGCCGGCCAAACGCTTTTCGAGCAGGGAGACGTCGCCAACGCTTTATATCTCATCCGGCTGGGCCACGTCCGGGTCAGCGTGCAACAACATGGGAAGGAAGCAAAAATCGTTTCGTCGGGCCCGGGCACGATTTTAGGCGAGATCGGGTTGCTGGCGTTTACACCGGAGGAAACAACCAAGAGCGTTGAGCAGGCGGATCGCGACCTGAAGCGGGCGCTCGACGAAGCAGGAGAGGATTTGGCGGAAAGATTTCGGCCGGGCCTGCGGACAGCGACGTGCCGCGCCCTGAACCACCTCGAGCTTGCCCGGCTCAGCCGGACGGACTTTTTGCAAATGATGCGGCAATTCGGCCTTATCCGCCGGAGAGTCATCGAACAATCGTTCACGCGGCTGCGGACTTCGATCGGTCATCGGTTGCTGGACGATTATGTCGGCCAGGGACTCTATGAAGCCCAGAGCGTTCTGGTGCTGGATCTGGACAACTGCACCCGGTGCGATCAATGCACCAAAGCCTGCGTCGAAGGGCATGGCACCGAATCGCATGGCATTCCCATTCCGCGTTTGCTTCGGGCCGGGTTGCGTCTCGATAATTTTCTGGTGGCAACATCCTGCCGCTCGTGCACGGACGCGCATTGCATGGTCGGCTGTCCGGTGGATTCGATTCATCGGGGCAAGCACCAGCAAATCGTGATCGAGGACCATTGCATCGGGTGCGGTTTATGCGCCGAGAATTGTCCTTACGGGAGCATTTTCATGATACCGAACGAGGGAAGGCGGATCGAGGCCCCGGAGCCCGATCACAGCGGACGGACCCGTCTGATTGCGCAATTGAAGGCGGCCACGTGCGATTTGTGCGATGCCTACGGCGAACGATCTTCGCCCCGGCCGCGCTGTGTGGCGGCATGTCCGCATGACGCTGCTTTCCGCCTAACCGGACCGGAGCTGCTGGACCGCGTCATGTCGGACGAAATCCGGGATTACGAGTGGTAGGGGAGCGCGGGTATATGGCCCGCTCTGTCCGGCATTCTGCCGGACAGTCTGATAGAGAGCCGGCAAAGGTAGGGACAGCGCGCTGCGCTGTCCGGACGCCGCAGCGCGGCGTCCCTACCTAAAAGAGTTGCGGGCAAAATGCCCGCGCTCCCCGTCACCTTCCCGGATCGCCAAACCGGCAGTGCCGGCAGCTCCTTCTTGGCAAAGCGGTCGCTAGCGACCCGGGTCGCGCGGGAACTTGGCGTAGGGCAGACGGGTGCCCCGGTAAAAGAATTCATCCGAGCGGATTGCATCCGGCGCCAGGAAATCGTGGGTCCCGGAGGCTCCGACAATATCGTCCTGATCGACTCCGTCCCCGCTGATACCGATCGCGCCGATGAGCACGCCGTTGCGATAAAGCGGAAAACCACCGGGAAAAATCGTAATCCCGTCAGGCAAATCGGCCCGGATCCCATTCCGCAGCGGAACCGCCCCCGGCGGGGTCGTGTCCGCCGTTGCCGTGAAAATGACGTCAGGCTCCGTCCCCGAAAACCCGGAAAGCTTGTCTTGTTCGGTATAAAACGGCCCATGATCGTTGCCGTCGATTCCCGGCGGATAGAACCGTTCCGCCAGGAATCCGACACAACGGGCCGATATGGCGATATTCAGGCCGAATCCTAAAAAGTCGTGGCGCGAATAAAAAACTGCGGTGCGCGCTTTTTGCACCGCTACGTCCCAGCTAAACACGGTAGCGTCGCTCGTGCGAAACGTTCCCAGCACAGTGGGAGGAACGTTATCCGCGTCCGGATTGTTCACGACGCTGATAAAAACCTCCATCGGAATCCCAATAGGCAGACGAATACCGGCGCGCGTGATCTTCGCGCGCTGAACCGCATAATTGATAATGCTGGCGACCTCGGTTGCGTTCAGACGCGGCTGGCCATCGATCGTTCCCGGAAGCGGATCGCTCATGATCTGCTGCCGGATTTCACCGGTTACACCGGCAAAGGTGGTTATTGGATAAGGATATGGCGGCGGTGGCCCGACAATGGGAAAGCCCGGATCGGCATTCCCCGCCAAGATCAGTGGCGCCACTTGTTTGTTCTTCTTGTTCTTCTTGTTTTTGTTTTTGGCTTTCTTCGATTTTTTTGAACTCTTGATTGCATCCGAGCTTCCGCCGCTGCCTGAAGAGGCGATGTAGGCCAGACGAATACCGTTGATGAAAACGTTGTCCGCGGTGATTGACGGCAAAGGCGCGTAACCTTTCTCTCCCGCAAGCGCGACATCCTCATCCTTGTCGTAGCCGTCGATGTAAATGAACGGATTTTCATCCCGGGCAATCGGAACCAGAGGAACAGAAATGCAGGCCGGAAGCGAAACTAGCGGCGAAGTTGGGACAAACGGCACTGAAGGCTGAGGGGTGCCATCACCGGTTACGCCAATCCCGCCGACCAGAATATGGTTCTTGTAAAGCGGAACGCCGCCGGGTGAGCCGTCCAGGGACGTGAAAGGAATGCTCGAGCCGAGCGTCCCCGGTGACTGAACCGACGGCGGTATTGCCGGCGGACACGGAACCAGGTCGATCCTTTTGAAATGGGTCACATCCGAAACAAAAAGACTGGAAAGGCCAACCCCAACCAGTGGCCCTGTCGGGGTATTATTTACCCCCGGCGGAAAATGCTGCTGGATAATAAAACCGGCGGTCCGGGAGCTGAACGCGTTCTGGTTGCTGCTCAGGTACGCCGCCGTCCCGGCCTTGCTCACAGCCGTTGCTATTTCGCCGGGAGTAGCGGCGCCGCCCCGCACCACCCAGACCCCGAGCACATATCCTTCACGATCGGTGACAGCGATGACGCTGTTAGGGGAAATCGCCACCGCCCGGCTAACAGCCTGATTGATGACTTGCTGGACGTCGACCGCGGTTAGTTGGCCAAAAACCTGAGTCGCCAAACCAAGCGCGCTGATGAAAAGCAGGGTCCGTGTTTTCATCGGAAGAATCTCGATAGCAAATCGCCGAAAGCATGGCCATTAAAAACTGGGAGGGACGACCTCGCGTGGTCCCACTTTCTGAAGGGGACGAGACAAGCTCGTCCCTCCCAGGAGCGCCCCAGGCTCCTCGGTCGCGTTTGGCTTGCAAACGCCTCCCCTTTTCCGGCATCCTCGCCCTCCCATGCGCTGGTTTGCCCGATTTCTCGCCGGCGCGACTTTGCGCCGAACCGCTTGGATGGTCCTGTTCGCTCTTGGCGGCGGATTAGAGGCTCAGACTGTGGACGTTGCTTCTCATTCCCCCGGGCCAAAGGTCGTAATAGCCCGCGTGGAGGTCGCCCAGGCGGATACGGACGAACAAGCTCAGCCGGTATTGCCGCCCTCGGAGTTCAATCCCGATCCCGGCGCCGCCGAGCGCGAAACCGAGGAGGAAGCGCCACCCCCGGAATTGTTCCCGCCCATTTTGCCGCAACTGCCGCAATACGGCGAAGAAGCGCTGCCCCGATCGCTCGAACTTCCGCGCAAAGGGGTGCGGGCGGTAAACCCGAAGCGCCGGAAACTGGAATACGAGACCTACCCGGAATCGGAAGCCGGCCAGGGTTTGTTGCCTTCTTCCCAACCGGTCCCTAACCGCTGGTTCATCGGGTTCGGCCGGTGGAAGCGTTACGCTGATCCTTCCACCGAAACGCCGTATCAAGATCAGTTAAAACTTTGGCATCCCTATCTCCAGAGCGAGCTGAAAGGCGACGCGCCGATTTACGGCCAGGACGTGTTTCTCAACCTGACCGCGGAAAATTTTTTCCAATCGGAATCGCGCCGGCTGCCGACCCCGAGCGGTGTGAGCGCGGCCCAGCCTAACAGCTCGGAGTTTTTCGGACGCGGCGAACAATATGCCTGGTCGAACGATTTCTCCATCGGCGTCGATCTGTTCAAAGGCGAGACCGCGTTCAAGCCGGTGGAATGGGCTCTCCGGGTCCTCGGGGTCTACAATCACAATTACACCGATGTCCAGGAGCGAAACATCATCAATCCCAACGCGCAAAAGGGCACCACTCGGGAAAAGGAATTCGTTTCGTTACAGGAAGCCTTTGCCGAAATTCACATCCGCGATTTATCGAACAACTACGATTTCATCTCCTCGCGCACCGGGATTCAGCCGTTCGTAAGCGACTTCCGCGGTTTCATTTTTAACGACACCAATCTGGGCGGGCGCGTCTTCGGCAATTACGACAACAACCGCTGGCAATACAACGTCGCGGCGTTCGACATGCTGGAGAAAGATACTTACTCGGACTTGAACGAGTTCAAACGACGCGACCAGCAGGTTTATGTGGCCAATGTTTTTCGCCAGGACCTGATCTGGAAAGGGTACACCGGCGAGCTCAGTTTCGTTGGCGATTTCGACAACAACAGCCGGCATTACGACAAGAACGGATTCATTACCCGGCCGGCCCCGATCGGCACCGTCGGCGATCATTATGTGCAGGCTTATTATCTCGGCTGGGCGGGCGACGGACACATCGGCTGGTTAAACATCGACCATGCCTTCTACGAAGTGTTAGGCGAAGACAGCCTTAACGGCATCGCCGGACAACGGGTCGATATCAACGGCCAAATGGCCGCAGTCGAGCTGTCGGTCGACAAAAACTGGCTCCGCTACAAGTTGTCGTTCTTTTACGCCAGCGGCGACGACGATCCAACCGATTCGCACGCCACCGGATTCGATACGGTTATGGACCGGCCATTTTTTATCGGCGGCCCCTTTAGTTTTTACGCGCACCAGGGATTCAACCTTGGCGGCACCGCGGTCGGGTTCAAGCAGCGCGACAGCCTGGTGGTGGATTTCCGGACCAGCAAAATCGAAGGGCAAGCGAACTTCGTTAACCCGGGAACCCTGATCTTCGGCTACGGGATGGACGCCGACTTGACTCCCAAGTTGAAGGGGTTCGTGAACGTAAATTATATCCGCACGACTACCACGGCCCCGACCGAGCTGGTCGAGTTCACCAACCATGCCAGCAACGATTTCGCGCTCGATTGCAGCATCGGGTTTGAGTACCGGCCGTTGCTCACCGAAAACGTGATCCTTACCGCTGGAGCTGGATTTCTCATTCCCCGCCTGGGTTACAAGGATATTTACCGGACCAACACCGTGCCCGTCCCCGGCTACCACAATCCGCCGCCGGCAACGGTGGATGATTTTCTCTACAGCGCGATCGTAACTCTGACGCTGACGTATTAAATGAAGCTCCAAGCTCCAAATTCCAAGCACCAGAGAAATTCCAACTTTCAAATCTCAAAACAGATTCTGGCTCGTCAAAGCCGGAGATTGGTGATTGGAGCTTGGTGTTTCCGAAGGCGGTACTAAATGAAGCGGAAAACCGTTAAAGAAAAGCGTTCAGCACTCAGTATTGAATGGCTTGGTGTTCGGGAAGAGACGACCAAGTACGGTGCGGATTCGTCCACGCCCAACGCCCAACGCTCAACGCTCAACGCCCAACGCTCAACGCCCGACGCTCAACGCTCAACATCCAACGCCCAACGCTTAACGCTCAACGCCCAACGCTCAACGCCCGACGCCCAACGCTCAACGCCCAACGCCCAACGCTCAACGCTCAACGCGCAACGCTCAACGCCCAACGCCCAACGCTCAACGCCCGACGCTCAACGCCCAACGCTCAACGCCCAACGCTCAACGCTCAACGCCCAACGCTCAACGCCCAACGCCCAACGCTCAACGCCCGACGCTCAACGCCCAACGCCCAACGCCCAACGCTCAACGCCCGACGCTCAGCGCTCAACGCCCGACGCTCAACGCTCAACGTCCAACGCCCAACGCCCAGCGTTCAATACTCAATGGCAGAAAAAGCCGCGCTTCGATCTGGAAGAGCGATTGCTGGAGTTTAGCGCAAGCATCATTGAATTAGTCGATGAGCTACCGAATACCAGAGCGGCGAATCACGTCGCAGGGCAGCTACTGCGGTGCGGGACATCGCCGTATGGGAACCATGGCGAGGTTGAAGCGGCAGAATCACGCCGAGACTTTGTTCACAAGCTTCGCATCTGTCTAAAGGAGTTAAAAGAAACCAGACGCTGGTTGGGTCTGATCCAACGCACCGCATGGTTGCCTGATTCGAAAACCACGCCAATCCTCACCGAAAATGAGGAACTGATCAGAATCTTCTTTAGCAGCATTCGGACGGCGGAGAAAAATGCGAAATGAGATCACGCCCTCTTCCATTGAGCGTTGAGCGTTGGACGTTGAGCGTTGGACGTTTTCTCCTTCTCCCATTGAGCGTTGATCGTTCGACCTTCAGCCTTCGGCGTTTTCTTCCGCCATTGAGCGTTGAGCGTTGGACGTTGAGCGTTGGGCGTTTTCTCCTTCCCCCATTCCGCGTTGATCGTTCGACCTTCAGCGTTCGGCGTTTTCTTCCGCCATTGAGCGTTGTGCGTTCGACGTTGAGCGTTGGACGTTTTCTCCTTCTCCCATTGAGCGTTGATCGTTCGACCTTCAGCCTTCGGCGTTTTCTTCCGCCATTGAGCGTTGAGCGTTGGACGTTGAGCGTTGGACGTTTTCTTGCTCTCTTCCTATTTTGTATCTCCCCTTCGGCAACGGTGGATGATTTTCTCTACAGCGCGATCGTGACTCTGACGCTGACCTACTGATGAAGCTCCAAGCTCCAACCACCAAGCACCAGAGAAATTCCAATCTCCAAGCTTCAAGACAGATTCTCGCTCGTCAAAGCCGGAGATTGGTGATTGGAGCTTGGTGTTTCTTTGGAACTTGGGGTTTGGTGCTTGGTGCTTCTAAAGACGGTTACGGGCCGCCGATTTCGGTTCCGAACCAGCCCTCGATCAACCGCGCTGCTCTGCCGCCGCGCAATTGGATCGATCAAACCCAGGCCGAAGCCGACGCCAAAAGCATCGGCTGCCTCCAGTGTCATCACGGAGTCGAACCGATGCACAAAGCGGAACACGTCGTTCTCGGCTGCACCGATTGTCACGGCGGAAATCCCGCCCCCAACCTCAAGAAAGAGCAGGCCCACATTCTGCCCCGCAACAAAGAATTCTGGAAGACATCGGCTAACCCGCCCCGTTCCAACACCTGGCTCAACCAGGAGTCGCCCGAGTTCATCCGGTTCATGAACCCCGGCGATCTCCGGGTCGCCACCGAAGCATGCGGTCTCTGCCACGGCCAGATTGTCCGTAATGTCGACCATAGCATGATGAACCATGGGGCCATGCTCTGGGGAGCCGCTCTATATAATAATGGCGGCTTTTACCTGAAAAATTATGTATTCGGCCAGGCCTATGGGGCCGATGGCGCGCCCCTCCGGCTGGTCAATTACACCCCGGTCACGCCGGAAGATACCAAGGTGCACGGCATCCTGCCTTTCCTCGAGCCGCTCCCGCGATTTAACCTCAGCAATCCGGGAAATATTCTGCGCATTTTCGAAAAAGGAGGGCGCCATCCCTTATCGCTCGGGTTGCCGACAACTTCCGAACCGAATGGCAAACCGGAACGCCGTTTGTCCCAACGCGGCCTGGGCACGCTCAACCGGACCGATCCGGTGTTTCTCGGTTTGCAAAAGACGCGGCTGCACGATCCCCTGCTCGGTTTTCTAGGATCGAACGATCATCCGGGCGACTATCGTTCCAGCGGTTGTTCGGCCTGCCATGTTGTTTACGCCAACGACCGTTCGCCGACCAACTCGGGGTGGTGGAGCAAGTACGGACATCAGGGACTGAGTTTCACCGGCGATCCCACCATCCCAAAGGCGGAACGCGGTCACCCCGTTCTCCACCAGTTCACCCGCTCGATCCCTTCCAGCCAATGCATGAACTGCCACATGCATCAGGGAAATCTATTTGTGAATCCGTACCTCGGTTACACCTGGTGGGACCAGGAAACTGACGGCGCGCTCATGTATCCGAAGGTCCAGCACGATCCCACCGACGCCGAGCTCGTCCGGGCCACCATGGAAAATCCAGAAGCAGCAGCAGCCCGCGGATTGTGGGGGGACAAGGATTTTCTCGATCGCGTGGCTGAGCTCAATCCCCAGCTCAAACACACCCAGTTTGCCGATTACCACGGACACGGCTGGGTATTCCGCGCCGTTTTCAAGCACGACCGAAAAGGCAGTCTGCTCGATCTCGACGATAACAAGATCGCCGACAACGATCCGCGGAAGTTTGCCAAGGCGGTGCATTTGAAAGACGTGCATCTGGCTGATGGGATGCAATGCGGCGATTGCCATTTCGATCTCGACGTCCACGGCAACGGGATGCTTTACGGTGAGCCGCGGAACGCGACCACCATCACCTGTGTGGATTGCCACGGCACCATCGAGCGCCGGCCGAATTTGATCACTTCGGGTAATGCCGGTCAGATTGATTTGCTCAATAACAGCAACACCCCGTTCGGGCCGCGTTTTGTCTGGGAAGGAAGCCAGCTTTTTCAGCAATCCAGCATGTCGCCGGATGTGCGGTGGGAGATTCCCCAGACGATCGACACGATCAATCCGCTATCATCCCATTACAATCCGAAGTCGGCCTACGCCAAGACGCTGCGGCGGGACGGGTCGAGCTGGGGAGGAGCGGTTCCAGAGTCGCCCGAGCAACGGCGCATGCGATTGGCTCACGATAACAGCGCGATGGATTGCCAGATTTGTCACACCTCGTGGGCTACCAGCTGTTTTGGTTGTCATTTGCCCATGAAAGCAAACCAGCGGGTGGCGCTTAACAAATTCGAAGGAGTGACCGACCGGAATTTTACGACCTACAATCCGCAAGTGGTCCGGGACGATGTTTTCATGCTCGGGCTTGACGGTTCGGTAAAGAAGAACCGGATGGCGGTGATCCGCTCCTCCAGCGCGGTAGTGGTCAGTTCCCAAAATCAGAACCGGGAGTGGGTTTACTCCCAGCAACAAACTTTTTCCGCGGAAGGTTACAGCGGGCAGGCGTTCAACCCGCACTTCCCCCATACCACCAGCGGTGTGGGGACGACCAAGAACTGCACCGATTGTCATCTGTCGAAGCAGAACGATAACAACGCCTGGATGGCGCAGTTGCTGGGCTTCGGCACCGGGACGGTAAACTTTTTCGGGCGCTACGCGTATGTCGGCGAGGGCCGGGAAGGATTGCACGCCGTGGTCTGGACCGAGCCGGAGGAGCCGCAGGCGGTTATTGGGAGTCATCTCCATAAACTTGCTTATCCGGCCAATTACAAAAAACATCTCGATCACGGTTCCGAGCTTTCGGAAGCCTACGAGCATTCCGGCAAAGACATTCAGGACATTGTCTTGCGGGGCGAATATCTATACACCGCCAACGGGCCGGGCGGGTTTGAAGTGTTCGACGTGGCCAACATCGATCAGAAAGGTTTTTCCGAACGGATCGTAACCTCGCCCGTTTCGCCGTTAGGCCAGCGGACGTTTATTCATACGCCCTATGCCACCGTCGGTTGCGCTTCCGAGCACGCTCGCCCTGGATCCGGGGCGTTTGCACATTCCCGAGAACGAAGAACAACCGATCGACATTTTCTACGCTTTCGTTTACGTGTCCGACCTCGAGCAAGGCCTGGTGGTGGTAAACGTGGCCACATTGGTCGATGGAAATCCGGATAATAATTTTCTTAAAGAGAGCGAGACGACCCGGTTCAATCCGAATGGCATTTTGACCGGGGCGACGTTTGTCGCTGCCGCCGGCCATCGCCTGTATATGACGACGCCGCGAGGATTGTACGTGGTCAACGTGAGCGATCCGACGCATCCCCGTATCACCGGAAAACTGACCGACGGCTTTTTGCGAAATCCGCACTGTGTAGCGGTTCAATTCCGTTACGCCTTTGTCACCGACGACGATGGTCTCAAGGTGCTCGATGTGACCGAGCCGGATCGGCCGGTGCCGGTGCGCAATGCCATGGTCCGGTTGAATCATCCGGGCCGGTTGTACGTCGCTCGCACTTACGCCTATGTGGCCAATGGGCCGGAAGGCCTGGCCATCGTCAATGTGGAAAATCCGGAGGCACCCCGGCTCGATCAGATGTTTAACGCGGGCGGTGCTTTGAACGATACCCGGGCTGTTCAGATCGGGAGCGTTAGCGCGTCGGAATTCGCCCTGGTGGCCGACGGCCGAAATGGATTGCGCATCGTGCAATTGATATCGCCGGACACGGTGCCTGGCGCCCAGGGTTTCAGTCCCCGGCCAAATCCGAGACTGATTGCAACCTATCGCACCAAAGGGGAAGCGATTTGTGTTTCCCGGGGACTGGATCGGGATCGGGTTGTGGACGAGACCGGAGGGCAGACCGTGGTGTTCGGCCGCCGGGGGGCGCGCCCGTTTCACCTCGATGAGATGGCGCGGTTTTATCGGAGATCAACCGCCGGCGACGGAAAAAATGTCGTGACCGGGGGAGACCTGTATCGAGTCGAGGACGTGGCTCTTTCCGGCGGAGTTTTGACAACGAAGAGCGGCGCAGTGCTCACACCGATGCCGAGGCCAACTCCGTCACCGTCGCCGGTGCCTTCACCGGCTGCGCCTGAAGTCGAGCCGAGCCCAATTCCCAAATAGGAAGGGGAGCGCGGGCATGTTGCCCCGCCCTGTCCGGCATTTGTATGTGTTAGCGGCAAGGCGCAGGATCAATCTCTGCCTGGGCAAACTCCCCTGGCAAAGCGGAAGAACTCTCGCGGCCTGAGGCCCCTCCCACATTTGCTGAGCAGCGGGAGGTGGTTTCAGAGTGGGAGGGGCCTTTGGCCGCGAGAATTCCGGCCTCTTACCCTAACAGAGTGCCAACCCGCAGGTAGCATGTCTGACGCTAAACACGTACCGGAATTTTGCGGGCGGGCCGTGGAATGATTCGCAAATCATCTTCCGCGCGTTTTGCCAATATTCGCTCGAACCCGAAAAGCTGTCCGGCAGCATGCCGGACAGAGCGGGCAACATGCCCGCGCTCCCCATCAAAGCCGGTTGCAGCTTTGGACAGAGTATTGGAATGTGACATGCTGGAGTTGCTGGAGTCATCCTGAGCGAAGTCGAAGGATCCCGTGAACTGGTTTTGTTCTTTTGCGGAATTCCTCGACTGCGCTCGGAATGACGGCATTAGTTCGCTCCATTGCCCCGTAAGTCATCCCAAAAATTATTTACAAAAGAGATATGCCAACCGAGACCGTCTTACCGAAAACCGCGACAAGCTCCTCGCCTTACACCCGGGCCAATCCATTTCCGGCCAGACTTGTTGTCAACCGGCGCTTGAGCGGGCCGGAATCGGAAAAGGACACCCGCCATTTCGAGGTCGATCTTACCGGCTGGGGATTGAGCTTCGAAGTTGGCGACTCGCTGGCGGTCTATCCGACCAACGATCCGGAGCTGGTTGAAGAAGTCATCCGGGCAATCGGGGCGAAGGGCAATGAGCCGGTGCCGGCGGCAAAGCAGCAAAAACCGTTGCGGGAAGCGCTCCTGCGCAATTATTCCATCACCCAAACCACTCCTAAATTCCTGAGGGCCATTGTCGAACGCGCTTCCGCGGCGCCGCTGCTCAAGGGATTGCTTGAACCGAAACGGAAGGGGGATCTCGAGACCTACCTTTGGGGCATGGAAGTCATCGATTTCCTGATTGAACATCCGTCGGTGAAGTTCAGTGGGGGAGAGTTTGTCGGGTTGCTTACCAAGTTGCAGCCGCGTCTCTATTCGGTTGCATCCAGTCTGCGTGCCTATCCCGATCAAGTCCATTTTATCGTGGACGTCATTCGCTACGAAAGCCACGGACGACTGCGCAAGGGAGTTTGCTCCACTTTCATGGCGGAGCGCGCGGATGATGTCCCGATGCCGGTTTACCCCAGCTTGGCCAAACATTTTCATCTCCCCGATGATCCGGACACGCCCATCATCATGATCGGACCCGGGACAGGCGTCGCGCCATTCCGGGCGTTCCTCCAGGAACGGCAGGCGGCTGGAGCGAAGGGGAAAAACTGGCTGTTTTTCGGAGCCCAACACGAGAAATGCGACTACGCCTACGGCGAAGAATTCGAACAGTTAAAGCAGGACGGCTTTCTGACCCGACTCGATTGCGCCTGGTCGCGCGATCAAGCCCAAAAAGTTTATGTCCAGCATAAGATGCTCGAGAATGCCGCCGAAATCTGGAAATGGATCGATTTCGAAGGCGCGCAGTTTTTCGTCTGCGGAGACGCCAAACGGATGGCAAAAGATGTCGATAGCGCGTTGCGCAGGATTATTCAGGACCACGGAGGCAAGGGCGTGGAGGAAGCCAACGCTTACGTGGAAAAGTTGAAGAGCGACAAACGTTACAAACGAGACGTTTATTAGCGGAATGACGAAATCACAATTCCGAATCACGAACTCCGCTAAATGCCAGCGACCTACTCGATCGATCTTTTGGGCAATCTTCTCTTCCGCGAGGCGATAAGAACGCCGCCGAGCCAGAGCGCGGCGCAGACCAGCGATAAGCCTCCGCCCCAGACCAGCCAGGGCGGTCGATAAGCCAGAATCAGATGTCCCGAAGTCCCGGCCGGCACCTGGATAACGGGGAACAGTCCGCGATACGATTTAACCGCGATTTTTTTTCCGTCGATCGACCCCTGATAACCGGGAAAAAAAGGACGAGAAAAACCAAGCAGCGCCGGGCGCGCTCCGTTTGGAACCTCGACATCGGCTTCGACTGAATTTCTGAAATGGTGGATCTTCGAAATTTTTGCAGCGACAAATTGCTCGTTAGGTTGCAAATGCATCGATTCCATCGAGCGCACTCGCGCAAACGGCGGGCCGCGCCGATAAAATATCCGGCCTTCCCTGGTTGAAACGGCCAGCCGCCACTCGGATGCAGGACTCGGGTTAAAATCGACCTCGCTGGCCAGGGCAAGCCCGTCCACGCCTAATCTGGCCAATTCTCCGTTAGGCCCGGCTTGATCGGTCAGCAAATACTTTCCTGTTTCCCAATCGATTTCGCCGTGCGTGGCAAAGCCGAACTGGCGGGCCACTCCGGCAGGCCGAATCGGACTATAGCCATTAATGAAACGGAGTTGGGCCCACAGCGATGTGCTGCCGGGGCGAACCGTCTGGCCGATCGGCCACGGTCTTGTTTCAAGGCGATAAGCAACTTCCGGCGAAGGATAAACACTGAGATAAAGGCGGTCCCGATCGAGTGGAGCCGGCTGCTCGAGCTGCTGGGAAAGGTTGTAGCGGGGAACTCCGCAATTGGTTGGAACGCAAAGATAAGTGGCCAGCAGCGACACAAACGTGACGGCGGCCGGCATCCAGGCGTTAAGGGCGATCCTGCCCCGGCTCGCGGGAGCCCGCCCCTCCATGAACAAAAACTCCCATGCCGCCCAAACAGCGGAGAGCGTGAGTAGAATCCAGGTTAACGGAAACGCATATTGGCCGGTCGCGTGCAAAATCGACATCGCAATTGCGGTTACGCCAACAATCAGCAACGCAACAAGGCCGCAACGCGGTGCAGGCATGTCCATCCCCCGGAGCACTTCAGCCGCAGACACGGCCAGAATCAGATCAAAAAACGGCAGCCAGCGAAAACTCCAGCGAAAGAGTCCGGTGCTCGGCATCATGGCGATAGCGAGCACAATCACGAGCAAGAGCAGTTCCCATCCGATTTTGCGCAAGAGCGCCCGTGCATTGGTAACGAGGCCGGCCAGTAAAGCGACAGGCGCGACCAAACCACAGGCCAATTCAATTCCCGTATGCGGCACGTAGCGGGTGGCAAAGTCAGCCCATTTCACCGTCCAGCACGGCAGAATCAACGCGGGCAGGGAGCCTGCCGGAACAACCCATTGCCAGTGAGCCAAAGCAGCCTGAATTTCGCGAGCCGATCCCCGGACGTACTCGAGGATGGCGAGCAGGGCCGGGGCCGAAAGCCCGAAACCAAGGCCTGTCCCAAAAACGACGGGCCAGATCGACCGCAGGCTTCGGGTTTGAAAAAGCGATCGGACCGAAATCCATATTACCAGGAGCGCGAGCATGACGACGGTGTAGGGAAATCCGCCGGTGGCAACCAGGTAAACGAACGGAGCAGGCCAGAGAAATTCCCAACCGGCAGGTCGGCGACTTTGATCCTGCTCATTGGCTGACAGAGGAAATCGGTTCGGGCGCGAGGCGCGTTCCAGGCCCCACCAGGCCCACGGCAACCAGGTGAATGCACCCAGCGCCCCAAACCAATCCGCTGCTCCCCAGCAAATAATCCACCCGTTCAGAGACGCGACCAGGGCGACGAAAATCGACAGAGGCACGGAAAATTTGCGTTCGCGTCCGAGGAGAAAGGCACCGGCGGCGAAAGCGAAAAGATGGACGATGGAAAGAGCGGCTGCTTGTTGCGGAAAAGTCAGGGCAAACTTCCAAATCAGAACAACTGCTGCGTTTATGAAGATGGAAAATGTTCCGTATTGGTATTCGCCGGCCAGATTGCCGCAAACCCAGGAGTAGGGACTAAGCAGCGGCCAATGACCCTGACCCCAACTTCGAGCGACATCGGCAAACACGGGGAGGATCGAAAGCTCGTAATCGTCGTTCCAGAAGACCAGAGGATTATGCCAGAGCAGGAGGAGGCAGAATGTGAGAACGACGAGACCGGCTCCGACAGCGCCGATGACCGCGGAACGAACGAGTCGCCCCTCCATCGCGCCGTGCTTTCAACGTCCAACTTTCAACGTCCAACGTTTAACGCTCAATGCGATTTCGAATTGGGCGTTGGACGTTGCGCGTTGAGCGTTGAGCGTTTTCCTCATTCTTACAGGACCACTGGTTTTCCCTCGGTCAAAACCCGTACTTTGTCCTCGATCCCGTGGGCCCGGGCCGCAATCAACAATCGTTTCAGGGGCTCTTCCACCGGTTCGTAGCCGAGCCGGAATGTCCCGTAATGCATCGGCACCAGCGTCTTGCCCCGCAGTTCGGCGAAAGCCCTAACCGCTTCCTCCGGATTCATGTGAACCTCGCGGCCAGTCGGAGGATCGTAAGCACCGATGGGAAGCAAAGCGATGTCGATCTTGTAGCGTTCCCCGATCTCGCGGAAGCCGGGAAAAAAAGCGCTGTCGCCACAATGGAAAAGGGTGCGGTTATTGACCGTGACAGCGAATCCGCCGAAACCGCGATGGGAATCGGCCAGAAAGCGCGCCCCCCAGTGGTAACAGGGCGTCAGCGACACTTCAACCGGCCCCAGTTTAATCGTTTGCCAGTAATCGAGCTCGTGCACGATCTCGAAGCCGAGGTCGTGCACCAGATTTCCGACCCCAATTGGAACGACGATCGGTTGATCGGAAGCGACTCGCCGCAGTGTGCGCCGGTCCAAATGGTCGAAATGAGCGTGGGTGACAAGCACGCAATCGATTTCCGGCAGATGATGGATCTCAAACCCCGGCTCCTTCAGGCGCTTGATGACTTTCAGCCACTTCGACCAGTTCGGATCGATCAACAAATTAACCTCGGGAGTCTGGATCAAAAACGAGGCGTGCCCAATCCAGGTTACGCAGATCTCGCCGGGGCTGACCTTGGGAAACTCCGGCGGCGCGAAATCCCCCGAGCGTTTGGTAAAAAGCGACGGGATCAGAACGCTGGTAAGAAAATTGCGCCGGTGCCAGTCAGCCCGCGGGCGCAACCGCACCCGGGTGGACCGCTTGTTCTTGGCCCCATTCTCCGAGCCCTGCCGGACGATGTTTCTCTGGCTTTTCCTGGAAAATGGAATCGGCACCTGGGAGGACGATATAAGCTAGTTGGGTGGGCGCAAATGCTCCCCCCCAGTGACGCGGATTGTCCACCAGGCGCTGAGTAAGGCGATAACGGACAGGGATTGCATGGTTACCGGGGTGCCGTCTAGAGTAACAGCCAATCGATGAATGGCAGCTCCAGCGCCGACAAGGCAAGCCTTCGGTCGGAGATGATGAAGGCACTGCGCCAGATGACGGCGGAGGATCGCCAGGCATTCTCCGACGAAATTTGCGAGCGCGTTTTGGAAATGGCGGCGTGGGCGGAAGCGCAAACCGCGGTCCTGTTTGTCCCGCTCCCAAGCGAGCCGATCATCACTCCTTTGAAACTGGACTGCGACGCGCGGAAGGTCATCTGCATGACAATTCCGCAAAGCGCGCGCAACGAAACCGAACTTCGTTTGCCGGAGTCGATTGATTTGATTCTTGTCCCGGGAGTTGCGTTTTCGAAGGATCGCCATCGGCTCGGCCGCGGCGGCGGATTGTTCGATCGTTTGCTGGCGGGCCCGGCCGCGAAAGCGTTTAAGTTGGGCGTTTGTTTTTCATTCCAGATCGCGGAGACGGTTCCAGTCGAGCAACACGATGCGGTGATGGACGCGGTGGTAAGCGACCAACAGGTTTTGTGAATAGAGACCGGTAGGGACGCGCGATTCAGGTAGGGACGCATCTCCGAGGCGTCCGTCCGTGTAGAGGCGGTTGTGCCAACCGCCTGTCTCAAAACCAAGGTGCTTGGCCCAAGCACCTCTACAATCCCGGAGAAAACATTCGGGCCAGAAGCAAATCGAGCCGGAGCCGCCAGTAGGGCGCAGGCAACCCCGGCGGTAGACAAGCGAAAATACCGTAGCCGTGATCCGTATGATCGTTAGGCTGAGTCCGGGGGTCCCTGCCCTGGTCAAGCACGCGGAACTGCTCGAACAAGGGATCGTCTCCGAAAAACGCCTCTTTCCAATGCCGCTCGACAAATCTTCGCCAGGGCGACCCTGACGGAAAATCGTGAACGAAAATAGCGCATGGTTTTCCGGTACGAAGAAGCAACAAGGCCAGCTCCAGAGCGCGAAAACCCTTGGGACCATCAATTAATACCGCATCGCCAGAGCGAATCCGCCGGGGCAAAATATCGCGGGAATCGCCATAGATTAGCTCGACATTTTGTTGGCCTTTCAGTTTCGCTTCGGCAGCCGCGGCATTCGGCGAACCGGAATCGAACTCCACACTAACGATCGGGGTATCGGGAAAACAACGGGCCAGGGTAAGCGTGCTCTTGCCGCGGGCCCGGCCCGATTCGAGAATTTGGCCGGGAGCATAAGGATGCACGGCCGCGTAAAACAAAAACATTTCGCTTTCCCAGATACCGCCGAAACCCGCTTCCGGCGGTATTCCCGCTAATTGCTTCCCGATAGCGGGGCAACAGGGCGTGCGCCCGTTCCGCAACCGCTGTCCGGCTCAGGGGCGGGGGCAAAGGTCCTGGTTTGTCCATAACAGCGATCCTATTTACCTTTCAAATGACAAGCCCGGCAAGCGCTCGCAATGTAAGAGCAGGCCGGAAGAAATGATGTCCGCATTTTTAAGGATCGCCGCGAAGTGTCTTTCGGCCTCGAGTAGACTGCATGAATACGTCCGATCAAAATCTTATCTTTGACGAACGCGCCTGCTTCATTGCCGGACAGGCGAAATCGGGGACCACCCTGCTGGTCGCCCTGCTGGACGGCCATCCCGAGCTTCTCGTTTTTCCACAAGACACCGCTTATTTCCCAACCGCTCTGACCAAGTACGCCCCGCGCGGACGGAGGGCGCAGTTTGATTATCTGACCAGGGAATCGTGGTCGAAAGTTTTGTTTGGGAACGAAAACCGGAAACGGAAGCACGATTACTCGGATTTCCCGCACCGGAAATTTTTGGAAACATTCGAGCAAACCGCGTTCGATCCCGCCAATGCCGACCGGGATTTGCTGGTATTGATGATCGAATCGTATGCCCGGGTATTCGGGATTCCGCTCGATCGGATTAGACGATGGGTGGAAAAAACACCGGCCAACCGCAACTATGTTCCGGCGATTTATTCCCGTTTTCCCCAAGCAAAACTGCTTGTCACCATGCGCGATCCCCGCGCCCTTCTGGCCGCGCAAATCCATCTGGAAAAAACCAGAAAGACCGGTCGCTTCTCCACTTATTATGTCATCGCTCACTGGCGCGTAACTGCCAATCTCGCGCAACGAATCCGGAGCGGAGAAATCTCCGGACTGGTGGTTCGGTACGAAGAGCTGGCCTGCGACCCGGCGGCGACGATGCAGGAGGTCTGCCGCTATCTCGATATCACATTCGATCCGGAAATCGTGCTCCAACCAACCAAGGTCGGCCGGCTCTGGGTTGGCAATTCGTCGGTCCCGGGAACCGAATTTTCCAAGATCAGCACCGAGCCGGTGACGCGTTGGCAACGCGAGCTAACCGAAGATGAAATCGGGTGGGTGGAATGGCATTGCCGCGATCTGATGCCGGAATTCGGGTACGAACCGCGGTTGAGCCGCCGGAATCTGCGCCACTGGATCAAGCCAATCACCGGGGAACGGCCCCGCCAGTTCCTGAAATCGCGCGCCTACTCGTTGCGAGACGATTGGCTGCGATCGGAAGAGCGAGTGTCCGCGAAACACGCGAATTGACGCGAAAAAAAGAAAGGGCCCGATTGGCCGATCTTTCGCCTTTGAGCGTCATTTCGCGTGTTTAGCGGATTCTTTTTTGGAAAACAAAACATTGGTTACCCGCGATTCCTCCGCTTCCACCCAGCGCTCCCGCGCCCATGCCTTATGCCTTATCTTTGGCGTAATTTCGCGTGTTTAGCGGATTCTTTTTCGCTGGTGGGACATAACTTGGAAACTTGCGCTCCATTCAAGATGTTGAATGGGTACACATCTCGCTCCTTATTGATTGAATTATGGGAAGTCTCCGGGCCGTCATTTTGATCCTCTGCATTGCTTCGGCGGTCAACGCCACCGCATCGCGCCTGCCGTTCGCCACCGTTTTCAAGGGACGCAAGCAATTCGAAAAACTTGTGGCGGAAGCGCGGGAGGGAAATTGGAAAGAGCTGCCGATTGGCCAACGGACCGCAACCGTCGGCCGCGCTCTGGTTGGCACGCGTTACCGGCATTTCACGCTCGAGATCGATAACCACATTGAAGCGGCCTCGGTGAATTTCTACGGCATGGATTGCTGGACGTTTTTCGAGATCTCACTCGCCTTCGCCCGCATGCTGGACGAGCCGGAGAAGAACTGGACGCCGGAACGGATGCTCCATTACATCGAACTGGATCGCTACCGGAACGGCGAGTGCACCGGCGAATATCTTTCCCGCCTCCATTACCTGGAGGATTGGCTGGCGGATAATAGTGAGCGCGGTTTGGTGGACGATCTGACCCACGATTTGGGGGGAGTCAAGGTCCCCCATTCCGCCAGGGAAATGTCGATCGGCTGGCGGCATTATCGTTATCTGGCCGCGAATAGATCTTTGCTCGGTCCCCTTGCCCGAATGGAAGCGCGGGTATCTTCCCGCCCGTTATATGAAATTCCAAAACGGCGGGTCCCGAAGATCGAATCGAAACTCAAGAGCGGCGACATCATTGGAATCATTTCGCGCGACCGGGGCGGCCTTTATTCAACCTCGCACGTGGGTCTGGCCCTGCGGACCGATGACGGCGTATTGCATTTCATGCACGCCTCCGCGCCGAACAACTATGGCCACGTCGTGGTGGACTCGCGTTTATCCACCTATCTCAGGCGTTTTCGCAGCGATAGCGGGATTCTGGTCGCGCGCCCGTTGAAATAACAACGAAACGTCCGAAACCAAACGCTTAACCTGGAATATCCATCGAGGCGGCTGTTTCAGGTTCAACCGCAGCCGTTCCGGCAACGGAATGCGCCCGCGAGCGCGGCGTCGAACGGAAGTTTCACCGCGTTCACCGAGCAATTGCTTCGACTGGTTGGCCTTGTCTCGGCTGTGCTAAGTTCACCTGATGGTTGGAATAAATTCAGCAGGCCCAAAACGGCAGCGGCCTCCGGTAATGATCATCGGGGCCCATCGCTCCGGAACGACGGCCACGGCGCGAGCGCTGCGGCTGCTCGGGCTCCAAATGGGACAGCGCCTCGACAGCCACGAAGAACCGCGAGAGTTGCAACGCTTGCATGAACGGTATCTTCGCAACCTGGGTGCCTCATGGCACGAACCGGCAGCCTTTCTGAATTGGGTGCAAAGCCCGCAGGGCCGAGCCCAGTGCACGGATTATCTTCGCCAGAGTATCAACCGCGATTTTGCCCGCATCTTTGGATATCGCCATAGCCCGCTCGGGTTGGCGCTTCTGGCCCGGCTCAAGTTTGGAAAGCCATGGGGCTGGAAAGAGCCGCGCACGACTCTTTTTGCTGTTTGCTGGCTGGAACTTTTTCCCGACGCCAGGATTCTGCACGTGGTGCGGCATCCCCTGGCAGTAGCAACCAGCATGCAGAAACGTGAGCTGGAGTTCCAGGCCAAAGGCGATCTGCCTACCGGCAGGGTGGACGACCTCAATCATTGTCTCGATCTGGCAATTACTTACCTCGAAACCGGCGAAGGATTAGCCGCCCAGACTCCCAGCTATTTCCGGGTGCGGTTCGAGGATGTGCAAGCCGATCCGCAAAAGCAGTTAACGGCCCTGGCGGAGTTCGCTCAGCTTCGGTTCACCTCGCAACAGATGGCCAAAGCGGTCGCCAGCATTCGACCCCAGAAGTCGAATGCATGGCGCGATCTCCCCAATGCCCACGCATTGCTCTCCCGCTACCCGGTCGCAACCAGGCTGGGGTACGAATGAGCAGTTTCTTAACACAGAGATCACAGAGAAGAATCAGAGCGGTGTAGCGCGAGCGTCCTCGCTTGCCAGTGATCAATGCGCAAGCCGGAGGCTCGCGCTACCTTTTTGCGTCGGCCCGGACCAATACCTGCCCCATCTGCTTTCTGAGCTCCGCCAATGATTAGATGCGCCAAGATTTCTTGCAATCCTTCTTGTCTGACCTCCGCGTTCTCTGCGTTCTCCGTGTTTAATTCTTGGGGGCCGCCACCTCGCGGAGCAGGCTGATGTAGCGTTCAGCGAACCGATCGAGCGAATATTTCTTTTCCACCAGTTCGCGTCCACGCTCGCCGAAATCGTGCCGGAGCGTCGGATTCTTAAGCAAGACCGAGATGCTGTTTACCCAGTCATCCTGGGTGCGCACCAGGAATCCATTTACGCCGTGATCGATGATGTCGTTATTCGCGCCGACTGCTGAGGCCACTGCCGGGACGCCGGCAGCCATGTATTGCAGAATCTTGTAACCGCACTTTCCCCGGGTCCAGACCGAATCCCAAAGCGGCATGATACCGACATCGAACCTGGCCAGCTCGGTTTGCTCGGTTTCCTGCTGCCAGGTGTGATTTTCCACCGTGACTCCATCGAGCTGGAGAGGTTTGTCGGAAACCACTGTGAGTTTCAGACCGGGAAACATTTCGCCTAACCGCTGCAAAGCCGGCGCGATCTCGCGCAAATAAGGCAGACCATCGCTCAGTCCCACCCAACCGATGGTCAGGCCGCTCCCGGACCCGGCATGCTTCAAACTGTACTTCGCCAGGTCGATCGCGGTGGGCAGCGTGATAACGCGGATCCCACAAGCCGCCGCGAAACCCGCCAAAAAATTGTTCCCGGCCACTGCCGCCGTGCAATGCTTCAACGTCCGAACAAATTTCTTGAAATCTTTTCCGCGCAGCGGCTCCCGGTGCTTCTGCCCCCGGAACATGACCGCATCGTCGAAATCGAAAATGATCCGCGGATTGGCCCGTTGCAGCAGACTGAGTTCGATCGAGGCGAAGCCGGTTGTTTTGAACAGGATGACCGCGTCGTGATTTGCCGCTTCCCGGATGAGCTTGACGCGTTCCCTCAGACTGGAGCGCCGGGCGGAGATAACGGTGGTTTCGATGCCGGATTGCGCATACCGGTCGATGCAATCCCGGAGCCGCAAACGGGTACTGGGGGCTTGGCCAGGTTCAATGACAGCAAGGAGTTTCACGGGGCAAGTCGGGCGAAACAACAGAATTGTAGGGCGACTGTGTCAGCCGCCAACTCAAAACAAACACCCGGCGTCTCGCAGAGACGCTCTACAATAAAAAATCCGACGCGTCTGACAGAGACGCCCCGCAACCCACGCTATTTGACGTGGGTGGCGTCTTCCCAGCGAATCGCCGCCCGCAGCAATTCGCTCAACGAATCGACTCCAAACTTCTCCTTGGCCCGGGCACAGTAGGCCTGCACGGTCTTCAAGCTCAGGTGCAGATCGGATGCTATTTGCGAAGTGGTTAGACCCTGGCCCAGCAGTCGAAAGATCTCCAGTTCACGATCGCTCAACTGCTCGATTGGAGAAGCAGCCGCTGCTTTGCGAGACGAACCGAGACGGCGCGCCATCAGGTTAACGACCCGTTCGCTGACGTAAATGTCTCCCTGCAAGACCCGTCTTATCGCCGTGAGAACCTCCTTGGTCGTTTCCCTTTTCATGACATAACCGCGGGCCCCGGCCCGCAGGGCGCGCTCGGCGTATAACATCTCGTCGTGCATCGACAGAACAATCATCATCAGCGACGGAAAATTCAGCTTGAGATCTTTGACCAGCTCGAGGCCGGACGCCGTCTTGAGCGAGATGTCGATCAAAGCCAGGTCCGGATGGTTCGCTCCAATTCCGGCCAGGGCCTGAGCCGCGTCCTCGGCGTTGCCGCAGACGATCAGGTCGTCTTGCTGGTTGATCAGATTCGCCAGACCTTCCCGGACCAGGGGATGATCGTCGACGATAAAAATGCGGCGGTGAGATTCGGTTGGTTCTGCGGCAGGATCGGTCATGGGGTATTACTCGCTTTCATCATCCATATTTAGTTTGCACGTGACAGTTGTTCCGCCTTCCGGATTGCGGGCGGCATGAAAATCAGCGCCCAGGATGGCGGCCCCGTGTGTCATCAAACGGAACCCCAGTCCTTCAGTCTGAGGCAATTTATCAGGGAGGCCGACGCCATCATCGCTAACGCTCAAGATAAGGGAGCGGTCGCTGCCCGCCAGTCGAATTTGGACCCGGCTGGGATTGGCATGTTTGGCTGCGTTGGTGACTGCTTCCTGCGCTATCCGATAAAGATGGGTAGCGGCGGTTGAATCGGGGGCGTCCACCACCCCTTGGATTTCCACCGCGCACGGGATCTGAAACCGTTCGTTGACATTCTCGGCCAAACTCTGCAGGGCGAACACCAATCCTTCCGGCTCCAGTTCCGGGGAAAAAAAACCGCGGGCCAGGTCCCGGCTCAAATCGATTCCTTCTTCGATGTAACGCACGACTTTGTCGGCCTCGGCAATCTCCGCCGCCGAGCGCGCCGCCAGTTTCTCTCGTAACGTTTGGGCCGTTAGGGCCGTCCCGGTCAAATGCTGACAGAGACTATCGTGCAACTCCTGGCCAAGACGCCGGCGTTCGCGGTCGGCCACCTGCGCAATCTCCCGGTCGAGTCGTTGCCGCTCGGCCATTTCCCGGCGCAACGCTTTGGTCCGTTCCCGCACCCGATCTTCGAGGTCGCCCAATAAAGTTTTTAGCTTGGCCAAAAGAAAAGCGAACACGATATAAGCGGCCAGGGCCATGGCCAGGTTCCAAAAGCTGAGTGCGGGAAGACCCGCAAAAAGATCGGACACGATCCAGGCCGTGAGACTGAACCCGGAAAAACCGAGCCCCCACAAAAGACCTCCGAACCAGGTCGCGCAGGCGATGGGAATGAGATAAAAGAGCAGAAGCGGCTGTTCGTAACCAGTGCAGTAATCGAGATATCCCAGCAAAGCCACCAAGGCGGCGCAGGTGGGGACCAAAAGCGCCAACGAGGGACGAAATGACGAAATCTTTCGGAGGCTCGAATCGGATTGGGGGGCGGCCAGAGGCATGATCGCAAGTTCAACCGGTGCTGACATCGTAAAAGAAACCCCGGGTAGGGCAAAATGGAGCATACCATTTTGGAGAAGTCTTTAAAGAGTCGTTCCCCGGCAGATCCGGACCTTCTTTCATTACGACAGGAAAAAGAGCTCCCAGGTTACAGAATTGAACCGGCCCATCGCCTTGTTTTTCTGTCAGGCCCGGTCTATATTGGATGAACGGGGGCGTACTGGCTTCGACTCGTAGTTGGAAGCGCAGACGGCATGTCGAGGATGGTTCGTTGGCCTCGTAAAAAACCGGACCAAACAAACAAACGCAGATTACGAAAATCTCGCTCTCGCGGCTTAATTGACCGTGACGTTTTCGGCTGGACGCCTGCTACAGCCGGAAGCGAAGGCAGCAGGCTGGCTCGTCGGCGGAGCAACCGCGCCGGTGGGTGACTCGATTTCGTGGATGCTCGGGAGCCGGCAGTGCGCCGGTGCAACGTCGGCTCCTCACAACAAGCGCCGGCTAAACATGTAGAAGGCTGCGTCGAAAACGACGGGGACAGGGGTTCAACTCCCCTCGCCTCCAGCCCCGAAAGCTTTCGGGGCTGCCCGCCGTAATCAGTGAAGGCGGGCCGGGTTTTGTTTACCTCCGCGCCACGCTGCGAGACTACGGCTGGCAGACCAGCTATGAAGTTTTTCTACGTCTACGTCATCGTGAACAAACACAATGAGCGCATCCGCTATTTCGGGATCACAACAAGCCTCAGAGACCTGCATGGTCAGACACTATGCAGGCGCACGTCGCCACACCTCGAAGTTCCGACCGTGGCGCGTCGAACCAACGCAACTCCTCTCCTTGACTGAATGAGCCGCAAAAGCGGCAGAGCACTGCCGCAGTCCAAGACGCAAGCGCCAAAGCATCCCTTAACGCGAAAAATCTTGCAGACCCACGCTCAGCTATTAAAACTGCCCGGCTTGCCGGGTTGCGCCAGTCGGGTTGATAGGGGAAAAGTCGATATGGGAGAATCTCATCGCGCTTTGAAGCGATTCGGGGTTGCAGGAATCAAATTTCTCTGCATCCCGTTCGTATTCTGTCTGGCTGCCCTCTCGACAGGTTGTGCCAGCAGCGGAGGCAGTTCCCACGCTCTCTCCCAAGAGGCGATTCTCTATAGCCAGCGGATGCACGACCGATTTCATGTAGCTTGGAAACCTCCGGAATTCGTCCGGGGCGCCAGCGGAAAAGTTTCCGTGCCGATAGACGTGCAGATCGATGACAAGGGACGGGTGGTGCAATTCAAAATCGTCCAATCATCCGGAAACGAGGAGATCGATCGGTCGATTCGCGATGTCGGCAAAAAGATTACCCAGGTTGCGCCGCCGCCGTTGACCGGCTCGGATCGTTATTTTGATCTCCGGATTTATTTCGAGCTGGATGTGCAAAGTTGAGGGTGAATGGCGATTGAGGTCAATCGCCGCTACCTGGGAGAGATCAACCGATCTCGTTTTCCGGAGGAGTCGTTTCGGATTCGTTTTTTTTGGCGCCGCTGAACCAGCGGGCTACCAGGACGTCGGTTGAAGAATGAGCAACGATCGAACCCGCTACTACGATGGCGATCAGATGAAACAAATAATTGGCATTAGGAACCGATGAGCGCAGAAGCAGCAAGGCGTAGATAACTGAGGCGAATCCTTTGGGGCCGAACCAGGCGGCGGTAAGCCGTTCGCGATAGTCCAACGCGCTGCCCAGGAGCGAAAGCAGAAGAGCAGCAGGTCGAGCCAGGACCAGGGCGAGGATGGCAAAGATGTAGCCGCCGGCATCGATGTTTCGAAAGAGCCCGGGAGAAATCAGACCGCCAAATATGAGCAGGGCGGCAAGTTTAAAGAGCTCGGCAACGAGGCCGCCGAACTGACGAAACTCGTCCCGAAGCTCGGGACGCACCGTGGCAATGGTCACTCCGGCGGCGAACGCGGCCAGATAAATGTTCATCTTGGTCAGTGCCGCGACCGCGAGCACGAGTAATCCAAGGGCAAAGGCGAAGAGCGGCTCGTACGGCTTGATGATGCCAAACAGCGGCCTTCGATCGAGCCAGCAAAGCAGCCATGGGACGGCAACTCCGATCCCGATTCCTCCCCCTACTTGAGCGGCAAGCCAGCCCAGGCCAAGCGACTGTCCACCGGCGATACTGATCAGGGCCAGGACGATGGGCAGGGCCAACCCGTCGTTGATTCCACTCTCCACGTTCAGAAGGAAACGCAGCCGCCCTGGAATTTCCTTGCGCCCGATGATGGCAGCGGCAAAAACCGGATCGGTAGGACAAAGGATCGCGCCAATAAGGAACGCGCCCACCCAGGGCACACCGGCGATGTATCTGGCGAGGACCGCGGTTGCCAGCAAGGTAAGGGGTAGCCCAAACAGCAAGGCCTGACCTGGCAACCTCCAGGCCGATGTGATATCGCGAATGCCCGCGCGCATTCCATCGGTGAACAACACGCTGAACAGCGCCAACTCGGCCAGTCGCTCGAGAGCGGCGTCCTGCGGACCGATATGGATCAAGTTCAGCCCGCCGCGGCCGGCCACAAACCCGGCCACAAGGAAAAGCACGGCAGTGGAAAGCACGCTTCGGTCGGCCAGCTCTGAAACGAGCAGAGCGCCGACCAATACGACGGCGAAAACTAACAGGGCTACCATATGGTTGTATTGATTGCTATTCCGCAGCCGACCGGCGAAGCGCAGCCGTTGTTCCTGCAGCAACCGATCGTCTGATCAGGCCGCGGCCCCGCTGGTTATGGAGCCGGCCCGGCCGCACAAGCTCCTTAACGGAATCGCATTTCCAGTCACGAGCTGGACGCCATGATCGGTCACTCGCCCAGCTCTTTCAGAAATTGAAACACCAACGGATGACGGCTCCGTCGGAGGCGTCGCCAGAGAGCGGGCGTTTGCAAAAAGAGCAGAGAAGTTTTCAGTAAGATGCATGCATCGGGACCACCTCCCGGCCACCACAAATTATGACAGAGCGTTTGCTCTCGGGGTCAGCCTGAATCTGATCTACATCGCAGGCGAGGCCGTTTTCGGAATTTGGGGGGACTCTCTGGCCTTGTTAGCGGACGCCGGTCACAATTTAAGCGATGTTCTTGGATTGCTGCTCAGCTGGGGCGGGCTGCGCCTGGCCCAAAGCCAGCGGACTCGCCGCCATACCTATGGCCTGCGGCGAACCTCGATCCTGGCGGCACTGGGCAACTCTATCCTCCTTTTGGTCGCCATCGGCGCCATCAGTTGGGAAGCGATCCGGCGTTTTGGGCATCCGCCGCCCGCCGCGGGACTAACGATTATTTGGGTGGCGGCAACCGGTGTTCTGGTTAACGGGCTGAGCGCTTTGCTTTTCCTGCGCGGCCGTCACCGGGACTTGAATATCCGCGCGGCTTTTATCCACATGGCGGCGGACGCGGGCGTTTCACTGATAGTGGTGGCTGGAGGCGGAGCGATCCTGGCCACCGGTTTCCTTCGGATCGATCCGGCATTAAGCCTGGTCGTTGCCGGAGTGATCCTATTCAACACCTGGGGCCTGTTGGCTGAGTCCCTCAACATGGCGGTGGACGCCGTTCCCAAAGGGATCGACATCGCCGCGGTGGAACATTATCTGGGGCAGCTGCCTGGCGTAGTAGATGTTCACGACCTCCACATCTGGCCCCTTAGCACCACCGAAACCGCCCTGACCGCGCATCTGGTTCGACCAGGATCGGTGACCGAAGACGCGTTCATCGGCCGGATTTGCTCCGATTTACACCGGCGTTTCGGGATTGGACACAGCACCGTGCAGATCGAGCACGACAAAGAGGCGGATCCGTGCGGCCGGAGCATTTCGTCGGAAGAGATCGTGTAGAACAAGCCTAACGGCTGCTCAATTTTCGCGAAACCAGATAGATCGTTGCGCCGAGGAGGCCCCACGACGCCTGGACAGCGAAACCGAGGGAGGCGGACAGGGCGGCAATAGGCGCGGGCACATTTCCCAGACTACCAAGCAGCTGTTGAAAAAGCGTTTCACGCACGCCCACTCCCCCAAACGAAATCGGCAGGGACGTGACCGTGTTCACCAGCGGCATAATTGAAAGAACATCCGGCAGCCTGGCGGTGGGGCCGGCGCCGCTGTGGAGCGATCGGGCCGCGCAATAGTAGCTCACATAGTAAGCGGCATGGGAAAGAAGGGTGAGCAGAAACGGCACGGTCATCACTTTCCAGCGGCTGCCATAAAGTTCGAGGGCCTTGCCCGACTCGACGATCGCGTT
Organism: uncultured Verrucomicrobiae bacterium; assembly: GCA_963728975.1. Classification (GTDB taxonomy): domain Bacteria; phylum Verrucomicrobiota; class Verrucomicrobiia; order Chthoniobacterales; family UBA10450; genus DATFCK01. The sequence goes on from CAVSMF010000001.1 coordinate 553,624, forward strand.
GCGAAACGGCGTCCGTTTCGGGAGCTTGTTGAGCAAACCAAATCCGACCACCCCGACCAGAAGAACGACAAATAGCATGGCCGCTCCAAGCAGGACCAGAGTCAGATAAACAATATGCAGGGCCGCGCTAAACCGCTTGAGCCAATTAAAACGAAAGGAAATGCTGGCTGAGGCGAGAAACACGATCGAAAACAAGCCGAGTAAACGATCCATCGCCACCGACAAAGTGGCGCGTGTTTTTCGATGCGGGGCCTGTTTGAACACGAAATAAAGCCTTACCGCATCGCCCCCGACCAGACCGGGCAGGAACATGTTAAAGAACAAACCGATCATAACGATGCCGCCGGCACGCAACCATCCGAGGCGGATGCCTTGAATGCGCAGCAGGATTTGCCAGCGCACAGTGGCGAGCGCTTCGACCGTGCCGTAGCAGAACCAGCCAACCAGCAACCAGTAAAGGTCTGCATGCCGGAGGGCGTCTCCGATTCGGGCCCGCTTTTCCGGATCGTGAAAAACGTACCAGATACCGGCGGCGGTAACGAGAAGCTGAAGAAGGACGATTCCAATGCGTTTCATATCCGGCAAAGAACGGTTTGGCATCGCCACTGTTCCCGCACTCGGTCGGCCAGGCAATCCGGACCCGATTTTTTCGTGTCCCGGAGGGCGGCGCTTCCGCGACGCACCGGGCGCCTCCGAGATGCGCTCTTACCTGAAAGAATGCGCGGCAGCGCAGGCCGAGACATCTCTCATACGTGTTTAGCGCCGTTTCATTTGTTATGTCGAGCGCAGTCGCCTGGCTCGCCGGACCAAGGCAGCACAAGCGTCTCGCTTGCTCGCAAGCCGGAGGCTTGCGCTACTTTATGTCCGGGAGGGATGGCTTTCCATTGCCCTTTGCCTTCTTGGCATTGGTCGATGTCATCCTGAGCGGGGCGCCTGCCGCGCCGTAGCCTCGGCGTAGGCGGGAAGGATCCCGCGTGTTCTGTTTTCGTTACGCAAACGAGAGGGCGTGATCGGTCGGCATCGGCGGGATCGCTCGCTTTGCTCGGAATGATTAGCGATGCGGGCAGGGAGATAGACCCTTATTCTGAAAGACCTGAGCCTAACGATTCACAAGAACTCGGCCGTCCCTGAGAAAAGTGTTTTTTACTTTTCGCGGATCCAGCGATTTGCCTGCTCGAGGTCAGCCAGATCAAAATAGCGCACGGTGGTCCGGGCAAAAAGCGCTCCCAGTTTACTGATCCATTCCTGCCATTTTTTGTCGCCGACCATGGCCACGCGCTCCACTTCCGCGCCATGCTCGCGATCGAACCGGAAATCGTCCCAGGCTGCAACCGGCTCCCAGCCGTGAAAATCATTCATAACGAAAAGCAGACGCATGGAACCGTGGCGGGCGATCATTTTTTCCCAACTGGGAATCAAGGCGTCGTAATCTTCCTGGGTCAGCGTTCCGCTGACATCAATCCGCAGGAGATTGCCTTCTTCGGCAGTGATTTTGTGCATCCTCGCTATTACATCGCGTCTCTCGCCGCGGAAGGATGCGACAAACGACCGGGGGGAAGCGCACGCTCGCGGGCAAGCCCAGCTGCGATATTCTTTGGTGAAGCCGAAGCGAAAATCCGCCCGGACCATTGTTATTACAGGAGCATCGGCCGGAGTCGGCCGCGCCGCCGCCCGGGCGTTTGCAAGGGAAGGGGCGCGCATCGGGTTGATCGCGCGCGGCCGTGACGGCCTGGAAGGGGCTCGCCGCGATGTTGCGCAGCTCGGCGGCGAAGCGCTCGTTTTGTCAGCCGACGTGGCTGACGCAACCGCGGTGGAACAAGCGGCAGCCGCAGTCGAGCAACAGTTCGGTGCGATTGACGTCTGGATAAACAACGCGATGACGTCGGTGTTTTCGCCGATCAAAGAAATGTCGGCGGAAGAGTTCAAGCGGGTAACGGAAGTCACCTACCTCGGCTATGTTTACGGGACGCTGGCCGCGCTCAAACGAATGCTGCCGCGCAATCGCGGGGTCATCATTCAGGTGGGATCGGCCCTGGCCTATCGAGGCATCCCGTTGCAAGCCGCTTACTGCGCATCGAAGCACGCCATCCAGGGCTTTTGCGACTCACTGCGGTGCGAATTAATCCATGACAAAAGCAATGTCCGCGTCACCATGATCCAAATGCCGGCGATGAACACTCCCCAATTTGGCTGGGTCAAGAGCCGGCTGCCGCGAAAAGCGCAACCGGTGCCGCCGATTTTTCAACCCGAGGTGGCGGCGGAAGCAATCGTTTACGCCTCCCATCATGCCCGGCGCGAAATCTATGTCGGTATGCCGACAGTAGAAGCGATCGTGGGAGACAAGATGATACCGGGATTGCTCGATCATTATCTGGGAGCTGGAGGATTTAAATCCCAGCAATACGACGGAGCGGAGGATCCGGATCGGCCTAACAATCTTTGGGAACCGGTGGCCGGAGATCACGGGGCCCACGGCAATTTTGATTCCCGATCGCACCGGTTCAGTTTGCAACTTTGGCTCGATCTCCACCGCAACTGGATCGCGGTCGGAATTGTCGCGGCCCTAGGCGCTGTTTTTGGAGGGATGCTTGCCGGGGAAAATTCGGCCGGTCACCGGGCCTGCTGCAAGTAGACGGTGGAGGCCCGGGGGCCCTCCTTCACTCCCTGCTTACTGCGGCTCCTCGTAATCCGGCAATGCGAATTGGTCGGCCACAAACTGCCGCATGAGCCAGTCTCCGATCGGGCGGAATGACGATGCGCGCAGAACCAGATCCCGGACAAACAAACCAAACCGCGTTCTGGGCGCAAAGGAGGCGGCGAAACGTTCCGCGCCGCGCTGCTTGCGTTCGATGAAGCCGCGAAAACGATTTTCATAGGCGGGGTAGGCGTTGGAGTGGTTGCCATTGGCGCGTTGGAGCTCTCCCGCCAAAATGTAGGCCCCGGCCATCGCGAAGGCGGCGCCTTCACCGGCCAAGAGCGAAGGACAATAAGCGGCGTCGCCCACCAGGGCGGTTCGCCCGCAAGACCATCGCGGCATCCGAATTTGGCTGACGGAATCGAAATAGATATCGTCGCACTGCTCGAGACGCTCCAGAATTTCGGGAATCTCGATCCATCGATCCCCGGCAAAGGTTTCCTTCAATATCTTTTTAACATCGGACCGGCCGGGGTGCCCGACCAGCCGGGGGTCACGCGCGAAAATGAAGAAAAAGGCGGTGCGATTCCCGCGCAAGGCATAACGGCTGATCTGCCGTCCTGGCGCGCCGTAACTTAAGTAAGTGCGTTCTGCCCGATGCGGATAATCGACCGTCAAAAAAGAGGCCGTGTAATAGCCAAGATACTTTTCAACCTGATTTTCCGGACCGAACACCGCGCGACGCACGGTCGAATGCAAACCGTCGCACCCGGCAACGAGATCAAACCGGCGGGAGGCGGAGCGCTCAAACGAGACTTCCACGCCTAACGAATCCTCACGGATGGCCGTTACACTCTCTTCGAATACAACTTCAATTTCGCCGACGATCGTGTCAAAGATCGCCCGGGCCAGGTCGCCCCGGGGCAGACTGATGAAACGATCGCCCAAACTACGGCGGAAAACCTCTCCACCCATTTCACTTCTGGTGCGGCCCCGGTCGTCTACGAATTTGATGTAATCGATGACGTAGCCGACCTCCCGCAACCGCGGCAGCAGATCCATCCGCTCGGCGGTGTCGAGTCCCACACCCCAGAAATCGATCATGTAACCGCCTTCGCGAAATCGCGGGGCGCGCTCAATTAAAGTGGGCTGAAAACCGCGGCGCCAGAGCCAGTAGGCCAAGGTTGGGCCGGCGATTCCAGCGCCCGATACCAACACCGAAGTGGGTTTCATATTCTTTTCGGGCGGCAATCGCTTCGAGACAGTTTTGGAAGTTCGGCAGGCGCCGCCCGGCTTCAACTACGAACAGATTATCAGGGAAAAACGGTAATGTAAGCAGCTTTGGCGCAACCGGATGCCTTCCCCGCCGGTTCCATTCGGTCGGTTCGGATGCGGCCGATAAACAAGCCAATGCGGTGAATTTTTCTGGTCAGCCAGTAATTTATTGTGGTTGACTGACGGACCGATGTTTTACAACGAGCCCCGCCTAAGTTGCTGCCTGGTGCTGCTTTCCATTGCAGTGGCACTGGCCGGCGTTTTGCCGATCCAGGGCCAAGAGCTGATTCTCAACGGTGATTTCGAAACCGATCCGGGTGTTCCAAACGGGACCGTGACCGACTGGGTTGTTTCCGGCACCGGTCATATTCATGCCGAGATTGAAGGGGCAACCAGCGGGAGCTACTCGGCAGCATTTAACGTTGGCCACGATTCCGAAGGCACCATTTTGTCTCAAACTTTCGCAACCACGATCGGTCACAGCTACACACTGAAATTCGATTCGGGAATCGCCGGTTCGGCAACAGGCAACCCTTTGCGATTGAATGTGCAGATCAGAGGCAGTGGGACACTCCTCGATCAGACGGTCACCCCGCCGGATGGGTCCGGTGCCGTTGCTTTCGCGTCCTACCAGTATGTGTTTGCGGCAAACAGCACCACGACAACCCTGCGATTCATGGATATTGGGCTGGGCAATGCCAGTGCCGATACTTTGCTCGATACCGTGTCGGTGAAGGAGAACCCGCTTCCACCTCCAACCACCCTTCCGCTGACGAATTGGGACTTTGAGACATCTCCCTTCTATTCAGTGGGCACTGTGTCCGGCTGGACGGTTGGCGGGAATGGTAATATCGCCGTAACTGAAGCGGGCGCGACCACTGGAACACACTCGGCGGCCTTTAGCGCCGGCGCTGATTCGGATAACGACATACTATCCCAGAGATTCTACACGACGAGCGGAGGAATCTATGTGCTGGATTTTGACGCGGGAATCGCCGGCGAGGCCGAGTCGACGATGCAACTAAGAGCCCGCGCTTTTGGCGATGGAAGCGCCGGGAACGCCCTGGATGAAATCGTGTCACCGCCCTTTTTGAGCATGCAGCCTTTTCATCACTACTCCTTTACCTTCACGGCCAATAACAGCATCACGATCCTGGAATTCTCTGATCTTCTCCGGGGGAATCTAAACTCCGACATCCTCCTTGACAGCGTATCGGTTGCCCCCGTTCCAAGTTCCTTCTCCGACTGGCAGGCATCGCATTTTACGAATGATCAGCTGAACAATCCGCTGATCAGCGGCTGGGATGCAGATCCCGATATGGACAGGATTCCCAATGGTCTTGAATACTTCTTTCACACCGATCCGTTGAATGGTTTGTCACTTTCAGATGCTAACTCGATCCCGCACATAGCTGTCGAACAGGTGGGAGCTAATCACTATCTGACCTGCACATTTCGGCGGCTTCTGGGCTGGACTGGCAATGCGGCTCTGGTCAGTCTCTCTAACGATCTCAATGGTTGGGATACAAGCGGCAACCAACTCGAGCCGGCCGGAAATGTCGTTCCTTCAGGGGATGGTTTCACCGAGATTGTAAAGGTGCGGCTGAAGACGCCGATCGACCAGGGAATGGTTCCCAGAAAATTCTTACGGCTGCAGCTGAGTCAGTAAAGGGTTCAAAGACTCCCGCCAGTTAATGAGGGAAAGGGGCAGGGTGGGCCCTGCTTCCTTGCCTGGGTCAGGCCCAAATCAACTCCGCAGGAAGGATTTACGGTTCTCCGGAGGATTTGTTCGGTTGGCCGATGGGGGCTGCAGGGCAAAAAATGACACCAAAATCAGGGCATGTTTGGCTGGACTCCGGGGTCGCAGTCTGATATGCACGACAAAATGTGGCCTGCCCATATTTCCAAGAAGAACCATACTAGCCAGCGGAAGGGGCATGCCTTGGTCTGGATTGCCTTAGTCGGAACCTGCTTTTGTCTCGCCCCGTATGTTTGGGCCCAAAACCTTATTCGAAACGGTGAATTCGAAATTCCCCCTTTCGCACCTAGTTCCACTCTCACCTACTGGACGGTTGCTGGCACGGGCCACGTTCACGAAGCTGAGGAAGGTTCGACTACGCCGACTCACTCGGCAGCGTTAAGCATCGGTCATGACTCTGAAGGAACGATAATCTCTCAGAGCTTTGCCACGGCCGTCGGCGAGCGCTACCGCGTCGATTTTGATAGCGGAATCTCCGGACAGCGTTCGGGCGACCCGTTGCAACTAAACGTTCAGGTTTCGGGGGCCAGCACCCTTTTAAACGAAACCGTCACTCCGCCGGACGCTTTTACGTTCGACCCTGATGCCGTAGTTCTTCATCACTACTCCTTTACCTTCACGGCTGACAGCCGCACCGCCACGATCCAATTCTCGGATATCGGTTTGGGCAACATTTACGCCGATATATTGGTGGACACCGTTGCGGTTACTCCGGACGAGAACCTCCTGACCAATGGAGACTTTGAAACACCCCCATTCGATACCAACGCAACTGCGTTCGGATGGACGGTAGGCGGCTCGGTGATTGATCGGAGCGAGCAGGGCTCAGCGGGCGGACTTCACGCAGCTGCTTTTAATGCTGGAGGCGATTCTGAAGGCGACACCCTCTCCCAAAGCTTCTCTACGTCGGTCGGTCAGATCTACACCCTCGATTTCTACGCCGGTGTGGCCGGTGTTCCCGACAACGGATCGACCTTACAACTGAACGTGCAAGTTCTGGGAATGACCACGCTCGTCGATGCTACCATAACCCCTCCGGTGGAGGGAACTTCCGATGCCAACCTGGTTCGTTTTCAGCACTATCAGTTTACGTTCACCGCCGACAGCACTACAACGACGCTAACATTCACCGATATCGGCACGGGCAATGCCCTCGCCGATACCATGCTCGATACGGTGTCGGTAAATCCCCAAGGGACCCAGCTGACTAATGGCGATTTTGAGACGCCGCCCTTCGACACCCACCAGGCTACCGGTTGGATGATCGGCGGGACCGGAAGAATAGAGGAGAAAATGGATGGAGCAACCACGCCGACTCACTCTGCGGCCTTCGGCACCGGCGGCAACTATCAGAACAGTATTCTATCCCAAAGCTTTTCTACCCTTCCCGGGCGTCAATATGTTCTCGATTTCGACTCGGGGGTCATTGGACAACGGTATGGACCGCGATTGCAAATGCAGATCCAAGTCGCCGGCGAGAATGGGAATCTCCTGAGCACGACCATTACTCCACCGGATGCGTTTACTTACGATCCAAACCTGGTCCTGTTTAACCATTACCAATTCCTTTTCATTGCCAACAGCGCAACGACGGCCCTCAACTTTCAAGATTTGGGTACCGGTAACGACAATGCAGATTCCCTGGTGGATACGGTATCCGTCCTCCTGGCGCCGCCGGCCTCTTTTGCTCGGTGGCAAGCGGCCCATTTTAGTCAAAGTCAGCTTAACGACCCCAGTATAAGCGGATGGGACGCCGATCCTGACCTGGATAAGGTTGCCAACGGGCTTGAGTACTTTTTCAACACGGATCCCCTGACTGGAACTTCCGGCGCCGCCGCGGCGTCGTTACCTAAAATTGAAATCAGCACAGTGGGACCGTCCCGCTACTTAACTTTTACTTATCACCGTCTCATCGCGTGGAACGGTCCACCAGAGGTGGTCGAGGTTTCGGACGATCTGGTTACCTGGGACGATACCGGAAATCAGGTCGAGCAAGTAAGCGGTCCAACGCCAGCCGGCGACGGCTCCACCGAAACCGTTACGATTCGTCTGAAAACACCAATTACCCAAGGACCCATCCCCCGCAAATTTCTGCGGTTGCAGCTCATGCAATAGGCCCGGGAATTCCCCGACCTGGCCTAGGGCAGTCTCCGAATGTCGGCGGACCTTGCCAAAAAACGACAAAAAATCCTAGAATCATTTCTTAATTCCTAACCAAAACGCGATGCGACGGCTCTTTTTTTCCCTCACTCTTCTCCTTGGTTGGTTGCAGGCGGCGGCTCTTCTGGCAGACGGGGCGCCACCCGGGCAAAACCTGATTACCAACGGGGATTTTGAAACCCCGCCATTTTTTGACCGCGGTACGGTCGCCGGTTGGACCGTGGAAGGACATGGGCATATCATGGAATTAGAGGGGGAAGGCATTACCAGCGGGCTCTATTCTGCCTCTTTCGACGAGGGAGACGACTCCCAGGGAAACGTCCTTTATCAAGCCTTTCCCACCGTAGCCGGTCAAACTTACATCCTCGAGTTCGACAGCGGCATAATCGGTCAACCGGCAAATAGTTCCCAACTGCACTTTGAAGTTACCGGAGACAGCTCGCTGTATGATGAAATCAGCGGCGTGCCTACCGCTAACACGACAGATCCATCGCAAATCGAATTCCACCACTTTTTTCGGATGTTCACCGCCGATAGCAGCGTCACCACCCTTCGATTTACTGATATCGGAGTCGGCAATGCCTACGCCGACCTCGTCGTCGATACGGTTTCTGTAATTGCGCAGCCGTCTCCGACTCCTGCTCCAACACCGACGACCCTGCCTCTGGTCAACGGTAATTTTGAAAACTGGCCGTTTAATTATCCCGGTGTGATTGCCGACTGGACAGTCTCAGGAAATGGACACATCGAGTCGATAACCGAGGGAGGAACGAGCGGTCCGCATTCAGCCGGTTTCAGTGTCGGCGGTGATTCGTTCGATAATGTTCTGTCTCAAACCTTTTTCACAGTGCCGGGCCAGGTCTACACTCTTGACTTTGATGCCGGTGTTTCCGGAATCACATCGGGCAACCCTTTACAGCTGAAAGCTGAAATCGTGGGCAGCTCCCCTTCTTTTGCCGACACCATAACGCCTCCGGATGCTCATACCACTCATCCCAGCAAGGTCATATTTGATCATTACCATTACACGTTCGTCGCCGGCGGCACGACGGCAACGGTCCAGTTTACCGATCTGGTCGGGGCCAACCCTGGAGCGGATCTGATGCTGGACACCGTTTCGATTCTGCCGCTTCCACTTTCCTTTCCGGAATGGCAATCGCTCTATTTCACCGCTGCCGAACAAGGGAATCCCGCGATCAGCGGTTGGAGCGCGGATCCGGACAGTGACGGCATTCCAAACGGGCTTGAAGATTTCTTCCATACCGATCCGAGGTCCGGGTCGGCTGTGGGACAACAAGATCTGTTGCCGAAAATGAGTCTCACCTTCAACGACGGCTCCACCTATCTTACATTCAGTTATCATCGGCTCCTGGGCTGGACCGGTAACCCGCCTGTGGTGGCGGTTTCAGATGACCTGGTGAACTGGGATACCAGCCAAACCCAGATCGAGCAGGTTGGAACTCCGGCCCGGGCGGACGGGTTTACCGAGGTAGTCACGGTGCGGTTGAAGACGCCGATCGATCAGGGGGCAATTATTCCGCGCAAATTCCTCCGGTTGCAGCTCTCACAATAGCGGGTTTGGGCGATTTGCCGGGCGCCGCGATTCGGGGGCGCTTTTTTCTTGAGCTTGGCGAAATAAAGCTTCACAAGAGAGAGAGGAGGGTGTTATAAATTCCATAATAACAATATTTAATGAACTCCGGCCTGCTCCCTAAAATCGCTTACCATTCCGCTCTCCTGCTCGCCTGCGTTACCCTCAGCGCTCGCCCCCAGCAGCCAGTTGTTCTTACCCCCGGCGAAGACGATCTTGTCGTCCTCAATGGCTGCGTCGTCTCCGCCTGCAATTACCTGGCCGCTCTCAAAACCCAACATAGTCTCGAACAGAATTTTTGGGCCAAAATCCTCCTCGTCCGTTACAACGACCATCCCGCCGGACATGCCTATTGCGTCTGGGAAACCGAAGGAAATATCTACGGCTACGACCGTAATGCCGGTTCCTTTCCCATTCCCGTTTATACCCGCGACGCCCGCGCCATATCCATCGTTCTGGCCCAGGAACTATCGCGGGTCCTGCACGAGCCACTCTCCGTTAACCGAGCGGAGTTCGTGGAGTCCAAAACGGCGCAGGTATTTAAGTATTGATACCCCCGGCACCGTCCGCCGGACGCCGCACGCGACCGATAACTCGACTCATCCAGCCGCGGCCAAGATTCTTCGCCGCTGAGAATGCCGCCGCCGGGTCAGGAAAACTCCGCCGATTGCGGCAGTTTTCCTCTCTCGAACGGAAAAAAAAGAGCGCGGCCGTTGCCGACCGCGCCCACGTAAGCGGAAGGAATATGAACCCCACTTCGTCTCTGCTTTGCTGACCTTCCGGCTTGCGCAATCTGCTTAAAAGCAACAGGTGTGCCGGACGTAATGGGAAAGTAAATTGAAACCCCCAGGCCGGCTTCTTCCAGGTGAATCCAGCAAAGGCCTAACGAATTCGACCTTATGTTCCCTTCCCTCTCAACGGGTCGCAAATCACCAAGAAGCCAGCCCAGCCCTACGGTTTGTCCCCCCAGGTCTCCTTTTTAAAAGAAACCCGCCCCGATCCGTGTTCGAACGCTTCGAAATTCCCCGGGTTCTCCCGGTAATACTTCTGATGATAAGCTTCAGCCGGATAAAATTTCATTGCCGGCAAAATCTCCGTCACAATTGGCTTCTTGAATCTGCCCGAACGGACCAGTTTTTCCCTGGAAGCTTCCGCTACTTTTTTTTCGTCATCATTGGAGTAAAAAATCGCGGCGCGATAACTCGGCCCGATATCTGTAAATTGGCCGTCCGCCTGGGTCGGATCGATCTGCTTCCAATAGATGTCCAGCAATTCTCCGAATGAAATCTTTGCCGGATCGTAAGTAATCTCGATCGATTCGCGGTATTGGGTTTTTTCCGATGTGACCAGATCGTAGGTCGGGTTCAGCTCCGTGCCTCCGCAATAGCCGACCAGTGTTTGCACCACGCCGGGCGCCTTATCGAAAGCGGGTTGAATGCACCAGAAACAGCCGCCGGCCAGGACCGCCGTTTTCAGCCGAACCGGCCTGGATGGGGATTGCTGGGCTCGAACAAGACCGACTATCAAAAGGAGCAAGCCGAGAGAAAAAATGCATTTGCAGCGTTTCATATTGTCCGGGGTTAGACCCAATGGCGGGCGGTTTGTTTGGCCTTTTTCTGATTTTATCGAAAACGGAACCGGTCCCGTAAGCCTGCTCCTTATTCAATGGGAGCTCAAATCAGCCGCGGCCCCCGGAGGAAAAACAGGGAATCAAGCCGCCGAACCGGGAAATCACCGGGTTTGCAACCGGCCAGGGTTGAATCGTCGGCCAGTGACTGGATTCTTATGTCGTGATCGAATTGATTTCCGAGGCCCGGATCGAACCACTTGAGCTCCAGGCGATGTTCGGTCGGCCTGCGCCGCTGCATGTTGATCTCGGTTGCGGAGACGGTTCTTTCCTGGCCGCGGTGGCACGCCAGAATCCGCAAAAGAATTTTCTCGGGATCGAGCGACTCCTCAAACGGGCCCGGTCCGCAACCCGAAAAATGGCCAATCTGGAGAACGTTCGGATTCTGCGCGCGGACAGCCTCTTTGTTTTGCGCGATCTATTGGCGCCGGAATCGGTCGAAACCTTTTATCTGCTTTTTCCCGATCCCTGGCCCAAGAGAAGACACCATCGCCGGCGGCTGGTCAGCGGCGATTTTCTCGGTGCCGTTTGGGCTGCCCTGGGCCCGGCGGGAACATTGCGGATCGCAACCGACCACACCGAATATTGTTCGCGGATCCGGGAGTTGGCGGAAAAATCAGAACAATTCCTAATGGTCGATCGCGATCTCGAACCCGATTCCATCGATTCCACTTTCGGCAAAAGGTTCAAGGACGCCGGTGTTCCCATTCATCGGGTTGAGCTTCGAAAAATTTCCCCGGTGACGTAAGCGCGCGCTTCCCACGATGCGGGCCAAAACCGCAGTTCCACGGCGCCCGTCTCGTCCTGCCGAAAAAGCTTCGCTCCACCGCGTCGGGCCCACTCCGCCCAATCGTCGGTGATTCGCTCGTGCTCCGGAAAATCCCGGGAGGTAGCGATGATGAGCCGCGGGCGGACCGCCGCTAAAAATTCGGGTGAACCCGAAATGCCGCTGCGATGCTGCCCCTTGATAATAATGTCGCTCTGCAGATCGAGGCCGGAATGGAGCAGAGTATTTTCTGTTTCCACGCCGGAATCGGACATTAACAGAACGTGGGCGGATTCTCCGATCTGCAACTGAATGACGAAAGTCTGGTCGTCCGTCTGGTGAGCCAGGGAAAGACGGCTTGGATGAAGGATGAGGGCCGTGATCTGCGGGCTGATCCTGATTCTTTCTCCGGCTGCCGGCTTCGCTACGATCAAGCGAGATCGCTGGAAGAAATTCCGTAAGCGTTGATGAATGGTGGACCGGTCGGGCAGAGGGTTGTCCACCAGGAGTGATGGAGGCCAATCCGAAACCAGGTTGGCGGCGCCGCCGATATGGAGTGAGTCGCCATGACTCAGGACCAAAGCATCGAGCTTGTTGACGCCGGCACTGTGCAGGTACTCCCGGACAATGCGCCGATAATCACGTTCGCTGCCGCAGTCAAAGAGCCAATCCCGGTTGGCGGCCCGGAGATGGACGGCAGCTCCCGCCCCCAGGTCCAGGACGCTGAGTTTTGCCTGGGTCCCATCGGGCCAGAGGGCGCGTTCAAAATAGAAATGACCGCCGGGCAACTGGGCGAAAAAATGAACAATGGCCAGGACAAGTTGGGCGAGGAGCCAGTTTGCATTGTTGAAAAGGACCGAGAGGGATGGAAGCAAAGGCGCTGACAGGATGGAAAGAAGGGCTACGGCCAGGAGAAAGAACGCGATTGGCACCACCGCGAGATTGGCCGCCAGCGAGATCGGGGTGACAAGATGGAAACACCACCAGAGCAGGGCCAGCGATCCAACCCATGCCGCCATCGACACCGAAGCGCCTCTTCCGAAATAGCCAAGACTCGAATCCAGAATACGGCGGCGCCGGCCTAACAGAGTCCGGGGCAGGAACGGATCGGCCGCGGTCCGGCGCCGAAACCAATGCTTCAGCGGATCCGCCAGCAAAATGATTGCGCCAACCACGGAGAAGGAAAGCTGAAAACCGGTGGAGAAAAGTTCGTTCGTGTTCCAGCAGAGAAGAATCATCGCGGCGGCGGCCAGACTGTTGAGGCGCAGAATCTTTCGTTCGAAAAAGAATCCGCCCAGTAAAACCGTTGCCATGACCGCGGCTCGAATGCTTGATATGTGAAGCCCGGTTATGGCGGAATAAAAAATGAGCAAAGGAATGATCAGGGCAGCCGCCCATTGTCGAGAAAGCCGCGACACCCTGGCAACCATCCACAAGAGCTGCGCGACAATTCCAACGTGGAGGCCCGCTACGGCGAAAAGATGAAGGGTGCCGGTTTGTTGAAATGGCTCTTCGATGTCTTCAGGAGTTTGATGACGCAAGCCGAGAACGATTCCGCTAATGAGGCTTTGCGCTTCCGGAGAGTCGTCCAGATCCCGGCAAAGTATCTTCTGGAGCCAGGCCCGCGATTTTTGCGCGATGCGCAGAACAGGATTTCCTCCCCCGCGGGCAACAACCTGCCCATCTTCCTCGTAGCGCACAAACAGGGCCTGCCGAACATCCCGTCGCGCCAGGTAAGAGCGCAGGTCGAATTCACCCGGGTTGCGCGGCCCGGCGACGGGTGAGGCCGCGCCAAAAAGATGCAGTTCGTCTCCAAACTGCGGGTTGCCCCGCCATTTCACCAGAATGGTCGCGGTTGACGATTCGCTATTTCCCTCGAGCTCAATGGAACGGAGCTTCAGCAGAAATCCGGCGGATCCGTTAGGCGAGATTTTCGGCTCGCTAACCACCGCTCCGGTCGCGGTAATGACGCGGGGGCGATCTCCCAACCGCGTCGCCAGGCGCAACCCCGGGGTGTCGGTGGTCCGCACGCTGTGCAGCAGGAAAAACGACCATCCAACAAACAAATAAGTCATGATCGGCCTCGGCCAGCACAGGACGGCGAAAGCGGCTATCGATATAACTGCCGCGTTCGCCCAGATGCCGAAGGTAGAAATCTCGCAGTAATCCGCTGCCAGAATCCCGCAGACAGCCGCCAATACCAGCCCGACAAACGGTTGGCGCGGCCCAGGCATAAATTTCATCGGGCCTCGCTTTTCCCCTAATTCGTGGGAAGAAGGCAAGCTCTTCCAACTGTTTGCCCGGCGCCGGCCATGGCTACTTCAGGAAGCAGCAATCCGGATTTTCAGCGTTCAGTCGAGCTGCTTTCCTTTTTTTCTCAGAAATTTCGCTTTGGCAGGTGCGAATCATCGCCCCGAGCGATAGCTTTTGCCGGTGGAACTTTTCCCCGAACAGGAAGAAACCGAGCAAGAGAAGATCGACGCGGCCGCGCCTCTGGCTACCCGTATGCGCCCGCGTTCTCTCGAGGAATTTGTCGGCCAGGAACATATCCTCGCCCCGGGAAAACTGCTCCGGCGAGCGATCGAGGCCGATCGCCTGCCATCGGTCATTTTCTCAGGACCCCCGGGCACGGGAAAGACCACCCTGGCGCGGATCATCGCCGAAATAACTCACGCCAAGTTTATTCGGTTAAGCGGAGTGGAAAGCAATGTGGCCGAAATGCGCCGCGTTATCGCGGCGGCCGCCAACCGGCTTCGCACGAGTGGAAGGAAGACCATTATCTTCATCGACGAGATCCATCACTTCAACAAAGCGCAGCAAGACATCCTTCTCCCGGATGTGGAGAGCGGCACTCTGCGATTGATCGGGGCCACCACGTATAATCCATTTTTTTACGTTAACAGCGCTCTCGTTTCCAGATCCCAGGTATTTCAGCTCGAACCGCTAAAGGTGGAACAACTCGAAGACCTGATCGATCGCGCCCTCGCCGATAAGGAGCGCGGCCTGGGCAGTTACAACGTGGAGATGAATAAGGACGCGCGCCGGCATCTCGCCAAACTAAGCGACGGGGACGCGCGAAAGGCGCTCAATGCATTGGAAATCGGCGTCCTGACAACTCCCCCGGAAGTTGTAGCGGCCGCCTATGACCGCCGAAAACAAAAGCCGAACGCTCAGCCAGCGGCGCCACAGCAGCCGGTTATTCATTTCACTCTCGCGGTCGCCGAAGAGAGCATTCAGCGGAAAGCCGTCGTATACGATAAAAAAGGCGATGCCCATTACGACACCATCAGCGCATTCATCAAGAGCATGCGCGCTTCCGATGAAAGCGGCGCAATGTACTGGCTCGCCAAAATGCTGCATGCCGGCGAAGATTTTCGGTTTATTGCCCGGCGAATCGTGATTTTCGCAAGCGAAGACGTCGGATTGGCCGATCCGGAGGCGTTGCCCCTGGCCATCGCTACCCAACAGGCTGTCGAATTTGTCGGCCTGCCAGAAGCCCGAATCCCTCTTGCCCACGCCACCGCCTACATGTGTCGCGCAAGAAAAAACCGCGAAGCCTACGACGCATTGAATGAGGCGGCTGAAAAGGTCGAATCCGAACAGACCGGACGCATACCGGAGCATCTAAAAAACAAGCATTTTCCAGTCAATCCGGAGGGATAATGGTGAAACGCGAAGGGGCCGGGACGGCAAGGAGGCTGAGCGGTCGTGGAAAAAATTTTATCGAAGAAAGCTGATGCCTCCACGATTCTGTTCGGCCGGCTGCACGCGCGGCTGGCGAATTGGTTCCGCCACACTTATGGAGCGTTCACCGAGGCTCAGTTGCTCTGCGTGCCGCTGGTCTTGAATCGAAAATCTGTTTTGGTGACCTCGCCGACCGGCAGCGGGAAGACGCTTGCCGGGTTTCTTGGGGTATTCGATTTTCTTCTGCGCGAAATCGATGGAGCGGCAACGGCATCCGGCGGCCGCCGGAGCCGGACTTCGGGGGGTGGCGTTCCCAGAGGAGTGCAATGTATCTACATCTCACCGCTTCGGGCATTGGCCTACGACATCGAGAAGAACCTGCGCGCGCCGCTGGCCGGACTCGGTTTGGAGACGGAGGTAGCCGTCCATTTGCGAACCGGCGATACACCTGCCGGGCAACGGGCCAAATTCCGAAAGAACGGCGCCCATATTCTGGTCACGACGCCGGAAAGCTTGGCCGTGATGCTGGCCCAACCCGGCTATGTAAGGCATTTCGACAGGTGTCGCTTCGTCATCGTGGACGAGTTGCATTCATTTGCCGGAAATAAACGTGGCGCCGACCTAACCATCTCGCTCGAGCGCCTGGAGGCGATTCAGCAGATGAGGAAGAATGGCGCACCTGGCCGTTCGGATCCGCCAGCTAGCCAAGGGCAATCCTTCCTTTGTCGCATTGGGCTTTCCGCCACGGCCGCGCCGGTCAATGTGATCTCCCAATTTCTGGTTGGCGAAAACAGAGAATGCGCGGTGGCGGAAATCCAGAGCGAAGAACGATCGATTGTAGAAGTATTTTCGCCGATCCGCCGGGACCCTTACCCGCCGGCAGGTTACACGGGAGCTCGATTGTACGCCGAATTGGCAGAGCTGATCCGGAGCCACCAGTCGGTGTTGGTCTTTACCAATGTGCGCTCCGCCGCGGAGCAGATCGGATTGCGGCTGAAAGAACTGCTCCCGGAACTGTCCGATCAGATCGAGACCCATCACGCTTCATTGGATCGGAGCGTTCGTCTTGAAGTCGAAGATCGCCTGAAAAATGGCGAACTTCGAGCGGTGGTTTGCTCGACCAGCCTTGAGCTCGGAATCGATATTGGCGCCGTCGATCTCGTGGTCATGGTTGCCACACCGAAAGGTGTGTCCCGTGCCATCCAGCGCATTGGGCGGTCCGGTCATTCTCTGAACAAAACCAGTCACGGCGTCCTCGTCGCAACCAACGTCAACGACCTGGTCGAGGCAACCGTGACCGCAAAACTGGTTCGAACGCGCGCTCTCGATCCGATCCGAATTCAGGAAAAGCCATTTGATGTTGTCGCCCAGCATGTGGTCGGCATCGCTGCCCTCGGCCCGATCACGGTTGACGAAATTTTCGCGCTCGTCCGGCGCGCTTATCCGTTTCGCAACCTCAGCCGGCAGGAATTCGATCGCATTTTGCGCTATTTGGAAGGAGGCGGCGAATCCCTGGCCCAAAGCTACTCGGGAGTGTTTGGCAAAATCCGCATCGATAATCGGACCGTTTCTCTGGCCCATCCAGGCATCGCCCGCGAGTTTCTTGTTAACATCGGAACGATTGTTTCGGAAAGCTTTGTCGATGTTCTTTTGCGTCGGCGGCGTCTCGGCTCGGTGGAGGAGAACTTCGTCAAACAATTACAGATCGGCGATCTTTTTGTGCTGGCCGGCCGGGTGGTGCGACTGATCGACACGGGGGTAAACGAAGTCTGGGTGGAGCGGGCGGATGGACACCGGCCGACTGTCCCACGGTGGAACGCAGCCAAGATGCCACTTACCTCCGGGTTGGCCCGGGCTGTCCGAAAGCTCCGGACGGAACTGGCAGAACAGCTTCGAGATTCAAACGAAACGGCGCTCGATTGGCTGGTGGAAAGTTATGATCTTTCGAGCGCCAACGCCCAGGCTATTGTCGGGCAATTTCGAGCCCAGCTCAGCATCTCCGATATCCCGACCGGCGAAAAAATGCTGATCGAACTGTATCGGGAAGCGGATTACTCCCATTATTTTTTTCATTCCCTGATTGGCCGCGGTGCAAACGACGCCCTTTCACGGATTGTGGCCTGGCGGCTAAAGCAGCGAAGCGGAGGGAACGCGCTGGTCACAATCGACGACTCCGGATTTCTGCTGACTTTGCGGCCATTTCAAGAATTGCCACTGGAAGATTGGCGGCTCTGTTTTGAACGCGAAGGCGCGGAACAGGATTTGCATCGGGCTCTTCGCGGCTCGGAGCTGGTCAAATGGCAGTTCCGCGGAGTGGCCCAAACCGGTTTGATGGTGCCGCGCAATCTGCCGGGCCGACACCGCAAACCGGGACAATTACGCTGGAGCGGAGAAATTCTCTTTCGCGTACTTGAACAACACGAACCGGATCATCCGCTTTTGATCGAGGCTTACCGGCAGGCGACCCACATTTTCCTGGATGTCGAAGCCGCGTGCGAATTTTTGGAGGCGGCCACGGGAATGGATTGGCAATTGCGCGAGCTTGCGGTGATCTCGCCGTTTTCTTTTCCGGTCTACGCCAGCGTAATCAAAGAATCGATGATGCTGGAAGAGCCCGCCTCCGCCCTTGAGCGAATTTATCACGAAATGTTTGCCCGCCTCGAAGCAATTTCAGGCAGCAGGGATCGTCCGTCAGCCGCGGTGCCGCTGGCCATTTCATCTCCACCCTGATTAGGAAGATGGCCCAGGACGCCCTCCCCGGCATCGGAATAAAACAGTAAGGGACGGACCTTTCGATCCGTCCCTCCCGCTCCACAGCAGCTTCTCCTAGCTCTTGTTCTGCGAAATTACTGTGTTCAATTTTTGCTCTGCGAAACTACCTCATTCAGTTTGAAGATCGGCAGGAACATCGCGATCACGATTCCTCCAACGATCACGCCGAGAAAGACAATCAGGAGCGGCTCGATCAGAGAAGTGAGGGCGTCCAACATCGCCTCGATTTCTTCATCCCAGAAATCCGCCATTTTTTCCAGCATGGTATCGATTTTACCGGTTGCTTCACCGGCCGCGACCATACGTAAAAGCATGGGCGGAAAAATTTTCTTTTTGGAAAGAGCGACGGAGAGATTGTCCCCTTTCTCCACGTCGTCGCTGACCGTTCGGATACTGCTTTCAATCACGTGATTTCCGGCTGAACCACCCACGATATCAAGCACCTCGAGAATCGGAACACCGCTGCGGATAAGTTGGGCGAAGGTCCGGGAAAAACGCGACATACAGATTTTCTGGATGAGGGGGCCGAACACCGGCAGCTTCAGCTTCCAGCGGTCAGTCAGAATCCGGCCACGTTTGGAGCGCATAAACGTCCGAATGCCGAATAATCCGCCACCGATTCCCACAATCAGAAGATACCAATTGCCCCGGACGAAGTCGCTAACGTCAAGCAGAAATTGGGTAGGCGCGGGCAGGTTTGCCCCGAAATCCTTAAAGATCTCGCCGAAAATTGGCACGACCCGGACGATAAGAAAGGTAGTGATCGAGAGGGCGATACAAAGCACAATCACCGGATAGGTCATCGCGGACTTCACTTTTTTGCGCAACCGGGCGCTGGCTTCGAGAAAGCCGGCCAACCGATCCAGGATTTCTGCCAGCAAACCACCGTGCTCACCGGCCTTGACCATGCTGACAAAGAGGCGGTTAAACACCCGGGGATGTTTCGAGATGGATTCGTTGAACGTTTCGCCGCCCTGCACCCGGCTGGTGACGTCGCTAATAACATAGCGAAGGTTGCGCTGGCGTTTGGGATCGCATTGCTCATACAGAGCAGTCAACGCCTGAACCAGGGAAATACCGGCGTCGATCATGGTGGCGAGCTGGCGGGTAAACAGAACAACGTCTGTTTCCTTGACCGAACCCGACGAGTTTTTCTTGCGCTTGGTCTCTGCCTTTTTTTGCAGGGAAAGAACCATGAGCCCACGGCTCATCAGGCTGGTTATGGCGTTATCTTCGTTTAGAGCATCCTGGACACCAGATGTAATCCGGCCGGAAGCATCCCGAGCTTGGTAGGAGAAGGTAATCATACTATGGTAATTATGAAAGATATAGCACCTCAAATGCCATCCGCTCCCTCTTCACCGCCGCTTGCCACCTTCTTCGCCCCCAGCCACACTCCCCCCCCCGAACCCATGGCTGCTCTCCCCGAAATTCAGCAGGTCAGCCCCACCCTTGCCCTCTGGCACGCCTTTGAACCCAAGGTCAAAGCCGATCTCTTTTCCACCGCCATTTCTACCCGATCTGGAACATTTCTGATCGACCCGATCCCGATTTCCCGTTCAACCCTGGATTGCTTCCTCAGAGCCCACCCTCCGCCCGCCGGAATCGTGGTCACAAACGCTAATCACTGGCGCACCGCCAGCACCCTCGCCGAGCACCTTGCGGTCACCCTCTTCGCGCGCCCCTCCGCCGGCGGCGACTCCCAGGCGACCGCATTTGAGCCAGTTATCCCAGGAAACAAGCTCGGCGACGCCCTCGATGTAATCGCAATCGATGGCGCCGCCAATGGCGAGATTGCCCTTTATGATGCAGCAAATGGCGGCACGCTGGTGATCGGTGATGCTCTGATCAATTTCGAGCCCTACGGATTCACCTTTCTTCCACCAAAGTATTGTCTTAACTCAAAGGAGATGCGGCGCTCACTCCGGCAACTTCTGGAACGGCCGACGGAGCGGATCTTCTTCGCCCATGGCATACCGATTCTCAACCGGGCATCGGCTCAGCTAAGAACGCTGTTGCAGACCGATCAGTGACCGCGATGCCCGACCTGCGAAGCGAGCACTCGAAAGCCGCGCCGGGCAGTCCAGCCACCCGTTTCCTCCGGTTGATCCGCTTCTCGCACACGGTTTTTGCGCTTCCCTTTGCTTTGGCTGCGCTTCTGGTGGCGGCGGACGGATGGCCGTCGCCGCGAGTCTTCGTCCTGGTTCTCGTCTGCATGATTTGCGCGCGCACTGCGGCCATGCTTTTCAACCGGCTGGTAGATTGGTCGTTGGATCAGCGCAATCCCCGGACCGCGTCGCGGCATCTACTGGTTCCCAAACCGGTTGTGATTGTTGCTTTCGCAGCGATGACAAGCGGTTTTGTCGCCGCAGCCGCCTGCATCAACCGGCTGACGTTTCTGCTGTCGCCATTGGCGCTAATCGTTATTTTTTTCTATTCGGTGACGAAGCGATTCACCCCGGCAACTCATTTCTTCCTCGGCCTGGCCCTGGGGATTGCTCCGATCGGCGCCTGGATTGCACAGACCGGTTCGTTAAGCCTTGCCCCTGTCATCCTGGGCCTTGCCGTGGTCTGCTGGGTCGCCGGATTCGATTTGATATATGCGACGCAGGATTACGAGTTCGACTCCCGGGAAGGGCTAAAATCTCTGGTGGTAAAACTGGGCCTGTCCAGAAGCTTGCGGCTGGCCCAGCTCCTGCACGCCCTGACCTTGGTCGGCTTTATCGGGTTCGGCCTGGCGGCAGGACTCGGCCAGATTTACTACAGCGCGATGGCTTTGGTGGCGGCGATGCTTTTTTACGAACATCGAAGCGCACAAAAACTCGATGTGGCGGGGGTGAACCGCGCCTTTTTTCAAAGTAACGCAGTAGTCAGCGCGATCTATCTAATTGCCGTTAGTCTCGACCGGCTGGTTTAGCACATTGCATTCAACTGCTCGATCCGCCGGATGTGGCGCCCGCCTTCAAATGCGGTTTCCAGCCACAGCCGCACGATCTTGAGCGCCAGCTCCTCAGAAATCATGCGTTCGCCGATGGAAAGGACGTTGGCGTCGTTATGCTGGCGGGAAAGCTGCGCGCTTTGCTCGTTCCAACAGAGAGCGCAGCGCACTCCTTTGACCTTATTTGCAGCCATCGCTTCGCCGTTGCCGGAGCCGCCAAAGACAATTCCACGGTCGGCCTCGCCCCGGACCACTGCTTCCGCGGCCGGCCGGATAAAGACCGGATAATCAACCGGGTCCTCGTTGAACGTGCCGAAATCTTTTACTTCGTGCCCCAGCGCGGTCAGCAGCGCTTTGACCTTTTCCTTGTAACGAAAACCCGCATGATCGCTTCCAAGGGCAATTTTCATCTTAAATAGTTGTTAAAAGAACCGGCCGCACCTTGTCGAGAACAAGTCGCCGTCATTGTTCTTCGCCATGGAGCTGAGCCAATTGCCGCCAGAGTTCGCGTTCCCGTTCTGTTAGTTTTTTCGGCACATCGATTTGGGCGACGACGTAGAAATCGCCGCGCGTGCCGGCGCTCCCGGGAAGCCCGCGACCACGCAATCGAAAACGCTGTCCGGGTTGCGTCCCCGGTGGAATTTTCAGGCGCACTTTTTCTTCCAAAGTGGGAACCTGAACTTCAGTTCCCAGCGCCGCCTGCCAGGGTGCGATTCTCAACTCGTAAATCAAATCGCTGCCTTCGACCTTAAAATCCGGGTGCCGCGCCAGCCGCACCCGGAGAAACAAATCGCCGCTTTTTCCACCGTGTTCGCCGGCCTCGCCCTGGCCGGCCAGTCGGATCCGCTGGCCTTCGCGCACACCGCGTGGAATTTTGACCTGATAGGTTTCCACCTTCTTCGAGCCGGCCCGGCGCAGGGAAACGGTTCGGGTGGAGCCGTGGAGCACTTCCTCGAGTGGAACCATGATATCGGCCTCAACATCGCTCCCACGTTCCGCGCTGGCCTGGCGCCGTCCAAAACCGCCAAAGGCAGAGCGACCCCGGCCGCCGCCGAAGAAAGCCTCGAAAAAGTCGCTGAATCCAGTGCCTCCGAATTCAAATTCGACTCCGCCGTCTCCGCCGCCGTGGCGATAAAAGCCGCCGCCAGGCTGCTGCGCGCCCCAGCCGGGGGGCGGCTGAAATCCGCCTGGCTGATTCCAATTGGCCCCAAGTTGGTCGTATTTCTTTCGTTTCTCCGGATCGCTCAAGACTTCGTAGGCCTCGTTGATTTGCTTGAATTTCTCCTCGGCAACCTTTTTGTCCTTGGCCACATCGGGATGATATTTCCGGGCCAGTTTCCGGAAAGCGCTGCGAATCTCATCTTCGCTCGCTGTCTTCGAGACACCGAGAGTCTCATAATAATCTCGGAATTGCACCGGCATCAGCTCAAGTCTCTTCGCACCGGGCGAACAGTGCAAATGGCCTTATTTCTGAAACGCACCACGCCTTCTTATCGCTTCCATCAACAAATGCACGGCGGACACGAAATTGACAATGCGCTTCGGACTGGTGCGGATAAATTGAGCCGGTGCGCGACCTCGGAAAACTGTTGTTACTGGTTGGCGTGGTCATTGCCTTTATTGGTTTTCTCCTCTGGACCGGTTTCGCTCCCAAATGGCTTGGACGATTGCCCGGCGACATCCGGATCGAGCGCGGCAATTCGGCCTTCTATTTTCCGATCGTTACCTGCATCGTCATCAGCATCCTTTTGAGCTTAATTCTGACGCTGTTTCGCCGGTGATGGGTCAGCGGAGTCAATTCATCGATGAGTAGAACGAACGGCTTACAATCGCGTCCGGGCGTTACCCCACAATCCCGATTTGGTTCGCTTCGGTACCGAAAATCCGACCGGAAAGCGCTAATTCAACGGCACGTGAAGCGGCTCTTGCGTTGCCGCCGGTGCCCTCGGATGCAATCAAACCCGGTCGCTGGCCGCCCGGTGCCAAGCAACATCATGCTGGTGGGCCAGGCCCCCGGCCCGCGCGAGCCCGTTTTGAAAAAGCCGTTTGCGCATACTGCCGGGAGCACCCTGTTCCGGTGGTTGGAGCAATTTTGCGGAATAAGCGAGGCGGATGTGCGATCCAATCTTTATTTCGCCGCCGTCTGCCGATGTTTCCCGGGGAAAGCGCCCGGTGGAGGGGACCGCGTCCCGGATCCGGATGAGGTGAGCAACTGTTCCTTCTGGATGGAGGAAGAGATCCGAATCTTGCGTCCCGATCTCGTTATCCCCGTAGGCAGACTCGCCATCTCCCAGTTCATTGCCTGCCCGAATCTGGAAGCGGTTGTGGGCCGCAGCTTTCGCACCGAACGGGCAGGAGTTCGGTTCGACTTGATCCCGCTGCCGCATCCCTCGGGAGCGTCGCCCTGGCCCAAAATCGCGCCAGGAAAAAAGTTGCTGGAAAAAGCGATGCGGAAAATTGCGCTTCATCCCGCAATTGGCGCGCTCCAGGCCAAATTGAAGGGCGTTCCGGTCAAACGCCGGTTGCAGCGGCCGACCCAGCCGCCCTACAGTTGTCGATGACTTCGCCGATCCGAGTCACGGTTTGGGGAGAAAACGTGCACGAACAGAAAAACCCGGTCGTGCGCGAGATTTACCCTAACGGGATGCATGCCACGATCGCGGAAGGCATCGCCGAAGAGAGCGGATTCGATGTAACCACGGCGACGTTGCGCGATCCCGAACATGGATTAACCGAAGAGGTCATGGAAAGAACCGATGTTCTGGTTTGGTGGGGACACGCCGCTCACGGCGAAGTGAACGAGAAAGTCGTCCAACGGGTGTTGTCGCGGGTGTGGCAGGGGATGGGTTTTATCGCGCTGCATTCCTCCCATTATTCCAGGCCTTTCCTGCGATTAATGGGGACCAGTTGTTCCATTACCTGGCGGGAAGCCGGAGAAAAGGAACGGCTTTGGGTGTGTAACCCGGCCCATCCGATTAGTCGTGGTCTCGCCCGCTATTTTGAAATCGAGAATACGGAAATGTACGGCGAGCCTTTCGCCATCCCCCCACCCGACGAGATCGTTTTTATTTCATGGTTCCAGGGCGGCGAAGTGTTTCGCTCCGGGTGCACCTGGAAACGCGGCAACGGGAAAATATTTTATTTCCGGCCCGGCCACGAAGCCTACCCGATTTATTATCATCCGACCGTGCGCTTGGTTCTGCGCAATGCGGTGCGGTGGGCCGCACCCGATCCCGATCAATGGATCGATACCTGTCCGCAAATTCCAGCCGATCAGGCGCCGGAACCCCTGACGATCAAGGGGCCGCGCATTCATAAACAAGGAGAAGAGGGGTTCCGATGACCGCTGAAAAACCGAGCGACCAAACAAAGACTCCAACCCGCGACCAAATTCCCGACTCAGACAAGTGGGACCTGACCCATCTCTTCGCCGACATCGGCAAGTGGCAGGACGATTTCCACGGGCTGGAACGAACCTATCCCCGGATCGCAGAATGGAAAGGCCGGTTAGGCGAATCCGCCGGAACCTTGGCCGCGGTCCTGGAATTCGAGAAGGAGCTCGAATTAAAAATCGAACGCCTTTATCACTTTGCCTCGCTTCAGCTGGCGGAAGACAGCGCAAACACCGAATACCTTGCTCGCATTGGACAACTCCAGAATTTGCTGACGCGGATCGGCGAAGCATCTGCTTTTCTCGCGCCCGAGATCCAGGCAATCGATGACGAAACGTTCGGGCGATTCCTGGCGGAGGCGACGCTGAAGGAATGGCGAATCAAGCTGGCCAAGATCCGCCGGATGCGCCCGCACGTTCTATCCGAGCCGGAGGAACGCCTTCTCGCTCTGGGCAGCGTGGCCCTGGATGGATACGACGATACCTTCTCCCAGCTCACGGACGTGGATATGAAATTCGGCGTCCTGAGGGATGAAACGGGACGGGACCGGCCTTTGACGCAAAATTCGTTCAGCTCGTTTTTGGTCAAAGCCGATCACGATCTGCGAAAACGTGCGTTTCATCAGTTTTACGAGGAATTTCAAGATCATCAATACACCCTGGCGGCGTCCCTGGCCTATTCGGTCAAGGCCGACGTGTTTCGAGCGCGAGCCAGGCATTATCCTTCCGCATTGGAAGCCGCCCTTTTCCCGGACGCGGTCCCGGCCACGGTTTACGATCGGTTGATCGCGTCCGTCCGGGCTCATCTCGATCCGCTCTTCCGATATTACGAATTGCGCCGCCGTGTTCTGAAGCTGCCGGAGCTGCACCATTATGACAGCTATGTTCCGCTCGTTCCGGAAATGGACATGCGAGTCAGCTTCGATCAAGCGGTCGAACAGGTCGTCGCCGCCTTGCAGCCGCTGGGCAAGCAATACACCGGCACTCTGGCCGAAGGTTTGCGAGGGCGCTGGTGCGATCGCTATGAAACCGTGGGCAAACGAAGCGGCGCGTTTTCATCCGCCAGCTACGGTGCCCCTCCTTATATCCTGATGAATTACAAGGATGACGTCTTTGCTGACGTCTACACCCTGGCCCACGAGGCAGGGCATTCCATGCACACCTGGTTCTCGCAAAAATCGCAGCTGTTCCAGGACTACGATTACCCGATTTTCCTGGCGGAGGTGGCATCCACGTTTAACGAAGAACTGCTCACCGATCATCTTCTCGCCCAGACTACCGACCCAAAAATGCGGGCCTACATCATCAACCGGCAGGTGGACGACATTCGGGGCACCCTTTTTCGCCAGACGATGTTTGCTGAGTTTGAAAAAATTATCCACGCGGTTGAGGAAAGCGGGGATGCGCTGACCCTCGATCTTTTCAAATCCAATTACCACAAACTGCTTCGGGCCTATTTCGCGGAAAACTTCGTGCTCGATCCGGAACTCGATCTTGAATGCCTCCGAATTCCTCACTTTTATCACGCGTTCTATGTCTACAAATACGCGACCGGCATTTCTGCGGCGGTCTCGCTTTCAGAGCGCATATTGGCGGGTGCGCCTGGCGCGGTGGAGGCGTATTTGAATTTCCTGAGCTCGGGCGGATCCGCGTTTCCGCTCGACGCCTTGAAGGCAGCGGGAGTGGATATGGAAATGGCGGCGCCGGTTGAGAGCACGCTGCGGTTGTTTGACCGGCGTTTGGACGAACTGGAAGCACTCTTGCTTACCTGAAACCAGCGGACAGTCACACCCGTTGTCACGTTCACAACGTGAAAATCACGTGCTTTTGACGGACTCAATTCATTAAAATTTCCATAAACGGGCAGGCTTCGTGCTTAAAACCCGTTTATGAGTTTTGAATGGCATTTGCGCGCGGCCTGCGGTTACGCAGAGCTCGGCATGGGCCGACAATCGATGGCGGAATTGAACGCAATCGATCGAGTCGAGCAAAACCGCCCGGAGGTGTTGCAATTGCGACTGCATCATTTGATGCGGGGACACAAATGGGCCCAAGCGCTTCGGGTAAGCCAAAAACTCTGTCGGGTTGCTCCCGACTGCAGCGCGGGATTTTTGCACGCCGGATTTTGTTTAC
Organism: uncultured Verrucomicrobiae bacterium; assembly: GCA_963728975.1. Classification (GTDB taxonomy): domain Bacteria; phylum Verrucomicrobiota; class Verrucomicrobiia; order Chthoniobacterales; family UBA10450; genus DATFCK01. The sequence continues at coordinate 580,355 of CAVSMF010000001.1, forward strand.
ATGAGTTAGGCAAAACGGCCGAAGCAAAACAGTTCTTGCTAAAGGGTCCCGCGGCGCTGCTGAAAGAACCAATCTATTACTACAACATGGGGTGCTACGAAGCGCTCCTTGGAAATGTGAAGGATGCCCGGATCAATCTCGAAACCAGCTTCAGAATGGACGCGAGCTTTCGGGAACTGGCAAAAAGAGATCCGGATCTGAAATCGGTTCAGGCGCTGATCTAGGCCAAGGCCTCGACTCCTTTTTACCGCGGGTTAGCCGGATCCAAACGGATTTCTTTGCTACCGTGGTTTAAGCGCTCGAATACCGGCGGCAAAAGAGCCCGGGACGAACGATCTTCAGCAAAAAAAAGGGCCGGTTTGGAAACCGCGCCGTTCCTACTCTAGTCTGGGATCGATGCCATTCCATCCAGACGAACTTCGATCTCGGCTCGACCCCTTGTTTCGAGAGAACTTTGAACGATTCCGCGAGCTGGGCGCGGCTGTTTCCGTCTGGCACAAAGGCCGGCCTGTCATCGATCTCTACGGCGGATTTCGCGATGCCGGACGCGAGCATCCCTGGACCGCTGACACGATCGTCCTGATCTGGTCCGCGACCAAAGGTTTGGGCAGCGCCTGTCTTCTGCACACACTCCAGGAAAACCATATCGCTTTAGAGCGCCCGGTCGCCGAGTTTTGGCCCGAATTTGCTCAGGCCGGCAAACGAACGATCACTCTGGCTCAACTCCTTTCCCATCAAGCCGGCCTCGTCGCGCTCGACCATCCGGTGGACCTGCTCGATTACGATGCTGTCATCAAGGCTCTGGAGAAACAACAACCGCTCTGGACTCCAGGAACAGCTCACGGATATCACGCCCGCACTTTTGGTTTTCTGCTCGACGAACTCGTAAGCCGCATCAGCGGAAAACGGTTGCACGAATATTGGCGGGAAATTTTCGGCGACCCGCTCGCCCTCGACCTCTGGATCGGTCTGCCGAGCGTCGAAAACAGCCGCACTGCCACGATTTATGCCGCCAAAATGGGAAAATCGCCGGAACCGGTAAGCTTCTATCGGGACCTGCTCCAACCGGGCACGTTAGCCCACAAAACCTTTACCTCTCCTTCCGGCCTGACCGCGGTTAGGGCAATGAATTTAAGTGCGAACCGAGCCCGGCCGCTCGTCTCTTTTGGCGGCATTGGCAGCGCCGCTTCCCTGGCAAAATTTTACGCCATGCTGGCTAACCAGGGCTCTCTGGATGGACAACGATTTTTTACCGCCGCCACCATTGCGCAAATGGAAAAAACGTTGGCAACCGGCCCCGATCTGGTTTTTCAGATTCCGACTGCCTTTTCAGCCGGGTTCATGAAAGAGCCACCCGGTCGTGAGCGGAGAATCTTCGGCCCGGATGCGCTTGCTTTCGGTCATCCCGGGGCCGGGGGAAGCCATGCTTTTGCCGATCCAAAAAACCAGTTGAGCTTCGCCTACGTGATGAATCAAATGGAGCAATCGGTCCTGCCGGGCGAAAAATCGCTGCGCCTGGTCGACGCGGTTTACCGGTGAAGGTCTAACGAGCATCGGCTGGCGCGACCGGTGTCGGACTAGAGGCGCTGCGCTAGCCGGGGTTGTCTTGGCCGGCCGGGCGAGGGGCGAAAATATCCTCCGGTGAGGGCTAGTCCTGCCCTGGAATTCTAAATGGGGGGGCGGGTGAAACCTCGCTTCCGGGGGCTGCAGCGGGGGATGGCAATTACTCCGCATGAACTGCATAAGAGCGAGACATTGTTGTTATTATGACAAATATTAAAAAGTCTGAAATTTTGCTGGCCAAAATGAGACATATTGTGTTTCACTGGCTCTCCAACCTAGTTGAGCCCTATCCGTTGCATGAAATATCCATCCTTATTCCTCGCCACCCTTATCACATCGGCTTTCGCCCTGTCAGCGCAGTCCCAAAATCTCCTCACAAACGGAGACTTCGAAACCCCGCCCTTCGCCCCCAGGTACTACCGTCACCGGCTGGACCGTCGCAGGCAGCGGCCATGTCCATGAGGCCGAAGAAGGAGCCACTACCCCAAGCCATGCGGTTGCATTGAACATCGGAGGCGATTCTCAAGGCACCACCCTTTCCCAAAGCTTTGCCACCGTCGCCGGAAGAACCTATGTCCTCGATTTCGATTCCGGGATTGCCGGAGTCAACAGCAGCAGCCCGCTTCAGCTGAATGTTCAAGTGACCGGGAGCGCCACCCTCCTGAACCAAACCGTCACTCCGCCCGAAGCCGGGACTTATACCGCCAGTGACGTTGTCTTTCAGCACTATCACTATCTGTTTGTCGCCGACAGCGCCACCACCGAGATCCGCTTTACCGACGTTGGCTTGGGTAACGCCGCGGCCGACACCCTTCTCGATAGTGTTGCAATTGTCGAAAACAACCTGATTGCCAACCCTGATTTTGAAATGCCGCCTTTTTCCTCGCCCGGAAACATTTCGGATTGGATCGTGGGTGGAAACCAACACCTCGAGAGCGTGGCCGAGGGCGCTACCTCTCCCACCCATGCCGCTGCGTTCAGTGCCGGCGGCGACTACCAAGGCAACACTCTTTCCCAGAACTTCTCCACCACCATCGGACAAACCTATTCCGTCGAGTTCGACGCCGGGATTGCCGGACAACGCAATGGCGATCCTCTCCAGTTGAACGTTCAGGTCGTCGGCGGCGCAACATTGGTCGATCAGAACGTGACCCCGCCGGAGGCATCCACCTTCGATCCAAATGCAGTAATCTTTCAGCATTATTATTTCACCTTCACCGCGGACAGTACGACAACTACGTTGACGTTTACTGATATTGGACTGGGCAACAGCGGCGCCGACACAATCGTGGATAGCGTCAAGGTGCTTTCCATAACATCCCCCGACCAAGGGGGTAGCCCGACGCCGACGCCGACCCCGATTGCCACTCCCACTCCTACTCCAAGCACGCTCCCGTTAGGCAACGCCGATTTTGAAAGCGGGCCCTTCAGTACCGTCGGAACGGTAAACCGGTGGACGGTGCAAGGTAACGTGGCGGACATTGACGAGGGGGCTACCAGCGGAACCCACGGTGCAGCCTTCAGCGCAGGAGCGGATTCTACCGGAGACATGCTCTCGCAACGCTTCTTTACTACTGTGAATCAGGTTTACACGCTCGACTTCGACGCTGGAGTTTTGGGTACCCCAACTAACGGAGCGACCCTGCAGTTACGCACCCAGGTCCTGGGCAACTCCAGCTGCCTGGATCAAACCACTACCCCGCCGGTAAGCGGCAGTTTTGATCCGAATTCGGTTCAATTTCAGCATTACCACTTCATCTTTACAGCCGACAGCACTGTCACGACGCTGCAATTCAGCGACATCGGTTTGGGGAACGACAGCGCCGATGAAATCCTGGACAGCGTCTCAGTGGATCCGGTGCCGACACCTACGCCCACACCCACACCCACACCGACACCTACGCCCACACCCACACCCACACCCACACCCACACCCACACCCACACCCACACCCACGCCAACTCCGACGCCCAGCCCAACCCCTACCCCGACACCGTCGCCCACGGCAACGCCCACCCCCACGCCTACTCCCAGCCCAACTCCGGGACTTGGCCCTGTAGCGCTCGTTAACGCAGATTTTGAAACTGCTCCCTTCAATCTGGACGGCACCGTCAACGGCTGGAACGTCGCCGGCAGTGTCGCAGACAACGCCGAAGGCGCCACCGGCGGCACCCATTCCGCCGCCTTGAGTTCCGGCGGGGATTCCCAAGGCGATTCGTTATCACAGAGCTTTTCCACCGTCACGGGCGGAATGTACACACTGGATTTCGACGCCGGTATCGCCGGACAGCGGAGTGGAGATCAGCTGCAAGTGCAGGTCCAACTGATGGGGGGTACGACCCTGCTCAACCAGACGATTACTCCGCCCGATGCAGCGACATTTAATCCCGCGGCAGTTATCTTCCAGCATTATCAATATACTTTCACAGCCGACAGCACCACCACCACGCTTCGTTTTATTAGCCTCGGTGCCGGTAACGCTCTGGCTGACCAGGTAATCGATACCGTTGTCGTCTCACTGGTGTCCCAACCCGCGCCAACACCCACTCCGACCCCTACGCCAACACCTGTCCCAACCCCTACCCCTACCCCGACCCCTACCCCGACCCCGACACCTACTCCTACTCCCACTCCCACTCCTACGCCTGCGCCTACGCCAACACCTACACCCACTCCGGCGCCAACCCCGTCTTCCACTCCAATGGTTCGCGTGTCGGCTTCCACCGGCTTGGTCAACAGCGGAGGAGACGCATTCTTCCGAATCACCGCGGCTCCTGCTGCTTCCCAACCGGTTACTGTGTTTTACTCGATCTCCGGAAATGCAGTCTACGGAACCGACTACACCCTTAGCGGCCCTTCTGGCCAGATCGTCATTCCGCCCGGCAATAGCACCGCGGACATCCCATTGCACGCTGTAGCGGGAGTTTCACACCGGAAAGCTTTGAAGGTGAAGCTCAAGCTCAGCAGCGGGATCGGCTACAGAACACCTAAACAAGCCGGCAAGGCCGCCATCATCAAAATTAAATAAGCTGTCCAGAGAGAAGACCGCCGCCCTCAAGGACAACTATTTACTTTGCCCCGGCAGCTTCTTTTTTCCAGGCAAGTCGTAACAATTAGCTTGACTCGGGCCCCCGAGTTTCATAGCCAAGTAGGTCTGTGAAATTGGGATGGATACGCCTTGCTGGGGCGGCAGCGGCACTGCTCTGGATAACTCAAGTTAATGCTCAAAACCTCATTACCAACGGAGATTTCGAGACGCCCCCGTACGCTCCGAGCAGTACCGTTACGGATTGGACGGTTGGGGGCGCCGGGCACATTCACGAAGCTCCGGAAGGCTCGACCACTCCAACCCATTCCGCCGCCCTAAACATTGGCGCCGACTCCGAAGGGACAACGCTGTCCCAGGATTTTCCCACCACTAGCGGCCAAGTCTACATCCTCGACTTCGATGCCGGTATCGCCGGACAGCACACGGCCAATCCGCTTCAGCTCCATGTCGAAGTAATCGGGAACACAACTGTGCTGGATGAAACGGTTACGCCTGCAGAGGTGGGCACGGCGGTAGCCAGTGATGTGGTTTTGAAGCATTACCACTTCAGGTTCACCGCTAACAGCACGACCACTACCCTGCGGTTTACCGATATCGGCCTTGGCAACAGCGCCGCCGATACTTTGATTGATACGGTATCGGTGGCGCTCGATCAAAACTCCCTGGCCAACCCAGACTTCGAGACTGCTCCTTTCAACACCCCCGGAACCGTAACCGGATGGAACGTCGGCGGCACTATGTCGGTGGCCGATCGCAGTGACGAAGGAACGGCAGGTGGCGATTACTCAGCCGCGTTTAATATCGGGGGCGACTTACAGAACACGACTCTGGATCAGAATTTCCCCACTTCCGTCGGTCAAATGTACACCCTGGATTTTTATGCCGGGATTTTTGGGGTACCGGACAACGGCGCCAATCTCCAATTACGCATTCAGGTCAACGGCAATACCGCCCGGCTAGATCAGACCGTGAGCCCGCCAGTGGCTGGAACATTGGATCCCAATTTGGCGCGATTTCAGCATTATCAGTTCACGTTTACCGCCGATGCTTCCAGCACCAATCTGAAGTTTTCCGATATGGGCACCGGCAATTCGGGCGCGGACACAATGCTGGACACGGTTTCAGTTTCACCGACGGTTGCCGCTACCCCGACGCCAACTCCCACGCCGACGCCGACCCCAACACCGACTCCGACGGCCACGCCGACGCCGACGCCGACGCCAACGCCGACCCCAACCCCCAACCCCACCACTCTGCCTCTGGCTAACGCGGATTTTGAAACCGGCCCCTTTGCCATGCCTGGGACCGTCACTAATTGGACCGTGGTGGGCAATGTTGCTGATATCGATGAAGGAGCTACCGGCGGCACCCATTCGGCCGCCTTTTCTGCCGGTGCCGATTCAGAAGGGGACATGCTTTCGCAGCGATTTTTCACCACCGTAAACCAGGTTTACACCCTCGATTTTGATTCGGAGGTCGCGGGTATTCCAGACAACGGCGCCGACCTGCAACTGCGAGTCCAAGTCACCGGCAACTCCAGCCCACTAGACGAGACAATAGGTCCACCGGTAGGCACCTTTCAGCATTATCACTATATCTTCACCGCTGACAGCACCACGACGACCCTGAAGTTTACCAGCATCGGCCTAGGTAATGCCAGTGCCGATCAGCTTGTCGATACGGTTTCAATTGCACCTGCGCCGAGTCCGACTCCGACCCCAACGCCCACGCCGACGCCGACGCCGACTCCAACCCCCACTCCCACTCCAACGCCCACTCCAACTCCAACCCCGACTCCGACCCCAACGCCCACCCCGACTCCAACCCCAACGCCCACCCCGACTCCGACTCCGACCCCGACTCCGACTCCAACGCCCACCCCGACTCCGACTCCCACGCCCACCCCGACTCCGACCCCAACGCCCACCCCGACTCCAACCCCAACGCCCACCCCGACTCCGACCCCAACGCCCACCCCGACTCCAACCCCAACACCCACCCCGACCCCAACCCCGACTCCGACCCCCACGCCCACTCCGACTCCAACCCCACGCCCACCCCGACTCCGACTCCGACTCCGACCCCAACCCCGACTCCGACCCCCACGCCCACTCCGACTCCAACTCCCACGCCCACCCCCACGCCAATTCCGACACCGACTCCCACACCAACCCCCACCGCCACTCCAACCCCTACTCCCACGCCGACTCCAGAACCAACATTGGTAAATGCTGATTTTGAAACCGGTCCGTTTTATGCCGACGGCACAGTGACAGGATGGCAGGTTGGCGGCAATGGCCACGTCGCTGATAACCCCGAAGGTGCAACCAGCGGCACGCACTCCGCAGCCTTAAGTTCGGGCGGAGATTCTCAGGGTGATACCCTTTCGCAAAATCTGACCACAATTAGCGGCCGAATGTACGCATTGGACTTTGATGCTGGTGTTGCCGGGAAACGAAGCGGGGCCCCATTGCAAGTGCAGGTTCAGGTTTCTGGAACCGGAACATTGCTTAATCAGACGATCACTCCTCCAGAGGCAGGAACTTTTGATCCAAGCCAGGTGACGTTTCAGCATTACCATTTCACATTCACAGCTAACAGCACGACATCAACGATCCAGTTCACCAGCGTTGGCTTGGGTAATGCCGCGGCCGATCAGGTGATAGACACGGTTGCTGTGACACTCTTAGCTCAGGGAACACCGACCCCGACCCCCAGTCCTACCCCGACTCCCACACCAACGCCCACACCCACACCAGGATCAACCTTGGCAAATGCCGATTTCGAGACCGGTCCGTTTACTACCAGCGGCACCGTTACCGGATGGGTAACTGGCGGTAATTCCCACGTCGCCGATAACGCCGAAGGTGCAACCAGCGGCACGCACTCCGCAGCTCTGACCGCCGGCGGGGATTCTCAGGGCGATACCCTTTCTCAAAGTTTGACGACCGTTAGCGGCCGAATGTACGCCTTGGATTTCGATGCCAGCGTTTTCGGTCACCGCAGTGGCGCGGCGTTACAGGTGCAAGTGGAAGTGTTGGGAGGAGGGGGAACTCTGCTGAACACCACCATTACCCCGCCGGACGCTGTAACCGCCGATCCTAACCTGGTGATGTTTCAGCACTACCATTTCTCATTCACGGCGAACACCACCACCTCCACCATTCGATTCACCAGCGTGGGCTTGGGTAATGCCGCTGCTGATCAAGTGATAGACACCGTCGCTGTAACGCTTTTGCCCGAGGGAACGCCTACCCCGACGCCAACACCCACCCCGGTACCCACTCCCACTCCCACTCCCACTCCTCAACCGATATCCGGACCGCCTCCAACGGTCCGGATATCGGCTTCGACCAGCGCGGTGCACGCAGGCCAAGACGCGGTGTTCAATGTGACTGCATCCTTTGCTTCAACGCAGTCCCTGACCATCTTCTACGACACATCGGGTACGGCAGCTCTTGGAACTGAATACACGCTCGGGGGCACACCGGGCCAGGTGGTCCTTCCGGCCGGCGACACGGCAGTCGAGATCCCACTTCATGCCACCGCCGGTCAAATGCACAAAAAGGCCAAGAAGGTGAAACTGAAGCTTCGAGCGGGATCGACTTACAAAGTACCGAAAAAGGCCGGCAAGGCCGCTACCATCAAGATCCTCCAGTAACCAGTCAGTTTGGAAGGAGTGATCGCCCTCAGAAACAGGGAGAGCGTGCCGGACTTTTTGTCCTATTCCCCGATAATCGTAACCCGAATGTGGCGGTTATGGGGGGCGCGGCGATGCTCAAAAAGAAAGAGCCCCTGCCAGGCACCGAGCTGCATTCGTCCGGAAGCAATAGGGATCGTTTCGCTCGTGCGCGTCAGGACCATGCGAATGTGGGCAGGCATGTCATCGGCCCCTTCGTCGTCGTGTTCGAACCGGGTTGATTCTTCCGGGACCAGACGATCGAAGAATTTTTCGAGGTCGCGGCGCGCCGCCGGGGCCGCATTTTCCATCAGGATCAGGCTGCAGCTGGTGTGTTCAACGAAGACGGTGACAATGCCAACATCCAGCTGGTGTTTGTCGATCAGGCGCTGGACCTGGTCGGTGATTTCGTAGGTGCCCTTGCCCCGGGTCCGAATTTCGAGTTGATCTGAGCAAGTCCGCATATTTTTCCTGAAATTAGCATCGGCATTGATAAATCGCGCATTGATCTTTGCCGGACGCGATGGCCTATTAATGGATCGATGCAAGGCGATTTGCAGCGGATTCTTTTCCATGAAACGACCATTCTGCGCCGGCTGGACGAGATGGCTGCGGAGATATCGGAGGACTATCGGACCCAAGAGTTAACCGTTATAGCAATCTTGAATGGCAGCCTGATGTTCATGGCGGATTTGCTGCGGCGAATCCCGCTGCCGCTGAAGCTGGATTGCCTGAGTGTGGCCAGTTACCATGGGAAAGTTCAGACCAGCGGCGAAGTAATCTTCAAGCAGATCGCTCTGCCCGATGTGGTCGATCGTCACGTTTTGATCCTGGATGACATTCTTGATAGCGGGCATACCCTTGCCGCGATCCGGGACAAGCTGCAAACCGCCAAGCCGCGTTCCATCCGGGTCTGCGTTTTGTTAAGCAAGAAGAAAAGAAGAGCGCGATCGGTAAAGGCGGATTACGTCGGATTTGAAATTGAAGACGAATTCGTGGTCGGCTACGGGCTCGATTTCATGGAGCGCTATCGCAATCTGCCCTGCATCGGGGTGCTCCGTCGCGAGCTGGTGGCGGAATCGGTTTGATGCAAGTGCGCGTTCAATTATATGCCGGCCTCCGCGACCTGGCGGGGACATCGCACCTGAAGGTGGACGTCGCTGACGACGCGTGCGTTCGCGATTTGCTCGAGAGGCTTTACCAGCTGACTCCTTCGCTTCGATCGCACGACAAAAGCCTCCTGATTGGCGCCGGGGTGGAGTTCGTCCCTCGCACTTACAAACTGAAGCCGGAAGAAGAGATCGCCGTCATGCCGCCCGTCCAGGGAGGATAAGCCAGCCACCGGTTGGTTCAGTCCCGGAAATTCTTGAAACTTGTGGCCACCCCAAAATCGCGGCTCCGCAGGAATCCGATTACTTCCTGCAATTCGTCTTTCTTTTTTCCGGTAACGCGGACCTGACGATCCTGGAGCTGGCTTTGGACCTTGAAGTTCTGCGACTTGATAGCTTGAATAATTTCCTTGGCCTTGTCGCCTTCCAGGCCTTGCCGAATTTTCAAATCCTGCCGGGCGCGCCCCATCGAGGAGACTTCCGGTTCCAGCTGCTCGAGGTTGCGCAGATCGACGCCGCGTTTTGACAATCTGCCAACGACGATTTCGCGCAATGCCTTCAGCCGGGAGGCGTCATCCGCGCTTAATACAATGGTCTCTTTTTCGCACACAATTTCCGCTTTGGCGTCCTTGAAATCAAAGCGCGTGGCCAATTCCTTGCGCGCCTGGTTCAAAGCGTTATCGACCTCTTGTCTATCTACTTCGGAAACGATGTCGAACGATGGCATACAATAATCCGATTATCTTCGCGGTTGCCGGTGCAGCCGGTCAATGATCACGTTCAATTTGGGCGAGACAGAGCCTCCCTCCAAGTGAGTTTTTTTAGGCCCCAATCAAAATTCCGTTTTCTGAGCTGCGGCTGCATGAAGCTCCCGCTGCTTCTGCTGGTGCCGCTGCTGGCTGGATGCGAACCGGAGGCAGTTCGCCAGGAAAAAGAGCTGCGTCACCGAGTAGTTCACGAGCTACGCCAGCATGCTTACGCCGACGCCGCCGCTCTGGCCCGCCAACTCGTGCATCGCACTCCCCGGGACGAGCGAGCATGGAAGCAACTGGTCCGCGCGCAAATCCGATTGCACGATCTGGAAGGCGCCAAACAAAGCCTGGCCGACTGGAATCGCGCTGTGGGATCGCCTTCGCCACGGTTAAACGAATTTGAGGGGGACATCGCACGCGAAGAACAGCGTTTTTCTGCTGCTCTCGCCGCCTGGCAAAAAGTCGGGCGGATGCAGCCCGGCAACGGCCGCGTCCGGGAAAAAATCGCCCAGCTCTATCAGTCCCAACAAGACTGGGCCAAAGCGGATGCGGCTTGGACGGAAGCTATTCGCATTAAGGACGAACCGACCAGTCGTATCAACCGCGCAGTTTGCCGGCGCCGGTTACATCGCTGGAAAGAAGCATTTGAGGATCTGCATCGCGCCCGGGAGCTTGGACCTGACGACCCGCAAGTTCGCCGATGGTCTCGATTGTTCAACGGCTTGGCCAAATTTATCGATCAAATCGGAGAATTGGACGCCAAGCTGGCAATCTTGCCGGACGACGCCGGGTTACTCGCTGACCGCGCCCTTTTGTTCTTGCGATGCGGCGACCCCGAGCTTGCTCTCGACGATGCCAGAAAAGCGGGCAAGCTGGCTCCGTGGGCAGTGCGGCCGAAGCTCTTCCTGGGAATCGCTCTGGCCGACCTCAATCGGGGACGGGAATCCGAGCGACTGGCCGTCCGCGAACCGCTTCGGCTCGATTCGTTGACATCGGAGTTTTTGGAAAACATGAGCCGGCTCGACTCAGCCATCTCGGTGGAACGAACCAATCCGGAGCACTTTATTGCCCGAAGCTGGCAGCTTAATGAAATCGGTCAACCCAAGCTTGCGCTGGAAGACGCGGAAACAGCGATCCAGCTCGATTCCAAGTCCGCCGGAGCTCTGGTTGAAACAAGCTATGCCTTGAGCAAGCTCGGGCGCAGGGCTGAAGCACTCGAAAAAATCAAACAGGCAACTGCCCTCGACCCCAATTTCGCCGCGGCCTGGCTGTATCGCGGCGAACTCGAGATGGTCCAAGGCAACTATCTGGCTGCGGTCGATTCCCTCTCTCGAGCGTTGACAATCCAACAAACCGTCGAGGGCCTGGAAAAGCGCGCGGAATGTTACCGGCGTTTAGGATTGAATACGCGGGCGGAGGAAGATCATCGGGTTGCCCAAAAATTGCTGGCCGCAAGTCTCCAGTGAGCGGATCGCAGGATCAGGGATAGGTCTTGGCAATGCCAATATTTCCGGCCCCGGCACGGATGTTGATTACCGTCCGAGGCGAACCGCCGATTACCAAATCGATTGCCTTCCGCTCCGCTCCCTCTCGATGGTGGGTTTCGGCGAAATCGGTGATGACCTGACCATCTTTCGATTCGGCCAGCACCTGAAAAGAACCGTCGGCGGGAAGGAACAGGTCGGCCTTGGCGTTGCCGAGCTCCGCTTGCACCGAAGAGGCCTGATTTTCCCACCAATCATAGCCGAGCTGAAGACCGCCGTTGTCCATCATCAGATGCAAGTTTGCAAAGCAGTTATGAACCAGCAGCCGGCCATTCTTGAGCCGGGCCTCAACTCCTGCTCCACGCATTCCTTCAATCAACACTTCGCCGGCAGCCAGTTCGACGGACGCTAATCTGCAGGTCTGCGGAAGCTCGATAATATAATCGACCGTTCCCGACCGATCGCTAAAAAATGATCGCGGCGGCGGCGGGTAGGCAGTCCAGATCAAAACGTTCCCGGGGCGAACTGCAACATGCACCGTGATCTTCCGCAATCGTGCCGCACTGTAGCTTCGCTTGGTCGCCTCAATTTTGAGTTCGTTATCATCTGAACCATAGATCTGGATTGAGCCGTCCGTATTGCGAATCTCAAGCGTCGAGCGCGGGTCAATCGTATATGTCCGTTCGATGGTTTCCTCCAGAACCGTGGCCGCGGTAACGAGCCGGCACGAGAGGAGCAATACAAAAACGGAACAAAAAAAAGCCAAATGCCTCATCTTCTGGTCGAGCGATACCCTTGAGTAGCTACGCTTTATGGCATAGGCCCGCGAGTAGATTATTCAGGGCTTCGGGCCAGGCCAGAGATCCTGATTCGTCAGAGGCAAAGCCGCAATTAGGCATTCCGGTGTTCGCGCCAACCCCGGGGGCGAGGGGCCAAAATTGCGCTGAAACTGAAGCCGGGAGACTGCAACACCCTTGGGAGAGCCGCAGCGGACGCCGGCCAACATTGCTCGTTAGGCGAAGCTCCTTGGAGAATTACTCATAGCGCAGCGCAACCACGGGATCGACCCTCATGGCCCGGCGAGCGGGCACAAGACCGGCGAAGAGGGCGGCCAGGCCAAGCAGGAGAACCACCGCAGAGTAGGTGAGCAGATCGGTCGTTCCAACTCCAAAAAGGAGAGCTCTCAGCAAGCGCGTCGCGGCAAAGGCGCCAACCAATCCAACCGCAATCCCGATCGCAACCATGGCCAGGCTCTGGGTCAGGATCATCGTCAGCATCTGACGCTGCTGTGCGCCAAGCGCCATGCGAATGCCAATTTCCTTGGTCCGCTGGACGACGTTATAGGCAATGACGCCGTAAATTCCGACGGCGGCGAGAATCATCGCGACGGCTGCAAACGCCCCGAGCAATCCGGTGTTAAATCGCGATTGCGACAGCGTCTGGCTAACCAGGCGGGAAAGAGGTTTGATTTCGGGAACGAACTGCTGCGGATCGTTCTCGTGCACGGCGCGGCGAATCATCGTCTCAACACCGGTCGGTTCCGGCTGGCTCGTCCGCACAACGATCTCTGTGTAACTATCGGAGTCCTGGGCAAACGGGACATAGAACTCCGGCGTTTCTCCTTCGGCCAGGCTGTTGTGTTTGGCGGGGCCGACCACGCCAACGATTTCGCGCGGCGGCATCCCCTTCGCCTCGGTATTCACCCGCTGCCCGAGAGGATTCTCGCTGCCAAAATATTTTTTGGCGAAGGTCGCGTTGATCATCATGACCGGGGTAGAATCCTTTCTGTCGCGCGCGTCGAAGGTGCGTCCGTTTTGCAACGGAATGCGCAGGGTTTGGAAGTAGCTGCCATTAATCGTTAGGCGCGAGGCCGAAGGCTCCATCCCCTCGGGTGGAGCCGGTTGGCCGACGATCGTGAATGTGCGATGCGAATCGTCGCCGCCGAAAGGCAGTGGCGAAACGATGCCGGCGTTCTCGATTCCCGGAAGAGATTTCAGTTTTGGGAGCAGCCTGTCGAAAAATTGGAGTTGTTTCGCCGGGCTGCCGTAGCGCGTTTTCGGCAGCGATTGCCAAAAGGTGAGCACGCCGTTGGGATCGAACCCCGGCCGCACCGCGCTCAGGCTGGCGAAGCTGCGGATGAGCAAACCGGCGCCCACCAGGAGCACGAGAGACAACGCAAACTGCGAAACGACAAAAGCAGAGCGCAAGCGATGGCTGCGCGCGCCGCCGCTCGAGCCGCGGGAAGCTTCCTTGAGCGCTTCCTCGACCTGTGGCCGTGAGGCTTGCAGCGCCGGAATCAAGCCGAAGATCAGGCTCGTTAGGACAGCGATCCCAAGCGTGAAGGCGACAACTGCGCCGTTGACGCGGATCGCGTCGAGCCGGGGAAGATCGCCCGGGCCAAATGCGATCAGAGCATCGGTGCCCCACCAGGCAAGCAACAGTCCGGCGGCTCCCCCGAGCAGGGCAAGAAGCAGCGTTTCGACCAGAAGTTGTCTGACAATCTGAAAACGGCTTGCGCCAAGTGCCGTGCGGATCGCCATCTCGCGCTCTCGCCCCGCCGCGCGCGCGAGAAAAAGATTCGCCACGTTCGCGCAGGCAATCAGTAAAACGAGGGCAACGGCACCGGTCAAAACAAGGAGAGCCGGACGCACGTCGCCGACAACGTCGGATCGCAGATCGACCGCGCGTGCCGTCCGTCCCGCGTCGGTCTCGGGATATTGCTTCGCCAGCTGGCCCGCGATCGTTTGCAGATCCGCCGTCGCCATCCGCAAACTGACGCCCGGTTTCAAGCGGCCGACGACGGAAAGAAAATGCGCGCCGCGGTGAGTCAGATAATCGGTCGAAGCACCCGAAAAGAGCGGCCGCAGCGGCGCGATGTAATCAACGCCGTCGTGCTGAATCGGAAATTTCCAGCCGCGCGGCATCACGCCGGTAATTGTGTAAACGTGATCGGCCGATTTCATCTGCTTGCCGACAATGTTGGGATCGCCGGCGAAACGGCGTTGCCAAAAGGAATAGCTGATGACCACGACCCGCGCCGCCCCCGGTTCTTCATCGGCTCGGGAAAAACCGCGGCCGAGCAACGGCTCTGTTCCGAGGACATCAAAAATGTCCGAAGTGGCAGCAAGGCCCGGCACATCGGCGGAATCGTCGCCCGTGCCCCAGATCATGGAAGCGGTCGTATAAGCGGCGAGCGCCGTGAAGGTGTGGTTCTGCGCGCGGAGATCGAGGTAATCAGGATAAGAGTGAACCTGACGATCATTTTCCGGGTGTTGCGGCGCAGTCCCCCAAATCATGGTCAGGCGGTTGGCGTTCGGGAATGGCAATGGGAGCAGCAGAACGCCATCGATCACACTGAATATGGCGCTGTTTGCACCGATCCCGAGTGCGAGCGTAATCACCGCGACAATGGTGAAGCCGGGCGCTTTGATGAGTTGGCGAAAGGCGAAGCGCAGCTCAGTCAACATATCGTTAGGCAAGTCTATTCATACCGGAGCGCCACGACTGGATCGACCCGGGTGGCCCGGCGGGCGGGAAACCAACAGGCCAGGAGGGCGACAACAGCCAGGGCCAGGATCGCAGTGCAGAATGCGATTGGATCGAGGCTGCCGACATTATAAAGCAGCCCGGTCAGAGCCCGACCCGCTCCGAGCGCACCCAACAAGCCGATGGCCAGACCGATTCCAACCAGCAGCAGCCCCCGTCCGAGGGCGAGCTGAAATACATCCTTTCGTCCCGCGCCCAGAGCCAGGCGAATCCCGAATTCGCGCGTCCGCTGGTTCACGCTCAGGGCCATTACTCCGTAAAGACCGACACTCGCCAGGGTGAGCGCGAGAATGGCGAACGAGGCCAGAAGGGTCATGGTTAGCCGGCGTGTGGCCAGGCTTTCGGCGATGTTCTTTCGCATCGTCGAGATGGAAGCCACCGGCTGATCGGGATCGATCTGCTGCACCTCCCTGATCACCGCCGGGGCCAGGGTCATGGGATCGGCCACCGCTGTCCGCACCAGCAAACTGTTGTCCTCGGTAGGCATCTGGGCCGCGAAAAAATACATTTGTGGGAGATGAAGCCGGTCGAACGCCTCCCCCGGCACATCGCTCCGGACGTGCGGCACAATGCCGACAATGGTCAAGGCCGGCGGATTTTTCTCCAGGGTCTGGTTGTCGTCGATATGAAGGCCGATTGGGTTCTTGTTCGGAAAATATTTACTGGCAAACAAATCGTCGATGATAACGGATCGCGGCTGGCCTAACCGGTCCTCCGGGCCGAAACTGCGTCCGCGCAGAACCGGCATTGAAAGGACCTTGAAGTAATCCTGCGTGATCACGTTAACTTCGGCCGAAGGCTCATGGCCGGGAGGGCTCGGCGGTCTTCCGGTGATGTGAAACGAGCTGTCCCATTCGGTCTCGTCGAATGGGATGTTCTGGCCAATGGCGGCCGACACCACTCCGGGCAGACCTTCCACCCGCTCAATCAGCCTGGTATAAAACGCATTTACTTTTTCCTTCGAATCGTAGCGAGCAGTGGGAAGAGATAACGTCATGGTCAGAACGCCGTGTGGCTCAAACCCGAGTGGCGCAGTCATCGATCGCCAGAAACTTTTCAAGGTCAGACCGGCGCCGGCGAGGAGAACAAGGGCAAGCGCAACCTGCGTAATCACCAGTCCACTCCGGGCCCGCTGCCGAGCCGCGCTATCGCTTCCACCCCGGGCTCCTGCTTCATGCAAAACCGTGCTAAGCGATGCCAGACGCGAAACGCGCCAAGCCGGCCAGATGCCGACCAGTAATCCGCAGACAAAAGCGACTGCGGCAGCGAACCCGAGCGTTACGAGGTCAAGGCGGGTCTCCTGAAAACGGGCGGAATGGGCCGGACCAAGCGCATGAATGGCATCAAAGCTCCAGACGGCGATCAGCAGACCTGCGATTCCACCGGCGAGTCCGATCAACGTGCTTTCAATCAACAGTAGCCGCATCAGACGCCAACGGCTTGCGCCCAGGGCGGCGCGAACCGCCAGTTCTTTGCCACGGGAAAGCGCGCGGGCGAGTTGCAGGTTGGCGACATTGGCGCAGGCAATGAGCAGGACACAAACGACCGCCACCAGCAGAAGGGTCAGGTTTTCGCGGTAATCTCCCACGCCCGCATCAAGCAGGGTGCGGGCGTTGATCCGCCGGCCCGTGTTTGAATCGGGATAGCGTCGTTCCAGATCCTTTGCGATTCGGTCAAGGTCGTCGCGGGCCTGCTGCAGCGTGATGCCCGGTTTTAGCCGGCCTAACGAGGAAAAACCGGGATGGTTGCCGCGTTCGAGGACATTCTTATCGGCGCGCAAATCCGCTAACGGGAGGAAAACCTGAGCGCGGCGGATCACACGCATGTCATCCGGGACCACCCCAATGATATGGCGCGGGACGGTATCGACGATGAGCTGTTGTCCGATTACTTTCTTGGAAGCGCCGAATCGGCTGCGCCACAAGCCCTCACTGATCAAGACTACCTTGGGCCCATGCGGCACGTCGTCCGCCTCGGTAAAGTCGCGTCCAAGAAAAGGAGGCAATCCAACAACGTGCAGAAAGTTCCAGGTGAGAACACCCGCATCCACCCGCTCCGGCGGCGTGTCCTGGGCCTGGCTGGATAAATTCACCGAATCATGCCGGCAAAGGGCGAGATCGATAAAACTGCGCTGGGCTGCCCGCCAATCGAGATAGTTCGGATAACTTACGGAACCGGATTCGAACAAGCCCAACACTTTCTCCCGCAGGAGAACCAGCCGACCGGAATCGGGATAAGGCAGCGGTCGCAGCAGGACGGCGTCAATTACGCTGAAAATCGCGGTGTTAGCGCCGATACCTAACGCCAGCGCTACAATGGCGATCACGCTGAAGGCCGGCGATTTCACCAGCATTCGAATGGCGTAACGGAGATCAGTTAACATGAATTTTGGATCGGTCAGGGATTGTGATGGCAAATCATTCGTTTCGCAGGGCAACGTTGGGATTGACCTGCGATGCTTTGCGCGCGGGAATGAAACTGGCCAGAAGGGCAACCGCAGCGAACAGAAATGGCACGGTCAGGAAGACCAGCGGATCGGTCGGACTGACCGAATAGAGAAGGCTCCGCATGATGCGGGTGACCGCCCAGGCCCCTCCCAGACCAATCGCGATCCCGAGCGCCGTCACCGCCATGCCTTGACTGAGGAAAAGGTGAAGAACATCGCGACGCTGCGCGCCTAACGACATTCGGATTCCAATCTCCCGACGTCGCTGGTTCACGGAATAAGCCAGAACGCCGTAAATGCCGACACTGGCCAGGAGCAAGGCGACCCCCGCGAATCCGCTCAGCAGGGCCATGCTGAAACGCCAGGGCGCGATGGAGGAGGCGACCATCTCCTCCATGGTCCGGATATCGGCGATCGGTACATTGGGATCAACCGACGCGATCTCGCGTCGGACCAGCCGGAGCAACGCCGACGGTTCGGTGCCGGCGCTGCGCACGGCCACAGTCATCCCACTGAGGCCCGCCTGCGCCTCCGCCAGGTAAATGTGCGGCCCCGATTTCGCGCCCAGGGAAGTGTGCCGCACGTCGCCAACCACGCCGACAATTTCGCGAAAGATCGGCTTCTTCTTTTCGTTAGTCGCCTTGAAACGCCGCCCGATTGGATTGACCCCGGGAAAATAGAGACGCGCCATCGTTTCATCGATCACTGCAACCTCAGGAGCATCCACGTTGTCGTGCTCGCTGAAAGAACGGCCATGGCGCAAAGGAATTTGCAGGGTCCGAAAATAATCCGGCGTTACCCAGCGAAAGTTCGCCGTCTGAACCAGCCCGGGCCCGGGTTCCGGACGGCCTTCGATTTGGAAACCATCCACTTCTTCGCCCCCGCTCAATGGGAGGACATTGCCGGCGCCGGCCGATTTCACCCCGGGAAGGCTTTCGATTCGTTTGATTACCGCGTCGAAGAAGGCCGCCGCCTTGGCCCGATCGCGATACGGATTATCAGGCAGGGCGATGTTGAATGTGAGTACGCTCTCCGGATTGAACCCCGGGCGCACCCGCGCCAGCTGCGCGAAACTTTCGATCAAAAGTCCGGCCGCGATCAACAGGATCAGAGCCAGCGCGACCTCGGAAACGATCAGGCCGTTGCGCAGACGCGCGTGACCCGCGGTGGAACCGCGATCGCCTTCCTTCAATTTCTCGCTCAACCCGATCCGCGACGACTGCAGCGCCGGCGCGACGCCGAAGAGAAGGCCGGTGGCAAGAGAAACAAAAAGCGTGAACGCGAGCACCCCGCCGTCGATGCGCACCTGATCAAGGCGAGGCAGACTGGCCGGAGCCGTCGCCAGCAAAAGATCGCTGCCCCAGACGGCGAAGAGAATGCCTAACGATCCTCCGGCCAGGGCGAGCAACACGCTCTCCGTCAGCAATTGACGCACGATCCGCCACCGGCTCGCGCCCAGCGCGCGCCGGATGGCGATCTCTTTTTGCCGGCCGAGACCACGGGCCAGAAGCAGATTGGCGACATTGGCGCAGGCGATAAGCAGAATGCAACCGACGGCGCACATCAACACGGTCAACGTCCGCTCACTCCCCGCGGCGACTTGTTTTTGCAGCGACACAACCTCGATCCCCCAATCCTTGTTCGAATCGGGATATTGCCGGGCGAAGCGGGCCGCCAGCGTCTTCATCTCCGTTCGGGCGGCTGTTAGGCTGACACCCTGTTTGAGTCGGCCCACAACGGCAAGGTTGTGCGCTCCCCGGTTTTTCTCCCGGCCTTCGGACGGCGCGAACGGCGTCCAGGCCTGGCAACCGGGTCCAAACGTCATATAAGCCGGCATGCCCGTATCGCTGGGGAAGCAGAAATCCCGCGGCATCACACCGACCACGGTATAAGGTTCCTGATCGAGCATCAGTTTGCGCCCGATAACCGCGCGATCGCCGCCGAACCCCCGTTGCCATAACTCGTAGCTGAGGATGACGACGTGGTTTCGGCCCCGCTGGTCTTCCCCTTTCACAAAGGCGCGACCCAGTATCGGCTGCACCTGGAGGAGCGAAAAGAGATTCGCCGAAACGCGAGCGCCATCCAGCCGCTCGGCTTCGTCCAGGCCGGTCAGGTTGGTCGACCAACCCTCAAAAGTGGAAAGAGCCTCAAAGCTTTTCGCCTGCGCCCGCCAATCCTCGAAATCGGGCACGCTCGTTGGGGCGAGCGGGAAACCCATCTTCGCGACCTCCGGGTTGGTTTGCCAGATCATGGCCAGCCGATGGCTTTCCGGAAATGGCAGGGGCCGGATCAGGATCGCGTTTACCACGCTGAACATGGCGGTGTTCGCTCCAATCCCGAGAGCCAGGGCGATCACAGCGATGACGCTGAATCCCGGCGATTTGATCAGCATCCGGACGGCGTGGCGAAGATCAGCCAACATGATTCTTCATCCTCACTTCGGTTGCACGATCCAGCCATCGCGCAGCTGGACGATGCGATTGCCGTAGGCGGCGTTTTTCTCCGAGTGCGTCACCTGAACGATCGTGGTGCCCTCGGCATTTAACTTTTTGAACAACTCCATGATCTCTTCCCCCTGGCTGGAATGGAGGTTGCCGGTCGGCTCATCGGCCAGGATGAGCTTGGGATTCGAAATAATGGCGCGAGCCACGCCCACCAGTTGTTGTTGGCCGCCCGACAGCTGGCGCGGGTACAAATCGCGTTTGGCCACGATCTGAAACCGGTCCAGCATATCGGCCACAATCGCGGCCCGCTCGTTTCTCCCCACTTTCCGATAAGAGAGCGGGATTTCGAGATTCTCGTAAACGGTCAGATCGTCCAGCAAGTGATATTGTTGAAAGACAAACCCGACTTGCTCGTTTCGGAGCGATGCCCGTTCTTTCGCCTTCAGGTGATGAACCGGAGTTTCATGGAAAAAAAATTCGCCGGTCCAGCCGTGGTCGTGCATGCCAAGGATGTGCAGCAAGGAAGATTTTCCGGCGCCGGAGGGACCCATGATGGAAACGAATTCGCCTTCCGCAATCTCCAGATTGATATCGCGCAGGACATAAAAGAACTGGCTCTTGGCCAGGGGATGACAACGTTCGATGTTTTTGAGTCGGATCATGGTCAGGCGTTATGGCTCAGGGCGATCATTGGATCTGAACGGGTGGCTCGAAGAGCCGGAATGTAACTGGCCGCGAAGGCAACGAGGGCGAGAGCCAGGGTAACGACCAGAAAGGTGGTCAGATCGAGCGCGCTGGTATTATAGAGAGCGGACCGAAGCAGGGATGTGCTGAGAAAGGCGACGATCAATCCGATGACCGTGCCGGCGCCAATGAGAAGCCCGGCCCGAAAAATGATGAGTCGAAGAACATCGGCCCGCTGCGCCCCCAGCGCCATCCGAACACCGATCTCATGGGTGCGTTGCACGACCAGGAACGACATCACCCCATAGATTCCGACCGAGGCAAGAACGAGAGCCACGCCGGCGAAAATCGTCAAAAGCAGGACAGAGAGCCGTCGCGGGGCCACCGAATCGGCAATTACCTCATTTAATGTCCGGACATGTGCGATCGGCTGGACGGAATCGATCTCCTCCACTTCCCGGCGGATTGCGCTCGTCAGGGTGGCCGCGTCCTGAGCGCTGCGGACCGCGAGAATGACGGAGGGGTACGAGGCCTGGGTCAGCGGGGCGTACCACTCCGGTTTCACCGGCTGGTCGAGCCCGCGATGATGAACGTCGCCGACCAGGCCGACGATCGTCGCCCAGACCGGACCTTTTCGCGTCGGAACGCGCATCCGTTTACCGACCGGGTCGGCTCCCGGCCAGTATTTCCGGGCAAGCGCCTGGTTGACGATTGTAACCCCGGGGGCATCCATTTTGTCGGCGGCATTGAAAAAACGGCCTTTGAGTAAAGGAATTTCCAGGGTCCGAAAATAATCGGCCGAGACCAGCCGGATCTCCTCGTCCGGCGTCGGATGAGCATCGTCCATGGGCCGGCCTTCGATCTCGAAGGAGGAATCGCTGTTAATTCCGCTCATCGGCAGGATGATTGTCAATCCGGCATGCTTCACGCCCGGCAGACTGCCGACACGCCGCAGAAGTTCGCTAAAGAAATTGATTTGCGTCCGGTCGTCGGGATAACGCAAGGCGGGGAGTGAAATCTCCGCGGTTAGAACGTGCTCCGGGTTGAAGCCGGGGTTCACGCTTTCCATTTTGATAAAGCTCTTAAGGAGCAACCCGGCTCCGGTCAGAAGGACCAGGGCTAGCGCCACCTCGCCGATGACAAGAGCGTTACGGAGGCGATCGTGACGCCGCCCGGACGTGGAACCCCGGCCCCCTTCCTTAAGCGACTCGGTCAGATCCAGCTTGCTGCTGGCCAGACCGGGAGCGGTGCCGAAGATAAGGCCGGCCCCAACCGCGATGGCGAGGGTAACGAACAGGACAGTCCAATCAATCTGGACTTCGCTCAGACGCGGAATTGTCTGGGTCCCGATCGACTTGACCAGGTCGATTACCCAAATCGCCAGCACGATTCCCACACCGCCGCCGAGGATCGCCAGAACCACGCTTTCCGTCAGGCTTTGCCGGAGCAAACGGAACCGGCTCGCGCCCACCGCAACTCTGATTGCCATCTCGCGCTCCCGGGCGGCGGCCCGGGCCAGCATCATGGTGGCGAGATTGGCGCAGGCAATCAGAAGGACGAGCGCAACCGCCCCGGACAAAATCAAAAGGAGCGGCTTCATCGGACCGACTACCTGTTCCTTGAGCGGATAAATACTGGCGCCGAAGCTGTCGCCCTTCGGATAATTATCTGGGTAACGCTGACGCATTCCGCTAACCACGGTCTCGATTTCGGCCTGCGCCTGGGCCGGGGAAACATTCCGCGCCAAACGCCCTATCACGCCATACTTGCGCGAACCACGCCGGCCCATTTCCCGGTCGGTGAAACCGAGCGGCTGCCAGATATCGACGCGCTCGCCAAACTGGGCGCCCGTAATATTGAAAAGCGGAAGCGGAAACTCAAAACTCGCCGGCATGATCCCCACCACGGTGAAAGCGCGCCCATCCGCGATCAGCTTACTCCCGATGATCCGTGGGTCGCGATCGAACTTCCGCCGCCAAAGCCGTTCGCTGATCACGATGACGTCATCGCGACCCTGAGCGCATTCCTCCGGCCGGAAAGTCCGGCCGCGGACAGGCTGCACCCCCAGCAACGGAAAAAGATCAGCCGACACCTTGGCCCCGAAAACGCGTTCGGGCAGCTCGCCTTCGGAAAGATTGAAGGTCGCGGTGTCGAAAGCGGCGAGCTTGTCGAAGCTTTTCAGCTGCGATTTGTAATCGAGGAATTCCGGCGGCGAGACCGGGATCGCGTCGAGGTGTTGCTCGCGGAAATGCTCAAAGAGAAGAACGAGGCGCGACGGGTCCTGGTAGGGGAGCGGTTTGATGAGGAGCGCGTTAACGAGGGTGAAAACCGCGGTCGTTGCGCCAATTCCGAGGGCGAGAGTGAAGATGCCGACGAGAGCGAAAAGCGGATTCTTCGTGAGCAGGCGGAGTGAATGGCGGATCTCCTGAAACATGGTGCTAGTTGAATTTGGTCATCCCGGAGCCAGCCGGGGGATCCCGTTGCTGAACCGGGAAGCGTTGGGGTTGCCCCGGCCCTCGCCCCAAGGAGAAGGAATCGACACAACCCGTTAGGGCCACGGGATTCCTCGACTCCGCTACGCTCCGCTCGGGATGAGGGAAGTGAGTGAGCGCTGCGTTGGCCAGAAAAAGATGCAACGCCGCACTTGGGTCGACGTTAGCAATTTTTCTCTCCATGCTTCGGAGCCTATTCCTCAGGCAGCGATCCGGTCTTCTACTACTCGACCGTCGAACAAATGAATGGTGCGATCGGCGTGCTGCGCGAAACGAGGATCGTGCGTGACCATGCAGATGGTCGCGCCGCCAGCATGCAACTCTTTAAGCAAATCCATTACCGCTTCGCCGTTGCGGGAATCGAGGTTCCCAGTCGGCTCGTCCGCCAGAAGAATTGCCGGCTTTCCGGCCAGAGCCCGCGCCACTGCCACCCGTTGCTGCTGGCCGCCTGAGAGCTGACTCGGCAAATGCTTGGCCCGGTGTCCCATTCCGACCCGCTCCAGGGCTTCGGTAACAAATCCTCTTCGCTCGGACGAGGGCATGCCCCGATAGGTCAAGGGCAGCTCGACATTTTCGTAAACGGTAAGATCGCCGATCAAATTAAAGCTTTGGAAAATAAAACCGATTTCCCGGTTGCGGATCCGGGCGCGCTCGGGAAAGGAGAGATTGGCAACTTCATTGCCTTTCAGGGCGTAGCTTCCGTTGGAAGGAGTATCGAGCAGACCAAGTATCGACAACAGGGTCGATTTGCCGCACCCGGACGGACCGGCAATGGAGAGGTACTCGCCGGTCCGAATGTTGAGATGAATTCCGGAAAGGGCGTGGGTTTCTACTTCGTCGGTAAGAAAAACCTTGGTTACGCCGTCGAGACAAATCAACGGTGTGGATCCGTTGGAAGCGCTGCGGCTGGAGGTGGCTTTTTCAGTTGAGACCATAACTTGGATTGTTTTGTTGTTGTGTTTTTTAGTTAAGACGAATGCGATCATGCGCGTCGTAGGCGCTGGTATCGGAAAGAATGACCTGGTCCCCCGGCTGCAGACCGCTCAGAACTTCGATGGTGTTGACCGAGCTCTTGCCCAGTTTTACCGGCGTGCGGATCGCTTCCGAGCTGCCCGCAACCAGCTTGAACATTCCAACCGTATTATTTTCCTGCCCGAACGCCGGGCGCCCGACGAAAACCACATTATCGAGCCGCTCAAGCTCAATCGTGCCATCGACGCTTAGGTCGGGGCGTGCCCCTTTCGGAAGAGGTTCGTCGAAAGCAACGTCGACAGTCACAGTGCCCTGCTCGACGGCGGGATTCACGCGAATGACATGGCCCTTGACTGTTCCGTTGCGGGTGTCGACCACGGCAGTCTGATTGATCTGAATATCTTTTGCCTGGGTCTCGGCGATTTTTATCTCGGCCTTGAGTTTCGTCGGGTCGGCTACCCGGGCAAGATTGTCCCCCACTTTGACGCGTTGGCCGATCTCGACCGGCAGCTGCTGCAGTACCCCTGCCATTCCGGCGCGGACATGAAGCGCTTCCACCTGATCGAGTTTTAATTTCGCCAACTGGTTCGCTTGATCGACTGAGGCCTGCTTCGACGCAAGCTGCGGATCAATCGAATCGCGGGCAAAGGTCAACCGCTTTTGTTCGATCTGATCGCGGTTGGCCAGCTCGGCTTCCTTCACCTTCGAGGTTTTGTAGACGAGTTCGGCAACCAACCCGTTCTTAGCCAGCTGATCGTTCGTCTGCCGCTCCATCTTTGCCTGCTCGTATTCCGAATGGACCCGCGCAGTAGTCGCTTCCTGATCGAGCAGCTCGCGCTGCAGGGTGGCCCGCAAGCTGGTCAGGTCCGCTTCTTCCGCTTTCGCTTTCGACTGGGCATCGTTCGCAGCCTGGTCAAGTTCCGGGCTGCTCATTTCCAAAATAACCGTGTCCGGCTGGACCTTCGCCCCCGGACGCACAATGATCTTCTCGACCCGTCCTTCCGTGTTGGCCGCGATCCACCGGATCTCTTCGGGTACGAGCGTGCCCAGACCGCGCACCTGCCGCACCATCGGTCCGCGCTTCACCGTGTCGATCCAGACGGTCGAGCGGTCAACGCTCGGCACCGCCGGCTTCAACCGGGACAAGGCCACTGTCACCAGCACCAATCCAAGCGACGCCCCGGCAATAATCATGATCCGCCGTTTCCGCTTCTTGGCCGCGACTCCCTCCCGTGGAACGTCCATGGAAGAAAGACCCGGCGAAAAACCAGTCGGTCGCACGACAGTTGATGGATCTTCCTGGCGACGCGGAGTCACGGCAACTCAAAATGCAAAAGCACGGCAAAGTTCGATGACCGCGTAAGCGCCGCTAATGATTGGAACAGCGGCAGTCACCAGCATTGTCCCGAACACTGCTGCTTCAGTCAGAAAATCGCGTTGGGCCTCGGTATCGAAATAGTCCCGGCTGATATTGCGAAACGAAGGGGAATAAATTTTCGCGCAGTTTGCGCTGCACCCGCTCAGCACCATGGAATGGTAACTGGAATCTATTGCCGGGAATTGTTTACCCGCGCGATTTGTGATCAATGTCGGCTTCATAAATTTATCGGTGTTTCCTTTGAGATGCGTTGGGCATCGTTACTGGATTCAAATTTTTTCAGTTCGCCGACAGCTATTGCAACGCGCGTGCCACGGTCGCAAACAAAGTCATAAATATCTAGCCCTAAATAACTTACAATTGACACCTAAAAGGAGATCTGGCCGAAACGACGCGATTGTGGGATTACCGCATCCCGATTTCGGGACGTGATAGAGGCGCTTGGGCCAGGCGTCGGTAGCACACATTGGCGGCTGGGACCGCCGCTCCGATTCTTTTCGCCTAACGAGGCAGGCGCAGGACCGCCTCAGCCCCGGTCTCGTCTTCTCGATTCGCCAAACTCAGCGATCCCCCATGCGCCTCGGCGATCTGCCGGCTCAAAGTCAGACCAATCCCAGATCCCCCCGGCTTGGTAGTGAAAAATGGAACGAACAAATTGGTTGGATTCATAATGCCGGGACCTTCGTCATCCACCGAAATCTCGACGCAATCCCCCGCTACCCGCCACCCGATCCAAACCTTTCCGTGGGTCTCGAGCGAGGCGTCCACGGCGTTGTGAACGAGATTGATCAGCAGCTGCTCAATCTGAGCCGCGTCCGCCATTATTTTCGCCGCTGGACCCTCTTCGATTTTAACGGCCAACCGGGTTTCGAGATTCACAACCCGGCGGATCAATTCGGCCAGATCAACATACTCCTTTTGCGGAGGCGGGAGACGGGCCAGCCGGGCATATGCCTCCATGAAGCGGCTGAGGGAGTCGGCCCGGGCGGCAATCGATTTCAACCCGCTGCGGGCGTCGTCCTGCCAATCAGCCGGGCGCGGTTCGCGGCGGAGGAGCGCCTCCAGGCTGGCTGCGATCGACTTGATCGGGGCCAGTGAGTTATTCATTTCGTGACCGAGCACCCGGACCAGGCGTTGCCAGGCCCGGCGCTCTTCTTCCCGCAGGGTGCGGCTCAAGTCGGTGAGCACAAGCAGCTCGTGCGGCAAACCATGTTCGCGGAAGCTGCTGCGCCGTATTCCCCACCGCCCGGTCGCGCCGGGAAAACTGATCGACACGGGCGCATCTTCATCGGCATCCAGGCAGGCGGAGAGACCCAGATCGCCGGCTCGCTTGCCCAGGAGTTTATCGATCGGTTGACCAAGGAGATGTTCTCCGGCGCGATTCACCAGACGCAATCGCCGATCCGGATCGAAGGTGAACACGGCGACGTCGATCTCGGCCATGATGGTGCGGAGCAGCGCCGTCGCTTCGAATGCTCCGAGGCGCTGGACCCGCAGCGTTTCGCCGAGCGAATTGATCTCCAGCAACGTTTCACCCAGGGCATCGTTTTCACGCGCTCCTCGCGCCCGGATCGAATAGTCGCCTTCGCGCAGAGCGGCCAGCAGATTGGCCATCGTTTGCAGGGGATGGACCACATGCTCGCGGGCGCTGGAAACGAACCCCCAAAAAAAGGCGACGATAATCAGGGCCAGGGTCCACTGCACCTTGGCGCTGTAATCGCCGAACCAAAGCATGGCCAAGGCGATCAAAATCGCCGGACCAGCCGCGCAGACGATTAGCCACGCCAGCCGATTTTCATGGGTGAGGCGGCGAGGCGGCTTTCTGTTTTTCATTCAATCGGCCAGCCCGAAAAGATGATACCAAAACATCAATCCGCGATTTGCATTTCGCACTGTCCAACGGTCAGAGCCCATATTGCTGCAGCCGCCGATAGAATGCGCTTCGGCTCAATCCCAGCGCTTCCGCCGCTTTGCGCGCGTTCCCATTGTTGCGGGCCAGCGCTTTTTTTATCAGGAACCCTTCCATTTCCTCCAGGCTCATGTCTTCGAGACTTCGGGAATCGCCCGGCCCGATCGTTAGGCCAAGATCGTTGGATTTGATTTGGGGATCATGGGCCATCAGCACGGCCCGTTCAATCACGTGGTCCAGCTCCCGCACGTTCCCCGGGAACGGATGCTGCATCAGGCGTTCCCGCGCCATCTCGTCAAATCCGCCGACTTGCTTGCGATAACGCTGGGCATGCTGGCGCAGGAAATTCTTTGCCAGGGGCATGATATCCTCCCGGCGTTCCCGCAACGGAGGAAGCCCGATTTCAATCGTATTCAGGCGAAACAGAAGATCCTGACGAAAACGCCCGGCCGCCACTTCGTCGTGCAAATTGGAGTTTGTCGCCGAGATGATTCGCACGTTCGCGCGCAACGTCCTGGAGGAGCCGACCCGTTCGAACTCGCCCGTCTCGATCACCCGCAACAATTTCGCCTGTTGATTGAGCGGGATGTTGGCAATCTCGTCCATGAAAAGCGTGCTCTCGTCAGCCAGCTCAAACCGGCCGGCCCGGTCGGTCTTGGCATCGGTAAAGGCGCCTTTGACATGACCAAACAGCTCGCTCTCGAACAGGGTTTCCGACAGCCCGCCCATGTTTACCGTGATCATCGATTTCGCGGCCCGCGGTGAAAGCGAATGAAGGGCCTGCGCCACCAGGCCCTTGCCGGTTCCGTTTTCTCCGGTAATCAGAATGTTTGCATCCGACGGCGCCACCCGGGAGATCATTTCCATCACCGGCCGCATCGCCGGCGATTCGGCAATTACGTTGGGCAGATTGCCGCGCAACAGCTGATTCTCCGCCTCCAACTTTCGTCCCCGCCTCAAGGCAGCGGCCAACTCGATCTGGGTCCGCACAATCGTCAGCAGCCGCTCGTTCTCCCACGGTTTGGGAACAAAATCCCGCGCTCCACGCTTCATCGCCTCCACCGCCAAATCGATTGTCGCCCAGGCCGTCATGACCACAATAGGCAGGGTGTTGTCGATTCCCTGAATCTTCGGAATCACTTCCAGACCTTCCTGTCCCGACGTCGTGTCCCGGGTGTAATTCAAGTCCATCATCAACAGCGCATATTCCTTGTTCTCCAGGGCGTTGAAAATTCCCGGAATCGATGTTACCGCCTCGGTCTGGTAGCCCTCGCCTTTGAGCAGAATCCGAAGCGCCTCCAGCACATCGCGCTGATCATCGGCAATAAGAATCCTGGCCACCGCCTAACTCTCAACCGTGTTTCCGAGCCGGTGTCAATCGCGACCGCGCGATAATCCCCCGCTCCTCCCGTTCCCCAGCCTGGCGGACCGGAGCCGGGCCGGACCGGTCGCGATCGGGCCATAACTTGACTACGCCCGGCGTAAATTTACGATCATTGAGAATGAGGATGAGCCATTTTTGTTGCTGCCTGCTTGTTGTCGGCGCCATTGTCCTATGCCCGGGCGGGTTGGGCTTCGCCGAAGAAGCAATCAATTCCGCCGGTTTCAAAATCGCCCAGGCCAGCGCTCCGGTAGTTGATACGGGCAAGACGGAACCGAATGGGAAACCGGAGCAGCCCGGACGGGGCAGCCGGAAGCAGCCTACCGCCGAGGAGCTGCAAGCGACCGAGGCCCTCTACCAGCACTTACAGGAAGACCAGTTAAAGGTAAGGAAAGATACTTTGGGATCGCGATTGGTTTGGACCGATACTGTAATCGTCGAGATTACGGATAGTTTGCCTCCGGAACCGCTGGGAAAGTTTCTTGAGCTACTCCACTCCGATGAGGGGACGCTTTCAAATTGGGTTCACAGCACGTTTGAAACGCAATTACAGGCGTGGCATCCGGCAAAACGGAGCCTGCACCCGGACAAACCCGGCACGGACGAAATAACCGACGACGCCGGCAAGACTCGTTGTTTTGTAAATCCTCTTTATCTCTCTTACATCCTGGCCCGTCACCCCCAGGCATCGGTTTTGATCAAGACAGCGGCCGATCCGGTGCTCTTCACCGAAGGGGGCCGGATTTGCGCAATCCTGGCCCCCTGGACCAAGTTGCCCGACGGCACCTCGTTGTTATAATAAGACAGACGATGTCGCCATCGATTTGAGGCGGTTCCGCTTCTTCGCGGTTAGGCGGCGGCCGGGAGGTATGGTGGAAATGATCGTTTGTGTTTTTCCCGACCTGAACGATATTTCGGCCGTTATTGGATTACTCTGTTTAACTTCACTGCGCGGTAGATCGTCAGGTGGGCTCGGCTCATTGGTGGTTTGAAACCCGATTCACGGGAACGGCTCTGTAGGTCGGTAGTTTTTCCAAAATTCAAATCATAATGAAACTGTACGTAGGTAATCTCTCCTTTGAGACCACCGAGAACGATCTTCAGGATCTGTTCGAACAACACGGCGCCGTGGGCGAAGTCGCCCTTGTCATGGACCGCATGACTGGAAAATCTCGCGGTTTTGCGTTTGTCACGATGAGTGACGACACCCAGGCGAACGCCGCGATCAGCGCGCTTAATGGCCGCGAACTCCACGGCCGCGCCCTGACCGTTAACGAAGCACGTCCGCGCGAAGAGCGGAAACCGCCTTATGGGGCCAAGCGCTCCTTTGCCGGTTTTCGCCGGTAAAGCCGGAATTTGTTTGCCGGCGCGCATGGAAATGCGCGCCGGCTTTTTCCATTGCCGCCATAAATTTTTCGTGAGCCAGACTCGATGAGTTCCGAAAAGGCAATCCAGTTGGAAGGCACCATCGTGACCGTGCTGCCCGGAACAATGTTCCGCGTCGCCCTGGCCAACGATCATCTTCTTCTCGCGCATATTTCCGGAAAAATGCGCAAACGTTTTATACGGTTAACCGCCGGCGACCGGGTTAAACTCGAGATGTCGCCATACGATACCGCCAAGGCGCGCATCGTTTATCGACTCTAATATCAAGGTGAAAACCTTCTTTGGCTCGCCCAGACGGCCGAAAAATAAACCCGGCCCGAACCTGAAAAGCATCCTGGTCCGCTGCCCCTCCACGTCGAAGCTGACCGACACCGGTCAAACCGTTGACGAAAAGCGATGGCCCACCACCAAAGTCAACGGCCGGAAATTTACCTGCGCCCACTGCGGCCAGGTTCATGTCTGGACAAAAAAAGACGTTGTCCTTGGACGGCCATTACGCTAAAGCGGCTATTTGGCTCTCGCTAAACTTTTTTCTTTCCATGACTTTTCGCATCCCCATTCATCGCATTAATTGGACGACAAGCGCGTTCCTGATCGGCACCTTTGTTCTTACCCTGACCGCGGTCCCGCTTTATCTTTGGCACTTCGGCATCGATTGGTTTCAGCTTGCCGTTTTTTTCGTGCTCCTGGCTGTGACCGGGTTCAGCATCACTCTCGGCTATCACCGCTTGTTTTCGCACCTGACTTTCCGCGCCAGCCTGCCGGTCCGTCTCTTCACCCTCATATTCGGCGCGGGCGCATTTGAAAATTCAGCCCTGATGTGGGCCAGCGAACATCGGCGCCATCATAAACACGTCGATCACGACGAAGACCCCTATGACATCACCAAGGGTTTCTTCCACGCCCACATCGGCTGGCTATTGTTCAAGCTGTGGCCGCAACCGCCCTTCGATAACGTGGCCGACTTGAAAAAAGATCCCCTGGTAATGTGGCAGCATCGCCATATTCACGTCCTGGCGGTGCTGGCTAGTTTTGTTTTGCCCAGCCTCCTCGGCTTGGCCTGGAACGGGTGGATCGGCGCTCTCGGCGGCTTTTTAATCGGCGGGGTCGCCAAGGTCCTCGTTCTTCAACATGGCACGTTCCTGATCAATTCAGCTTGCCACACCATTGGCCGCCAGCCGTATTCGACCCGATGCAGTGCCCGCGACTCGTTTTTCCTGGCGCTCTTCACTTTCGGAGAAGGATACCATAACTATCACCACGAATTTCAGCACGATTACCGCAACGGGGTCAAACCGTGGCAATGGGACCCGACAAAATGGCTGATCTGGACCCTCTCCAAGCTGGGCCTTATCAACAACCTCCGGCGCGTGCCGCGGGAAACGATTCAAACCGCCCAGGCCCGGCTCCGGTCTCGCGATGCGACCGATCTGGCAATGGAACGTTACTCGACCGCGTTGGTTGAGGACGAAAGCCAGCCGGTGCAATCGTAAATTTGGTCCGTGCGGGCCGATCCACCCGTCAAACCCATAGCGTCCGGTCAAACGTGCGGTATTGAATCGCCTCGCTGACGTGTTCCGGGGTAATGTTCTCGGCCGGTTCCAGATCAGCAATGGTCCGTGAAACCTTGAGAATCCGGTCGTAGGCGCGCGCGCTCAGGTTGAGCTCGCTCATTGCAACCCGGATCAATTCGTTCGATTCCGGAGTGAGCTTGCAATGTTGCTTCAGAGTTTTTGGGCCCATCCGCGCGTTACAGCTCGTCCGGGTATCTTTCCGAAATCGCTCCTCCTGCCGCTGGCGGGCCCGGGCAATGCGTTCCCGAATCGCCCCGGAATTTTCTTCGATCCGTTCGCTGGCAACGTCGCGATACTCGACCGCCGGCACTTCGATGTGAAGATCGATCCGATCCAACAACGGACCGGAAATGCGTTGCCGATACCGCTGGATCTGGACCGGACTGCACCGGCATTCCCGCTTCAGATCGCCAAAATATCCGCAGGGACACGGATTCATGGCCGCCACCAGCATAAATTCGCACGGAAAAGTGACGCTGCCCGCCGCGCGCGACACCGTTACTTTGCCGTCTTCGAGCGGTTGCCGCATCACTTCCAGGGTCGACCGCTTGAACTCGGGCAGTTCGTCCAGGAATAACACGCCGTTGTGGGCCAGGCTGACCTCCCCCGGATTCGGAAAGGTCCCGCCGCCGAGCAACCCAATATCGCTGATGGTGTGATGGGGCGAACGAAATGGCCGTGTCGACACAAAGGAAGAGGTGCCGTTGAGTAACCCGGCGATGCTGTGAATTTTCGTGGTATCAATCGCCTCTTCCAGCGACATCGGCGGAATAATCGTGGCGATGCGCTTCGATAACATCGATTTCCCGGAGCCGGGCGGGCCGATCATCAAAATATTATGACCTCCGGCCACCGCGACCTCGATCGCGCGTTTGACATGGCCCTGGCCTTTGACATCGCTGAAATCAACGTCATAACCCTGATGAGAGGAAAAAAAGCCGGTCAAATCGCCCGGAGTCGGAAGGAGAGGCTCTTCCCCGCGCAAAAATTGATATGTCTGCCGCAGGTTCTGGACGCCATAGACATCGAGGTTTGCCACCATGGCTGCTTCCCGAGCGTTCGCTTCCGGGACAAACAGCGCCCGTTTTCCGCGACGCCGCGCTTCCAAGGCCACCGGTAAAACGCCTTTAACCGGACGCACCGCCCCATCCAGAGCGAGTTCCCCGACAAAACTAAACTGCTCGAAAGAGCAGCCATCGATCGGTTCGACAATTGCGATCATCCCCAGCGCGATCGGCAAATCGAAACTTGGTCCCTCCTTTTTGATGTCAGCTGGAGCCAGATTGATGGTCGTCCGTTTTCGAGACCATTTGTAGCCGCTGTTGGCGATAGCGGTTTTGACCCGGTCCTTGCTCTCTTTCACCGCGGCATCGGGCAGTCCGACGATCACGATCGCCGCGTCACCCGCCCCAGAATTGACTTCAATCTCGACTTCGTAAGCATCCACCCCGTAGACCGCGGCGGAATAAAATTTGGCCAGCATCGGACGGAGACTGGCAGAAAAGAAAGAGAGCGGAAAGCGGCAAATATTTCGGCCGGAAGCGCAAAAAAGCAAAAAACCACCCGGTGAAATCGAGCGCATCCGGGGGCCAACCGCCTGGCCGGGAGTTTCGCTGGCAAACCGAGGTTTTCGAAAGCCAAGCCAAGCGGTCGCCGGAATGGCCCGTTTCCCGCTGCAATTGGTTTGATTATTGACGCTAATTTGCCGTCTAAATAAATAAAGAAGCGCGATCCAGTTATAGGCGGGAGACCCGGGCGTTCGACTGGTTCGCAGGGGCCAGGCCGGGTGTTTCCAGGCTTTCCGACTGGATTGATGCGCCAACAAAAAGGACAGAAAAAGGATAGGAAAAAGATTGAACACGGCACATCTGACCAGTGTCAGAAATCCGAATATTTAACCTTGTTAAATAGTTTCAGAATGCTACAAGATGTGATTCACGAACCGCCCGGCCCATTGGCTGGCGGCAAATCGTGGAGGTACCCCCCCAAGTCGTTTAATGAAAAAGAGTTATATGGCCGCTGAAGATAGCGATACCGGAATAAAGATCTACTTGCGCGAGATCGGGCAAATCCCGCTCCTGACCCCGGAGCAGGAGATCCAGCTTGCTGCCAAGATCAAGCGGGGCGACCGCGAGGCGCGTGCCTTAATGATCCGCTCCAACCTGCGGCTGGTGGTCAAGATTGCGCACGATTATGCCAATCTGGGCCTGCCTCTCCTCGACCTCATCTCCGAGGGTAACATCGGCCTGATGAAGGCCGTAGAACGCTTCGACCCGGCCAAGGGTGGCAAGCTCAGCACTTACGCCGCGTGGTGGATTAAACAATCCATCAAACGGGCCCTGGCCAACCAGAGCAAGACCATCCGGCTCCCAGTCCATCTGGTCGATAAAATTTCCAAAATGCGCCGGGTTTCACTTCAAATGAGCGAAGAACTCGGACGAGAACCGACTGACGAAGAGTTGGGTGACGAGATTGGAATCGCCAGCGGCAAAGTGTCGCAGCTCAAGACCGTTTCGATCCGGCCGGCATCGCTCGATGCACCCATCAGCGATGATGATTCGACCGAATTTGGCGAGATCGTCGGCGACGAAGATGCCCAAACGCCTTTCGAACTGTTGCGAGACAAGAATCTGCGCAACGAAGTCGGAGGATTGCTCGACGTCCTGGATGACCGCGAGAAAAAGATTATTTTCCAGCGGTTTGGCCTCGATGGCGGCAAACCAAAGACCCTTGAAGAAGTGGGCAAGAAGTTCGGTGTTACCCGCGAGCGGATCCGGCAGTTGCAAAACATCGCGCTCTCAAAATTGCGCCGTGCGCTCAGTAAGAAAGAGCGCCCGGTGGACGTCGAGCTCCCGGTCGAAGCCTAGTGGTCTTTTGAACTGCTTGGTTTAGCCGGCCGTTTTTGGCAGCCAACCCCGCCCGCTATCCGGATCGGTTCGCGGCAAAGTTACCTGGCCGTTCGCAACTGGACCGAGTCGATTCGATCTTGCCCGGCTTGCAGATCCGTGATCACGACCAGGTGATCCCCGGTCGCCGCCAACTTGTGTTCGCGCAGGAAATCCTCAGCCGCTTCGATGGTGAGGTTCGGGTCCTCCGCAAAATCGAGACGCAGAGGACATACTCCCCAGCAGATCGCCAGCTGACGCCGGATTTCCTCGCTTGGGGTGAAGGCAAATATCGGAGCATGCTCCGGGCGCAAATTAGAAACATTCCGGGCCATGGTGCCGTGCCGCGTGAACACGACGATCTTGGCCCGGCTTAGCGAATTGGCCAGGACAACGGCCGAGGCGACCGTCTTCTGGCGAACGTCCTCGAGAATCGCCGACTTGCCGTAGCCGGCGCCGCCGCTTCGTTCGATCCGCAACGCAACCCGGTGCAGAACCTGAACGCACTCGACCGGATAGCGCCCGACACTGGTCTCGCCGCT
Organism: uncultured Verrucomicrobiae bacterium; assembly: GCA_963728975.1. GTDB lineage: Bacteria > Verrucomicrobiota > Verrucomicrobiia > Chthoniobacterales > UBA10450 > DATFCK01. Next base: position 615,630 of record CAVSMF010000001.1, read on the forward strand.
GAGCATCACCGCGTCTGCCTGCTCGAATACGGCGTTGGCGACGTCGGTAATTTCCGCCCGAGTCGGCAGCGGATTCAAGATCATTGATTCCAGCATGTGAGTCGCGACCACCACCGGTTTGCCCAGACGCAGGCTCAACTTCACAATCCGGCGCTGAATGATCGGCAACTCTTCCATTGGGCATTCAATCCCGAGATCGCCCCGGGCGACCATGACTGCGTCCGAAACCTTGATGATCTCATCAACCGCGTGCACGGCCGATTGATCCTCGATTTTAGCCACGATCAGGGCCTTGCTCTTCTTTTGGGCTAAAAGACGGCGCAACTCTTCCAGGTCTCCCTTTTCCCGGACAAAACTCAACGCCACATAATCGACCCCCAGCGCCGCGCCCAGCGTCACATCGGCAATGTCCTTTTTTGTCATCGGGGGCAGATTGACCCGCACTCCCGGCAGATTGATATGGCGCCGCGAGCCGAGGGTTCCGGGTGTAAGCACTTTGCAGCGAATCCGATTTTTTTGCTTTGCCAGCACGTGCAGTCGGATCATTCCATTGTCCACCAACACGGTGTCGCCAACTCCGATGTCGTCCACCAGGTCATCGTAGTTCACATCCACCGAGTATTTCTCCTCGCTCTTTGCGCCGCGCACGGTGAACTCGAGGATGTCCCCTGGTTGCAAATGCAAATTCGTTTTGAGATCCCCGGTGCGAATGGCCGGGCCCTGGGTATCGAGTAAAACAGCCACTGCCCGACCGACTTCATCGGCCAGTTTGCGGATGGTGGGCACGATGTCGCGGACCCATTCGTGATCCGCATGGCTCATGTTCAATCGAAAGACGTCCGCGCCATGTTCGATCATTTTCCGAAGCGTCTCGGTCTTGTTTGTGGCCGGCCCCAGCGTGCAGATGATCTTGGTTTTGCGCACCGCCTACAGAATCGAGGTGGCCGCGACAAAAGCCAAGATGGTTTTGCAGCGGGGCGGGCCAACCCGCCGCCGCGGAAAGAGGACAATCCCGCTCTTTCGCTTGGAGAGGCCGCCGACCGGCCCGGCAATGCTCGCCGCAACGCCTAACCGCGCACCTTGGAAGGCGTGCGCCTCCCCCAAAATTCTATTTCAGCTTGGCTTGAGTCTTCTTTGCCAGATCGAGATGTTTCTGAATCATTTTGGCCGTCTTGGCCGCGAATTTCTTCACATCCGGGTCACTTCCATTGTTCCCTTCCTCCTGGAACTCGGAAAGGTCCTTTTCATGATCCTTTACCATCATGTTCATGTAGGCTTTGTCCGATTTCCAATCGACCTTTACCGTGGTTTCGGGAAGCGTCACGCCTTTTCGCGAAGCGATCGCCTTGAGCTCGTCTCCCGCTTTCGAATGGTCGGTAACCATCCGGTTGCCGAACTTTTTCACATCGGCATGCTCGCCTTTGTCCGACGCCGCCTTACCCCATTCCACCTCGAATTTCCCTCCTTTGGCCGCCTTTTTCATGAAGCTCTTGTCCGCTGCGCTTAAACTCTTGCCGCTTTCAGCTTTGGGCGCCGCTTGAAGCGGCGTGAGAAGGCACAGGGTAACAATACCCAAACCGGCCATGGCGATATGGGAACTTAAAGTAATTTTGTTTTTCATACATATTTCTTGGTTGGATTGCCCGGAATTTCCGGTAACCCAGATTCGCTGCCGTCCCATCCCTTGGACGTGACAAAACTTCCGGCCCGGCCGACCCCGGAATTTAGCCGAGCTTGCGTTGGTAGGAACTTTCCACCCGCTTTGCGACATCTTTGTAACCGTAATCCGCCTCGTAAATCTGCTTCATGCAATCGAGGGATTTGTCATGCTCTCCCATTTTTTCGTAGATCAGTCCCAAGTTGTAGACGATCTCCTTTTTCATGGCGTCCATTGCCAATATCTCCTTGGCCGCTTCTTCAAACTGTTTCATGGCCAGATCGAGCATGCCAAGCTCTCCGTAGCAACGGCCCAGCAGGTTCATCGCCTTCAAACGGGCATTCGGGTTCTGCCGCGCCCTTTGCAACTCGGGCAGGGCATCGCGAAACAGCCCGGCATTCACCAGCTCTTCTCCCAGCTCAAACCGCAACTGGAGATCGGTCGGGTTTCGCTCCACCCCTTTGCGAGCCTCGCCAATCAACAACTCGGCCCGATCCTTTCGGGCCGCTTCCAATTTTTCGCTTCTCTCCCGGTAGGAAGGGTCCGCCGGTCCATGCCCGGCGATAAAATCTTCGTGTTCCGCAATCTCGCGCTCGGATTGTTTCATTTTCAGATCCGACACTTTTCGGGTTAATCCGCCGTCGCTCCCACCGGTTAGACCGGCAGCGTATTGATACCACGACATGGCGGTCTCGAAATCGCCTTTCTCCTCGTTCAACGCACCCAGTTTTCGGGCGAAATCCACATTCTCGGGCGCAGCCTGATGCCGGGCGAAGACTTCGCTGATCTGTTGATCGAGCGATTCGCCGCTCAGCTTCATCCGCGCTTGTTGCTCGAGCGAGACCGCTACTTCCTTGTCTTTGATGAGATCCCGATAACTCTCCGCCTGGGTCCAGCCCCCACTGCTCATCGATGCCCGGGCTGAGGCATCTTTTCCAAGGCGCACCGCTTCGGCGTCAAGAGGATCGATCGCACTGATACGATTGTAGATTTCCACCTCCGAATCGCTCTTGCCGGTGTCGTGATACAACCGGCCAAGTTCGTGCAGCACCTTTATATCGCGCGGATTTTCTTCGAGCAAAGTTTGTAACGCGAAGACGCCTATTTCCGGCCAACCCGCAGCCACCGCCGCTTCTTTGAGCACCAGGTTTGCCTGCCGATTGTAAGGCTCGTCTTCCAGCACTTTCTCCACCATTTCCACCGACCGTTTCGGGTCCTTTTTTATTTCCCGCTGGGCTTTCATCACCGCAAGCGGCGCCGTGGAAATATTAAAAAAGCTCTTCTTCGTCGCTCGATGTTTAGTCACTTCGCTCCGGCGTAAAAGTTGTCGTCCGGTGAGGAACTCCGGTTCCTGTTTCAGAATGCCCTGTAAAAGGGAAATGGCATAACCGAAATTGTGCAGCTCGATAGCAGCCACGGCTTTAAGCCAATGCCCGTGTTGCAATTCACTCAGCTCTTTCTCGGTTTTGACCGGCATAACTTTGCTCTTCCGAAGCTATTATAATTTCGACAACCGCTCCCGTCAGCGAAAAACAGAGGGGGGAGCTTTCCCACCCAGGCATCGGCCTGCCCCCCTCACCCGCGGGAAAAGCGCAGGGGGTGGTCGCGAACCCGCCTCTGTCTAAGGGCAAATGCTGCTTCTGATTAATCCGCTCCGCCCCGGGCTCGTTTGATCGCCGCCAGGTCGCTTTTTATCATCGGCACAGTCTTCGCCGCCCAGGATTTGATGTCGCGGTCGTTCCCGGATTTGGCTTCGTGCTGAAACGCCCTGACGTCCTCCTCGGTCTCCTTTTCCATCGAATAGAGATATTGCCGGTCAAAGTCCTTACCCATGTTCCGCGCTTTAATGTTCTCCGTGGAAACCCCAAGACCCTTCTTCTTGGCCAGACCTAGCAATTGGGTGTTTGCTCTGGAACGAGTCGCCACGATCTGCGCCGCTACCTTTTTTACCGCCGCGCTTTGGCCCTTCGTTTCCGCCATCTTGCCGTCCTCCACCGCCTGGGCCCCGGGTACTGGCCGCCATCAATAGAAACTTCTTGTCGTTTTCAGCCAATTTCACCGCTTGGGCAGGCTTCGCCGTGGCGGCCGGTTTTGGCCGGAGATAAGGGCTGTCGGAGGTATAGGTGGTAGTGGTTTCGGGTGCCTCGCCCTGACCCAAAACCGATCCGATCAGAGACAAACTGCCCAAAACAACCAGAGTCGCGGCGATCCGCCGCATCGATATCCATTCTCGTTTCATTTTGAATCCTTTCCTTTGCTTTGTTTCGAATATCATCACGAATTCCGACGTAATAATCGGATGTTTACCGGCAAGTGAGTCAATATATCTAGCTGCCAGATTTGCCAATCACAACCCCGGGATCACAAGAAAACAAAAAATGCTCTTCCCGCGCCGCTCGCCGCCTTTTTCGACCCGCCGCCGGGAAGCGGAGCGTTCCGCCCTCTTCAAAGCAAATCCAGCTGTGGTTTATCCGGCCTGGGTTGGGCGCGCGGGCTCCGTTTCCGAGGCGCCGCCGCCGCGGTTTGATCCGGCTTTTCCAGATGAGCCAGAATATCCTTGGCCCGTTCCAGAATTTCTTTAGGTAATCCGGCCAGCCGGGCCACCTGGATTCCATAGCTCTTGTCCGCGCCGCCCGGAACGATTTTGCGCAAAAAAATGATCTGCTCGTTCCATTCCCGAACCGCGACATTCAAATTGCAGACCCCGTTTCGCTCCTGCGCCAGCTTGGTCAGTTCATGATAATGGGTGGCGAACAACGTGCGGGCCCTAATCTTATCGTGAAGGAATTCGGCCACGCTCCAGGCAATCGACAGCCCATCGAAAGTCGATGTGCCGCGCCCGATTTCGTCCAGAATAACCAGACTGCGCCCGGTCGCGTTGTTGACGATGTTTGCCGTCTCGTTCATCTCCACCATAAAAGTGGATTGCCCGCGGGCCAGATCGTCATTCGCGCCAACCCGGGTAAAGATGCGATCGACTATCCCGATCTCGGCGCTCGCCGCCGGCACAAAGCTGCCGATCTGGGCCATCAGCACGATCAGGGCGACCTGGCGGATATAAGTCGATTTGCCCGCCATGTTCGGCCCGGTAATGATGGCAAGCCTTCGTTCGTCGTCGAGCAGGGTGTCGTTAGGAACGAACTTTTCTTCAATCAACGTCTGATCGAGCACCGGATGCCGGCCTTCCCTGATCGAAAGTCCCAGAGTTTCGTTCAACACCGGACGGCAATAATGAAAAAGACGCGCGGTCTCGGCCAGCCCGCCCACTGCATCCAGCTCCGCGATGGCGGAAGCGGTTTGCTGGATCGGTCCGATTTCGTTAACCGTCTCTTCCCGCAACTTTTGAAAGAGCTGAAATTCCAGGTTCCGGGCCCGCTCGTCCGCACCCAGAATCTTGGCCTCCACCTCCTTGAGCTCGGGGGTGACGAAACGCTCTCCGCCGACCGTGGTTTGCTTCCGGGTATAATGCGACGGCACATTCGCCAAATTGCTCTTGGTTACTTCGATGAAATACCCGAACACCGAATTGAAACGTACCTTGAGCGACTTGATCCCGGTCGCGACGATCTCGCGCTCCTGCAATTCGCCGATCCAGCTTTTTCCTTGCCGCGACGCGCTTCGCAATTGATCCAGATCGGGATCGTAACCATCCCGGAACATTCCGCCTTCCTTGAGGGCCAGGGGTGGGTCGTCCACCAGCGCGCGTCCGAGTTTCTCCGCCAGCTCGGGCATTTCCTGAATTTCATTGCGCAAACGCAAAGCCAAACTCCGGTAGGCACGGCTTTCCGAACCGTCCGTTCTCGATGCCGCCTCCCGCCCGGTTCCGAATTCGCTTCTCTCGATCAGTTTTCCAAGCTCTTCCTTCAACTTCGGGATCTGCCCGAGCGAAACCTTCAGCGCGACCAGATCGCGGGCGTTACCGGAAGCCTGACTCAGGCGGCCGGCTGCGCGCTCCAGGTCGCGAATCGTTTTTAATTCCGCTCGGATCGAGCCGAGCAGATCGGGCTCCTGTAAAAAATCGGCGATCATCTGTTGCCGGCACTCGATTGCACGTGGATCGCGCAGGGGTTGCAATATCCAGGCCCGCAGTTTTCTCCCCCCCATCGGCGTCAGAGTCCGATCGAGCACCGCCAGCAAACTCGTATCCCGGGTACTTCGGGATTCGACCAGTTCCAGATTGATCTGGGTAGCCGCGTCCAGGGTAACAAATTCCGAGACGTTATCGCAGCGAAGCGAAGTGAAGTGATCGAGTTTACGCCGGAGCTGGTGTTTCAGGTAGTGAACGATGGCACCGGCAGCGGCCGTGGCAGCTCGCATTTCACCGCATCCGAAACCGTCGAGCGATTTTGTTTTGAAATGTTCGCAAAGGGTAAAGGAGGCCTGCTCCGGCAAAAACGCATAACCGTCATAAACAGTGACGTGGTTCAGCTCTCCCAACCTGTCCGTCTGGGCGTCGCTCACCAGAAGTTCGGAAGGCCCGACTCTTGCCAGCTCGTCCACCAGCGCTTGCTGGTTCTGGCGTTGGCTCAGCCGAAATTCACCCGTGGTCAGATCGGCATAAGCGAACCCGTAGGCTCCCTCGTCGATATAAACCGCGCCCAGATAATTGGCTCGCTTTGTTTCGAGCAAGTTCAGCTCGCTGACCGTGCCCGCGGTGACGATTTGGGTAATGTCGCGCGAAACAATCTTGCCCGGCTGCGGTTCGCTGGTCTGATCGCAAATCGCTACGCGTTTGCCGGCTTTGATCAGCTTGGCCACGTAGGTTTGGGCCGCGTGATACGGCACCCCGCACATCGGGACGGTGTTGCGTTTGGTCAAGGCGACGTTGAGCAGGGCCGACGCTTCCTTGGCGTCCTCAAAAAAGAGTTCGTAGAAATCGCCCAGCCGAAAAAGCAGGAGAGTATCGGGCGGAATGCTTTTCCGCAGCCGCTGATACTGCTGCATCATGGGGGTGAGCGCGTCGTTCACCCGCTCAGCTTGGAATCAGCGCGGAAGAAACGCTAGTTTCTATTTGAGACGAATGATTTCGCCGGGCCTGGTCGAGACAGGCGCTTAATTGACGGGCCAGGAATGCAATCGTCGGCTGATCGCGCAGGTATTTGTTGTGATAGCCCGGCAACTCATGCACGGTGATCCCGTTGTCCGCTAATCCATTCCAGCCAAGAAAAGGATCGATCTCAAACAAGTCGCCGGGAGGTTGCCGCTCGACGCGAAACAGATCGATCCTACCGGGGAATTGGCGCGGCCGGTACCTTCGCCTGGCGGCAAAACAAGCTTCCTGAACGTAGAGAGACCGCCAGCTCCAAGGACAAGGCATTGCGCGGCACCTTAACAGCGAATCGAGCGCGATGAATCGTCGAACCAGCCAGCGCTTGGCTCGTTCCTTTAATCCTTTCTTGAACTCCGACAATCGAAAGCAAGTCCACTGGCCATGCGGGAGAAGCTTGAGCAGGGCCAGCTTCAATCGCTTCCGGGTCCGGAGCGATCTGCGCGGTTTCGGATATTCACGGACAAAGGAATCGAGCAAACCCAGAAAGCGCACGTCTTCATCGTCGGCGACCAGGCGCCTGCCGATTTCAAAGGCGACCAGTCCTCCAAACGAATTGCCACAAAGGTAATACGGCCCGTGCGGCTGATACTCTCGTAAGCCTTCAAGGTAAAGGTCGGCCAGTTCCTCAAGGGAACGAAGACACGGTGAGTGACCGTCCAGTCCAGGCGACTGAAAGGCATAAACCGGTTGATCGTCGGATAAATGCGTTGCAAGGAAGCGAAACTCAAAGGCGCTCGAACCGGCACTGGGAACACAAAAAAGGGGAGGCCGATTTCCTTCTGCCCGCAATGGTACAACCGGAGAGGTCTCCTCGACATCTATCTTGTTCTCAATTTCATCGCCGAGCGACCCTAAAGTCGATTTTTCGAGCAAGACAGCAAGGGGCAATCTGGTTCCGAACCATTTCTCTACCGCCGCCAACATCGCCATCGCGGCCAGAGAATCGCCTCCCAGAGCAAAGAAATCATCCTGAAGACCGATCGGCCGGACATCGAGAATCTTTTCCCAAACAAAGGCAAGTTCGCGCTGGACCGCAGTCTGGATAATGCCATTGGGGGTGCTCGAGCGGACCCCAATCTCAGCTGCTTTTTGCGAAAGCCTAGCTCGATCAATCTTGCCGTTTGGCAGGTAAGGCAAGGAAGCGGTCAGGCTGATCCGGGCCGGTATCATGTAAGCGGGCACTCTGCTGGTCAGTTTTTTCCGCAAATCTTCCGGCTTCAATACCGCGTTTTCCGGAACCCGGACAAAAGCATGAAACCGCCTCCTGTCCGGTTCTTTGACCAACACCACGGCCGCTTCGATCACGTCATTCATCGACAAAAGCGCGGCCTCAATCTCCATCGGGGTCACACGCCGGCCGCGGATCTTGACGGTTGCATCGAGCCGGCCTTTGTATTCGATGAACCCATCGCGCCAGCAACCGGCATCCCCCGTTCTCAATTCCCGCCAGCCGGGCCGATCCGGTAATTCGCGATAAACTGCGGCGTTCAACTTCGGGTTGCGCCAATACCCCTCCGAGAAGGCGGGGGAACGGACGACGATCTCACCGATTTCGCCATCCAGGGCCGGGCTTCCTGGTGAAGTTTCGATTGCCAACTCCAGATCGAAAGGCGGCCGCCCGATTGGGAGCAGTTCTCCAGGAAGATCCTCGCCGGAACGCCAAGTCCACCAACAAACGTTAAATCCAGCCTCCGTTAGACCGAGACCATTGATCAAGAATGCATTCTCCGGAGCACAGGCCGCGAAAAGACGGGCATCGGTCGCCGTTGCCGCTTCACCCCCCAGCTTGACCGCACGCAATGCCCGCCACCGGTTTTTTCCCGCGACCTCGCGCGCAATCATTCGAAACAGCGAAGGCACCATTTGAAATGTCGTGATTGCACAAGTGTCCAGCCAATCGGCGATCTCAGCCGCGTTGTGATTTCGTGCTTCAAAAAGGCAGAGTCGCGCTCCGGCCGAGAAAACAGCGAAAATTTGGGCAAAACTGGCGGCAACCTCCAGAGGCGAAAAAAGCGCGTGCCGGTCGGTGGGTCTAAATGCAAACATTTCCTTTCGATACGCCGCGGCCCGAGCGGCCGTACGGTGCCATCCCGCCACGGCTTTGGGGTCTCCGGAGGAACCAGACGTGAAATAGACGTGGGCGCGCATCCCGGGATCGATAACCACCGGGGGGCAGTCCTTTCCATCACCGACGCTTTCCGGAGCGATGACCCTCCCCTTCCAGCCGGCGCGAGACAGCGCTGCCGCTTCTTCGGCCCAGGAAATCAGGATACGGGATTCTGAAAATTGCAAACGGGCCAAGCCATGAATCACCGGCTCCGTGTGATCCAATGGAACTATACACCGCCCGCTCCCCAGAGCACCAAGCATCGCAGCGATGGCTTCGGCACAATGTGGGAGTTGAATCGCCACATTCTTAGCAGCCACGGTAGATTCTGCGATTGCCGCCCCCCAGGCTTGGGCGCGCTTCTCCAACTCGCGGTAGCTCCATCGAATGGCGCCATCTTCAACCGCTACGTCATCCGGATATCTGGCGCAGGCGATCCTCCAGGAATCCACTACGCTTTGCCATCCATCGGCGCTCACACGCTGGCACGATCGGCCGCCTGGGCCCGATCGAGGAAGGAAAGGTCCGCGTAGTCGCGCGGAATCTCGCGCACATAGCCAAGTTGTTGCATAAAAGTCAGGATTGTCTGCATCGCGCCCGTATTGCGAATGGCGTCAACCTCCGGCCGATTCCTTCGTAGCGCGCGGCGGACGATATCAGGATGAACTCCGATAAGCGGCGCCGCGACTTCCGCTGCGGCTTCAGGCTTCGCATGAACAAAGGCGCTTGCCTTTACAAACGCCGTGACCACACGCTGGACCAAATCCGGATCGCGCTCGATCAACTTCGCAGTCGTAGTCAGCGAACAACCGGGAGCGCCTTGCCATAAGTCGCCAGTCCGTCGCAGGACGCGGCCTACTCCCAATTCTTCCATAAGCGATGCGTATGGTTCCACCATCGACGCTGCGTCCGCCCCGCGTCCGAAAAAGCAAATAATCGCGCCATCGCCCGACGGGTAGCGCCGACGCTCCACCTGTTGACTTCCCCAATTCAAACTCTCGAGCAGACCCATGGCCGTTAAATCCTTGATTCCTCCTTCGCGCGGGATTGCCACCGATTTCACCTGCTCGGGGCTCATTCCCTCGCGAATCACAATGGCCGCTTCTTCAATTCCCGACCCGCAGATGATTTTAAGCGGGGCGTCCCCCTTTTCCGCCGCAGCCACCCGCGTCCAAGGGATGACGGCAAAATCCGCCGTCCCCGAACAAAGCTGTTCCGGAACAAGCCAGGCGGTCGCGGCGATACTAATTCGTGAGGTAATGCCCTGTTCCGAGAAAAATCCACGGGCGTGAGCCACATAGGCAGGCAGCTGGCAGATCCCACGGAGCAAGGCGAGATGAATTTCAGTCATTTGCAGACAATGTTCCCTCTAAGGCCGATAGAAAAACCATATTACCAATAGTTGTTTCGGTATTGCAAGACCCGCGGTCCATCATCCACCGCCTGGTCGCCCCTCAATCCAAGCCGATCCTCTCTCGCGTCCGCTGATTTTGCCCAAATCAGCTACGGATCATGGAAGGCCAATCTTAACCCCGGACCGTGTTGATTCCCTGTCGCACGATCCGGTCGATGAGTTGCGGATAACTCAAACCGGCTTTGCCGGCCGACGCCGCGAAATCCTCGTCCTCGGCCAGATGCGGATTGGGATTCGCCTCGATGAAATAGACCTGGTTGTCGGCGGTCAACCGCATGTCGATGCGGGCATAACCATCGACCGTGAGCAGACGATAAATGCGTTTCGAGGTCTCCTCGATCCGGGAAACCAGCGCGGAATCGAGCCCTTCGGCGAACCGATTCTCAAGCCCCCAGCGTTTGCGGTATTCCTCATCCCACTTTGCTTTGAACGTCGCAATTTTCGGTTCGTTCGGCGGCACCTCGCGGAAGACCAGCTCCCGGATCGGAAAAACCGTCAACCGCACGTTGCCCATTAAACTCACATAAAGTTCCCGGCCGTCAATGTATTCCTCCGCGATCGCGTCGCTGTTGTATTTCTCGTGAATAAAAGCTACCCGCTCGCGGAATTGTTCGTCGGTCTCAACGAACGACGCCTGCGAAATGCCGTAAGAAGCTTCTTCTTTCACCGGTTTCACCAGGACCGGGAAGTTCAGCTGCCTGGGCCGGGCGATGCGTTGTCCGCGCGGAACGACCATGAAGTTCGGCACATGAATGTGATGGTAATGAAGAATTTTCTTCGAGATCCCCTTGTGCTTGCACAGCGTCAGGCCGGTCGACCCGCAACCGGTAAAAGGCAGCCCTTGCATCTCGAAAAACGACACAATGTTCTGGTCGAACCCGGGATTGTTCCGGAATTGTTCCACCAGGTTGAAAAGAACGTCGGGCGCGAAAGTCTCCAGTTTTTGCCGGAGCAGATCGACATCGTCAAAGATGGCAAGATGCTCCGCGGCGTAACCGAGCGAGCCGAGCGCGGCCATGACGTTCGCCTCGGTTTTCCACTCGCTCGTCTTCATTTCCTTGGTGAAATCCTGGTCCAGAGTGGTCGGACTGGTGCCGTCAAACAGGACGAGGACTTTGAGTTTCTTTTTCACGCTATTTCGTCCGCTTGAATTTCCCGGTAAAAAGATAATTCATTACCAGCGTGGTGATGAAAGCGGAGACCCGAAAATCCTGCTGCGGGTCGTCGTTGTGGGCATGAAGCCCAAGCTGGTCGCACCGGTCGATCAGGCGGGCCAGGAGTTTGTTTACCCGGAACTTTTTCTCGTTCGTCCATTGGCAGACCGAGTTCATCAGCCGCCGCCGCCGCTGCCGCAGATACGAGCTCGCCTTGATCCCGGCCGGCGCGGCGAAGAGCTGCCGGAGATCGGCGTCGTAGAAATTGGGATAGGTATCTTCGTAAAGTCTCCGTTTCCGCGCATAATAGGTCTTGAGCTTGACGTTCAGACAATTGTAATCGGCCACCCGATATTTCGGCACGTGCACCGGAGGTTTCCCGGCCAGCGATCGCATCAACTCGTCTACGTACTCGAGCTTTTGAAGCGCTTTCCAGCCGGCGTAACGTTCGCGCCAATCGAGTCCCGGCGTCAGCCAGACCGCGAATGTCTCCGCGAAATCTTCGTCGGGATGACTCTGCGCGTACCAGTCGTCGAGATGCATGACGTAGCTGCGGCTGAAAGGGCGCGGCCGGTAAAAGCTCGGCGTCTCTTCGTCCGACGTTTGCCCGAAACATTGCTGCCATCTTTTGTTTTTCTGGAGCTCGTAAGCGTAGCTGTAGGCATGGGCCGCCTCGTGCCGCATCAATTTCATGAACCACTCATTGGTCTCTCCTTCCACCTCGAGCATCATCGACCGCTCCAGCGCTCGCAGCCGGTCGTGGACCAGAAAAAACGGGATAAAAATCGCCGGGATGCCGATGGGGACGAACCATTCGTCGCCAATGTGACAAGGTGGAAGAAAGGTCAGCCCCTTGGCCGACAACTCCTCGTAAACGCGCCAGATCAGCGGTTCCAACGTCGTTCCGTCGAGCCGCAATCCAAGCTTGGAAATCCGCCGCTCCAGAAGGTCGTCATCGCTCAGGGAAGCCCAGTCGGCCGTTTCCATTTCGGGCACGGTATCACCGGGGCACGGGCAGAGCCAAATCAGAAGAAAAAGAGGCGAATCAGGAAGCCAGGAAAACAGGAAGCGGAACGGGCAAGCCCGGGAAGCGGGATTTCTGATGTCCACGTTGAGCGTTGAGCGTTGAAGGTTTGCTTCAATGCCCGACAATTTCCGGATCCGCCGCGCCACCGACCGGGACGCCGGCATCATCGCCTCCCAGCGGGCCCGGATGTTCCGGGACATGGGCGAAGTGATTATCTTTTCTGAATTTATCGGCATGAAACGGGCGCGATCATGAACGAATTGCCCGGAAATATCCTGGATTGTATCGGCAACACTTCGTTGCTGGCTCTGGGCAAGATTGGGCCCCGGAACGGCGCGCGGATTTTGCTGAAACTGGAGAGCGAAAATCCCACCGGCAGCCTGGCCGAAAAGATGGGACCCGAGGCCACGATTGTCACCGTCCTGTGCGATACCGGAATGAAGTATCTCAAAACCTATCGAACGGCCTTGAGTTAAGGAAGGCGTCCCGGCCCAAATCGGGGTGGCAATAAAATATTCATAATTGTTTCATCAACAACGCCAGTCACTTAGGATTTTAGCTACCAACAATGCATTGGACAAAAGCCGAAACGGCTGTAGATAGATGGCAATGAAAACGATTCGTGCGCTTATCGGCGCCGGCCGCCCCTGCGGCCAGGCTGCATAAAAGCTCGCTCGATCTCGCCAAGTTGGAGCCCCCGAACGCTTTCGGGGCACCCCAGTGTCGAATCTAACCCCGCGCGGGTTTTCGCGCCGGCCATCCCCGAACCGCATTCGGGAAAAAAATATCCGACTTAAATTTTATGAAACCAACATCTCAAATTGATCCCAGCCTATCCCGCTCCCGTCGCCAGAGCGGCGACGAGAGCGCACCTGAGAGCCTCCCGTTAACCGATTACTCCTATCAATCGAACATCGCCCTTCAGACCGGCAGCGCCGCCATTCTTTCTGAAAAGAAACTGCGCGCCTTCCGGAGCCTGAGCCGCGGCTTGTTCGGCCCCGGAGTGACGCTCGAATACGCGACTGAACTTTTATTCTTTACCCTGATCACGGCAATCTCGGCCTGGCCGATTATTTCGGCGATGGTGGCGGTAACGCGTCTGGTTAGGAATTACTAAAAGCCATCTCATAAATAGGGGCTGGCTTTCTAACGGTAGCGGCCTCCCCGCGGCCGAATTGTTTCCGCGGGCGCCGAAAGGCGACGGGCCCGGGCGTCTGTTCCCGGAAAGGTGGCTGCTTAAGGGAGCGACTTCAAGGAGGCGACACCATAAGAGCAACCGGGTGGTCAATGGTAATCGATGCCGGGCTTCCGATTTTTCAACCGCAAGCGATGAACACGGTCGTGGAGCAGTCGCTCGGACAGGCACGGTTGATGATGAGCCTGCTTGGAATTTTCGCCGGGGTGGCGTTGCTCCTGGCCGCGGTCGGCATCTATGGCGCAGTAGCCTGCACCGTGGAACAACGCAAGGGCGAGATCGGGGTTCGGATGGCTTTGGGTGCGCAGACCGCAGACATCTTGCGATTGATCGTGAACCAGGGAATGCGCCCGGTTGCTTTCGGTTTGATGGCCGGATTAGCGGCGGCGCTTGCCCTCGGACGCCTGATCGCTTCCCAGCTCTATCAAACCTCGGCCTACAACCCGATGCTGCTTTTGGCCACGATTGCAACCCTGGGAGTAACCGGGCTGATCGCTTGCCTCGCTCCCGTAGAAGCTTTGCGGACCGAATGAGTTCTCTCGAAGGCGTCTGATACAGACGCCCTACAAGATTGGAATGCCTTCCGTCGCCGTTCGCCGGGCGTAGAGATCGCTCAACCGCTTCGTCATCGGGCCTACTCGGCCATCTCCAATCGTTCGGGCATCCAGTTTCACCACGCCGGCCAGTTCGCCCATCGTGCCCGTACAGAACATCTCGTCCGCGGAATAAACATCGGCGAGGGCGAGATCGGTTTCAGCGCAGGGGATTCGTTCGCTCGCGCAAATCTCAAGCACGGTCGCGCGAGTAATGCCTTCCGGACAAGCAACAGCGCGGCCGGTGACGGCTTCGCCCTTGCTCACGATGAACACATTCGTCGCGTTGGTTTCAGCCACGCATTCGTTGGTATCGAGCATGAGGGCATCATCGGCGCCGGCGTTGTTGGCTTCGATCTTGGCCAGGATCGAGTTCAGCAGATTGGCGTGATGAATTCGCGCATCGAGAACCTCCGCCGGCGGCCGCCGGATCTTGCTTGTGATCAGGGTTAATCCCGTCCTGGCATAAACCGGCGCCTTGTGTTCCGCCAAAACAATCAGGGTCGGGCCGCTTTGGTTCAGGCGCGGATCCATTCCCGAAGTGATTTTGATCCCGCGCGTCAAAGTCAGGCGAATATGAATGCCGTCGGTCATCCGGTTCGCCGCCAGTGTCCGTTTTATTTCCCCGATGATTGTTTCCCGAGGCGGAATTTCAGGGAACGAAAGCGCCTCGGCCGAGCGCTGGAGCCGGTCGAGATGCTCATGCAACTTGAAAACGCCGCCCTGATAAACTCGCAGGCCTTCCCAAACGGCGTCGCCGCCTTGCACCGCCGAATCGAATGGGCTGATGCCGGCCTCGTCCCGATGCAGCAGCCGGCCGTTGATGTTGACGATCAGGTTCCGATTACGTTCGTCGAATTTCTGGAGCACAACGCAACCTGTCATTCTGATCGGAGTGAAGCGAGAGCGAAACGAAGTCGAAGAATCCCGCGGAGCTACCTTTCAGGTTTGCGACGGGATCCCTCGCCTACGCTCGGGATGACAGCCTTAGCGCAACCGATGTTGACAAAGCATTTCATAACACTCCCGGCACCGATCATGAATCTGGCGAAGGCGCTCCGGCACCGGTTCGTTCCGCCGCCGGTAAGGCTGAAATGAGGTCGTTTGGGCCACTTCGCCGTACCAATATTGGGCCCAGATTCCGTCGGTCTCGCGCAAGCCCGGTTCCCACGACAGCATGACGGGATCGAACGGGACCCCGACGGCATCGCACAGGAGCTTCAAGATTCGCTCGGGATCTTCAAGAACGTCTCGCGCGTCGATCACCGGCGGAACCGATTTCGCGCGCCGGGTCACCCATTCGAAAATCTCCGCTTGTTGACCGAAACCGAGATCCTCAAAGACCGGATCGCCCTGCTTCTTTATATATGAGGGGATCACCTCCGCCGGGTCGCGGATAAGGAAGCAGTTCCTGACCGAGCCGAGCCAATCCCGGTCGATATCAGGCAGAAGATGATGCGCCATTTGCTTCTGATAAAAGACGGTTTTGCCCTCGGGAACCGGCCCGGTCAGCCCCTGAATTATTTTATCCACATCCAGAGAGCTTTGTGCCACAATCACTTGTGAACCCGGATGGAGCTTGCCCGTTTTCTTCAAATACCAGGCGTAGAACGGCTCGTCGATAACCGCCGTATCCGGCCGATTACTCCACGCTCGCATCAAGGCGGTGGAAATGTTTCGCGGCCCGGACCACATGGCGATGCGAACAGGTTCGGGCATGGCCGTAGTTTAGCCCCGGTTAGTTTGGACCGGCAATCGTGCCCGCAGTTTTTCGGCACTTTGCGCGCAAATCACACAACGAGAAACATTTTGGTTCAAGCCGGGAACCGCAACCGACGTCAGATCCGAAGTTTATGTAAACGCGAGCCGTTCCATTCCCCCTCGCGCAATTGTGAAGCGTCTGATCCCGCCATGCGGAACTGGCGGAAGATATTACCGGTAGTATGAAAGCCCTCCTTGTTGCAATTCTGGTCGTGGGAATGCTGACTCCGTCGTGTTTCGCCCGCCAAAAACCAAATGTGGTTCTGGCACGAGTCACCGTTTACTGGGCGGCGGGCGGGCGCGGCTCCGATCATTATACCCGGCATCACAAATGCGCTACCGGCCTGCGATTGCGAACTGGTCATTGCGCGGTCGACCCCAGAAAGATCCCGTATGGAAGTAACATCATCTTCCCGGATGGAACGAGCCTGGCGGCAGTAGACACAGGCACGGCAGTGCGAAATCGTAAAGCAGCCAGGTTGTCCGGCCACACCGCCGTGGAACGGAACGCCGTGGTAATTGATCGGTTTTTCGAGACGAAACGGCAGGCGCTTCAGTGGGCCAGGACCCATCCCCACTTCATTGCGGTGCGGGTAATTTCACCGAATCAGGGAATCAGCCCGTCTCGTTATCGGGCGACCCAACCGGTGCGGCGGGCCGTTGCCGCAAAGTCGTTCCCGAACCGGAGGAACTCGCTCAATGGCGCTCCGGCCCTGGCAGCTTTGCAATTGCCGAAGATCCTTTGACCGCTCAAGGAAGGACGGCTTCCCGGCGGCCCAGCGAAAGTAGACGCGATCTCCGGTCGCGTTAATCGACCCAAAGCGGCGGGGACGCCGCTTCTACTTTACCGCGGCCGAGAAGCCGCCCTTCCCTGCGATCAGGATGAGAATTTCCCGTAGACCGCCAGCAATGGATAAAAGCAGGCGTTCTTAGAGCGGTAATCGCTGACGAATCCGGTCTTAGTCCGAATCTCAACGTGACCTCTGCCGCCGTAGACCAGGACGGCCCCGACCGGCGCCGCATACGGATCGTGGACAGGCAGCTTCTTGAAACCGTAAGAATTGACCAACTCCTGGCCGGCCTGGGTAGCGTAGACGGTCTGCGGGTAGGAATGGATTGCTCCGGCCGCGAGGAGAGCCTCCTTGACGTATTGCCAGCAGCGAGACTTCGAGTGGGCGTTGGCGCGTTCTTCCGCGATGGTGGCCGCCCGCCGCAGTTTAGGATCGATCCGGGGATCGATCCGGGCGATCGGATGCACGATCGGTTTCCCCCAATAATGGCGAATCACCCGGACTGACATCCGATGCCCGTTGTAATAAAACCGGGGCGCCGAAGCGGTTGAATCGCTGGCGCGAACAGCACCCATGGAAACGACAAAAATGGAACCGCAGAGAAGAGTGATTAGGACCCGTAGCATTGGCGCGTTTTTATCGCAGGCGGCGTGCCGGCTTGACAAGATCTTTTTGACAACCCGGCGAAACCGGGAACCTTAGCCGCGATCTTTCCCCCAACTTTGTTCCTGCAAAAGGCAGCCGGGACAGCCCGAATATTCGAACCGATAACGGGTAGCCGGCGATTTGGACTTCTCCCAGGAGAAGCAGCGGAGCGCCCCGCCAGAAAACCACCGACTACAAAATAATGATTCGCTCAATTATCCTTCTCCTGTTGGCCCTCGGCTCCCTTAGCGCTGCTCAGGGCGCGGACCAGACAATCCTCGCCCGGGTCACGGTCTACTGGCGAGGCGAAGGACAGCTCCGTGCATCCTGGAAAGGAGCACGTCTCCACGACGGCCACTGCGCGGTGGACCCCAGGAAAATTCCGTATGGCAGCAAAGTCCTTTTTCCGGACGGCCCATGTCTGGCGGTCGACACCGGCCCGGCCGTTGTCAGCCGTAAAGCGGCTCGGCTTTCCGGCCACTCGGAGGCTCAACGCAGCGCTCTAGTGATCGACCGCTTTTTTGAGAGCAAAAAAGAGGCGATGGCCTGGACGGCAACTCATCCGCATTTCATGACGGTCCGGGTTTGTTCGCCCGACTCGAAGCCGTCCCGAATGAAGAAGAGCCGCGCCTTAACCGATATCGTCGAAGTAGCGGCAACCAAAGCGAGTGACTGGTCGATATCGGCAAAGCAATGGACTGACTTGAAGGCGACAATCGGCTGTTTGCTGTCGGCCGTCGCCTCCGTGGAAGATCAGGCCGCTGCCTCATTGGCGGTTGCGAATTAAAGGCGGCGGATCGGCCCGGATGTACCGGGGCGGTTATAAACCGGCGGAGACAACGCTAATCGTCGGTTCGATCCTCAAAAACCGACGAAGAGCGAGGCCATCCGGGTCCGCATTTTCGCGTCCGGCAACCGGCCGATTCCCGCGCCCATGTTATCTACCAGGTGTTGCGGATTGTTCGTTGCCGGAATCACACAAGTCACAGCGGGATGGCTCAAAATCCATTTCAGGAGAAATTGAGCCCACGACCGGCAATCGAACTCCGACGCCCAGGCCGGGAGCGGCTTTGAAGCAATACTCTTAAGGACGCCGCCACCGCCAAAGGGACGATTGATGATGACTCCCATGCGAAGCTCCTGGGCCAGCGGCAGGATGCGTTGGGCCGCGCCTCGCTCCAGCAGCGAATAATTGATCTGCACGAAATCCGGTTTCCAGCTCCGCATGATCCTTTCCACTTCGCCAAAGCCGCGGGTCTCGGAATGGGTGATGCCGGTGTAGCGGATCCGCCCCTTGCCTTTCCATTCATGGAGCGACGCCATCTGATCTTCGACATCGACCAGGTTATGCACCTGAATCAGGTCGATGGTCTTGGTTTGAAAACGCATCAACGAGCGTTCCATCATCCCGATTCCATCCTGTTTATTTCTGGACCAGACCTTGGTCGCGATAAAAAGCGAATCGCGCAGATGCAATCGGGCGGCGAGATCGCCGATGACCGATTCAGCCTGGCCATACATGGGCGAGGAATCGACCAATTTCCCGCCGTGCTTGACGAAGAGCGAGAGCACATCCGAGAGCGATTGGAGTTGGGGCGAACGCGGCCTAACGTCGAACGTGGCCGCGCTCCCAAGCCCAACCGCCGGCAGCCGCTCTCCGGTCGAGGGAATGCGGCGGATTAACATTCCGGAAGGTGCGAGACTGGTGTCGGCCGCTGTCGCCGAAATTGGGAGAAGCAGACCCGCGGCGCCGGCGCCCACCAAACGCATCGCTTCCCGGCGGGTCAGAGCATTCGGCTCCTGCACGAACCGATTATACCGTGGCGGAAGGAAACGCCAACAACATCCTCACGCTTTCCCGCGGCCCATTCCGCCGGGACGCGGTCCGGGAAAGACTGTTGCCTCGCCCACAAGAGCGTTGCATGGGAGGAAAACGGCGGCGACAATCTCAGCCGTGAACACCAGTCGACGCCGCTTCCTCAAGGTTTCCGCAACCGCTTCCGCCGCTCTCAGCTTACCAGGCTCCCATCTCTTCGCCGAAAAAGCCGGCAAGCCGTTGCGCATTCTGATTCTGGGCGGAACCGGATTTACCGGTCCGTTTCAAGTCCGGTATGCCCTCGCCCGCGGTCACAAGGTAACGACATTCAACCGGGGAAAGACGCATCCTAACGAGTTGCCGAACGAAGTGGAGCAACTCATCGGCGATCGAAACGGAAAGCTCGACGCCCTGAAAGGGCGGCAATGGGATGTGGTTATCGATAATCCCACCTCGATCCCGGTTTGGGTGCGCGATGCCGCCCAGGTCCTCAAGGGAAACGTCGACCGCTACGTTTTCATTTCCACCATCTCGGTTTATGCCGACACCAGCAAGGCCGGCATGGACGAGGGTGCCGCTCTGGCTTCCTATCACGGACCGGACGCGATGAAGGAAACGCGGGAGAGCCTGATTGCCTCGAAATTTGCGCTCTACGGGCCGCTCAAGGCATTGTCGGAAGCCGAAGCCGAGAAATGGTTTCCGGGAAAGACTTTGCTCATTCGTCCCGGGTTGATCGTCGGGCCGCGAGATGAAACCGACCGGTTCACCTATTGGCCGGTCCGAATCGATCGGGGCGGGGAAGTGCTGGCACCGGGAAATCCAGCCGACCCGGTTCAATTCATCGATGCTCGCGATCTGGCGGAATGGACTATCCGAATGGCGGAGCAAAGGGAGACGGGAATCTACAATGCCACCGGTCCGGCAACGAAGCTTGGGATCGGCGACATGCTTGAAGGCATCAGGAAGGCGAATGGTTCCCAGGCCAGCTTTACCTGGGTGAACGCGGATTTTCTGGACAGTCAAAAGGTGTCGCCCTGGTCCGATATGCCGGTCTGGATTCCGCCCCGCGGAGAAGACGCGGGGGCGACCCAGCTCAGCAACCAACGCGCGATTGCTAAAGGTCTGACCTTCCGGCCGCTGGCCGAGACGGCGCGCGATACCCTGGCCTGGTTCAAATCGCAGCCGGCCGAGCGCCAGGCGAAACTTCGGGCCGGCCTAACCGCGGAGCGCGAAGCAGAAGTGCTGGCGGCCTGGCACAAGAAACAAAGCTGATGTGTCGTCCCGAGCAAAGCCGGGGGATCCCGTGTAGCCGGGGCCAGTCACACAGTTAGGCGGGATCCCTCGACTGCGCCCGGGATGACGGCGACTACAAAATGAAAAGAATTCTCGCCCGAATCGTCGAGGTTAAGCCTAACGAAGTCCGGGTGCTTTTTCTCGGATTTTTTTTCCATTTTCTTATCCTCAGCGGCTACTACATCATGCGACCGATCCGGGACAGCATCGCCGCCGGCAGCAGACTGGAAACTTTGCCGTGGATGTTTAGCGCCACTCTGGTCGCGATGTTGATCGCTAACGCCCTTTTCGCCGCCATCGTGGCGCGGATGTCGCGAAGAAAATTCATTCCGCTCGCCTACGGATTCTTCATTTTTAATCTGGCCCTCTTTTTCATCCTGATGCGCAGTTACCCGCCGTCGCAGCAGATCTGGATCGGCCGGGCGCTCTATGTTTGGGTCAGCGTCTTTAATCTGTTTAATACCGCCATCTTCTGGGCGTTCATGACCGATCTGTTCACAGTCGAGCAGGGCAAGCGTCTTTACGGCTTCATCGCTGTTGGTGGATCGCTCGGCGCCATTTTCGGCGCCTACATCACCAAGCGTTACATCCACGACGTCGGGCCGGGAAATCTCCTGGCTGTTTCCGCCATTCTGTTCGGAGCCGCCAGTTTCCTGGTGAAATTTTTTCCAGCCGGCTTTACCGACAGGAACCAACCGGCGGGCCGGACTCAGGAGGAAGCGATTGGCGGATCGATCTGGTCCGGACTCACCCACATCGCGCGTTCGCCTTATCTTCTCGGACTGGCCGGCTCAATGCTCATCTACACCTTGACTTCGACCTGGGCCTATTTTCAACAATCTGATCTGGCCCACCAGGCCTTGAAAAACGCCGGCCAGCGCACCGTCTTCCTGGCTAATATCGATATTTGGGTAAACACCATCACCGTCGCCATTCAGATCTTTCTCACCGGCCGCCTGCTGAAATGGTTCGGGCTCGCATTTACTCTGGTTGCTCTGCCGGCCCTTAGCCTGATTGGCTTCGGGGCCATGGGCCTGGTTCCGAGCCTCGGGTTGCTCGCCCTGTTTCAGGTCGTCCGCCGGGCCGGCGCCTACGCCCTGATGCGCCCGTCGCGTGAGGTTCTTTTCACGGTGTTGCGCCGTGAAGACAAATACAAGGTCAAGAGCGTAACCGATACCCTGATCTATCGAGCCGGCGATCAACTGGGAGCATGGTCCTACGAGGGGCTTGCCGCGCTCAACCTGGAACTGCGCTCGATCAGTTTTATCGCGGTTCCAATCGCGGCGGGCTGGTGCGTTCTCAGTCTCTGGCTCGCCCGCAAGCAAGCGGCCCTGGCTGGCGCCCGCGAAAATGAAACGGGCGCTTTAACTTCGCCAAGCCCGGCCGGTTGAGTTGCCAACTTTAGGCAGAGGCCCGAACGTCTTATTCTATGGCAACAAGAACTGGATCAGCTGTGTGGGAAGGCACTTTGAAACAGGGCAAAGGCACCGTGAAACTCGGCAGCGGCGCGTTTGAAGGCCCCTACTCGTTTTCATCACGCTTCGAGGAAGGCAAAGGAACCAATCCCGAGGAATTGATCGGCGCGGCCGAAGCCGGCTGTTACTCCATGGCCCTCTCCGCCAACCTGGAAAAGGCCGGGCATCCCGCTAAACGCATCAGCACGGTGGCGACGGTGAAATTGGAAATGGTCGGCGGCGGTCCGAAGATCACGACTATCGACTTGAAAACGGAAGCGGAAGTTCCGGGAGTCGATAAGACGAAATTTCAGGAAATCGCCGAGCAAACGAAGAAAACATGCCCGGTTTCAGTGGCATTGTCGGCAACGCAGATCACTCTCCAGGCCAGCCTGACGTAAGGAAATTTGTAGAGGTGCTCGCCGCGGCGAGCGGCTGCTTTGCGGCGCCGTGGTTGATCCAACCACTGTTACAGTTCAGCAGCCGAAAGCGATGCTCGTTGCGGACACCTCGGAGAGGTGTCCCTACCTGAAGATTTACGATTTCGCGTAAACGCCTAACAACGGGCGTTGCGATGGGACTTTCGAGCGAAAATCGCTGACGAACCCGTCCCGAGTGCGAATCTCCACGTGGCCGGCCGCGTAACGCGCCCCGTAAACAAGGACCGATCCTACCGGCGCCTTAAATGGATCGCGAACGGAAATTTTCTTGAATCCGAAAGACTTCACCAGCTCCTGGCCGGCCTGCTTGGCATACGCTGTTTTCGGATACGAATGAATCACCCCCGCTGCAAGCAGCGCTTCTTTCACGTATTGCCAGCAACGCGAACGGGAATGGGCGTGGGCCCGCTCTTCAGCAATCGTGGCAGCACGCCGCAATTTTGGATCGATCCGGGGATCAACTTTGGCGAGCGGATGGACGATCTTTTTTCGCTGATATTTTGTGACGATGGCGGCCGACTGCGGCCTGCCATGCGCATCCTTGAAATAGAAGCGCGTTTGAGAACGCGACGGTTTGCCCGCGCCAAAAGCGGCTGAGGCAAACGCGATTAAACAGGTGAAAACAGCGAGGGGGCGGGTGTAACGATGGGGGTTGGCCATGAGAAACGCGCCATATCAAGCAAATCGGCTGCCGACGCAAGCGATTTCTTCAGAAAATTTTCACAATAGACGGGAAATCTCCGGTATCCGCAGGCTCTGAGGCAAAGGCCGGTTCCGATAGTCTTGGCCCAATTTGTCGAGCGCGTGGCGGCATGGGGCGGATGTCCACAGCCAGCAGTTCGCAAAAAGATCCTGGCCCGAAATCGCAGCTAACCCGCCCGGAGCCGAATTCCCCCTTCCGCAGGCGAGTCAACGACTTATCGAGACCGCGAAAACCGCTCAGACCGCCCGGCACGAAACCGGCTCTAAGCAGGGGACATGAGAATGTCCAACCCCGGCGCCTCTGTAGCCGCATCCACGCAGCTTGCATAAGCGGCCCGCCGACGTCTCGCCAAGTCCTGACGCCGCTCCCCGTTTTGGTGTTCTACCACCGGTCGCCGACCCCGGACCTTCAAGCCCACAAAAAAAGCAAACGCCATGAACCCAACAGCTCAACTCAATCCCGACGCATCTGTCTCCGACAACGACAGCACCCTGTCTGAACCCAGAACCAGATTTGCGGTCGTTGACGCCCCTCGCCTGTCAAAATCCCCCTCCGAATCTTTCGACGTTCGCTCCGACCGCAAAATTTCGGAATTGCGGACCTTCCGACAAATCAGTCGTGACTTTTTCGGCGTCGAAGCCGAAAGCGAATATCGCAAAGAGCTGGTTTTCTTTGCCTTGATCGCCGGCGTGGCGGCGTGGCCGCTCACCGTGATCCTCTATCATTTGACGCAGTGGATGATCAGTCCGCCGCCTGGCGGTCTGTGGTAGATCCAATCAACCTGCTGGTTAACCGGCCGATCTTTTTCTGCGGGCTGCCTATTTTGCCAGCTGATAGAGATATTCCACGGCTTCTCCAAGCCAGAGGCCGAGGCGTTGCCACAGGTAGGGACGCATCTCCGAGGCGTCCGGGTTGATGGGCAAACACGCGGGCCTATTTCATCACCAGCCAACCCCCCGGGCATCTCGGAGAGATGCCCCTACCTGTGCGGGAATTCCTGGATTCCTGGTTTCCAGATTCTCTTTTCCTGCGTTCCTGCTTTCCTTAGAGATATTTTCCTGGCTTCTACAGGGCCAGGCTTTCCTGTCTGGGCGTGGCAGTTAGACCGGCAAACTTCTTCACCAGTTCGTCCAGCTTGGCCACGTAATAATCCACATTCTCATCCCGGTTCTCCGGATCGAAGTCACTAGCCAGCTTGGCGGCTTCGTAGGCGGGAACTTTCTTCGGAGTGCTTTTCACATAATAGCTGATCTGATCCCCCGGCTTGTAATTTCGGCCGCTGGTCAGGGCCAGCTCGTAGGCTGCCGCCCGGTTCCGGGTCGAGCCGGCGATTTTCTGCCGGTATTTCTCGAGCGAATCCTGGAGAGTATCGGTCTTCATCAACATATCGATCGGCCACTCCCGGTTCCGAATTTTTCCCTCGAACTCTTCCCGCAAAAGCCGGATCTCCTCCGATTTATCCCGCATGATCAGCCGGATCATCGCCTCGAGAAACACGCGTTGGAATTTTTCCAGCCCGCGAGATTTCAAAGCGCCGCCTTTGATGATGACCTCGCCCTCTTTGGTGAGCAGCGCGTAATTCTTTGCCTTGTAACTGAACATGGCCTCGAACTGCTCGTCGAACTCGACTTCAATTCCGGGCGGCAACTCCTTGGCCAATCCTTTACGCAGCACTTCGATGGCGCTCGATTCTCCGCCTCCGCGAGGGCGCGGCGCCCTCCAATCCGCGCGAAGGCGGAACAAAATAAATTCCGTCGGTATCGACCTCGATGACCCTGGCCCCATGCCCATTCAGCCAATCGATCATTTTCTTCAACAGGTCGCGCCCGATCTGGGTGACACGCGCCGCCGCGTCGAAATCGGCAAAATGCCCCTGGGCGAAACCGAGATAGCCATAAAAACTGTTGATCAGGATCTTGAACGTGTTCTGCAAAGCATGAAAATGCCGCTGCCGCGCGGGATTCTTTTCCGCTCGCATTTGGGCCTTCGATTCCAGACGAAATGCCCGGAGATCGGTTAGCAAGTGCCGGAAGATCTGAAGCTCGTCGCCGGCGGGAAAGCAATCGAATTGCAGTATGATTGAGGGATAAAGCGACGCGATGTCGCAATGCCAGACGTTCCGGGCGACTCCGGTAAAAAAGATATCGGTATAACCGCCCTCAAACGAGCGGACCATCGGCATCTCGGGAATGGAATGACGCTGCTGGAAGTACTCGCGCAGAAAGAGGGCGTTGATCCGGGTGGCGTTCCCGCGCACGATCACGTCCTGGTAATTGTAAGGAAAAATCTGGGCCTGAATAAAGTAGCTCGGACTGAGTAAGGCCGAGACCGCGCCTGTTTCCCGGACCCCGCAAAGAGCGCGCCGCTGAAACCGCTCTTCCTTGTTCAGATAAGCCCGGCGCAGTTCTTTGCCGGTCAGCCCCGAAACCTCTTCACTTTCGCAAAACCCAAAGTGGGCCGCGACATCCGCGCGCTCGAACCCGGCCAGGGAACGCATGCCGACATCGTAGAATTGGGCCAGCAAAAAAGTGTCGACGAAATGGCGCCCGTCGATGGCGAACTTCGGGTAATCGATTGTCTTTTCCGCGATCTGGAGGCGCGATGGCCGGGAGCGAAGAAACCCGCCGCTCCGTCCCCAATCGAGCTTCGTCTTCAATTTTTTCGCCCGGGCAACCAGATACGGCAAATGAGAACGAAACAAATCGTGGCCTTCAATCACGTCCGGATCGCGCTCCTTGATCAGCGCGGTCAGCCTGCGAATGGCCGCGCGCTCCGATTCCTCAAGGTCATTGGGATCAACCAGAATGAGCTCTTCCCAGCCGGTGTTGTCGGATAAGGCCAGACTCATGATGTGATCGGCGTCTCCTTCCGAAAAGGCGATCACCTCGAGTTGCATGCGTTTCAGTTGTTCGAACGGCAGTTCCTTGAACAGGGTCCGGCCCGTGGCGGTGAGATAATGCTGCACCGGATCGGTCAAAGCGAAGTAAGCGCGCCCGGAATTTTTGAGCCCGTTGCGCAACGCGATCAGCTCTTTCCAACTGTCGACCGTGACCAGCCATCCATATTTGAGATCGCCCCGCAGCTTCTCCGCTTCGATCCCGAGGTCGACCACGTCGGCATCGGCCCAGACAAACGGACGAAACGGTTCTACATCAGCGACGGTCGACCCGTCTTTCTCGCGCCGATAAACCCGCACCGTCCCGGTCTCGCCCATCTCAATGGCGACGATGCCCGGAGTCGGGTCGGCGCCGAAAAGAAGTTTGTTTTCCTGGAACTTCATCGCTTATCCACAGATTGCGCAGATTTCCATCGCCATCCGCTAACGCGGAAGTATCTGAGACAATAACGACAGATGGTGGGCAGGGCTATAGTAGCTGGTCCGGTGCTGCCCGGAGAACAATTGTTGATTCGAAACCGAGGAGCTGCCCTGAGCGAGGCACGGTAAGCGGAATCGAACCGGATCTCGCGGATGCGATGTGGTCTTTCGGTTACACCTGGCGACGTTGGGGCCGGCCCCATGGCGGCCAGGTCACATATCCGGACGGACGCCAATCCGACGTGAACAAGGCGGGAAGCAAGGAGCTGCTCGTAAAAGGGTACACCGGTGACAATAGCGGCCCGGAAGATCTTTATCTCGAAGATGGAAGTATCCTTCACTCCTGGCGCGATTTCGTTTATGAAGAATGCAATCCAGACCCTGGGGTGGTGTGTGAACCGGGGCCGCACGATATCGTCGTCCCGGACTACATCCTGGACCGCTATGGTCGGAAAACCACTTTGATATGGTCGCAGGTAGGCGCTTACGCGAAAGGCGCCAGCGATGTGCCTCTGGTGCAATGGAAAGAGGACTACAAGGGAGTGAAGGAATACTTCCATTACAATGCCACCACCAATTACCTGGAATGGTTCAAGGATCGTAACGGTAACCAGACCGATTACGAGAACGAACCGGTGATCGGCAACGCTAGCAAAATTACCTATCCGCTAACACCTTCCGACAGCGTCAGGAGGTTCGTTCAATACGAATACTTGGAAACCCCGATCCGGGCTGGCGACCCGCATAATCCCTACTACATCAAATCGGTCACGAACGAACGCGGCTACACGACCACCTATACTCGCCGCGACCCGGCCACTCATTTAATCACCCAAATTGATTACCCTGACGGCGGAGTCGAGACTTTCGATGTACAACTCGGCCGGTCAGGTGATAAAGCATCAAAGAAGAAACGGATACTACGAATACGCCGAGTACGACCCCACCGGCCTGCTCACCAAGCTCTGGAACCCCACAGCAAAAGCGTCCAAGGATCAGTTAACCGCCGGTGATCCCTTTACCAGCTTCAGCTATTATACCACCGGCCCCTGGAAGGATCGCGTCCAGACCGTAACCGATCCGTTAGGCTACAGAGCCACCTACGAGTATGATGTCGATGCCAACGGTGCCGCCGTTTACGGGCGCGGCTTGGTGACGAAGATCAGCTATCCGGACGACACTCACAACGGGACAATTCCCGGCGGCACCTCCCAATCGATCAGCTACGACTCCTGGGGAAACAAACTGACCGAGGCGGACGAAATGAATCATGCCACCATCCACATCTACGACGACTACAGCCGGCTTCTCACGACGAAGCTCCCGCCAACCCCGGAAGTGCCCACTGCAATTACCACCTACGATTACACCCCCACGGCGGGCGGCTCACCTTTCAGCCATACCACGAAATCATGGACCACGATGACCGGTCCAACCGGAATCCAAACCGGGCAAACCTTCGATAATAATTTCCGCGTCCTAACCAGAACCGAGGCAAAGCAAGACCCGGCGATTTCAGCCACTACCTCATACATTTACGACAACAACGGGAATCCGACGACCGTTACCGATCCTCGAGGCAAGTTTACAACCAATATCTATGATCAACGCAACCGGAAGAGTGATTCAACCGGCCCCGCGCCCTTTTATCAGACCACCCATTGGCAGGACCGATGAAGCGAGCAATGTTTTGCTGTTAACCCGGCCCGACATCACAACGGAACAAAACACCTACGACCCCATGAATCGGGTGCTGACCCATAAAGAGGGCGATTCGGCTCACCTGACCACCTTTACCTATTATCATTCCGGTAAGATGGAAACGGTAAAAGATGCAAAAAACCAGATTACGACGTTTTCCTACGATCCGTCGGATTTGAAATCGCAGATGCTTTATTACAACGGCGATCACCAGAATTATGGCTACGACGCCGACCATAATCTAATCTGGCGACGGGTTGCCACGCCGTCGGCCTCGCCGGCGCCGACGCCGATTTACCAGGTGTTCACCTACGACACTCGAAACCGAAAACAATCGATGGGCTGGTACAACAATCAAGATGGAACACCGCCCGAAATCGTATGGGACAACGGGGTTATCGATCACAGCAGCTTTGACTATGACGCTGCCGGGAGAATGACCCAGGCCCAAAATAATTTTTCCACCGTTTATCGCGATTATTGGGAAGACAACCGGCTCAAGAGCGATCGCCAGGCTCTGGCCGGCGGGATTGATAAGACCGTGTTGTACCATTACGACGCGGCGGGAGAGAACATTCGAATGCACGTGGATGACGGCAACGGCTATGATTTCAGCTTTACCTTCGATTCGATGGGAAGATTTTCACAAATCAACAACACCGCCGATTCATCTACTTGGTTCCAGTATTATTACGACGCCTCTTCGAATGAAACGCAGCGGCTATGTTACCGCAATGGCGTTAGCCAGATGTATCCGCGTGACGAGGTCAATCGGATGAAAGAGCGCGATCTCAAAATTGGCAGCGGCAGTCCGTTTGCGTACGAAGCTTACACCTACGACGCCATGAACCGGACCACCGATATCGACCGCGAAGATGCGAAGCGTGATCATTTCGAATACAATCCTCCTGGTGAGCTAACCCTCGCGCAGTACGGCATCGTGCAAGCGACACCCACCCCCACCCCTACTCCCACTCCGACCCCAACGCCCACTCCGACACCAACCGCCACACCCACGCCAACCCCAGATCCGAACCAGGTGGCGCCGGTGACGATCACTCCGACAGCTGGCGACGCCCAGGTCTACATGAGCACAACCACCTCCGGCGCGACGATTTTTTACACCAAGAACAGCAATGGGTTTGTGACGCCGACCCACAACGGAAATACGCCCACTGGATCCACCCTGAAATACACCGGGCCGATCAACGTGGTTGGAACGAAGTACTTTTCGGCGCTGGGTTACAAATCCGGGATGATCGATTCGGTCGTAACGCAGTATATAGCTCAGCACGATAACGGTAATATGCCTATCATGGGTCCGGGAAGGCTGTTGCTGCCAGAAGACCAGGCGCGGACTGTCACCTACACGCTCGATCTGGTCGGTAACCGGACCAATGTGAACGACAACGGAATCGACACCGGTTATTCTCCCGACAACATCAACCGCTATACCGATGTTGGGGGCAACGCGGTCCAGAGCGGCCCGGAGCATCAGGTCGAGACCTACCAAGGCAACACCTATCGATATGTGGGGGACAGTTACGTCGCCACGATCAACGGCTCCGCCTACATTCTGGGTTATGATGCGCTTGGCCGGTGCGTGAAGCGGACCTTTCCCGACGGCTCGACAATCTCTTACGTTTACGACGGCGAAAAGCCGATCCTGGAATTTACTTCCACTGGCGGACTGGCGGGCAAGAACGTTTACGGCCGAGGCGTTGATGAGATTTTGATGAGGACCGATTACGTCGTGAACCAGTCCGGCGTGACCTATTACTATCAGGATGATCACGAAGGGAGCGTTTCTTTCCTGACCAACGCGTCTGGTGCCGTAATTGAGAGCTATCGCTACGACGCCTTTGGTGCACCGACGATCAAAGACGGAAACGGCAACGTCCGGACACTGAACGGACTCCCCTACTCCCCACTCGGCAACCGGTTCATCTTTACGGGGCGCGAGTATGTTCAGCAGTTCGGCATCTACGAGTATCGCGCACGCACTTATCACCCCGGCCTCGGCCGTTTCCTGAGCGAAGACCCGAAAGGCTTCGTGCGGAGGATGGGCATGGGCGCTGAGCCAAAGGATTGGTTATTTGGGCAGCACCCGGATGCCGGCGGAATTCAATTTCTTCCGATATTGCGAAAAGAACCCTTGCAATACATCGATCCAATGGGATTATTTACGTTTGAGTTTGACGAGTCGTATCCTGAACGAGCGGACTTACCGCGAAAGCTGATAATCGCATACAAAGGACCACGAGGCCGGGAGCAGACGCGAAAACGCCCACCAATAAAAATATGAGTCTTCCCGACCACTACAGCATACGGTTCGGTCCCCGGCAAGGTACGCCTAAATCCCGATAATCCCGCGTTATCGGATACACATTCTCGGAACGTTTTCGAAACGAATTTCCCAGGTGAAACGCCTCCATCTCATTCCAATGGGCCCATTGTCGCAGAAGCGCACGAATTTGGCCATGCTATAACCGGACAAGCGGACGAAAACGCGCACACTCAGCATAACCACAACGTCGAAGTCAACGAAAATCCAGTGCGCGATGAACTAGCGCTGCCTCGACGAGAGACCTATAGCGGAGTGAAAGTTCAACCGCTCCCAAGGCCATCCCCCGAATGGGAAGATTATAATAGTTCATGGCCCGCCATAACCCTGTATCCCGAATCGTAGCTTCCAGCAAGGAGTAATTCTGATCGTGTTTCTATCAAGTTGCATGTAATCGTGGCCTTCACGTTTGGATCTTCGCTTGCGGACGAAGCACGCCATCAAATAGCGCACTAAATCCTGCGGCTAAATCATTGCCTACAGTGAGCCATACCACCCGATTGGCCGAGGCTCAGATATTCGCCGAATGAACGGCGTGATCCCAGTCTACGGGTTTACTCCGACTTCATTCAATCCGGCCGGTCCACAAACTTGTATAACATTGGGGTCAATCGCCGAAGCGGCGAAATAGAATTTTTTAGTGACAGCCGCAAAGGGACACCTGGTAGCGTGTATTCAAAAGCGCGGCGGGCCCCGTGACCGGCTTTGTGACGCCCACACACAATGGCAACACGCCCACGGGCAGCACCGTCAAATACACGGGGCCGATCAACGTGGTCGCGACCAAGTGACTTCTCGGCCTTGGGTTATAAATCCGGCATGACCGACTCGGGGGTGACCCAGTATCTGGCCCAGCATGACAACGGCAACAGGATGGCCATGGAGGACCGGGAGCGCTGGGAGGGGGGCCTGGGGAGGGGGGGCCTGGGGTCTGATCTTGACATTTGACATCTGTGGCGGTTCTGCCTAGAGTTGAAGTGTGGCCCGGCCGTTACGGATTGAGTTTGAAGGCGCTCTGTATCACTTGACCGGGCGGGGCAACGCCCGGCAGCGTGTTTTTTCCGATGAAAAAGATTGCGCGAAGTTCGTGCAATTACTGAGCGAGTCGCTGGGGCGCTACGAGGTGGAGCTGCACGCCTATGTGTTGATGGGAAATCATTATCACCTGATGGCCACGACCCGGCGGGCGAATTTGAGCCGCTGGATGCATTGGCTCACCACCGCTTACACGGTTTACTTTAATTGGCGGCATCGGCGGGTGGGTCACCTGTTTCAAAGCCGTTACAAGAGTATTTTGGTGGAAGCGGAGGGTTATCCTCTGAGCTTGAGCCGCTATCTGCATTTGAATCCAGTGCGGGGGAAGGTGGTAGGAAGAGGCGATCCTGGAGAACGCCGGGAACGGCTGCGGGCCTGGAAGTGGAGCAGTTATCGCGGCTACAGCGGGCTGGCCAATCCAGAGCCCTGGATCAGCCCGGGATTGATCTTAGGGGAGATGAGGGGGCGTGGGCGTGGCGGGCGGCGTTTGCGTTATCGCCGGTATGTGGAAGAGGGGCTGTTGCGCGAGATTGAGAACCCGCTGGAAGAGACCCGGTGGCAAAGCATTTTGGGCCGGGAAGATTTTGTTCAGCAGTGGAGAGATCAACTGGAGAGCCGCCAGGAAGAGAGCGAGGAAATACCGGCTTTGCGAAGCATGAGTCGCAAGGCTGATGCTGAATGGATTGTGCGGTGTGCGGCCAAGGCGTATCGGTTGCCGGTGGAGGCATTGCTTAAGCGTGGTGGAAAAGGCAACGAAGCCAGAAGTGTGGCCATGGTTCTGGTGTGGGATTGTTGTGGGATGAGCTTAGCGGAAGTGGGCGCATTTTTTGGCGGGGCGAAGTATGCAGCGGTAGCCCAGAGGATTGCCCGGACCAAACGCAAGGATGGGCGGGGCGAGCTCAGATTCAGTCTGGAGAAACTTGCGCGCAAATGTGAAAAATGACTTTTGGCATGGAAGCCGATCGCGGAGCGAAACAAACCGCAATGTCAAATGTCAAGATCAGACCCCATTTTTGCCGCTTCGCGGGCGATTACAACCTCTTCCGCTACCTCGGCGATCCTACGGGATGACGGGTCTGATGGCCATTTTGCACGTTCCGTCTCGGCGAAAGACTGGGTGCAGAAGATGCACCGAGACCCAAGCGAAATGGCGATCACGATGGGCAACAAGACCTATTTCAACGTCAGTCACCCCGGTTTCAAAACGCCTTCTACAGTTAGCTGGAACACTGGCCATGAATCTCTCCATCACTTGGGCTTCACAGACGGCCCGGGTTTGCGGGCATACAAGTTTGGGACATATCGGGAGCAGCAGCTCTTCTATAACCTGCCTCAGCTTGATCCCGAGCGCGCACTTCGCAATCCGGACACAATTATTGATTACACCCGATGAGTAGCCTAAAGACTGGTGCGATCTTCGCGGTGATTGCAGTGTGCTCCCTTTGCGCGGCTATCGATCCTGAAACGCCCTGGGGACTTCGCTATCGCATTGAGATTAAGGATTTGCCAAGGCAGAAACGCTTTGAAGTGCGTCTCATATCACTGGATGACCGAAAGCTATGTCTCCGCCCAGATCGCTGGCCGAATCGCTTTGGCCAACTGGACGCTCGTATTATGTCCGCGGTATTGCAGACCGAGGATCGTGCTTACCCATTGCTCGACCATCGATTTCAGTTCTCGTACGGCTCTGAGGTAATCGTAGTCGAGCCAGGGCGCGAGCTGACGGGTTTTGTCAATTACGCAGAGTTCGGCGATCCTTCTAAGATTGCCAAGTTGCCGCAGCGCCGGCTGAACTTTATAGTCGCGCCCTTTTTATGTCATTAAATGCGCTAGGTTAGAAGAAAGCCTAACAGGTTGACGCAAATTTTGCTCGCCGGTGCGCTCACGACCTGTTCCGTTTCCGTTGGGGCCAAGTCGCATTCTTGTGAGCCTCCAAGATACCGGTTAGACATCAAGGATCTCCCTGACCAGCACCGGTTTGTTTTGATCTTAAGGTCATTGGACGAGCGGAAGCTATGTCTTCACCTGTATGAGTGGCCAAATGCGGTCGGCCAACTGGCGGATGGATACGGCTCTGCCATGCTCTTAACCCAGGGTCGTACATATCCAGCTGGAGGTCATTCATCCGGATATACATTCGGGGCCGGCATAAAAACGATTGACCCTGGGGTCACCTTAACGGGATTTATTGATTACGCAGAGTTCGGCGCCCCGTCTGAGATCGCCAAGCTCTCACAGCGTCGGCTTATTTTTGTTGTTGTACCGCGATTATGTTCTCAGATGTAGACCTAAAAGGTAAAAATGGGGTCAGGGTGGGCATTCTACAACCGAAAGGGTTTAACCGGCTTTGGAATGGGAAAAGCGAAACGGGGTCAAGTCTAAAAGGGCGTGTTGCCCAAATACTCTTTTTGTCATGTCGAGCGAAGTCGAGACATCTCTTGCTGCTGAAAATTCTTAAAATGAGAGATTCCTCGACTCCGCTCGGAATGACAAAGGAGGAAATGCCAGCCCGAGACGTTGCCGCTGATTTGGGCAACACGCCCTTGAACCCTGACCCCAAATTGTGCCGACCCCAAATTCGTGCAGAGAAAATAATCTGCGGCAATCTGCGAAATCTGTGGTTATAGATGCGGGATGAAGCTTTGTTCGTTGCCAATCCTATTATTATCAATTCTGGCCGCAATTCCGGCCGTGGCTCAGCAGAAATCGCTCGAAAAAATCGTCGAGAGCGAGGTCCCCTCCTGCCTGGCCATTTATAAGGACATTCACAGCCACCCGGAACTCTCGGGGCACGAGCAGCGCACCTCGGCGTTGGTGGCCAAGGAGTTGCGGGCGGCCGGCTGTGAGGTGACGGAAAACTTCGGCAAGTACGATCAGCCGAACCTGAAGTGTTACGGCGTGATCGGAATGATGAAAAACGGCGCGGGCCCGCTGGTCCTGGTGCGCACGGACATGGACGCATTGCCGGTGGAAGAAGAAACCGGTCTGCCTTACGCCAGCAAAGTCGTGACCA
The DNA here is from genome assembly GCA_963728975.1 of uncultured Verrucomicrobiae bacterium. Classification (GTDB taxonomy): domain Bacteria; phylum Verrucomicrobiota; class Verrucomicrobiia; order Chthoniobacterales; family UBA10450; genus DATFCK01. The sequence continues at coordinate 650,139 of CAVSMF010000001.1, forward strand.
AGAACGATCAGGGAAAGGACGTCCACGTGATGCATGCCTGCGGACACGATGCCCACATCTCGGCCTTTATCGCGACCGCGCGCGCTTTACAGCAACTCAAGGACCGGTGGCACGGCACGATTATGTTTGTGGCTCAGCCCTCGGAAGAAACCGGAAGCGGCGCCCGCGCTCTCCTTCGGGCGGGGCTCTACGATCGATTTGGCAAACCCAACTTCGCCCTTGGTTTTCATGACAACGCCCAAATGCAAACCGGGCATATCGGCGTGACCGAAGGCTATACCTACGCAAATGTCGATTCGGTGGACGTGACCGTGCGGGGGATAGGAGGGCACGGCGCGTATCCGCACAAGACCAAGGACCCCATCGTGCTGGCCGCGGAAATCATCAATGCCTGGCAGACCATTGCCAGCCGCGAGATCAACCCGATTGATCCGGTGGTTGTGACAGTGGGCTCCATTCATGGAGGCACCAAACACAATATTATCTCGGACGAGGTGAAGATGCAGCTGACGGTGCGCACTTATAAGGCTGAAGTCCGCGATCAAGTGCTGGGGGCGATCGAACGGATAGCGAAAGGTTGCGCCCTTGCCGCCGGAATTCCGCCCGATCACGCTCCCATTGTCAAAGTGCTCAAAGAGGAGTTTACCCCTTCGACTTACAACAATCCCGAGTTAACCAAGCGGTTGGTCAAAGTTTGGAAAGAAACTCTCGGCGCCGAAAACGTGGAAGCCGCCGAGCCGACCATGGGCGGCGAAGACTTTTCCGAATACAGCCTTCCCGATCACTCGATTCCCGCTGTCGATTTTCACATCGGCGCGGTCGACCCAGCCAAGATAGCCCAGAGCAAGAAAAGCGGAACGGCCCTGCCCAGTTTGCATTCGAACAAATTTGCACCTGTGCCCGAACCAACCATTCGCCTTGGAACCGTGGCCATGACCAGCGCCGTGCTGGAGCTGATGAAAAAATGACAGGTAGCCACTGCTTCATGGGCAATGCCGTGGCGCCGTACTCTCAAAAACCGGCCACAGGCCGGTTGCTACAGGACGCACCTCCGGGGCGTTCGGGTTGATGGGTAACAAACGCGCGTTTAGAGACGTGGCGGGCCAACCCTGCGCCATCTTCGCTATGGCGGGACGATCGGAGGAATGTCCCTACCTGTGTGCGCCATGGTCTCTTTTCCTTGTTGGCGCCGGTTCGGTTCAGCGAAGTTTTCAGTTAAAGCTGATCCACGGTGGCGGCCCGAGGCCCCTCCCACATTTCACCCGCTTGCCTGACGCTGAACCGGCCAACAGGCCGGTTGCTACAGCTTATTGCTCGAGAATCGAGGTGTAGCGCGCGCCGCCCATATCCTTGAAGCCACCCGCGGAAAGATCGCCGTCGTCGATACTGGAGTCGATCGCTATCATTTGGCTTGTGTCGGCGGATGTGCCGACGACAGAAATGCCGGCGGTGAAACCAAACACGTTATAGTCCCAATCCCAGTCCCCTCCGATCGGCGTTGGTTTCGTCCAATCGAGAGTCGGTCCAAAATAGAGGTCCATCCCCGGGGGAACGACTGCCCGATTCACATCGGCGGGATAGTCGGTGTGTTCGGCCGCATACATGCTAAAAGCGCCACTGGCGACACGAAGCGCGTTGATGAATTTGGCATTTTGGGCCCGCTGACGGGCGCGCAGGAAGGAGGGAAGAGCGATAAGTGCAAGCATGGCGATAATCGAGACAACGATCATGATTTCGACCAGCGTAAATGCGTGGGCCCGGCGCATAATTTGCCCTGGGAAAGCATCAAGAAACGTGCCAGCCGCAGAGCCTTATGGCTTACGGTCCCGTGTAGAGGCGCTTGGGCCAAGCGCCTATCCATTCACCCGGTGGTTGCCACAACCACCGCTACAACGCTACAACTTCCGCCTCGCGGCGGAGCAGCCTATTTTACCCGGATATTCTTGCGCAGAAAGGTGGGAACATCCAGGTCCTGGCCTTCCACGATTGTCGGTTCGCTCTTTTCGAACCGGCCCCGCGTGACCGGCTCGAACTGCATAACCTCCTGCTTGGCCTGAATCTTTTCCGCCTTCGTCTCCTTTGCGATCAAAGGCTTTTTCTTGGGGATGATAACCCGCGGTCCTGGGTCCGGGACTCTGACTTGCGGGGCCGGTTCAACCGCTGGAGCCGGCGCGACTTCGGCCGGCAATGGCTGCTCGAATGGAATGAGATCAGAGGCAGGCGGCGGCGCGGCCGTGATTATCGGCTCAGGTTCAGCCCGACTGGGTTCAGCCTCCCTCTCCGGTTCTGCCATTACCGCCGGCGCTGTCATTACAACCGCCTCGGGGATCACCGGCGCGGATTGCGCGACCGTTTCTCCTTCTCCCACGAGCGAGCTAATGATGGTCACGCTCAACCGGTTTCCCATCCGTCCGTCGACCGCCGTTCCAAACAAAATCTGGGTATGATCGCGGATATGACGGCAAAACTCTTGCATCAGAATCTCGACTTCCGACAACGTCATACCGGGGCCGCCGGCGACCTGGACCAGAATGTGAGCGGCGTCGGCCAGCATCCGGCCCCGATCCATGAGCGGACTCTTCAAGGCCTGGTTCAGGGCGTCATGGGCACGGTTATCCGAATCCGATTCGCCGAACCCGAACAAACACCGGCCATTTGGACTTCGTAAAGCCACCAGCAAATCGTCGAACCCGATCCGGATAATGCCCGGACGCTGAATCAGGTTAACAATCGACCGGACGCTTTGGCTGACGGTGATATCGGCGACGGCAAATGCCTGATGAATGCCCGCTTTGGGCGCCACCATATCGCCCATCCGGTCGTTGTCGAAGCAGATGACCGCGTTCGCGATCTGATTGAGTTGTCCGAGCGCTTCCTCGGCCTGGCCGCATCGACGCTTGCCTTCGAACGTAAACGGCATGGTGGCGAAAACGATCACGAGGGCTCCAGCCTCGCGGGCGAGCTGGGCCACGACCGGGGCCGCGCCGGACCCGGTCCCACCACCCAGTCCCGCGCAAATAAAGATCATCCGGGCATCGGAAAGAACGTGCCGGATTTCCTCAGCCGATTCGACTGCCGCCTGGTAACCGAGTTCCGGGTCTCCTCCGGCCCCCAAACCACGGGTAATGGAGCGGCCGAGTTGTACTTTGTGCGCGGCCACCGAACTGGCCAGCGATTGAACATCGGTGTTGACGGCGATGAGGTCGGCTTTCTCCATCCCATCCAGAACGATGCGATCGAGGGCATTGGATCCGGCGCCGCCGACTCCGATGACTTTAATTGGAATGGTTTCCTCTTCCCGTTCCGGCAGGCTGTAATTGTGACTGAGTTGTATCATGTGGGTGTTCTCGATGTTGCAGGTGTCGTCTTTCTCCCTCTGTCATTCCGAGCGAAGCCGAGGAATCCCGCCGCGCTACTCGCGACTTTTGCCACGGGATCCCTCAGCTCCGCTGGCGCTTCGCTCGGGATGACAGAGAAAAAAGGGGTCGGCGGCGATGGGATCATATTCCGCTGAACAATCTGCTGAAGAGCCGCCCCAGTCCGTGCCGGGGGCGGTCCGCCTGCACCGCCTGGGCGTATTTGATCAACCCAATGGCGGTGGAAAATTGCGGGTTCTCAAAAGCCGACGTTAACCCCGACATCGTCTGGGCGTGGGCGACGTGGGCCGGCATTTCGAAAACCTCCTGGGCCAGATGGTCGATGCCGTTGAGGAGGCTGCATCCGCCGGTCATGAAAATTCCCGCCCCGATGTAATTGACGAACGACTCCTCATCCAGCCTGCGTTTGAGCAGATCGAATAGCTCGCGCATCCGCAAATTGATGATCGTATTCAAGGTTTCGCGTTCGACTTCTTTTCCGGCAAATCCGGAATCGTCCTTCAACAGGACGGTTTCGCCCGGGAGACAAGTGCCGAGGGTGACGCTCCCTTCCTCGATCTTCAATTTTTCCGCGCGAGTCATTGGAATGCGCAGCCCCATCGAGATGTCGTTGGTGATGTGATCGCCGCCCACGGCCAGGACCCCGCTTTGTTTCACCGCACCATCCACATAGACGATGTAATCGGTCGTCCCTCCTCCGATATCGATGACCAGGGCGCCGAGGTTCTTTTGATGCTGGGTTAACACCACCTGGGCGGAAGCGAGCGCGCCGAAAACAACATCTTCCACTTCGAGGGGCAGCTCCTTGACACAGCGGATGGTATTCTGGATCCGGGTCCGCACGCCGTGAACAATATGAAAATCGGCTTCCAGCTTGTGGCCAAGCATGCCAACCGGATTGAGAACCCCGGTCTGGCCGTCCACGTGATAGTGCTGGATGATGGAATGGAGGAAGGCGTTAGGCGCCGGAATGCTCACCTCCCGCGCGCTCACCTTGACGTCTTCGATGTCCTGTTCGTCAATCTCGTCCCGGTCCTCCGGCAGGACCACGCATCCGCGATTGTTAAAGCTTTGGATGTGCGCGCCCGCCACCCCCACGTAGACGCTCCGGATCATGACGTCGCTTTTCTGCTCGGCATCGACCACCGCCTCATGCACGCATTTCATGGCCGTTTCAAAATCGACGATCTCCCCCTTGCGCACGCCGCGGGAGGGCGCCTGACCGACTCCGAGAATCTTGATCGTGCCGTCCGGACGGGCTTCACCGACCACGACGCAAATTTTTGAAGTGCCTATTTCAAGGCCGACCATCAAGTCATTACTGGGCATTTATTTCTTCCTTCCTTTCTGCACTGGAATTGCGCGCCTGATTTCCGGCGAACTCCTGGCCCGGGGCCGGGGCACGGAAAGTGTCCCGGACTTCGCCGGGGGATGCGCCGGCGTCGCTTTCATGATCCGCGGCTTCTCCTGCGGGTCGATCGTTTCATTGATCACTTCAGACGGCGGTTTGGCGAATGTCACCGGAATATTCCGCTGCACCAGCAAATTCACCGTAGCCAGCTCCTGCTTCGAATCGTCGGCGTAAACCAGAAATTGCTCGAGACGTTTGAGCTGAAGGTCGAGATTATCGAACCCAAAGCTCACCCGAGTCCGGCTCTTGTCCGTAACCAGCAGGCAATAACCTTTCGACAGATTGATTTCACGGATTTGAAATCGGGTTTGCATAAAACTCCCCGTGCTTAAACGCAGCAGCTCAAGGGCCGCTTTCGCTTCGGTCGAGTCGACAATCTTCCCTGCCTCGAGCGATTCGCTCGTGCATCCCGAAATAAGCGGCAATCCCAGATATTCCGGCAACAACTTCTTTTCTTTCATCAAAACTCCGCGCCCGTCCACCAGAAAAGCGGCATCGGAAGCAAAAGGATCGGAAACCTCCCGTTCGCTGCTAATCCAGGCAATCGGCTTACGTTCGATAATCCGGATGTCGATCTCGCCCGGGAGTCTTCGAATCACCTCAACCTCATCGACCTGCGGGAGTTGTTGCAATCGGTCGTGCACGGCGGCCAGGTTCACTCGAAAAATGTTCTCGCCCTCATGCAGGTCCACCGTTTTCAGAATTTGGTCGCGCTGGAGTGTGCCATCACTCCGCACGTCCACCATCCTGAGCTGGTAATCGGGATTATCGAAAAAGAAGTGTTTCGCTCCCTCGCTTGCGCCGAGATAGAGGGCGCCGCCGGCTATCGCCACCAGCACAATCTTCGAAACGAAGAACAGAATCCGCCGATTGCGATGCTGCATTGCGCTGCGGGATCGGACCTTGACGTCGAGCAGATGCTGCTGACGCCTTTGCTTCCGGTTGGACACGCGCTGGTTGCGCGGCCGGGAACGTTTCCGACTCACCTTCATGTCCGCGTCCCGTCCCTCCTCGCCTGGGAAAGTTCAATGATCCGAAGACAGAGCTCGGGGTAATTGATGCCGGCAGCCGCCGCGGCCTCGGGCAAGAGACTGGCCTCGGTCATCCCCGGGATCGTGTTCGCCTCCAGAACCGTGGGCCCGCCCGTCTCCGGCAAAATCACATCCACCCGCGAGTAAACCTGGAGACCGAGCGCCCGATGGGCCCGCAAAGCCAGCTCCTGGATCGTCCTGGTCATCTCCGGATCGATCTCCGCCGGGCAGACATGCCGCGCACCCCCGCCCGCTTGGGGGTTGAGAAAAGGGTACTTGTTTACAAAATCGTAAAACCCGCCCTTGGGAATAATCTCCAGGATCGGCAACGCCTGATCGCCAAGAATTCCCACCGTCAATTCCCGCCCCGGAACAAATTTCTCCACCAGCAGGTCGCAATCGTACTTGCCCGCCGCAGTCAACGCCGGATCGATTTCGCTCTCCTTCTTAACAATGTAAACACCCACCGTCGAACCCTGGCAGGGCGGTTTGATAACGATCGGGAGCGGGATGGTCGGGCGCTGGCCTCCGCGCAAAACCTGCCAATGAGGCGAGGCCACCTCGTGTTCTCGAAACTTTTCCTTCGAACGAATTTTGTTAAAAGCAGTCTCGCTCCCTTCCACCCCGTCACCCGTGTAAGGCACCCCTCGTTTTTCCAGAATTCTCTGGATCTGGCCGTCTTCTCCGAACGTCCCGTGGATGGTCAGAAAGGCCAGGTCCGTGTCCGGAGGCAGCTCGAACGTCTCGTCCCGGACATCGATTGCAACCACATCCGCGCCTAACGATCGCAGGGCCTTCGATACCCCCTGGGCCGTGGCCAGGGAAACGTCGCGCTCCGATCCGGGCCCACCCATCAACACCGCAATTTTTTTAGGAAGAGATTTCATCGGCACGAAATAGGACAGGAAGGGACCGCCCGAACGGCCATTCCCGGCTCCATTCTCCAACGGATCGCTTTCATTGCGGTTCCCCCACGATTTGCACTTCGGTCTCCAGTTCGATCCCGCGTTTCGCCCGCGCCGTGGCCTTGATCTTCTCGATCAATTCCAAAATGTCTGACGCCGTCGCACCGCCCTCGTTCACGATGAAATTGCCGTGCACTTCCGAAACGCGGGCCCGCCCCACCCGGCAGTTCTTCAGGCCGAGTTCGTCCACCAGTTTTCCGGCCGGGCCCGAACCGGGATTTTTGAAAATGCATCCGGCGCTTTTTGCGATCGGCTGCGAAGCACGGCGCTTTTCCTGGGAAGCCTCCAGCCGGCGGGTGATCTCTTCCCTCGGAGACGGGGTTCCGGCAAACACGGCGGACACGGCAAAATTTTTCTCAAGCGACGGAACATGCCGGTAGCGGACCTCGAGTTCGTCGCGCGATTTGATCCGAACCTCGCCGTTCTCGTCCAGATAGCGAAGGCGCACCACGTTATCTAATGTTTGCCCTCCCATCGCTCCGGCGTTCATCCGTAGAGCCCCGCCCACCTCACCGGGAATTCCTTCCATCCACTCAAGGCCGCCCAATCCGGCATTCCTGCTCGCATAGGCGACTTCTTTCAATTTGGCGCCCGTGCCCGCGGTAATCTCGTTCCCCTCGATTGAAATCTTCTCGAAATCACCGCCACAGGGATGAACGACCACGCCCCGAATCCCGCCGTCGCGCACCAGCAGGTTCGAACCCCGGCCGATGACGAAAAGGGGAAGATTCTCGCGCCGGCAGAATCGAATGATCTCGGCGAACGCGTTTTCGTTACGGGGTTCAACCCAGAATTGAGCGGGCCCCCCAACCCGGAGAGTGGTATGCCTGGCTAACGGCTCGTACAACTGCGCCTCCCCCTCAGGGCCGACGATCGCCTTTAGTTTTTCGGCGATCACCAGATCCGCCGCCAGGATGGACAATTGCTCGTGAATGTTGCCCGCCCCGAGGCTTAAAACCAGATCGCCATCATCAATCATGTTGCCGACATCGCAATGAACGCGCTGCAATTGCGGCTGGTAACTCACCCCGGTGTGCCCGTGCCGCCTGATCTCATCGGCAATCGTCTGACCGGTTATTCCCGGAATTGGTGCTTCGCTGGCCGCATAAACATCGGTTACGACCACTTTGTCCGCGTCGTCGAAAGCGGCGCCAAACTGTTTGCCTAACGCTTTGGTGCGCGAATACCGATGCGGCTGAAACATGGCCAGCACACGCTTCCGCCCGGTCGAACGCGCCGTCTTCAGGGTCGCCCGTATTTCAGTCGGATGATGCGCGTAATCGTCAACCAGCAAAAACCGGTCGCTGGCATACTTGATCTCAAACCGACGGCGGGCGTGCTCGAACCAGCCAAGGGAACCGGAAATTTTTTCAAATGAAACACCCAACTCGGTGGCGAGGGCAATCACGCCCAGCGCATTGTGGACGTTGTGGCGGCCGGGCACATTCAGAACCGCTTCGCCCAGGCGCTGGCCGCCTCGGTAAACACAAAATCGGGAGGAGAAATCCCGCAGTTCGACATCGCCGCCCCGATAATCGGCCGGATCGGACAAGCCATACGAAATCGCCGGGATGGAGCGGCACAATCGAGCCGCATTTGGGTCATCCGCGCTGTAAAATACTTTACCGCTGGTCTGCCCGATCAAGGTCGAAAATACCTGTTCGATCGCGGCCAGATCCGCATAAAAATCGAGGTGTTCTTCCTCGATATTTAAAATCAGGCTGTGTTCCGGGTGGAACAATGCCAATGTGCCATCGCTTTCGTCGCCTTCGGCCACAAAATATTCTCCGCGCCCGTCCCAGTGCGCGTTCCTGCCCAGGATCGGGATCTCTGCGCCGACGTAGTAGGAGGGATGTAAGCCGCCCCCAGCAAGGACGTGCGCAGCCATCGCCGCGGTAGTCGTCTTCCCGTGCATTCCCGCCACGATGATTCCGCGCTTCCCTCGCATCAGCGCGGCCAGGGCTTCGGCCCGCCGCACCGCCGGAATTCCGTTCTGACGGGCTGCGGCCAGTATCGGATTCTCCTCCTTGATCGCGGACGAGAAGACGACCAGCTCGCTTCCCCGTGCATCCTCGGCCCGATGCGATCCGCAAAATCGCAGACCGAGACGCTGCAATCGAGCCGTCTCCTGGGTGCTGGCCTTGTCCGACCCGGCGACGTCGTGGCCGAGCTCGAGCAACAGCGCCGCCAGCCCGCTCATCCCGCTTCCGGCTACCCCGACGAGATGGATCCGATGCCGCTCGCGCGTCAAAAACCGGGATAGATCGAGATCAGACGCGCTTGTCATGGGCAGTATATCTTTCGATCGTCGTCGCGATCAACCGGGCTGCTTCCTTCGGCGCCAGGCGCCCGGAGCTCTCCGACATCCATTTCAACTTTTGCCGGTTTCCGATCATCTCTTTGATTTGTCCAGCAAGCACGTCTCCGGAAAGTTCCGACTCCTTCAACAGGACAGCCGCGTGCGCGCGCACGAAAATCTCGGCGTTACGCGTTTGATGGTCGTCCGCGGCGTAAGGAAATGGAATCAGAATCGCCGGCAGCGCGAAGGTGGCAAACTCGGCCAGACTGGCGGCCCCGGAGCGAGCGACAGTGAGATCGGCCGCGCTGTAAACTTCTTCCATCCGGTGATGAAAAGCGGAAACGTAGGCTGGAATACCTTCCCGGTGGTAATTATCGGCCACCACCGGTTCGTCCCGGCTCCCCGAGAGATGAATGACCTGGAGCGGAAGTTCCCGGAGCGACGGCAGCGACTTGATCATGGCCTGGTTAATGCCGCTCGCTCCCTGGCTCCCGCCCATGACCAGGACCGTGTCCAAATCTTCTCGCAGTCCGAGTTTTCGCCGGGCCAGGCCGCGGTCCATGGGTTGCAGCTCGGACCGGATCGGCGTTCCGGTAAATTCGGTGCGCACTTTCGGGAAAAACGGCGCGCACTCCTTGAACCCTAACAGGACCGCTCGCACCATTCGGGCCGTGAGCCGGTTTGCCTTTCCCGGAATGGCGTTTGATTCATGAATAAAAGTGGCAACCCCGCGCAAACGGCCGGCCAGAATCGGAGCGGTAGAAGTAAACCCGCCCATCCCAAGAATCGCCTGCGGTTTGAACTTGCGGTAGATCGACCGGCAAAGGCCAAGACTTTGGTTGAACCGGCGCACGAAGCCGAGAATCGCGGGAGAATAAAGCGATGGCAAACCGATGGTGGGCAGTTTCTCGAATTGAAATTGATCCCGCTCCGAAAGAGCCAGGGTGTCGATTTCTTTTTCGGAAACGAATAGCATCACCTGGTGGCCGCGATCGCGCAAAGTCTCGGCCACGGCCAGGCCGGGAAAGAGATGGCCGCCGGTGCCGCCGCATGCAATCACGGCGTTCATAAACAAACCCGGAGACATCGAAGGCTCATCGGTTCCATATCAAATACGCGGGGTGACCCGAGCCTGGAGCGAGGTGCGCTTCTGGTTGACCGGCTCCAACACGCCCTGGCGATAGATGTTCAGCAGCACCCCGATCCCAAACAAACATTCCACCAAATTCGATCCGCCGTAGCTGATGAAAGGAAGGGAAAGCCCCTTGTTAGGCAAAAGAGAAGTTGTCACCCCGATGTTGACCGCGGCCTGCAAACCGAGGAGAGAAACGATCCCGCAGCCAATCAGCAGCCCGAACCGATCCTTGGCGTGCAGCGCAATCATTAAACCGCAGACGATGATGACAACGTAAAGGAAAACCACCACCAGGCTGATTCGCAAACCGAGCTCCTCCCCGATCATCGGAAAAATGAAATCGGTATGAGCATAAGGCAGATAGAGCATTTTTTGCCGGCCGTTCCCCAGGCCCAGCCCCTCCATTCCACCGCTGCCCCAGGCAATAAGAGCCTGCATTTGCTGGAGACCGGCGTCGTCCTTGAAGCGTTCCGGGTCCATGAACGCGGCCAATCGGCTCGCCCGCTGCGAGATTTGAGTCGCCAGAAACAACATTCCGCCCAGCCCGGTCACCGAAATCGCTCCCAGCAGCACCGGGTTCGTGCCGGCGACAAACATGACCAGAAACGCCGTGACCGCCAGCAAAGCAGCAGTTCCAAGATCGACTTCCCCAAGGACGAGTCCGAGCAGCGGAAGAATGATCAGCACCGGAATGAGAAAACCGTAAAGGGGATGGCTGCTGGCCTTTTCATGGCGGGCAAACCAGTAGCCGAGAAAAAAAACGAGGGCGATTTTGGCGATCTCCGACGGCTGAAAACTAAACGCGCCCACACCCAGCCATCGCCTGGAGCCGTTCAAGCGCAGCCCGACATGCGGGACAAAGCAAAGGACCAGCAGAACCAGGGCGACCCCGAACCAGATCCACCAGGTCCGCTGCCAGAAATGATAATCCACCAGCGCGGCCGCGGCGCACGCGATCAGACCGACGACCAGCCAGACACCTTGCCGTTTAACGAAAGCATAAACATCCCCGTGGGATTCGCGCGCGAAAGCGCTGGTGCTGAAAAGCATGATGATGCCGATGGCCAGCAGCCCAAGCACGGCCAGGAAAACCAGATATGCGCTTTTCCGGTGCATGATTTAGGGATTTCGGGAAGCGCGGGCATTTTGCCGGGCAGCTTGAATATACCTCTCGTCCGGACGCCGTCCGTTGTTCCGCGATTCAACATCGGTAGGGACGCCGCGCTGCGGCGTCCGGACAGCGCAGCGCGCTCTCCCTGGCATTGACAGCCTCCAATATGCCCGCGCTCCCCAAAGAATTTGCCCGTCCTCTGTCATTCGCGCCTTCCTTTTGTCGTTTTGGCCGGGATCACCAGCTTTTGTCCGATCTGCAACCGCCGCGGATCATCGATGTGATTGATTTCGATTAAATCGTCATAAGGCACCTTGAATTTCCTGGCGATGGTGACCGGATTATCGCCCTTAACCACCACGTAGATTTTTCCCGATTCGCCTTTGCCCGCCGCCTCGGTTGTTTTGACATGTTCGTTCTTATGGTCCGCTTTCTTGCCGGTTTCCGCCGTCGTTTGGGCCGCAGACGGAGATTCGCGGCGTTGGCTTTCCTTTGCCGCGGGAACGGTCCGCGGGACCGCCTCTTTGTTCTGCACCGCCCCGCTGGTCCGGCTGGAAGCGGCGGCCGGCCCCGCGTTTCGTGACGAATTCGGCGTTTGACGAGTTTTGATCGCGTTGAATGCAACAATTCCCGAAACGGCCACCACATGGAGCAGTAGAACAATCAGCAACGCCCGGGATAACTTCATGTTCGGTTCGGTCATCTCGTCGTAGTCGGCTGTCGCCGCAATCCGAAGCGGACGGCGAGCCGTTCTGGCGCGCAGCTTTTTCCGCCGGCGCAGTTTTAGCCTGGGGAATCTCGGGAGCTTCAGGTTTTTCATTTTGATTTGGGGAGGGCATGCACGAGCGCGCGAAACTGATCCCCGCGATCGGCGTAGCTTTTGAACATGTCGAACGAAGATGTGCCGGGAGAGAAAAGGACAACATCGCCGGCAGTGGCCGCGGCCTGGGCCCGCTCGACTGCATCGGCAATCGACTTCGCCATCTCGATCTTTGCCGCTCCGTCCCAATCGCGCCCGATCCGATCCGCCATTTCGCCGATCAAGACAGCCGATTTTACCTTCTCCGCGATCAGCGGACGGAGCGATTCGAAAGTGAACCCCTTGTCCTTGCCGCCGGCGATGAGCACGACCGGTTTGTCCTGGGCCAGCAGGGCTTTTTCCAGAGCATCGAGATTTGTGGCTTTCGAGTCGTTAACGTAATCGACACCGGCCACCTGCCGGACGAACTCACAACGGTGCGGTTGGGGCTGGTAGCTGGAGAGCGGCGGCACCATTTCGGCGAACGACAGACCGCGGGCCATGCCGGCGGCGAGCGTCGCCATCAGGTTCTCGATGTTATGCGAACCACGAACCTTCGTCGCCCCCAGACGCAAAACCGGCTCGTTCCGGTAAACAATGGATCCCTCCGCCACCCGAAAATCGGCCCAGTCGGCGTAAGCGCTAAACGTAATTCTGCGGGGCGCCAGAGCCGGCAGATTATTTTCAGCGGCGTTGACAACCGCAACATCCCTGGCCGTCTGGTTTTCAAAAATCCGAAGCTTGGCCGCCCGATAATCGGCCACCGACCGGTAACGATCGAGGTGATCGGGAGCGAAGTTCAACCAAACCGCGACCTCGGGATGAAAGGTCTCAATTGTTTCGAGCTGAAACGAGCTGACTTCCGCGGTCAGAAGATCGAAATCTTTCCTGCGACGGGCGATCTCGGAGAGCGGCTTACCGATGTTGCCGCAGGCGATGGTGCGTTGACCGCAGGCATTTAACATCTGCGCGATCATCTCGGTGGTGGTGGTCTTGCCGTTGGTGCCGGTGACCGCGATTACCGGCAGCCGGCAGAAACGCCAGCCCAGTTCGAGCTCGCCCATCACCGGAATTTGGCGGGCAAAAAAGTTGCGAGCCAGGGACGACTCCGGGTCCACTCCCGGGCTGAGGATTGCCAGGGAATAGGCGGCCGAATCGCTGTCCGCGGCCGGACCGCAGACGATCCGAACACCGCGGGCACGAAGGTTATTCAGGGTCGAGTTGGGCAATTTCGGTTCTTCGGCGCTATCCAGCACTGTAACTTCCGCGCCTTCTTCCCTGAGTAGCAGCGCCGCCGCCGTCCCGCTTAACCCGGCGCCGAGCACGGCGACATGTTGATCCTGGTAACGCAAGTTTCTACCTCAATTTAAGTGTGGCCAGACCGAGGAGGGCGAAAATGGCCGACAAAATCCAAAACCGCACAATCACGGTGTTTTCTTTCCAGCCTCTCAATTCGAAATGATGATGAAGCGGCGACATGGCAAAAATCCGGCGGCCGGTCAGCTGGAAACTGATGACCTGCAGAATCACCGAGACTGCTTCGATCACGAACACGCCGCCGACGACCACCAGCAAGAGTTCCTGTTTGCAGCAAATCGCGACCACACCAATCATCCCGCCGATGGCGAGGGAGCCGGTGTCGCCCATGAAAACTTTTGCCGGATGACAATTGAACCAGAGAAAACCCAACCCGGCTCCGACCAGGGCGCTGCAGACGACGGTGAGCTCGCCGGTGAACGGGTAAAATGGGACCTGAAGGTATTCCGCGATCCGGAAGTTGCCGGCGGCATAGGCCAGGAGGGCATAAGCAAATGCCACCGTAATCGTGCAACCGATGGCCAATCCGTCCAGCCCGTCGGTTAGGTTTACGGCGTTGGAGGAGCCCACGATAACAAGCGCGAAAAAAAGAAACGTAAACCAACCCATGTTGGTTATGACCGGCGATTTGATGAACGGCACATAAAGCGAGCGGGCCTGAACTTCGAGCAACGGGCTGGTTAGGAACACCGCCGCGACCACACAAGCGAGGAAGAGCTGGCAAACAAGCTTGACCCGCCCGGGAACGCCGTCGGTTTTGCGTTTGCTCACCTTGAGGTAGTCGTCGAGGAATCCAAGCGCACCCAAAAAGATCATGCTGAATAAAACCAGCCAGACGAACCGGTTGTCGGGCCGGGCCCAGAGGACGCTGGCAATGAAAACCGATCCTATAATAATAACGCCGCCCATGGTCGGCGTGCCCTGCTTCGGGCCGTGCAATTCCGCCAGATGCCGGACTTCCTCGGCGCTCCGGATCGGTTGACCCACTTTCAGGGAAATAAGTTTGCGAATGACGACGTTGCCAAAAAGCAGCGAAACCCCGAACCCCGTTACCGCACTGGCAACCGCCCGGAACGTAACGTAGGAAAAAACATTGAACCCGCCGAATTGATCGCTCAGGCGATGGAGGTAATACATCATACCGGCACGCCCTCCCCCGATCTCCGGGCAAACTCCTCCAACACCTTTTCCATCCGCGCGGTCCGGCTTCCTTTCACCAAAACAAGATCGCCTGGCCGCGCAATCCGTTCGAGAACCTGAACCGCTTCATCAGCCGAGGCCACCACCAAAGAATCCTTTAACCCGGCATTGCGCGCTCCTTCCGCAATCGTTTTTCCGGCGTCACCGATCGCGATCAACCGATCCACCCCCAAGGAAGCCGCCTTCTCTCCCACTTCCCGATGTCCGCGCTCGGTCTCGGCCCCCAATTCGCGCATTTCTCCCAGAACTGCGATGCGTTTTCCGTCCACGTCCAACTCCACCAGCGTGCGCAGGGCCGCTTTGGTCGAATCGGGGTTTGCGTTATAGCTGTCGTCGATGAATTGAACGCCGCGGATCTCCCTGATCTGCAAACGCGCCTTGGTCAACGGCGCCGCCGCCAATCCCGCCGCCGCTTCTTCCAGGGACAAACCGAAGGCCCGACCCGCGGCCACGGCCAAAAGCGCATTCTGAATCATGTGCGAACCCGGAACCGGCAACTGGGCCCGGCAGCGATGAGCTCCTTCCAAGATCGTGAAATCGGAACCGTTCGCCGTTTGCGATATTTCACCCGCACGAATGTCGCCGCGGCTTGTTCCAGCGAGAATAACGCGGGCACGGGTCCGGCCGGCAATATCCGCGGTAAAGGGATCGTCCGCATTCAGAATAACCCAGCCGTCCGGGCCGATTATCTCGGCCAGCGCCCCTTTTTCCCGGGCAATTGCATTCTGCGAACCCATGAATTCAATGTGCGCGATCCCAATGTTGGTGATAATCGCCGCATCGGGAGCGGCGATCTTCGCAAGCGCGGCAATTTCGCCGGGATGATTCATTCCGATCTCCCAAACCGCGATCTGATCGTCGGACGTGGCCTGTAAAATCGTGCGCGGCAGACCGACATGATTGTTGAAGTTGCCCTCGGTTTTGGTCACCCGATAACGGCGGGCCAGGACCGCCGCGGCGAAATCCTTCGTGCTGGTTTTTCCGTTGCTGCCGGTTATGCCCAGAACATTCAGCGGCAGCGATTTCCGGTAATTCGCCGCCAGTTCCTGATACGCCTGTAAGGTATCGGAAACGCGCAGGAGCAGGAATTGCTCCGGAACTTTGCCCCTCCAACTCAGGTCGACCACCGCCCCGGCCGCGCCCGATTTGGCCGCCGCCTCCACGAACTTGTGGCCGTCAAAGTTTTCACCGCGCAAAGCGATAAACAATTCGCCGGGTTTCAGCGTTCGCGAATCGGTGCTGATCGCATCAACCGGGAGCGCCGGATTGCCTTTGCCCTCGATTGCGGCCCCGGCAAACTCAGCTATCTGAGAAATCGTCAGCGCATTCATAGGAGAGAGGAGACATTTTGCCCCCTGAGCCCGGCAGATTGCCGGCGGCTCCGCAGACGACTCAAATGGAACGCGTCCGGCAACATGCCGGACAAAACGGGCAACATGCCCGTGCTCCCCCATCCGTTTAAAACCAAAAACTTCTTCATTGAAATTCCAGCGGCCGGTTTTCCAAAGCCCGGCGCGCTACCTGGATATCGTCGAACGGAATGGTGTGATCGGCGAATTCCTGGTAATTTTCGTGTCCTTTTCCGGCAATCAAAACAATGTCGCGCGGCTGGGCCAGGTTGACCGCGCGAGTTATCGCCTCCGTCCGATCGACCGTTTTTTCATAGTTGCTCGACCGAAACCCTTTCTCGACTTCGGCGATAATTTTCTCGGGATCTTCCTTGCGCGGATTGTCTGAGGTAATGATCGAGTAGTCCGCGTTTTGGTCGACCACCTCAGCCATGAGCGGCCGCTTTTGCCGGTCGCGATCTCCGCCGCAGCCAAAAACGACGATCAGCCGCCGCGGCTCCAGTTCCCGCAAAGTCTTCACCACATTCAGAAGAGCATCGGGGGTGTGGGCGTAATCGACAAAGACCTGGAACTGACGCTTGGCCGGCACAGCTTCCAGACGCCCCGGCACCTGGGGTGTTTTAGCCAGACTCAGCACCGCTTCCCGCAAACTCAACCCGAGCGCGTTCGCCCCCGCCAGCGCCGCCAGGGAATTATTTACATTGAACCGGCCGATCAAAGGAACGCGCACCAGATAACTTTTGCCCCGCGCATCCAGTTGAAAAGAGGTGCCGCCAAATTCCATTCGATAATTGGACGCCCGGAAATCGGCCTGCGCACCCATTCCGTAGGTCACGATCGCTACCTTGCGATCGATCTGGCCCACCAATCTCTCGCCGTAGCGATCGTCAATGTTCACCACCGCCACCGGTTTCTTTTTCTTTTGCTGCTCGATGAGCTGTTGAAACAACTTCGCCTTGGAAGCGAAGTAGTTTTCCATTGTGCCGTGAAAATCAAGATGGTCCTGGGTCAGGTTGGTAAACACGGCCACATCCCATTCCAGGCCGCGGGTCCGATCCTGGGCCAGAGCGTGAGACGAAACTTCCATCGCCGCCGCTTTGCATCCGGCGTTGACGATTTGGGCGAGCAATTCCTGTAAATCGAGCGACTCCGGGGTCGTGCGGGTAGCCGGCAAAACCCGTTCGCCGATCTCATAGCGGACCGTCCCGATCAACCCGCAGCGCAGACCGGCATTTTCACAAATGTGTTTGATCAGGAAACTGGTGGTTGTTTTCCCGTTGGTCCCGGTCACGGCTGCCATTCTCAATTTGCGGGCCGGGAATCCATAAAAGGTGGCCGCCACATCGGCCAGGGCGGCCCGCGAATTTTCCACCACCACGCAGGTTACCCGCGGTTGTTTTTCCTCGCGCTCGACCAGGATGGCCGAGGCCCCTTTTTCTATGGCCTGGCCGATGAAGGCGTGGCCGTCGGTCTTTTCACCCCGGAGGGCGACGAACAGGCTGTTCCGTTGCACTCGCCGCGAGTCATACGCGATGCTTTCCACGTTGCGATCAAGTGGGCCGAGGATTTGGCGAGTTGGAATCGCGGCCAGAAGAGTTTTGAGCTGCATGAGGATTCAGCATGCCGGCGCAGCGCGCTCAATGGTGGGAAGCATTGGTCAAGGCAACGCGTTCGACCGGCAGAGCTTTGCGAATTTCCTCATGCGGCTCGAGATCCAGATACCGTGCCGCTTTCTCGGCAATCCGGGAAAAAATCGGTCCCGCCACCAGCCCGCCATAATTCAATTCCGGTTTGCTGGTGTGGGCGTCGTCCAGCACCACCAGACCAACGAATTCCGGGTGGTCCGCCGGAAGGTACCCGCTGAAAGAGACTACATATTTGCCATGCTCGTAGCGTCCATTGGAGTCGAGCTTTTGGGCCGTGCCGGTTTTGCCGGCAATGGTGAAACCGGGGACAGCCGCGGCCGCCGCCGTCCCCCGATCGCTCACCACCCCGCGCAATGAATTCCCGATCTGCTGGGCGGTCTCCGGTGAAACGATCTGCCGAACAACAACCGGAGCGACACTGCTGATGATTTGTCCCCGGGCATTGGTTATCGATTTAACCACATGCGGCATCACCAGTTTCCCGCCATTGGCAATCGCGGCCATGGCCGTCGTCATTTGCAGGGCGGTTACTCCAATCTCGTGCCCCATCGGAATTCGGGTGATGGAGATTTTGCTCCAGGCCTGGGGCGGCCGGATTAATCCGCTGATCTCACCCGGCAGTTCGACTCCGGTGCGCTCACCGAACCCGAACCGGCGAATGTACTCGTAGAATTTTTCATCTCCCAGGCGAACGCCCAGCTTGGCCGCGCCGATATTGCTGGACTTGACCAGAATATCCCGGACCGACAATTCCCCAAAAGGCCGGTGGTCGTGGAGGGGGCAACCGCCAAAATTCCAGAGGCCATTTTCGCAGAAAATGGTCGAATCGATTCGCACTTTGCGCTCGTTCAGCGCGGCCGCCGCGACCACGATCTTGAAGGTGGAACCCGGTTCCATCATGTCCAGAATGGCGCGATTTTTCATCTGCTCGGGTTTTGCCTCCGACCGCCGGTTGAGATCGAAGCTGGGCCGGTTGGCCATGGCCAGGATCTCTCCGGTCTGCGGCCGCATCAGAATGATGATCGCCTTCCGGGGCCGGTATTCCCGCATTGCCGCATCGATTTCGTTCTCGACTATGTTTTGCAAATTGAGATCGATCGTGAGTTGGACGCGGCAGCCGTCACGAGGCCCCCGTTCCTGGCCGCGGTAGAGCACGATTTCCTCGCCCGCCCGGTTATGCTCGATGTAGCGATAGCCGTCCTGTCCCCGAAGGTATTCGTCCATCGAAGCTTCCACTCCCTGAATCCCGTGGTGCTCGAAATCGGTGAACCCGATCACGTGACACAGCATCGATCCGTTAGGATAAACGCGGGCCGAATCGCGCTCGAAATAAATGCCGCGCAAATTTCCCGCCCGCAGCTTGTTCCGAAGCGCGTCCGCCACCGCCTCCGGCACCCCCCGCTTCAGCACAATGTAGCGACGGTCGCCCTGGAGTTTCTCGGCGATCTCGGCCGCGGGAATTTCCAGTTCTGCGCCGACAAGATCGCAAACCGCAGCCTGGTTTGTAACATGAGTGGCGTCGGCAACCACCGTTTGAACCGGGACATTGTCGGCCAGGACATCGTTGTTCGCGTCCACGATGCTGCCGCGTTCGGCATAGATAGTCTGTTTGTAAACGTGCTTCTCGGCCGCCAGCCCGGCGTATTCGTCGTGCTTGACCATCTGCAGATAGATCAGGCGAAACGAAAACAGGCTGAAAAGCCCAACAAACCCCAGGCAAACCAGGGCGCAGCGAAGCCGGCTATTCCATTTCATGGGACAGAAGGCTGATTGGCGACCGGCTGGATCGCATCTTCAGGGTTGGGCCGGATCGGCACCGTCAACCGGACAATATTGCGCTCCGAAATCGGAATCATCTTGAGGTACCCTTCCTTCAGGCGGCGCTCCAGGGCCGAACGCGATGTCAAGGCCGCGATCTGCGCCCCGGCCACATCGTTCTGCATTCGGAGATTGGCCAGTTCGGTTTCCAGGGCCTTTCTTCGGTCGCCCAGATGATGGAGCTGGATCGACAGATAGACGTAACTCAAACCGGTTAGGGCAAGAAACGTCGCCAGCACGATCCACCGCGCCAGCGATGCGGCATTAACCGCATTCCAGTTTTTCCGGCGGCTTCGCTTCATCCTCGTTTTTCCGCCACCCGCAGCTTCGCGCTCCGGGCCCGGGGATTGGACCGCTGCTCTTCCTCCCCCGGCTCCACCGGCTTGGAAGTAATCAGATTTAAATCGTACTCCGGATTGGGCTGCGGCTCGGGCCATTCCGGCCGGTCGATCCACTCCCGGCTGTGATCGCGGAAGAAATTCTTCACCACCCGGTCTTCCAGGGAATGGAATGAGATGACCGCGATGCGGGCTCCCAGCTCAAGCCGGGGAACAAGAACGCGCAACCCCTCTTCCAGGGCGCCGAGCTCATCGTTTACTTCCATGCGCAGAGATTGAAAAACTCGGGTGGCGGGATGGAGCCGGCCATGGCGGCCCACTGCTTTTTCTATGGCCCGGGCCAGAGGCAGAGTTTCCAGGAACGGCGAGCTCTTCCGCGTCTTGACGATGAGGCTGGCGATCCGGCGGGCCGCCGGTTCCTCACCGAGCTCGCGGAAGATCCGGGTCAGTTGTTCTTCGCTGTAGGTGTTGACAATTTCCGCGGCAGTCAGCCCGGCCCGCGGATTCATCCGCATGTCGAGCGGCCCGTTTCGCATGAAACTGAACCCGCGCTCGGCATTTTCGATCTGGCGGGACGACATTCCCAAATCCAGGAGAACGCCTCCGACCCGGGCAATCCCGAGATCATCGAGAACTTTTCCGGCATTTCGGAAATTGGCCTGGCGCAGGGTTACCCTTCCTCCGGCGTGGGCCAGGGCCGCTCCGGCCTTCTCGATCGCATCCGGATCCTGATCCAGAGCCAGCACATCCGCCCCCGCTTTTAAAATTGCTTCGCTGTGCCCGCCGCCGCCGCAGGTCGCATCGATCACGAGTGATCCCGGTCGGAAAGCCAGGAGCTCCACCGTTTCCTGGACGAGCACCGGACGGTGGTAAGTGAAATCCTCCATTGCATGGGCCTCCTCTTCCAGAATCAGCGGGCCGGTCGCAAACCGAACTGGCCGCTCAAACAGCGATGCATTCATTTATTTTGACCTTCGAGCCTATAGACCGATCACGTTGGCCACGTGCTGGTAGGTGGGCGTTTCTTCGCTGTCCGCCTGTTTCCAGCGGGCCAGGTTCCAGACCTCAAACCGGCCGCGGCCTCCCACCAGGGCCACTTCGCCCTTTAAATTGAGTTTCTTGCAAACCTCTTCCGGTAACACCAGCCGGCCCTGCCGGTCCGAAGTGCCATGCTGGGCCCGGGAATGCAGTTGCCGGAAAAAAACACGGCGATCGCGGGCCGAAATTTGGGGATTGGATTCGGCCGCGGCGCTCATACGAGAAAACTCTTCAGGCGACATGACCAGGAGAAATTGGTGATTCGCCTCCGGAAGAATGATGAATTCCTCGGTGCCATCGCGGCGCCAGCGGGCGGGGATGGTGATGCGATTCTTTTCGTCGATGGCGTGACGGAATTCGCCGGCGTAGACGGGGGGCAAGGGTGGCGTGGACGAAGGCGGCGTTTCCATGTGCGGGAGGAGAATTGATCCATTCTAACCCACTAAACCCCACTTTTAACCACCTCACCTAATCGCGGTCAACAAAAATAATTCACCGTTTCCCACCCCCCCGTCGCCTGGCCCACCCCCCAAACGCCCCCTTTCCATTCAGTGTTGGACGTTTTCTCCGGACCGTCGCACCTTCCCCCCAATGCCTCGCCAACTCGTAAGCATCGTTGTCACAGTCATCGCCGCCGCCTCCGGCCTCCTGGCCCAGACTTCTCAGCCTAACGAGTCGGATGCCGTGCGGGTGACGGTAACGGTGAACCCCGACGGATCGCACACCGCTTATCAGTTCGATCCGGCCCATCATCAGGCTACCGCCACTATGACCGGTTCCGATGGAAAATTACTCGGTAAAACCCGCTACCAAATCGACCAGGCCGGGCGTTTCAGCAGCGGAATAATTTTCGGCCCGAACGGGAAATTTCGCTTCAAGGCCATTTACAAGTACGACACGGCCGGCCGCCTGGAACAGGAAATCCGTCTCACAAGAGATGACGCCGTGATCAACAAGATCATCTACAGCTACGATTTGGCGGGAAAGCAAACCGGATATTCAATCGTCGACCCCTCCGGAAAAGTGATTGGGCGCACATCTCCGGCCAAAGCAGCGCCCTCTCGAAAACAGCGGAAGAAGCCTTAGCCAGCCATCTCATAAAAAGGAGATCGTTTCTAACCAACCGGGAGGGACGAGCTTGTCTCGTCCCATTATTACTGGCCCCATCCCCAGGTAAGGCCGCATCTCCGAGGCGTCCGGGTTGATGGGCAATAGCGTGTCTCTTACCTGACAAAGCCAACCCCCGTGGGCATCTCGGAGAGATGCCCCTACCTGGGCGCGATCTAGCGCCCCGTTTCAGGTAGGGCTGCATCTCCGAGGCGTCCGGGTTGATGGGTAATAACGCGTCTCTTCCCTGACAAAGCCAACCCCCGCGGGCATCTCGGAGAGATGCCCCTACCTGTCCAATCTAGCGCCCCGTTTCAGGTAGGGACGCATCTCCGAGGCGTCCGGGTTGATGGGTAATAACGCGTCTCTTCCCTGACGAAGCCAACCCCCGCGGGCATCTCGGAGAGATGCCCCTACCTGTCCAATCTAGCGCCCCGTTTCAGGTAGGGACGCATCTCCGAGGCGTCCGGGTTGATGGGTAATAACGCGTCTCTTCCCTGACAAAGCCAACCCCCGCGGGCATCTCGGAGAGATGCCCCTACCTGTCCAATCTAGCGCCCCCTTTTCAGGTAGGGACGCATCTCCGAGGCGTCCGGGTTGATGGGTAATAACGCGTCTCTTCCCTGACAAAGCCAACCCCCGCGGGCATCTCGGAGAGATGCCCCTACCTGGGCGTCCGCCCGGGACGCCAAATTCCAGCAAGGGGCTTGCGACTAACGACAAAAAGCGTTAGAGGATGGTCCGACGTGATTGACTACATCCAAAAGGGCGGCTTCCTGATATGGCCAATCCTGGCCTGCAGCATCATCTCCATCGGAGTGTTCGCCGAGCGTTTGTTCTATCTGCATCGCGCCACAATTCACGTGGGCGAATTTCTCAAGGGTCTTTCCAGTCTCATTCAGCGCCGCAATTTTGCCGAAGCATTGCACGAATCGGCCGGAACCCCGGGTCCGGTGGCACGGGTCATCCATGCCGCTCTCTTGCGCCATGATGCCCCCCGGTCGGAGTTGCGCGAAATCGTTCAGGAAGCCGGTCAACTGGAAGTGCCAAAACTGGAGCGGTTTCTCGGGGTGCTGGCGACGCTTGCTTTTCTCACTCCATTGTTGGGATTGCTCGGAACAGTGACCGGAATGTTGGATGCCTTCGGCACCATTGCCTCCAGCGGCGGTTATGCCTCCGTCACCGAACTCTCCACCGGGATCTACAAGAGTCTGCTGACAACTGCTGCCGGACTGGTTGTGGCGGCCCCGACCTTCGTCGCCTACAGCTACCTTTCGTCACGGGTAAACATGATGATGCACGATATGGAGCGGGCCGGCATCGAGATCGTCCATTTACTCACCGAAAGCCCGCCGCTGAGCGGGATCATCAGCTTTCAGCAGCCCGCGGTTGGCGTTTCCAGCGAACGGGAAGTGCGTCGCGATCGCTAACAGCTAATTTTCGCAGGGATGAAGTTAGCCCGGACGAAAGAATTCAATTTCGGCTGGCTGGTCATGTTCCCCCTGATCGACGTAATTTTCCTGCTGATCTTTTTTATTCTGCTCAGCTCCAATTTCGTGCTCCAGCCCGGGATCTCGCTTTCCCTGCCCTTCTCCCGCTTCACACTCGGACCCCAGCTTAACCAGCAAATCATCAGCATCACCGGCGGGGCCGCGCCCGCGATCTACTTCCGGGAGCAGAAGGTCACGCTCGAACAGCTCGGACCGCTCCTCGATGCCGCCCGGAAAGAGGGCCGCTCTATTATAATAAGGGCGGACCGCTTTACCCCCTATGAAACCGTGATGGCGGTGACCAACGCCGCTCTTCAACATGGAATTACCTCCGTAGCCCTGGCCGCAACTTCTCGATGAACAATCCCAGCCCGAAAAGCGGCCCCGTCTTGCTTTTCGATTGGCAACCGCCCAGGGGCGAAAAGATCGCCATTGCCGCTTTCCTCGCCGGCTCAGCCGTCCTGCACGCACTTGGCTTTTATTTGTTCCAAGTTGTCTATCCTCCGGCTGTCGCGTTGTTGTCGCCACAGGCCCGGGTCAGCCTGATCGCGCCAAACTCAGAGGATGGCCGCACCATTTTGCGCTGGGTCGATGCCGAAGATCCGGCTCTCACCTCCGCCACTGTGCGCCCACCCGAAACCAAATCGTATGCCCTGCCGACACTGCGGCATATTCCATCCTACCTGCTCGAACAACCTACCCTCAAACAGCCTCCCCCCCTGAACTTGGAGGCGCGGGCGCCGAGTTCTCTCCCTCCAGGACCGGTGCCGATGCCGCGCACCGCTCCCCCGCCGCTCGCTCCTCCCGCGGCCACCCATCTCCTGTTATCCGACCCATTGACAAAGTTGGGACAATTGAGTTCCCCCTCCGCCCAATTCGTCGCATCCACCACCGAATCCCCCGAGTCCGTCCGGTTCCGAATTGCCGTGGCCGCGAGGGGCGATGTCCGCTACTGTTTCCGGCTCAACTCCTCCGGCGACCCCGCTCTGGATGAACAGGCCCGCCACTATCTCCTGCTTTGCCGCTTTCCGGAACGGCCGCATCCGGCCGGCCGCAACGATCGCCTCTTGGTTTGGGGAATTGCGACCATTGAATGGGGCAACGATGTCACACCGGCTCCCTCCACTTCCACCGCTCCGTCACCGTGATTCGGGTCAGCCTGGGCGCGCTGGTTACGATTTACCTGCTGCTTTTTCTTGCGGCTGTTTTTCTTCTTTGGATAGTGGGAGAGTGGAACCGGCGGCGGCGCGAACGTCGAGCCTTGGAATTCCGGGTGCGCTGTACCATCTGCGCCTTCGAATTTGAAGATCGAACCGACGCTTTGCTTCCCCGTTGCCCGCGGTGCGGGAGCTTGAACGAACGCTTTAAACTGGAGAGAATTTAATCATGGGAATGTGGATCGGACGCAATCGAAAGGCGCGGGTAACCTACGGGTTCGACGAGATCGCGCTGGTGCCGGGCAGAGTTACCCTGAATCCGAATGAAGTGGATATCTCGTTTCGGTTGCCGCGTAAACAGGCCGAGCCTCTGCAATTAAAGATCCCCATTTTCGCCAGCGCGATGGATGGAGTGGTGGATGTGCGGTTCGCCATCGCCATGAACAAACTGGGCGGATTGGCGGTTCTCAATCTCGAGGGCGTCCAAACCCGCTACAAAAACCCGCCCGAAGTTCTGCAGAAGATCGTGGAGGCGGATAAATCCGAGATCACGGCCTTGCTCCAGCGAATCTATCAGGAACCGGTCCAGGAGGATCTGATCGCGGCCCGGGTCCGCCAAATCAAGGATGGCGGCGTGTTGGCGGCGGTAAGTTCGATTCCGCAACGGGCAGCCGAGTTTGGCGCGATTGCCCAGGAAGCCGGGGCCGACGTTTTCGTGGTGCAAAGCACGGTATCCACCGTCCGGCACATTTCGTCGGAGTATAAATCGCTCGATTTGGAAAAGTTTTGCCGCGACATGCGCATCCCGGTGATCGTGGGCAACACCGTCGGTTACGATGTGACCCTCGAGATCATGGAATGCGGGCCGGCGGCTGTCCTGGTAGGGGTCGGTCCCGGGGCGGCCTGCACGTCGCGGGGAGTGTTAGGGTTGGGTGTGCCTCAGGTTACCGCCACGGTGGATTGCGCCGCGGCCCGGGACGCTTATTTCAAAAAGACCGCGCGCTACGTGCCGATCATCACCGATGGCGGTATGAGCAAAGGCGGTGACGTCTGTAAAGCGCTCGCTTGCGGTGCGGACGCGGTCATGGTCGGCAGCGCCTTTGCCAGGGCCACAGAGGCGCCCGGGGTCGGTTATCACTGGGGAATGGCGACGCCCCATGCCAACCTGCCCCGCGGGACGCGCATCAAAGTGGGGGAAACCGGCTCGCTCAAGCAAATTCTTTTCGGCCCTGCGGAGGTCGATGATGGCAGCCAGAACCTGGTTGGCGCCATCACCACCTGCATGGGAAACGTGGGCGCGCGCAGTCTGGCCGAATTTCAGCAGACAGAAATTATCATCGCGCCGTCGATCAAAACTGAAGGTAAACTTTTCCAGACCGTGCAGAGCGTCGGGATGGGAACTCGCTAGGAGAAAGTGATAAGTGACAAGTGATCAGTAAAAAGCTACCTGTCGCCTAGGCTCTCTTGTCATCACTCGTCACTTTTCACTCGTCACTTTCACATGAACGATCGCAGAGTTGTCATTACCGGTTTGGGCGCCATCACCCCGCTGGGAAATGATGTCGAAACCTTCTGGTCCAATCTGAAAAATGGAGCCAGCGGTATCCGGCGCATCGAGAGCTTCGATGTATCCACTTACGACTGCCAGATCGCCGGAGAAGTGCGCGGATTCGATCCGAAACCTTACTTCAATAATGCCAAAGACATTCGCCGAACTGATCGGTTTGCCCAGCTGGCCATGGCCGCCGCCAAAATGGCGGTGCAAGATGGCGGATTGGATGTGGAAAAAACAAACCGGGATCGCTTTGGCGTCATCGTCAGCAGTGGAATTGGCGGTCTGCGCACTCTCCAGGATCAACACACGATCTTGCTGACAAAAGGGCCTTCCCGGAGTTCCCCTTTCACGATTCCCATGCTGATCAGCAACATGGCCAGCGGCCTGATTTCCATGGAATTCGGATTGCGCGGCCCCAATCTCTGTATTGTCACCGCCTGCGCCACCTCCAACAACGCCATCGGCGAATCCTGGCGCATCATCAAATTTGGAGACGCCGATATTTTTCTAGCGGGAGGCTCGGAAGCTTCCATCGTCGCGATTGGGCTGGCTGGATTTTCGGCCATGAAAGCGCTCAGCACCCGGAACGACGAGCCGGAGCGGGCATCCCGTCCATTTGATCGCGATCGCGACGGCTTCGTCATGAGCGAAGGCGCCGGGGTGGTTGTGGTGGAAGAGCTGGAACACGCCAAAGCGCGCGGAGCCAAGATCTATTGCGAACTGGCGGGCTACGGACTTTCCGGGGATGCCTATCATATGACCGCGCCGCCGGCTAACGGGGAAGGCGCCGCCCGGGCCATGGAACTTGCCCTCCACCATGCCGGAGTGGCTCCCGAGGAGGTTGATTATATCAATGCGCACGCCACTTCCACCGGACTCGGCGACGTGAGCGAGACGCGCGCCATCAAACGGGTGTTCGGAGCACGCGCTCCGGACGTGGCCATCAGCGCGACCAAATCGATGACCGGTCACTTGTTAGGGGGAGCCGGCGCAGTGGAAATGGCGGTTTGCGCTCTAAGCATCCGTGATTCGATCATTCCACCAACGATCAATCTGGAGCATCCGGATGAAGAGTGCGATCTCGATTACACGCCTGATCGGGCGCGCGAAAAAAAGGTGCGGGTGGCGCTGAACAATTCGTTCGGCTTCGGCGGCCACAACGCCACCCTGGTGGCCAAGGCCTTCGAGGGATGAGTCGGGAGGGACGAGCTCGTCTCGTCCCACTTGTTCACGAACGACATCGTCTCTCGCTCGAAATCTCTGTAGACGCCAAAGCCAACCCGCCCGGCGGAATGAAAGGATGGGACGAGACAAGCTCGTCCCTCCCGATAAGGATTGTGTTCTCCGACATAATCCGATATTCCTCCATTGGATGCAGACCGACGGCCGCAAGCGTCCGGTTCATCTGCCGGCACTTGATCGATTCAACACACCGATCATCATTTTTGTGACGATCTGCACCAAGGATCGAAAGCCGATCCTGGCCAACGATGCGGCTCATCAACTGCTCTGTGCCGCCTGGCAGCTGAAGACTTCCTGGGTCATTGGACGCTACATGATCATGCCGGATCATCTTCACTTGTTTTGCGCTCCTGGAGAACCTCCTTCGCTACCGCTGCCGCCATGGGTGAAGTTCTGGAAATCGCATTCGGCGCGGTTTTGGCCAGATCGAAACGCCGCGCCGGTGTGGCAGCGCGATTTTTGGGATACGCAGTTACGTCGGGGCGAGAGCTACACCGACAAATGGAACTACGTTGTTTACAATCCGGTTCGCGCCGGTCTGGTTGGACGGCCAGAGGAATGGCCCTACCAGGGTGAGCTAAATGTGTTTCGTTGGTAACAAGTGGGACGAGACAAGCTCATCCCTCCCCCACCGCTACAAGTTCAATCCCCGGAAAAGATCGGGCCGGCCGCCGAAATGTCCGCCGCCGAAAACTCCAGGCCATGGGCGTTACGCTGCAGCTTCTTCAGCAGGTTCGCCACATTTTGCGCAGCCGTCGTTGAATAAAACCGGACCAGCCCAACCGTCGTCCGCGGTCCGAACACGGTAATCATGATGGTGTCGTCATCGACCGAGTTCATAAACATGTGGCTGCCGTTGCCCTGATGATAAAGGGCGTTGAACTCGATCTCGCCAATCCGGCGCGCCAGCTCGCGGGTGGCGGCAAACGAACCCGCGGCCAGCGCGGCAATCGTTGTCACATCCATGATATCCCTATCCCCAAACTGGGAAATAACATTTCCACCCCTGTCGATGACCACGGTCAATTCCGCTTCCGATTTTTTCAGAAAATCGGCCAGCACGCCGTCCAGCGTAGCCACATCTTCGATAGTCAGGACCGGAATGCCGTTCATGGTCCCGTTCCCTGGTTGTCAGCCACCGATGGTTCCACCGGAACCGCCACCGGCGGACCACCCGCCTGAGGCGCTTCGTTCTGTTTGCTGAACTTGTGCAATAAGATCTGTGAAATCGCGTTCAGCACCGCGAACACGTTTTGGCCGCTGCTGGAAATCACTTCAAAACTCTGGAACCGTTTCTTCCGATTGTTTAAAACATACTCCATGTAATTGATCGGAGCGATGTTCGGAAGGTCGCGCTTGTTGTATTGGAGAACACAGGGAATGTCGTCCAGGGCCACATTTTGTTTAGCCAGATTCTCCTCCAGATTCTTGAAGCTCTCGACATTTTCTTCCATTTTCTCCCACTGCGAGTCGGCCACGAAACAAATCCCATCCGCGCTCCGCAAAACCAGCTGCCGGGTCGCGTTATAAATTACCTGGCCGGGAACCGTATAAAGCTGAAACTTGGTGACGAATCCCTTGATCACCACCGCGTTAAGGGGCAGAAAATCAAAAAACAACGTGCGATCGGCCGCCGTCGCCAGAGAGACGAGATCCCCCCGGTTTTGCGGGCTGATCCTCTGGTGGATATAACTGAGGTTGGTGGTCTTGCCGCACAAGGCGGGCCCATAATAGACAATCTTGAACTGAATCTCGCGGCTCGCGTAGTTAATGATCGACATGGGCGGTATCCGGTTGAGTGTAGACGCGCGAAATTTCCTTAACGATGCCAGCCAATTGATCCTGGGTTTCCGGCCCGAGTTGCCGGTCGCAATGCAAAACGCTCAGGCAAACGTTGCCTTGCATGAAAAAGCTGATGGTCGACTTCGAGCAATGCAACGTCATCCCGTTAAACGAACCGAGCTTGGTCTCAAGCGTGTGCTTGTAAATCTTTTGCAACACCGATGGCGCCATGGCGCAGAGGCCTTCCACCTCGATTTCCCGTGGAAGATTTCCGGCAATGGTCAGGCCGTCGGCAAAAGTAATGGCGCAGCTCGCCACTCCCGGCAGGGCGCCGGCCCGCTCCAAGAACGATTTTGCTTCGTTTTTTTCCGGTTTATTCGCTTCAACCTTTTTTTCCGGCTCGGCTTTCGCTTCCGCTTTTCCTTCCGGAGCTTCCGGCGCTGGAGTCGCGGCCGCCTCGGTTTTTTCCGGTAAAGCCGATTTCGGGGCTGCACTTTTTTCCGCTGCCTGTTGAGGTTTGGCCGCCGGCGCGCTCCCTGATTCGGGAACGGCCGGTTTGCCGCCGCGCAAACGCCGCTTGTCTTCGTCCGCCCGGATCGAGAACGGCGTTTC
Organism: uncultured Verrucomicrobiae bacterium; assembly: GCA_963728975.1. Taxonomy (GTDB): domain Bacteria; phylum Verrucomicrobiota; class Verrucomicrobiia; order Chthoniobacterales; family UBA10450; genus DATFCK01. Next base: position 679,918 of record CAVSMF010000001.1, read on the forward strand.
GAAATAATCTGCCGATTCTTCTTTCTCCTGATCCTTCCGCATTTGCAGAGCGGTCTCGGGAATGTTTTTCAATACCTCCTGCAATGGAAGCAGAACCGGCGTCTCGGTTGGATCCACCACAAAAAACTGCCGGTACTTTTCCGGAATGGCGGCCTGAAAGGTTTTCGGGTCGATTGCCACCCGCCCGCTGGCTAACTGGTGTTCGATAAGAACGTAGGGAAGTTCGACCCGGGCATCGGCGGCGATCTCCGATGGACTCCCATTCAACTGAAAGGCGGGAATATTTTGCATCACCGCTTGAAGACCCAGCGTGATTTTGCGGTCGTCAGGTCGTTGCTCCTCCGCTTTGTCGGAGTCCTCTCCGCTATCCTTCGGATCGACGCCAGGAACCAAAGTGAACTTCGGACGCACGTCGGCACTTGGAGCGGGAATTTTGAACGGAATCTTTGGCGGCGGGGTCACCGTTCCAGACGGCGGTGGAGTCGAAGGTGTCGGAACGGGCGGCCCGCTTGAGGCTGGAACTCTCTCAGAGGCGGGCACACCCGCTCCGTTCGGTGGAAGCTGAAATGGTATCCGGGTGGGGCTCGCCGACGGCTTGGTCTTCGGCGGTGAACCCGGATGGTTTTTGGATGCCGGTCCGGTTGAAGGCCGCTTCGGAATCCAGCCCGAGCGAGCTTTCTGCTGCACCGCCGGTTCTGGCTCGGCCTTGGAAATGGTTTTTGCTGTGGCCGGTTCAACTTTTACCGGAGGAATCGCCGAAGCCTGCAAATGGGCGACGCTGGTTCCGAAGCGCTCCGTGTCTTCAATCGTCACCTGCAAAAAGGGTGTTTCCACCTGGGGCACGTTCTGGTCATGCAGCTGGTCGCCCCGGACCTGGAGGTTGTTGAATTGCTCCAGCACTTTCTCGTAGGGCAACGGTATCTGGGTGCAATCATCCGGCAGAATAGTTTTAACGAATATTTCGGGCGCTTGTTCGTAAACCGCGGCCAGTGAAACCGTCGGCTTGCCGGCGGACATTCCTTTCTCGATCTCGGTCGCTCGGAGTAAAATAATCCGCTCGGCGTCGAAATTCTCGGTTGATCGAAGGCAATCGCCCGGCAACGCCTTAAAGATATCGCCTAACTGCAACGAAATCGCGCGCTCTACTTTCGGCTCCAAGGCCAGGGCCACCGCCGGCGGCATGTCGAACCCGGAAAGCTGCCTACCCGGGGAGTCGGAGGCGAGCTTGAAAGGATCGGGCGTCGAGGTCCGTGTCGTATTCGGCAGCACGGTTTTGCTCAGCCGCAAACCGGTTCGCTTTTCCGGCGCAACCCGGTGCACCGGAGCGGGTGCGGCGGCAGGTTTGGAGGGGAACAGCCGCCCCCGGGCTTTCTGAAATAGATCGAGAAAAGGAATATTCATGCGCCGATCAATGGTCTTCCGAGGTTACGCGCCAGATTTCCTCGAGCGTTGTGATTCCTTCCGCGGCTTTCTCCAGACCCACCATGCGCAAGGTTTTCATTCCCTCGCTTACCGCCTGGTTTTTTATTACCGCCGATGAAGCCCGTTTAATAATGAGACGGCGAATCGTCTCCGTTACCGGCAACGCTTCAATGATCGCTGCCCGGCCGAGATAGCCGCGCCCCTTGCACCGGTCACAACCGGTGCCCTGGAAGAAAGCGGTGTCTTTGCTCGGTTTCATTCCGAGTTTATCGAAAATCTCCGGCTCGGGAATGAACTCCTCCCGGCAATTGGTGCAGACCCGGCGGACCAATCGCTGAGCGCAAGTCATCAGGATCGAGCTCGAGATCAGGAACGGCTCAATCCCCATGTCGTCCAGACGAGTGATCGCGCCGGCGGCGTCGTTCGTGTGCAATGTGCTCAGCACCTGGTGTCCGGTAAGAGCCGCTTTCACCGCGATATCGGCGGTCTCATTGTCACGAATTTCGCCCACCATCACGATGTCGGGGTCCTGACGCAGGATCGAGCGCAAGGCCGAAGCGAAATCCAACCCGATGTCGGCCCGAACCGCCACCTGATTAATGCCCACCAGTTCGTACTCGATCGGGTCTTCCACGGTCACGATGTTGTACTGAGGGCTGTTGAGCTCGTGCAAAACCGAATAGAGCGTCGTCGTTTTGCCCGATCCGGTCGGGCCGGTGACCAGAATCATGCCGTGCGGGGCGTCGATCGCTTTTCGGAATCTGCCCAGGGTTTCCTGGTCCATTCCCATCTGGTCGATGCTCGAAGTGAGCGACGATTTATCCAGAATACGAATCACGATCTTTTCTCCGTGGGCGGTCGGCAACACCGAGATACGCAGGTCCACCTCTTTGCCCATCACCTTGATCCGAAAACGTCCATCCTGCGGCACCCGCCGCTCCGCGATGTTCAATCCGGCCAGAATTTTTATGCGCGACGTGATCGCCAGCTGGAGCGCTTTGGGCGGCGACTCCGCCACCATCAGTTCGCCATCGACCCGGTAACGGAGCTTGAGCGTGTTTTGGAACGGCTCGATGTGAATGTCGGACGCCTTCTCTTTGACCGCCTGGGCCAAAATCAAATTAACAATCTTGATGACGGGCGCGTCTTCACTGTCGGAAGCGAGGCGGTCGAGATCGATTTCCTCGCGCTTGGATGTTTGGACTTCAACGCTGTCGGCGGATTGGGCCGCTTCCTCGGCGACCTGCCGCAGCACCTGGCTCATGTTGGCGCCGCCATGGACGCCGGACAGGGCCTCCACCACCGCCCGTTCGGTTGCGATCATCGGGACGATCTCGAGCTGGACCCGCCGCTTCACGTCGTCCACCGCCAGGACGTTGGTCGGATCCGCCATCGCCACAAATAACTTGCCGTCCAAACGCGCGATCGGCACCAGCTTGTTCGCTTTCGCCATCTCCCGCGGGACCAGCGACATCACCTCCTCGGGAATGCTCAGCTTGGATAAATTGACCGGCGGCGTGTTTAAACAACGCCCCATGCTGAAAGCCATGTCCTGCTCGGTGACGAAGTTCTTATCCGTCAAGATCTTCAGAAGACGGCCGCCCTCGTTTTTCTGAATGCTGATCGCTTCTTCGAGCTGATTAGGCAAAAGCAGCCCCTCGTCGATCAAGACGTCGGCGATGCGTTCTCCGAAGGATTTACTTCTCATGGTGGCGGGATGAACGCTCATGCGCGGCTGTCCAGCCGGTAGATTGACTGGAGACTTCTCACGATTGCGGCCGGACGGGCCAGGTACCACATCACGGTGTAATCGACCGACTGCTGGACGGCTTCGCGGCCCGCTGAATCGAACGGATTACAACAGGCCACCATCATCGTCCGGCTGACCAGGTCGAACGGGACGAATAACCGGTTGAGAGTGAGGCTCTCCGGCAACATCGGGGCGATCTGCCGATCGACGTCGTAATATTCGAGCGGCACGTAAGCGAACTTTGTGCGGTCGATCAACGCCGAGAGCACTTTCTCGAGCGAATCGACCTTGTCTTTGCAAAGATAATCGAGGAGCGAAACCGCTAAAGCCTGCCCGCTCAGGTCCTTGTTGGAATGCTTTACGGTATCGAGAGCGCCCTTGACCTCTTCTTCACCAAAGAGCTGCTGCACGATTAGAAACTTGGCCAGATGATCGTCCCCCCGTTCGGCCAGCTGCCGCATCATGTCGCCGGCCTTCTGTTTATTCAGGTCAACCAGCGACCCGTCGGTCGTGTCGCCAAGCTTTGATTTATCGGTCAGGTCGCTTTGACCGGCGATTGCTTGTCCGGAAGCCTGAAGTCGGGTCTCGATTTCGCCGAGCATGGCCAGGATGTCGGGCGCGTTTGGTTCCTTGACCAGGATGGCCTCGCACTCCTGGAGGGCCAGGGTGTAGGAACCGGCGTTAAAATAGGCCTCGGCCAGACGGCGCGAGACCCGTAAAGCTTCCTCGTGCTTACCGACTTTCTGGTAAGCGTCCTTTAAAATATCGAGCGATTGATAGTCGTCGGGCTGTGCTTGAGTGATCGCCTCAAACATCTCGATCGTCTGGACGATCTGATTATGCTCCTCGTCGGACAGCGTGTGTTCCAGCACGAAGCCGGTAAAAAGCTAGAAACATGCCCCTATTCCCTGGGGAAGCGGCAAATCCCTCTTAGATTTGCGAATTTCTCATTCTTGAAGCGCCTCCTCAGCCGCGGCTTCCCCGAGCCGCCCATTTCCGGGGAGCGCACGCGCCTCGCGTGCCGTTTTCGGCGCCCCCGCCGAAAACACTTCCAATACTCCAAGCGCTTAGCCGCTTCCCTTCGCGCTTTGCCCTTTCGCCCCTTTCCCTCCATTCCGCAATCCGCAATCCGAAATCCGCATTCCGCAATTCCCCTCCTCCTTCGCCCCAATTCCGCAATCCGAAATCCGCATTCCGCAATTCCCCTCCTCCTTCGCCCCAATTCCGCAATCCGAAATCCGCAATCCGCAATTCCCCTCCTCCTTCGCCCCAATTCCGCAATCCGAAATCCGCAATCCGCAATTCCCCATCACTCCATTACTCCCCCCGCCCCTTTGTGCTCGCCACTAATTACTTGTTTGATATAGTTCCTTCTGTGCTTCGGCTCCGCAATCCCAGGCCCTGGAAGGAATTAAGTCGCAGACCGCTCCCCCGGCGGCTCTATTTCTTACGCGTCTTATCTCCCTTGCGGCCACATCCGAAATCTCTCCGAGCCGTAGACTCTTCCGAGCCGGAGGCCGCAAGAAGTTTACCCGCCGCGGCGGGCAATCCGCAATTCCAAACCGCCTTCACCCTAATCGAACTGCTGGTCGTTATCGCGATCATCGCAGTTCTGATGGGGCTTGCCTTCCCCGTATTTCAAGGCGTTCAGGACCGGGCGAGAAAAGTGCAGGCCAAAAACGATCTCATGCAAATTGTGACCGCAGTGAATGCTTACTATACGGACTACGGCGTCTATCCGTTGAATTCCGGCAACAACGGAGGTGGCGCCGATACTGTCTACGGAGACCCTAACGGTGCCTACTCCAGTGCGGATTTGTTCGACGTTTTACGCGCGGTTCCCGACGCAAATTACAACAGCGGTAACCAGCTTAACACGCGTCAGGTGGTTTATTTCAACGGAAATAATGCCAAGGACCCGACTAATCCGCGCGGCGGCATTGCAACCGGGGCCGCAACGATCAACAATTCAAACGGATATCCAATCAAGCCGGGCAGCTACGTCGATCCTTGGGGCGATGAATATGTCGTGTTCATCGACGCAGACTATAGTGGGGACATAATGCAATCCCTTGGCTGGTTCTACACTGATTTCTCGGGCGGCACCAGTAACACACTGCGGGTCGGTGTCGGCGCTTCATCCTTGGGCAAAGACGGGATGTGGGGATCCAAAGGGGACCGCAAATTCGCAGGCTCGGACGACGTGGGATCCTGGGATTAATTTCCTTTCTGCTCCGTAACTTGTGAGACCTCAATCCTCCCATGGGAGTTTAGAAGCGCGCAGCGCTTTTACATTGCTTGAACTCCTGGTGGTCATGGCCATCATCACGATCCTGCTGGTGGCCATTGTTCCGGCAGTTAACACGCTTTCAAAATCATCAGGCCGGAAGGCCACCGGCAGCCTGCTTCTCGGCGCCATCGAACAAGCGCGCGCTCAAGCAATTAAGGACGGGCGCGCGACTTATGTCGTTTTTGCCGCGCAACCAGTCGGTTCAACCACTGGCGTTGCCGATCAAAAGATCATCGATCGCTATTTTTATCACTCTGTTGCTCTGTTCGAGGATGATGCCGACCCAACCAAGGCAAAGGTCCAGTTGACCCCCTGGAAAGTCTTTCCAACCGGCATCAGTTTACGAACCGAAATCTCTTTCCCAGCGCCGACACCGCCGGCTACTTCCACCAATAATGCGTCCTGGACCTCAGCCAGCTTTGCTTTTTCTCCGGCGGGTTCCGTGCCCCAGGCTTTTCCCAATATGAAATTTGATGAAACCGGCGCCTTGGTTTCGCCTACCCCGGTGAATCCGGGATCGATGCGCCTGCGTTTTTTTGAAGGACTCGTAAACGGAACTTCTGAAAAGCCGACGACAAAGGCTAACAAGGACGAAATTATTACCATCGCGCCGGTAACAGGCCGGGCTACCTACACGCCATGAAACAACTGCCCGCTTCCAGTCGCGCATTCAGTCTGGTCGAAGTCGTGCTCGCGTTGGGAGTTGTCTCCTTCGCCATCGTTGCCATTCTTGGTCTGTTTCCGGTAGCGCTGAATTCCAATCGCGCCGGTATTAACGAAGGTCGCGCCGCGGAACTCGTACGCGCGATCACCGGAACCATTGATTCTCAGTGTGCGACCTTCAGCACCATCAATTGCTACGGCGCAACGCTCGATCTCACTTCTCTGAAAAAAGGCGATCCTCCGGTAACACTCTACGCGAGTTATCCTTCAAGTTATCCGAGCCCGGGCCAACCAACAATCAGCACCTCCGCGGTCAACTCGATCTATTCTGCTGAATTGCGCTTTGACAATAATCCGCCGCTCGATTCGGCGGGTACGGGCCTCGGAACCTCAAAGCTTAATCTGATTGAAATACGGATCTACGGTAAATCCCATTCGGAAGGCGCGATGGAATTTTTCTATCTCGCTCGCAATAAAGGATGAGAATCGCCCGAGTTTCGTATCGAGCCAGCGGTTTCACCTTGGTGGAGTTGCTGGTTGCGGTCGCAATTACTGCGGTGCTCGTCGCTTTGCTCGGCCGGGTGCTCGTGGCCACAACCGATGTTTACCGGATCGCCGATCAAAAAATGGACGCGTTCCGGGACGCCAAAGCCGCCTTACAACTGATGACAAACGATCTGGGTCGTGCCGACATCTCCGGCAACGCCCAATTCCTGAACCTGGCCAATTACTCGCCGGACAGTTCCTACGCGATGGAGGCGTATGCAGTGTTCCCGGCAAAGAACAAGGGAAAGAGCGATCTCTGCTCCGTCGGTTATTATCTCGATTGGGACAGCACCTCGAAAACCTATTCACTACGTCGCTTCTTTAAAGACAGCGACACAACTGCTACAAGTCTGGCCAAGGCTTCTCCCGACTTCGGCGCTCTCTACGATAGAACCACCGGGACGACTCCGGAAACCATTGCCAGCTATGTTTGGGACCTCGAATTGCGGCCGGGCGAAGGCATGAATGCTGTCACGTTAGGGAGCGATCCGCCCTCGAAATGGAATTGGGTCGAGATTCGTTTCAAAGCCATGAGCGTGAAGGCAGGTCGAAAAATTCAGCAGGTTGGAGCCGTGGATAAGTTAACCTGGGCCGATCCGACCTCGGCTGCGTATCGGAGATATATTCTGCCGGATGAGCAGCAGTTCGTTACCCGCGTTTCTCTTCTGCAGAACCAATGAGAAAGCCATGCTCTATCGGCGAACAAAACACCGGCGTTGCCCTGGTTGTTACACTCGTCATTCTTGTGTTGCTGGCGGGACTGGCTGTTGGGCTTTTGCAAACCAGCAGCCTCGAACGAGGCACCTCCAAGGCCGTTGCCGACAAAGCCAAGGCGGACCTGATTGCCCAAACCGCCGTTAACGCCGCCATCGCTCAGTTGCTGGATAACCTGACCCAATATCCCGATTCAGCAACGACCTGGGAAACGATCAACGGAAATGACGGCACGGTACTCTACTATCGTGATAAAACCCCGGAGCAGGCGATTGCCGCAAATACAGCGGCTCAGTTATATGTTCTGCCGTTGGCTTCCGGCGCCACCGCGCAGACAGTCGCCACCAAGAACAACGCGTTGCCAACTCTGACCGATTCGCCACCTGCTACAGCCAATGCTTACAACTTTAATCACGCGCGATTTTCCGGCGACACCCAAGGCTGGATTGGTTCGTCGCCCCAATGGACTAGCGGCGGCCCGACGGCCCCTCAGCCGTTTCGTGGACAATGGATCGAGCTAACGGACTCCGACGCCAAGAAGACGGGCCGATACGCCTACTGGATGGAAGACGAAAGCTTCAAGGCTAACGCCAATTATATGGGGAGCAGTTCGCGCGGCTCCAACACGTTAGGCGATTTACCGTCTCAAATTCCGTTTCAAGGAATCCTCAAAGCTGTCCTAACCGGGAGCCCCGACTACAACACAATCGCCAGCGATATTACAACCTACAGAGCCAAGTTTCCTAGTTCTCTCTTCTTCAATTTCCGCGACCTCAATCAGGTCAGCGGACAATCGACTCTTGCCGAAAGCGCGAAGTTCGAAGCCACGATTTTTTCCGGGGAATCGAACCTTTCCCGCGGTGGAACAAAACGAGTCAACCTTAACAAGGTCGTTTCCGAGTCCACCGATCCCACTGAAATACGCAAACAACTCGATCAAATCATCAAATCGATCACCTATCTTTTGCCGAATTTTCCGCAGCGCTTTTACCGAAGCGGCTCCAACAAGAATTCGCTTGATGTGCCGGGCACGGGAACTCCATCGCACCAAACCATCTATTTAAACAAGATCGCAGCCAACATTCGCGACTACATCGACACCGATTCACAGCCAACGATTGTGAATAACGACCTAACAATAAACATTGGCTCTGCACCGATGCATAGCCTTCCCGGCGGAGGCGCTTCCGGATCGAACGAAGTAATAGCAATAGGGAAGGAAGCCGTGCCGTTGATGCAGGAATGCATGCTGCGCGTCAAGCAAGCCGCTTTTAGTAATCGCTTGGGAACGAGCGCTACTTACAGGTTGGAGATCGATTACTATATCGAGTTCTGGAACATGACGAATAAAGATATAACCGTGGCAAGTCTCGGACCCAACGCCTTTCTGCGCATTGCAAACCAATTTGGATGGGATGCTGGCGGCGCGACAGATATTCCGGAAAGCCCAGCACGAGATTTCAGCGTCCCTCTGAATGTTTTCATCAATGCTAGCGGCAATTCCCTGTCGTTTCCGGCAGGAACTGTAACCGTTCTTACAACTGATCCAACTCCGCTTCCCTCAGGTTTCCCCGGTGTAGTTCCGAGTCGAGTATTTCACCCGCCCGCGGGAACACCTGCAGATTCGTATCGGGTCTATCAAGGCACAACCCAAAAGAAAAGCGGCAGCAATCTCCGTATTAACAGCATCCCGCGACCCGTTAATACCTCCGCAGCAGCGGACTTAGAGACTGAGCTAATTTTGGGAAACGACAACGGCGTGTTGGAATCATTTGGCGCCCCCGCCTTTTACTACATTACAGCGAACGTAGACGACGGATCAAGCAATGACGACAGCGTGCGCGCAGACACCACACAATATTATTTCCGAGCATGCAGCCTAAAGGGTAATGCTGCTTCCGCCATCGCTTCCCAATTGGGCGATCCACGAACAAATAACGAGCAGATCTCTATTACAGCAAGCACCGCTAATGACGATCAGACTCCCTACAAATTGGAAGCCTGGAATTCGCCGTCTCAAATCCCAAATACGACTTTTACTGCGTTGAATTCAAACTACGTCAATACCTCTATTTGGATCGATCCCGCAAGTAATGTCGCAGATGCCCCACATGCTCCTGCCGTGATTAGCGATGTCCCGCTAACGTCCATCGGTCAGTTGGGCGATGTTTTTGATCCAGCCCGATCCATTGGCGCCGCACCCATTGGGTCCGGAGACATTCGCTACAGCCGTGGAGGTGGCCGCACTCTTAAGATCGGACAGCCTGAGAGATACGATGCGACAACAAATGCCGGTGGATTGTGGGACGGCGACACCAGTTCTGCCAGCCGGGAATGGACGGCCTGGCGGCTAGCGGATATTTTTACGACGAGCGATGCGCTTCAACTCGACGGAAGAATCAATATTAACGGTATCAATCGCGACAATGGCGCTGCGTTCAAAGCTGCGCTTTATGAATTCATTTTTAGAGCAGCACCGGATTCTGATCCTAATCTCGCCGGCAATGGATTTGACAGCGACCCAACCGATCCAAACGACAAGGTTAACGAACTGATTAAACAAATGCAGGCCCGCCTTAGAAATGATGCAACTCCCGGCGTTTACCAGGGACGATTTGGAACAACGGTTGGCCCCTTTGCTGAACGTGGTGAATTGTCGGAAATGCCGATGTTTAACGTGGGGAACGATTTGGTTTCCTCGGTGAACACGGCCAACGCTTACGACCGTGGGCGTGAAGAGCTTTTTCGCCGAATTGCCGAACTGATCACCACGCGCGGAAGCATTTTTACCGTCTACGCAGTCGGGCAAAGCCTCATTCCTCAAAGCGGCTCCGCTTCGCCTGTCGTGTCCTCAACGGCCCAGTTAAAGATCACGTTTCGGATCGACCCAGTTTGGAATTCCGGCACGCCGAGTGACCCGTTCGACCCCGCCAGCAACGCGCGATTCGCCAAACCAGACAGATATGCAATCAAAATTCTTTACGCTGGCGATTAGCGTTCTAGCTCTCAGTGTTATCGGCTCCGCCGCAGACGCGCAGTCGCCGAGTCCCACTCCAAAAGTTGGATATGTGCGCTTTTGGGACATGCTTCCTGCCACCAATGGAAGCTTTCAACTTTTACGGGGTGATAAGCCGGACGATCCTCCGGTGGCCACTGCCATTGCTTATCGCTATTCGAGCTATACTGAACTTCCCATCGGGAAATACCAGCTCAGCGTCGCCAGAAACGGAAGCAAAGCCCCTCTTAAAACCTTCAGCGTCGATCTAAAAACCGATACTTATTTCACCGTTCTCATTTCGCCTCAGTCGATCGATATGTTTGATGATACCGAGAATCCGAAAAGACAATCTGCTGTGCTGACGATTCGAAATTTCTTTCCGGGGACTTCGGTAACCGCATCACTGGGTCCAAAGACAGTTCTTCAGTCTCTGGCCTATGGCCAAAGCTACTCGATAACGGGAATATCGTTTATGCCAATATCGCTCACAATCAGGACCAAATTGCCCAACGGTAAACCGGCCGAATCGACCGCTGAGGTTGACTTCAAAACGAGCAAGAACGCAACGGCATTGGTTATACCGGATCCGTACGGGCGCTTTCGACTCCGAATAACCCCTGACGGTAAGAATCCGTAACGAATCAGATTTGAGTTAGATCACCCGCCGCGCATTTCGGCTCCAACTGTTGCCTCCAACAAGAGCGCCGGGCTTGGCCTGCTTCTATCGGTGCGGTGACCCGTGTTTCGGTGAATCGAGCGGTGACTGATGACTCGGATCCCACATCCAGGAGCCGGAGGCGGGCGCGGTCGTGGCCGGTGTTGCCGCCGCTGAATGGCTGTCCGGTGACGGTGTGTCCAATTTAGTGTGACGGTTTGGGTCGCGCATCCAGGCTCCGGAAGATAGCCTGGGCGCCGGTTTCGCTGGCGGCCGTACGACTGCATGCACAGTCGGCTGGCTCTCGGCTGTTCGCCCGATCACTTGCTCCATCCATTGCTGATACGGCTTGCCCCAGCCGAGATAGACCAGCCCGCCAATAATCAAGACCTCGATGCCTAACCGGACAGGTACGCGCATAACGAGTCGTTACCGCTGGTAATGACGGCGCCCTTCGGCGTCCAGCCAGTAGGTCTTTCCTTGATTGTCCCGGTAAAGGATATGCCCGGTAAAGGTCCGGTTCTCATTGTATACCGGCTGATCCTGTCCCGGTATCACCGGACCAGGTTGCGTTATCGCCCTCGAAACTGCGGGCGCAACTGTCGCCGGACCAGGCTTGGACCACGGCATCCGCTCGCTCAATGGCGTTTCCCAGCCGAGATAAAGCACGGCTGCGATAATGACGAGCTCGCCCAACAAACGCATCTCTTTGCGCCGACAATGCCCATTGGCCGCGTCGAACACAATTCTTTTCACCCTAATTCGGCATCGATCTTTTTGTCTTTGATCGTCTACAAACGAAAAGTACGCTTCCGATCAAAACCCAAACCGCACTCCAAACTGCGCCAGCGCCACGGCTCCCATCGTAAGCGGCTTATGATACTCGCCGAAATTACACGCGGTTTTTTCGCTCAGCGCCGCACTTTCTCAGCGCCGCACTTTCTCGGGGCCGCGCTTTTTCCCTGAGCCGACCCTCTCATTTCCTTTTCCGGGCTTGTTTTACGGTCGCATCGTAAGCCGCTTACGATGCAGGAGTGAAATCGCTCGGCGCTCGCATAAGCGCAGAGTCCAAGCCGCATCGAATTGCACGCGGGGACTCTGTCACTTTCAGCCCAGACCTCGTCGTCGGAGAACCCTCATCTCGGCGCTCTCCCCATTCTCTTGCCGCGCGCCGCTTACCGTCGCATCGTAAGCCGCTTACGATATAGGAGTGAAATCGCTCGGCGCTCGCATAAGCGCAGAGTCCAAGCCCCATCGAATTGCACGCGGGGACTCTGTCACTTTCAGCCCAGCCCTCGTCGTCGGAGAACCCTCATCTCGGCGCTCTCTCCATTCTCTTGCCGCGCGCCGCTTACCGTCGCATCGTAAGCGGCTTACGATAGACAGTAAAATCGATATCGGCGCAAGCTATGCCAAACGGGTGCAATCGCATCGCGATCTTCCGATTCGGAGGGAGCGATGGAGAGAAAACAATTCCAGGTTCCTCCCGGGAGTGTCGGCAACGGGCAAATCGCCGGTTTTTGACTGCTCGTTAAGCGACTTACCTTAACTAAGGTTAAATCCCGAACCGGACCGGACCCGGGACGCTAGGCGGCCGCGGCATTCATAATTCACTGTCGCCTAACGACCATTGCCTAGGGCAGGACGTTCTGGGTAAACGACAGGAAAGGCTTGCGTCTGATTTGCGGTAATTGCCTTCGCGGGACCGGCCGTGGCGGATCGATCTTAAACTGCCATGAGTTGATCTCGGCCAGCGACGTTCCCGCCTTGCGCGCCGCCCGTTTGGTCTCCCGAACCCCGACCATTTGCCGGGCCTGAGTTTTGGTCAATTTCCTCCGGCTCATCAGTCCGCCCCGGGCGCCGATGTACTTGAGATACTCCCTCACCTTTTCAGGCAACCGTTTCTTGTTCTTGGCGGCATTTTTCTTTTTCATCACTTTCACGGCCGTATCGTAAGCGGCTTACGATACATGCGGCAACCCACAAATCGGTGGATCGAAAGATCAGGGGCTTTGCGGGAGCGGAATAGGTGCTGATGACTTCTTTGTGCCAGCGGGCGTCTGCTCCGGATGATCTTCTGCTGTTTCCTAAGCAGGTTTGACCTCCCGATGATATCGTTAGTGCGAACAATTATCGATCTATCTTCGGAACAAATCCGAAAACTGAGTTTATTTTGCCGGAAGGAAAAGATTCCCCGGGCCGAGGCCGCGCGTCGAGCAGTGGACAGGTTCATCGACCAATCTCCAGCCTCCAGCCTGCAGCCTGCGCTCGTTTTTTGGCGTCTCCAAGACCCGCGGCAACGTTTCCCGCCATCTGGCAAAGGTAGGGCAGAAATGGAATAGACGGGCTTGAATGCGCTGCTCGCGACAGCGATGTCTTACTGGATTTCCTGGACGATCACGCCGCGGCCGCTAACGAAAATCGCACGTTACCGTGAATGCTGTATCAGCATCATTTCATGGATCGAGCTTATGGTCGGAGCGCGAAACCCAGCCGATCAACAGATTCGCCGCGAATTCCTCAATCATTTTCGGCTTGTCTCCTTAACAGAGGCAGTAGCTGAGAAAGCGGTAAAATTACGGCAGGATCACGGGATTAAGCTTCCCGGCGCTATCATTTGGGCCAGCGCCTTAGCGAAAACTGTGAGCTCGTTTCCCGGAAGAGGAAGGGACTTTTCCGCGGACGAGCCAGGAGTCCGGTTTCCTTACCGCCGCTGAACATCAGCTCGCCTGATCGGATCACCCAGTGCGGCGGCAAAGCGAACCGCACCGCGTTATCTAGAAACGAGATGGGTTCTCGGAAATAACGGGCGCCGACGGCGCGGGCGCCCTCCAGGCGACGATTTCAGGGGGAGAGGGCGGTCAGTGCGGCTGGGTTTTGAGCATCCGGATCGCGTCCCGCAGCTCGGCGGCGCGTTCGTAGAGCTCCTTGGCGATGGCTGTCTCCAGTTCGCGCTCCATCACTTCCAGCTTGGAAAGCGGCCGCTTGGCCCGCACTTCTTCCAGCCATTCTTCCAGGAACATGATCTCCGAACTTTTGCTGGCCAGTTCCGGAAAGTTCGAGCGGTGAAAAAATTCCGCGATCGTATCCCGGCCCTGCTCGATCTCGACCATCGCCTCCGGAAATCGGCCTTGCGACAGAAATATGGAGGCTTTGGCCCGCGTATTCATCATCAACACGTAAGGCCGGAATTGCTGCATGCTCCAGGTGAGATCTTCCCGCTCGGTATGCGCGGCCACAAAATCGAACAAATCGAGGTTGCGCTGGGTATCGCGAACGACCCCGGCAAAGTCGTTAATCTGAAACAGACTCAGATACCGGTGATAATACTGAATGCCTTCCTGCTGGAGCTCGCTGCATTGTTCCGAGGTCAGCTCGTAAGTATTGCCCTGGGCCAGAGCATGCGCCGCTCGCAATTGATGATAAGCAAGGAGGGATTCGCAATTGTGCGGCCGGGTTCCATCCGGCCGTCCGGTTATTTCCATCTGCAACACGCCAAGGTCGATCCGCAGCTGCAGTTTCTCGCGCCCGTCAAGTCCGGCAACCTTGCGCACCTTGATTGTGCCCGTTTGGTGGGGCCAATCCTTCAGGATCGTATTCAAATCCAAGCTCATTCTTCGATAAAGCATCGGATATTTAATGTTCGTTTGTCAATGGGGTCGCGGATTCCCAGGAAGAGCCCGAGCCCCAAACGGGGAGGGCGGACAGGGTGGAAAAGGGGGTATGAGCAGGCGAGTGGATGAGGGCGGATCGGCCTAGGGCGCAGGGGCGTGGGGGGGGTAGCGATCGGAATACCGGGAAATCCAAGGTGTTGAGTGGCGATTGAGGTCAATCGCCGCTAGCTTGGGCAAGTGGAGCAGGCCATCGAGTCGTTCATCCGGTTCCTGGCAGTCGAGCGCGGCCTGTCGGATAATTACCAGCTCTCGACCCAACGATCGCTCCTCGAGTTCGCCCAATGGTGCTCCCGAAGGAAACAGATTTTCAAGCCAGGCGAAGTCACCCTCTCGCTGGTCACGGAATACCTGGCGGAACGGAAACGGGGCGGCCTGGCTGCCTCATCCATAAAATTGATCGTGGTGGCCCTGAAGATTTTCTTTCGTTTTCTGAGCGCCAGAGGGCTGGTGGCCCGCGACCCGGCCGAGGCGCTGGCTTTGCCCCGGATCGAACGTTATCTCCCGGGCACACTTAACGAATTGGAAGTCGAGCAACTGATCGAGAATATCGACACCAGGGCTGCGCTCGGATTGCGGGACCGGGCCATGATCGAGCTCCTTTATGCGAGCGGGTTGCGCATTTCGGAACTGGCGGCGGCACGCCTGGAAAACTTCGCGGCGGAAGAGGGCATCCTCCGCGTAACCGGGAAAGGCAACAAAACGCGGCTGGTCCCGGTGGGCCGGAAGGCGTGTCAGGCGCTGGCGGCGTATCTTTCCACCGAACGGCCCAAGCTGGTGAAACGCCGCAGCGGCAGCGAGATTTTTTTGTCGGCACGCGGGACAAGGTTAACGACCGCCCGGATTTGGCAGATCGTCAAAAGCCGGGCTCGGCAATCAGGGTTGGAAAGGAATGTGTATCCGCATTTGCTTCGGCACAGTTTTGCCACGCATTTGCTGAGCAACGGGGCCGATCTGCGGATCATTCAGGAAATGCTTGGGCACGCCGACATTTCGACTACGCAGGTTTACACCCATGTCGATCAACAACGTCTGAAAGCGGTCCACCGGCAATTTCATCCGCGGGCCTGAAATCCCGGGGGAAGGAGAGCCTTCAATTTTCAACGCCCAACGTTCAACGCTCAACACTCAACGCTCAACGCTCAACGCTCAACGCTCAACGTTCAACGCTCAACGCTCAACGCTCAACGTTCAACGCTCAACGCCGCAACGCTCAACGCCGCTCAACGCTCAACGCGCAACGCTCAACGTTCAACGCTCAACGCTCAACGCTCAACGCCCGACGCTCAACGCGCAACGCTCAACGTTCAACGCCCAACGCTCAATGCCGTTCAACGCCCAACGCCCAACGCCGCAGCGCTTAACGCCCGACGTTGCATGGCGGGGAACGCCGGAGCGGGTTTTGATCAGTTGCCGGTCGGGACGGCGGCCGTTACAGTCTGCCTCTCATGAAACGGTTCTGGGTATGGGCGGTGGCGATTGCGGTGATCGGCGCTGGGATTTGGGTTGGGCTGCGGCTGGCGGAGCAGCCCTCGAATGCGGCTGTGTCGTCACTTCTGCCCCGCGGCACGATCGCATTTGTTCACCTGCCCGATTTTAACGCGACAATAACGCAATGGCACCACTCCGACATTTACCGGATCTATCGGGAGCCGGCGGTGCAGGATTTCCTGCAAAAGCCCCGGAGCCGCGCAACCAAACGAAAGACGGTATCGGCAACGGTAAGCGAAATCCAGGAACTGGATCCGAAAGATGCGTTTCTCGCCCTGACTTCGCTGGCCAATGATAAACCGAAAATGGTGGCCGGGTTTCGGTTTCGTTCCAGTGCCGAGACAGCTAACCGGGTCATCGCGGATTGGCGCACAAAAATTAAGGGAGGAGCCCAGCCCGAAACGGTCACGTATCAACAGCACCGGATCGAGGTCGTCAGCCAGCCGACATTTCCCCTGGCGACCGTGCAGGATCGGGACTGGTTTTTTGCCAGCAACGATATCGAGGAATTAAAACAGGTCCTCGACCGGGCCGATGGTCGAAACAAAGACCGGAAATCGCTGCTTCGGACGGATGCCGTCTTTAAAGAAGCAATGCACGCCATGCCGTCGAGCTATGCTTTGCTTTTTTATCTGCAGCCAAAAACCTTCAGCGACCGGATTGCGGCCGTCCGCTCGGCATTGGCGCCATCCGGGATGCAGAATCGGCCCTCGGTTATCGAACAAATCCATAGTATTTGCGCCACCACTCGATTCGACGACGGCAAACTGCACGACGTTATCTTCCTGGGCATGCCCCGACAGGAAGAGAACGCCAGGCTTACCCGCAGTTCCCTGACCCTGGGCACCCGCGCCACTTTTCTTTACCTGGCGAGCCTGATCAATTTCTCCAAACAGGCGGCTCTTTTTTCGCCAAAGGGAGGGGCGAACTTTCTTGGTGCGCGAGTGGGAAAAATTGCCAATGCCCTCGCCGATGCGGGGATCGCACCGGACGATTGGAAGCTTGCCTTCAGTCCCGAGGCCGGAATTTTGGCCGACTGGTCGCAGGACGTACGCTGGCCTTCCCTTATTGCCAGCGTCCCGGTGAAAGACAGGGCGCACGCGAAAAAAATAACCGAGGCCCTGACTCATGGAATGGACGAGGACGCGGTTTGGGAGGAAACGGATCAAAATGGCGTCCACTACTGGTCGATGCAGACGCAGCCCACTTTGTTGTCCGTCCGGCCGGTAATTGCCTTGTCGAACCAGGTATTAATCGCCGGTCTGGATGAAGCTTCCGTGCAAGCCGCAATCGAGCGGAGCGAGAAAGACCAGTCCGAGCTGGCAAGTTCCGACACCTACAAACACGCAGCCCACGCCATCCCCGCGCCGACGAATTTTTTCACCTACCTAGACCTGGGCGTGCTCTACGCGCGGCTGGACGCGACCCTTCGTCCGATGCTGATGATAGTGGGCCCGTTTGTGCCAACCATTAATGATTACGTTGATTTGAGCAAACTCCCGCCAGCCGAGGCGATTACGAAACATCTGAGCCCGATTGTCTGCTCGCAGCGTTACGCTGGCAAAGGCTACATTGCCGAGTCGATTGGCCCAATCACGCTTAATCAGGCCGGGATCGGTGTTGGTTTGCTGGCCGGTTTGGGCGCGCTCAGCTACCAGAGGAGCGGTCTGGGAGCTTTGAGCGGGCTGGGATTTCCGGGATCGACAACCCCACCGGCAAGCCCCTCACCGTCAGCGCGTTCCGCTAAGACTCCATCAGCCGGGCCAAAAGCGGCTTCGCCGGCTCCCAGCGATACGCCATAGGGGAGTGTTCAGAAAGCGTACAACGTCGCGTCATTTCGGCGCTATCGGTCCCACCGTTCTCGCTTCTGAGAGAAAAGAGCTGCGTTCGGGGAAAAATATGCTATGGTTTTGGCCCTATGGCTATCCTTAAGAAAAATGCATTTTCCCGCCGAGTTCCCGACCTGGTGACCGAGGAATTGGTTGCGGTTCTCTCGCGGCGTGCATCCTTTGAATTCAAGCAGCTCTTCGACATCGTTCACGAGAACCTGCGCGCTCGCAATGCCGCCAGTGGAGGGGAAGAGATGCTTCGGCTTCGGGCTTACGAAAAGTTGCAGAATCTCGTCGCGCGGGGCGCGGTGAAGAAGAGCGGGAAAAAATACAAGGGATTGCCTTCGGCTCTGGCCAACGCGATTGCGCCACAAAACGGTCATCTCGCGGGTGTAAGATAAGCGGACATCAAGTTTTTGGTCTTCGCGAACGGACCGGCAATGCTTCGAGATTATCTGCCGGTTCTATTGCAGGTTATTGTCGCGATCGGTTTCGCGGCGTCGGCATTGATCGCCAGCGTAATCCTCGGCAAAACCGGCAAGCGAACGCGGGCCAAAGACATGCCTTACGAATGCGGCATGGTGCCGGTCGGAGAAGTGCCGCCGCGATTCAGCGTCCGGTTTTACCTGGTGGCGATGCTGTTCATTCTGTTCGATCTCGAGATCGTGTTCATGTACCCCTGGGCAGTGGTTTACAAACAAGCCATCATCCATGGCAGCGCCATATTCTGGAGCATGCTCAGCTTTATCTCGATCCTGATGGTCGGCTACATCTACGCCGTGAAAAAAGGTGCGCTCGACTGGAAACAGTGAACGGTCGAGGGCCGGCTGACAGTTCGGAAACAGCGGCGGGGTGAAGTCAAAGCTCCTTTGTCCGAAGAGCTCCTTTAATTTGCGGCGGTAAATGCAATGTCCGAGGCGAATGGCGGCGTAACAAAGGTCAAACCGCCCGGAACCAACCGCAGACGAGATTTGTGGGTAGCGGTGGCGTTATCACTTTTCGCCTTGGTTGCTTTCTATCTTTCGACCAAGGCGATGCAACAGGACCTTGATTATACCTTCCGCATCGCTTCGGCATTGCTGCATGGCCGACTCGACCTGGGCGAGAAACCGCCTTCCTGGCTCAATGAAATGGTCCTGCAGGATGGGAAATATTACTCCGTCTTCCCCCTCGGCGCCGTTCTCAGCATGGGGCCAGTCAGCTTGCTGGAGCAGGCCGGCTGGATCCACAACTTTCCCGGTGACGTTCTTGGCGCCTTGATAGCGGGTCTCTCCACCTTCTTTTTTTTCCGGTTATCGTCGATCGAGAACAGTTCGCTCGGCCGAAGGATTCTCCTGGCCCTGTTTCCAGTCTTTGGAACCTGGACATGGTGTAATCTCGGGTTTGGCGGGGCGTGGCAAATCGCTTTGGGGCTGGCGCTGATAGGAGAAATCGGGGCGCTTTATTTCATCCTGGTGCGGCCATCGTTTGTGGTAGCCGGAACATTCTTCGCCCTTGCATTTGGTAACCGGACCGAACTGATTCTCACTCTGCCGGTTTATCTCTATCTCTGCATTCAAAGCGCTTCCCGGAGCGGAATCGGGGCGGGCGGCGGCTGGAACCTGCCCGCGCGGCAGAATTGGCGGCGTTTGATCGGCTTTCTGGTTATCCCCACGCTCCTGGCGCTTTTGACCGCCGGCTACAACTATGCGCGTTTTCATTCCATTTTCGATTTTGGATACACCCATATCGCCAACCTTCTTGAGGAACCGTGGTATCAGCATGGATTGTTTTCCGTCCACGCCATCCCCGGAAACATTTACAAAATGTTGTTTGAGGGCATGGACGAAATCCCGGAGTTCCCCTATCTCAGGCCGCACGGGTTTGGCTGCTCCATTTTCATTGCCAGTCCGTTTCTATTCCTGCTTTTCCGGCAAGGCGGCGACTACAAGCTGGTTTCATGGACGGCAATCGCCCTTTCGACTTTCGCGCTCTGGTGTCATGGCAACACCGGAGGATGGCAGTTTTCCTATCGCTACGGGATGATTCTCTTGCCTTGGATGTATCTTTTGCTGATGGGCAACGGCCCAAAGAAACTCTCGGGCATAGAAATATCGCTCTTCGTCGTATCGGTGGCGATCAATGCGCTGGCTGTTTATGAGTTTCTCTGGACCGACCAGATTCAGCCCTAGGCCCTAGGGTCAGAACGCCCACCAACCCCGGGCGAACAGAGAAGCAAAAAGCGCCAGAAACAGAACCGACCAGACAGTGATCACCCCTCGCCAGAAGCGATTATCCGCAGCCATGGCGAAGAGGATGAACATCGGAAAAAGGGTCAGGCAATAGCGCGGCATACTGGAAAGAAAGGTCACGCTGGTAAAGAGAAGGTAATTAGCGGTCATCCACATCGCGTAGACCGGCCGCAATTTGACCCAGCTAAACACAGTGCAAATCAGGCTCAGGATGGCAAAGTACAATTCTTCAGCACCGACCATCTCGGCTTGGGAGGGCGGGCGTTTGAGATTTCCGACGGCTTCGCGAATGCTCGTCCAAGGCCACGACATCGACATGGCAAAGAGCTTGTGTCTCATCTTCAAAAAAGCGAACGGATCACCGCTTACCTTCCAGTTCAACAGCAGATAGACGCCAAATCCCACCGGGACCACTCCGATCCAGAGCCATCGCCAGTTCCAGCGTTTGCCGGTCCAGAACTGGTGGGCAGCTTCCACGGCAAGCGCCGGCAGCAGGGCGATACCGGTCGGGCGAGTCATCCAGCAACAAGCTCCCAATATTCCGGCGAGCCACCATCGCTCTTTCCGGGCTGCGAAAATGGAGCCGAGAGCAAAAGCGAGAAACAGGCTTTCGGTGTAACCAATATGAAAAAAGTAGGCAGTTGGGAAAATCAGGAAAAACCAAACTGCCCGGATCGCGATGACCGGAGAAAAATCGAGTTGGACAAGGCGCCGAAAAACCAGGACGGCGGCCAGGCCGGCCATGGCCGAGACAACAAATGCGCTGACCAGCACATCCCCGGTGAGAAAGGCCAGAAGCCGGACGCTCCACGGAAACAAAGGATAAAACCAGGCTTTTAGAATGCCGGTGGCTTGGTAGCCAGTTTCCGCGATCTTCAGGTAATGCAGTGAATCCCAACGGTTCCATATGGCCAGCCAGCCATGCCAATCGGAGAACCGCCGGTTTTCCAGGACCTGGTAAGTTTTGGCGCCAAACACCAGCAGCGCGAGTTTGATCGCCAAAAACCATCCTGCCACCAGCCAGTCAGGGCCGGAGAATCCAAACCGCGATTGTGCAGCCGGTTGATTCTGTGGACTTGAATCCGTGCTGTTACTCATTTTAAGGACGGCATTTGAACAGCCTCTCGTTTTTTTTACATTCCTTTGGCGCCGGCTGCGGCGGGCCAGGGGACCCGCAAAACGAGAAGGTTTCCCACTTGCACCGTTTGCCGGAACCGCCTAATAGCTTTAGCCTCCATGATTCACCACATTGTCCTTTATAAGCTCAAGCCCGAGGTGACCCCGGCACGGGTCGAGGAGATGATGATGAACACGCGGATGCAGCTTCTGAAAATTCCGGAGGTGCTGAGCATCAAATGCGGAAAACGGGTCGACCCGGAGACGCCGTGGCCCTTTTTTATTGCAATCGATTTCGAGTCCATGGACAAGTTCGGCATTTTCAAGGAAGACCCGATCCAGGTGAAATTCATGGAGGAGATTATCAAACCCAATACCACCGATTCGCTCACTCTGGATTTTGAAATGGATCCCGGCAAGGACGTTCGGTTCTCCTGATTGCCTTCGGTCCCTCCCAGCGGAGTCGAGGAATCCCGTTGCAAAATTTTAAGGTGGCGTCAGGCGATGTCTCGACTTCGCCCGACATGACAAAACAGACGCAATGAACAAAAAGGCGATTCTTCTCGCGGGCGGCGCCGGAACCCGACTTTTTCCGATCACTAAAATCGTCTGCAAACAGCTGCTCCCGGTCTACGACAAGCCGATGATTTGCTATCCGCTGGCGACGCTGATGCTTGGCGGGTTACGCGAAATATTGATCATCTCCACCCCCAAAGATCTGCCGATGCTGCGCGAATTTTTGGGGACCGGCGAACATCTCGGCATTCGCCTTGAATATGCCGAGCAGCCCAAACCGGAGGGTATCGCCCAGGCATTTTTGATCGGGGCAAAGTTCATCGGCGGACGCGGTGTTTGTCTGATTCTGGGTGACAACATCTTCTACGGAAAACTCGATTTCTTTCGCGAAGCGCTGGCGGTGGCAAAGGGCGCCTACATTTTCGCTTACCAGGTGCAGGATCCGCAGCGCTACGGGGTGGTGGAATTCGGGCCGGATGGCCGTGCCCTTAGCCTCGAAGAAAAGCCGGAACAGCCAAAAAGCCAGTTTGCGGTTCCGGGTCTCTACGTTTACGACGACCGGGCCGTCGATTTTTGCCGGACATTGCGGCCCTCAGGCCGGGGAGAACTGGAGATTACCGATCTGAATCGACTTTATCTCGGCAACCACGAGCTCCACGTGAAGCAGCTCAGCCGGGGCATGGCCTGGCTCGACACCGGGACCCAAACCAGCCTGCTCGAAGCCGCGAACTACATTGCAACCATCGAGCATCGTCAGGGTCTCAAAGTGGCCTGTTTGGAAGAAGTGGCTTATCGAACCGGATTTATTTCTCAATCCGAGCTTAGCGCGATTATCGACCGTCTGCCCAAAGGGGAATATCGCGATTACCTTTGCCGGGTCTGCGAAGAAGGAGCAGGCGGTGCCTCTGAAATCTGCTAGGGGCACCGAGTCAGCGACTCCTGACACAATAATTTCACGGACAGCGTACCGGTAAGTCAAAAGCTCGCAAACGCCTTTGGAATCGCAGTAGTGTTCCACCGCTTTTTCTTCGATGGGCGAAGAAGGAGCGAGGAACAAACAGGCGCTCTTGCCGTATCCCCTAAGCGGCAGAACAGTGCCCGCACTTCGAGACCCAAGCGCCAAACGGGCAGTTCCGATCCATCCGATTGATTGCGCCGGAAGAAACGGTGGGTCACTTCGGTTGCTCGCGCAGGAGATGATTGGTATCGGCCAGTAACTTGGTCACTGCGTCGGCAGCGATCCCATCGTAATAGCCGCGGATTTCACCGTGGCGATCCACCAGGACCAGGCGCGTGCTGTGCACCGGCTGGCGAGTCTCGTTGTTCGCATCCGCCGCGGCCAGTTTGAACCCATTTTTCGATAAATCGTAAATCACCGATTCCGGGCCGGTCAGAAAATCCCAGCGACGCGGCTGCGCGCCCAGTTTATCGGCGTACCTGCGGAGGACCTCGGGCGTATCCTTTTTGGGATCGACGGTAAAGGAAACGAGGTGCACGTCAGTTTTCTCCAACGGTTTCTGCAACTCGCTCATCCGGCTACTGATGATTGGGCATGGCCCTGGACAGGTTGTAAAAATAAAGTCGGCGATCCAGATTTTGCCCGCGAGCTGGGCAGATCCGAACGGCTCATCGTTCTGGTTGGTCAACGTAAAAGCTGGAACGCGGGAATATTCGGGAATGGGACGATGAGAAAGCTGATGGACCTGTGTTCGCCAAACAATGAAGAAGAACGTGGCCACGACCAACGGGAGGCCGAGGAGAGTGGCCTTCCAGGCGAGGGCCCGCAGCGGGGGAGCGGTGGAGATGGTCGCGCTGCTCATGCCTTGGTCAAAACGAGAGCGCCGAGCAGGAGCGGGAGATAAAGAATCGATGTGAAAAACAACAAACGCGCATCAGCCGGAGTGCGGGTTCGCAAAAAACGCATCGCCACGAAAACGAATAGCGAGCCCAATACGAGTTCGATCGGAACATAAAGGAAAGTTACGATTCCGACGAATCCTGGCAAGCCGGCCAGGACGAGAAGAAGTATGCAGAAAAAAACGCTCTGGCTGGCGCTGCGCTCACCGGTGGGATCATCGTTTGCGATCATCTGGAATCCAGCCCGCCGATAATCGTCCCGGTGCATCCAGGCGATGGCGAAGAAGTGGGGAAGCTGCCACAAAAATACGATTGTAAAAAGACTCCAGGCCCCGGCATCCAGTGTTCCCCGCGCGGCGGCCCAGCCGATCAAGGGCGGCAACGCTCCGGGTATGGCTCCAATCAGAGTGTTGAATGTGCTCAACCGCTTTAAAGGGGTGTAAGCGAAAATGTAAATAACGACAGTGATGCCAGCGAGCAGCGCGCTGATTCCATTGCAGGCGACCGCCAGATAAGCGACTCCGAAAACGGAGAGAAAACCACCGACGGCAAGCGCGACCGCCGGATGCATCCGGCCGGCCGGAACCGGCCGCATCTTTGTCCGTTTCATGAGAGCATCGAGCCGCCATTCCCACCACTGATTCAAAGCGGCCGCGCCTCCGGCGGCCGCAGCGGTGCCAAAAAAGACGTGGATGAGCGAAAGGAAATTGATCGGGCTGCGCGCTCCCAGATAAAAACCGACTGCGGTTGTGAGTAGGACCAGCGAGGTCAGACGTGCTTTTACCAATTCGGCAAAATCGTTGCCGAGCCGGCCGCGCGCAGCGCAAGCGAGCACTTCAGGCGGTGCGACGGAAACCGCGGAAACGCCGGTTTTCATACGGTCATTGCCGATTTCGGCTGAAAGGCTCGACCGGCCGAGGGCTGCTCTTCCTTTGCGGAAATCCGGATCGTGATCCCGCAAATGGCCACCGCCTCGGAGAAGATAAGCGCACCAAAAGCAACATGAGCCGTAGCAATGTCGGCGGCCTTATTACTCCAGATCGTCCATGCCCCAAGCGTGATCTGCACGATCAATGTCGCCACCCAAACATTGGATAATCGCCGCAAAAGCGGAAAAGAGCCGTCACTTTTTCGGATCGAAACCCAAAATGAGAGGACGCCGATGGCCACCAGGACGGCGCCGAACCGATGCGCCATCTGAAGCCAGATTTGGAAGGCGGTCACATCGGATAATCCCCGGGTGTCGCGCCAGGCGTTGATCGCGGCAAGCGCGGCCGGGCTGGTGTCGGGAATCCACGCTCGATTTGCGGTGGGAAAATCGAGAATGGCCAGATCGCGGTGTTGGTGACGCATGGTGGCGCCGAGCGCGAGCTGAAGATAAATGAAGAACGCGGTGAGGAGCGCGAGTTTCCTCAGTGAACGCAACCGAGCCGGATCCATTGCCAACTGGGGAAGCGTTTTCCAGAGCCGGGAGGTCATCAGACCGATGAAAACGAGCAGTCCGAGAAAAGCCTGGGCCAGGCAAGCGTGGAAAATGCCGATCTGATCCTTCAGCATGGTGACGCGCAAGCCGCCCAGCACTCCCTGTAAGATGACTGCGGCGAGGGCAAGCAAACCGAGGGTTCGGACCGCTCGGCGCCGGTCCGCTCGCCAGAGCCAGATCGCGAGAATAATCGTCAGAAAACCTACCGCGGAGGCAATCAGACGATGGGTGTGTTCAAAAAATATTCCGCCAACCCATTTGGAAGCCGGAAACAGGAACATGTTGTAACCAAATGTGGTCGGCCAATCGGGCACGGCCAGGCCGGCGCCTTTGCTCGTGACCATTCCCCCGCTGCAAATCAGAAAGAGAGTGGCGGCGGCCGTAAACCAGACGAAGCGGTTCAGCCATTTGGATGGTTCGAGCGAAGCGGAGCTGTTCACGTTGGGAGCTGTAACTTAATCGAAAATCGGCCAGGTTTCATCCTTTACCGGTGGCAATCGTCAATCGCGCCATGAAGGACCAGGCAGCCGCGGGAACGGCAGCCTAACAAGCCGGCACGGCAGCCGAGCCAGAGGTTTTGGAAATGGGCCGGGGCCGGCAAACCCATGGGAAGCAAACTGCTTCCCCTCCAACCTTCCCCCACAACGCAGAAGCCGTCCGCGGAATGAGGAGCCCGCGCGATCCCGGGAAGGTCCCCCGGATCAGTTCCCAATCCGTGCCGTCGGTTTCGCGTTTTTTGGCGCGCCCGGCGGAGGGATGGTTCCCGGAGTTGGTCCGGGAGGCGGTTCGCCCGGTGGCCGCGCGGCCGGCGGCGGCACCGCGAGAGGCGTGACGAGTCCGGCGCGCTCCTTCAGCCAAGCCTGATAATCGGCCGGTGTGTCCACCACCAGCGATCCTTTCATGCTGTAGTGGCCGAGCCCGCAGAGCTGGCCGCAAACGACCTCGTAGGTTCCAGTCTTGATCGGCTTAAACCACATGGGGATCAGCTCTCCAGGAATCGCATCCTGGGCGATGCGCATATTAGGCAAAGCAAAATCGTGGATAACATCTTTCGATGAAAGTTCGATGATGACCGGCCGGTTGACCGGCACATGCAATTCCCCGGGGATGACCAAATCGTCCTTTGCCGCCGGATCGTTCGGATCGAGTCCGAGGGGATTCGAGGTCGACTCCAGGTTGATGTCCCGTCTTCCGAATTGGCCGTCCGGGCCGGGCATATGAAAAGTCCAGTTGAACTGCTGTGCGATAACGTTGACCAGCACGGCATCCTTACTTTCGGGAAATTGATTCACCCGCTTGGCCCAGAGGGGGATGGCGAATCCCAGCAATAAAACCGCTTCAATCAAGACGACGGAGAACTCGAGATGATTCGAGATTGCCGATTTGACGCCCTCATGGTCGGCCACCGGGTTGCGACTTCGGCGGAACCGGATCAGGACAAAAACGAAGTAACTTAGCCAGCCGACAAAAAGCGCGGCCATGAACCAATGGCTGAACTCCAGAATATGATCGATCTGGTATCCGTGCTCGGAGGCGTTAGGCGGTTGTCCGAGGAACTGGTTGATGAGGGCCAGATTACTCATACCGGTCAACCTCTTCGTCTTCCAGCTCTTGATGGGGCTCGAGCGGCATCCGGGAGTGCTTCCACAAATGCAAACTAAACGCGCCAATCCCTCCCATGACCGACATGACCGCCCCGAACAAAAACCAAATCGCCACGGCCATATGTTCGGTGGCCTTGCCGTCCTTGGCCCCGTAACAAAATGCGCAGGCCATTGCCTGCCCGAACGGCGAACAGAGCAAAACCAGGCAGATGGAAATCAGTTTTGTTTTCATCAAATGATGCGCAGTCGTTTCATTTTCCGGTAAAACCAGATGCCGTAAACCACCAGAACGATGGCGGCGAGAAAAGAGCCGACCGCGCCGGCGAGGTAAATTGGAACTCCTTCCACCAGGTTCACCCAAACACACCAGAGACCCAATCCGACCGCCAGCAGGGTCGAGAACACGATAAAAACGATATGGAAAACTTTGAGCGACATTTTAGCGGGAAACCGGGTCGTACCAGGCAAGAAAAGTAAGCCAAAAAAGGGCAAAAACAAAAATGGCGGTGAACAACAGGACGCGATAAATCAATCGTTTTTCCGCGGCTAAATGCATGAATATCGCAGCGACCAGACCCGCCTTGATCATGGCTACGAGCATGGCCACGGCGATGTTCGCCTTCCGCGTTCCAAAATCGACATAAGAAAGCGCCACGGTCAGGCCGGTAAAAGTGATCAGGAGGGCGCCGACGATCAGATAGCCCCGGACGTGCTTTTGCACATTGTGGGCGTATTCCTCGTGCTCAGCCGGATCGGGAGAAACGTCAGGAGGATTGTTCATCGTCTTAAAGCAAATAAAAGAGCGGGAACACGAAAATCCAGATCAGATCGACAAAGTGCCAGAAGAGCCCGCAAACTTCGACACGATTGGCCAGGTGTTCGGGGTTCTGCTGATAAAGTTTCTTGCTGACCGGAAGCCACATGTAGATGAAGACCAGCACGCCGGCCAGCACGTGGAGGCCGTGCAATCCGGTAATGGTAAAATAGCTCGCAAAATAGGTGCTGTGATCGGGCGTGAACATGCCGGCCCGTTCCACATCCGCCTTCTCGATGGTGGCGATCTTGTCCGTGGGCGGAACGTAAAAGAAATGGGGCCGATCCATGTTTGGGTTGGCTGGATCCGCGTTGACCGGGTCGAGGGCAACTTCGTATTCCTTGATGTTGGGATCGTGCAGGGCCTTGGGGTTATGGAGGTGACCGGTTATCTCGAGCCGCGGCGGCAGACCTTTTTGCTCCAAGTGATGGTTGCCCAAATACGGTTCGTACTTCTCCAGGGCTGCGGGTTTAATGTAAACGCCGAAGTGCTCGAATTTCTGGGGCCATTCGTAAGCGAGTTTGACCGTGAGAAAGATCACCCCGCAGGAGATGGTTGCGAACATGTACCACCAGTAGGCGCGGTACCGGCGCATTTTGAGTTTAGCCCAGGCCAGCACAACCGTGACCGAAGAAATGATCAGGATGGCCGTGTTCAACGTGCCGACCGGCACGTTGAGCAATCCGTGGGGCCACATTCCCGGTGGGGCGTCAATTCGCAAAAAGATGTAGGCGGAAAACAACCCGCCGAAGAGCATCACTTCCGAGGCCAGAAACAGCCAGATGCCTACCTTGGCGTTCCAAAGCCCGGTATCCGGCCGAGTAGAAACAGTGTAGGGAATTTCCATGGCGGGGTCAGGCTAGGGCGGGCTCGGCCGCGACTTTGCGCCGGGTCCGCTCGGTCGGTTCCACCGGTTCGTTTTGCATGGTGAAATCCTTTTCCCGTCCGGGCAGGCTGTATTCGTAAGGTCCGCGGTAGGCCACGGGAGTTTGCACGAAATTGCCGTGGGGCGGAGGCGAGGGTGCGGTCCATTCCAACGTGGTCGCTTCCCACGGGTTATCGTTCACTTTCTTACCGTGCTTGATGCTCCAGAAAAAGTTGATGATAAACGGGATTTGAGCCAGACCCATGATCCAGGCGGCCCAGGAAATGGGGGTGTTCCACTGGAAGCCGGTCAAACCCCAGACGTGTTCGGCGCCGTAAGTCCAGCCCTGCCCGCCATCGTACCAACGGCGATGCATGCCGAGCATGCCCTGGAGAAACATGGGCAGGAAGATCACATTCATGCAGATGAGCGAAGGCCAGAAATGGACCTTGCCCCAGAACTCGCTCATCATTCGGCCGGTAGCCTTCGGGAACCAATAGTAAACGCCGGCGAACAGGCCGAAGATCGTGCCCGGGGCGACAATATAATGGAAATGCGCGATCACATAGTAAGTGTCGTGCAAATAGAGATCGGCGGTGTTGAAGGCGAGCGGGATGCCGGTTAGGCCGCCAATTCCGAACATGGGAAGAAAGGCGGTGGCAAAGAGCATGGGAACGTTAAACCGGATGGAGCCGCCCCAGAGCGAAATCAGGAAGGCGCTCAGAATGATCACTGAAGGGATGGAGATGATCAGGGTAGTGGTTTGGAAAAAGGCGCTGACCGCCGCGCCCATGCCTGTCAGCCACATGTGGTGGGCCCAGACAATGAAAGAAAGAAAGCCGATGACGAGCACCGAAAAGACCAGCGACTTATAGCCCCAGAGCGGTTTGCGCGAATTGTTAGCCAAAATCTCGGCGACGATCCCCATGGCGGGGAGAATCAGCACGTAAACTTCCGGATGCCCGAGAAACCAGAACAGGTGCTGCCACAAAAGCGGGCTGCCTCCTCCGCTGACATGCAACGGCGCGCCGTTAACCACAAGGCCGGTCGGCAGAAAGAAACTTGTTCCCGCCACCCGGTCCATCAGCTGCATGACGATGGCCGATTCCAGCGGGGGAAAGGCCAGGAGCAACAGAAACGCGGTTACAAACTGGGCCCAGACAAAAAACGGCAGACGCATCCAGGTCAGGCCTTTGGCCCGCAATTGGATGATGGTGGTGATGAAATTCACCGCCCCGAGCAAGGAAGAGGTGATCAGAAAAATGAATCCGATCAGCCATAGAGTCTGCCCGTTGAACAGGAGGTTGTAAGTGGGCCCCTTGTCAATGATATCGGTTAGCGGGGTGTAAGAAGTCCAGCCGCTCTTGGCCGCGCCGCCGGGAACGAAAAAACTGGTCAGCATGATTACTCCGCCGACGGCAAACGCCCAAAAGCTGGCCGCATTTACTTTCGGGAAGGTCATGTCCGGCGCGCCGATTTGCAGCGGCACCACAAAATTGCCGAAAGCGGCGAAGGCGACCGGGACAATCCCGAGAAAGATCATGATCGTGCCGTGCATCGCGCCCAATGAATTGTAAAACTCGGGGGTCATTTTTCCGCCGGGCATGCTGCCGGAGCCAAACAGGCGATCGATGGCGGGACCGATCAAGGGCAAGGCCCGGCCCGGATAAGCCAGTTGAAAGCGCATCAGCATCATCAAGCAAAATCCAAGGAACAAAAAGGTAAGGCCGCAGATGCCGTACTGGATGCCGATCATTTTGTGGTCGGTGGAAAAAATGTATTTCCGCCAAAACCCCAGCTCATGATGGTCATGTCCCTCCGGGTGGTGGTCTGCGTTTGCAGAGGGCGGTGAATGCGGATCGTGGTGGCTACCGAGAGAAGCAGATGCGTCCATTGGCGAAAAGTTCGGCTCCAATATCGAAAGAGAACCGCTTATTGCAAAGTCCGAAATTCAATGAAAAAGAGAATGCTTTTCTGCCCGGCCTGACGGGCGCCGGTTGGATCGCCTGGAAAAACGGCGTTGCCGGCCCGTCCTTCGGCCATATTGCCAGGGTCCAAAGGCGATCGATAGACAAATCACGCCGGCTGGAAAACCGATGCTCCTGCTTTAATCGGCGTTTTCTTCCGCTTTTTCGCCCCGCTTTACGATGTCACCGGCTTTGAACAGGATGCCCTCGGCGATCTCCCGCCAAAGTTTGTTCTTCCGAAGCAACCACTCGAGATCCATCGAGAAATGTTTGAACTCTTCCTTCTGCGCGTTCTCCATCACTTCCCGGGCGCTCTCATCCTTTTCCACGGCCATGCGCTGTTCGTACCAGTTGATCGCTTCCGCTTCCTCGGTCAGCGACGCGATCATTCGGGCAAAGGTGCGCGTTTGCTCCGGCAGTTCCTTCGGCGGTTCGTGATATTGATCAAATCCCATTTTCGTTCTCCTGCGGTTGTCCTGGTTTATCCGCGCCCTTCGGCACCGTCTCTTCCTCCCGGAGCTGCCGGTCGCGAAACCGGCGCAGTTGATGGTTGCGCAGACTTTCCTCGAATAAATCGCGGTTGATTGCCTGCGCGGCCGTCGCTCCCTGTCCCGCGGCGATGATCATCTGGCAATTGGCGGCGGATGACGCCGTTCATTCCGTTGATCCCGGCAGCGGAACGAAGAAAATACCGGCCGGCCAGCAGGAGACGGCTTCGCCCATGTAAATGTTCCGATCGCCGGCTGCGGCGCACAAAAAAACCACCGCTTTCGG
Source organism: uncultured Verrucomicrobiae bacterium (assembly GCA_963728975.1). GTDB lineage: Bacteria > Verrucomicrobiota > Verrucomicrobiia > Chthoniobacterales > UBA10450 > DATFCK01. The sequence goes on from CAVSMF010000001.1 coordinate 711,174, forward strand.
CTCTTCACATCGACGATTTCGTCGGCGCGAAATCCGCTCGCGAGGCCTCTGGGCCTGTTGCCGGACCGAACTTTCAGCATGGATCGTTGCCGAGTCGCCGCCGCGATGGGAAAACCGAAATAATTCTTCATCACACTTCGGCTCCAAATGTCGCCATGGAATGCGCCGGAATCGATTACCAGGCCGTCCGCAGCTGGGCCCGCGCCGAGATAGATCGCAGTCTTGTTTCATTCCAGCGCCATTCTCACGCCATGCAACCAGGTTTAAGCAACTAAAATGAAGGTTGTGGCATCGGATTCCCGGCCGATGATCCCCAGCGTTCGACGTTTACTCGGTCATGTAGCTGGATCTTGCTAGGTTGTTCGCCTGCGGAAAATTGCATTTTTTTGTCCGGCGAACTACTCATCTGAGAGAGTAGGCTTCGCAATTTTCGCTCCAATACATCCGGTTTTCGTCGCCCTATTTTCCCGGTTCCGCGGTGCGCATTCCACCATTTCGATAACCGCACCGCCGGAATTTCCGGAATCGCCTTGCCGGTTGCGGTGTAATGCGATGTGTCGTTAAACAGGGTTAACCGCGCCTGGGTCGGATTACGGAAATCAACAATGTTTAGGGCCGCGGGGTTCTGATCGAGATTATCTCGATAGCGCCGCGGATCAAACCCAAGCAACGAACTTAGGAGCAATCGAATCGTTCCCTTATGAGACACGATCAGCAGCGTTTCCCCGGGGTGTTGCCGCACCAGCTCGAGCAAAGCCGGCAGCGCCCGCGCCGTCACCGCCAGGCCGCTCTCCCCGTCCTTGGGAGCGAAAGTGTACGGGTCTTTCTCCCACTCGGAGGCTTCCTCGGGAAACCGCTCTTCCACTTCCCGGCGCGTCATCTCTTCCCAATGCCCATGGGAGATTTCCCTGAAACCATCGCGCTCCTGCACCTTGAGACCGTGCGGCTCAGCCAGGATATGCGCGGTCTCGATGGTTCGGCCCATCGGCGACGCGAACACAGCGGCAATCTTTTCGGCACTGAGTCGCTCGGCCAGGCGCCGGGTTTGTTCGCGCCCCTCTTCGGACAAAGGCACGTTGGTGGCCCCGGCAAAGCGATCTTCGGCACTCAGAATAGTGGCGCCATGGCGCACCATGAAGACGCGAGTGACGGATGATGCCATACAAAATGGATTTCCTAACTGCTGCGAGCTCTAACCACGGCCAATCCTGAAGCCTTCCCGGAATGCTGCCAAGCCGAATTGACGCGGGAAACCGCGCCCGAGAAAGAACCCGTTTTTGCCGCCGGATGTGCGTCCGGATCAGCAGCACAGAAACCACGGTCATTTTACCGGTCCAACCGGCTCCGCCAAATAATCCTTTTACCGATGCCAAGATCGGTCTTCCGCCGATTGTCCGCGCTTACCGGTTAGGCATGATGCCGGCATTACGCAACCGAACCGCATCCCACTCGCTGTTGAAGAGAAATTGAATTGGCTGAAGCAGCTGGACCGCTGGCGGCCGTGGAGGTCGCTGGACGATAAACGCCTCTGCCTGGGCTGCGGCCGAATTATCACCGGGCACGACATCAACTTAATCGGCGGAAGCAACGATTACGAGCCTGTCAGTTTACATTGTCCCACCCGGAATTGTGCGTCGATTCCGATGGATTGGGTCCTGCCAAACGGCCAGCCGAAAGCGGAGCGCCGTCAAAAGTGAGACTGGCAAGCGCCGGCAATAAATGAGGAACCGCCGGTCAGTCGTCCGCAACCTTCAGGTCAGCGGATGCGCTCCCATCGGGCGGGATTGTTGCGGACGAATAAAATCGGGATGACCACCGCTCCAGCCGCGCTGGCGCCGATCAGAATGTAACTCAACATCGTCAGGGTCGGGTCGCCGGCAGTTCGCCCGATTCCAAACCGCACCAGCACAATGAGGCAGGCAACCGCCAGTGACTCGCTCAGTGAAAACCGAATCCAACGGCTTCGGCGTTGAGCCCTGGCGAAAAAATCGAATTCCGTTTGAACAGCATCGAAGCGCGGGGCCGGAAGTTTTCGCGCCGCGCCTTCAAGGGCACCGCGCCGATCCGGGGCGCTATTTTCCGGCCTGATTTTACGCGGCGGTAGATTTGCCGCCGGCAACCACTCTTCCCGTGGCGGCGGGCTGGGTTTCATCGGTTCAGGTTGCCTGCGGGCTTTAGGCTTTGACCGAACAACTGCCGGAGATTGCTCCGTGGGATCGACCGGGCGCGGTTTCGGTCTTCGGGGAACGATCGGAATTCTGGCCGGGGTTTTTGTGGCACTGCTCACGGCCGCTTCCGGTGGAGGTTGCGGGAGCGGTTTGCGCTCGACCGATGGAACCACGGCGCCCCGATCAGGTTGCTGGGATGATTCCACCCGGTTTGTCGGTGACACATCGCGTTCCACCGGCAACGGCTCTGATTGATTTGACGATTGAGACGCTGACTCTGTTTGCGGCTCCAGCTCCGGAAGTTTAACGGATCGAATCTGCGCTGGCAGCTCAGACACGGCGGGACCAGCAAGCGGCTGCTCCGGTTCAAGCGAGTAGCGATCTTCTGCGGGCGAGAGCGATTTTGGAGTCGCTCTCGCGCTGCCTGCGGTTTCGGCGGCGCGACGGGCCAATTTCCAACCCACGGCAGCGCGGAAACCATCGGGGAAATTCAAGGACTCGCTCGGTATGAGGGCCATTGTTTTTATCGTTAACTATTGGAGGTATGGATTCAAGACTATTCCGCCTCCAATCCCCCGGATGGTCCCTGTTTGCCGGTTTCCCGCGCCCCCACCACCTCCATCGACCCGGGGTTAGACGTCCGCCTCCGAATCCAGCAAATTTGGACGTGCCCAACCAAACCTCGCCCCGCGCCATTGTCCACCTCGACATGGATTGCTTTTATGCTGCGATTGAAGTGCGGGACCAGCCGGCCCTGCGGGGAAAACCGGTGGGAGTGGGCGGGGCCCGGGACCGGCGCGGCGTCCTAACGACCTGCAATTACGAGGCGCGCAAATTCGGCGTGCATTCGGCCATGCCCACCTTCATGGCGTTGCAACGCTGCCCGCAACTCATCGTTCTGCCTACCCGCTTTGACGTTTATCGCCGCGAAGCCGCTGTGGTCCGCGGCATTCTTCGGCGTTTTACCGACCTGATCGAGCCGCTCTCTTTGGATGAAGCGTATCTCGACCTGTCTTCTCATCCCGAACCGCCCGGAACCCTCGCCACCCGGATACGGGAACTCATTTTTCAAGAAACCAAATTGACGGCTTCGGCCGGGATCGGGCCTAACAAGCTGGTGGCCAAGATCGCCAGCGAAATCAATAAGCCTAACGGGCAGTTCGAGGCGAGACCGGAGCAAGTTGCAGAGTTCATGCGAGACCTTCCGGTCCGCAAGATCTGGGGCATCGGACAAAAGACCGACCTGAAACTGCAACAACGGGGCATTCATATCTGCAACGATCTGCAAACGCTTTCCCGAATCGAGCTCCAGGAACTTTTTGGAAAATTCGGGATCGAACTTTTCGATTTATGCCGTGGGATCGACCATCGTCCGGTTGAGCCCGACCGTCCCCGTAAATCGCTCAGCACAGAGGAGACATTTGCGGTCGATCTAATCAATCTCGAGCAGTGCCAGGAAAAGCTGGATGAACTTTATCAGGAACTGATGGCCGATCTGGCCCAGAAGGAAACCGGCCGGATCGTCCGGAAATCGTTTGTGAAACTGAAATTCAACGATTTCACCCGGACCACGGCGGAACGGGCCGGCCTGGGAACGGATTTGCAGGATTTCCGCGTTCTTTTGGCGGAGGCTTACGCCAGGACCGGCAAACCGGTGCGGTTGATCGGTCTGGGGGTCCGGTTTGCGGATGAAGTCGCCGCGGATGCGCAGATGCCTTTGCAGCTGTAACGAATTCGACAACTCAAATTGACATGACCGGCGCCCAGGAACGAAGAATTCGCAATACCGGCTGCGACGTTCGGTTTGATCAACTGACCCGGCGGCTTTACGCCACCGACGCTTCCATTTACCAGGTCGAGCCGGCCGCGGTTGCTTTTCCGCGCAGCGCCCAGGAAGCAACCTCGATTATTCGGGCGGCGGCGGACTGCCAGCTATCGGTCACTCCGCGCGGCGCGGGAACCAGCTTGTCGGGCGGAGCGATTGGCGAGGGAGTCGTGGTCGATTTTTCCCGCCATAACCGGCAGATCGGCAATCTCAATCTGGAGGGCCGGACGGTGCGGGTCGGGGCCGGCGTTGTGCTCGACCAGCTAAACGACTTTCTGCGCCCGCACGGATTTTGTTTCGGTCCCGACGTAGCGACCAGTTCGCGGGCGACTCTCGGCGGAATGATTGCCAACAATTCTTCCGGGGCCCGGGCGCCGTTTTACGGCACCACTGCCGATCACGTTATCGCCCTGGAAATCGTGCTGGCTGACGGACGAATTGAGAAAGTCGGCCAAAAATCCGAGGCGCTGCGGCTCGAGTGCGATCGAGTCGAGAAGCTGGTTCGCGCTCATGCCGCGGAAATCGCCAAGCGTTTTCCTCCCGGACTGGTGAAACGGTGGCCCGGCTATGGAATCGAACGCTTTTCCCGTGCCCCGGGGAACCTGAATGAGATTCTGGCCGGGAGCGAAGGAACCCTGGCCGCCATTTTTTCGGCCGACCTGAAAATCTCACCCTTGCCTTTGGAGAAGGCGTTAGGCCTTATCTTTTTCGCATCGGTTGAGGAAGCGATGCAGGCCACAGTGGAACTGCTTCCGTTGAAACCGGCGGCCATCGAACACATCGATCGCCCGTTGCTCGATCAAACCAGAGGACAGCTGCTTTTCCAGGCTGCCCGCGACCTGATGGAGCTGGACAGTCGCCCATGCCAGGCAATTTTGATTGTCGAATTTTACGACGATCTGGCGGATCGATTAACCGCGTTGCAATCGATGGGACTGGGATTGCGCACCAAAATTGTGACCGATCCGGCGGAGATGAATCTGGTTTGGTCGGTTCGCAAAGCGGGTCTTTCCCTGGTAACCGGATGTATCGGCCCGGCCAAACCGGTCGCCTTCATTGAGGATGCGGCGGTTCGCCCCGCCCAACTCCCAGCTTACGTGGCCGGGTTGAAATCGATCCTGCATCCGCTTGGATTGAACGCCAGTTTCTATGGGCACGCCGCCGCCGGACTGCTGCATGTCCGCCCGGTCCTCGACCTGCATAGCCCGACCGACTTGAAAAAATTCCGGCAGGTAGCCGATCAAACTTCCGCCCTGGTCCGGGAGTTCAAGGGCTCGCTTTCGGCCGAGCACGGAGTGGGCATCGCCCGCACCGAATACATGCAAGAGCAACTTGGCGATGACCTCCTGGATCTGATGCGACAGATCAAGCAGACGTTCGATCCGAAGAATCTTTTCAATCCGGGAAAAATCCTGGGCGACGACCGGCACCGCATCGACACCGGTTTACGAAATAATTTCGAGCAACCTATCGACATTCCATTTACTCCACGGCTGGCTTTCGCATTTAAAGATCGTTCGTTCGTCGGCAATCTGGAGCAATGCAACGGGTGCGGCGGCTGCCGGAAAGAAGAGCCTACCATGTGTCCGACTTTCCTGGCGACGGGCGAGGAAATCATGTCCACCCGGGGCCGGGCCAACATCATCCGGGCGGCGCTGGAGCTGAAGAAGATCGGTGGGGATGACCCGCTTCGTTCGGCCGAGCTCGATGCCGCCTTGAGCAACTGTCTTTCCTGCAAAGGGTGCACGCCGGAATGTCCGTCCAACGTCAACCTGGCTCTGCTTAAAGCGGAGTTGCTTTACGCCCGCCATCGTCGTTATGGGCTGCCGTATAAATATTCTAGGGTCAAATCTAAACCTTTAATATTTCTCGGGCAAGTTTGCGCGTGGCGGCGGGGTTATGTCTTAAGTGCGTTCGGCGAATTCGCTGGGCAACCGCCGCATAGTCCAGTCCACCAAACATTTCGCCAATTTCCCGCAGCGTTTTGGTTCCGCTCTCCCAAATCATCCACATCGCCACGTTGCGTGCCTTTAACCCCCAGTCGCCCCGTCCAATCAATCGCTCCGGCTCTATCCGATACTTTTTCCCCACTCTGTTGAGTATTTCCTCGGCATCGATCTCAGACGCTGCCGCTCGACGCAATGAAGTGATTTCCCGCTCTTCTTTGTCCCAGCCTTTTACCCGATCCCGCACAGCCTGGACAAAGGATTCATCGCCCAAAACCGCCTGCCAGCGCACCGCTTCAAAAGGATTCTCGATCTCGCCCACCAAGCCTTCCTCCACATAACGTCGGTAACGCAGCCGGGCTGTCCTTTTTGGCCTCCCCATTTCATTTAATACCAGTCCCTCCTCCACAAAGGCAAAAGGCTGGCTTAAACCCGCGTAGCCCCCATAGCTATTCCACTGAAAACGACGCAGCCGCTCCCGGCGTTCCACTGGACTGCCCTGGCCAAGTCTCAATCCCCGGACCGGATTCAGATGCACATAGCGGCTCAGCGCGAGTAAATGCTCTCCTCCCTGGACCAGAAAACTCTTGTATCGCCCTTGAAAGAGGTGACCGCTAAAGCGATGCCGCCGATTAAACCAAACCGTGTAGGACACCATTAACCAGTGCATCCAGCGCCCCAGATTGGGCCGGTGCGTTTGCGCGACCAAGTGAAAATGGTTCGGCATCAGAACAAAGCATAAAATCGAGCAGTTAAACCGCTGCCCCGATTCGCTTAACAGCTCGAGGAATCGGGCGTGATCCTGGTCAGTCCGAAACACCCGCTGCCGCCCATTACCCCGGGCGCACACATGATAGATTGCGTTCTCAAACTCCACCCGCAGCGGCCGCGCCATCTCTCCACTTAGCGCATCAGGTCACAACTGTCAACTGTTTAGATGTGACCCCAATTGACCCCCTCGCGTAGCGGCTATTACGACTGGAAGAAGCGCCAGCACCACCCCGGAGCGCACCAGCTGGAAAACGAGTGTTTGCGAGAGCGGATCAAAGAGGAGTTTGCGCGTAGTCGTCAGACCTATGGCAGTCCTCGACTGGCTCACGCGCTGGGTTGCCCAGGGCGGCGTAACCGCATTGCCCGGCTGATGCGCCTGGAGCGAATCTTTGCCCGACAGCGCTCCAAATATCGAGTGGCAACGACAGACAGCCGGCACGGCGGCCCAATTGCCCCTAACCGCATGCGCGGCCTAAGCGTGAAACGTCCAGATCAAGTTTGGACAACCGATGCGACCTGCGTTCTCACCGGCCAAGGCTGGTTGTATCTTGTTGCCGTCCTGGATGTCTTTACCCGACGCGTGATCGGCTGGGCCATGCATCAAATCCTCGATGCCCAGCTCGTCATTGCCGCTCTGCGCATGGCCTTAGCCCAACGCTGTCCTCAAAAACCTCTTATCCTTCACTCCGATCGAGGAGCTCAGTTCGCCAGCGCTGCCTATCGCCAAGTGCTCGCTCAACATCGCCTAACCGCTTCGATGAGCCGAAAAGGCAACTGTTATGATAACGCCCACATCGAGTCCTTCTGGAGCACGCTCAAATATAAACTCGTTTACCACCACCGCTTCACAACCCTAGCCGACGCTCGCACCGCGATCTTCGATTACATCGAAACCTTCTACAACCGCATCCGGATACACTCCGCTCTTGCTTACTTGAGCCCAATCAAGTTTGAATCCAAACTAACACAAATAACACAAATAGACCAAAGGAATTGATCCCCAAGAAACTGTCCGAGAAATCAGGGCAAGCCCAATCTGACCCCATTCCCCCAAGCCGATTATTGGAGAACTGACACACCTGTATAGATTTTCCGAGGCAGATATGGCAGATATGCTACGACGGGCATTTTTTTCATTGGCAAAAGATGCGAACTCAACGTCGTTTGACCTATCAAGACGTCAGATCCAAGGTATGATCCCCAAAATCCCTGCCCTGTTGATAGAGTCACAGCCTTAATGAGATAAGCTTTTAGTCCATGCTGCCATTGTTTAAATTGTGCAATTTCCATATGCAGGTTGGCCAAGATATTCTTCCGCATTGCAAGTTGCCGCTTTAACTCCTCCCCCGTGAAACCCGTAACCGGGTGGTCTTCGAAGAACCGAATCTTCTCCTTTCTTCCTTGAATCAGAGACTGGAGAATCGAATCTGGATCGGCCAAACTCGATAGTCGGTGCGCTTGTTCGATAGTTATTTGCACGAAATCTGCGCGACCTAAGAGAGTTGTCGCCTCTGCACGAAGAGACGCTCGTACTCCGGTGATCAGTTCGTGCGGCACTAGGACGGACGGTTTTGACAATGCTGATCGCAGGTTTTCAGGTACTGGTTTGTACCAATCTACTGTTGTTGTAAACGCATGCTCGGGAACGTCAGAATAATCACTTGATTGCGAGCAGTTCGTCATCAGCAATCCTGAACTTGCGATTGCGGCGACAATGCAGCAGAGCAAAACAGCACTTCTCGAGTTAAATCGAAAGATAGGCGGGTCCATGCGTCGCTACAGGTCTCTTGGTGACTTCGAAACTCTGTTCATTGGTAGAGTTGTTGGCCCATGAGGTTTGGTGGACCGCCACCCAACCCTAACTCCCCGAGCACCGCTGGCGAAAAAGTACCTCCAAGCGCGTTACCACCCGTGGGGCCATATTCCGGATACCCTCCTGGGCTGCCGAACGTGCTTTGGCTAAACCCAAATGTTGGTGAATAGGTTACAACAGGACGCCCTCCTCCCTGCCCTAAATTTCCAGTCGCCCGTTTAAAAAGGTCGACGAAGGAATTCCAAACCTTCCCAAAGAAGCTTTGCGGTTGATTCTGGGCATCGATAATAGCTTGGACATCTTGTTCAGTTAATTGACCGCCGGGACCGCCTAACATAGTGCCTTCCCAGCCAGGTAGCGGCCCAACATAGGTTCCCTGAGTGTCCCGAACATACTCATCGATCGGCCCAAGAAGATGAATAGCTTCATGGGCCGCCTCATACCCGGGTGTAATGCCGCCCTCCAAGCCTCCCGCATACCACGTGCCTGTGGTTCCGCCCGGTTCCGTTGACGCGATTGGACCCGCACCTTGATATACTGTAATTACATTCGGGTTCGCCCAGTTACTACCATCCACAACAGTAGTAGTCACTGTGTACCTACCTCCCGGAACGGTCCCTGAAAGCTGACTCATAATCCCGCTATTAAAGGTTGCTATCTGAGCCGCCGACGGGCCCGGTTGTCCTGGCGGACCGACATAGACAATTGGTATCGTGATTTCGACATGACTTCCATTAACCTTAACAATTCCATAGGTGCCAACGGGGTCGAACCAATTCACAGGATTATTTCCGCAATAGCGATAGAGGTTCGTGGCATCTCCTTCGAATCCAATCGGATCGGGTTGCACAAACCGCCCGAGATCCGGTGAATAAAATCGGTTCCTTAAATCATACAGTCCGATATCGCTATACCATTGTTGGCCGGTGAACAAGTGGCGGATGCCGTAGTTTGATCCTGAGATTTGGGTGTTCGAAGAATCGTAGAAGATTGGCGTTCCATGGAGATCGTAGCGGTACCACTCGAGCAGGGCGCCTGCGGCGTTAGCCACGTGCGATGTACTGCCGCTGGCATCCTGGTAGTAGTATATGTTCGCGGTTAAATTCTTGACCAGTCCGCCCGCTCCATTAAGGTAGGCGTTCAACGGGATGCTCGAACCGGCGTTGTACTCCGCGATAAGATCCCACCCGTCATAAACATTGTAGAGCGGTGAAGCGGTTCCGATCTTACGCGTTACCTGGCGATTGAGGCCATCGTAGGTGAAGGTTTCGGTCGTGCCGTTCTTCGTTGCAGTGAGAAGCCGGTTTTGGGCGTCGTAAGTGTAGGTCGAGGGAGGGCTACTACTTCCGCCATCCGGCGCCATTGACACATCGTCGAGGATAAGATCCGTGTTGATGGTCGGATTAGACGCGTCATCAGCGAACTGAATGGTAGCAGTCGCTCCGTCAGCGGTGAAGGTTATTGACTCTTGTTGCCAGGAGGTAATCGTGGTAGTGCCGGCCGTGGCGGTACGGGAGAAGTTCAGAGGCCCAATCAGTATCCCGTTAGACGCATTCTTGACGGTTACATTTATGCGCTGGGTAGCCGTCTGGTTATAGACTAGAATGCCGTGCCAGAACTTGACTGTGTAAGACGTTCCCGGGGTCGTGTTGATCACTTGGGAGACCACCCCGTTCGGGGAAGTCTGCCCGCCGTTAAAGGCGAAGTAATAGTTGCCCGAATGTGGCGCCGAGAAATTGTCGGCCCAGCAATTACCGGTCTTCGTCCAGGGAGCAACGTTTGAGCCGTTCTCGAATCCAGGGGTGCCGACCAGATTGGTGGTGTCAGTTACGGTCACTTCCGCGTCGTCGAGGATGAGATCGGTATTGATGGTCGGATTAGACGCGTCATCGGCGAACTGGATGGTGGCGGTCGCTCCGTCAGCGGTGAACGTGATCGAGTCCTGCTGCCAAGAAGTAATCGTGGTAGTGCCGGCCGTAGCGGTGAGGGCGAAAGTCTGTGGGCCAGCCAGTATGCCATTGGAAGCGTTCTTAACGGTTACATTTATGCGTTGGGTAGCCGTCTGGTTATAGACTAGAATGCCGTGCCAGAACTTGACTGTGTAAGACGTTCCCGGGGTCGTGTTGATCACCTGGGACACCACCCCGTTCGGGGAAGTCTGCCCGCCGTTAAAGGCGAAGTAATAGTTGCCTGAATGTGGCGCCGAGAAATTGTCGGCCCAGCAATTACCGGTCTTCGTCCAGGGAGCAACGTTTGAGCCGTTTTCGAACCCGGCATTGCTCACCAAATTGGGTCCGCCGCCTGTGCCCGACCCGTCCAAGCCCGTTGTCGTCGCCCCATTGGCATTATGGACCGCCTGAGTGCCATTCCGGGTCGTATATTCGTTCAGGTCATTTGTCGCGTAATTGTCGGTGGTCCCATAGGCGGCGAACGAGACTCGGTTGCCGTTCGCGTCGTAAATGATCGTCTGTGAACCAGGCGCAGTCGTATCCGGGTTGGCAATGTTGAGCTTAACCGCTGTCACCTGATCATTGGCGTCATAACCGAACACATCGCCATTAGCGTTATCGCGCTTGGTCCACTTCCGGTTGCCCACCGAATCGTAATCGTAAGCTAATGTTCGGGTAGTCCCAACCAGTGTGTGCGAGATGCCCGTGACCCGGTTGAGCGCATCGTAAGAGTAAGTGCTGCTGGTGGAATTGGCCGGGGTCCGAGTCACCAGGTTTCCATTCGGATCGTATCCATAACTAATGACCGTGCTGCCGCTCACCAAGCTCTGGAGCTGGTTCCGGTTGGTGTAGTTGTAAGTGAACGAATAGGCGCTGTTGGGGTACTGGATCGTGGACCGGTTCCCATCGGCATCGTAGGAATACGTTACCGTTCGCGCTGTTGTGTCGGCATAAGTAGTGGTCTCGGTGTGCAGCGAATTGTCGTGGAAATAGGTGCGCGAGATGGTCGCGTTAGCGTTGACAATACTGGTGGTGCGTGAAGCGGCATCGTAACCAAAAGCGACCGCGGGGGTAAGGCCGTCATTCCAACTGCCGTTTGTGAGTCGATTGAGCGCGTCGTAATGGAAGGTCTCAATCTTTCCGGCCCGATTGGTAAAGGTGTCGTTCCGACCGGCCGTATCGTAATGCCAGGCTTCGGTCCGCTGGACGCTTCCGGAATCGGGCGGATAGGTCAGCCCGGTTTTCCTGCCCAGGAGGTCATAATCGTAGCTGTAACTGTAAGCGCTGGCATTTGCGACCAAACGAGGATCCTGCATGGTGTGGAGCAGTCCCGAGGTGTAATAAGTGTATTTTGTGACTGCGTCCGGATCGGGTGCTTGCTGAACGGTTTGCTGGAGCAGCCGGTTCATCGCGTCGTAACTGTCAAAGGTCGCGATCTGCCCGTTGGCGCGGGTGACAGACTTTTTTCGACCAGCCGCATCGTATTGGATTGTTGTCGGATTTCCCAAGGCATCGGTAACCGACATAACGCGGTTTCGCTCGTCGTAGGCGGTCACGGTACTTGTTCCCTCGTTATCCTCTCCCGGTTGTCCCTTTGGAGCGATGATCGAGGTGACATTGCCTACGTTGTCGTAACCGTAGCTGGTTTTGGCTGCGTCCGAGGTTCCATCGGCAACAATGATTGAAATCTTCCGATAGTTCTCGTCGTAGCTCGCTGTCGTCTTCTTGCCACTCGGAGAAGTGAAGTGTGTCACGTTCGAATTAGCGTGCGTGTAATCGTCGCCGGTGCCGTTTGCATCGTAATAGGAATACGCGGTCAGAGGAGTATCATGCCCCGGAGTGGTGACGCTGCGAACCCGCCGATAATCGTCATAAGTATAACTGGTTACATGGTTCAACTCGTCGGTCACGGTATGGAGAGTGCCATCAGGGTAGTAATCGTTCGTGATGGTATGACGCTGCCCATCGTTTGGATCGGGCGGATGGGTCGTGACCAGGCGCTGGCCGCGCGCGTTATAGGTGAAACTGGTGGTATGGTTCACATCACCAGGGCCTGAGCCCAAAGCATCGGTGACGCCCGACAGGCGATCGAGCGAGTCGGTACTGATACCAGGCGCTGGGGTTGCCCGACGCATGATAAGGATCGCGATATGTTTGCTTCAAACCGCGAGCATCACAACTGAACGACTCGATTCCACCCGTTTTCATCTGATGGGTGAGAATCTGATTAAAAGAGTTGTACGAGAAAGTTTCATAGGCGCCATCGGGATAATCAATCCTGGTGACCCGTTTGCTCGTGTCCCGCGTAAATATGGTCGCGTGACCGCCTTCGTCGGTAATGCTGTAAAGATAATAAGGATTATTTGCATCCCGGTTGTTGGGATCGGGGCAATTCGCCCAGCCATAGGTGTAAGTGACTACACCACGGGGTGTTCCCGGGGGCGTGTCTCCCGGGGTCGAGGGAAATGTGGTTGTCAGAGCTGCACCGGTTAGGGCATTGAGAGTGAAATCCGTGGTATGTCCGTTCCGGTCCGTGGCAGAGTTAATGTAAGAATTGGTGTCGTAGGTTTGCGAGGCGCTCACCCCCTTGAAATCGGTGCAGCTCATCAGCAGAGCACTTGAATAGGTAAACGGTCTGGTTTTTGTGTCAGCACGGGTTTCGGTTCGAGTGTCGCCGTTGACTGTCAGTGTCGTTAGGGCAACTCCGACATTCGTGCCGTCATAATAGTTTTCGCTTGCAATCTGACCGTAGACGGCGGTGGTGCCGTCAGGGTTAGTCCCGGTAGCGTAGGTGTAAGCAATTCGCTTCATCGGCCCTTCGTACATTGGATCGTTGCATTTCCAGACAAGAGGCGGGCCGTTGGCGTTCCCTGCGTTTGGCGCCCGGTAAGCGTAGTGAGCGGTCCAGGTCGCATCCCCATAATAAAGAACGTGGTCAAGGCAGACGTAAGTGACTGTGCCTGGTGAGAATGCAGATTGGATGTAATAATATTGAACTGTCTGGCCGGTGCTTGATGTCACATGATCGAGCACTGTCTGTCCCCCGACGGTGGTGTAAAAGAACTGCAGGTAGCGGCCGGCTGGCTCGGTCACTTTCTGGAGAGTTCCATCCGTGTTGTGGGTGAGGGTGGTTCGCAACCCATAGGGATCGATAATCGCCTGCGCAACGTAGGTGTACCAGGAATACCAGACGTGCAGTTCAATATCATGATCGAACTGCTGGACTCCTTGAAACTCGACCTTGCTTCCATCAGGCAAAACGACATAAGCGAGCGAGGTTGTGGTGTTCAAAGGAATGAAACGGTCTCGGACGCCCGGACCACTGCGGTAATAGATATCCGAAGCGGAGGAGCCGAAGGTTTCACTCCGTCCATCCGGAAAATGCACCGTGTACGATGTCGGTGAATAGGGCGGAGGCTGTTGGGTTTGATTCCAGTAAGTCTCCGGAGAACTTTCGATCCACCAGTTATAGCTGTGGCTCCATGTTCCAGCCCCTCCAAATATTTGTCCCGAATAGCTTGCATAACGCGAATCGTAGATGCGGGAGAAAACCAGAGGGTGCGTTCCCACGGACCCGTATACGGTCAATTCTCTGATTTCATGGGTGGCATTACCGGTGTAAGGATCGTAGCTACCCCCGGTGGTAACATCGCCGTTGAATATCCCGGCCGGCCCAGTTGGGTTGTCGTTACCGACCTGCGCAATCAATTCAGGGGCACCGGAAAGCAGCAAAAGCGCGGTAATGACGAAATAAAATCGGAATCGATTTTTCATGGCCTTATCTCCCCGATGGTTGGAGGGCTTCTCGACCAAAATCCGGGCGCTGCGGATCAGGAATCCAAAACCTCAGAAGAGAAACAGCTTCTCCGGCGCGAAGCAAAACTCGATACAGCCCCGGATGCGCTCCTGGTCGGAATTCAATTGAAGCCATGCTATCAATTCCTACGGAAAAATCGCTCTTTGTGGGCGTTATCGACCCGCCGTCCAGGGGCTGAACGACCAGCGCTGCGTTTATCTTAGCCGGTTCGAAGCGCAGTTTGATATTGATCGGTTCGCCTCCTCTGGCCGCCACAAGTGGAAATCCATCAGTGTGGCTTCGGACCTTTAGGGACGAGCCATCAGCGTAAGTTATTGCGCAGGTAGGAAACCCGCCCGCGAGTTTAACGGGTGGCGAAACATCAGCTGATCCCAGTGATTGCCCTCTCGCGGACGCAAGAAAGAGCAGAGTTGCGCTGGCGAGAACCGCCAGCCCGAGGAGGAGAGATCTACGTTTCACGCCCCCGTTTTAGCCGCGTCGCGTTCGTTTTTGTAAGTGAAACAGTTGAGGAACAGTTCGAATTCTTTTCAGGCTTCACCTTCGGGGTTCAGTAAACCTGGCGCTCAATTCCGCTATCGCGGAGATAGCGAGCAATAAGATTCTCCGGGGCGGAGCATCCGGTTAAGCATGTGCAAATGACTCCTCGTGGAGTAGAGTCCCTCGGGGCATTCGCAGATTCGGATCCACGATGACAGGCGCGCAGGAAAGACGGCTTCGCAATACCGGGTGCGATGTCCGAAGCGACCGGTTGACCCGGCGGCTTTACTCGACGGATGCGTCGATCTATCAGATCGAACCGGCCGCGGTGGCGTTTCCACGCAGCGTTCAGGAGGCGACGGCCGTCATCCAGGCGGCGGCCGATTGCCAACACTCAGTGACGCCGCGCGGAGCCGGCACCAGCTTGTCGGGCGGAGCGATTGGCGAGGGAGTCGTGGTCGATTTTTCCCGCCATAACCGGCAGATCGGCAATCTCAATCTGGAGGGCCGGACGATGCGGGTCGGGGCCGGCGTTGTGCTCGACCAGCTAAACGACTTTCTGCGTCCGCACGGATTTTGTTTCGGTCCCGACGTAGCGACCAGTTCGCGGGCGACTCTCGGCGGAATGATTGCCAACAATTCTTCCGGGGCCCGGGCGCCGTTTTACGGCACCACAGCCGATCACGTTATCGCCCTGGAAATCGTGCTGGCTGACGGACGAATTGAGAAAGTCGGCCAAAAATCCGAGGCGCTGCGGCTCGAGTGCGATCGAGTCGAGAAGCTGGTTCGCGCTCATGCCGCGGAAATCGCCGAGCGTTTCCCTCCCGGACTGGTGAAACGGTGGCCCGGCTATGGAATCGAACGCTTTTCTCGTGCCCCGGGGAACCTGAATGAGATTCTGGCCGGGAGCGAAGGAACCCTGGCCGCCATTTTTTCGGCCGACCTGAAAATCTCACCCTTGCCTTTGGAGAAGGCGTTAGGCCTTATCTTTTTCGCATCGGTTGAGGAAGCGATGCAGGCCACAGTGGAACTGCTTCCGTTGAAACCGGCGGCCATCGAACACATCGATCGCCCGTTGCTCGATCAAACCAGAGGACAATTGCTTTTCCAGGCTGCCCGCGACCTGATGGAGCTGGACAGTCGCCCATGCCAGGCAATTTTGATTGTCGAATTTTACGACGATCTGGCGGATCGATTAACCGCGTTGCAATCGATGGGACTGGGATTGCGCACCAAAATTGTGACCGATCCGGCGGAGATGAATCTGGTTTGGTCGGTTCGCAAAGCCGGTCTTTCCCTGGTAACAGGATGTATCGGCCCGGCCAAACCGGTCGCCTTCATTGAGGATGCGGCGGTTCGCCCCGCCCAACTCCCAGCTTACGTGGCCGGGTTGAAATCGATCCTGCATCCGCTTGGATTGAACGCCAGTTTCTATGGGCACGCCGCCGCCGGACTGCTGCATGTCCGCCCGGTCCTCGACCTGCATAGCCCGACCGACTTGAAAAAATTCCGGCAGGTAGCCGATCAAACTTCCGCCCTGGTCCGGGAGTTCAAGGGCTCGCTTTCGGCCGAGCACGGAGTGGGCATCGCCCGCACCGAATACATGCAAGAGCAACTTGGCGATGACCTCCTGGATCTGATGCGACAGATCAAGCAGACGTTCGACCCGAAGAATCTTTTCAATCCGGGAAAAATCCTGGGCGACGACCGGCACCGCATCGACACCGGTTTACGAAATAATTTCGAGCAACCTATCGACATTCCATTTACTCCACGGCTGGCTTTCGCATTTAAAGATCGTTCGTTCGTCGGCAATCTGGAGCAATGCAACGGGTGCGGCGGCTGCCGGAAAGAAGAGCCTACCATGTGTCCGACTTTCCTGGCGACGGGCGAGGAAATCATGTCGACGCGGGGCCGGGCCAACATCATCCGGGCGGCGCTGGAGCTGAAGAAGATCGGTGGGGATGACCCGCTTCGTTCGGCCGAGCTCGATGCCGCCTTGAGCAACTGTCTTTCCTGCAAAGGGTGCACGCCGGAATGTCCGTCCAACGTGAACCTGGCTCTGCTTAAAGCGGAGTTGCTTTACGCCCGCCATCGTCGTTATGGGCTGCCGTTGCGGGAGCGAATTCTGAGCAACGTGGATCTGCTGGGGCGATTCGGTTGCGCCCTGCCGGTTTTGGCCAACCCAATGCTGCGGTGGAAACCGTTGCGGGCACTGATGGAGAGGACGCTTGGCCTTTCGGCGAAGCGGTCGCTGCCGCAATACGCCAGGGAGCGGTTTGATCGCTGGTTTGCCAGGCGTTCTGTGGCGGCGCTCTACGAGCGTCGAACAAATAATGCGACGGTCATAGACCGCCGCTACAGTAGGGGAAGTGTCATTCTTTGGGACGATACCTTTGTCCGTTATCACGAACCCCACATTGGGATCGCTGCGGTCAAGGTCCTGGAAGCGCTCGGCTATGAAGTCTTGCTCCCAACCAAACGCAAGTGCTGTGGCCGGCCGGCGTTCAGCCAGGGAAATCTCGATTCGGCGGCGGCGTTGGGCCGGCACAATATCGATCTTCTGAATCAGCCTAACGAGACGGCGCCAATCATTTTTCTCGAACCTTCCTGTTATTCGATGTTCGCCGAAGATTACCGGGAACTGAAGATACCGGAGGCGGAAAAGATCGCTGCCCGTTGTTTTCTGTTTGAAAAATTCGTGGACGACCTGCTGGCAGATGAGCCGGCAGCGCTTGCCTTCGAAAACGGACAGCATCAGGTGGCGATCCACGCCCACTGCCACGCGAAATCGCTGATTCACCCGGGGTTCATGGCGCGATTGGTCGAACGCTTGCCGGGGAGAAAAGCAAGAGTGCTGGATACCGGCTGTTGTGGAATGGCGGGCGGGTTCGGCGCTCTCCGGGAGAAATACGATCTTTCGGTTCGGGTCGCTTCCCATCTGATCGGCCAGATCGAGGACCAACCGCCCGGCATCGAAATCGTGGCGTCCGGAACGAGCTGCCGGCACCAGATCAGGGATCTGACCACGGTGCACCCAAAGCACATGGCCGAACTGCTGGCAGAAGCCATTTAGGCGTTGTCCGGACCCGCGGAACCAACGAAAGCGATTTTTACTTGATCACCCGGTGCTGTTTAAGTATTTCCACCGTTCTTTCGATCGGAAGCGCCTCGACTGTGTGTCCGTTACCGGTCATTGTCTTCGCCTTAAACATCGAGTTGTAGACTGCTTCCTCCGTCGCTTCGATCGCGGCCAGAAACAGCGGCGACATGGCGTCGTTAGTCGTCACTTCCACATTTCGCGTCAGCGCTTTGTCGCTGGCATGAATCCGGACCTGGGGCGCCGTCGAAAATGCGATGGCGTAGTCGCCACTGCCGTTGGAGGCCGAACTTCCGGTGCGGGCAACGCCCAGCCACGCCCGCGCCGCCAGCCGTTTCAGGTTGCGAGCGTCCAGCGGCGCATCGGTGGCGATGACGATCATGCATGATCCGTCCGCCTTATCCTTCCCATTGCCAGCCTGCTCCAATTCCTTGCGCAGGTAGTACTGGCCCAATTCCCGGCCCACCGGAGCGCCGGCAATGGTGAGCACACCGCCGAAATTCGTCTGCACCAGGACGCCAACCATGTATCCACCGAGTTTGGCAGGCAGGCGTCGCGACGAGGTGCCGATGCCCCCTTTCCAGCCGAAGGCCACCGTTCCGGTGCCGGCGCCGACGTCGCCTTCTTCGACCGGACCGCTCTTTGCGTTTTTAACGGCGGCGAAAACGTCTTCAGGTGTGATGTGGCGGCCGCGAATGTCGCTTAAGTATCCGTCATTGGTTTCGCCGACCACCGGGTTGATCGACCGCACATCCTCGTTGCCCGGCAGACCTAACATGTAGCTGATCAGCGCGTCTGCCACGCGCGGCACGCTGGTGGTGGAGGTCAGCAGAATGGGTGTTTCGATATCGCCCATTTCATCGACCTGAGTGGAGCCCGCCAGCTTTCCGAAACCATTGCCTGTGAAAATCGCGCCCGGCACTTTCTCGCGATAAAGATTTCCGGAATGCGGCAGAACCGCGGTTACACCGGTGCGGATGTTGTCGCCGCGGATGATTGTGGTTTGCCCGACTTCGACACCGGCAACATCGGTGATCGCATCAAGCGGTCCGGCTGGCAGGACGCCGATCTTCAGACCCAGACTGGAGGCGCGGGGACGGGGAGCGGAAGTTGAGTCTTGCGCGGCAGCGAGCGCGACCGTCCACAAGACCATAGCAACAACGACAAGCTTAGTGGCCATGGCAAAGCATAAGACGAGATTCCAGTCAGTTGCCATTCCCCAGGTGGGAAATCTACGACGCCGTTCTGCTGTTATTTGCGACCACTCCGCAACACATTTGCCGTGGCTTCGGTTTGAACTTGTATTGGTCGAACCGTCCTTCAACGGCGGGGCAATGATTGGACCCGGCAAATTGGCTGAGGAAAGCAGGAACAGAGGAGATAGAAGCAAAACTTCGGGCTGCGATGCCCGAAGTTTTGGTTCCTGGTTCGCTTAGAGACCCGGGTTCGCGTTCATTCGCGTATTTCGCGAGCCAACTCTTTCTGCCGACAACGAATGTTATCCTATTTGGGCGGCTTGGCCGCTTCTCCGGGCTTGGCCGGCGCGCTTTCCCCACCCGGAATGTCCTCGTTCGGCGGAACTTTCTCCAGCTCGGGAGCGGTAAACGATTCCGGATGATTGGCGAGTTGCTTGCGAAGCGCGGCAATCTGCTCCTTGGAAACGGGAGAGCCGTGATTACTCCAAGCCTGGCGCTCATAGGTCAAAACATCCGCCACTTTTTGTTCACCAAGTGTTTCCCATGGTTGCATGACCGCGGCGCCGTACTGCACCCCCTTAACCGTTGTCGGACCGTGCAACCCTTTCAGCACAATCATCGCGTGACGAAGCGAGCCGCCAGTGGTGTATTCGGAACCGTCCAGCGGCGGATACTGCTGGCTGAGGGAGCCAAGACCATCCGCCTGATGACAGACCTGACAATTCGCGGAGAAAACCTTCTTGCCTCGGTCGAACGGCGTCAATTCGACCTGCTGCTCCTCCTGTTGTCCCCCACCCGCTTTCTTTGCCACCGGCGGCCCTGGATTTGGATCAAGACTGTTGCCGCTAAAGCTCCCCGAGTACCGTCCCAGATAGGCTCCTCCGAAAAAAATGGCGAGTGCATAGACGGCGATCAACCAGATGGAAAGCGGCTCCAGGCCGACCCGCGGCTCACGTTTTTCCCGCTGAATGGCAGCGTGCACCTGCTGGACATCGCGATGTTCGCCATAATCCATCCCCTGACGGGCTTGGCCTGCGGGATCTGGAATGTTCTCGTTCATTTGGGGGGCGCGGGTGAAGCGGCGGCGCCGGCCGGAGCCGCCGGGCTGGGAGAAGCGGCGGCCGGGGCGGGCGTCTTGGCTTTGGCAAAGGCCGATCTCGTCTCGCTCAGGGGATGCGATTGATCCAAAGACATTAGATACGCAACCAAACATTGTGCGTCGTAAGTGGGCACAATCTCCCAACCCTGCTTCGGCGCGTCATCGCCTGTGAGCTGCAAGGCGTCGGCCGATCGTTCTCCGCTAATCATTTGTTTTTTATAAAGGAACCGGTAGGCGGGCATGTTGGAATCGATGGCCACGCTTCGCGGCGAATAAAGATGCCGATGCTGCCAGGCGGCCGAATCGACTGTCGTTTCACTCGATTGCTTTTCCGCGCCTAACGACGCTTTGCCGGCCGGCGCCGCAGCCGCCGGGGAAGGGGAAACGCCGGGACTCGCCCCTGCCGCCGGGGGCGACGCAGCGACTGACGGAGAAGCACTCGCCACCGCCCCAGGAGACGACGCGGGCGATGCCGCCGGGGACGACGAAGGCGAGCCCGCCGGAGCAGCGCCCTCCTCGCCTAACGGATTCCGATGCCCCTCGTTGGAAAGATCCTGACCGGTCCGCATCTTACCAATCAAAACTGGCCGGTCGAAAATATAATCGCGGGGCGCGCTCCGCCGAACTCCCCAGTTTCGTTCGATATCCGCTCCGGCGTAGTCAGGCCGGACCCACTGGCTGTGGCAATAGACGCAGCCATTGGCGTTGTAGACTCGCCGGCCCCGCTCCACCATGCCGGAGGGGGGCTGGGGATAAATATCGGTGCCTTCCTCATCCGATTGCGGATCGAGGTGGCCGATCTGCCAGTTCGGGATCGCGGTTAGGCCGAGCCAGGAAAAGGCAAACGTGCCAAATAGTCCGGCGAAGAGAGGATACAAGCCTTTCATAAATGGGCCTCCGATCCTTCCGATTCCACCGGGTTCAGAAAAGTTGGGACAGTGGCGGTGCGGCCCAGCCCAAAAAGCATCAAGCCGAAATGAAAAGCGAAGATAAAGTGGGAAACGGTCATGAGCACGCCGGCCAGGCTGCGACCGCGGAAGTAAGGCAGGACCGATTGAACGGTTTCGATGAAGGCCATGTGGGGATCGTTCAATTCCATGCCCTGAACCAAGGCGCCGGCCAACAGCATCAAACTCATGAGGCCGATTCCGTAGACGGAAGCCCAGAAATGCAACTTGATCAGCGAGGCGTACCGCCATTCCCGCTCCACCAGCCGCGGCACGATATAATACATCGAGCCGAACAGGACCATGGTGACAAAGGCATACAGACCCAGATGGGTGTAGGCGATACTGGCCTGAGTAAAGCTGAGATACTGCGCAACCGACCGGAATGACATTATTACTCCCAGGCCGCTGAAGACAGTGTAGGAAATTGCGCCGAAGACGGTGAAACGCAGCGTCGGACTGTAACGCAGGAGGGAAAAGTATCCGCGCATCGTCATATGGTGATTCAGTCCGACGGTTGCCACTGGAATAACCGTCAAGATAGTGGCGGCGATACTGGCGGTGATCATCCAGGCCGGGAAAGGGCCGTCGACCATTCGCTGCATGCCGGTCCAGCTGGAGAAGAGGGCGTAAGTCCAAAAACCGATCGTGGCCAGGTGATAACTGTAGACCGGCCGGCCGATCACCTTTGGAATCATGTAGTAAGCGGTTCCGAGGGCGATCGCACCAAACCAGAGGAAGAGCAGATTATTCGCATACCACCACCCGACTGCCGCCTGCAACACGCCCTGCACGGGCACGACAAAAAGCATGACCTGGGCGGCGGCGTAGAGCCACGGAAACCAGAGAAACGCTCCCAGCAAATACCATTGGGTGATATAGATTTGGTCGCCGCGGCGAAAACGGAACATGAGGACCGCCCACGACATGATGAGGAGGTAGGCGACGAAGAGAACGACCGCGGCATAAGGGGGAAATTCGAGCCATTGGTAACCCGTGCTGTCTCCGATCAGGATCGCGACCACTCCCATGACGATGCCAACGTTCCAAAACCCGGCTCCGGCCAGAAGCAAGAGCGGGTGCCGCAGAACCGTCCGGCATAAACGCGCCATCAACCAAATCGCGGTGCCCATCGCGGCCATCGAGGCCCAGCCATAAATCATGATGTTGACGTGGGCGGGACGGAGCCGGCCCCAGGTCAGGAAAGCGACATTGGAAAGCATGTCGGGGGAATGCATTTTCAGCGACACAAGCATGGCCAGGACGGTCCCGATCAGCAGCCAGACGATTGCCGAGGTATAGAACATCAGGACCGGCACCCGAGTGGATGCATCGATCAAAGCGCGTTCGACGGTCTCGACATCGTGCGGCGGTCTTTCTTCCGCCAGCGGCGGCGCTTTCAATGGTATTTCAGTGGCATCCATATTCTGGCATTGCGATCAGACATTCATTGCGTTGCCGTCAGTCCTACCGGTGATTTCCCGGGGACGGGCAGCGGCGTCCCAGGCGGCGTCGGGGGATTTAGGGGCGGCGGTGTAACTGGCGGAATGGCCGGCGACGCGGGCGACGCCGCGGGTGTGGCGCTGGGCCCGGGTTGCGTCCCCGGCGGAACCGGAGCGGGGTTGGCGGCTCCGGCCGGCTGACCCCGAATTTCTGACTTTGGCCCTTCCACCGATGTGGGCTTTGCCGTGCCAGCAGGCTGGGGAGTTGCCGTTGCCCCAGGCGCGGGCGTTGCCTTGCCAGGAGCAACCGGGGCAGGAGCCGGCGGCGGCGTTGCAATCGGCCCGGCCATGGTCGGTTTCTCCTGGCTCAATTGTGTCACCGTCAATTCCATCGCGCGCTCGATCGGGATTCGCACCACACCTTTGCCCTTGTCAACCCATGCGTAGCTAGTCAGCGCCTTGGCTTCTTCTGCATGCAATGCTTTTAGTTTTTCCATTCGGGCCTGGGCCCGCTTCTGTTCGTAGTCTGTTCCTCGCGGCGACGGCCCGATCACCACCAAAACGATCGCTCCAAAAAGGATAAAGAGCAGAATCACTCCAAGCCACGCCGAAAACGGAGTGCGCGACTGAGCGATTTCACCAAGCGATGGGGCGTCAGCCATATCAGTTCACAAGTCGGATTGATTCGATCAAACGCGGGTCGCGCACCGGGAAGAGGGAGGATCGGCCGAGCAGGCGGAGGTAAACGAAAGCGAGGGTCGCGCCCATTCCCACCAGCGGGACAAAATTCCAAACCGTGACATGCACACCGGTACCGTGGAGGGCGGGGAGAATGATGATGTAGATGTCGAGCAGTTGCATGAAGACGATCCAGCCCGCAATCCAACAGAGCTGATGGGGATGTGTCTTAACCGAGCGGAGCAACAGAATGATAAAAGGCGCGAAAAAGCGGCCAAAGACGAGAAGAACGCTCAGGATCCACCAGCTCTGGGTATTTCGGGCCAGAAAATACTGGGTCTCTTCCGGTATATTCGCGTACCAGATGAGCATGTATTGGCTGAACCCGATGTAGGCCCAGAACACGGTAAAGGCGAGCATCCATTTTCCCATGATGTGGTAATGCTCGGCCGTGACCAGATTCTGGAGATAACCGGCCTTTCGCAACGCGGTGATGACCAGGACAAGCAGGGCCATCGAGCTGCCGGCGGCTCCGGCAAAGATGTAGACGCCCCACATCGTGGAAAACCAGCTGTAGTTAAGGCTCATGAACCAGTCGCAGGCGCCGAAAGTAAGACAGAGCGCAAACAGCGGCAGACTAACGAATGCGACTTTGCGCAGCCGGAGAGTAAAGACCGGATTGCCATCTTTATCCTGGCGAACGGAAAACCGCCGGAGGAGGAGCCCGGCGATAACGAAGAAGCCCAAATAGAACAGGGTGCGGCCCAGGAAAAAATCCCATCTGAGATAACCGCGCTTGGCGTCGAGCACGTGGTCCACGCCTAACCGAACATCCATCCAGGCGTAAAGATGGTGGCGCAAAAGCAGGACCGGCACGAAAAACACCGCCAGGACCGCCATCAACGCAACCAGGTTTTCCAGCTGACGACGAACCACCACGGTCCATTCCGCGTCCACCGCGTAATGAACGATCGTCCAGAAAAAACAGCCGGCGCAGAGGGTGAAGAAAAAGCCGAAGGAAAACAGCCAGGAAAAGCTGAACTCGGTTGGTGAAACGAAAGCGCCGATCAGGCAAAGGCCCAAAGCCACGAACGCGATCACACCCAGCAGCAGAAAAAGCCAGGCAAATCGACTGGTTTCAAAATATTCGCCTTCCGGCACGGGAAATTCAGGCGGCCGATCGCTCATTTTTTCTCCAATTGTGCGCGCAGATTTTCCGGCACGTCGGAAACCGCGGCGTTTTGACTGCGTTGCAGGGCGCGCAAGTAGGCGATGATGGCCCAGCGGTCGGCCACCACGACGGTGGGGCCATAGGCCATCATCGTATTCTTGCCATGGGTAATGGTGTTGAAGATTTCGCCGTCCGCCATTTTGCGAATCCGCTCGTCCTGGAGAGTGGCGACGGTGGCGAGGCCAAGTTGTTTGGTGATCCCGTTTCCGGCGGCGGTAGCGCCGTGGCACATGACGCAGGTGATATTGAAACGTTCGCGGCCGCGCTGCATCAATTCCGGGGTAACTTCCACCGGCAAACCGGTCCCCCAATGGTCGCCCATTTTCCCAGTGTCGTAGTAGTCGGTGCCAGCGCTGAATGCGATGCGGGCGCGCGGTTCCGGTGCGGGGACAGGGGCAGCCGGGGTGGCAATGGTTTCAGGCTTTGGCCGCTCGTATCCGATCGGGACTGTGCCATCGACCGGCAGCCGGGAACCGCGCCCGTCGGCGAAGAAATCGAGCGGCGCCTGGGCTCGAACGTAGGGCTGCCGGACCATGTCGGGAAACAGTTCGAAGGGCGGATTCGGGCTCTTCTGTCCGCGGAAACCGAGCACGGCCACAACCGCGATCGTCATGAGCAAGGAAATTAGAAAGAAGCCGCGGAGCATAGGTCAGTCTTCGTGAATAATGGTGATGTGCTGGCCGCCGGTACTTTCCAGGATTTCCCGGGCTTCAATTTCGGTGAAGCGTGGGTCGCGGGCCTCGATCGCCAGAAAAAAACCGTCGTTAGTCACCCGGCTAAAGCGGGACCAGTTGAACATGGGATGATACCAGCGGGGAAGGCCGTTCATGATTTGCCAGGCAAAAAAGGCGAAGAAAGCGGAGAACAAAATCGTCAGCTCAAACATGATCGGGAAAAAGGCGGGGACCGTTCTCCAGTCGTAAGGTTTCCCGTGGACCACTAACGGGTAAAGGAACCAGGAGGGGCCGAACTCGACGATCATGGCCGTGAGCAGGCCGCTGATTCCTCCGATCAACACCACCGCGCTCAGCCACGATTTCCCCAGCCCCATCGCCTCATCCATTCCGTGGATCGGGAACGGCGAGTAAACATCCCAGCGTTTAAAACCGGCATCGCGCACTCGTTTGGCTGCTTCATAGAGGGCGGCTGCGCTCGGGTACTCGGCCGCCATGGCGTAAACTTTATGGCCCGATGGAGTTCTTATCATGTGCGCTCCTTTTCGCACTGTAGCCACCGGGCTGTGGCCGGTGTCGAACGCTGGTTGCAGGCATGCGCCACGGCGAAAGGTACACGTTTTTGCGTTCTTCCCGCGCGTCGCACAGCGACGCGGCTACACATCAGGCATAAGATTCTCATGTGCGCTCCTTTCCACCGGCGGCGATCGGGTGATGCTCGCGGGCCGAGCTATAATGGGCGTCGGCTTCGGGCAACACGATCTTCACTTCCGACATGGCGATCATCGGGAGATAGCGAATAAAGATCAGGAACAGGGAGGTAAAGATGCCGAGCGTGCCAACAAAGGTCCAGATATCGACCCAGGTTGGGATGAACAATCCCCAGGACGACGGGAGAAAATCCCGGTGCAATCCGCCCACGATGATAATGAAACGCTCAAACCACATTCCGGCGTTGACGCACATGCAGACGAAATAAACAACATAGACATTGCGGCGGCACCAGCGCGACCAGAAGAGCTGCGGAGAAAGCACGTTGCAGAAGAGCATTCCCACCCACCAGTACCACCAATACGGGCCAAATATCCGGTTAAAAAAGGCGAACCGCTCGTACTGGTTGCCGCTGTACCAGGAAACGAAAAACTCCATCATGTAGGAGTAGGCCACGAACGAGCCCGTCAGCAAAATAATCTTGGCCATCTTGTCGATGTGCTGGGGCGTGATGATGTCGTGCAGTTTAAAAATCGACCGCGCCGGCAGCATCAGGGTCAAAACCATGGCGAACCCGCCAAAAATCGCGCCGGCGACAAAGTAGGGCGGGAAGATGGTGGTATGCCAGGTCGGAAGAATTGAGGTGGCGAAATCGAAGGATACAACACTGTGAACCGAGAGAACCAGCGGGGTGGAGAGACCGGCTAACAACAGGTAAGCCATCTCGTAGTGACGCCAGTTCCGGTTCGAGCCACGCCATCCCAGCGCGAAAATACCGAAGAGCAATTTCTTGATCTTGGTGGTGGCCCGGTCGCGCAACGTGCCCAGGTCGGGCACCAGGCCGGTATACCAAAACAGAACCGATACCGTGAAATAGGTGGAGACCGCAAACACGTCCCACATCAGGGGGCTGCGGAAGTTAGGCCAGATTCCCCAGCTGTTTGGAACCGGAGCCAGAAACCAGGCCATCCAGACCCGGCCGACGTGAATCCCGGGGAAAATCGCGGCGCACATGACCGCGAAGAGAGTCATCGCCTCGGCCGAGCGGTTGATCGAGGTCCGCCATTTCTGCCGGAGCAGGTACAAAATAGCGGAGATGAGGGTGCCGGCATGTCCGATACCGATCCAGAAAACGAAGTTGGTGATGTCCCAGGCCCAGCCGACCGGATGATTGAGTCCCCAGGTTCCCACTCCGGTGGAAATTTGATAACCGATGCAGAAAAGACCGAATGCGGCGATGCTGGCGGTGATGGTGAAGGCAACCCACCACCACCGGGGCGCGGGCTGTTCCACCACGCCGGCAATTCTTTCGGTGACCCAGCTGAAATTGCGCCGGTTCAGGACCAGGGGAACCCGGGCAAGGGGAGGCGCCACCGAAGCGGCGGCTTCGCCTCGGATCACTTCTGGTGCTGTGGGTGCCTCGTCCATATCAAGATCGAATCCTCATCAGACCATTATTGGCGCGGGGTGGGTTCGGTAATTTTGTGCGGTTCGCCTTTGGCCGAGGGATTCAAAGTGCCCTGATCGTGCTCGTAAACGTGCTCTTCCTTCTCGGCAGCGACAGGACCCGCTTTTTCAACCCGGCTGGCCACCGCGATTTTGGCCGCATCCGGCATTTTCGGATTTGGGTTGCGGATCCGGGCCAGATAACTGGCCCGGGTATTGACGTTCAGATATTCGAGCAGACGATAATTGCGATCCTGTTTCTTCATCTGGGAGACGCGACTCCCGGGATCCGAGATGTCGCCGAAGACGAGAGCCTCGTTCGGGCAGGCCTGGGCGCAGGCGGTGGTGAATGAGTCGCGCGGGATGAGGGTGTTGGGAGAACTGCCGGCCCGGACGTGGGCCGCGATTTTCGCCTCTTCGATCCGCTGCACGCAAAACGTGCATTTCTCCATCACGCCGCGCATCCGCACAGTCACGTTCGGGTTCTTCTGCATCTTGACGATATCGGGCGCGCCCTTTTCGGTTAGGGGGGCAAAGTACTCTTCGTAAATGCTGAAGGCGCCGGCGATTTTCTTTTTTCCCACCGGCCGCTGGTTATAATCGAAAAAATTAAACCGCCGGACCTTGAACGGGCAGTTGTTCGCGCAATACCGGGTCCCGATACATCGATTGTAGG
This sequence comes from uncultured Verrucomicrobiae bacterium, assembly GCA_963728975.1. Classification (GTDB taxonomy): domain Bacteria; phylum Verrucomicrobiota; class Verrucomicrobiia; order Chthoniobacterales; family UBA10450; genus DATFCK01. The sequence goes on from CAVSMF010000001.1 coordinate 739,140, forward strand.
TCATGACATTGAGCCCATCCTCGCTGTGGACGGTGGCGTTGACCGGACAAACGGTCTCGCAAGGCGCGTTTTCGCAATGCTGACACATCATCGGTTCGTGAACGATTTCCGGATCCTGGGGGTATTCGCCCCAATCCTGGCTGAACGGTTTTTCGCTCGCGTAATAGCGATCGATGCGAATCCAATGCATGGCCCGTCCATGGCTGACCTGGAGCTTGCCCACGATCGGGATATTGTTTTCCGCCTGGCAGGCGATCACGCAGGCGCTGCAACCGGTGCAGACGTTCAAGTCGACCGCCATGCCCCATTGCTGGGGAGCGTCCAGCGGCGGATGCGAATAAATTGAGGGCAGCCGCGGGGGGAGTTCCTCTTCGCCCGCGACTTTTTTAACGAAATCGTTATCAGCCCGGTAACCATCCAGGGTCGCCTCCCGGACCAGGCCCCGGCCTTCGATGCTCCAGTGCTCCTGGGTGATTGAGAGCGGATATTTTTGCGAGACTTTCTTCACCTCGACGCGCGCGATGTTCTTTTTGTCGGCCACGATGAAGTGGGGGTTGGAGGCGGTGCGCAGGAAATAGCCGTTGAAACCTCTCTGCTCGGCAACGGCCGGTTCCGATTCCACCGCCGCGCCGGCATAGGGAAGCACATCGAATCCCGGCATTTTACGGCCGTAGCCAAGCGGTATGGTGATTGAGGCATCGACGTGCCCCGGCGAGATGAGAGCAGCCAGAACCAGCTCGCGTTCAATGGGCGCGCCGCCGCCGCCGCTCGCCGCATCGGTCAGCGTGACTCGAATGAGGTCGCCGCTTTCCACCCCGAGATGCCGGGCAGTAGCCGGACTCATCAACCCGGCGTTATCCCAAGTCAGCTTCGTAACCGGATCGGGCATCTCCTGGAGCCAGCCGTTGCTGATGTGACGGCCGTCGTCAACCGAGTAGTCGCGCACCAGGACAATCTCGGGCGAGTCCAACGTCGGCGCGGGAGCAGTCGCCCAAAGCGTTCGCCCCAGGTTGCCGGCCGCGCCGGAATCGAACGTTGGGGTCCGTTCCTTCTCCACCACGTGCGCGGCGAATCCATCATGGAGGAACTTCGACCAGGCGGTGGCAAAATCTCCGGGAGGACGGGAAGCGCGGAATGTTTCTTGAACGAGTTCGCGGCCGTCCGGTTTTGGACCGCCCTGGATGGCGTTCAACAGCTCGATCTGGGACAAGCCGCCGAATAACGGCAGGATCATCGGCTGGACCGACAAATAAGAACCGCGGGGGCTGAGCGCATCGCCCCAGCTTTCCAGGTAATGCGCCAACGGCACATGCCAATGGCTCAGAGCCGAGGTGGCGTCCACATGATAACCGAGCCGGACCACTTCCGGGACTTTCTTTTGCAACTCCGCCCAGTCGAGCCACTGGCCGTTGTTGGAATCCCGGGCCAGACCGCGGAAGGCATTGTAAACCGGGTCGCCGCCAAAAATGAAGAGTTGCCTGACCTTGTCCGAAGCGATATCCGCCGCCAGTTGCAGCACGCTCAATGTGTTCGCGTTTCGGGGAAAACCCCGAACCAAAACGGTGGTGCCGAAATTCTTGAGCGCGGAATTCATTCCATGGGTCAGGAGTTGCACCACCACCGGTTGATGCCCCCCCGCCAAAACCAGGCTGCTTCCGCTTTTGTCAACCAGATCGCGGGCGGCCTCGGTCAGCCATTGTTCCGGAAAATTCGCGCCGCCGGAAGGAGCCGGCAGGCTGGCCAAAATCGCAGAAAGCGCGGCGTTGCCGGTGATATCGGCAATTTTCCGGGCCAGGGCATAAGCGAACACCGGAATCTGGCTGGCAGCGCAGCGGAGGCGATGATCAGCCATTGCGCCGGTCAAGGTGAATCGATTTTCGACCACATAGAGGCGGTTCATCGAATCCTTGGACTGGGTGACGCGGCGCCGGTTGGTGAATGCTCGCACCATGGTGAGGTCCCCTTCCCCGCAATCGAGAAAATCGCTATCCAAGGCGAGCACGGCATCGGCTCGATCGAGACGGGCGACCAGGCGGATATCGGGGCCGAATGCGGTGGCGGCAGCGGTCTGCTGGGCATCCGATCCCACCGGTTCGTAAACGCACCAGCGCATATTCGGGTAAGCCTTTTCCATTTCCGCGCGCAAACGATCGCGAGTGGGCGACTGAATTTCGTCCACCAGAAAAGCGAGACCATCGCCTCCGTTCGACTCCCAGTCGACGCGCGACTTATCCAGGTAGTCGCGGAAAGCCTTCTCGGTGGATGGCTTCCCTTTTTCCAGGAAACCGCGCGAACGGGTGGGATCGTAAAGATCGAGAATGGAAGCCTGGGCAAAAACATCGGTGGTGCCGCCGCTTTCCGGATGGAGAGGGTTGCCCTCGAGTTTGATCGGCCGGCCATCCACCGTGGTGGCGATGAGGGGGATGGCGCCGCCGCGCCGGGGCATGGCGGTCGCATAATAGAGAGGCTTGCCCGGAATCGACCACTCGACGCCTTTGGTGAATGGAACCAGATGCATCTCGGGACGGCGACAACTGGTGAGGCCGACTCCGGCCAGGGCCATGGAAGCCCCCATGAGCTTGAGAAAACCGCGTCGAGACCACTCCTCGTCGCCCGGCTCGGGGGCGCCGTTTGGAAATTCGCGTTCGAGCCACTGGCGAAATTGAGGCGTATCGCTCAACTCGTTCATACTGCGCCAGTATTTCTTCTCCGAAGGTCCTTCCGGCGGATGGTGGAATACTCGTTTCATCGATGACACCCCTGACAATTTACGGTTGGCCGAATATTCCAACGCTCTTTTAACGTCTCGCCGATTTCTTTTTGGGTAAGCCTCTTTCGCTTCGTCCAATCTTCCGTCACGCCTTTTGGCTGGCCATATTCGGCAACAAATTTGGCCGGGTTCACATCTTCGGGCTTCCAATCCAGATTGAATACTTCTTCCTGGGGCCGGAGATGATTTTCAGGATGCCGGTGGCACTCGAGACACCAGGCCATGCTTTCGGGCTGGTCATGATAGACCACCGGCATGTGGTTAATCTGTCCGTGACAACTGAAACAACTGATGCCGCGGTTCACGTGAGCGGCATGATTGTAAAAAACGTAATCGGGGGTGCGATGAATCTGCACCCAATCGATTGGGCGCCCTGTTTTCCAGCTCTCCCGCAGCGGTTCAAGCTTGGGGTTATCCTTCTGGATTTGCTGATGGCAGTTCATGCAAAGCTGGGTGGTGGGCAGGTTCGAGCGGGCCGCGACGTCGACGAAGCTATGGCAATACCGGCAATCCATCCCGAGCTGCGTGACATGGATGTCGTGCGGGAACGGCACCGGTTGAATCGGCTGATAGCCGACTCGGGTGTATTTGGGTGTGCCGTAATACCAGGTCGCCGCGGTCAACCCGCAGACAACAACGATTGTGCACACTGAGAGTTTCAGCGGCAACCAATTGCTCCAACGTGGGAAAAAATTCGCCATAAAACTAGCGGACACCGCCGCTGCCCAATCGCGGCCGCTGGTCTGGAATCGAAATTAAGTTAAGGTTAAGACGTGCTTCCTTCAGAGGCTGAAAAGTTTGGATTTGCGGGCCGGTTCGAACAAGAGCGAAAAGTTTATAAGTTGTGTCCGGCCTGGCAAAACAAAATTCATTGCTCGATTTCATCCCATCAATTATCGGAAAAGGCGGCTGACCACTGTTTCCGATACGGAAAAGCATCGAATTAGCAAAAAGAACCTGATGTCAAGTAACTACGGACAAAACAGGCGACCCGGCCGCCTCGGTTTTGTCCGGCTGGCCTGCGTTCTGACTTTCGTTTTGGGCAGCGCATTGACCCAGGCGGAGGAGGCAGACCTTCTGTTGGTCAACGCCAACATCTACACCGGAAATGAGAACCAACCGCGGGCCGAGGCCGTGGCCATCAAGAACGACCGGATCGTCTGGGTCGGCGACAATCGGAAGGCTGACACTTTCCGCGCTGGAAAAACACGCGTCATCGACTTGCAAGGCGACACGGTTGTCCCAGGACTTACCGACTCGCACGTTCACATTTTTGGAATCGGCGAGCGGGAGATGAGCCTCAATCTCGAGAAGACGAAATCGCTTGAAGATTTTCTGGCTAAAGTAAAGGCGCGGGTGAGCCAGGCGCGACCCGGAAAATGGATCACCGGACGGGGCTGGATCGAGACTTTCTGGAACCCGCCCCAATTTCCTACCCGGCAGGACCTCGACGCCATCGCGCCCGATAATCCGGTATTTCTCACCCGGGCTGATGGCCACGCCTCTATTGCCAATAGCGCTGCCCTGAAAATCGCCCACATCGGCAAGGACACGGCCAGTCCTTTCGGCGGCGAAATTTCGAAGGACCAGAAGACCGGCGAACTGACGGGGATGCTTCTGGATAAAGCCCAGAGTCTCGTTACCGAAAACATTCCAAAGCCAGATCAAGCCGAGCGCGAGCAAATGCTGCTGCGCGGGATCGAGCGCGAGATCAGGCTGGGCTGGTGCGAAATTCAAAACGCCGGCAGCTATGAGGAAGATATCCGTTTGATCCGAGCGGCATTTGAGGCGGGCAAAATCAAAATCCGATTCATCAACGCGGTTTACGGCCCTGGAAAAGATGCGCAGCAGCTCTTGAATGAGGGAGCGACGATCAACGCCTACCATCATCATTTTACCCAGCGCACGATCAAAGTGATCTTCGACGGGGCGCTCGGCTCGCGCGGGGCGGCCTTGCTCCAGCCTTATGCCGATGCGCCGGAGACTTCCGGATTCCTGAGGGAGAAGGAAAAAGATTTGCTGCCGATGTTCGAAGAAGCGTTGCGCCGCGGCATTCAGGTCGAGACTCACGCCATCGGCGACCGGGCGAACCGGACCATTCTCGATCTTTACGAGCAAGCCTTCAAGACCGTGCCCTTTAGCCAACGCAAGGCACCTAACGGAGGGGCGAGCTTCCGTGAGTCCGGCATCGCGGAGTTCAGCCCTTCACACCCCGGTGGCGATGTCCGGTGGCGGGTCGAACATGCCCAGATTCTTGATCCGGCGGATCTCCCGCGCTTCGCCAAGCTAGGCGTTATTCCATCGATGCAGCCCTCTCATGCGATCAGCGATTTATTTTTCGCGCCTCGCCGACTTGGAATGGATCGGCTGGCGGGCGCTTATGCATGGCAGAGCCTCATAAAATCGGGCTGCATCATTCCCGGCGGGTCCGATGCGCCGGTGGAGCGCGGCGAACCGATGATCGAATTTTACGCGGCGGTAGCGCGCAAGAGCCTCACAGGGGAATCGGGTCCGGGCTGGCATCCCGAGCAAGCCGTTTCGCGGCCGCAGGCGCTGAAAATGTTCACGCTCTGGCCTGCTTACGACGCGTTTGAAGAGAAAGAGGAGGGTTCAATCGAGCCGGGTAAACTGGCCGATCTCACCGTCCTCTCCCAGGACATCATGAAGATTCCCGAGCCGGAGATTCTGAAAACGCGCTGCGAAATGACAATTATCGGGGGCGCGATCGCGTTTGACGGAAGAAAAAACGCAGGAAAACGGGATTAGGAAATCAATGTGGAAACCAGGAAGCCACGAAAAACGGGAAACGATCTCTGAGGAAAGCAGGAACGCAGGAAAAGGGAGTAATTTTCTCGAGCAAAGCGCGCAGGGCGGAAAAAATAGTGCTTTAGATCCCCGGACCCTGTTTCAGAATTCCTGCTTTCCTGGGTTCCTCAGACATTCTCGCTGCCCTCTCCTGGTTTCCGGATTGGTGACTCTCGCCGCCGGAGGCGCCTCCCACTTCGGCGAAAGCGGTGCCGGCTTGGGCCGGAACTGTTTAACAAATCGGCAGGATGCCGATTGAGGCGACCAACATGGTCGCGCTCCCCAAATCTGTGCAAATTGGGATCGAGGGAATCTGTGGCTAAAAATGAATCCTGTTAGTCCTGTCTAGTCTGTCTAGGAATAGAGGTATTCGTCGTGATACTCGCGCTGGGGAGCGAACTGGACGTTTTCGTTTCCTGATTCCGGATACTCGAAAATTTTCCCCTCGTAATTCCGGATCACGATCTTTTCGTTATCGTGATAGAGGATGTAGCCGGGGTTGATCGGCACCTTGCCCCCGCCCCCGGGCGCGTCGATGACGAATTGGGGGACAGCATAACCGGTGGTGTGGCCGCGGAGACCCTCAATGATTTCGATTCCTTTGGCGACGGAGGTGCGCAGATGGGACGAGCCGTTGATGAGGTCGCACTGATAGATGTAGTAGGGGCGGACCCGGCAGATCAACAATTTATGGACGAGCGTTTTCATCGTCTCGAGATCGTCGTTAACGCCCTTGAGCAGCACGCTTTGGTTACCCAGCGGGATCCCGGCGTTGGCCAGCCGTTCCAATGCCTCTCTTACTTCGATGGTCAGTTCCCGGGGATGATTCACGTGAACGCTCATCCAGAGCGGATGATATTTCTGCAACATCGCACACAGCTCCGGGGTAATGCGTTGCGGTAAAAAAATCGGGACCCGCGTTCCGATCCGCAGAAATTCGATATGCGGAATGGCCCGAAGCCGGCTCAAGATCCGTTCCAGTTTGTCGTCGCTGAAGAGGAGGGCGTCGCCGCCGGAGAGAAGAACGTCGCGAACCTCGGTGTGCTTTTCCAGGTAACGAAATGCTTCCTCGAAATCGGTATGTAGCTCCTGTTCCCCGACTCCGCTTACCACCCGGCTGCGCGTGCAATACCGGCAGTAGCTGGCACAACGATCCGTTACCAGAAACAGGACCCGGTCGGGATAGCGATGGACTAATCCTGGCACCGGCATGCGCGAGTCTTCTCCGCACGGGTCAGCCATGTCGTAAGACGATGCCCAGGTCTCTTCAATCCGGGGAATGACCTGGCGCCGGATGGGATCGTCCGGATTATCGCGAGGAATGAGATTGAAAAAATGGGGGGTGACAGCGAGAGCGAGCTTAGTGCCGGAGAGCAAAACTCCGCTGCGCTCCTCGGCGGTGAGATCGAGATGTTGCTGGAGTTGGGCCAGGGAGGTGACTCTGTTTTTCAGCTGCCATTTCCAATCGTCCCATAGCGCCGGCTCGATCCGGCAGTCGCCGGACCAATAGCCCGGAGCGTGGGAGACGAACTCTTTTCCATCCACTTTCCCTGGAGCGAGAGTGAGCATTTTGGGTTGAGAGCAAAAACGTTAAGAGGTTTAAAAATCGTGTCAACGCACGCACCTGGAGGTGCGCCGGGAACCTCAGCCTGCGCGATCATCCGCGGAGGCAAAGGTCCGTTCAGGCGGGATTATCGAATCGGCCTCCCGCCAAAACGCGGCGGCAGCGCCGGGGCTTACGTCCGGAGAATTACTTCACCGTTACCAGTGTTCCCACCGGAATCTCGGCAAAGAGCTTTCGGGCGGCGTCGCCCGGCAGCCGGATACAGCCGTGGGAAGCGGGATGATCCGGCACCGAGCCTTCATGCATCCCGAAATCAAGACAACTCAGGCGCATAAAATAAGGCATTTCCACGTGATAAATCGTGGATCGATGGTCGCGCTCTTTGTCTGTGATGACGTAATCGCCGGTCCGGGTGGCGTATCCCTCGCGGCCGGTTGAACAGTTCGTGCTAAAGACGGGAACGCCATCCCGGATCACCGCTGCTTGTTGCGAGGCAAGCGAGATCTCGATCCGAAGCTGTTCCGGAGGCGGGCCGCTCCCGAGCAGAATCTGGGTGCATTGCCATTTTCCATTCTGGGCGGCGAGATAGAGTGGAAGCATTTTGTAACGTGTCGTCGCCCGCGACCGGTCCGCTCCAGCCGCTAGCAACGCGCGGACTGATTCCGGCTGGCCGAGCCCTGCCGCTAACATCAGCAGGGTGACGCCTCTGTCGCCCCCAACGGCGCTGCGAAGTTCGGCCGGAAGGAGGGCAAGGAATTCGCGATCGCATTTATCCGGCAGAGTCATGTTCGGATCGGCCCCGGATTCCAGGAGGAGCCGGACGGAGGGCTGATCGTTTAAAGCGAGAGCGTAGGCAAAAAGCGGCACCGACCTTCCCGGGGACACGGGAGGAACCGGATGTTTGGAAAGCAATAGCTTAACCTCCTCTTTATTGCCGGTGGCCAACGACTGTTCCAGGGCGCGGGTCGCGTCATCGCTCCATTGTTCTTCTGCGGGCAGATATTGCAGAACAAGGCGGGTGACGGCCGCATTTGCCCCGTCCAGAGCCATGGCGAAAGCGTTCCGGCCGTCTTTTGCGGGCCTGGCGAGGTCGGGAACAGTCGGCAACAAGATCTCGACTGCTTCTGGTTTGCCGGCAGCGATCGCGTAATCGAGGGCGGTGCGGCCGGCCCGGTCGGTTGCGGCGGGATTGGTCGCGAGCGGCAGCAATTTTTGAAGGAGGGCGACATCGCCGTTCATTGCCGCCGCCATCATCGGGGTGAGCCCCGTTTCATCAGCCAGATCGACACAAGCGCCAGCCTGAAGCAGTTGTTGCGCGGTGCTTCGATCTTGCTGCAGAACAGCGGCCACAAGCAAGGGGCGATCCTGGCCCGCCCGGGCGTTAGGATTCAGATGATCGTGAAAATATAAATCGATCACCGTCGTTCGATGCGCGGCCATCGCCCGCACAAACGCGCTGGCCGAAATCGGAGTCACCGCTTCCGGGGCGGACCCTTCCGTAGCCATTCCAAAGAAGGCCGTGCCGGCGATCACAGTCACTACAGCTGTTTGAAGTCCAAATACTTGCATGAGAGTCACAACCCGAGATCCTATCTTACATGAGATGTCAAGTCCCGGAGCTCGATAAGCAGGCCCAGGGCCGCGAAAGCGAAGTTTAGGGCGCTTCGGAACAAGACGGCCTCTGGTTCCCGTGTTAGGCTGGGAGAAGGCGGAGCGAGGCTTGCGGCGGGGGAAACGGGGAATGAACGTTGCGCCCAAAAGAATGTCAAAATTCCAACCAATCTCTATGATGCGAGCACCGTTTTTCTTTCTCTCTTTTTTTGCGGCTTTGGCAATTACAGTCCAGGCTGCCGCCCCGGACCCGGCTACGAAACCAATCCCCGCGGCGCCGACGGCGGAAGCGGGTAAAGATGTTGTGCATGCGCTGAACAACGCCTTCGCCAAGGTGTTCGAAACAATCGCTCCCAGCGTCGTGATTATCGAGGTGTCGAAAAAGAGCGAGGGAGGAGACAGTTCGATCTTTGACGATCTTTTCTTTCAAGGGCCGCCCGACGAAAATAATCCGCACGGCGGGCCCCGCAGTTCCCAGCCGGTCCGGAGCGAAGGCTCGGGATTTATCGTGCGTTCCGATGGTTTTATTTTCACAAACTTTCACGTCGTGGAAGGGGCCGACAAAATTAACGTGCGTCTGAGAGATGGACGCGAGTTTCCGGCCAAGACTGTTGGAACAGACGAAAAAACGGATGTGGCCGTAATCAAGATCGACTCCAAAGACCTACCCACGGCGCAGCTTGGCGACAGCGATGCGGTGCGAGTGGGCCAGTTCGCATTTGCGATTGGGGCTCCTTTTAAGCTGGATTACACCTTTACTTATGGGGTGGTGAGCGGGAAGGGCCGAAGCAAGCTGATCGGGGGCGGCGCTATCTCGGACTTCCTGCAAACGGACGCCTCCATCAATCCTGGCAACAGCGGCGGTCCCCTTTGTGACATCGATGGAAAGGTCATCGGGATGAACACGCTCATCAACGGGCTTAACCGGGGCCTTGGGTTCGCTATTCCGATCAACATGGCCAAGGAAATCGGAAACGAGTTGATCGCCGGACACAAGATCGTGCGTCCGTGGCTCGGCATCCGAATCGAGACGCTGGGAGAAGATCCTTCGATTCGCGACATGTTTAAAGGAATCGAGAAGGGGGTCGTGGTCCGCACGATTGAAGCGGACGCTCCGGCATACAAAAGCAGTCTCCGGCCCGGCGATGTGATTACGCAGGTGGATGACGCCCCGGTCGTCACCGACACCGAATTGCAGCATCAGATCTTGCGAAAAAAAATCGGCCAGAAAGTCGAACTAACCGTCTGGCGTAAAGGCCAGACCCTCAAGATCCCGATTACAACCGGGGAACTTCCCAACGAAATTTCGCGAGCCTCGAATCCACCGGTGCCGCCCCCCCAATCGCCGGAGGAAGAGACGGGCAAGTTCGGGCTGCAGGTCCAGGAATTAAGCAAAGAAATGGCCGACCATCTGAAGCTCGGCGTGCAACAAGGAGTCATCGTTACCGATGTGGCTGATAACAGCCTGGCCGCGCAACAGGGAATCGAGCGCGAAGACGTGATTACCGAAGTCGACGGGAAAGCCGTCACCAATTTGCAGTCGTTTCGTCAGGCCTTGAATAAAGCCGATCCGCGCCGCGGCGTTCTCCTTTATCTCGACCGCAAGGGCACGAAAACCTTTGCCGTGCTCAAGGCGGGCGGGGCCGAGCCGTCGCAGGATCAGTAGTTAGGCCGATTCCTGGAGCGCCGCTCGATCAGGGAGACGGATGGGCCCGTAAATAATCGGCCAGGGTTTGATCGCCGATATAGAGGCGCTCCAGAGCTGCATCGCCGTCGCGGACCCGGACGGTAACGTAAGCCTTCCCGTTGCCGCGCCGGCTGTTCTCCAGATAAGCCCGCTCCGCTGCCGGCGCTGTCTTTTCACTGACCCAAAGCTTGTCAAAAGGAAACCGGACGTGTTCCCAGCCACCCCACGAATATCCAACCTCCGCCCTGACCACGTTATCGCCCTTCATCGGGATCGCGCTAATCTGATCGACCTGGGCAAATCCTTCGGCATCTGCCTTCAAGGAAACATAGGCAACCGTGCCGGGCGGAAATTTTTGGCGGCCAGGCGGTTGATCGACTTTGCGGACTCTTTCACTGGCCATTCTCAAGGCGACATAGCGTCCTCGCACAGCGTCAACCGGATCGACTGGTTCCGTTTTGAACTTCCAGAGACGGCCATACTTCAACGTCCGCTCCCGTTTCCAAACGACCGACGCCGGTACGCTCAGTTGGGCCAGAGCCACAACCAAAAAAAGGCCAATGCGGATGCTTTTCATACAACAACTCGTTTTCGGAAAAAGATGATGTTGGCGACAAGGAATCCCAGACCGACCGCGATAAAGCCGACGCCTCGCGTGACGAAGCTAAGGTCGGTGTCAAAGAATCGGGCAAAGGCCAGGGCCGCGATTACGAGCAACCCGAGGTTCGCTCGAGCGATGCTTCCGGCACGGATACCGCGTATCAGCGCTGCAATGCCAAACAGAAGGACATAGATATCCAGGATCCCGGCCGCGGCGAAAGAGCAGTGAGTGCTTTGGTACAAGGGCAATTTACAGAGTTGGGCGACACTCCACCCGATCCCCGCGACCAGTGGCAGCGCTGCGGCAGTTATACTGAATTTCTTTTGCCCCCGAAAAATACTCCACCCGGCCAGGCCCACCGCCACCGTGGGAAAAAAAAGTTCAATGGCAACACCGGCTTTTCCAGCAGCGCTCCACTGGTCCCAGGGGAGATGCTCGGACAGATGCCAGATTGATTCAAAACTAAGAACAATCGCTGTCGCTCCCATCCCAATGCCGGCAACGAGCGCGAGCGGATGCAACCGTCTTTCGTTCTGCGGGAAAAACTGCATGCCGCAGAGATAAACGGCCGTGGACAATCCCGCGAACGCGACGCCTCCAAGATTGGCCTTGGTAAAGTCCGCGGTAAAGCCGAGCCCAATTCCGGCTGCGATCGCCAGGAGGATCGCCAGCCAGGCGGTCTCGCGACTGGAACTGTCGCGGCGGAAACAAAGAAGAAAATAAGGAACGATCAGAAGCAAGAGCAGCCAGAAAAAGAGCGGACTTTGCTGGCTGCTGAACCACTCGTCACGGGCAAAAAGCCAGACCACGGCACCGGCCAGATAGAGGACTGTCCCGAGTGTCGTGCGCATCAGGTAGACGACAGGCACGCTCAGGAGCAGCCAGATCCGCATGAAGTCGGCGAAACTTCCCTGGATTTGATAGGTTTGACTAATCAACGAAATCGCCGCCGCCACCGCCGCCACATCAAAAATCGCCGCACCTTCGCGCCACGGCCGCGACCCGTCCCGGCGGATCAAGACAAATGCGGCCAGGGCTTGCGCGGCAATTAGCGGGAGAAACGCAATGATCGTGCGCGCGTCCCGACTCAACTCATCCCAGTTGTGGGCCAGGAGAAGAATCATTCCGGCGCTGATCAGGCCCGTCCCGAGCGTGGCCAACACCACAAATCCAAAATTGGGCGCGCGCGATTCTGTGGTCTCGTAGTAGGACTCGATCGCCACCGCCACGTCCGGGCTAATCGTGCCGTTGCGGGTCAAGACCGGCAATTGAGCGCGCAGCCAGCGAACCGCCCGCCGATTTGCCGATTGCGCCATTCGGCGATTCAACCAGAAGCGCGCAAGCGGCAAAAGACAATTGGAGCGGACCAGGCCGGGATCCGCCACCGGGGTTAACGGGTCGTGGGGCGAGATTAACGCGCCCGCGGGAGAAACCGCGGCAACGGCTGCATAAACAACTCCGGCTTTCCGGCCGAAGCTCAGACTTTTCGGCCGCCGACTACCAGCACCAAAATCCCGCCGGCCACGAAGAGGCCGCCGACGATTGGCCCGACTGGCACGTGATGTTCGTTTTCCTTGTTCACTTCCACCGGCCCGAGCTTGGCTACGTTTTCCTTGGTGGTGTAGCTAACCGACCCGAACCAGCCATAGCCCAGCGCGATGATGCCGATCACGATGAGAACGATGCCTATAATGACGGAGCTTTTCATTAGAGTGAGCGCCGACCCTGGATCAATTGGATGATTAAAACGACAACCGCCGCGACCAGCAGCAACCAGACGAAGTTGCCTATCGAGTAAACATTAACGAGCCCGAGAATCCACAGGACGAGTAGAATAACAAAGATAGTCCAAAGCATAATTATGAGCCTTTCCAGTTAAGCTTTTAAATGGAAATTCGGATTGGAACCGGGAATCGCGCTTACAAAACGTTAAATTCAGGTATACCCCCGCCCGGAGATATTCCGCTTATAGCATAAATCCCGCGTCATTTCCCAGGATGCTCGACCGTCGCCCGCAAATTCCATCCGTTTTTTTCCAGTTGTTCCCGGGCCGCAGCGTAGTCGCACCCGTTCATCTGCGCGACCAGCCGGGCCGCCCGGTCGCGTAATTTCGCGCTGGAAGCATGCAGATCGATCATGAGATTGCCCCGCACCTTCCCCAGGGCCACCATTGCCCCGGTGCTGAGGATGTTCAGCGCCACTTTGGTGGCCGTGCCCGCTTTCAGCCGGGTCGACCCGGTCAGAATTTCAGGGCCGACCGCGAGTTCAATTGTCAGATCGACCGGGAAAGTTCCGGAAACTCCGGGGTTGCAGGAGAGCAAAATCGTTTTCGCGCCTAACGATCGGGCGTGGGTCAGGGCGCCTACGGCAAACGGGGTGCGGCCGCTGGCGGTGATGCCGATCACAACATCACCATTCTTTATCCGGCGTTCGTCAACGGCCAGGGCGCCGGCGCTCTCTTCGTCCTCCGCGCCTTCGACACTCCGGTAAAGGGCGGTTGCGCCTCCAGCGATAATTCCCTGAACCAGATCGGGAGCCGCTCCAAAAGTGGGAGGTATTTCGCTGGCGTCCAGGACCCCGAGCCGTCCACTGGTCCCGGCGCCGACATAAAACAAGTGGCCGCCGCTACTTAAAGACCGGCTGATCAATTCAATGGCTCCGACCAAAGCGTCGACTGCCCCGCCCAGCGCTTCCTGCACATATTTCTCTTCGCTTACAAACAGGTCCACCAGTTGGCGCGCGCTCATTCGTTCCAGGTTCTCGGAACGCGGGTTGGGTTGTTCCGTCAACGCCGCCGCCAAATTCTCCACGTCCTCGTTAGGCAGTTGCGAATAAACGGAAGAAAGCTCCGGCATCTCCGCAGCCAGCCAGGCCGCTCCCAGTTCAGGTAATTGATCGGCCACCGCCACCCGGACGTCGGGTAGACTCTTTTTCAACCTGCGCCGGAAAGTATGGGCATAGATGGAATCCCGATGAAACAATCCACCCAGCAACATCACTTTAGGCGCGAGCAGATGCAGCCGCGATGCCACCGCCTCGGTGTATTCGCTCAAGACCCGGGCTCCTTCCTCCAAAATCTCGATGACCCGTTCGTCACCGGCCACCGCCGCTTCGAACACAGCCGGGGTCAGCAGCGCGATCTCCATTTTGTCGGCAGTTTGAGCCCACCGAACCAGCTCATCCAGACTGTTGAGGGCCAGGGCTTGCAGAACCTTGGCCGCAAACTGGACTTCGCCGCGATGCAGATCGTATTCGCGCAGGATCAGACGCAGCGCTTGAATAGAAAGAAAATAGCCGCCGCCGGCGTCTCCCAGAATGTGTCCCCAGCCCCCGGCTTTCTCGATCCGATCGCCCCGCCGCCCGGTCACCGAGGAACCGCTTCCGGCGTTGACCACAATGCCTTCGCCATGCCCGAGGGCAGCGGCAAGTCCCGATTCGCGATCGCTGCCGGTGACGATTTTCTTTCCCGGCCAGAGCTCGGCCGCGAGTCGCAACAGAGTTTGCCGATCCTCCTCGGTGACACAGCCGGCTAGAAAAATTCCGACCCGATCCACCGCCCGCGGCAGCTGCTGGAAAACCGCCCGCAATCTCTCCGCAGTGGCAAGGCGAAAATTGGAAGGAGGCAATTTCCCCTGTTCCAGAATGCGCAGATCGTTACCGTCGCGTTCTGTGACGACCCAGGCGGTCTTTGTTCCACCGCCTTCGACCCCGAGGATGCGCTCACTCGGTTTCACGTTTCGATATGGTTAGCCGGTTTGCGGGAAATTGAAAGCGGCAAATGGAGGGGCGCACCTTCGAAGCCGTTGCCGATTTTTCGCGCGTTTGTATCATGACTCGATAAATGGCTATGAATCAGAAGCAAGCTGCAGACCGTCTGGCTGAGCTCCGCCGGCAGATCCGGACACACGATCGCCTCTACTACCAGGATGCCGCCCCGGTCATCAGTGACCGCGAATACGACCGGCTTTACCGGGAGCTTGTAGATCTTGAAACGCAATTCCCCCATTTGATTACCGCGGATTCTCCGACCCAGCGAGTAGGCGACAAGCCACTAACGGCTTTTCAGCAAGTTACCCATCTCGCCCCGATGCTGAGTCTGGACAACACCTATTCCCAGGAAGAAATCGCCGATTTCTACGCCCGGATCTCGCGGTTGCTACCTAACGAGAAAATACCGGTCGTAATCGAGCCAAAAGTGGACGGGGTCGCCGTTTCCCTGCTTTACCGAAGCGGCAACCTGGAGCACGCCGCCACCCGGGGAGACGGTGTTGTCGGCGACGATATCACCCAGAACATTCGCACCATTCGCTCGGTCCCGGACCGGTTAGGCGGCGGGGCCCACCCCAAACTCCTGGAGGTGCGGGGCGAAGTCTACATGGATAAGCGCGGGTTCGAACAATTAAACGAGGAACGCGAACAATCCGGCCTCCCTTTGTTTGCCAATCCTCGGAATGCCGCCGCCGGCTCCCTGAAACAGCTTGATCCCAAAATCGTCGCCCAACGTCCCCTCGGGATCGTGCTTTACGGGACCGGAGCGACCGAAGGAGTCGCCATCGATCTTCACTCAAAGATTTTTCCATTCTTTAAGAAACTCGGTCTCAGCGCCACCGAGAAATGGTGGATTGCCGATTCGGTTGAAGGGATTCTTGACGCAATCCATGAACTGGACGCGATCCGGAACCGGTTTCCCTATCAGACGGACGGCGCCGTCGTGAAAGTGGATTCGTTTAGCCAGCGGGAACGGCTTGGGTTCACCGCCAAATCGCCCCGGTGGGCAATCGCCTACAAGTACGAAGCGGAACGGGTCGAGACACGTTTAATCGATATTGTCGTTCAAGTAGGCCGCACCGGGACGCTGACGCCGGTCGCGCATCTGGAACCGGTGTTTGTCAGCGGGAGCACGGTGGCCCGGGCGACCCTGCACAACGAGGACGAAATCAAACGAAAGGATATCCGCATTGGAGACAGGGTTGTGATCGAGAAGGCGGGTGAGGTCATTCCGGCAGTAATCGAAGTCAAGACCGCCGCCCGCACCGGGAAAGAAAAGAAATTCCGAATGCCGGAAACGTGCCCGGTCTGCGGGGGCAAAGTGGTGAGAGACGAGGGACAGGTCGCGTTGCGCTGCATCAACAGCCGATGCCCCGCCCAATTGAAGCGGCGGATCGAGCATTTCGCCTCGCGCGGAGCCATGGACATCGAGGGTCTTGGCGAAATGATGGTGGAACAGCTCGTGAGCAATCGGCTCCTCCGCGACGTCAGCGACATCTACGAGCTCACGGCGGAGAAACTGTCAACCCTGGAGCGAACAGGCGAAAAGAGCATCGCCAATCTCCTGAATGCGATCAACAGCAGTAAAACGCGGCCGCTCTGGCGATTGATTTTCGGGCTGGGAATTTTACACGTCGGAGCAAGCGCTTCCCGCGCCCTGGCCGAACATTTTCGCAATCTGGAAGATCTCATGGCCGCGCCGGCCGAAGAATTGCAGCGCATCCCCGATGTCGGCGAGGTGGTGGGCAGGAGCATTCACGATTTTTTTCAGGAATCGCGTAATCGAAAAATAATCGAGCGCCTGCAAAAACTCGGGGTCAGGCCGCAGATAGAACCCAGGAAAGCGTCCGCCGATTCCGCCATGGCCGGTTCGACCTGGGTAATTACCGGGACCCTGAGCAAACCGCGCGAAGAGATCGCCGAACTGATCATCGCCCGGGGCGGAAAAGTGACCGGCAGTGTAAGCAAGAAAACCAGTTATGTCCTGGCCGGAGAGGAGCCGGGGAGCAAACTGGAAAAGGCAAAACAGCTCGGGATTCGGATTGTGACCGAAGCGGATTTAAAGAAGCTGCTGGCGCGGTAGGGCAGCCTGGGTCATCGATCCACCGCCTGCGTTCCGGTGCGCCGGCGCTTTCCCTAAAGGTCCCCTAGTCGTTGGGCGAAACGGGCACGCTCAAAGGAATCGCGCGCTTCGGCATCAGCGTAGCCGACATCGGGACTTTTTGTCCGTCGGGGTACCGGGGAAGGTTGGTGCTGGCCGGATGAACATCCGCCTGGACATTGAAGGTAAGCTTTTTCCCGTCACGCACGACCGTGATCGGCACGACATCGCCGGCGGTAAGAAAGAAGGACGCATCCAGCACATCTTCAGGTTGCCGCACTTCCTTGTTGCCAACCTGCAAAAGAATATCCCCCGCTCGCAATCCCGACTGGGCTCCCGGCGTATCCGGCATGATTTCGGTCATCTGCGCCCGCGAACCGTCCACCGCGGTCTTGGCTTCAGAAACGTTGATCCCGATCCAGCCGTGCCGGGCTTCGCCAAAACGCAGATAATCGTTGCGAATTTTTTCCGCAGCTTCGATCGGAAGCGCATAACAGGAGGAGCTATTTTCCAGACTGCTGACAAGAATGCCCACCACTTCCCCTTTCAGGTTGAGCAGCGGCGCGCCCGCTTCTCCGCGCTGGGTGGGGAGATTCACTCGAAGATGAGTGGTCGAAAAATAGCGCCCCATATATTTTCGGTCGAAACCGGCGATCATTCCGAAGCTCGGGGTTTCAGGCAGATCGAGGGGATAACCAATCGTCACCACCGGGGTAGCCACTTCGAGTTCTTCGGTTTTGCCGATCGGCAGGGTTGGAGTTATGGCATCGATCTTCAACATCGCCATGCCGCTGCGGACATCGGCCACCACCGGCCGGGCCGGATATCGCTTCCCGCCAAACTCAACCGTGAAATTACTCGCTTCCCCCCCAACCGTGTAGGAAGTGTAAAGCGTTCCGGTCGGGCCGATGAAGAATCCGGTCCCGAAAATCTCGCTGTGCTCGTCGACCCCGTGGACCTTGACCACGGCCCTGGCGGCATGGGCGAACACATCCTTGACTTCACGGCTGATCGAGGCGGCCGATTGGTCCTGGCCCCGCGCCGAGGCAGCCGCGCACCAAAAAATCAGGGCCAGAGACGCGTTGCCGAAGGTTCGCATTCCAAACAAGGAGGAAACTAAATCGGAACGGATGGCTCCTTCGTCGCGCCTTACCCAAGCCAAAAATCGACAGCCACGCAGCCCACTCCTATTTATGAGATGGCTTCTAGAATCGAAACGTCGGCTCATAACTCACAGGAACGCTATCGAGCACGTAGCGCGGTGGGGCAGCCGCCCGGTGAGCGCGGGCACGTTCGTCCAGACGACGAAGCGGCTGCATACTGAAGACGCGAGTCGCAACTGGGGCGGCGAGGGTCAGCTCAGAAGGAGTATTGACCTGTGTACTGAACGCAGGACCGGCTTGAGCCGAGATACGCGCCGGTTCCGGGCTTTGGTAGATCTTCAATGAAATGATCGCGGCGCAAACCAGCACTGCGGTAACGGCGGCTGGATAGGAAGTCAGCGCCGGAATATTCAATCGCAACATGAAATCGTGCGTCCGTTGCAGGCAGATGCGCCAGAGCGGTTCGCGAAGCAATGCGTCGCGCTGACGGCGGTGAAATTCGTGGAGGAAATTCTCGAAGTAATTTGGCGGCGGCTGCTCGTAACGTTTCAGCCGAAGCAGCTTTCCAATTTCAGTATCGTCAAATTCGTCCATGAGCGGAACTGTCAAGAAACGGGGTTTTTTCGGAATTCGTCCAGATAATTCTGCAACTGCCGATTCGCATAAAACAGGCGGGACCGTACCGTTCCCTCGGAAACCCGCAAGATCTTGCTGATCTCGGCGTGAGGCATTCCCTGAATGTGAAACATGGTTACCACAGCTCTGTGTTCATCAGACAATTTCATCAGGGCCTCGTTCAACCTTTTTTGGAGCTCGGAAAGGTCGGCTTCCCGGACCGGGCTGGAGGAAGCGGTCAGTTCGAGGAATTCCGGGTCGTTCTGGATGCTGGCATCCACATCGTCCAGACTGAGATGATAGCGGCGTCCCCGTTTCTTCAAAAAGTTCAGGGTCATGTTGACCGCGATGGAATGAACCCAGGTGTAAAAGGAGGACTTGCCCCGGAACCCGCGGATCGCCTTGTAGGCCTTGGCGAAGATGTCTTGCAACAGATCGTTGGTGTCCTCGTGATTCGACGTCATGTTGTAAACCAGCCCGTAAAGACGGGGGCTGTATTTGACCACCAGTTGATCGAACGCGCCGGCGTCGCCCGCCTGCGTGCGCGCAACCAGTTCCTGGTCTTCATCGGCTCGTGACCGGTCCATCGTCTTCCGCTTTGGCTTATCACTCGCGCCAACAGGCGGCGATAACAAATCGGACAATCGACGAGCTACCGTGGGCAATGCGACCGAAACACTCATCTTTTTCAAGGCAGCGGCGCGGCTAGTTGCGCCGATCGCGAACGGAAAGCAGCCAGAGCAGGTTGCCCAGGGCCGCGACAAAGGCCGCCACATAGGTGAGGGCGGCGGCATTAAGCACCCGGTTCACTCCCACTGCTTCTTCTCCCGGTTGAATGATCCCCATTTGCTGCAGAATAATCTTGGCCCGGCGGCTGGCGTCAAATTCCACCGGCAACGTGATCAGCTGAAAGACCAGCAGGACAGCATAACAATAGATGCCGAGCGTTATCAGGCCGGTCATATGAAAAAACAGCCCGCCAATGATCACAAAAGGCAGAAGCCGGGAGGCAAACATCGTCACCGGAACGATCGTCATTCGGGCCATCAATGGAGCATAAGACTTGGCGTGCTGAATGGCATGACCTGTCTCATGCGCGGCCACCCCCAGCGCCGCCACCGACGGCGTGTGATAAACGTTCGTCGATAAACAGAGCCGTTTGCTCTTAGGGTCGTAATGGTCGCCCAGAAAATCGTTGGTCTCCACCACATCCACATCGTGAATCTGAGCCGCCTGCAAAATCTCCCGGGCCGCTTCCGCTCCGCTGATGTTCGAACTGGCCCGGACCTCGCTCCATTTCCGAAATGCGCTGCTCACCCGCATTTGCGCCCAAAAAGCAATAATTAAGGGCACTCCAATATAGAAGAGCCAGTGATTCCCAAAAAAGAGTCCGCCGCCGCCAGGGTAAAACATTCCTATCTTAAGTGTGTCTGGTTCTATTAGACCGTTTTGCAGCGGCTGCGTTCATTTTCCGCGTGCTAATTGCCGCGCCTCAGACAGTTCCACAGGATCCTTCAACTGCGCCGCGCTTCGTTCAGGATGACCGCGGGGAAAAATCAGACCTCCAGCTGCTTTGGGAAACGCGACAGGATGTTGCACCCGGTCCTGGTCACAATCACCACATCCTCCAGCCGAACTCCTCCCAGACCCGGATAATACAGGCCCGGCTCCACCGTCAAAGCCTGGCCCGCTTTCAAGGTCACCTTCTGGAGCCGCGGATACTCATGAATATCGAGCCCCAGCCCGTGCCCTGTCCCGTGGAAAAAGCCGGTCCGCCGGCCTTTCCGCACTTCGGTCGGATAACCGCGCGCGGCGAATAATTCCTGGATCGCCTTGTGAATCGCTGCGCCATCCACCCCCGCCTTGATCTTCCTCAACGCCAGCGCCTGGCCTGCTTTGACCGTGTCCCACAGTTTTCGCTGGGCGTCACTGGCCCGGCCGCGCAAGACAGTGCGAGTTAAGTCCCCGAAGTAGCCGGTTTTGGCATCGCGCGGGAAGACGTCCAGAATGATCAGGGAATTGGCGCGCAGCGGGCCGGAGCCGCGTTCGTGCGGATCGCAGGCCTGATCGCCTCCGGCTACAATGGTGCCGTTAGGATTGCCGCCCGCGCGCAAAATCGCGGAATCAATTTCCGCCCGCAACAGCTCCGAAGTCAGGACTTTTCCCGACCAGCGCAGCCGTTTGTCCCGGCCCGGCCTGGACTGACGAAGGACTTCGACCGCCCGGGCCAGTCCGGCCTCGGTGATTCGAACAGCGTGGGTCAGCTTCCCAATTTCCGCCTTGGTTTTAAATTCGCGCTCCGGCCAGAACAGCCCGTTAGTCGGGCGAACGTGGATCTTGCTGGCGGCAAGCTGACGGGCGTAGCCGAGCGGGAAATTGGCCGGAACCAAAGCCGATCGAACTCCCCGTTTGCGCAGAAAATGGGAAAGCACTTTTCCGTAAGCGGGTGTGTGTTTGGCTTTGCCTTGAACTTCGCGTTCCAGTTTTGAGAAGGAAACGAACGCGTCCGCCTCCGCTTGTTTGCGGCCGCGGTCGATTTCCAGGTCGCTCAATACCAGGATGCGCTTCCCGTTTTGCTGCAGGAAAATAAAAGGATCGGGCGCCCAAAATTTGGTGGCATAGAGCATGTCGGAATCGTTTTCGCTGGCGGCGACAATGAGCCGATTCTCTTTCTTGGATTTCGATTTTCGATTCTTCATGGGATGCGCCGATCGGGGTGAGCCATTTAGCATGGCATGAAGCGGAGACGGAGCAAATCGGCATCGCAATTAACAGACTATTGGAAGACAACGCCAGCCTAACCACTCATTCTGAGCGGGGCGCAGCGGAGTCGAAAAATCCCGGGCGATGGCCCAGCACCCGATCCCTTGCTCCGCTCGGGATGACTGTGAACGGTTGCGGAAAAGCGGTAAACAAAGACCAGGGCGGGGGCTACATCCTAGCGCGTCCGGACTTCCAATTGGCGCCGCAAGATCCAATGCAGGAGGGTAAGCAGAACCAGAGTCGAACCGATCAGCACCAGGGTGTTCCAGACAAAGACATTGGCGGTGATGCCAAAATAACTCTTCTCCGCCCCGAAAAATACATTGGGACGCCAACCTCGCCGGTAATCGCTTTGCTCCATCTCGGCGTTGGAAATCAAGTCCGACACTTTCTGGTTAACGTAGAGCTGCTCGGCCGTGACCGGACCGGTTGCGCCCGCGAACAGGGCACGGCGAAACGGCCGGTCGCCATCCAGGATTTTATCGATCAACCGAAGATAATGATCGAGGTCCTGGGCCGACTTGGCCTCCAAGCCGGAGAGCATTGCCAGTAAATCCTTGAGAGTGCTCAGCCGCTCCAGCGCTTTGGGAGTTTGATCATGGCGGTCAACGATCTCCTGGATCTCATTGGAAATGCGTTCCTGGCGCCGGGCCAGAGGATTGAGCTTGGCCTGGCCTACGACCAATTCCTCGTACGACCAGCGCATGGCAATGAACTGACAGACGAACGGCACCTGCAGTTTGCTATCCATCTTTTTGCCTTCCTCCTTGGTGGGATGCTCCTTGAACCAGTGAGTCAGGGCATACACGAAGGAGAGATTGCGATTCATGTCCTCATACTTGATTAGAGCGCCACCCATGATGATCTGCGGAATCAGCACCAGCGGAACGATGTTGGCCGCGGTTTTGGGATCGGCTACCAGCGAGGAAATGACCAACCCCAGAGATATCCCTGCCATGGCGGTGATGAAGACAACGGCGAGATATACCCAAAACATTCCCCGGATCTGGAGGATGTAATTTCCGATCAGGACAAAAAGCACGCACTGGACCAGCGCGAATACGCCGAGAGTGATCGTTTTCGAGACGACATAATAGGACAGGCGCACATCCAGGTTGCGTTCCCGCTGCAATACCGTCCGGTCCCGAATGATGTCGTCGGCGCTGTTGGTTAGGCCAAGGAACATGGCCACAATCAAGGTAAGAAAAAGAAACGTCGGAATGTGATAGGCCGAAGCGAAGTCGTACTTCCCGCTGTCGGAGTACCGCAAAATCGTGGCGATCAGAAGAGCAAGGACCGGGGCGACACCGAGGGTGATGATCACGTTGGCCCGGTTGCGCAGTTTGCTGGTAAACGCGCGCCGCAGAAGGGTGCGAAACTGCGTCCATTCGTCGTGCCAGCGAATCGGTCCGCGCGATTTTTGAGCCGGCACCGCCGGCAACGGCCGAACTGGTTCCTTGCGGAGCGACACCTGTTTGACATCCTGGATCAGGCGGAAAGCCTCGTACTTGTCGCGCCAGAACTCCGGCGAGTAACGCCGAGCCGCCACCAGCTGGCCCCGGCTATTTTCTTCGTAGATGATATCGCCGCTCAAATCGCGGAGCGGGGTTTCGAGCACGTCGAAAATAAACTCCGGGCGGGTGGTTCCACAGGAAGGGCAGCCCCCCAGCTCGGCCCCGAATTGGTGCTGATGTTCCGCCTCCGCAAAATAGCGGAGCATGTCCGAGGGCGTGCCAAAGAAAACCAGCCGGCCGCCTTTATCGAGCAGGATCGCCTTATGAAACATCTGAAACAGCTTCGAGCTGGGCTGATGAATAGTGACGATAATGATTTTGTTATGGGCCATGCTCCGAATGATCTCGATGACATGTTCGGAATCCTTGGAGGAAAGACCGGAAGTGGGCTCGTCAAAAAGATAGACATCGGACATTCCGATCATGTCCAGGCCGATGTTGAGCCGCTTGCGTTCGCCTCCGCTCAATGTCTTCTTCACCGCGCTGCCCACCACCGCGTCGCGCCGTTCCCCCAGCCCCAGCTCGATCAATTTGCCTTCCAGCCGCCGCATCCGATCGCGACGGGAAAGATGGGGAGAGCGAATCGCGGCCGCAAACTGCAGGTTTTCGCCAATGGTCAGATGCTCGTCGAATGCATCCTCCTGCGGAATGTAACTAATATAGCGTTTCAGCCGGTCCAGGTTTGGATAAAGAGCCTGCCCGTTGAGAAGGACGTTCCCGCTGGTCTGCTGCAGTTGTCCGGCCAGAACTTTGAGCAGAGTGCTTTTGCCCGAGCCGCTGGCGCCCATGACGCACACCAGCTCGCCTCGATTCACCGCGAACGAAATTCCTTCCAGCCCGATTTCGCCGTTGCCAAAACGATGAGTAATATCGCTGGCCTCGAGGCTGCGGATGATGTTGCGCTCTTCCTCGATGATTCGTTCGGAAAAGTTGCATCGCAGAAACTGGCCGATATCGATCCGGATCGTGTCCCCATCCTGGAGCGGAGCGCTGGTCCGGACGGCGGCGTTTCCCACCATGATCGGCCGGTCGGCTTCAATTACTTCCAGCTGACCTACCCGCTTGTCGTAGTCGCAGAAGATCTTTAGCAAAACGTCCCCGCTGGTGCCGGGCGAGAGAAGAATGTCGTCCGCTTCCAGCAAACTGGGATTGTTGGAGACCAGATACTCCGACTTGGAAGCCTTGAGTGGAAACCGACCGCCTAACGCCCGGGCCCGGCGTCGCAGATCGGCCAGATCCATCTCGCTGTCGTTGTGAAAAACAATCCGGTCTTCCAGTGCGGCCTCGACCTGGATTCCGGATTCCAATTTTGTCCCGTTCAAGACGGCATCGACGTCGCGAAGCGCTTTAATCCGCACCTTCAAACCAAAGGTGACCTCGAGCGCGCTTTCCCGCGTCCGCGAACGTTCCAGCGCGACTTCATCGCCTTCTTTGTTCACTCGAACGAAGATCTGCGGGAGAGAAACGTTCTTCTTGGCGTTGAAATAGGTGGCCAGATCCTGATAGGTCAGCACTTGATCGCCGATCAGAATGCGCTGGCCCGGATAGATCCGGCAGAAACCGCCGCGAACCAGCGGCCGGCCGCGGACCGAAACGTTCTGGCCGCTGTAATTCTTGAGCAGAATCAAATCGTGATACCGGAACGCCAGCAGTCGATCGTTGCCGTTAAGGCTCTTTAACGTGACATCGCTCTTTCCGTTAGTCCCGAACGAGACCGATTCCAGGGGGGACGCTCCCCGCTGGTAGATGGCGGGATCGGATTCTTCCGAAGCGTTCAACTGATACACGATGTCGATCGCCTGCGCCGCCATGCCCAGCTGCGACATGAACGAATAGAACGCCACCACCTGTTCCTGTTTCAGTCCCGCTTGTGAAATCAGATCGTAAAGCTGGACGCCCAGCATGATTTTGCGGTCGGTGCTCAGTTGCGAGCTCAACTTTTGGGCCATGGCTGAGAGATCCTGCTGCTCGTAGAGCGCCTGCCGGAAAAGCTGACGCAGCTCGGAATAGACCGCTTCCGGGTAGTCGTAACGGAGAAACCCGAGACTCGAATCGATCTCTTCTTCGAGCAAAACGCCGTCGGCCTTGGAGAAACTGGCCAGCACTTGAATAAGCAATGGCAGAAGGTTTGGCCCTTCCGAGACGCTCCGCGGCTTGCGCAAGGCCCGCCGCATCCATCGCCGCCCCTTGCGCTGCATCCGGTAGGCAAAAGGAGTGACCCTCTGGACCGCGCGGTCGATCTTATCCGCTACTGATGTAACCAATTCCGTCATTCTGTGGTTGCATCGAAATGTTACTGCAATCGCAGCCCCACGCAATGCACCCCGGGTTGCGAAGCTTTGAACAGTTCAACGGTTGCGGCCGTCAAATCTTTTGCCATTCCCCCGGCAATGAACCGCCATTTAATCATCACTATTTTGAGATGCCAGGACCCAGGCGCAGCTCCTGCTCTTTTTGCATTGCCAGAGCAGTCATGTTAGCCTGCGTGTTACCATAGCCTTCCGCTTATCTCATGCCTCAGCCAGATCGCAATTCTCAAAGGGAGAATAAACCGCGCGGGAACGAGCCCAGTTTCAACTGGCGCGGAGTGATCCTGATCGCGATCGCTTTCGCCCTGATCGCTCTCGCCGTCCTGTTTAGAGGCGGCGGTTATCAAACGCTCGAGGAAGTCCCCTACAACCGGTTCCTCGAACTTCTGTCCAATAAACAGATTCTGCACGACAAGAATAATCCGCTCACCCTGGTGGTCGAGGAAGGACGCCCCACCCAGGCCCTGGTCGGCTATTACGTCAAACAAAGTGCCGGTTCCCAGCCGGCCCAGCCGGTCAAGTTTCGCACCACTATTTATCTGAATTTCACCAGTAACCTGCAGGAGAAGCTGGCCTCGGAGGGTATTCAACCCGCCATCAAGACCGAATCCAACGTCGTCGCCCAAACCATCATCGGATTCGCTCCCATCGCCCTGTTCCTGCTCGTTCTCTATTTTTTGTTTCGGCAACAGATCCGGATGGCCGGCAAAGGCGCCCTCAATTTTGGAAAATCGAAGGCCCGCATGCTCGCCCGGGACAAGAATAAAATCACTTTCCGCGATGTCGCCGGCGTAGAAGAGGCGAAGGACGAAGTCCAGGAACTGGTCGAGTTCCTGCGCGACCCGAAGAAGTTCCAGAAACTTGGCGGCCGCATTCCCAAAGGCGTGTTGCTGGTCGGCCCCCCCGGGACCGGAAAGACTTTGCTGGCGCGTGCCATCGCCGGCGAAGCCGACGTTCCGTTTTTCTCGATCAGCGGCTCTGACTTTCGTCGAGATGTTCGTCGGCGTCGGCGCGAGTCGCGGGTCCGCGACATGTTCGAGCAAGGGAAGAAATCCGCGCCCTGCATTATTTTCATCGATGAAATCGACGCGGTCGGGCGTCATCGCGGTCACGGCGTCGGGGGCGGACACGATGAGCGGGAACAAACGCTTAATGCGTTGCTGGTCGAGATGGACGGCTTTGATACCCAGGAAGGGGTCATCATTATCGCGGCGACGAACCGGCCCGATGTGCTCGATCCCGCCTTGCTCCGTCCCGGGCGTTTCGATCGGCAAATCACGGTCAACCTTCCCGACGTAAAAGGCCGCGAAGAAATTCTGCGGGTGCATTCCAAGAAAGTAAAACTCGCGGAAGGCGTCGATCTGGGCGTGGTCGCACGTGGCACGCCCGGTTATTCCGGCGCTGAGCTCGCCAACGTGATCAACGAAGCAGCCCTGCTCGCGGCGCGGCGCGGATTAAAAGGAATCACGCTTTCCGAATTAGAAGAGGCGCGCGACAAAGTTCGCTGGGGCAAGGAACGCCGGAGCATGGCCTTGAGTGAAAAGGAAAAAACGAACACCGCTTATCACGAGGCAGGACATGCTTTGCTTCTCGAATTGCTCGAGCACACCGAGCCTCTGCACAAAGTCACCATCATTCCGCGCGGCCCGTCGCTCGGTTCAACCATGTGGCTGCCGGAAGAAGACAAATACACCAATCGCAAAAACGAACTGATCGCCGGCCTCGCCGTCGGCATGGGTGGCCGAGTCGCGGAGGAAATCATTTTTGGTGACGTCACAAACGGCGCGCGGGGCGACATTAAGACCGCCACGCACATCGCCCGCCGGATGGTATGCGAATGGGGAATGAGCGAAAAAATGGGCATGGTCGAATATGGCGAACACGAAGATTACGTTTTCCTCGGCCGCGATATTTCCCGAGCCCGCGATTACAGCGAAGCCACCGCCGAGCAAATCGACGGCGAAGTGCGCAAGCTGCTTAATGACGCCTACCAAACTGCGAAAAGCGTTCTCACTGCTCACCGCACCACTCTCGAAGCGATCGCGAAAGCGTTGCTCGAATACGAAACCCTCGACGGCGTTCAGATCAAGGAAATTGTCAAACACGGACGCTTGATCAATCCGCCGCCAAGCATCACCCCGGTCGGCGGCGAGAAGATGCCGCCGGAAAAACCGCCGAAACAGGTGATTGCGCCCGATGTGGCTCCGCCGCTTCCGGGGGCGTTAGGCGGCGCGCCCGCCTAAGGAAAACAATTCTAAGTCCGGCGGGGTGAACACCACGCCTGCGTGCTGGAGTGCGGCAGTGCTTTGCCGCTTTTGGCAAGCGTTCGCAACAACAAAAACGTCGCGCCATGCGGCCGACACGCGCGCCATTGGCTGCCCAAATTGAGGAGCGATGCGGCCGACACGGCCGTCGATGGCGTGGAGCGATGCGGCCGACACGGCCGCCACTACACCTTGCGATTCACGATTTTTCCGGTCAACAACCGTAACCCGAAGGCGTTGAATCGAGCCGCGTGCACGAAGAATGACCCGAGCCGTGGCGCCAGAACCGAGGCGCGGGCCAGCCGGTTGATCCATAATCGGCCGCGATACATCCCGGCATGGGCCCGGGCAAACTCATTCAAGGCCAACCGCGGCTCATTTCCCTCGAACATTTTAATGATTGCGTTGGCCGCGAGTTCGCCCGAGCGCATGGCGTAATAGATTCCTTCGCCGGTAAACGGTTCGACCACCCGGGCGGCATCCCCAATCAGAAATAAATTCCGGCGGACAGGCGAAACGGCAGACCGGCTCAGCGGAGTGATGGTTCGCCAAGGGTGGTCGGCCGAAACACCAAAACGCTTCCTTGCCCAGTTTTTGAGAATGTTCATGTCCCCCGGCCGGGCAACAAGGCAGACATTGATCTCCCGGTCGTTCACCGGGGCGAGCCCGGAATAGCCGCGCCGGAGAAATTGCAAAACTGCGCGCCGGCCAAATTCAGCGGGCAGAGGAAAATGCGATTGGAGTGCAATCCGGTCGCGCTCGGGTGCGGGCGATAAATCGCATAGACGGGCCACGGTGGAATTGCGGCCATCAGCCCCTACCAATACCCGGGCAAAGAAAATCTCTTTTCCAGTTGTTTCAATTTTCCATTCCCGGCCGTTTGTCAGCGCGGTGACAGTCGTTTGCTCCCGGACGCAGGCGCCAAGCTCCCCGGCCCGCCGGAGCAGGAGCTGATCGAACAAGCTGCGTTTAACCGCGATCTCGCAATCGTCCTCTCCTGGAAGCTCCACCATCACTTTCTGGCCGCCCAGGGCGATAAACTCGACCGACTGAAGCCTGACGTGGGGCAGGGCCCGGACGCGCTCGCTCAGATTGAGACGGTCCAGCACCGGCCAGCACGACGGGTTCAAGCAATCGCCGCAGACTTTTTCGCGCGGAAATTTCTCACGCTCGAGAAGAAGGGTCCGCAACCCCGCCTGGCGGCAAAAGGCGGCGCAGGCCGCCCCGCCCGGGCCGCCGCCGACGATCGCGACGTCGAAGAGATCCATCACTTCAGTTCCATACTTCGTCCGCGGCCTTAGCTCAATCGATGCGAAACTTTCGGGGAGCGCACGCGCCCTCGCGTGCTGGCGATGGCGCCCCGCCGTCGCGAACTTTCCTTGCAAAGCATTGCGGCGAGGGCGCCGCAATGGGCACGCCAAACGCGTGCGCTCCCTGAGCGGCATTCGCCTGGTTCCAGCAATTGTCGATTGCGGATAGGCCACGTACATTCCGGCTAATAGATGGCTGCGGCAAAACAAGAGAAACCCGACTTGAGCAGGAAGGTGCACGACGTGCCCCATAAACCCGGGGTCTACCTGATGCGCGACCGGTTCAACCGGGTTATTTATGTCGGCAAAGCGCGCGATCTGCGCAAGCGCGTCTCCTCCTATTTCCTGCCGTCCAAGCTGGCGGTGGCAGACATCAAAACCCGGGCCATGCTCGACGCGGTCTGGAACTTTGAGACGCACGTCGTGCGCAGCGAAGCGGAATCGATTTTATTGGAAGGCAAACTGATCAAGGAATACCGGCCGCGTTACAATATTTCGTTTCGCGACGACAAACGTTTTCTCCTGGTGAAAGTGGATATGTCGGAGGAATGGCCCCGGTTTCGACTGGCCCGATTTAAAAAAGACGATTCCGCCCGCTACTTTGGTCCGTATGCGCAGGCCGGGGCGCTCCGGCAGACCTTGAATTTCATGCGCAAGAAATTCGGTGTTCTTACTTTCGGACGGGGGTCGCCGAGCGAACGCGAATTGAAATCCTCGACCTATCAGGTGCCGGTTCGTCTGAGCGAAATCACGGCTGCGATCTATCGGGAGCGGGTTGGGCAAGCCTGCGAATTTCTGGAGGGACATTCGCGGGAAATGATCGCGGCCCTGGAGAACGAAATGCGGGTTGCTGCTGGAAAAACGGAATTCGAAAAAGCGGCCGAACTGCGCAATATGATCGAGGACCTGCGGAACACGACCAAGCCGACGCGCCGGTTCACCCGAGGCAGTCTGCCAAGCACGATCGATCCAACGGCCGATCTGAAAGCCCTGGCCGACGCCCTCCAGTTAGCCGGGCCTCCCCTGGTGATGGAGTGTTTCGATATCTCGAATATCTCGACCACTCATGTCGTTGCTTCGATGGTTTGTTTCCGCAACGGCGTGCCGGACAAGGACAATTATCGCCGGTATCGCGTCCGCACCGTCCAAGGCCAGGACGATTTTGCCAGCATGGCCGAAGTCGTTCGCCGCCGTTATTCGCGGATCCTGCTCGAAGCCCGGGAGACAAATCCTGAGGCGGCCGAGTTTTCGCAGGAGAATCCGGCGGAAGCGCTCGAACGCGCGCGCCACCCGGAGCGAAGCCGAGGGATGCCGTCCAAATTTTTAGAACCATCCCAGCGGGATTCCCCAACTCCGCCGCGCCCGGTTCGGACTGACGAAGGTTTTGTGGCCATCCGTCTGCCGGACCTGATCATCGTGGATGGCGGCAAAGGCCAGCTCTCGGCTGCCTGCCGCGAGTTGCAGCGACTGGGTCTCCATCAATTGCCGATTATCGGGCTGGCCAAGGAACACGAGGAGATTTATCGCCCGGGCCGGGCCATTCCCCTGCAACTTCCGGAAGACTCTGGCGCGTTGCGGTTATTGCAGCGGATCCGGGACGAAGCCCATCGGTTTGCCAATACCTATCATCAGTTGCTGATGAAGAAACGAGTCGGCGAAAGCATCCTGGACGATTGCCCGGGGGTCAGCCAAAACCGCAAGAACATTTTGCTCCGCAGATTCGGCTCGGTCAGCCGGCTCCGAAAAGCGAAAGTGGAGGAAATTGCGGAGACCGAAGGGATCGGGCCGAAACTTGCCGAAGAGGTTCATCGGTTCTTGCAGCGGCATTAGTTATTCGCACATTCACAGATGCTTTGGGGTAATCAGGCAGGGACGTTTCTCTTTCCAGGTGGCCGGCTTGGACAAGCCGGAAGCGGAACCGTCCGGTGGGATAACAACTGGATTTGGACAACCATCTTCACAACTCTGTTGACCCTGGCCCCGCTCGCTTTGCCGGCCCAAAGCCCAACGCCACTTTTAACCCCGACTCCAACTCCCAGTCCGACCCCGAGCGCCACTCCAAATTTCGTCGAAGAGGAAACAATCATCCCCACTTTTGAAACGCAAAAGCTGGCCCGCACCTACATTCTCGATATTCCCGCGCCCCGGGGCCAAATCACCGATCGCAACGGCTTCGCTCTTGCCCAAAACAAGCTGACATACAATCTGGCGATCACTTTCCCGACGCCTCTCGATTTTTCCGATGCTCAGGCGCTCAAATTCGCCAGGGAAAAAATCGCCAGGGCCGAAAAACTGATCGATCATCCGATTAAGTTGTCGGACGAGGCAATTCTGCGGCATTACCACAATCGCGGGATCATGCCGCTGGAGATCGCGCAAAACCTGAAAGAGTCGGACTACAACGAAATCAAAGATTCGTTGCCGGCGGGAATGACGTTGCGGTCGATTTATATTCGCGACTATCCCCACGGGAAATTAGCCGGACAAATCATCGGTTACACCGGCAAAGTCGGCCGGAATTTGGATGCGGTGGTCGACAATCATCAAACTCTTTGGCCGGAAACGGAGGGACGGGAAGGTTTGGAGCAAACCTTTGACGACATCCTGACCGGAACACACGGGGAGTACAAACTGACCTTCGACAAGGACGGACGCAAAACTTCCGACCGGCTGGTCACTTCGCCCGTGCCCGGCAACAACGTCGTTACCACTCTGGACATTCGCCTCCAGGAGCTGGCCGAGAAAGCGCTCGAAAGCGGCGCCAAACGCGGCGCCATTGTCGTCATCGACCCGAACAGCGGCGATATCCTGGCCATGGCTTCGTGGCCGACTTTCGATCCGAATGCTTTTATTCCTTCGATATCGGCCGAAAAGTTCAAGGCCCTCCAGGACGATCCCAATATTCCGCTTCTGCCGCGGGCGTTCCGCTCGGCCTATCCGCCGGGCTCAACCTTTAAAATCGCGGTGGGAATCGCCGCGCTCGAAAGCGGAGCGGTCGGCCCGCAAGATTTATACGAATGCGCGCCGGCCATCCAGATTGGGAATTTGACTTTTCACAATTGGAAAAAGGAAGACCGCGGCGCCCTGAACTTCGTCCAGGCATTGACCCAGTCGTGCGACACCTGGTTTTACCAGGTCGGCATGAAAACCGGCGCCCAACCGATTATCGATTGGGCGTTGAAGCTTGGGTTTGGAGCGAAATGCGGCATCCCCCTCCGCGGCGAAGTCGAAGGCCGGGTGCCGACCGACGAGTACATGAAAGCGACTCACGGCCGCAAACTGTTGAATGGAGACATCGCCAATATGTCCATCGGCCAGGGGGATCTTCTGGTCACGCCGCTGCAAATGGCCCAGGCGGTGGCCACTGTTGCCAACGGCGGCACCCTTTACCAAACCCGGTTAGTCCAACAGGTGCAAACGTTCGATAACAAGATCGTCAGCGCTTATCAGGTGCGGGCCAAACACACGCTCGATTTGTCGCCGTTAACGCTGGAACAGATTCGCGCGGGAATGATCGATGCCGTGAACGGCCCCGGCGGCACAGGCCACGAAGCCAGTCTCGACTCCGTGGAAGTGGCGGGCAAAACCGGTACCGCCCAATGGGGTCCGAAAAACAAAGAACGCACCGCCGCCTGGTTCACAGGATTTCTTCCCGCCGACAAACCGCAGTTTGCTTTCGCCGCCGTCTACGAAGGGGACGTGGGCAGCAAGGTCCACGGCGGAACTGTTGCCGCGCCGATGATCGCGCAAATTTTCAAACAGCTCTACAAAACGGACACGCAGCTGGCGAACCGAAACCAGGGGCGAGCCGTTCCCGGACCGGTGCGCCGTGCCCAGCCGGTGGAAGATGACCAGTCGGATTAGAGTCCCCAGATTGCGCGATCTCTAAGGAAAGCGAGGAAACAAATTTTCCCCCGGAGTGACTGAATCGCGCTGAGGTGATTGGCGCGGGGAAAAACCTGCCCCTCAGAACCTGCGAAACCAGGAGTATGGGAAATGGTTGCCGGGGCAATCGGTAGGCCAGCGCGGCGGATTCATTTCCCGGTGGGGGCGCACCGGGATCGGTCTGCCATCGGCCTTGCCGCAGCGTTCCCGGAGATAGCGGATCAGCTCCTCGCAGGAATCGAGCTGCGCCCGATTCGGTTGATCGCGGTTAAAATCGCCCACCAAACAAATTCCAAGAGCGATGTTGTTCAAATAATCGCTGTGCACGTGGCCGCCATTGATCTGCCGCCGCCACCGATCGCCCACTTCAATCTGTCCGTTGCCGGTGGAGGTGCCGTTGCCGATAACAAAGTGGTAGGCCAACCCGTTTCGCATCCGGCGGACATGGCGATGGTAGTAATCGAACACGCGCGCGTTCCCCTGACGGGTGCCGCTGTTGTGAACCACGATGAATTTCCAGCGGTTGCGCATAACCGGCGCCCGTCTGATTTGTTCGACGACCGACCTGGTCAGATAGCGATAACTCGGCGACCGCGACCGGGAGAAAGGCCAGAAGACAAACCGGTGGGGCGGCGGGGACGGGGGTGGCGCGAGACCTTGATCTTCTTCGTACCCCGATTTCTGGATGGTAAGCTCGGCAGCGGAGCCCGCTGCGCGCCTCTCGCTGTGATCGGGCCCGGGTTGCGGCACGGCCACGGCTCGCCGGGCTGGAACGGAACTGGGCACGGGGGAAGGCAACCGCCTCTCTGAAACCGCCGGGGGAGGATTGGGGGTTTTGCCCGGTTCCGGCGATTTTTCCCGTTCCCGGCTCGATTTTTTTCCCGCCGTTTTTGCCGCGATTGCCGACTTCTTTTTCTTCGATTTCGATTTCGATTTCGCCGTGCTACCCGCCGATTTTTTTGCCGCGGACTTGGAGGCCTTGGCCGCGGCTGCTTCATGCCGCTTTGATTTGGAGGAAGCGGAAGCCTTTTTCTTTGCGTTGCCGCTCCGGGACGAGCTTTTCCGTTTTGCGCTGGCAGAATCAGCAGTGGTTTCTTTCTTTTTTGAGGATGCCTTTTTCCGCCCTTTGTGCCCGGAAGATTTCGATTTGGAATGCGGAGACTTGTCCGGAGCTGGAGACTCTTGCTCGGCCCGTGCCTTAAGGAATTCCGCCCGCTTGTGTTTTTCCTCGGCGCTCAGTTGAGCGCGGGACAGAGAGGCAATGAGCGCGCTGAAAAGGAGAGCAACCACCACCCATGCCTGAAAACGCGCCACCGTAACGCAGCGTAACAAACCCGGCTGCGCGTTCAACCTCGAACGGCTGTGGGGCCATCCCAGGCCTGTTCCGCCGATCAAGCCGGCTGGGGCGCGGAGCCGGCCAACCCTTCCTTGGCCAATCGCTCGCGTTCCCGGCGCACAATGGAATTGAGTTTGCCGCCAATAAGAAGAAAGAGGCAGGTGAGATACATCCAGGTCAGAAGGACAATGATCGAGGCCAGGGCCAGATACGTGGGATTGTAACGGTCGTATCGGGCGACATAGAGCTGAAAGAGTTTCGTCACTGCGATCCAGCCGGCGGAGAAAAAAATCGCGCCCGGCAGAGCCTGGCGAACAGTCAGATAATTCTCCGGAGTAAAAAGATAGAGAACGAGAGCGAATACGATCAGCACCAGGGCAGTTAAAGGGATATTCAAAAACGTGACCCATTCCTGGAGGGGAACGTTCAACTGGAAATTCACCTCCGCGATTCCGGCCAAGGTTTCACCGAAAACCACCGCATTAAAACAAACAAAGATGGCGATTCCGAACCAGAACAGCATAAAAAACGAGATGATATATTTCGACCACCAGTTGCGATCCTCCCGAACGCCGTGAGTGTGACTCAGGGCCCGGGAAATCGTAGCCACGAAAACGGTGCCGAAATAAATCCCGACAATAATTCCGGCGTTTGCCAGCAGGCCGCTGGAGCCGGTAACCACCACGCTGGCCACAGCCGCGTCGAGAATATCCTGCACCTTCGGGTCCGGCGGCATGAACGTTTTGATGACGACGAACATTTGATGCAACTTTCCCGGGTCGGTGCCGAAAAGTCCGAGCAAGTGCCAGAGAAAAAGAAGGACGAACGGCAGGGAGAAGAGCAGTTGGTAAGCGAGTTGGGCGGCCAGGCCGGTGGTCCCATCGGTGGCGGTCTGCCAGACCAGGCGCCGGACCACTCTCCAAATAAAGCTCAATACCTTCATGGTCCGGAAAGTTTACTTTGTCGCATTCAAATATCCATTAAACTTCCCTCCGCTTTCCGGCAACCAATTAGCCTAACGATCCTGTGAAGAAGATTCTGATCCTTACCGCCAGCTACGGCGAGGGTCACAACAGCGCGGCTCGCGGAATTCGCGACGGGCTGACCCAGGTTGCCCCGGGAACGGAAGTGGAAGTGCACGATCTTTTTATCGAAACCTATGGCTGGCCGAATGAGCTTGTCCGAAAAGGTTACCTGGCTCTGATCAACCGATGGCCGCGTTCCTGGGGTTATGTTTATCGATGGCTGGAACGGAAAAAGGATTTCGACCGCGATTTCAAGAAGTTCGGGCGGCTAAAGAGGCAGCTCGCCCTTTTGCTGGAGCGGTTTCAACCGGATGTGATTGTCTCGGTGTTTCCGGCTTACCCGTATCTGCTCGACCAGATTCGGGACGGTCAAAAGAAATGGCGCAATATTGTGGTGGTGACGGATTCAATCACCGTCAATCGGATCTGGTACTGTTGTTCGCCGGATTACTTTCTGGTCCCCAACCAGGAAAGCGCCGCAGTGGTGAAAAAGGCCGGTATTGCGCCGGAAATTGTGAAGACATTCGGCTTTCCAGTTAGTCCCAGATTTGCCCTCCCCGGTCAGGAGCTGCCACCCCCGCCGTCGGAGAAAAGCAGGCGCGTGCTTTACATGATCAACCCCGCCACCCTCCGGGCGACGGCCCTGGTTCGACAGCTGCTCGATCTCGACATTCAGCTGACCGTCACGGTCGGGCGAAACAAACAACTCGATCGGGCGGTTCGCGCGGTTGCCGCAGACCGGCCAATCGAAATATTTGGCTGGACCGATCAGCTCCCGCAACTTCTCCGCAGAAACCATCTCCTGATCGGGAAAGCAGGCGGCGCGACCGTCCAGGAAGCAATCGCGGCTGCCTGCCCGATGGTTATCAATCATGTCGTCTCCGGTCAGGAAGAAGGGAACGCCCAATTAATCGTTGAAACGAATTCCGGCGCGGTCGCCCACTCATCGGCCGAGGTTGTGGCCGAGGTGAAGCATGCATTTGCCGATGACGCGGCCCGGTGGCGCAAATGGCACAAAAATATCAGCCGCTTGAGCCGGCCGCGCGCATCGCTGGATATCGCCGAATTTTTGCTCTCCCTGTAGGCCGAGCCCATTTCCCTTTCAGGTAGGGACGCACCTCCGGGGCGTCCGGGTTGATGGGTAATAGCGCGCGTTTAACCTGTGGCGGAGTCACCCGCCCCGGGCATCTCGGAGAAATGCCCCTACCTGGTGCGACAGTGCTCCGCCGCTTTCGGTTAAGGCCCCCGGCAAAAGTGCCGCTTTTTTTTTCCCTTCCGAACTCAGCAAAGCACCGGCGCACTCCAGAACGCGGCCGAGTCAGCCCTCGCGCGAATAAATTTCTTCGCCGGCGACAAAGGTTCGCAATACTTCCAGCTCCGGGGAAAGCACGACAAAGTCAGCGTCGGCCCCGATCTTGAACTGGCCTTTGGCGCCGAGGCCAATGGCGTGGGCCGGGGTGTCGGTGGCCATGGCCACCGCTTCGTGCAGGGAGACATTCACCTTTGTAACCATAGTCCGAACAAGATCGATCATTCGCGCGGCACTGCCGGCCAGAGTCGAATGATCCGCCAGAAAGCAAACGCCGCCCTCCACCACGCATTTTTTCCCATAAAGCGAAAAGGTCGAGCCATCAGGCAAACCGGCGCCGGCGGTCGCGTCGGTCACCAGGCAGACGCCGCGCGCGCCCTTGGCGTGGTACAACATCTTCATCAGTGTTGGCGAAACGTGGTGGCCGTCCGCAATCAATTCACAAACGATTCCGGGCTCGCTCAGGGCGAATTCGACCAGGCCGGCCACCCGATCGATTCCCCGGCGCCGGGAACTGGACATGCAATTGAATGTGTGGGTCACGCTGTGCATTCCCTGCTCGAATGCGGTTCGGGCATCTTCTTCCCAGGCATCGCTATGGCCGCCGCTAGGATCGATGTGGTGTTTGTGCAGCTCCTCGATCAACTCGATCGCACCCGGCAGTTCCGGGGCAAGGGTCATTCGTTTGATAATGTCGGCCTGCTGGAGCAAAGGTCCGTAAATCCTGGGGGTGGGGTTGCGCATTTGAGTCAGCCGTTGGGCGCCGGGCTTTGTCTTGGAGATAAATGGCCCTTCCACGTGGACGCCGGCGATTTGCTTAAGCGAACCACGACAATCACGAACGGCATCGACCACCTTGAGAATCGCCTTAATCGGCGCGCTGGCCGTGGTCAAAAGCAACGAAGTTGTGCCGCCGCTGGCGTGATATCCGCAGATGGACCGGAACGCTTTCTCCGATGCCGCCATCGTGTCGCAGCCAACCCCGCCGTGGATATGAAGATCCACAAATCCCGGGGCCAGATAATTCCCGGCCAGATCCACTTCCTGCGGCAGTTCGGGCGTTTCACCGGAAAGTTCAGGAGCAGGATGCCCCGGCTGCGGCTGCCGCACTTCAGCGATTTTCCCCTGGTGAACAACGACTTCCAAGCCCTCCCGGATTCCATCGGGAAAGATGCAGCGGGCGTTGCGAAAAATCATGATTTCCGAAGACGATTGCGTTTACCGGGCCGAAAGTCCATTTTCTCCGACGCGATGGAGTTCGATTACAACGCGGCCATTATGGGCGGAGCGTTTTCGGGCGCTGCCACAGCGTTGATGTTGAAACGCAGGTCCCCGAACACGCGGGTGCTGATTATTGAAAAGAAATCCGAGTTCGACCGCAAGGTGGGCGAGTCTACCACCGAAATAAGCAGTTGCTACATGACCAAATCCTCGGTCTGGCCAATTATCTCGGGCACGAGCACTTAGCCAAACAGGGGCTGCGTTTGTGGTTCTGCAAGTCGCCCGACCAGCCGTTCGATGATTGCGTTGAAGTCGGGCCGCGCTATTCCGCGCGGCTCCAAACCTTTCAGGTGGATCGGGCAAAGCTGGATTCGCATTTGCTCGATCTGGCCGTCGCTGCGGGATGCGATCTTTGGCGGGCGGCGAAAGCGGCAAACATCGATCTGAATGGCGCAGCGGGCCAGACGGTAAATGCTGTGGTGAACGGCGCGGCAGCCGACGCGGAGCTGACCAACCTCCCTTTGATGCTTGCGCCGGCGGATAATGCTGCGGCAACGCGCGAGTCGGCGGCAACCGCGGCGGAAGCCTGAGCGGCGTTGGCCGGGGCGCCATTGGAAAGTGGTTCCGTCAACGCCAACCGCCGACCGCAGCTCAGGGATTGATCAGCCCCAGATACCACTGCACGAATGTGTCGCCAAAAAACATCCAGATCAGCGCCCCAAAGGCAAGGTAAGGGCCGAACGGCAGTTTGGTCGACCAGACCCGTTTGCCCACGAGCAGGGTTACCAATCCAACCACCGAGCCTAACAACGAGCCGGCAAAGATGCTGAACAGGACCGCGCGCCAACCCAAAAATGCGCCGATGGCGGCCAAAAATTTCAAGTCTCCCCGCCCCATCGCTTCACGCGGGATCAGCAGTTCACGGGCTACGCCTGAAATCTGGTCGACCTCATCCAGAATGAAGGTGCGGCCACTCGCCGTTACCCGGTTGTAATGGAATTCGAGAGCGATGTCTTGGTAAGCCTGATTGTCGATTGTCGCGTGGTCGCACTCCAGAACCAGTCGATCGGATTCGCGCGCGAAATATTCACTCCACAAACTGCGTTCCTCTCCCACCGAGAAATCGGCGTCGTCGCCCGATCTTTTCCAGACGAACGGCGTGGGCGCATCGAATCGAATGCGTTTTCGCCCGAAAGCGATTTTTCCCGCTTCCAGCACAACCAGAAGAGCGAGGTAGCCCAGCCCGGCGGCCAGGAGCGAGCGGATCAATGCCGCCATTCGCGAGTCGGTCTGCATCAATTCCGGCACGGCCAAACTGGCCAGAATTCCGGCTGCGGTTCCGCCGATCGTGACCTGATCGGGAATGATAAAGTGCTCGAAATCGACAAACGTGGCTATGACGACGAGGGAAACGAAGACCCAGTAGGCCAGCGCCATCGGCCAGGGAAAAGCTTCCCAAACCGCAACAAACAACAGAGCGGTAAGCAGCTCCACCCCGAAATAACGGAAGGTAATTTTCGCGCCACAGGTGGCGCAACGGCCCCGTAATGCCAGCCAGCTAACCAGCGGGATGTTCCGGGACCAGGGAATCGCCGCCTGGCAAGAAGGGCAAAAGGAGCGGCGCGGACGGTTGACCGAAAGATCGCGGGGCAATCGATAGATGCAGACGTTCAAAAAAGAGCCGATGGCCGCTCCGAGAAGGAAAGCAAACGCACTGAAAAGAAGCGGGTAATTGAATTGTTCCACGCAATTCAGGCAGCCGGGGCGCGCGACTTTCGGCGTTCCATGAACCAAGCGATCCAGATGCAGCTCTCATACAGAAGACACATCGGCAAGGAGAGAGCGATCAGGGTCAGGATATCCGGGGTCGGCGTTATGATGGTGGCAAGGACAAATATCAGGACAATCGCGTAAGGCCGGGTTTTGGCCATGAACCGATAAGTTATCAGCCCGAATTTCACCAAAGCCAGGACCACCACCGGCAGTTCAAAGGCAAGACCGAAACCGAGCGTAAACCGGGTAACAAAAGAATAATATTGCTGGACCGTCCAGGCCGGCAGCCAACCGAGCGATTGGGTGTCGCGGAAAAAGAAGAGGATGGTTTTGGGCAGGAGCCAGAAATAACAAACCAGGACCCCGAGCAGGAACAATCCGAAGCTGACAAGAATAGCGGGAAAAAGGAAACGCTTTTCGACAATGGTAAGGGCCGGCAAAACGAATTCAGCCAGAAAATAGAGGAGCAGCGGAAAGGAGACCACAATTCCCGCATAAAAGGCGAGGTGAAACGAGACCGTGATCGAATCCGTGATCCCAAGGGCGCGGAGGGTTCCAACCTGCGGATCAATCTCGCGCAACGGCGCCTGCATGACGCTAACGAGGCTTTGGCGAAAGACGAAGCAGACGATCATTGCGATGGCGACCGTGACTCCCATCTTCACCAGGGTCCAGCGCAGGTCTTCCAGGTGCTCGAGAAACGGCTTGGACGTTTCGTTTTCGGGCAACTCGCGAAATTTAAAAATGTCCCGCAAAGCCATCGTTTTGCCGCTATCAGCTGCGGGGCTCGAGCGAAAGAAGACCGCGCGTAGCCAGGCGCGCACAGATACTCAGTGTGTTTGCGTCGCAGATCTCGTTTTCCGCAATCATGCGGCGCAATTCCATGGCGGCAAAAGCGCGGCATTCCAGAATCGATTCCTCTTTTTCCCGCCGATCGGAATTGCGGCATCGTTTTACCGGGCGGGCCAGAAAGAAGTAACCATGCTCATCGGTAAATCCGGGCGAACAAAAGTAATGACCGAGCGGAATCAACCGGCCGCCCTGGACCAGTTCGTATCCGGTTTCCTCGCGCAATTCGCGCATAGCAGCCGATTCAATTTCATTCTGGTTCGGCTGCTCGATCGTTTGGTCGATCTGCCCGGCCGGCATCTCCCAAATCGCCGCCCGGATCGGGACCCGTTCCTGCCGGACCAGCACGAATTTTCCATCCGCCCGCACCGGCGCGATGATCACCGCCGGCTTCCGCCGCACCACCGTCCAGGGATGACTTTCGGACCGGGTGGGCGTCTGCACAATTTCGGTTACCACCTCGACATGATTATCGGCAAATTGGGTTTGGCTGGATACGGTCTTCCAGCCACGTTTCCGGTTTAAAGGCATTCTGGCTCGCACCATTCCGATTATGAGTAATGAAGAGGTGAAAAGCGAATCGTTAACCGCAACCGAGCCGGCTCCGCCAATATTCGATTCGCGCCGCGATGTTTTCAGGCGCCGGAGCGCCGGTTCCGCGCCGCTTGGCCAGAGAAGAGCGCACATCGAAAACTGCGCCGAGATCCTGCTCGGAAATTGGAGAGATCGCCTGGAATTGGTCCCGCGACAGCTGGTTCAAACCAATTCCCATTTCGGCGGCCCGAGCCACCAGGCTGCCCACCATTTCGTGCGCGTCCCGAAACGGGACCCCTTTCCCAACCAGATATTCGGCCAGATCGGTCGCCAGAAGAGCAGGATCAGCGGCCGCGGCTTCCATCCGGGCGCGATGAATCTTCATTTCGGGAAGCATGGCGGCGAACACTTCCAGGATGGCGGAAACGGTATCGACAGAATCGAACAACGCCTCTTTGTCCTCCTGCAAATCGCGATTGTAGGACGATGGCAGTCCCTTCAAGGTGGTGAGGAGAGAAAACAAATTGCCGTAGAGCCGCCCGCTCTTGCCCCGGGCGAGCTCCGCCATGTCGGGATTTTTCTTTTGCGGCATCAAGCTCGATCCGGTCGCGAACGCGTCGCTAAACTCGACGAATCCGAACTCGGCCGTGCTCCAGAGAATCAGGTCCTCGCTTAACCGGGAGAGATGCATCCCGACCACAGCCAGACAAAAGAGAAATTCACAAACAAAATCGCGATCGCCCACCGCATCGATGCTGTTCTGGCTGATTGCGGCAAATTCGAGCGCGTTGGCAATCTGTTGTCGATCGAGCACGATGGTGGACCCGGCCAGCGCTCCGGACCCGAGCGGCAAGACATCGGTCCGGACCAGACAATCCCGGAGGCGGTCTCCATCGCGAGCGAACGCTTCGATGTGGGCCAACAGATAATGGGCAAAGAAAACCGGTTGGGCCCGCTGCAAATGGGTGTATCCGGCCATGACCACATCGGAGTGCTGAGCGGCCAGATTCAACAAGGCCGACTGAAGATTGCGCAACCGGAGGGAAATCGTCCTGATTTCAGCCTTTGCGAAGAGACGAAGATCGAGCGCAACCTGATCATTGCGGCTGCGGGCGGTGTGCAGTTTCGCCCCGATTGCTCCGATCCGTTTGGTCAACGCCGCTTCGATATTCATGTGAACGTCTTCCAGCGACGGGTCCCATTCAAATTTTCCGCTCTCGATTTCTCTTTGGATCTCGCCTAACGCATTCTCGATCCGGTCCCGTTCGTCAGGGGAAAGGACGCCCGCTCCGGCCAGGGCAGCCGCGTGAGCGATTGATCCGGCGATATCATGACGATAAAGCCGCCGATCGAACGACACCGATTCGCTAAAGGATTGGGCCCATTTCGATCCGGGTTGGCTGAAGCGGCCTTTGCGCATGATTTAACCTTTATCCGCGTTTCGCACCGCAATCACAGCCACATGTTTGGCCTGGGGCAGGACAAACTTGCGCAACTCGATTTTCACTTTTCGCACCGGAAACGATCGTAACAGATGGTCGGCGATCCGGGCGGCAAGCGTTTCGATAAGCCGGTCTGACCGCCCGGCGAGGAGTTCCCGCGCTGCCGCGGAAACGGCCGAATAGTTGGCAGTCTGTCCAATATCGTCCTCCAATTGTTCAAAGGCGCGCTTCGGCCAGACCGTAATGCTCAGAGTAAGTCGCTGCGGATTATGCCGCTCGCTTTCGGTCACCCCTACCCGGGCAAAAACCTCGAGTTGCTCGATATGAATGCAATCGGTCGCGTCCCCGGACGAGTCGTGCACGCCTTTAGCAGTGGCATGAGACGGAAAATTCGCAACTATTCGAACTGCCGGGTCAACCGGCGATGCGCTCCGAATAGGACGCCTCGCCAAGGTGGATCGGGCGCTCCGCGCGCGATGTTAGAGTTACCGGCGGAGCCGCTCAATTTTTTCCCTTGCTGGGGGAAACCTTTACCACGTTCCCAATGAATTAATGCGCCTTCGGCGGCCCGTTTTTAGCATCGAGCAAGGGACTGCTCGATCCACCGAAGCGCGCCAGCCAATCGTTAGGCTGTCGGCCGAGCCGAGGTGGATCGGGCGCTCCGCGCGCGATGCTTAGCCCCAGCGGCGGAGCCGCTCAATGTTTTCCCTGGCTAGGGAAGACTTTACTACGCTCCCAAGAAATTAATGCGCCTTCGGCGTTTATTTTCAACGTCGAGCAGGGACTGCTCGATCCACCTGAAGCCGATCGATGATCCAGGGCCAATCCCCGGCGTTACGGCACAAACCAACAACCACCGGGTTTTGGCGGATGTAGTCAGCCTTGGCCGTCAGCTGCTCCCCCCGCTCGTCATCCCGGAGCCGATGATCGAAATATCCCTCCTGCCACAAAACTCCGTGTCTCCGGGAATGGAAACGTTTCCAGTCGCCGATTATGCGACTCATTGACCGATCCGGTGCAAACGATAACAGGCCGTGAAAATGATCCGGCATCAAAAGAAACAGGCTGATATGCCACCGCTGTTTGTCTTGGTAAAGTATCGCGGAATCGAGAATGATTTGGGCCAGTGCCGGATTCGTTAACGGGCGTTGCTCTTTTCGCAGGTCCAGTCTTAATCGGATATGAAACCGTGCGCCCTGGCGAACCCATTGAGGCGCGTCGTGATGCAATTTGGATGAGAAACCGCGGTAAAACACGGCGGCGACTATGAATACGACGTTGCCGCAGTTCAAGGTGGATCGGGCGCTCCGCGCGCGATGCCTTAGCCCCAGCGGCGGAGCCGCTCATTCTTTTCCCTGGCTGGGGAAACCTTTACCACGCTCCCAGTGAATTAATGCGCCTTCGGCGGCCCGTTTTTAGCATCGAGCAAGGGACTGCTCGATCCACCTAAGCGCCCCCGGCTAAATCGTTAGGGTCTCGGCCGAGCCAAGGTGGATCGGGCGCTCCGCGCGCGATGCTTAGCCACAGCGGCGGAGCCGCTCATTCTTTCCCTTGGCTAGGGAAGACTTTACCATGTTCCCAGCGAATTAGTGCGCCTTCGGCGTATATTTCTAACATCGAGCAAGGGACTGGCTCGATCCACCGCTCCTCGCGGCTAGGCTCTTCCCAAATAGCTTCCGCTCCGGGTATCGATCTTGATCGCTTCGCCTTCCTTGATGAA
Organism: uncultured Verrucomicrobiae bacterium; assembly: GCA_963728975.1. GTDB lineage: Bacteria > Verrucomicrobiota > Verrucomicrobiia > Chthoniobacterales > UBA10450 > DATFCK01. The sequence goes on from CAVSMF010000001.1 coordinate 783,019, forward strand.
CAACGGAACATTGATCGTCTTCCCCGTTTCAAGCAAAGCCGGTTTGGTCACGTTGCTCGCCGTATCGCCGCGCACACCCTCGGGAGATTCCACCACTTTCAAGCTCACCGAAGCCGGCAATTCCACCTGAACCGCTTTGCCTTCCGCATACAGGACCTGAACAGCAAGGTTCTCAACCAGGTAATCCTTGGCCTCGCCAATCAAATTCTCCTGCAAGGTGATTGTCTCGTAGGTCTCCGGATCCATGAAATGAAAGCCGTTGTGATCCTTGTAACTGAACTCGAGGTGCTTTCGCTCGATTTCCACCAGCTCCACTTTGTCGGTCGATCCGAAGCGGACGTCGGCGCTTTTGCCGGTGCTAATGTAGCGAATGATCGCCTGGACAAAGGCCCGCAGATTCCCGGGAGTCCGGTGATGGACCTCGAGAACAATCGCGGTATTGCCATTGTACTTTATGGCCATTCCCTTACGGAGATCGTTGGCGGCGGGCATGGAAAAAAAAGAGTGGAAAGTTAAATCGTTAAATCGCTGAACTGGGCGGGCGCGAACTCTGCCACGCGGGCGACCTCAAAGCAACTTCAACCGGGTCAGATCCTGGGAGTCGACGATCCCCACCGGGACCTGATTGTCGTCCACCACCACCAGGTCGTCGATACGATGGCGTTCGAGCAGATTGAGAACTTCCACCGCCAGTTTGTCCTTGTGAACCGTCACCGGGTTTAACGTCATCAGATCCGCCACCACTCGTTCTCCAATCTTCGCATCCGATTGAAAATGCCTGGCGAAATCGCCGTGAGTAAAGATCCCCATTAACTGCTGATTTTGGTCGGTTACCACCGCAGCCCCGGTCCGGACACTTGTCATTGCTCGCAAAACATCCCGGATCCGGGCATCAGTTGACACGACCGCCATGGCTTCCCGCGGGCGCATCACCTGATGCACCCGCATCAACAGACTGCGGCCGATCATTCCGCCCGGATGCAACCGGGCGAAATCTTCTTTGTTAAAGCCGCGCGCCTCCAGCAGAACCATGGCCAGGGCATCCCCGAGAGCGAGCATGACGGTTGTGCTGCAGGTGGGAGCGAGGTTCAGCGGACAGGCTTCCTGCTCGATGTGGACATCAAGCAGGATCTGAGCGTTTTGGGCGAGGGTTGAATTCGGGTTGCCGCAAATCGCAATGATTTTCACCTCAAACCGGGCGATTGCCGGCAGGATCCGAAGCAGCTCTTCGGTTTCTCCGCTTGAACTCAAAGCCAGGATAACATCGCCGTCGGCCACCATCCCCAGGTCGCCATGGAGCGCGTTGACCGAATCCAGAACCACGGCCGGTGAGCCGGTGCTGGTTAGGGTAGAGGCAATCTTCGCCCCGATGTGCCCCGATTTGCCGACACCCACCACCACCACCTTGCCGCGGTTGTCCACCGCTTCTTTCACCAGCTGCACCGCACGGGAAAAATCTTCCCCCAGGCGGTCGCGCAGCCGGTTGAGCTCGAAAATCTCGGTTTCAAGCACACGTTTCCCCTTCTCAAGGTAGTCCATCGGCCTATAATTGTGGGGTGAGGCACCGCCCTGGGCAAGAAATAGCGACGGCGCCGAAAGGGGAAAAAATGAAAAACTACATCGTCATTCTTATTTTGCTGGCCCTGGGGGGCAGTGTCTCCGCCCAAAGTTATCAGGCGCCGGTCGGCAAACAAAAGCCGGTCCGGGCCATGGCCACGCCACCGCCGCTTTCCAAACGGGAGCCAGATGGTGTCCTGCCGCGTGCGGTCCGGGGAGGAAACCCGCTTCAGATGCTCAATCCGCGGGCGCCCGCCCGGTATGGCACGTCCACCCAAAGCCTGCTGATTGATCCGGAAACTGGAAAGTGGAGAGGGATCAAGTTTCTCGAGCTCTTCTGGTAGGGGTGGACACGCGTCTGTGTGTTGGGTGAGCGCGGCTTCTGACAGTCATCCCGAGTGCAGCGAGGGATCGGGCAAACTACGCCGCTGAAACTTTGCTGTTAAACAGAAACGGCACACCCCGACGCGGGGGCAATCATTTTTGATTGAAGGTTGAGCGTTGGACGTTGAGCGTTGGAGGTTTGAATCCCTCGTCTCCCTCTCGGCCGGTCGTCGCCTCCTATTGCGCGACGTTTTTGAAGCCCGAGATGCAGCATATTTACCGGCAGATTTCAGGGCTCGAGCGCGTCCGGCCAATCGTCATCACGCAGAAACGCGAAAACCGGCGCCTGTTTCCTTTCGAACGCGTTCATGTGATCGACAAACCGGCCACTCATTTTTTGCGGCGATTCTGGTTTCGGCAACTCCTGGATCGTCCCTGGGAAATTTCGCGGCTCGAGCTCGAATCGCTGCTTCGAATTCTAAATAGAACGGAGGCCGGGCTGCTCCATATCTATTTCGGGCATATCGCGGTCCATCTGCGTCCACTTATTCGGGCTTGGCCGCAGCCGGCAATCGTTTCGTTTCATGGCGCCGATGCGCTGGTGGAAATGGATAAGCCAGCCTACCGGCAGGCAACCGCCGAGATGCTAACGATGGTGCGCCGGGTTCTGGTTCGTTCCGAGTCGCTGCGCACTGCGATCCTCAAGCTCGGGGCCGATAAGGAGAAGATCGAAATCCTGCGCACCGGAATTCCTTTGGAGCAATTTCCATTTCGCCCCCGAACTGTGCCGGAACAGGGAAACTGGCGACTGCTCCAGGCCGGCCGCCTGATCGAAAAGAAGGGCCTGCCAACGAGTCTGCGGGCTTTTGCCATTTTTCGAGAGCATTACCCGAACGCGACCCTGGCTATTGCGGGCGAAGGCCCATTGCTGGCTGAGCTTCAAACCATGGCTCAAGCATTGAAAATCGAGACTCATATTTCGTTTCGCGGGCTCCTCAATCCAGAAGAGCTGCGGCAGCTGTTTTACGATTCGCACATTTTCCTGCATCCGAGCCAGATGGGGCGGGATGGGAATCAGGAGGGCATTCCGAATTCGATGCTGGAAGCGATGGCGAGCGGGTTACCGGTCTTCGCCACCAACCATGGCGGGATCCCGGAAGCAATCGAGAATGGTGTAACCGGTGTTTTGGTCCCGGAAGGGGATCATGCCGGGCTCGGCCAGGCCCTGGTCGCTTCCGTGCGCGACCCGGATCTGTTGCTCCGGCTCGGGCGTTGCGGGGCGGAGAGCGTCGCCCGCAACTTCGATCGGAAGGCCCAGATCCGACGATTGGAAGATCTGTATTTGGAGACGCTGGCGGGCGGCGATGGGGCAAAGCCGGACTGAGCAGGCAGTTGCGGTTAGCGATTCTTACGCTAAACTACGCGATTCGTTATGGCAGAGAGCACGGAAACGATGGACCTCAAGGAGTTCCAGTTGCATGAGAAGGACACCGGAAGCGCCGACGTTCAGGTTGCGTTGCTTACCCGCCGGATCGCGCATTTGACCGAGCACTTGAAGACCAACGCCAAAGATCACTCTTCGCGCCGCGGCCTCCTCAAAATGGTGGCCCAACGCCGAAGTTTGCTCGATTATTTGAGCCGATCGAAAGCTGATCGTTACAAGAAATTGATCGATCGTCTGAACCTGCGGAAATAACCGCAGGATTCGATTTTTGGATCTGCGGTTCGCGGGCTCGAGGCCGGAAACGAACCAACAACAATAACGAGAAAACCAGGCCGCAAAGCCACCTTGGATTTTAGGTTTTAGCCCCGAGATCGACTCGGGATTAAAACCTACAGTCAGGGTGACCGGCCTGGAATTCGCAAACCAGGAAAGTATATATGCAACAGAAGGTCACCGCCCAGATTGGGACGACAAACATATCCATTGAAACCGGCAAAATAGCCAAACTTGCCGACGGCGCCGTAACCGTATCGTGCGGCGATACCATGGTTTTGGTCAGCGCAGTGTCGGCCACCGCCATTAAGGAGGGTCAGGATTTTTTCCCTCTTACAGTCGACTACCGCGAAAAAGCCGCAGCCGCCGGAAAATTTCCCGGCGGTTATTTCAAGCGGGAAGGTCGGCCGACGGAAAAGGAAACGCTCACCTCGAGAATGATCGACCGGCCGCTCCGGCCGCTTTTTCCACAGGGATATTTTTACGATACCCAGATCATTTCGATCTTGCTGAGCGCGGATGGGGAAAACGATCCCGATATGCTCGCCATCAACGGGGCGTCGGCTGCCCTGTGCGTTTCCGACGTTCCGTTTGCCGGACCAATCGGCGCGGTCCGGGTAGGCCGGGTAAACGGCCAGTTTGTCGCTAACCCGACCCATACCGAGCGCGAACAAAGCGATCTCGACCTGGTTTATGTCGGCATCGAAAACGACGTCCTGATGATCGAAGGTGCAGCCAATCAGCTGCTGGAAGAGGAATTTATCAAGGCACTCGAGTTCGCTCATGGGCATGCCCGGGAAATGATTCGAATTCAAAAGGAGTTGGCCGAGCGAATTGGGAAGCCCAAGCGCGATATGCCGCTGCTTCAGGTAAAACCGGAGTTGCTTGAGATTGCATACTCCGTCGCCGGCGACCGGATCGAGCAGGCCCTCTATACCGACGGCAAAGTCGCGCGGGCTAAGGCAGTCGCGGAGTTGCGAGAAAAAGTGAAGGCGGCGATTTTGGAAAAGCATTCCGAAGTCGATGATTTTTCCATCTCGCAGGCATTCGATTACGTGCAGAAAAAGGCGTTTCGCAAAAGTATTTTGGAAAAACAAAAGCGGATGGATGGCCGCGGCTACCAGGATTTGCGGCCGATCAGCTGTGAAGTAGGCGTGCTGCCTCGCGCTCACGGGTCGGCCATTTTCCAGCGGGGTGAGACCCAGGCCCTTGCCCTCGCTACATTGGCTCCGATCGAGGAATCCCAGAACATCGACGCCTACGGCGGCGGGGGGACATCGAAGCGTTTCATCCTGCATTATAATTTCCCGCCTTTCAGTGTCGGCGAGACCGGCAGGACCGGGGGCGCGAGCCGCCGGGAAATCGGACACGGGGCGCTGGCGGAACGTTCTCTCGAACCGATCGTTCCAAACGAAAACGATTTCCGATACGCGATCCGGATTTCGAGCGAGGTCATGGAATCGAATGGATCGACTTCCATGGCCAGCGTGTGCGGCGGAATGCTCGCCTTGATGGACGCGGGCGTGCCGGTGAAAGATACGGTTGCGGGAATTTCCGTCGGCCTCGTCACCGAGTTCGGCGAAGACCGGCAATTAAAGCGTTACGAGCTACTGACCGACATCATCGGTTCCGAGGATCACTTCGGCGACATGGATTTCAAGTTGAGCGGCACTGATAACGGCATCACCGGGTTTCAGCTCGACCTGAAACTTCGTGGCGTCAGTCACCGGATCATGGCCGAGGCCATCGGGCGCGCCAAAGAAGCGCGCACGAAGATTCTCGCCATCATGCGCGGCGCCATCGATAAACCGCGCGCGGAATTGTCGAAATACGCCCCGCGCATCGAGACGATCAAGATTAACCCCGAAAAGATCGGGGCACTCATCGGACCCGGCGGCAAAACGATCAAGGGCATCGTGGCCGAGACCGGCGCGGAGATTAATATCGAAGACGATGGTTCGGTCCACATTTACGCCACGAGCGGGGAGAGCATGGCCCGGGCAAAAGAAATTATCGGTGGGATGACCAAAGAAATTGAGGTCGGTCAGACCTATCAGGGCCGGGTTGTTTCGGTCAAAGAATTCGGAGCGTTTGTCGAAGTCTTCCCGGGCAAGGACGGGCTCGTCCATATTTCCGAGCTGGCCGATTTCCGGGTTAAACGGACCGAAGACGTGGCCAAGATCGGCGACATGATCTGGGTGAAATGCATCGGCATCGATGACAAGGGCCGGGTCAAACTTTCGCGTAAAGCCGCATTAAAAGAACGCGCCGAAAAAGAGACGGGGCAACAAGCCCCGGCCGATTACGAACCGGCCCGCAGCTGATAACAATCCAAACCAGTCTTTGAGTTTTCGCGTTTTTTCGCGCGTTTAGCGGACTCCATGTCTCTCCGAAGCGATGGATCCTTGTCGGCCGTTTCCAGTCTGCTGGTAAACCAATGAATAGGCGAAGGAATTTCGCTTTACGAAGCGATCATTCCTGATCGCAGCAGTTAGGAATCGCGGCGGACGCTGTCAGCTCGTCGTCGGCGCGAGATACTGGCTGCGGCGACCGCGATGACGCACAATATGGTCGCGACCGGGCCGGTCGACGCCTCCGGTACAACCGTGAACGTAAGCGGGCCAAGAGCAATGGCCTGGGCCCCGACCGCTGGATCGGTGTTCGACCAATCAAAGGAAAATTGCGTGATCGGACCGAGAAATGAGACGTCGATCGTTCCATTGTTGGTGGTATCGCTGGCGGTGGCCGTTCCGAGGATCACGGTGCTCAGGCCTGAGCCGCTAATGCTATTGAATCCCGGCACAGCGCTGGTCACAGAACTAGGCCCTACCGTGGTCGGACCAGCCGCCAATCCCTGAATGTTGAAAATCTTGTCGATAAACTGCCCCGACGAAGCGTCCACGTCCCAGATTTGGAAAGACAAATTGGTTACGGGCGAACTGAAGGTGACGGTCGTGCGGATGAAAGCTGAAGTCGCGCTTTCTGCGGTCAGGTACAACTGGAGGCCGTTAACCCCGCTGAGACCGCCGGTCAATTTAGTGCTGTTGATCGCGGGATAGCCACCGCTCCAGGTATCTCCGGAAGAGGACGAGCCGTTGTTGTTAATTCTGACCGTCACGTCGTTAGGGGTGACCGCGGTGAAGTTTTGGCTGAAAGTTTGACCGGGACCGGGAGCGCCCGCCGTCCAGCCTGCGCCTGGCCAATTCAGGACGGTGCCGCGGACCAACAGCGGAGCCAGGACACACAGGGCTGCTGCCACTCTGAACAAAAACTGCAGACAGCGGGGCAGTGGCCGTGCGGTTGAAACGGGCGGCGACATGAACTCGTCTTCCCGAAATTAGCAGCTCATGTACCGGCAGCGGCAATTGTCGGGCTCCGATGGCGCCTGAAGAGAACCTGGCCGGCCGGCGGTCCTCGGCTAGTCACTCGGCCTGGTGGGGAAATCCCGTTCCGGAATAAACCGGTCGATCAAAGAACTGGATCGACCATCATGCGTCTGGCAAGGCCTCGGGCTGACGGTCTCTTTCCTTTGGCCCGGGCCAGGCAGTCCGGCTAGACTACAAAGAAATGAAGGCCGGTTTTTTGGAGAAGTTGATCGGGCGCTTGGGCCGCATCGATCCGGAGGAAGTGCAGAACTATTTCCTGCGCCTGGCCCAGGAAAAAGGTTTTCTGGAAACCGTTTTCAACGCCATTCAGGAAGGGATCATTGTTACCGATTCAAATGGGCGGATCACCTATCTTAATGAAGCGGCCTGCGGGTTGTTTGGGCTCGAGAGCGACGATTCCATCGGCAAACGGCTGGACGAACGGGTGCGCGGACTCGATTGGGAAAGCGTTTCGCATTCGGAAGGGCCGATCAGCCGCGACATGGAAATTTTTTATCCGGCCAATCGGTTTATCAATTTCTACATCGTCCCCCTGATGATCGAACGGCGCGATGCGGAAGCGAAAGCCGCAGCCAAAGAGATCCATGCCGGCTCGTCGCCGCCATCGGCGATTTTGGAATCCGATGGCGAGCAGAACGCCGCAGCCAGCGAACAGGTTGGTTATGCCATCATCTTGCGCGACATCACGGAAAGCCGGCGTTCCACCCAGCAAACCATCGAATCGGAACGCTTCAACGCGCTCACTCTGCTGGCAGCGGGCGTGGCTCACGAAATCGGCAATCCGCTCAATTCGCTTCACATCCATCTCCAATTGATCGAGAGAAAGGTTCGCGAGCTCGGCGGTCCGGAAAAGAGAGAGCTGCAGCAATCGATCGATGTGGCCCGGGCCGAGATCACCCGGCTCGATTCCATCATCACTCAGTTTTTGCGGGCGATTCGGCCTTCCAAGCCGCGGCTCCAGCCGGAAAATATTAACGCTATCGTCGAAGAAGCGGTGCGGTTCTTTGAGCCTGAGATCAAGGACCGCGACATCGTCGTCGAACAGGAGCTTCGTCCTGATCTACCACCAGTTCAGGTCGATCGCGACCAGATGAAGCAGGCCTTCTATAATGTAATCAAGAACAGCCTGGAAGCGATGAAGCGCCGCGGCATTCTCCGTATTCGCACCGCCCTGGACGGAAGCCATGCAATCATCAGCTTTACCGATACCGGCGGGGGAATTTCGGCGGAGAATCTGGGCCGGGTTTTCGAGCCTTATTTCACGACGAAACCCTCCGGGACAGGCCTGGGCTTGCTCATAGTCAGGCGAATTGTGCGGGAGCATGGTGGCGAAATGGCGATGCAAAGCAGCGAGGGAAGAGGGCTCACCCTTACCATTCGATTGCCTTACCGGGATGAACGGGTCCGGATGCTGGAAGCCGGAAAAACGCAAACGGGCAAGTGACGCGATCCGGTAGCAATGGAGGGCGGAGCTCTGCGACGCCGCGGGCTCGCGGGAGTTCTGCGACGCCGCGGGCTCGCGGGAGCTCGCCCCTCCAGCGGTCACCCTTGCCGACGCTGCGGGCTCGCGGGAGCTCGCCCCTCCAGGGTCACTCTGCGACGCCGCCGGGCTCGCGGGAGCTCGCCCCTCCAGGGTCACCCTTGCCGACGCCGCGGGCTCGCTGGAGCTCGCCCCTCCAGGGTCACGGGTAGGTCACCCGATAGAAGCGCGCGGAGACGTTTGCCGCGGAGGAATCAAGGAATTGAAACGAACCGTCACCGGCCGCGTCCGTTGTTCCGATGATGGTCGAAGCTGTGAACGGTTGGGTCATGTCGGTAACGGCCTGAACCGTGTGGGTCTTGAACGGCACTCCAAATCCATGCACCAGAAATCCTCCCGGCATTCTTGTCACCGTGTCGATCACCACATTGGGAGTCACCGGTACAATCTTGAAAATATTCCCGTCCAGGTCGGTCAGGTAGAGCTCGCCATTCGCATCTTCTCCGGCCGCCGACAGGCTGTTCAGGGCGATATTTCCTGTTGCCGTGGGAAAGAGTTGGCTGGTGATATCCTCAAAATTCGACGCTGCCATGCCGTCGTAATTCAACGCAAAAATCTTGTGAGCGAGATAATCGCCGAAAACATACGTGCCGCGCAGACCAGGGATTTGCCGGCCCCGGTAAACATAACCGCCGATGATTGTTCCACCGGTCGCGCGATCGTAATCGATGATAGGATCGACCCCGCCGGCCGGCCTGGCCCCGCCAACCACGGGATTGCCTGTCGGTGTCTCGATTGTTCCCTCTCGTAATCGCCACTCGTAGTTTTCGCCGCCGCCCAGGTTGGTCGCTTCCTGCGCATCCACTTCTTCACGGAAGTCCTGGCCGACGTCGCCAATGAACATGCGGCCTGTCGTTCGGTCGAAGCTGTCGCGAAATGGATTGCGCAATCCATATGCCCAGATTTCGGGACGCGCGTTATTTACTCCCACAAACGGGTTACTGCCGGGGATACTGTAGGCGGCGGCGGCCGGGTCGATGTGAACCCGCAACATCTTGCCCAGCAGGGTCGTTAGGTTTTGGGCGTTTCCGCCAGGCTCGATGTGCCCGGGCGGATCAGGGGCCGGAGATGGATCCTGATCGTTACTATTGCCGCCGTCGCCGGTTGCGATGTAAAGATTGTGATCGTCTCCCGCCCGGGGGCTGAACCCGATCCAACCTCCATTATGGTTCGATAGCGGATGATCAAAAGTCAGGGGAATCGCCGGGGATGGCGACGGCCGCGGCATCACCAGAAGTTTCTCGGTCGGATCGGCAACATCGGGGTCTGCCGAGACCTGGAATTGAGAGACATGGGTTGTTCCTTCTCCCCAAACGCCTCCGGTGACTATGAAGTAGAGATAAAATTTGCCGTTGCTGGCGTAATCCGGATCGAAAGCCATGCCGAGGAGGCCTTGCTCCCCGTCGCTCCGAATAGCGCTATGGATATCCAGGAATGGCGTCGCGTTTACGGTTCCGGCGGCCAGGTTTAAAATATGGATCTGGCCGGTCTGCCGGACGATAAACAGCCGGTTGTAATCGCCCGGCGGCGCTGTGATAAACAAAGCCTGGGATAAATCGGAAGCGACCCTGACCGCATCGATCGCCGGAATTGATTGGGAGCGCAACTCCATTGTAAAAACGAGCCCCAGAAAGAAAAGGCAGAGTGTTCTTCCTGTTCGCATCAATCTCCCCGTGAATTTCGAATTATGGCTTTCATCTGGAATTCGGCCAGGTCCCCGATCCCGGTTTGTTCGATTTTTCCAATTCGTCGTAATTTATGGAAATTTGCGGATTTTACAATTATTCGATAAATAGCCTGTGAAACCATGGCGCCAGGTGGGGGCGGTCGCGATCGTGTTCGTCGCCTTTACAACCTGGCTCGCTCTCTCCAATCATTGCGCATTGAGCGCCGCTTTATCGGCATCGAAACCGGCGCGGAACGAATGTCCGTTTCATGATAAGTCGTCGCAAGAGAACAGACCAAACACGCTGGTTTGCTGCAAGATTCTGCGGGCAACGTTTGCGAGTGAGGCCCGGGTTCCCGCAAACAATCCAACCGGGGATTTTGTGTTCGTCCAACCGTTCGTTATCGCGCCGCCGAGGATTTCTTTCCCGGTTCCGACGCTCGAGACCGGGCCGCCGGGCGCTGCTTCATTTGTTGAGTTACTGGAAAGCATGCGGGTGCACGCTCCACCGCGCCTGGAACGCGTGGAAAAATCGGGCCACGAGCTGGTGCTGAGCAATGCCGACTTCGCGAACATATTTCCGGTGAATGCGGTGTCGGTAGGCTATGTCCGCGACGTTTGTCGTGGCCGGACCATCGACATCGGTCTGGGCGGTCAATTCACCCTAAACGTCTGGCCGAATGGGCTTGACCGTTATTACGGGAGCGGCCCCGGATACGGGTTTCAGGTTTTTTTGCGCATCCGGCCTTCAATGGCCCATAGGGCCACAGACTAATGATAATGTCGGAGCAACTTACTGCCCCGGTTTTCACGCCAATAAGACCGCTCCCACATGTTTCTGCCTTGCGACTGCGACAGTAGCCGCTAGATGTTTGCATCGATGAAGGGACGCAAGGCCGCCGTCATTTTTATTTTTGTAACTGTCACCCTCGACATTCTGGCCATGGGGCTGATCATCCCCGTTCTCCCAAAGCTGATCCTCGATTTCCTCGGCGGCAATATGACCGATGCCGCCAAATGGAACGGCTGGTTCGCTTTGGTCTTCGCTTTGATGCAATTTGTTTTTTCCCCCGTCCTCGGCGTGGTCTCGGACCGCTTCGGCCGGCGGCCGGTCATTCTCCTGTCGAATCTGGGACTGGGCCTCGATTACGTTGTCATGGCGTTATCTCCCACGATCGGATGGCTGTTTCTCGGCCGGATTATCTCCGGCATCACGACCTCGAGCATACCCACGGCCATGGCTTATATCTCCGATGTGACGCCCAGGGAGAAACGGGCTGCGGCATTTGGACTGATTGGGGTGGCATTTGGCATCGGGTTCGCCTTTGGGCCGGCCATCGGCGGCTTGGTCAGCAACTTTAATCCCCGCCTCGCTTTCTGGGTCGCCGCCGGACTCAGCCTGACCAATTGGATGTGGGGCTACTTCTTCGTCCCGGAATCGCTGGCTCAGGAGCACCGCAAACAATTCGCTTTGCGGCGGGCCAATCCGGTGGGTTCACTGGTCCTGCTCCGGTCGCATCCCGAACTGTGGAGATTGGCGACGATTCAGTTCCTTGCCTATACCGCCCACAATGTGTTCAGCGTCTGGGCCCTTTACTCGATCTATCGTTATAATTGGAACCAGCTGACGATCGGCATCTCCCTCATGATTGTCGGGATTTGCACCGCCATCGTCTCCGGCGGCCTAACCGGACGAATGGTGCGGCGGTTCGGCGAACGGCGGACCCTTTATATAGGCCAGTTTTTTGGCGCCACCGGCATGACCATTGCCGGCCTGGCCAGAACCGGCGCGGCCTATCTCGCCTCCATTCCAGTCATCTCGCTTTGGAATTTCTCAATGCCCGCGGCCCAAGGCATGATGACGCACCGGGTCAGCGAACGCGAGCAAGGCGAGCTCCAGGGAGCACTCAGCAGTTTGCGCTCGATCACCTTCATTATCGGCCCGATCACGTTTTCCTGGATTTTCAGCTGGTTCATTGACCCCAGGAACCCGATTCATGTCCCGGGCGCGCCGTATTATCTCGCCGCCGCGATGCTGTTTGCCGCTATGGTGATGTCCACCCGCGTCCAGCAGCCTGAAATGACCGCCGCCGTGCCGGAGACGCCGGCCCCGGAACCGGATGTTGTTCCGCCGGAAACCGTCGGACCTGCTTTCAGCCCGTCGCCGGAACGCCCGGAACTTTAGGCGGGCGCGGTCCGGAATTTTTGTCTTTCACCAACACGCCTTGTCATCACGCGGACTTGCGTGAAAATTAGCGCTCCCGATGCCGCGCCTGCCGAAACTGAATTACCCCGATATCGAACGGATCATCGAGCTCGATTTCGTGCGGGCAACCGAAGCAGCCGCGCTGAATTCACTGCGATGGCTCGGACGCGGAGAGAAGGAAAAGGCGGATGCGGCGGCCTGCGACGCGATGCGCGGAATGTTCGATCTCATGAACATCTGCGGCGAAGTCGTCATCGGCGAAGGCATCAAAGATGAAGCGCCCGGGATTTTTAAGGGGGAACAGCTTGGAACCTGGTTGCCCGGCTCACCGCCTTTCGATATTGCGATCGATCCAATCGATGGGACGACCAATATTTCCAAGGGCGCGCCCAATTCGATCAGTTGCATCGCGGCAGCCAGCCCGGAGGAAGGGGTCAAGGTGGCCCTGCGCGACATCCCTTCGTTCTACATGTCGAAGCTGGCCTATGGCCCCCGGGTCATTCAATACATGCAGAAGCGGGGCGACTCGCTGCACCTGGAGGCGCCAATTGCCGAGACCCTGGCGATTGTCGCTCGGGCCGTCGAAAAGCGGGTGCAGGACGTCGTGGTCATGATGTTGGATCGTCCCAGGCACAAGGAGATCGTCGAGCAAATTCGCGGATGCGGCGCGTCCCTGCGCATGATTGGCGACGGCGACATCGCCGCGGCCATGGCCCCGGCCTTGCCGGACAACGAGGTCGATCTCTACATGGGGATTGGCGGCTCGCCCGAGGCGGTCCTGGCGGCTGCGGGCATCAAATGTCTGGGTGGCGATATGCAGTGCCGGATGTGGCCGCGCGATGATAAAGAATGCAAAAAATTGGCCGCGGACGGTTACGAAAAAGATCTGAAGCGAGTCTATTTCGCGGACGACCTGGCCATTGGCAAAAACATCATTTTTTGCGCTACCGGCATTAGCGATAGCGCGCTTCTGCGCGGGGTAAAAGCCCGCGGCGCGGCCACCGCCATCACCCATTCGATCCTGATGCGGGCAAAGAGCAAGACGGTGCGTTTTATCCGGGCCCAGCACAACCTACAAACCAAGACGATCCGCCTCCGCTCCGACCGGAGCGAGCATTTGATTTGATGCTCGGGCGCCGCTCTGCAAATGCGCCTAATTCGGGCTTCAATCTGCTCGACAGCCACGCTTCCCTCTGCTCAAATCACAACAAAAGTGTGCGTTTATGAGACAAATACCGAAAACTGAATTGTCGCCGGACAACGGCTGCATTATCGACACGAAATGGAAGCTGGGGAATTTGAGTTATCATGCCTCAGCCGCGGGAAAAGACGCAGGCCCATTGATCACAGAAAACATTCGTTTGCCGGAATTGGTGGTCTACGATCACACCGGTTTCAAGGGCGCGTATGCCCGCACCAACCTGAGCTTCCATTTCATCGGCAATTTCTGGAACGACCGGATTAGTTCGCTTATTGTCGTGAGCGGAGTCTGGCGGTTTTTCCGGGACGAATATTATAAGGGCGATTACTGGGATCTTGGCCCGGGCTATTACGAGTCCTTTTTCACCTCCAAAGGTCCGGACGACGTGGTCAGCTCCTTTCAGGCGATCGCCCTGACCTAGTGCCCGTAGGCCGTTTCTGTGAAACGGCATCTGTTTAGCATCCAATGGGGGCGGCGCCTCTGGCGGCGACAGGTTGTGAAATGGGCAGCATTCCCATTGAGCTCTGAGAATCAGGAGATGCCGGCCGCTCACAATCGGCTTTCAGGTTGATAGGGAAATATCTCCGGAAGCTCCCCGGCCCGAAGTTTCTCCTGGACCCTGCGCCAGAAAGCCGCTTGGAACAGGTCCGCGTGCTTCTCCAACAGCGCGGCCCGGGCCGGTTTGGGGAGAGAAAGGAACTTCAAAAATTCCTCCGGGAAAATATCGTTGTCGCGCACGGAAAACCATGGTTCGGCCGCGATCTCTTCCTCGTAACTTTTCGCCTCCGGGAGATCGCGGAAATTGCAGTCGGTCAGGAAACAAAGCTCGTCGTAATCGTAAAATACGACTCGTCCGGTCCGGGTAAGGCCAAAATTCTTGGTTAACAGATCGCCCGGAAAAATATTGGATGCGGCGAGGTCTTTGACCGCCTGGCCATAATCGCGTCCGGCCGCCGCGGCGCCATCGGAATCGGCGGTTGCGAAAAACAGATTGAGCGGCCGGACCCGGCGTTCGATGTAAACCTGTCCGATGATCAAGTTGTCGCCCTCAGTGCGAACGGTTTCGGCAGCGTCTCGTTGCAGGTGATCCAGCAACACGGGATCGAAACGTTCCCGGGCAATTTGCAGGTGTTCGAATTCATGCGCCTCAACCAGACGGCCGGCGCGATCGTGCTCAAAAACCAGGCGATAACGGCGAGTGACTTCGGCCCGGGTCGTGTCTTTTGGAAAATCGAATTGATCTTTGATCAGCTTGAACACCACATCGTAACTCGGGAGGGTAAACACGAGCATCACCATTCCCGGCGCCCCTTCCGCCAGGGTAAAACGGTCGCCGGAAGTGCGCAGGTGGGCCATGAAATCGCGGTAAAACTCGGTCTTGCCATGGCGATGAAAACCGATCGCATTATAGAGATCGATCAATCGTTTGAGCGGCATCAGTTTTTTTAGGTAACGAACCAGTTCGTAGGGGCAGCGCGTTTCCACCCGAAAATAGGAACGGGTATAGGAAAAAAGAATGGCCAGATCGTTTTCGGCCATGAGGACGGCATCAAGCATGACCCCTCCATCGCCGGGGTGCCGCAGGCTGAACGCGACCGGCAGAGATTCGTCTTCCTTCCCCTCCAGAGCGATTCGACCCACCAGAAATGCGCCCCGCCCGCGATAAAAAGCGGCACGGATCAATTCCAGACGCCAGTTAGGCGATAGGATCGATCCGCCGTTGCGCTGGTTGAATGCTGCCTCCAGCCGCTTGCTGGCTGACTCTGCCGCCGTTTCCAATTCATCCCAGCACTCCCGGGAAAATCCACCGCCCGCCGGATTGGTCAGCGCCTCCCCTAACAATTTGCTGAGCGAATCGCCCGAATAACTCCGGCACATATCTCCATCGGGTCCCCTCGGAGGCGCGTCGAAGTCGGTGTCGACAAATTCGATTGTCTGATCGACTCCTTCCGTGGCAAAAACTCGCCGGGTCAACGAATTGAAAAAGCTTTCCGCAATCTCCCAGGCGGGGCAATTGGCGATGGAAGAAGAGTAGACCGCCTTGATCGCCGTCCAGACGCCGCGCTCATTTAGCCGCGGTCCCATCAACTCGCTGACCCGGGGAAGAAGCGCGTCCAACGCCGCACCGTAAAGACGCAATCGGTCGGCCGCGTCCGCGTACGAACCCGACCAATCGCGATTCAAGAAACGTTTCCGGGCGCGCTGAGTGACCTCTTCAAAATCGGCCAGGTATTGGTCGAACTTCGATTGCACCGTCTGCGCGCAAACTGTCGCCAGCCGGCTGTCGGTCAACGCGGTCGATACCGGCGGAACACTTCTACTCATCCTGACCGGTCAATCTTAATCCTTTTGTCCGCCCGCGAAACACGCGAATAGACGCGGAAACGAGGAGAAGGAGGAGGCAGGCTGCGGAGTGCCAATGTCCGCGGCATCCAGCTTCTGAGCGCTTTGGTGTCCAGCGTCATTTTTATCTTTCAAAAGAATTGATCTTGCGCCCCGCGAGATCGATCGGGCGAGATGCCGACGTTGATAGATCGTCGACGCTTGACCTTCGGCTCCCCGTCCTTTTCGCGCTGATTCGCGTAATTCGCGGGGCTCTTCAACGAAACTGTTCCTGCTCGGTCGATCCGCGCAACGCCACGGTCGAGCTCGCCCCTCCGGAAATGACCTGGGCGACGTCGTCGAAATAACCGGTACCCACTTCGTGTTGATGTTTGGTGGCGGTGTAGCCCAGCGGCTCGGCCGCGAACTCTGCTTCCTGCAGCTCCGAATAGGCCGCCATTCCGCGTTCCCGGTAACCACAGGCCAGCTCAAACATGCTGTAATTCAAGGCGTGAAAACCGGCCAGGGTGACGAACTGAAATTTGTAACCCATTGCCGCCAGTTCCCCCTGGAATTTGCCGATGGTCGCGCTGTCGAGCTTCCTTTTCCAGTTGAAGGAAGGCGAACAGTTGTAGGCCAGCAATTTATCGGGATGCCGGGCCTGAATGCTTTCCGCGAACTTTTTGGCCTCCGACAGATTGGGCTGGGCGGTTTCGCACCAGATCATGTCCGCCAAAGGGGCGTAACTCAGCCCCCGGGCGATAGCCTGGTCGATTCCCGCCCGGACCCGGTGAAATCCTTCGGGAGTTCGTTCTCCGGTGAGGAATGGTTGGTCGCGCTCGTCCGCATCGCTGGTGATGAGCGCAGCCGCGTTGGCGTCGGTCCGGGCAATAAGAAGAGTCGGGACATTACAGATATCGGCGGCCAGCCGGGCCGCGGTTAGATGGGCAATGGCGGCGCGGGTTGGGACCAGAACCTTGCCCCCCATGTGGCCGCACTTCTTCTCGCTGGCCAGTTGATCTTCCAAATGAATACCGGCTGCTCCGGCTTCGATCATGGCTTTGACCAGCTCGAACACGTTCAGGGGCCCGCCGAAGCCGGCCTCGGCATCCGCCACAATCGGCGCAAACCAATCGATGTCGTCCTTGCCTTCGGCGTGCGCGATCTGATCGGCCCGCTCCAACGCTTGATTGATTCGCTTCACCAGCATCGGCGCGCTGTTCGCCGGATAGAGGCTCTGGTCGGGATACATCTGCCCGGCCAGATTCCCGTCTGCCGCGATCTGCCAGCCACTGACGTAAATTGCCTTTAATCCCGCCCGCACCTGCTGAATCGCCTGGTTGCCGGTAAGCGCCCCCAGGGAAGGAACGAATGGTTCGGTCTGGAGCAGCCGCCAGAGTTTTTCCGCCCCGCGCCGGGCCAGCGTGTGCTCGATCAAAACGCTCCCCCGCAGTCGTTCTACATCGCCTAACGAATAAGTTCGTTGCACCCCTTTCCATCGCGGATCAGTGGCCCAGGGCGATTCGGTGGCCGTTGCTTTTTTTAACATGGTCGCGCGCTCAATCGAGTCTCTCGTAGCCGGGCAGGGTCAGAAACTCGACAAAATCGTCATTGGTGGTGATCTGGTCGAACAATTCACGGGCTGCCTCGAATTTGCCCGCTCCAAACCGCTGCTCGCCGATTTCCGCTTTGATCTTTCCCAGCTCCTCTTTGAGGACGGACCGAAACAATTCCTTCGTAACTTTGCGCCCATCCGTCAGGGCGCCGCCCGGGTGCCGGATCCATTGCCAGACCTGGGCCCGGGAAATTTCCGCGGTTGCTGCATCTTCCATCAGATTAAATATCGGGACCGCGCCATGACCGCGCAGCCATGCTTCCAGGTATTGAAGACCGACGTTCACATTCGTACGCAAACCTTGTTCGGTGATTGGTTCCGACGGACCGAAATCGAGCAAATCGCGGGCCGCGACATCGACATCGTTGCGGGTCTTATCGATCTGGTTGGGCTGGGGCATGAACTCATTGAAAGCGTCCAGCGCCAACTGCACCATCCCGGGATGTGCCACCCAGGTGCCGTCGTGACCGTCGCGCGCTTCCCGCACCTTGTCGGCCCGGACTTTGGCGAATGCTTCCTCGTTAGCCTTGGGGTCATTCTTGACCGGGATCTGCGCCGCCATCCCGCCCATCGCGAAAGTATTTCGACGGTGACAGGTCTTAATACAAAGCAGCGAATAGGAATGCATAAAATGGGTCGTCATCGTGATCAGGGCCCGATCGGCCAGAAGAAAATCGCGTTTGTTCCGGAATTTTTTGATGCAGGAAAAAATGTAATCCCACCGGCCACAGTTCAGGCCCGCGGAATGATCCCGCAATTCGTGCAAAATCTCGTCCATCTCGAATGCAGCGGTGATGGTTTCGATTAAAACCGTGGCCCGGA
This sequence comes from uncultured Verrucomicrobiae bacterium, assembly GCA_963728975.1. Lineage (GTDB taxonomy): Bacteria > Verrucomicrobiota > Verrucomicrobiia > Chthoniobacterales > UBA10450 > DATFCK01. The sequence continues at coordinate 801,375 of CAVSMF010000001.1, forward strand.
TCGTTCCCTGGGGAATTCCCAGCTCTTCCTGGGCCAAGTTTGAATACGTCGTTCCAGATGCGCGCCTCAAGGTGGCTTTCGATTTTCGGCAAATAAAAGTAAGGACCGCTCCCCCGCGCCATCAGTTCCTTGGCATTGTGGAAAAAGAAGAGCCCGAAATCGAACAGCGCTCCGGAAACCGGTTTGCCGTCCACTACCAGATGTTTCTCGACCAGATGCCAGCCCCGCGGCCGGACCAACAGAACCGCAATCTCTTTTTTTAACCGGTATTCTTTTCCTTCCGGATTGATGAATTCAATCTTTCTCCGGATCGCATCCCGCAGATTGATTTGCCCTTCCACCATGTTGCTCCAGGTCGGCGAATTGGCGTCCTCAAAATCGGCCATGTAAATCTTGGCGCCCGAATTCAGGGCGTTGATAACCATCTTGCGGTCGGTCGGACCGGTGATCTCGACCCGGCGATCGCGCAGGTCGGGCGGAATGGAGGCGCACTTCCAATCGGCTTCGCGGATATTCCTGGTCTCGGACAAAAAATCGAGATGCTCTCCGCCATCGAGCCGGGCCTGCCGTTCGGCCCGCCGTTCCAGGCACTCCCGACGCCGCCGACCGAATGTGCGCTCTAATTTAGCGACAAAAGCGAGGGCCTCGCCGGTTAGAATGTCGGCAAACTGCGGCTCGAGTTTGCCGCGAAGTTCGAGGCCGGCGGGAAGAGTGGATGGAGAAGAATGAGCCATGTTGGAATGTCCAATCAGAATCTGCCGCGCACAGTATCCCTATCGCGACAAGGATTGTCACCGGTTGTTTTTCGGAAAGTGGCGCAAGTTTTCAACTTGCCGTCCATGGTAGGGCAACCCTCCGGCTTGCGAGCAAGCGGGACGCTTGTGCTACTTTGCAATTCAATCACTCTACAGTTCGTCGCCATTGGGCAGCTGGCCCACAAACGCGGCAACCGCTTTTAAGATCTGGCGGTCAATGTCCGGTTGATTTTCGCCAGTAGCCGCGAGATGTCGCTTGGCAACGATCAGGGAGTGATCTCCGCCCGGGACGGTGTGGAGTCTGTTTGGAGCTGTCATCCCGGCCCGCAGCGTTTCCAGCAAATCCAGCGGACAAAGCGGATCGCGAGTCCCCTGCACAAACAGAATGGGAGTTCGCAGTTGCCGTAAAACCTGATCGCGCATTTTCGTTCTGTCACCCGCGCCACACAGCGGATAGCCAAGGCAAATAACGCCGGTTACTTTTTCTTCCAGGGCGACATGACACCCGATCCGCCCGCCCATGCTCTTGCCGATCAGAAATACCGCTTCATTCGGTTCCCTTCCCGACTGCGCCAGTGCCCGGCGATGGGCCACAATCAACACCGGAAGCGGATCCGGTCGTTTCCGCTTCTCCTTCATGTAAGGATAATCGAAGGTTTCGACCTGGCCGATTGCGCTTAAATATTTCTTCCAGCGTTGCATCCACGGATGCGAAGAGGGCGCGCCGGCGCCGGGTGCGAACAGAAAAAAAGGCCTGGACATGATCTAAGAATATATCGGATTCCAAGTGAGACCGTCATTCCGAGCGATATGCCAGTCCGGCTCCGGACCGAGGAATCCGGATGGCTGAAGGTTTAGATAACTCCACGGGATCCTTCGGCTTCGCTCAGGATGACAATGGGCCGGATGGTTCCGGTGAACCGCCGCTACCTATCAACTCATTCAGCCGGTCGAGAAATGTCCGCTGGGCGGGGTTGATCTTGCTGTTTCGCCTCTTCGGAGCGAAAAAAAGCACGGGCTCGATCGATTTCCGGGAAATGTTTCCGCGTTTGCCGGACCGCGGCGGCCATTCCATTTCAAAGGTGTTCGACCCGACCACAAAATAGTCTGGTCAAATCTCCCTCCATCGCCCAACCATGCACCGTTTTGCCGCCCTTTTGTTTGACCGAGCCAAGAGGGATCAAATCCCCCGATGCCGGCAGGCCCAGTTCCTCCTGAAATTCGATCACTGCCCGCGCCTTCAGATCTTCGCCCTCGGCAGCTTCCCCTTTCGGAATGCTCCAGGCGCCGTCGTCCTTGTTTCGAAAGAACGGTCCGCCGGGGTGAACCAACAAAACTTCGAGCCCGCTCTTTCCTGTTCGGAACATCAACACTCCGGCACTGGTTCGCGATCGCATTTTTGCTGTCATCTTGAGCGCAGCGATAAAGTTGCAGGTTACTTTAGGTTACCCTGTCGAGATGGAACGAACGTGTTTCTAGCGATTATTAACCGGTCATTCTGAGCGGAGCAAAGCGAAGTCGAAGAATCGGGCCGGGAGGGTACCACCCGATCCTTCGCTGCGCTCAGGATGACGCTGGGAGGGGTCGCAACGGGGCCCTGGATTTCAATCCTTTCTTATCAATCGCCCTGCCTGACCGCATCGGCAAAGGCGATATCGCCTGTTTTCAAGTCCAACTCCGCTTCCGCCGCCGTTCCGAACACCCGGGCGCGGCGCTGGTCAAATTCGCCTTCCCAGCGCGCGACTACGATCGAGGCCAGGCAGTTTCCGATCACGTTGACGCAGGTGCGTCCCATGTCCATCAGTTCGTCCACTCCAAAGATCACCGCCACCCCGATCGGGCCGAGGCCCGCGGGCAGAAAGGTGTTCAAAGTCGCCAGGAGAATGACTAACGAGGCCCGGGGAACGGCCGCGACCCCTTTCGAGGTAACGATCAGGGTCAGCAGCATCGTGATCTGCTGGCTTAATCCCATATGCCAGCCCATTGTCGTTTCCGCCGCCTGAGCCACAAAAACGGAAGCGAGGGCGAGGTAGAGAGTCGAGCCGTCGAGGTTAAACGAATACCCGGTCGGCATAACGAACCCGACGATGTGCCGGGGCACGCCGAAGCGTTCCATCGATTCCATTGCCTTGGGCAAAGCCGATTCGCTGCTGGTGGTGGCGAAAGCGAGCACAGCCGGTTCCCGAACCGCCCGGATAAATTGACGCACCGGTGTGCCGGTAAGCAAAAGAACCAATCCAAAAACGAGGCCGACAAAAATGATCAGCGCGAGATAGAGCGAGAATATGAGGTTGGCCAGGTTCGCCAGGACGCCGAGACCCTGGGTGGCGACGGTGTGGGCCATGGCCGCGCCTACGCCAACCGGCGCAAGCATCATGACGTAATTCGTGAATTTAAACATGACCTGAGAGAGACTCTCCATCAGGCGCAGAATCGGTTTTCCTTTCTCACCCACCGCGGAGACGGCCATGGCAAATAGAACCGCGAAGGCCACGATCTGAAGCACATCGCCCCGGGCCATCGATTCGATCACGCTCGAAGGAAAAATATGCACGATCGTTTCGACCACCGTTTTGGGATGGCTCTGCCCAATGGTCTTAACCACGTCGGTGTTGCCCGCTGCCAGAGTAACGCCCATTCCCGGCTTGGTGACGTTAACCACGGTCAAACCGATGATGAGGGCGGCTGTGGTTACGACTTCGAAATAAATCAAAGCCTTGATCCCCATTCGCCCCACCTTGCGCAATGCGCCCGCCCCGGCGATTCCGACGACGATGGTTGAGAAAACAAGGGGGGCGATGATGGCCTTGATCAGGTTGATGAAGATGTCCCGAAGGAAATAAACCGCGTTGCCCCAATCCGGCCGCAGCCAGCCGATGAGACCGCCCAGGACCAGTCCAATCAGGATTTGGATCGTAAGAGAGGGGCGATACCAGGGACGCCGATCACGTTGTCGCTCCGTATTCACCGGCTCGTCCTTAGCACAAAGGGCGAGCCTGAAACAGCTCGTTTCGATTTAGGTGGATCGGTCTCTCCGAGGGCGATGTTATACCCGAGCGCCAACGGCACTCATTTTGGGCAGCTGCGCTGCTATTGTTTAACATCACTCTCGGAGAGAGCGATCCACCGTTACGATGGATTCGCGGCGGCGGCGATCCTACGCTCCATTGCGATATGTTTTTGTCGCACCTCGAATGCGCGGCCTGCGGACTCCGTCATGACTGGACCAAACTTCAAAACCTCTGTACCGCCTGTCAGAAACCGCTTCTTGCCATTTTCGATCTGGCCGCGGCCGGGCGGGTGCTTTCCCGCGGGTCGTTGGCATCGCGCGATAAATCGCTCTGGCGTTATCGCGAACTGCTGCCCCTGCCTGCGGGGGTTGAGCCGATATCGTTAGGCGAGGGCGGAACGCCGCTCCTCTACGCCGAACGATTCGGCCGGGGAATGGATTTTCCCGATTTATGGGTGAAAGACGAATCCCAAAATCCGACCCAGAGTTTCAAGGCCCGCGGCATGAGCGTGGCCGTGTCGATGGCGAAATACCTCGGCGCGACTCGTCTGGCTGTGCCGAGCGCAGGTAACGCCGGCGGTGCGCTGGCTGCCTATGCCGCCAAAGCCGGACTGGAAGCGCATATCTTTATGCCGCGGGACACGCCCCGGGCAAATGTGATCGAATGCCGTGAGTTCGGCGCCCACGTCACCTTGATCGACGGCCTGATCACCGATTGCGGCGCCGAAATTGCCCGACGCAAATCGAAAGAAGGCTGGTTCGACGTTTCCACTTTGAAGGAGCCGTATCGGATCGAAGGAAAGAAAACGCTCGGATACGAGCTGGCCGAGCAACTCAATTGGGAATTGCCCGACGTGATCCTCTATCCGACCGGCGGGGGCACGGGCCTGATCGGGATGTGGAAGGCGTTCGAGGAAATGGAAACGCTCGGCTGGATCGGCAAAAAACGTCCCCGGATGTTTTCGGTTCAGGCCACCGGCTGCGCTCCGATCGTGCGCGCTTTTGAGTCGGGCGCCGCCAGCGCCGCCGAGTTTCCCGATGCCCATACCTTTGCCTCCGGTCTGCGTGTACCCAAAGCGATCGGCGACTTTCTTATTTTGGACATTCTTCGTCGATCCAACGGCGGGGCCATCGCGGTGGACGATCAGGCGATGAGAGAGGCGGTTGGGCAGGTCGGAGCGGCCGAGGGTCTTTTCGTCTGTCCGGAGGGCGCCGCTTGTTTTGCCGCCCTCAAGCCTCTTAGCCAAAGCGGTAAGATTGGGCCTGGGGAAAAGACCGTGATTTTCAATACCGGTTCGGGGATCAAATATCTGGATTAAGGGTAGCGCACGCATCCTGCGTGCAGCGAAGAGCATCCTGCTCTTCGCAGAAAAATTGCCACGGTGGCGTTCGGCAAGATGCCGAACGCTGCAGGCAGGATGCGTGCGCTACCCTTCGGCGGCGGAAAGCCGCTGCTACCCGAGGATCATTCTTCGCCGTCGAAATAGTCGAGCGGCTCCGATCGCATCAACCGGCGCTCGGGAGAACGGACCAGCCATTTCTTGCTGTCGGGATAATAAGCCGATTCACCGATCGGGTTGTCGGCAATGATATAGACGATCAAATCTTCGGAACCTGTATTACGGAGCTGGTGCGGTTCGTCCGGGCCGAAAATAAACGCGTCCCCGGCCTCGATCGGAGTTGTGCCGTCCTTATGGCGAACGACGCCCTTGCCGGAAATGACGTGGTACATTTCCCATTGGGCGCTGTGCTGATGATACGGATAGGGAATTTGCCCCGGTTCCAGCCGCATGATCTCCAAATCGAACGGATGCCGCTCAGACAGATCGGTGGAAAGTTCCTTTCTTCCCAAAGCGATGGAAACGCATTTGCCGGCGCAGGCAAACTTCCCTTTGGGAGAGGTCCAGGTTTCTTCCTCGATATCTTTGATGTTGATCTTACGCATAACTATTTGCCGGAGGACTTTCCTTGAATCTACAAAGAGAGCAGATAAACCGCGGCGGCTGCCGCCATAAAATATGGAATTAGCACCGCCGCTCCGGCGTATTCCCTGGCCAGGCGCTGGCCGAGGAACAGGGCGGTTATCGTGGCGATGGAAACCAGGGCCCCCAAAAAAGCAACGGTGGTAACGCGATTAACCAGGAGAACCACACAACCAATCCCGCTGAGCAACCCGGAGAAAATCTCGAGGAGAGTGAGTAGAAACAACAGAACAGGGACGGTTCCGGCCAGCGGGCTCTTGGCAAAGTGGCCCGTTAACCACTCCAGGTTGCCTCGCCAGTTCACCAGCTTGTCGATACCGGACTGGAGAAAAGTGATTCCGAGAATCAGGGAAAAGAAAATCTGGAGGAAGAAAATCGCGCCGGCCGAGTTATGCAGGGCTGACATGGAGCCGAGTCTAAAGGCAGTTTGCGTTTAAGGGGAAGCGGGAAAGGGCGCTTTTTTATGTCATTCCGGGCGAAGTCGAGGAATCTCTCACTCTTCGCTTCGATGGGCGGTCAAAGGAGATAATGAGATGCCTCGACTGCGCTCGACATGACAAATGCTATGGCGCTATGCGAATACGAGGGCGGTGCCTACAGGCGGATGCCCGGGCTCGCTCGGTTCAAGGATTTATTGCATTTTCCAGGCAAAGCGGGATATCCAGTTTATTTTGAGCAGCCGTGGCCAGCGAAAGCATCAATCCGGATCCGGCGAAGGAGGCGGCAGTCCCGACCTTAGAACCCATTTACGATCCCGGTTACGTCAACGCCATGTCCCATTTTTATCGGGGCGAGTTGCACCGGATCATGGTCTGGCGGCAACGGCTCGATGTCACCACCAATTGGGCCATCACCAGCAGCACCGCCATCATCACCATCGCGTTCTCCAGCCGCGAAGTGCCGCATATCATTTTCTTCTTTAATCTTGTCGTCGTCACCATCCTGCTCTGGATTGAGGCGCGGCGTTACCGGTTTTATGACGCGTTTCGGGCGCGCGTCCGAATGTTGGAGGCGCACTTTCTCGCTCCCATCGTGACCCAAAGCCGCGGGTTGCTCGAGGGCGAATGGAAAAAGCTGGTGGGGGAAGATCTGATCCTTCCCTGTTTCAAGATTAGCAAGCTTGAAGCAGTCGGGCGCCGCCTCAAACGCAATTATGCCTTCATCTTTTTCCTCATCCTCCTGGCCTGGGTGACCAAGATTTTTCTGCACGCTCCCCATGCCATGGAAGGTCTGCCCGATTTTTACCACGCTCTTCAGGTGGGTCATATTCCCTCCTGGGTGGTGGCTATCCCCTTCATCGGCACTTTCGCCGCCGTGGTTGGTCTGACCGTTTACGTGAGTAAGCACACCTCCGGAGAAATTTCAGAATTTGGCACCCACCGGTCGTTATGGCCGATTTGAGCCAGTTGTCATTCCGAGCCAAGCCGAGGAATCCCGTGAATCCGCTGGAAGATAACACGACGGGATTCTTCGACTTCGCTACGCTCCGCTCAGAATGACGGCATTTCAGAAACTCTGCGATATCGTCGCTCGATTACGCGCCCCGGGCGGCTGCCCCTGGGACCGGGAGCAAACGCACGAATCGCTGCTGCCCCAGCTGATCGAGGAAACCTACGAGCTTGCCGGCGCCGTCCGGGCCAAGGATTTACCGAACTTTCGCGAAGAACTCGGCGACCTCCTCCTGCACATCGTCATGCAGGCCGAGATCGCCCGGGAAGCCGGCAGCTTCGACATCAACAGCGTAGCGGAAGAAATTTCGGAAAAATTGATCCGCCGGCATCCGCATGTCTTTGGCCAAAGCAACGCCCGCGATACCGGAGCGGTATTGAAACAGTGGGAGGCAATCAAACGCGAGGAGAAGGGAGACTCCCATTATCTTAAAAATCTGCCCGATGCCCTGCCGGCATTGGTCCGGGCTCAGAAAGCACAAAAGAAAGTTGGGCGAGTCAACTTTGACTGGAAAAACCTCGAAGACGTGATCGCGAAGGTGAAGGAAGAGCTTGCCGAAACCACAGCGGCCATCGAGGAATCCCGGGCAGGCAACTCCGGCCACAGGATCGAGGAGGAAATCGGCGATCTGCTTTTTGCCGTCGTAAATCTTGCTCGCAAATGCGAAATCGACGCCGAAAGCGCGCTCCAAAAAGCGACCGATAAATTTCGCGACCGGTTCAACCGACTGGAGGACGAGCTGCGGGCCCAGGGGAAAAAGCTTGGAGAAGTTGAGCTCGCGGAGCTGGATGCGATTTGGAACAAGGTGAAAATGACGGAGCCGGAATGACGAATGTCAAAGCAATTGCGAAATCGGAATGACCGCGCGGTTTAGCGGCCTTCTCTTTCCTGGGCATTCGACATTCGTCATTTGTTTGGCATATTCCGAGTCCCCATGTCGATCCTGATCAATTTATTGCTGGGAATCTGGACCGCCGTCGCCCTGTTGATGATGCTCGTAATTCTGATGCAGCGCCCAAAGAGCGAAGGCCTGGGCGCGGCATTTGGCGGCGGGGTGACAGAGAATATTTTCGGGGCCCAGACGACCAATGTGCTGGTCAAATTTACCACCTGGCTGGCCGGAATCTTTTTTGTCATCACCTTCGCGCTCTCGGTTCTTTATGCCCACAAAAGCATGCGAGAGAGTTCGCTGAGCCGTGAGCTAAAAAAGGCCGCCGGGGCCGCGGCGCCGTCGGTTGCGCCCAAGAATGCGCCTGTGGCGTCATCGGCAGCAGCCGCGCCGGCAAAACCGGCAGCCACCGCGGCCGCGGTATCGCCCGCTCCAGCCAAGCCGGCTTCGCCGACGGCATCGCCTGTAGGGGAATAGGGAGCGTCGGCTCTCGGGTGCCGAGGAAGCGAGACGCGGTACCATTTACCGCTTTCTTTTGCTCGTCATCCTGAGCGTAGCGAAGGATCGGGTGTCACGGCCTCATCAAATTACCCCCGGCTCCCGATTCTTCACTTCGCTCAGAATGACTGCTAATACGCCTTATGATCCTCGCGGATCTGTTCAAGCCATTTTCTGGTCAACCTGAGCGGGCCAAAGCGGAGTCGAAGGATCGGAACCGAGACGTTAAACGCATACGACCGTTGCCCCAACTTGTTGCACTCCTATTTTTTTTCGGATATGATTGCGGCGGCAATGGAGTTTGCCTTTCCCACCCGAAGCGGGAAGAATCGCATGAGCTAATGACTCCTACTGATTCCGCGCTGGATCGCGGATAACAGCAGGAACGTTTTTATGCTCAATTATTGTTTCGTAATGCTGGGCGGTGCGCTTGGAACGGGCGCGCGTTTCTGGCTGTCAGGATTTGTTGGGCAACGGATTGGGGAATTTTTTCCGCTCGGCACCCTGGCGGTCAACGTCAGCGGCTCGTTCCTCATCGGATTTTTTGCCGCCATTACCGATCCGCAGGGCACCTTCCTGGTCCCCTACCGTTTCCGTGAATTTTTCATGATCGGAATCTGCGGCGGTTACACTACTTTTTCCTCGTTTAGTCTGCAGACCATGGATCTGGTCCGGGACGGCGACTGGCTCAGAGCGGGCCTGAATGTGCTACTCTCTGTTACCTGCTGTCTGATTGCGGTCTGGCTGGGCCGAATTCTAGCCCTCTCGTTGATGCCGAAATAAGAAACCAATCCATGCAAATTCCCGAAGACGCAGTGCTGTTAAGGATATTCATCGGCGAAAGCGACCGCTGGGAGCATCAGCCTCTCTACGAAGCGATCGTGAAAAAATCGAGGGAACTGCACCTGGCAGGCGCCACCGTGCTGCGCGGACCGATGGGATTCGGAAAATCGAGCCGGCTCCATACCGCCAAAATTTTGAGGCTCTCGATCGACCTGCCGATGGTGATCGAAATCGTCGACAGCGAAGAGAAAGTAAACGAATTCCTGCCTGTGCTCGACGTAATGATGGGCGGTGGGTTGGTCACACTCGAGAAAGTGAAAGTGATTCGCTACCGCGAGCAGAAGGCAGATGATTAGACCCCAGGACGGGTTGATCGGTCCTGGTTGTTTTGCCCTAACCGCCGGACGAAACGGGCGATAAAGAATTTCGGGCCTGGGAACCCGTCGCGGTTTGGCCGGGAAAAGATAGCTGCGTTTTCCGAAAACGATGTCACACAATCGTTTCTTTGCCGCCATCTAGTTGTAACAATCGACCTCTAGCTTGCCGACGTTTGCGGGGGCGAGCACCGGGGGTAGGACTCGGCCCAGCAAACTCGTCACAACAAGACCTCAACCCACAAGGAGAAACCATATTCAATGAAGAGACATTTCTTACTGCGGTTTAGCGCTGCGCTTCCCATTTTAGCAGTCGCATTGCACCCGCTCGTTGCCCAGGCCCAGTCGGATTCCGACCGGCTAAAAAAACTCGAACAAGCAGTGGAACAATTGCAGCAGCGCAATGCCCAGCTCGAGCAGGAGATCAAGAGCATGAAAAAAGAAACAGCGTTTGGGCCGGCCGCGCCGGCGGAAGGCCCGACCAAGAAACAGGTCGCCTACGATGGAAAAACTTACGTGGAAAAGAATGTTCCAGTCGAGAAATCGAGCGCAAGCAAATGGAAATTATCCACTCCCATCACCGAACTCGAGCTCTATGGAGATGTGCGGGTGCGTTATGAATATCGTGGCGGTCGAACCGACGATGTTCCTGGAAGCCATGACGACTGGCAGGAGCGCGAGCGCGAACGTTATCGGGCCCGAATTGGTTTACGCGGCACGCTCCTGGACGATTGGTACTTTGGAGTTCGCCTGGAAACCAGCTCCAATCCTCGCTCCACTAATGTCACTTTCGGGGGCGATTCCAGCAGCGGCCCGTTTGCGAAAAATGACGATGGCATCTACCTCGGACAAGCTTACTTCGGCTACAAAGGCTTCCCCGATCTTAAGCTAACCGCCGGACGAATGCCCAACCCGATGGTGAATACCAGAATGGTATGGGACGACGATATCAACCCGGAAGGTCTGGCTGAGCAGTGGAAACATACGTTTACTTTCGGCGGCGGCGGGGAGCCGGTCGAGTCTTACAGCAAAGATGGAAAAGCGGTCGCCGCTCCTGCACCTGCTTCGGATGCGATCAAGCTCGACCTGTTCGCCAACTTCGGCCAATTCGTTTACGACGAGGCCAACCCGGAGAACCCGCTGGGGCCGCGTTCAACCACGGTCCAGCCGGGAGTTCAAATCGACCAGCGTACTCCGAACACCGATGCGTTCCTGTTGGCCTGGCAGGTCGGGGCGAAGGTTCAGTTCCCGAACACGGTCTACGCCGAGCTGGCGCCGACCCTTTACAACTACACCGGCAACGGCGACTCCTTTAACATCCATTTTATTGGCGGCGACCCGACCCTGACCAATGGCGTTTCGTCGGCGACCAACCAGACCGGCATTAACAGCCTCTTCATTTTCGACGCGCCAGGACAAATCGGGTGGAAAATTAACAAGCTGCCCATGCGTGTTTTCGGAGATTTCGCGGTCAACCTGGAAGGCGACGATCGGGCGGCGGCGGCATTCCACCCGGACAAGGGCGACCAACGCTATGCCTATCAGGTTGGATTCGGTGTCGGGCAGTTAAAGAAGAAGCACGACTGGGAAGTCAACGCCCTGTGGCAGCACACCGACCAGTACCTCGCTTGATCCCAATCTGGTCGATTCCGACATATTCGACAGTCGTGTGAACATGGAAGGCGTATCGGTTAATGCCGCGTATGCCCTGAGTGATGCGGTCTCCGTAAAATTGACCTGGGCCTACGGTTGGCCTTCCGACAGCTCGTTGGGTACAGGCGGCAGCGGGGATATCGGAGTCAATCCGCTCGATCAATTTCAGCTTTTTCAGGCTGACCTGAGTGTGAAATTTTAGGCTGGTCAACAGGCGGTTAGGTTGAGAAAAGCCCGCCGGGTCACCCTCGGCGGGCTTTTTCTTTGGAGGGCGGAGCTCCCGCGACGCCGTCTCCGAAGCGGGGCTCGCGGGAGCTCGCCCCTCCTTTTTCGCCACGCAACTGTAACAATAGTTCGGTTGTAGAGACCCCTGTTTGTCCGTTAGGGTCAACTCGAGTCGGAATGCAGTCCTTTACCCTCCCGGCAGCCAAAGCAGCCCCCGCGAACATTTCATCGCCCAACAGCGCCTTTCCTTCGGTTCATCCGATGATTCGCCGGGGCCGCGCCGGTACCGGACCGGATGGATTTCGGATGCGCACCTTGGTACCCGGGGAAGCAACCCCGCAGCGCTATTGGAGTTCCTGCGTGAGAACGACTTCGACACGCTCTATGTCGTGGGCGACCTGATCGACATCTGGTCGATGCGTCGCAGCCGCTATTGGCCGCAACAACATAACGATGTCATCCAAAAAATCCTGCGCAAAGCCCGGAAAGGCACACGAATCATCTACATTCCCGGAAATCATGATGAGATGGTGGCGGATTTCTGCGGCACTTACGGCAACATCGAGATCCGGCGGAGCGCCATTCACACGACCGCAACCGGCCAGCGCATCCTGGTTATTCACGGACACGAGCTTGACACCGTGGTGCAGAACGTAAAGTGGCTCGCCTTCGCCGGCGACGTCGGTTATCAATTTCTGCTCTCCCTCAATCCTCTGATAAACTTTGTCAGGCGCCGATTCGGGCTTGGTTACTGGTCGTTAAGCGCTTATGCCAAGAAGCGAGTGAAAGATGCGGTCAGTTTTATCGGGAAATTTGAGGGGGCCATTGCCCATTATGCCGAGCGCGCCCATGTCGGCGCGGTTCTGTGCGGCCATATTCACAGCGCCGCCATCCGGGAGATCGGTAAGATCACCTATTATAACTGCGGCGACTGGGTGGAGAGCTGTACTGCGTTGGTGGAAGACCAGACCGGTTCGATCGCGATTGTGGATTACCTGCCCCGGGTCCACCGGCTTCAACTAGCCGCCCTTCCGGAACCGCAACCGGTCTAGGTTGTGAATCGTGGAGTTCCCCAATCAAACGGGCCAGTACAACCATCTTCTCCCGCAAATGCGCCAAGGGCGGCGCCGCCTTGAACATCGGCAGGGTCGCCGCCGTAGATAGTAACAGAACGCTATGGCCTTCCGGGGCGAGTCTTGGTAAATTCAACGGCTACTTCGGCCCGGACCGCGAAAATGAGGAACGTCTATGAAACTAAAAAACCTTAAAAAAAGAATCGCCCGTCTTACCGCCAGCATCGCCAAAGACACCAAGAAACTGGGCAAACTGCAGCGGAAATTGACCACTGCATCTCAGTCGCCGCCGGGTAAGACGAAGACGAAATCGAAAAGCAAAGCCAAAGAAAGCAAGCCGGCCCCGAGAGCAAAGCCAGCCAGACGGGCCCGAAAAAAGAAACACCGGATGAGTCCCGAAGGCAGAGCAAAGCTAAGGGCGTTGATGAACGCGCGATGGGCGGCGAAACGCTCGGGGGCGGGCGGGGCCCAGGGTGATCAAAGCACCGGGAACCCGACCTGAGTGGCAGTCCATCGCGCTGCTTTATCTGGAGTGAAGAATTGGCCTAAGGCGGGGTCCTATGCGTTACCGGATCGTCACCGCGATTTCGTAAATTCGTAACCTGACTCCGCGCTCCGGCCGGGTTATCGAACGCTCAGCCATGAGCGCGATTACGATAAAACGGAAGGTGCTTCGCCGGAGACCGGACCGGCAATCGATAATTCTCAGGTCTTTCCGTGGGATAACCAGGAGTTATTTCACGAGCGAAAAGTATTGGGAACTGGCAGCCGAATTTGTGCTCTTCGCGATGCTCGCAGTGATCTCGGTCTGGCCGATCCTCGCCGCCGCCAGGGCGTTGACGGATTTTCTTCAACAGACGAATGCAATCAACTGACGGGCGCCGCGATCGGAATGATCATTTACGGCTCAGAGCCAGAACCCGGGCGGGGACTTCCGGGTGAGGTTTAACCGGCCGCAGTCAGGGATGGATGCCGGATATCTTCGGCCGCCGCGGCATACACTGCGTCCTCGGCAATGTTGGTGGCGTGATCGCCCACCCGTTCCAGACAGCGCGAGATAAAGATCAAATTAAGGTATCCCCGGAGTTGATCCGGATCCTGAGCCATCCGTTCGATAAGAGTCTGGCTTGCCGACCGGTTCATGTCGTCGAGGTCCTTGTCCCGTGGAATTACCGCGCGCGCCAGGCCGGCGTCCTCATTCACAAACGCGTCAATACTATCCTTGAACATCGACATGGCATGGGCCTGGATGGGTCCGATCAATTTCACTTCCGGGAGGGGCGGATGCCGGTTCAGCTTGCGGGCCCGGCGGGCGATGCTGGTCGCCTGATCGGCGATCCGCTCGATGTTGGGAGAGAGTTTCATGGCCGACACTACCCGGCGCAAGTCGGATGCAACCGGTTGAAATCGCAACAAGATATCGACCCCGTCCTTGTCGATCTGTTTTTCCAGTTGATCGATCTCTTCGTCGTCAGCAATCGCATTCGCGCAAAGATTGTCGTCTCGCTGGAGCAAGCCTTTGAATGCCCGGTCGAGGCTGCGTTCGGCCAGCCCGGCCATCATCAGCACATTGTTGCGCAGGGAACCGAGCGCCTCATCAAACGTTCCCAGAATATGTTTCGGTGCAACCATCTCTTTCTCATCAACCGAACCGGCCGGTAATATAATCCTCTGTTTGTCGTTCGCTTGGATTTGTGAAGATTTTGTTGGTTGGCCCAAACTCCACCAATCGGCCCAGATAAAAGAAAGCGGTGTGATCGGAACAGCGTCCCGCCTGCTGCATGTTATGGGTCACGATTACGACCGTGTAATTGGCGCTCAATTCGTGGATCAATCCTTCGATCTTGGCCGTGGCGATCGGATCCAGGGCGGAGGCCGGTTCGTCCATTAGCAGCACATCGGGCTCGACTGCGATGGCGCGCGCGATACAAAGCCGCTGCTGTTGCCCACCGGAAAGACTGATGCCCGGCTTGTGCAGATCATCCTTTACTTCGTCCCAGAGAGCGGCCATGCGGAGCGATTTTTCGAGCTGCTCATGGAGTATTTTCCGGTCCCGTATCCCGTTCAGTCTCAGGCCCACCACCACGTTTTCCGCGATCGACATGGTCGGAAAGGGATTGGACTTTTGAAAAACCATGCCGATCTGGCGCCGAACCACGGTCGGGTCAACATTCGATCGGTAAAGGTTTTCACCGTGGAAAAGCACTTGCCCTTCAATCCGGGTGTGCGGAACCAACTCGTGCATCCGGTTCAGACATCGCAAAAAGGTGGACTTGCCGCAGCCGCTCGGTCCGATGATCGCAGTAATCGCTTTGGAGGGAATATCCAAGCTGACCTCCGAGATCGCTTTTTTGTCCCCGTACCAAACGGACAACTCCTTGACCTGAAATTCCGACGGAGCGACAGCCTGTTCTTCCGGTTCTGTCTCCGGTTGAGAGCGCGTGCCGGCGATAGATGGCTGGGAAGGCATAGTTTCGATCATGTTGGGACAAAATACTATAAGACGCGAGCGGTGCGGCCACGAGTAAGAAAACGCACAAGAACATTAATGAAAAAAATCGTGACGACGAGGACCAAGGCGCCGGCCCAGGCTTGCCGGTGCCAGTCGTCGTAAGGCGAGATGGCGTAGGTAAAGATCTGGAGGGGCAGGGCGGCAATCGGTTCGCTCAAATTGTGATTCCAAAAACGGTTTCCAAAAGCCGTGAAAAGCAGCGGCGCGGTTTCGCCGGCGACCCGGGCCAGCGCCAGCAAAATCCCGGTGATAATACCTTTGGAAGCGGTCTTCATCACGATCAGGGCGATCGTTTTCCACCGGCTGATTCCGAGGGCGAGAGCAGCCTCCCGATAACCATTGGGGACAAGGAGAATGACCTCTTCGGTGGTCCGCATGATAAGAGGAACCATCATGAAACCCAGAGCAAGTCCGCCGGCATAAGCGGAAAAACTTTTGAAGCGCAAGACCACCAACCCATAGACCACTACTCCCCAGATAATGGAGGGAACGCCGTTCAATACATCCGCCACAAACCGGAGCAGCCAGTTCGCCCGGACTGTTCCGTATTCGGCGAGATACACGCCCCCGAGCACACCGATAGGAATGCCAACCAGCGCGGCCAGACCGAGCAATTCGAACGAGCCCATAATGGCATTGACCATTCCGCCGCCCGGGGCCCCGACCGGTTTGGGCAACTGGGTGAAAAACGCCCAGTTCACCGACTGCGCGCCGCTCTTGAGCAGATAGAAAAATACCAGGCCAAGGGGCGCAATCACAAGCATAGCGGCCAGGAATGACAAACCGGAGGCACCCGCGCTCTTGAATTTGCGCCAGGGGTGATTGAAGGCAGAAGTTCGTATCTTCATTGGACTGGACGGGATGTCATTTGCGCGCCCATGGTTCGCAGAAGCAATTGGGCCAGGAGATTCGCCACAACCGTAATCCCGAAGAGGACAAGCCCGATTTCGAAGAGTGCCTGGAGGTAGAGATCAGTAGTTGCTTCGGTGAACTCATTCGCAATTACACTGGCCAGAGTGTAACCCGGCTGAAAAAGCGATGCGGCAATCTGCGGGGTATTGCCGATCACCATTGTTACAGCCATGGTTTCACCCAAGGCCCGGCCGAGTCCGAGGATTACGGCTCCAAAAAGGCCTTTCCTGGCATAACTGAGAACGGCGATCCGGGTCACTTCCCAGCGCGTTGCACCGAGGGCGTAGGCGGCTTCCCGCTGGAGATTCGGAACGCTGCGCAAAATCTCGCGCGAAACGGAAGTGATGATCGGCAAAATCATGATGGCGATAATGATTCCCCCTGCCAGCATGCTCACGCCGTAGATCGGTCCGGTGAAAAGTGAGGTCCATCCCAATGTTTTCTTTAGTATCGGAAATGGATAATCCCGCAGCCACGGAATCATGACGAAAATCCCCCACAAACCGAGAATCACGCTCGGAATCGCGGCCAGCATTTCGATCAGGGAAACGAGCGGCTGGCGAATCCAGAGAGGTGCAAGTTCGGTCAGGTAAACCGCGGTCGCGATACTTAAGGGAACCGCAATGATCAGGGCGATCAGCGAGGAAACGACCGTTCCGTAAATGAATGGAAGCGCGCCGAACTGCTCGGCCACCGGATCCCAGGTCGAGGTGGTAAGAAAATGAAATCCGAACCGCTTGATCGAAAGGAAGGAGCCGCGCGCCAGTTGCCAGCCGACGAGGAAAACGAGAACCACCACAGCCAGCGCCATGACGAGGGTAAGCCATTCGAATGCCTTGTCCCCGAAACGCGAGGGCGGTTTCATCCGGACCTGTCCGCGAGGAGTTGGCTCCGCCGTCGGCATCAACGCAATAGTTGGCACGATTAAACCTTCCTGTTGCAAGACGGGACGGCTCGCACCCCAAACGCCCAGTGAGCCGTCTCGGCCATCTACATTTTGATTTCGTCGATTCGCTTCA
The DNA here is from genome assembly GCA_963728975.1 of uncultured Verrucomicrobiae bacterium. GTDB lineage: Bacteria > Verrucomicrobiota > Verrucomicrobiia > Chthoniobacterales > UBA10450 > DATFCK01. The sequence goes on from CAVSMF010000001.1 coordinate 818,509, forward strand.
GAACACGTTGTTGGAGGTTGGTCGGAAGCGGCGCGTAATCGAGGTCCTTGGCCATTTGCTCGCCCTTGGTTTCCGCCCACTTCAGAAACTCGACGAGTTTCTTGCCCTTGGCCGGATCTTTTTGTTGTTCATAAACCAGCAGCCAGGTCGCGCCTGCAATCGGATAGGAATCGTGCCCCGGCGGATTCGTCATTGAGAAACGGAAATCATCTGGAATCTGCGCCGTGCTCATCGCGGCGGTCACCGATTCAAGCGAAGCTTTCACGAAATTACCATCGGCGTTCTTGACATCGCCATACGGCATTTTGTTTTGGATCGCGTAAATCAATTCCACATAGCCGATTGCGCCAGGGGTTTGCTTGACCTGCCCGGACACACCTTCGTTGCCTTTGCCGCCAATGCCGGTCGGCCAATTGACCGAAGTGTTGTTTCCCACCTTCGACTTCCACTCCGGGCTTACCTTGCTCAGGTAATCCGTGAAAATGTAAGTGGTGCCGCTGCCGTCACTGCGGTGAACCACGATCATCTCCCGATCGGGCAGCTTCACCCCGGGATTGAGCGCCGCAAGTTTCGGATCATTCCACCTCTTGATCTTGCCCAGAAAAATATCGGCGATTGTCGCGGCATCGAATTTCAAGTTCGGGCTGCCGGGCAAATTGTAGGTAATCACGTCCGCGCCCGCGACCGTTGGAATGTGCAACAATTTTCCCGGCGCCTTAGCCAGGTTCGCGTCGCTCATCGGGCCGTCCGAAGCCCCGAAATCGACCGTTTGGGCGAGGATTTGCTTCTGACCGCCCCCGGAACCGATCGACTGATAATTGAACCGGACCGAGGGATCGACCTTGGCATATTCGTCGAACCACTTGGAGTAGATGGGATAGGGAAAGGTTGCCCCCGCCCCGTTGATCATCATTTGCGCCGATGCCGTCGCACCCAGCCCTAATGCGAGTGATAGCCCAAGAATTTTGCCGCTGAATCTGTGGAGTCTCGTCATGAAACGAAGGTGCCGCAGCCAGCTTTAGCAGGTCAAAGCGTTTACTGTTACGTTTGTGTGACAGAGCTGTTTTTTTTCGTGCGCTCGGGCCCGTTTTCGGCAAGAAATGGCCGGGTGAATGCCTTCTCGCCCGGTGGCGATGTTTGCCTGCAGTTGGCGGTTGAACCGTAATCTACTTCTTATGTCGCTTGGGATCGTATTTCTCTGCCTCTGTCTCGTTATCGGAATGTACTTCTATAACAATCCCCTCAGACACGGGCCCTGGTTCCTGAGCCGCCGCTTTATCAATTGGTTCCCGCTCGGGATGACCTACGCCTTTCTTTACATGGGGCGCTACAACCTCGCCGTGGCGAAAAATTCCTTCGGCTCGCTGATGTCGAACCAGGAGTTCGGATTGATCTTCGCCGCCGGCACCGTCACTTACGCTCTCTCCTTTCTGGTCAACGGCCCGCTGGTCGACAAGATCGGCGGGAAACGGGGAATTTTAATCGCTGCTCTGGGGGCGGCCATCGCTAATTTGGCGATGGGATCGATCGCCTGGTTGGTGTTGACCGGTCGGCTGCACGTGCGATTGCTCGGGGTTTTTTCGGCCGCTTACGCCATAAACATGTACTTCCAGAGCTACGGCGCGGTCTCAATCATTAAAGTCAAAGCGCATTGGTTCCACGTGCGCGAGCGCGGCGTGTTCGGCGCAATCTTCGGCACGCTGATCTCTTTCGGCGTCTATTTTGCATTCGGTTGGGGGCAGGCGGTCATCGACATGACCCGAGTCAACCTCAAGGCTGCGCCCGGCTACGTGACCAGGCTCGTTCGGGAAATGACCATGTCCCATGGCCAGACCATCGACGCCACCTGGGCGGTATTCTTTGTCCCGGCCGCCATCCTCGTCGCCTGGGCCATTTTAGACGTCTGGCTGATCAAGGACACTCCGGAGGGCGCAGGTTTTCCGCATCTCGATACCTACGACGCTTCCTCCGGTCATATGCACGAGGAATACACCACCGGCGATCTGTTGAAGAAGGTCTTCCTCAATCCGCTCATGTTGATGTTTGCCTTTGTCGAACTCACGGCCGGCGTGCTTCGCAACGGAATCATGCAGTGGTACACCATCTTTGCCCACGACGTGAAGCAGGTCGGCGCCGAAAGCATACTGGCTAACTGGGGATTACTGCTTTGCATTTTTGGCATTGTGGGCGGCTTCGCCGGCGGGCTTATCTCCGACAAATTTTTTCAATCCCGCCGGGGACCTCCCGCGGCCCTGTTTTGCGCGTTTATGCTGATGATGGCTGCCGTCATGGCGATGAATCTTTTCTCCATGCCTTTTGTGGTGGGAGTGGCGGCTTTGCTGATCGTCGCCGCCGTCACCGGCGTCCATTCCCTCATGTCGGGCACTGCGGCGGCAGACTTCGGCGGGCGAAAGGCCACCGCCACCTGTTCGGGCATCGTGGACGGCTTCGTTTACCTGGGCAGCGGTGTCCAATCGATCGGCGTCGGCTATCTTGTCACCCACCAAAGCTGGCAATGGTGGCCGATTTTTCTGATGCCGTTTGCGCTGATCGGAGGATTGGTAGCCTGGCGGATCTGGCACGAATTGCCGGCCGCCACCCGCCATTACATCGATAACATCGAGCGCAAGCCGAGCTCTGCTTGGCATGCCCTTGAGACCGCCGATCGCTGAGAACTGAGGATCTTTTCCAAAGTAACCGCGATCTATTTTCCGTTTAGCGGCAGAACCACGCGAATGGTGGTTCCTTTCCCCAACTCGCTTTCGGCTTCCACGTGGCCACAGTGCATTTGGGCGATGTGTTTGACGATGGAAAGACCCAGTCCGGTGCCGCCGAGCTCCCGGCTGCGGGCCTTATCCGCCCGGTAAAATCTTTCGAAGATTCGAGGCAGATCGGCTTCACTGATACCGGCACCCGTATCGCTGACGCTGAGCACGATGTTTTCCTCGCGCCGAGCCGCCTGTAAACGGATCTTGCCCCCCGGCCGCGAGTATTTCAGGGCGTTGTCCAGGAGATTGTAAAGTATCTCCTGGAGGCGCGTCTCGTCCGCTTGAACGACCGGCAGCTCGGGAACGAGCCCGACATCAATGCTCAGCTTTTTTTCCGCAAACTTTTTTCCCCAATCGCGAACAATCGCGGCAAAGAGCTCGCTGATGCGCACGTCGGACAAGCGCAGATTTGGATTGGCGGATTCGAGCTGGGCCAGGGAGAGCAGGTCGTCCACCAGCGCCCCGAGGCGATCGGAATGTCGTTTCATCACCTCCAAAATGCGGGCCAGCTCCTCGGACGAAATCTGGGCATCCTCCTGAAGTGTTTCGATGTACCCTCGCAAAATCGACAGAGGGGTTCGCAGCTCGTGCGAAACATTGGCGACGAAGTCCCGTCGGATTTGATCGGCCTGTTTCAACTGAGAGATGTCGTGAAACAGAACCACTACGCCAGGAGCGGTTCCGCCGTCATTTTTCATGGGAACAGCGCTGAGGTGCAACTGGCGCACGACTCCGGTTTGATTATCGGGGATGTCCAGTTCTCCCTGTTGCGGGGCCCTGGTCCGAAGGGTTTTGGCGATCAGTTGATCGAGATCCACGCCTCGAACCAGATCCAGCAAGGGCTCGCCCACACAGTTGTCGCGCAAATGAAATAAATCACGAAAGGTGGCATTGAATAGGGTAACCCGATGTCCGGCGTCCACGGCCAGCAAGCCGTCCTGCATCGCCGCCAGAATTGTTTGGGTGCCAGAGGCTCGCTCCGAGGCCTGGCGCGCCATTCCCTGGTATTGGTTGTAAAGATTCTCGAGGGCGAGCGCAATCCGGTGCGGTTGGGGAGCGGCCGCGACCACAAAGGTGGAAGGTTTGTGGCCCTGGATAATTTCTTCGAGGAGTTGCTCGATTCGGCTCCAGGGAGCAACCCAACGTTGCCAGACGATGTATCCGACCCCGGCAGCCAATGCGATTCCTACGCCGACGGACAGGAGAACCCAGATCATCTACCTCGTGCTGTCGTGAAATCGGTAACCGAAACCGCGCACGGTCTCAATCGCGTCCGCCGCCCCGCCAAGTTTTTCCCGAAGCCGCCGGACATGGGTGTCGACGGTGCGCGTATCGATGACGCTTTCATAACCCCAAACATCGTTGAGGAGACGATCGCGCGCCTGAACCCGGCCGCGACGCTGCAAAAGAGTGCTTAACAGCTTGAATTCGATACTGGTGAGGTGAACCGTTTTTCCGGCGACGGACACGCGATGGCGCACCGGATCGATCGTGATCGCGCCGACCGAAACGGCGCCCTCTTCAATCGGCTCCTGCCCGCGGCGCAGAATCGCCTGGATCCGCAAAATCACTTCCCGCGGGCTGAACGGCTTGGTTACGTAATCGTCCGCGCCAAATTCCAGCCCCACGATTCGATCAATCTCCTCCGCCTTGGCCGTCAACATCATGATCGGAATATGGCGAGTGGGAGGATCGCTTTTCAAAATCCGGCACACTTCCAGCCCGGAAAGCTTCGGCAGCATCAGATCAAGAATAATAAACGCCGGTTTCTCCTTCCGCGCTTTCTCCAGCCCGGCCTGGCCATCGAGCGCGGTCGAGATCAAAAAGCCGCCGCTCTTGCGCAAGTTTAATACGAGCAAATCGACGACGTCGCGTTCGTCTTCCACAATCAGGATGCTCTTGTCAGATGCCGCTACCATCCGCGCGCAGCCTTTCTCGATGGAAGCCTACTTTGGTTCGCCCGGAAAGCCTTCGGGCTTGGGCCCGAACTTGTCGTTTAGAGCCTGGGTAAATTCCTGGAGGCTGGAAACAATCTGGGGCGCTTTGGCCAGCACGGTCGTGGCCAGCTTTTCGGCGTAATCGGGCCGCCGCTGCGACATCTCCGAAAGCGCCATCATCACCGCCAGGGCGTTATTTATGGAATGCTTGATTTCACTGAATTTTTTCTGCAACTCGGCCAGTTCTTCAGCAGTCACATTGCGGGCGGGATCACTCATAGCTGGGCCTGATTTCAGTGGAGAAAAGGGAAGGTTATGCTTGACTTAAAGGTTCGAGTTTTATCGGCAAAATGCCTGCGCAAGTTATCAAGATTAGTGGCGCCCGCCAGCACAATCTCAAGAATCTAAACATCGAGATCCCGCGGGAGAAGCTGGTGGTGGTCACCGGCTTGAGCGGTTCGGGAAAATCTTCCCTTGCCTTCGATACCCTTTATGCCGAAGGCCAGCGCCGCTACGTGGAGAGTCTTTCCGCTTATGCCAGGCAGTTCCTGGACCGCATGGAAAAACCGGATGTCGATTTTATCGAAGGTCTCTCGCCCGCCATTGCCATCGAACAACGCGGCGCCGGGGCCAATCCGCGATCGACCATCGCCACAACAACCGAGGTCTACGATTACCTGCGCGTTCTCTTTTCCGCAATTGGACAGCCCCACGATCCGGCTACCGGCCTTCCGGTCTTTCGCCAGACCCCCCAGCAGATCGTCGATAAGATCCTCGCCTACCCGCCGGAAACAAAAATCATTCTCCTCGCTCCCCTGGTGCGGGATCAAGCCGGTGAATTTCGCGACGTGATTGAAAAAGCCAAGCGAGAAGGATTTGTCCGCGTTCGTGTCGATGGGGAAATTATCGAACTCAGCCGGCCGGAACCGATTCGGTTGAAGAAAAACGAACGACACACGATCGAAGCGGTGGTCGACCGGTTGGTGGTGCGCGATGGCATTCGTGTGCGGCTAACCGATTCGATCGAGACTGCTCTCAAGTGGGGCGGCAGTCAGGTGGTCGTGCTTCGCCAACAACCTTCGAAACGGGAGGGCGCCGGCCCGCCGGTGCCGAAAACGCCGGACAGAACAGCGCCTATTTCTCCGGACCAGTGGAAGGAATTTCGTTACTCGACCAATTACAGCAACGCCCAAACAGGATTTACCCTGAATCAGCTGACCCCGAGAGATTTTTCCTTTAACAGCCACGCCGGCGCCTGCCCGGTTTGCCACGGTCTTGGAACGGAACTGGTGGTGGATCCTGACCTGATGATTTCAGATCCGGCCAAAACCATCGCCGAGGGGGCGATCACGCCATGGCGGCGCGGCACCAAACGGATGCAGGCTTACTATCGCCAGTTGCAGGGCGCGCTGGTGAAGCATTTCGAGGTCGATGAGGATGTGCCGTTCGCGGAATTGCCCGACGCCTTCAAGAAAGCGCTTTATTTTGGCACCGGCGATGAACCGATCGAAGTGAACTTCGGCAGCAACGGACAAGGAAAGAAAACGGCCCGCCCGTTCGAAGGATTGATCCCCCAGATGCAACGCCTTTATCAGGAAACGGCAAGCGAGTTTACCCGCAATCGAATCCGCGCCTTCATGCGCCGGGTTCCCTGCAAGACCTGCGGCGGGGCGCGATTGAAGCCGGAGATTCTTGCCGTTACGATAAAGGACCGGGATGGTTCCGAACTGAATATTCACCAGTTCAGCGAACAGACCATCGAAGCAGCCGCCCAATACATCGACCGCCTCGAGTTAACCCCGCAGCAGAGAACCATTGCCGGGGAGGTGGTGCGGGAAATTCAATCGCGCCTGCGTTTTCTGGTCGAAGTCGGGCTCGGGTATCTCGCTCTCAATCGCGAAAGCGGCACGCTTTCCGGCGGCGAGGCGCAGCGCATCCGGCTCGCCACCCAAATCGGCTCCGGGTTGGCCGGCGTTCTCTACGTCCTGGACGAACCGAGCATCGGCTTGCATCAGCGCGATAATGCCAGGCTGCTGGGGACATTGCGAAATCTCCGCGACCTCGGTAATTCGGTGATTGTGGTCGAACACGATGAAGAAACAATTCGGGCAGCCGATCATATTGTCGACCTTGGCCCTGGAGCCGGCCCCCGCGGAGGTGAAATTGTCGCTCAGGGATCCTTGAACGAAGTCTTGCCAGCGAAGAATTCTTTGACCGCAGATTATCTTTCGGGCCGTGTCCGAATTCCAATCCCGCGGAATCGAGTTGATCCAGGACGGATCGAGGCCGGGGTCGCCCGTACCTCTGAACTGTCAGGATGGCTCACCCTGACGGGAGCAGCCGAGAACAACTTGAAAAACGTCACTGCCTCGATCCCGCTTGGTTGTCTCACCTGCGTGACCGGCGTCTCCGGGAGCGGGAAATCGACCCTGGTGGACGACATTCTGCGGCGGGCGTTGTTTCGCTACTTTTATAATTCAAAGGAGAAACCGGGAAAATTTCGCGCTCTCCGCGGCCTGGACCAGCTCGACAAGGCAATCGTTATCGATCAGAGCGCGATTGGCCGAACCCCGCGTTCCAACCCTATCACTTACACAGGCGCTTTCGCTCCCATTCGCGAGCTGTTTGCCCAATTGCCAGCCGCCCGCATTCGCGGCTATCAGGCGAGCCGATTCAGTTTCAACGTCAAAGGGGGCCGTTGCGAAAGCTGCGAGGGAGGCGGGCTGATCAAAATTGAAATGCATTTCTTGCCCGATGTTTACGTGGAATGCGAGGTCTGCCACAGCAAGCGCTACAACCGCGAAACACTCGAAATTACCTACAAAGGCAAAAACATCGCCGATGTGCTTGCCATGACGGTAGATGAAGCCGCCCGCTTTTTTCGGAACGTGCCCGCGATTTCCGACAAACTGACAGCCCTCCTCGATGTCGGTCTCGGATATTTGCGTCTCGGCCAGGCCGCCACAACCTTGTCCGGCGGCGAGGCCCAACGGGTCAAGCTCGCCACCGAGCTGGCTAAGAAAGCAACCGGGCGCACTATTTATATTCTGGACGAACCGACCACCGGATTGCACTTCGCCGACATCGACAAATTGCTGCAGGTTTTGATGAAACTGAGGGACGCCGGCAACACCCTCCTGGTGATTGAGCATAACCTCGAAATGATTAAATGCGCCGATTGGATCATCGATTTGGGGCCGGAAGGGGGCGCGGCTGGCGGCCAGATTGTAGCGGCCGGTCCGCCAGATGAGATCGCGCAGAATACGGCCAGCCATACCGGCAGGTATTTGCGGCCGATGCTGGCAGGAAAATGAATCGATTCACCGCTCCTTTAACATTTTTGGTGTCCCGCTGGACCAAGGGCGCAGGCGTAATGGTCGCGCTTGGCCTGGCCGCGGCATCCGTCCGGGCCGATTTTTCAGCGGATTTACAGGAGGCCTCGCGGCCGCTTGACCAAGGCGTACCCGAGATTGCCGTAACCCGCCTGCAAAAATTGTTAGGCGAGAATTTGACCGCACCCCAATCGCGCATGGTATCGCAAAAACTGGCCGAATCGCTGATTGCCAGCAAGCGCCCGGCTGAGGCGCTGCCCTTGCTGGAAGACAACCCGACCACCAAATCTCCGGCGGTAAAATTTTGGCGGGCTCAGGCGTTGGCGGAGCTGGGCCGCTGGAACGAGGCTCTCAACCTCTACCAAACGGTGGCAACTGGGGAATCTGCGTTTCGGCAAAGGGCCGTTTTTGGCTGCGCCGAAGCGTTGCGCGCCTTGGGCCGGTCGAACGAAGCGCTGCGCGCACTCGGAGGTTTGCTTCTCGACAAAGAATGGCAATCCCGGGCACGCCTTCGATCGGCCGCGTTGTTTTTGGATAAATTGGATTTGGTCAATGCCGGTCGGATGCTTGCCGGGATAGAATCCGAAACCATGCCACAGCGTAAGGAACGCCGGCTTTTGCGAGGGCGCCTCGAAATTGCGCGGCACCGGCCGGAACGAGCCCTGGCCGAATTCGAACCGCTTGTTAAGAAACCGGAGGGCGTCAGTCACGCCGTGGCGGTAAAGGCACTTTGGGGGATCGCCCAGGCCCATCTGCAATCCAAAAGTCCTGAAGCAGGCGACGATTTCTTGGAGGATTTTATCGACCGTCATCCCGGCGATGCCGCGCTCCCGCTCGTTTTTGCAAAGTTGGACGAGCTTTACCGCGCGGAGCGAAGGCCGGTCCGGACCGAGCTCGAGCGTTGGACGCGAGAACCGGAGCAGCCAAGGCGCGGCTTGGCCCTATGGTACCTTGCCCGGATCGACCTCCGGGCCGGGCGGCGGGATCGCGCGCTGCAGCTCCTGGAGAGCTTGCGCGTTTCCAAGATCGAGGAACCGGAGCTCGCGGCCGGTCTTTTCAAACTCGCGCAGCTCCAACTCGAGGATCGCAAGTACGACCAGGCAGTGCACACCCTGGAAGACGCCAGATCCTGGCAACCCAGGCCGGAATTAGAGCAACGAATCGATTTCGCGGCCGCCGCCGCCCGCTACGATGCCGGACAATTTCGAGACGCCACCGTCGCCTTTGAGAAGATCGCGCATTCGACTTCCGCATTGCGGGTGCTGGCGGCTTATGATGCATCGTTAGGCTGGCTTCAGCTGGGCGACCGCCCAAATTTTGTCGCCGCTTATGAGCAACTGGAAAAAGAAGGAGGCGATACCGGCACTCGGGCAGAATTGCGGCTGGAGGAGGGTTTGGTCCGAGCCGCCCAAGGCCGAAACGACGCCGCCGACACGCTGCGAAAATTCATAACCGATTTCCCCGGAAATGCCCGCGTCTCCGAAGCATGGGTGGCGTTGGCGGAACTCGCCTTTCACAGCAATCCTCCGCATTTGGAGGAAGCGCGAAAACTCCTGACCCGGGCCGACGAATCCAAGCCCACCGGGGCGGCGCGGGAACGGGCGGATTATCTGACAATATGGATTGAAGATGCCGCAGCCGCTAATGGGGACAAAGTCATTCAGCTGGCCACTCGATTTCTCCATCGTCACCCCAATTCGGAGTTCGCGCCGGATGTTCGGATGAAACTGGCCGAAGCTTATTATCAGCGGCAGGATTTCCCGAACGCCCAAACCGAATTTGAGCTCTTTGCCCAGCAGAACTCATCCTCTCCTTTGGCCGAGAAAGCCCTTTTTTTTGCAGCCGAATCGTCCATGGCCAGCATGGCGCCCCATTCGCTTGACCGCGCGATCGTCCTGTTCGACCAGGTGGTGCAGCTCAAGGGCGATCTGCGATGGGCGGCCCGCAACGAACAAGCGGTGATCGAACGCAAACTCGGCAAACCGCAGGAGGCTCTATTATTATACGACGAAGTTTTAAAGAATGGCGGTAACCCGGCGGAACGACGTGAAGCGCTCTGCGGTAAAGGCGACGTTTTTTTCGATCTCAGCGCAAATGATCCGGCTAACTACCAGCGTGCGATCGAGGCCTACGATCAACTGGCAGCTGACCCCGCGGTTCCGGCACATTGGCGGAATCAGGCGCTTTTCAAAAAAGGCATTTGTCTGGAGAAAAAAGCCGACCGGGACGACGCCTTGTCGGCCTTTTACCAGGTCATCGAAACGGCAACGCCAACGGGTCGATTGCCAGAATTGTTTTGGTTTTACAAAGCCGGATTCAACGCCGCCCGCCTTTTGGAGAACCAGGCAAAGTGGGAAGCCGCGGCAAGCGTGTATGAAAAACTGGTAGCGGCCCGTGGAATGCGCAGTGGAGAAGCCAAGGTGCGATTGAACCGTCTGCGCCTGGAACATTTTCTTTGGCCGGAATAGTAGGTTTCTCGTCCGAAACTGCCGATTAACGGATCATTTTGTTGTTGTCAGCCGTCGTTTGTGGGACCACACTGGGAGCATGACAACTACATTGCGACCCGGAGGGTTGCGGGGTTGGTCGATTGGATGCGTAAGCATCGCGATTGCATTCGCGTTCTGCGCATCGGCGTTTGCAGATGCAGGCACAAACGGGGCACAATCCAAGAAATCGGCTAAAAGAGTCGATCACAGGGTGTGCTACACGTTCGTTACCTGCTCCGGCATTCCGCAGCCGTGCAGTAGAATTGCCGGCCCAATACCGACCACCACCTACCCAATGGATATTATTGGGAAAAAACCGAGGTAAGATAGAAGGTTCGCTAGCCGGACTTTTTGTCCTAGGAAGTTGCTGCTGCACGTGCCGTTGCAGCAGCAACGACTGTTAGTTATTTTTCTTTCTCCAGCTCGTTTGCCGGCGCAAACGTCGCCCGCCGCGCTCCAGCCGATGCAACCTGCCACTCGCTGCTGCTCGCCCGCCCGCCGTCACCCGGCGACTAGTTAACTTTGGGGTCTGAATCTGCCAAACTTCGAAGCCGTTCCGCCTGGGCCAGGACCGCACGCGCTTCTTCCCTCCGGCCCATTCGATCGAGAATGTCCGACAGCAAAAGATACTGCCGCGGCTGATCGGGCTGGCGAGCGACCGCGCGGCGTTGCGTCCGGCAGGCGTCTTCCAACCGGTTGCAGCGCATTCGCATGAGCGCGATCAGATTCAAAGCGGCGGTCTCATGCACATCGAGCCGGCTGGCGTGGCGTAAAGCGGCGGCCGCTTGCTCCACATCTCCCTTTTCCGCCAGAAGCCGTCCCAACGCCGCCCAGGCCCGATAATGCCACCAGTTACTTTCAGCGAATGGCTGGATTAGATGCAGGGCGGTATCCAACTTGTTTGTCTTGCGAAGGAGCTCGCTTTCGGCGCCAATTAACTCCCAAGTGTTTGGATAATCGTGTCGCGCTTTTTCCAGCAGTGCGATTGCCCCCGCGTCGTCGTGCTGGTTATGACGCAGCTGAGACAGGTTCAAAGCGGCAATCCAGGTTCTGGGGTAATCCTTCTTGGTTTCATGCGCAGCTTCGGTTGCTCGGACGAAAAGCTCTTCTGCCTCCTTCTTTTTCCCTTCATGGGCCAGGACATCGGCAAGATTGTTTCGGGCACTGGCATAATCGGGACATAATTGCACCGCCCTTCTCAAGAGGCGCTCAGCCGCGGCATAATCGCCGCGATTAGAGTAGACTTGCCCAAGAAGGAGGACTACTCGCATGGTTGCGCCTCCCGATTCCATGGTTCGGCGGGCGAAGGTTTCATTGGAAACCCAATCGCTGCTTCGGTAGGCGCTGCGAACCGTCAAGGCCAGCGCGGCCACACCGGCCAGCACGACACCAGCCCGCTGCCAACGCGGCGGCAGATCCAAAACGCAGCCCGCGAGAAAAAGCAAAAAACCTACGCTCGACAGGTAAAGCCAGTGTTCGGCAACCGTCGCATTGAGATCGATGAGGTTCGAAACGGGAAGATAGGCAACGAGGAACCAACCAGCTCCTAAGGCCCGGAGGCTTTGACCGCGCCCACGTCGGACTGAAAGAATGATCAGACCAGCCAGAAAGATGAAACCGCCGATAGACAGGTATTCATACTCGATCCCGTTCCATCGACCGCTCTCGCTTTGGAGCGCCTTAGGATCGTAAACAGTCCTTTCCATATGGAGGTTAGCGGGAAAAACCATCAGCCGTCCGTAATCGCCCAGAGAACGCAACATCAGAACAGCCCGAAGAGAAGGCGTCATCTGATCGGCAGAATCCTTCGGGAGATAAGCCGGTCCGGGCAAATGACGCAGTCCGGCGTAGGCCGCGAACAGGGTCAAGCAAAGACCGGCGATCACCCATTTCCGGGCTGCTTTAATCGATCGGTCGAAAACGAAAAGATAGAGCAAAAAGAGGAGGACCCAGATGCAACCGCTCTCTCGAGAGCAGAGCGAAAGAAGCGCGGCAAACCAGGCTAAACTAAACAGGATGACTCGAGCCGTCCGGGACTCGCGTTCGCGAGCCTTCAAAAACAACAGCCACGCGCTGCAGGCAAAGGCGAAAGCCAGGCTGTCCGCCCGACCGGACACGTAATCGACCGCTGCGCTGTGAACGGGATGAACCACCCACAAAAGCGCCACCAGAAAAGCGATGAGCGACGCAAAAAGCGGATCTTGCCCGGTCGAGAGCCGCGCCTGAAGGGGGACGATCAGTTTGCGAAGCAAAAAATAGAGCAGAACGCCGCTGCCGACGTGGAGTAGAAGACTCGAGAGATGGAAGCCGTAGAAGTTGGTGTTCCAAAAGAGATAGTCCGCCATGTAGGAGATATTCTGAACGGGGCGGTAAGCGGCGGAATAGGTATCCAGAAACAGGTAGTGGCGGAACGTTTCCAGAATAAGAAGCGGGCTCTTAATGAGGGGATTTGTGCGGATGAGATAATCGTCGTCCCAAATCGGTTTTCCCTGTAGAGCCGGGCTTCTGGCAATGAACCCGATGGCGGCAAGAAAAAACGCGACCGTCCAGTCGCTGCGAAGTCGGCGAATCAGCCATCCACGTCTCGGCAGCACCGGCTGACCTTCATTTTCCGTGTCGTCGCTCATTCTCGCCCGATTTTCGGTCCGGCAATCTGTCCTGTTCGGCCGGGTCTATAAAACAGCAAAGCGTCCTTCGTTTCCGAGAAGGACGCCTGACTCGCAACTCGTTCCCTGCCACTCCGACCGTTTGGGGGAATGACAGGAGAACGAATCGTGAGATTCTGATTAATGCGCGTAAGGCGACCAGAAGTCGTCCGGCGCCACGTCAGAGAGCGATGTCCACGCCGAGGCTGGAACCTTGGGGAGACTATCAACCGTCTGTGCACCGTAGGTATCCCCGAAGAGATCCTTGCCCGTGTTCCAGAGCGTGCTGTTTTTCTTCAGGTAGTTGGTCCAGTCGCTGACGGCAACTGTCGTGCCGGTCGTTTTATTGGTTTCGATGGCGTATTGATCAACCGCTGAATCGATCAGGCGAAGATCGTTCAGAATACGGCTGGCTTGCGCACGCTTACGGGCCCGGAGAAAGCCCGGCACGGCAATTGCAGCCAGTAGCGCGATGATCGCGACTACGATCATGATTTCCACAAGGGTAAAACCCCCGTGGCGTTTGTTGATTTTATTTAACATGTTATTACTTTCCTTTGTTTGGTTTGATTGCAGTCCGCTTCCTCGCGGACGTGGGTTTTACAGAGCAGTGTTAGTGCCACCTGCCGTGGTTTTTAGGTTTGTTGTAATCTCGGCTAAACAGCTGTCGGAGGCCGGCAAATGACGGTCACAACCGGTTGTGGAGGGCGCGCTCCGGGCCAACGCCCCCTCTCTGTTATCCGCCGCTTCTCCCCAGGACCGGCCCACTACCTTTTCGTCATCGTTTTCCTCGTCCGCTTGGTCGATTTAAGCCGCCTCTCCGCTTCCGCTTTGCTCGTTCCGACCCGGGGCGACATGCACTTTTACAATGAGTGGGCCTTGCGCATCCTACGCCCAGCCTCAGGCGGCCATGAAGCGTTTTACGGGCTCCCGCTGTATCCATACTTCCTCGCCGTCCTTTACCGGATATTCGGCTATAGCCCGTTTATTCCCGGCCTTCTCCAGATCTTGCTCGACGCGGGAACCGCGGTCCTGATTTACCAGCTTGCGTCGCATCTTTTATCAAATGCGAAACCTCCTAGCTCGCGGCGGCCCGGGGCATGGGAATGGGGTCGGCCGGATGAGGGGAAGATTTGGGGGGCGATCGCCGCCTTGGCCTGGGGTTTTTATGTGCCGGCACAGGCTTACTCGATCGTTCTAATGCCGACCAGCTGCGTGGTATTTGTTTTCTGGCTGGTTGTCTGGTGGCTTGTTAAACGCGAGGTCCTCTCTTGGAAAGAATCTCTCGGTCTTGGTCTGCTCATTGGCGTGGCGGCAATGGCCGTCGCCACCATCCTTTTTCTTATTCCCTTGGTCCTGGCCGCGTTGCTTCTGAAGAGAAAGCAGGGGATCAAACGTCCGTTTTTGCCGCGGGCTGCAGTTTGCGTAATCGGAGTGCTCCTGGGAACGTCTCCCTGCTGGATACACAATTACTTCATCGCGCGCGATCCGGTGTTTCTCTCAGCCCACAGCGGCATCAATTTTTGGATTGGCAACAATCCGTATGCAAATGGATATCCGCGCTTCCCGCCGGGATTGCGAGCAGGGCAGGCAGCTATGCTGGAAGACTCCATCGCCAGCGCTGAAGCCGCGGCGGGACATCGGTTGAAGCGATCGGAAGTTTCCGCTTACTGGTCCGGACAAGCCAAAGCCTATATTGGGCAGCACTTTGGATCATGGCTAAAGCTGCTGCTGGTTAAATTGCGAAACTTCTGGAGCGCATTTCAATACGACGACATCAGCGTCATCACCAATTTGCGGTCGCAGGGAGTGATCCTGCCCGGCGTTTATTTTGGCCTTGTCGCCGCTCTTGGTCTTGCCGGGATGATAATCGCCTGGCGGATTGCGCCGGCCTCGCGGTGGGTTACGGCGGCGATTCTGCTTCAGATGCTCGCCTTACTCGCCGTCTTCGTCACCGAACGCTATCGATTGCCGGCCGTCCCGGGATTGCTTGTGTTAGGAGCATTCGGCTTATCGACTCTTTGGCGAATTTTTCTTTACCGGCAATATCGCACGGCGGCGATCTATTTAGCGGTCCTGACAGGCGCCACCCTGTTAGTCTCATGGCCACAACGCAAATCTTCGCTTTGGGCCCTCGATGCCTATAACTCGGGATGGCAAGCTCTCGAATCTGGCAATCTTACGCTGGCGGAAAAGAAGCTTTCCCTGGCACAGCGATACGTGCCAACCAATCCGGAAACAAACTTTGCTCTGGGAAACTTGCGCCTGGCTCAGGGGAAGGTGGAAGGGGCGGCCTCATTCTATCTAACAACCCTCCAGTACGATCCTAATCATCGCGGCGCCCTGAACAATCTCGGGGTCATGGCATTGAGCGCCGGACGATACGATATGGCTGAGACGTGGCTGCGCAGAGCCGAGCGGATCGACGCCCGAAATGCGAAGACGCACTTTCTTCTGGCCAGAGCGCTTTGGAAAAAGGGGGCCAGCCAGGCGGCACAATCAGAAATTGACATGGCTCTTTCCCTGCGGCCGGATCAGGTTGAATTTCGGCAGCTCAAGGCAAACTTCGAAAGCGAATCTATCCGCCTACCCGGCGGCACTCACGTCAATGAATAATAGGATGACGCCGGACTAGCGCCATCCTTCGATTGCCCACAGGGAAAGATGTTCGTCGGGCTGAATGGGGGCGCGGTTAGGCACCGGCACCGGCACCCGCAGACAGCTTTTGGCATGCTCCTCGGCAAAGCAACCGGCGTAAATCGGCCAAACTACTTCGTAATTACCGCCATGATTGATTCCACTGCGGTCGCGGTACCCGAGCGATAATGGAGGCGCAGGAGTCCCCGGCTGCAGAAAAACGATCTCGCCGACCAGAAAGACGCGGTGTCCCGTGCGCAGAGCCGCTTCCATTGCGGAAAAGGCTGGTTCGAGCGGGTGTTTGGTCAGCATTTGTTGCAAGGCAAGATCATAACGATGGAATCGATGGTCGTTAATTGGCGGCAACGTGATGACCCTGGCGGGACCTTTGTAATATCGGCAAAGGCTTACCGCATATTGCCAATGCGAAGTTACCACCACGTCATCCTTCACTGTCGCCAACCGCAATCTGGCGGCGATGAGATCAATGTTGGTGTGGCGGACAGGCATCTCTTGCCACGCGGGAATCAGGACAAGGGAAAGAAGGACAACGGCGACAAGAACACGGAGCGCTCGCAGGAGCAATCGCAGCGTTGGGCGAAGTCCGAATTCAGAGGAGCCGAAGATCGCCTCCAGCCCGGCGGCCACGACGATACCGAGAGTAATATAATACCAGGGCCGGGTGTAGTAATGCAGCGTCAGAAGAAAAAGCGCGTAGGCAGGAACGGCGGCGGTCAAAGCCAGCGCGGCGAACAGGAGCGAGCTGTTCAGAATCGGCCGATTTCCCCTAACAAGTCGTGCTCCGCCGATCGCCGTCGCGGCCACGCCAATGCCGACAACAAAGAGTCCGCTCCAGAGCCATGTGCCAATCGGATCGGGCGAACCAAGCACCTGACCGAGTCGATGCCAAAGCCAGGCCAGGCTTACCGGGTACTTGACCAGAAAGGTCCATTCATTCATCCGGCGCATCATCGGGATGTAAAAGAGCAAAGAACCGGCAGCGAGAGCGCAGATCGCTCCCACGACCACAAATCTTCGCCAATCGCGAGCGAGAAGGGCGACAAACATAGCTGCGATGCCAATGGCAAACAGCAGCACCGAATTGTAGTAAAGGCATTGAACGCTCAAGAGAGCGAGAACCGCTGCGGCCAGAAGTCTTGAACGGTCGAGGGGCCGGGTTGGATCGATCAGGCGCCTGAAACTTCCGAAGGTCAGCAGAATTAAGAGCATTCCCAGGCCATAGGCCCGGGTCGAATCTCCGTAGCGAATAAACATTGGATTCAATTCGATCAGCGCCAGAGAGAGCACGGGCAGGCGGGCTCCAAAGGCGCGCGCATTCCAAAACAATCCGCCGATAATGCCTGTCCCGATGATGAAGCCGAGAAGACGCAAGGCAGCGTCATTGTCCGTCCCGAAAATTGCTGTCCATCCTTTCAGGAGAGCAAAGAACAAGATGGGAAAGGAATCGAAGTCGAGATTGCGCCAGATCTCTCCGAAGCTCGGCAAGTTCGCCACTTGAACGCTGTTGGCTTCATCCCGCCACAGGCCACCGACATGGGTGACAAAGCGCAGGTGAAGAGCAACGGCCGCAAGCACGATAACGATGACAACGACCCATTCCGCCCGGAGCAGCCATGAGCTGATAGCATCTTTGATGGGCGGCGAACTACTGCGCGGCCCCGATTCAAGGCGCGGCGAAGCCTCGACCTCGCTGGACAAAGGCGAAGGCAAAGCGCTCACCGTTTGCAACCAACAACGATCGCCTGAACAAGCAGATCGCGAACGCCGAAGTAATAATCGATCAGGTTGAAGCCCGCGCCCTCAATCAGCTCGCGGGCCTGCTGGCGCGAATTCAGCAGCGAAATTTCGGGCGGATGAAGTCGGACTTGATGTCCGCCACCTCGTCGAACGCAATTGAGGAGCCAGTGAATGATTTTGAGAACCAGGACGCTGGTGGCGCGGCGGTGCGGCCAAAAAATCAGGACCTTTCCGCCAGGCTTTACGGTCCGTCCCATTTCACGAAGGATCTGCAGGATCTGCTCGTGAGAAAAATGCTCAACCACCCCAAGGTTGTAAGCGCCGTCGAAACTGTTGCCGGCCAAATCATGCAAATCGAGAATGTCCCCGTGCCGGATAGCTTCCGCATGCGGGTTGTTGCGGCGATAAGATTCCAGCGCGGGTAACGAAATATCGACGGCGGTGATCCGCATTTCGCGGGACAATTCTGTGTCGACCTGACCGGAGCCGCAGCCGGCGTGAAGCAATCGGGCGCCGGGGGCAAAATGCTTGTGGATAAAATAGTTGAGATTGCGCCGAATGGCCAGGCGCCGATACACGCTGGCAATGAAAGAGTAAAGTCGTTGGCTACGTTCCGCGCTACGTGTCCAATAATTGTCCCAGCCTTGCGGATCCTGTATTGCCACGTCGGCTCCGACAATTGGCGGACTGGAAGGAGTAATCAAGAAGGCTTCGGAGCTTCTCAGTGTTGCCCAATAAAGCGAAAGAAGCCGCAGGATGCTTCGCGAAGTCTCGAGTATCGACATTTTGGAATGACCGTAAGTGCGGGCCGGCAATGCAATTGGCATCTCTTCGATGGCAATCCCGTTTCGATGGATCACCAACAGGCTCTCAAAGAAAAAGGCGTATCCGTTCGAACGGACACAATCGAACAGTTTCGGGGGAAGCGCCTCGAGTTGATAGATCCTCAGCGCGCCGGTGGCATCGTAAGGCAACCGGAGCAAATTCACAGTGAGAAAATGACCGAGATAAGTCAGGAACCGGCGTAGCAGGTTCCAACCCGGCAAACTGTTCTCTTCTTTGTAACGGGATCCGATCACCACGGGGCGACCACTGGAATGAGCCAGCTCGAGCAATCGTTTTACGTCGCTCGGTTGATGGGTGAAATCGCAATCCATTGTAATCAACATGCCGTATCCCTCCCGGTAGGCATAGTGAAGAGCCTCACGATGAGCGCTCCCGATACCCAGTTTGCCGGGTCGATGCAGCACCTTGACCTGCGGAAATTCCCGGACCAATCGCTCCAGAATCTGGCCGGTCCCATCCGTCGAGTTATCATCACAAAAAAGAATATCGGCTCCGAACCGGAGCCCGATTAATTCGCGACAAAGGCGTTCGACGTTGTCCGCCTCGTTGTAGGTCGGAACGAAAATAAGCAGGTTAGACCCGGGCATAATTTCGTTCTGCCTCCTGAATCAGTTTAACCACCATCTCTGAGAAGGTGAGAGAGGGCGACCACCCGGTGGCAGCCTGCAGCTTCTGCGAGTTGCCTCGCTTAGGATGGGATTTTTTTCCAATGCGACGCCGATCGATTTCAATATGGTCGCGCCAATTCAAGCCCACCCTGTCAAAAGCGGTCTCGACAAATTCGCGCACACTGTGGAGCTGGCCCGAGGCGATGACGAAATCGCCAGCCTCGGGAAGCTGCAGAATCCGCCACATCGCATCGACATAATCGGCGGCATAGCCCCAATCCACTCGCGCATCCAGATCCCCCAGCTTCACACGGAAGTTCGGATTCTGTCGCGCCTTCAAAGCTCCCTGCACAATTCGTTGGGAAACAAAAGTAGGTTTGCGCAAAGCCGACTCGTGATTGAACAGGATGCCGGTCGCGGCAAAGAGGCCTTCTTGTTGCCGGACGATCTGGCAACAGCGCAGCCCGGCCGCTTTAGAGATGGCGTAAGGCGAATCGGGCCGCAACGGGGTCGTTTCGCTTTGCCAGTCGTTCACAGCGGCTCCGAAGATGTGCGAAGAAGAGGCGTAAAAGAGGCGCGGACGCGGGGAGCAGGTTCTCATCGCCTCGAGCACGTTCAATAGTCCAGTGACATGCACGTCGAAGCTGCGGCGCAACAATTTTATCGTATCCCGGGACGCGCGGTCTTCGGCGGAATGATGAAAGGCGGCGAGATAATAGATCTCGATTGGCTTTAGGGTCTGCAACCCGGCCGCCACCCGATCCTCGTGCAGGATGTTGATTACACTATGTTGGCAAGGCAAACGGCAGGACGGCTCCCGGCGCGTCCAGCCACGGACCGAGTAGGCGCGACGCGACAGCAATTCCGCCAAAAGCCGGCCGTCCTGACCGGCGGCGCCGATGATGAGAGCGCGCTGCACAGCCAGTTAGGCTCCAACGATCTGCAAGGTGGGCAGAGGGAAAATCATTTTCCCTCCTCGCTCCAGAAATGCCTGCTCCCGCTCGACCAGATTATCGCGAAAATGCCACGGTAATACCAGGAGATAATCGGGCTTAAATGCCTGTGCTTCAGCCTCGGAAATGATAGGGATGTTTGTGCCCGGCGTGAAGCAACCGAACTTGTCGGGATTTACCTCGGCAATTGCGGGCAAGAGGTCCGGTGTAATCCGGCAATACTGCAAAAGCACGTTGCCTTTGGTCGAAGCTCCATAACCGATGACTCTTTGCCCTTGGCGCTTCAAATCACGCAACAAGGAAAGCAGCTCTGTTTTGTGCTTTTCCACCGCTTGAGTAAATGCGCGTTGCTCGGCGGCCGTGCGCAGGCCTTTGCTATGCTCATCTTCGAGCAGCTTTTCCAGCCTGGCCGAAAACTCGGGATAACTTGAAGTCCGGCGGGCGACGGAAACAGCGAAACTCCCGCCGTTGATGTCATTGAAATCGACGTCAATGATCTTGAGGCCGCAACGATCGGCCATCCATTTAATTTGGCGTAACGAGTAATACTCGAGATGTTCGTGACAAATGGTGTCGTATCCGGTCGTCCTGACCAGAAAAGGGAGATAACTCATCTCGAAATGCCAGACGCCCTCTTCCTCCAGAATGGAGGCGACCTCTTTCATGAAATCGAGAGGGTTTTCCAGGTCGTAGAACATGGCAATCGATGTGATCAGGCGGGCTCGTTTGGTCCCAAAACGCTTGCGAAAGAGGTCGGCCGAAAAGAAATCCGGAATTACTGTGATGTGGCTGGCGTAAAACGGAGCGAACTTTTTGGCTGTCGGATCGATGCCGACAACGGTGATATCGTGTTCGGGATAAAAAGAAAGCAGGGTGCCGTCATTGCTGCCTATATCCAGGACGAGATCGCCGGATTGAAGTGGATACCTTTGGACGAGCCGGCCGACTTTGTTCCTGAGATGATTGACCATCGTCCGGTTCAGGCACGAGCGATAACCGTAATGTTCACCATACATCTCGGCCAGGTTGAAGGTCTGACGAAGCTGCACCAGGCCGCAGGCGTTGGGACTGCGCACGCTGTTGCATGCCACCAGTTCCAACGGTCCACTGGTTAAAGGCGCATCCGACGCGTTCGGGAAGACGCCAGTCAAATGTTGCGTCCCGAGCGACAGAATTGGCGACAAATCCTGGTTCCCACAGATCCTGCACTTTTCGATCTCATAGAACCTGCGCCCGGCCTTTTGCAAAACTCCAATGGTAACGGGGCTACCCATAGCTCGAGCGGGTCCTGGTGTTTGAGCGGTTCGGCTCATCCCCAGCCGTTCGAGCAGTGGTCATGCCAGTCGAGGGGGTCGTTACCTCCAGGCACTGAAGCTGCTGAACTTCGTCGAGGTGGAACTCTCTCCTTCTCGTGATTCCGCGCAGCTCGATTTACCCGGCGAAAATTGTTGCCTCGCCCCGCCTGATTACCCGGCCGCGGAACGAGCGGTCGTTGCCGACGCTTGTCCGGAACAGAACCGCCGTCCCGTAACGGCCGGTTCTGTAGAAGCGGCCCGATACCACCGTTTTCGAACTTGGATTGCCTTGGCCGCCGCGACCGGGTTACTCCTGAAAATCGTTATCGCTTACAACACGTTTGGAACCAACGACGTGGTGACATTCTATGGATTTGCCCGCTCTCTATCCGACCATGGTCTGGAGTGGACCTATCGTCACGGAGTCGTTTGGCTGGCCAGCAGCGCACTCTTTAATCATCCGCCTCTGACGGCATACTTCCTCCGCTTTATTTATCATCTGGCGCAAACCCCATCCTTTCAGGCAAGCGGACTGACATTTCCTTTTCTCCTCCGTCTGCCCGGGATTTTCGCCGATCTCGGAGTGGTTCTGGTCTTGTGGCGCATGTCAAAAACGGACCAACAACTGCGGAACCACGGCTGGGCGATTATGCTGCTGGCCCTGAGTCCCGTTTCGCTCATGGTATCCGGCTATCACGGGAACACCGACCCGGTTATGGTGTTTTTCTTCGTGCTCGCGGTCTCCATGTGTGTGCGCGAGTTACCCTGGTTATGCGGTTTGTTTTTTGCCCTGAGTTGCCAGATCAAGGTCATTCCGCTTTTGTTCTTCCCCGTTTTCTTTTTCTTTTGGCTCCATCGTCGCGCGGTTATTTCGTTTTTGGTGCCGTTTGTCCTGGCCTCGCTCACGTTGTGGTCGGAGCCGGTTCTTCATTTTCCGGCTCTTTTTATTAAGAACGTCCTGTCTTACGGCAGTTATTGGGGCATTTGGGGAATTACCTATTGGTTGCGCCTGACCGGACTGCGCACATTCAGTTGGGTCTGGTTTGAAGGATTTTCAACAGCTCAGACCGTGGTGAGCGATGCTCTGAAAATCGTCATTGTGGCGAGTGTGGTGACGATTGCTTGGCGGCGCCGCGCTCTTGACGGCCGCGGACTGATCGAATCGATTGCGCTCGGCTGGATCATCTTCTTTATTTTTTCTCCGGGCGTGTGCGCCCAGTACATGGTTTGGCTGGCGCCATTCGTTTTGGTTTTGTCGCCGACCTTTTACGCCTGGTTAACCGCAACCAGTTCGCTGTTTTTGTTCTTTTTCTACAACATCATCTCGCACGGAATGCCGTGGTACCTCGGCATCTCGACGAATCAACTCAACACCGCTTGGACGCCATGGACCATCTGGCCCTGGGCGGTCCTGATCGTTGGACTGATTGTTCTTTGGAGAAATGCTCTGGCAGCCGATCCCGGCCTGAGCCTTTTCAGCCTGGCAACCGTACGCCCCAAACAGTCTATCCCGGCCTGCCGGGAGACAGATAGCTAGGACCCCGCGGCTCTGTTTCACTGGCTGGGTGGCTCGCTGCCTTCTCGCGTTCCAGCCTGCTTCCTTTGCGCGCCAGCACCAGAAATCTGCTCCCTCGGGAAAATCCACGGTAGTTCTGCTTCACCCAGGAAAGTAGCGGATCCGACGGCTTTGTTCTTTTGAGGGTCTCGTATTCGATAACCAGAAGGTCAGGCTTGGCCCGATCCAAATCGCCCATTAACCGCTGCCGAAGCTGTTTTCGAAGTGGACCGGCCAATAACGGTTCGGCAAAGAAAATGCCCGATGGAGGCTGGCGCCTGGTCGCGAAATAAAGCCCGGTCTCATCACCCCATTCATAGAAGGTCTCGTCCGGTCGAAGCACGCGGTTCAACCAATCCGCCAGCCGATCGCTTTCCACGAAGATGGGGCCGTACTTTTTTACCGACCAGGCAGCAGCGGGGATTTGATAATTCGGAAGTCCCAGCCTGATCACGCTGAACAAGGCAACGGCGGCGGCAGCATAGGAAAGCCATCCTGAACGAACCGGCAGCATTCGCTTCAGCATCACGATTGTCCATCCGCTGCCAATCACGAGTAGCGGCAGCCAGAGCTGATAATAATGCGGAAGAAATTGGCCTGGCAACAGAACTGCGACATGCGTTGCCAACGCGATGGCCGCCAAAAAAATCCAGGGGCGGCGCGGCCCCAGCCTCATACCGAGAAAAAATCCTGTCAGGCATAAAATGGCCAGCGGTGTCAGCAGGCCCAGCGCCTCGGGCGCAAGCGGCGGCATTTTCAGGGCGCGAGCGAAGTTGTGCCAGAAGTTGCCGGCATAGTACTGGTTGTAAGTGATCGTCGCATCGATAAAGGCGGCGCTGCGATGATGGGCATTGAAATAGCCAAATACCGCCACCCAGGCCAGTGCTCCGATGGCGGCGGCTATGGCCATCTCAACCAACGCCCGTTTGCGGCAGCCGGTCGGAGGCCAGAGCAGATAAACAAAAGCAATCGACGCCGCCTCCAGTATCGCAATCTGTTTATAGAGCGAAGCGATGGCAAAGCATGAACCCACAATTAACGCTCGCCCCAGTCCCAGACTCCGTTTCTCTGTCCGGGCAAAAATCGCGAACGCTATCGTAAGAAACACGTTGATGAAAATCTCGGTATTTGGCTGGTTGGCCTCCAGTGTTAGATCGCCCGAAACCAGCGCCCAAAGGGTCGCGGCGATAAGACCCCCCATGGCCCCGCCACCCATGGCCGAACCGGCAAAATAGCAGGCCACCATGGTGACAATCGTCGCGGTTACGCTCATGAAAAAAATGGAATCGCGTCCGTACCCCGCGATCCATTCGGCGGCTGCGTAAGTCACATGGATTGCCGGCGGCTTGTGGTCCCACAGGTCGCTATAAAGAGCCTTCCCGCCAAGCATCTCATGAGCAATCACGGCGTAGGTCGTGAGATCGCGCTCCAGCGGCTCCCTGTAGGTGTGTAACCGCAAAACAAAAACGAGGGAGGCAAGCGCGAGCAGGACGAAAACAATCCCTGTGTTCTTAACCAGCGATTCGTTCCAGTCCCGTCCCGATTTGCCTGATTCCGGCATAATGTCGGTCCGAGTTGCAGGTAGGGTCGCGTTCACCGGAGTGAGGCACGTTGCTCAAACTGGTTTTCTGCCCAGAATTGGCCGCACCATGCCATGACCGGGCCAGAACAGCAGGTTCCCGGCCTTATTGGCTTACCCGAAGGCGAAAACGCGAAAGGGTCTTAAACCAGGATTGAAATTTGCTCTAGCCTGGTAATCCTCGTTCGTAATCAACCACCGCTTTTCGATTCCATGCGTGCTGTAGAACAGAACTGGCGCAGGATACAGATTGCCTCTGTTCTTGTCGTGCTCGGGTTCGGAATCTTCTTGCGTCTGCCCCACTCTAACTTCTCCCAACCAACCAGCCCGCTTCATTTCCTCGAGCCCCTTCATCCCAAGCCGAAAATGGAAGGTTTGGGGGTGGACGAAGGTTTGTATCGCGGCTATGTCATCGATTTGAGCCGGGTAGGTCTGTTTTCCTATCCGAAAATTGTAGACCACTACATCGAGCTCCAGGAGCGATTGTCCGGATCGATTCTGCCCCCGGTCCGGTTCCTATACATATTCGCCGCTTATCTTTGGCATCTTCTTTTCGGGACCGAAGCTCTCGGCGCTCTCCATGGAGTCTCCTCTCTCTTCAGCATCCTGGTGCTCATTTTATCCGGCGTTTTCGCCTGGAGACTAAAAGGTCCCGGTCCGGGAATAGGCGTAATGGCCCTGATGAGTTGTGCTCCGACCCAGATCCACATGTCACAGCATGCGCTGGTCGATGGTTTCTTTACCTTCTGGGCTCTTTTGTGCCTCTGGCTGCTTTGGGAGAATCTCCGGACGCCGGGGCGAACGCCATGGTTGGTCGCCTACACCCTTAGCTTGTGCCTGCTGATTTTAACCAAGGAAAATTCCTTTTTTGTTTTTGTCGCGGTCGTTGCCATCCTCCTCCTCAACCGCTGGTTTCGCTTCGGGACAGTTGATCGCACCCTGCTCGTCTGCACGGTTGTCGGTCCCTTGTTAGGCGTGGTTGTTTTGATTCTGCTGGCCGGCGGCCTGGACATTCTGCTTACCAGTTACCGGCTGTCCGTGACCAAAAACTACAATGTCACTTATGCGATTCTGACCGGGGACGGTCCCTGGTACCGCTACCTGGTTGATTTGCTTCTGGTTAGCCCGCTGATTTTGGTTCTGGCCCTGGGAACAGTTTTTCGTCTCAACCGGACAAAGCAGCCGGAAATTTATCTGACCCTATTCGTCGTCACAAGTTATCTGATCATGTGCAACATCAAATACGGGATGAACCTGCGCTATGCCAATATGTGGGACATGCCTTTGCGCTTCCTGGCCTTTAGCCAAATCGTTGCCCTGACCAATGTCACCCGCTATCGCATCTGGCTGGGAGCGCTAGCCGTTGCCGCCATTGCCGCGCTCGAGCTGCGCCAATATTACATCTTGTTTGTCCATTATCCCCTCTATGAGTTGCCCACCCATTTACTGATGCGCGCCCTGCATATCTTGAAATACCCGGGAGATCTTTGAAATCGCAACTGCTGAAGCCAGCTGGCCAAATAGCTGGACCTGATTTGATAAGGGCATTGCCCCTGTCCGATTTGCCGGGCGACCACCCGGAACCGCCCCTCCTAACAGCCGGAGCGACGCCGGACAGGGCCGTTAGGCAAGCTGACCGCCAGGGAATGACGTTCGGCATTCACCTGCTCCTTGCTCTTCTCACCTTTTCTGTTTTCGGCCAAACAGTTGGCCACCAATTCGTTCGTTATGACGATCAGACTTACGTCTATGAGAACCCGGCGGTGACCGCTGGTATTACGGCTCGCGGAGTCATCGGCGCGTTCACGCACACCCAGGCCCGAAACTGGCATCCCCTAACGACTATCTCGCACATGCTGGATTGCCAGCTGTTTGGACTTCATCCTGCCGGCCATCATCTTACGAATGTGCTCCTGCACACCGCGACCGTCCTGCTTTTGTTCTCAATTCTGAACGCCATGACCGGAGCGCTCTGGCGCAGTGCTTTTGTCGCCGCCGTGTTCGCTATTCACCCCTTGCGCGCCGAATCGGTTGCCTGGATTGCCGAGCGCAAGGATGTGCTTAGCGGACTCTTCTTTATGCTCACGGTGGGCGCTTACTGGAATTATGTGCGCCGTCCTTCAGTTAAACGGTACCTGGCAGTCGCCGGTTTTTTCGCCCTTGGACTTATGTCAAAGCCGATGCTGGTGACTCTTCCTTTGCTGCTGTTGGCTCTCGATTACTGGCCTTTAGAGCGATTTCAATCGCATGATCGCTTTTTGGTTTGGACATGGCGGCGGTTGATTCTGGAGAAAGTTCCGTTTCTGGTCCTCTCCGCTTTGTCAGCCGCGGCAACACTCTTTGCCCAACGGCAGACCGTGGATTACGAGAGCGGGCTGTCTTTGGCCAGCCGGATCGGTAACGGTCTCGTCAGCTGCGTCGCTTACATTTGGCAAATGTTCTGGCCGCTGAAACTGGCTGTATTCTATCCGTATGCGGGCGATCGCGCTGCGATTTGGCAAGTGACCCTCGCGTTTCTATTCATGGCCGCCATCGCTCTTGCAGCGTGGAGACTGCGGAAGAGGAGTCCCTATTTTTTCACCGGTCTGACCTGGTATCTGGTCGGCCTTGTTCCAGTTATCGGGATAGTGCCGGTGGGACTGCAAGGACGGGCTGACCGTTACACATACTTGTCCCAGATCGGTTTGTATCTCGTTCTGACCTGGGGAGCAGCCGATCTCTCCATCTGGTTGAAAAGGAGACGGGAGGTCCTGGCGGGTTTGGCTGTCGCCATTATCGGATTTTTGGCCTGGCTGGGATGGATTCAGACCTCTTACTGGAGGGACACAGAAACGTTGTGGACACATGCGGCCGCGGTAATCCCGGAGAGCGATCTGGCCCATTATAATGTCGCCGGGTTTCTAATGGACCAGGGGCGATTGGATGATGCGATCGCGCATTATGAAAAAGCGCTGCAGATCCGCGGAAGTAGCCCGGAAGGCCCCTACCACCTGAGTGTGGCTCTCATTCAAAACAGCCTGGGTAATGCCCTCGCCCGGAAAGGACTTTTCGAGCAGGCGATTTCTCATTATCGCCAGGCAATTGAATTGCGTGATGACTTCGCCGACGCGCACACGAATCTGGCAGCGATGTTGGTCCGAACCGGGCAAACCGAACAGGCAATCGGTCATTACGAAAAAGCGCTTGCCATTCCGCCGGAAGAGCCGGCCTCCCACTTGCGTCTGGCGTTGGTCCTTCTCCAAACCGGCCGGCCGGTGGAGGCGCTCGATCATTACCAGCGGGCGCTGCAGATTGCACCTCGTTCGGTCGCCGTTCTGGACGCCTTCGCCTGGGTTTTAGCGACCAGTCGCGAGGCTTCGGTGAGAAACGCCGCCAAAGCGGTTAGGCTGGCTGAAACGGCGAACCGCCTTGCCGGCGCCAACAATCCATTCGTTCTTCGGACCCTGGCTACCAGTTACGCCGCATCCGGGCGTTTCTCAGAAGCGGGTGCAACCGCACAGCACGCATTGCATGCAACCGCCGACCCAACCATGGCCCATCTTCTTGAGCGCGAGATTCGGTTCTATGCGGCAAAAGCGGCCCAGCCGGGATTGCCCACCCAGATTCTTGCCCGGTAGCGGATAAGAGCAAAAACCGGCTCCTGGTAACGGTGGCGGATAACTCGCGTTAGGCGACCTGCTCGAGGACTTGCGCGCGAAGGGCCGAACTGCTGGAAATGGTTTCTTTAAGCAAGTGGGCGGAATCGGGAAGGGGCCGGGCCCGGAGATAGATCTGGTATGCAAACAATCGCTTCGAAACCCAGATCAAGACTTGGTTGCACTTCAGCAGGGAGCGGCTCCATCGATTCGAGCCGAGGGCGAGCGGAAACGGCGCGGGAATGCCCCGAGCCTCGATTACCTCATACCCGGCCTGCTGGAGAAGGGCGCGCAGCGATTGAAATGTGAACAGGCGGCGATGCCCGATCCCGAGAATCCCGCGGCGGCTGTAATTGAATTGGCCGAGGGCGAGCATGATGCGGGTGAGAAAAAAAGCGACGTTGGCTGCGGTAATAATGAACTCCGGTCGACGACCGTGCGCTTTGCGCCGAAGTTCGTCCATGAAACTTTCCGGGTCGTGAACGTGCTCGATCAGGTCCATCAGTAAGATCTGGTGGTATCTCCCGACATCGGCCGGCACAGTCGAGCGCGATGCGAATGGTGATTCCGGCATCTTAACGAGCTCGGCCGGAGCAAAATCAACCGCCGTGACATGACACAATTTTTTCTCGAGCTCGGCAGCCACGTTGCCATGACCAATGCCGAGCTGCAGGACGTATCGGCCGGGAACACAGGAGGCCACGGCGAACGTCTGGGATGACGAGAAACCAAGCTTTTCGTTGTGCGCGGCCGGGTTTGGTTCCACATCGAACCGTCGATCGTAGAACAGCTGAATGCCGCAGAGCCGCGCTTTCACCGTCGCCCGGCAGATGTTCCAGGCATATTTCAATCCGTTAACGTGGCAGATCTCGTCCCCGTAGAAAGTTGGGATCGGCAATTCCGCAATCCGCAACTTCCTTAAGACCAATTGAATAATGATCTCGGTATCGAAATGAAAATCGTTGGTATTTTTCTCAAACGGAATTTGGGCCAGCGCTTTGGTCGAGTAAATCCGGTAGCCGCTATGGAATTCGGAAAGCTGTGTCTTTAGGATGCGGTTTTGGAATCGGGTAAGGAGTTGGTTGCCGGCCCATTTATAAAGCGGCATACCGCCCTGGCGGGCAGCATGTTTGTCCAGCATTCGGGAACCGAACACGGCATCGGCTTCTTCATCAACCAGCGGGCCGAGGAGCGCGGGCAATTTTTCCGGCGCATATTGTCCATCCCCGTGAAGGAGGGCGACGAGATCGAAGCCATGATCGATGGCGTAACGGTACCCGAGCTTTTGATTTCCGCCATAACCCTGGTTTTCCGGCGTTCGTAAAACTGTGATTCGAAAATCGGATTGGCGTTGTTGATAACGTAAACTGCTGGCGAAAGTAGCGTCGTTGGAGGAATCGTCGATGATCAGCACTTCAACCTGATCGGAGTGCAAAGATTGCGGGATACGGGCGAGGACTTTTTCAATCGTGCTTTCGGCGTTATAAGCGACGATAAAAATGAGCAGGCGTTTGCCTTTGAGATCGACCGAATCGGGTTCCGGCTGGCGGCGCACGTCGGCTAAGCGCAGCTAGAAACAGGCCAATCCAAACTGCGTTAAGTAATTCCCAGGAAGTAACTTAGCCCTGTCCCCGGCCGTCGTTGGCCAAAGCGGATTTCGCCGCAGCCAAAACCGCAGCGTCATCATTCCCACTCAATCCGCTCAGCCAGCTCCGAATCCGACGAAACGATTGGCGCAGAAAAAGATCGGCTGATTCGTGCCCACCCGCGGCTACATCTCCATTGCGCCGGGCGGCCTGCAATTCGGAATCCCAGCGACTCAGCACGCAGGTGGCGGCGAACAAATCCATGGCCGCGCCCGCGATCCGTTCCTGCACGAGTTGCATATCGAGAATCGGTTCGCGGTAGGCGATCAGCGACCGGTTGACGGCCAGATTAAACCGCCAGATCAGCCGCCCCAGTTGGCCGGCCTGGCCGCGCAACTCTGCGCTCTGCACCGGCACATCGGGAATCCGGACCGCCGCGCCCAATCGGTTTAAACCGGCCGTAAACGCTTTGCCTAACCGTCCCCCGAGCGGTTTCAACATTGTATCGTAGATTTCCTTGAACTCCATCCCAGGTCCCCGCATTCCGACCAGGGCCACGAACGAGGTGAGCACTTCGTTGCTGCCCTCGCCGATCTGATTGATCCGGGCATCGCGCAACATCCGCTCCAGAGGCAGATCGTTAAAATAAGCGGAACCACCGTAAATCTGAAATGTATCATTAATCACTTCCCAGAGGCGATCAGTGGTGAACACTTTCAACATCGCAGTCTCGAGCATGTAATCCTCCAATCCGCGATCTATCAGTGACGCGGTAATGGTAGTCATGGCGTCCATCGCATAGGCGTCGGCGGCAATGCGCGCGATCTTCTTCTGGACGAGCTGAAATTCACCCAGCGTCTTGTTGAATTGCTTGCGGGTATTGGCGTGCTCGACAGCCAGCCGCAAACAGGTCTTGGCTGCCCCAGTGCAACAGGCGCCAAAGGTCGTCCGACCGAAGTCCAGGACGGTGAGTGCCACCCGCAATCCTTTGCCCAGCGGTCCCAGGACGTTTTCCTTGGGCACCCGAACATCGCGCAAAGCAAAGCGGCCAGTGGCGGTCCCGCGGATTCCCATTTTCGGCATCCGCGGTTCCAGCATGGTAAAACCGGGCATATCGGGGGTGACCAGGAACGCGGTAACCGCCGTCTTATCCGATCCTGGAACGGGGGTGCGGGCCATGACCGTAAGCACGTGGGCGATGGCGGCGTTAGTGATGTAGCGTTTCTCCCCGTTGAGAACGTAATGCGATCCATCTTCGCTTGGCCGCGCCTGCATCTGCACATTAGCCGCGTCGGACCCGGCATTTTCTTCGGTGAGGGCAAAGGCCGCCAGCTGCTCACCGATCACCAGCTTCGGCAGCCATTGTTGCTTCTGGACGTGGCTGCCGAAGAGTAACAGCGCACGAATACCAATAGAATGATGAGCGTTGACGAAAACCGAAGTCGACCCACAGCGTCTGCCGATTTCCTCCAGGATCCGGCAATTCGCCATTTGAGAAAATCCGTGCCCGCCGAATTCCTTGGGAGCGGTCATGCCCAGAACGCCCACCCGGCCCAGACCATCGATCACGCTGCGCGGAATATCTTCTTGCCGGTCGATTGCCGCCGCGTCCAAGCCGGCGTCGAGAAACCGGCGAAGGTCCCCGAGGGCCTGATCCAGCTCGGTTTGCTGCGCCGCCGGAATTCGTGGATAAGGAACGACCCAGTCGGCTACGAAACGTCC
The DNA here is from genome assembly GCA_963728975.1 of uncultured Verrucomicrobiae bacterium. GTDB lineage: Bacteria > Verrucomicrobiota > Verrucomicrobiia > Chthoniobacterales > UBA10450 > DATFCK01. The sequence continues at coordinate 849,854 of CAVSMF010000001.1, forward strand.
GAGAAAAAGGCCTTTGGCGAACCCAAGCGCTTCCGGCCCGGCCAGAAACAGTTCTTCCGCCTGCGCAATCTCCTTTTGCCGCTGTACTTCGGTCTCAGTCATGAAAAACAAAGATAGGCCAAAATCCGCCCAAGCGCTCAGGCGAATCTTGGAATTGTAGCAAACTCGGCCTCTCTGTCCAACCGGTGGCTTTCCGGGTTCTAAAATGGCTCCGTCAAAAGCGAAAACCCCGATGCTTCGCTGCGCTCGGGCTGACTGTGGCCGCGTCCACGGCGGTCATTCCGAGCGCAGCGAGGAATCGGGCAGATTGGCTATTCAAAAAAGGCGAAAACTACTACTCGTCGGGTTGAGGGCGAAGACTTCCTTAAACAGATACCCCTTTCAAGGAGGGGCGGTTTCATAGGCGGCTGAATTTGGTCCCGCTATCTCTATCTAGCTGCATCCCTGGCTAGTACCGCATTCGGTGCATACCCCACAGGCGCCAGCTCGGATCACCTTATCGCTACCGCAAACCGAACAGGTGATACCCATGAACATGTTTCCGAGCGCTTCCCGGACTCGTTCCGCATGGCTGCTCCCATTCGATCCGTTGTGAGACGGACAATCGTCATCATCCGGCAATTGATTGGTAACGACATCTATCAACTCTTTTTCGGCTGTGCGCGGCAAATCGGACACCGGACGATTGATCGCCTTTTTTTCCATCTCCGGTATTTCTTTGAGCGGCAACTCCGGTTGTCCCCGGCCGGGCGAAGTCGCTTCCTTGTAGCCTTTGATGAATTGGCAGCCAAGCCAGCGGAAAACATAATCGGTGATGCTGGTCGCGTTTCGGATATCCGGATTCTTGGTGAAGCCGCTCGGCTCGAACCGTTGATAAGCGAACTTTTTCACCAGACTCTCCAGCGGGACGCCGTACTGCAGCGCGACCGAAGTCAGGGTCCCGACCGTATCCATCAGACCGCCGATCGTGCTTCCTTCCTTAGCCATGTGAATGAAGAGCTCGCCAGGCTGGCCATCCTCATAAAGACCGACTGTGATGTACCCTTCGTGGCCGGCGATCTCGAATTTGTGAGTGAGCGACATCCGGGTATCGGACATCCGATGTCGAACCGGCCGATCGACCAGGGTACGGGTTTGGGAAAGCTCTTCTTCCAGCTCGAAAATGCGTTTTTGGAAATGTTCCCGCTCCCTGGTAACATCCATGACCACGTCCGGGCCGATGTTTCCCCCCATGTCTTTGGTTTTGCGAGTGTTAAGCGGGGCGGAACGCTTCGAGCCTTCGCGATAAATCGCGATCGATTTGAGCCCCAGGCGCCACCCCTCGACATAGCTGTTCATAATCTCGTCCACCGAAGCCGATTCGGGCAGATTAACCGTCTTGGAGATGGCGCCGCTCAAAAATGGTTGGGCCGCCGCCATCATTCGCAAATGGGCCATGTAACCGAGAGCGCGTTCGCCCTTGTGCGGTTTGAAAGCACAGTCGAAAACAGGCAGATGTTCCGGCTTAAGTCCCGACGAAATGGTCGTTCCATCGGTGTCGGGCACGTCTTCAATTGTGTCGAAAGAGTCGACGTGCGCGATGATTCGCTCAATCTCCTCCGAGTTATAACCGAGTTTTTCCAGCGCCGGTTTTACCGTTTGATTAACGATTTTTAGCATCCCGCCGCCGGCCAGGAGCTTGTATTTCACCAGGGCAAGATCGGGTTCAATCCCAGTCGTATCGCAATCCATGAAAAAGCTGATTGTCCCGGTCGGGGCCAGGACCGTCACTTGAGCGTTGCGATACCCGTGGCGTTTGCCTAACCGCGCCGCCCGATCCCAGGTCCCGGCTGCTTCCTCCTTCAAGTAAGCGAATTCTTCAACATCGGGAATATCGGTTACCGCACAACGATGGAGGTCGATCACTTCCAGCATGGCGGCGACATTGTCCTTGGCCGCCGGCCTGGCCACTCCGCTGGCCCGGGCGTCACGATAACCGGGGAACGGCCCCAGAGTTCGAGCCAGCACCGCGCTTTGCTCGTAGGCTTCACCGGTCATGATTGCCGTAACCGCTCCGCAAAGGGCCCGGCCTTCCACGCTGTCGTAGCCGTAGCCATAGCTCATGATCAACGAACCCAGATTGCTGTAGCCGAGACCGAGGGTGCGGAAAATGTGCGAGTTTTCGGCAATCTCTTCGGTTGGATAACTGGCGTTATCGACCAGGATTTCCTGGGCCGTGATCAGGATTCGCACCGCCGCCTTGAACCGCTCGATATCGAACGCGCCTTCGGCGGTTTTGAATTTCATCAGGTTCAGGGAAGCGAGATTGCAGGCGGTATTATCGAGAAAGAGATACTCCGAGCAGGGATTGGTCGAGTTCTGCCGATCTGTCCCTTTGCAGGTGTGCCATTTGTGGATCGTGGTATCGAATTGCATTCCAGGATCGCCGCATACGTGGGTGCCTTCGGCGATCTTGCGCAGCAGCCCCCGGGCATCCTTGCGCTCGCAAGCTTGCCCATCTCGCACCCGATGGGTCCACCATTCCCGCCCCTCCAGGGCCGCTTCCATAAATTCGTCGCTGACCCGAACACTCAAGTTTTCATTCTGGTACATGACCGAGCCGTAGGCGTCGCCGTTGTAGCTGCCGTCGTATCCCTGTTCGATTAAAGCCCAGGCCTTTTTTTCCTCTGTTTGTTTCGCCTCGATGAACTCTTCAATGTCGGGGTGCCAGTCCTTTAACGTGTTCATCTTGGCCGCCCGCCGGGTTTTGCCGCCGCTTTTCACCACGTTGGCAACCTGATCGTAAACTTTCAGAAAAGAGAGCGGACCGCTCGGTTTGCCGCCCCCGCTCAGTTTTTCCCGGGTCGATCGCAAAGAAGAGAGGTCCGACCCCGTCCCGCTCCCGTACTTAAAGAGCATCGCTTCGCTGGTGGCCAGCCGCATGATGTCTTCCATGGTGTCGTCCACCGACTGAATAAAACAGGCGCTCGCTTGCGGATATTCGTACTGGGTCGCCGCCCGCTGGGCCTGGCTCCTGTTCCGGTCGTAGAAATAATTTCCGGCCCCGGCATTTTTTCCGATCCCGTATTCGTGATAGAGGCCGACATTGAACCAGACCGGCGAATTAAACGCGGCATGTTGGTTCAGGCAGAGCCAGGTGAGCTCGTCGTAAAACGTCGCCGCCGCGTCCGGGTTTGCGAAATATCCATCGGCCATTCCCCAATCGGTGATCGTGCGCGTGACCCGATGAATCAACTGCCGGACAGAGGTCTCCCGGCCGCCTTGGCGAGGATCGGGCCCATTGGAGATATCGCCATAAAAATACTTCGAGACCGCGATTTTCGTTGCCAGCGCGCTCCAACTTTTCGGGACTTCAACTTCCTCCTGTTTGAAAATGACTTTGCCGCTGTCGTCGGCAATTTCGGCAGTCCGATGTTCCCATTCCACCTGATCGAATGGGGCGACTTTTGGATCGCTGAACACGCGCTCGAACTTCAATCCGGTCTCTTTGGTTCGCTTTTTTCCCGCTCGTTTGCGCCGCTCGTTGGACTTGCGGCTTTTGGTTAGCGAGGAGTGCGAAATACCGGATTTAAGCTGGATCATGGCGGTGAAGGAGGGTTAATGGTTGTGAATAACTTTCCATTACGAGGCACGCCGCCCACCAGGTCCTGTGAATAAGCCGTGGATACCGCCCAACAGCCGCCAATAACACAAGATCTGGGGAAGCTACCTTGTGGATACACAACATGCAGGGTCGCGGCACCCGCAGGCAAGCGAATTTTTAAAATTTTTTCTGTCACGATATCTTTCCCGGGTGGAGACGGTTGCTTCTGCCGATGTTTAACGTGTTCCGCATAAAAACCAATCTCTCTGCCAGCCTGATTTTTCCCGGCCACCCGCCTCCCGGAGCAGCGGTTTACAAACGATCTACCCCATTCAATAGTGAGCCCGCAACTGCGGCCAGCCCAGCGCGTTTCGGAAGGGTGGCTGAGTCCGGTTTAAGGCACTCGACTCGAAATCGAGCGTGGGCTAAAAACCCACCGTGGGTTCGAATCCCACCCCTTCCGCCATGTTTTTAAATGCCCGCGCAACTCCTTGGATTTACCGCGTCCGGGTAAGGCCCCACTCCTGATTTGACCAGGCGCCCATGCAGGACGCAGAAATATCTCGGCCGAACCAGCCCACGCCTTCCGGAGGGATTATCGTAGGAGCAATAGCGGTTCTTTTTTTTATCGCGACCACTTGGGTCTCCTATGCGCGCTGGGCCGGCTACCAATACCGCACCTTCGACCTCGCTTATTATGTGCAGGGACTCTGGCAGCTGATTCACGGGCGCCTCCAGGTTTCGGTCGAGAACGTGCCACTCCTGGGCAACCACGTCGAGCCGATCGTTTTTCTGTTTGCGCCGCTGTTCGCGCTGTTCCGGCACCCGATGCTTTTTGTCGTGGTTCAAAACGCCGGGCTCGCGGCCATGGGACCGATCGCCTACGATGTTGGAAAACGTCTCGGGCTTGCTCGGCGACAGGCAGGGCTGTTAGGCGCGGCTCTGCTCCTGACCCCCGCGGCCGGCTACATCGCGTTGCACGAGTTTCATCCGGAAGCGCTGGCCGCTCCGTTTCTCCTCCTGATGGTTCAAGCGCGGCTGGCAAATTCGTTCAAGCGCCATTGGCTTTGGTTCGTCGCCGTGCTGGCCTGCAAAGAGAACATGGCCCTTTTGCTGATCGCCTACTGCGCGGTTCAATCAATCGCGGAACGAAAACGGGGATGGACCGAACTGGCGAGATGGTATCTCTGGCCCCTGGCTGTCGCCCTGGGCTGGTTTCTTGTCTGCACCCAAATAATTACTCCGGCCTTTAACGCCGGGTCCATCGATTATCCTGCCTTATACAGCCGGCTGGGAACGTCGTTAGGCAGCATTTTGCATAACGCGATCGTGCATCCGGAGCGGGGTGCCGCCGTGCTCTTTCATGCCCTCAGCCGCGGAAACCTTCTCTGGGCTCTGCTTTTTCCCTGGTTCTTTGTCCCGTTGCTCCGGCCCCGCTGGCTGCTTATCGCCGGACCTATTCTTGCCCAGCATCTTCTTTCCTGGCGCACATCGGAGTGGACGATCTATTTCCATTACGCCGCGCCCCTCCTTCCTCTTTTCTGGGTGGCGGCGGCGGAAGCGATTGCGTGTTCGCGCTGGCTGAAACGACCGGGGCCGGTTCGCAGCTTCCTTCCCCTGGTGCTCGTGGCCGGCTCGCTCGCCGGCCAGGCAAGATGGGGCCCGGCTTCAGCGGTCGCCACAGCCACTACCGATTGGTTGGGCGGCGAGAGAGCTCGCGCGCAAAAGAACGCGTTTCTCGCCCAGATCCCAGCCCAGGCCAGTGTGGTCGCTCCGTTTCCCTATCTTTCTCACCTGGCCATGCGGCAAAACCTGTTTTCGCTCCATTATATTTTAAAGGGATTGAAAACATTGAGCCGGCAACCCTACCAGCCCCCGGCTCCGACCGACTTTGTGTTCATCGACTATGCCGACTCGGCGACGTTCGACGCCGGAGCGGGCTATTACCATCCGACCATGAAAACGGTGGATGGCCGCGTAATCCCCTCGAGCGATCAGTTGCTGCATGATTTTCTGAAAAGGGCTGACTGGGGCGCCGATTCCCGCAATGCCCTGACCCTGATGCGAAGACGTAAGAGCGCGCCCGATCAACCGCCCAATCTCCCAATTCCGGAAGGCCAGACGATACCGATTGCAGCCAACACTGAGCTCATTGGGATTCAAGAGCGGGGCGAGATTCTTTCCCGGACTTCCTCGTGCGCGATTGAACTGACCTGGAAATTCGACGGGGAACGGACTGTTTTTCCATGGATGTTTCTGCGACTCAGCAACGGACGCGACACCAGATTGGTCATAAAAGGACTGTGCGCGCCGGCCGCGGGGAACGGGACCTGGAAAGAAAACTGGCGGGTGATACGGCCCGGGCGATTACCGCCGGGTATTTACACGATGGAAGCTGTTTTCATCAATAACGCCAAACGGGCCTGGTTCGAAAAAACCGGAGGAAGCGATCCGGCGGCCACCCTGTTGGCCCGGCCGATCGTGATCGGGCGAATCAAAGTGGAGTAACGGTAACCGCGTCATCCCGAGCGGAGGCGAGGGATCCCGACGAACATCTCCGACCGTCCCTATCCATTACTCCATCCCTGCCTTACGTCCGGTTCCTCCCCCCTTGCCAATTGGCATCGGCATTGCTTATAATGGGTCCCCGATGGTCAGGGCGAATTGTCGGGCGCGGTTTACTGCGGCGGATTTCGATTTCGTGGTCCGAACCCTGGCCCGTTCCCCTAACGACCGCGTTTCGCTGGTCGATCTGCTGAGCGACGCCGATACGCGGGATTCGGTGCTCGATCATCCCCGCCTGGTCGACGCCATTCTGTCCAGCACCACCCATCTCCGGATCTCGTCCCAATTCTACTTTTATGTGCTGGCCCGGCACGTCCTCCGCCAGGCCGGTATTGGTGATCGTAAATTGTCTGACTATATCGGCTCACTCCTGGAAACATTTTCCCGGGCCAGCACTCTGCGAACTCCGCACGCCGACAGCGAGTCGGTCCAGCAATACATATCGGACATGCTGATTGCTTTGCAGCGACTCACCAGGGAGGAGGCGTTCCTGTTGCGAGCCCATGTCGGCAATTATTCGCTCTTTGTAAGCGGAATTTTCCATGAAAATACCCAGCGGCGCAGCCTGCGAGGCGGCCCCGATATTAGGTTTTACGAGGAGGTTGGCCGGTCCAACTACCAGCTGGTTTCTTCACACGAGACTGCGCGCCGATGCGAATTGAACGACGTGTTCGAGGAATTGGCGGACCGATTTCATGACGTGCGCCTGGCCCTGAATCGCCTTTCCGATCAACTCCTGAATCTCGACGACGACGCCCGACCGGCCCTTTGCTTGTGAACGAGACGTTGTTCAGCCAAATCCAGCGCTTGTTTGAGCGGACCTACGCCCAGGTGGGAATCAACCTTGAGGATTGTCTGATTAACCGGGAGCGTTCCGCCCAACTCTCCAAACTGGCCGGCGCGTCAGCCCGGGAACTGAGCGAACTGGCGCGGACCTTCCTGCGCCGGACCAGGGACAACCTTTACGTGGGCATTTATTATTCGCGTTGGCTGATCGAACAACTGGAACGCCACGATCCGCGGGCCGGGCTGGGCGATCATAATATTCGATCGCTCATCGTGTTCGTTGAGGAGTTGAACCACGCCCTCCACGCCGCTCTTCAGTTCAAAAACGGGCTGCGCGAGATCGGGTCGGAGGATTTTGCCCGGAACCTGGAACTGCAAGGCCAGGTCGATACCTATCTGGTCTTGCTTCTGTTCGTGGCGTTCTTTCGTAAAACCCAGCGGGTTTCGAAGACCGACCGCCGCTGGCTGCGCTTTCACCTTTTTACCCGGCAATGCCCGGATGCGTTTCAGGAGCGAACCTTGCGCGGGCGTTATCTGGAAACTACCGAACTGGCTTCGAGCTACACCCGGTATCTCGATACCTTGAATGGGTTGCGACGCCTGGAAGAGATCCGCCTTTTTCGCGCGCTTGATTATGAAGAAAAAAAGCGTCGGGTCCTGGCTTTGATGGATTCACGCAAGACACCGGAGTTGCTTCCGCCTTCTTCCTGAACCGATTGTCATCCCGAGCGCAGCCGAGGGACCCCGCAGAATCCGGTGGATCACGCTTATAGCGGCTCGAGTGAGTTGTTTTTGAAGCGGCGGGATCCTTCACTTCGTTCAGGATGACAGTTCTCAAATTGTGTTTTCCATTTGTGAATGCGGTCGCATTCCATTAAACATCGAGCGTGTTCAGCTTGACCATGCTCGGCAGCGGCAGCGCCGGAAATAGCGCTCTGATCGCAACGCAGCACTGCAAAGTTCTGGTCGACGGCGGGCTCAGCGCCCGGCAGTTGGTGCTCCGGCTGGAACAGTGCGGTTTCACTCCGGAACAGCTCGACGGCGTTCTGTTGACCCACGAGCACGGCGATCACGTTTGCGGTCTGGAAGTTCTTTGCCGGAAATTCGCGGTGCCGATCTATTGTAACGCCCTCACCGCTGAAGCGGTGCGATCTGACGGCGCCTTGGATGCGCACCGGGACTGGCGGATTTTTCGGACCGGGTCCGAGTTTTCCATTTGCGACATGATCGTGCAGACGTTTCCGGTTCCGCATGATGCGGTCGACCCGGTCGGTTTCGCTTTTCATGCCGGGTCGCGTTCCATTGGCTTTATTACCGATCTCGGCTATGCCACCAAGATGTTGACCGAGCGGCTGCGTCAGGTCCACACCCTGGTCATTGAAACCAACCACGATGAAAAGATGTTGCAGAACGATTCCCATCGCCCCTGGCCGGTAAAACAACGAATCCAATCCCGTCACGGACATTTGTCCAACGCCGCCGCGGCCGGCGTGATCGAGCAACTCCTTCCCGGAAAGATCGAACGGGTCGTGCTCGGGCATCTGAGCCGGGATTGCAACAAGCCCGAGCTGGCTTTCGCGGCGGTAGAGAACGCAGTCCGGAAATGCGGGCGGATTGGCCTGGAAATCCATTGCGCCTCCCAAACAAAGATCAGTCCCCGGTTTCAAGTCGGCGAGACCGGCTCGAGCCCTTTCCAACCGACGTTCGAGACGTTCTTTTTCCAAACGAACCGCAGCGGCGCCCGGTGAGCGCGGTGACTTCAGCGATTCGGCAGTCGGAGACCGCCGCAGGCCACATGAAAATTCGGGATGCGATTCAAGGCGATCTGCCCGCGATCGTAGAGATTTATAATGCTGCCATCGCCACCCGCATTGCCACGGCCCAGCTCGAGCCAGTCACAGTGGAGAGCCGACGCGACTGGTTGAAGGACCATTCGCCGGACAAGCATCCGTTTTGGGTAATGGAATGTGACGGCGAAGTGGCCGGCTGGCTTACGATCAAGCCGTTCATCCCGCGATCCGCTTACCGTGGCATGGTCGAACTCAGCGTTTACGTCGCTGAAAAATTTCGGCGGCGCGGCATCGCCCGGGCCTTGCTCGAAAAGGCGGCGGCGGAAGCGCCTGCGCTCAAAATCAAGGCGATGGTGGGACTGATCTTTGCCCATAACGAGCCCAGTCTTCGCCTTTTTAGCCAACTCGGTTTCGTTCGATGGGGTTTTCTTCCTGGCGTCGCGCTCCTGGATGGAGTCGAGCGGGATCTGGCCATCATGGGCCGGCATCTTTAAAAGCGAGGCGCTCCCAATCGCCCGCGGTCCCCAATCCGGCAGCTGCCGGACCGGAATAACACCGAACATCGCGAAGCTTGTCCCTTACGCTTCCTCCTGGCCAATGAGCAGATGTATTACCCCGTTAGGCGCGGAGACAAAAAATCCATCGAAATCTTCCCGCAACGGTTCGACTTCATCCCGTCTGGTCACACCGTTGATCTTCAAAAACGAGGCAGCCGCCTCGGTGTCGTTAGTCTCCAGTTCCAGCCAGATATCCGGGTGACTCAGGTTTGGGACTTTGTCGATCCAAAGCCGGTTCGGGCCGAACTGAAAAATGCAGCCGTCCGGTTCTTCTTCGATCAGCGGCAAAGCCAGGGTATCGCGGTAAAACGAAACGGTTTGCTCGTAGGTGTGGGCCGGACATTTGATCGCGATATTCGCGCCGCCCGAAAACTGAGGGCCGTTGACGTTTGCCACCATTTTTGTGGAGTTGTTGCCGGATGCGCCTTAAAGATGGGCCAGGATCTCCTGGGCAACGGTTTTCACCTTGTCGGTTGCGGCAGTTTCGTCTTCAACGCCTCCCAGGCCGATAGTTATCAAGGTCTTGCCCTTAATGACATAAAGCATAACGACATTGGCTGGCAATCCCGCTGCCACCCCGCTGGAAAGCCGGGCTTTCTCGCCCAGACCCGGTATCGCTCTCATGGCTCCGGTATTTTCCTCGACTGCCTCAAGCTCCTTTTCCGGGTCGAATCCGGCGGCCGCCTGATAAACTCGAAGGATCAAGGTTTTGGAGGAACGGGCGCCATAATAGTTACACTTTGAATAATACCCGTCTCCGCCTTCGACGTTCCGCGGCGTCGGAGTTCGAACCGGTTCCTCGAGAATGTTCTCCGCGGCGGTTTTATCAATAATCTGGGAAACATCGATCCGACCATCGGCGCTGTGCGCAATTTCAACCCAGCTGGCGGCCAATCCGAGGCCAAGGCAAGCGACCACCAGCCGGTTCATCTCTTTCTAGCCTCCGGCTGTCCCTGCGGCTGGCGCCGTCATCGACACCGGGTCGAGAACACCGTTCAATTCCGCTTCCGGCAGCACCTTCTTTTCCAGGCAGATTTCCCGAACCGTTTTTCCCGTTTTTGCGCTCTCCTTGGCAATCTCGGCCGCGCGGTCGTAGCCGATTTTTGGAGCCAGGCTGGTTACCATGGCCATGGACAACTCCACCAATTCCCGGCATCGCTTCTCGTTGGGCAGGATGCCCTGAACGCATTTCTCGCTAAAAGCAGCGGCAGCATGGGCCAGAAGCCGAATTGATTCCAGGAGATCGTAGGCCATCACCGGCATCATGACGTTAAGTTCGAAATTCCCGTTGGCTCCCGCCCAGGTGATGCAGTTGTCATTGCCGAAAACCTGGGCGCAGACCATCATGAGCGATTCGCACATGACCGGATTGACCTTGCCCGGCATGATCGAGCTGCCCGGTTGGGTGGCGGGCAATTGAATTTCGCCAATCCCGCAACGGGGGCCGCTTCCGAGCAGTCGGATGTCGTTGGCAATCTTGAATAGACTGACGGCGATGGTCTTGAGCTGGCCGCTGGTTTCCACAACTGCATCCTTGCCCCCCTGGGCTTCGAAATGATTCTTCGCTTCGTAAAACGCAATCCCGGTCCGCTGCTCCAGGTGGTGCATGACCTTGGCCGGGAATTGCAAATGGCGATTAAGACCGGTGCCGACGGCTGTCCCGCCCAGGGGCAGTTCGCGCAATACTTCTAAGCCCTTTTCCGCGCGCTCCCGTCCATAGCGCACCTGCTGGGCGTAACCGGAGAATTCCTGGCCGAGCCGCACCGGAGTCGCATCCATGAGATGGGTGCGGCCGATCTTGATAATGTCCCAGAATTCCCTGGCCTTTGTTCCAAGAGCGTCGCCCAATCGCTCCAGGGCGGGCACCAGGTGGTTCTTCAATTCTTCGGCGGCGCTGATGTGAATGGCCGATGGAATAACGTCATTGCTCGACTGGCCCATGTTGACGTGATCATTCGGATGGACGGGGTCGCGTGAACCGATCGGTTTGCCGGCCAGCTGCGCGCACCGATTGGCGATGACCTCGTTGGCGTTGGTATTGGTGCTGGTGCCCGAACCGGTCTGAAAAATATCGAGCGGGAAATGTTGGTCGTGCTTCCCTTCGGTGACTTCTTCCGCGGCTTGGACGATAAACGCGGCCCGGTTGGCATCGAGCAAGCCGAGGTCGTGATTGGCTTGCGCCGCAGCTCCTTTGATCAGGCCGAGCGCACGAATAAACGAGCGGGGGAAACGATAGCCGCTGATCGGAAAATTCAAGACCGCCCGCTGGGTCGAGGCGCCGTAGAGCGCGGATTCGGGAACGGATATTTCCCCCATCGAATCCTTTTCCATGCGCATCCGCACGGCTGTCATCGGGAACGCCGGGAAGAAACGTGCTCGACCACCGACCGCCGTGAGTTTGATCCATGCCTTTTTTGGCCGTTCAGGCTGGAATTCTTTTGGAAGATAGTAATGAACATGGGCGGAATATTTTGCAGAAAATATTCCGACCCCGCCTCGTCAAAGATGGTGGCGTGCTGTTTCAGTTCGTTGGTCACCTGATAGATGATGAAACTGCCATCCGGCGCAAGCGAGTCGTAGGTTTTTTGCAAAAGAGCCCGTTTTTTGTCCAGCTTGAGGATGCTGAAAGGTATGCCCGAGAGAATGTAATCGCATGCGCCAATCCCGCGCCGCTCGATCTCCTGGGGCAGGGCCGCTGCATTTTCGTTAAGCACATGCACCCGGGGATCGTCCGCAAACTGGCGCTCCAGGTCCCGGGAAAACGCCGGGTCGAGTTCAAACAAAAGCAGTGTCGCGTCGGGGCGCATTCGCCGCGCAATCTCCCGCGAATGGACGCCTTCCCCCGGACCGTATTCGGCGATGACCCGGGCCCGATCGAAGTCAATTTTGCTTGCCACCCGTTCCACCAGCGCTTTGGAACTCGGGACGATCGATGCGATCTGGAATGGCCGTTGTAGGAATCGCTTAAGGAACAGCACGTTCATCCGAGCCCGAATAGTCGGCTGCCCTTTCCGGGTTGTCCAGTCGCGAGTGCCCGGCCATTGGCCGCTCTCAGAAGCGAAAACCGGCTTAGAGGGCCCCTTTTTGCCATAACTCATAGAAATTTAGCCCGTTTCGAAGAAAGGTAATTGACATTGATTCTGAAATTTATAATGCTCAACCAAGCGAATTTGTCTTGCCGAATTCAGCGCGACTTGATGATTGTCTCTACATGCACAACCTCCTGACCGTCAAAGAAACGGCCAAATATCTTCGCATCCCTTTGCCGACCGTTTATTACCTTGTCCAGCGCGGGCAATTGCCGGCTATTCAAATCGGCGGCCGCTGGCGCATCAAGAAGTCGTCGCTCGACAAGGATATTCTAAAGGAAGACAAGTCGGGCCAGCCAACTGTTCTGGTCGTCGATGACGACGAAAGTCTGCAAAATCTTTTCAAGCTCTTTCTCAAGAAGATCGGCTTTAGTCGGGTGGTCGTAGGCACGGTTAAGGAAGCGCTGGCTGCCCTCGACAAGCAGAAATTCGATCTGATCTTCCTTGACCTGAAATTGCCCGACGGACCGGCTGATGATGTTTACGACATGGCCAAGGAGCAGCAGCCGGAATGCCCAATCATCGTAATCACCGGTTATCCCGACAGCGAGATGCTCAACCGGATCCTGGCCAAAGGCCCAATCACCGTTTTGAAGAAACCCCTTAAAGTCGAGCAGTTGAAGGACACAGTCCGAATTCTCGGGCACAAGGACGCAGTCAAGCTCGCAGCCTGATTCGCAGCGCGAATCCGGGCATTGGCGGTCACTGAATCGTAACCGGTTCAGCCGCAGTAAGATCGACAAGTACCAGACCACGGGCTTGACTGATCACCCATCCCCGGTCACTTATCACTCCAGCTTCCCGCGCGGTTAGCTCAGTGGTAGAGCACTACCTTGACACGGTAGGGGTCAGAGGTTCGAAACCTCTACCGCGCACCATTTCTCCTCTCTCAGGAAAGTTATCGAATTTAGCCTGATCGCCAGGATTGGCGCAGTCGCCGTTGAAACACTTTGCGGTTTCGGGGGTCGGAGCCTCGAAAAAAGCCCCGGCGGCGGCTAATGGCTGCCAACGCGAGCATCCAAATCGCCCACGGCGGCAATGCGATCTCCCCGAGCCGCCAGATCAACCCGCCGCGACCTCCCCCCCGGGTGCCGTGGTAAATGGGGCCGCCTTTGATGATCACATCGGAATCGGTTGAGCCTTCATCGCCCCGGCGAATGCCATTGCCAAGGCAACGAATGACCAGTTCCGCGGGCGAGGCATTCGGCGATTTGAAAAATCGCCCTTTCCCGGTGTCGATCCTAAAGCACGAGAAATTTTGAATTGCAGCCAAGTGGCGGCTTGGGAACCTTACCCAATGAAAACGGCCGCGACCGTTATTTTTATCTGCTTGTTCGCCGCTTTCAGCATCGCGCTCAAAACCCAATTGCGTCGCGAAATCAGTCCGGTGGCGGCGTTGAAGATCGGCCAGCCAATGCCGGATTTTGCCCTGCCGGATACAACCGGGAAAACGGTAAAGCTCAAGGAAGCGATTCAGGGAAAGAAAATGGTCCTGATCAACTTCTGGGCGAGCTGGTGTGGTCCATGCCGGGTGGAAATGCCGAGTTTTGAAAGACTCTACACCGCCCAAAAGAAGAACGGTTTCCTTATCCTGGCCATCGCCGAGGACAAGCAGCCGGCGAAACTCGATGCCTACCTGAAAGAAAAGCCGGTTAGCTTTCCGGTGCTGATCGACCGTGACAATTCTCTGGCTGACCGCTTCAAGATCCAAAGTTTTCCAACCACGATACTGTTGGACAAGGAGGGCAGGATTCGGGAAGTGCGCGAGGGCGTGCAGCCCTATCTCCAGTTCACCGTGGAAGCCGGGTTAAAAAATCCAAAGCGACCATGAGCGGGCGAAACGACACTGTCATTGAACTGGTAGGACTGACGAAAACTTTCCGGAGTCGCTTCCGGCGTCGCCAAGTTTGGGCGGTGCGCGATGTCAGCCTGACGGTGGCGCGAGGCAGCGTGGTCGCATTCGTCGGTCCTAATGGAGCAGGCAAAACCACCACCATTTACACCCTGCTCGGCTTGTTGCAGCCGGATTGTGGAACGGTCCGCTTGTTTGGCCTCCCCGCCGGCGGGCTGGAGGTCCGCCGCCGGGTCGGGTTTCAATCGGAGATTTTTTATACCTACGGATTCAAGACCGCGGAGAAAGCGCTGTGTTTTTATGGTGAGCTTTCCGAGATGTCCGGACCGGAAATCAATCGGGAAGTACCGCGGCAGCTTGACCGCCTGGGGTTGGGAGGCGCCCGGACACGGAAGGTGCGCGGGTTTTCCAAAGGGATGATCCAGCGTCTCGGAATCGCCCAGGCCCTGTTGCATCAACCGGAATTGTTAATCCTGGACGAGCCCACCACGGGTCTCGATCCGGAAGGCCGTAAACTTGTGACCGACATCATTCTGGAGGAGAAAGCACGCGGCACCACCGTGTTCCTGAGCAGTCATATTCTTTCCGACGTCGACCGCACCTGCGATCATGTCGTCATCTTACGCGAGGGCAGTGTCGCCCTTTCCGAAAGCATGAGCGTGTTGCGCAGCCAGTCCGATGAGTGGGAGATTGAACTGCTAAGCTGGACTCCGGATGCTCTTGAGGCGGTGGGGCGTTTGGAAGTTCGCGACCAAAAGAATGGGACGGTGGTCATTCGCTGTCCCGCTGCGGAGAAGAATGCTCTCCTGCGGCGCCTGCTCGATAGCGATGCCAATCTCGGAACGGTGCGGCGCGCGGCTTCTCTGGAGGATCTTTACATGCACTACGCCGGAGGAACTTCCAGTGGGTAAGTTTCTCGCCATAACCGGGACCGCATTGCAGGAGACCCTGCGGCGCCGGGTCTTTTATGTCGTCTTGCTTCTCGCCTTGCTGATCATTGCCGCGATCGGCTCGCAAATGTTCTTCATGAAAATGGCCCGAGAGGCGGGCGAAACCCAAATTCTGACCGCGATGGGCGTTCAACTGATGCAGGCAACTCTCGGAATTTGGAACTTTGCCGGATTTTTCCTGGCACTTTTTCTCGGTGCAATCGCTGTGTCGTCGGAAATTTCAGCCAAAACAATTGTGCACGTGATGTCACGTCCGGTCGAACGTTCGATCTATCTTCTGGGACGCTGGACCGGAGTATTAATTTTCCTGTTCATTTTTCTTTTCGTCGGTATTTCCGGCGCTCTCCTGCTTTCTGTCTGGTTACATGTTCCGTTTGCGCCAACGCTCTGGCTGGCTATTGCCGAGATTTATGTCACCGCCATTTTATTCAGCGGCGTTGCCCTGAGTTTCAGTGTCTTTACTCCGCCGGTGCTTGCCGGCGTCCTGGCTTTCCTCCTGGCAACGCTGCCCAGCATGGTCCACAGCGCCATTCATAATCCGCGATGGTTTTACCGGGTCCCGGCCCTGATTGCTTATTACATCGGACCGGCCCAAATGCCGGTCGATTTGATGTCGGAAAGCTTCGCCAAAGAACGAGTGCACGCGGATTACGGGCTTTACCTGTCTGTCCTGGGCGAGAATTTTCTCTATGCCGTCGCCGCGCTGTTGCTGGCGACAGCAGTGTTTCGCTGCCGGGAACTGCGAGTGCGCTAGGCTGCCGGTTTTGGCCGAGCAACCGGCGCCTCGTTTTTCTCCAGAGCCACCGCCAGAACTTCATCGACGTTTTCCACCGGCACGAATTGCAACTTCTGCTTCGCTTCTTCCGGCACATCGACCAGGTCTTTTTCGTTCAACTTCGGAATGATGACGGTCGAGATGCCGGCCCGCATGGCGGCGAGACTCTTTTCCTTGAGGCCGCCGATCGGCAAAACCAATCCCCGCAAGGTGATTTCGCCGGTCATGGCAACATCGGAGCGCACCGGGGTGTTGCTGAAGAGCGATGCCAGAGCCGTGAACATGGCTACTCCGGCGGACGGGCCATCCTTCGGCACCGCCCCCGCCGGAACGTGCACATGGATGTCGCTCTCGAGAAAATCTTCCGGCTTGGCCCCAATCGCGCCGTCGCGGCTCCGAACCAAACTCAGGGCGGCTTGGACCGATTCTTTCATCACGTTCCCAATCTGGCCCGTTAACGTAATATTGCCTTTGCCGGGGTAACGGGTGGCTTCGATATGCAACACTTCGCCGCCCATCGGAGTGTAAGCCAGACCGGTCACAACCCCCGGCATGCCCGCAGCGAGCTTGGTTTCGTGAATGAAGCGGGCCGGCCCCAGAGTTTGAGAAACGAATTCGGGCGTCACCGTGAATTTCTCGCACTCGCCCCGGGCGCATTTGGCCGCGACCGCCCGGGCGATGGCGCCGAGCTGGCGTTCCAATTCCCGCACTCCGGCTTCGTGAGTGTACTCGGTAATGATGCGGCGCACCGCTTCTTCCTCGAATTCGCATTGTTCCGGTTTCAACCCATTCTCTTCCAGTTGCCGCCGGACGAGGTAGCGTTTGGCAATCTCGAGTTTTTCGCGTTCGGTGTAACCGGGAAGCGAGATGACTTCCATCCGGTCGCGCAACGGCTCGGGAACGGCATCGATGTAATTGGCCGTAGCGATAAAAATGATCTGGGACAAATCGAACGGCACATCGAGATACCGATCCATGAAGGTGTGGTTCTGACGCGGATCGAGAACTTCGAGCAGGGCACTGGCCGGGTCGCCTCGAAAATCAGTCCCGATCTTGTCGATCTCATCCAGCATCATCACCGGATTACGCGTGCCTGCCCGACGCAATTCCTGGATGATGCGCCCCGGCATCGACCCAATGTAGGTCCGCCGATGCCCGCGAATTTCCGCCTCGTCTCGAATGCCACCCAGACTCATCCGGACAAACTTTCGACCCAGAGCGTCGGCAATCGATTGCCCTAGACTGGTTTTGCCCACGCCGGGCGGCCCGACAAAACAGAGGATCGGACCGTGCCCTTGCGGATTCAATTTTCGGACCGCCAGATATTCGATCAGACGGCGCTTTATTTTTTCCAAGTCGTAATGGTCGCGATCCAGGATTTGCTGGGCCTGGTCGAGGTCGATGTTGTCTTCGCTCAGCTTCGACCAGGGCAACTCGGCGATCGTTTCGACGTAGGTGACGATGACCGAATATTCCGGGCTGGCCGGCGGGATGACTTCGAGGCGTTTCAACTCCCGGTCGGCCTGAGCCAGAACTTCCGCCGGGGGTTTGGCATCCTCAAGACGCTTGCGCAACTTGGCGGCCTGCTCGTCAGCGCCACTGTCGCCTTCGCCCAGTTCCCGCTGGATCGCCCGCATCTGCTCCCGCAAATAGGCCCGGCGCTGGGCCTCGGAGAACTGCGACTGCACGTCCTTCTGGAGCTTTTGCTGAAGCTGGGCAATCTCGAGCTGCCCAGAAATGCTGGTCTGAACAGCTCGAAGTCGTTTTTCAACATCGAGCTCCTCCAGCAGCGTCTGTTTTTGGGCCGTGTCGACATTCAAGTTGGGAGCGAGAAAATCCACCAGTTGTTCCGGATCATCCATGCTGAGCACCGCCGCCCGGGCCTGTTCCGGCACATCCGGGGTAAGTTCGAGCAGTTTGGCGGCGGAATCGCGCAGGTTGCGGAATTCGGCCTGCCATTCCTTGCTTTCCCCCGGCAATCGGGATTCGAGCAAGGCAATCTCCGCCCGCAAATAGGGCGCAGTCTGCGTGATTTTTCCGAGAGAAAATCGACGAAGACCCTGCACCACGACAACAACTCGATCGTCCCCTTGGCGCAAGAGTTTGAGAACAATCGCAGCGGTTCCGACCGAATACAGGTCGGCCGGCTCCGGGTTCTCCTTCTTTTCGTCGCGCTGAGTCAATAGACCCACAATTTTGGTTTGAGGCAGCGTCTCATCCAGGAGCTTGATCGATCCGGGCCGGCCAACGGTCAGAGGGAGAATTGTTCCCGGAAAAACAACGAATCCTCGCATCGGCAGGATCGACAAGACATCCGGTATCTGCGGGATCGCCTTTTCCTCCCCGTCAAGAGAACCGGCTCGGGAAGGAGCCGCGCCGGCGTCGCCGGCCGGACCGGGTTGCAACAGGCTGATCGATTTCCCATTCATGCTTTCAACGGCAGATAAATCCAGAGCAATCCGTTTTTCTGTTCTGCCCGCACCTTTTGAACGTCGACCTCTTCTCGCAATTCGATCGTTCGCTCAAATCGCCCGTAATCGATTTCCATGACCAGAACGTGCCAGGCTCCGGGCTTTTTCTGGTCAGCCGGCTCGGGCACGTCCCGGACGCCGCGAATGCTGATTCGATTGGGCTCGACCGCCAGCTCGATGTCGGCTCGGTCAACCCCGGCAAGTTCCAGGCAAATTCGGATGCAATCGTCGCACCGGTAGGCGTTGATGGGCGGCTGCCAGACGAGAACAGGGCGAGAGAAACGAAAACGGTCGAGCTGGTAATTAAAATCGCCGGGGGTGTTGTATACCCAACGTAACGTGATGGTGCGGCTGGAATCCATGGAAAATGGAACTATCGCTGCCCCAGGCAGCTGTTTCAACCTCGCCTCCTCGTTATCCGTTCAAAAAGAAAACAGCCGGACTCGTTTGTCCCGTGAACCCATCGCTGCCACCGTCTGGACATGGGTCCGGCCGCGCGATTCTCCTATTTCTTTATCATTGCTGTAATCGTGCTCGCCGCCCTGACCCACCTGGGAACGCCGCTGGTGACCGTGCTTTTCTCTTACTTTGCCTTGCGCAAGCTTAAGTTCGGCAGACAACGGTGGCTATCGATCACGCTCTTTTTCATTCTGGTCGCGCTGGTCATTTACGGAATTGGTTTCCTTGTCGCCGAGGCGGTCGTCGCCTTGCCCAAAATCGCTGCTGAATTCATTCCGGCGATGATTTCTTACGCTCAAAGTCATGGATTCGAGCTCCCCTTTTCCGATCTGGAGACGCTAAAAACCTCGATCCTGGAAATTCTGAAGGACGAATTCCTCCTGGTCGGGAACTTCGCCCGCAGCGCCACCAGGCAGCTGGTGTTCGTGTTAATCGCAATCGTGGTGGCAATGAGCCTGTTCATCCGGTCCAGCTTCGAGCCGGTCGCCTCCGAAACGGCTGCTCCGAATCTCTTTACTGCGACGACCGACGAGATCAAAGCCCGGTTCCGATTGTTCTATCAAAGCTTTGAAACGGTGATGGGCGCGCAAATTTTGATCTCGACCATTAACACGGTTTTGACGGCGGTTTTCGTGCTCGTTGTCTCACTCAAATATGTCCCGCTGGTGGTCGGCCTCACTTTTCTTTGCGGCCTCCTGCCCATCGTTGGAAACCTGATCAGCAATTCGGTGATCGTCGGGATCGCCTTCACTCAATCGGCCAAGGCAGCCATCGCCGCGTTGGTTTTCCTTATCCTGCTGCACAAACTGGAATACTTCCTCAACAGCAAGATCATCGGTGGCCGGATCAAAAACCCGATGTGGCTGACCCTCCTCGCTTTGGTGATTGGAGAGCGGTTCATGGGAATACCGGGAATGATTCTGGCCCCGGTGGTTCTGCACTATATCAAAGTTGAGACGTCGCGGCTGCCCGCGCCCGCCGCGATCTCCAAATAAGGGCGATTCTCCGCCGCCCTCCCAAATCCCGGCAGCGGAAATTCCGCGCTTATTTCACTTTCGCCTCGGTTTCGCTCAACAGCCTGATCAATTCATCCTTCCATAACTTGGCAACGGTGTGGCTGCCGTGCCCGCGGGTCTGATCACTGAACGGGATTACCACCGCCCGGCCGCGCCGGACCCGCTTGATCTCCCGTTCCAAAATATGCAGCTCGGGCGGGTTGATCAGATCGTCGGCTGAATTGACCGCGACAAGGCCAGCGCGAATTTTTTCCAATGCCGGTCCGGGATCGTAATCCCGCGACGCTTCCACCGCGTAAAGGACATCATTGGCGTCGTCCATCTTAACGATTCGAGCAACGAATTGATTGAGAATTTCATCCGTCTGGGCCAGGGTCGGCCCTTCCTTTTGTCTCAAAACCGGATTGCTGCTCATGAACCAGAGCATCTCCGCGGCGGTTCCAAGACTGGGCGGCTCTGTTTTGTACTCGCCGTTGCTCCAATCCGGATCGTTGCGGATCGCGTCGATAACGATCCGGCGCCAGGCCCGGTTGCGTCCGGAAATCTGGGTCGGTAAACTGGCCAACGGCATCAATGCATCCATGAAGTCGGGATGCATTTCTCCCCAGAGCCAGGTGTGCATTCCGCCCATCGAGGTCCCCATAATCAGCCGGGCGTGGTTTACCCCCAGCCCATCGGTCAGCAACCGATATTGCGCATTGACCATGTCGACATAGCCGTAACCCGGGAATTTGGCGTGCATTCCATCGCTCGGTTTGCTCGATTTGCCGTGACCGATGCCGTCCGGGAGCACGATGAAAAACTTTGTCGCGTCCAGCGGTTGCCCCTTGCCGAAGAGCTCGCCGGCAAAGACAGGCTGGATGAATTGCGCGCCGCTGCCGGTCGTCCCGTGCATGATCAGGACCGCGTTCCGCGTTTTGCCTTGCCCATCCTTTTGCAATGTTCCGAGAGTGCGATAATGAATCCGCAGCTCCGGCAGATTTTCGCCCGACGTAAACTTGAAATCGCGAATCGTATAATCGCCTTCCACCGGGGCGGGATAATTGGCCGCTCGAACCGAATACGCGGCGACCAACAGAACAAGTGGCGCCAGACGCGGGGACATGCCCCAACTCCTTAGACTTTGGCCGTTAGTTTGTCGAGGCCGAGTTCGCGGCGCCCGACTAAATCAGCGGCGCCGGGACGCGAAGATAAGGGCCGAGTAAGCGGCGCAACTCGTTAGCAAGATAACGGCGTCGCTCCGGGATTCGCACGACCGGTAAAGAAGCGCTGGTCAGGACTGAGTTCACCAATTCATCGCCGGAATGGCGGTTGCTGTTGGGGTCGACAGAATGTTCCAGCTCAATTGCCACAATCGGCGAGAGGGTGGGATCGCAAACTACGAAATCGACCAGCTTCCGGTTCATCGGACTGAAATGATGCCAGAACGACTGTTGCTGCGGCGGGACGGCGACCAGATCGGCCAGCCGCACTTTGACAAAAATCATGTGGTCCGGCACGAGGCCGCGCAAAACGCTGTAAAAGGAACGCTCCGCGGATGAAAAGAGAAAACTGCGGCGGCGATAGGGAACAAGTTGGGATTGGACCGGCTCGCAGACGAACGGGCGAGACGGGCGAGCGGTGCCGACCAGTATTATAAAGATGAGTGTTCCGACAAACCCGGCAAGGAGGAGAAGTATAAGTAGGGGCTCCATTTTATATAATTATTATAGTTTACCATAGCATCCGCCATGCCCGGTCCCCGGCCCGGTCAGGGCATGCCCAACCGTAACTACGGATTCCCGATCCCCTTTGGGATAGGCCGGCGAAGCTTTGCCTGGCATTCCTTCCCTAAGCGGCTGTTCCCCCAAAGCCCAATGGCGGTTCTGGCCGCGAATTACCTGCTCACGCCCCAACCAACCGCAGCCCCCGGCCATTATGGCTTCATTGACAACACCGCCCCGGACGAGGGTGTCTCGTCATAGTCGCTGGCGAGCGCCCGCCATTTCATTCCCGAGCAATCCGCTCTTCCACGATCTGGCAGAGAACGTGAAGTAAGAACTTGTGTGCCTCCTGAATCCGGGCGGTGGAATCCCCCGCTATTAGGATATCAATATCGGCGATACCGCGAGAGGATCCGCCATCTCTTCCGAGCAGAGCAATTGCCGTTACTCCGCGAGATTTGGCTTCTTCGAAGGCGCGCCGGACATTCTTCGACTTTCCACTGGTGGTGATGCCAATGAGGAGATCGCCTGGCATAGCAAAAGCGCGAACCTGGCGAGCAAAAATTTCTTCATAGCCGTAATCGTTTCCGATGGCAGTGATGAGGCTGCCGCCCTGGGCCAGGTTCATGGCCGGATAAGGGCGTCGGTCATTTTCAAAACGGCAGGCCAACTCCGTGCAAAAATCGGCTGCATCGGCCGCGCTGCCGCCGTTCCCGCAAACCAAAAGTTTGCTTCCATTGGTTAGACAGTTCGCTATCAATTCGGCGGCTTGTTCGATCTGCGACTCGAGCGCCTCCAGTGACCGGAGGGTCGCGACCGCGTTGGCGATTGCACCCTTGAGCGCATCGGATGTTTTATTTTTCATCTAGTGCGTCTCGGTATCGGCTCGCTGTTCGATTTGTTCGACGCTCGGTTCGGCGCTACGGATCCAATCGCGGGCGGCGTCGATCTGATTGGTATTTACGGGAACGGCCCGTGGATATTGTTCGGTGTAAGCCGCAAGATCCGATGGTTCTACCGGTTTGGCCCGTCTAATTGGAAACTTCCAATGATGCCCGAACCGGTAAAGCGCGTAGTACATTGTCCCGGCCTCGACTGCGCTGACTCCGCTGCAGCGCATCGCATTGTAGAACATCCGGTCGCAATCCTGCCACGGACGATTGTGCTTTGTGTAGGCTACGTCATGAAGCACGGATGCGTTGCGATACCTGCCTTCAAACGGCCCGCCCATGATCGTCCAGAGGGATCGCGGAATGGAGGCGCCATCAACTTTGGAACCGGCGGGCGCGAGCCAGACCTGGCCATTGGGATCGGTATAACGCAGCTCGCTCAACAGCGTCATGGTCCGCCCATCGTTCTCCCAACGCGCTTCCACAAAACCACTGTAATAGCCCCACTTGTGGATTTGTTCCGCCTGCCTGATCCATGCCGCCTGGCGGTTCGAACTGCACCCCGCCGACAACAGACCCAGTATTCCGAAAAAAAGATGGATCGGTTTCTTTGCCATTTTGGAGACGATAATGGGCGACATTTCGCGGCGGACGTCAAATTCATCGCGGGAGATGGAATTGGGCGATTCAACCCCTTGCGCCCGCAAAAACTTGGTTCACTCCGTGCCATTGCCAGCTATCGACCGCTACCGAACTTCTTTCGCAAATTGTTCAGGTCTTCCGCGAACCGCGAGGCATCGAAATTGTAGCCGCTTTGGACATCTTCTCGAAGCGCTTTCAATTCCAGGCTCACTGGCAGCGGCGGACCCTGATTTGCAGCCAGAGCCCGGGTCAGCGATTCCAGCGCGAGCACGAGACGGGTAGCCGTCTCTGCATCGGTGGGAGACTGTGAACTAATTTCGACGGTTAACTGCCGAACCCGTTCCAATGTCCAGGGTGTCCTGGCGGCGCGCCGGGCCATTTCGTCAGCCCGTTGTTGGACGGCCCCAAACGCATTCCGCTGCACCAGTCGCGGCTCAATAGTCGATGCCCCTGATAAAGAACCGGTCTCGTCGAGTAATGCGGCCAGGCCGCTCCACCGGCTGAGCAACTCGTTATTTTTCCGGCCTGTTCGCTTTGCCTGGAGCGCCCAACTCATCTCCCGCAGCGCCACTGCCTGTCCGGTCAGCCAGCTGCGAGGGCCGATCCATTGGTCCGTTTCCTTCCAATGTCTCGGTTCGTTAATCGATTGGCTGTCGAGTTCGAAAATTAGCCCGGGGTGCCCCGCTCGCAAAATGTCGTGGTCAAGGTTCTGATGACAAGCCACGCAGGCGTTGGCACGCAGATAAAGGTTGCGGAGATCGCGCATCCCGGCGCTTACCCGCATGGCGTAGGTCCAATCCGGTCGAGTATGCCCCCGCAGCCACGGCCCGGCCGCCCCATGGCAGCTTTCACAGGAAACCCCTTCGTCAGCATGAGCGGAAGGAGCAAGGCGCGTTTTTGGCACGGCTTGAAATGGCGAATGGCAGACCGTGCAACGCGGGCTGGATTGGGCCGAAGCGACCCCCACCGCTTCCGCGATCCGCGCGGAGCGGGCATCGAGCAGGATGGAGTAGGCACGAGAATGAAAATCCTGCCCTGCCCAGGTGATGTACTGGCTGCGCTTCTCTCCCGCTCCCCCATGGCAACTGGACGAGCTGCAACCAGCCGCCCCGATAAAGTCGGATCCTTCCTTTCCCCGCCGCTTGACCTCCGATCCAGCGGCCGTTCCAAGCAAAAACACGCCAATCAATACCACCAGGGAAAACGATAAACTCCGCGCCACGCTCGGGAGAGTATCATCCCCCCGGCGCTACCGGTAAGCGATTTCTCGCAAGCCCCTCTTCTGCCCGCGCTTCCCCGAGGATTGGGACTACGGTCCTAATCCCTGGCCGTCGTTAGTGGGTCCACGTTTTCCAGCGCTTCCGGATCGGTTTGGTATAAGACCCCAGATCGATGTTCTTCAACCGATCCACGCCGTGCCTGACCGACTCGGCTGAACCTTCATACCGCCCTTTGACCGATTTCATCAATGGCCAAAGGAAGGGCAGAGAAAGGAAGCTCCAACTGATTTTGCTCAGCCCGGCTTTTATCTCGGGTTCTTTCGGCTCGGAACTGAGGGCGTGACGCAGTGCCCATCCGATCGTCAAACCCAGACCCAAGGCCCCGATGATTACCGGAATTGGGTTTTCCCGTAGAAAAAACTCGGCCCGCTCGCGCGCGTGACCGGTATGCTCCCCGACTTGCTCCCAGTCGTTATCGCTCGGTTTGATCATATAATATAGAATACGCAATTGACGTAGCGCCTGCGTTTCTCACATTTAGCTGATGCGGCCCATAAAACCCCCGGGGTGGGCGCAAAAAAACGTAGCGAAGGGAGCAAATATGCCAGAGCAAAACGACGACTTGAAGAAAAACAGGCCACCATCGGTGGATCCAGGAAAAGAAGAGGCATACTGGCGGGAACAGCATCCCAACCAGCCGTATGCGGATCAGGCGCGTTCTTACGAAGATTATGCGCCGGCTTATCGCGTGGGGATGGAAGCGGCAACCAAGTACCCGGGCAAAAGTTTCGAGGAGATAGAAGACGACATAGCATTGGATTATCAACGGACCAGAGTGGGAGCAGCTCTTCCCTGGGATCATGCCCGGCATGCGGTCCACGCGGCTTGGGCCAAGCTGAGCCACGATATTGGTCCGCGCGATCCAGATCGAGGAATTCGCAGCGGATTTTGAGCAAGCCACAACCGGTGGGAAGTTGCTCGCAACCCGGGAAACCCACCGGCTGGAGCCATTTAACTAATGGCGTAGCGGCATTTGAACGAAGCAGGCGCGACAAGTATTCGCCCGCACCGGACGCAATACGCAGCGCGTGCCTCCGGCTTGCGCGTTGATGAACTCGCAAGCGAGGACGCTCGCGTTACCTTAACGCTCCCGCGCTTGGATCGACCACGGTGTTACTTAAATCGCTCTAGGAGAGAAAGCGGCGATAGCTTTCCAGGATTTCCCGGCTGGCGACCACGAAGAAGGCTTTTTCGATCTGGTCCGTTTGGCTCAGAAAGTCACGGGTGGTTTCCACCGCAATCCGAGCCGCTTCTTCGATCGGATATCCATAGGCGCCACAGCTGATTGCGGGAAAGGCGATGGTCTTAATCGCATTTTCGGCCGCAACCTGAAGGGAATTGCGATAGCAACGGGCCAGGATGCCTGCTTCCCCGCGGTCGCCCCCGGCCCAAACCGGTCCAACCGTGTGAATGACGAATCTGGCCGGCAGTTTGCATCCAGGCGTCAATTTCGCTTCGCCCGGATCGCAGCCGCCCAATTTCCTGCATTCCGCCAACAGTTCCGACCCGGCCGCGCGATGAATCGCGCCATCTACTCCGCCGCCGCCGAGCAAGGTCGTGTTGGCGGCATTTACAATGGCATCGACTTTCAGCGTCGTGATATCGCCGGCCACAACTTCAAGTCTCGAGGCGGCACTCATCGTTCTTAAACCCGCGCCGGTGGAGAGGTCTACGGCGCCAGGCGATCGATCTGCCAGGAACCGTCCGGCTGTAATCTGTAGCGAAACCGATCATGCAATCGATTTGGCCTGCCTTGCCAGAATTCGAACAATTCCGGTTTCACCCGATACCCACCCCAATGCGGTGGCAGCGGAATGGGCTTATCGGCAAAGCGCTCGGTCATTTCCGCCATACGGGCATCGAGGACGCGGCGGGCATCTACGGTTTCGCTCTGACGTGAAGCCCAAGCTCCCAGCTGGCTGCCCACCGGCCGCGAATGAAAATAACGTTCCGATTCTGTGCGCGAGGTCCTCTCCACCGGTCCGCTGATCCGGACCTGCCGGTCCAATTCAATCCAGTAAAAAACCAGGGCCGCAAACGGATTGGTTTCGAGCTGGCTGCCTTTTTCGCTTTCGTAATTGGTAAAGAACACAAAACCATCCTGGTCGAACCCCTTCAACAGGACGATTCGCGCCGATGGGCGGCCTTCCCCCGTGGCTGTGGCCAGCGTCATGGCGTTGACATCCCGGATTTGGGCCTCGATCGCCGCGGTGAACCAATTTGCAAATTGCTTCACCGGATCGGGATCGAGATCCCGCCGGTGCAAACCCCCTGCCGCATGATCGTAACGGGAAGAAGCAGGATCGACGGGTTTATTCACAACTCGGTCAATTCTATTGCGGCCCGGCAAAAAGTGGAAGGGCCGTTGTAAGTTCCGGCCCGACGACGAGCCGACAACAGAGGCCGAGAGCGAGACTGAATAGATCAGCCGGGAGCGATAATTTTGCCGAGCTCTTCTCGAAGCCTGTTCTTGGCTTCATCATCGTTGTCATAGCCCCAGATGACCAACTCCAGCATCTGCGCTCCGACTTCTCGCTGGCCGCGTAAAGCGGTTCCAATCCGCCCCCGCGGTGTCCAATCCTCTTCGTTTGCGGCCTCTTCATTCTGATAGGAAGAACGAGCATCCCAGTAGCAATAGAAAACATGCAGGGGCGTGCCATGATCGTTAAACCGATAGGAACGCACCGGCAGATTGACCCCATTTACGTCGAGCAAATGAATTCCATTGTCGCTCACCAATGTCATGCCGCTGGCTGGAAGACAAACGTCGGGTCGATGAATTTTCACAAAAAGGGCCGCCGTTTGACCGGGTAACCAACGGAAAAAATACATCATCCAGTGATGCCCATTTGTTCCTGTCCACATCGCGCCGCCTCCTTCATTATAACGGAGCAAATTTTCGGTTTCCGGAGCAATCGGAACCGTCTGGAAAGACATCGCCGCGCGGGGCCAGCGCACATGCCAGCGTGAGCCGGCGAGGGAGGACTGATGGGAGCCGTACCAGAATTGCACGGCGACCTCGATCAGCAGGATCCAACCGGCCAGGCAAATGACCAACGGCATGGCCCGGCGCAGCGGGGGCGAACCCGCCCGTGGTGGGGCCGGCCTGCTCTCAACCCGGTCGCGCCGATGCATGGCCAGGCTGAGCAGCCATAATCCGAAAAGGCAAACCAGAAGAATGCCGAGGCCCGCCGGATCGTGCCATGCCCCAATGGCGGTTGCGCCTTCGCGGGCACCGATCCAGACCAGAATTCCGGTTCGAATCAGGTTGCACACCAGGGCGAGAACCGCGCCGCCTGCGATGAGAAAGATGCGGCGCAATACCGGAAAGGAATAAAATTCTCCGAGAAACAACGATACCATCAAGGTGGCCTGAAGAGAGCGGACGCCGCTGCAGGCTTCCTCAATTCCGATAAAACCGGAACCGAGCTCGATCACGTTGCCTCGCTGAAGCGCTGGAATTCCGGCAACGTTCAATAGCAGGACATTGAATCCGGTTACGCCCCGCATCAGCCCCTGCACGACTGCTTGTTCCAATTGCATTGGCCAGGGCACAGCCACGAGAAAGAAGAGAAAGGGAAATGCAAAATGACGGAGCCAGGGAGATCCACCCATCAGAAAAAAAATGCCTAACGAGATCGCGACCGCGCTGACAGCGAAAGTCCAGCTGAGGAGGCGCCAATCGGGATTTGCTTCGGCCACAAGCCGGATGGGCGCGATCAGGCCGGCCGCCAAAACGATCACGACCAGAACGGGAAAGCGTTTCACCGGCGGCTCGGGCGCCGGGCGACAAAGCCATCGCTTCCAGCCAAGGTAGAGAGCGAGAAATGGAACGCTCCAGCCGTACCCGTACTGCGGGTTGACCGACCACTCGTTTCCGAGATGGTGGACAACTTCAGCCCAAAGCAACCCCAGCGAAACTAAGAAGACAGCCGCAGGCCAGAGCTTTGCCTGCGAGCGATTCGAATCGGCCACCTCCGCCTGGGCAACCACGGCTTTCATCAGCGGCATAGGGTAGCCACGTCCGAGCAAGATGCGAGCCTCTGATCAGAGGAGCCGATGGCAGACAGAACCGTGTGCGCTCGGGCGCTGCTCGAAGTCGAAGCGGCTGGAAAAGATGGGAACAGGCCCAGTCGAATCTTTCCTCTGCCATTTTGTTTGGCGCGAGCTTTAGGCGGAAGGGACAAGCCGGCGGCGGCAGAATCCGGTGGCGAAGGCGATGGGAGGCCAACCGCGCTTAAACGAAGTCGTGCTCTTTGTCCCGCACGACCAGGACCGGGCAGGGAGCCGCGCGCACGACCCGCTCGGCAGTGCTGCCGATACAGAAGTGCTTCCAGCCAGTGTAACCGTGGGTCGCGATCACGATCAGGTCGATGTCGAGCTCGCGGGCTGCTTCCACAATTTCGTGCGAAGCCAACCCTCGGCGCCAGGTCCATTTAACCTTTGCGTTGGTTGCCGCCCCCAGAGATTTGACCAGACTTCGAAACGATTTCTCCAGTTTCCCGTCCTGTCCGTTGGCCATCGGGTGGTCGGTCGATATTCCATCCATGATCACAGGAAATGTTTCGACGACGTGGATTAACGTAACTCTGGCCGCGGATTGCTCGGTGAAACGCAATGCATATTTTAATGCTTTGTTCGCGAGCGGAGAAAAGTCGGTAGGGACCAGGACTTTTTTCAACTGCAGGGCCGACTTGGGGGCTGATGCGGGGAGAGTTTCTAGTTGCATTTGGTGGACACCTTGCTCGGAGAAAAGCCGCTACGCTCTCCCGTGCTTGCCAAAAACTGTGCGTTTGTTGCGCTCCGAACACCTGTGGAACGGAAGGCAGAGATCCTTCCCGCGATCGGCAGATCACTTTGCTGCCAGGCGTGCATTCCGCCCGATACCACCACGATGTTGTTGAAGCCCTTGTACTCCAACTCGTGTGCTATCAGCCGGGCAAGAGCGCCACTTTCAGAAACCAGATAAAGCGGCTCCGTAACTGGCAGTTCCCGGGAAGGAAAAAGTGTCCCGAGAGAAATCGCCGCCGCTGCCGGGAGCCAGTGTGCGCCGCTGATATGTGTTCGCTCGAACCGGCCCCGGGGGCGGATATCGAGAATCTCCACCGGTTGGTTTGTGTCCAGTATTTTCTGGAGGTCTAACGGGCAAATCGTTCTCATAAGGTCTGCTTTGAAAGCAACCTTAGCGCCGCCGCTGCCCGACCGATAACCTCGGATTGGGTTTTGCTGTTCCGATCTTGCGCCCGGCTACTGGACCGATGTCTGTCCGACGGAAAGGGCGGATGAAAGCCGCTGCTGCTGGTCGCGCGATGGAACGTTTGCGGTTCGAAAGCTTCTCCAGCGTTCGAGCGGCATGCTGGCGACAGTCATCAGGACAAGCTGGCTGATAATAAAACCAACCAGCCACGGAAAAGCCTTTTGCATGAACCCGTACGAATGGAGGCCGACCCCGAGCATGTTCACGCCGAACCAGGAAAAGCTCGTGACCACATTTCCGAAGATCGCCATCACCATGAGGCCGCGCTGCCGGATGAATCCGCCCCAGCGGGCATGCAGGATGATTGCGCACCAAAGCACAATCAGCACAGCGCCGTTTTCCTTGGGATCCCATCCCCAGAAGCGGCCCCACGATTGATCCGCCCAGATCCCGCCCAGGACCGTGCCTACGAAGCTAAACAGGGTGGCAAAACAAACCACTCCATAAGTCATGCGGCTGAGCGAATCCGCCGTTTGCCGGTTCAGGGAACGGGTGAACACGCCTCGGATGATGTAAATGATAGCCAGCATTCCCGCCAGAAACATGGCGGCGTAACCGGTGGTGATGGCGACCACGTGCGTTGCCAGCCAGATGTTGGTGTCGAGCACCGCCTGCAACATCTCGAGAGTATCGCCGCTCCCGGCCAGATGATGGGCGATGATCAAGGTAATAAACCCAATTGCGCCGGCACAGGCCGCCCCTATCCCGTCGCGGTAGATCCGTTCCAGAATCAACGCGACAATCACCGCTCCCCAGCCAATAAAAATGGCGGAGGAATAGAGATTGGTGACCGGCGGCCGCTCCTGCAAATACATCCGCGAAAAAAGCCCGAAAGTGTGAATAGCGAGCGCCAAAACCAGCAGATAAAAGGCAGCGCGGTTAAGCGGACGGCTCCAACCAAGCCACGACAGGCAAGCCAGGAGAAAAGCCAGGACGTAAAGCGCC
This sequence comes from uncultured Verrucomicrobiae bacterium, assembly GCA_963728975.1. Classification (GTDB taxonomy): domain Bacteria; phylum Verrucomicrobiota; class Verrucomicrobiia; order Chthoniobacterales; family UBA10450; genus DATFCK01. The sequence continues at coordinate 880,464 of CAVSMF010000001.1, forward strand.
ATGCTTTGGCTGAATGGCTGCAGCCGGTTAAACAAGAATTCAAACGCGGCTCGTTTCGTTGCCGTCGGCCGTTGTTTTGCGAACCATCCGTGCATCCATTCGACGCGTTCGTTGAATTGCGAATGATTCCCGCTCCGGTAGGCGTCGGCGATCAGGGCGTACTGTTCGACAATTGGCGGAATCTCCCCGGTGGCGACCGAATGCAGCAGGCTGTCGCCAACCGAACGCCATTGCCCGTCCGGCCCCGGCGGAGGCACCGCCAGAACATAAGCGAGCTCAGACACCCGCTCGTAGCGCTGGATCAATCCCGCCACATCATCGAGTTTTGTTTTGTCGAAGTTTTGCCCGGCCGCTCGCTGCTGGGCCGCAACCGCGGCTCCGGGCACACTGCTTTGAAAAGCCCGGAGCTCAGCGGCAAAGTTCTTTTGGTCCTCCGGCTGGATGCTATTTTTCAAGCGTTGATACAACACCAGGGCGTTTCGCAGATTCAGGATGGCATTCTGATAAGCGGACCGCTGGACCGACTCCAATTTTTCCGATTGCTGACCCTGGTCGTCGATCTGTTTTAGAAAAGGTGAGAAGTCGGCAAACCGAAAATATTTTCGATCGCTTTGCTCCCAACCAAACAAACCGAGAACCTCGGCGTTTTGAACGACAAAAACGGGGTATTGATCTGCCACCGGAGCATTGAACAGCACATCCGTGAGCCACTGCATCGCGCTGAGGTGCCGTCCATTGTCGAGATTCAGTTCCTGTCTGCCGTGAATGATCAGGAGAGCATTGCGGGCAACGGTGTCGAGAGGTTTAATCCGGCCGCCAACCAGGACCGGGATTTTACCTAACCGGTCGACATGGAAATTGGCTTTAGCCACCCTGGGCGGCCACCAGTTCGTCGCCAGCCATAACACGGCCAAAACGAGAACGAGCCACGGGAAGTAGCGTTTCATGCGACTGCGGCCCTTCGTTTTCGCGAAAACCCAACCAGATGAGAGCCGAATTGCACCAGCAGTCCGGCCGCGACAATTACGCAGGCGATATAAGGCGCGAGGAAGCTCGGATTATGCACCACCTGCAAAATAGTCGCCTTATCGTCTTTTTGGAAGCCCGCCTGGTAGAAAGTTTCACCCCGATACCGGAGCGGATGATTCATGTAAATCAAAACGTCCCGGTCGACCGAGCGTTCGGGATCAATCAAGGTCACCCGGCTGGAAAAGTTCTTGGGGATCTCGGTGCCGGCATACCGTTCATGGGTAAATCTTTGCAGGGTAACGCTGTAAGGTTCGTAGTATCGGGCCGGACGCAGAACCAGCCTCCAGGTTCGTCCGCCACAGGAAAATGTTTGCGGCGCCCCCAGGGCATCCGAAACCAGCCAGGTGCCGAGCGAGTTTCCCGACTCCCTGGAAATGATCTCGACGGCTGCGGTCACAATGTCGCGTTCGTCAACGCCGGTGGCTCGAGGAGCCGATTCGACCGCGATCTGGGCCCCGGGCCCGCGATTTGCAATCGGGCGAATCTGGTTTTCGCCGTCACTGGCCATTTTTAATCGTGAATTCTGATAAAAGTTTCTGACCACAATCCGGAACGGCAGACTCCAATGATCGATCGTGCCGGCCCGCCGAAGGACTGCTTCGGGAATCGCGGTCACCTGATCGAGATCGGCGCCGGTGGTGTCGATAACCGCCAACTCGGTCAGAAGCGCATCCTCGGAGTAATTCTTGGTTTCGCCGCCCTCCAGTCGCATATGGCTTTCGACCGCAAACAGATCGGTAAAAAGGCCGCCGGCGAGCATGATAATCAAACCGGCATGGGTAAGATGGATTCCTAGTTTGCGCCAGGTCCAACGAAAACGTCTGGCGTGGGCGGCGATGAGATTGACCAGCAACACCGCGCCAATCAAATGGCCGCCTGGAAAAACCGGAATTCTAAAGCTCCGTCCTTCGGCCGGCCACCAGACGAACAAACTGTGAAAATAACGCTGCTGGGCTTCGTGTATCCCGAGGTGGACCTGGGCCAGGGTCCCGGCAAATATTAGGATCATCGCCGCAGCCAGACACACAATGGTCAGCTTGAGGGAGGTGAACAAATCAAACAGGCCGCGCCACATCGGGGTCTAGGAACTAAACTGAATCGAACGAAGGAAGTCGAAGAATTTCGATTTTTCCTGCTCAACCATTGGACTCGGGCCGCTCATTTTAAAAAACCAGGTCCGGCCGTCCCTCCGTATCCACGCGGTGACGACCCGTGAATCGCTGCCCGCGAGATCGACGGTCGAGAAATCTGCGCTCCCCGTGTTCAGCGGAACAATCGCCGCTGCGGCATCCTTTTCATCAAGCGGCGCGAGGCCGATTTGTCCACGCCAGCGGTTGACGTTGGCGGGATCGTCTCCGCCAGGGCCGGGAAAAGTAACCACAGAGATATCGAGCTTGCCGCCTTTTTCGCCCGACACACTGAAGCTCGCGTAGCGCATCGCCGATGGCGGAACTTCCTTCCAATCAGCCGGCGCTTTCCATTTGATCTGTGGGGCGCCCGAGTTTTGTGGTGGTGGCGGCATCGCCGCCATTTCCGGCGCTTTGTTTGTCGTCTGTGCGTTGCAAACAGCCGCAACCCATTTGATGAAGTCGCTCTTCTGCGTCTCGGTCAACGCGGCGTTTCCGCGCATTTTGAAAAACAGGGTTGAGCTGCTGGTGGGGGCCATGGCCGCAATGATTCTTCCATCCTTGGCGGGGTCAGCGCCTTGCGGAAGTCCCGCCAGATCGAAAATCAGCACGTCTCCAATCGAAGTAGTAAGCCGCTGTGCAATCCCGGCGAGTTTTTGCTGAGTGATCGGCGGCTGGCCAAGCTGGGAGAGCCAGCGGTTCACATTTTCGAGCTCGTGTCCCGCGGCGGGGCCCAGGCTCACGAGGGAAATGTCGGCGACGGCGCCGTTATCGCCTTTCACCAGATAGCTCGCCTGCCGCATTTGTGAGAGCGGCTGCGGCTGCCAGCTCGGCGGCGTTGGCACTGTCGAGGTCGCGACCGGGGCCATTCCGCCTGAAAACGCCGGCGTGGCCTCGTTCGTCGGCATCGCGTTTTGCTGCATCGGCGCGGTCTCCTCGAGCGGGGCCTTGGAAATGCGATACACCTTGATCTCTGCTTTTCTTTGGCACCCGGCGGCAAGCGCAACCACGACGAGCGCGCCCACCAAGAAAAGACTTCGCTCGGTCATTGAGGAGCGAACATTACAACATGTTCGGTTCAGAGCGCTAGCCCAATGTTCAAGAAAATCATGTCCTATGCCGGGAACTGGCGAAGGCTTCAGCCGCGCGCAGAGAAACTTGATCAACTCATGCGCTTAACTTGTTTTTTTCTTGCGGGGCACAAAGCTAAAGGGCTACAACTCAAGGCGCGGTGCAGTAAAACGAGTAACTCGTTCGCCAAATATTCATTCTCGATGGTTGCAAGGCCGAATCAGCCCCTGCTTGTTCTGCTAACGGGCCACTCGCTGAGCCTGATCGGTTCAGGGCTTGTTACGATGGCGGTTATTTTGCGGCTTTTTGTGGTGCCGTCGAGCGCGCGCAGCCCGGTGAGTGACCCGCATATCGGCATCATCGTATTCATTGGTCTGCCGATTGTATTTTTTGCCGGGTTGGCGCTAATTCCGATCGGCTTGTGGTGTTTTGAACCGGCGATTCCAAAAAAGTCTCGTGGAGGCTGCAGGTTATCGGAAGGCGCGGTTCCTTCAGTTGTGTGTAGAAAACGTCGCGCGGGCCTTCAGGTCGCGCTGCTGATGGTGACGTTGCCCTTGGCGCTCCATGCCGAGGAGGTGGATTGCCTGTCCTGCCATGCGGACAAGAGCCTCCAGAACGCAGCAGGACAAAGTGTCACCGTGGATGCGGAAAAGTTTAGAGCGAGCATACACGGCAGTCTGAGCTGCACCGATTGCCATACCGGGATCCAGGATTATCCCCATCCGGAACACCCGGCGCGTGCCAGATGCGATTCGTGCCACGCCGACGAGGTAGCAGCCGTCCACGGCAGTGTCCATGCCTCCGCCAGCGCACATCTGTGCACCGGCTGTCATGGAGATGCCCACGCGATCACCTCGAAGGACAATCCGCAGTCTCCGGTGTATGCACTGAATGTGCCCCGCACGTGCGGGTCCTGCCACAGCAATCCGGACCTGGCAAGGAAACATGGCTTGACCAATGTCTATGCGATGTACATCGATTCCATTCACGGATTCGCTCTTAGTAAGGAAGGACTGCTGGTGGCCGCAAACTGCTCGAGCTGCCACGGAACACATCGCATCTTGAGTCGAAAAGACCCGCGAAGCTCCACCTATAGAAGGAACATTCCAGACACATGTGGAACCTGCCATGCCGGTATAAAGGTTGATTACCTTGCCGGCGCGCATGGAAAGGCCCTCGAAGCCGGCAACCTTAAGGCGCCGGTATGCACCGACTGCCATACCGCGCATCAGATCTCCGCGCCTCGCGAGGTGGCGTTTCAAGTGAGAACGACGGCTACGTGCGGCACATGCCACCGGGAAAAGTTCACAACCTATCGGGACACCTTCCATGCGCAGGTGTCGGCGCTGGGCTATTCGGAAGTGGCGCGCTGCTGGGACTGTCACGGAGAGCACCGAATTCTGCCCGCATCCGATCCCAGGTCGCGGGTCAATAGGGCGAACTTGATTGCCACTTGCGGCAAATGCCATAGTCGCGCCAACGCGAGTTTTATTAGCTATCGACCGCATGCGAATGCACGCGACTTCAGTTCGAACCCGACGCTTTATTTCATCCGGGTCTTTATGAACGTGCTCCTGTGGAGCGTGATGGGATTTTTTGTCATCCACACCATATTGTGGTTTATCCGTTCGCGGTTCTCTAACAGGAAATGAGACATCGCTGACCAGACAGAATAATGACCACAAAACACGAGGAAATCCGCGGCGAAGATCGATACTTCCTCCGGTTCAGGCCGGACCAAGTATATCTTCACGCCATCCTTGTCGGCACCTTTCTGGGATTGGCCGTGACTGGACTGCCGCTTCGCTTCAGCAACACAATCTGGGCAGCCCGCTTTGCGCAGGCCGTGGGCGGATTCGGCGCCATCCTCTTCTTTCACAAGTTCTGCGCGGTGGTCCTGACGGCGGCCTTTCTGGTTCACGTGGCGCACATTCTAAATCGCGGGCTGATTCGCAGGGAGACTGGCATTTTCTGGGGGCCGACATCTATGGTCCCTCAGTGGAAGGATCTGGTCGATCTATTCGGCCATCTGCGGTGGTTTATTGGCCTTGGACCAAGGCCGCAATTCGAGCGCTATGCGTATTGGGAGAAGTTCGATTACTGGGCAGTCTTCTGGGGAATGGTCATTATCGGTTTGTCCGGATATGTCATGTGGTTCGCGCCATTCTTTGCCAGATTCCTGCCCGGTTGGGCCTTAAACGCCGCACTCGTTATACACAGCGAGGAAGCCCTGCTCGCGGTTGTGTTCATTTTCGCTATCCATTTCTTTAATGCTCATCTTCGCCCGGGTAGTTTCCCAATGGATCTGGTTATCATGACCGGCAGGGAGAGCGAAACGGAATTTCAGAAAAAGCGTTCGCTGGAGTATCAGCGGCTTGCCAGCCGGGGAAACCTGGAGGCGAGAATCGTCAGCAAGCCCCCGCCGCCGTTGGTAAAGTTCAGCAGGGTGGCGGGATCCATCGCTATTCTGATCGGGTTGGTGCTTCTGGTGTTGACGTTGATCGCTTATTTCAGCGAATAACACGAGTATGCCCCTTCGGCGGAAGCCTCTACCTATCGGGCACCGATCAAAGGCAGAAAGTTTCCCAGCAAGACGCGCGACGGAGTCCAGAGCTTAGAGCGCTTCGCCGGTATGGCACTCATAGCATTTCAGATCGCCGAAATCGCCTCCCGGATGGGCGAATGGCTGACCGCGTGGATTAAGTTGATCAAGTTGCGGGCCGCTGCCCTGGGCCAGGATCACGTGACAGGCGTTGCAGTCATTGGTGATGGTCTCTTTGCCGTCGGCGGTTTTGTGTTGGCCGTCGTGACAGCGGAAACAGCCGGCCCAGTTCCGGTGGCCGATGTGATCGGGATAGACCTTCCAGTTGGCCTTCATCTCGGGGAAAAAGTTCTGGCGGTAAATGCGCTGGACTTCGTCGATCGCCTGCCGCGCCCGCGTGTCGCCGGGATAGAACGAGGCCAGTTTGGTGGCGATCTTCTCCAGCCCTTCGGCCTGCGTGGCATTGGGCTGGGTCAGCGCTTCCACGGCGCGTTTCTTGATGAACGGCAACGCCCGATCGATCTTTCCCAGCGCAATGGCCAGGTCCACGGCGACATCGGGTGGCTGGAAGTTGTGTGACGGCCGGTTGTGGCAGTCCATGCAGTCCATCCGCCGGATTTGGGATGGATCGATTTTGTTCTTGAAGTCCGGCACGCTGAACTCGGCCACCACTCCCTGGTAATCAGTCATGCGCACCCAAGGGATCGTCTCGCGGGTGTTGTCGCTGGCGATGTATTCGATTTTGTTGCCGACGTTCATGTGCCAGTGAATGCCGCCCACCGGTCCATGCGTCGGATCGCCACCGCCCACCTTTATCAACAGCCGCACGGAATACGGTGTGTTCTTTTCGTCCGCCAGAAAATGCTGAAACGTCCGATCGAGATTGCCGACAAATTTCTTCGGCCAGTGGCACTGCTCGCAGGTTTCCTGGGCGGGGCGCAGGTTGCTGATCGGTGTCTCGATCGGGCGCGGAAACCTGTCGAACAGCACCGCATATACCTGGTAGATGCCGCTGATCTTCGATTTCACAAACCAGGTCGCGCCGGGCCCAATGTGGCATTCTGTGCAAGCCACCCGCGCGTGCGGCGAGTTTTGGTAAGTAGTCAGTTCCGGGCTCATGACTGTGTGGCAGGCCTGGCCGCAAAACTGGACCGACTCGGTGAAATGATAGGTTTGGTAACTGCCGAACGCCGATAAAAATAAGAATCCAACGCTGACCGCGGCGAAGACGCCGAAAATTCTCCGGTCGCGCGGCCGTGACAAATCAATCTTGATAGCGAGAGGTTCAGCCACTCGCACGGCGTGGCGTCGTGTGCGCCAGCGAATAAGCGCGCCAAGCAACGCGACAAAGATTCCGAGAACAAAAAATAGCGGCGCAACCAGGTAGGCGAGAATGCCGACATACGGATTCGGGTAACCGGCGAACAGGTCGATCGCGAAAAGGAGAAAAAACGAAAAGAGCGCGCTGGCGGCGAGGACCATTCCCGACCAGCTAAGCCAGTTGCGGAAATTGCGCCTAAAAGGCCGGGGCCGCGCGGGAACTGGAGCGTCCGACATTACTGCAACTATCTACAGGCGGTTTGAAAAGTCACTCCGAAACCGCCGATCCATTGCAGATCTTCGGAAAAAGATCTAATCGCCGGCACGAACGCGGCGGCCGTCGCCTTTCGCAGCCCTTTCTGCAAAGTCTTGGTGCGATTACTTCTTAAACGCGCGAATGTAAGCAACCAGCGCTTTAATGTCGGCATCGGAAAGTTTGCTTCCGAACGGCTTCATGGTCTCCTTGCCGCTTGTTTTTACGCCTTCTTTGATCGCGCGTTCCGCTTCCGCATCACTGAAGGCTGCCTGGACTTTCGCGTCGCGATAATCTTTGAGGTTCAATTTTTTGCCCATCGCTGTATTCCCGCTGCCGTCTTTTCCGTGGCAGGCGGCACAATGCTGGCCCCATTGTGCACTGGCATCGGCTGCGAAACCGACGCCCGCTGACGCAATGATGACTATCGCGAAGAACACTATTTTTTGTTTCATTGGATTAATTTTTCTCACTGGAGGATTAAACGCAAATTACTTCTTCAGCGAGCGAACATAGGCCACCAGCGCCTTGATCTCGTCGTTACTCAATTTGTCGCCGAACGCTTTCATTTTCATCTTACCGCCCTCTTTCACGCCATTCTTGATGGCCTCGGCGGCTTCGGCATCGGTAAAGCCCGTCTGAACCTTGGGGTCGGTCAGGTTCTTGGCGTTGAGCAGCTTCCCCATCTTGGTATTGGCGGTCCCATCGGGCCCATGGCATTGCACGCAGTCTTTAGTCCAGTTGGCTTTGGCGTCTGCCGCGCGAGCAGACAGGGGCAGAGTGGCAAACAGGCCGAGGGCGATGATGACGATTGTTTTCATTGGCAAGGTCTTTCCGGTTGATTCTGAGTCAAATTACTCACGGCATTGTTCCCAATGCAAGCCCGGCGAAAGCGCCTCGACCTCCGAACTGCAGTTGAAGGAAGGACGAGAAGTGCGGGCGCCCGGCTCCGAAGGAACACCGACAGAACGGATGTCGACCCGAGGCCGGCAAAAGCCAGGCGGCCTCTAAAAGCGATACTGCAAGCTCGAAAAGATGGAGTGCGCCCGGTAATTGTTGTGTCCGCCGGAGGTGTCGTCGGTATAATAGAAAAAGGCGTAGCGCAGGATCAGGCGCACGTTTGGGGTGAGCTGGCGGCTGATGCTTGCCGAGACCGTGTGTTCGGTCGCGTCCATGCCGTAGGGCAATGAAGCCAGGATATTGTTCACGTAATCGTTCGCGCGATAAAACGTGTAATCGGCGTGAAAATCGGTTTTGCTATCGATGATGAACCCGGCGCCGCCGGTCACCGTCCAGTAATCGTTTTGGAAGTTCAGGACTGTAGGAGCGGTGTCGGTAATAATGATATTGGCTGCGGGTGTTTGGGTCTCATCCAGGACATAGGAAAGACTGCCCTGGAGGTAGAGGCGGGCGACCGGGCTCCAGGTAAGCGTTTCTCCAATGACATGGCTTGTGATCAGCGCAGTGTGCTCCTCGGCCAGCTCCGTGCCAGCCGGGTCGATGGCCCACATGCCGCTTACCAGGGTCTGCATGAAATCGTAGCGGGTCACCATGGAAAGCGTCCCCAGTGATGCCGGAATATCCGGCCGGAAATTGACCCGGATATTGAAATCGTTCGTGTTCCAGTCTTGGCTCAGCAATCTCTGGTTTGCGCCGCTGAGGTCGGTCTTGATATTGTTGTCGTACTCGGCGGCCTGATAATAGTACTGGCCCGACAGGCTGAGTCTCGGCATTGCATACCAGTTCGCGCCGATGGTGTACTTTTGGCCGAGCAGGGACGTGTCCTTGTTCAGCATTCCGTCATCCACACCGCCTGCAATTGCATGCTCGCGGACCGTGCCATCTTCCTCTGTCCACTCGCCTTCGGCCCAGAAAAGCCAGTTCTTGATACCAGTGTAGCGCGCCTCGAGTCGCTCGGCGAAGTTGTCGAACTCTTGCGAGGTATCGGCAGATTCCAGGACCGGCGGCAGCAGGTGTTTTGCTGCATTCGTGTTGGTACTAAGAAAGCTGGCCGAACTGTCCTCGTCTTCGCGGGTGTAACGGAATCCGGTGAGCAGAGTCACGTCCTTCGAAGGCGCCCAGAAGAGATTGGCATTAAAAACGTGCTCGTCCACCTCCGATATGCCGGCCAGGTTAAGAAATCCTTCATCGCGAAACTGGATGTTAGGAAAGGATCCGTACATCGAATTGTAATCCGGTCCATAAATGCGCGAGCCTGAAATATCGCTATCGAGGGTGGTGTAAGAATACCCGGCCGTGAACCAGAAGTTGTCGGTCAAGCGCGTTTCCGTAATCACATGCCCGTTAAACAGGTCCAGATTGCTCTGATCACTCTGAGTAATGAAACGGTGAGCGGCAGGGTTATTGACGCCGCGCTGGAGCTGCAACCGATCGTCGTTGTCGTTATGCTCATAACGCATCCCCAGGTCGACATCGGTGTTCCCGAAAGTCTTGGACGCGTCGAACGAGAAAATGTCGCGGCTCTCGTCGATATTACGGAAGGCAGGTGCGACCTTGCGTGTCCCAGCGGGCGTGGTCGCGTCGCCCCAGCTGGTTGAATCCTTGTCGCCATCCCGGAACTCGTGCGCGTAATGGATCGTGATTTCAGGCCAATCCGGCTTGCGCAGGCCAAGCTCGACCCAGGCAATTCCGCGATCGAGGGTCAGTTCACGATACCGCGGCGCAAACCAGGTCCCCCCATCGACCGGAACAAAACCGCCATTGTCATCGTACCAGCTTCGGAACTCCGTGTAGCCGCCGCGGATGTATCCCAGGCCCGGCTGGGACAGGTCAATTTTCACGTCGTAATCGTGGTTATCGAAGATAGCGTGCCCATCCACGGTCAACGATGTGTTCTTGCCCAGCGTTCGCTCGAAGTGAAAGTCCTGGATGCCCCCATACACGTCACCCGACATCCTGTGCTCCTGTTTAAATTGGGCCGCGTCGCCGTGGATGATCAAGCCGCCGATTCCGATCTCGATCCAGTTCTTGGCCTCTTCCGGTTGGGCTTCGGTCGTAGCCGTGGCTGTCGATTTCCCATCCGGGGTGGCCGTTCCGTCCGCCGTGACCCCGCCCTGGAGCGGATAATTTGCCCAAATCGCGGCGCAAAAAAACAATACCAGCTTGCGCGGGTAGCGGCTTCCACCGGCTGACAAGCAAATCGCGCTCCTATTCATTGGTTTAGAATCTGAGATGCTCACTCACTTGAGAGCCGTGCACCGCTTCGTGGCAGCCAGCCGACCAGCAGGTTCCTTGTTGCAGGAAACTGGAATGGTTCTGACCTCCGATGAGAATCACGCCCGGTGCAGTTTGCTGCTGAAAATGGCATTTCAAACACAGGGTCTGATTTCGCTCGTTTAACATTCGCGCGTTAACCGATCCGTGCGGCGAATGGCAGACCACGCAACCGTCGCGCAACGCTTCGTGCTCATAGACAAACGGGCCGCGTTGCGCGGTGTGGCACTGGAAGCAAGTCCCATTTTCGCTCAGAAACGCGACCCCGCCGCCTACCAGAGTCTGGTGCATGCTCGTCCCGCCGCCCTTGACCGCTCTTCCCTCGTGCGGGTTATGGCAATCGACGCAGCTCATTTTGCCTTCCAGCACCGGGTGATGATGGGGCAGTTCGAATTTTGCCCGAATTTCGAGATGGCACTGGAAGCATGCCTCGGGCGATCGGCCGGGATTGATAATTGAGCCCCGTCCCCCGCCGTTCTTCACGTGCACGCTTCCGGGCCCGTGACACGATTCGCACCCGATGTTTTTTGCGTTTTCACCCTTGGCCATTAAGCGCGCATGGGTGGCGGCGCGGAATTTACGCACGATATCGCCATGGCAGGCGTCGCAAGCATCCGAACCGACGAACTCAGCTCCCGGAATACTCGGCGGGGCGAGGATGGCGCGGTTCGTCTCCAATGAATTACAGGAAAGGAGCACCACGGTGAGCGCTGCAGTTCCCCCCATCGCCCACCAAACCCTTTGGCGCTTACCGTGCATCAACCGAGTTAGCCTCGAATGCCACACTGTTGCGGAGTATTGCCAGATACTTCCGTTCACGACTACGCATTTTTTCGGCAAAAATTTTTACCGCGCCGGCCGGGGTCACCGGCGCCTTCTCCGCTTTAACTGCGCTGCGCGATAGGTCGTGGGAGATTTTCGGGACAGTTTTTTGAAAACCCGATTGAATTGGGAGAGCGACTGAAATCCGACCGCGAACGCGATCTCGCTGACGCGGAGGTTGGGATCACGCAAAAGAATGCATGCGTTTTCGAAACGGGTTCGGGCGACATAATCGACAAAATTGATCCCGGTAACCTGCTTGAATTTTTCACTTAGATGACCGGTGCTGATGTTCACCGATTTCGCCACCTGGCTGAGGGAAAGCTCGCTCGCCGAATGTTCCTGGATGAAGTTGCGCGCTTTCCAAATCTCCACCGGCTCCGCTTGGGTCCGCTTTTGGAGAGCTTCCTTGAATGCTTTGGCGCTGGTCATTTCCTGGGCCATCTTCGGCCAGGCTCAAATCCATCGCTCTCCATTCCTTGGGCAATGCTGTCCTGATCTTGCTGCCCGGCCAGGATTCGCCGCCTTGCCTGAGCAATTTCCGCAAAGAAAAAGCCAAGCGATGGGGAGCGGGGGCACATGGCTCTAGCTACTTTCATGGCAGTGAAAAAAAGGAATTGCACCGGAGGTAAAGAGTAATGGAATCAATGATTGTGATTGGTGTTGCTTTTATGATGGCGCTGTATGCACTGATTATTGCGCGATGTTTAAAAGAAGAGGAATGGCAATAACATTTTGAATCATTCCGGTGCGACAAAATTCTGCTCCCTCTCTTCCCCACCCAATTCGACTCCACAACTGACGAGCGCCGTGCCTCCCAGCAACCGGCCCGGCGCTCGCCGCACCAAGATAAAAACTGATTCGCCAGTTGCCGATTATTTTCCCCCTCCCCGTTTGGCCAGGCGATCGCCTCCCCGCATTTTGGAACAGTTCCCGGCAACGATGCCGTTGGGCCAGTTTCTTTTCGAATACCTCTATCGGCGCGGGGTTCGTCACAGTTTCGGAATCCCGGGCGACTTTGTTTTGCCCACGTTTGCCTGGCTGGAAAAGTCGAAGATCCACAGTGTCACCATGACTCACGAGCCTGCGGCCGGTTTTGCCGCCGATGCTTATTCCCGGATCAACGGGATCGGTCTGGTTTGTGTAACCTACTGCGTCGGCGGTCTCAACGTTCTGAACGCGATCGCCGGCGCCTACGCGGAAAAATCGCCCGTGGTCGTGGTAAGCGGCGCGCCCGGGCGGAAAGATCGCGAAAAAGATCCCCTCCTCCACCACAAGGTCAAGACTTTCGACACCCAGCGCCGCGTTTACGATGAAGTCACCGTTGCCAGCACAGTGCTTCTCGATGAACAGCGCGCCGCCTCGGAAATTGTGCGCTGTGTTGATGCTTGTCTCCGCCACAAACGTCCGGTTTATATTGAAGTGCCCCACGACATCGTCGATTGCGAAATCCCAATTTCCGGTATCTCCCCGGGCCCTTTGCCGCAATCCGACCCCAAGGCCCTGGAAGCCGCGCTTGAAGAAACTCTTTCCCTCATTCGGGCTGCCCGGAAACCGCTTATTCTCGCCGGAGTCGAACTCGCGCGTTATCGCACCGCCGGGTTGGCGCTACGGATGGCGGAGCGCATGAATATCCCGGTAGCGACCGATCTGCTGAGTAAAAGCGCCATTCCTGAAAATCATCGTTTGTACATTGGCGTGTATGGCGGCGCCATGAGCAGCGACCAACACGTCCGGCACTACGTCGAGTCCGCCGACCTTGTCTTGATGCTCGGCACATTCATTACCGATATGAGCATGGGCTTTTACACGGCAAAACTGGACCGCGGCCGCACGGTTCTGGCGACCTCAGAACGCATAACTGTTCAGTACCATCGTTACGATTCGATTCAGTTTCGCGATTTTCTCCAGGCCCTGGCCACGACCAAGATCGAGCCCAAACAGTTTCATCATCCCAATCCGCACGCCGTCCCTGAACCGTTAAAACCCTCGGAACGCCGGGAGCGCTTGAGCATGGTGGATGTCTTCCGCATTCTCTCGCTGCATCTCGATGAACGCTGCTGCGTGGTGGCCGATATCGGCGACGCAATCTTCGGAGCCGTCGGGATTCGTAGCGCCCGGCAAGCTCAGTTCATCGCCCCCGCTTATTATATGTCGATGGGGTTCGCCGTGCCGGGCAGCATCGGGGTCTCGCTGGCGGCCAGGAAGCTTCGCCCTTACGTCCTGGTTGGAGATGGCGCCTTTCAAATGACCGGCGCTGAGGTTTCGACCATTGTCCGCCTCGGACTCAATCCAATCATCATTGTCCTGAATAATGACGGCTACGGCACGATGCGGAGGATCCGGAAAGGCTGTTTCAACGTCATCACCCAGTGGAACTACAGCAAGATCTGCGATCTGGTGGGCGGCGGCCGAAGCATTGTCGCCAGGAGTAAAGGGGAGTTCGATTCGGCCCTGGTTCGGGCCAAAAAATCCGATCAGCTGTGTGTCATCGAACTCAAGATCCCTCCAAATGACGCCAGCCAGCAGCTGATCCAGATCGCGCAGGAGGTCCGCAAGGTCCGTGGCGTCGGGAAGTGAGGCAAAGTAGTCTCGGCATCCTGCCGAGTACGTATTTAACGTTGAACGGACAAAGTGTGCCGAGTTCTCGGGTGAAAGTTCGTTTGCCCGATCCCTCGCGTTGCTCGGGATGACTGTAAGCGGTGCCTTCTACGGTCATTCCGAGCGCGGCGAGAAATCGGGAGTCACGAGTCATTTAGAGAAAGCCCAAAAGAAGCCCCTCATCGGTCCAGCCCAAAGACTGCGCTAAACAACCATCCTGCCGAGACGACCGCCGTCCCGCAAGCGACCGACCATGGTCACCGCTAGTCCGGTTCGTTAAACGGAGTGTCCTAGTCGCCCTCCATCGTGGGAATGGGTGGAAACCAGTGATGTCTGCGTTCGTCTCTCTCGTAGTAGGCGTCGAAGACGAGACCGATCCAGCACGCAATCGGCAGAAGCAAGCCAAACCCGGCCGTAGCCAGACCGAGTAGGATTCCAATCCATATCGTCAGCGGCATTCCAAGAAGCATCCAAACAAATCCGAATGCAACGTGGCCTTTGTAAATCTGTCCGAGACCGGGCACGACAATACTAAGCATGGCCGCAACTTTATTCTCCGCACCAACCACTTCTCTGCTCGCCGACACAGTAAACTGTTCGTTCATTGTGATCACCTCCCTTGAATTGAAGGATGCTTCTGTCGCGGCCCGCTCGCTCGCCCTCTTTTGGCAAACACCAGGCAGATCTTGACCGGCCGGCCTGTAGCAACCGGCCTGTGGCCGGTTTAACTCAGGGAGGAGCGAGTCGTAAAATCACGCGCGCTTCACGCCTCTGGCGCCCTCCAGTCGCGCCATCCCGCAGCTCTGACACTGCCCGCCGGGCGGTGGCTGCATTGGGCTGAGCAATTCGTAATCGAAAAAGCGATTACGGATAAAGCCAGTTGATTTGCCAGCCATCGACCGCTCGCAGGTAGACGAACCGTTGATGACGCCGGAATGGCTTCTGCACCCAAAACTCCATCTGCCCGGGCAGCACCCGAAATCCCGACCAAAATGGCGGGCGCGGCACCCGGACGACGCCGAACCGAAGCGCGGTTTTGGTGACAGCGGCTTCAAGTTCAAAATAGCCGTGCATGGGCTGGGATTGTTTTGAGGCCCAGGCGCTGATCTGGCTCAGCCGCGGACGCGTGGCAAAGTAGGCGTCCGCTTCTTCGTCGCTGACGATCTCGGCCCGCCCGCGCACGCGCACTTGCTTGTCGATTTCGGCCCAATAGAAACAGAGCGCTACCCGCGGATCGTGAAGCAGCGCCCGCGCTTTGGCGCTTTCCAGGTTGGTGTAAAAAACGAACCCGCGCTCGTCCACACTTTTAAGCAGGAGCATTCGAACGTCGGGAAATCCATCCACATCCACCGTCGCCACGCTCATCGCCGTAGGCTCCTTGGCGCCGGACGCGATCGCTTCTTGAAACCAGTCGTGAAAAAGCGCGATCGGATCTTTTCCGACATTTCGAGTCGCTGGTTTCGGCGCGCTCGACCCGGCTTGCTCCGGAGCAATCGAAGGCATCTTTCCCTTCGTCACCGTGCCCGAGCATAGGCCCGGATCGCTTCAAACTGGCTCGCGCCATCCAGACCGGCTTCTTTCATCACCATCGCGCCGGAACCGCTTCCAAGAAAATGGCCGTGCCGGAATGGGTAAAGGGAATGGGAGCGTCCGAAATCCGAACGCACCCATCGGGTCATGGTGGGAAAAGTAAAATCGGTGATCCCCATTGCTTCCTGTTGATGCGCCTCGGGGAAAATCGCTTCGCGTTCATCGGGTGAAAGCAGATCGAACAATTCCGTCGAGGTAACGACATAGACGTTCAGATCGATTTTTTCGCGTTCGAGCAGAGGCAAGGTCTGAGCCACAAACGCGTTGGTAACGCCGGTGCCTTGAAGGACGATCGCCCCCTGCGACTCAGCCTGCGCCCGGCGCAAACAATAAACGCCTTTCGCCGCCGCCACCGCGGGGGGCAAACCGAGCCCTTCCCGATCGACAATCATTTCCGGGGGCCGGGTGACAAATGGCGCGATGATTGCCGGCCGTTTCGCCAGGGCGGCTGAAACCAGGTACCAGATTTCCTGCGGGTCCCATGGCGTCAAAGTAATCATTGCGCCGAGCGGAAAATTGTCTTGAAGCAATTGCAGCGATTGCGGATCGGCATGGGTGGGACCGTCTTCTCCGGTCTTTAATCCGGCGTGCGCACAAACGATAAAGAAGGGGCGGTAGGCGCCACCCTCAACCATGACCCGGGCCTGGTTGCCGATGGCGTGCAGCCGGGCGGCGATATGCCCCAGGGGCGCGCTGAACGCGCCGTAGGAGGAACCGGCCCCGATATGTGTTCCGAAGGCGCTGATGCCAGACAGCATCGCCATCATGGCGTCTTCGCAAATCCCGCCAATGGCAAGTTCCCGCGCTCCCGGATTGGTGTGGCGATTATAAAAGCCGCTCGGAAATCTGTCGCTCACCTTATTAATGCTCGTCGATCCAAGCAGATCCGCCGCCGCGACCACGAACGCGCCGTCGGTCATGATATTGTAATGGTTCAAGACCCGGCCTAACTGCTCCCGAAGCGTTATCTTGGCACCGGATTTTAACGCAAGCGAAGCCGGAGGCGGGGCATCGGCAGCGCTTTCCGCGACCACGTAAGTGAGATCGACCAGCGGCCGGTCTTCGCTCGGTTCGCGCCTGCGTCCATCCAAACGCGCCTGGGCCGCGCGCAACTGTGCCGCCATGGCTTCAACCATCGGCCGGCGTTTCTCGAGCACGGCCCGCACGATGCTCAGTGTTTCCCAGTAACAATGCTCCACCACCGCCGCATCCGTACCGCCGTTACAACGTTGCTTCTCCCCATCACAACAGGGCAGATGAAGAACGTCTTTCGGAAGTAGCGGCGCGATGGCGGTGAAAAATCCGTTCGAACAAAGCCCATGCCCTGCGCCATGAGAAGCACGTCCCGCGATCCCATATTGCCATCCTTTGACGGTGCGATAAACGATTGCGGTGGGTTGGCCGGTGTCCAAATCGAGGGCCAGCCGCTGAGCCATGGCGATCTGCTGCCAATCGAAGCCATCCGGCACGTAAACGACATTCCAGTCGTGGAGATAGGCGAGTTCAGCCGGCGTCCACTGGACATATTCGCCCGGCGTTTCTTCTTCCCGACAAACCCGGTTCGAGTCGATCGACGCCTGGTTCCAATCGATATGAAGGATAATGTTGTCGAGCGAGGCCGTCCCCGCCGCCGCCAGGGCTTCCGCTACCCGACCCGGAGTCATTCCGCCTTCGCCCTCCACGATATGAACGCGAGGCGCGTTTTCGCCGTAGAAATCAGCCGCAGCCCAGGCCAAACCAAATGAGGCGCCGATGCCGACGCCGGACGCTCCGGTGGAAAGCTTGACAAACGGAGTCGCCGGCGTCGGATGGCCATCAAGCGGTTTGGCGTGGAACTGGGTAAAGAGCGGCGTGGTTACCGCGGGATTTCGGCGAAACCCCAGCAGATCTTCCAAACGCAGCTGAAATCTTTCTTCACCCGGCAGCAAGTCGGGCGCGGCGATGCGGGCGATTTCATTGCGCAGGGCCCACATAGCATATAGCCCGAGAGCCTTGTGTCCGGCCGCGTACGAAATGATATCGGCATCTCTGCGACTCGGCTGCGACAGATCGTAATCCATGGTGTCGAACAGGAGCCGTGAGACAAAGCGGCCCGAGGAAATCGAGCCGCCGGGATGCCCGGAAAGAGGCGCATAGTTGTACATGATTGCGCACAGGCTGCGGTAAATCAGATCAAGGGTGTCGCAGTGATTGAGCATCTCTTCATCCAGCAGCTCGCCTTCGTCCGCCAGCCGCGCAGCGGCGTTGACGAACACGCCGCGGCGGGGACCGAATTCGATGGTGGATTGGCGTTGCGGCCTGGTTTCTCGGGAAATGAAGTTAGTTAACATGGAACGGTTATCCTCCGGGATGAAGGTTGAAAAAATCGTTGACCTTATTTGCCATGCGCATGGCGCTCATATGATGATTCGTCCGGAGAGCTTGTTGAATGAACGCTGCAATCGTGTGTTAAGATTTTCCTCGGGGGATTTCGGACGGCGATTGCACGTAGAAGAGAGGAGGCCGCCGGCGTCGATGATCGCTTGTTGCGATTTCGGCAAAAGCAATATCGGAAAACGTTTCGCCGTAATCTTGTTCACAACGGCGATCTCCGTGATCTCCAGATCATCCCCTTCCTCGGCCTGGATCGTCGGGCAAACAACGACTCGCAGGCCGAGGTTAATGGCGTTTTGCAGAAAAATTTGTGCGAAACTTTTTGCCACGATCACAAGTTCGTGACCCCTCAGGCACGACGCCGCCTGTTCCCGGGGTGAACCGCAGCCGAAATTCTTTCCCGCAAGCAGGATGCTGCCGGGCAGGACTTCCTTGGCTTTGAGCTTGCAATTGAAGGTCCCATCGTCAGCGAACGCAAATTGCGGCGTTTCTCCTGGCGACACTGTCGCCATGCAGCGTTCGGGATAAATTATGTCGGTCGAAACCTCGTCGCCGACTTTATAAACCACCCGCGCCATATCAGGGCTGCTCCTTTCGCCGCTTGACGATCGCATCGGGGCCGGGGCCGGCCGGGAGGCACACGATTCGGTATCTGGCCATAAGCTTTCCATTAACAAGAAGCTTTCTCCGGGAAACCCGCCACGCAGCTATTGTGAAAACAGAGGCATTTTTTGCGGTGGCAAAACAGCGGACCGGCTGGCAGACCGCGCCTTTGCCCGGGATCCGATGCGGCATTCACAGGCCCAGAATTTGACCGGGCTGAACTCCGGCGCTCGTTCTCGTCCGATGTTCTGCTCGCAAAACCGACCGGTTCACGAGAATCTGGCTTACCCTGAACCAGAATCGGTCATATGATGCTGTGGTTATCGGCGCCGGGCCTAACGGATTGGCCGCGGCGATTCGTCTGGCCCAGGCCGGGCTGCGCCCATTGGTGCTGGAAGCAAATGCCAACATTGGGGGCGGGGTCCGCTCGGCTGAGCTGACTCTTCCCGGATTTCTGCATGATGTTTGTTCGGCGATTCATCCCCTGGCGATCGGATCTCCGTTTTTTCGCACTCTCCCGCTCCACCAGCATGGACTGAAATGGATCCATCCGGGGGCCCCCCTGGCTCATCCTTTGGACGATGGAACGGCGGTTGTCCTGAGGCGATCCCTCGACGAAACCTGCCGCGGTCTCGGAAGCGATGCGTCCGCCTATCACAACCTGATGGCGCCGCTCCTGGCCCACTGGCAGGATTTGGCGGACGAATTTCTGCAGCCAATCCTGCATTGGCCTCGCCACCCGATCCTGCTCGCTCGATTTGGATTACGGGCGTTTCGTTCGGCAACCGGAGCGGCCCGAGGTTGGTTTCGGGAGGAACGCGCCAAAGCGCTCTTTGCCGGGCTGGCGGCCCACTCCTTTTTGCCGCTCGACGAGCTCCCGTCGGCGGCGTTTGGAGTTGTCCTCGGATTGTTCGGTCATGCCGTTGGCTGGCCAATGCCGCAGGGAGGGGCCCAAATGATCTCGCGCGCGCTGGGCGCTTATCTGGAAACTCTCGGGGCCGAGATCCGGACCGACACGCGAGTTGAAGACCTAGCCGGGCTGCCTGCTACAAGACTGATTCTGTGCGACATCAGCCCACGCCAATTGCTTGGCATCGCCCGCGATCAAATGCCGCCGTTGTACCGCAGGAGATTGGAATCGTATCGTTATGGGCCGGGCGTGTTTAAGATTGATTATGCTCTTGCTGGTCCAATCCCCTGGCGGGCGGAAGACTGCCGAAGCGCGGGCACGATTCATCTGGGAGGCACGTTGGAGGAAATCACGGAGGCGGAATCGGGTGTAGCCGGAGGTTCGCATCCGGAGCATCCGTTTGTGTTGCTGGCCCAACCGACGCTTTTCGATTCATCGCGGGCGCCTGAGGGCAGCCACATTGTCTGGGCCTACACCCATGTCCCTAACGGCTCATCGTTCGACATGGCGGAAAGGATCGATAGCCAGATCGAGCGGTTCGCTCCCGGATTTGGCCGGCTCGTTTTGGCGCGTCATACCACCAATTGTGCCGGGCTCGAATCGGCCAACGCGAATCTTATCGGCGGCGACATCAGCGGCGGCGCATTGGATTTATCTCAGCTGGTGGCGCGCCCGATCTTGGGCTGGACGCCTTACCGGACCGCAATTCGCAATCTCTATCTTTGTTCGGCCTCCACCCCGCCGGGCGGCGGCGTCCACGGAATGTGCGGGTTTCACGCTGCCACAGCCGCCTTGCGCGATCTGAAGATTCGCGGAAAGCGGCGCGCACCCTAACGGCAAGTCCGTATTTGTTTGGCAATATGCCGGGAAGGCAACCATGTGGCGCCCTCGCCGGCGCAGGCCATCACCACCCCTGCCAGGCCGCGTTTACCAGGTTGGGAACGGAGCCCAGCCGTGCCACTCCTCTATTCTCCGGTCGTCAGCTTTGTCGCTTGGATTCAATTCCCAAACGAAAGCGCCCTGCTGACGGAGGCGGTTATTCTGGGCAGCCTGCTTAAAGGCGCGGTAAGCCCAGCGGTCTCCGGCGTAAAGCCGGTTTTCCCGCTTGTCCGGGTAGACGTAGTAATTACCGCTCGCTTCCCGAACCACCGTGATTTGATTTTCGGGCAAGCTCTGGATTTGGCGGCGTTGAGCCGCGGTGGCGGCAGTTCTGACCCTAAACCCGGACGTCACCAGCGCCCGCTCCATATCGGTTTGGACGTACTCGCTCCGCTGGGTGGCGCATGCCGCCAGCAACAGGATCAACCCGGTCACGGTCAGCACGCCAATCAGCTTTGGGGATGGTTGTGTTTTCATATTCTCTCCTTCTTTCTGGCCTTGATGAAGCCAAGGGAACAGATACACCCTAAAACGGTTTCGCGCTTCCGCGCCTTCTCGCGCTGGAATAAATGAGTAACGGTTCGAGGCAAAAGGCTTGGAACGACAAACCGACTCCGAGAGATCTTCGTGGTTTCTCTCCACTGCGAGTCTTCGACCTGGGCTCTTCTAGACAGGACTAACAGGATTACAAACAAGCGAAGAATTGTAGCGGAGGTGGTGCCGAGCCGCGTCTGATGAATTGGCTAACTGGCAAATCTTTCGCATTACTTTCGGGCCTGCCGCGCCGTAACTGTGCGCGAAGCCGGATGTTTCGTGGGTAATCTATTCCCAACCCATCTGGGTTAATCTGTGAAATCTGTGGATGACACTAGAGCAACTGATACGGATCCACATCCACCGTCACGGTCACATCCTCGGGAAAAGGGAGTTTGTCCAACGTTTCCCGGACCAGACGGCTCAACCGCATCACCGCCACACCCCGGAGCAGGATATGGAAACGAAATTGGCCTTGCAATTTCTCCAGCGGCGCAGGGGTCGATTCGGCCACCACAAATCCGCCGCCGACCGTTTCCTTTAAACGTCGGACCAAGGTTTCGCCCGACAGTTTGGCACGGCCTTCATGGGCGGAGCGGACCGTGACCAAAATTGCGTGGGTAAAGGGCGGGAAATCGCAACGTTCCCGGAATTCGAGTTCCTGATCGAAATACCCGCCGAAGTCATGGTGGCGGGCGAACTGAATCGATGGACTAAAAGGGGTAAAGGTCTGGACAAACACTTCGCCCGGTGTCTCGCCCCGTCCGGCCCGCCCCGCCACCTGGGTAAGCAGCTGAAAAGTGCGCTCGCCCGCCCGAAAATCCGGCAGGTGCAAAGCCACGTCCGCATTAATGATTCCGACCAGGGTCACGTTTGGGAAATGCAGTCCCTTGGCAATCATTTGGGTGCCGACCAGAATATCGATTTTGCCCGTCCGAAAATTTCGCAGTGTTTCCCGGTAGGCTTCCTTGCGCGTCATCGAATCCGCATCCATCCGGTGCACCGCCGCTCCTGGAAAAATCTGTTTCACGGTCGCCTCCACCCGCTCCGTTCCGAAACCGAAGTAAATCAGGGCATCTTTTCCGCAAGCCGGACATTTCCTGGGAACAGCGGCGGTGTGTCCGCACAAGTGGCAGTTCAGCCGGTTGGCGTGCCGATGAAAAGTGAGGGCCACGCTGCAGTTCGGGCAATGGCATGCTTCGCCGCATTCGTGGCAGAGCAGCGAGGTGGAAAAACCGCGCCGGTTCAGAAACAAAATTGTCTGCTCACGCTTTGCCAGACGATCGGCAATCGCGGCCCGCAATTTATCGGACAGGATAACGGCGGATTTTTCCTTCCGCCGCTCCTGGCGCAAATCGACAATCCGGATTACCGGCATCTGGTTCTGGTCCACCCGCTTGGTCAGCCTACAGAGCTGATATTTTAGCCTTTGGGCGTTGTGATAACTTTCCAGGGAAGGGGTGGCGCTGCCCAGGACGATGACGCATTGCTCCATTTTGGCGCGCATCACCGCGACATCGCGGGCATGGTAGCGGGGAGCTTCCTCCTGTTTGTAAGTACTCTCATGTTCTTCATCGACCACGATCAAACCAAGCCGTTTCAGCGGCGCGAACACGGCACTCCGGGCGCCAATTACGATCTGGGCTTTGCCCGAATGAATTTTGTGCCACTCATCATGGCGCTCGCCTTGCGACAAATGACTGTGGAGCACGGCAACCATGTCGCGGTCCTCGCCAAAACGCCCTTTGAATCGCTCGACCGTTTGCGGGGTAAGCGAAATTTCCGGAACCAGAACGATGGCGGTGCGTCCGCGCTCGAGCGCAGCCCGAATTGCCTGGAGGTAAATTTCGGTTTTCCCGCTGCCGGTCACGCCATGGAGAAGGAACGGCCGCGCCGTTTCCGGAACGGCCATCGCATCAGTAATCGCGTTCAAGGCCGCCGCCTGCTCCGTATTCAATGTCAGATTGGACGTGGCGATGAACTGCTCGTCCCCATGGGGATCGCGGGCGACGGCTTCTTCCCGGAGCTGGACCAAACCGCGTTTGGCCAGCGCCCGCAGAGTTTGATTATCCAGCGAAGTCTGACGCAGCAAATCGGCAGCTGAAATCGCCGTCTTAAGCTGGCCGACGGCCTGAAGCAGTTCGGCCTGACGCGGCGCCCGTCTCCGAAGTTTTTCAATCTCCTCTGGATCGAGATGGGGGAGCGGTTGGACAAACAGCTGTTTTTTCCAGCCCACCTCGGCCCGGCGCACAACCTGTGGCAAAAGGCTGCGGATGACCGCTTCGATCGGACAACAGTAATAGGCGCCCATCCACTTTCCCAATTCCAGCAGGCCAGGGCTTAAAATCGGTCCGTCACCGACAACCGCCTCGACCGGTCGGATCCCACTGGCATCGCTCCGGTCGATCAGGGCCAGAACCGTAGCCAGAGCCGACCGGTCGCGAAACGGAACCCGGACCCGGGAGCCAACCTGAATGCGATCGAGCAGGCTTTCCGGGATGAGATAATCAAGCTCGCGATGAATACCGCGGTCGATAATCACCCGAACGTAGCTTGGCTTGATCATTCGATATTCGAATGTAGTTGAATGCGTAAACCATGCATGGATTGATGTTGGCCCTTAATCAGGCTCTTGCTCAACCCTTGTTGCTGGGATCTGTTTCCAGCACGATCTGGAGCAGGAGAAGGAGAGCGCGCCCGAGATAAACCGCCGGTGATTCGATTCGCATTTAAGTTAATTCTTTGCCTGTTGCTCGCCGTGGCCGCGAGTTTTGCCTATCTGGCAGTGCGATCGGGGGATCCGGCCTACACCGTATACGAATGGATCAGCCCCGCCCGGTTTCAGCGTTATGATCGATTAATCCGGTCGGTCTCGGCCCAACAGCACCTCGATCCCATGCTGGTTAAGGCCGTGGTCTGGCGGGAGAGCCGGCTTGATCCGCAAAAATACGGGATCGCAGGCGAACGCGGACTGATGCAGGTGAGCGAGAAAGCGGCCGGGGAATGGGCCCGCGAAAACAAGATCGACGATTTTCTCCCGGAGGAATTGTTCGATCCAAAAACCAACCTGGAAGCCGGCACCTGGTATCTCAAGCGCGCGTTGCAACATTGGGAGCTGCAGCCCAACCCGCTCCCGTTTGCCCTGGCCGAATATAACGCCGGGGCCAGCCGGGCTCAGCGTTGGGCCGGCGGAGACGCCGCTCCAGCCATGTCGGTCAAAGACTTCCTGGCCAATATCGATTTCCCCGGGACGCGAAATTATGTCGATTCAGTCATCCAGCGTTACCGGTTTTATAAGCGCCGGGGACGGATGTGACTTCCTTGATGACCTAACCGCCATGTAGCCACGTCGCTGTGCGACGTGCCGGGTTGTAACCAGACCGCGCCGGCTCGAATCAGGGTCGGGACACGCGGAGGCGGGCGAATAGGTGCATGGCGTCGCCCGGATCGATGCTCGCTTTGATTAACTCCAGATCGCCGGCCGTTTCCAGGACCTCGTCCTGCGTCGTCGCCTTCGACCACGAACTCAAGTCGAGCGACGTTTCCACGGCGTAAACGATTTCGGCCGACGACGCCATGAGCCGCCAGTAGGTCAGGGTCAGTTTGTTTCCTTCAAAACCAACCTGCGGATTGGCAATGACACTGCAAATCCAGGCCAGTTCAGAAGAAATGCGGCTGGCGTAAAATCCGGTCGGGACTGGCATGTCGCCGGTGATCTGGGTAAAGGTCGGGGGGTTCTGGTCGTCCGACTGATAAAATCCGCGGGCGTCAAAGATAGCGGCGATTAATTTGGTGTCGGGATCCGGTGCGGTATAGAGATCGTCGACGGCATAGCTTATTCCGGCGAGTTTCCAGAACCCGTTGTCGTTCAGAAAAACCGCGCCTCCGGAATCGCCAACCGACAGGTGCGATTCGTTAGGGCGATCGTTAGGCAGAACGTGCTGATCAAAGGTGGCGTAAATCAGGTCGTGGCCATGATACGGCACAATGTCAGCCACATCGTTCTCCCCCCAGCGCCGGGCGCCGTCGCTGTCACCCCAGTCCCAACCGCGTAACGATCCGTCCAGCATGATTTCGCTCCCCCGCCGGGTGCCGCGTCCAATCACGACGAGATGTTGCCCGATTTCATCCTTCTTTGAATAAAGGGGCGAAAAAGTTGGAAAAGGCTCCTTCACTTGCCAGATCAGGAAATCGCTTCCAGCCAGAGCGAAGGATTGAACCACGGTATGGGAGGAGCCTTGAAACGTGAACTGGGCGCCGGCGCGGCCGATATGAGCCGCGCTTATGAAAAAGTTCGGAGCAATTGGAGTTCCCAAAAAACCGCCCCAGTCACCTTCGTATTGCCAGCCGCTGTCGCTAAGCGCATCGCCCGGAGCGGTTCGGTTGGCGGATGGATCACCGGTGTCCAGCAAAATGACCGGGGATGCGCTTGAAACCGCAAAGAGACAAAATACGGTCGCAGCGGCCAGGTTTTTCACGTCGGCACCTAGAATAGCACAAGAGCCGGAGCCGTGGAGGACCAGCGTCGCAGGTCAATCCGGGGAGCGCACGCGCCCTGGCGTGTTGTTGCCGGCGCCCCCGACGGCAACCGGCTGAAACCGCCGACCAGCAGATAGCCGCGCCGAATTTCTTTCTCGATTCATCTCTCCACAGCCGGGCGGCGGGGGCGCCGCCCAGTCCACACGAGGGCGCGTGCGCTCCCCGAAATTGAACGCGGCAAGAAGGTGATTGGCTCGCCCTTCCGGTTCGACCCTAGGTGATTCCTTGTTAACTTATTATGAACAAATGGATAAGGCTGGAATTTCAGAGGCCCTCGGCGAAATCGCCACCCTCCTCGAGCTCAAAGACGAGAACCCGTTCAAGATCCGTGCTTACGCGAACGCCGCGCGTTCGATCGAGGCATGGGGAGGAAGCTTGTCCGATCTGCAAGACGAGGAAGTGCTGGCCAAAATTCCAGGGATCGGCAAGGCGATCGCGGCCAAGATCAAGGAACTGGCCGGCACGGGTTCCCTCAAATATCTGGACGAACTGCGCGGTGAATTTCCCGCGGCCATTCTCCAACTGTTTTCGATTCCGGGTCTGGGCGCGAAAAAGATCAAAGCGTTGCACGAGCAACTTCAGATCAGCTCGATCGCGGAGTTGCGAAAGGCATGCGAATCAGGGCGCGTGGCCCACCTGCCGGGATTCGGCGAAACGACCCAGACCAAGATCTGCCAGGCGATCGATCGACAGGCCAAACATTCCGGATCGTTTCAATTCGGGCAGGTCGCGGCCGAAGCAGAGCGGCTTCTGGCCGATCTCAAGGCGCAGCCCGAGGCGTCGCGGGTCGAGCTGGCGGGAAGTTATCGGAGACGAAAAGAGATCGTCCGCGATCTCGATTTCATCGTGGCCACGAAAAAACCTGAAGCGATCACGAACTTTCTGGTCGCGCATCCGCTGGTGGAATCGGTTATCGCTCGCGGGCCAACCAAGACCAGCGTGCGCCTTCGGTCCGGCATTCAATGCGATCTGCGTGTCGTTAGTCCGGCTGAATATCCGTTCGCCCTCAGTTACTTTACCGGGAGCAAGGAACACAACATCGAAATGCGCAACCGGGCGCTCAAACGCGGCTGGACTCTGAACGAATACCGGCTGGCGCCATTGCCGCCTGAGCCCGCCTCACGGACGAAACCAAGCAAAATTCCAAGGGTCCGCGACGAATCGGATCTCTACCGCGCGCTTGACCTCGATTTTATCCCGCCGGAACTGCGAGAGAACTGCGGCGAATTCGAGGCCGCCCGGAACCATTCCCTTCCCCGGCTGATTGAAAGGGACGACCTGCGGGGCACATTCCATTGCCATACCTTCGCCAGTGACGGGCACAATACCCTCGAAGAAATGGCGCAAGCGGCCCGGGACCTCGGGCTGCAATATCTGGGCGTCGCCGAACACAGCCGCAGTTCGGTGCAAGCGCACGGATTGGACGAAGCCAAATTGCACGAGCAGATGGCGCAGATCCGTCGCCTGAACAAAAAGTTCGATCGGTTTCGGCTTTTCGCCGGGATCGAGTGCGACATCTTGCGGGACGGCTCCCTTGATTTTTCGGACGAAATATTGTCCGGACTCGATTTCGCGATCGCTTCGGTTCACTCCGTCTTCAACTTAACTGAAACGGAGATGACGCGCCGGATCATCAAAGCGATGGAAAACCGATTTATCACGATTTTGGCGCATCCTACCGGCCGTCTGCTGCTAAAACGCGAACCCTACCAGGTGGATATACCAGCCATTTTAGCGGCCGCGGCCGCCACCGGCACCTGGATCGAACTCAATGCCGCACCGAAACGACTCGATCTCGACTGGCGATGGTGGTCCGGGGCAAAAGAAAAAGGAGTTAAATGCGTGATCGATCCCGACGCCCATCGCGTCGAGCGGCTGGACGATCTCCGGTTCGGGATCGGCGCCGCCCGGAAAGGCTGGCTAACCAGGAAGGACGTGGTGAATTGTTTGCCGCTCGGCAAGATCGAAGCGGCGCTTCGAGCGAAACGGGATGGGCGGTAGGGACGGACCGCCGGGCCGTCCGCAGAGACCCGACGCGCTCGGCGATCGCGCCCTACCGTTAGGACGCGCTTTCCCGCTGGGGCAAAAACATCGTTAGGCATTTGCAGGCGCCGCCCGCCTTCAAAAATTCGCTCATCGGCAGGGGATGCGTTTTGTATCCGCGTTTCTCTAGGGTCTGGACCAGTTGGGGGGCGCCCTCCGGCAGGACAATATCGTTCTCCAACACCACTGCGTTACAGGAGAAATGGACCGCTTCCTCCGGTCCGACGTCGATCAGGTTCGGCACGTGATCGCGGATGGTTCGCTGCCCGTACTCGTCGAAAGCCGCCGGAAACCAAAACGCGCTTCCGTCCGGCAGCGGACAGAAACAGGTGTCCAGATGATAAAACCGGGGATCAACCAGTTCGACCGAGACGACGAGACAGCCAAGAATGTCCGCTACCGCCCGATGCGACTGGATGTCGGACCGGAACTTGTAGCCGCAGAACAGAGCGTCCCCACCGAAAAGGGCGTCGCCTTCGCCTTCGAAATAGAGTTTTTCCGGGAGCCAGACAGTTTCGTAACCGTGTTGCTCCATCCAGCGAACAAAATGCGGCGCTTCGCCCGCCCGTTCTTTGTGCCGGAAATTGCTGGGGATAAATTTCTTTCCGACAGTCAGGCCGGCATTGGCGGTGAAAACCATGTCGGGTAGCTTTGGCTGCGGCGGCACCAGATAAATCTTGCAATCCAGGCTGGCCAGCTTGTCGTGCAACCCTTTCCATTGTTGCTGGGCCACGGCCGCCTCCGCGCCCCGGGCTCGGCTCATCCAGGGATTGATCTCATATTCGATCCCATAGTAATCCGGCGGACAGAGCAATAATTCGCGCATAACTCCGCCCTACTTCTTGCGTGGTTCCCCGGTTGCCCGCTCGGCCGACGTGATCGCCTCGACCAGTTCGCGCAGGAACGGTTCCACATCAGTGACCAGACCGATCGACTGAAAGGGCTGCTGATTAACCACGCGAGCCACCGCCGCCGGGTCGATATCGACGCAGACGGTTCTGACCGTGGGAGCCAGCATATTGGCGACGGCAAGTGAATGATGAACCGTGCCGAGCAGCAAAACATGGGTAACGTCGGCCAGTTTTTCGCGCATGACCTTTTGCGCTTCAATCACATCGGTTGTTACCCCCGGAAGCGGCCCGTCGTCACGAATCGAGCCGGTCAGGACAACATCCACACTGTGCCGCGCCGCGGAATGCATGATGCCGCGGCTCAAGATGTTTTTTTTGACAGCCGGGCCGATTCCCCCCGCTTCTCGAATGATATTGATCGCGCGCAACTGATTTTCGTGGCCACCCCCGGGGAAAGGCCGGTCGAGATTCACTCCCAGCGAAGTACCGAACAAGGCACGCTCGACGTCGCATACGGCAAAAGCGTTCCCGGCAAAAAGCCGATTCACGTATCCCAGCTCGATCAGCCGCCGCAAATGCTCGCCAGCGCCGGTCAGGATCACCGATTTGCCCGCCACCACCGCGATCTTCCCTTCCCCACGAACCCGATGCAATTCGGTCCCCAACCGCCGAATCACAGCCGATTTCGGCTCGTCCGAGTCTATGGTCGCGCTGATAAATTGAAAAACATCCGTCCGCTCCGTGGCGCGCTGCACCGGAACCACCCGCACTCCTTGTTGCCCAACAACGATCTCATCCCCCGCTTTCACATCAAAAAATTTGATGGCGCGGGCGGTCACGGTCTTTCGATCCAGGGCGATGGCGCTGTCCATCATCGCGGGATGCACTTCAACCTCCTTGCCCTGATAGCGGACGAACGTCTGCTGCTTGGTGGTGACGTAGAAGTCGTGAGGAAAAACGCCGTCGGCCGGCGCCTTGGCCAGTCGAACATCCGCCGCTTCCACCACCTCGGCGCCATGTTGCCGCAACCGAAGGATCAATTCGTCGAGGGTGTCGCGCGTTTTGGCCGATACTTCAATCCGGGCAAAGCTCTGGTCGACCCGTTTTTGACCGATTTTGATCTCACTGATCTTAAAACTGGCGCCCCGGATCAGAATCTGATCGAGCACTTTGGGAAGAATGAGCGAGTCAATAATGTGCCCGCGCAACTCGATCGTTTCGGAAACCATCCGCGCAACCTAGCCGATTGAAGGAGGGATGCCAATCAAGGCCGATTACCCCGCTACCGCCAAAGTCAGGCAGGGAATTTACTGGTCCGCTAAACACGCCAAAAAACGCGAAAATTGATGACAGGCCTGGATCGGCCCACTTACATCTTCATTCGTGAAATCCGCGCCATCCGCGGTTAATATGAGCCGAATCGATTATGGAACGACCAAAAGTGCACAGCGCTTCGCCGAGCCGGAAGGCCCGGTATGTTCTGCGCGACAAACTCAATCGCAAATCGAAACCGCCCCCGCCATTTCCGATCAAGCCGGGAAAAGCAGTCGACCAGGCCCGGCGGGTGCGAGCGGAAAACTAGTTATGGCCCGGAGCGAAGATTTGCCGGCGTTGACCCGAAAGATCTCTGCGACTCTCGGGGTGAAACCCGAAATTTTCATCACTCATCCAGCCGAGCTCCGGATACTGAAGTCGATGACGGACGAAGAACTACGGCAATTTGCCGCCGAGAACGGCTGGCATACTGTGCGCCGGATTGGCGGACACCAGATTGAATTTTATAACGATGCCAGCGCGCGTGCAGCCGGCGACATGCTTTAGCCGCCCGATTCTCGACTAAACAACGAACTTAACGGGCTGGTGGCCTCGGCTGTCGCGAGCTTTTCGGCCAGTCCAACTTCATAGGCTTCGCGGCCGGCTTCGATCGCTTTACGAAACGCCCCAGCCATGCGGACCGGATCGGAGGCGATCGCGATCGCGGTATTGACCAAAACTGCGTCGGCCCCCATTTCCATCGCTTCCGCTGCCTGGCTCGGCGCCCCCAGGCCCGCATCCACCACCACCGGCACAGTTGCCTGCTCGATGATGATCTCGATCTGGGGGCGCGTCTCGATTCCGCGATTGCTGCCGATGGGAGAACCGAGCGGCATCACCGTGGCAGTCCCGACATCCTGTAATCGCTTGGCCAGGACCGGATCGGCATTGATATAGGGCAGGACAGTGAATCCTTCTTTGACCAGGATTTCAGCTGCGGCCAGCGTCTCCACCGCGTCCGGAAGCAAATACCGTGGATCGGGGTGGATCTCCAGCTTCAGCCAGTTCGGCAAACCCGCGGCCACGGCAAGTCTGGCGATCCGCACTGCTTCCTCCGCGTTTCGCGCCCCGCTGGTGTTTGGTAAAATGAGGAAACGTCCCGGATCGATGAAATCGAGGATGTTGGCAAACGGATCGCGTTTTCCGGAAAGGTCGGCCCGCCGCAGCGCCACCGTCACAATCTCGGTCCCGCTCGCCACCAGGGCGTCGCGCATGACTTCGTTGGAAGAAAATTTGCCGGTCCCAACCAGGAGCCGGGAAGAAAACTCGCGGCCGGCGATCTTGAGTTTGGAAGGCTTGTCCGACATTGGATTTAAGATAGCGAAAGTGGAACCGGCTTCCAGCGGTAGTGGCGCAAGTTTTCAACTTGCGCTTTTGTCGATTCGCAAGTTGAAAACTTGCGCCACTATAAGCCCATGACCACTCTCGACTTGCGGCTGGAAGATTGCATCGCCGGCATGTCCGCGATGCCTCCCGCATCGGTCGATCTGGTGGTAACCTCCCCACCGTATAATCTCGGCATCGAGTACGGGAGCTACTCGGATCGTTCTGACAGGAAATCTTATTTACGCTGGTGCGCGGTCTGGGCGGGTCAGGTCCGGCGGATTCTGAAAGCTAGCGGTTCGTTTTTTCTCAATATTGGCGCGGCTCCGTCGAGGCCGATGCTGCCACATGAAATCATGATGGAGCTGCGGGACCTCTTCGTCCTCCAGAACACGATTCACTGGGTTAAGTCGATTTCTGTGGCCCAGGAGGATCTTTGGGGTCAAGTCCGATCCTATGGGCATTTTAAGCCGATTAATTCGAAGCGCTTTTTGAACGACTGTCATGAATACGTTTTTCATCTGACGCTCGATGGCAAAGTCGAGTTGGACCGGCTTGGGCTCGGCGTGCCCTACCAGGACAAGAGTAACATCTCGCGGTGGTCACATACCGGCGGCAGCGATTTGCGGTGTCGTGGCAATACCTGGTTTGTTCCCTATGAAACAATCCAAAGTCGCGCCAAAGAACGGCCGCACCCGGCCACCTTTCCGGTCCAACTGGCCGAATGGTGCATTAAGTTGCACGGTGTTGAGCGAGTGCAAACCATGCTGGATCCGTTTCTCGGAATCGGGAACTCCGCCGTGGCCGCGCAGAAATGCGGGCTAAAAGAATTTATTGGGTTCGAGATCGACGAGGTATATTTGGCGGAAGCGAAACGGCGGCTCGAAGCAGCCAGCTAACGCTCTACAGTGTCATCCCGAGCCCGCGAAGACGGCGAGGGACCTCCCCAACAGCATTTCGATCACGCAATTGTTTTGGCGTGACGTCAACAGAATTGGCGGGATCCCTCACCGTGTTCGGGATGACAGCCCTTTTGTGGCGTTGACAGCGCCCCCTACAGCAGCTGGCCGTCTTCGGCCGGGCCGTTTTCCGATTGCTGGAATTTCTCCAGCGACTTGACCAGATTCCCCGGCAACGGCCTGACCCGATCGAAAATGCGGGCGGCCAGCGATTTAGCCACCGCATATCCAGCGGCAAACATTTCCAGGCGGGCATCCAAATTATCGATGTAATGAAGCGCCATCGCTTCCGGCGTCTTCGGGCTGACCGGCGACCCGAACTCCAGTTCGCCATGATGCGCCCCGATCAAGTGAAGCAAATGCAACCGGACATCCTCCGAGGCGGGAGCGAGCTGCTTCCAGGCCTCGGCGTTTTCGGCGGCAATTTTTCGCCACATTGAATTCACCAGCTCGAGACCAATTGAAATGTGTCCCATCAGTTCGCCGCGTTCGTCATAGCCCATGACAAAACCGGTCTCGGAATACTGGTTTTCCCAAAGTTTACCGGAATCGTGGAACAGAATTCCCGCGATCAACAGATCCGAGTTCAACTGCGGATAGAGCGGAGCGATGGCCAGCCCCACTCGCATCATTTGGGCGGTGTGCTCGACCAGCCCGCCCCTGCGGGCGTGATGATAATTCCGGGCGGCGGCCGTGCGCCGGAAGCGATCGCCCCATTCCTTCAAGAATGCTTCACATAATGTCCGCAGCCGCGGATCTTGCAGGGAAGCGCAGGTTTGCAAAATAAAATCCCAGTCGGCCGATTGTTTGCCCCGGAGTTCCGCCGGGCCCTGCAATAAATCGGTGACTTCCTGTTCGATCAAGGGACGAACGGTCCACTTTCGCGCCTCCAATCCGAACTGCGAATGGCGGTGGAATTCGCCGGTCAACTCGACGAACTGCTCGGCAACCAGGGCGGTGCAAGCTTTGTAAGCCGGATGATCGCTCCATACCCGCAGAGTCATCCGGTCGCAGGCGTCGGCCAAAATCAGCTCGCAATACGGCTGCTGCTCGCGCGTCAACTTCGGCGCCGCCGCTTCCACTTGCACGTGAACCCGGGTCGTAACCGGCCCAGCTTGAGCGGCGCGTCGAATTTCGCTGAGTGTCATCAGGTTCATGATCGGGGTGGAGACGCCAAAACGTCGATTGCGGGCAATCGCCGCTACCTTACACTGGGGCGAGAAAGTGGGGCAAGTTTCCAACTTGCCCATTTTATTTAGATCGCAAGTTGAAAACTTGCGCCACAAACCGCAAGCGAGAGGCTTGCGCTACTTTGCCGCTCCCCTGGACTACATTCAGTCCACCAGGCGCTTGGTGATTTCGGTGTAGGCATCGATGCGCCGGTCGCGCAGAAACGGCCAGTGCGTTCGATGCCGATCGACCGCGTCCCAATCGACTTCGGCCAGGACAAGTTCTTCGCGATCAACCGAACCCTTGCAGATGATCTGGCCGTCGGGGCCGCAAACGAAACTTTGCCCCCAGAATTCGATCCCATCGCCACCGGCCGGCATTTCGTGCCCGATCCGGTTGGCTACCGCCACATAACAACCGTTGGCGATGGCATGGCTGCGCTGAATCGTTTCCCAGGACGAATGTTGGGTCGCGCCGAATTCCTTTTTCTCCTTGGGATGCCAACCGATGGCGGTCGGATAAAAAATAATTTCCGCCCCGCGCAAAGCGGTAAGCCGGGCCGCTTCCGGATACCACTGGTCCCAGCAAATGCAGACGCCGACTTTTCCGCGGGAGGTATCCCATGCCTGAAACCCGAGATCGCCCGGCGCGAAATAAAATTTCTCGTGGTAAAGAGGATCGTCCGGGATATGCATCTTGCGATATTTACCCAGCAATTTGCCATTGGCATCGATGATGGCGGCGGTGTTGTGGTAAACGCCGGCCCGGCGCTTCTCAAAAAGCGACGCAATAATCACGACTTCGAGTTCGCCGGCCAGCTTCCCCAACTGATCTGTGGACGGCCCGGGAATTTCTTCAGCCAGTTTGAAGTTGGCGTGGTCCTCGGTTTGGCAAAAATATTGCGACCGAAAAAGTTCCGGGAGGCAGACTATCTCGGCGCCCCCTTTTGCCGCGTTGCGAATAAAACCGCAGGCCCGGCGGAAGTTTTCTTCCGGATCGATGCCGCAGGCCATTTGGACAAGCGCGATTTGTGTCTTTTTCATTCCGAGCGAAAACGAGGAATCGCCTGGTGAGATTTCGCGATCGTTTTACGGGATGTCTCGACGCCGCTCGACATGACAGCGAGCTGTCACTTCAGTGAATCGGAGGGCAGGATCTTGATGCTCTCGATTACGATGCGCTTGCTCGGTTTGCTCATTTCGCCCCCGCTGTTCTTGGTCACAGGGGTGTTGCCGATTTTTTCCAGGACGTCGTCGCCCTTGGTCAATTTACCGAATGTCGTGTACTTATGATCCAGATGCGGGACGGAGGTGAGACAAATAAAGAATTGCGATCCGGCTGAATCCGGACTTGCGCTTCTGGCCATCGCGATGACTCCGCGCTCGTGGGGGTGATCGTTGAACTCGGCCTTGATCTGGTAGCCGGGACCGCCGGTGCCGTACTGGCTTTCCTTGGCGGCATCCTTGGAGTTCGGATCTCCTCCCTGGATCATGAATCCTTTGATAATGCGATGAAAGACGGTGCCATCGTAAAATCCGGACCGGGCGAGCTTCTTGAAATTTTCAATGGTGCCGGGTGCGGCATCGGTCCAGAACTGAATAACCATTTCGCCCTCGTTTGTTCTGATTATCGCCACGTCATTGGAGCTTGCGTTCATAAGTTTCTTTCTCTCGCAGTGCACGCTTATGGCCGCAAGCGATAAAATAGCCGCCAACTTTACCAGTTTTTTGCCCGACATCAGGAAGAGAACGCTTTCCTAGCCGGCATGGTATTCCTGCAGACTGCGGACCTGCAGCTTTCGCTTTTGAAGGGAACGGATGCCGTTGGCGCTGGCCATCGCCGCCCGCACCGTCGTCATGATCGGAATTTTTTGGGCGAGGGCGGCGTTGCGGATGACGACCTCGTCCTGCCGCGGAATCTTCCCGCTGGGGGTGTTGATGATGAAATCGATGTCGCCATTCTTGACTCGATCGAGAACGTTCGGCCGTCCTTCCCGGATCTTGAATACTTTGGTCACGGGAATTTTCGCCTGGCTCAGGACCTCGGCCGTGCCACCAGTGGCGATGATTCCAAAACCGAGCTTCACGAATTCGCGCACAACCGGAACGACCGCCGGTTTGTCAGTTCCTTTAACGCTGACGAACACGTTTCCGGAGGTCGGCAAAGGAGGCGGCGCCGCCATTTGGGATTTGGCGTAGGCCAATCCCAGATCCATGTCGATTCCCATGACTTCGCCGGTCGATTTCATTTCAGGCCCCAGGGCAATGTCGGTCCCCTGGTAGCGAAGAAATGGAAAGACCGCTTCCTTTACCGAATAATGTTTCGGAACCTTTTCGCGAGTGAACCCGAGCTCGCGCAGACTTTTCCCCGCCATCACTTTGGCGGCGAGTTTGGCAAACGGCACCCCGATTGCCTTGCTCAGGAACGGAACGGTGCGGGAGGCGCGCGGATTAACTTCCAGAACGTAAAGCTCGGCGCCTTTGACTGCGAACTGCACGTTCATCAGCCCGCGCACGTGGAGCTCGCGGGCCATCGCCTTTGTCGCCACCGAAATTTCGTCCAGCACCCGACGGGACAACGAGAAAGTGGGTATGACACAGGCGCTGTCGCCGCTGTGGATGCCCGCCTCCTCGATATGTTCCATGATCGCGCCGATAACGGTTGTGTCGCCGTCTGAAATGCAATCGACATCCACCTCGATTGCATCTTCCAGAAAGCGGTCGACCAGGACCGGCCGGTCTGGTGTTACTTCGACCGCACTCGCCATGTAGCGGCGAAGATCTTTTTCGGTGTAAACCAGTTCCATGGCCCGCCCTCCAAGAACGAAGGAAGGCCGCACCAGCACCGGATAACCGATCTTATCTGCAATCGCGACCGCGTCCTGGGCGCTCACGGCCGAGCCGCTCGGGGTCTGGCGGAGACCGAGCTTGTCGAGCATGGCGGCAAACAGTTTCCGGTTTTCCGCCGTCTCGATGCTTTCCGGCTGGGTGCCCCAGATCGGCACTCCCGCGGCCTTCAGGCCATTGGCCAGATTAAGCGGGGTCTGGCCGCCGAACTGCACGAAAACGCCCTGCGGCTTTTCCTGATCGTAAATGTTGAGAACGTCCTCCAGGGTTAACGGCTCGAAGTAAAGCTTGTCGCTGGTGTCGTAATCGGTCGAAACCGTTTCCGGGTTCGAGTTCACCATGATGGTCTCGAAACCAAGTTCCCGGAGCGCGAAAGCAGCGTGAACACAACAATAATCGAATTCAATCCCTTGTCCGACGCGGTTAGGCCCGCCTCCCAGGATCATAACTTTGGGCTTGCCGCTTTCCCGCCGCTCGTTCTCATCCCCGTAAGTCGAGTAGTAGTAGGGAGTGTAAGCTTCAAACTCCGCCGCGCAGGTATCCACCAGTCGATAGGTCGGAACCACCCGGGCCGCCTTGCGCTGGGCCCTGATCTCCGCTTCGGTCGAATCGGTTAAATAGGCGAATTGCCGGTCAGACAGGCCCAGTTTTTTGGCGTGTTGCAAGACTGCGATTTTCTGGCTGCGGGCGGCGCGGCTGTCCCGCTCGTGGGAATCGCCGTCGTTTCGGAAGCTCGCTTCACCCAGATTGGTGGTATGGGCCGGCAATTGATGGACTGCATGCCATGGGCGTCTGGCTTGCAAGGCGCTGCTTTCCTCCACGATCTGTTGAAGATTACGCAGAAACCACCGGTCGATTTTGGTCAGGTTGAACACTTCGTCCACCCCCAGACCATCTTGAAACGCCTGGCCCAGATAGAAAATCCGCTCCGCGTTCGGGACGCTGAGCTTTCGGCGCAACGTATCTGGATCGACCCGGACATCGTGCCCGTCGCCGCACAATCCGAATCGTTTGATTTCCAAGCTGCGAAGCGCCTTTTGCAAAGCCTCCTTAAAGGTGCGGCCGATGGCCATGGCTTCGCCGACACTTTTCATCTGGGTAGTGAGAGTGGAATCGGCCTGGGGAAATTTTTCGAAAGTGAACCGGGGGGCCTTGACCACGCAATAATCTACCGTCGGCTCGAAACAGGCCGGTGTTTCGCGGGTGATATCGTTTTTGATTTCGTCGAGGGTGTAACCGACTGCCAGTTTGGCGGCAATTTTTGCGATCGGAAATCCAGTGGCTTTCGAGGCCAGAGCGCTCGAACGCGATACCCGGGGGTTCATCTCGATTACGACCATCCGGCCGTTGTCTGGGTTGACCGCAAACTGAATGTTGGAGCCGCCGGTTTCGACTCCGATTTCGCGGATGACCGCGAACGATGCGTCTCGCATCATTTGATATTCCCTGTCCGTCAGGGTCTGAACGGGCGCGACGGTGATGGAATCACCGGTGTGCACCCCCATCGGGTCAAAATTTTCGATCGAACAGACGACGACACAGTTGTCGGCGGCATCCCGCATCACTTCCATTTCAAACTCTTTCCAACCGACAAGCGATTCTTCGATCAGGACCTCGTTGACCGGCGAGAGATCGAGGCCGCGGGCGACGATTTCCATTAACTCATCGCGATTATAGGCAATGCCGCCGCCCATCCCGCCAAGGGTAAAGGCGGGGCGGATGATCAAAGGGAATCGGCCGATCTCATCGGCGATCCGTTCGGCATCGGGTAATGCGTGAGCAATGCCCGATAACGGAACATCCAGCCCGATCCGGAGCATCGCCTCTTTAAATAACTGCCGGTCCTCGCCTTTGGCGATCGCCTGGGCGTTGGCCCCGATCAGACGGACGCCGTGGCGGCCAAGGGCGCCGTTGCGATACAGCTCCATGGCGGCGTTGAGAGCTGTTTGCCCTCCCATGGTTGGCAAAAGTGCATCCGGCTTTTCGCGCTCAATGATCGCTTCGATCACCTCCGCCGTGATCGGCTCTATATAAGTACGATCGGCAAACTCCGGATCGGTCATGATCGTGGCCGGATTGGAATTGACCAAAACCAGCTGGTACCCTTCTTCCCGGAGAGCTTTGCAGGCCTGCACCCCGGAATAATCAAATTCACAGCCTTGCCCGATCACGATCGGACCGGACCCGATGAGCAGGATCTTTTTGAGTTGATTGTTCCGCGGCATCTGCGCAGCGCGGACAGTAAACGAAATCGGGCGAACTTCACGCGGGAACTGGCCCATGTAGCAACCGGCCTGTGGCCGGTTTTCCCAAAACACCGCCTCTGTAGCAACCGGCCTGTGGCCGGTTTTCCCAAAACACCGCCTCTGTAGCAACCGGCCTGTGGCCGGTTTTCCCCAAAACACCGCCTCTGTAGCAACCGGCCTGTGGCCGGTTTTCCCAAACACCGCCCACAGGACGGTGGCTACACATCCTCGCTATGCCACTTGGGCCGAGGCCCTGCGCTGCCGATCCAGATAAACTTTGCAGATGCTTTTGATCCGGGTGAAAACGTAATAGATCGTCTGGCTGCGAACCCGGACCAGCTCGGCTCCGACGATTCGGGTTACGAAATCGCTCGGCATGTCCAGTATCTCCTGGGGAGACAGGCCATCCAGGCCTTTGCACAAGATCGCAGCCATCGCCCGGGTCAAGGTCTGCACCTCCGGACCAAGCGTCATCCGAATGTGCGCCTTACCTTCGCCGTCCACCTGGAGGTAAACTCCCACCGTATCCGCGCATTCCTCGTCTTTGCGGACATCGACCAGGTCGAACTGTTCGCCCTGGCGAGGCTCCTGCTTGCTCGCGTTGTCGGCGTATGACACCAGAGTCTCGCGCCGCTCGTCTTCGGGCAGCGTTTCGAAAAGGTGGATGATTTTGTCGAGTTTGACCGGATACATCATCTCAATTCGGCGGCACCTCGGACGCCTGGAAATTGACCACTCGCCATCGTCCGCCCTCCCGCCGATAAATTTTGGTGAACTGCCAGTTGTCGTCAACCGATTGTCCTTGAAACCTGCGCGACCGTTTCATCCTGCCGCTGACGACAGCGGTGTCGCCGTAGACCCGCACCTGGAGATTGCTGCTCGAGTAGGCATCGAACTTCATCCGGCCGGAACGGGCGAAGGCGAGCACATCCGCTTTTTTCATCACCGGCATTTTGGGGACCACGACTTCGAGATCGTCGTTCCACAACTGCTCCAAGGCGGCGACGTCGCATTTCAGGTGCGCCTCGTTCCAGGTTTTTTCCAACTGGATCAATTGATCGGCATTTGTCGTCCTATTCCCTGCTTCCTCCGCGGCGGCTTGGACTGACAGCAGACTGCCAAGAAGAACCAGAACCGAGCCAACCTGCGCGGGCCCGACTTTCATCGCTAGCCGCCCCGCTCAATCGGCGCGCCAACTTTATTTCCCCATTCTGTCCAGGATCCGTCGTAGTTCCGAACTTTGTCGAGTCCGAGCAAGTAGGTGAGCACGAACCAGGTATGACTGGAGCGTTCGCCGATCCGGCAATAAACAACGGTGTCGCTGCCCGGTTTCAATCCACAACGGTCGAAATAGAGCTTGGCCAGTTCGGCAGCCGGCTTAAACGTGCCGTCGTCATTCGTGGCCGTTTTCCACGGCATGCTTTTCGCCCCGGGGATGTGGCCGCCGCGGAGAACTCCTTCCTGCGGATATTCCGGCATGTGGGTGATTTCACCTTTGTATTCACCCGGCGAACGGACATCGATCAACGCTTTGCCAGCTTTGCTGTGAGCCAGCGCCTCATCGGCAAAGGCCCGGATTTCCTTATCCAGCCGTTTTTCCGGCACCGGATAACTGGTGGAGGAATACTTAGGCACTTCGCGCGTCATTGGACGCTGTTCCGCTTTCCATTTCTCCCGGCCGCCGTTCAGGATCTTGACCTTATCGTGGCCAAACAGGCGAAATGCCCAAAGGGCGTAGCAGGCCCACCAGTTGGCCTTGTCCCCATAAAAAATGCAGGTCGTGTCCGGTGTGATCCCGTTTCGGCCGCACAGTTCCGCAAATTCCTCCGGGGTAATGTAGTCGCGAACGACGGAGTGCTGCAGATCGGACCGCCAATCGATGTGCACGGCGCCGGGAATGTGCCCGGTATCGTAGATAAGGACGTCTTCGTTCGATTCGACAATCCGAATCCCCTTATCGTGCAGGTGCTTCTCGAGCCAGTCCGTTTCCACCAGCGCTTCCGGGTGCGCATAGGATGTGGGATTCGTATTCATGACCCAAAATGTCGGTAGCGCCGCGGGAACTGGCAAGCGGATTCAGAGCGCTTCCGCTGTCTTGGGACCGGAATATTTTTCCTGACCCTGCCCTTGGCCAGCGAGAAAATCGCGATGCTGGTAATATTTGGCTTCTTTGATCTGGTGACGGACCGCGGTAAAGATCTTTCTGATCCCGATTTTACTGGCGGCGTTGGCAATGAAAACGGGCAGACTGCCGCCGGTATCGGTATAAATCCAATAAGTGGCGCGGGTTTTACCGGGACCTGCCGGCTCAAGCAACCAGCTGCCTTCGCACAATGTCACCCGCAGGACGCCCTTTTTGGCGGGTGGACCGACTTCATTGGCCGGCTCCCATTTGTTGAGATAGACCAGTCCGCCTTCTCCGGGCCACGTTTTTTCCTCGATGCGCAAAGTATAATCGCGGTCGTGGCAAATCTTGGGGGATATTCTCTGGTAAGCATAAACCGAATTGCCGGCGCGTTTGATGATCCGGCATTCGGCGGTAAAGGGCATGAACTGGGGATAACCTTCGACGTCGTTCAAGACGTTGTGGACGACCCGGCTCGGCGCTTCGATCATCCCAATCGCTTTGAATTCCTTGAGCGATGAACCCGGCCGGACCCGGCTGTAAAGAGCAACGCCGTGGCTTTCACCGGAGAGTTGCCAATCGCCTGTTTTGGTGGCGTTCGCGACTGGATCGGCTCCAAAACCGGTGGAGGCGATCCCGATCACGGCAAGCAGGACCATAGGGGAACGGCGCATCCGGCCACCATAGCTCCTCCGGGGGGATATGCTCGCGTTTTGTTTCTTTTTCGCTCCCGCCATTCTGATCTGCCAGCTCCCGGAAAGGCTCCCGCGACAGAGCCGGCGGCAAATTCTCCAAACCCAAGAATGCGCAAACCGCAACTGCGGGCTCCCTCGCTCAGCCGGAATGACCGAAGAGCGTTGCCTCAAACAAAGCGGGCGGTTTTCTCGGAACTGGCCACAGGCCGGCTGCTACAATTGGCGGCGTCGCCAGGATGGCATTGATTCCCTATGGTTTGGCCGACATGCCAAGCTGGGCGAATAAGAAGGAATAGACGTCGGCCTGTTGCTTGATCCGTTCACTCAGGGCTGTGCCAATACCGTGACCCGCGCTGGAACTGGTTCGCAACAGGATGGGATTGGCCGACTTATTGGCTTCGTCCAGGCGCGCGACCATCTTCCGAGAATGATAAGGCGCCACCCGTCCGTCGTTAGCGCCGGTTAGCATCAGGATTGACGGGTAGTTGGTGCCGTCGACCACGTGATGGTAGGGCGAGTAAGCATACAGGGCCTTGAACTGATCCGGATTCTTGACTGTCCCAAATTCCGTGACGTTGAACGCCCCGTTAGGTGCGAGCTCCACCCGAAGCATATCGTAAATGCCAACGAATGAAACTACCGCGCGCATCAGATCCGGATGCTGGGTGATCATTGCTCCCATCAGCAGGCCGCCGTTGCTCCCGCCCTCGACCGCGAGTTTTTCCGGGCTTGTCCATTTTTCCTTGATCAGGTATTCGGCGGCCGCCGCGAAATCGTCGAACACGTTTTGTTTCTTGGTAAGATTGCCGGCCTTGTGCCACTCCTCGCCGAACTCACCGCCTCCCCGGATATTGGCCACTACGTAAACGCCTCCGCGATCGAACCAGAGCCGCCGGGTGAAATCGAAGTTCGGTTGCATGCTTATGCCGTAACCGCCGTAACCGTAGAGCAGCGTTGGATTGCTCCCGTCGGGTTTGGTCCCTTTTTTTCGAACGAGATTGAGCGGGATTTTGGTGCCGTCTTTGGAGGTGGCGAACTCCCGAGTCACTTCAATGTCGGCAAATGAAACCG
This sequence comes from uncultured Verrucomicrobiae bacterium, assembly GCA_963728975.1. Taxonomy (GTDB): domain Bacteria; phylum Verrucomicrobiota; class Verrucomicrobiia; order Chthoniobacterales; family UBA10450; genus DATFCK01. Next base: position 922,534 of record CAVSMF010000001.1, read on the forward strand.
GCGATGTGTTAACCAGGGCCGTTTTGACCGGCTCGGTCTGGTCCGAAGCCAAACGGAACCAGGCCGGCGGTTCGGTGTAACTCACATCCCGGAAAAGAAGCGAACTATCTTCCAGCGCCTCCATCTCCGAAACGGCCGATATCTGCGGGATGGAAATCATGGCCTCATTTTTTCCGTCCAACCCAAACCGGCGAATCTGGGACGGTCCGCCTAACAAGTCGCTGACATAGAGGGCGCTGGCGGCAGGAACGATATCCTGGATGACTGCATCGCTCGCAGGGACGATCACGCTCGCGTCCGCGAGTTCCGGTTTATCGAGAGAAAGCTTGAGCACTTTTCCCCGGGGCGCGTCCGCCCGGGAAAGCAGGTAGAGCGCGTTGTCGCGCCCTATCCGCACCAGTTTGATCTGGTCGCTGAACTGGGTGATTTGTTTCCACTTCCCGTCCGGGCCGAGCAGGTAATGGGCAAAGTCCCCGCCATCGCCGTTGGCTACCGTGGCCAAAATGTATTTCCCGTCCCGCGACGCGGCCAACGCGATTTCGGCGATGCGAGGAAACTCCTTGCCGATCGAATAGGTATCTTTGCTGTCCGGAGTACCGAGCTTATGGAAATAAACCTGTTGGTAGAAATTCAGGTCCGCTTCCGGCCGTTCTCCTTTTCGAGGGAACCGGGTATAATAGAGTCCCGTTCCGTCGGCGTTCCAGGCCGCGCTTCCCCCGGCGGTGGGATATTGCACATGAGCAATAGTGTCCGGCAGCGCCTTCCCTGTGGCTGTCTCGTAGATGTGCAGGGTGCCATCTTCGCTGCCGCCCTTTGAAATCGATACCGCCACATATTTGCCGTCCAGAGACGGCACGAACCAATCGATCGTTGTGGTTCCCTTCCGGTCGAGCGCGTTGGGATCAAGAACCATCTTCTCCGATTTCAAATCGTCGGCCGAAGCCAGCGTCACCAGCATCGGTTGTTGTTTGGGCGGCTGGAACTTGAGCGCGAACAACATTCCTGGCCGGCTGATGATGCTAAAATAGCTCGGCGAAGTCTCCGCATACCACTCGGTCAATTGCTTCTCGATCCCGGAGCGATCGGACAATTTGTCGAGATAAGCGCGAGCGTGCCGATTCTGCGCGTCCGACCAGGCTTTGACCGCCGGATTTTTGTCCTCTTCCAGCCACTGATACGGATCCTGCACTTTCACGCCGTGATACTCGTTTGTTCGGGGCTTCTTGAGCGTTTTGAGAAAGTTCGCCTCAGCTCCGGAAACGACGACGATGGAGCACAGGAGGCAAGCGGTAACGGAGGCAAACAGGGCCGGTTTCATATTCATCGGAGGTTACCAACGCGCAAGGCAGCCCTTCGTTCAATCTCTTTTGCTGTCCAGGGCGCCAGAGGGAAACTCTCCGGGTAGTAAGGCGGCCATGCGCCGGGCATGCAATTCCGAGATATCCAGAATAGCCTGGGCGTAAGGCAGCTCCGCTTCCATTTCATGGAATCCACTTTTGCGGGAGGAAAGGTTTTTATCGAACCCCGAAAAAACCGTCCAATTGGTGACGTGGACGTAGATCATCCCGCCGCGGGCCATTTTGGCGATGCCGTTATAATAATAGTGAATGAACGGCTGAACCCAATAACCGGAGTTCGGGTGCGCGCTGTCGTCGATGGGAAAATCTTTCACTGTCAATTGGTGGTACGGCAGGTAACCCTTTTCGATCTCTTCCGGCCAGGTGGGAATGCGATCCGGCGACTGGCCGGAGGCGGCGACCGCAACCCACAGACCCGCGACGATGCACCCCGTCTTTGCCAGACTGCTCACTTCGGAAGGATCGATGAGGCGGGATAGGAGATCCCGTTCTTGATTACAACATCGATGTCGGAACTACGGCTGATATCACTCAACGGATTGGATTTCAGGATAACCAGATCGGCCAGATAACCCTTCTCGATCCGGCCGATCTCGGTTCCGGTCCGGCCACCAAAGAGTTTGGCCGCGTTCGCCGTCGCGCACCGAAGAATTTGGATCGGCGTTAAACCCGCTTCTTTCATCAGTTGAAACTCGCGGAAGAGGGCCGGTCCGTGAATCGTCCCGATGTTTCCGGCATCGGTTCCGGCGGCGATGGTTACCCCGGCGTCTTCGAGCGTTTTGAGATTCTTGAAGGCTACCTCGTAGGTTTTCTTTATGCGATCGAGCGTAGCTTGAGGATCCGCCAGGGCGGTTTTGATTCGATCGGGCAATTTGTCCGGAGGAATCCTGGTTACATCGAGAGTCGCGATCACTTCCGGGTTACCCCAGGCCTTTTCTTCCGGAGTCAGGTTCAACTTGTGGGCGAAAGTACGTCCGTAGCGTTCGAAGACGACAAGGGTCGGGCAGAGAATGGTGTGGCGATCCTTCAGCAGTTTCACAAACGCGTCGTCCACCGGCTTGTCGATCACGCTGTGGACCAGAATATCGGCTCCTTCTTCCACGGCGGCTCGCGCCGTCTCCAATTCGGTGGCGTGCACCGCCACCCGAATCTTGCGGGCATGACTCTCCTCAATCGTGGCCCGGACGATCGGCCGAAAACTGTCGACCGGATGATCCTTGTTAACGATGTACCAAATCTTAACCAGATCGGGATTCTGCCCGGCCAGCTTGCGCACGAATTCGCGGGCCTGCTCCGGGGTATCGATTTTGACAATCGGCGGATCGCCCAGATCGAGCTGGGGACGCGACACACTCGAGATCAGGGGACCGGCCACCGCAACCCGCGGCCCTTTCGCGGTGGAGTTGGCAATTTTCCGGACTTCGAAGTTCCAAAATGGCCCGCCCACATCCACCACCGATGTGATCCCGCTTCGCAGGTAACGCGTGAAAGTGTCTGTCAGATGGGATTTGATCCAGGCGACTTCGTCCTGGTAGGAACGAATGGCGGTCAGATCGACAACGTCGGGTCGGGTAAACAAGTCGCCTGATTGAAAGAAGTGCACATGGGTGTCGATGTAGCCGGGAAGGATGAACTTGCCCTGGCAATCAATTCGACGGACTTCCGGCCCGATCGGAACAGTTTTCGCCTCCCCCACGGCCGAAATTTTGTCACCGTCAATCGCAACCACCGCGTTGGAAATGATTTTAGCCGTCGCCGGATCGATCACCGTCCCTCCAACCAGCGCGATGTTTTCCGCGTGGCCAGGCAGGCTAACGATTACCAGAAAGAGGGCAATGAAACCAAACAGCGTTTTCGTCTTCATGAGTAGAAAATCATTCTAGAGGATTGGTCACCGGCGGCAATCATGTAGCAACCGGCCTGCTTGCCGCTTCAGGGCGACACCGCCCATGTAGCAACCGGCCTGTGGCCGGTTCAGGGCGACACCGCCCATGTAGCAACCGGCCTGCTTGCCGCTTCAGGGCGACACCCCATGTAGCACCGGCCTGCTTGCCGCTTCAGGGCGACACCGCCCATGTAGCAACCGGCCTGTGGCCGGTTCAGGGGAACACCGCCCACAGGGCGGTGGCTACATGGGTTCGAGAAAGCTAACGCCCGCTTCTTCCCGCCACGATCGCGGCTGCTTCCCGCTCGATCCTGCCGTGATCCAGATGCCGCGGGCGCAGATAAAATTCGTCGATCACGATTTGAACCAGGGCCGCCGCGGGCACAGCCAGAATGGCTCCCAACAGCCCAAACAGACTGGCCATCGCCAGGGTGAAGAAAAGAATGTTGACCGGATGCAGCCGCATTTCCTTGCCGAGAACAACCGGCACCAGAAAATTCAGTTCCACCTGATAGACGATAAGGATCACCCCAAGGGCCAGCCAAAACTTGGTCGCGCCCATGCTCAAGGCCAGGAAGAGAATCGGTATGGAAACCAGAAAAGCTCCGATGTTAGGGAGAAATTCGCCCAGAAACGCGAATGCCCCGAACATAAGCGCCGGTTGAACTCCGATGAGCCAGAGACCGATGCCGATCGAGAATCCGGTGATACAACCGTTAATGGCGACGCCGCGGGCCCAGGCTTGCATTTGACGAATCAAACGAACCAGGGTCCGGCGCGCTTCTTCCTGATAACGCTGGGGCGCGAGGGCCAGGTATCCCGCCACCAGCGGTCGCGGATTCACCAGTACAAAAATAAGCACCAACAAAGCGAGCAAACCGCTCAGGACGCCCCCAACCAGACCGAGAGTGGAGCGGAGAAGAACGTTCCCGACCGTTCCGGCAGCCGCCCCAATTCTATTTACAATCTCGTCGGTCTGGGGAAGCGCCTCCCGGACTGCGGGATAACTTTGAGCCAGCGAATTCATTCGGCCCCGAATGTTTCGCCAGACATCGGGAACACTCCGGACCAATCCCTCGATTTGATTGGCCAGAGGCGGGATCGCGAACAGGCTGATAGTGACAATCACGGCCAGGAGAGCGATCACTACCAGGGCAACGCCGAGGATCCGGGGGACCCGGTGCTTTTCCAGCCAGACCACAAGCGGATTCAGAACCATGGCCAGGAGGAAAACCACGGCAAAGAGCAGCACGATCGACTCGAGCGCGCGTAACACAAACCAAATGGCGACGAAAAGAACAATCAGGCCGAGGATGTGCCGCGCGTCGCGATAGGTAAACGGGGTGTTTTTGTCCGGTTGATCGGGGGTAGTCATTTGTCTTTTCCGTTGCCGGCGAAGGAATTGGTCGGTTACCTGCGCATGGTGCAGCGACCGTGGCCTGGCCACAAGCATGGAGTGGCGGCGGCAATGGGTAGAGTGCGATCGGCGGTTGACACAACCACCGCTACAGAGCAGCCATAGAATAGCCGTGAAGGAACTAAGCTATTATTTGAACGATCACATGGCCGGCTCGATCGGCGCGGTCGAACTGCTCGATCATTTAATCCAGCGACACGAAGCCAAGCCGCTGGGGCAGTTCTTTACCGTGCTCAAGCGCGACATTGAAGCGGACCAGAAAGTTCTGCGAAACCTGATGCAGCGGTTCAACGCCAAGCAGAGCGCTGTCCGCAGGATTGGGGCGTGGTTTGGGGAAAAATTCGGCTGGGCCAGAACCAGAATGGCGGGTGATGAACGGGGCGAAGTAGGTCTGCTCCATGCCCTGGAAGTTCTTGTCCTGGGAATCACCGGCAAACAGCTCCTCTGGCGCGCGCTTTCGGCTGCGCTGGGCGATTCGCCCCTGCTAAAAGGAATCGACCTGGCCAAACTGGAGGAGCGGGCGATCGAACAGATCGAGCGGGTCGAAGCAAAGCGTCTCGAGGCGGCCCGGGAAGCGTTTCTCCGGTAGGGGCGGCCGGTCATCCTCAGCGAAGCGAAGGATCCCGCGATGTCACCACCCCCGGTGCATTCGGCCAACTCAGATGCGCAGTAACAATCCGCGGGATTCCTCGCGTTGCTCGGAATGACAGCTGTTTTGCGCGCTCCTCTGAAGCGACACTTTCGGGATGCGCTGCCCACTCGCTCGGCGAATCAGGTCTACTTCCGCCGCCGGCCAAAGGAATAACCCCGATGGGTGCGGCCGCCCCCGATCGAGCGTTTGCCGCCGGACGATTCGGGTTCGAACAAGACGGTGTAGAGATACGGAAAATTATCGAGTTTCAGCCGGGGAATTTTCTGGCCGATGAAATGTTCGATGGCCTGGAGCGCCTGCACTTCCTGTCCGTTCATCAGGGTAAAGGCATCGCCGACATTCTGGGCCCGGCCAGTCCGGCCAATGCGATGGACATAATCTTCCGGATGCTCGGGCACATCGTAGTTAATCACGTGACTGACCCCGGCGATGTCGAGTCCGCGGGCCGCAATATCGGTCGCCACCATCACTTCGTACTTGCCCGATTTGAACCCCTCCAGCGCTTCAATCCGTTCCCGCTGCGTCCGGTTGGAATGCAAAACAGCCACCGAATGTTTTCCTTCCTTCAGTTGATGCGCGATCCGATCGGCCCCGTGCTTTGTCCGGCAAAAAATAAGGGCGCTGTCAAAATTCGTCCGTTCCAGTAACGCCATAAGAAGATCGAATTTCTGTTCGGCCGCCACCGGATAGACGGCGTGAGTGACCGTTTCAGCCGGCGACCGGCGCGCCCCGATCTCGACCAACTCCGGTTCGCGCAAAACCCAGGCGGCCAGTCTTTCGATCTCCGGCGGCAACGTCGCCGAGAACAACAAAGTTTGGCGGTCGGTCGATATTTTTTCCACGATCCGCCGCACATCGGGCAGAAAGCCCATGTCCAGCATCCGGTCCACTTCGTCGAGAACGAGAATATGAACGTCACGGAAGTGAATCACCCCCTGCTCCAGGTGATCGAGCAGGCGGCCCGGCGTGGCCACGACCACGTCGACGCCCCGTTTGATGTCGTCTCGCTGTTTGCCATACCCCACTCCCCCGTGCACCACTGTGACCCGGAGATCGGTGAATCGTCCGTAATCCCGAAAAGCTGTTTCAACCTGGGCGGCCAGCTCGCGAGTAGGTTCGAGCACCAGGCAACGAAATTTACCGTGGTGGGCCAGGAGGGTGAGGATGGGAAGGGCAAACGCGGCCGTTTTCCCGGTGCCGGTTTGGGCCGTCCCAATCAAATCTTTGCCGGCGATAATAATCGGAAAGGCGCGCAGCTGAATGGCAGTGGGTTCGATGAAACCCATCGCCTGGGTGCCCCGGACCACTTCGGGGGCAAGTCCAAAATCGCCAAATGACACGGGTTGAACATTAAAGCGCGAATTGTTGGAAGCAATCGGGATGCTGAATTAATCTGGCAGGAGTGGCCGGAAGCAGGGAAAGACCAGCCACAGATGAACACGGATTTTCGGAGATTTCGAAGAAGCGTTGATCTGCTCATCTCTGTTTCATCAGTGGTAAATCCGTGGCCGACAAAAATTAGCGAGCTCGCTCAAAGTGAATCAGGATGCTCAATTAATCTGGAAACCAGAAAGCCAGGAAAAACATCTCAGGAAACCAGGAACGCAGGAAAGAAATGGAGTGATGGAAGAACTGTTCCACACATTCTTGAGACACGGAACGCCTGAAACTCGATGCCCCCCAAATCTGCGTGAATCTGCGAAATCTGTGGATAGACAATCTGGAAACCAGAAAGCCGGGAAAAGACCAGCCACAGATGAACACGGATTTTCACAGATTTCGAAGAAGCGTTGATCTGCTCATCTCTCTTTCATCAGTGTGAATCCGTGGCCGACAAAAATTAGCGGGCGCTCAAAGTGACGAAGATTCTCGTTATTGCCGACACCCACAACAAGGTTCCGCTGATTCTGGAAACGCTGGCCCGGGACGTGGACGAGATCTGGCATTTGGGGGACGTCTGCGCCGGGGCAGTTTTGGACGAATTGCGCGCGGTCGGCCCGCCGCTCACCGTGGTCCGGGGGAACTGCGACACCAATTATGAGTGGCCGCTCGTGCTGGACCTAATCCGATCCGGCCGAAAATTTCGTCTCCAGCATATTCCGCCGGAACCCGGAATGCTAGCGGGCGAGGAGGTGGAGGTTCTGCTGCACGGTCATACGCACGCTCCCCGGAACGAGAAAGCGGGCGGCGTCTGGTTTCTTAATCCCGGATGCGTGACCCGGCCTAACCAGGGCGCGCCCCCCAGCGTGGCCGAGCTTGAGATCGTCGATGGCAAAGTCAGGTGGCGGCTGATCCCACTTCGCCCAATGTAGCAACCGGCCTGCGGCCGGTTCCGGGCGAAGGGGGTTCTTATTCGGTTCTCAGAGCAACGATCGGATCGACGCTGCTGGCGCGGTGAGCGGGCCACCAGCAAGCGAACAGAGCGACCAGGGCAAGCAGGCCGGATACGACAACAAACGTTGCCAGATCGGTCGCACTGACGCCGAAAAGGAACCCGGAAATTAATCGGGTCATCGCCCATGAGGCGCCGAATCCGAATACCAGACCGATAAAGGTCAGCAGCATTCCTTCGCGCACGATCAGTTTAAAAATATCGCTGCGTTGCGCGCCCAGAGCCATGCGGAGTCCGATTTCGCGCGCCCGTTGCACGACCGAATAGGACATCACCCCAAACAGACCGATGGCGGCGAAAACGAGCGCGATCCCGGCAAAGATAGTGAGCAAAAGCATGGTGAACTTTTGATTCGCCAACGAGCGCGCGACCATGTCCTCCATGGTTCGGACGTTGGCCAGGGCGACGTTTTTGTTGACGCTCCAGACCGCCGTTTGCACTGCCGGAACCAGAGTGAGCGGATCGGCCCTCACACTGCGCACAGCCACGAACAGGGATGGCCAGGACGATTGCCCGATCGGCCGATAAATTTCCGGGTTGGGTGAATTTGCCAGGCCGACGTGGTGGACGTTGCCGACGATGCCGACGATCTGGAGCTTCTTTAGCTGCGTCGATTCCGGTCCTTGGAGGATGAATTTCCCGATCGGTTCTTGGTTGGGAAAAACCGTGCGGGCGAGCGCTTCGTTGATGATAACGACAGGCTGGCTACCCGGTCCATCCTGGTCGGTGAAGGTCCGGCCGCGCAGGAGCGGGATCTGCATCACCCGAAAATAATCGCTGGTCGCAACCCGGAGATCGGCTTGATGCGATTGTTCGCTGCCGAACACAGTGTAGGAGCGCGAACTGTTGCCGCCGCTCAAAGGCAGCCGGCTGACCGCTCCGGCGACTTTGACTCCGGGAAGCGCGGCCACGCGCTGCACCACTTGATTATAAAATATCGTCTGGCGGGACCTATCCGTTTCCGAAGGAGCGGCCACGTTGAAAACCAGAAGGTGATCGGACGAGAATCCGGGGTCGACATGGGTTAAGTTGGCGAAGCTCCGCATCATCAGCCCGGCCCCGATCAGAAGGACCAGGGAGAGCGCGATCTCCGCCGTAATCAGAAACGCGCGACTGCGATTGTGGACCCGGCTGGTCCCGTGCTCGGACCGGACTAACGAGTCGTTTGGTTTCAGAAATGAGGCGTAGGTCGCCGGGATCGAGCCGAAAAGGACACCGGTCAAAACCGAAACGACCAGGCTGAAACCAAGCACCTGGCGGTTCAACCCGATATCTTGAAAGTTGCGGAGATCGGCCGGACCCATGGCTAGAAGAACCGGAACCGCCCAGGCAGCGAACACGACACCCAAAACTCCGCCGAAAAGCGCAAGCAACACGCTTTCGGTCAGGAGTTGACGCACCAGCCGCATCCGGCTGGCCCCCAGGGCGAAGCGAATCGCAATTTCGCGGTCGCGCGTGGCCGCGCGCACCAGCAAAAGATTGGCGACATTGACGCATCCGATCAGCAATAGGAAAGCAACCGCTCCCATCAATACAGTCAAGGCCGGGCGCAACCCGGAAACGACCTCTTCGCGGAGGGGGACGACTGTTGCTCCGACATCGCTGTTGGCATCGGGGTACTGCGCTTCCAGTCGAGCGGCGATCGCCTTCATCTGGGCGCGCGCCTGTTCAATTGTTACTCCGGTTTTGAGGCGGCCCCAGACATCGAGATAACTTCGATCCCGCATCGGGCGAGGATCCTGATCCGGAACGAGGGGATGGGACGGGACATCCCAGCGGGATGGGATCCAAAGCTGGCCATAGTTATCCGGAGAAAAACGCCACGGCATCACTCCAATGATGGTGAACCGTTCGCCGTCCAGAATGAGATCCCGGCCGAGGATGTCCGGTTGGCCGCCGAAACGGCTCTGCCACAGTTCGTAACCCAGAACCGCCACATGATCCTGGCCCGGCCGCGCATTTTCCCCGGTGAAGGTGCGGCCGAGGATTGGTTTAACCGAAAAGAGGTCGAAGAAATTTGAGGTCGTTATGGTGATGCGAATCCGCTCCGGGTGATCGCCTCCCAGCGTCGGCCGCCGCCCGCTGCCGGCGGCGAGCTCGGAAAAGACGTTGTTCTGCGAAACCCAATCCAGGTAGTTGGCCGGGGAACTGTCTTCCGAGGAAATGCCGGTGCTCCGGATTGTCTGGGCGACGGTGACGATCCGGTCGGGAGCCGGATAGGGGAGCGGCTGCAGCAACACCGCGTCCAGAACCGTGAAAATGGTGGTGGTGCTGGCGATGCCTAACGTCAAAGCAACGATGGCAATCAAAGTAAACCCGGGGTGTTTGGCCAGCATCCGCAGCCCGTAGCGTATATCCTGCCAGAGCGTAATCATGCCTAGCTCGTTAGGGAAACCGGGTCGAGATTAGCCGGGCGAAACAGCTCCGCTTGCCGGGCTGGCGCAGGCGACGCAGCGTTCGATTCCCGACGCGGGGATCTGGACCGGATGCTGGGCGAATTCCCAGACGGCCAGGACGACGCTGAGAATGAAGGCGACGTAGGCGATCGTTTCCAGAACGGAACGGCCTCTTTCTTCGGAGCGAACCAGAAGAGCGTAAGTGGATTCTTGGTGATTGTTCATAAGCAGGGTTGGGTTGACCTGTTCCTTATGCACGGCTCATGCCAGGCTCTACCGAGTTGCTGTAAGTCGCTTCGGTTAAGTTAAATGCAATTGATTGCGCGCAACCGACCCAAACCGAAACATTCCGCACTCGGGAACCGGCCGTTCCAGTTTTGGGACGATTAGGATGAAAATCGCGTAAGGCCCCGCAAGAAGCGACGCCGGGCTGCACCGTCCGGACCGGACATCGCAGCGCGATGTCCCTACCGCGCCGGAAACGAACATCGCAGCGCGACGTCCTACCCCGCCGGAAACGAACTCTCTAACCCAAAAAAGTGCGACCTACTTTTCCGGTTCGCCCGATTTCCGGCCAAACCATCTGCGCTTTTTCGGCTTCGGCTCTTCCGCCGGAGCTGGAGACGGCGCCGTTTCGGCAGCCTTTTCCGCGGTGGCGGGTTTCTCCGCGACGGCGGCAGGAGCGGCTTGTTTGGGGGCGGGGGCGGCCGCAGTCTGTTTCTCGACCTTGGGAGTTTTCTCTTTTGTCTCCTTTTTCTTTTCTTTTTCTTCGGCTGGTGCAGCCGCATCCACCCATTCGAGCAGGGCAACCGGGGCGGAATCGCTTTTGCGCCGGCCAAGCTTGATGATCCGGGTATAACCGCCATTGCGACCGGCGGAACGAGGCGCGATGTTATCAAACAGTTTTTTTACCGCGTTCTTCTGCCGCAATACCGCAAGGGCGGTGCGGCGCGCATGGATCGAGCCCCTTTTGCCTAACGTCACCATTTTTTCGGCCAGCGGCCGGACGGCTTTCGCCTTGGCCAATGTCGTTTTGATGTGCTCGTGTTCGATCAGGCTGCAGACCTGATTGACCAGCAACGCTTTTCGATGGTCGGCGGTGCGGCCGAGCTTAATCGTTTTCTTTTGGTGCCTCATAGGCGAAGAAAGGAATCTCCCGGTTAACGCAGAATTAACTTTCTGCCGATGCGCCGTTTGGACTGGCCCCATCGGCAATTCCGGCGGCAGGCAAATCGACCAAACCGGGATCGAACTTCATTCCCAGGCTGAGACCGAGCTGCTGGAGCTTCTCCTTTATTTCGTTGAGCGATTTCTTGCCGAAATTGCGATACTTGAGCATTTCCGCTTCGGTCTTCTGGGCCAGCTGCCCCACCGTGGTAATGTTAGCGTTGTTCAAGCAATTGGCCGCGCGAACGCTGAGCTCGATCTCGTTGACGCTCATGTTGAGGAGCTTCTTCAGTTTCATGTTCTCCTCGCTCACTCCGGCTGGAGTTTCGTCGAACTCGATCACGTCCTCGTTGAAGTTGACGAACACATCGAGGTGGTGGCGGAGAATGGCCGACGCCTGGAGCAACGCATCATCCGGGGTTAACCGGCCATCAGTCCAGACCTCCAGGATCAGCTTGTCGTAGTCCGTTCGCTGACCGACGCGGGTGTTTTCCACCGCGTATTTCACCCGGGTCACAGGCGAAAAAATGGAATCGATCGGAATCAAACCGATCGGTTGATCGGCGCGTTTGTTCTCTTCGCCGGTGGCAAATCCTCTTCCGACCCGGACTTCGAGCTCGGCGTCGAACTTACCCTTCTTATCGAGAGTGCAGATACTTTGCTTGGGATTCAGCACTTCGTATCCTTGCACCACCTGGATATCCCCGGCTGTGATTTCGCCTTCCTTGCTCGCGGCCAGGGAGAGCTTCCGCGGCTCGTGATCGGCGGCTTTAAATTTCACGCGCTTCAGATTGAGCACGATGTCGGTGACGTCTTCAACTATCCCCGGCAACGTGGCAAACTCATGCTGGGCCCCGCTGATTTTGATGGCGGTGATGGCCGCCCCTTCCAGGGAAGAAAGCAACACCCGGCGCAACGAATTCCCAACCGTGTGCCCGTATCCGGCTTCAAACGGTTCGGCAACAAATTTGGCGTAGGTTTCAGTGGCAGTGCTCTCCTCTTTGATGAGAGTTTTCGGCATTTCAAAACGACCGTAACGGACTGGCATAATCTTCTTTCCTTGGAGTGCCGGATTATTGGAGTGATGGGAAACAGAACGCTTCCGTCATTACTCCACTACTCCATTTGCTCCATCCTTCTTCACCGGGTTTCCCCTGGCGAGTGCGGCTTCACGTCCAGCGACGGAAACCCAGGGACCAACGGCGTAATTTCTAAAAGCTCGCTGCGAAGCGTGAAATAAAGACGAAATTTCGGCGTTGCGCAAGCGGCAATGTGGCCGGCCTGGCGCGGCGAGTCTGGCGTCGCCGGTCGCGTGGGGCCGGAGGGGGAAAGCGGCGGGGACGCCGCTTCTACTTTCTAACCTTCGATTATAGTGTCCGGCAACTCGTTGCCGTCCCCTTTTTTTCTCGGAAAATGCCGGGCCAGCACTTCGCCAATCTCCCCAATCCCTTCCACAATCGCCTCGGAAAATTTCTCTTTCTGGAATTTCTCCCGCATTTTTTCAACAACACCCTGCCACAACCGATCCCCGCATTTTTCATGGATCGCTTGGTCGCCCACCACCGCAAATTTGTGCACGCGCGGGGCGATGAAAATGAGCACGGCGTTGCGCTCGCGCGTTTTGTGCATGCCGAGCCTGCCGAATTTTCTCGTGGCCGCGAGCAACGCATCGCCGCCCGGCTTTCCTCGCTGGAGATAAACGCGAATCTCGGCCGAGCTGGCCGCCTCGACCGCCCGAATCGCCTCCACAATGCGATCGTGTTCTAGCCGGCTTAAAAATTCTTTGGTTCGCATACGGTTGGTTACCAGCTGGAGCCGGCTCCGCCGCCGCCAAAACTGCCCCCTCCTCCGCTAAAGCCTCCGCCGCCAGAAGACCATCCGCCGCCGCCTGAACCGCCCGACCAGCCTCCCAGGAACGGTCCGCCCAGACTCGAGTAACGGTATCCCCGACGACTTCCCCGTTTCATGATCAGAAAAACAAAGAAAAGAAAAACAAACAGGAACAACCAAAAGCCGAGAGTGCTGTTTTTCGAAGCGCCGCTCTCTCTGACTGTCTTTCCGGTCCCCTTGTATTCGCCCCGGATCGCTTTCAATATCGAATCGATTCCGTCCCGCAACCCTCCTTCGTAATCTTGACTCCGGAAATGAGGCTTGATGCGGTACTCGGTAATATCGAAGGCGGTGGCGTCCGGGAGGGCGCCTTCCAGACCGTAGCCGACCTGAATAAACATTTTGTGGTCTTGAATGAAAACGAACAGGACCACGCCGTTGCGCCGTTCCTTCTGGCCCGCCCCCCAGCTTTGGGCGACCCGCTGGGTGTAATCGGCAATATCCGAGTCGCTCTGCATTTTGGGAAAAACCGCCACCACCACCTGATCCGAAGTATCGCGCTCGAATTGGGTGAGCTGCTGATCGAATCGCGACGCCGCTTCTTTCGAAACCACTCCCGCGTAATCGTTGAAGTAATGTTCCGGTTTCGGAGGGACGACCTCGGCGGCACGGGAGGTAACGGCGAAGATCAGAAGTGCAGCGGCAGCAAGGTGGATCGAGCGCTCCGCGCACGATGCTAAACGAGTCGGCAAAGCCGCAAATTTAATTGCGCGCTGGAACAGGTGAGCCATAACCATTGCTATTCCTTTCAGGCTACTCCGGCTGATAAGCTATTTCGAGAGGCCGAAAATCGATTCAAACACGAGAAATTTTCGGCTTCGCCGTTTAAACTAACATCGAGCAGGGGAGTGCTCGATCCACTTTGCCAAAACAGTGGGGCCACCAGTAATCGACAACGCTCAGGGCGAGGCGGTCGCTGCCGGCGCGGCCGGCGCCACTGACGGAGCCGGCGTGCCGAAGTTGAAATTCACCGCCGGCGCTTTCTCCGCCCCGGGCTGGGCGTTGAAGAATGGCCGCGGCGCAAACCCGAACATGCCGGCAATGAAGTTCGTCGGGAAACTGCGCACAGCGGTGTTATAGCTTTGGACCTCCCGGTTGAAATTGCCGCGCTCGACCGAGATCCGGTTTTCCGTCCCCTCGAGCTGGGCCTGTAACCCGAGAAAATTCTGGTTGGATTTCAACTGCGGATAATTCTCGGCCACCACCAACAAACGGGACAGGGCATTACTTAAATCGCCCTGGGCAGCCTGGAATTTTTGGAGTTGGGCTGCGTCGGTAGGCGCCTTGTTCGGGTCGATTTGAACGCGGCCGACGCTGGCCCGGGCATTGGTTACTTCGGTCAGAGTCGATTTTTCGAAGTTCGCCGCTCCCTGGACTGTGTTGACCAGGTTCGGGATCAAGTCCGCCCGCCGTTGATAGACATTCTGAACCTGAGCCCAGCTTTGATCGACGCTCTGTTGCAGTTTGACCAGGCGATTGTAGCTCCCCATCAGGCCAAGACCCACCACCAAGCCGACAAAGACCAGGATAAGGACAACGCCGCCACAGCCGATTGCATATTTATTCATAGAATTAGATCTAATCGCGCTTACGGGTTGGCGATCGCCGTCGCCTGTCCCGAAACCGCCTTCCATTCGCCGTTCTGTTTTGTGAAAAGATCGGTAAACGCATATCGGCCGCTTTCGTCTTTTTCTCCTTTTTTCGCGCTGATAGTTGCCACTCCGGTCACGACCGCGGCGTCACCGTGCACCCGGACCTTCAAATCGTCGATCGTGAATGCGGAGAAGACCGTATCTCCGGTGATGCTTTTGACGTAGTCGGCCTTGTTCATCATGGCTCCGCTCGATTCGATGAAGGTGAAATCACCGGTGGTAATGCGCTGCGCGAATGACGGATCGCGTTTCACATACGAGTCCGCCCAGTCGTGTTCCACCTCGGCCAATTGTTGCTCGGTCGTCGGCCGGTTTGATTCCGCGGCAGTGAGGGTAAGGGCAAACCCGAGCGTGGCCAGGAGGGCGACGGCCAAAAAACTCTTCCTTTCCATAAGGTCGTCAATCGTTCCGGAAACCGGGCCGCAAGTCAAATCCGCCGTGGCCCGGCCCCGGAAATGCCGTGCCGGTTATCGACGATGTCCCAAGAGCAGCCGAAGAAACTGCGCATCGGAAAATCGGGCGTTGCGTCCCTGGCGGACGATGACGGCGTTGAGCGACGGAATAATAAAGAGCCGCTGGTAATCGGAACCGAGGGCCACCACCATGTCGGGCGGAGCGACCCGGCTGATGCAGACTCTGGACCAACGGGCCCGTTGCCAGGGCAAATCGATTTCCTTTTCCATGTCCACTGCGGCAGCACGCGGCGCTTCGCGGTTTAACCAGAAGGTCAACCCGTAACAGGGGTTCGCCCGCGAACCGATGAACGCCCGGTCCAACAGCGCCGCCGGAACAACCTGATCTCCCCGGTAATTTCCATGATGGAGAATGAGCCGGCCGAACCGGGCCCATTCTTCCGCCGTCAGTTCGAATCCGCTGGCCGCAAGCGGATTTCCGCGCTTGTCCTGTTTGAAATCGAGCGAATGCAATCCCAGCGGGTTGAGCACGTTCTTTTGCAGATAAGAAATGGGCGAGCGTCCACCTAATTTCCGGCGAAGCAATTCCACAAAGATCTGAAGATGGCTCGGCCCATAAGTAAAAGCCGCGCCCGGTTCGGCCACGGAGGCCAATCGAATGGCCCGCGCGTCCCGGTCCGGGATCGACGCGCGATGCAAATGGGGTGCGCCTTCGATTCCATCGGTGAAGTTCAACAATTGCCGAATGGTGATGCGCGATTTGCGCTGATCGCGTTTCCATTCCGTGATCGTGTTCGCCACCGGATCGTCCAGCCGGATCAAACGATCGTTAACCGCGCAAAGCGCGGCGATGCCCCAAAAACTCTTGGTCCCGCTGAAGATGGGCCAGCGGCCATTCGGGGCTGCTCCGCGCCCGTAATGCTCGAACACGGTGCGGCCATCCTGTATCACCAGCATCGCGATCCCGCGCTTCTTCTCGGAATATTTGGCCGCCCGCGCACAATCGGCCGGCCGAATAGCGGCCGGCAGCGACCCGGGCAGAGTCAGAGCAGCGATAAGGAGGAAGAGCCGGCCGGTCTTCTGGAAATGGGAAACCACAAGGCATCATCCTGACGTGACCCAGGTTCCGGCACAACCCGAGACCAACATTCCTTTTTGAAAGAGCAGAGATCACGAAACACACGAATTACACGAAAAGGTTTCCTGACCGATGCCGCTTTTCGTGTCTTTTAGCGTGTTTCGTGGACCGTTATTTTGGGTTGGTTGAGGTTTCGGTCTCGGCTGAGGTCTCAGCAGGCGCGTCTGCCCTGGCAACAGGACGTGGCGCAGTCGGCAAAAAGCGGGTGCGCAACTCCTCCACGTTGGGCAATTCATCCAGATTCTTCAGGCCGAAATGATCGAGGAAAAATTGGGTGGTCTGATAAAGAAGCGGCCGGCCCGGGATTTCGGCGCGTCCGGAAATCTTGACCAGCCCGCGCTCCATCAATGTCTGCAAAACTCCTTCAATGGTCACGCCGCGAACCGCCTCGACGTCAGGCCGGGTGATCGGTTGCCGATAGGCAATGATGGCGAGCGTCTCCAGGGCCGGGGCGCTTAAGCGAGCCGGTTTAGGCCCCGGGAAAAGGTTTTTGACCCATCCGGCATAGTCAGGATCGGTCACGAGCTGCCAGCCTTCGCTCTTCTCGGCCAGCTGAAAAGCATGCTGTTGTTCGATATATTCGACTTTTAACTCCTCGATGGCTGCGGCCACTTCGGTTTCGCGAACCTTGGCGAACTCGTTAGGGGAAAAATCGTCCTCGCTGCCAGCCCCCCGGATCACATCGGCAATCTCTTTCAGGGAAAGCGGCCGTTGAGCGCTAAACAGAAGAGCTTCGATAACGCGGGGGAGAGTCATGTCTAATTCGCCCCGATCGCATTTTGGATCGCTTCCGCAATCCGGTCGGCCTGGTTCTCGATCTGGTCGAACTCGCGCCCTTCAATAAGAAGACGTATCTTCGGTTCCGTCCCCGAATAGCGCAGCAGGACCCGGCCTTTTCCGGCAAGTTCGCGCTCCACTTCGATGCGCAGCTTCACTACCTCGCGCAATTCTTCGATCGGCGGCTTGGCTTTAACAACCAGGTTTCTCTGGGCCTGGGGATATTTTTTCAGGCAACTTTTCAATTTACTCAACGGCTGTCGCGTTTCGTGCATGATTCTCAGGATCTGGAGCGCGGTAATGATCCCATCCCCGGTGGTGGTGGAATCGCGAAAGATGATGTGACCGCTTTGTTCGCCCCCCAGGTTGAGGTCGCGTTGCACCATTTCTTCAATCACATACCGGTCGCCCACTTTGGTCCGAAGCAGTTTCCCGCCCGCCGCGGCCAGGGTCTCGTCCAGTCCGAAGTTGCTCATGACCGTTGCCACCAGAGTGTTTTGAGCCAGTCTTCCCGCTTTCAACAGATCGACCGAGGCGATGGCCAGAATTTCGTCGCCATCGACAATCTCGCCCTTCTCGTCGCAGAGCAGCACCCGGTCGGCGTCGCCGTCATGAGTGATACCAACATCGGCCCCGCTCTCCTTCACCGCCCGCTGAATCTCGCTCGGGAAAGTGCTGCCGCATTGCATGTTGATGTTTGTGCCGTTTGGTTCGTTGTGAACAACGGTGATCTCCGCCCCCAGCTCGCGCAAAACACAAGGAGTCGATTTGTATCCGGCCCCGTTCGCCACATCGACCGCCACATGCATCTCTTCCAACGACATCCCGCGGGGGAAACTGCGTTTGGCGAACTCGACATAGCGTCCCAGAGCGTCGTCAATCCGGGCCGCGCGCCCGATTTTTCCGGCAGTAGGCCGGATGGAATCGATCTCGCCGGTAAACACGAGGCGCTCGATCCGTTCTTCAATCTGATCGTCCAGCTTGTAACCGTCGTGCCGGAAGAACTTGATTCCGTTATCCTCATACGGGTTGTGGGAAGCCGACAGGACAATCCCGGCATCGGCTCGCAACGAGCGCGTGATATAGGCGACGCCCGGAGTGGGTAACGGACCGATGATCAGGACATCGACTCCGAGGGAAGTGATGCCGGCAACAAGCGCGTTCTCGAGCATGTAACCGGAAAGCCGCGTATCCTTGCCCAGGACGATTTTCGGACGCGCGCCGGCCGGGATCGTGCGGGGATTGAGCTTGGTGATTACGTGGGCGGCTGCGCGCCCCAGCTTCAACGCCGTTTCCGCCGTTACCGGCTCGACGTTGGCCACTCCGCGAACCCCGTCGGTTCCAAAAATTTTCTTTGTCTGCACGACCGGATAACTGAACGCTCGAACAGGCAATTCGTAAATCGGAAATTGTGAAAATCGCCTGAGGCGGAGCTGGGTCGGGCTCCTTTGCCGCCGGCTTCAGCAAAGCCAAGGTGGATCGTGCGCCCCGCGCGCGATGTTAGCCTGCAAACGGCGCAGCCGTTCCTTCTTTTTCCCGCACGGAGACTCGATCCGGGTAATGCGCATGTTGGAGGCGGGTTTTAGCATCGAGCAAGGGAGTGCTCGATCCACCGGCTTGCCCCTCCTACTTTCGCTTCGGCTCGGAACGATCGCGGTCGCCGAAAAAGACACACTCTTTATCTAATCCGAGAAGGGTAGGCCACTTGAGCGGAAGCGGAGATTTTTGGAGGTTGACCGTGCGCTCGATTAGCGGCGCCCAGTCCTTGTAATCGCCCTTGACGATATCGCGCAAGGTATTACTGGCCCCGCTGATCGGAGTCAGGTAAAGACCGCTAATCGGTCCGCCGAGCACGCGATAGTCGCTCAGGTCGGTCAATTGCTTGATCGTCTCCGGGACCCACAAACTGCGCCGGTCTGCATACCAGGCGACGGCCCACGGCATATCGGAAGCAACAACTTCGTTTGGGTGCATCCATTTATTGAGGACCGCGATGTAGGGCGGCACATAGGGCGGCCAGACGATCTTTGGCTTCCGGCTCGACAGCACGACGGCATTGAGCATCGGAAAAGCGCAGATCAGAAAAAGAAGGGAGATAAACGCCGGCCGGGCAAACGGGATGTTCACTTCCATCCGGTTCCATTGGACAAGCAGAAAAGCGAGCCCGTAACAGGTCATGATTGGAATAAAGATCAGGTGCAACTGATTTGCCGCGAACCCCTGCTCCTCCTTCATTCCATAGAAGCCGATCCCGACAACCGCGCCCAACCACATGGCCAGAACCAGCCAGCGAACCGCAGCGGTCTCGGGCCGTTTGAACCGGTGCAGTAAACCGACGAAAAAGGCCAGCGCCACCACGCTCCAACCAAAATGCTCCAGAATGCGACCCGTCTCAGCCAGCAAATTTCCGATGATCTTGGTCCGAAACGCTCCGATACCCAGGCCCGCCATATCGAAATCCAGCCGACGCATCCATCCCGCTTCGCTATAGCGGACTCCGTCCAGGATCGAATAGATGGCCAGCCCTCCGGGGTTGCCGCAGACCATGTAATTCCGGACCAGCCAGGGAACGTAAACGATGGCAAAAACGCCCAGGAGAATGGCCACGCTTCTGCCGCGCGGCCGGAAGAAGAGAAAGCAGAAGATCAGCGCTCCGACGAACATCCAAATCGTTAGGGCATGACTCAGAGCGAGAAGACCGAATCCGAGACCGGCGGCGGCGAGCCAAAGGGAAGGAGACCGGACGCGGCCGATGGCCTGATCCTCGGGCGGAAGGCCCGCGATGGGCTCAACCTCGCCCGGCAACGGCTGCTCTTCCAATTCCATTGCCTGCACCGCCCGGACCAGGAAGTACAACGTGCAGTTGAACAAAAATAGAAGAAGCATTTGAGGCAGACCGGACGTCGCATATTGCCAAAAAATGTCGCCGAACAGAACCAGGGCGCAGACCAGGACCGCCAGCCGTTGATCAAACAATCGGCGGGCGAGGAAAAACAAAACAACGATCGATAACAAAAAAAGCAGCATCGACATGACCGCGATTGCCTCGTCCCCGGCAGCGGTGAGTTCGGTGGGAGTCATCTGCCAGTAGGGCTTCACCAGCAGAAGCGGGAGCGCGTTCACCAGCGGAGGGAGCGGCGCGTTATAGGTATCGAGCCAGATGTTTCGTTCGACGTTTTTACCGTTGGCTTTCAGCTGGGTGATCCCGAGCGGGCGCGCGAACTCGGTCGACCAGCCCTGGCCGCCGGCAATCGCGCGGGCGATTTGGGCCTGATCCATCGCATCGGAAGTGGCCAGCCCGCGAAAGGGAAGCGGCCAGATCAAATAGCAAACAGCCAGCGCGATCGCAACCACCACAATGAGCATCCGCCGGATCCAGATCGCGAGGCCGCCCATCTCGAGGGCGTGCACCGCCCGTTGAATAAAATCGGCGCTACCCGGCATATTGTTGCTCTTCGGGGTTTGCCGCCTCCGGTTTCTCGGATTTCTCGGCGTTCATTTCATTAATTTTGCGATGCAGCGTCCGACGGCTGATGCCCAGCTTTTTCGCGGCCGCGGTAACGTTGCCGTTGGAGCCGGCCAATGCCTGAAGAATCAGCTTTCGCTCCGTTTCATGAAGATCGAGCGGACTGGTTTTTTCGCCAAAAGCGCGCGCCGCCGGAATCCCGCGGGGAAGGGCCGCTCCCGCGGCCTGTCGCACCGCCATGGGCAGATCGCGGATGGTGATCTTGGACCCGCTGGCCATGACCACACCGTGCTCAATCGCGGTGCGCAGTTCGCGCACATTCCCGGGCCAATCGTAAATGAGCAAAGCGTTCATGGCGTCGGCCGTAAGCTCCAGCAACGGTTTGTCATTGACCTTACAGAAATGCCGCAAAAACCCATGAACGAGAAGCGGAATATCTTCTTTTCTTTCCCGCAACGGCGGCATGGTGATGCGGACCACGTTCAGACGAAAGAATAGATCGTCCCGGAACTTCCCTTCCCGCACCAGTTTTTCGAGGTTTTTGTTGGTGGCTGCAATCACCCGCGCGTCCGCCCGCAAGGTCTGATTGCCCCCCACCCGTTCGAACGCGTGCTGCTCGCTCATCACCCGGAGTAATTTGACCTGGGTGCTGGCATCGATTTCGCCGATCTCATCCAGAAAAATCGTGCCCCCACTGGCCTGTTCGAATCTGCCGATGCGACGTTCGCTTGCCCCGGTAAAGGCGCCTTTTTCGTGGCCGAACAATTCGCTTTCCAGCAACTGAGGCGACAAGGCGGCGCAATGCACCACCACGAACTTTGCCTTGTTTCGCCGGCTGAGATTATGAATGGCGTGCGCGGCCAATTCCTTGCCGGTGCCGCTTTCTCCTTCGATCAGGATATTGGCCGACGAAGGCGCCACCTGTTTCAGCGTATCCAACACCTCGCGCAAGGCGCCCGATTCGCCCCAGATATTCTCTATTCCGTAGCGCTCATCCACCTGCTGGCGCAGCGAGCGATTCTCCTGCTCCAGCTTGCGGTCTCGCAACGCCCGCGCAATCAGCATTTCCACCTTGTCGAGATTCAGCGGTTTGGTCACGAAATCGTAAGCGCCGCGTTTCATCGCTTCCACCGCCGTATCGACGGAGCCGTAGGCGGTCATCATGATGCAGATCGGTGGATGCGGCATTTTCAACGCTCGATCGATCAGGGTCATTCCATCGTCTCCACCCAAACGCAGATCGGTAAGGAGCAGGTCGATCGGCTCGCGCTCGAGCACGGCCATGGCTCCCGCGACATCGGCCGCCACATACACATCGTAATTGTCTTCCAGCAAACGCCGCAGCCCGTCGCGGGTATGCTTTTCATCGTCAATAATAAGGATGGTGGGTTGAATGGCGTCCATTTCTCCAATGCGCTTTCCCGCACTGCGCCAATTATTCTCACTCAATCGCTCGATCTCTCAATCTCTCAATTACTTTGCCCGGATGGGTTATCCGGGTTTCCGGAAACGAGGCCCCTCCTTTGTCATCCCGAACGCATCGATAGATCCCGCCGAACCCTGGCCGGGCGCGCCTTGTCTTTGTCGTAAAACGACTCCGCCCGCTAAATAGGCGGGATCCGCGGCGGCCTGGCCTGCCCGCTCGCCTTCCATCCTGTGGAATGCAACCCCCAAGCTTTTTCCCTTCAACGCTGCACGAAAACGGCTACAACCAAGACCAGTAAATGCCGTTTATGGCGTGGTTTCTCTTAATTTACATCGCTTATGCCGTAAGTTTGATCGTGGTGCTGGCGGGCAAACCGCCCAGGCCCAAGACGGCTAAAGCGATTTCGCGCGGATGGGGGAACCGGTTGAGAATTCTGGTGATTGGCGCAACCGGGGGAACGGGCCGGCAACTGATCCAGCAGGCCCTGGCCCTGGGTCACGAAGTAACGGCGCTCGTTCGTAAACCAAAAAAACTTAAGATCGAACACCCGCACCTTCATGTCTTGAAGGGCAACGTCCTCGATTACGCCTCGGTGGAAGCGGCTGTTCGCGGTCAACAGGCCATTGTCTGCGCCCTTGGCAACAGGCGCTGGTTTTATCCCAACCGGGCCCTGTCGGAAGGTACTCATAATATTCTGCGGGCAATGAAAGCCTGCGATGTCCCGCGCCTGATTTGTCAGAGCTCGCTCGGCCTTGGGAACAGTGTCGGGCGTCTCGGTCTGCTCTACACTTTTTTCGTTATTCCTCTCATTCTCCCGTTCATTTTCGCGGACAAACTGCGGCAGGAAGAATTGATCGAAAAAAGTGACGCCGATTGGGTGATTGTCCGCCCCGCCGCCTTGAACAATTCAGCTCCGCGCGGCCAGTACCGGCATGCCCATAATCTTGGCAACTTTATCTGGACGAACCGGATTGCCCGGGCCGATGTCGCCGATTTCATGCTGAAACAGTTAACGGACGACACCTACATTGGGAGCGCCGCGGCGGTTTGCTGGTGAAGGCGGGAAGAACGCAGGCAGGAGCTGTAGCTGAGGTGGATCGGCCTTTCCGAGGGCGATGTTAAGCCAGGAGCAGTGGAGCTGCTCATTCATCCCGCTCAAACCGTATGCTAGATTGGGCCGCCATGATCCCGCTCTCGTATCGTTCCCCAAAAACGGAAATCCGGGGAAGCAAGATTCATGGGCGCGGTTTGTTTGCGACTGCCGAGTTCGAGCAGGATGAGATCGTTGCCGTGAAAGGCGGCCACATCGTTACCGGGGAGCAGTTGCGAAAGGAAATTACACCGGTGCTCGGACCGGTGGAGATTCAAATTGACCGGGACCTCTACATCGCGCCGGTTGTGGCCGGGGAGCGCGAAGGTTCGATGCTTTACAGCAATCATTCCTGCAATCCCAATCTCGGGATGCGGGGCGAAATCACCTTTGTCGCCATGCGCCCCATTCGGGCCGGGGAAGAGCTGACCCACGATTGGGCGACTACCGACGACGGCGATTATTCCGTGCAATGCGAGTGCGGGGCGCCGAATTGCCGGGGCACGATTACCGGCAAAGATTGGCGGCGGCCCGAACTCCAGGAAAAGTATGCCGGCTATTTCTCGGCTTATTTGAGCGGGAGAATTCGAGGCCAAGGGTAAGCCAGCCGGACATGTACACCCCGCCATTCAACCGAATCGAAGATCGCGAAGCGATCAACGCCTTCCTGCACGCGAACGGTTTTGCCACCTTGGTCACACGGGACGGGAGCGCTTTGCACGCCAGCCATCTCCCGGTATTACTGGATGAAGATCCTAACGGATGGGGCGCATTGCGGAGCCACATGGCCCGAGCCAATATCCAATGGCGCCACCTCGAATCGAACCCGGAGGTGCTTTGCATATTTCACGGGCCGCATGCTTACATTTCGCCTTCCTGGTACGTGATGCAGCATACCGTCCCGACCTGGAATTATGCCGCCATCCATGTTTACGGGACTGCGGTCATCGTCGATCCGGCGGCGCTGGAGAAGATCGTTCGCGATACAACCGAGAAATATGAATCGGTCATGCCCAAGCCGTGGCAAATTCCGCTCTCCGAAACCGAGATCGACCGGATGCTAAAGGCGATCGTTGGGTTCGAAATCCGAATCACCCGCATCGAGGCGAAGTTCAAACTGGGGCAAAACCGTTCCCAGGAAGATCAGGAAAGCATGTTGCGCGCGCTGCAAGCAGCCCCGGACCGGCCCAGCCGCGACCTGGCGGAATTTATTGTCGCCCAAAAAAGAAATCACGACATTGCCAAAACCGAAACAGATTGAGCTTCGGGTGCGCTGGTGGTTCCCCGATCGATTCCGTGTCCAATTACGACAGCAGCAGCAAAATCCTGCTAGGTTCGGGCTCGAGCAGTGAATAGTCTCACCGGGAAGCGAATGAAATGGTCCATCTCCAGCCTTGCCCTGATTCTCCTCATGATTGGGGCCGGCGGCTGTGCCCGGCTGGAAGAGTCTGTGGCCGTGGAAAAGGCCGGGGTGGTCGGAACCCCGTTTAATCGGACTGGCACCGTCACCTTGCATCGAGGAGAGCCATGCGCTTCCCAGATCATGTTCGATTTCCACCGTCCCGGAATACCCGGTGTCATCTGGCTTTCCGCGCCCATGCGCCAAACCAAAACGCTGACGGAACTGGCGGATTGCGGCTGCATGGTGCAAGTCTCCGGGATCTGGCGCACCGGTGGAACCCGCGGTTGCCGCTATGTGAGCGTTACCAGCGCAGAAGAGAGAAAATGGTAAAGCTAATCCCGTTTAGTACCGGTAATGGTCTGACTTAAACGGACCTTCGACCGGCACCCCCAGGTACTCGGCCTGGTTTTGCGAAAGCCTGGTCAGTTTCACTCCGATTTTCGACAGGTGCAGCCGGGCCACTTCCTCGTCGAGTTTCTTCGGGAGCACATAGACACCGGCCTTGTAGTTCTCCCGATTCTTCCAGAGATCGAGCTGAGCCAGGACCTGGTTGGAGAATGAGTTGGACATGACGAAGCTGGGATGACCGGTGGCGCAGCCGAGATTCACCAGCCGGCCCTCGGCCAGCAGGAAAACCTCGTGGCCATCCGGGAAAGTATATTTATCGACCTGCGGTTTGATATTGGTGCGCGTCACTCCCTTGGCCGAGTTGAGGGCATCGACCTGGATCTCGTTATCGAAGTGGCCGATGTTGGCAACGATGGCCTGGTCTTTCATTCGCTCGATATGCTCAAGCTTGATCACATCGACGTTGCCGGTAGCGGCAATATAAATGTCGCCCCAGCCTAACGTATCTTCAAGGGTGGTTACTTCGTACCCTTCCATGGCGGCCTGGAGAGCGTTGATCGGGTCGATCTCCGTGATCACCACCCGTGCCCCCTGGCCCCGCAACGATTGGGCGCAGCCTTTGCCGACATCGCCGTAACCGCACACCACCGCTACTTTTCCCGCGATCATGACGTCGAGGGCCCGGTTCAGCCCGTCCACCAGCGAATGCCGGCAACCATAGAGATTGTCGAATTTCGATTTGGTTACCGAATCGTTCACGTTAATGGCGGGAACGAGCAGTTTGCCTTCCTGATGCATCTTATAGAGGCGATGCACGCCGGTGGTGGTCTCCTCGGAGACACCGCGCCAATCCTTGACGATCTCGTGCCAGCGGTAGGGATTCTCGCGCTGAATCTCGAGTAGAAGATCCTTGATGACCTGCTCTTCCTTGTTGGCCGATTTGGTTTTGACCCAGTCGCTTCCCTCTTCCAGCTCGTAGCCTTTGTGGAGGAGAAGCGTGGCATCCCCGCCATCATCGACTATCAATTGGGGGCCTTTGCCGCCCGGATGCGAGATCGCCTGGTAAGTGCACCACCAATATTCTTCCAGGCTTTCGCCTTTCCAGGCGAAGACCGGGTTGCCCGCTTTGGCCATGGCGGCGGCCGCATGATCCTGGGTGGAAAAAATATTGCAGGACGCCCAGCGGACGCTCGCTCCGAGATCGATCAGGGTTTCGATCAGCACGGCCGTCTGGATGGTCATATGGAGCGACCCGGTCACGCGGACGCCGGCCAGCGGCTTTTCCGGCGCGTACTTTTCCCGGATGGCCATGAGTCCGGGCATCTCCTTTTCCGCGATCGAGATTTCCTTTCGGCCGAAATCGGCCAGCGCAATATCTGCGACTTTGTAGTCCTGATTTGGTTTTCGGTTCGGTTTTTGTTGGGCTCATAAATTTTTACAAATAGATTTCATCCACAGATTTCGCAGATTTGCGCAGATTTTGAGGGGCGTCGAAGACAAGCCGCTTGTGTTCCAGGCTCGGTCCTCCAAAATTCAGAAGTAATCCACGACGCAGACCGGTGGCTTTTAACTGGTTAATCAGCTGGGCCTCGTCAGCTCTTGTAAGGGCGGCGATCGCCTTCGTTTCGACGACGATCGATTCGAAACAAACAAAGTCGGTGCGGTAAGCACACGTGAGAAGCTTGCCCTTGTAGCGGAGCGGCAAGGCCACCTCCGCCTTGAAGGGAATCCCTCGTTCCTGAAACTCAAGCGCGAGAGCCGTCTGATAAACAAGCTCAAGAAATCCACGTCCGAGCTCACTGTGGATTTCCATTGCCGCACCGATTATTGCGAACGTCTCGGGATCTTTCTGCATTTCAATCTGTGTAAATCTGCGAAATCTGTGGATGATCTCCTTGCGAAATCGGTGGATCTATTTCGCTGCCTTTTTCAATTCAGCCGCTTTGTCCGTTCGTTCCCATGTCAGCGCGTCGAGATCGTCGACCCGGCCGAAGTGGCCGTAATTGGTTGTCTTTTTGTAGATCGGGCGAAGCAGATTGAGTTGCTTGATGATGTCAGCGGGCTTGAAGCTGAAAATTTCACAGACAGCGTCGGCTAGTTTGTCGTCGCTGACTTTGCCGGTGCCAAAGCTGTTGACGCTCACGCTAACCGGATCAGGATGGCCGATGGCATAGGCGAATTGCACTTCGCAGCGATCGGCCAGTCCGGACGCGACAACGTTCTTGGCAACATAGCGGCCCATGTAAGCGGCCGAGCGATCGACTTTGCTCGGATCTTTGCCCGAGAAAGCGCCGCCGCCGTGACGACCCATGCCGCCATAACTGTCGACAATAATTTTTCGGCCGGTTAACCCCGCATCGCCTTCCGGTCCACCGACAACGAAGCGCCCGGTGGGGTTGATCAGGTAAACCGTCTTGGCATCCATCCATTCGGCCGGCATGACTTTTTTGATCAACAGTTCGGCCAGCGTTTCGCGCACTTCCTTTTGCTTCACATCAGCCGAATGCTGGGAAGAGACGACCACGGTCGTGACACGCTTCGGTATCATGCCGTCGTATTCGATCGACACCTGAGTCTTCGCATCGGGCCGCAGCCACGGTATTTCACCGGATTTACGCATGCGTGCGAGTTCGCGCCCGAGTTTGTGAGCGAAGGAGATCGGCGCCGGCATCAGCTCGGGCGTTTCGTTACAGGCGTAGCCGAACATCAAACCCTGGTCGCCCGCGCCTTGTTCTGCAGTGGCCTTATCTTCCGCAGCCGCTTCATCGACGCCTTGCTTGATATCGCGCGATTGTTCGCTCATGGCGCAGAGCACCTGACAGGTATCGGAATGAAAACAGCAATCGTGATTGGTGTATCCGATGTCGCGGACCGCGTCCCGGGCCAGAGCGATGAAATCGAAGCGGGCGTTGCTGGTGATTTCGCCCGCCAGAACGATCAGGTTGCCCTTGGCCAGTGTCTCACAGGCAACGCGACTCTTCGGATCCTGCTCGAGACAGGCATCGAGGACATAATCGCTGATGGTGTCGCAAACTTTATCGGGATGACCTTCGGTAACGGACTCGGAAGAGAAGATGTGGCGCGGCATGTGTGTTGAACGGGTGATGTGTTACAAACGGGACCAGGTTAAAGCAGGAGACTGGCCGGGCGTTGTAACGATTTAACCTTTGAACGTGGCAACGGGTAGGAATGCATCATATTGACCAATCATGATACGTCGATATATGATTTAGAAGCGCCATGACGTCAACGATTAATTTACTGCGCCTCCTGGCCGATCCCACCCGCCTCCGCCTCTTGCTCCTCCTGGACGAAGCCGAACTCAGCGTCGCCGAACTCCAGGAAATCATGGGCATGGGCCAGTCCCGCATCTCCAGCCACCTGGCCCAGCTCAAACGCGCCGGAGTCGTCGAAGACCGACGGGCCGGAAAAAATGTCTATTACGGCCCCGCCCGTCAGCAGCGGAATGGCGCCCAGGGCCCAATGAACGAGCTGATTCGAAACCTGGCCCGGGAATTGCCCGAAACCGCCCGGGACCGGACTGCCCTCAAACTGGCATTGCGCAAACGCCAGGACAGAGTGCGCGAATATTTTGACGAGCTGGCTGGAAAATTCGGCCGCAGTTACGTTCCCGGCCGTTCCTGGGAAGCGCTGGCCCACACTCTCATCTCGATGTTGCCGCCACTCACCGTGGCCGACCTCGGGGCGGGCGAAGGCACCCTTTCCCAATTGCTGGCCCGGAACGCCCGCAAAGTCATCGCCATCGATAATTCCCAGAAAATGGTCGCCTTCGGGTCGCAGCTGGCGCGCAAACATGGCCTGAAGAACCTGGAGTACCGCCTCGGCGACATCGAGGATCCGCCGATTGCAAAAAACAGCGTCGATCTGGCGGTTCTGAGCCAGGCTCTCCACCATGCCACCCGGCCCCAGCACGCGGTTGCCTCGGCTTACCGGATTCTGCGCAAAAACGGACGCCTGGTCATTCTGGATCTCCTCAGCCATCACTTCGAGAAGGCCCGCGAGCTCTATGCCGACCATTGGCTCGGGTTCAGTGAAATCGCGCTTCACCAGTTTCTGGAAAAAGCCGGTTTCAAAAATATCGATGTCCGAGTGGTCGCCCGGGAAAAGCAGAGCCCGCATTTTCAGACTATTTTCGCGACCGGAACGAAGTAGCTCTGAAACCGGGGCCTGGCCGAATCCACGGTCAGAAGCAATCGGGAGAGATCCGGTCGCGCGGAGGTTCCTTGCCGCCTCCCTTGAGCCGTCTTTTTTTGCATTGAACGCTGCCATCTTGCCGTTTGTCCGATTGGGCGCGACTTTTGTATGTTTATTGGCTTAAATTTTTTTCCTCATGACCGGTTTTTTTGAAGAGGTCCAGCGCCGGAAAGTTTATCGCGTTGCCGCTGCCTACGTCATCGCCGCCGGTGGAATCATTCAGATCGCGTCGGTGGTATTCCCGGCCTGGGAATTGCCTAACTGGAGTCTGCGGCTGGTTATTGTGCTCCTGCTGATCGGTTTCCCGATCGCCCTGATTCTGGCCTGGGCCTACGATGTAACGCCGGAAGGCATCAAGGTAACGCCGGCTTCCCCCGCCACCAGAAACCGCCGCCGCAATGTCGCGCTCCTGGGAACGACCGGCATAATCGTTTCCGCGGCCGCCGGTTTTTTTCTTTTGCCGCGCGCAGTCGCGCACAAAGTCGACAAATCGATCGCGGTTTTGCCGTTCGAGAACCTGAGCGACCAGAAAGAGAACGCTTACTTTGCCGACGGCATCCAGGACGACATTCTCACGAACTTATCGAAAATCGGGGACCTAAAAGTGATCTCCCGCACATCGGTGATGTCTTATCGGGGAAAAGCGCGCAATGTCCGCGACATCGGAAAGGCCTTGGGGGTATCGACCATCCTGGAAGGGAGCGTCCGGCGCGAAGGAAATCGGGTCCGGGTCAATGTCCAGCTGATCAACGCCAACAACGACGAACATATCTGGGCGAACAATTACGACCGCGACCTGACGGATGTGTTCGCAATCCAGACCGATCTGGCTCGTGAAATCGCCGCGGCCTTGCAAGCCAAGCTCTCGCCTAACGAGAAAGCGCTCCTCGAACGCAAGCCGACCCGGAATCCCGACGCCTATCTCGTTTACATGAAGGCCCACGAACTGTTGAAGCGTCCCGATAAATTCAACGAGGACACCCTGAAGGCGGAAGCCTTGTTCGCCGAGGCTACCCGGCTTGATCCCGAGTTTGCCCTCGCTTTCGCCAAATTGGGCGGCGTGGAAAACTGGATCTTCCATAGCTCGGACCCAAGTCCGGCCCGGCGAGACAAAGCCAAGACGGCGATCGATACCGCTCTTCGCTTGCAGCCGGATAGCCCCGACGCTCATCTCGCCCTTGGTTTTTTCTATTACTATTGCGATAACGACCAAGGCCATTACGAGCGGGCCCTGGCCGAGTTCGCCATCGCCCAGCGAGGTTTGCCTAACGATTCCGAGGTTTATATGGCGATCGGGGCCATCGAGCGGCGCCAGGGCAAGTGGCCCCAATCCACCGAACACCTGGAAAAAGCCGCCTCCCTCGACCCTAACAACGCCTGGGTGCTGCAGAATCTGGCTTATAATTATCTCGCGACGAGGGATTATCCCAAGGCCGATAAAATCCTCGATCGCGGCATTGCGGCCGCGCCCGACTCTTTCTCCCTCCGCGGAACAAAAGCAACCCTGGCCATCGACTGGAAAGGCGATCTGAGCGTGGCGAAAAAGATGCTGGCCCAGGTCCCTGCCGGAGTGGATCCGGATGGCATCATCAGTTTTAGCCGAATTAACCTTCTCATGCTGCAACGAAGGTTCCCTGAAGCGCTGGATCTCTTGCAAAAGCAGCCGAAGGAAATCCTCCACGCCGAAGGCACTGCGCCGGTCCCGAAATCATTGCTCGAGGGAATAGCTTACCTCGGGATGAAGGATGAAACCAAAGCGCGAGCGGCCTTTGAGAAAGCGCTGCCCGTGGTCGAACAGTCGGTCCGGGAACTTCCGAACGATCCGGCGCGTCATTCCCTGCTTGGAGGATTGCTTGCGTTTCTGGGACGCAAAGAAGAGGCGATCCGCGAAGGAAAGCGCGCGGTCGAGCTCAAACCGGAGTCCGAAGATGCGTTTGACGGGCCGATGTATACCATCGCCCTGGCTCAGATTTACACCTGGACCGGCCAAAAAGACGAAGCCTTGCAACTGATCGAACATTCGCTCTCTTCGCCTAACGGGTTGTCGGTCTACATCCTGAAGCTGGATCCGGCCTGGGACCCGCTCCGGAAGGACCCGCGTTTCCAGGCCTTGTTGGACAAGTACGGTGCAAAGGTCTAAAGCACCGCTTCTCCTCTTTTTTCTTTTTCTGTTCAACGCCCAGGCGGCCTGGGTGGAGAAAGAATCGGGGAGCGCGCCGTCGGATGTTGCCGGTGTAACCCATCAACATACCGCGCTCGAAAATCCCGGGACCGGTGCGCGCGCCGCCCTGGATCTGGCAATTTTTTCGCCCAAATTCTGCCGGCTGCTTTTGATCGACAATCGAGATGGGACGCGCCGCCTGGCCGAAATCATGAGTCGCCCAAGCTATGCTGCGGGCGCAAACGGCGGGTATTTCGATACCGGCTTCGCGCCCCTGGGGCTGCGTATCCAAAACTCCAGGATGGTCGCGCCTCTGGTCCGGGCAAAATTGTTGAGCGGCGTCCTGGCCGTCTGGCCAAACCGGATAACGATCTTTCGCGCCCGCGAGTTTTCCAAAAAGCTAAAGCCGGCAATGGCGATTCAATCGGGACCGTTCCTGGTCGACCAGGGGCTTCGGGTCAAGGAATTGGAAGCGACCCGCGAGGCGCGCCGGACATTTGTGGCAGTGGCAACCGGGAACCGGGCGGCCATCGGGACTAGTTCGGAAATTTCCCTGGCCGACCTGGCCGAAATTCTGGCGGGATCTCCGGGTAATTTTCGCGTCGAGCGGGCTTTGAACCTGGATGGGGGATCTTCCAGCGCTTTCTGGTTTCGGCAAAAACAGGGGAACGCACTGTCGATTTCCGAGCAGAAGCCGGTGCGCGATTTTTTGGTGATTGAGGCGAAATAATGGGCTTTGTCATTCCGAGCGTCGTCGAGGAATCCGGTTGCGGAATCTGAAAGGCGGCTCTACGGGATCCTTCGCTGCGCTCAGGATGACTTCAGATTTTTTTTGAAGCTCCGCTTTTTCCATCCGCGGAAATCTGCGTAATCTGCGGACGCTGATGAGGATCTTTGGCGGATTTCGATTAAAGGAAGGGTTGTTCTACGGCGAGGTTATCGGAGAGGAGGTGCATGCCTTCTCTCAGCCTTACTGGATCAATATCCAGCCTACCGGCGAACGGTTCAAGCTCGCCGAGCTCGAGATCGGTCTAGCCGTCGCACCATCAAAGCTCATCGCGGTGGGATTGAACTACGCCGAGCACATCGCCGAGATGAAACGGACGCCGCTCGGCACGCCATTGATCTGGTTCAAAGCGCCGACCTCATTGCTCCCGCACAACGGCACGATTAAACTGGCCTTTCCCGAACACCAGACCGATTTCGAGACCGAGCTTGCCGTTGTCATCGGCAAAACCGCAAAAAACGTGAGCCCCGAATCGGCGCCGGATTGTATTTTTGGTTATACGATCGGGCTGGATATCAGCGACCGCGACCTGCAAAAATCGGAAAAACAATTTGGCCGCTGCAAATCGTTCGATACCTACACTCCCATCGGACCGTGGGTCTACGCGGATGCCGACGTTGCGGATGTGGCGATCGAGCTCCGCCAGAATGGGGCCGTGCGTCAAAGCGCGCGGACCAGCCAGATGATCTATTCGCCGGCCCAAATCGTTTCCTTTGCCAGCCAAGCGCTTACCCTTTTGCCGGGCGACGTGATTTTGACCGGGACGCCCTCGGGAGTGGGTCCGCTCCGGGCCGGCGACGCCCTGGAGGCGCGCATTGCCGATTGGCCACCGTTGCGCAATCGGGTGACAAATTCGTTTTAACAAGGCCGCTATCGTTAGGCGGGGCTTTTTCTTCGGAGGAATCGATTGTTTTTATTGACGCGGGGCCGTCTCTGGCGGCAGATTAATTCAGGTTTATGCGGAATTTATTGAACCCGGCAATAGGCCCCGCCCCTTTGGAATGGGATTCAGCAGGCTTGCATACATCCCTCGGACAGAGATAATTCGATTAAATAGTCAACCCCTTCATGGCAAATCCGGGAAGTCCAATGGAACAAGGTAAAAAGTTTTGCTGGACTATTTTTCATCCCCTTTGGGATAAAGGAAAGTTTACAACAAATGGAGCTCACTCAACATCGGCCGCTATTATGAAAACCTCACTGATAATCTGCTTCGCTTTGATCGCGTCGATTTCGTTCGCGCAAAATCGTCCTGCTGCCCCGCCCCCGCCTCCAGAGGCAACTGCGGCTGCCGGGCAACCATCCCCGGCCGCGGCCAATCCCGCTCTGCCGGTGAATCCGGCGGCATCGGTGGCGCCGGGCGCGCCCGGGGTTCCCGCGGCGCCGGGAGTTCCAGCGGCGCCGGGTATGAGCCCGGCAGTTGGGATGTCTCCGGCCGCGCCTGGGGCCGTTGCCGGATCGCCCGCTCCAGGGGCAACGGTCACCGCCACGGTCAGCGGCAGCCTTTCCCCGGTCCCATCGCCTGCGGCCGGGGCCAGCCCTGGAACTGGTTTAACCGGTCCTCCGTTAACCGGAAATTTCCTGATCGATAATTTCCGAAAAGGCGGCCCGATCATGTGGCCAATCCTGATCGTTTCCATTATCGCTCTTACCGTCGTCATCGAACGAATCTTCTGGTGGACCGGCCGCTGGTTTCGCCGCGATCCCAAGCGCATTGAAAAGGTGTTTACAGCGGTTGAAGTGGGCGACGTGGCCGAAGCGTCCCGCCTATCGCGGGAATCTCGCGATCCGGTTTTGCGCATGATGTGGAACGGGCTCAACCACCAGCATGCGTCGCTCCAAGGCGCTCTTCAGGTTGCAGCCGGAATCGAGATCAAGCGCGCCGGTCGATTTCTGGTGGTCATGGACACGTTGGTCACCCTCGCTCCGTTGCTCGGTTTGCTCGGCACCATTACCGGTTTGATCCGGTCGTTCAGCTTCCTCGGAAACGAGGAACTGGCGGTGCAGGCCGTCACCGGTGGTATCGCGGAGGCGCTGATTGCGACAGCCTGCGGTTTGGGTATCGCCATCTTTTCTTTGATTCCATTTAACTTTTTTACCTCCCGCGTGTCTAACTTGGAGTTCGAACTGCAAACCGCAGCGACTAACCTCGAGGTGATGCTGGAAGCGAACGTGCGAGCGAAACGCGAGGCGGAACTGGCGCCGTCGAGGTAAATCGGGCGCAATCGGCTCGAGAAAAACAGAACTTGAAACCGTCCGGATAAGAAAACCATGACAGTCAGCTCTCCCATTCCTCACAAGAGGGCGCGGATCGAAATCATTCCGCTCATCGATATCATGTTTTTTCTGCTCGCCAGCTTCATGATGGTGAGCCTGAGCCAGGTCCACATGAAAGGGATCAAGGTCACTCTTCCGGTCGGTCAATCCGGTGAGACCCAGTCAAAGCGTGATTATATCAGTCTGTCGGTGAACAAGGACGGGATCTATTTCTTCGATAAAGACGAGATCCCCTACGAAAAACTGCTGCCGAAATTGCAAGCAGTCTACCGGGAAAACCCGGATGCAAAAGTCTTTGTCCGGGGCGACGCCAACACCGTTCACGGCAACATTATCCGGTTACTCGATGTTCTCCGATCGGCCGGCTTTTATAAGATCGCGTTTGAGATCAAGAGCCAGGCGGCCCAGGGCGTGCCCTCGGCCGGACAATAACCGATGAAGCCGCTTCTCTACAAACCGCCCCCTCGCTGGCAGGTCCTGGCCGCGCTCGGCGGCGCCGTTTTGATCCACCTCGGCGCTGTCGGCTACGCGGCCATCAAGCACGAGCCACCGGCAATCGATCTCTCCGATATTCCCACCGCCACGGTGGAGGCAACCCTCGAGCCGGTAGAAGAACAGCCAACCCCGCCCCCGGAAGATATCCCCGTTCCCGAGCCGCCTCCAATGCCTCAAGTACAACCGGAGTTTGTAGAAGAAAGCACTCCGCCGCCGCGGGTGCCGCACCCGGCCAAGATCGCGCCGATCAAAGCGCCTCGAGCTGGAATCGCTTCAATTCGGGGAGCCAAAGCTGTGGCGATGTACGCCCCCCGCCCCGCCTATCCTTACGAAGCGCGAGCTCACCATATCACGGGCAGCGGCGTGTGCGTCTTAACGGTAGATGTAGCCAGCGGGAATGTAACCGAAGCGGTTATGGCCCAGAGTATCGGCAGCCCGATTTTGGACGATTCGACGATAAGCGCATTTAAGCGCTGGCGGTTTCGGCCAAATTCAGTCGCCCCTAGGGTCAAGGTGCCCATTACCTTTACGATGTCGGGTGCAGCCTTTTAGCATGCCATAGATATGAAAGTCGCCTCGCCCATCCCGCACAAACGCGCCCGCATCGAGATCATTCCGTTGATCGATATCATGTTCTTTTTGCTGGCCAGCTTCATGATGGTCAGCCTGAGTCAGACCCACATGAAAGGGATCAAGGTCAATCTGCCTGCCAACACCGCGCAACCGCCGAACCAGGCCAAGGATTTCGTCTCAATCCGCGTCGCCGCCGGCCCTGTTTATTACATGGACAACCAGTACGTATCGGAAGACCAGCTCATGCCCCGGCTTTTCCAGCTTCATCAGGCTAATCGGAACGTGAAAGTTTCCATCAGCGCCGAAATGATGGCTATGCACGGCGACGTTATCCACGTCCTCGACGCCGTCCGGACAGTTGGAATCCAGAAGGTCGGCTATCAAATCAGAGCGGCCCAAACCGGCGCCGCTCCAGCCGGCGCACCGCCGGGCGCCCCCCCGGGCGCACCGCCGCCGCCTCCGCCTCCGGCTCCCCCCCACTAGGTTCTTCCCAGGCGGTCACCGGGCCAGGATCACCCCTCGGCGTCACCGTCACCGCTAATATTCCTCGCTTTCGAGTGTTCGAACTCGAAGAGGAATGACACCAAACCGGCCAGGCCTTTACCGATCCAGACCGCAGGCAAAATGGCGGATGCTTGCGGCGTTTGCAGCAGCCGCAGGAATGCATCTGTCGGCGGTCCTGGCTTCGTTTCATCGCTTGCCGCCGGCTGATCTTCCCGGGACTCCCATCGATGCAATCGATGTCCAAGTCGAAGACCCCGACATAAGAACTCCCGAGCCGCAGGAGGTTCAGCTGCCCCCGCCGCCAGATTTGGTTTCGCCACCCGAATTCGCTGTCGATGCCGCCACTCCGCCGCCCCGGACAAACAGAATCGCGGCTGCGGTTTATCGCCGCGAAGTAAATAGAATTGGCAACACCCGGGTTGGGGCTGGAAAGATTTCCGTCCTCAGCGCGCCCCGCCCGGAATATCCCTACCAAGCGCGGAGTCGTCACATCACCGGAAGCGGGGTCGCCCTTCTGACGGTGGACCAGCGGACCGGCTCCGTCGTGCAAGCGGCGATGGGGCAAAGCACGGGAAATCCCATCCTGGATAGCTCCGCCCTAAGCGCATTCCGACGGTGGCGGTTTAAACCTGGAACGCCTCCCAGGGTGCGGGTACCGATTACGTTTCTGATTACCGGCTCAGAGTTTTCAGGAACTCCTGCGCCCGTTCCAACGCCCGCGCCCGATGACTGATTCGGTTTTTCGTTTCTGCCGGCAGCTCCGCGAACGTCCGATCGTAGCCGGCGGGAATGAAAATGGGATCGTAACCGAAACCGCCGGCGCCCAGGGGCGCATCCACGATCATTCCTTCGATCTCGCCCAGAAACCGTTTCCGCACTCTCCCTTGTTCGGCCAGGGCCAGGACGCACCGGAAGCAGGCGCTTCGATTCTCGCGTTTCGGATCCAACCGGTCCAATTCGGCCAGCAGTTTCTCGACATTCTCTCGATCGGTTGCATTCTCGCCGGCGTAGCGCGCGGACAGAACGCCGGGCGCCCCTCCCAGAGCGCTCACCTGGAGACCGGAATCGTCAGCCAGGACGAGGCCGCCCTGCTGTCGCGAAACAGCTACCGCTTTAAAAGTAGCGTTCTCTTCAAATGTTTTTCCCGATTCGATGACGTTCGGGGTTTCCGGATATAAGGAAAGATCGCGGACATCGTAATCCGGTCCGAGGATCTGCTGAATCTCGCGCGTCTTATGCGGATTGCGGCTGGCCACAAGTAATCGATGCATGTTTGGCGGGATTTACCCGATTAACTGGATTATTTTCCAAAAGAGTGCAGCAGCAGAATTGAATCCTGTAAATCCTCTTAATCCTGTCTAAATCTTGTTCATGGGTGAACGCCGCAAACCATATCCCTTCGACCGGATCGAGCCGAAATGGCAGGCGATCTGGGAGAGGAAAAAACTTTTTCACGCCCCTAATCCCGGCGAGCAAGGGTTCGATCCTGCCCAACCGAAATTTTATGTTCTGGACATGTTCCCTTATCCGAGCGGGGCCGGATTGCATGTCGGCCATCCCGAAGGCTACACCGCCACCGACATCATCGCGCGCTACCGCCGGATGCGCGGGTTCAACGTTTTGCACCCGATGGGCTGGGACGCCTTCGGTCTCCCGGCCGAACAATATGCGATCAAAACCGGCCAACACCCCACCATTACCACGCGCCAGAATATCGCCCGGTTCAAAGCGCAGCTGAAACGGATCGGATTTTCCTACGATTGGGAGCGCGAGGTCAACACGACCGATCCGGGTTACTTCAAATGGACGCAGTGGATTTTTCTTCAGATCTACAATTCCTGGTTCAATCCGGAAACGCGAAAGGCCGAACCAATCGCGACCTACCGGGGCGAGAACCCCGACAGTGTGCGCCTGGCCTACGTGGCGGAGGTGCCGGTTAACTGGTGCCCCGAGCTCGGGACCGTGCTGGCCAACGAAGAAGTAGTGGACGGAAAAAGCGAGGTGGGCGGTTTTCCGGTAGTGCGCCGGCCAATGCGCCAATGGATGCTGCGGATCACGGCCTATGCCGACCGGTTGATTGAGGAACTGGAAAGGCTCGAGTGGCCGGAATCGATCAAATTGCTTCAGCGCAATTGGATTGGCCGTAGCGAAGGGGCCGAGATCGATTTCAAGGTCGCCAATCACGAACAAACAATCCGCGTGTTTACGACTCGGCCGGACACGCTTTACGGTGGGACATTCCTGGTGCTCGCGCCGGAACATTCACTCGTCGATCTAATCGTCACCGAAGAACAATGGCCGGCCGTTCGCGAATATCGTGAGCGGACCGCGCGCAAGAGCGATCTCGAGCGGACCGAACTCGCAAAGGAAAAAACAGGTGTCTTTACTGGCGCCTACGCCATCAATCCGGCAACCGAAGAAGAAATCCCGATCTGGATTGCTGATTACGTGTTGCTTGGTTACGGGACGGGCGCGATCGGAGGCGTCCCCGCACACGATTTTCGTGATTACGAGTTCGCGAGCATTTACGAGCTGCCGATGCCTCAAGTTATTGCCAGCGATCAGACCAGGACCGGAAATGTCCGAATTCCGATCAAAGGGAAACTCGAGAATGTCGGAGTAGAGCTTCGCTTGGAAGGCATCGCGATCAACTCGCCGATTATCAATGGCCTAACGAGCGCTGAGGCGAAAAAGAAAATTACCGTCTGGTTAGAAGAGCGCGGTCTGGGCAAGGGCGCGATCAATTACAAACTGCGCGATTGGCTTTTCTCACGCCAGCGTTACTGGGGCGAACCGTTCCCGATTGTTTGGGAGGAGTCCGCGCCGGATGGGCGTCTTAAACACCGTGCGCTCAAGGAAACCGAGCTGCCGGTGGTGCCGCCGCCGCTGGAAGATTACAAACCGACCGGCACTGGCGAACCGCCTTTGGCGAAGGCGAAAGATTGGATTCGTTTCTCGAAAACAGCGACACGCGAACTGAATGTGATGCCGCAGTGGGCGGGCTCGTGTTGGTATTACCTTCGCTTTTGCGACCCGCACAACGACAAGCGATTCGTCGGTGAAGAATCGGAACGGTATTGGGCGGCGGGAAATTATCCCGGCACCGTCGATCTTTACGTCGGCGGAACCGAGCATGCCGTTTTGCACCTGCTTTACGCCCGTTTCTGGCACAAAGTCTTGTTCGATCTCGGTTATCTGTCGAAACCGGAGCCTTTTCAGCGCCTGGTCAACCAGGGAATCATTCTGGGAGAGGACAATCGCAAAATGTCCAAACGCTGGGGAAACGTCATCGATCCGGACGACGTGATCGACGACTACGGCGCCGACGCGTTTCGGTGCTACGAAATGTTTATGGGGCCGCTCGAGCAGATGAAACCGTGGAGCACGCGCGGGGTGGAAGGGGTCGCCCGGTTCCTGGCCCGGGTATGGCGGTTGATGATGGTGGAAAACCAGGCCGGCCAATGGGTGCCATCAGCCGTTCTCGAAGATGTCGATCTGACCCGGGACCAGCAAAGGGTCCTTCACGCAACCATCAAAAAAGTCACCGAAGACATCGAATCACTTTCCTTCAACACCGCGATCGCCCAGATGATGATCTTCGTGAACGCATTCACCAACGCGAGCACAATCCCGACTTCGGCCATGCGAGCGTTTCTGGTCTTATTGAATCCGTTCGCCCCCCATCTCAGCTCCGAGCTCTGGGAGAAAATCGGGGGCGAAAACGATGTCGCGGAGCAACCGTGGCCCGTTTATCAGGAAAAGTTTCTGGTGGAAGACGAAGTGGAGATCGTAATTCAGCTCAACGGCAAAGTCCGCGACCGGATCCGGACAGAGGTGGATGCGGCCGAGGACCAGATTAAAGCGGCCGCCCTGGCCCATCCGAAAATAAAAGAATTGATCGCCGGAAAAACTGTTCGCAAAGTCGTCGTTGTCCCAAATAAGCTGGTCAACGTCGTAACCGGTTAGATTCCGGAAACGTATGTGGAAAGAATTCAAGGAATTCGCAATCAAAGGTAACGTCGTCGATCTGGCGGTCGCGGTGATCGTCGGCGGCGCCTTTACTCCGATTGTAAACTCACTGGTTACGGACATCATCATGCCGCCGATCAGTCTTCTCACCGGCGGTCTCGATTTCACCAGCAAGTTTGTCGTTCTTAAAGCCGCTAAAAATGGGTCTGCCGCATTCAATACACCGGCCGAAGCCGCGACTGCGGGCGCGATTACCTGGAATTACGGAAAGTTTATCACTCTGGTGCTCAGTTTCTTCATTGTCGCGTTTGTGGTTTTTCTGCTGGTGCGCGGCTTGAACAAAATGAAACAGCCGAAGCCCAGTGCGCCCCCGGTGGCGAAAGACTGCCCCGCCTGCACGATGTCGATTCCGATCAAGGCCACCCGTTGCCCGCATTGCACGACCCAGTTGGCGGCTTCGAGTTGACCCGATTCCGCGCCAACGAACCTCAGGGGGGCATGGCAGCACGCCATCTTTTGCCTCGGCCCGCGATGACAGCCCGTCTCAGGCGGACTCAGAACCGATGTCCCGCCGCAGAATTCGCTGGGGCGAACAAAGCCAGACCCGGCTACCCTGCTCTCGCCATTCGGTGTGGGCCGCCCACGGCGAAAAAGCCGGCATGATCCAGTAGTTGTTTCGCTGAACGAACGCAGGCAATTTCAGTCGTAACCCCGCCCCATCACGAAGGACCCCTGCCGGATGATGATGCCCGATCACTTCGATGCACTCGCTTTGAGCGCCGGAACGATGGCCATGATGAAAATAAAAACCATTGCTCTGCCACGACTCCACAGGTTCGGCGTCCCGGGAGGCGAACTTTTTGGCCAGATCGCGGTCGTGGTTGCCCATGATTAGCACGACGCGGCAGAGTGCGCCCAGTCGCCCAATCAAGGAAGCAAGTTCGTTCGCACCAACGCTATCGTGCACCAGGTCGCCCAGAAGAATCAGCCGTAACGGATCGTAGTCGCGCAGCAATTCTTCCAGCCGCGTTTCGATGGTCTGCATTCCCCAGAACGGAAAGAGATTTCCGGCCGCGCGCTGACTCAGCTCATAGCCGAAGTGCAGGTCGGCCAAGGCCAGCCAGCGTTCGCGTTGGTGAAAGAGCGCCAGCCGGCCATCAAGAACAACATTTTTGGCAACTGACGCCTGGCTCACGCGGCCCGCCTTTCCCGAAAATTGCTTAACATCGTTAAATTTATGTCTTGCCAAGAAAGCCTGCAATGATATTCAAGGCGCGGTGTTCTAAATGTTGACCCATCTAAGACTTACAATCATCGCCGGGGCCGGTTGCCTGGTTGCCGGCTGTGCCCAGCAAGCCGCGCACACGGCATCGGGACCGGCGTCGCACCGGCTCCATGGAGTGCGCACCACCGCCTATACTCGGGGGGAGAGGGGTGGCAGGCATAATGCCCTGGATGCTCGCCTCTCCGGACGAAAGGTGATGAGCGCCGCTTCCGATTGGTCGCGCTTCCCGCTCGGGACCCATTTCCGGATCGTCGAGACCAACGAAGAATACGTGATCGACGATTACGGAACGGCCCTGATCGGCACCAACACGATCGATCTCTACAAACGAAGCCGGCTCGATATGAAACGCTGGGGTGTGCGGCACGTGGACATCGACATTCTGGAGTGGGGCTCGGAGCAACAAAGCCTGAAGGTGCTTGCCCCCAGAGCCAAACATCGTCCCGTGCGTAGAATGATTCTGGCTCTCCAGAAAAAAACTACCCGACTCGCAGATCTTAGTTTCGAATAAAGAGTTTAGGGGTTGAGGGCATATCGGGCGCATGAAGATTCTCGTAATTGGCGGAGCCGGCTACATTGGAAGCATTTGCAGCGAACTTCTGCTCGATGAAGGGCACACCGTCGGCATTTTCGACAATCTGAACGAAGGTCACCGCCGGGCGGTTGATCCCCGGGCCGAATTTTTCGAGGGCGACCTGGCGGATCGCGCCGCTATCGAAACCGCACTTGCCCGGCAGCATCCCGATGCAGTGATGCATTTTGCGGCCAGCGCTCTGGTTGGGGAATCGATGGAGCAGCCCTCGAAGTATTTTCGTAACAATGTGGCCAATGCCCTGAACCTGCTTGACGCCATGATCTCAGTTGGCGTTAACCGGCTGGTTTTCTCTTCCACCTGCGCGATTTTCGGGCATCCCGATCGATTGCCGATTGACGAGGAGTTGCCGAAGCAGCCGATCAATCCTTATGGCGAATCGAAGCTTCTGTTCGAAAAGATCCTGCGTTGGTACGATCAGATTCACGGTCTGAAGTTTGTTTCTCTTCGTTACTTCAATGCCGCCGGCGCCTCCGCCAATTTCGGAGAAGACCATCGTCTGGAAACGCACCTGATTCCAAATGTGCTAAAAACGGCCCTCGGCCTGAAACCGCACGTCGAGATCTACGGCACGGATTACCAAACCCCCGACGGGACTTGCATCCGCGACTACATTCATATCCTGGATTTGTCACGGGCCCATATTCTCGCCCTCGGTTCGGAAAAGAGCGCGTTTTACAATCTCGGGACCGGCGGCGGATCGAGCGTGCGCCAAGTGATCGAAGCGGCCCGGGAGATCACCGGCAAAAAAATCGAAGTTGTGGAAAAAGACCGGCGCCCGGGCGATCCGGCGCGGCTGATTGCATCGTCCGCTAAAATCGAACGGGAACTGGGATGGCAACCGCGGTTTGAGTCGCTACCGGCGATCATGGAAAGCGCCTGGAAATGGCACCTGAAATTCCCTAACGGCTATGGCGATTAAGCCGCTGAACCGGCCTTAAATCCCACAGGCAGGGGCACCTCTCCGAGATGCCCGGGGGTTGGCTTCGTCAGGTAATAGACGCGTTATTACCCATCAACCGGGACGCCTCGGAGATGCGTCCCTACCTGAAACGGGGCGGGAGCGAGCGGTTTTCCTCTCCCTTGCGAAAGGGAGAGGATCAAGGTGAGGGATTCCACCATGAATAAAACGCGCCCGCGGAAAATCATCCGCGGGCGCGTTAACAGGTGCTAACAATAATGAGCCAGGCCGCGGTTAGGGCTGGGTCGTAGTAGTAGTGGTTCTGGTTGTCTTTTCGTAATAGGAGATTGGCTTCTCCAGCGTCACCTTGGTGATAACCATGCGATCGCCTTCTTTGACATAGGTATACTTGACCGGCATGTCGGGGCGCAGCGCCGTCCATTGGACAGCGTGACCTTCGGGATCCACCACCATCGTGTTGACGGTGCGATAGTACCTGACCGGCTCCGCGGTTGCTTCACCGCGAAAGACAACATAGTTGGAGTCCGGGGCGATGGTGGTGATGGTGCCCGAGCCGCTCGAGGTGCTCGTGCTGCTGGTGGTGACGGCCCCGGTTGGGTCGGTGGTCGTGGTGGTGCTGCTTTCCTGAGCCAGGGCGGTCGCCAGACCCACCGCGCAAGCCAGGCTCGTTGCTAAGATTTTTGCTAATGTTGTTGGTTTCATAGTTATCCTTTGCTTTGGTTAAACGAATGCTCTTGGTTGTGAGATTATCCGACTTCTTTCAGTTGGAGTTTATTCAAACCTATTTCTGTTTCGTAAACAGGCCGTGCTCCGGTTGCATTCCCGCGGCTAAACGAAAAAATTCCCGAGTTCTGGTTTAGCCGCATGCAATCGCTCCCCGGTTTTAGAGATTTTCTCCCAGGGGATTGTGCGGCCCGGAACTACATTTTTGCCCGGTGGCGCGAAGTCGCGCGCCGGTATGGTTTTGTGGAATGGGACGGCCCGGTGCTGGAACCGACCGAGCTCTATAAGAAAAAAAGCGGCCCCGAAATCGTCGAACAGCTCTTCCATTTTGTCGATAAAGGCGAACGCGACGTTGCCTTGCGCCCGGAATTGACACCCACCCTGGCTCGGGTCGTGGCCGCCCATGAGCGCGAGTTCAGAAAACCGCTTCGCTGGTTTTCGATCGGACAATTCTTTCGCTACGAAAAACAGCAGCGCGGCCGGTTGCGCGAACATTTCCAGCTCAACTGCGACATCGCGGGAGAAGCGTCGGTCGCCGCCGACGCAGAACTGATCGGTCTTCTCATCGATATCCTCCGCAACTTCGGCCTAACCGAAAAAGATGTGGTGGTGCGGATCAGCGACCGTGAATTTTGGACTGATTTCCTGCGATCAAAATCGGTGGAGGAAAACCGGTGGCAGGAGATTCTGCAAACGATCGACAAGTCGGAGCGCGAACCGCGGGAGCAAACGGCGCAAAAACTCGGCGATCTGGCTGATCCAGTTTTTGCGCTTCTCCAGGGAGGCGGAGAGAGCGAGAACCTCAAACGACTGCTGGATGCGCTTCACCATCGCGGCCTCGAGCAATTTGTCGCTATCGACGTTCGGATCGTGCGGGGTTTGGCCTATTACACCGGCGTGGTGTTCGAGGTATTCGATCGGGCCGGGAAATTCCGGGCCATTGCCGGCGGGGGACGTTACGACAACTTGATTGGGCAACTGAGCGACGGGGCGGTGAAAATGCCCGCCCTCGGATTTGCCATGGGCGACGTGGTCCTGGGGGAATTGATCAAGGAGTTTCCGCATCCACATGACCTGATGCGGAAAGCGGTGGCTCAGGAACACGCGGTCGACATTTATGTCGTTATCGCCAAGGAAACGCGCCGTCCCGACGCCCTCGCCCAGATCCAGAAGCTGCGCGATTGCGGTCATCGGGTGGACTACCCGCTCGCCCCCGCCAAGGTCGGCAAGCAGTTCCAGACCGCGGAAGAATCGGGCGCCGCGCTTGCCATCCTATACGGCGACGAATGGCCCCAGGTGAAAGTGAAAAACCTTGCTACCCGGGAAGAGAACCTGGTCGCGCACG
Organism: uncultured Verrucomicrobiae bacterium; assembly: GCA_963728975.1. Lineage (GTDB taxonomy): Bacteria > Verrucomicrobiota > Verrucomicrobiia > Chthoniobacterales > UBA10450 > DATFCK01. Next base: position 967,251 of record CAVSMF010000001.1, read on the forward strand.
AGGAGTTACTTGCCCATTTGCAAGCACACCGAACCTTGTCATCCTGAGCGGAGCGCAGCCCAGTCGAAGGATCCCGCCGCGAAACCTTGGAGTTCACACAACGGGATTCCTCGCTCTGCTTGGAATGACACGCTACTTTGCCGTCGGACATGTATCGTACTCACAGTTGCAACTCACTTCGAAAAGCTGACATCGGCAAATCAGTCGCTCTGGCCGGCTGGGTAAACGTCGCTCGCGATCATGGCGGCGTCATTTTCATCGATCTGCGCGATCGCGAGGGTCTCACCCAGGTCGTCTTTCGTCCGGAGGAAAATGCCGCCCTGGCCAAACAAGCACACTCGCTTCGCAGCGAAGATGTCGTCCAGGTAATGGGAAAAGTTGCGCCGCGCGTGCCCGGGACCGAAAATCCAAAACTGGCTACGGGCGACATCGAGGTGATCCCCACTCAACTTCGCATTCTCAATCGCGCCGCTGATTTGCCATTCCCGCTCGATGGCGAGATCCATAATGAGGATGTCCGCCTGACCTATCGCTATTACGACCTGCGGCGGGCCGAGCTCGCCCGCAATCTGCGCCGGCGCCATCAGACCGCCAAAGCCACTCGCGATTTTCTCGATAGCCAGGGCTATATCGAGGTGGAGACTCCGATTCTTTCCAAAAGTACTCCGGAAGGCGCCCGCGATTTTCTGGTGCCGAGCCGCCTTGTGCCGGGAAATTTTTACGCTCTTCCCCAGGCGCCCCAGCAATACAAACAACTGCTGATGGTTGCCGGTGTCGAAAAATATTTCCAGATCGCGAAATGTTTTCGTGACGAAGATATGCGGGCTGATCGGCAGCCGGAATTTAGCCAGATCGATATCGAAGCTTCCTTTGTCGAACCGAACGATATTTTTACCCTAACGGAGGGAATGCTGGCGGCGATCTTCAAGGCGGCGCGGAATATCGAGATCAAGACGCCATTTGAGCGTTTGACCTATCGCGAAGCAGTCGGCCGCTTCGGCAGCGATAAACCCGATCGCCGGTTCGGAATGGAGCTGGTCGATCTCGGAGAAGAATTTCGGGCGAGCAGTTTCAAGGTCTTTCGCGGGGCCATCGATTCCGGCGGCGTGGTCAAAGCCGTCAACGCCAAAGGTTTCGCCGGAATCACCATTGGCCAGGCCGACGATCTGACCGAGACGGCAAAGCTTTTTGGCGCAAAAGGGCTGGCCTCTATCAAGATCGAAAACGGCGAATGGAAATCGCCGATTGTGAAGTTTTTCACCGAAGCCGAGAAAGCGGCCTTGCAATCGAAGCTCAAGATCGAGGAAGGCGACCTGATCCTGTTCGCGGCGGATAAATGGGATATCGCCTGCGAAGTGCTGGGCCGGCTGCGTCTTCGCGTAGCCGAGATGCAGGATTTGCATGGTAGGGCCCGACCGGTCCGAGCCGGACTGGCATCAGGCGCGCCGGACTGGGATTTTCTTTGGGTAACGGATTTTCCTCTGCTGCAATGGAGCGCGGAAGAAAACAAATGGAACGCCATGCACCACCCGTTTACCCGGCCGAAAGCGGAGGACATGGCGCTGCTTGAAGCCGGGAAGCTCGGCGAAGTTCGGGCGGAAGCCTACGATGTGGTGTTAAACGGAGTCGAGATCGGCGGGGGCAGCCTGCGAATTTACGAGCCGCCATTGCAGGAGAAAATGTTTGAGGTGCTGGGAATCAGCCCGGCCGACCAGCAATCGCTTTTTGGTCATTTATTGCGGGCGCTCCGGATGGGCGCGCCCCCGCACGGGGGAATCGCCCTGGGCCTGGATCGTCTGGTCATGCTGGTCTGCGGAGAACAGTCGATTCGCGATGTGATGGCTTTTCCCAAAAACAATCGGGGCATGGATTTGATGTCGCATTCGCCCGCTCCGGTCGATTCCAAACAGTTGCGGGAACTGGGAATCAAACTGGCAGGTGAAAAGAAACCGCAGTAAACTAGCTGCATGTTTGTAGAGGGCGACCTTCATCCAGAGCAAATCAGAGCGCTGAAAAAAATGTCGCTCGAACGCCGCGCGGCGCTGGCACTCGGGTTTATTCGTTCAATGCGGCGGCTCAAAGCTGCGGCGCTGCGAGCCCAGCATCCGGATTGGAGCGAGGAACGAGTCGCTGCCGAATTGCGCCGTTTGACTTTGCATGCCCGATCTTGATCCGGCAACAGTTTTCGCGCCGCGGTTCAACGCCCTCGGTGTGCCATGGGCCGCGACCGGCTCAATCGCGTCAACATTGTATGGTGAGGTGCGCTCGACTAACGACATCGACATCATCGTGCTGCTCGATCGCGCCGCCGTCCAAGCGTTGCGGCAAATATTTCCGGAAAACGAATTCTACTGTCCGCCCCGGGACGTGATCGACATCGAGTGCACCCGCGAACGGCGCGGCCACTTCAACTTGATTCATCACAATACCGGCTGGAAGGCCGACGTTTATCTCAGCTCCGACGACCCGCTTCACGCGTGGGCGTTGCGCAACCGCCGAGTGGTGAAAGATGAAAATGTGCAAATTTGGCTGGCGCCACCGGAATACGTGATCATCAAAAAACTCGAATTCTTCCGGGAAGGCGGAACCGAGAAACATTTGCGCGATATCCGCGGGATGCTCGCTGCAACGGAGGTTGATCTTGCCTTGGTGGAGAAAGAAGTGACGAAACGCGGCCTGAACGAACCGTGGCAACGCTGTCGCGTCTAGAAGCCATCTCGCTTCTAGTCTAGTCTAGTCCGCCGCCGGCGGGTGATGCTCGTGTCCGGTCCGGAATAAAATCGCTACGAAAAAGGTGACGGCGGTTCCGGCGCATATCCACCAGGGGAAAGCCACGACGGGGAACCAGCTCGGCGGGTCGTAAAGCTTGCCGCCGAAAATGTGCGCGACGTCGTTTGGTAAATTGCTAATCAGAGCGACGAAAAGAAAGCCGGCGATCATGGCGATGGGATTGGCCAGATCGCTGCCGCGGCGTTTGGTCAGCATGCCGCAAAAGAAGATACCGAGAAGCGAGCCATAGGTATAGCCGAAGATGCCGAGGGCGATCGGGATGATGCGCACGTTTGGCAGGACAATGACGCAATACGACGTGCCGGAAGCGACGACAATCATGAGAATAGCGAAGACGACCGTAGCCCAGCGCACGGCCCGCAGACTTTGCTGGTTGGTCGCGCCGGGTTTGATATACGGTTCGTACCAATCTCGGGTGAAGCTGGTGGCGAGGGCGTTCAAAGCCGTGCTGAGCGACCCCATGGCGGTTGCGAAAATGCCGGCAATGAGCAATCCGCGCAGGCCGACCGGCATTTGGTAAAGAATGAAGTGGCAAAACGTTTCGTTAGGCGTTTTGGAAAGAGTTGGATCGGGATGCGCTTGATAGTAAACCCAGAGCAACACCCCGATGCTGAGGAAGGTGAAGGCGATGGGGATATCGGCCAATCCGGAGAGAATCAGGGAACGCCGGCTCCGGCGCACATCCGGCGCGGTCAGCATCCGTTGCACCATGTCCTGATCCGTGCCGTGGGTCCCCATGGTGATGAAGGTGGAACCGAAAAGCCCCGCGAAGATGGTGTAATCGATGGCCAGCATGCCGACGATTTTTTGCCAGCCGTGTTTGGCGGGATCGAGTCCGGTGCTGATGAAATCGGAAAGATGAAATCCGCCCGTGCGCTGTGCGATTTCGTTCCAACCGCCGGGAATCGATGAGTAAAGCAGACCGAGGGCGACGACCGCGCTGCCGATCATGATCGAGGCCTGAATTAAATCGGTCCAGATCACAGCTTTGATGCCTCCCAGCGTCGTGTAGATGGCGGTGAGAATGACAATGGCGACGGTGGCGCCAACATAAATGAGGAACGTTTGCGTCTGGTTCGGGCGCGTGCCGCTGATCATTTCGTAAGCCAGAGCCAGAGCGATGGCGGCGAAATACAAGCGCGCGCCGGAGGCAAGCAGCCGCGTGATCATGAACACAGCCGAAGCGGAATTCTTTGTGCGCGTGCCGAAACGCGCCGTCAGATATTCATAAATCGAGAAAACTTTGTAGTCGTAATACGGTTTGATGAAAATATAGCTGACCAGGATGCGGGCGATAATCGTTCCCAGCGCAAGCTGGAGGTAAGTGTAACTGCGCAGGGCGAAGCCTTCTCCAGGCGCGCCAAAGAAGGTGGCAGCGGTGGTCTCGGCGGCGATGATGGAGGCAAGCACGGCCCACCACGGGATGCGACGGCCGCCCAAGGCAAAATCGGCCAGGCTTTCTTCCTTCCGCCCCATGTAAAGGCCGATGAAAATAATGACGCAGAAGTAGAGAAGGAGAACTCCGCTATCAATGGCCAGCCGGCTATCCATGACAGCGCTTACTTAGCCACAGACGCCGTGATGAGCGCTAGTCGAATCCATTGACACAGATTTACCCACTATTAGATCGAAATGCCAATCCGGGCCCCGCTGTTTTGATTCCTGTCTTATCAGCTGAAAAAATTGGTTAGCTGGCGATCCGCTTTTTCTGAAGCTGAGCGTTGGACGTTGAGGGTTGCGCGTTGGACGTTTGTCCGTGGACCTTTTTCAGATGCCGGCTTTGGACTTCGATCTGGCTAAGACCCTCGGTTCCGGCCAGGTCTTTCATTGGGAAAAAGCCGGAAACGGATTCATCGGGATGATCGATGACCAGCCATTTTATTTGGAACAGCGCGGGGACCTTCTGGAGGGCGGAGCTCCCGCGACGCCGACCTTCGATGAAACAGGCTCGCAGGAGCTCGCCCCTCCGTCACCAAAAACCGTCCGTAATTATTTCGCGCTCGATCATCCTTTGGCCGAGATTTGCGGGTCGTTTCCGAAGGATGAGACGATGAACGCTGCCCGTGATTTTTGCCGCGGGCTGCGAATCATCCGGCAGCCACAATGGGAATGTCTGGCCACGTTTATCTGCTCGTCGATGAAACAGGTGGCGCATATCCGCCAGATTTCGAGAGCGCTTCGGGAACGCTTTGGATCGGGACACCAGATCCGCGGTCGGGTTCTCCATTCGTTTCCGTCGTCGCTCCGCCTGGCCGCGAGCTCCGAAAAAGAGCTGCGGGAATGCGCCCTCGGTTATCGGGCGAAAAATCTGCTCGCGACCGCCCGGCTGGTGAGTTCCGGGGAGGCGGATCTTGAATCATGGTCGGCTTTGCCGGATGGCGAGCTCCGGGGAAAGCTTTGCCAATTGCCGGGCGTAGGCGCCAAGGTCGCCAACTGCGTGATGCTGTTTGCTTACGAACGGCTCCGGGCGTTTCCGATCGATGTCTGGATCGAGCGCGTTCTGCGGGAAAGCTATCGCAAACGGAAATGGACCTCGGCCCGGTTGCGCGCTTTTTCGGAGAGTTACTTCGGCGAACACGGCGGTTACGCGCAGCAGTATCTTTTTCATTATGCCAGGATGGCCGGGCGGCGGTTATCTCGGCGCGCAATCGTGTAGACGCCGCCTGGAGGGCCGGTGCGACAGGTAGGGACGCATCTCCGAGGCGTCCGCAACGCGCTTGCGCAAACATCCCGCCTGTGTGTTTAGCGTCATTTTGTGTGAGCGCGGGTTGACGCTGTTCTTAAGGTGGATCGGCCCTCTCCGAGGGCGATGCGAAGGCAAAAAAAACTCCGACCCGCTTTCGGAGCTCATTATTGTGCCAGAACATCCGGACAGCTAAACGCCGTTTAAACATGATCCCAAAAGCTTTCGGGATTGGGCCTTAACATCGCCCTCAGAGAGGCCGATCCACGTCACTGCCGAGCTGCAATCGTATATAATGGGGCGACTCAGGCTAAACAGCTACCATCTCGGAGCGATGCCCCCGTCTCGGCTGCTGGGAGAGCGGAAAAGCAAAGTCCTACAAGCACCGCAGGGATTTGCTACACGGCCGCCTGAACGATTTGTCACCGGGCGAGGTCTGAGGTACTGTTTTGGCTTACCCATGCTTAAGGGCTTTGAGCGCGGATTTACCTTTTTTTCCTGCTGAACCGCTCCCATGACCACGGCGGAAATGATGTTCTCTCCGGTGGGAGAGTTGGCCAGCGAACGAAAACAGGAAGCGCACAAAATTCTCTGGGCGCTTTTGGGCGCCCTCTTTATCCATCTGGTGGTCGCGTTTGTTCTTGTGATCCTCGGAGGTTTCCGTCCCACGGTTGCTCCGGTCGAAGATAAGCCGGTGGAGCTGACGATTATGAACACGGCTCCGGCGGTTCCGGCAAAGCCGAAGAACACCATGTTCATGGAAACGGATCCGTCGAGGCAGACGGCCGAGGTTCCCAAGGAGAAGACGTTCGAATCAAATGCCAACTCAATCGCGGCCAGCGCGCAACCGGCTACGGGGGGAGTCCTGCCATTGCCGTCACAACAGGGAAAAGATCGGCCGGAACTCAACTTTGATACCCAACATTACTCCGTGGCAAACCAGGGCGCGTCAACCCAGCCATCGGTCGCTCCCCAACAAACCCCAATGCCTTCGGCGGTCCCGACCGTCGCACCTACCCCAGCCGGTGAAGAGCTTGCCATGTTAACGACAAAACCTACGCCGCCTCCCCTGTCCCAGGCGACCCCGGCGCCGCAGCGGCCCCCGGCATCAGCTTACCAGCCCGAAAGACAACAGACCCGCGTCACGGGCAGCATATCTAATCGCGGAATTTCGGCCATTAATGCAGTCGGCACCCCGTTGGGGCGATATCAGAAAATCGTGACCGATGCGATTGGCTCTCATTGGTATGCCTACACCAGGTCCAAGGCCGATCTGATAGAAATCGGCACGTTGCGGGCCCATTTTTTCATTGATAGAAGTGGACAAATCACACAGTTGAAAGTCCTCGGCAACAGCTCGAACGAAGCGTTTGCCAATGTCTGTTTGCAATCGATACTCGAGGCCAAGCTTCCGCCGATTCCGGATGACGTGGCAGATACTCTTCCGCCCCAAGGACTGGAATTCGACGGAATCACCTTCACTATTTATCCGAATTAACCAAATCGGCCGAACCAACCATGCCTGAAGCACTGCACAGCGTTACCTCATTTTTTGTTAAGGGCGGCCTTTTCATGTGGCCGCTTTTGGTCTGCTCGATTGTGGCGGTCACCACCATGATTCTGCGGACAATCGCGCTCCGGGAAAAGAATGTGATACCGCTGGTGGTCGAGAGCGAGATGGAACGCCTGGTGCCGGGCGCCAGTGCCGAGCGTTTGGCCCGGGTGGTTCATCACGATCCCTCGTCGCTCGCCCGGATCGTGCGAGTAGCCCTCGCTCATATGCGCTGGCCACGCTCGGAAAATGTCGAAGCCGTCCAGACTCGGGCCCGGCACGAAATGGTCCGGCTCGAGCGCGGTCTGGTCATTCTGGAAGTGATCACCGGCATCGCTCCTTTGATCGGGCTGATTGGCACGGTCTCGGGTTTAATCCATGTCTTTGCCAGCCTGGGTCTGAGCGCGGGCGCGGCCGATGCCAAACGCATTGCCCTCGGAATTTCCGAAGCGTTGACCTGCACCATTTTCGGCCTGGGGATTGCCGTCCCCGGCCTGGTCGCTTTCGTTTATTTTTCGAAAAAAGTGGAAGTGATGTCGGTGGAAATGGAATCGCTCGTTACCGATCTGCTTTCCAAGCTCTATTTCGGGCGGGGAGAAATGCCGGCGCCAAAACCGGCCATGCCGGTCCGCACTCCAGTGGCCTGAAATCAAAGCCGATCAAGCGATGAAATTTGCAGTTAAAAAACGGCGCGCGCCCTCGATCATTATCGTCTCGTTGGTGGATGTCCTGACCATTTTGCTCATCTTTTTTGTCGTATCCACGACGTTCAAACGGGATCAGCCCGAGGTTCAGATCAATTTGCCCGAGGCCAAAACAGCCACGGCGGTGCCGGCCGAACTCGAGCACGCCATCGTCACGGTCGATCAGAACGATGCGGTCAAGCTGGATGGACGCGCCATCAACATCGAGGAACTGGAAGGCGCGGTGCGCGATTTACCGGCCACCCGCCGGTCATCCCTGGCCTTGCAAGCAGACAAGAAAGCTTCCTTTGGAACCATCATCAAAGTAATGGACTCGTTAAAACTGGCCGGAGTTAAGAATCTGCCCGCTTTCACCAACCCCGAGGAAAAATGAGGCTTCCAATCCTGCAATATGGAAACGCGGTATTGCGCGCCAAAGGCAAACGAATCGAGCAGATCGACGATCGAATTCGGGAGCTGGCCGCGAGCATGATTGAGACGATGCACGCGGCCAACGGGGTCGGGCTGGCCGCGCAGCAGATCGGAGAAGCCCTTCAGTTGACCGTGGTGGACGTTTCCCAGGTCGAAGATCGCCCGAGCATGCTGACCTTGAACGGGCAACGGCTCGATCCCAAAGCTGCCTCACCGTTTGTTCTGATCAATCCCGAGGTTGTGCTGGGCCGGGAGACGGCCCTCGGAATTGAGGGCTGCCTGAGCTTTCCCGAGATTAACGCCGAGATCGAGCGGGCCGAATCGGTGGTAGTGCGCGCTCAGAACCTGGCCGGGGAAGCGATTGAGCTGGAAGCCACCGGATTGCTGGCCCGCGCTTTGCAACATGAAGTGGATCATCTTAACGGCATCCTTTTCATCGACCGGATGAGTTCAGCGGCTAAAGTTGCCTTGTCGAGCAAGTTGAAGCGGCTCCAGAAAGAAACTCAGCGGGAGCAACGCGGCCGCGGCCAGGGGCGGCTGGCCATTGCCGAAAACTTTTGAGGGGGCTGGGCGTTCCGCCCCGGAACCGCCGGAAGCCACTGACAGGCAGGGATGCATCTCCGAGACGCCGGCAGCGTCCCACCAATTTGATTGCACCCGAGTCACCTTTTCTCTCCCACGGACATCTTTGGGAGAGAATGTCCGGTAGGCCGCCGCTGCCGAACGGTCAGAGCGCTTTGTAATCGACGCTGATCGTGCGGTAGAGATTCGGTCCGCGTTCGGCCGAGAAATAAAACAGCTCGAGCATGGTCGTGCCGACCATCCATTGATATCCGACCAGTGTTTGAATGACATCCGAGTCGGTGTCGCGCGAGCGCGAAACGAGCTTGCCGGTTCCGAACTTCGCGTCGAAATAGCGGCGGATCGTGCCCATGCGTTCGTTGTACCATTCGATCGTTCGATCGGGATACTGGTACTGAAGCTCGACCCCGAAAAGCGATCCCTGTTTGAAGGTGAAGAGGGTGCGCTTGAGACCGGGGTGAACCAGACCTTCCACCGTCCAGACTTCCCGGTTTTCCTTTTTTTCCCGGGCTACGATTCTGGCTTTGGCACCGTTGAGCACCGCCTCCACCTTCGGCATCGAATCGTTCCAGCGGAAACCAAAGGGCGGCAGCAGCTCCTCGGCCCCCCGGGTTTGGGCGGAAACCAAAAAAAGAAAAAGAATGGAAAAAAGAGCGGGGCGCAGAAACAGGCGCTTCCCACCTGGAGCAAACGGGTGAAACCTCGGTCCGGAGGCGCCGGCCGGGTCAGGAACTTCCTTGGCGTAACAACTCACTTTTTCAATTTAGCGACAAACCATTTTCGGTTCGCGGAACCTGCAAAAGAGCGCAATCCGGGTCAACTCCCGGTCACGCGATCGTTGCAGTTGGTGACAGCTTCGTTTCGCTTTTCAGTCAAGATTTTTTTGAGCAGCGACGAAAAATAAAGTTCGGAATTTTTTCTTGTCGATGTTTCGACTGGTTTCTAATCTCAAGCCGCTGGCAGGGCGAGAAGGCCGCGATGTGAATAAGATGTGAACAGCTTTTGAAAGGTCCTGCACGCTTAAAATGACTCAAATTTCCGCTTCTTCGCTCTCCCAACCTGACGATCTGTTCGCCCGGCAGCAATCCGCCAGAGCAGTTTATGCCGAAACCGGCTTTTTGCCATCGTATCTTCGTTTTTCCCGGTCTTTCGGCGGACGTTTGCCCGCGCCGGTGACGCCTGTTTCGCCTCGAGCTAACCACTATTTTCCGGATCAATTCCTTCCTTACACGCCGTTTGTGGCAACTGTGTAACGCTGTTAACAACTATGGACGAGAAGTGCGCCCGCCTCTGGCAGAAGTTATCTCTCGCGCTCAAGCCCCAAGTGAGCGCCGATACCTTCAACCGCTGGTTTTCCGCCGTCCAGCTGGTCGAGGCCACGGATGAAAAGCTCACTTTTCAGGTCCCGAACAATATTTACCAATTCTGGATTGAAAGTAACTACATGCCGGCGTTGGATGCCGCTATCGTGGCTGCCATCGGCGAGCGCCGCGAAGTGAAATTCTCATTGTCCGGCGCCCCCATTCCAGAAGCGCCCGGCCGTGTCGTGAAAGAGCTGCCGGTCCAACCGGCGGCCGACTCAAAGGCCAGCGCCAGCGCTCTCGGACTCAACCCTCGCAACACCTTTGACTCGTTTGTGGTCGGACCGAACAATGAAATTGCCCATGCCGCCAGTCTGGCCGTGGCCCAATCGCCCGCCCGGACTTATAACCCGCTTTTTGTCTACGGCGGCGTCGGCTTGGGCAAAACCCACCTGATGCAGGCCATCGGCCATTACATCTGGGCGAAAAAGAAAAGCACCAAGGTAATGTATCTCTCCAGCGAGCTTTTCATCAACGAGTTCATCGACGCCATCCAGCACAATAACCTGGTCAAATTCCGGAAGCGTTACCGTCAGGCTGAGTTGCTCCTGATCGACGACATTCAATTTCTCGGCGGCAAGGAACGCTCTCAGGAGGAATTTTTTCATACTTTCAACACCCTGTTTGACGGACATAAACAAATTGTCCTGTCGAGCGACCGTCCGGCCTCCGAGATTGCCAACCTGGAGCACCGGCTGGTTTCCCGGTTTGAATGGGGTCTGACCGCCGAGTTGCAACCCCCCGCTATCGAGACGCGGCTGGCGATTTTGCGCAAAAAAGCGCGGACTCTACAAATCAGCCTGAGCGACGAGATTTTCGAGTTCCTGGCCAAACGGATCAAGAGCAACGTGCGGCGGCTGGAAGGAGCGCTGATGCGGGTGGCTTCGTTTGCCTCCTTGAGCGGCAAGGATTTGACCCAGGAGGTGGTCGAGCATCTCCTCAAGGACATTTTGCAGGAGGAGGCCCGCAACCTCATTACCATCGAGCAGATTCAGCGGCGCGTGGCCGAGCATTTCGATGTGCGTCTGGCTGATATGACGAGCAAACGTCGCCCGGCCAACATTGCTTTTCCGAGACAGGTGGCGATGTATCTGGCCCGGGAGCTAACCAAGGCCTCCCTGAACGAAATTGGAGACGCTTTCGGCGGCCGAGATCATGGCACGGTTCTGCATGCCTGTAAGCTGGTGAAACGGCGGATGCACGAGCAGGACAGCATTCGCCAGACGATTTCTTTCATCGACAGCTCGTTGCAACGGTAAAGAGGTGCGCGAGATTGCGGTTGCCGAACAAAAACGGAAGCTTTACATCTTAAGCGCCGCTTCTGCCCATGAAATTCAGCGTCACCAAGGATAAGTTACTGGAAGGTCTGCAACAGGTTCAAAATGTCGTCAGCACCCGCACGACCCTGCCAATTCTCTCCAACGTTCTGCTCCAGGCCAATGGCAACGAAATTTACCTGACCACGACCGATCTCGATGTCGGAGTGCGGGGAAGCTTTGAAGCGCAGGTGGAAAAAGAAGGAGCCACCACCCTCCCCGCGCGGCGGCTGTTCAATATTGTGCGCGAACTCCCCGCCGCCGAAATCCAGGTCGATGTCGACGGCAAGAACGCCGCATCCATCCGCAGCGGCCAGAGCTTCTTCAAAATCCTCGGATTGCCGGAGGAAGAATTTCCGCCTCTGCCGAAATTTGAGAACGCCAAGGTTGTCACCATCCGGCAGAAGGATTTGCGGGACGGGTTACGCAAGACAGCCTACGCCATTTCCACGGATGAAACGCGCTATGTGCTTAACGGAGTGCTGTTCAGCTTCAAGGAGAACAAGCTAACCCTCGTCGCCACCGACGGCCGGCGGCTGGCCATGGTCGATATCGAACTCGAATTTCCGCGCAGCCACGAAGCGGACATTATTGTCCCCACCAAGGCGGTTACCGAACTGCAGCGGCTCCTGACCGACGACGGCGACGTCAAAGTCAGCGTAGGCTCCGGGCAAATAGCCTTTGATCTGAACAAAACTCTGCTGGTGTCGAAATTGATCGAGGGAAATTATCCGAATTACCGCCAGGTGATTCCGGGCGAGGCAAAAGAGCGGGTGACCCTGGAGCGGGAAACCTTCCTCAACTCGCTGCGCCGGGTCTCGTTGCTGGCCAGCGACAAATCGAATTCGATCAAGCTCAACTTCAGCAAGAATAACATCGACATCACCGCCAACACTCCCGAAGTGGGCGAAGCCAAGGAATCGCTGCCGGTAGCCTACAAAGGGCGCGATTTTTCCATCGCTTTCAATCCTGAGTTCCTGATGGCGCCGCTGCGAAACTTGACTGAAGACGAAGTATTTCTCGATTTGATCGACGAGATGAGCCCGGGCGTTCTGAAAATTCAGTCGCCATTCCTGTATGTGCTGATGCCGATGCGCATCAGCGCGTAAAACGCGCGACGACTATGGGCCAGATGTAGCAACCGGCCTGTGGCCGGTTCAGGGTGGAAGCCGCTCAGTTGGTGCTGCTGAGCGAGTCTTGCTCAAGAAGAAGCACCGCCCGCAGCGCGGTGGCTACAGGTGTCGGCCACAGCCGTGGCTATTTCAGCGCCGGAGATGGCGCACATGTTTCCACCAGGCCCGCGGATTATCCGGACGTTCTCATTCCGCGGGGCCCAAATCTCCGGATCGGTTGGGCCAAATAACAAAACGCAATTGGCGCCCACCGCCGCGGCCAGGTGAGAAATTCCGCTGTCGTGTCCGACAAAGACTGTGTTTTCCAACACCGCCGCCAGTTGCGGTAAGGGCAGATTTTTGGCGAAAATAACCCGCTCGGTTTTCCAGGCCGCTTCAAGTCGCCCAACCAGGTCTTCATCGGCTTCACCGGAAACGACAACCACGGATGAGGCAGGGCTCATCGCCCCGGCTGGTTTTGCCATGCCGGCGGAGAAACCACCGCTCCCTGAGAGAAGTTTGTTTCCGAACTCAATCCATTTTGGGATTGGCCAATTCTTTCGCTGGCTGCCGCTTCCCGGATGAATCGCAACCAGTGGCCGCGGAATGTCGCCAAGAAAATCCGCCGCGAATTCTCGATCGACCGGCGAGGGAAAGATTTTCGCGGCAAAATCGGCGACCTCAATTCCCAGCTGGTGAAGCGGCCGGGCCAGTTGCCGGGCTGCGGATTCGGAATTGTCGAGCTTGGCTGGTCCACAAAGCAGGTTTTCCACGCCACAGAGACGCAGGTTCCGTTCAAAAATTCGGTCGGGATCGTAAAGATAGCTGACGACCAGATCGAAACTGGCGAAATAATCCGCCAGCTCCCCCGGCAGCTCCGAATTCCTGGCAAAGAAGCTGGAAAGAGGCCCGTATTCGATGGAACGAACTGCCTGGGCGTAATATCGGTCATCAGCCAAGACAGCGATATGTTTGTAGCCGAGAATCTCAATCTCCGCTCGAAGATAGGCGTCTCGAAGCGCTTTCAGCGCCGGTAACGTGAGAATGAAATCACCGATCGCACCGCCCCGGATGACGAGGATTCGATTGAACTGCATGGGTGGAGGCCGTCGTTTGTAGCGGCGCCATCGTTTCCTTTTCGGTTAAAAAGAGAACGCCACGGCCGAGGCTAGTATTGGGTCACCGCCAGCACCAGAGTAACCGCGCCATAGAGAAAGACTATTCCGTTCACGAATCGCCAGCGCCCATTGGAGTGCGCAGTCCAGTTGATTTGATCCCGCAGAAGGTAGGGCATGGTTACCCAGAATAACCCCGCGATTACCAGCAGATAAGCAAACACGGTCACGACCAGCCGGGCCGGTTCGTATCGGAGAAAAGCGGCGTCCAGCAACGGCTCGGCCGCGAGCAAACAGAGAATGCCGAGGGCCCGCACGGCGAGGAATTCACCCAAAAAACGGAGAACAAGAAGAAACCCAATCGGCAGAGCGATCAGGAGTGGCCGGCGAAAGCTGTTAAATTCGCCCATTTCCATGGTGGCGACCAGCCACAAGCTCCAGATGAAAACCAGACTGAATAGAATGACGCCGCCAAGACGGGACCGCGGGAGTTGCCTGGCCAGGTTCCGGAAAAGTGCCGGCCTGGTCAAGCCAGCCAGGCTGATCAGGAGGAGACAGACGCCGACGGCAAGTCCGGCCTGGTAAAGGGAGAATTGGTAAATCATTACGATGCTGCCGCCAGGTCAGGCGTCCCGGACAAGCTGAATCCATTGGCGCGCTCGATTCGAACGTCGAACATGTGTCCGATCAGATCACGGTCGCCCTCAAATACCACGATTTTGTTGCAACCGGTGCGACCCATCAGCCGCGCCGGATTTGTCTTGCTCGGGCCCTGGCAAAGAATCTCAACCGTGCGGCCGACAACACGTTCGCCGCTGCGCCGGGCAAAATCGTTCACCACGGCAAGCAAATCGCGGTTTCGTTCCTCCTTGGTTTCTTCGTCGACTTGATTGGACATTGCGGCGGCGGGCGTATTTTGCCGGGGCGAATAGCGAAAAACAAACGCATTATCGAACTGGATTTCTTCGACCAGAGACCGGGTCCGTTTGTAATCCTCATTTGTTTCGCCGGGGAACCCGACAATGATATCGGTCGTAAGCGCAATCCCGGGACGGACCCGGCGGATTCGTTGCACCAGTTCGATATATTTTTCCGCGGTATAGGCTCGGTGCATGGCTTTAAGGATCCTGTTGGAACCGGATTGCAAAGGCAGATGAACGTGTTCGGCAAGTTTGGGCAGACAGCCGAGCGCCTCGACCAGATCGCCTCGAAATCCGATCGGATGCGGCGAAGTGAAACGAAGCCGGCGCAGACCCTCGACTTCATGAACCGCTTCGAGCAGTTGGACAAACGGGCTTTTGTTGCCGTCCCAGGGAAACTCGTGGCGGCCATACAAGTTCACAATCTGGCCCAGCAGGGTGACTTCTTTGACTCCGCGCGAAACAAGATCCCGCACTTCAGCCACGATTGCGCTGATGGCCCTGCTCCGTTCGGCCCCGCGGGTCTGTGGCACGATGCAAAACGTGCAATGCATGTTGCAGCCCTGCATGATGGAGACGAAAGCAGTCGATTGCTTCCGGCCAAGCGCTTGCTGGCGAATGGTGTTCTGCGACCCCGATTCTTCCGCCAGATCGACAATCGAAAAACGTGGATCGTCCATCGTTCGTGTCGGCGACACGCCTGACGGTTGCAGCCGGCCATTCTTTTTGGCGACCAGCTCGTCCACGTAATCGGCAACCCGATGAAATTTCTGGGTGCCGACGACCAGATCGACATGCGGTAAACCCTTCAGGAGCGAATCGCCACGGGCCTGAGCCATGCAGCCGAGAAATCCGAACACGACTTCCGGGCGTCGTTTCGCGATATGCCCCAGCATCCCCATTTTTCCAAGCGCTTTCTGGTCGGCCATATCGCGGACGCTACAGGTATTCAGAAGCACGACATCGGCTTCCGCTTCACGGGCCGCCCGCTCGTAACCCCGCGCCAGCAACGAATGCGCGACCTGTTCCGAATCGCGCTCATTCATCTGGCAGCCGTAGGTCTTGATGAAAAACTTGGGCATGAACGGGCGAAAACAATACACAGGCCGGGCGGCCTGGCCAGACGGTTCATGTCTGAACCGCCGTTTCTTCGAAGTTCCAGGAAAGATGCTACGGAGGCGTGGCGAAACCGCCCGGAAACGGATTCGCTTTCAATCGTCTGCCCACTTCCCGTTCCGTCCAGGGATAGGTGCCCTTCTCGTTAAAGATCGCGACCCCGATCACACCCACATTGCGCGTGTTTCCGTATTTCTCGTGCGCGTACGATTCGCGGACCGGACCGAAACGAAACGCCGCGACCGTTTCGGTGTTTTGCCGGAATCCTTCGACAACCAGCTGCGAACGCGGCGCCATCACGTAGCCGCGTTTCCGCAATGACGCTTTTCGGCCATCGAGGACATCGAGACCGTCGACCGAGAGGACCACTTCCAGTCGCAGCCCGCTCTTATTTCGCACGATAATGGAGTAGCGCCGTCCTTCTTCGCCGACCACAAACCAGCGATCGCCAACGATCAATCCGGGAAGAAACCGGCCGCTCTGGTCTTTCAATCCAACCGCGATCAAGCCGGCGACCGGTCCCGGCAAGACCGGCCAGGTCCGTTGCCATGCCATCGCGCCGGCCATGGCCCGGATCCCCTCGGCGTCGTTGTAGTAAATCGCGGCCATGGCCATCGGACGTTTCCAATCGGCCCGTTCAAACCGGGTGAACTGAACTCGCGACCGGCGGGTTTCACCCCATTTTGTACCCAGGCCCGGACGATCGGGGGGAGCACTGGCGAAGCTTGCCGCTCCCGCTCTGTTCGCCGCTATGTGCGACGGCGGCATGGAACAGCCGGCCAGCACAAGAATTAGAACGATCAGACAGGCCCCGCGGACATTCATCCGATTCACCTAAGCGAACTTCCGGGCATCCTCCAGATAAAAGGTTGGGCAACTTTCCCACGAAACATACGAAAAATCCGAATGAAAAAAGAGGGTGTAACCAAGGAGCTTTCGCGCCTTTTCCGCCTGTTTCGTGGGCAAAAAATCTTATCACTTCCAGCAATCAAAACAGGACCGAAGGCTAACCGCGGATTACGCTGATAACACAAATAGCTTTACAAAGAATTTGCCCAACCCCGCCCAACGGATTTCGTATCACAAATTGAAAACTTGGGCCGCTCCCGAGCACGAGGGCTTGTCAGTGCCAGCAGCCTCGAGCTGCGCCCTCTATTTCCAACCGATCCAATCCCGCCCTGCCAGGATTTATCCCTTTCCATCCGCTCGTGTATTCAGATTTAATCGGCCGGCAAATGGACGATGCCTCTCCAGCGATCGGAATCATAGGCGGCAGCGGGTTATATCAAGTAGAGCAGTTGCGCCACCCGGCCGAACACGCGGTAGATACACCCTTTGGACCGCCCTCCGATGTGCTGATCGGAGGGGAACTGCACGGCCGCCAGGTTTATTTTTTGCCGCGACACGGTCGGGGACATCGCCTTCTCCCGCACGAACTCAATCATCGCGCCAATATTTTTGCCATGCGCGCTCTGAATGTCCGCTGGCTGATCTGCGTTACCGCCGTAGGCAGTTTAAGAGAAAAATATGCGCCCCGCGATGTCCTGCTGCCGTCGCAGTTTTACGATCGGACCAGTCAGCGAACAAGTCATACATTCTTCGGCGAAGGCATTGCCGCTCATATTTCATTTGCCGAACCAATCAGCGCCCGGCTGCGAAACATCATTGCTCAATCGGCCCGTTCACTGGGCGTGACGGTGCACGATGGCGGAACTTACGTGAACATGGATGGACCGGCTTTTTCCACCCGGGCTGAGTCCGAGCTCAACCGCAAAAACGGCTTCGATGTGATCGGCATGACCAATCTGCCGGAAGCGAAACTGGCTCGGGAAGCGGAAATCGCGCTCGCTACCATGGCCATGATCACCGATTACGATTGCTGGAAAGTGGAGGAAGAACCGGTCTCGGCCCAGACGGTGTTTGGCCATTTGACCGCCAATGCGGAGACAGCAAAAAAGATCCTCCTGGAAACCATCCCCCGAGTGCCAGCCAAGCCGGATTGGCCCGAGCATTTTGCGTTGGATTCCGCGTTAGCCACCGACCGCAAGTTATGGCCGGAAGCAACCACCCGGAAACTCGGTCCTATTTTGGCCCGGTTTGTTTGATTCCCGGCAGATACAATCCCGGTCCGGGGGAGCGCACGCGCCCTCGCGGGCCGGCGATGGCGCCCTCGCCATCGCCTCTGCCTGTGCGAACACGATTTCGCACCCATTCCGGGCAAGGACTTCCCTGAGGGCTGAGGTATCGCGACCCTGCTCGCGCTCCCCCGGCCCGAGCTGATTCCTCCCCAAAAAAAAGGCTTGCCTTTGCCGGGCAGATTATAGTAATTATAAGGACGATCGCCACCGAATTACCGCATCATCCCAACCATGAAAATCGCAGCTGTCGCCTCTTTACTTAGTCTCGCGCTCCTTTCTGCCTGCTCCACCACCAGTCAAACCACCGCCCAACGGCAAACCTTGGAGCAAAGGGTGGCAGCCAAGTACGCCGCAGTCGATACCGCTACCGAAAACCCGGCTCCGCCAGCGGAAGGACCTGAAGATGTGCCAGCGGCCGGCCCGAACGATGTCCAGCGGAATCCATCTCTGGTCCCGACGCCGTTGCTGCGTTACTGGGCTTCTTCGCGCACGCCCTAAGGGGTATTCTTTAGCTCTCGGCAGCGAAGCGGTGGAGCGATTCGCCGAGGCCGCTTGATCCGCATGCTTTGGTGCAAGCGGTAACGATAATTCCCGGCCGCGCCGCCCCTGCGCCAGCGCCGGATAAGGCGCCGTTATTCGCCTGCTACATCCACAATCCCCACGAGAGCAGCGCCGACGCATCGCGCCAGACTCCGGATTTACTGTCGCCCAGGACGACCACGATGATGTCTCGCCCGGGACGGGCGCCGCTGGCAATGAGACAATGGCCGGCGGCGTCGGTGTATCCTGTTTTCATGCCATTACAATAAGGAAGACGCTTGAGAACCTTGTTGGTGTTTTGCAACTCGCGGGTGCGCCCGTTGGCGTAACGGAAAACCAGTTGAGGAAGGCAGACGATCGATCGGATCGTGGAGTTGGCGTAGGCCGCGCGCGCGATAACGGCAAGATCGCGCGCGGTTGAATATTGCCCGGGAAGAGGAAGCCCGTTGGGATTGAGAAAATGAGAATGGGTCGCGCCCAGCTCGCGGGCCCGGCGATTCATCACTTCGGCAAACGCCTCCACGCTGCCCGAATAATCGCGGGCCAGACAACGGGCGACATCGTTAGGGCTCTTGACCAGAAGCGCCCGCAGCAATTCTATTCGCCGATAGGTATCGCCCGGTTTGATATTGAGTTTGACCGGCTCCGCCAGGGTGTCCACGTGTTGGACCGTAACCGGTTCGTCCAGAAATCCGCGTTCCGCGACGATCAGCGCGGTCAACAGCTTCTGGGTGCTCGCAGCCGCCCGCGCTTCATCTGCGTTTTTCTCATACAGAGTTTGTCCGGTCCGGGCGTCGATAATCATAACCGATTTGGCCCGGGTAATCGGAATCCTGCCGGGAAGCGTGGCCGGAGCCGGATCTTTATGCTTGCTGCGGTGTCGCGCTAATTGCGCTATCGGTTTTGACTTCGGCGTTTTCGCATCGCTGGCACTCTCTTGCGGCGGAGGAGTCGCGATTCCGGTCGGCCGGACCGGCTCGGAGACCAACGTCTGGGCGGCTGCGTTGGCGGCGAAGCCGACGATGCAGAACCAAAAAGACCAGGAAGAGCGCCTAATAATCACAACAAAAGATTAGTGATGCAATTGCCAACAGATGCAACCCTCATGCCGAATCGCCTCTATCCGGCACGTTCAATCAGTTCGATTTCGTATCCTTCCGGAGCGTCGATGAATGCGATCGCATCTCCGCGTTCGGTCCGGTGCGGCCCGTCCGACAAAGGATAGCCCCGGGCTGCCGACTGCCGGGCGAATTTCTCCAAATCGTCCACCTCAAAGGCGAGATGGGTCAAGTCCGGCCCGACCTTGACCGGCCCGCTGCCGTCGAATTTGCAAATCTCGATCTCCTCCTCGCTTTCGGGCGCTTTGAAGAATACCAGGTGCGACCCACGCCCCGAGGTATGCCGGCGCACCTCCTCCAGGCCAAGCACGTCCCGGTAAAACGCAACCGTCTTTTCCAAATCAGCCACCCGGTACCGGGTATGCAAAAGTTTCTTGATCATCGGTATCTTATTGCCCCGACCTTCGAACAAATTCAAACTCCGGCCGCGATTTTCTATTATGCTTTGTCTTGGCATCGATGTCGGCACGACCAGCACAAAGGCGCTGGTCCTCGATGTCGAACAGGGAAAGGTCCTGGCCCTGACCCGCCAGCAATACGGAATTATCGAAGCTTTGCCTCCCGGGCACATCGAGCAGGCGCCACAAACCTGGACCGAGGCGGCCGGCCAGATGGTTCGCCAATGCCTCAGCCAGATCGGCGATCGCAAAAAGGAGATCGTGGCCATAGGCGTAAGCGCCCAGCAACACGGCCTCGTTATCCTGGATTCGAAAAATGAGCCGATCCGCCCGGCCAAGCTCTGGTGCGATACCTCTACCGCTCCGCAGGCCGAAGAGCTAAACAGGGCCTTTGGTGGAGTTGAACAGCTGATCGACCGCACCGGCAACGCGATGATGCCCGGCTATACCGCACCCAAACTTTTGTGGCTCAAACAAAATGAGCCGCACAACTTCCGGCAAATCCGAACGGTGCTTCTGCCCCACGATTACATCAATTTCTGGCTGACGGGAGAGCGCCAGATGGAGTACGGAGACGCCTCGGGAACCGGCTTACTGGATGTCCGAACGCGTAATTGGTGCCGGCCGCTGATTGAGTACATCGACGAAGATCTTTTCTCCAAACTTCCCACCTTGCGGTCCTCGACCGGCCCTTCCGGCCTGCTCCGCGAAACTTTGCGTCAAGAATGGGACCTCCAAGGCGAAATTCTGGTCAGCGCCGGTGGCGGCGACAACATGCTCGCGGCGATCGGCACGGGAAATATCAAGCCGGGGATCGTTAGTGTCAGTCTTGGCAGCTCGGGCACAGTCTTTAGCTTTACCGAGACTCCGATTGCCGATCCCAGGGGCGAGATTGCGCTGTTCTGTGATGCGACCGATCACTGGCTGCTCCTGGGATGCACGATGAATGTGGCGACCGCGATCGAGCGGGTCCGCGCTTTGTTTGGATGGGGCGTTCCCACTTTGGAAGAAAAAGTGGCAAGCGTTCCCCCGGGTGCGCGCGGTTTGCTCTTTCTTCCCTATTTGCGGGGGGAACGTCTCCCCAATCTTCCCGGCGCTTCCGGTGTGCTCCACGGTTTAACTGTTCAGAACATGCATCCTCAGGAGATGGCGAGAGCCGTGGTCGAGGGAGTCACCATGGCCCTGGCTTATGGAATGAAACGCATTGTCGAGCTGGGAATCGAACCAGCCGAACTGCGTCTCACCGGCGGTGGAAGTAAAAGCCGGGTCTGGCGGAAAATCGTGGCCGATGTTTTCGGGTATCCCGCGGTAGCGCTGAAAGTCTCGGAAGCAGCCGCTCTCGGCGCCGCCATTCACGCAGCCTGGGCTTATTGCCAGGTAAAAGGCAAACCGGTTGCGCTCGACAAGATCGTGCGCGACGCGGTCAAGCTCGACAAAAAATCGCGGGTGGAACCGGGGAAAGAAAATCAAGCCCTGTATGCGGAACTGCGGGCGAAACAGAAAGATCTGACCCAAAGGCTCGCCACCAGCGGTTATCTTTAGCGTCCAAATCAATATTGGCCAGGGGCGAGACTCCCGCGAGCCCAGAATGTCAGGAGACGGCGTCGCAGGAGCTCCGCCCTCCGCCAATTCCTGTTCTCAGCAGGCAATCCCGGTAAGCGTCGCCTTGCTTTGTTGTCGTTCACTCGATCAGGTGTCATCCTTGTGCCCGGTGAAATTAGTCATCGCAGCAACGGGAGCCAGCGGCGCCATCTATTTGCAACGATTGTTGGATCAGATCGATAGCGGCGCGCACGAGGTCCATCTGGTCATGAGCAGGCATGCCAAACAGGTCGTCTCGCAGGAGTTGGACAGCCTGAAGATTCCGGGGCCCGTGATCGAGCATGCGGAAAACGATCTGAACGTTCCATTCGTCAGCGGGTCGGCTCATTTTGACGCCATGATCATCATTCCGTGTTCGATGGGAACGCTGGGTCGCATCGCTTCCGGTTCGAGCGATACCGCTCTGTTGCGAGCCGCCGATGTGTTTCTCAAGGAGCGGCGAAAACTGATTCTGGTGCCGCGGGAGAGCCCCTGGAACGTGATACATGCACGGAATGTGGTGACCTTGCTCGAAGCGGGAGCGATCGTCCTGCCGGCAATTCCATCTTTTTACAGCCGCCCTCAAACGCTGGTCGACGTGGTCGACACGGTGGTTTGGCGAGTGCTGGATCAAATCGGACTGCCGAGCACGCGCGCCTACCGCTGGGGCGGCCCGGGGTCCAAGCCTGCCGAGCCTTGAAAATTGCAGGTTGGCCCGCCCGCCGGCTCGTCGGCTTCGGTTTTTGGCTGCTGCAAATCTGGGCGCGCACTTTGCGCTACCAGATCGACGATCGAGCGGGAATTGCGGGCGAGCGAGTTACAGAAAACTATATCGGCGCTCTCTGGCACAACCGCTTGCTGCTGTTGCCGTTTGTTCTTCGCCATTTTCTCCCAAACCGGCATGGCGCCGCTCTCATCAGCGCCAGCCGCGATGGAGATTTGCTGACGGATGCGGTCCAACGATTTGGGTTTGACGTAATCCGCGGCTCCAGTTCCAGAATGGGAGCAAGCGCTCTCCTCCAACTCGGACAGGTCCTGGCCGGCGGCGGAGATGTTGTCGTCACCCCCGATGGCCCGCGGGGACCGGCTTATGAACTGGGCCCGGGAATAATATTTCTCGGCCAAAAGACAGGAGCCGCTTTGCTTCCGATGAATATGGAATATTCAAGCTGCTGGCGGTTCAAAAGTTGGGACCGCTTCATCTTGCCGCGGCCGTTTTCGCACGTCCGCGTCATTCTGGGCGCGCCGCACCGCGTGGCCGATACCGCCACCGCCGAGGAGTTCGAGGCCGAGAGGCTTCGGTTCCAGGACACCATGATGTCGCTGGTTGAACGACGCTGACTCGGTTAGGTTTGCGCATGTCGAACCTGATCGATGGCCGGGCAATCGCGCAAAAGGTGTATGCCGATTTGCGGGGCGAGATCTCCGAGCTGAAAAGCAACGGCATTACTCCCGGCCTGGCCGTGGTCTTGGTCGGCGAGAATCCCGCCTCCCGCGCCTATGTGCGGTCAAAGGACAAAATGAGCCGCGAACTCGGTTTGTATTCGCGGAAGATCGAGTTGCCGGCCGCAACCACGCAAGCAGAGGTCTTGGCTTGCGTGCGCGAATTGAATGAAGATCCCGTTATTGACGGCATTCTCGTCCAGTCGCCTCCTCCGGAACAAATCGATGAGCGCGCGATCGTGCGAGCGCTCGCCCCGGGCAAGGACGTGGACGGCTTTCATCCGGAAAACGTGGCCAAGCTCGCCCTGGGCGATCCGACCGGGTTTGTTCCGTGCACCCCGCTGGGGGTTCAGCGGCTGCTCCTGGAAAGTAAAATTGAAATCTCCGGAGCCCACGTTGTGGTGCTCGGCCGGAGCATGATCGTGGGAAAACCACTTGCTCTCCTCCTCCTGGGCAAAGGCAAACAGGCGGATGCGACCGTGACGGTGGCGCACTCTCGCAGCCGCCAACTCGAAAACATCACTCGTTCGGCCGACATTTTGATCGCGGCGATTGGCCGGCCAAATTTCGTTCAGGCGAAACATGTGAGGGAAGGCGCGGTGGTGATCGATGTGGGCGTTAATCGGGTGGAAGATGGGGCGAGCGAGCGCGGCTATCGCCTGGTGGGGGACGTTGATTTTGCGGCGGTGGCGCCAAAAACGGCTGCCATTACCCCGGTCCCGGGCGGGGTTGGCCCGATGACGATCGCCATGCTGATGGCGAATACGGTCCGGGCAGCCCGGCAAAGAGTATAGCTGCCGACCGCTTACTCGCGCCGTTGCCGTTCCACCAAATGCCGCAGCTGGCGTTCCATGGTCTTGAAGGCGTCGTGGATGGCTTTGGTGAGCGGCTCGTGGGAACCGTTATCCGCCTGTTGCTGCTCGGCCACTAATTCATGGCGCGGTTTCACCGTTACATCGATGCGGACCCGGTAAGGATTCCCTTTTTGATGGGCGTGGTTCGGTTGTTCGATGGCGACATCGCAGCGGTTGATATGGTCGCAAAATTTTTCCAGACGCGATGCGTAATCGAACACCAGATTGTCGATCTTTTCGGACTTATCCAAGCCGCGGTAGGTGATGTTTACAGGCAATTGCATGATTAGATTTCACTCTAGTTCACGGTCTGGGGTTTAGGAAGTTAAACCTGTGGGCCGGGAAGTCCGTCCCGACAGACCGTTGTCCGGCATCGGCCTTCAGAGCGGCTGAAGAGACCGGAAATGGCTCGACAGCCTGGCCGATTCCACCTTGACCAGATCCGATTTCACATGCTCCACAATACGATTGCGGACCGGACTGGGCAAAAGATCGACGATGGCGGAATGAATCTCGGACGGCGCGGCAAAGGACCAGCCCTGGCCCGGGTCGCCCCGGACGATCTTGGCGATCTGATCGGCCAATTGTTTGAGAATTCGCCGGTCGGTTTCATTTTCGAGCTTACTCTCGGCAATGGAGGCCTGGTGATGGTGGGCCCCGGCGCTCTCGGTAACTGGAAATCTACCGGCGAAATCGGTGATCTTATCCGTCAGCTTGCCGTGGGCGTCGGTGATATTGAACGCCTGAACCAGATGCAGGCTCGGGCCGCGGGTGGGCGTTTCCGCCACCTGGTACGCTCTGAGACTCCCGCGGTCCGCCACGATGACGAGTGAAGTCGGTGTCATAACGCAATCAACCCGCAAAATGCCTCCGCGGAAAGGCTCGTCCGATTCGCATCTTTACAGGCATCCTTATAATTAAATCGAGGCTGGCGACAAAGGCACGGGGTAAAATTCAGATCCATCGATTCAATTTCGGCGCTTGGCCGGGACTGCTCGTTCTTCTTCAGCACTTACTTTCTCCGGCAGACTGACTGGACGTTTCCTCCAGGATTCCTCACGGGCCTGAGCCTGCTCGCCACCGGTGAGCCGGAACAGAGATGTGCTGCGATCGACCAATTCAAAATCGTCTCCGGAGGCGAATCTCTTTGTTTTCCTCAGAAATCCAATTTCATCGGAAGTATCGAGAATGAGCTCCCATTCCAGGTTTTCCCGGCCCGGCAGCACGAACTGAATCGGTTCGTAATGGGCGTTGATCAGGAGCAAAAACGTTTCGTCCCGGACCGGTCGCCCTTCAAAAGTCAGCACATCCGCGGTGTCGCCGCTGAGCAGCATTCCCAGACAACGAACGAAGGGAGAGGCCCATTCCTCATCGCTCATTTCATTTCCTCCCGGGTTAAACCACATCACGTCTTTGATCTCCGAAGCGTGGACCCGCCGGCCTTGAAAAAATTTCGGGCGGCGAAAGACGGGATGGTCTTTGCGGAGTTTGATAATTTGCCTGGTAAACTCAAGCAACTGGGTTTGGGCTTCGTCATGTTCCCAGCTGAGCCAGCTGACTTCGTCGTCCTGGCAGTAAGCATTGTTATTTCCCCGCTGGGTCCGGCCAAACTCGTCCCCGGCGCAAACCATCGGCACGCCTTGCGACAGCAAAAGCGTGGTCAAAAAATTTCGGCGCTGTTTTCGGCGCAAACCATTAATCACCGGATCGTCGGTTGGACCTTCCGCCCCGCAATTCCACGACTGGTTGTTGTTATCGCCGTCCTGGTTGTTCTCGCCGTTGGCCTCGTTGTGTTTGTCGTTGTAGCTGACCAGATCGTTGAGAGTTAATCCGTCATGGGAAGTTACGAAATTGATGCTGGCGTAGGGGCGCCGGCCGTCGTGTTGATAAAGATCGGGGCTGCCGGTTAACCGGTAACCGATTTCGCCAATGCGGCCTTCGTCACCCTTCCAGTAACTGCGCACGGCATCGCGATATTTGCCGTTCCATTCCGACCAGCCGGTAGGGAAATTGCCCACCTGATAACCCCCGTCAGCCACGTCCCACGGTTCGGCGATCAGCTTGACCCGGGAAATGACCGGGTCCTGCTGCACGGCGTGGAAAAAGGGGTGAAACTTGTCAAACCCGGCCGGGTTGCGGGCCAGGGCCGGTGCCAGATCGAATCGAAATCCATCCACGTGCATCTCCGAAATCCAGTAACGCAGGCTATCCAGAACCAGTTGGAGCGTGCGCGGATGCGCGGTATCGAAAGTGTTGCCCGTTCCGGTGAAATCCATGTAGTAGCGCGGGTTGTCCGGCTGCAACTGGTAGGCGGCAATGTTGTCGATGCCTCGGAACGACAGGGTCGGGCCGAGGCGATTTCCTTCCGCGGTATGATTGTAAACAACGTCCAGAATCACCTCGATCCCGGCGGCGTGGAGGGCGCGCACCATTTCCTTGAACTCCACCACCTGCTGGCCCATTTGCCCGCTGCTGGCGTAGTCGCCGTGGGGAGCGAAAAAACCGATGGTGTTATATCCCCAATAATTCGTTAGGCCCCGGTCGATCAGAATCTTGTCGTCGATGTGGGCGTGCACCGGCAAAAGCTCCACTGCGGTAACTCCCAGACTCTTCAAGTAATCGATCGCGGACGCGTTACCCAGCCCGGCATAGGTCCCTCGCAATTTCTCCGGGACCTTGGAAAAAAGCTTGGTGAATCCTTTTACATGTATCTCATAGATCACCGATTCATGGACTGGAATCGCCGGCGGACGATCGTCCCGCCAATCAAACCCGGTATCGATGACCACCGCTTTCGGCATTCCCCAGGCGTCATCCCGGAAATCGCGCACCAGATCCTCCATCTTATCGCCGACGACGTATCCAAACATTTCATCCGCCCAGTTGACTGCTCCCGCGATCGCCTTGGCGTAGGGATCGAGCAATAATTTCGAACTGTTAAAGCGCAGCCCTCGCTCCGGATCGTAGGGACCGGTTACCCGGAATCCGTAAAGTTGCCCCGGCCGCACATCGGGCAAAAAGACATGCCAGACCTGCTCCGTTTGCTCGGTCATCGGGATCCGGATGTGTTCCTGGACCGAACTGACATTATCGAACAGGCAAAGATCCACCGACGTGGCGTGGGCTGAAAATAGGGCGAAATTGACGCCGGTGCCGGTCCAGCTGGCACCGAGTGGATGATGATGTCCCAACCAAATCTTAACCGGTGTCATAAATAAGTGAGCAGCCGTCTCCTATTCACCACGCCAAGGCGAGGTGCAACGGATGAAAGGGGTTTTCGTGAAAGAGGTGCAAGAACCAGGCCGTAGAGAGCACATGATGATGATCGCTTTGCCCGGGTTTCCATCCCGCCGGCAAACGTTCTGGCTCGTCTTTAGCATCGCCGCCGGTCTCCTTCCATGCGCTCTCGGCGCTTTTTTCTATCATTATCACGATCGCCATTCTCTTCCCGCCGGTACACAAATAGATCGTATCCTCGTCGAAAAAGCTGTCCGAAGATTGTCGGTCTTCCGCGATGGAGAAAAGCTCAAAAGTTACCCGATCGCGCTGGGGCGAAACCCGGTGGGACCGAAGCAAGAGGAAGGGGACATGAAGACGCCCGAAGGCGTTTACCGGATTGATTACCACAATTCGCAAAGTGCTTTTCATCTTTCCCTCCACATCTCTTATCCGTCGCCTCAGGATGAAACGCGCGCGGCCGCAGGGGGAGTTTCGCCCGGTTCGGACATCATGATCCATGGCCTTCCCAATGGGCTTGGATGGATCGGCGCTTGGGAACTGGAGCCGGATTGGACGGCGGGATGCATCGCTTTGACCGACGAAGCCATTGAAGAGCTCTGGCGGATCACCCCGGACGGCACCATTGTCGAGATTCGACCTTGAATCGGGGAGCGCACAAGATCGCAACAAGGCCCGGATGCTCTTCCTTGCCCTCGCGTCTTTAGTGTGGGCTGTCGCCTGGCCGCAAATTCCGGCACCGCTTCGGCCGCCCTGGCTTTCGCGGTTCGGTTTAGTTCTCTAACTTGTCCACCGGGGCCGCCGGATCGAGATTAACAGATGAAGTCTTTTTCCATCCTTTCGTGCGCCATTTGCGCGCTTCTACTTTGCAGCTGCGGTACCACCCATGTGATCATGGTAGGCGAGCCGCGTCCCGCCACCACCCCGGATGCAGTTCGGGTTTATTTCACAGCCCCGCGGCATTACCAGCGCATCGCCATCATCAACTCTTCCAGCGGCGGATCCTGGGCCTTTACCGATCGCGACCAGGTGGATGACGCCATTGCCAGAATCAAGGAAGAAGCAGCCAAGCTCGGAGCCAACGGCATTCTCCTGGAAGCGATCGGAACCAGCTCCAGTGGGAACTTGGGAATCGCCATTGGCGGATTTGGCGTGGGCGGAGGCCATCACAGCGTTTATGCCGGGGGCGGCAGCGGCGCCTTTTATGGACCGATTCTGCACAAGACAGCGCAAGCCACGGCCATTTACGTGCGATAGCTGGTTGTAACGGAGATCGAATCCTCCGGGCCGACTAACCTTGAATGTTTAACCTTAGCTACCGTTGATCCGCTAAAGGAATGCGCCTCCCCGCTCCATGGGTGCTTGGTTTTTTTTACGGCGCTTCCGAGCTCGCTCTGGCAATTTCGCGCCGGTCCGGACCCGATAGCAGAGCTTCGGATCGTCATTCGCTTTCCATCCTTTGGGGCGCAATCGTTTTGTCCGTTACCGGCGCAATCTTTGCAGCCTTCCTTTATCCCGGGTGCGCGCTTCCCTATCGGCACCAGCTTTATCTGGCGGGGCTCGGCTTATTCGTAGCGGGCCTTCTCTTGCGCTGGTATTCGATCATTCACCTGGGCCGCCTCTTCACCGTGAATGTCGCCATTGCCCACCGGCATGCCCTGGTTGATTCCGGGCCGTATCGTTTGATCCGGCATCCTTCTTATACCGGCGCTCTGCTCGCCTTTCTCGGTCTCGGGCTTTGCCTGGACAATTGGCTGTCGTTGCTGCTGGTAACACTCCTGCCTTTGGGAGCGTTTTCGTGGCGTATTGCTGTCGAAGAACGGGCCTTATCGGCGGGTCTCGGAGAAAAATATCTCGCCTATATCCGCCGGACCAAACGTCTCGTTCCGTTTGTGTATTGAATCAGCGCCGCAACTCGAACAGCGCCTGCTCCGCCTTATCCACATCGCTGGGCCGGAGCACCATCAGCCCCCGTTCGGCTTTCGCCGTCGCGGCCATGTAGGCGTATTCGATGTTCACATCCGCTTTGGACAAGGACGCCGCGACGGCCCCGAGCGACCCGGGCACGTTGTTCAATTCAAGCATGAGAACTTCAGTCTCGAGCGCGAGGACCCCCGTTTCGCCGAGGAGCATCAGCGCTTTGATCGGATCGCTCACCACCATGCGCACAACCGAGTGGTCGACGGTGTCGGAAGTACTGAGCGCGTGAATGTTGATTTCGGCATTGGCCAGAGACTCGCACACCCGGACCAAAGCGCCGGGACGATTGCTCAGGAAAACCGCGAGTTGCGTCGCGCGTTCCAGGGAAAGAATCGGATTCATGATGGTGCCAAGTTCGTTCTGTCTGGAACTCCTGACAAACAGACAAAAGAGAGCGGATTGGCGCAGCGCCCGCTCTCAACCCAGACGCCGGCAAAAACCGAATAAAGACGGGCGCGTTGCTGTCCATTGAATATCGTGCCACTCAGTATCGATCAAACCACCTCTTCGGATCCTATCGCTTCTGTGACGGCGCGTTCCCAACTCCAGAGCATCGGGTTGTTGACAGCCTGTGGCATCGTCATCGCCAACATCATCGGCACCGGTATCTTCACCAGCCTCGGTTTCCAGCTACCGCAGATCCATTCCGGTTTTTCTCTGCTTCTGCTTTGGGTCGTTGGCGGCATTGTCGCCCTTTGCGGCGCACTCTGTTACGGCGAACTTAGTGCCGCGCTTCCCCGCTCCGGGGGCGAGTACCACTTCATCTCCGCGATTTACCATCCCGCTCTCGGATTCATGGCAGGCTTTGTCTCGGCTACGGTGGGTTTCGCGGCGCCGATCGCACTTGCCGCCATGGCTTTCGGGAAATATTTCCAGGGCGCGCTCGGGTTTGGGTCTCCAGTCGTTCTTTCCTTCGCCGTTGTTTGGGCGGTAGCTCTTGTTCATCTTGGCGGGTTGCGAACAGGGAGTTTCTTTCAAAACCTCTCCACTCTTTTCAAGCTCCTGCTTATCGCGGCCTTGATCACCGCCGGTTTGCTGGTCAGCCCGAAACAGCCCATTAGCTTTTTGCCGCATCGGGCGGACTTCAGTTCCATTTTTGGCGCACCTTTCGCGGTGGCGCTGGTTTACGTCATGTATTCCTACTCCGGTTGGAACGCCGCCGCTTACATCACAGACGAAATCAAGCAGCCTGAAAAAAATGTTCCGCGGGCCCTTCTCTTCGGCACGCTGGTCGTAATCGCGATCTATACAGTCTTGAATGCGGTATTTCTCGCCACTGCTCCGGCAGCGGAAATGTCGGGCCAAATCGAGGTCGCTTTGATCGCCGGCCGGCATATCTTCGGAGATAAAGGAGGCCGCGTGGTCGGAGCCATCATCTGTTTCGGCCTTGTCTCCGCCATTAGCTCCATGACTTGGATTGGTCCGCGGGTTACAATGTCGATGGGCGAAGACCACTGGTTGCTCCGATTCCTCGGAAAAAAAAGCGGACACGGAATTCCGGCGAACGCCATTCTGGCCCAGTTGCTTGTCGTCAACTTGCTGCTCTTGACCGGCAGCTTTGAGCTGGTCGTGATCTATATTCAGTTCAGTTTGCTGCTCTGTTCGCTGCTTACCGTTCTGGGGGTCATCGTCCTGCGGGTGACCCGGCCCGATATGGCCCGGCCTTACCGGGTTTGGGCCTATCCTTTGCCTCCGCTCATTTTTGCAATCATCACTTTGTGGATGATGGTTTATCTGTTGCGTTCGCATCCGGTCGAATCGTTGTCCGGCCTGGGCACCATGCTCGCCGGGTTCGTGCTTTATTTTTGCGCCGATCAATCGCGGCAACCGGTTTCATGAAGATCTTCCCGCACCTGATTATCCCCGCCTTGGCCGCTACCCTCGTCGCCGGGCCGGTCGATGGCGCATGGTGGTTCTGGAAAAAGCAGACCGCGCGAGAGCCCGTTCCAGCCGCGCCAGTGGCGCCTCAAACAATCCCGATGCAGCCTGCTCTGCCGCCGGCAAACGATACCGCCCTGTTCTTGGCCGGGATGCCATTGCCCAAAGACTCGCCTCTGGCCCCGCTTGCCCGGACGGCGGCTTGGCAGGAGCACTCTGCCTTTTTAGAACAGAATTTCGCTCGATTGAACCGCGGGAAGTTTCAACGGCTTCGTCTTTGGCAGAATACCTATCTGCCGGAATCAAAGGATCCGATCCCGGTGGTCTATTACATGTTTAGCGGGCCGGACTTTCTTTACCTGGACCAATTTTTCCCGAATGCGTCGGTCTACATCCTGTGCGGCAAGGAATGGATGGGGCCGCCGCCCGATCCTCTGCGCATCGCCGATCTGGCCGGGGCGCTAGCCAACCTCGACAACGCGATGAAGTCGTCCCTGACCGCCACCTATTTCATAACCCGGGACATGAAAGTCGATCTCCAGCAACAGTTCCTCAATGGAACGCTGCCGATTCTTTATGTCTTCCTTGCCCGGGCCAATAAGACCATCACCGAAGTCCGCTTTATTTCGCTCGATAAAGGCGGCGATGTTCATGACGGGCTCCCGGGGCGCGGCACCACTCCCGGAGTCCGGATCTCCTACACCGACAACCTGTCCGGCCGCCAGCAAACCCTCTTTTACTTCACCACCGATATTTCGGACGGAGGAATTGCAGCCAATCCCGGCTTCATGAAGTTCTGCGACCAACACGGCGCGGGAGCCAGTTTCCTGAAATCCTCGTCCTATCTCATGTTCGAAGACGGCTTTGCCCGGGTCCGAAATTTCATTCTCGACCATAGTCAGTTGATCGTGCAGGACGATTCCGGGATTCCGATCGACCGTTTCAACCGCGATAAATGGAATCTCCGCTTTTTCGGCACCTACGTCGGGCCGATCGAACTTTTTAAGCAATATTACCAGCCCAAGCTGGCGGAGCTATTTACCGCGAGCAATCCACCGACATTTGGAATCGGTTTTGGCTATCAATGGGATTTTCACAAAAGCAATCTGATCGTGGCCGAGCGAAACCCCCATTGATTCAGAGATAAAGGTTTGTAATCCACAGATCCCCTCGGTCCCGATTTACCCAGATTAAGAACGGGAATCAGGGTTCTGAAAATCTGCGTAATCTGTGGATTGCTTCTACGCCGCCGCGGTCTGCTCGGGAAGCTCCATCGTTCCCTTGAACTTCGGCGTTTCGGGTTCGAGCCCGAAATTTTCCGAATACAACTCATCAATCCGGGCCAGCTCCTCCTTCGTAAGCGCGGGAGTTTCCGGCGCCCCGGCAAATTCAACCACCTGTTCGTGGTTGTAGATGTTCGGCAGAGTTGAAGCGACACGCTCGTCGCTGAGCAACCATTGCAAGGCTGCCTGCCCCAGCGTCCGCTCCGATGTCTCCAGAAAACGCAACTTGTCGATTTTTTTAACACCGTTCAGCAACCAACTCCTCGGACGATGGCTCCGGTGATCGGTCGGTGGGAATATCGTCTCAGCCGTGTATTTTCCTTCCAGCATTCCGGATGAATGCGTTACCCGAATCAAGAACATGGTGTCCTTTGCCGCTTCGGTGGCGGCATCCTGCATGGCACGTCCCGGATACTGTTCGAGCAGATTGTAAATATGTTGGACGCTGGTCATGTCGCGTTCCCGGATGCAATTGACCCCTTCATAGAGCCAGCCGATGGCCGGTCCCAGGGCGATCCCAAAATAACGGATTTTTCCCGTATCCCTCAGCTGGTCCAGCGCCTTCCACAGGGCGTCGTCATAGATTTGTTCCATCCGGATGTTGTGCAACTGAAGAAGATCGATCCGATCGGTTTTCAGCCGTTTTAAAGCGGCATCGGTGGCGCGCGTAATCGCTTCCGGCGAAAAGTCTTGAGGAATTTCGCGCTGACCGCGACCGCGGCTCTCGCCGTAAGTGACAAAATCGTAGCCGACCTTCGTGGCAATAACGATCTGATCGCGTTGCTGCGGAAAAGCCTTGGCGATGAGCTCCTCGCTCAAACCGTTGCCGTAGGTATCGGCGGCGTCGAAAAGTGTGATCCCGAGATCGAACGCTTTGTGCATCAGCCCGATGGCTTCGCCTTCGGTGAAATTTCCCCACCACCCGGTGGAGATGGTCCAAAGACCGAATCCAACCTCGCTAACGGTGAGTTCTGTATTTTTATAAGTCCGGAATCGCATACCGGAAAGTTAACCGCCCGGATCGTCCGGGGCAAGGCTTGGCCACGCCGCCTTTCCGGTCAGGGTGTTTATGGGGGCGATGTCATCCCGAGCGGAGCCAGGGGAAGCCGCTAGTGCAAATTGGTTAATCTACCTGCCGCTCTAAGTTATGCGGAATCCCTCGCTCCGCTCGAGATGACAATTGAGCGTTGGACGTTGGACGTTGGACGTTGGACGTTGAGCCTCGAGCTATGAATTCCAGTAGCGCCCTTTTGATCGTCGGCCACGGTTCGACCGTGAACCCCGATTCCAGCGCTCCGACCTGGGCCCACGCGGCGGAGATTCGCCGCCGTAACTGTTTCGGGAACGTAGGGTGCGCTTTCTGGAAAGAAGAACCCAGCCTGCGCGATGCGGCTTTCCTGTTTAATTCTGAGACAGCAGCTGAAGTTTATGTTGTTCCGAATTTCATCAGTGAAGGATACTTCACCCAGAAGGTAATTCCGCGCGAACTCGAGCTAAACGGAAGGATCACCAAACGTCCAAACGGACAGGTCTGGAAATATTGCCCGCCGGTAGGGAACCATTCCTCGATCACGGACCTACTTTTGCAACGGGCCCGCCAGGTCGCCCCCGCCGTCGACCCGGCCGCGACCGCCCTGCTCATCGTCGCTCACGGAACCGATCTCAATGAAAACAGCGCGGCGGCGGCAAAGCGCGAAGCGGAGAAAATCCGAGCGCTTGGGCAATATCAGGCGGTCTTGAACGTTTACATGGAAGAAGCGCCCTTGGTGGCCGATTGGCAAAAATTGACCGGCGCAGCCAACGTTGTAGTCGTCCCCTTTTTCATTTCGGACGGGCTTCATAGCTACGAAGACATTCCGGTGTTGCTGGGGATCGCTCCCGGTCATTCCGAGCGAAGTCGAGGAATCCCGTCGGACGACCTTAACGCTAGCTTCACGGGATCTCTCGACTTCGCTCGGGATGACCATGAGACCGGCTCCATCTTTCGTGGCAACCCCTACCGGATCGACGGTCGCTCCCTTTTCTATGCTCCCGCCATTGGCACCGATTCCGGATTCGCCGATATCATCCTGGCCCAGGCCGAGGCATTCGATCGCTAAATTTGAAATGCGCGCTCGCTTGCCGAAGTTCCCTACCTGAGATTACGTAATTCCCGAATGAAACCAGCCACGGTAAAACAATTGCAGGATCTAGGGGGCTTCGTCCTGGCCGGCGGATGTTCAAAACGGATGAAGCAGGTCGCGGAAATGATCCGGGCGGCGCGCGACTACCGCTGGGTTGGGATTTATAAAGTCACCAAAAAGGAATTCGTGATTGTAGCCGCCAGCGATGAGGAACCGCCGGCCTACCCGCGGTTTCCGATCACCCAGGGGCTCTGCGGGGCGGCGCTGGAGTCACGCAAATCGATTATTGTTGGGGATGTCCGACGCGATACCCGGTATTTGCCGACTTTCCATACCACCCGCTCGGAGATCATCGTCCCAATGATAAACGAGCATAAGCAAGTTGTCGGCATGCTCAATGCCGAGAGCGATAAGCCGAATGCGTTCGGCCAGGAAGATCGCCAATTTCTCGAGCGCGCGGCCGGCCTGATTGCCCATTGTCTGGTCTAGTCGAAGCGCAATGCGCGATGCGATCGAGCAGGTGCTGGCAACGGCGCGAACCAGTCCGTTAGTCTTTGGGCAGGTCGCGATCCGCCCGGGCCCACGGAACGGTTTTGTCCTGAGCCATCGGGACGACCAACAGCAGGGCGACGCCCGGATCTTTTCCGATCCGGAGGACGCCCTTACCATCGCCAAATATGACGATTCCGGAAAGTATCGGCCGCTGAAAACAGCCCCGAACTTGCGCTCGGGGTGGCGTCTGGAAGTCGAGACGGTGGCGGATTTGCGGCGTGCCCTCGACTGCTTTTATCCCGGCCGGCTTGCTGTTTTTGCCGCCTGGCAGGCAGGCGAGTTGCCCACGACCAGCTTGCGGGAAACCCTGAGCCGGCAAACCGGCATGTATCGGATCGCCGCCACCATTTCCGACGAACAAATTGACGGGGTTACGGCGGATTTTTGCCGCTCGGACGGTGGATGTCTGCGAGCAATCTTGTGGAAACGCGACTCCGGCGGGGCGCTTCCTTCAAAAAATCTGCCGGCCAACAAGTTTGATCCCGGCTACGATCAAACCGGGGAACGGGAGCAACAGGGCGCTACTAACATCCCGCTGCTTTGCCAGGAAGCATGTAATCTTCTCGTAGCTGAGTGCCGCAAAGCGGTGAAGATGCCGGCGGCTGCTCCGTCGTCGCGGTCGGAATGACTTTACGCCGTCTGAAGCGACACCTGCATTGGCGTCAGCATTGGCGGTAGGGACAGCGCGCTGCGCTGTCCGGACGCCGCAGCGCGGCGTCCCTACCATTTCCCCGAATGTTTGCGGCGGTCATAGACCGCCGCTACAGCTGACGAATGATTCTTCGCGCCCGCGCCGTCGTGACGATGAACGGCCCCCCAATCGCGAACGGCGCGGTTGCGATTTCGGGAAACCGAATTATCGATGTTGGCACTTTCCCCGAAGTTCGCGCTCGAATTTCCGATCCGGTTGTCGATCTGGGGGAGCAGGCGCTTTTACCCGGCCTGATCAATGCCCATTGCCACCTCGATTACACCTGTTTACGAACCAAAATTCCGAAACCAAAATCGTTTACCGGCTGGATTGAATCGATCAACGCCAAGAAACAGCAGCTGACGGCCGGCGATTACCTCCGTTCAATCGAGGAGGGGTTTACTGAAGCGAAGCGGTTTGGAACCACCACCATCGCGAATCTGACTGCATTTCCCGACTTGATCGGGCGGGTCAAGCCGCCAATCCGGGCCTGGTGGTTCGCGGAGTTAATCGATGTACGTGAGCCGGCGGCCGTAAATGAGATGGTGGATGCCGCTGTGGCATCGCTCAAATCGCTCGAACATTGGGGACTGGCGCCGCATGCCCTGTTTACCGCCTCGGCAAATCTGTACCGGCGATGCAGAGCAATCGCCCCCCTGCTCACCACCCATTTGGCCGAATCGCGGGAGGAGATGGCCATGTTCCGGGAAGGGGCCGGGGCGCTCCACGATTTTTTGAAACGGATTGGTCGTGACATGAGCGATTGCGGCCGAAAAAGCCCGCTGGCAATTTTTTTTGAAACGATAAAAGACTCGTCGAGTCCACCGGAAGCGGCCAAGTGGCTGATCGTGCACCTGAATGAGCTCAGCGAAACCGATTTCGATCTGCTGGAGCAATCGAGAGCCGATTGGCACGTGGTGCATTGCCCGCGCAGCCATGAATATTTCGGCCATTCCATCTTCGAATTTGCGAGGCTTCGGCGGCTCGGTTTCAACATTTGCATCGGCACTGATAGTCTGGCCAGTACCGAAGATCTTAGCCTGTTGGCAGAGTTGCGTCTGTTTCAACGCAATTATCCGAATGTCTCCGCTCAAGAGATTCTCGAGTTGGCAACAAAGAACGCCGCCCGCGCGCTGGGACAGCAAAAAGTACTCGGCGCGATCGCTCCTGGCTTTTACGCCGACCTGATCAGTTTTCCGAGTGAGGAGAGGGGCGACATCTTTGAACAGGTGATTGGTTTTGAGCAACCGGTCCCTTGGTTGATGGTCAACGGCGAAATCGCAGTTGATTAAGCGGTTGCGCGATTCTCATTTTCGCTTTCTTTTTCTCAAAACTGAAATATTCTCCGCGCTGAGATTTTATGGCCAAAATCATCATCATCGATGACGAACCGGCGATGGTAGAGGTGATCGTGACGCTTTGTCGCGAAAAGGGCCATCAGGTTTTCCCATTCAACGCGCCGTCCAAAGCCCTCGAGCAGATGGACGCGATCCAGCCCCAAGTCGTAATCACCGATATAAAAATGGAAACGATGACCGGGTTCGATGTTTTACGCCACGTGCGCGAAAACCACCGGCAAACCGCGGTCATCCTGATCACGGCCTATGGCACCACTGAGACGGCGGTGGAAGCAATGAAGATGGGCGCGACCGATTACGTCCTGAAACCGTTCAAGATCGACGAACTGCAAACCCGGATTCAGAAGGCCCTCGATTATCAGGCGGCGGTGCGGGAGAACACCTATCTGCGCAAGGAACTCAAGAACCGTTATCGGTTCGAGAACATCATCGGCACCAGCGGCAAAATGCAGCACGTCTATAATTTGATTAACAAGGTGGCCGACACCGACAGCACGGTTTTGATTCAAGGCGAAAGCGGCACCGGCAAGGAGTTGGTCGCGCGCGGTTTGCATTTCAACAGCAACCGCCAGCATCATCCTTTCGTGGCGATCAATTGCAGTGCCCTGCCGGAAAACCTGCTCGAGTCGGAATTGTTCGGCCACAAGAAAGGCGCGTTCACCGGAGCCGTGGCCGATAAGCGGGGTCTGTTCGAGGAAGCGAATCTGGGAACGATTTTTCTGGACGAAGTAAACTCCATGGCGCCGCCGCTCCAGACCAAACTGCTCCGGGTTTTACAAGAACGCGAAGTCCGTCGGGTCGGGGATAACAAGAGCGCGCCGGTCAACGTCCGGGTGGTCGGCGCGACCAACGAGCCGCTCCAGCCCAAGTTGAAGGACGGCACTTTCCGGGAAGACCTTTACTATCGGCTGGCGGTGATCCCGATTGAGATCCCGGCTTTGCGGGAACGTCTGGAAGATGTTCCGCTGTTAGTGAATCATTTTCTCCAAAAACAAGCCAGCGCTACCGGCGGAGAGCCAAAGAAGATCGAGCCCCCGGCGGTCGATATTTTGTGCCACTACGATTACCCCGGGAACGTGCGTGAGCTGGAAAACGCGATCGAACGCGCTTGCGCGCTTTGCGATAACGACTTGATAACGCCGGCCGATCTGCCCCCGCACATTGTCCAGCACGCCCAGGGCGACAAGAACGAGAAGATGGTCGAGAAAATGCCGGTCGGCCAGAGTCTGGACGATTTCGTGCAGCAACAGGAACGCTCTTACATCGACGCGACCCTGGCCCATTGCGACGGTTCCCGGGAAAAAGCGGCCAGCATGTTAGGTATCAGCATGGCCACGCTTTACCGAAAGGTAGAACCGAGGAGTAAAAAATAACCTGCGCGCTCAAACCCGCTCCAGGTTAGGCGATTTCGACTGGAAGATCGGCGTTGCGTATCAATATCCATCGCGATGAAAAAAACCAGGGGAAGCGGCAGCCCCTCCACCCGGGAAATGGAGCGGATCAATTGGATCGAGTTCGGCGAATGGGTCCCGGAGAAAATCGACACGGTTTTGCTGCCGCTGGGGACGTTGGAGGCCCACGGCGCCATCGCCAACGGCACCGATATTATTGCGCCGGTTGCGATGGCCCGGGAGATTGCCCAACGGGTCAACGCCATGATTGCTCCGGTTGTTCCCTACGGATTCACCGGCCTCCTCGACGCCTACCCCGGCGGCTTCACTGTTCCCGAAGAAACCTACCG
Source organism: uncultured Verrucomicrobiae bacterium (assembly GCA_963728975.1). GTDB lineage: Bacteria > Verrucomicrobiota > Verrucomicrobiia > Chthoniobacterales > UBA10450 > DATFCK01. The sequence goes on from CAVSMF010000001.1 coordinate 1,005,828, forward strand.
CGCCTATGTCCGCGCGGTGCTGGCTGGTCTGGCCAAAAACAAGTTCAAGAACATCATCCTGCTGAACGGACACGGAGGCGGGCAGACGGCTGTTCTTGCCGGGCTTGCCCAGGAGGTTGGCCGCGACACAACCACCCGCATTCTGGTGGTCAACTGGTGGTCCTACTGCAGCGATGTGACCAAGGAAGTTTTTGGAGAAGACGGCGGCCATGCCGGCAACACCGAAACCGCTTATATGATGGCGGTCGATCCGTCACTTGTTCAAAAGCAGCGCTATAGCGGCCCGGAAATGGCGACCGCCATACCCGGCCCCAACACCTGGAGCGCCTATCCGTTCCCTTCCAGCATCCTGCTTTACAACAAGGGGGAAGGTTACCCGGTCTTCGATACTCAAAAAGCCCGCGCCTTTTTCACCCAGGTCAACGACAAGATTGCCCGCCTGATCGAGGAAACGATCAGGAAATGGGACATGGCCAAGCTTTAGCTGCGTCATCGACAAGGCAGGGCGCAGGTAGGGGCGCATCTCCGAGGCGCCCGAGGGACGGTAAATCCGACATGAAGGCTCAGCCGCGTTTGCTGAATACTTTCAACTGCTCGGCAGCTTTGCGGAGTTCGTCCAGTTGTTGCAGCGCGGCTTCCTGTCGCTTCAGGATGTCTTGATTAGCCGTTTTCATCTGCTGCAACAATTTTACTGCTTCCTCTACCGAACCCGAACCTGTTGTCGCCGAAGTATTCACAGCCGGCCGCGGATTGGGAGTTGGGGCGGTGGCAGCCTCCACGATCACTGGAGTTGAGTTTGGGGTCTGCGCAATCGACGTCCCAAGAATGAGGGGCAGCGCTAGAAAAAGTGCCAGTCTGGCAAGATGCATTTAGCGCTCCCTTCCGGCAAATATTCTTGCAACTCGAATTGCTTCCGCGACTTCGGTCAGTTTGGCTTCGATCTTAGCCTGGTTGGCGGCGATCTCCGTTTGTTGCGTTTGCACCTCTTTAACCAGGGAGAGCAGTGCCTGTTCATCCTGGTTGGCGGCAGGTTGAGCCGACCCGGAGCAGGCCAGGATCACCATTATACCGATTACGGCGGACAAGACGGTTCGTTTCATGGTTGCCTCAATTGGGAAACTAGCACCAGCAAGTCATGTTCCGAGGCGGGCGTTTTCCAGCTTTTGGACCGCGTAACCGAAGGAAGCGGCGCGCAAACTGCTTGCCTGTCGCCGACGGGAACGGTAAGCTCCGCGTATGGCCGGGCAAGGAATGCATCAGTCACAGAATTTATCGCTACAGCAGGTCCTTGCCCCACAGCTTCAGCAAAGCCTGCTCATCCTCCAGGCTCCGCTCCTCGAGCTGCGCAACCTCGTCCAGCAGGAAATGGAAACCAATCCCGTCCTGGAAGAGCTGGCCACTGACCCGGCCGCCGAGGAAGGGGAGGAGAAAAAGCCGACCTCCACCGACGAAGATTTCAAAGCGGAGTTCGATCAGCTGGCCAAGCTCGATGAAGAATGGCGCGATTACATGGCCCAATCGAGCAGCTACAGCGGGCGGTCCCAGGAGGCGGAGGATAAACGCCAGTTCTTTTTCGATTCCATCGCCACTCAGGAAACCCTCCAGCAACATCTGATGGGACAGTTAAACCAAACCGTCCTGAATGGGAACGACCGGAAAACGGCCGAATTAATTATCGGCAACATCGACGATAACGGTTTTCTCCAGGCTACCCCGGAAGAAATGTCTCTGAACACCGGCATCGCGGAGGAAGATTTCGAGCACATGCTCACGCTTATCCAGAGTTTTTATCCTCCGGGAGTGGGCGCGCGCGATTTGCGCGAATGTCTGCTTATCCAACTGAAACGCGAAGGGAAGCAAACCAGCCTCGAATACAAGATCATTTCCGAGCACATGCAGGATTTGGGCAAGCGGCGTTTCCCCGAGATAGCCAGGCGGATGGGTATTAGCGTCGAGCAAGTCCAGAAATGCGCCAACAACATTGCCCAGCTCGATCCGCGGCCCGGTCAGATTTTTGCGGCTGCTCCCCAAAATTACGTTCTGCCCGATGTGACAGTCGAGAAAGTGAATGGCGAATACCAGGTGATCCTCAACGGCGAACAAATCCCCCACCTGCGCATCAGCAACACCTACAAAGATATCATGTCGCGGGACGGCAACGGCAGCGAAGTCAAGGATTACATCCGGGACAAAATCCGGAGCGGCAAATTTTTAATCAAATCGATTCACCAGCGCCAGCAAACCATTTCCAATATCGCGCACCAGATCGTAAACCGGCAGCGCGAATTCTTCGAACACGGCTCGTCTCAGCTCAAACCGATGACCATGGTGCAGATCGCCGATGCCGTTGGGGTGCATGAGACCACCGTCAGCCGCGCTATCTCCGGCAAATACATGGCTACGCCGCAGGGAGTTTTCGAGATGAAATATTTTTTCACGCCCGGTTATCAAACCGCTACGGGCGAGTCGATGAGCAACACCAGCGTGAAAGAAGCCATCCTGGATCTGGTCAAAAGCGAGGATGGCAATTCGCCCTTGAGCGACAAGGAAATCGTGGAGATTTTGAGCCAGCGGGGTATTCCCATCGCCCGCCGGACCGTGGCCAAGTACCGCACCGAGCTGAACATTCTTCCCAGCAACATGCGGCGGAAGTATTGAGCCGCAGGCTCAGGTTAAAGAGGTCAAACCCGTTACATTGTTAAACGGGCGCCGGTACAACCGTCCCTCATGGCGGGGCCAGGCGCGACCGGGGGCGGCCAGCGGCCAACAATGGAGGGCGAAGCTCCTGCGACGCCGCCAGTGAGCGCCCGGCAACCTTTTCCCGACAAGATTAATCCCGATTTTACGAGACCCCTTTCTTCGTCTGTTTAAATCCCGTGAATCCGGTCCCAGGAAATCCCCCGAAGCAGCAGCGGGCTCGCAGGAGCTCGCCCCTCCATTTGAATCGTTCGCATCATTCAACTTCCTCTATTCCATTCCGACTCCAACCTTGTAACCTTTCCCAGCCCATTTAACTTTTTAAACTCCTTTAATCTTTCCCATGACCTCCTCCCTCCGTGCCGCCGTAATCGCCGAATGGCGCGGGCTGCGGGAAAAAAAAGCCGTGCCCGACCACTGGGAATCTCCCGCCGAGTTGCTTCCGACCCTGATGCAAAAGCTCGGGCTCAAGGAACGCTTGCACGAAACTGAAGTGATCGACGCCTGGGAACAAATCGTCGGCCCGTTCATTGCCGCCCATTCGGCTCCGGTCGCGTTGCGGGAACGGATTCTCCACGTCCGCGTCCTGCAGCCGGCTTTGCATTACGAGCTCGAACAACTCTCCAAGGCGGAGATTCTGCGCAAGCTCAAGCAACGCTTCGGCGGGAAAACCATCCGCGAGATCCGCTTTCGGCTTGGTTGAATAAGGACCGGCCAAACAATTCGACGGGGCCGCGTCGGAAACGCGACCAACGGGAGGGCTTAAGTCTCGCGCCTTCGTCCATCGAGCCCGGCCCCGGACTCTATTTAGCCGGGGTGGCGCCTGGCGTCTGGTTGGGTACTGGGAAAGCAAACGTCGCTGACGGCGATGCTGCCGGCGCCGGGGATGTAACCGGCGTCAGGGAGGTTGCCGGAGCCGAAGTGGCAGTGGGAGTGGGAGTCGCCGTTACACTCGGGGCCGGGGTCGGGGTCGGCAGCGGCGGAATGATATTTTGCCACTGATGAAGCGGTACGGTTGCGCCTCCCACTTCATCGATCAGGCTCTGGCAACGAGCTCGAATCTTTTCCAGATCGGGCGGCCCAAACGGAGTATCGGCCGTGCCCGGGAAAATCAGGTAGGTCACTTTGAGATCGCTCACCGGCCGATTGTAGGGAGTGGCTAACGGGTTGACCTCTTTCGCGATCCGGAGCGAAGCTTCGCCGGCCTTATCGTTAGGGCCAACATCGCCAACCATTGCGGGATAAATTCCTCCTCCAAAAACCACCGCCACGTAATCTCCTACTTTGGCGCCGTTTGGGGTCCGGGTAAAAACGCTCGGTATAACGATGTAAGGATCGGTCGCGCCGATCAGGAAACTAAACTTCTTCAAGGTCGTTACTTCGTCCCGTAATTGATTCAGCGCGTTCCGCAGTTCCCGCTTTCGCTCGGCCGAGACCGGGTTGAGCGCCAGCTCCTGTTGCACCCGCTGGAGCCGTTGTTCGATCAAAGCAAGATAAGGGTTCGGTGTCGGCGTCTTTTTGCGCCACCGATAACTGGTAAACGGCTTGAAGTTTGTCGTTACCGCCGGACCCGCCGGCATCCGATCGGCGTCGGACCCGTCCGCATCAACGTCCATGTCCGCCTGGAGAAGAAGCGCCTTGCGATGAGTCCGCGGATCTCGCAGCTGGAGAATCGTCTGGCAATCGTAAAAGTTGTGCCGGGACAGGAGTTGATCCAAACGGCCCAGATATTCGCCTAACACTCTCGCCTTCGTGGCATAGAGCTCGGCAAAAAGCGGCGATACCGATTGAGGCCCGATCATCGCCGCCAAACCGGGTAATAATGTCGGAAGTTCAGGGCTGACTTTGGACAATTGTTCGGTCGTCGTATTCGGAGAAGGCACTCGAGCCTGCAACTTCAGGTCGAGCACGTAACTCTCCGGATCCGACCGCTCGGTCGCCGCATCCGCGCCTGGCGGCGTATCAACCGCGGCGTGGAGCGTAATCCCGTTGAACAGCTTCGCCGTGTCCAATTTGCCGCCGATCACGGGAGGTCGCGACGGCGTCGGCTCGGGAGTCGGGGTCAGGGAGACTTCCGCCGGAAGGGCGCGCTGGAGGCGTTCCAGAGAAATCCAGCGGTAGAGGATCGCCAGGAAAATCAGCCCTCCCACCAGCAGCACCAGACGCCGCCACGTCCGCACGCGAGAGGTTGCCACGCGCTATTTTCGCAGCCAGGCGGCCACGGCCATGAGAATTCCAATCGCGCTCAGGATAGCCATGATTCCAGCCGGCATGAATCGGCCGGTCCGGACGAACTTCGGAACAAACTGAGCGGCAAGAACCAGTGACACGACCAGACCAAGGCCCAGTCCCCAGGCCCGGTATTCGGGCAGGATCAATCCGGCCACGATCAGCAAAATACCGGTGATCGATCCAGCGATGATCGACGGTGCGCTGCCCGCTTTAATGTAACCGATAATCCCGCCAGCGATGGTCAGAACACCGAAAATCAGGAAATAGATCTTTGTTGCTCCCATTGTTTGGGACTCGTAATCCAACATGGTCCCGATGTCCAGTTGCCGAGGCGGTTGGGCCAGACGCTTCCCACTGCCCGGAAAAGGGCCGCTTGGTTTTGCAAAATTCCTTGCGCGGGTGAGCCAAGGGGTGGAAGGTCGGCGTGCGATGAAACGAAACGCTACGCTGCGTTCACCAAATCGTGCTTGCGCCTCGATCGCCGCGACTGCTTTAGCAGCGCTTCTATGGGCCTCGGTCCTCAGCGTTTCCCCGGGTTTGCACGAGCGGATTCATCCGGACGCCAATCGCCTCGACCACAACTGCATTGTCACTCTCGTCGCCGCCGGCCACGCCCATCACTCTCCCACGCCGCTGCTGGTCAATACGGACCTGGCGCAGGCCGAATTTGCAACCATTCCGAGGTTGCGCTCATGCTGGGTGCAACCGCTTTTTCTCGGAGCCAGCATTTTCGAGCACGCTCCTCCGGCCGGGGGTTAGGCACGCATCGAGCCCCGGTTTCGCGAGGCCCGTTTTCTTACTTCGCTTAAATCGCGGCGCGATCGCTCGTGCACGCAGCCATCGTCTCACCTGGCATTCGCAAGGCGAATACCATCCAATCACCCATATGAAACCAACTTTTAATAACAAGATTCTCGATGAAAATACTTTTGATCGCAGCAGCTGCGCTCTTTGTTGCGCAGACCGTCTCGGTGGCACAAGACAACGCCGCCACGACCGTTCCATCGCCGACTCCCTCGGCCTCGCCGGCGGCCGCCGCCGAAGCCCAACGCATCATCATCCAAAGCCAGGAACTCGATATCTCCCGCGAAGATATCGTGCCGAATTTGGGCGCCACTCGATATACTGTCGGCCCCGACCGGCTCGATTCCCAGGCCCAAGGAGAAAATTCGCCCTTCAATCAGGCGCTTCTGCGTTTCCCCGCCGTAGCCCAGGATTCCTTTGGTCAGCTTCATGTCCGAGGTGAACACGCCAATCTGCAATACCGGATCGACGATGTCCTCCTGCCGGAAAGCATTCCCGGTTTCGGCCAGGAATTGCAGACCCGTTTCGCCGATAACATTTCCCTGGTCACGGGCGCGCTTCCGGCCCAATTCGGATTTCGCACCACCGGCGTTATCGACATTCATACCAAAAGCGGCGCCGTGTTTACCGGGAACGAAGCCTCTTTGTTCGTCGGCAGTTTCGACACAGTCATGGAAAGTTTCGAGCGCGGCGGCCTGATTGGGAATCTGAGCTACTATGTCAGCGAAAGTTATCTCCACGACGGTATTGGAATCGAAAATCCTACGCGCACCGCCAATCCGATACACGACGACACCGACCAGGAGAAGGTCTTCACCTATTTGTCGGACATCATCGACGAGACCAGTCGAATCAGCTTGATCGCCGGGGCAAATCAGAGCGATTTCGAGATCCCGAATAACCCCGGCCAAGCGCCCGCCTTCACCGACGGGACACGATCGACTTTCAACTCGGCCCGATTGGACGAAAACCAGGCCGAAACCAATTCCTATGAGATTCTGACTTACCAAAAAAAAGCGGACGATCTCAGCTTCCAGGCATCGATCTTCAATCGCTACAGCTCGATTCTGTTTCAGCCGGATAACGTGGGCGACCTGATTTTCAACGGCGTTGCTTCCCGGCTCGACCGCGACATTCTTTCAAACGGCTTCGAGCTCGATTCCAGTTATAAGCTCACCGACCAGCATACCATTCGCGGCGGTCTCATTTTCACCGAGCAACATGCGACCATCAACACGGCGACACTGGTCTTTCCGGTCGATGCCCTGGGCAATCCCAGCACCACACCGGTGCGCATCGTCGATAATAACAACAAATACGGTTACTTTTACGGGTTCTATTTGCAGGACGAGTGGAAACCGTTCGAACAATTGACCATTAATTTTGGCGGCCGCCTGGATTTCGAAAACGCCTTTGTCAACGAGAACCAGCTCAGCCCGCGGCTGAACATTGTTTATAAACCGTTCGAGTCGACCACGCTCCACGTCGGCTACGCGCGCTACTTCACTCCCCCTCCCCTGGAAGCCATCCCCCAAAGCACCATCTCGAAGTTTCTCGGAACAACTAACGAGCCGGCGATCATGAAAGATTCCTCGGTCACGGCCGAACGCGCCAATTACTTCGATGTCGGCGTGACCCAGAAGATCACAGAGGGATGGAACGTCGGGCTGGATGGTTTCTACAAGAGCTCGCATTCGCTGCTCGACGAAGGCCAATTCGGGTCGGCCCTCGTCCAATCATCGTTCAACTACGAGCAGGGCCGGCAGTACGGCGGCGAATTCACGACCAGCTACGACCATGGCCCGCTTTCGGCCTATGGAAATGTCGGCTGGGTCTGGGCCCGCGGCATAAACTTGAGCTCCGCCCAATTCCTTTTTGATCCGAATGAATTCCAGTTTATCAAACATCACTGGATCTTCCTCGATCACGACCAGCGCATTACCGCCTCAATCGGCGCTTCCTACACCTGGCAGGATTGGAAAGCCGCAGTGGATGTGCTCTACGGAACCGGGCTCCACAAGGGATTTGCTAACACCAAGACCGTTCCATCCTATGCCACACTGAACCTCTCCTTACAGCGAAGTTTTCGGATTCCAAAAATCGGCAGCTTCAGAATCCGGTTCGACGTCGTTAACTTATTGGACCACATCTACGAATTGCGTGACGGGAGCGGCATTGGAGTCGGAGCTCCCCAATTCGGCCAGCGCCGCGGATTTTACGGCACGGTCGCCTACGATTTCTAGTTTTGCTCAGCTATGGACAACATGGCTCCAACTTTGGTTTCATAAAATTCCTTGCGCTTGCACCGCGAGGGAGTAAGTCTCGCTGGCAATGAGCGGAAGTGCCAAACCGGGCTCAATCAGAGGAGCACATTCTTTCATCGCGGCGACCGGATTGGCGGCAATCCTCGCGGCATCGCTGCTCAGTGTGTCGCCGAGTTTGCACAAGCATATTCATCCTGATGCCGGGCGGCTGGATCACAGTTGTGTCGTTACCATCCTGGGCTATGGGCAGCTCCATCATTCTCCGGCCACGCCTCTATTCGATACGCGAATTCCCGGCACTCCCCTTTCGAACCTTCGGAAGCTAAACCCCGGCTGGGTCCAATCATTGTTTCTTGCGGCGTGCGTTTTCGAGCACGCTCCACCCTGCTCGGACCTGATCCGTTGATCTACCCGTTTTCCCACCGGGTGACGACGTGCGCGCCGGCGCGTTCCGCTCGTCGTTAGGTCAATACGTGTTCGAACGCAAAATATCGAAGTCAGGACAGGTGTGCCCGGTTTTCTGCAATGAGAGGTTTATGACAAAGTTTATTTTTACGCTGGTGGCCATCTCGCCGCTGGCGATGGCTTTGGGCCAGGAAGTGGCCGCTACCCCGCCCGCCTCGGGTTCGCCGCCGGCGGCAGCCGCTGATGTCGAAGCGCTGCGCCAACAGGTGCAGGCGCTCACCGAGGCGGTAAAAACGCTGCAGCAGCAAGTCAAGGATCAGCAGGGGATCATCGAAAAGGCAAATCTAAGAGGGGCTCCCGCTCTACCGGAGTCGGAAGAAACCCCCGGCGCCAGCACTGCCGCCTCACCCGCGCCAACCGCTCCGCCCTTGTTTCCGACCGACGACACTTCGGTTGTAGCATCCACAGCAGCCACACCAGCTCCGGTCGGACCGCCCGTTAACGCAAATGGGACTGCCCTGCCCGGCAGCTTTCCGACCACCGATTCGTCCGTCGTAAGCGAGCCTTCTGAAACAATCTCAACCACTGGCGCCGGCGCGTCCCTGACCCAACCAATCACGATTGGAGGCGGCAGAAATTACATGAACATCTCGTTCGACGGAATGTTCGCCCTCGCTTTCTCGAGCGCGCGCAATCTCGACCACATCGAAGTAGGCGATCATGATCCCCAGCAGCGCGGATTTAACGCCCGCAACATCGAACTGGCGTTTGACGGCGCGGTCGATCCCTATTTCCAGGGATTCGCCAACATCGTTTTCAAGCTGGATAACGACAACGAGACGTCGGCCGAGGTCGAGGAAGCGTTTATGCAGACCACCGATCTTCCGTTTAATCTCCAATTAAAAGGAGGGCAATTCTTCGCTGCTTTCGGCCGGATCAATCCGACCCACCCGCATACCTGGGATTTTGCGGACGCCCCCCTGGTTGTCGGACGCATCCTCGGCCCGGACGGATTGCGCGGAGTCGGCGCCCAAATTTCGTGGACTTTGCCCACCCCGTGGTATTCGCAATTGCTTTTCGGGCTCCAAAATGGACGGGGCGGCACCGGCTATTCATTTCGCAATCCGGGCGACAACGGAATTTTCTTTGGCCGCACGACCACCGACCGCGAAATGCGAGGGCTGGAGGATTTTGTCTGGATCCCGCGCTGGGAAAACTCAGTTGATCTAAGTCCGACTCAGATAGTTCTGGGAGGCGTCTCCGCCGCTTTTGGGTCCAATGACACCGGCGGGCATACCCGGACCCAGATTTACGGCGCAGATTTCCTCTACAAATGGAAAAGCGCGCATGCCGAAGGCGGATTTCCGTTTGTGAAATGGCAAACCGAATTCCTCTATCGCCGCTTCGAAGCCGGCCGGGGCGCGGACGAGACATTCCCGGTGGCGGAAACATTTCGAGATTGGGGGATGTACACGCAAGTGCTGTGGGGATTTAAGAAAGGATGGGTGGCTGGAATTCGCGGCGATTACCTGCACAACACCGATTCTCGTTTCACAGACGATCCCGACCGGCAAACCCGTTCCCGTATTTCGGCCGATCTCACCTGGTACCCGACCGAGTTCTCGAAGATCCGGTTGCAATATAATCACGACTTTTTGAATGAGACCTTCTTTCTGGCCGGCCGTGACGTCGACTCCGTCTTTCTCCAATTTGAGTTTATCCTCGGCGCCCACGGCGCGCATAAATTCTAAGCTCATGTCATCACGAAACCGTCATCCTGCCTGCCGCGCCGAAGCTTGGCGAAGGCGGGAGCGAAGCGAAGGATCCCGTGCTGCCGGCCTTGCAGTTTTCGTCGCGGGATTCCTCGCTCCGCTCGGAATGACAACTGCACATCCATGAAAAAAATCCTGCTTATCCTGTTCGCCGCTTTGTTCGCCGGGGTTTCCGCCGAGGCCAAGCTCAACGTGGTCGCCACTCTTCCCGATCTGGGCGCGGTTGCTCGCCAGATCGGAGGCGACCATGTCGAGGTCACGGTTCTGGCAAAGCCAACCGAGGATCCGCACTTTGTCGATGCCCGGCCCAGTTTCGTGGTGGCGTTACGCAAGGCGGACGTGTTGATCACCGGCGGCGCGGAACTGGAGATCGGCTGGTTGCCGCCCCTTCTTCAAAATGCCCGAAATCCAAAGATTGAAGTCGGCCAACCCGGACGGGTCCAGGCTTCCGAAGGCGTTCGTCTCATGGAGGTGCCTGCCAATCTGACTCGCGCGGCCGGCGACGTCCACGCCATGGGTAATCCCCATTTCATGACCGACCCGATCATTGCCAAGGCGGTGGCCCGGCACATCGCTCAGGCCTTCTCCACCATCGATCCCTCCAATGTCGCGGCCTATCAGGAAAACGAAAAACAGTTTGAAGCAACCGTCAACGCGAAGCTACAGGAATGGGGCGGGGCCATGCTGCCATTCAAAGGCCAACATGTAGTCGCTTATCACGATTCATGGCCTTATTTCGCCCATCGATTTGGTTTGAACATCGATATCTTTCTCGAGCCGAAGCCGGGAATTCCGCCTTCGCCGTCCCATTTGGCGGAAGTGATTGCACAGATCAAGGCGCAACATATCAAAGCGATCATCGTCGAGCCGTATCACGACCGCAAAATCGCCCAGAAAGTTGCGGACGCGACCGGCGCGAAAGTTGTAGAGTTCGCCCAATATCCCGGGGCGCTTCCGGGAACGGACAGCTACGTGAAATTGATGGATACCCTTATTTCCCGCCTGGCTGCCGCGTTAAAATGAAACTGGGGGACGAAATTTTGAACTCCCATTCCGCTAACGAGAAGGCCGGGGAACGTGTTTACCAGCCTCCTCGGCTCGAACTGACGACGGCTGGCCAGGGCTTTCTCTGGATGACCCACGACTCCCGATTCCTCGGTCCGAGGCCGGACTGGCCGATCGCTCGGAATGACCCGGGGAGATCCCGCTCACAGTCATCCCGAGCGGAGCGAGGGATCGGGCAAGACCGGACAAATTCATTCAAGCAAGGATCCTGACTTATGTGGGAAGTGATGTTTTGGCCAATCATGGCCTGCGTTCTGTTGCCCTGGCTTCTGGTTTACCTCGGGCTCCATGTGGTCCAGCGCGGCATCATTTTCATCGATATCGCCATGGCCCAAATGGCCTCGCTCGGCATTTGTGTCGCGGTCCTTCTCCAGTTTGAGCCGGAGAGCATCGTGGCTTACCTGCTGGGGCTGGCGGTGACCCTGCTGGGCGCAGCCATTTTTTCAGCGACCTCAAAACGGACCAGCCAAGTCCCCCAGGAAGCAATTATCGGTATTGCTTATGTCGTCTCGGCGGCGGCGGCAGTTTTGCTTTTGAGCCGGTCTCCCCACGGCAACGAGGAGATCCGTAACATGCTGGTCGGCGACATTACCGTCGTTAGTGCAACCGAAGTATGGAGGTGCTTCGGTGTTTTCGCCGCGATTGGCGCGTTCCATTTTATCCTCAGAAAACGGTTCCTGCTCGTTTCCTTCGAACGGGAACGCGCCTATCAAAACCAACTGCGTGTGCGCTGGTGGGACTTTCTCTTTTACGCCAGCTTCGGCGTCGTGGTTACCGTATTCGTCCGGATCGCTGGTGTCCTGCTCGTATTCAGCTATCTGATTGTCCCGGCCGTCTGCGCGGTAACCTTGGCTCGGTCAATTGCCTCCCGGTTGGTAATTGGATGGATCGTCTCCCTGATCTGCGGGATCGGCGGATTATTTCTTTCCTACTGGTGGGATTTGCCCTCCGGCGCGGCCATTGTCTGCACCTTCGGCGCGGTGCTGATTTTGAGTTCGCTTTATACGTTGTTTCGAACGGCGTAAGCTTTGCCAATCATTGCAAGCGAAGCAGAAGCGACGTCCCCGTCGCTTTCGGATAGAAGGGCCCACGCGACCGGAGATCGCGTCTACTGGGCGGCTCGAAGCCATCCGGACTTGCAAAAAAATGACGCCCCAACTGAATGGCTCCGGCTTAGGCTCAGGATGACGAGCGAAGAATTCGCGATAGTTTCTTTATGATGCATCGGGCGGATCACTCCCATTTCCGGCACTCCCACGATTTCGCGCTCGATTCCTCAATGGCAGAGCGCCGGACCCACATCGTCATCGCCATCACGGCCGCAATGATGGTGATCGAAATCGTTGCCGGAATGATGTCGAACTCGATGGCGCTGCTGGTCGACGGCTGGCACATGGGCACCCATGTCACCGCTTTCCTCATTACCGCCCTGGCCTATTATTTCAGCCGGCGTTACGCCAACCATCCGCTGCACAGTTTCGGCACCGCGAAAATCGGGGTGCTCGGCGGATTCGCCAGTGCCATTGTTTTGGCGGTGGTGGCGGTACTCATGGCCGGCGAATCTGTTCACCGCTTTTTCGCGCCACTCTCGATTCATTTCAATGAAGCCATCGGAATCGCTGGAGCAGGGTTACTTGTCAATATAGCCTGCGCTGTTGTTCTGACTCACGGACACAATCAGGCTCATAATCACAATCACGGCCATGGGACGCATTCTCATCACCACCACGATCTAAATTTGCGCGCCGCCTATCTCCATGTCGTGGCCGACGCTTTTACTTCCGTTACCGCTATTAGCGCCCTGCTCGCCGCAAAATTTTTTAACTGGATCTGGCTCGATCCTGTGGTCGGTGTGGTGGGAAGCGGGGTGGTTTTTTCCTGGGCCTACACTCTGATTCGGGACACCAGCGGTATTCTTCTGGATCGAACGCCGAGTTCTTCCGATCTTCCCGAGGAGATTCGCCGGACAGTGGAGAGCGACGGCGATTCCATTGTGACAGATCTCCACGTCTGGCAGGTCGGCGTCGGAAAATTTGCTGCCATCGTTTCGATTGTTGCCCACGAACCGAAGACTAGCGACCAGTACCGGGAACTGCTCTCACAGCATGAAGAGCTGGTTCATGTCACCATCGAGACCCAACATTGCCGGGAAGATCATCGAAACTTTGCCGGTTCCTGAACTGCACTACCGGGTTCGGACGCTCTCTTACGAAATAAATGAATGGCCGGATAATCCTGTGGCAGGTGATCGCAGCCTACGTTTTCGCCCTGATCGGAGGCACCATCAGCGCGTCACTGCGCTTGTCGCATCAGGCCCTCTGCGCCTTGATTAGTTTCGCGGCCGGGACACTTCTGGCCGTGACCGTTTTCGCGATTCTTCCCGAGACCCTGGAAAGCAACAGCTGGTGGATGGTCCTGTTCGCCGCCTCCACGGGTTACGCTCTCTTTTTCTTTGTCAGCAAATATGTCCATCACGTCTGCCCGGCCTGTGCCGCGAGTCATTTCGATGCCGATGCTTCCCGCCACTTTAGCGACATCGCGGTGGCGTTGATTGTGGCCCTTGCCATCCACAGTACCAGCGACGGCGTTGCCCTGGGAATTGGGCGAGAAACAGCCGCCAGCGACGCGGCAAAATGGTCGCTCTTTGCCGCTCTCTGCATCCACAAGCTGCCGGAAGGGTTGGCTCTGGGCAGCCTCTTAATCGGGGCCGGTTACCGACCCACTCGTACTCTGGTTTGGGTAGCTGCGACTGAGGCGACCACTCTCGCCGGCGGCGCGATTGGATTTTTTCTCCTCGGCGGCGCTTCCACTTTCTGGCTCGGCTTGATCATGGCCCACGTCGGCGGCGGATTTCTCTACCTGGCCGCTCATGCGCTGTTAGGAGAGCTGATGAGGCATGGGAAACAGCTGGTCATAACCAGCTTTCTGATCGGGCTGGCGTTGATTGGCATTCTCAATATTTCGCTGAGGATCCTGATCGGGTAGCGCAACTTTGTGGGGGAGCGCGGGCATTCTGCCCGCTTTGTCCGGCATGTTGCCGGACAGTCTCCGCCGCTAACAGAGTGCGTAGGCGCTTTCCCAAAAAGCCATCGGCAGAATGCAGGCGGCGGCCGGCAACATGCCCGCGCTCCCCGGCGCTCGCGAGACGCGTGCGCTACCCGGATATGCCGTTAAAGTCTCCAGGTGCATTCGTTTCATTACCGCCACGGAACCCTTCACTGTGAAGAAGTCGATCTGGGGCGAGTGGCACAGGAATTCGGCACCCCGCTCTACGTCTATAGCGCGGGAACGATTCTCGATCACTACCGCCGCCTGGATGCCGCCCTGAAGCCGCTGGATCACCTGATTTGTTACGCGGTCAAGGCAAACTCCAATCGCGCCGTCCTCCAACTCCTCGGCCAGGCGGGCGCCGGCTACGACATCGTTTCCGGCGGTGAGTTATTCCGGGTGCTCAAGGCGGGCGGAGACGCAAAAAAGTGCACCTTTGCCGGGGTGGGGAAATCGCGCCAGGAAATCGAATACGCGCTCGACCAGGGTGTTTACAGTTTCAATGTCGAAAGCGAGGCCGAGCTCGATTATATCGAAAAAATCGCGGCGGCTGAAAACAGGCGGGGGCCGATCGCGATTCGGGTGAACCCCGACGTGGATCCACATACGCACGAGTATATCGCGACCGGCTCGCACGAAAACAAGTTCGGGATTCCGCTGGAACGGGCTGCGGCGGTTTACGAACGAGCTTCCCAAATGCGCCATATCGATCTCCTCGGAATCCAAATGCATATCGGCTCGCAAATCACGGAGGCGGAACCTTTTGCCGCCGCGGTCGGAAAGGTGGCGCCGCTGGTGATCAAACTAAAAAGGAAATACGGACTAAGATTCTTCAGCATCGGGGGTGGTCTTGGGATCGTTTACGAATCGTCGTTTGCCAGTGGCGCGCGCGAATGGTGGAATTCGCAGTCGGGCGCCGCAGCGGTTAAGGCCGTATCGATCCCGGAATATGTTGACGCGGTTTTGCCGGCCCTGGGCGAATTAGAATTACGAATTCTGCTCGAGCCGGGCCGATTACTGGTGGGCAACGCGGGCGTGTTGCTGACGCGGGTCCGTTATATCAAGCAGGCCGGACAAAAGAAATTCGCCATTGTCGACGCCGGAATGAACGATCTGATTCGACCGGCGCTTTATCATAGCTACCACGAGATTGTTCCAGTAGCGGAGCCCGCAGAAGGCAGCGGCGATTCACTTTCCGAGCCGTCGGCTTCCCGAAGCCAGAGGCCGAATCGCCGGGTGGTGAAGGCGCGCCAGCTGGAAAAAATCGATATCGTAGGACCCGTTTGCGAAAGCGGCGACTTCTTCGCTCTCGATCGCGAAATGCCGCCCGTTGCTGAGGGCGATCTACTGGCCATCATGAGCGCTGGTGCTTACGGATTCGTCATGGCATCAAATTACAATTCGCGACCGTTACCGGCCGAAGTGCTGGTCCAAGGCGCCCAATTCTCTCTGATCCGAAAACGCCAGACCTATGAGGACCTGGTGCGGGGCGAGGTTGGTCCGGCTTTGTAGGGCGTTTCTGTGAAACGCCAACCGATCCCAATTTGGCGTCTGGCACAGACGCCCTACAGTTCATCACCTTGCGCAATTTCGCTCTGCACGTAAATAGCTTCTCTTTCTATCCATGAAGCGCCTCCTCATTTCTTTTCTCGCCCTGGCCGCGCTCGCCCCGGCCGCGTTCGCCCGGAACCGCGCCCCGACCGAACGGATCATCCTGGTAGGCGGGCCGTCCATGCATGAATGGGAAAAATACAAGGTCTATCCCCACGATCATTGGTGGGCGAACTTTGTTCACGCCGCCCGCTTGCGAACAGAGCAGCTGCGAGCCCAGCTCGGTCCGGACCAAATGATTACCTGGCTGGTTTATCGCCAGGGATACCTCGATCGCGCTCAACAGGAAAAGCAGGACCTGATCGGCCTGATCAACAGCGTGCGCGACAGATTCAATCTTCACCTTGTTTGGTTCGACAAGGGCTCGGAAGTGATCAATTACCTGAACGCCGGACAGCCGCGCGACCAGTTGAAAATCGGCGGCTTCGAATATTTTGGCCATTCCAACAAGGCATGTTTCATGTTCGATTACAGCAACATCATCGACAGCGCCTGCAAATCGTGGCTGCACGAGAAGGAGTTGGCCAAGATTGATCGCCACGATTTCGCCCGGGACGCCTACGTCAAAAGCTGGGGCTGCCACACCGGCGAGAGCATGTCCAAGAAATGGTATACGGCTACTGGAACCCACATGATTGGCGCCATCGGCAAGACCCAGTTCATGAACGAGGAATTGCCGATCCTCACTTCCCAGAACGGGAAATGGGTGTTCTAGATTTCGGGTTGCGGATTTTGACCGTCCGCTAAATACGACAAATAAAGGGGGGCAAACACGGGCACTGGGGGATGGCGCGTCCCGCCAGTTGCGGCACCGTTAGGCCGGCGGGCGCTCAAAAAAGACCCGCTCGCGCTCGACCGTCGCCCCCCGGTCCAGGAAAAAGTGGCGGAGGTCGTCGTCGTAATATCGCCCGCCTTTGCCCTCAGGGTTGAGAGCGAAAAAGATCTTGCCGCCTGGTTTCAGCTTTTTCTTGAGATCGTTAAGGAAAAATTCCCATTCCGGGACACGCCACGGCACTTTCTTGACGCGATTGAACCCGGTGGAAAACGCGGTGACCCAATCGAATTTCCGGTCAAGATCAGGCAACGGCTGGAACGGCTCGATTTCCCAGGTTTTTCGCTCGATTTGAAACAGATCCAGGAGATCGGTAAACACCGGATACCATTCCATATCGAGACCCAGACAGCGATGCCCCAGCTGGCGGCAGATGAACAGAAAAAAACCACCGCCGCACCCCAGGTCGAGAATCTCCTGGGGCGGTATGCGGTGCAGGCCCAGGTCCTGGACCCGTTCGATATTCAACTTCATCCATCGCTCGATGTCGGCGTACTTGGCAATCTGCACCGATGAAGAGGCGTAGCGTCTCTGAATTTCACTCACCTGACTCTGGTCCAGGCTGGCCAGCAGCTTCTTCAGGGAAACGGGGTGAAATCGCCGCTGGATCCGGCGCCAACCGCGTTTGTACGACTCCGAACGACCAAGTTTTGCGATCTTGTGCGAAAGCTTCACGGGCGAACGAACTTAACCGCAGATTTTTGCCGGGGAAACGCATTCCCTGAGAAATTGTGCGCAGCTACATATAGCAAACGGCCTGTGGCCGGTTCTCGGCCCCGGTTCTGCCGCCTTCGACCACCACCCTCTCACCAGCACGTCGCACAGCGACGTGGCTACATGCAAAAAGATGCGGCGGCGACCTCAGCGATCGCCACCGCAACTCACCAAGCAACTCCCGAAATCGAGTTACGGAGTCGGAGACGGTCCCGGCCCCTCGGTTCTGGCGTTATGGAGTTCTTTCATCGCATCACGCATATCCTCGTGGGCTTTTTTCATATCATCGGCCTTCTTCTGCTGGTCCGCTGTCAATAGAGGACGAATCTGGGCCATGGTCTTGTCCATGAGATCCTTCATCTTCTGCATCGCCTCCTGGTGGATGGCAATCATCTGCGGTTTCGCTTGATCGAGAATCGGCTGGACCTTTGCCTTTTGATCGGGCGTAAGATTCAGCGTCTGGGTCATATGCTCGAGCATATCGCCATGATGACCCCAGCCACCGGGGCCCTTTCCCTGGCGTGGTCCGTGAGCATAGGCGAATCCGCCCAATCCCACGGCGGCGGCGGTTGCAAGTATAAGTAACGTTCGTTTCATTTTTTCTCTCTTTGTGGTTCGTTGTTTATTGGAGCAACTTTGATTCACTCCTGTTAAAGGTGATGACCGGAGTAGCGGGATGAGGGTTACAAACTTTTTGGGGAGAACGGGGCAAAAAACAGCAAAGTCCCCGCGATCAGGCTCCGGAGAAGATCCAATAACCGCATAGCAAATTGGAATTTGAGATTTCTCTGGATGCTGGTCGAACCCATTGCGAAGCCCAAACAAAGAGTGTAACCAGGAGCCGGCGGCGTCGGTCATAACCCATGGTGTGGATGCACTCTCGAATACATGGCTGAGCTTAACTCAGGCGCGCTGGTCGAAGCCGCGCTTGCGCATGACGATACCGCAGCTCGGGAATTGGTTCGCCGACTCTATCCGCTTGTGGCGAAAGTGGTCCGGGCCCATCGGCCGCGACGAACTCCTGAAGAGGATCTTTGTCAGATGATTTTCATGAAGGTATTCCAAAATCTCGAACGCTTTTCCGGGAAGGTGCCCCTGGAACACTGGGTTTCTCGCATTGCCGTAAACACCTGCCTGAACCAGATCGCTTTCGAGAAAGTCCGGCCGGAGCTTCGGCATGCCGATTTGTCGGAGCAGGAACTCGCCGTCGTCGAAGAATTGAGCGCAAGCTCCGAAGACCTCGCGCCAGACAGGAAGCTCGCCTCGCGCCAGCTGGTCGAACGGCTGTTGGAAAGCCTCAAGCCGGCCGAGCGTTTCGTGATCGATTTGATGTATTTTCAGGGCTGCTCGGTTGAGGAAATCAGGAAGACAACCGGCTGGAATGCCCCCCTGATCAAGGTGCGCGCATTTCGGGCACGGCAGAAGATGAAACAAGAGTTGGAAAAAATTTCTCGGAAAGAAGAGTGATGAACAAGTTCGACTCGCAACTCAAACGGCTGCTGCGTTCGGCGTCGCAGACCGGCCCAGAGCGCGCTCCAACCCTGCCATTCGGTTTTGACACACGGGTGATCGCGCTTTGGCGATCGGGCATGGGAACGGCGAACGGCAACGGCATTCGCATCCTTGTGCGCCGGGTGGCGATCGCAGCGGTGGTGGTGACCATTTTTTCCGCCGCCGCTACCGTTCGCGAACTCCAGCAAGCCGAAGAGAGTGTCAACGCGCCTTTGGCCAACGAATTCGCAATCGCCGATTCGGCAATGCAAAACGAGTTTTTGCAGCAATGAACAGAGCGTTGAAATGGAAGCTGGTGGCTGGCTTCCTCCTGGTCTTCATCGCCGGAGGTGTGACCGGAGCATTCCTGGCCACCGGTCTTACCCGGCATTTTCTGTCTGAGGAAGTGCGGCATGGCGTCGCGGCGAACCGAATGCGCGAACGGCTTCGCTCTGAACTCGACCTGACTCCGGAGCAAATGGCTAAAATTTCGCCGATCATCGACAGAACCGGCTCCGAGTTGGAGCGAATCCGGGGCGACACTGCTCGCCGCGTTCACGAGACCTTCGTCCAGGCGCACGATGAGATTTCCGCCAATTTGACAGAGGAACAGAAAGCAAAACTGGAACAGATTCGGGGGCGCCATCAGCATCGGTGGCACCACCGGCACGGGAAAAATCCGCCGCCGCCGTAGAATGGCCGGTCTTTCAACCGGTCAAACCCGGGCCGCTCCGAGCCACTATTCCACCGATCAAGCGCGTCCCCTGACGAATCCAAAAAAACTGCGTGCTACAGCACTTTTTTTCCCACAAACAGGCCGCCCAGAAACAGGATAACGCAAATCGCAAGGAAGATAAAGAACAGCAACTTGGCGATTCCTGCTGCAGCCGACGCGATACCGGTAAATCCAAACAGCGCCGCCACCAAAGCAATCACGAGAAAAATAACAGCCCAACGCAACATCTTGATCACCTCCTCTTCCAACTAACGCAACTCATTCCGGTTTCGCGCGTGGGAAGATAGTTTTTTCGCCCGGCCAGGGACGAGGGGAGCGGCTGATTGCCGCGGAATCGACCGGGCCGCATCCCGTCTCACAACCCGTCCGCGATCTCCCGCACCAGGGTCGGGCCGCCGAATATGTACCCGGTGTAAAGCTGGATGAGCTTGGCTCCCGCTTCCATCTTTTCCCGCGCCGACCCGAGGTCAAAAATGCCTCCGCTGGCAACTACCGGCAGAGCGGATCGAGCCGTAATCTCGCGCACCAGGGCCGTGGACTTTTCCCCCAACGGGACTCCGCTCAGCCCACCCTCCTGGTTGCTTTCGCCCGGAATCGCCGAGTGATCGAGCGTTGTATTCGTCGCAACAATTCCGGCGATCCGATTCTCGGAACACACTGCCAGAATCTCTTCCAACTCCCGCACGGACAGATCCGGCGAGACTTTTACCAGCACCGGTTTATTCGCCCGGTTCTCCTCGTCAACGGCGCGAAGCAGCGTGGTCAAGGCCTTATGTTCCTGCAACGAGCGCAGCCCGGGCGTGTTCGGCGAGCTTACATTCAGGACAACGTAATCGGCGAATTTCTGAAGCCGCCGGAACGAATGCAAATAATCAGCCGGCGCCTGGTCCAGCGGGGTTGTCTTTGATTTGCCGATATTAATGCCTACCGGCACCTTCGGCCACCGACCACGCTCCTGCCAGCGGCGCAATCGATTGGCCACGATATCGGCTCCGTCGTTGTTAAACCCAAGACGGTTGATCAGCGCTTGCTGCTGGGGAAAGCGGAAAATTCTCGGTCGGGGATTACCCGGTTGCGGTTTGGCCGTGACCGTGCCGATCTCTATAAAACCGAAGCCGAGCGCGGCCCAGGCCGGCAGGGCGAGGCCATTCTTGTCGAACCCGGCCGCCAGACCGATTGGGTTGGGAAAAGTGACGCCGAAAACGGTTGTTGGCTTGATCGAAGGTTGGATGCGCTGGAAGGCTCGCAGGAGCAGATCGATTTGGGACGCGGCGCCGAGCAGGCCGATGGCAAGGTTATGGGCCGTTTCCGGATCAAGCAGGAAGAGAAGCGGCCTGACGAATTTGCGATAAGCCTCTCGAGAGATCATTTCCCGATGCAGAACTGGCCAAAGATCGAGTCGAGCACGTCTTCCACATCGATTTCGCCAATTACTTCGCCGACCGCGCGCAGGGCGGCATTCAAATCCACGGCAACATATTCGGGCGGCATTCGTCCCATGGCCTCGCCCGCAGTCCGGCAGGATTCGAGAGCTCGGCGCAGACACTCGCGATGCCGGGCATTGATGGCCAGGGCGTTGTCGGGTCGCAAATTTCCATGAGTGATCCGGTTAAAAAGCTCCTCCTCCAGCTGCGGCAATCCTTCTCCGGTTAGGCAAGAAATGCGCAGCCCGCAAAGATTTTTCCAGTCGCCATGTTCGGGCAGATCGCTCTTGTTTAGAATGACGATTTCAGCGCCGCTTGAGCGACTGTCAAAATCGTCCGGTTTAGCTGCAGTGCGGTCGGCCATGTGGAGTCGGACATCTGCGCTCAGGAGCGACTTCTCGGTCCGGTTGACTCCTTCAACCTCGATCCGGTCGCTCGAGCCCCGCAAACCGGCGGTATCGACCAGACGAACCGGAATTCCGCGGAGATTAATCGCCTCCTCGATGGTGTCCCGGGTTGTGCCATGAATTTCGCTCACAATCACCCGTTCATGGCCCACCAATCGATTCAGTAAACTTGATTTCCCGGCGTTGGTCGGTCCGTAAATTACCACCCGGACCCCGTCTCGAAGAATTCTCCCCTGATCGGCGGTATCGAGCAGATCGGAAATCGCGCCGGAAATAGACCGGAGTTTCTCCTGCAACTGGCTGGGCGAACCAGAGTCAATCCCCTCCTCCGGAAAATCGATGGACGCTTCGAGTTGAGCAAGAAGGGCAATCAGAGCGTCGCGAACGATTTTGACTTTGTGTCCAAGGCGGCCTTCGAGCTGCTCGGCGGCGGAGCGCAAGGCCAGATCGGTTCTGGCGCGGATCAGGTCGATCACTGCTTCCGCCTGGGTGAGGTCCATTTTCCCATTGAGAAATGCGCGCTCGGTAAACTCGCCCGGACGCGCCCCCCGCGCCCCGGCCCGGAGACAAGCTTCAAGGACCTTTGCCGCAATCAACGTTCCGCCGTGGCAACTGATCTCGACCAGATCTTCTCCGGTGTAACTGCCCGGAGCCCGATGCACAGCCATCAGGACCTGGTCAATGACGCGACCCGCCCAATCGACCATTTGGCCAAAATGTTGGACATGGGAGGCGAAGGCCGAGGGGTTTTCTTTTCCCTTAAAGATTTTATCGGCAAGTCGAATCGCGCCCGGGCCCGAGATGCGGACCAGGGCGATCGCGCCTTCACCTGCGGGCGTAGAAATGGCGGCGACGGTATCGAAATCGGTCATCTTTTATCTCTTACTCCAGGCAAGGTTACGGTTGGTCCGCCATTTCAACTCGCAGCCCGCGAATCCAGGATCTCCTCGAGTGCTGCGATGCATTTCTCGTTCTGCTCCATTGTCCCGACCGAAATGCGAACCCATTCCGTTAATCCATAGCCTTTGAGCGGGCGGACGATGATTTTCTTCGCCAGCAGCTTCTTGAAAACTTCGGCTCCATTGCCCACGTTCACCATCACGAAATTTGCCGCCGCCGGCACAAATAGCAGCTTGATCGCGGCGAACCGCTCCTGCAGATAGGCCCGCCCGGCATCGACCATCTTCTTGGTTTTATCTTGATGCTCCTGATCGCGGAGGGCGGCCAGAGCGCCCGCTTGCCCGATCGAATTTACGTTGAACGGCTCGCGCGCTTTCTGCAAAACCTGGATCAGCTCGGGATCGGCGATTCCGTAGCCGACACGCAGTCCGGCCAGCCCGTGAATCTTGGAAAACGTGCGCAGAACGACAACATTTTTGCGCTGGCGAACGTGGCCAAGTGTGTCCGGCGGATGGTCGAGAAATTCGAAATAGGCTTCGTCAAAAACGGTGACGATGCGGTCCGGCACCCGGGATATCAGCCCATCAATTTTCGCCGACGGGACTAACGCTCCGGTTGGGTTATTCGGATTGGCGATAAATAGCAGCCTCGTTTTCGGCGTGATCGCGCCGATCATCGCTTCGATTTCCTGTTCGAAATTCGGAGCGGCGGCCTCGATCGTCCGCGCCCCAAAAAGCGTCGCGATAATCTTGTAAGCAATGAAAGCGTATTGAGAGGTAACAACCTCGTCGCCCGGTTTCAAGAACCCGTGACACAGAAATTCAATGATTTCATTGGAGCCGTTGCCGAGAATGATATTTTCCCGGGCGAGCCCGAGCTTTTCGGCCAGGGCGCCTCGCAGATAGTAGCTGCCGCCGTCGGGATAAAGCTGAGCGGTTTCGAGCTCGCGCTGCATGGCTTTGAGCGCTTTTGGCGATGGGCCGAGGGGATTTTCATTGGAGGCGAGCTTTACAATTTCCGCAGGATCGACATTCAATTCGCGCGCCGTTTCCTCGATTGGTTTGCCCGGTTCGTAGACGACAAGATCGCGCAATTGCGGGTTGGCCAGGTCCCAGATCGCTTTCATGGCGACAGAGTAAATGGAAGTAGGGCAAGTTTCCAACCCGCTGGTTGCGAGGCGATGCAAAATCAACTCCGGAACAAAAAGCTGTTCAGGGGCGTTGATCTGTCTCAATTTCCGCCCATATGAACAGCCTTCATTTTTTGAACGAGCTCCAGATCTACGGGCTCACGGTCACACCCTGGAAAATCATCGGCTGGGTCGGGGCCGGCACTTTTGGAGCGCGCTTTCTCATCCAATGGATCGCTTCGGAGCGGGCCCGGAAAAGTGTAATCCCGTTCGGATTCTGGGAATGCAGCGCGCTCGGTTCGCTGCTTTTGCTCACCTACTTTGCGATCTATCGGCGCGATTCGGTGGGGGTGCTTCAGAATTTACTGCCATTGCCAATTTATTTGCGGAACCTTTACTTCCGTTATACCCACCATCACACTCGCCATCCGGGAGCCGAACCGCGGGTGGAAGAGTGATTTACCCCGGGGGGGCGGCGGGTATCCTAGACTCGACTGCGATGAGCGAGACCGAAATCGTCTATCTGGATAACAACGCTACCACCCGGGTCGATCCTTCGGTGCTCGAGGAAATGCTTCCCTTCCTGAGCCGATCCTATGGCAACCCGTCCAGCGGATACAGATTCGGCACCGAGGCGCGTCTTGCCATCGACCTGGCCCGCGAGCGCCTGGCTGCCCTGTTAGGCTGCCGGCCGACGGAAATCGTATTCACCAGTTGCGGGACCGAGGCGAACAACACCGCAATCAATTCCGCTCTTCAATTCCAACCGGCTGGTAAACATATCGTCACCACCGCGGTCGAACACAGCGCGGTCCGGCGCCATTGTCAGGAGTTAGCTAAAAGAGGTTGCGAGATAACTTTCCTCGAAGTCGATAGGGAAGGGCGTCTCGACCTGGACCAGTTGGAAGCCGTTATTCGCCCCGACACTGCAATCGTCTCAATCATGTGGGCCAACAACGAAACCGGCGTTTTGTTTCCGATCCACCAGATCGCCGCCATCTGCCAGGCCAAACAGGTCCTGTTTCACAGCGATGCCGTGCAGACAATCGGTAAGATTCCGGTCTGCCTCGGAGATTCGGGTCCTAATTTTCTTTCGCTTTCGGCTCACAAGTTTTATGGTCCGAAAGGAGTCGGCGCTCTTTATGTAAGCAGCCACACCCGACTGGTTCCGTCACTCATTGGAGGGGGTCAGGAGGGAGGCCGGCGGGCCGGAACTGAAAATGTCGCTTCCATCGCCGGGCTCGGTAAAGCAGCTGAACGCGCAGGCCAATTCCTCGGCGAAGAGGAAAGGAAGGTCCGTCCGATGCGGGATTGCTTCGAAAAGGCGATTGCCGAAAGACTGCCCGATATTCAAATCAATGGAGGATGCGCGCCCCGGTTGCCGAATACGTCGAACATCTCCTTTCCCGGAACCGACTCTGCAGCGGCGTTACTGTTGCTGGATCAACAGGGAATCTGTTGCTCGGCCGGTTCGGCCTGCCGGACCGGCTCGACTGATGGTTCGCATGTTCTGGCGGCGATGGGGGCAGCGGAGGCCCAGCTCCGCGGCAGCTTGCGATTTTCTTTCGGCCGGTTCAATTCCGATCTCGATCTGGAAAGAGCGATCGAAGTCGTCCCGCCAGTGATCGAGAAACTGCGGCGCCTAGCTCCATCCGGCTGATCAGGAAAAGGGCCCGACCCGGGTGTCACCTTCGGTCATTCGGAGGCCGGATCGCTGGTCCTCAAACTGTTCCTATCATGGACGATAAAAAAGCGAAGGGCGGCCCGAAACGAGTCCGGGCCGCCCCCATTCAGTTTTGCTGCCTAACGGCAGAACAATTTCGCTTTAGTGACGGGAAGGCGCGCAGAGCTTGCCTGCATTGTAATTGTAGAGGACCGTGAAGGTCTTCAGGAATTGGCACCAGGCAATGCTTCTTGAGCTGAGCCTGCACCCTAGCTGGTATCGGCAAAGGAACTGGTCCGCCGAAGCAATCGCGCCATCGACGCAACTGTGGTCGTTGTTGCAGCAAAGGATGTTCAGTTTTGCCGCGGCCAATTCTGCCGCCAGCAGAAAGGTCACATCGCCGCAATCTCTGTTAGCGCAGATGTTGGAGGCATCCCCTATGGTGTAGGTCTTGCAACCAAGCTTGAGGCTGCTCACACAGATCTCGTTCGGATGAGTAATCCAGTAGATAGGTGTTACGACCCCTACACACGGAGTTGCCGTGGGCGTGGGCGTCGGCGTGGGTGTCGGAGTCGGGTTCGGGCACTGGATGTCGAAGTTAAAGTCGCCAAAGTGGTTGGCCTCACTGCTGTTCAACAGAGTGCAGCCCGAGGTCGGCTGGCTAACTACATCCCAAACAAACCAACCGGAAGCCCCAGGATTGCCATTTTTCCCGTTGGCGCCGTCACCGACCTGGAAGCAGTGCATCGTCGGGGCGACGCTGAGAACAGCGCCGGCGTAGGCACCGGTACCGGTGAAGGTTCCGCTGAAGTTGGTATAGTAGTGCCAAGTCGATGGATCGATAGTTCCCGCGGTGGGGCAAGGGGTTGCCGTCGGGTCCGGCGGATTCGAGTCCGGCGGATTTACATAGCAGCAACGATCCAGCTCCAGGAACGGGTTACCCGGACAGACATTGGCGAAGTTTGAATCAGTCGCTTCCGCCCGGCCTGTGAAGGTAACATCCAAATCGAAGCCATGGCCCGGCTGGAGCAGGCTTTCAATGTGGCCGGTAAGATGCGCTGTACCTGCGACAAGGTCCTCTTGGAACGACCCTGCAGGGCTGAATACGTATTTGAAGCCGTCCGTGCAGTCAGGAAGCGGCGTGCAGGAGTCCGCGCCGACAAGGTAAACGGCGTGACCCGCAAAGCATCCGTCCGGAAATGGATAACACTGACTCGCTTCCGCTGCCACAACATTGCACACCATCGGGGTTGGAGTGGGTGTCGGAGTTGGCGTCGGGGTGGGTGTCGGCGTCGGGGTGGGTGTCGGTGTCGGCTTCGGTGTCGCTGTGGGACACGGAGTTGGCTTTGGGGTCGCCGTGGGACACGGCGTTGGCTTGGGAGTCGGCTTTGGCGTCGCCGTGGGACACGGCGTTGGCTTGGGAGTTGGCTTTGGCGTCGCCGTGGGACACGGAGTTGGCCTTGGTGTTGGCGTCGGCGAGTAATGATAAGTGTGCCCCCAGGCAAAGGCCGACGGGGTGGCTAAGGCAAAGCCGGTAGCCAAGATTACTGCAACCAAACGGTTTACTACTGAATTGACGGTGGTGGACATAGCAATATTGTTTTTAGTTATTATGGATGATCGTCTAGGGGGATGTAATCCTACGGCCCCAAAATGAACGAAAAGACTTAGTTTTGTTTCGTTTGCCTTTCCTTGGATTACATTTTTCTAATGCAAATAAAGCCACAAAATGGCAGTAACTGTCAATATTATATATTCAAACTTCACCTAAATTTTCAGGCTCTAATGAAAACTGCCGGGTTATCCCCTGGAACCTGGCCCAAAATCAACGGTTGGGACCCGCCAGTACCAGCCCCTTGGGAGCTGTTTTTGCGAGAAACTCTGGATAGTTAACCGCCGCGTTACAGCGCTCCGGTGCTCGTTCGCCGCAAATCAAGCGGCTAAAATCCGGCCCTCGGTTTAATCGAAAAATTTCGGAAAAACCCTGGAACGGCTGCCATTTGAGCTGGGCTCGACTGTTGGCTTCAGCTCCGGTCGCGAGCAGTTGTAGCCACCCTCTTTCTAAGTTACGTCAGGCACGGTCTTAGCTCCTGATCCGACGCTATGGATAAGAAGACGGTTGACGCCCTGCTTACGAGCATGGTTGAGAGTCAAAAAGGAATCTCCGACTTGCTTTTTATCGAGGGAAAGCCGCCCCTGGTCGATGCATATGGTCGTCTCCACGAGTTTCCGATCGACACCAAGGAGTCTTTACTCACGGCTGACCTGATCAAGCAACTGGCCGACCGGATCCTCGGAGGCAACGAACATTTGCTAGCCACTTTCGCGGCAACGGGCTCGTGCGATACCAGCTACGATATTCCCGGGATGGTTCGGTTGCGGGTAAATATCTATAGACGCAACGGCCGCCACGCCATCGTCATGCGGCGATTTCCTTCCGAGATTCCTACCCTGGAAAAATTGGGTTTATCCCCCGTTTTCTGGGAGCTGGCCAAGGAAAAGAACGGAATCATTTTAGTGACCGGGGCCGCCGGTAGCGGCAAAACGACCACCCTTGCCGCCCTGGTCAATCAGCTCAATCAAACGGAAGCGATTCATATCCTTACCCTCGAGGATCCGATTGAATTTCTGCACCCCCACGGCCGCGCCGCCATTAGCCAACGCGAGTTGGGGAAGGATTTTCCAAGTTTTGCCGCCGGATTACGCGTGGCATTGCGACAGGCGCCGAAAGTCATTTTGGTCGGCGAAATTCGGGATCGAGAAACAATGGAAATCGCGATGACTGCCTCCGAGACGGGACATCTCGTTCTCAGCACTCTGCACACGGTCAACGCAGGTCAAACCATTAGCCGCGTTCTTGGCTTCTTCAGCCGCGACGAAGAAGTCCAAATCCGCCAAAGATTATCGGAAACAGTGCGATTCATCGTGAGTCAACGGTTGGTCGCCAAAGTGAACGGCAAACGCCTGCTCGTAACCGAGGTCCTGGGAAGTAATCTTCGAACCCGCGAAGCCATTCGCTACGGGGAAGCGGAAGGCAAAACTTTCAACGAGATCATCGAAGCCGGTTCCAATCTCGGTTGGCATACCTTCGATCAATCGCTATTGAACGCTCGCGAAGCCAACCTGATCGCCGACGACATCGTTCTAACTTACAGCACGAGTAAAGCGAAGGTCCGCCAGGCCCTTGACCAGCTTCATAAGCGACTTGGATTAGCCCAGGACCGCACTACCTCGGGTCTGAAACTCGATATTGTTCAGCCGGTCAAGCTGGGTCCCGCGCCGGTTCCTTCCGAGACGGCGGTCGACGCCTGATATTGGCGGGGGGAAGCGAGGGTTCAAACCCGCTAGATAAATAGCACATCTGCCCGCGCGGCTCCGGTTTCGTTCTCAAGATAAACTGTCTTGGAAGCCAAGAAACGCACAGGGTCCGACAAACCGTGCAGAGTATTCGGGCGTTGGCGGTGCAGAATACAACCACTGCCGGCATCGAGAACCGGGCCCAGACTGCCACGTCCCGGTTGTCACATGTCAAAAGCAGCATCAAATTACTTACGGAGGTGCAGAAGATGAAAAGCAAAGTCAGAACAACCGAGCGAAGAACCAGCCGTTATCACTCACCGCCAAACGCAAACGAGCGACCTGGCAGGAGCCTGCCGCATGTCCAAGTCTTGCATCGCGGCGGCCCGCGCGAATTTTCCTGCGGGATCGACGATGCCCGGGCTCTCTTGGTGGAGGAATCTCTGGATGAACGAGAAAAAAGAGGCTGATATCGGCGCTGCCGACCCGATGGCAAAACGGGTCAAGCAACATCCGTGTCTTAGCGGACTAGACACCGAACAACTCACTTTGCTGACAGATTGTGCCCTGCCCGCCCGGTTTGGCGCGGGCGAAACCATCTTTCGCGAGGGAGAAACCGCCGATCGATTTTATCTGATCACCAGCGGAAAAGTGGTGCTCGAATCCGGCGCCGGTTATGGAGAGCCGGTGGTGATCGAGACGATTGGCGGAGGCGATCTCCTGGGGTGGTCATGGATGCTGCCGCCGTATCAATGGCATTTCACGGCGCGCGCGATCGAGCCAACCGAGGCGGTTTTTTTCGCCGCCCCGATCTTACGCCGATATTGCGAACGCGACCACTCGTTAGGGTTCGAGCTGCACAAACGGATCAGCGCGGTAATGATGAAGCGGCTCCAGGCTGCTCGGAAAAAGATGCTCGCCATCCACGCCCGGCGCGAGACCCTTGAACCGGTCGTCGGCCTCTCCCCGTTTATGGAACAGGAGTACGACACCTACAAAGGCGAACCGAACGAAGCGCAAGTCAGCAACGGGGCCGACTAGAACAAAGGCGGGGGACTTTTATGCGGACAAAATCAATCATGGCAACGGTTGCCGCAGTAGGACTGGCGTTGGTTTCGAGCCGCGATTTCGCCCTGAGTAAGGAGGAGGCGACGGCGCGGTCGGGTCGCGGTGGAAATTCCGCCGGCAACAGCAGCCACGGCTCGAGTGGGGGCCGTGTCTATACCGCGACTATGCCTCGGTTCAAGGGCAGCTCTGCCGTTCGAAGTCATCCCGGCGCGCGGCCGGCCGGATATCAAGCCGGGCAAGCTCGAGGGCTCGGTCAATATCAAACGCGACAATCTCTAAACCGTAATTCCAGAATGGTTCAGCCGGGTTCCACAAATGTCGGCAATGGCAACCGCCTAAGGAACTGGTCTCATAACAATCAAACCGGCAAGAGCAAGCTCGATCCGCAAGCTGCAATCCGCCTCCGCAACTGGCGCGGCCAACGAGATACTTTGAGCCAAGCCCTCCTCAAAAATCGCGAACATCATCACCGCCATCACGACCACGGCTGGTGGAAAACCCATTGCCCGGCAATTATTCTCATCGACTCGGGCTATTGGGCCTGGCTCGATGGCTGGTGGTATCCTGCCTGGGGCTACGACCCCTATTATTCGGATTACGAGTATGACGGGCCCGTATACAGCTACAATGGGCTTCCTCCAGACCAGGTCGTGGCCGATGTCCAAGGCGCGTTGCAGGAGCTGGGTTATTATCCTTACCAAGTAGACGGGGTGTTGGGGGAATTAACCCGGGCAGCGCTGGCCAGATACCAGCAAGATCATGGACTTTCCCCTACGGGCATAATTGACCCGCCAACCCTCCAGTCGCTCGGTCTTACTCCCTGAGGGTAAGCTCAGAAAAAAGCCGAACTCGGAGAATTCGATCCTTCTTCCCGTAGTCGGCCTGGCGGAAGCCCCAGGGTGCAGGAGGCTTTCTGCACCCTCGGCTCGCCCGACTCTTCATTGCACTTTGACGTCGATCTTCTTTGGCTCCGCTGCCGGGTTTTTCGGCATGTGGACCCGCAGAACTCCGTCCTTGAATTCCGCAGTCAATTTGGCCGCATCCGCGTCCTCCGGCATCGTGAAGATTCGTTCGAAGCTGCCGTAGGATCGCTCGATCCGGTGGAATTTCCTTTTCTTCTCTTCCTTCTCGCTCTTGCGCTCTCCCGAAATCGAGAGGATGCCGTTTTCCACCATCACTTTCACGTCCTCTTTCTTCATTTCGGGCAGGTCCGCCTTTACCAAATACTCCTTGTCGTCTTCGGTGATGTCCACGTCCGGCGACCAGGATGCGAGCTTGAGCGCATCGCCATTGGTTGGAAACCGATTCGGAAAGCCGTTGAAGAATGTGCTTAAACGGTTTTGAACTTCATCGAGTTCGCGGAATGGATTCCAGGTTACTAGTGTTTTCATGGGTTTTCCTTTCTGTCCCATCAGTCTCGGCCCGACCGGTTCCGGCCGCCGGTCATCTCTTGCGAGACTTTGTTCGGATTTTGCCCTGACCAGGCTTGCGCCGCCCGAGATCGGAGGGGCGAGCCCGCGCAGGGAGTGCCATCTCAGGAGCTCCGACCTCCATGGAGATCGGCTATGACCAACTTTTCTCTTTTATTCACGCGCTCCAGCTGACACGATCCCGCCGATGGCGGGTTCCAACGAGACAGACTTGAGGGAATCAGACAACGGCGAAAAATTTTTTCCCAGCGGCGCGATCTTTTTCTTTGTCCTGCTGCTCCTGCTCTATGCCGTAATCTGGGGCGTTATTTACTGGATCATGATCGCACGGAGCTGAATCTGAATGACGATACTCGGATTGGAAAAGCGGATCGTCTGGCTTTCGTTAGTCTTCGTCCTGATACTCTTTGGATTGGCTGCCTTGGCGGTAAATATTTTTCATGTCGGACTGCCTACCTGCCTGAGCGACGTCGCCCCATTTCAGAAAGGGGAGTTGATCGCGCATTCACCCACTCATTACGAGCTTCACTACGTCGCCCGAATGTGGAAGTTCGAGCCGGCCGACGTCATGGTGCCGGCCGGCTCAACCGTCGATATATATTTGAGCGCGGCCGACGTGACTCACGGCGCAATTCTGTTAGGCACCAATCTGAACCTGATGGCCGTGCCCGGCGTGGTCAACTACGCCCGGATCAAGTTCGACCAGCCGCATGTCTACCAGCTTCTCTGCCATGAATTTTGCGGCACCGGGCACGATCGGATGGCCACCAATCTGCAGGTGGTGGACCGGGCAACCTTCGAGGCCAGGCAGGTCGCCCCGCCAACTGCGCCGCAGCCGACCTCCGCCGGTTATCGCCTGCTCGAAGCCAAGGAATGTCTTACCTGTCATTCCATCAATGGAGAAGAAGGAATCGGTCCTACCTTGAAAGGCATTTACGGGCGAACCGAAAAGATGACTAACGGATCAACCATTACAGTGGACGATCATTATCTTCGCGAAGCCATCGAGGAGCCCGACGAAGATGTCGTCTCCGGGTTTGATCCCGTCATGCCGAAAACGCCTCTCACCAAAAAAGAGATCGAGGAAATGCTCGATTACCTGAAAACTCTCAAATAACACGATGGAACTTCCCCGCGAACGCACCGTCGCAATCGAACCGGGACTGCGGCGAATGATCCTGATCGAGATCATTTTCCCGATGACCCTCCTAATTCTGGGCATCTACCATGGCTTGATGCAGGTGCTCTACCGCAGCGGCATGATTCACCGCGCCCAATTTCTTGGCCTCAGCTATTTCCAGGGGCTCACCCTTCACGGAGTCGTGAATGCCATTGTATTTACCACGTTTTTCGCCGTCGCCTTCGGTTACGCCGTGGTCCGCTACAACCTGAACCGGCCTCTAAACATGAAAGTGGCCTGGCTCTCGTTTTGGCTCATGACTGTCGGCACGCTGCTCGCCGCTGCCGCGATCCTGTCCGGAAAAGCGACTGTCCTCTATACCTTTTATCCGCCCCTGCGCGCGCATCCGGCATTTTATGTGGGCCTGGTGCTTGTGGTGATTGGTTCGTGGATCGCATTTTTCAACTGGCTGCCCCCTTACTTCGCCTGGAAACGGGAGCATCCCGGCGAAAAAATACCACTCGGCGTGGTCGGCATTTTTGCGACCTTCATCATCTGGCTCATCGCCACCACGCCGGTGGCGATCGAAATTATTTTCCTCCTCATCCCTTGGTCGATGGGATGGGTAGCCACCGTCAATGTCCCGCTCGCCCGGATGCTTTTCTGGTTCTTCGGCCACCCCCTTGTCTATTTCTGGCTGCTTCCGGCCTACGTCATGTACTACACCATGTTGCCGAAGCTGGCCGGTGGAAAACTCTATTCCGATTTTGCCGGACGCCTCACTTTTCTCTGGCTGGTGCTCTACTCCGCTCCGGTCGGGATTCATCATCAGTTCACCGAACCGGGAATCAGCAGCACCTGGAAATTTGTCCATGCCTTCTTTACCATGCTGGTCGCTGTCCCCAGTTTCGCGACCGCCTTCACCATGGCCGCGTCGATGGAGCATGCCGCCCGTCAGCGCGGGGGACGCGGGCTGATGGCATGGTGGACCAAGCTTCCCTACCTCGATAAAGATCGCTGGCTGTTCCCTTACCTGTTTTGCGGTCTCGTCATCTTCATCTTTGGGGGAATCACCGGAATCATCAATGCCTCCTACAACCTCGATACCGTCGTTCACAATACCGCCTGGCTGCCCGCCCATTTCCACCAAACCGTCGCCGGGCCGGTCTTCCTTGCCTTCATTGGCATGAGTCTATTTCTCGTCTCCAAACTCATGGGCAAAGAAATCAAATTTCCGGGGTGGAATGTCTGGGTGCCCTACATCTGGACGCTCGGGATCATGACCTTTTCCACCGGCCTTTTCGTCGGAGGAGCCGGAGGCGAACCGCGCCGGACAAACATGGGCCTCAGCTACACCAATCCGCAGTCGCCCCTCTATCACTCCGATTGGCAGTTCGCCAGGATGGTCGGCAGCACTGGGGGAACGATCATGGCCATTGCCGCTCTCATTTTTTTTGTCGTCTTCTTCGCCACTCTCTTCAGCAAATCAGCCAGGGAGGGGACGCTCGAGCTGATAACTTCGGAACCGTATCACGACGAACACGTCCCAGCTGTGCAAAGCTTTCCTCCCTGGCTGGCCGGGGCTGCCTTGCTGCTCGTTATCGCTTACGCGCCGCCTCTTACTCAAACCATTCGCAGCCATTTCCCGGGTGCGCCGCCCTATTCTCCAGACAGCCCGCTGCCGCTCAGCGTCGCCCCACATGGTGAGGGCTCGTTGTGAGGAGGTTCCGTTCGGTTCTAGTTTTGGCTCTGCTCGCTTCGACCGGTCTCGGGGCCGGCGTCGTGGAAGATGTGTCGCCCCGGCGCGGCCGGCCGGTCGCGCCGATTGGTTGGATCGATGAGACCGGGCGCACCCGGCAATTGTCGGACCTGGCCGGTTATCCCGTTATTCTGCTCCCAATTTATACCCGGTGCCGGGGCACCTGCGTTGCCAACGTTGCCCAATTGAAAAAAGCGTTAGCTGACACCTCAGCCGACCCCGCTCAATTTCGCGTGCTCTTGTTCTCGTTCGATCCCGCCGACACCCCATCGATTCTCACTCATTATCGTTCCCGGGAGAACGTTCCCCTGGCCTGGTCCATCGGAACCGCTTCCCGGGCCAACATTGACGCCCTTCTCGATTCCATCGGATTTCAATACGGCAAGGCGGGAACGGAATTTACCCATCCCAACATGTTGCTGTTTCTCGATCCCAACCTCCGGGTCGCAAAATGGATTTACGGAGCGAGTTATTCCGGCAACGACGTCGCGGCCGCATTGAAAGTCGCCCAGGGCGACAGCGACTGGATCGGACGCCACTCCGATTTGCTTTATGCCCTGTTGCTCTTTGGGGCTTCCATTTTCTGCGTTCTTCTCTGTTATCACTTTCTCCAATTGCGATTCCTGCACCGGACCAGCCGCGCCACCTAGCGCGCTCCGCTGGGCCGGCAAAGGACGGGTCTTTGGCAAATCCGCGCGGGTCAGAAGAAAAATGCGACACCAAGAAGTGCGCAGTTCTTCGCAATATTCGCAAAGCAAACGTTCACCGGAGAATACTGAATAGGGCTATATGGAAATAGTCCTGGCTTATCTCGGATATGCAGGAGTCCTTGGTCTAACCCTGCTCTACGTCATCAAAACCAAGCCCGCGGTGAGAAAATAGATCACGCGAGTTTGCACTCCGGATGAGCTGAAAATTGGGCGCGTTCGGCCCGAGCCCGCCCGGGATTACAGCTGAGGCATTGTCAAGCCTTCCATCTGGTTTTCGCCGTCTCATATTTCCAAAGCAAGGCGTAACAAGAAGTGCGCAGTTCTTCGCAATATTCGTGGAGCACGTTCGTCCATCGGCATGCTTCATTTAAAGCGAGAAAGGCCATAACGATCAACTTTGTCGCGAATGCCGAAAAGGTTGGTGGCATCAAAAGGAGAAAATAAAATGAACTCGAAACAACCCGAAGTTTTTGGAACGACCCTGCAAAAAACGAACATCTGGCTGAAGGAAATCAGCGATTTGTTGCATTGGGAGGATCATCATAAGGCATACCATGGCCTGCGCGCGGTCCTGCACGCCTTGCGCGACCGTCTGCCCGTGCCGGAAGCGGCCCATCTCGGGGCCCAGCTCCCGATGCTGGTGCGCGGATTCTATTATGATGACTGGAAGCCGGCTGCTACGCCGGTAAAGATCAAGACTGCCCAGGAGTTTTACGGCGCGGTCCAAGCGAACTTCACGACCGACCGTAACGTCAATCCGATGCGCCTCACCCATGCGGTCCTGGAGGTGCTCAAGGCCAATCTCTCGCCGGGCGAGCTGGAAAAAGTGCTTCGAATTTTCCCGCAACATCTCCGGGAAATTTGGATCGATAGCGAACGCCCAACCGAGCTCGCCAGCGTCGTATGACAGCCAATTCCCTTATCGTAGTGGCCGACCGCGGCAGCTTAAAAGCGTATCGGGTTATTGGGACGCCGACGCGCGGGCTTGGTTTGCGCCTGGTCCAGGCGTTTCACATCACAAATGTCAATAACCTCTCCCGGACGCGTCACACAACCGCCGTGACCGATTGGCCCCAGCTCCAGGCCGAAGAGAGCCGCCGCATCTGCAAGCAGCTGGCTGACGAAATCGCCAAAATCGTGGCCGATCATGCCGAAGCCTGGTCGTTTGCCGCGCCGGAATCGATTTGCGCCAGAATTGTCGGTCTTTTACCGCGTGAAATCCGGGAACGGATTGTCGAGCGGGTGGAATCCGATCTGGTAAACGTTCCGGTTGCAAAGTTGCCCGGGCATTTTGCTCGCTTGAGCACGCCTAACGATCCTGCCATGTTTCAGTAGCCCATTCCAGCATCAGCACTGGAACCAAGGGACGCAGCACTCCGCCCGGCGTGTTCACGATTCTGGAAAAGGAGGCCACGCATTTTTCCAACAAATATCATCATGCGCCGATGCCGTACATGCAGCGGCTGACCTGGAAGGGGGTTGCCTTGCATGGTGGTGATCTGCCTGGGTATCCGGCCAGCCATGGGTGCATCCGCTTGCCCCGCGAGTTCGCCAAACGCCTTTACTCGCTGACCGTCCGAGGCACCACCGTCATTGTCGTCGGCGAAAAAAACAGCGAGCCAACCATCGCTACGAGACCCGGTATCCTGCTGGTCCCGAGCCAGGCAACCGCGGAGATGTCGAAACCGCTGGCAGGCGAATTCGAATGGAACCCTGAATACAGCCCCGAGGGACCCATTACTATTTTAGTCAGCGGCGCCGACAAGATGGTTTACGTTTACCGTAACGCACTTCCCATTGGTCGTGCTCTTCTGAGAATCGACCAGCCGAAGAGGCCTCTGGGCAGCCATGCCTTTACCATGCTCGAGGGCGTTGCGGAAAGGGAGAGCGCGTACGTTCCGGGCCATCCTGCTCACCGCTGGTTGGCCGTGAGAACGGAAGGGAGAACAACTCTTCAGGATCTGGGACGACGAGTCCACGTTTCCCCGGGCTTTGCCCATAAGGTTTACGATCTGGTGTCGCCCGGCACCACCATCGTCGTCACCGACGCGCCGGCTTTGCATCCCTCATCGGCGTTGCAACCCGTTTTCTTGATGGAAGCGCAAAAAAAATAAACAACGCGGGGCCCGGGAATGTTGTCGTATCAGAGCAGAACGAACGCTCTGTGCCAAGAAATGGGCAGGGTTTAGCAACGGATGCGAAGCTTCACTGCTTCTTGAGGTCAATCCTATCAATATGAAAGCCGGACCGGAATTTTCCGCCACCACGGCGCTCGCGCTCGACCATCTCAGGGGAGTCGCCGGCCCCTTGGTGCGTCTAAAGGATCGCGTCGATTACTATCGAAACCCGGATGTTCGCGCGCGGATCCTGGAGTTTCTCGGGGGCAACGGCCAGCACCAACCGACCTGCCATTATCTCACCGCCGGCGATGAAACCGCAGCTTACCTGAATCACCGGTGGCTCGATTCGGCCCTGGGCAACCTGCTTGATCACGGATTCGAAATTTTCCGCTCTCTTTGGGACGAAACATCTTTGCTGGCCGATTTCGACGTCGAGTACGTCAATTTTGACGATCCGGCGGCGGCCTTCATTGAACCGGAACGCATTTTTGAACTTCAACAGCCGGTGGCGGAGACTATTGCACGCCTGCTCCGCGACTATGGAATCGCACCGCTCCACCTTTTGAGCGGCCGCGGCCATCATTTTGTCTGGCGGATCCGGCGCGACTCCGAACCGTTCCGGCGCCTGGTCGATCTGGGGCGCGGCCCCCACAGTTTGTGGACAAAGGAGGTGAAATCTCATCGCCCCGAGGGAAAAACCGTCCCGGAAGAACTGGCCCGGGCTTTTGCCGGTCTGGGGCTCATCATGGAATTCCTGGCTTACCAAACCAAAGAAATCGCCGCCGCGGCCAGCGCCATCCCCGTTGAGCTGACCGCCCTCGAAGTGGGACCGTCGGAGCGCGGCCGGGAAATGATTTCCCTGGATATATCCGAGTACGGCGACCCGCTCCATATCCGGATGATGCGAGTGCCGTTCAGTGTTTATCTCAAGCCGTGGCAGCAAGGCTGGGGGATCGATCCCGACGTATTGACCCAGTTACCGCCCCTGTTCGTTATTCCGCTCCAAGATCGATCCTGGCGAAATGCAATCGCCGTGATGCGAGACCGCAAGGCAACGACCGAGCTGGCCGGGAATTGTTCTACGACGATCCCGGATGCGAGCGAGGCGATGGGACGCCTGATCGGCGATTACGAGATATCCGACGCGGCCGGATTTCACGCCTGGTTCTACTCCCAGGAACCGCACCCGCCGAAAAAATGGGGCGAAACCTACGACCGATTGTCGCTGGACCTCCTGCCCGCTTGCGCCCGGCGAATCCTGGAGCAGCCTAACGACCTTTTACTTCGGCCCGCTTACATTCGGCAATTGGTTCGGGTGATGCTGGCGCTGGGCTGGCATCCGCGGCACATCGCCGGATTAATTCATTCCAAGTACGCGCGCCCCTTTGGCTGGACCCAGTTTGCCGGGTACGATCCGGCGACCCGGGCGGATTTTTACACTCGCATTTTTTCCGGGGTGTTCGTCACCGGCCGGGACGATCTTGTCGATTTCAACTGTGTCTCGGCCCAGGAACAGGGCATTTGTCCGTCGTCCGATTGCGGTATCAATCTCCTGGACTTCAAACAATCTGCATTAAACCGGAGGGCACATGATCAACTGGCGCATCGGCCTTTCAACCGGCTGCTTTTATAACCAGAGCATTCAGGAATGCCTGCCGCTGATCCGGGAAAACGGGTTCAGCACGATTGAGGTCTGCTCGTCGCCCAGCCATCTCGATTTTCATGACAAAACGGCGGTCTGCCGCGCCGCCGAACGCATTTCTGAACTGGGAATGGAGGCTTATTCCCTCCACGCGCCGTTCGCCTCGCACATCGATATCTCTTCGGCCAACCAGGCCCAAAGGAACGCCTCCATCGCCGAGATATGCCGGGCCGCCGAGGCGGCCGCGCAGTTGCGAGCGCATTATTTCGTCATTCATCCCGGACCGGAGGATCCCGCGCCCGGGCGGGCGGAAGAGGAGCTCCCCCGGGTCCAGCATGTAATCGACTCGCTCAACCAGGTCGCGAGTCGCTGCCGGGAATTGGGGATTACCTGTGTCCTGGAAAACAAGTTGCCGCATCTGGTTTTCGGAAATACCAGCGAGATTCTCTGGATCCTGGACGGGATCAAAACCGCCGAGGCCGGCGCCTGCCTCGACACCGGTCACGCCTTTCTTTCCGGGGACATGCACGACCTCGTCCACAAGCTCGGGGACCGCCTCAAGATGATTCACGCCCACGATAATGGCGGAGCCAACGACAATCACCTTCCCCCGGGAGCTGGCCGGATTGATTGGCCGGGCCTGCTCCAAAATCTGATTCAGATCCGGTTTCACGGCGCGTTCATTCTCGAAATGGCAGGGTCGCCCGATCCCGGTCTTACCATGGCCAACGCTCGCCGGGGCCGCAGTTACCTCCGCCGCGTAGCAAAGGATCTGGCTCTGCGGAGCAAGTAAATTACTCATCACAACGATAGCCCAGCTCTTCGCAAAAAATGAGGAGCAGGCCGGCCAGCCATGGGAGTTATTCCAAGCATAAGGAACAGCCGATGATGAAATGAGAGGATGACCGGATGATGACGCGCGAACAACACGACGAGGTCTCGGACAACGAAGCTACGGGACCGCAAACGAAATCTCTGGCTCTGCAAATTCCGGTCGGTGAAGTCACCCTCTCGGGTAACCTGGAGATTCCGGAAAGGGCGGTTGGATTGGTGTTGTTCGCGCACGGCAGTGGCAGCAGCCGACGCAGTCCGCGCAACCAGGCGGTTGCCGAAGCGTTGCGGGCGGCCGGCCTGGGGACGCTCCTGTTCGATCTACTCACTCTGGAGGAAGAAGCGGAAGAGGCTTATACCCGGCATTTACGATTCGACATTGGCCTGCTCAGCCGGCGGCTGGCCATTGTCACGGAAGGAATCGCTGACGATCCGCGCTGTCGCCGTCTGGGTATAGGTTATTTCGGCGCCAGCACGGGCGGAGCGGCGGCGTTGATCGCAGCAGCCGCTCTTTCCCACAAAATCGGCGCGGTCGTATCCCGGGGCGGACGGCCCGACCTTGCCGGTGACGCGCTGCCCTACGTCAAGGCGCCGACGTTGCTGATCGTTGGAGAACGCGACGAAGAAGTTTTGCGACTCAATGAGAGGGCTTATGCCCGACTCCAATGCGAGAAGTCGCTGGCGGTGGTGCCGCATGCCACCCACTTGTTTGAGGAGCCGGGAGCGCTCGACGAAGTGGCGCGGCTGGCGGCGGAATGGTTTCGGAAACATCTGAAATCGCGATCATGAAAACAAATTTCTACAATCGATCGGAAGCGGGTCGGTTTCTGGCTCGGGTTCTGGAGACTTATTCGAATCGGAAAGATGTCATTGTCCTGGCTCTGCCGCGAGGCGGCGTCCCGGTCGCGGCGGAGGTGGCCAAGCGGCTGAACCTTCCTCTGGATGTCTTTATGGTTCGCAAGCTCGGTTTGCCCGGGCACCCGGAACTGGCAATGGGCGCGATCGCCACCGGCGGGGTGCGGGTGATGAACAATGAAGTGGTCGATGCCCTGGAGATTCCCGAGCAGGTGATCGATAGAGTGGCGGCCGAGGAGCAGCGCGAACTCGAGCGCCGCGAACGCGCTTATCGCGACGATCGTCCTGCGCCAGCCGTGGAAGGAAAAACCGTGATCCTGGTCGATGACGGCATCGCCACCGGATCAACCATGATGGCTGCGGTCGCGGCTCTGCAAAAACTGGATGTCGCCCGGATTGTGGTGGCGGCTCCTACAATCGCCGGATCGACTTATTATGAGATGCGACGGGCCGCTGATGATGTGGCCGCAGTCATTGTGCCCGAGCCGTTCTATGGCGTCGGTCAATTCTACGAAGATTTTTCACAAACGACAGACGATGAAGTTCGGCAACTTCTGGCTGCGGCCAACCATCGCGGGCAGGAAATTGCGGCCTAAAACTGAAGGAGCTGGTTCTCCATTATATAAGCAACCCCTACCCGAAGAGAGAACGAAAGGACGTTACCATGACAAATCCAAACCGAATCGGTCTGGTGATCGGAGCATTGATCGGCGGATGGCACGTGCTGTGGGCCGCGCTGGTTTTGGCCGGCTGGGCTCAGCCCCTCCTCGATTTTGTGTTCTGGGCGCACATGATCCAGCCGGTCTATATCGTAAAGGCTTTCGATCTTGAGGCCGCCGTCGCCCTCATTGCCATTACCTTTGTGATCGGTTACCTCTTTGGATTCATCGGCGCGCTGCTTTGGAACCGATTACATCGCTCTTCCTAGGAACCGGCTCGTGCAAACATCGGCTCATTCAAAAGGCGGTTCGTCCTCGATGCCGTCCCGATCCGGTTGTGCCGGGCTCTCCCAGGCGTACTAATTAATGGAGGGAATCGCTTATGCCGAAACCTTTAAGAGACCTCATCAGTGAAAAGGCAGTGCCCCTGGTCGGTTCCCCGGACGATTTCGATCCAATCATCGATCTTATCGGTGACGCCCGTTTTGTTCTGATCGGCGAAGCCAGTCACGGGACGCATGAGTTTTATCGAATCCGCGCCCAGATTTCCAAACGGTTGATCGCCGAGCGCGGGTTTAACGCCGTGGCGGTGGAGGCCGACTGGCCCGATGCCTACCGGGTAAACCGGTTTGTTCGCGGGGCCGGCGCCGACATGGACAGCGTGGAGGCCCTGAGCGGGTTCCAGCGTTTCCCGCAATGGATGTGGCGCAACGCAGATGTTCTCGATTTCATTGGCTGGCTGCGCGAACAGAATGACGAGCAATCGTTCGAACATCGAAAGTGCGGGTTCTACGGTCTCGATCTTTACAGTCTTCATGCATCGATCGAGGCGGTGCTGGCCTACTTAGATAAAATCGATCCGGAGGGGGCTAAACAGGCGCGGCATTATTACAGTTGTTTCGAGCATTTCGGCAAGGACATCACCACCTATGGCTACGCCGCTGGATTCCGTATGACCGCAAGCTGCGAGGCCGAGGTGGTCAAGAACCTGGTCGAGCTGCGGCGAAAAGCGATGGACTATCTCTCGCGCGACGGCCAGGTCGCGGCTGACGCCTATTTCTGCGCGGAGCAGAACGCGCTCGTGGTTAAAAATGCGGAGGAATACTACCGCAAGATGTTTCGGCGCGAAGTTTCGTCCTGGAATTTGCGCGACACCCACATGATGGAATCGCTCCTCCGTCTAACCAATCATCTCAGCTCAAAGGATCGGCCCGCGAAGATAATCGTCTGGGCCCACAATTCCCACCTCGGGGACGCGCGGGCGACACAAATGGGCGAGCGCGGCGAACTGAACATCGGTCAGCTCGTTCGCGAACGTTTCGGCAAAGCGGCCGTTTCGATTGGGTTCACCACCTATGATGGAACGGTCACGGCGGCATCGGATTGGGACGGACCGGCGGAGCGGAAGAATGTGCGCCCGGGGCACCCGGACAGTTACGAAGCCCTCTTTCATGATATCGACGTGCCGAATTTCTTCCTGAATCTGCGGGATGACACCGATGCCGCCGCCCACTTGCGACCGGAGCGACTGGAACGCGCCATTGGAGTCATTTACCGCCCGGACACGGAATTGATCAGCCACTATTTTCACGCCCGTCTCCCGGATCAATTCGACGGGGTCCTTCATTACGATCACACTCGCGCGGTTGAACCGCTGGAACGAACCGCCGAATGGCGGGCCGGAGAAGTCGAGGAGACATTTCCAAGCGGTCTGTGAATACGTTTGTGACGGCCTTAAGAATTTGCCTTTTCCTTTTGGCGGCTCTGGCGACGCCGGCTTTCTCTCCAGCGCCTTCGGAGAAAAAACAGAGCGGATCGCTTCCGTCTCAGGCCAGGCCGGTCAAAGGAGTTTTGGTTCCTGTGCCGACCGAGATATTCCAGACCCTGGACCACTTTCGCGACGCCAACTGGCGGGCGGTGCAACGTCCCGAAGTCATTGGTTGGAAATCGCATGGCGATCAAGTCCAAATCGCCCTTCTCCTGGGCGTAGTGGTGGCGGAAGGTTTCATCGCCATGGAAGCAGAAGATTCGAACCAAGTGGATCATATCGGCAACGCTGTGCTAACGCTGGCCCGCGGACTTGGGGTTGAGAAGACCGCCCTTCGTCGCAGCCGGAGTATCATGGAATCTGCCGATCGCACGGAGTGGTCGGCCGCGCGCAAAGAATGGGACGGTGTGCTTTCCGATCTCGAAAAAGGAATGGTTCAGCTCAAAAGTGAGCCACTTTCACAGCTGGTGAGTCTCGCCGGATGGCTGCGCGGCACTGAAGCGCTCTCTGCTCTCGTGCTCCAGAATTATTCCCCCGAGCGGGCGGAACTGCTTCGGCAGCCGGCTCTGCTGGATTATCTTGAAAAGCAGCTTCTCGAGATGAGAGTCGAACCAGAGAGCCGCCCGATAGTCGCGAAGATGCTGGAAGGGATCCGGAGAATTCAATCGTTGATCCAAACTGAGAACGGGGCGTTACCGGAAGAGACGGTTCGAGAGATCAGCTCTATTTGCCGTGAACTCGTCAACATTTCGTCCGAGCCCCCGCCCTCATCATCAAGCTGAAACTATACAAGAAACCGC
Source organism: uncultured Verrucomicrobiae bacterium (assembly GCA_963728975.1). GTDB lineage: Bacteria > Verrucomicrobiota > Verrucomicrobiia > Chthoniobacterales > UBA10450 > DATFCK01. The sequence goes on from CAVSMF010000001.1 coordinate 1,049,081, forward strand.
ACCACCGGATCGAGATTTCCGTTGATCGAATCGAGCAGCTCTTCAACTCGATGGACCCTTCGCCCTTTCAGGAGAAGGATCTCGATCACGATGCCGAGGAGTTTATTGTCAGCTGGGCCCAGGAATTTCCACGACACGATCCGATTTCCCTGGTCGTGCATGTCAACCAGCTTCCGAGCCACGCGAATGCGCAATCCCTGGTCCAAACCGCCGTCCATAATTACTTTGCTTACCGGGCGAAACGAAACGGCTCGAACTTCGTCATCTTCTCAAGCAGGGGCGAACCAATCTGATCATCGGCCTTGGCTTTCTTGGCGGCTGTCTCTTACTGGCCGAATTCCTGAGACGCAAAAATCCGGGAACATTGTCGGTGGTGCTTCGGGAAAGTCTGACCATCGCCGGCTGGGTGGCGATGTGGCGGCCGATGCAAATTTTTCTTTATGAATGGTGGCCGGTCCGGCGGATGGAATATTTATTTGAAAAGCTCGGCCGGATGCACGTCGAATTGCGGAAGCGTCCCGAGTGAGAAGTGACCCGACAAACCGGAGAACATCCCGCTCTCCTGAAAATCGCGCGAAACCGGCGATCAGGCGGGCGTCGGTTCGACAAAATTTGCGTAGGAAAAACCAAGGGCGGGTTAGCCGGGCGGATCGTGCAGGAGGAATCTGGATGTAGCTGATGATAGCAATTCCTCCTTTAAGATCTCCGGCAACAAACGGCCGGCGAAAAGAGCGCAATTGGAACCGGCCATTGCTTGACACTGTGCTTCGAGAACTGGAAGCAATTTACGGCGACCTTCTCGATCTGGAAAGTGAGTTCGAGCCTAAACTGGCGGCCTGCCTCGTGCATCAAGAGAGTGCGCGTAACCTGATTCATTATCTGGCTCTGCGGCGTCATGACATCCGTCAATTGCAGGAACAACTGGCCGCGCTGGGTCTCTCCTCTTTGGGACGCACGGAGTCGCACGTTCTCGCTGGAGTCGAAGCCGTCTTGAAGGTCCTGCATCAGTTGGCAAAGCGCGAATGGTTGCCGGCGATTCGATACGCCCGCGACATCGATTTTGCCCAGGGCAAGATTCTGCTGCGCGTTAATACCGACTCCCTGTTGGGACCCGCGCCGCCGAAACGAAGCGTCCGGATCATGGTGACGATGCCAAGCGAGGCAGCGCATAACTATCAACTCGTCCGGGAACTGTTGGCGGACGGCATGAATTGCCTGCGCATCAACTGCGCCCACGACGATCCGCACGCTTGGACTGGCATGCTCGCGAACCTGCAAAAGGCCAGGGAAGAACTAGGGAAGCAGTGCACCGTGGAAATGGATTTAACCGGGCCCAAACTGCGGACCGGGGCAATCGACCCGAGTTCCCAAACCATAAAATGGCGGCCGCAGCGCGATCTCCGCGGTCGCGTCACGGCGCCGGCACTGGTCTGGCTGACCTCGGCCGAAAGCCCCGAGCCGCCGCCTCATTCGGTGGCGGGTTGTCTTCAAATTCCGGCGGCCATTCTGGCCAAAATCGCCAAGAACGACCGTATCCGGTTCAAGGATCTGCGGAGCAAATCCCGCCTCCTCCAAATCACCGACGAATCTGGTTCGAGCCGAATGGCGAGTTGTTTCCAGACTGCTTATCTCGGCGCGGGCAACACCCTGGCATTCACAAAAATTCCAAAGGACGAATCAGTTTCTCCGGAGCCGGCTCAGGCCCGGGTCGCTCCTCTTTCTTCCACGCGATCGTTCCTTATTCTAAAGCCGGGCGACCAGCTCATTTTGACGCGGTCGGCCGTTCCCGGACGTCCCGCGGCTGACGACGAAAAAGGGCGCATGATTCGTCCGGCGACCATTCCCTGCACCTTGCCGGAAGTTTTCGCCGATATCCGCGTAAACGAGCCAATTTGGTTCGATGACGGTAAAATCGGCGGTCTGATCGAGTCCGTTGGTCCGGAGGAAGTGGTCGTCCGCATTACCACGGCCAGGCCTGGCGGGGAGAGACTCGGCCCGGACAAAGGGATTAATTTACCCGGCAGTGCTATCCGCCTGCCTGCGCTGACGGAGAAGGATATCACCGATCTGGCATTTATAGTAAGACATGCCGATCTGGTAGGGCTCTCATTCGTCAGACGGCCGGAGGATGTCGTCGCTTTGCAGGCAGAACTGGACCGGCTGAATGCTCCCAAGATCGGCATCGTCCTGAAAATCGAGACGCGCACGGCATTCGAACATCTTCCGGCGATCTTGCTGCAAGCGATGCACGGACAGTGTGTCGGCGTAATGATTGCACGCGGTGATCTGGCGGTGGAATGCGGATGGCAGCGTTTGGCGGAGGTCCAGGAGGAGATTCTCTGGATCTGTGAAGCGGCCCATATGCCGGTGATCTGGGCCACGCAGGTTCTTGAGAATCTGGCCAAGAAAGGTGCACCGTCACGGGCCGAGATCACGGATGCCGCCATGGGCGAACGGGCCGAATGCGTGATGCTTAACAAAGGGCCGCACCTGGTCGAAGCAGTCCGAGTGCTGGATGATATCCTTTGCCGTATGGAAGCGCATCAAAGCAAGAAGAGCGCACGGCTGCGGCCGTTGCACCTGTCCACCCTGGCCATTGGGAGAAGCAAAGTCGGACGTGATTCGGCCGGAACAGCGCCCGCAATTTTTGCGCAGTCAAAGCCAAAGAACGGTTGTCGTGAAAAATTGGGTGCGGCTAATTTTTAATAAAAGGAGGCATTATGAAAGAGACTTCGCTTATGGAACCTCGGACGGTGGCGGTGCTGACAGGTGTGGCGATTGGTTTGGGCATAGCGGTGCACCCGGTCTTTTTCCTGGTTGCGCTTGGCATCGCCCTGGCAGACGCGGCGGACTTGGCTGTGCAAAGGCTTGCGGGACACCTTCGGCATTCCAGATTGACCCATCGTCACCTGTAAATTGGCGCGAACGGAAAATTGGCTGGGCTTAACCGGGACCGGGCCGGACGGATGGCGGCGGCAAAACGCCCGTCGGAGAATCAAAAAATGCGCGGCAATTTCGCAATTGGCGCCCGTGCGCAACCGCGTGATCGGGCGGATTGTCCTGATATCGAAGACAAACCATTACCCGACCAGGAGGTCCCACTATGCAAACCATGAGAGCCAATGTTTTTCACTCGCCTAACGATATTCGGATCGAAGAAGTTCCCCGCCCAAGACCCGCTGCGGGCGAGGCAGTAATTAGAATCACCCTGACCACAATCTGCGGAACGGATATCCATATCTTGCGGGGCGAGTATCCCGTAAAATCAGGCCTGGTAATCGGGCACGAACCGGTTGGAGTAATTGAAGAGATCGGCGAAGGAGTCACCGGATACGAGATTGGCGATCGCGTGCTGGTGGGCGCGATCACCCCCTGCGGTCAATGCCGCGCCTGTTTATCCGCCCAATGGGCCCAGTGCGGGCACGGCCAGGGCCTGGAGGCAATCGGAGGCTGGCGGTTTGGCAATACAATCAATGGCGCCCAGGCCGAATATCTCCTCGTGCCGAATGCGCAGGCCAATCTGGCAAAAATTTCGGACGAGCTGAGCGATGAACAAGTTGTTCTGCTCGCCGACATCGCTTCCACTGGATTCGGCGGAGCGGAATCGGCCCGCATCCGGATCGGCGACAGCGTAGTTGTATTCGCCCAAGGCCCGATCGGATTATGCGCCACCGCCGGAGCCAAACTAATGGGGGCGTCCCTGATTATCGGGGTGGAGAGCGATCCGGTTCGGACGAAAATGTCAAAGCGAATGGGAGCGGACGTCGTCCTCGATCCAAAAGGAAGCGATCTTATTGCCGATATAAGAAAACTGACCGGGGGCGGGGCCGATGTCGCAATCGAGGCTCTGGGAATTCAGCAGACGTTCGAGAACGCCCTGCGTTGTCTGCGGCCGGGCGGGACATTGAGCAGTCTGGGAGTTTATTCCGGGAAACTCCAAATGCCCTACGATGCTTTTGCGGCTGGGCTCGGGGATTACAAGATCGTGACCACCCTTTGCCCCGGCGGCAAAGAGCGGATGCGGCGGCTGATGTCCCTGGTGCAATCGAAGCGTTTCGATCCAACGCCACTGCTCACGCACCGATTCTCACTCGATCAAATTGTGGAGGCCTACGATCTGTTCGGTTCGCGCCGTGACGGCGTCCTCAAGATCGCGATCCGGCCATGAAATCTCCGGTTTTAGCGAACTAGCGGCTCGGCTGCCGGGCCTTAAGAGAATCGGCCGGATAACCGATTAGTGGGTCATGACCATCGGTGCTTGACCGTGATTGTTGGCGCTGGATAGAGTGACACCAGCAGCCGATTCTGAAATGGAGCAGCAATCCCAAATCGCCTCCGACTCGAACCCATCCCGCCGGACTTTTCTGGATCTTCTTCTAAGCGCGAGCATTCTGGGCTGGCTGATCAGCATCGCTTATCCCATCATTCGTTATCTCAAGCCGCTGCCCCAAACCGGTGCGACCGGCCCGACGCGTTTGACTCGCGACGAGGCTTCCAAGCTGGAGCAAAACAAATTCGTTATCGTCCCGGTAAGCGGCCAACGCGTGATCGTGTTGCAAGCTTCCGATCAACTGCATGCCTTTAGCGCCAAGTGCACCCACGAAGGTTGCACGGTCACCTACCAGCCGGGCCAATCCGTGATCTGGTGCCCCTGTCATGATGGCCGTTTCGATCTCAACGGTAGGGTGATATCCGGGCCGCCGCCCCAACCACTGGCCAAATACGCGGTCCAAAGACAACCTGACGGTGGAATTGTCGTCTCAGCAGAAAAAGCGTGACCTAAGCGGCGCCGAAGAGGGTGGTGGGATTCGCGGCTGGCTCGAGCGGCGCTATCATCTGACGCCGCTCTTCGAATTCCTGCGCCATAAACAGGTGCCGTTAGGCTCGCATTGGATGGGTTGGTATTACCTGGGCGGGATCACCATGTTCTTTTTCGTGGTCCAGGTGATCACCGGTGTGCTCCTCCTGATGTACTATCAGCCGGGCGAAGCCACCGCTTACGAAAGCATTCGATTCCTAACGACCAAAGTGCCTTTCGGGTGGCTGATTCGATCGATCCACAGCTGGAGCGCGCACCTGATGATCATTTCGCTGGTGCTTCATATGTTCAGCACCATGATGCTCAAAGCTTATCGGCCACCGCGGGAAATCACCTGGGTCTCCGGCTACTTCTTGTTTTTGCTGACGATGGGCTTCGGGTTTTCCGGTTATCTCCTGCCCTGGAATAAACTGGCTTATTTCGCCACCACCGTCGGCACCAACATTGTGCGCTCGATCCCCTTTTTAGGCAATTGGCTGTTGCAGGTTTTACGCGGCGGCCAGGATGTCACAATCAACACCCTCTACCGCTTCTTCGCCGCTCATGTGGTTATTCTGCCATTGGCGTTCGTCGGTTGCATCGCCCTCCATCTTCTTCTCATTCAACGTCAGGGGATGGCCCCGCCCCTCGGAGCCAGAGTCGCCCCCCGGGGCATGCGCTTTTTTCCGAGCTTTGCCCTGCGCGATCTCTTGCTCTGGCTGGGCTGCCTGATGGTCCTGGCCGCCCTGGCCGTTTTCCTCCCTTATGGGCCCGGTATTCCCGGAATGGATTGGGAGCTCGGCCAAAAAGCCGATCCGTTTGCCCCGGCTTATCCCGGGATAAAACCGGAATGGTATTTCCTCTGGGAATACCAGCTCCTGAAAGAATTTCCGCCCCATCTTTTCCATCTGGAGGGACCGCAGGTCTGCCTCTTCTTGATCGGGCTTTTGTTTGGAATCTGGGCTCTGATCCCCTGGCTCGACCGGCGTGCTTACCGCGACAAACCATCTCCCGCGTTCAGCGATCTCGGTTGGGCCGCAATTTTGTTCCTGACCTATCTCACGCTCATGGGCTGGGACATTGGAGCCCATGGGGCCGGCGACAGCCTGGGTGGGATGCACCAGGTGGCGCGGGTATGCGCATGGTGGACGCTGGCAGCAGGCGCAGTAGTCATCGTCGTCCGGATCTGGAAATATAAGAGTCGCTGGTTCCTGCTTACCGGAGCGGCGCTTTTGCAGGTAGTACTTCACGGTCTGGTGGGACTTCCTTATCTGGTGGCTGGAGTGATCTCCCTGGGGGCCGCCATAATTGCCATCGTGGTTTTGTTTATTGTGAGCCCGCGAACGGAGGCGACGGAATCCAGTTGAGAACCACCCTCGTAATCATCGGCGCGTTTCTGATTGGCTCTGCGGCCTTTGGCGCGGACCAGGGTTCTGTCGTTCCATCGCCGAAACTGGCTGCGATGCTCGCCGCCAAGGACAAGAACGGAAACCCCGTCATCAACCCGGACGAACAGAATTATCTCAACGGCCTGAACGATAATCTCAAAGAACTCCTCAACCAGGTGGTCGAGAAAGAGGTGGTAACCCGGCCGGAGCATCTGGCTGTGCTCCTGGGGCTGCAGTTGCGTCCTCAAAAAATGGAGTTGGTCCTGCAAAATAATTGCATCCTCTGCCATACCGACTCGGAGGTTCAATCGCCTGATGACCTTTTTTCCGTCGCGCCGGCCGCCCATCAGTCGTCCGGGCACATGAATCTCAAAGAGATCGTCGAAGACGTTCATTTTCGAGGCGGACTCTCCTGCGCCGGTTGCCATGGGGGCGATCCCACCGCCGCGTTCGGTCACGCTTTTGTAAAGGAATGGCCGGAGAGCGGCCGCCAGGCTCATCGCGAATGGGTCGTCTCCTTCTGTGCCCGGTGCCATTCCGATCCCACTCTAATGCATCAGTTCAATCCAGCCCTGCCGACCGATCAGCTGGCCAAGTTCAAGGAGAGTCCGCATGGTCGGGTCCTGTTGGAAAAACACGACAGCCGCGCGCCGCAATGCGTGAGTTGCCACGGCGTTCACGGCATTCGCCCGGCCAAAGATCCCCTCTCAAAAGTGTATGCCCAGCGGGTGCCGGAGACCTGCGGGGCCTGCCATTCCAATCACATTATCATGGCCGGTTTCACTCTTCCAGACGGGTCGCCGTTGCCGACCAATCAGCTGGCGGAGTACCGCACCAGCGTGCATGGCCGGGCCCTGCTCGAACGGGGAGATCTGGGAGCGCCCGCCTGCAATGATTGCCACGGCAATCACGCCGCCATTCCGCCCGGGGTGGCATCGGTCAGCCGGAGTTGCAGCCTTTGCCACTCGGCCAATGCCAGCCTGTTTGACGGGAGCAAGCATAAACAGGCGTTCGACCAGCATAACTGGCCCGAATGCAGCAAGTGCCATGGCAATCATTCCATTCAGAAGACCCATGATGCGATGCTGGCCACAGGCACGGGGGGCTTGTGCGGCGATTGCCACCGCCAGTACGCCAAGAACAATCCCGAATGCATCGCCACGGCGAATTTTTTTCACCAGACGATTACCCAGATCGACGAATCAAAAACAAAGCTTACCGAGGCCTCCGACAAGCTGGCCGCAAAAGGGTTGGATGTAGAACCGATCAACAACCAACTCAACGAACTGGGAGATGCCCTCAAGAAGTCGCGGACCTACGTGCATTCGTTCAGCCGAAACACGTTCCAGCAGGTAGCCATGCCGGGCCTGGAGGCGGCCCAGCGCGCTGAGGTTCTGGCTAACAAGGCCCGGGAAGAATATAAATACCGGCAAATCGGTCTGGCTGTGAGCATCGGTTTGATTGGTCTGTTGATGCTGGCGATTTATCTAAAACTCCGGCAGCTCGAGAAATAGGATTTTCTCTTCGCCCAATGCCCGCGGTCAGCCCCTGGCTGTGCTCCTATTTTTTTGCTTGATCCACCGCCCGGTGATATTTCTTGCGAATTTCAGCGAGATCCACGGTCGGCTCTGGAAATTTCAAGTCGAGTCGCTCCAGGGTTTGAACGACGATCTCCGAGACGGCAAGATCTCGGAACCATTTGTGATCGGAGGGAATAACAAACCATGGGGCCTCTTCCGTGCTGCATCGGTTAATCGCCTCCTCGTAAGCGCTCTGATAGTCGTTCCAGTATTCTCTCTCTGAATAGTCGGACTCGCTGATTTTCCATTGGCGGGTCGGATCCTTCAGCCGGTCCTCGAACCGGCGGAGTTGCTCTTCCTTGCTGATATGGAGGAAAAATTTCAGTATCCGGGTGTTATTGGCGGCAAGGCGCCGCTCGAAATCGTTGATCTGGGCGTATCGGCCAGCCCAGATATCTCGGGAAACGAGATTGCGGACCCGCACAATGAGCACGTCCTCGGTACTGCGACCGATTAAAAACCACCACTTCACCGCTGCGGGGAGTTTGACGTTCGATCCGCCACAGAAAATCATGGGCCAGTTCCTCCGCCGTCGGTTGTTTAAAGCTGATGACCCGGCAGCTCTGCGGATTCATCGCGCCGAGAACGTGCCGGACGACGCCATCCTTGCCTCCGGCGTCGGGAGCCTGCAGGCAGATCAACAACGAGTGTTTCCGCTCGGCATAGAGTCGAAACTGCAACTCGTCCATGCGTTGCTGCAGCTTTCTGATCTTTCGAAGCGCCGATTTTTTTCTTTCCCCTTTGGCCGTAAATTGGGGGTCGATTTCGCCTAACCGAATCCGGCCTCCCGGAGTGACACGAAATTTTCGGAAGTAGTTCATGTGCTTGGCGGGTTAGCGACAGGCCGGACGGTGGCGAGCTTCGGCAGAGCACCGATCGCAAGTTTTTGGAAACTCGCGCCACAATACTCTGTTCGGTTAGCCGCTTTCCAGTTCGACCTTTAGCGACAAAAACTTCAGCAGATCTTTCAATGTCACCACTCCCACCAGCTTGTTGTTCTTCACCACCACCAGCCGGCTGGCCTGAGCTTTGTTCATCCGGGACAAGGCATCGATCGCGTCGGCGTCGGCGTCGATGGCATTGTCGTCACCACACTGTTTGATCAGTTCGCCGACCTGATGGTTGGGCCATTCCTGTCTCGGTATTTGTTTAACCCGATTGAGAGTGATGCAGCCAAGCAACTGACCGTCGGTGACGACGGGATAGAGCTTGTGGTGATACCGGTAAACATAATCGTCCACAAACTCCTGCACCGACGCGGATGGCGACACTGTGACCGGGTTGGGATTCATAAACCGCCGTAACGGCTCGCCCGCCAAGGCCTCCCGCATCATCACCTGCTGGTAGGACATTCGCGCGGCATTGCGCAGGAACAATCCGATCAAAAACCACCAGATCCCTCCAACAAGATTGCCAAACAAGAAGCTCAAAATACCCAGCCCGGTCAGGAGCAAGCCGAACCCGGAGCCTATCGCCGTCACGATTCGTGTCGCCCAGGGCAAATTCTTCTTCCAACCCCACAGGATCGAACGCGCCACCCGGCCCCCATCCAGCGGAAACGCCGGAATAAGATTAAACGCCACCAGCATGATATTGATCAAGCCGAGGTAGCCCAGGACTCCATAGACCGATGGCGGCCACCCAGCCAGCCGGCCCAATTGAGCAGTCGCCCAGAACACAAATGCCAGTACCACGCTCGAGGCCGGTCCTGCTATCGCCATGAAAAATTCCGCCTGCGGACTGCGCGGTTCTTCTTTCATCTCGGCCACGCCGCCGAAAATGAACAAGGTAATGCCGCTCATCTCCATCCCGAATCGCCGCGCCACCAGGGAATGGGCAAACTCGTGGAAAACAATGGATGCGAACAGTCCACACGCTCCCAGCACTCCCATTGTCCAATAGGTCGCGGAGGAGAGGCCCCGATAATATTGCGGAAACACTCCCACCGCCAGGGTCCAGGTGACCAGGGCGGCGATCACCAACCAGCTCAGATCGACCCAAACCTGAAACCCGAACAGTTTAAATAGTCGAATGCGTCTGCCAAACATCGCGGCCTCCTTCTCAAGCGGCGCTCATGCTACCGTGATCTCCGGGCTGAGATAAACGTCCTGGATGGCGTTGAGCAACTTGATGCCGTCGGCCATCGGCTTCTGAAATGCTTTGCGGCCGCTGATTACGCCCATGCCGCCGGCGCGCTTGTTGATGACCGCGGTGCGAACCGCTTCGGCGAGATCGTTCTTGCCGGAGGGCCCTCCCGAGTTGATCAATCCGATCCGGCCCATGTAATTGTTCACGACCTGATATCGGGCCAGATCAATCGGATGGTCGCTGCTCAATTCGGTATACATCCGCTCGTCATACTTGCCATAACCTTTCTTTTCCGCGTTCAACGCCTTGTAGCCGCCGTTCTGGGTCGGCAGCTTTTGTTTAATAATATCGGCTTCGATGGTCACACCGAGGTGATTGGCCTGCCCCGTTAGATCGGCGCTGCTGTGATGGTCCACCCCGCCAATCTTGAATGCGCTGTTACGCAGGTAACACCAGAGCACCGTCGCCAATCCGAGTTCGTGCGCCTGCGCGAACGCCTGGCTGATCTCGACGATCTGGCGCCCGCTTTCGTCCGAGCCGAAATAGATCGTCGCGCCGATGGCGACCGCGCCGAGGTCGTAAGCCTGTTTAACGCTGGCAAACAGAATTTGATCGAACTTATTGGGATAAGTCAGCAGTTCGTTGTGGTTGATCTTTAGAATAGACGGAATCTTATGCGCATACCTGCGGGCAACGCTGCCCAACACTCCGAGCGTCGAAGCCACCGCATTGCATCCGCCTTCCATCGCCAGTTGCACGATGTTCTCCGGATCGAAATACTCCGGATTCGGCGCAAAGGACGCCCCGGCCGAGTGCTCGATCCCCTGATCCACCGGGAGGATCGAGAGATAGCCGGTTCCGGACAATCGACCGTGAGATAACAGCGCCTGCATGTTGCGCAAAACTCGGGGCGAACGATCCATCGGCGCAAATATTCGTTCCACAAAGTCCGGTCCCGGCAAATGCAGCTGCTCCTTTGACACCGTCCGGCATTGGTGCTGGAGCAACGACTCCGCTTCGTCGCCCAGCCAGTCTGTTATTCGGTCAATCGCTTTCATCGTTGTCTCCATGCATCGGTAGGGCGGCCTCTGACATATCATTCTAAACCGGATTCGCCATTTCTGCGAAATCTCAGTCACGCCCTGGCTATTACCGGCGCCTCCGGGAGCGATTGCGCTTGTCTCGACCCATAGATCTCGCTCCGCCCGTAACTCATCTTATTGTGTGAGCGCGGCTGAGCCTGATTTTCTCGGCCCCGCAAAAGCCTTACAAGTTCCAGTCCCAGGTCCAGCGCAAGAAATGGCCGATTTTTAACAATCGTTGAGTGGAATAGGCGAAAGCAGCTCGATAGATTGCAACCGTGAAGACAAGGCGTGGACGTGAAAGCAAATCTGAAACCGCGTCTCGCCGCAGACGGCCAAGCAAAAGTGGATCCAAGAAAGAATTGCGGCTGCGGCGGATTCTTGTTCCCATCGATTTCTCGCGCCAATCAAACAAGGCTCTGCGGTATGCAGTGAGTCTGGCTTCGAAATTCGGCGCGGAAGTGCGCCTTCTTCATGTGATTGATCCCGCCGAGGAGCCTTCTCCTGCAATCATCCGGCTGCCCTTGGTTACCGAGGCGGAGACCATAGTCAAAACGGCCCAAAAACTTCTTCGGAATTGGGCCGCGAAATTTCGGATTCCAATCTCAAGGAAGACCTGCAGCGTGGGTCAAGGCAGGATCTTTAAGAAAATTGTTACTACCGCTTCCGAGATGAAAGCGGATTTGATCGTGTTGGCGACGCATGGATACACCGGATTCAAGCGGGTGATCCATGGAAACACCGCCGAGCGAGTGGTCCAGCACTCGGAGTGTCCCGTTCTGGTCGTCCGGACGCGCGAACGGGAGTTTCTTGACCGGGGCGGCGACCCGACTAAGCGGAGTGCCATGTCGATAAAGGGAATTCTTGTGCCGGTCGATTTTTCGAAATGTTCCCTGGCCGGAGTGAAATATGCCGCGCTGCTTGCCGCGCGTTTTGACGCCACCCTTCATCTTTTTCATGCAATCGATCCGTATGCCGAAACGATCGGCGGAGAACGCATCCCGGGCGAAACGATGTCTCTGATGGAGGCGGTGCGCGAAGTGACTCGCCGGCAAATGGGCAACGTGACGCGATTGTCGATTTTGGCGGGAGTGCGGTGGGAGACAGAAATCAGAGTCGGCTCGCCGGTCGGCGAAATCTGCTCCGCGACCCGCGGGGACACGGTTCAGCTTCTCGTCCTTTCCGCGCAGGGGCACGGTGCCGCCCGCCGGGCGTTCGTTGGAGGCGTGGCCAGACAGGTCGTGCGTTGCGCCGGGTGTCCGTTGATCAGCGTTTCGGGCCAGTTCAACCCTAACAAGTAAGAGGAGAAGAATTATGCCAGTGACAATGGAAGAAAAAGAAGGAGGCAAGGTGTTGGAAGTCCGGGTTACCGGAAAATTGTTGCATCAGGATTACCAGCGGTTTGTTCCCGAGTTCGATCGGCTGGTAAAGCAGCATGGCAAAATCCGGTTGCTCTTTGAGATGACCGATTTCCACGGATGGGAACCGCACGCCGCCTGGGACGATTTTAAACTCGGCGTTAAACACTTCCTGGACATCGAACGGATCGCCATGGTGGGCGAAAAGAAATGGCAGGAATGGATGGCCCGGTTTGGCCGGACGTTCACCCGGGCCAGGATCCGCTATTTCGAAAGCAACGCGATCAAAGAAGCCAGGAAATGGCTAAGCAGCGACTGAGAAAACGACCCAAGAACCGAGTGCCGCCGCGGCCTAACGAACGGAAGCCAACCCGGCATTTCAAGCAGAGTAGGTTGCGGCCTCACATCAATAATAGGTCAGGTTTCGATTGATCCTAACATCCGATCGCTACGAGATTCCGAATGGGAAAAGGCACTTGCCTTGATGGAAAGAGAGGATTGACGATGTATACAATTGAGACTGCCGGCCTTCGATTCACCGAACCGGCTGAATTCCGCCGGCCCGCCCGGAACCGGCCGGTCGATCGGACCCGGGCGGCAATGGAAAGAATGGAGCTTTATTGCCGGGCTCATCCGGGAAGCCCAAGCGCCGTGCGCCGCCCGCAATTGATGGTTCGCGGCCGGGTCTGGATCGCTCTGCTTGGCGCGAGCATCGATGAAGGCATTGCCGGCTTCGGCCCGACTGTCGAAGCCGCCCTTCGAGCGTTCGATGCCCAATATTTGCGCGCCATCCGCCCACCGGAAAATGCAAGCAGCCCAAAGAGGACGCGAATGCCGAGGGCACAGCACCTCCCCGACGCCACCTGACCAAATCGGAGAAGTTTTCTCACCCCACTCCCGGGACCCATCGGTACCCTCGCGGCCGGATCGGCCTTCCCGTTTCTGGCAGCGCTGAGCGTTACGCTCGGGTATTTGGCGAAGCGCCACTCTCATTGCCCTCTACCGAATTTTGATGACTCCTATTGGCTGGAATTGGGCGTTGGCAGTTTGGGTTTACTCCCTCGCCTGGTTCCTGGTCCACGACCGGATCAAACTGGTGACCGGCACGCCACCCTGCCGAACGCTCTCCTCGACCGGGCCGGCTATCGCATTCTCGATTACACTGCTCCGGCTTCGCTCACGCCGAGTTCGCTAAAATAAATAAGCGCGAAAATCTTTCTGAGCCCGAGTAGCCTGGCAGAACCAACCGCTCCGCTCCGCCAGTCTCCAATCCATTTTAATCGCCACGATACATGGACGGCCTCATCTCCATCGCCGACTTGGTTCTGCACCGAAAAGCGGTCATCCTGACAATCTTCGCCGCCACCTATCTCGCCATTGCCATTGGCCGCATCCCGGGGCTGAAGCTGAATCGCGTCGGCATCGCCCTCCTCGGCGCAATCGCGCTGATGATCTTCGGCGGCGTCAGCACCGATGCGGTCATTTCTTACATCAACTGGCCAACCATCTTCCTCCTCTTCGGATTTTTTGTTCTCTCAGCCCAACTGCGTTTATCCGGGTTCTATAATAAGGTGGCTAACGGCATCGCCTCCCGACTCGATCATCCCGCCCGGTTCCTTCTTTTGCTGATGGCCGTGACCGCCGGTCTTTCCGCGGTTCTGAACCACGACATCGTTTGCTTTGTCTTTACTCCCATCGTCGGGGCCGCCCTCCTCCAAAGACAGCTCAATCCCGTCCCGTTCCTGATCGCGTTGGCTATGGCCAGTAATCTGGGCGCGGCGGCAACCATCGTGGGAAATCCCCAGGACATGATGATCGCCCAGGTCGCGCACCTGGACTTTGCACATTACCTGCTCTGGTGCGCTGTTCCCGTCCTGGCCGCCTTGGCATTCAGCTACCTTATCATCTGGTTGCTTTCCCGAAGGCATCTTCAGGCATCGTTAGGCGCAACCCTGGAACCCGTTCAAAGCGATTATCCATACAATCGCTCGCACACAATCAAGGGCCTGGTGATTCTCGTCCTGGTCATCGGATTGTTTTTCTCTCCTTTGCCCAAGGAAATTGTCGCCTTGGCCGCCGCCGCCGTCCATCTGGCCAGCCCGAAATTTCGGACCGCCGATTTACTGAGATTGGTGGACTGGCCGATTTTGATTTTGTTCATGGGACTCTTTGTGGTCACGGGGGCTTTTCAATCCACCGGCTATGGCGACCAAGTGGTGGGATGGCTCGCGGCCAGCGGCTTTCATCTGAGCGCTCCGGTCAATCTGGCCTTGACCACGGCAGTCCTGTCCAATTTGATCAATAACTCGGCGGCGGTGATGTTGTTGCTCAAGGTTGTCAACCTCACCCATCCCGCGACCGCTTACATTCTGGCTTTGGCCAACAGTTTCGGCGGCAGCCTGATCATCATCGGGAGTGTTTCCAACATCATCGTGGTGCAACAGGCCCGCGAGCTCGGGGTTCACATCTCTTTTCGCGACTTCGCCCGGCTGAGCGTCCCGGTGACGCTGGCGGGGTTGAGCGGCTTACTCCTTTGGGTGGTATTGGTCACCTAGGAGATTGTTGATAAACGTTTGCAGAAAGATTTACCCAGACCGCCAACCAAGCTCAGTTGTAAGAGCGTCACCCGACCCACCGGGAAAACATCAAATGGATAAATCGAAACCCAAAATCTCCGCCGAATCTGTCTTATCCGATCGCCGGCCCATCCTTGAGACAATGTTCAATCCGAAATCGGTGGCCCTGATCGGCGCCAGCGAATCGCCGGGCGGGGTGGGGCGGGCGCTGCTGGACAATCTTCAATCCTTTCGGGGCTCTGTTTTCCCGGTAAACCCAAATCGCTCGACCGTCCTAGGCCGGAAAACGTTTCGGTCCGTCAGCGAGATTCGGGAACAGATCGATCTGGCGGTAATCGCGACCCCGGCGGCAACGGTCCCGCGGATCGTGGCTGAATGTGCCGCGGCCAATGTAAAAGGCGCGGTAATTATTTCGGCCGGGTTCAAGGAGATTGGTCCGGAGGGCGCGGACCTGGAAAAGCAGATTCTGGCGAGCCGGGGCCGGATGCGAATCATCGGCCCTAACTGTGTCGGAATCATGCTGCCGCACATCGGTCTGAACGCGACATTTGCAAAACCGCTGGCCCTTCCCGGAAACATTGGCTTCATCAGCCAGAGTGGCGCGCTTTGCACCGCGATTCTCGATTGGAGCTTGTCGAACCGGGTCGGATTCAGCGCCTTCATCTCCATCGGGTCGATGCTGGATGTGAACTGGGGCGATCTCATTTTTTATCTCGGTGACGACCCCCACACCAAAAGCATTCTGCTTTACATGGAATCGATCGGCGACGCGCGCGCGTTTCTCTCGGCAGCGCGGGAAGTCGCCCTGGCGAAACCGATTATTGTGATAAAGGTCGGCCGCAGCGCGGCAGCGGCCAAAGCTGCCGCATCCCACACTGGCGCCTTGACCGGGAGCGACGAGGTGCTCGCGGCCGCATTTCGACGCGTGGGAGTTCTGCGGGTGGACTCGATCGGCGAACTATTCGATATCACCGGGCTTCTCGGCAAACAACCTCGTCCGGCGGGACCGCGTCTGGCCATTGTCACAAATGGAGGGGGACCGGGAGTGCTTGCCACCGATGCTTTGATCGAGAGCGGCGGAAAGCTGGCTGAGTTATCGCCGGACGCGTTGGCAGAGCTAAATAAATTGCTCCCGCCACACTGGAGCCGGGGCAATCCCGTCGACATCCTGGGCGACGCCGGCGCCGAAACTTACCAAAAGGCGGTCGATATCGTGACCCACGATCCGAATAACGACGGCCTGCTCGTTATCCTGGCGCCGCAGGCGATGACCGATTCCAGCGCTACCGCGAAAAAACTGCAAAAATTCGCGAACTTGAAGACGAAACCTTTTCTGGCCAGCTGGATCGGGGGGAGTTCGGTTGCTCCCGGCATTGCCATTTTAAACGGCGCAAATATTCCAACCTTCGAATACCCGGATGCGGCAGCCAGTGCGTTCTGCGCGATGTGGCGTTACTCACGGAACCTGGATGCACTTTATGAAACACCTGCGTTCCCCAAAGGCGCAGAGATCGACCGGGTTACGGCGGAAAAAATCATCGGTCAGGCCCGGCAAACGGGTCGTAAATTACTCACCGAACTCGAATCCAAGAATGTCCTGGCGGCATACGGAATTCCCGTGGTCGAGACAAAGCTGGCCCGAAACGAAAAAGAAGCGGTTTCGCATGCCGAAAAAATCGGCGGAACGGTGGTGTTAAAGGTTCATTCCGAAATCATCACCCACAAGAGCGACGTTGACGGGGTGAAGTTGAACTTGCGCGGCGCCGCGTCGGTTAGGCGCGCGTTTCGTGAGATTGAAAGAAATGTAGCGCAACTTTCCAAGTTGCGTTTTAAGGGATCGCGAGTTGGAAACTCGCGCCACAATGCCTTTCTGGGCGTGACCGTTCAGCCGATGGTGGCCCTGGATGGTTACGAGCTCATCCTCGGCAGCACCATCGACCCCCAATTTGGTCCAGTCCTCCTATTTGGCGCCGGCGGCTATTTCGTTGAAGTGTTCAAGGACCGGGCCCTCGGGCTTCCGCCGCTCAACCGGACGCTGGCGCGCAGGCTGATGGAGCGAACCCAAATCTACACTGCCCTAAAAGGATTTCGCGGCCGCAAAGCAGTGGGTCTTGATGCCCTGGAGGAATCGCTGGTTCGCTTCAGCCAGCTGGTGGTCGAACAGCCATGGATCAAGGAGATCGATATCAACCCCCTCCTCGTTTCCGGAGAACATATTATTGCCCTCGATGCCCGCGTCATTCTGCACGAACCGGATAGCGACCCGAAAACGCTGCCGCGCTCGGCCATCAGACCGTATCCGGTCGAGTACATCCGCAAATGGAGAATCGACAATCAGCCGGTAACCATTCGTCCCATACGTCCGGAGGATGAACCGTTAATGGTCGATTTTCATCGGACCCTTTCCGATCGCACCGTTCATCTCCGTTACTTCGGGGTCCTTAGTCTGCAGGAGCGAACCGTGCACGAGCGGTTGCGCCGCGTCTGTTTCATCGACTACGACCGCGAGATTGCGCTGGTGGCCGATCTCAAAAATCGGGATGGAACGCATCGGATTCTCGGTGTCGCCCGATTAGTGAAAGAACACGGGCTGGATGAGGCGGAGTTTGCCATCTTAATCGGCGACCCCTGGCAGGGAAAAGGTCTTGGGACCGAGCTGTTGAAGCTGCTGGTGCAAATCGGGCGCAAAGAACATTTGCACCGGATCATCGGCCATATTGCCGCCGAAAACACGATGATGAGACGGGTCAGCGAAGAAGTTGGCTTCCAGCTTTCGCGCCCCGATACGACGGGTGATTGGAGGGCTGAGATTATTCTGTGAAAGTCGCTGTTTTCAGCACCAAGAATTACGATCGCGAGTTTCTGAACGCCGCCAACAAGTCCTCGCACGCGCTCGGTTTCTTCGAGCCGCGCCTGGGCCCCGAAACAGCGGGACTGGCTGCCGGTTTTAACGCGGTTTGTGTCTTCGTCAACGACGTGGTTGACGCCTCCACGATTGAAACACTTCACTCGTTAGGCACCCGGCTGATTGCCTTGCGCTGCGCCGGCTACAACAATGTCGATCTTAAAAGGGCGGCCAAACGCGGGATTACCGTCGTTCGGGTGCCGGGGTATTCGCCTTACGCCGTGGCCGAACACACCATCGGGTTGATCCTGGCCCTCAATCGCAAGTTGCATCGCGCTTATAATCGAGTCCGCGAAGGCAACTTCGCGCTCGATGGATTGCTCGGATTCGATATCCACGGCAAGACCGCCGGCATCATCGGGACGGGCAAAATCGGCACGGTGGCTGCCCGCATTCTGATCGGATTTGGCTGCGAGGTTTCGGCATTCGATCCGGTCCCGAACGAAACCTGCCGGTCCCTGGGGGTGCGCTACCTGGAGTTGGACGCATTGCTCGCGCGATCAGACATCGTCACCCTGCATTGCCCGCTCACGCCGGAAAACCGCCACCTGATCGATGCCGGCGCGTTAGAAAAAATGAAGACCGGCGTCATGCTGATTAACACCAGCCGCGGCGCGTTAATCGACACCCTGGCCGTAATCGAGGCGCTGAAGAGCGGAAAAATCGGCTATCTCGGCCTCGATGTTTATGAAGAGGAAGAGCATATCTTTTTCGAAGACCGTTCCGGCCTCATTATCAGCGACGATGTCTTCAGCCGGTTGCTGACTTTCCCCAATGTCATCATCACCGGTCACCAGGCATTCTTTACCCGGGAAGCGCTGGAAAACATCGCCGCCACTACAATTAAAAACATCACCGTTTTCGAAGAAGGCGGGCGCTCCGGGAATGAAATAAATTAGAAGCTGAATCGGTCAACGCCGCTACCGCGCCGGATAGCCTGGCAAGAAAAGGCTCGGCTTTAACAAATAATGGATAGTCAGATTTTTCGGTTCAAACGATGGTAGTTTCGTGAAACGAGCGACCGCCCGGTTAAAATCGCGGGGAGACAAGAAAGAAACCCCGGCAAGCCCGTCTCGTCGTCTGGCCATTCGTCGCATCCTTGTGCCGATTGATTTTTCGGCGGGCTCGCTGGAAGCCGTCGAATTCGCGTTGCCTTTGTCGAAGCATTTCAAGGCGGAGCTTCATCTGGCTCATGTTTTCGAGCCCGACTATCCTCTCGCCAGCATTCCGCCTGCGCGATTAGTTATTCCTGAACTGGAAGTGGACCGCGGCCTTCGGCGCCATCTAAAGGATGTGGCGCAAAAATATGCTGTCGAGCTGCGCCCGGAAAACATCCATCTGCTCAGGGGTTCGCCCTTTGAAGAAATTTGCAGGCTCGCCCGGGAGGAAGAAATAGACCTGGTGGTCATCGCGACCCGGGGAAACACGGGGTTGAAGCATCTGGCCCTGGGAAGCACCGCCGAAAGGGTGATTCGATATGCTACCTGCCCCGTATTAGTGGTGCGGAATGTTCCCGGAAAGAGGCGGCCTGATCGCAGGAAGGGATCGCAACAGGCCGCCGCTTTTGGCAAGATTCTGGTGCCGATCGATTTTTCCGATTGTTCGATGAGAGGTCTCGCCTATGCGAAAGCATTCGCCCGGGAATTCGACGCAAAACTCCTCCTCCTCCATTCGGTGCATCTTCAGTACTATGTCGCCAGTGACGAGTACGCCCGCTACGATTTGCCGAAATTAATGGAGCAAACCGAGAAGATCGCCCGGGAACAGCTGCGCGATCTTGTCCGAACGACCACCTGGAACGGCGTTCAGGTTAAACCGTTACTGGAAGTGGGACATGCCGGCGACCAGATTTGCGCTCGGGCAAAAGACCAGGGCGCCGATCTGATCATCATCGCGACCCATGGAAGAACGGGCCTAAAGCATGTCTTGATCGGCAGCACGGCGGAATACGTCGTCCGGCATGCGGAGTGCCCGGTGCTGGTCGTCCCAACCCGGCCGAATTGAGGGAGGCATCAAAACAGTGAGACCAATGTGAAAAAAATGTTTCTTAGTCTGAGCGTTGCAGTCTCGGCCGTGTTCTTCACTCTCCCATCGGCGGCAAACGCCGCTCTCCCGGCCCAACCGGGAACAAAACAGCCTCTCACCTATCGGAATTTGGTGGCCTACTTTAAGGAAGCCGGGTTCCGCGCCACCGAAGTCCAAAAACGCTGCACCGTATTGTTCGAGGGCCAATGGAAAGGCCCCGCCCTTTACAACTATTGTCTGATTATCGCCGAGAACTCGGACGAGGACATCCAGGTAACATTCTATCTGACCGATGCCCATGAGATGAATTGGGTCACCGAGTTCCTGGATGCGCCGTTTTTCACCCGAGCCGAGACCGAAAAGCTGTTTGACCTCATGAATTCAGGGCGCGAGGTCCGCGCCAAAAAAATCGGGCGTTACCGGGTGGATTTTCACCGATGGGAGCCGCGGCACGCGGTCATTTTGGTGTTTAGCTTTACCCCGCGGGGATAGCTCGGGCAGCCTGGCGGATCTTAGCGCCAGCTGGCTGCCGTATCTCCTCTGTCAGACCTCGCCGGTTTCCAGCTGTTCACAAACTGTTTCACTGACAGCCGGGTTATGTAAGCGGCTAACCTGGGAGCTATTCCAACCCAAACCCCAACCTGGAACAATCATGGCGACGAAATTGCAGGTGACTTATATCAATAAGACCGACCGACTCGATCCAACCAGCGAATCAAAAGCATCGGTGGTCATCGCTGGAAGCAGAGTGAAGATGAGGCAATCAGCTACATCGAAAACAACGTCTATTGTTATTACATCAATCGCGGCGGCTCCGATATACGCATCATCGTCGCCCTGCGGTTCGGTCATAAATATCTAAAGACCGAGATCGATGAAGAAGAGCCCGACCATCTGCTCATTCTGCCGGAATGTTCCTGACTCGATATTCGAGCGCTGCGTCTCTAGGGCGTGACAGTTTCTCGCCCGGTGGCGCTGCGCCATTTCGCCTTAAAAATCGCCTGCTCCGGCGTGCCGATCGCGCCTCGATTGGCCACCAGATCGCTGACAACCCGCCTGGCTACTGCACGCCAATCGAATTCGATCGTGTCAAAAGAGCCGCTTAAAGACCGCTCGATTGGCAAATCCACCTCGCCTTCCAGAAACAGGATGCGCTTGCCCCGCGATAGATTCAACAAGCCTGCGACGCCTTTATCAGTAGAGGAGACAACGGATTGTGACGACATAAATATGATCCCGCGGTCTCGCCAGTTTGCTTTCGGTAACGATCCATTTAACCCGGCTGCCCCGATCTCATGAGAGGTGAACGAAATGCTCGCATCGGCTAAAGCGACTTGAACCATCCGCGCCGTGCCCGCTAAAGCCGATTGCTGATCGTGGATGAGCGCGACTGAGCGAATGCCCGCCGTTTTCCAGCCAGCCAAACCTTCTACCAGCGCGCTTTGTCGGCTGGCGAAGTAGCCGGGTTCGCCGTTTATCGGCATTCCATCGTGGATCGTGATTGACCTGATTCCCCGGTCCCTTAGTCGCGCGACCGCATTGGACACTCTGGGCGAAGGCGTTAACCAGATGGCGATGTCGACTTTGTAATCAAGCAGGATGTCTGTGAACTTTGGCGACTCCGGAAAGCCGTTGTCATAAAAAACCAGCTGCGATCCGAAGCGATGTTTCCAAAGCGTTTGTTGAATCAACCGAAAGAACCTTCTGTAGCCGGGAACGATGGCAAATGCGCGAAGCGAAACCGGTAAAGCGATTAAAGCCTTGAGCCTTATATCTTTGTCGACTTTCAGCGGCTCAATGATGGTCTTCGATCCCCAGATACTGCCCAGAACCCCCTCCGTCTTCAGCTGCCCATACAGGCGCGTTACGGTGGTCGGAGCCAGGCGGTAATGCCTGGCTACGGCGCGAATCGAATAGAACGGGCGCCCAGCCGATTTCCGGCTTTCAAGGGCTGCTTGCCGCAATAACCGCAGCACCAGGCCAATCTTCTCCGTAGCCCGGCTGTCGGAAGGCAAAAACGATCTCAACGCAGGAAGGCCCACCGCCGAACCCGCCCTGCCATTTTCGTGGAATGCTCGTGCCATCGAAGTGTACTACGATCTCCTGAGTCCGAAGTTGTGACCTTTTGGGCCGGCAGTTTTTTCTTGAGTAAAGATTTCGGTTTAAGCACGCTCAACGCGTGAGATCGACGTTGGCCGCCCCGGGGCGTCCCAGACCAGAATATTTTCCGTCCACCCACTGGAGCCTAATTTTTGAGGCGCGCGGGAATAGCTCGGAATCTTCGGCCGGCGGAGCTCTCGGTCAGCTTTGCCAGATGTATTGGCGGCCTATTTTTGGATTTATTTCACGGCAGGGTTATCCGCCCAGCGAAGCGCAGGACCTCGTCCAGGAGTTCTTTCTCGCAATCTTCCAAGGCAAGCTGGTGGCTTCCGCAACCCCCGCTCGCGGACGCTTCCGATCACTGCTGCTCAAATCGCTGAAGAACTTTCTGGTCGACGCTAAAATTGCCGCCGGACGCCAAAAACGCGGTGGCGGTTTTGCTTTCGTCTCGTTGGATGATTTGAATTTGCAGCTTCCGGCGTCCTGCCCGCCCGACGCCTTGTTCGATATTCAGTGGGCCGTAACCATTGCCGAGGAAGCGGTGCGGCGGCTCCAGGAAGAGTGTGAGAGCAAAGGGCAACGTTGGCTCTACCAAGCACTTATTCCCTACCTGGACACCGACCGTGCGGAGATTTCCTACCGCATGGTTTCAGCGGAGCTCCGGATGCCGGAGAAGACCGTAAAGCACC
Source organism: uncultured Verrucomicrobiae bacterium (assembly GCA_963728975.1). GTDB lineage: Bacteria > Verrucomicrobiota > Verrucomicrobiia > Chthoniobacterales > UBA10450 > DATFCK01. The sequence continues at coordinate 1,071,670 of CAVSMF010000001.1, forward strand.
TCCTGCACGAATTCCGCAAGCGATTCCGTAGTCTGCTCAGAGAAGAAGTGGCAAAGACCATCGAGAATCCGGCGGATGTCGACGACGAGATTCATTATCTGTGTGAAGCTCTGGCTTCGGCGTCCGTGTGAGATATGGCGCAGCCCGAACACGAACCACCGTTTGGCGTGTCCCCAAATAGTGGCGCTGCCAACGAAGCTTCTCGTCCGCCGGTTTCTCTTCGCCTTCGAAATGGATTAACTGCCAGCAGTCTCTTTCGGGACGCCGCCCAATTTGGAAAACATGGCTCCCGGCGGGAAACGTTTCAACGGGCCCTTCTGGCGGCGGCTAGATTTCGATCCAAACAACGGTTCCCAGGTTATGAAGTGCTCCAAGAAATCGGCCGCGGCGGAATGGGCGTCATTTACCGGGCCCGGGAAGCGGGCTCGCGGCGAATCGTCGCCCTCAAGTGCCTGCTCCATGCCGACGAAAATTCGGATGCCCTGGTAGCGCGCTTCCGCCGCGAGGCAGACATGATTGCCGGCTTGAACCACCCCAACATCGTCCCTGTTTACGGCAGCGGTGAAACGGCCGACGGGCTGCCATTTTTTGCCATGAAGTTCGCATCCCGCGGCAGCCTTCATCAGTCGCGTGACGAATATCGGGGCGATCCGCGCCAAAGCGTCCGGTTAATGATGGAAGTCGCGCTCGCGGTTCAACACGCTCATGAACGCGGAATCCTTCACCGGGATCTCAAGCCGTCCAATATTTTGCTTGATGGAGATGGCTGTCCGCTGGTTAGCGATTTTGGTTTGGCCCAAGCATTGGATGATTCGGCGCATCTCACCCGAACCTTGGCCGTCCTCGGAACCCTGGCCTACATGGCGCCGGAACAACTCTCCGGTAGGCCGGCGACCGCGGCGAACGACGTCTACAGTCTCGGAGCCGTTTTGTTCGAACTGCTGACCGGGAGACCCCCATGGTCCGGACCGGATTCGCTTCGGCCAGCTCGAGACCGGCATGCCGTGGCACCCAAGCTCCGTTCCATTGCACGACACTTGGACCGTGATCTGGAAACCATCTGCTCGCGCTGTTTGGAACCCTCGCCCGCTGACCGTTACCGCTCTTGTGCTGCGCTTGCAGCGGATCTTCAAAACTGGCTGAGCGGCCGAAGTATCTCGGTTCGCCCGCTCGCTTTTCCTGCGCGTCTCGGACGACGGCTTCGAACCGATCGGAGATGGGCGGCTGGTGTTTGTGCCGGCACCATCTCTTTTTGCGCCCTCGTCGGATGGCAAGTGCATACCTGGAAAAGGGACGCCAGCATCCGTGACAGATTCTTAATCGAGCACTCGATCGGAGTGGCGCCGTTCATCGACCTCGATGAGCTTGGAATCGAGCCGCTTGCCGGGAAGTCGGTCGCTGATTCCCTGTTCCATAAGCTCACTTCATTTGGCCCTGCCGCCGTTCGGCTTCTGCCATCAACAGCGACGATTTCAGGCAGCGGCGCCGGAAGAATTCAAAACCAGGGACGGCTGGCGAATACGCGCACGGTTTTGACCGGAACAATGCGGAGCGCGGGCGGCAAGCAGAGGCTTGCGATTCGCCTCCTAGATTCCGCAACGGGCGAGCCGCTCCTGGTTCGCACTTGGGAAGGAGTCCAGCGACCCGATGCCGCGGCCGAGTTTGCCAAAACCCTGGCCGGACCGATCTACCAGATTTTAGACGCGACCGATTGGTCGAATCTCGTTCCGTCGAAAGCGGATCCGGGATTACAAAATCAGACTGCGCGAGAAGCGATTCTGGCCGGACGCGAATTGATGGCGCGCTACACCTTGAGCGACCTTGATCGGGCCATCAATCTGTTTCAAAAAGCGTCCCGGATCGCCCCCGATTCGTCAATGGCCCAGACCTATTTGTCTTTTGCTACTACCGCCCGGACTCACTATATCTCCGACTCGCGTTACCTGGAACGTGGCAAGACGGCGGCCCTGAGAGCTATTCAATTATCGCCAACATCCGGAGATGCCCACCGGGCTCTTGGTTGCCTGTATTATCAAGAGGGAAAATTCAGCGATGCCCTGGAACAAGGGCTGCGAGCAATAGAAACCGCAGGCATGGAGGAAAAACCCGTGCATTTCATGGGTATGCTCTACGATGCGATGGGACATCCGGACCGCGCCTTGGAGTGGCTCAGTCTGGCGGCGCAGGTAAAGGGAACCCGGGGAGACGCGGATGCGCAGGTCGGTGACTGCTGGCTTAAGCTCGGCGATGACGAGCGAGCATTGGCCGTTTACACCCGATCCACTGAATTGTATCCGGATCGCACCGAAGGCGCCATCGGCCTCTGCTATGCGCGGATGATTCAAGGCGATTTTTCCTCGGCGCGCGATGTCTATCGAAGAGAGTTAGCCGGCCGGGAAGGCCTCGGTGAGAGCAAAGCAATTGCGGCGGAGCTTGAATTCTTTGCCCGCAACTTTGAACAGGCGGAAAAACTTTACGGCGATCTTGTGAAAAATGACGAACATGGCGGCGGCGCCTTTCATGGTGCGGTGAGTTACCTGTCGGCCTTGGGCCGGGCCAAAATTGCTAACGGCGACACGCCCGGGGCGAAAAAACTGCTGCAACGCTCGTTTGACTGGGAAAGTGCCGCCATTAAACAGCAGCCGGAGAATCCGGAAGCGTTTTATCGACTGGCCGCGGTCGAATCTTCCCTGGGCAGGATCCATCAATCGATCGATCACCTTGGCACCGCCTTCCGGCTGGGTTGGGTCGATCATCGCGCATTAAGCCGTGATCCGCGCTTCGACATGCTCCGGCTGGACCCGGCGTTCCAGGATATTCTTAGGGCAATGATTGTCCGAACGGCGGACATGAAGTCGAAAGTCAATAAACTGAGGAAAAGCGACCAATGGCTGCCAAGAATTGGGATGAACTAACGAATGATGAGAAACTCGATCGCCTGACAATCGCTCTGACACGCGCAGGATCCGATATCAAGTTCCGGGATCGCTGCCTTGTCTCACCCGAGTCAGCAAAAGTGGCGGTCAGCGAAGTTGCCGAAATCGATTTCCCGCCGGACTTCCGCCTTCAATTCTTAACCCCGGAGGAACAACTAAAAACATTAATTCTGGTTATACCGGAGTTTATTCCGACAGCCGAAGGCGAACCGGTCCAATTGCGGAGCGCGGAGGATTTTCAACCTTGCTCCTACAATCTTTGGCGAGCGTAAGAGCAGCCACGTGATCAAGAGCGTATCGCTCGTCGCAGCGCAGCCACCAGTTTCTTTGGCGCCGCAGGCTGTTCGCGGTGACGTATTGTCATCGCTTTACGGGTGAAGTACGGAATGTCTAATCGCAGAATCGACCGAACTTCTTCCGCCGAAACGGATGCGTTCATCCCTTTTTGAGCGCACAGCCGCCTAACCAGCATTTCGCGGCTGGAGCCGGCGCGAAGTAGATCGGGCTGGATAGACGCCTGCCTGATTCGCTCGTAGCTGGTCGTCGTGCACGGTATCCACCGAACCTGTTTCCCAGCAAGATGGCGTAAACTTGCGGAAAACGCTCGGCGCCCATTGCCTTTGCCGGCAAGGCATCCCCAGGCTTGTCGAAAACCGTTTACAATTTCCTCCTCATACCCATCTGCCTTCAGAATAGGTTTGCCGATTCGCGCCGCATGTTCACCCCGAGCTGTGCCCGAGAGGACACCTGTGTCTGCCGAAAAGAAGCCCGTCCGGACCAACCGCATTACTCTCGTTTTGAAATAGGCGCTTCCCGGTTGGTGCGCAATCGCTTCCAGGTCGACTAACACCGGATGTTCACCGGAAGCGATCAGGTTATCTCGATGACAGTCAACGAGGCCGGCATGGTAGGCTGCGGCAAATCAGTCCTCCAAGTCTCTCAAAGAATTTGCAGGCCCCGGCGCGCTTGCCGCATGGCTCGGACTCCACTCGTTCCATCCAACAATACCCACGCCGGCGCAAAACGGTGACGGTCCTCAATCGCGGGCCGAAGCCGTTAACGTTCAGCCAATTGAGTAACCTTTGCCATTGCCATTCGCCGTTCCCGGGACGCGGTTTATAGATTACAGATCCCGCTTCGACTTGAAGCAGCATGACTGTCCGGCCGTGATTGTGCGGATCTGAGAGTCCGGCTTCCAAATCGATTATCCTGCCGACCGGCGCTCCGCCGAAGAAATGACGGGAAAGATCCGCGCGGTCAGTCTCGAATCTCACGAGTAACTCCTCAGTTGCATCGCACCAGTAGCAAATCTGCTGTAACCACAATCGCGCCAGGACCGGGAACCTCTTGAACATTTGAAATAAGCGGAGGCTCGGCCTGGCTCCGAGGAATTCCCGCGCTAACCCAGCGGACGGAAGCGGCCAAATGGATTTGTTAGACTGACGCTGGAGCGCGTCGAAAGCGGAGGTGAACGCACTGAGCCCCAGGTCAAACACCGGCTTGGATATCCGCCCTAGCCTTTGCTCCAAATAAGCTCTTAACTGGCTGATTCCCCTTCGATTGATCACCGAAAGCAGTTCCGCGGACACACGGCGCTCCAGTCGATGCACCGCGTAACGGGCTCCATATTCACAGACCAAGCCTAAGGACGACGCCTTTCGAGCGCGCAATTCCAGGGATTCGATGCCAAAGAACATTTCTCGCAGGTCCGCCGCCCAATCAGGAAGAATAGCAAGCCCCTGGCGGGACATCCGCGCTCGCTCGGCCGAATCGCTCGCTCCCTCTACGATTGCCCTAAATTCCGCCTCCGATAGCCCGGCGACAAAGGATCTCTTGTCGCTGCGAGACCCTACCGCCCGAGGTGAAGAAAGTTCTTCAGCAGTTGTTGAACTCGCTCGTTGCATTCCGGCAGAAGTTGAGTCTCTCCAATCAATCTGATTATCGCGATAAGTGAATTGGCTTGCTTGTCGGTTCCGTCCGGAAAACGCCATGTTGGCAACGCCCAGTTTCGCCCTGGCCCCGAGACATACCCGTCCGGATCGCCCTCGAGCGCGCCTTGAACGACCCGGGCTACGATGAAACTCCCGATTGGGCCTAACGTCTTTCCACCCGCCAGCAGCTCCGCCTCCTTAAGCAGGTAATAAAAAAGCGGCGTATCCTTCTCCAGGCCTACCTTGCGCAGCATGCTGCCCGACTTGTCACAGCCATCGGCGGTGAGCTGGTCTGTCGTCAAACAGTCACGGCTCCGGATTACCTTTTGATCAACCAGCGCGGCGGCCACCTCCTGTCCAGAGGGAAGCCCGGCCCGCGCTCCTCGAAGCAGCGTGCGCACCGGCAGACTGATGGGCTCGCTTCGGGAATCAGTCTCAGTCTCGTTGCATAATCGAATCGTTTTCTCCGGCAAGTTATGCAACGCACTGACGATCGCCGTGTCGATAAACGCACTGGAAGCGACCGGACCCGACGCAGGCAGCCCGTCGAAAAACCTCCCCCATTCCACCAGATAATCGTCCGGCAGAGGCAACGCCTCATGCCCGATCGCCATCAGCTCGGAAATTTCGACCCTTTTCTTGCGGCAGTTCAATCCATAAGCCGTGCGCACCATGCTGTGTCCAAACCGGAACGCACCGAGAGAGAATTCAATAGGAATCGAAAGCGCGCTTTTAGCTTTCTTGCCGTTGAGAGCGGGTTTGGATCGGAAGCGCCAGACCCGCGGATCCAATATCCTCGGTAAATAATCGTGGCGGATGATCCATTGATAATGCCATCGGACAAGCCGCTGGGCTTGGTCGAACAGAGTTCCTTGCCCCGAGTTCTCCGTGCCTGTGATCGTCGCCGGCCGGGCCGAGAGCTGGCGGATGGCTTCGTTATGAAACTTGAGAAAAACGACATGCAACTGCCTCAGGATCAGATTATCGACATCACGCCGGTCGGCCACCGCTAGCCGACCCTCTTCTATTGGGATATCGCGCGGGTAACCGTAGCCTTCGGTTCGTCCAATCTTGAACGTCTCTGACCCGGGATTGCCTTCATACAGGTGGGGCGAGCCGCTTGGACCGCCGCCGTAGATTTGTTCCAGATCGAAGTAGTGGGTGTGATAGTTCGGTGTCTGCTCCGGATCCAGATAGGGCCCGGCTAACGGGGTAACATCGCGGGTCAGGTCGTGACCGACGAATTGACCGAAGTAAGTAAAGCCGACCCGCGGCGTAAGCGTGCCCTCGCGCTCTACCGTGTAGCGCATCGATTCTCCAAGTCTAACGAGTTTTTCCTCGTCTTCATTGGATAACGGCGCGCGGCTCGGTTCGAACAACCGGCAGTAATGCCCCTTGGGCATGGAAGCACCCGATTCCGGGTAACTTCCATTGGGACACATGCCCGAACCCGTATTATCTCCGCCCGTCTCTTTCCAGGGGTTTCCAACTGTTCCGCAACTGTTTCGTTGGTCAGGGTGACCGACCGCTTGTAAGACGGAAGCTTAGGAAGGTGCGCGCCGATCGAATTCCCGCGCGTCTCACGATTTAACCGAACCGCGAAACGTAATGCCCGAACAGGTGATCTACCGAGACCATAGCGTGTCCATAAGCAGCAATCGCATCGTGATCAGCGGCACCAGTTACGCAATGCGAAACATTGCTTCCGTGAAAATGACATCCGCCCCGGCAAAGAAAGGGTTGGCCGTTGCCCTGGTCGTTCTGGGAGCAGTTATCTTTGCCGGCGGTCTCGCCCTAGATCATCAGAGAATTCCCTTCGGTCTTCTTGGCGGCGCGATGCTTTTCGGGCTCGGGCTTCTCTGGCTGAGATCGTGCGGCAAGGCCAAATACTTCGTGACCATCGAGGGCAGTTCGGGCCAGCGCCGCGCGCTCACCTCCAGAAGCAAATTCTACGTCGAGAAGATCGTTAACACCATCAACGACGCCATTATTCAATATCGATGACGAGACGATCATGGCAGACCCGGCAACGGCAACAGAACAGCAGGAGGCTATTTTGAGCGTAGCAAAACCAGTCGATTTAACGGAACTACTGGGAACAGCGATCAAAAAGAAGAGGTTCTCTTTGGGAATCTCCCAGGAACAACTTGCCGTCCGCGCCGGGCTGCACCGGACTTACGTTTCGGATGTGGAGCGCGGCGCGAGAAATCCCTCTATTAGAACAATCGGAAAGATCGCGCATGCCCTGCAAGTTCCCCTTTTTGAATTATTTCACGAGTGCGATGATCCGCATCAGCACCTGACCGATTAGTCCCCTTCGGTGTCTCCGGCACGGGTTGCGCCGCATCAGCGATCACGGTATTACTCCAGCACAAAGCGCGTCGGATGCTCGGGCGGGTCGCGGTTCTACCAGGGTGGCGAAATTGGCAGACGCGCCAGACTTAGGATCTGGTGGAGAAATCCTTAGGGGTTCGAGTCCCCTCCCTGGTACCAGTTTGCCGGGAGCTTCAAAACCCAAGATCGACCTTTCTCAGACTGGGAAAGTACGGGGGAAAGAGAGATGACAACGGTCAATGTTCAACGCCCAACGCCCAACGCTCAACGCTCAACGCTCAACGGTCAACGGTCAACGCTCAACGCTCAACGCTCAACGTTCAACGTCCAACGCTCAACGTCCAACGCCCAACGCTCAACGCTCAATGCCCAACGCTCAACGCTCAACGCCCAACGCTCAACGCTCAACGCCCAACGCCCAACGCCCAACGCTCAACGCTCAACGCTCAACGCCCAACGCCCAACGCCCAACGCTCAACGCCCAACGGTCGACGCCCAACGCTCAACGCCCAACGCCCAACGCCCAACGCTCAACGCTCAACGCCCAACGCTCAACGCCCAACGCCCAACGCCCAACGCTCAACGCTCAACGCTCAACGCCCAACGCTCAACGCTCAACGCTCAACGCCCAACGGTCGACGCCCAACGCTCAACGCCCAACGCTCAACGCCCAACGCTCAACGCTCAACGCCCAACGCCCAACGCCCAACGCTCAACGCTCAACGCCCGACGGACGACGCCCAGCGCTACGGCAGAATTATTCACATCCACCGCACGTTGGGCTTGCTTTGGCCTGAGAAACAATTGAAAACTTCTATTGCGCGCGTTCGCGTTTGGTTATGGCCACAGTCCTTGCCCGCCCTAAAACTGCACATGAAATCGAGCGAAAATTCTTGGTCACCACGCTCCCGGCCAATCTCAAGAGCTGCGACAGCCGGCCAATCGAACAGGGATATTTTGCGGCAAAACGGGACGGCACCCAGGTCCGGTTGCGCAAGGCAGGGACGCAATATTCACTCACTTTCAAGCGCGGCCGCGGTTTTAAGCGGCGGGAATGGGAAATCGTGCTGGTTCCGGAGCAATTTCATGAGCTTTGGCCGAGCACCGAAGGGCGGCGGCTACGAAAAACGCGGTTCGACGTTCCTTTTGGCGATCACATAATCGAAATCGACATCTACGCGGGTCTCAATCAGGGGTTGATCGTAGCGGAAGTCGAGTTCGATGATGAGAAACAATGCAAGGAGTTTGCGCCCCCGGATTGGTTTGGCGAAGAAGTCACCGGCAAGTCCCGCTACAGCAATGTGCGACTTGCCCGGGAATAAAGGAAGGCGTTAATGAACTACGAATTGCGTCGGGACGAAACGCTCGGAGACGGTTTGCGGCGGATTTGCCGGAAGCAAATCGATCTGGCCCTGGCTTTTGCCCGCGGGGAAAAGGAAACCGACGACACGCCGGTGCACGAAACGCGGAAACGCCTGAAGAAGACGCGGGCAGGGCTGGCTCTGGTAAAAAAGGAGATCGGACGGGGTTTATTCAAGAGGCAAGACCACTGTTTACGGGACGTGGGGCGAACGATCTCCGAAGTGCGCGACGCGGAAGTCCGGCTCCAAACGATCCGGCAGTTGCAGGGCCTGGCCCGGAATCACAAGCACCGCAAATATGCCAGGCTGGAAGAGATGCTGGTCTTGGAGCTGGAAAGTTTTGTCGCGGCTTTCGCGGAGTGGCATGTGCAGGCGATTCCCAAGCTGGAGCAGATGCGCGCGGCAATCGAGGCGTGGCCTCTTGACCAATTTGATTCCACCCAACTGTGCCAGGCGATCCGAAGGACCTATAAATGCGGCCGCAAAGCCCTGGCCCAAGCCAAGCTGAAGCGGACACCGGAGAGTTTCCACGACTTTCGCAGTGTCGCGAAACAACTGGGCTACCAGTTGCGGATCATTCGCCCGGCCCATCCGGTGGTGCTTGAGAGCCTCGGAACCGAGCTTCAGTCCCTGGGCGACTTGCTGGGGAGAGCTCACGATTTGACCTTCCTGGGCGATCGACTTCGCCAGGAAGACAGACAATCGCCGTTCGCCTCGGAAAGCCACGAATTGATGGCGGTGATCGAAGCCAGCGCTTCCGATCTTCAATTCGGCGCGGCCGATCTGGCGGAAAGATTTTTTTCCGAAAGACCGCGTGATTTCGGAAGACGCGTGGCAGGTTGGCTGGCTGATTGGCCGGATGATAACAGCCGCTCGCTGGCCAGAGAACTGGTGAATGACACCGGCAAAGGCGCCACCGCGGCCTGAATCAAGTCAACAGCGGAGTGCCGTCTTGGCGATCTTGGGAGGGAACAACCAGAGCAACCGGCCGCACTTCCCTTCGCCATCGAGCTCGACCAAGGCGAGACCGGCTTTGGAAAGTTTCAACGATGCGCCGGTGAGATGGCAAAGCACCATGCTGAAGTCGGGTTCATGGCCAACAATCATGACGTTGTCTCCCCGATATTTTCGAAGAAGCTGCCGGAGCCCGGCGGCATCAAACCCGGGCTCGAGGATGCGATCCGAGCGCAATCTGAGTTTGAACCGCTCGGCAACGATGGCGGCGGTTTGTTTGGCTCTCGGCAGCGGGCTGGCGATAATTTGATCCAGCTCAATCTCGAGCTTCTTTAGAAACCCGGCGATTTTTCGGATCTCTTTTCGGCCGCGCCCGGTCAAGGGACGCTTGTCATCCGATTGGTCCCAGTCGGGCCAATCCGCCTGGCCGTGCCGGAAAAAATAGAGGTACATAATTGGATTGGAGTGATCAGGGGCCGGTGGTCGCGCCGGCGGACGGGTTTAGAAAACGATCCATTTTTTCCTGCGTGTGCCTCGCTCGGTTTCCCAGAGTCTGATCGCGCCGAGATAAACGTTGCGGTTATGTCCAATTCCCACACCTTCGGGAAAAGTCTTGAACCGCTTGGCATTGCCGCCGCCCAAGACCACGTAATCGACGATAAACGCCTGTTTCAACTGACGCACCGCGTGTCTCACTTCGTTTTTCCAGGCGCGTTCGCCTAAACGGGCGAAGCCAGGCTTCCCCAGATACTTTTCGATGATTTTGCCGTCTCGATAGGGCAGATCCCCCAGCTCAAGGGGCATCAATGTTTTTTCCCACACCATGGCTGAGCCAAGTCCGGTTCCGAGCCCCAGAAAAAGCATGCGCCCGCCGCGAAAGCTGCCGAGCGCCTGGAGGGCGGCATCGTTAACGATCCGGACCGGTTTACCCAGGGCCCTCTGAAAATTGAACCGGGTCCACCCCGGGCCGAGGTGTTTCGGGTCTTTCATGATCCGATTGTTTCGAACCACCGAGGGAAATCCAATCGACACAGCGTCAAAATTCCAGCCGGCGAGATGTTGCCGGATGTTGCGAATCATGCTTCCGGGGGTCATGGCCGGACCGGAGGCGAACTTCCTCCGCTCCGTCGGGGATATCATCAGCTTCACGTTCGTGCCGCCGATGTCGACTGCAAGAATCGCCTTCTTCTTCACTTCGGCGCGGGCGGAGCTTTGATCGGGGTTAACTTGATGGAACGCGTCTTTTTCGAGTCGGCCAAACGTTTTGCCTGATTCCGCGAATTTTGCCGGAAAAAGAGCTGGGCCTGGGAGGCGGGTTCGCCTTCCCGGGGATGCAAACGAACATAAGTCGCGTCCGGCTGGAGCTCGCGCGATTTGACGCGGTCGCTCAAAAATGCGGGCAGAACCTCGTCAACGATCTTTTTGCGCAGGGGCGGATCCTCAATTGGAAACGCGATTTCAACCCGGCGAACCAGATTGCGGGGCATCCAATCGGCGCTGGAGAGATAGAGCACCGGCGAGCCGGCATTATCGAAGCAGTAGATGCGGCTATGCTCGAGAAAGCGTCCGACGATGCTGACGACGCGGATATTTTCGCTCAACCCGGGAATGCCGGGCCGCAGACAACAAATACCGCGAACGATGAGGTCGATCTGCACTCCGGCGCAGGAGGCTTCGTAGAGTTTTTCAATGATCTCCTGGTCGACCAGGGCGTTGATTTTCGCGATGATCCGGCCGGGTTTGCCGGCAATTGCATGATCGCGCTCGCGCTCGATGAAGCCGATCAACCGCTGCCGCATATCGAACGGGGCCACGATCAATTTCTCCAGACCGGGATAACCGGCCAGACCGGTCAAGGTATTGAACACAATCGCCAGCTCTTCGGTTATCTGCCGGTTAGTCGTGAACAGGCTGAAGTCGGTGTAGATCCGAGCGGTCCGGGGGTGATAATTGCCCGTGCCGAGATGAACATAGTGGCGGAGACGATCGGCATCCCGCCTAACGATGAGGAGGGCCTTGCAATGGGTCTTGAGGCCGACTACGCCGTAAACCACATGGGCGCCCGCCTCTTCCAGCCGGCGAGCCCATTGAATATTGGCCGCCTCGTCAAACCGGGCCCGGAGCTCGACCAGGGCAGTGACTTGTTTGCCGGCATTGGCGGCATCAATCAGGGCTTCGACAATCGGGGAATCGCCGCTGGTCCGGTAAAGGGTGATCTTAAGCGCGAGGACCTGGGGATCTTTGGCCGCGTTCTCGATCAATTCGACCACCGGATCGAAGCTCTCATAAGGGTGGTGCAACAACACATCCTGTTTCCGCATCACATCAAAGATATTTGCATGCGGGGGCAGGGCCGGATCCCGCACCGGCTGAAACGCGCGATCCTTGAGTTTGGCGAAAGCATCGTTCGCCACCAACGGCATCAGATGAGTCATCGACAACGGCCCATCCACCTTGTAGAGGTCGTCTTCGCCCAAATCGAAAAACTCGAGCAGCAATTCACGGAAATCCTTGGGACAATTGGCTTCCACTTCCAGGCGCACCGCATCACCGCGGCTGGACCGCCGTAACTCGTGCTCGATGCTGCGCAGCAGGTTCTCCGCTTCTTCCTCGTCGATATAGAGATCGCTGTTACGGGTGACGCGGAAAGCGTGGACCCCGTCGAGAATCAAACCTGGAAAGAGATCGGCGATGTGATGTTTAATAAGAGAAGCGAGATAAATATAATCCCAGGAATCGTCGTCTTTTCCGCGGGGCATCAGGATCAACCGGGGCAAAACCCGCGGGACCTGCACGATCGCGTGCAGGAGCTCGCCCCCCCGCTGGGTCCGCGCCCGGATCAGCAGGTTATGGCTCTTGTTCAAGAGCTGGGGAAAAGGATGGCTCGCGTCCACCGCCAAAGGCGTGAGCATTGGAAAAACTTCCTCCTGGAAAAATCGCCGGGCCCAGGCGGCCCGTTTGACATTGAGCTGGGCAACATGATGAATCCGGATTCCGTGCTTGGCCAAAAGGGGAGCAATTTCCTCGTTCCAAAGGGCGTATTCGGTCGCGACCAGTCCGTGAGCGATGCGTTGGATCGCATTAAATGTCTCAGTCGGGCTTAATCCGTCCGGCCCGACATCGCTCGTTTCGCTCTCGATCTGCTGCTTGATCCCGGCCACGCGAATCTCAAAGAATTCGTCAAGATTGGAGCTGAAGATCGTCAGAAATTTTACCCGCTCGATGAGCGGTTGGGTGGCATCCTGTGCCTCTTCCAGCACCCGGCGGTTGAATTCGAGCCAGCTTAATTCGCGGTTAATGAAATTTTCCGGGGCGGCGAACTTCCTGGCCGGCGTCGGCGGCGTAGCATCGGGCAGCTGGATGATGTTGTCGCCGGGATCAGGGGACGAGGATTCAATCTTTGGTTGCATCGGCAACTCCCTTGACTGCGGATTCGCTATTCGCCCAGACCGATCGAGCGGGTGAGACGCTGGAGGACGCCCTTGCGTTCCGGTTTGGTCGCGGTCCCGGCCGGCCAGCATTCCACGATTTCCATGGCCAGAAAACGAAACAAGGTCAGACGCGCGAATTTCAAATCGAGCCGCAGATTTTTGGCGATCTGCGCGACCGAGCGCATGCCGTTGAATTGGGAGGCGAATTGGGCCTCGGCCACGGTTAACCGCAGATCCTGGACCCGCTCGAATCCGTCGCGGGTGTAAGCCGGGATGGAACTGACATCGTAGTTCGCCTTGCTCCCGAGATCCTGGAACTGGATCACGCGCAAAGTAGCCAGCTCCCAGTGATCCATGTCTCCCTCCGGCGTCAGTTCGTTCGCGTACTCCGGCAACTGCGTCCTTTGCTCGAAGGTGAAGCGCACCCGCTCCGCCGTCCACAATTGGGCAAAAAGTTTCTGCCCGTAGTGCTGCACCAGTTGCGCGGCCGGCTCGTGGAGGATGTCGCCGCTTTCGGCCAGGGTTATGAAAAGAGGCCGGCCCGTTTCCCGTTGCTGCGACCGGGCATGGCTGATCTTATCAGCATCGACATTGACCAGCGTAATCGGCGCTTCAGAGCAATAAAGTTCCGGATCGCGAGTAGTGATCAGGAGCACCTGTCCATTCTGGACCAGAAGCTCGACCGGTTCTTTGTCCCAAAACAGACGCAAGTCGCCGGTAAGTTTCTCCCTGGCAATCGTCTGCAAAGCCCAGTTAAGAGAGAAGAACCCGGTATCGCCGCAGAAGAAGGCGCCGCCGGTTACCGAGTCGTCAGGAAAGCTGGCTGCGTTGAACTCAGAAACAGCGGCGGCGGGCGATTGAAAATCGGCCGATGCCGTTGTGCCGGGGGATCCACTGGGGGACGCCCAGCCAGCCTGGGTTTGGGGGCTGCTCCACCATTCGTCGGCTTGAGCGGACGCGGATTCGGCGGGCATTTCCTGGTCAGGAACGGCTGTTTCTTCCGCGATATCCGCCTGTTCGGGCGGCTCGTCCTCCAGGGAAGGCGCCGGCTGATCCGCCGCAGATTGCGGTTCGTCGGGCGATTTGGGCATATGTGTTTCCACAGTTTTGATAAGCAAATCCGAAGTGAACGGTTTATTCAAGAACCCAATCACGTTTGGATAGGCCGATCGGTCTATTTCAAGATCGACCCCGATAGCGGACATGTAAACTATTGGGAGACTGGCCGTATCCGGGTCCTCGCTCAATCGCCGGACGACCTCGTTGCCTTTCATGTCGGGCAGAACGTAATCGAGCAAAATCAAATCCGGCTGCTCGGCTTTCGCAGCCACCAATCCTTCAGAACCGTTATCTGCCGCCGCCGCCCGATAATGCGCCTCGTTCAGAATGTCCTTCACGAAATTCAGCAGCATCGGACTGTCGTCGATCACCAGAACTTTGCGCTGCTCGGATTCGGGAGCCGGCTTTGCCTTGCCTGGTTTGGCCCGGGCTTCATCGATTTTTCGCATCGCCTCCATCAGAAGCACCTGCCAATCGAGGTTGATGGTGCGCTCCTTGGATTCCGCGGCCAATTCCGAAATCCGCCCGCCTTTCCAGGTAACAATTTCGTTAAACGCAGCTACCCCCTCCTTTCCTGGCGCCGTGGCATGGCGGACCTGGCCGTTCTGAAAGAAAATGCGCCCTTTTTCCCCTTTTGGCCCGGTAAACTCGACCGCAGCGGTGGCACCGCTCATACATTTCAGCTGGATCACATCCGCCATGTGAAGGTCGCTTAACGTTCCCTGAAACTTTTCACCTTCAGGCGATACCTCCGGCCGCAACAGAGCTTGAACGAGTTCGACAAAGTCGGAGTGTGGAAAAGGCTTTTCCAAAAAATGAATTCCGCCCAGGGCGGCCGCTCGTTCCCGGGCGACGGCGAGATGAATGGCAGTCAGGATAATGGCGCGGGCGTGGGGGTGGCTGGTCCGCAAATCGTTGAGGAACGCCTGGCCGAAATCCGGCGCGGCATCGAAATCCAGGACGAACAAGTCCGGGCTGGTTGCGGAGACGATTCGCTGCGCTTCTTCCAGGGAAGTGGCGCGATCCACCACCGCCGCCGGAACGGTTTCGCGCAGGGCGCTCAGAATGGCGGAGGCGAGCTGCTCGTCCGATTGCAGGACCAGAATGCGTCTTTCGGCTGAGGTTTCCCGATTCATTCTTCCGATTTATACATAGACAAGCGTCGGGGGTTGCGCCGGCATCTCCCTGTTACGAAGACTCGCTTCTGACGAAATGCAAAGTTTTTTATGATATCTGGAGAAGGCAGGGAGCCGGGGTGGTTGAAGGTCGATCTTTTGCGGTGCAGCAGCAAGAAATCGGCCGCGATGGCAATCGGGCCGGCCGGTAGGCCATTGGACCCGAGAAGCTTAAGCTGGGATCCCCGCGGATTGTTCCAGGGCCGCCGGATCCACCGCGGACGGGCCTGCTTGATTGGCCATAAAATAAAGGACCGGCACGGCCATACGGCTGATAAGGAGCGATGCGATTTCGCCTGCCATCAACGAAATAGCGAGGCCCTGGAAAATCGGATCGAACAGAATCACGCCCGCCCCAACCACCACTGCCATGGCGGTAAGAAACATCGGGCGAAATCGCACCGCGCCGGCGTCCACCACCGCTTCAGCCAGTGGCATTTTTTCACGCAGCCGCTGCTCGATAAAATCGACAAGGATAATCGAGTTCCGGACGACAATTCCGGCTCCGGCCATGAACCCGATCATGGAAGTCGCGGTAAAAAACGCGCCCAGCATTCCGTGAGCGGGGAGAATCCCGACCAGGGAAAACGGAATTGCCGCCATCACGATCAGCGGGGTGCGGAACGACCGAAACCAGCCGACCATCAAGGCGTAAATGAGGACCAGGACCGCGGCAAATGCGAGGCCAAGATCCCGGAACACTTCAATCGTGATGTGCCATTCGCCATCCCACTTCAAAGCCGGCCGCAGATCGCTGAATGGCAGGTGGGCATTGTAAATCTCCAGCTTCGCTCCAGAGCCGCCGAACTGGCGGGTGTCGAGCGCACGCAATGCCTTGTTCATTTTCAAAATGGCGTAGACCGGGCTCTCGATCGTGCCTGCGACATCCCCGATGACATAAATCACCGGCATCAGGTTTTTATGATAAATGCTTTTGTCGGTGATCGTGCGTTCGATGCTCACCAGTTCGCGCAGAGGCACCAGCGGGGCGGCGGCGGTTGGGCCCGGCTCGGGCAATGCGTTGGCGTCGCCGGAACGGACCCGCAGTCCAAGCAATTCCTCCGGAGTAACCCGGGCGGAGCGAGGAAGCTCGAGCACGATATTTACATCCTCTTTTTCGCGCGGTTGATGAATCAGATCGATCGACCGGCCGCCCACGGCGATTTGAAGCGTCTCCGAAATTGTTTGCGCGCTGATCCCATGTAAGGCCGCCTTTTCCTTGTCGATCACGAACCGGGCCTTCGGCTGATCGGCTTCGATGTACCAATCGACATCCACCACGCCGGGCGTGTTTTTAAAAATGTCCCGGACACGCTTTGCCAGTTTCAGCCGCGATTCGTCACTCGGTCCATAAATTTCGGCGACCAGGGTTTGCAACACCGGAGGCCCGGGCGGCACTTCGGCGACGGCCACGCGGGCATCGAACTTGGCGGCGATCTCAGCGACACGCGGGCGGACGCGTTTGGCGATCTCGTGGCTTTTTGCTTTGCGCTCGCCTTTAGGCAGGAGGTTCACCTGAATGTCGGCAACGTTCGCGCCGCGGCGCATGAAGTAGTGCCGGACAAGACCATTAAAATTGAATGGCGCAGCCACTCCCGCGTAAACCTGATAGTCGGTGACTTCCGGTTCGGTGCGCACCGCGGCCGCGATCTCCCGCGCGGCCTGGGCCGTGCGTTCCAGGGCGCTGCCTTCGGGCATGTTCAGAATGATCTGGAACTCGCTCTTGTTGTCGAAGGGCAGCATCTTCACCTTTACCCATCCGATCGCAACCAGGGCGATCGCGCCCAGCAGCAGCATCGTAATCGCGCCAAGAAAAACCCAGCGCCGTCCCGAGCTGGCGATGAGCGGTCCCATCATGCGCCGGTAGATTCGGGTGAAGAAATCCTCGCCGCGCCCAAGATGTTTGGCCGGCTTACCGATACGCAGCAGACGAATCGAGGCCCACGGGGTAACGATGAAGGCGATCCCGAGCGAGAAAAACATCGCCGCGCTCGATCCGATTGGGATGGGACGCATGTAAGGTCCCATCAGCCCGCCGACAAATGCCATCGGCAGCACAGCCGCGATCACCGCGAAGGTGGCCAGGATCGTCGGGTTGCCGACTTCGTTTACCGCTTCCACCGCAATCTGCTTCCAATCCCCAAAGCTTTCAGGATTCCGGGCGAGATGAAAATGCCGGACAATATTTTCGACCACGACAATGGCGTCATCCACCAGGATGCCGATCGAGAAGATCAGGGCAAAAAGGGTGATCCGGTTGAGAGTGTAGCCGTAGAGCAGAAAAACGAGCAGGGTCAGGGCGAGGGTGGAGGGAATTGCAATCGCCACCACAGCCGATTCCCGCCAGCCAAGCACGAGCATGATAAGCAACGACACGCCAACCACCGCGATCCCCATGTGCAGCAACAACTCGTTCGATTTCTCCGAAGCCGTTTCCCCATAATTGCGCGTGACGGAGACCTGCACGTCGGAGGGAATGAGCACACCGCGCAGTGTTCCGATCTTTTTCAATACCTGATTGGCGACAGCGATGGCGTTCGCGCCCGGGCGCTTGGCCACGCTCAAAGTCACGGCAGGCTCTTCGCTTTGGAAAAGGTTTCCCGCCGGTTCGGACTGCGAGACGCTTTTCCGCGCCGCCGATTGGAAGCCCGCGCCCAAGCCAAAGAAAACATAGTTCGCAGGCTCTTCGGAGCCGTCCACAATGTCGGCAACTTCTCTTAGATAAACCGGACGATCTCCAAAGACCCCCACAATGACGTTGCCGACGTCCGCGGCGCTCTTCAAAAACGCGCCCGTCTCGATCACAATTTCCCGGTTTTCGCTCGTTAGTCCGCCGGAGACAAACTGCCGATTCGCCTGTTGAAGCATCGGCACGATTCCGGCCACGCTCAGATTCCGGGAAGCGAGCCGGACCGGGTCGAGCAGCACCCGGACCTGCCGGACCGATCCGCCGATGATATTGGTCTCGGCGACGAGGGGCACCTGCTTCACTGCATCGTCGATCTGCGCGACCAGCCGGCGCAGGGTCAAATGATCGTAGCGCTTGCTGTGAAAGGTGAGCGCCAGGATCGGCACGTCGTCAATCGAGCGTTGTTTGATCAGGGGAAAGGAGACGCCATGGGGGATGCGGTCGAAGTTCGATTGAAGCTTTTGATTCAGCTTAACCAGGCTGCGCTCGACATTTTCGCCGACCCGGAACCGCACGATTACGAGACTCTCGCCCGTGCGCGAAGTGGAATAGATGTATTCAACCCCTGGAATTTCCCACAGCAGTTTTTCCATCGGCCGGGTGGCGCGCTCTTCAATTTCCTTGGCGGTCGCCCCGGGCATGGAAACGATCACGTCAATCATCGGCACCTTGATTTGCGGTTCCTCCTCGCGCGGGAGCAACCAGATTGCGGCAATGCCGAGCAGGACGGAGGCAACGACGATCAGGGGCGTAAGTTTGGAATCGATAAATGCGCGCGCAATCCTGCCGGCAACGCCGAGATTCGCGTTCATGGGCGGACCTGCACCGGCTGTCCGTCCGCGAGCGAAGCCGCCCCTTCGGTAACCACCTCTTCGCCGGCACTTACGCCCGACAGCAGTTCGACCTCATTGTCGAATCGCCGGCCCGTCTTCACCAGGCGAAGTTGGGCATGCTTGTTCACCACCACGAAAACCAATTCCATCTGGCCGCGCTGAACCACCGCGGAGGCCGGCGCGCGAAGCACGCGCGTCTCGCTTACCGGGATTTGGACACGCCCGAACTGACCCGCCCGCAGCTCCGACCCGGAGGGCAAATCGAGCTTCACCAAAAAAGTCCGGCTGGCCGCGTCGGCCGACGGCGCGATCTCACTCACTGTCCCTTCCTGTTGCCCGGACATGATCCGGACCGGAAGTTTTGTGCCTAACTTGACCTTGTCGATGATCGCCGCCGGCACAGCGGTCTCAAATTGCAACACCTGCGGATCTTCGATTTCAATCAACGGCTTTCCCGGGCTGGCCAGGTCTCCCACGTCAGCAAGTTTGCGCGTTACCACCCCGTCGAAAGGAGCGTTGATTTTCGCGTAACTCAGCATCGTCTCCGCCTCACTGGCTGCCGCCACCGCGATCTGCTGGCGCGACTGAACGGCTTCAAACTCGGCCGGGGTGATGACTTGCTTGGCCCGAAGGGTTTCGTAGCGCTTTAGTTCGCTTTCGGCCTGCTGCCGAACAGCCAGGGCCTGATCGAGCCTGGCTTGCACTTCCCGCACATCCAGCTGAGCAAGCAGTTCGCCCGCCTTCACCTGCTGACCCGGCGTGACTAACATCTTTTCGATACGGCCGCTTACCTTGGCTTCGATCACGGAGTGCAGTTTCGGCCGGACCGTTCCCACCACTTCTTCACCGGCAACGTGAGGCTTTGCCTGAATTATTTCGGCGCGGACCTCTGCCACGGGCAATGCTGCCGGCGTTGACGACCGCTCTTTCCCACATCCTGGGAGCAGAACCAACCCGAGCGCGACAAGACAATTCCCGAAACAGACTGCGGCAAATTTATTTCTCATCTCGAAGGTTCTCGGCCCGCCCTCAACGCCCTGATAAACTGCCGTTTTTCATTGATTATTCAACGATCCCGTAAAAACCAGCCTGACCTATGCTCCGATTGGCATTCTCTCATCAGTTTTTGCTCGGGCGCTGAGCGAACAACAATCGGGGGGCAAGGCTGGATGGACAAGAAATGCGAAGCGAATCGCAACTCCCGGTGAGTCTATGTCGGGGACTGCATTAAGCTCTTTGTCGTGACCAAGAACAAGGTTTCAAGTCAGGCCAGCGCCGCTCAACGCCATCGGACCTGGTCTCGCGTGGCCCGCTTGATTAAGGATTACCCCGATCTCAAGCAGATCCGCCTCGATACGGACGAGCACGGCATCGCGGTCGGCTTTTACGAACCGCCATCGAAGGAGGCGCTGGAGCGGATCGAGTCCGCAGTTCGCAATGAGTTATCCGGACAATGGGACGTGTCGATCGAGCCCGATGGTGAATCGCCAATCGTGCATTTGCACAAGATCGATGGCCATACCGCTGAATTTCACCGCACCCATCCGGCAAACGAGCCTCCAGTGATCTGGAAACGCATTCTTCTTCCCAAATGGCGAAACCGGCCATTCCCGCGTCAAATCCCGCGCAATCACCGTGTCATGCTGTTGCTGGCAGCCATCTGCGGCCTGAGCACGCTCTGCGGTTTTTTGCTGGAACACTTCGAAGCGGGCGGCGCCACAGCTGTCGCGCTCTGTTTTGGCATCGCTTACTTTGCCGGCGGCTGGTTTGCCACCCAGGATGTGTGGCAGGGACTCAAGGGAAGAAAAATTGACATCCAATTCCTAATGATCGCCGTCGCCATCGGCGCGCTGTTTGTCGATGCCTGGACCGAAGGCGCGACCCTGCTTTTTCTTTTTTCACTCAGCAACGGCCTCGAGCAGTTCGCGAATGATCGAACCCGCAGATCGATTGAATCGCTTTTGAAGATCGCGCCGAAGCACGCGTTTCGCCGGGAGGAAGGCAAATGGATGGAAGTAGCGGTCGAGCAGATCAAACCGGACGACGAGTTGCTGGTGAAGCCGGGCGAACTCTTCCCGGTCGATGGTATCATGATCGACGGCGCAACTTCAGCGGATGAATCGGCGTTAACCGGAGAATCGATCCCAGTCGTTAAGCAAGTCGGCGATGGAGTCAGCGGCGGCACCTTGAACGTCGATGGACAATCGGTTATCCGCGCCACCAGTGGGTTGGAGGAGAGCGCGCTCAGCCGGATTCTGTCGTTGATCGAAATGGCCCAACAGCAGAAGGCGCCGGCCCAACGCTTCACCGATACGTTCAGCCGCTACTACACCTGGTTTGCATTGTCTCTGGCTGCGCTCGTTTTTTGCATTCTCCTCATTCTCCATCGCCCGGTCGCCGATTCCTTTTATCGCACCATGACAGTCCTGGTGGTGGCCTCGCCGTGCGCGCTGGTTCTGTCGATCCCCTCAGCCATTCTGGTAGCTATCGCCGCCGGCGCCCGGCGCGGCATTTTGTTTCGTGGCGGGGTGGCAATCGAAAATCTCGCCGGCGCCACCCAGTTTGCGTTCGACAAGACCGGGACATTGACCAAAGGCAGGCTCGTGGTGGAGCGAATCGCGGCGCTTAATCCGCAGACCCAAGATGAAGTTTTACAGATGGCCGCATCGGTGGCTCAGTTTTCCACCCATCCGCTGGCCCGCGCGATTATGGCCGATGCAGACAAACGAAAGCTGCCGCTGCTTCCGTCCGGCGACTTTCTGAACGTGCCTGGTTTGGGAATGGAGGCGTCGATTGGAGAGAGGCGCGTATTCGTCGGCAGCAGCCGGTTAATGCGCGACCGCGGCATTTCCTTGCCGGCAATGGAAGCAACTAACGACGCCGAAGTCTGGATCGGAGACTCCCAGGCGATCGGCGCCATTTATCTCCGGGACCAGATCCGACCGGCGTCGAAGCGGGTTATCGATTTTCTGACCCGGTCCGGTCTCTCAGTGACGTTACTGACAGGCGACCGGGCGGGTCCGGCGGCGTTGGTGGCCGAACAGGTTGGAATCGCCGATGTCCGGGCGGAACTGAATCCGCAGGCCAAATTGCAATCCATCCATGATTGGCGCGCGGCGGGAAAAAGGGTCGCCATGGTGGGAGACGGAATCAACGATGCACCGAGTCTCACTGCCGCGGATGTCTCGATTGGAATGGGAGCACACGGTTCCGACGCAGCCTTGGAACAGGCGGACATTATTTTGATGCACGACAAGATCGAGAATGTCGAAGAAGCATTCCGTTTAAGCCGGCGGGCCCGCTCGATTATTCACCAGAATATCGTTATCTCCCTGGGCGTGATCCTGGTCCTGCTCGTTTCGGCGCTGGCCGAGAAGATCAACCTGACTACCGGCGTCATCGGCCATGAAGGGAGCACGCTGGTGGTCATTCTGAACGGGCTGCGGTTGTTGCGTTCGCGCTGATTGGGCCGTCCGGATAAAAAACGCAGCTTGTTATGGAGCCAGCCCGGCCGGTAAACACTGGCAGGCGTGAGTGATCGAAGAAATGTCGTTGCCTGGCTCGCAGCTCTCTGCGGGCTGGTCTGGGTGGCTTCCGCGATTCACCCCGTGGATTGGCAGGCCTGGATTCTCGAAAACATCCTGCTTGTGCTCTTTGTCGTTACCCTGCTCTTAACCCATCGTTTCCTTGATCTTTCCAATACCTCCTATTTTCTTCTGGCTGGATTCATTGTCCTTCACCTCATCGGAGCGCATTACACCTATGCCCGGATGCCGATCGGCCTCTGGGCGCAACATCAATTCGGCCTTTCCCGCAATTACTACGATCGCTTTGCCCACGGAGCTTTCGGATTTCTTCTGGTCTTCCCAGTTCGGGAACTGCTTCTCCGGTTAAGCGGAGTCCGGCGGGGCTGGAGCTTCTGGCTTGCTCCGGCGGTAATCCTGGCCGCCGGCGGTCTATTTGAAATTCTTGAAGCCATGGTGGCCGAAGCCATCGCCCCCGGTCAGGGAGTAGATTGGCTCGGAGGGCAGGGAGATCCATGGGATGCGCAGAACGACATGCTTTCCGCGTTGATCGGCGCGTTCCTGATGATGGGGATCGTCGCCTGGTCGGAATGGAAACGATGATGTGGCGCAATTTTCCAAATTGCCGTTTTCGTAAAGAGCAAGTTGAAAACTTGCTCCACTCATGAGCGAACCAGGTTCCAACCGCAGATACTTTTTGCCGGTGGCGCTGCTCTGTTATCTGATATTTTGGCTTTGGCTGGCCATCCGTCCGCTCGATCGCAGCGATTGGCTGATCGAGAACCTGCTTATCTTCATTGCCGCCGCGGTACTCATTTTGACCTATCAACGCTTCCGATTTTCCAATCTCTCCTATGCGCTCATCCTGATCTTTCTTGTTTTTCATACCATCGGCGCGCACTACACCTACGCAAAAGTTCCGGCCGGATTCTGGCTTCAGGACTGGCTGCATTTAAAACGGAACCATTACGATCGGATCATCCATTTCAGCTTCGGATTGCTTCTGCTTTACCCGATGCGCGAGGTGCTGATCCGTTCCGCGCGCGCGCATCGCTCCTGGGCCATCTGGCTGGCCGTAGTTGCCCTCGCCGCCCTGAGCAGCTTCTTTGAGATTATTGAAGCAATCGTCGCCCAAATCGTCCGGCCCGACCTTGGGGCGGCCTACCTTGGCACCCAGGGGGATATTTGGGATGCGCAGAAGGACATGGGCGCTGCGTTCATTGGAGCGGTGATCGTCGCAATGTGGCTAAGCCTGCGAAACAGCCGGGACGGAAAACTGCGCGATGCGAACCGCCGCTAATCCGCGGGCGAGAGCATGTGATACTTGCTTCGCTCGAGAATGGGGCCCTCGATGCTGCCGCTAAGAAATTGGACCAGAAACGGGTTTGAGGATTGCCGCATCTGCTCCGGGGTCCCTTGTTCGATGATCTTGCCCCCGTGCAGCATGGCCATTCGGGTGGCAACTCGAAAGGCGCTGTCCATCAAATGGGTCACAATCACCGAGGTGACTTTCGACAGTTCGGTAAGAGAAACGATCAAGTGATCGATGACCGCGCTAACAACCGGATCGAGGCCCTGGGTGGGTTCGTCGAAAAGAATCAGCTCCGGCTCCATGACCAGCGCGCGCGCTATTCCAACGCGTTTCCGCATCCCGCCGCTGAGTTCGAACGGCATCAGCGCTCCGGTGCCTGCCATCTCCACCAAATCGAGTTTTTCCTCAACAATGCGTTCGATCTCGCCCGGCGTTTTCATGGTTAATTCCTGCAGCGGAAGAGCCAGGTTTTCCCGGACCGTGCTGGAACTAAGCAGAGCCGCATCCTGGTAGACCATTCCGATCCGGGTCCGCGCGCTCTGCAACTCGCGCGGGGTCAGCTGCGAAATATCGGAATGTTGAAAGAACACGGAGCCGGCGGTGGGATGTAAAATTCCGAGGATTAATCGCAGGATCGTAGTCTTGCCGGCGCCGCTTTGGCCAATGATGACCAAGCGCTGTTGGGGCGGCACTGCGAACGAAACGCTTTGAAGCACTTCCTTTTGCCCGAACCGCAGCGATACATCGCGCAATTCAACGACCGGCGCGGTTGCGGCAGTGGCGGGCGGCGGAGCAGCCAGGGTTGCGTTCATATCCGGGTGTGGGTTTCGCGAAACTTGTTTGTTTTCCGGCGTTCCGGTAACGGGTGCCGCATCGGTTCCGGGTAAGCTCTCGCCATCGCCGGTTTCCGCCTAGAGCCGAGGCCGTTAGGCCGGGAGGAACGGCTCGTCCGGGCTGTCTTCGGTTCCCGGGCCAGCGCCGCCACTCTGATTTTTGGATGCGACGGCACAACCAGAACCGGACGATCCGCATTTCGCACCACCTGTTCTGCGACGCTGCCAATCAGCACGTGGCCGAAGCCGGTGCGACCGTGCGTCCCAAGAACAATGGCGTTGACGCCGGTATTGGCCGCAAACGCGCAAATCTCGTCTACCGGAGGTCCGACGCGAATCTCCGTCTCGAATTTTACGCCGCCGAATTTTGCGGTCCGGACGAACTCCCGCATTTGCCGCTCGGCGTCCTTCCGCACGGATTCAGTTATGGCCTCAAAATCGTACATCGCGTAACCATCCGTGGCGTAGGCGTAGCCCAGATACACCGCATGAAAAACAACGATCCGGGCGGCAACGGTTTCGGCGAATTCAATCGCGTAGTTTAGGGCGTCGAGCGAGCAGCCGGAGAAGTCGATCGGTACCAGAATTTTGTCGAAGGCTCCGACTGTTCCGCGAGTCACCAGGACCGGACAGGGAGAATGTTGCACGACCCGTTCTGCCGTGCTCCCGAGCAATAAATGCTTTAATCCGCCATGGCCGTGGGTCGGGGTGACGATTAAATCCGCGCCGATTTCGCTGGCAAGCTGGCAAACTTCGTGAAATACGGGAGCGCCCTGACGGACGTGACAATTTTCCGGCGCCAATCCCGAGCGGGCAGCGAGCTGCCTCAACTCTGCGACCAGCGTCTCTGTTCGGTGCTCTTCAAAGGAGACCGGCTGACTCGCCGGGGACAACACCGGTCCCATGAAACCAGCCGGGTATTGCCATTGATGAACGTGCCCGAGATGAATGGCGGCTCCGGAACGCCGCGCCAAATTTTTCGCCACATCGATTGCCTTGATCGAGAGGTCCGAGAAATCGATGGGCACGAGAATGTTTCTGATCCGAAGCTTTTTCATATCGGTACAATGCGCTCGAGCCGGGCGGTGGGCTTTCCTTCTCTTGCCAAAAACCGCGCGTTTTTTGTCCAGAAAACTCGGCTGAATACGACCAACCTCTGAAACCAGGCGGATCCGGAATTCGGAAGCCGCAATTTTTGCATCAAAAATAGCAATCGCCGACCAGCCAAAGGCCGCTCCTTCGGCTCATATGAATTCATGAAGGCGAACATTCTCGTTGTTGCCAGCACTGATCCCAGCTCCCACCGGGCGATTGCCAGTGCAGCCGCCCAAACCGGCCATGGCT
Organism: uncultured Verrucomicrobiae bacterium; assembly: GCA_963728975.1. GTDB lineage: Bacteria > Verrucomicrobiota > Verrucomicrobiia > Chthoniobacterales > UBA10450 > DATFCK01. The sequence continues at coordinate 1,097,386 of CAVSMF010000001.1, forward strand.
TGCGATATGCCCCAAGTAGTCGCGAAGCGTTTGAGATTCTTGCCACCAGTCCAGAGGAAGTGGATCTCCTGATTGTGGACCTGGACAGCTGCGCGAACCGCCTGCCTGTCCTGGACGCATTCCGTTGTTCCGAAACCGCTCCGCCCGTGGTCGTGCTGACCCAGTTCGAAGAATCAGACATGGAACCGATTGCCTACCGCCACGGCGCAACCGCTTGTATCGCCAAGCCGTTTACTCCGGCGGAACTGGCCGGTTTGATCGCCGAGATCTGCCCGGCGACGTCGGAATCGCCGGCCCTCTCCTGCGATCTCTGGGGCCATCCCTATGCCCTTTGCCAACGAACCTCTGGAACCCGCGACACCTTCGCCCGCTTACACGTCTAAGCTAACCGCGTTTGGTTGACGAACTTCCGCTAACCAGATGATCGCGAAATTCGGTCGGCGATTGGCCAAAAACGCGTTTGAACATGCGATTGAACTGGGTCAGCGATTGGAAGCCGACATCGTAAGCGATCTCACTGATCCGGCGGTTCGGATTTAGTAACTGGGTCCGTGCGTCCTCCAGCCGGAGACGGGCAACATAATCTGTGAACTTTAACCCGGTTGATCTCCGGAACACCTTGCAAAAATGGAAAACACTTGCCCCCGCGGCTTGCGCAACCGCCGATAAGGAAAGCGGTTCCGATTTGTGTTTATTGATGTAATCGCGCGCTTTTTGGACCAGGAGCGGCTCGATGTTCTGTTTTTCCAGCGCGATCTGATTGATCAAAGCAGAAAGTTGCTCGGCAAAAAACGAAAGCAGCCGCACAATCGCCTGGTATTTATCCGGGGAAAGCAGCGGATTATGCTCCCAGGCTTGCCGGACTTCCTTGGTGAACCGAACCCCGTGACCCTCGATTTTCTTTTCCACTTTTCTGGTGTCGGCCGCCGTGGGCGACCGCCGCAAAATCTGGCCAATCCGCAGGTAGCCGATGGTCTCGCCCCCAAGTTTCACCGGGACGGCCGTCTCGGTTAAGCCAAACGGGCAGGTAACGGTATGGGGTATGTCGCCGGTGTGCTGGATCATTTCCTCATGCGCTTGGAGACAGATCGTCAGCGTCTCGGGATGGTCGGCCAGGAAAGCGCAAAACGGGTTCTCGTTTTTCTTTCCGCGATGGGCAAGCTGCCAATATTCGCGGGGGCGAAGCGCCAGTGGAAGTCCGGTCGCTTTGGTAAAGACCGTTTCGTAATCGCGGAACAAGCGCGAACGCATCAGCATGTCGATCAACTCTTTGTTCGCCCGGGTTCCTGTGGACGCTGTCTCCGGCATAGGCGCTATAACTTAGCCTGGAAAGCCTCTCTCCGGTAGAGGAGAAGTTCAACGCAAATCGGGCCCCAGCCCCGGTGGGAATGTTCGCGTCCTCGTCAGCCGCTCAACTGAAGCGGCTCCGGGGCGTTTCCATTATTCAGGTGAGCCGGACCAACTGATATGGTTATCGCCTCTGCCCGGCAAACGCCGACTCGATCAGGTCCGGATCAAACAAATTCGAGTCCAATTGGAGACCGGCCATTTTTTCCTGGGCTGCCTGGAGGCGCTTGATCATTACAGCACTCATCCGCTTGAAAAGCTCGTAGCCCAGCGAATGATCGCGCTCGCAATATTCGCGCAGGATAGTCCCGTAAAAAAAGATGGCTTTTGTCGGCTCAACCGCCCGGGCTGTAAAACGCCAGACGTAAGGCGGGAACATCCAGGACCAGCCTAACAGCTCGCCCGACCCGACTGTCTCGACCGCCACCGCTCCGTTCGGGCCGAGCCCGGATTCCAACGCTACCTTGCCGGTCTCGATTAAATAAAAACGATCGGCGTAGGCCCCTTCCCGGAGGATTACTTCGCCCTTTTTGAAACTGGCGGCCATGGCGCAATCGGTCAACAGCGCAAGCTGGGTGCGATTCAATCCAGCCAGAAACGGATGCAGCGCCACCCGGATTGTCATCGGCTCAATCACTTTTTCAGTCGTAATAGTCTCGGTTTTCATATCGTCTCATCAGGCTAGTTCGTGTTCTTTTTCCCGCACCACCAGCACCGGACAGGGCGCCGCGCGAACGACGCGTTCGGCCGTGCTGCCCAGGCAGAAATGTTTCCAGCCGGTGTGGCCATGCGTACCGATCACCACTAAATCGGTGTCGAGCTCCTTGGCCCCTTCCACAATCTCGTGAGTGGCCAGTCCGTTACGCACCGCCACTTTCGTCGCTATCCCTTCGGTCTTGGCCAAAGTCGCCCATGCCCGAAGATTTTTGGTCTTAAGCAAAACATCTTCCCGTTCCGTCGCGCCATTTCCGTTGAGACCCGGCCCCGGAGCAGGCTCAAAGACATGCATCAGGACCAGATCAGCCCCAAACTGCCGGGCCAGCTCCAGGCTGTACCGGAAAGCCCGGTTGGATGAGACTGAGAAATCCGACGGCACCAGGATTTTCTTGATTTGCAGCGCCGGGACCCGGGGTCGCGCTGGGGAAGCTTGCGTTTTCATTTGCGCTAGTCTGGCGTCAGATTCCAGGCAGCGCTTGCCTCGATTTGTTAAACCTTGGTCGTTTTTTGTGCCTTCTTTTGGGCCGGGCGCCGCAATTTCCGGGCAGCAAACGGCAATTCCGGCGGAGGTGCTCATCCGCCGTTGGGTAAATGCCCGGATTCAGTCTTGAACCTGTCAGGGCCGCTCTTAAGCTTAGCCGGATGAAACCGGGGCCAGTCTTGCTCGAACACAATCGGCCTTTTGCCCGGTTCGCCTCTCGTTGATATGCGCGTGCTCGCTATCGACGCCTCGCTTCGGAAAACCGGGGTGGCCATTGTAGATGCAACAAACGGAAAACCGCGTGCGCTCTATTTTGGGGCGATCTGCAATCCTCCCGCCCTTCATTCCTCTTCCTGCCTGCTCTCCATCCGCAGCCAGATTGCCGCCCTGATCCGCCAGCATCAGCCCGACTGTTGCGCGCTGGAATCTGTCATTTACGTGCAGAGCCATAAGACCGCCATCTTGCTCGGCGCCGCCCGCGGAGCAGCGATCCTTGCCGCTGCGGAAAATGGTCTCCCGATTTTTGAATATCCGCCGGCCCGCATCAAACAGGCCACGGTGGGCCGCGGAGCGGCCGGAAAGAATCAGGTGGCGTTTATGGTCCGGGCGCTTCTTGGTTTGACCGAAACGCCGGATGCGGACGCGGCCGATGCGCTGGCCATTGGGTTGACCCACCTGCGCTCACGGGAAGTGGCGGCCTTGGGGATCCCGGGGGCGATGCAGATATGAGCCGCTGCCTGACCGTTGCCCGGGGTGGAGGGGCGAGCTCCGGCGAGCCAGCCCAATCCGTTGCCCCGCCCGAACCCGTCCTACCCACGGCTTCGCAGGAGCTTCGCCCTCCGCCTCCCGGTTTGCTGGTGCGGTGGCTTGGGCGGATTGCTTTTTCGGATGCGCTTCGGTTGCAGGAAGAAATTGTGGCGCGAAAACGGGCCAACCACTCGTTAGGCGACGAGTTGCTCCTGCTTGAGCACGACCCGGTGTATACCATTGGCCGGACACCCGACCAATCGAGCTTGCTCGGCGCTCTCCATTTACCGCATCCCCTTTTCGCGATCAACCGAGGCGGCCAGGCCACCTATCACGGGCCCGGGCAGCTCATCGGCTATCCGATTATCGATCTTCGCCGCTCTGGCCAGGATCTGCATCTTTATTTGCGATGGCTGGAACGGCTTCTGGTTGAACTCCTGGCCTGCTACGAGATCACCGCCGAAACCCGCCACGGGCTCACCGGTGTCTGGGTCCAAAATCGCAAGATCGCTTCGATCGGAGTGGGTGTTCGAAGCTGGGTGACAATGCATGGCTTCGCCCTGAACGTGGGCGGCGATTTGTCGCCGTTCGATCAGATTGTCCCCTGCGGAATCAGCAATGTGACCATGACTTCGATGGAAAAGGAAGCCGGGCGGGCATTGCCAGTTGCCGAGGTGGCGGCAGTGATCGAGAAAATTGCGCCGAAGCAGATCGCCGCTTTGCAGCGAACCGAGAGCCGGACAACTGTGGAGGTCGCCGGATTATGATTCCGTTGGAAGACAACTTTTCGGATGTGGTCGGCAAAGCGCAGCGCGGGTTACGTCTTTCCGACACCGAGCTGGCCGAGCGCGCGCGCGTGAGCTCGCAGAAGATTAAGGAACTGCGAGAGGGCAAGTTTGATGAACTGGCATTATTCCGGATCGCGCCGGCTCTCGGTTTGGCCGGGCGGCCGCTGCGCGACCTGGCCCAGGGTGAATGGCAACCCAAACCAACCGAGAAGATCCAGGGCCTCGCCCCATTTACGACGCGCTATCACGATATGATGGTGAATGCCTATCTCATCTGGGATCCGGTTTCAAAAGACGCGATTGCCTTCGACACCGGGGCGGATTGCCTGGAAATGCTGCGTTTTGCCGGGAAAAATGGCCTCTCCATAAAGCTCATCCTGCTTACCCACGCTCACCCCGACCATATCGCCGATCTCCCCAGGCTCCGCGAGGAAACCGCTGCGTCCGTGTTCACTTCCCACAGCGAACCGGTTCCGGGCGCGGAACCGTTCGAGGAAGGGAAACATTGGCGTCTCGGCGTCCTCCAGGTTGGCACCCGGATGACCTGGGGCCATTCCCGCGGCGGCATGACCTATGTGGTTGACGGCCTTGCCCGAAAAATCGCAGTGGTGGGAGACGCTATTTTCGCCGGATCGATGGGCGGCGGCAACGTTTCTTATGAAGATGCGTTGCAAACGAATCTCAAAAAAATTCTGACATTGCCCGAAGAGACCATCATCTGTCCCGGACACGGACCAATGACGACCGTAGCTGAAGAAAAGCTGCACAATCCATTTTTTGCGGGAAGAGTACACTAATTTTCAGCCACAGCCTGAGACCGATCTGCACAAATCAAGGCCCAATTGAAGCGCCTCGTTTTTTGATCTCTGTTTCATCTGTGTAAATCTGTGGCCAAAGGAAAAAGCATCCTATATGAACATTGGATTTGTCGGAGTCGGTCGGATGGGATCGAACATGGCCCGGCATTTAAAGGACCGCGGGTTTCACGTCACCGCCATCTACGACACCAACCGAAAAGCCGCCACCGATCTTGCCGGGGAACTGGGATGCGCCGCCTGTCAGGATTTGTCCCAGGTCACGGCTGAATCCGACGTCATTTTCACGGTGGTGACGGACGACACTGCCATGCGCCAAATTTTCGCCGGCGGCAGTGACAGTCTTTTGGTAAACGCCCGGGGCAAACTGTTTGTCAATTGTGCAACCATTTCACCGGAGGTGCACGTTGAAGTGGAAAAACTGGCGGAAAAGGCGGGCGCACAATCGCTCGAAGCCTGCATGGCTTCCAGTATCACCCAGGCCCGAGAAGGCTCGCTCTATCTGATGTGCGGAGGAAAGCGGGAAGCATTTGAAAAAGCCGGGCCGCTTTTGAAAGAACTCGCCTCGGCCGTGCGCTTCATCGGCAAGGCCGGGGAAGCGGCCAAGGTAAAGGCGCTGGTCAACATGGTGATGAACATCAACACCGCCGGGCTTGCCGAAGGATTGGGTCTGGGCGCGGCCATGGGATTGGATCTCGATATGTTGAGAAAAGTCTTTGCCCAAACCGGGGCGGCTTCGCGCGTCCTCGAGACCGACGGCGAAGATATGCAAAACCGGGAGCACACCTGTTTCTTCTCCGCGGCCCACGCGGCCAAAGATAGCGGGATCGCGCTTGAACTCGCGCGCGGTCTCGGTCTCGATTTGCCGTTAGCGCGCGCAGCCAAGGAACAATACGACCGGATGGTGGCGGACGGACTCGGCGCGCTCGATAAATCCGGAATTGCCGAGCTGACCTTCAAAGATCGCCATAAACATTCCGGCGACCGGGTCTGAGGCGCTCGCGTTCCAAGCTGTCATCCCGAGCGGCATACGCTCGCCGCGCCGGAGCCGCCGTGAGAGCGGCGCGAAGGCGGGAGGAATCCCGTCGCGATACTGGCAGGCCGCATCACGGGATCCGTCGACTTCGCTCAGGATGACTGCGGAGGGCGGAGCTCCTGCGACGCCGGCTCTGGGATGCGGGCCCGCGGGAGCTCGCCCCTCCACCTTCAAAATCGCCGGTAACATGGCGGATTTTGGTCAGCTTCTTCGGCCCTCTTCCAGATCGATGAAGTCGCCGATGGTCTCGATGTCGTTGCGATCGGCCATTCCCGCGGCTGCCTTCTGCTTTTGCAGCGTGGGCGTCGCGAAATCGTTCCAGCCAAATTTGGTCATGAAATTGTTCCAAACGACTAGATCGCCCTCGTTCAGGCGTCGCCCCTTTTGGTAGCACCATTCCAGAATTTCCTCGTCCGTCCCTCCCTCCAGCACTCTTTTTTTCAAGTCGGGATAATCGATCCGCAAGAAATTGAGACACATCCCATCGGCCGATCTCCGAATTCCCATGTTCGGGTGATACTCTGGTGGCAGTTCATCCCGGGCGCGCAGCCGGATCTTGTCCAGCATCCGGGGGAAATACATCATTCCACCGGCAGTATCTTTTGGGCTTTTGGGAAAGGTTGGCATACCCGAAGTTTAGCCACGGATTGACACGGATGAAACACAGATGAATTGATAACCGCGGATTACGCAGATCTCTGCAGATTTGGGCGGAGGATTGAGGATTCAGGTTTCAGGATTCAGAGCTTCGATTCTAAAGAAGTCCGAAAGAGTTCTTCTCCCATCACTCCATTACTCCACTACTCCCTTACTCCAATTCTGCTTACACCAGGCCCTGGTCCATCATGGCGTTGGCCACCTTGAGGAACCCGGCAATGTTGGCCCCGTTTACGTAGTTTCCGGGTGTCCCATACTTTTCGGCGGTGCGATGGCAGACGGCGTGGATAGTTTTCATTATATTATAGAGGCGATTGTCCACCTCCTCGCGGGTCCAGGAAATACGCATGCTGTTCTGCGCCATTTCCAGACCGGAAGTGGCCACGCCACCGGCGTTGGCGGCTTTGCCGGGGCCAAACAAGATTCCGGCATCCAAAAATTGGTTCACGCCGTCAATGGCGGTCGGCATGTTCGCCCCCTCCGAAACCACATAAACGCCGTTGCGCAAGAGATTGGCGGCATCTTTCCCGTTGATTTCGTTTTGGGTGGCGCTGGGAAACGCGCACTGCGCCTTGTGATCCCACAACGGATTGTGATCGAGCTTGGGATCCACCGGCGTATAAACCGAACCCTTGAACTTGTCGGCGTACTCCGAGACCCGGCCGCGCCGGACATTCTTCAAATCCATCACGAACAACAGTTTCTCCTGGGTGATGCCTTCTTCGTCGTAAATGTATCCGGTGGAATCGGACAGAGTCACCGGTTTCGCCCCTAAGGTGATCAGTTTTTCGATGGTGTACTGGGCCACGTTCCCGCTGCCGGAAACGAGCGCGACCTTGCCTTTCAAATCCTCTTTCCGGGTCTTGAGCATTTCGTCGGCAAAATAAACGGCCCCATATCCGGTTGCTTCCGGGCGAATAACCGAGCCGCCCCAGGTCAGGCCCTTTCCGGTCATGACCCCGGTAAACTCGTTTTTCAGCTTTTTATACATTCCAAAAAGGAAGCCGATCTCCCGAGCGCCCACGCCGATATCGCCGGCGGGCACATCGGTGTCGGGACCGATGTGCCGGAAGAGCTCCGACATGAAGGCTTGGCAAAAGCGCATTACCTCGAAATCGGTCTTGCCTTTGGGATCGAAATCCGAGCCGCCTTTACCGCCGCCCATGGGCAGAGTGGTCAGGGCGTTTTTGAACACCTGTTCGAAGGCCAGGAACTTCAGGACACCCAGGTTGACCGAAGGATGGAACCGGAGGCCGCCCTTGTAAGGCCCAATGGCGCTGTTCATCTGGATCCGAAAACCCCGATTGACGACGAAATCCCCCTGGTCGTCCCGCCACGGCACCCGGAACATGATCACCCGTTCCGGCTCGATAATGCGCTCGATGATTTTATGGCTCCGATATTCCGGGTGACGATCGAGCACGAGCGAGAGCGACTCGGCCACTTCCTGAACGGCCTGATGAAATTCCGGTTCGGCCGGGTTTTTCGCTTTAACCCCGGCCATGAGATCTGAGACGTAATTTTTTTGCATTGGATCAACCGCGCCCGATAACGTTAGCCCCGGCTAAGAGCAAAACAGAAGCAAAATCTTGACCAAACCTGTCCCACCGGCGGTTCCGGTACAGTCCGTGCCCTACAATTTCGCGCCGCTCCCATCGCCTTGGCTGCTCAGAGATCAGTTGGCTCCTACCTTCTTCCGTCGGCCCGAACCAGCGGCACGTCCACGACATGTTCCGAAAGGAACCAGACTTGAAGTTCGTTGGTTCGAATCACGTCGCTGACCAGAAGGTCGTTAGTTCCGTCGTCGCCCTCTTTGCTGGCCTGCTTGGCCATGGTTCGCGCTTCCAGCAGGACCATCTCATGGGCGTGCAGCAGGCGTGAAATTTGGACCGGCACTTCCTCGCGACCTCGCGGCGGACGCGGGATCATGGTCGTTTCCGCCACGTCCGCGGCCATGGCCAGGCTGATCGCCCCCAGCGATTGAATCCGTTCCGCGATGGTATCGACCAGCTCGCTTTGTTCCTGGAAATGTTTGTCGAACAAAAGATGCAGTTGATAAAAGGTATGGCCCGCGACCTGCCAGTGATGTTTCTTGTAGAGGTCGCGCAGGGTCATGGTATCGGCCAGAAGCTGGTTCAAATTGTCGGCGCTTCGGGCACAGATTTTTTCCGAGAGCGCGATCGGCATCTTTACCGCTGTGCCGTAGGGCTGAATTTCCCGGGCCCGCTGGTTGGCCAGGGGAGTGGATTTAGTCAGGGGATTGTAATTGCGTCGTCTATGTAGTTTCATGATTGGGGTTCTTCTTGAATGGATTAATTTGAATGTTCTTCCATTAAGCTCTGCCAAAACCCCTCCAAATCAACCCGTCCATCGGCTTTCCCCAGGCGGGACAAATCAGGAAACCAGGACCAGGAGGGAACTAGACAGGATTTACGGGATTAACTGGATTGGAAAAGCCTGATCCGAAGAAATCGGCGCAATCTGTGGAGAGAACCGGATTACCTGGGTTCCTGTCCGCCATATAGGACGGCAGATTACGCAGATTTACCCAGATGACACAAATGAGGAACCCAGACGAAGACTCGCCGTGGCGAGAAGCCCGGAGGATCTCTCAGGAAAGGAGGAAGCCTTTCCGCCTCGATCCCACCCTGGAGGCCGTCCGCGCCGACGGCGCCCCCGATTTGCCTCAGCCCTGGTTTCTGCACAGGCATTCCTGATCGAAATGGAACACTTCAGCTTTTTCGCCGCGAAACCTTCGACGACCAGTATGATCTCTTAGTCTTGATGACTTGTTAGCGAACTTTGATTTAAAAGCAAAACAGCCGAGCCCTTGCGAGCTCGGCTGCTTGTTAATTGTTTGTAGCGTTTCGGCTTAGCCCCGAAAGGCTTCGGGGTTTCGGCCGAGACGGCCTCAATAATCCATGCCGCCCATGCCGCCCATGCCGCCGCCGCCGGGCATTGGAGGGGTTTTCTCCTTCTCCGGCATTTCGGTGATGATGGCTTCGGTGGTGAGCAACAGGCCCGAGATCGACGCGGCGTTCTGTAACGCGCTGCGGGTGACCTTGGTCGGATCGACCACGCCGGCTTTGACGAGGTCTTCGTATTCGCCAGTGGCGACATTGTAACCTTCGTTGCCTTTGCGTTTCTTGATCTCTTGGACGATGAGCGCGCCTTCCTGGCCCGCGTTGTCCGCGAGCTGACGGGTTGGCTCTTCGATTGCGCGTCGGACGATTTGCACGCCGACGGCTTCGTCGCCTTCCAAGCCCTTGAGATTATCGAGCGCTTTCTGCGCACGGATGAATGCCACACCGCCGCCAGGGACGATGCCTTCCTCGACCGCTGCGCGAGTCGCATGCAACGCGTCTTCGACGCGCGCCTTCTTCTCTTTCATCTCGGTCTCGGTCGCTGCGCCGACGTTTACGACGGCCACACCGCCCGCGAGTTTCGCGAGGCGTTCCTGTAATTTTTCGCGATCGTAATCGCTGGTCGTTTCCTCGATCTGACGTCGGATTTGCGAGACTCGGCCCTGGATATCGGCCTTCTTGCCTTCGCCTTCGACAATTGTCGTGTTCTCCTTGTCAATCGTGACGCGTTTAGCACGCCCTAAATCCTCGAGCTTTACGTTCTCGAGTTTAATACCGAGGTCTTCGGTGATGCATTGACCGCCAGTGAGCACTGCCAGGTCTTCCAGCATCGCCTTGCGACGATCGCCGAATCCCGGGGCTTTGACCGCGGCGACTTGCAACGTGCCGCGCAGCTTGTTCACGACCAAAGTCGCGAGCGCTTCGCCTTCCACGTCTTCCGCAATGATCAGGAGCGGACGTCCAGCTTTCGCCACTTTCTCGAGCAGCGGCAGCATGTCCTTCAAGCTCGAGATTTTCTTCTCGTGAATGAGGATGTAAGCGTTGTCGAGGATCGCTTCCATCGCTTCCGCGTTGGTCACGAAATAGGGCGACAGATAACCTTTGTCGAACTGCATGCCTTCGACCACGTCCAGCGTGGTCTCGATCGATTTTGCTTCCTCGACCGTGATGGTGCCGTCCTTGCCGACCTTGTCCATGGCATCGGCAATGATTTCGCCGATGGTCTTGTCCCAGTTGGCTGAAACGGTCGCTACCTGCGCGATCTCGGTGCGATCGCTAACTTTCTTGGAGATCTTCTCCAGTTCCTTCACGATCGCTTCGACGGCTTTGTTGATGCCGCGCTGCAATGAGGTCGGGTTGGCACCGGCAGTGACGTTGCGCAATCCCTCTCTATAGATGGATTCCGCCAAAACGGTGGCCGTAGTGGTTCCGTCACCTGCGATGTCGGAAGTTTTGGAGGCGACTTCGCGGACCAGCTGGGCGCCCATATTTTCATACGGATCTTCCAACTCGATCTCTTTCGCGACCGTCACCCCGTCCTTCGTGATCGTGGGACTGCCGAATTTCTTGTCGAGAATCACGTTGCGACCGCTCGGTCCGAGGGTGGCCTTAACGGCTCTCGCCAGTTTCTCGATGCCGCGTAGCAAGGCGTGCCGCGCGTTTTCATCAAATTGTAATTGTTTAGCTGCCATATTGTAGTTGTTAGTCGTTAGTTGATAGTTGAGAGAATCTGGAATCCAGGAACCCAGGAAAAGAAAACCGGTTGGACTCGTCTAATAGAATCCGTTCCTGGTTTCCTGGCTTCCTGATTAATTCCCTTCTCCATCTTCGTGGGTTCCTTAGCCGATGATGCCGAGAATGTCGTCCTCGCGCATGATCAGGTAGGATTCGTCGTCGATCTTGATTTCGGTGCCGCCGTATTTGGAAATCAGCACCTTGTCACCCTTCTTCACGGTGAAATCGATTTTCTTCCCGTCTTCATCGATTTTACCCGTGCCCAGAGCCACGACTTTACCCTCCTGGGGTTTTTCTTTGGCGGTATCGGGAATAATGATCCCGCCCTTTTTTACTTCCGTCTCCTCAATCGGTTGCACCAGCACCCGATCGCCAAGCGGTTTGACATTAACTGCCATAGTTTATTTTCACTCCTTTGATGTGTTTGTTTGGGTTGAGCCGGCGACTCTCCACTTTTGGAGCAATCGCCGGCAAATTGTTTTCCTTACTTTTTCTTATCCTCGTCCACGACCTCGAACTCGGCGTCGACCACATCGCCTTCGCCGCCGCGCGTCCCCGCGCCCGGCTCGGCTTCGGGGCGCCCGCCCGGTTGAGGTCCAGGACCCGCTCCTCCCGGGCCGGCTTGAGGGCCGGCCCCGGCTGAGGCCTGTTTGTAAAGATCGGCGCTCACTTCCTGGAACTTGTTCTGGAGATCGTCGTACGTCCGCTTCATCGCATCGGTGTCGTCGCGATTGATCGCCTCCCGCACCGCCGCAATTGCGTCTTCGAGCTGTTTCTTCTTGTCGCCCGAAACCTTGTCGCCGAGGTCCTTCAACTGCTTCTCAGCCTGGTAGGCCAGCATATCGGCGTTGTTCTTGATTTCGATCGCTTCCTTGGCCTTCTTATCCTCTTCCGCGTGCGATTCGGCCTCACGCTGCATCTTATCCACTTCGTCCTTGGAAAGACCGGAGCTGCCGGTGATGGAAATTTTCTGTTCCTTGCCGGTCCCGAGATCCTTGGCCGAAACGTGCAGAATGCCGTTGGCGTCGATGTCGAAAGTCACCTCGATTTGAGGAACGCCGCGCGGAGCCGGCGGAATTCCGTCGAGATGGAAAGTGCCTAACTGCTTGTTATCGCGGGAAAGTGGACGCTCGCCCTGGAGCACCTTAATCTCCACTCCCGGTTGATTGTCGCTGTAAGTGGAAAAGATCTGCGACTTCCGGGTCGGAATGGTGGTGTTGCGCGGAATCATCGAAGTGGCAACGCCGCCGGCGGTTTCGATCGCCAGGGTAAGCGGTGTCACATCCAAAAGGAGCACGTCTTTGACTTCGCCCTTGAGCACGCCGCCCTGAATAGCCGCGCCCACCGCGACGACCTCATCCGGGTTGACCCCCTTATGCGGTTCCTTGCCGATCAGTTGCCGGGCAGTGTCGACCACCTTCGGCATCCGAGTCATGCCGCCAACCAGCACCAGCTCGTTCACGTCGCGCTCGGAAACCTGCGCGTCTTTCAGGCAGGCCTTGACCGGCGGAATGGTTCGCTGAAACAAATCGTCCGTCAGCTGCTCCAGCTTGGCCCGGGTCAGCTTTTTCTGGATGTGCTTCGGTCCGCTCGCGTCCGCCGTGATAAACGGCAGGTTGATTTCGTACTCCTGAGTGGACGAAAGCGCGATCTTTGCCTTCTCCGATTCCTCTTTGATTCGCTGGATCGCGTCCGGCTGCTTGGTCAGGTCGATACCGCTATCTTTCTTAAATTCGTTGACGATCCAGTCCATGATCCGCGCATCCCAATCGTCACCTCCCAGATGGGTGTCGCCATTGGTGGCTTTGACCTCAAAAACTCCGTCCCCAATCTCGAGAACCGAGATATCGAACGTGCCACCGCCCAAGTCGTAGACCGCAATCTTCTCGTCCTTCTTTTTATCCAAACCGTAAGCGAGCGAGGCCGCGGTCGGTTCGTTGATAATCCGCAACACTTCCAGGCCCGCGATTTTCCCCGCGTCCTTGGTGGCGTTGCGCTGCGAGTCGTTGAAATATGCCGGGACTGTGATAACGGCCTGGGTAATCTTCTCCCCCAGCTTCGCTTCCGCGTCGCTGCGCAACTTGGATAAAATCATCGCCGAAATTTCCGGCGGCGAAAATGTCTTCAGCTGCCCATTCGTATCCACCTGGACGTGGGCGTCGCCATTGGCGGCCTTGACGATTTTGTACGGAACGCGCTTCTGCTCCTCATGCACCTCATCGAACTTGCGGCCCATGAAGCGTTTGATCGAAAAAATCGTGTTTTGCGGGTTGGTGACCGCTTGACGCTTGGCTGCCTGGCCGACCAGCCGCTCGCCGCTCTTTGTAAATGCTACCACTGAAGGCGTAGTGCGTGCACCTTCGCTATTCTCCAAAACAACCGGGTCGCCACCTTCCATTACCGCCATGCAGGAGTTGGTGGTGCCCAGATCAATACCTAAAACTTTAGCCATAAATAAATAAAAGTCCTTTCTGGGTCGAGAGTTCGACCTGAATAGACCCTTTAGCACGGGACATTCCAGAAGGCTTGAAACACATAACCTTCTTATTATAAAGGTGTTACCATTTTAGCGTTGAAGTGGTAATGAGCCGATCTGTCGCACTTCGAAACCCAAATGCGCGACACTGTGTTACGTTACACCAAGATCCGGCCAGTTCGTTTCGCGGAAGGAGGCGATCTCCCGCCAGCCCGTCGCGAGGCGGCTTTGCAGAAACTCCGCCGTCCCTCGATTTGCCGCCCAAAGTGCGGGTTGATTCTTTGCCCAGCTCAAGGCCGGCCGGCCATGCCGTAGCCTCGGCCAGGCGGGTATGTCATCTGCTTCATCGCAACCTCGTGGAAAACGTCACCCCCGCCCCAACTGTCGCAGTGGCCGACATCAGCTTTGTCTGCGACCATTGTGCATCGCCGTTGGTGGTCGACGCTGCCGCCAAAGGAATGACTTTGCCCTGCCAACGGTGCGGTCATCCAACCAAGGTTCCGGATTACTCGCGGCTTTCCCCTCAGCCAAAGGCAGCGACCGGACCAGAGGGGCGAGTGGACGAGTTGCGCCGTCAGTTGAAAGAGAACGAATCGCAGCGGACTGAAATTACCGGCTACATCAATCAGCTCAGCATTCAGCTGCATCGCTGGCAGCTGCGTTTGCAGACTTTGAACGAGCGCAAACAACAGCTCGACGCCGATCTGCGCTCGGCCAAATAATGTAGCCACGTCGCTGTGCGACGTGCGCCCAAGGCCCGCAGGGCCGTTGCTACAACGCGATCGCGTTTCTTTTGAGCCACAGACTTACACGGGTTTGCACGGATAAAGCATTCTGATTAAAAATCTGTGTTTCATCCGTGTTCATCGGTGGCGAAATAGTCGCAGCCGCGTTTTTTCATTTCCTGAGAAGAGCGTGTCGCAGTACGTTGAACCGTGCGGCAGTATCACCATCTACTTCGGCTGGTTTTGGAAGAGGGTCGTGCCCGGAGCGACCGGACCGGCGTAGGGACATTGTCGGTCTTCGGCGCTCAGGCCCGGTTCGATATGAGGCCGAACGGACCTGGATTCCCGCTGCTGACCACGAAAAAAATTCACCTGAAATCGATCGTTTACGAACTGCTCTGGTTTTTGCGGGGGGACACCAATGTTCGCTACCTGAACGAACATGGCGTCAGCATCTGGGACGAATGGGCCGATGAAAATGGCCGGCTTGGACGGGTCTACGGCGCGCAATGGCGCGATTGGCGCGGCGGCAACGGCGAACGGATCGATCAGATAGAAGATGTCATCGCCCAGATCAAATCCAATCCGTCCAGCCGACGCCTGATTGTGAGCGCATGGAACCCGGCCGAAATCGAAGCCATGGCTTTGCCCCCGTGTCACGTGCTTTTTCAATTTTACGTCCAGGATGGCGAGTTGAGCTGCCAGCTTTACCAGCGCAGCGCTGATCTGTTTCTCGGCGTGCCGTTCAATATCGCCTCCTATTCACTGCTGACCATGATGGTGGCGCAAGTGACGGGGCTTCGCCCGGGCGATTTCGTCCACACCTTCGGCGATCTGCATCTTTATCAGAACCATCTCGAACAGGCGCGCGAGCAGCTCACGCGTGCATGCAGGCAGTTGCCGCGTATGCGTTTAAATCCTGCGATCAAAAACATCCACGATTTCACTTTCGAAGACTTCGAACTGACCGGCTACGATCCACATCCATCAATCAAGGCGCCGATTGCGGTGTGAAGGCTCCGACTAACACGAGATAGATTCGGGACCGAAACACCCGCGACTTTTAACTTCTGGCGGCAGAGACCGCCGGCCTGTAGTTCGAGGTTCTGACATCTTCCGCGCTGCTATAGGTCAAATCGTCGCGTTTCGACAAGATTTGTTGCCCACGAAACATGCGAATATGTGCAAACCTTTTTTTGGACAACCTCTTTTGATTCGGACTTTTCGGATGTTCCGTGGGCAGCATTATTGCTAAGCCATCCGCAGTTATCGGCGTAATCCGCGGTTCGATTTGCTTGCGTGAAATCAAGAGATGGCGGGTGAGGTCAATCGCCGCTACCTCAGCGCGCGGCCGACGTCGTTTCCTTGGCCTTCTCCGCTTTCCAGATTGGACCGTTTTTAGCGAATACCGGCGCTTCACCGCCCGAGTGCATCGGTTGACCGGCGGCGAGCTTGAAGATGGGAAGGATCGGATTGCCTTTGATGTCCTTTTCGTACTCGACCCCGTCCTTTTCGATCAGGAGCCAGGCTTTGAAATCGCCTCCCGGCCATTCGCCTAACAGAATCTCCATCGGATAACTTTCACCCGCGGTTACTTGAACCGGGTCGCCCCGGCCCAGCCCTTTGTACCACCCCATCTTGGGATCAAGCTTTAGCCCGGCACTGGCGTAGTAGCTTTGGGGGGCGTGGCCGCTGGGGTTGGTGGACCCGCAATCGAGCACCACCCGGCCGTTGAATCGAACAACCAGAACGTCATCAGCCATTCCCACAAAACGAAACGTGCCGCTCTCGCTGGGAACAACGTTTCCTTTGTAATGCACAACCCACATTTTGGGCTGGACCCGGCCGCCCAGCCCGAAAGCAAGAGGCCCCTGATCGGCGTTGAGTTTGGGGATAAATATCTGGGTGGTGTAAAGCGAGTTCGGGCCGACGAAATATTTTTGCAGGTTCGCTTCGTTCCAGCCGCTGTTCACAAACTTCGATAACTCGCTGGGATACCCGTTTTGCTGGTCGAGTTTGGATGGCGTCCCGTTTTTCAGCTGCTTCAAATCGTAGAATTTTCCGACCAGCGAGCCGCCGCCCTTGGATTCGCGAAAGCCAAAAAATGGAACAGCCGCGCCTCCGGCTCCGGCGCCGCCGCTCGCACTCATTCCTCCGGGATTGAAGCTGACGTCGGTGCCGCCGGCTCCGGCCATTTTAACGGCGGGCGCCGCCAGTTTGGGCATGGCGGGCATCTCCGGCAAAGATACTTTGGCCAGCCCGGTGGTGGTAATTTTCCTCGCCATCGCTGGCGCGCTCATCGTGCTCTGTTTTTTTGCCAGCTGCACCTTGTGCTCGAGGGAACGGGTGGAAGGATTCGGCGACGGTGGCCCGCCTTTGAAGGTGAGTTTGCGCGCTGCCTGATAATGCTGGACCACGACCACAGCGGCAAGGCCGCCAAAAAGGAGATGGACGCCGATGCTGACGACCAGAAACTTGCCGCTGGTGCGTTCCCAGTGCCACCACCGGGCAAGCATTCGTTCCCGTTTCGCGGGCGGCCCGACCGGCTCAATCGCCGCGTTCATTCCTCTTCGTTCACGGTGAACGTGACATTATCGATCTTGGCCACGGCGAGGGCGTCGAGCACATCGATCGTCCGGGAATATTTTGCCTGCTCGTCGCTGATGATCGTCACCACGGCGGGGGTTTTGGCGGCATCAGCATTTTGTTTCAGCCGCATCAGGGTCGCCTTTAATTGCGGCAAATCCTTGCTCTGAGCCGAATCGAACGGCTCGTCGTTCAAACTGATTTCTCCGGTATCGGAAATAGTGATGATTTGTTCGTCTACAAAATCGGTGCTGTTGGAAGTGACCGCCGTTCCCGGCAACTGCGTATTCAGCTCGTTTTCGACTTTGACCGCGCCGGCCATGACCATGAAAAAGAGCATGATCACAAAAACGACGTCGATCATGGGAGCGATTTGGAACCCGAAATTTCCTTCCTGTTTTATTTCAAGTCGCA
Organism: uncultured Verrucomicrobiae bacterium; assembly: GCA_963728975.1. GTDB lineage: Bacteria > Verrucomicrobiota > Verrucomicrobiia > Chthoniobacterales > UBA10450 > DATFCK01. The sequence goes on from CAVSMF010000001.1 coordinate 1,114,773, forward strand.
TGGTTAATTTGCGGCGGCGAAGAGGCGCGCTTGGTAGGGACATCGCGCTGCGATGTCCGGACGGCGCAGCGCGCCGTCCCTACCGTTATGCCTTTGCCTCGCATATCTTAATCCTTGTTCACTGCCGAAAATGAGATGTCGGTAATGCCTGCTTCGGCGCAGGCGTTCATCGCCTGGGAAACGTACATGGCCGGCACATCGCGATCGCCCCGGATGACCGCGCGAAAGGTCGGATTGGCCGTGCCGGTGACTTTCTTTTCGGCGGTAAGCCGCGCCGTTTTCAGCGGCTGAATCAGGGAGGACGCCTGGGTATAGACCCGATCGTCAAACACATACCGCGCCTTTTTTTCCTTCCAACGGACGTTCACCACCGCTTCAGAGCGGGAGTTGTCTTTTTTCACGGCATCCTTCGCCACCGGCAGGTTGATCGATTTGTCCACCTTCAAGACCTGGGCGGACGTGATGGTCATGAAAAAGACGAGGATCGTGAGCAACACATCAATCATGGGCGCAACCTGAAATTCAGGTTCGCCCGATTCTGTTCCGCCAGCTCCTGCCGCCATTTTGGGTCGCCCTAGGTTGCCGGTTCAGTAATGATTTTCCCGGTTTGTCCGGATCCGGAAGGCTGGACCAGCCAGTTCGGGATCGCCGCGTACAACTCCTCTTCGCCGAGGTGAACCCCGGCCAGCGATTCGTAAGGCATTTTCCGGAACAACCGGTTAATCACATCCTGAATGTAGTGCAGCGATGCCGTCGCGCGGTTGCGCAGAAAATAGAAGGACATGAACGCCGGAATGGCGATGATCAATCCGCTGGCCGTAGCCACCAACACTTCGCCGATGGCAGCGGAAAGCCCCGAGGGATCGCCAATACCGGAGGCCCCCAGCTTGGCAAAAGCCTTGATCATCCCAGTTACTGTCCCTAACAACCCGATCATCGGGGCGCACACGCCAATGACCGACAAATAACTGATATAGGTCTGCATCGCTGAATTCTCTTTGGCCAGTTCGCCGGTCATCCCTTCCTCGGCCACTTCCTTGCCCTCGCCGAGCAAGCCGATCCCGACCCGCAGCACATTGGTTAGCGAGGACGGGTTTTCTTTGCAGTACTTATAGGCGCCGATGTAATCGCCGTTGCGAAAGAGCGTCTTGACGTTTTCTTCGTGCTCCGGCGGCGCCACCCGCTTGGGCGTGGTCCGCAGAATGCCGTCGCCGATCAAATAGAGGGTTGCCACCGAGCACAGGGCAATCGGCACCATGACCCAGCCGCCCTCCTCGATCTGCTGCCAGAGAGTTTTGGTATGGATACCCTCGCCGGCGGCCGGCGACGCCGCCTGGGCCAAGGCCGGCGAGACCAGGACCAGGAAGACAACAAAAATCAGTGCGAAAAGATGCCCAGGTTTCATTTTCATAAGTTACGAGTCAACGGTTGGTTATTGAGTGCGGATTCTTTTAATTTCATTCTCGGCAATTGCCGCTTCCGCAGATTTCGGATATGCCGCAATTAGATCAGTAAAAGCTTTTTTTGCCCGGGATGCATCATCCAATCGCCAGTAAGCGCGGCCGCTCCCCAACAGGGCCGCCGGGAGCGACGACTTCTCGTCGCTGTAGAATACCGGGACATGCAGGTAGGCCAGCAAGGAAGCATCCCATTCCTTTTGACCAAACAAGGCATCGCCTTTGGTCACCCAGGCGTTGGCCAGGGTTCGCGAATCCTCGCTCTGCTTGATGATCTCATCGCAAATCCGCAGCGCTTTCTCGAAATCTTTCTTGCGGACCAGACCCGAGGCAATCCGGAGCCGGGCGGCCCGGGCTATTTCCGGGTCCGCCGTGCCTTTTTGAATTGCGGCGGCAAGCGTTTCCGCTTCCGCATCCCGTTGTAAGGCCGCCAAAGCCGAGACCTTGATCAAGGCTGCCTGGGCCCACCAGGCGCCGGAAATTTCCTTGAACGGTTCGTAATATTTAACCACCGGCTCGATCTCCCCAAGCGCTTTTTCCGGTTGATCCTGCGCCAATAATTGGGTGGCGATCTTCAGTCCTCGCGGTTCCGGGAAATCGATACTGGCGATTTGAGAAACGTTGTACCCGACTTCGCCGTTTCCGCTTCCGACCTGGATCTTGCCCATGATCAGATCGCCGTCCCGTCGGATTCCCAGGGTATCCACTTTTTGTCCGGTTTTTAACGTAATCTGCTGAGCGCTAATCGGCCTAACGAGAATCAGGAGCAGGAGCAAGAGCGGGAATTGTAGGCCGTCTCTGCGAGACGGCACCCTGGTCCCGGGCGTCTGACACAGACGCCCTACAACTCCGCAATCCGCAATCGGCAATCGGCAATTCTTCTTCATCCTTGTCCCAGCGCTTCCAGGCGTTTGCGCGCTTCGGCTGCTTCGGCAAAGCCGCTCAGTTTTTGGTTGCGCAGCATCTCGCGATAAGTGTTTGCCGCTTCCTGGGTTTTCCCCAACTTCTCGAAGCTTTCGCCGCTGCGAATATAAGCCTTGGCCACCCAGGGCAAAAACTTCTGGTAAGCGACATAGACCCGCTGGAAATAAGCATTCGCCTCCGCCCAGTGGCCTTGTTTGGCTTCGATTTCGCCCAGCGAAAAAACACTGAACGCGGTCGATTCGCCGCGCCAATCCCGCACCGAAGCCACCTGCTCAAAAACCTTTTTGGCTTCATCCAGCTTGTTCATGGCCAGAAGGGTTTTGGCCTTGCCCACAGTAAGATCCTTCAACTTCTGGGAGGCAGCGATCCGGTCGGTGCCGTCGGAAAAATAACGCAGGGCTTGCGGCAAATCGTGTTTCTCAAACGCGATCTCGCCCAGGCCGTTGTAAGCGAAGTCGACGTTCTCACTCTTGGGATAGTCGTCCATCAACGTCTGATAAAATGCGGTGGCTTTTTCGGGCTCTTTTTTGCCGAGCAGATAATCGCCCACCCGGCCGAGAAGGAGCGGACTCAGATCAGCGGGCTTAAATTGCTCGGCGATACGGCCGATATTTTTCTCCTCTTCGGCCGGCTGCCGGCGGAGGCGGGCCAGCTCCGCTTTAGCGAACAGAATGCGCGCGCGGGCGGTTGCGTTGGTATCGCCTTCCGTGGAACCCAGGAGAGCGTCGAGCTCTGCGCCGGGATTGGGAGGAGGGCCAAGCTCCTGCGGGGCCGAGCCACCGGCGTTCGGCGTCGCGGAGCTCCGCCCTCCATCGGCCGGTTTCTTTTTTACACAGAGCTGGGCCAGCTGAGTGAGGAGCATTTCCACCGCTTCCCGGCTCGGATCAGCGATATATTTCTTGATCGTTTCCGCGCTGAGCTTTTTTGCTTCATCCAGTTTTCCTTCGTGCGCCTTGGCTTTCCCGATCCAATAAAGCGCCGCAACAACCGTCGGGCTGTCCGGTCTTTGTTCGATAAAGCCGTTAAACAACTCCGCCACCTTGTCCCACTCGCCCCGTTTCTGAAGCAGTTTACTCGCGGCAAAGAGCGAATAATTGACGACCTCATCGGTGGTGGCCTTTTTGTAAGAGTCAATGTAGAAGCGGATGGCGTCTTCGGTGCGATCGGTGGCCGCATAGGCATCGGCATGCAAGGCCAGGACTTCGCCCAATTGCTTATTTTTCGGATACTCCCGTTCCCAGGCCTGGCAGTCAGCGACCACTTCATCGTAGAGCGACGCGGCATATTTGCAGACAGCCAGGCGATATTTTGCGTCGCTCTTAAATGCGCCCTGCGGATATTTTTGAAGGTAGGCATGCAACTGATCCATTGCCTCCTGGTACTTGCCGGAAAAAAGAGCGGTTAAAGCCAGCCGGTAATTCGCCTCCTCGAAGTTCTGGCCTTTGGGAAAATCGTGGATGTATTTTTTATACTCGGCTGTGGCTTGATCGTATTGCCCCTCCAGGAACTTCGCGTTTCCGAGCAGAAACCGCATTTGATCGCGGAACTTGCTGTCAGGTTGCGCCTGGAGCATGCGATTGAAATAGGTTTCGGCAGCCTTGGGATCGTTCGCCTGCAGCGCAACCACGCCAATCATGTAACCGACGGTCTGGGCATTCGGTCCGTTCTTGAATTCACGCAGGTACTGCTCGCACCGTTCCTCCGCTTTCTGGGCCTGACCGACATCGGACAGGGACGCAATCAGGCCGAAAAGGGCCGGCTCGCGTTCCGGAATCTGGCCGAACCGATCGACGATTTCGTCGTAAACGACGATCGCTTCCCATTTGCGGTCGAGTTCATAAAAGCAGCGCGCCATCCGGATGTAGATCGCCGGGGTAATCGAGGGCAGCTTTTGAAATTCCTCGAGCAGCTTGCGGGTCTGTTCCATGTCGCTTTTGATCTGGTTGTTGGCCGCGGCAAGCTGGCCGAACTGCGATGGGTTAGCCCTGGCCGCGGCGAGGTTTTCCTCGATGGCGCGTTGCATGGCAGCGAGATGGTTATTCTGCAAACGCACAATCTGCTCGCGCGGATAGGCCGCCTGATAGCATTCCAGCGCATCGGCGTAAAAGTTCTTGGCGTAAAGTTTGTCGCCGAGCTCGACGGTCATGGAGTTGAGCTCGACGATGTTCTCAACCAGGGCGATCCGATCGTGCAGCTTCCTGATTAATGGAATGATTTTGTCCGACTGGCCCTTTTGAGAATACAGCTGCGCCAGCATCATGGCGCCGCGGACCGAGAGCGCGCTTTTCAGTTCGCCACCAGCCAGTTTCTCCAGGAGCCCGATCGCCGCATCCGTTTTGCCAGCTTCCTTGCTCGCGCTCGCCCCGAAAAAAAGTGCCTGGTCGCGGTAATGCGGGTCCTTTTCCAACGCCGAAAAAAGAGCTGCCGCTTCCCCATAGTTTTTCGTCAGCAGGTTGGCCTGGGCCATTCCGAAAATTGCTTCGCCCAGATGCGGGCCGCCCGGAAATTTGGTTTGGTAGTTCTTGAACGCGGTAATCGCTTTCCGGTAATCGCCGGCGTTGAAATAGGCGGATCCGATACTAAAAAAAGCCGGCTCCAATTGCGGACTGAACTCGGCTTTGGCCAGGAGGGCTTCAAGATCGGAGGCGGCCTTGGCATAATCGCCCGACTGGAATTCCGTCATCCCCCGCGCGTAAAGCTGAGCCAGATCGGCTCCCGCTCCCGGGCTGGATCCGCTTTCCTGCGCCGAAACGGCCGCGCTCGAACAGAAGAGGAGAACGAGCGCAGCGCGCTGCGTCACGCCCAAACTCCGCCGAACACGCCGTCGCATGCCTAGGATTGTAGACGGGCGGTTTTAACTTGGAAAGCGCTGCTTCCGCAGCATCGCATCTCGAAAACTCGGCTCAGGGACGGACGCTGGCCGTTTTGGGTCCATGAGAGAGATCGACCAGATCACTCAATATATTTAAAGCTTCGTCGCGCTCCGGATCGATGGTCGGCTCCTTGGTATCGTCGTCGATGCCGAGAAAGTCGGAGTCCGAGTCGGACGCGGCTTCCGGCGCCACCTTGGCCGAGCCGGCCGCTTTGGCCGCTGCCAATTTGCCGGGGTACATGACCAGTTGCAGATTCGGCTTGTCCACGGTGTCAAGAGTCAATCGGTAGATGCGCGGTTCCTCGTCTTTGCGGGCGAGCCGCTCCTTGGATCGCATTTCCTTGCGCAGCTTGTCTTCCTGCAATTCCTTGCGCCGAACATCTTCATTCAGAGAGATGCGATTCTCGTCCAGCTTGTGCCGCAAACGATCGATATCTTCCATCACGTAATGGAATTCCGGATTGTTCTGCACCCGCTCGGCCGAACGGCTCTTGAGTTCAGGAAGAAAAAGCGAATGCGTATCCGACCACTTGGTATAGCGCGCCTTGGGGACCTGATCGTAACTGAGGCAATTTTTGAGGGCGCCTTCGCCGAATTCCGGCAAATCGCTCAAGCTGGGCAGGACAATATCGGAGACAACGCCGTGGAGTTGGGTGGAACCGCCGGCGACTCGATAAAACTTCTGAATAGTCAGTTTCAGCGCTCCGTCATCCTCGGAACGGCTGCCGAGCAAGGAAGTGAAACGCCCGATCTCAAGAATCGTCTGGACGGTGCCTTTGCCAAAAGTGCTCTTATCTCCAACAATGACAGCCCGCCCGTAATCCTGGAGGGCGGCGGCAAAAATTTCGCTGGCCGACGCGCTTTGCCGGCTGGTCAACACCACCATCGGTCCGGCATAGGCGATTCCCGGATCGGGATCGGTCGAAACCACGATGTTTCCATTGGAACCCTTCGTTTGCACGATCGGTCCGGACTTAAGGAAAAGTCCGGTCAATGAAATCGCTTCTTCAAGCGAGCCGCCGCCGTTGTGCCGAAGATCGACCACTAATCCGGCGATATTTTCCTTTTTCAGGCGCTTGAGCAACACGAGCACGTCACGAGTCGTGCTCTTCTGGTGCTTGTCCATGTCGGCATAGAACGAAGGGAGCGTGATCCAGCCGAGTTTCACCGGATTCCCGTTCTCGTCCTTTTTGATAATGATGTCGGCCCGGGCTTCCTGGTCCTTCAGTTTGATCTGGTCCCGGACCAACTCGACATTTTTGCGCTTGGAAGGGTCGGCCGCGTCTGAAGGAATAACCAGAAGACGCACGTGGGTGCCCTTCTTTCCACGGATCATTTCCACGACTTTGTCCAGGCGCATGTCGCGCACGTCCACGAATTCCGACCCTCCTTGAGCCACAGCCGTGATACGGTCGCCGACCTTCAATCTGCCATCGACCTGGGCCGGGCCGCCCGGAACCAGGCTCTCGATTTTGGCGTAACCATCTTCGCTGCGCAGCATCGCTCCAATGCCCACGAGCGACAGACCCATGTTGATGCTGAAATTCTTAAGGTCTGCCTTGCTCAAATACTCCGAATGCGGGTCGTAGGTTTGGGCGACGGCGTCGAGGAAAAGCTTTACCTGTTCGTCCTTGTCTTCCTCATGGACATTACGGGCCAGTCGATCGTAGCGGCGGGTCACCAGCTGCGGACCGGGCTCGATCGGGTGTTCGCTGAGCTTTTCCTGGAGGAGCTCGTTCTCGACGCGGCCCCGCCAAACCTGATCGGCTTCGGCTTCATCCTTGGGCCACGGCGCCTTTTGCCGGCTCAACTCGATCGTCTGCTCGGTTTTGAAATCCATCGGTTGCTTGAGCAGCTCCTTGATCTTGGCGACCCGATCATCTACCCGGCGGGTGTAGAGGTTGTAGATCTCGTAGGCCGGCTTCAAGTTGCCCAGCAGGACATCGTCATCCAGAGCTGTTCCGTATTTCGCCCTCAACATATCGATGTCTTTTTGGGTAAAGAACAGATGGCTGAAATCGAGCAGCTCCAGATAGCTCTGGAGGATCTTGCGCGACATCTCATCGTTGAGCTGCTGATGGGTGTAGTGGCCCTCTTCCAGAAGTCGGCCGACCGAGATGCAAATCTGTTCGGTGTCGGACTTGGCCCGAAGCGTGGCGGGCGTGACCGCCAGGGTTATTGCTAATGCCGGAATCGCAAGAAACCAACCAAATCGAGATTTCATGAAAAAAGGTCTATGAGTTTCGCAGAGTTCGTCCTTAAACGCAAGATACCTGCGAGTTCTATCGAAAGATCAGACAACCCTGGACTGGTAACATTCAAAAAAGCACAGCGGAGAGGCCCGTAAAATAACCGGCCCCGGCCACTCTGATCTGCAAAACCCAAACCGGATGCTAAGCTGAATAGGAACGAACATAGCAGGTTATGGCTTACCAGACGTTTTGCGGCGGTATTTTCGAGACCAATTGCTACCTCCTGCACGGGCCGGAAGGCGCGATTCTGTTCGACGCTCCGGATGGGGCATGTGCCTGGCTCGAGACCCAGCAGGTCGATTTGAAGCTCCTGCTTCTGACTCATGGACATTTCGATCACATCCCCGACCTGGCCCGGATCAAGCGGCGGTTCCATTGCTCCATCGGTTGTCATCCCCAAACCGCGCCGATGATTTCCGACCCGGAATTCTTTCGCAATTTCGGATTCGAACTGGAAATTGAGCCGGTTGAGCCGGATTTCCTGATCGAAGCAACGCCTTCACGCAATTTTCTCGGACTGGAAATGCAAGTCCTGGAAGTGCCCGGCCATTGCCCGGGAAGTCTTTGCTTCTTTTTGCGGGAGGAGAAATTGCTCATTGGGGGCGATGTCCTGTTTGCCGGCGGGGTTGGGCGCTCGGATTTGCCGGGCGGCGACGCCGAAATTTTGTTTGAAGGCATCCGAAAGAAAATTTTCCCGTTAGGGGACGAGGTCACGGTCTTGCCGGGCCACGGTCCGCCAACCAAGATTGGGACCGAGCGCCTAACGAATCCTTTTGTCAGATAACTTTCCACGGGCCGAAGGAATCCGGGCTTGGAAATAGAACGGCCAATCCGGGGCGGATTGGCGAAATCCGCAATCTCTCGGCCAGTGCTCATCGTTTTCTGCGCCGCTCCTGCAAGGTGACAGCCACGATGTCACGACAGCCAGGCGGGGAGCCTGCCGGACATGGTCGATCGCCATCCGGATCGCCCGGGCGGATCCGACCGCAACGCCGCCGAATTTGTAGACATCGATTGGCAATTTCATCGGTTCATCCCTGGGCTTTGGTGAGAGAGCAAACTTCCCGCCGTTTGGGCCGAAACTTGTCGATTGACTGGCGCCTGAGCCGGCCGGTCAGCGATCAGGACCCCGAAAGAGACGGCTGGACCGGGCCGGATGCAATCGCTTGGTCCACTGTTCGCTCGAGTTCTTCGAGTCCCGGCAACGCGGCAACGAGCTCGCGCAGGGAATGCATCGCCGCCGGAATGTGTCTCAAGAATTTCCGGTGGCCTTTGACCAGGGCCAGGAACCCGTAGGCGCCTAACGCCTGCATGAGTCTCTGGGCGGCGCACAACGTCAAAATGATCTTGAAATTTTTCCCAGCTCTTTTTTCGGATTGTCGCCGCAGGTTCAGGTAATACTCCGTCAGTTCAGCGCGTTCCGCCTCCGGCAAAGCGACATAGGGATCGTAGAGGAGAGAAGCGAGATCATATTGGGCCAGCCCGGGCCGCATCCCCTGAAAATCGATCAGACAAGCCCGGCCGTTTTGGACAATGATGTTTTGCGATTGGAAATCGCGGTGCACCAAATTTCTGGGTAACCGGCCGAGCCGTTGGGCGATCGCGTGCAGCGCCGGGAGGTTTGCCAGTTGAACCAGGCGGTCAGGCTCGACCTGAAAACAGCGGCCAAGACAATTATCGATGAAATATTTTTGCTCCCAAAGATATAACGCAGCATTAAATTCCGCCGGCAACTGGCTGCGGATGTCGCTTGTTTCAGCCTGGGAAAGTTGATGAAGCTTTGCCGCCTGATCCAGAGCCGACTCGTAGAGCGCCCGCCGGACCAGCCAGCTCTCCCGGCGATGACTGAAAAGATCTTCTTCCCCCAAATCTTCAATCCAAATCAGGCCCTCCTCCGAATCGTGGAAATAAATTTTCGGAACCCGAATACCGTGACCGGCCAGAAATTTCGCGATGGCCACGTACTGGCGGTTTTCTTCGCGCTCGAGGTCGTACTTGACCAGGATCAGCTTTTGTTCGGCGGCACTGCGGACCCGATAAAAGCACCGGCCCGAGCCGCCCTTTTCGATCGGCGTAATCTTGACGCTCTCGACGTCGAGCCGGGGAAAATGGATCCGGGTCTGACGCAAAAGCGTATCCGTTTTCATCTCTTCAGAGATCGGCGTCGTGATGGAGACCCGCTGCATTTCGATGGGAGCGAACAATACAGCGGGAGAGATGACTTCGGGAAGCAATTTGTGCACCGGGCCACAAGATCGTGTCTTCCAGAATCACGCCGGATCCGACCCGACAATGTTCGCTCACAACCGAACAGCCTCGCACTTGCGCGGTCGGATCGATAATCGCCGTGGGATGGACCGCTCTTCGCCATTCCGGATCGTCCACCGGATAGCTCGGGAATTCTCGCGATAAGAGCAGCCGATGTTCCTCCAGATAAATGGCCCGGTTGCCCACATCCGACCAGTGGCCCTGGTCGATCACAACCCCTCCGAGTTTGTCCCCGCGCCGAATCATTTCGATAAAGTGTGGAATAACCGATCGTTTTACGCCGCGCTCCAGGCGTTCGACAAATGCCGGATCGACAATATAAATGCCGGAGAAGACAAATTCCTGAGGCGCACCGGTGCCGAGCTGGTTCCGGATATCCAAAATCCGCCCGGCGGCTGAATCAAATGCGATATGTTTTGGACCGGCCCCGGAGCGAAGGGCCAGGGTCACGAGGTTCCCGGCCTGGAAATGAGTGTCGATCAAAGGCGCTATCGGCAGATCGGTCAGGATATCTCCGTTGTAGACCAGCAACGGCTCTTTCTTGATCGCTCCCGCTATGTTGGCGATGCCGCCAGCGGTTTCCAGCAGATCCGGCTCATGGAAAAACTCGATCGGATGATCGCGGTAGCTCGGTTCTGAAAAAACCTCGGTAAACCGCCCGGGGAGATGGTGGGTATTAACAAAAAACCGGGCCACGCCGGTTTCGATCAGATGATCCAGCGCAAAAGTAATGAGCGGTTTTTGAAAGATCGGTACCAGCGGTTTCGGCAGATCGTCCGTCAACGGTCGCAGCCGGGTGCCAAGTCCCGCACCTAAAATGAATGCCTGGGTAATTCGGCGCACAAAAGGAGGATGAGAAATTCCCATTTACATTCGCTTGGGGCAAGCGCCGGAGTGGCTGGGGCCGCTGGCCGGGCCGGCCCGCTCTCCGCCGCCGCGGCCCGCTCGCCAACGAACGCCGCTTGTCTGTTTCGGCCGGTCGCGTTAACAATTTCGATATGGCTGAAGAAACGGTCTGGCGCGGGCATTCGTCTCAGTGGAAAAATTTTGGCGTTTTCATTCTTTGCGGGCTTTTTTGCTGGCTGATTGTTCCGATCTTCTTTGCCCTTGTCCGTTATCTCCAAACCAGAAACAGGATCTACGAGCTGACGACCGAGCGCCTGAAAATCACCCAGGGAATATTCAGCAGAGTCACCGACACGCTCGAACTTTACCGGGTGAAAGATATCGAAACGCGACAGCCGTTTCTTTACCGGTTCGTCGGGATCGAGAACGTCACTCTGAACACCTCGGACGCGTCGAATCCCTTGGTTTTTATCGACGCCATCCCGAACCCGGTAGGATTGGCCGATAAGATCCGCAATCAAGTCGAAGCGATCCGTCAGCAAAAAGGCGTCCGCGAGATCGACGTCGAATAAGCGCCGGTTCGCTCGTTCCTTGCCGCGCCATCTTCGCTCGTTAGGCGAGTCAGGGTGAACATCTCAGGCCGCCGTTACGTCCTTTGTCATTCCGAGCGGAGTCGAGGAATCTTTCATTTTAAGAATTTTGCGCAGTAAGGATGTCTCGACTTCGCTCGACATGACAAAAGGAGCATTTGGGCCACTCGTCACCAGCTTCTGGGGTCAGGCCTGTGCAACCAGTAAGCGCCATCGATTATAAACCATCGCGTACCCAACCACCCAGTGCACTGTATTCAGGAACCGGGTGAATACCCCCCCACCTTTGCGATCGGTAGAGCTTGTAAAAAAGATATTGAAGGGGCCGTAACAGCATTGAGGGGTACAGTTACCAATTCCACCCAGGAAACGCTGCTGGATTCCCCTGGCTAGGATGTCGCTCTGCTGGTTGCATGCGCAACCTAACGTTTCAAGTAAAGGGTTCGGGTGCCGAAATCGATAATTCCGTGGTGCCGGCTCAGAATTTCCGCGCCAAGCAGGCCGACCACAGGCGGCTTGCCGTGCAACAAACGTTCGTGAATCAACCCTTCCAAATCGATCACTCCGATGTCTTTTCCGACAATGTCCACCGATCCGACAGACAACTTGCGGATCCGGGCCACTTGAACGCCTCGCTGCTTCAGATTGACCGCGGCGGAACGGAACGCGGTCTTGCGCAGAGGAATGCGCATCTGCCGGACAAAAGGTCCATGGAGCAGGGTTGCAAAGGCGCCGGTGTCAACCATGAGACGGGCAGGCGCGCCATTGATTCGGGCGCTGACATAAAGATTGAATCCTTCGCTGACCTCGATCGGAACGGCCCTCAATCCGCGGTAGCTGATTCCAGGAGCGCGGCCCGGCAGATCCGGATCCATTTTCAAAACAAGCAGCTGCCGCCGGCAGTCCAGGACAGCTTTTGTCGGGAACAGGATATCCGCGCCCAAAATCCCATCGAGCTGTTGCTCTTCCATGATTCGGGCCTCCCGGCTCGATCCGCCAAGGTTCACGGTCACAACCGGTTCGTCCACCAGATTAAGACTGCCCAGCCGCAAATGGCGAATGACAGCAACGTTGTTATAAGCGCCGTTGATCTGGAGCCGTGCCGGAAGAGTCGAGGCCGAGGGAAGACCGGTTAGCCGAAAATAGCGTCGGCGATCCAAGGCAATGGCCGTCACAGGAGCGCCGCTATCCACTCCGAGCCAGGCGGGTTTTCCATTGATAAAAGCGCGAACAAGGAGGTGGTTCTGGTGGGAGCGCAGGAGCGGGAGCGCTTCAAATTCGGCCGTGGTGCGCCGCGCGGCTATGCGTTGGCCCGGCGCGTGCCGCCTGGTCGCAGCCGACAAATCGATTGCCAGTAGCCAGGTAATCAGCCAAAGGGCTAATAGATTCCGGGCCAATCGCAAACGAGGTAAGGGCATGACGCGCCGGAGAATAGCACGCTTCTGCAGAAGCGAAAACGCGGCAATTATAGTGGGGCAAGTTTCCAACTTGCGCATTTAACCAACGGGCAAGTTGAAAACTTGCCCCACTTTGCTGCCGGTAAAGTATTCGCTCTCATTCGGCGCGGCGTCGGGTCGGGGTGCCAATTCCAAACCCCGATCATAAAAAAGAAGGCAATGACATAGGCGGCGGCAATATGCCAGCCGTGGCGGACCCAGAGAGTTACCGATTTAGCTTCCGGGTACATGTTTGAAATGGCCACCCCCGCGGACGACCCAAACCAAATCATCGAGCCGCCGAACCCCACCGTGTAAGCCAGGAAACCCCAGTCATACCCGCCTTGTTTCAAGGCCATCGCCGTCAGCGGGATATTATCAAACACGGAAGAAAGAAAGCCGAGACCGAGCGCGGTTTTCCACGAGGCCAGCGGCAACTGGTCCACCGGCATCATCGAAGCGGACAAAACCAGCGACAACAGAAAGACGGAGCCCCGAAAGGCTCCCGGGAGAACCTCCCAATCCGGACGGCGCATCGGCACCGAGAAAATAATCGCCACCCAGACGGAGGCGCCGATGAAGGGAAAATGGCCGGTCTTGTCCGGAATGATGATGTTGGCGGCCAGATTGGTGGCAATGGCAAACAAGAGGATCATCGCGATAACAACCACGCGGGGTAAGTCGATCCGGACATGTTCGTGCGCATGCTTGAGAATTGGCGAGTATTTCTGTTGCTGCATTGCCGCGGGAATTCCAAAAAGACAAAGGGCCACGCTGGATGCGATGACCGCTTCGGCTACGGAGAGCGGCGAGACTCCGGCAATCCACATCATGGTGGTGGTGGTATCGCCAATCACGCTCCAGGCCCCTCCCGCATTTGAGGCAGCAACAATGGCGGCCAGATAACCGATGTGGACCTTGGCCCGGAACAGTTGATGGGCCATCGCCCCTCCGATCAAGGCCGCGGCAATGTTATCCAGGAAGCTGGACATGACCCACACCATTACCAGCATGAGAAAGCCTCCCTTCCAGTCGTGGGGAAGGAATCTGGGCAGCGCCACCGGAAGATGGCTTTTCTCAAAATGCCGCGAGAGCAGGGCAAAGCCCATCAACAAACACAACAGATTGGCCAGGATGACCCATTCCTGTTCCAGGTGAACCAGGAATCCGGCCAGGCCGGGGGTGGGACCGAAGCCGGTCCAAGCGATTTTGTAAAGAGTGATAACGGTTAGGCCGACGAGGGCGACCCGCAGGGTGTGATGATGAAAAACGGCCACGCCGGCCAGAGTGAGACCGAAGAGAATGAACTCGACCGGTATCCCCATGATCGCCACCCCGGATTGCGGAGCAGCGGCAACAAAACGGCTCGCCATCATCTTGCCTGCAGCGAGTTCGGAATTGTTACTGGTCCGGGGATCGTTCCGGCGGCGAGCTCAGAAGACGGTAATAGGCCCAAATCGTCATGCCCCAAACAAGAACGAGCGACAACAGCATGAAGACCCAGCCCCAGAAATTCATTGTTAAATCGCTCCTCTCATGGTTCGCGCCCGTCAAGGTCCATTCCGGCCGCGCGCCAGCGCCGTTCGCCTATGGCCAGAACAATGACCAACAAGAGCAGGGTGGCTGCGATGATCGCCGCCGTCCAAAACTCGATGGGATTCCCCGCCATATCCCGGAGCTTTCCCGGAAGCTCAGAATAAGTAAAACCCCCCAAGACCACGAGCAGATAGACAGGGGCCACCCATTTCATCACGAATAAAAAGATACGGGGAACGCGGATCAGCGCCCCCTGGTCCAATTCGTTCATCCCTTTGGCGACGCCCCAGACCCAGCCAAAGCAGATAATCTGCACCGTCGCCAGCACAAAAATACAAAACGTGCCGACCCAGAAATCCATAGTGTCGAGCGCCATCGTGTTCTTGCTAAACCAGATGACCCAGAACGAGCCGAGGCCACAGATCACGGAAGTCAGGGCGATGGCCCGGCCATGGCTGATCGCTAATGCTTCCTCGAAAAACGTCTTTACCGGCTGCAGCATCGAGATCGAGCTGGTAATGGCGGCAAGAAAAAGGAGAAAGAACCAGGCGAATCCAATCCACGGCCCGATCGCGCCCATCTGATGGAATACCACCGGTAAGGTCTGGAACCCGAGCCCGAAAGTGCTGGTCCCAACAATTCCGCTGGCCCCGAGAAAAACAAACGCGGCCGTGATCGTGATCAATCCGCCAAAACCGACCTCGAACAATTCGTTAGTGGCGCTGGCGGTTAGGCCGGACAGGGCAACATCGTCCTTCTTCTTCAGATAAGAGGCGTAATTCAGAATCACCCCAAAACCAACCGAGAGACTGAAAAAGATCTGTCCGGCCGCAGCCAGCCAGGTTTCAGGATCGGTCAGCTTGGAAAAGTCGGGATTCCAGAGATAACCCAATCCGTTGATTACATTCTGGCCAGGGTGCGCCGGATCGGGCGTGCCGAGGGTGAGCACCCGCACCAGCACCACCACAGCCAGTACCGCCATGGCCGGAAGGGCGAACTGGCAGAACTTTTCAATCCCGCCTTTCAACCCCCGGTAGACGAGCACGATATTCAAAGCGACCACGATCATCCAGAAAACCGCGCTCATGTTCAGCACCCCGTCTGTGCTTGTGCCGGTCGCATTGCCAAAAAACGTCGCGGCGCCTTTGACCTGATCGGTAATGCTGCCACTCAACTGCACGCCGCCGGTCAGATATTCCCAAGCATAACGAAGACACCAGGCCTCGATGTAGACGTAGTACATGTAGACGACCATCGGAATGAGGATGGCCAGGACCCCAAAATAACGGGCGATCCGGCCCCGGCCGGCCACGCCGAGAATTGCCGCCCCATTGTGAAATCCTTTGGTCCCGCCATGCCGCGCCATGGCCCATTCCGCCCATCCGATCGGCAGGGCGAGAAAGATCAGCGCGCAGATGTACGGAATCATGAACGCCCCGCCGCCATGGGCCACCGCCTGACCCGGGAAGCGCAGGAAATTGCCGAGCCCCACCGCCGATCCGGAGACGGCCAGGATCACGCCGACCCGCGTGCCCCATTCCATTTGTTTTTTTTCGCCGCCGTTCATGAGTAATGAATTGCCTAACGGCCAGATCCGTCTACCGCGTGCCGCCGCGGTGGAGCTTCACCGGTCTTTGTCCAGCGCATCCTTTAGCGAGATGCAGCGACCTTCGCAACCAGATTCGGCGTGCCGGCCGCCGAAGTGTGCGGCCCGAAGCAGTGTTGCGCCGGGGACCGCACGCGTCCCTGCGTGCAGCGTTCGGCGTCCTGCCGAACACCAACCTTGCTGGGCCAAGGAGATTGTGCGGGTACGATAGTGAGGTGGATTGGCCGCTCTGCGGGCGATGCCAAGCCCTAGCGCCGAAGGCGCTCATCATGAGCTCCGAAAATAGTCAGAGCTTTGGTGTTAACATCGCCCGCGGAGCGGCCGATCCACCTGGGCTCGTCAGCTTACGATCAGTTGGCGTTGGAAAGGAGAATCAGCTGCCTCCACCGAAGCCCTGCTCCGGACTGGTGGACCCAAATCCCAAAAGCGCTTCGGCTCGTTTGCGTAATCGCTCCGCGCTCTCCCGATCGCGAAATGCCCGCCGAGCCGACTCGATGTCGGACAGGGAAAGATTCATCGCCCGCAGGATTTCTCTTTCCTCCGGTGTCAACAAGTCGTCCGTCTCCCCCAGCGCCCGACCCTCGAAACGGGAAAGAACCGACGCAATCGCGTCCCCGTTGGCAGTTCGAAACATATCGATCAACCGTTGAAAACTGAGATGAAACGGGACTGTGGCAACATCGACATCAGCGGCTTCCGACGGAGAATCAGGCGGCATGGTGACCAGCTCCGAGGTCGCAACCGGGTTCCAGACCCCGGCCGGTTGATAATAGCCCAGCTCAACCTGATACACTCCGCGCGGCCGCGCCACCGGAGCGTAATGCGTTCCGAGCATCGGCTCGACGGGCTGTTCCGCTTCATCCGCCCCGTCGGAACGCTTGACCCGGAGATAAACCTGGCGATCCACCGGCTGGTCGCGGGAAAAGGCGTTCGACCAGTCGATATTCCAATAGGTAAAAATTGTGTGGGGATCGCGCGGAATGGCAAATAGGATCGGAGCACCGTAGCTTTTCGGCAGGTCGCCATAATCGGACAGGATTCCAAGCCGGCGTTCGCTCTCCTGGGGAACGACCGGGCCATTGGAAATCCGAAAACCTTTCGCCGAGCCAGGCTTACGAGTGTCAGGGGATGACTTTTCCTTGGCCATGCAACTTCGCGCCTACAAGTTGATGAAAAATGGTAAAACGCAAGGTCGAATTCACCCGCTCCGAGCAAAACGAGGCAGGATTAACGGGATTTACAGGATCAGAGATAGAAAATTCGCCCTGAAGACCCAAAAAGCTCTTCACAATCTTTCCTGCTTTCCTGCTTTGCTCAGCCATCCCCGTGTCCGGCGGCAGCCACTCAAATGAGTTTGCCTGCTCAAGGGAAGGCATGAGAATCCTGCATGCCGGGAAAAAGATGAATCCTTGCGTGATCCTCAATCCCCTGTCCGGCTCCGTCCGCGATCTGGACGGATTGAAAAAGCAGATTGAATCCCTCAATCCATCTGCTCTGTACCTGACCCAGAAACCGGGGGAAGCCACCGAACTGGCCCGCCAGGCCCTTGGCCGTGGCTGCGACTATATCATCGCCGCAGGCGGAGACGGCACTCTCAACGAGATCGTGAACGGCATCGCCGACCAGCCCCATGCGGCTCGCATCGGAATTATTCCGCTCGGAACCGGAAACGATTTTGCCCGGTCCCTCAAACTTCCAGCAACGGTTGAAGAAAACATCGATCTTCTCCGCTCCGGCCGGCTCCGCAATGTCGATCTGGTCCGCGCCCAGACGACCGAGCCGCGGTTTTTTGTTAATATTTCAGCGGGCGGATTCAACGGCCCGGTTAACGAAAAGCTGACTCCCGAACTCAAGCGCGCGTTGGGACCATTGGCCTACTTGCGGAGCGCTGCCGCCGCCATTCCCGATTTGCAGGCTTATCGCACCATCATCGAACTCGACCACAGCGAGGAATTTTCACTCGATCTCTACAATGTCATCGTTGCCAACGGACAATATGTGGCCGGCGGATTGCCCGTCGCGCCTCAGGCCGATCCGTCCGATGGTCTGCTTGATCTGATTTTGATCCCGAAATGTTCCGCCGCCGAAATTGTCTTGCTCGCCGCCCAGGTTCTTCTGGGCGCCCATCTCAAGAGCCGCAGCATTGTTTATCGCCGCGCCAGCACAGTTTCGGTGAAGGCCGACCCCGGCATGTGGTTTAATGCCGATGGCGAATTGCTCGGAAATGGTTCCGCCGTATTTGAGATCATCCCGCGAGCACTCCATTTTGTTGTCCCCGACAAATGACAAACAAGATCGTCGATATTAAGGAGCTCGGCGCTCGAGCAGGAAAATTGCGGGCGGGCGGGAAACGCATTGTGCTGACCAATGGATGTTTCGACCTGCTCCATGTCGGACATGTCCGCTATTTGGAGGCGGCCCGCGGCCTGGGAGATCTGTTAGTGGTGGGGGTGAACAGCGATCAGTCCGTCCGGAATTTGAAAGGCGCGCATCGCCCGATCAATAACGAGCGGGACCGCGCCGAAGTGATCGCGGCTTTGAGTTGCGTGGACCTGGTCGCAATCTTCCACGAGACCCGGGCAGTGCGCCTGTTGGAAGAAGCCGCGCCCGCGATTTACACCAAAGGCGGCGATTACACCCTCGATAGTCTCGACCCCACCGAGCGCGCCGTCCTGGAAAAGTTAGGCGCGGAGATCCGGATCCTTCCATTGGAATCCGGTTATTCCACCAGCGCCCTCCTTCAAAAGTTGAGCGAACGCGGCGAATGAAGCGGCTCCGAATTGGAATTCTGGGCTCAGGAAAGGGAACCAATTGCCGGGCCATTCTGGAACAGATCCGGTCGGGCCGATTGCTAGCGGAAGCGTGCCTGGTGGTTTCCGATGTGTTCGACGCCCCTATTCTCGATATCGCCAGAGAGTTTTCCGTGCCCAACGTCTACCTCCCGCCGGGAGAGTTTCGGACCAGGCTCGAACCGGCATCCGAGATGGAACTGGTGCGCACCCTGGGCGAAGCCGGCGTCGACCTCGTGGTCCTGGCCGGTTTTATGCGAGTTTTGAAATCGCCGATGATCGAAGCTTTTCCTCGCCGGATCTTGAATATTCATCCCTCGCTCCTGCCGAAGTTTAAAGGCCTGGCGGCATGGGCCCAGGCCCTCGCCGCCGGTGAAAAGGTGACCGGCTGCACCGTTCATTACATCGACGAGCAAATCGATCACGGCGACATTATTGCTCAGCGCGAAGTTCCAATTCTACCCGGCGACACCCCTGAAACCCTTCATGCCCGAATCCAAGCCGCCGAACGCGAGCTTTATCCGGCCGTCATCGCCGATTTCTGCCGAATGGAAGAGGGGGATAGCTAAGGAAAGCAGGAAACCAGGAACCCAGGAAAGATCTCTGAGGAAGCAGCCGCCTTCGCACCGAAGCTCCGGTGCGCGAAGGGAACGCAGGAAACGGGACTTTTTTTAGTAGGCAGCGCCCCCGCGCCCCGCGGTGCCCGCACCCCCATTTGTCAGTTTTCACCCGAACCAGCCGGCCTAACGAATTCATGTTGATTGCCGCCACGGTTCTTCCGCTCCCTCCATCCATTTCCTGCTTTCCTGCGTTCCTTAGAGATAATCGCGGAATTACAATCGCTCCTCTTTTTGATCGCGTTGCAAGAGGTCCATCAATGCCTGGGCCGGCGATTTCCCTTCATAAAGAACAGCATGAACCTGATCGATAATCGGTGTCTCCACTCCCAGTCTCCTGGCGCATTCGTAGGCGCTGCGAGTAGTTGGAATCCCTTCCGCCACCATTTTGGTTGAAGAGGAAATCTGGTCTAACGATTCTCCGCGGCCGAGCTTTTCGCCCGCCTTGCGGTTGCGACTGTGCGGGCTGAAACAGGTCGCGATCAGATCGCCAACACCGCTTAACCCATAAAACGTTCGTGGATGGCCGCCCATGACCGTGCCAAGCCGCAACAACTCCGCCAGCGAGCGAGTGACCAGCGCCGCCTTCGAGTTATCCCCCAATCCAAACCCGTCGCTGACCCCGGCAGCAAGCGCGAACACATTTTTTAATGCGCCTCCCAGCTCGATTCCAGTCAACTCGTCGCTGGTATAAATTCGAAACCGCGGGCTGCCCAGATAGGCCTGAAGTTTTCGGGCCCATTCCGCTTGGGTGCACCCTAACACGGTCGCGGTGGGAAGTTGTCGGGCCACTTCCACTGCCAGATTCGGCCCCGAAAGAACCGCCAGAGGATGGGAAGGAAGGAGTTCCGCCAGTATCTCGGTCATTCGCTTCCCGGTCCGGTGCTCGATTCCTTTAGTCCCGCTGAGCAAGACAGAATTGTCGTTTGCGCTGACCTGCTGGAATTGGCCGGCAATCGTCCGGAAAGCCGTGGAAGGAACAACCAGAACGATCAGCTCGCATTGGGCGCACTCTTTTAAATCGCTCGTTAGGCGGACCGTTTCCGGGATCTTGAACCCGGGAAGATAGGAACTGTTCTCCCGGGTGGCCCGCAACTGCTCGACGTGGTCGGGATTGTGCCCCCACAGCACCAGATCGCGTCCATCTTTGGCCCAAAGCCCCGCCAGAGCCGTTCCCCAGCCGCCCGCTCCCAGAATTGCTGTGCTTTTAATCTCCACCTCGACGAAACCGATGTTCAGTGCCTCGAATCAATCGCACAACATTCGAGCGATGCCGCAGAATAACCAGCGCGGCCAATCCGATCGCTATATACAAAAGCAGGAACTCCGTCATCCAGCCTAACCGCAACATTCCCAGCACAGTCAAGGGTAAGGCGGCAGCGCCCACAATGGAGGCCAGAGAAACGTACCCGGTCAACTGAAACATCACTAACCAGATGAGCGTGACCACCGTGGCCGCCAACGGCATCAATGCGAAGAGCACTCCCGCCGACGTGGCGACCCCTTTTCCGCCTCGAAACCGTAACCAGACCGGAAATGCATTGCCGACCACGCAAAGCAATGCACCCAGGACGGGAACAAATTGAGCTAGATTGTTGGTTGGGAGCATCTCGCCGGCGGCGAGCTTTGCCATCATCACGGCACAAAACCCTTTCGCGAAATCCGCCGCGAATACGGCGTATCCGTAGGGTTTGCCAAGGGCCCGGGTGACATTGGTGGCGCCGATATTGCCGCTGCCAAAATTTCGAATGTCCATTCCGGCGAGACGCCCGGCCAGATAACCGGAAGGGATCGATCCGAGGAGATAACTCACCAGCAGAACAGTTATCAGAACAAAGAGAAACATGGAACTGGTTCGATGAACCCGGCCAAAACCTTGGCGGATGGACGGCTATAAGTTGTTCTTACTGAGCCAGATAGATATTATGGAAACGTCTGCCGGAGTGATCCCGCTGATCCGGGCAGCCTGGCCTAACGATGTCGGACGCACCGCCGCAAGCTTTTGCCGCGTTTCTGACCGAAGCCCGGCAACGTGAGCGAAATCGAGCCCGTCCGGAATTTTTTGCGTGTTTCGGCGGGCCACGACTCTATTTTGTTCCGTCTGTTTCGCGATGTAGCCCTCGTATTTCAGTTCCGTCTCCAAAAGATCCCAAACTTCCGCCGGAACCGCCGACGTATGCTCGTTAGGCAAATCCCTCCAGCTCATCTCGGGCCGCTTTAAAAGACGTGCTACGGTTGTTCCGTTAACCATGGTCTGGGCAGCCATGCCGCGGGCGGTCTCCAGGGACGCGATCTTTTGCTGAAAGCGAGTCCATCGAGCGGAATCGATCAAGCCGCATTGAAACGCTCGAGGCAGGAGGCGCTGATCGGCAGTATCATGTCGCAAGCTCAAGCGCTCTTCGGCTCGGCTGGTAAACATCCGATAGGGTTCCTCGGTACCTCTTGTCACCAGATCATCGATAAGGACGCCGATGTAGGCTTCGCTCCGATCCAGCACGAACGGTTCGCGAGACTGGACCTGAAGCGCAGCGTTTGCCCCTGCGATCAGCCCCTGGCCTGCCGCTTCTTCGTAACCGGAGGTGCCGTTCACCTGGCCGGCGAAATAAAGACCGCGAACCAACTTTGTCTCGAGCGTCGCGCGGAGCTGCGTGGGCGGAAAATAGTCGTATTCGACGGCGTATCCGGGCCGGATAATTTCGGCGTGCTCCAGCCCTGGGATGGAGCGCACGAATTCTAGTTGAACCTCGTAGGGCAGGCTGGTTGAAATCCCGTTGACATAATACTCGCTGGTATGCCGCCCTTCCGGTTCAAGAAAAAGCTGATGACTTTCTTTCTCCGAAAACCGGACCACTTTATCCTCGATGGATGGACAGTACCCGTGGTCCGATTCCTTCAATTCGCCCGGCGTAAAGTGGCGACCGATGAAGGTTACGGCGAATGATTTCATGCGTGGCGATGGTGGTATGCGTGATCCAGCAAGGGGTTTGTTCCACGTGGAACGTCTCTCCGTCGTCCCAGTTTAAGGTAAAGACGTCAGCGGGTTTTCTTCCCAACGCCCGCTCAAACGAAAAACGCGGTGGAGGCTCCTCCCCATTTTGGATCTGGCATTGTTCAAAATCGATCGAACGGCCGTTCAACCGGCAGGGGGTCCCTGTCTTAAACCGGCCAACTTCAAAACCGAGCTGACGCAAGTTCTCGCTCAAATTTGAAGTCGCATCCGCCATGCGTCCCCCAGGCCTCTGGTGTTCGCCAACATGGAGCAGTCCGCGTAAGAATGTGCCCGACGTTACCACAACGGCCCCAGCCGAAATCGAAAGACCCAAATCGGTTTCTACCCCGTGTACCATCTCCCCGCTGACCACCACCTTGCTTGCTGTCGCTTGTTGCAGATGCACGTTCGCTGTCTGCTCCAGCAACGCTTTCATTCTAAATTGATATGCCTTCTTATCGCATTGAACCCGGGGCGCCCGCACCGATGGCCCCTTGGCCCGGTTTAGCATTCGGAACTGGATCCCGGTAGCGTCCGCGTTCAACCCCATGGCGCCGCCTAACGCGTCGATCTCGCGCACAATGTGTCCCTTGGCCAGGCCGCCAATCGCCGGATTGCACGACATCTGACCAATCGTGTCGAGGTTTTGGGTTAGAAGAAGCGTTCTGCACCCCAATCGGGCCGACGCCAATGCGGCCTCAATTCCGGCATGGCCGCAGCCGACCACCACCACATCATAAGCACTCGACCCATTCTTCATGCTGAAGGCGATTCCAGGATTCCTTGTCTCGGTTTCGGAAGTAGCTCCTCCAGCGAATAGGTCTCTATCCGTCCATCCAGGGTCGACGCGATAACCCGCAGTTTAGGATTGAATTCCGCCAGCATCTGACGACATGCCCCGCAGGGCAGGGCAGGCTCTTTCGAATCGGCGACTACCGCCAAGGCAGCGATGTCACTGTATCCGTTAGCGACGGCAGCCCCCATCGCCGCTTGTTCGGCGCAAGTGGTTATCCTGAACGAGACATTCTCCACGTTGCATCCGACAAACACCTTGCCGGAACGAGTCAAAATTGCAGCACCGACGGCAAAGTGCGAATAGGGCGCGTAGGCTTTGTCGCGAACGGAACGTGCCGCCTCGATCAGTTCAGTGTCAGACATAATATCCTTGTATACAGATAGTTACGCTTATATATGTTGGGTATTGCACTTCGGTTTGAGTTTGGCTTGCGCGGTTGCCGAGGCCGTGGCCGTGGCCGTGACTGTGCGTTCCGCCGCGTCGAATGTCTTTACCGCGATCCGGGCCAAAATCAAAAGAAGAGCTGCGCTGATTAGAAATGCGCCGCCCCAGACCCAGTATTCCAATGCCCGCGGGTGGGTCTTGCCTTCGGCGAGGTTGAGGCCGAACTGCCCCAGGGTCCCTAAATACACGTAAAGAAACAGTCCGGGGATCCGGCCGACCGTGACCCAAAACATATAGGTCCGAAAACGAATGCTGCTTAGGCCGTACAAATAAGTAATCAGACTGGTCGGGAAAAGCGGATGCAACTGGCTTAAGACAATAATCTTCCAACCCTCCCGTGCCACTGCCGGTTCCAAGGCGCGGAACCGGGCGCTTTCCGCAAACTTTTTCCGAAGCCACTGATGGGCAACGGACCGGCTAATCGCGAATGCAGCAGCGGAGGCGATAATATTGCCAACCAGAACGATCAGAAAACCCCACCAAAGTCCGAAGAAAAATCCGCTGCCGACACACAAAATTCCGCCCGGTAACAGCAAGAGGTTACAGGCTGCAAACAGCAGGGGATAACAAATCGCGCTCCAGTCGCCCCACTGCAGGACGCGCTGTTGCACCGCCTTCACCAGATCGATTACGGGAAAGAATTGCGACAGCAACGCCAGCAACGCGATAACGGCAACCAAACCGCTTAATTGTAGACTGAGCGCGCGCCGACTCTGGAACATCGGGAAAATAGTCCGCTGGTCGGACGTTACACGCAAATCTCTAGGGCTCGGTCGTTAGCTGACGTTTCGGTACCGTTCGACTAAACGGCCGGAGCCTTTGCCTTTCGCCGACGTGGAATCCCCAGGCTGTCGAAAATTATGCGCGTGGCGTCGGAACGATTGAGGGTATAAAAGTGAATGCCGGCCACGTTATTGTCCAAAAGATCGTGACATTGTTCGAGGGCGAAGTGAACCCCGACGCGGCTGATCATTTCCGGGTCGTTTTCGCATCGCTGCAGCGCTCGCAGAAGCTTGGCCGGAAAGCGGGAGCCGGCGGCGAGCTCGGCGATGCGTTTGAATCCGCTGATCGAAGTAATCGGCATGATCCCGGCAATAATGGGAACGTGGATGTCGGCCAGCGCACAGCGTTCCCGAAAATCGAAGAAGTCGCGATTATCAAAAAATAGTTGGGTGACGATGTAATCGGCGCCGGCGTCGACTTTCGCTTTGAAATAATCCATTTCGACTATTCGATTCGGGGTAGCCGGATGGCCCTCAGGAAAACCGGCAATGCCGATCCCGAAACCGCGACGATCCGGATGTCTGCCCGATTCGTTGAATTTGCGGATGAACTTTACCAAATCGATCGCGTGTTGAAACGAGTCCCGCGACTTGTCGTAGGCAATTTCACGCGGCCTGTCGCCTCCCAGTGCAAGAATGTTTCCGATCGTCGATTGGGCGTATCGAAGTAGAATCGCCTCGATCTCTTTTTCGTTGTGGCAGACACAGGTCAGGTGCGGGATCGGATCCAGTTTGGTGGTGTGCTGGATCCGTTCCACCAGATCGTGGGTCAAGTCCCGGGTTGAACCCCCGGCGCCGTAGGTAACGCTGACGAAGTGCGGCATGTACGATTCGAGATCGCGGATCGTTCGATAAAGGGTCTCGGCCGCTTCCGGCGTTTTCGGAGGAAAAAACTCGAACGAAAACGTGGGAGAATCACCCTGGAGGATGTCGGCAATGTGCATGATTCAGGGTTATCTTCGTTCTTCTCTCGACTTTGGGTCAACTAACCCAGCACATTTTCGACCACGAGACCGAATCGCGTCCGGAAGCCCGCGGTGGTTGCCAGCAGCATCTTAACACTTCGGTCTCCCAAAAAGGAGTTACATTTTCAGAGGGCGGCTTCGCTGGTGCGCTTCCTCTTCCAGGGCCGAGATCACCTTGTCAAAACCCTTGGCATCGCCGGCGCTCACTCGTCGTAAGACTGCTTGCTCGAGTTTGGCCAAATGGCGGCCGATGCGCCGGGCCAGTTTCTGTCCCTTTGGAGTTGGTCTGATAACAAACGTGCGGCGGTCTTTTTCGCCCACCTCACGGGTTATCAAACCGCGTCCGGCCAGGCGATCGAGAATACTGGTTAGGGTCGAGCGCTTGTGTGCGAGAGAACGGTGGAGATCGGCAACATTGGCCGGACCCGAATCGGCTAGCACCGCCAGGATATGCGCTTCGCCCTGGGTCAGGCCTTCCTCACCCAACTTATCGAGGTAAAGGCCGATCCGGTGTGTCGCCCTGTGAACGGGATGAATGAGGCGCAATAACATGAAGACAGAGCGGCTTCAGATCCGGCTCAACCCATCCGGTTCTAGCCTCAGCGCTGAACAGCCGCTCCCTTGAATAGTAAGCCAGCGGAAAATCCTTTTCCAGCAACTGCGGATTAGCCCGGACCAGTTCCTCCAGAGTCGAACCGTTCGCGGCGGATGAACGCAGCTGGGCGAGCAGGCTCACCCAAAATAACGTGATCGTTTCGTGGTATTTCTCAGGTTTACCGGCGGAAGCGGCAAATCGACGCAGGGTCTTGCTCATCTTCGAGGCAGCTGCGTCCGTCGATCGCGACTCCGAGAGATAAGTCCAGGCTACATGCAAATGCGACCTGTGATGAAACGCTTCGTTTGCTATCTCACCGCGCTCGAGCGCTCGAGTTAATTCCAGGTCAGTCATGGGCGCTTCTTTTTTCCAGAACGGCATTGATTGCGCCTTGCCAATGCTTGCGCTGATGCTCGGCCCAGGATGTGGTGAGTCTCCGCACGTCGTCGTTTCCGGCCGGGGCAATGGCGGAACGCCGGTAGGTAACTGTGGCTTTGGACTGGCGGACACCAGTGGAGATGACCCGGATTTTTATCTGGTTGACGCTATGTCCGGGTGTCACACACACGTACTCGACCCGGCCTTCCTTGGGAAGATAAGTCGTGAGCACCCAGAGTTTCTCCTTGTCGTCCTGGTCTTGAGTCTTAAACACGAGGCCTTCGGCTTGGCCTGTTTCTGCCGGAGAAAGCAACTCTGGACTCCAGCTGGGGGCCCATTCTTTTTCTCGATCCGGGCCGAACAAAGGAGTTACCTCTGCGACCGGCCCTTTCAACACGATGGTGAAGGAGCGGGTTCGCTGTTCGAGCAGCGGCTGGGCGACGATGGAGTGGGCCGAGGCGATCTGGGCAATCCCGCCCAGCAACAGAAATAAAAACGGTCTCATGTTATTTATACGATATCGTAATATACGAAACCGTTCAATAGCTTTCCCGCCCGAAAAAGCGGAGGTGCCGCCGGCCCCCTCTAACAATTATTTCCGCCCGCCTTTACATTTTCTGGGTCCACCCCCTCCCACAGCACGGCAGAAAAGCAAAGACTCCGGGCCGGAAAACCGAATCCGGCCGTTCCGTTATTTCCACACTTTGCAAAGTATGACGCACTAAAGTTTTTCTCACCGGCAACGGTGGAGCGTCTGCAGGTCTCAAGCGAACACGCCTCGTTGCTTGTGGCCAGACCAGGATGGTAAACCGACAAATCTCTTCTATACCAAAACTTTATGGGCGACCAAACCTATTCCGTTTCGGCTGCACACAAACCGCACCTCCAGAAAATGCAGCATGTCGACGACAATAACTCTTTCCATTCTGCGTCTGTTAATGAGCAGTCGAGTAATTTGCCAACAACTGCCAACAACTAGGAACAAAATTGTTGGAGAAACAGCCGCGGTCTGTTGTCGCGCACCCGTTGATGCCTTATTCACAAACCCGGACCGGTATTTCTGGCGAGGAGTAACCTGATTTAAAATGAAGTTATTCGTCGGCAGAAGATGAAGAAAGAAGTGAGGTAAATTAGAAAGATTTATTAAGCGCTGCGAAAAACTTTGCCGACTCAGCCTGGTAGCGACGTCTCTCCGAGGTGTCCGTGATCGTATGTGATTTCGAGGTTGAACCAGGCCTGATCGGCTATCTCGAAGAATTGGGGCCCGACCCGAACAAAAACAACGTGAGCAGACTTACCATTTTAGATCCAACCAAAGAACACCAGAAGTCTCGAGATCTGTGTGCTCTGGGTCTCATGACCAAAGCGCCGGAACCGGGCAAAGTGAAGACGCGGCTTTGTCCGCCGCTCACTCCCGAGGAAGCGGCCGAGCTCAACGCTTGTTTTCTGCGCGACCTTTCTAGCTCGATCGCAAGCGCGACCGAATCCTGTGCCGCTAAAGGCATCGGCGTTTACACGCCAATCGGGATGGAAACACTCTACGACTCGATTTTGCCTCCAACATTTAGTCTTTTACCGCAGCGCGGCCAAAGCTTTGATGCGCGGCTCACATCCGCGATCGAGGACTTGCTCCGGATCGGGTTCGGCTCGGTTTGTTTGATCAATTCCGACAGCCCGACGGTTCCGCCGGCGAGTTTTGTCGAGGCTGTCCGTGCCCTCAGTGAACCGGGAGACCGGATGGTGCTGGGCCCGGCCGAGGACGGCGGTTATTTTCTGATTGGGGTAAAGAAACTCCATCGTCGGTTATTTGAAGAGATCGACTGGAGCACGGAACGGGTGTTTCAACAGACCATGAAGCGGGCGCGCGAGATAAACCTGGAGGTGCACGAACTGCCGCGCGGATTGGATGTGGATGATGAGCAATCGCTCAGCCTGCTTTGCCAAGAACTTCTTCAAAGTTCTGAAACGACTCTGGATGTTGCGCCGAATACGCGAAGGTTTTTGCAGGAGATCCGGTTTCTCAGATAAGAACATCTCTCCCGAGATCGAGCTTGGTTCGATGTCGCCCCGCGGACGCCTCGGAGATGCGTCCCTACCTTGGACAAGTCCGGTGCTTGGCACAAGCACCTCTACAACCTACGGTGCGCTTCGGGTATGACTAAAGTTGGAAGGCGCGCACTTGTCACGGGTGGAGCCGGCCTGATCGGCTCGCATCTGACCGACCTTCTGGTGCAGGAAGGCTGGGGGGTGCGGGTGCTCGATAACATCGAACCGAATACCCATCGCCGCGGCCGGCCCGCCTGGATCAACCAGCAGGCCCACTTTATGCAAGGCGATCTTCGCGACCGCGACACGATCGCGGCGGCACTGGATGATATCGATTTGGTGTTTCACCAGGCTGCCTACGGAGGTTACATGCCGGACATAGCGAAATACGTGCATGTTAATTCCTTCGGCACGGCATTGATGCTCGAGGTGATTCGGGAAAAGAATCTGCCGATTAAAAAAATAGTCGTCGCCAGCTCGCAGGCCGTCTATCGGGAAGGAGCGGGGAACTGCCCAGACCACGGATTGGTTTTTCCGGAGGTGCGCCCGGTCGAGCAATTACGGCGGGGGGATTGGCAGGTGCGTTGCCCGATTTGTAATGCCGCAACCAGAAGCGTTCCGACGCCCGAACAGGCCCCGCTCGGAGGTGAAACGGTTTATGGCCTGACCAAAGTCGACCAGGAAAAACTGGTCCTGCTTTGGGGAAAACAGATGGGCCTGCCGACGGTCGCGTTGCGCTATTCCTGCACCTACGGGCCGCGCCAATCGATCTTTAATCCTTACACCGGTGTTATCGCGATTTTCTGCACCCGGTTATTGAACAATCTGCCGCCGATCCTCTACGAAGACGGCGAACAGACCCGCGATTTTTCTTACGTGGAAGATATCGCCCGCGCCAATCTGCTCGCCGCGGAAAACGACCAGCTCGATGGGTTGCCTGTCAACGTCGGCAGCGGTCGCGGCGTGCCCATTCGAGAAATTTCCGAGCTGATCTCCGATGCACTCAAAGTTCCTATCGCCCCGGAAGCGAACGGCGAGTTTCGCCCGGGAGAGATGCGCCATTTGACCAGCGACACGTCGCGAATCCGGGCCATCGGATACGAAGCGGAGGTCGATCTAGCCGAGGGAATCGGCAACTATCTCGACTGGATCCGCGCCCAAGGGGATGTGCGGGATTATTTCAGCGAAGCAGAAGCGATCATGCGAGCCAAAGGCATCGTCCATCGAGTGGAAAACCGCGAATGAATCCCTCCCCGCCGGCCCGCTTTGACGATCCGGTTATTGCCCACGCCCGGAAGGATCTGCCGTTGTTGCGCGCCGGTATGAACGTCCAGGAGGCGCTGGAGGCGATCCGTCGCGAAGGGATTGGCGAACGGATTATCTATTTTTATGCGGTCGACGAAGACGGCCGGCTGGCCGGAGTCCTCCCCACCAGGCGTCTCCTGACTGCTTCTCCTCAAACTCGGCTGGAGGAGATCATGGTGCGCCGAGTTGCTGCCATTCCTGCGACCGCGACGGTGCTGGAAGCGTGTGAGTTTTTCGTCCTTTACAAATTTTTCGCCTTTCCGGTGATCGATTCCGAGCGGCGCGTGGTGGGCGTGATCGATGTAAACCTTTTCACCGAAGAAATGATGGAGATCGATCCGGAACAGGAGCGCCTGGCGGCGCGGGGGGATGATGTGTTCGAAGCGCTTGGGTTTCGGATGGCCCAGGTTCGCAACGCTTCCTCTTTCCGGGTGTTTCGTTATCGCTTTCCCTGGCTCCTGGCCACGGTGCTCAGCGGAACAATTTGCGCGCTGCTGGCAGGGGCATTTGAGCTCACCCTGGCCCGCAGCCTGATCGTTGCTTTTTTCCTGACCATGGTGCTCGGG
The DNA here is from genome assembly GCA_963728975.1 of uncultured Verrucomicrobiae bacterium. GTDB lineage: Bacteria > Verrucomicrobiota > Verrucomicrobiia > Chthoniobacterales > UBA10450 > DATFCK01. Next base: position 1,144,832 of record CAVSMF010000001.1, read on the forward strand.
TTAAACGAGGGGGTCAGCATGCAATCCATGACCGTAACCATTCAAGCGCTTCGTTCGGCTCCGGTCACATGGCGCTGGTTTGTCGGCGCCCTCCGGCGCGAAATGGCCACTGCGGCCCTGTTAGGCTTTGCCTGCGGGTTGGTCGTCGGCGCGATCGTCTGGCTTTGGCGAGGCGATCCGCGCGCCGCTTTCACTATCGGCAGCAGTATCGCTCTTTCTCTTATCACTGCGTGTCTGTTTGGGTTGAGCGTGCCGTCGGCTTTGCATCGGTTGAAATTGGATCCGAAAATCGCCGCCGGCCCGTTAACCCTGGCTCTGGCCGATTTTTTTGCTCTCCTGTTTTATTTCACCACGGCCTGGCTGGTCTTGTAATGGTCAGCATGTTGATGGAAGGGAGAGCGGTGTTGCGAATTCAGGGAGGGCGGAGCTCCTGCGACGCCGTTGGATGCGGGCTCGCGGGAGCTCGCCCCTCCAGCGAATTCTCATGAACCACACGTCCGCCAGCGTCTCGGTAATCATTCCGGCGTTGAATGAAGAGGAACCGATTACGCAGGTGGTCCGCGAATGCTTGGCTACCGGCGTCCCGCGCGAAGTGATCGTGGTGGATAATGGAAGCAGCGATCGCACTGCCGAACACGCGAGTCAGGCCGGCGCGCGGGTCGTGAGCGCGCCCCGCGGATATGGCCGCGCTTGCGCCGCGGGCGTCGCGGCTCTCCCGCCGGAATCGGAGGTGGTCGTCTTTCTCGACGGCGACGGGAGCGATTGCCCGGAATTCATGAAGCGGCTCGTCGATCCGATCGTCGCCGGCACGCACGATTTTGTGATCGGTTCGCGCACCCGCGGCCGGCGGGAACCGGGCAGCATGAACTTCCAGCAAATTTTTTCCGGACGCGTGGCCGGAGCGATTCTAGATCTGCTTTACGGAGTTCGTTATACCGATATGTGCCCATTTCGCGCCATTGGCCGCGATTCGCTGGAAAGAATCGGAATGCGCGAACAGACCTATGGCTGGAATTTGGAGATGCAGATGAAAGCCGCCCGGGCGGGCCTCCGGATTCTGGAGATTCCGGTCAATCATCGCCGCCGGGCTGGTGGAGAATCGAAAGTATCCGGCACGCTACGCGGGACCTTCATGGCGGGCGCGCGGATTGTGGCGACGCTGATCCGGGTAGCCACAGAAAAGAGGCCACGGATGAACACGGATTGACACGGATGTTCTGATCTGTGTTTCATCGGTGTTAATCTGTGGCTAAGCACGCTTTCGTTTCGAATTCAGCCGCATCGAGCCACTGATACAGGCCTAATAATGAAACTGAGAATCCGAAAGCGGCCGGTCCGGTCAGTCGCCGCAAGTCGTTTACCCGCCGACCACGCGGACGCCCCGGAGGTGCATCCCTACCTGAACACCAGCCTTCGCCCAAGCTACGGCTTGGCAAGCGGATTGACACGGATGTTCTGATCTGTGTTTCATCGGTGTTAATCTGTGGCTAAGCACGCTTCCGTTTCGAATTCAGCCGACAAGCTCTCTCTCACGAGAGCGGTATTCGCCGGTTTGCTGGCCGGACTCGTCGCCGGGATCGCTATGACATTGGTCATGCTTGTTCTTGCCTTGTTCGGAGTGGCTACTCCGCTGGCCATCCTCGGCGATCGGCTCTCGGTTTTTATTTCGCCGGGACCGTTTCTCAACCTGATGGGCAGAGTCGGCGGATATAATCACCTGAAACAACTCGGCGTCGGCTCGACTATCGCGGGTCAATTGTTAGTCGCAGCTTTAGGCGGCGGCATCTTTGGGCTGTTCGCGCGGCGCCGCGGAAGCGGACGTGTCAATTCGGTGGCCACCGTCATCGTGTTCGTTCTGTTGCCGCTGATTATTCTGGCAGGGGCGTTGTGGCCGGTTCTCGGGACTAACTATCGCGGATTGCCGATCGAGGCGGCGCGGGTCGTTACTCTAATCGGGCTAGCTCTTTGCCTCTTCGTTTACGAGCGCGCCCTTGTTAGCGGGTTCCGGTTTCTGACCCTGACGACCGGGCAAACGGATGCATTCACGCCATCGATCGGACGGCGCACGATCATCCTGGGCGGACTCGGTCTTCTCGTTGCCGGAGGCGCTACTGCCCTGGTCCGCCGGCTCTATCGCCTGGCCGCGTTCAGTTATGATGGGACCCAATACAAAGGACCCATGGTCCGGGGGATCACGCCTAACGACCAGTTTTATTGCGTCACGAAAAATGTCATCGATCCACGGGTAAACGAATCTTTCTGGCGGCTGGAAGTGAGCGGGCTTGTCCAAAAACCGCGCACGTATCGTCTGGCAGACATCCAGGCGCTAAACCCGGTGGACCAGCAAACCACCTTGATGTGCATCAGTAACGGGCTCGATGCCGGGCTGATCAGCAACGCAGCCTGGAAAGGCGTGCCGTTGCGCGACCTGCTCGATCGGGCCTCGCCATTCTCCGGCGCGGCCCGGGTGCGCTTTCACGCGGTGGACAATTACACCGACACCATCCCAATGGAGAAGGCGATGCAACCGACGACGCTCGTCGCCTACGAGATGAACGGCGTTCCGCTGCCGCATCGGCATGGTTATCCAGTGCGAATGATTGTTCCGGGATATTTCGGCGAGAAACATGTGAAATGGCTCACCCGAATCGAGTTAACGACGTCGGATGTAAAAGGGTTTTACGAAAACCAGGGATGGGGACCCGATTTCGTCACGCCCAGCCGTTCCCGGATCGATGTTCCGTATCATAACTCGCTGTTTTCGTTAGGCAAATTGTCCGGACCGATTGAGGTGAAAGGGATGGCTTACGGCGGCGACCGCGGGATCTCGCGGGTGGAACTGAGCTTTGACGACGAGGAGAGCTGGCGCGACGCCCAGATTTATTATAGCGGAGGCGAGTTGGCCTGGTCGTTGTGGAAGACCGATTGGATGCCGGACGAGCCGGACACCTATACCCTGGTCGTGCGCGCCACTGACGGCCAAGGCGCGGTCCAACGTTTGGACCCTAACCGGAGCCCGTTTTCGGGCGTAACCGGTTTCCACAAGATCATCGTATACGTCGCTGCCTGAAAGTGGCGCAAGTTTCCAACTTGCGATCTAAACCAATGGGCAAGTTGAAAACTTGCCCCACTTTATCGGCCACCAAACACACAAAATTCAGACAGCCTGCGATCCAATCTTTCCTTTCGTGTGTTTCGTGGGCAGTCCTGCCGCCTGTCCAGCCATGGCAGGGCGCATTGTAGAGGCGTTTGTGTCAAACGCCTGCTTGTCAGCTTCGGCGGTCATAGACCGCCGCTACATTGGGCGCCTGAGACGTGAAATGGCGATTGAAGTCAATCGCCGCTACCTCTTCCGTCGACATCGGGCCCTAAAAGTGGCGCAAGTTTCCAACTTGCGATCTAATTGAACGGGCAAGTTTAAAACTTGCCCCACTTTACCTCTGGCACTTCGGGCACCAGGCGCTGGTTCGCCCGCCGATGGTAGCGTGACGCAAAGGGATCCGATGTTTCGGGCAAATGCCTCCGCGTTTCCATTTCTGATGGATCAACCAGTTCTTCGGCGGGTCGGAAAAATCTTTGCCGAGCGTTTCCAGCGATCGTTTCACCACAAATTTCGCCGTCCGGAAAATGGCGGCGCGTTCATGTTCCGCTAGTTTTCTGGTCCGTTTGGACGGCAAGACGCCGGCCCGCCATAAAATCTCGTCCGCCATCCAGTTGCCGACGCCTGGAAAGCCGTTTTGCATGAGCAAAACGGCTTTGATCGGCGCTTTCCCATGCCGATCGAGGAATTGATCGAGAAATTTTCGATCGAATTCACGCGATGCGATCTCGGGCGCATCGCGCTTCCACCAATCCGGTTCGTTCGGTCCGTGATGAAACCGAATCCGGCCAAGCTGCCGGGGATCGGTGAAGACCAGGGCACGATTCTTTAGATACAAGACAAGGTGATCGTGTTTGGTTGGTTCGAAATCGGGACTTTCCGCGTGAGTCTTTCCGGTCATTCCCAGGTGGATGCCGAGCCAGCTCCGGCCGGAGAAACGAAAAAGCATTTGTTTGCCGTGGCGCTCCGAGCCTAACAATTTTTCGCCGGTGATGTTCTTTCGGAGAGCGCTTTCGTCGGTCCCGCGGAGTACATATTTTCCGTGATGAAGCGAGACCCGGCTGACTTTGTGGCTCTGGCCTGGGTTCCACTGTTTGCGGTGCCATTCGACTTCCGCCAGTTCGGGCATGGGGGAAAGTGGCGCAAGTTTTCAACTTGCGCACACGTTCGAACGGAGGGCGGAGCTCTGCGACGCCGTTTTCCTGCCGCGATCGGGCTCGCGGGAACTCGCCCCTCCATCTCTTCGGTTTCGGTGCCATTGAATGTTGAATCAATGGAGTTCCCGACGGCGGGAACTCGCTCGCTTTGCTCGCCATCGGCGCAGCCGGTTTGATAGCCTTTCGCGCGCGCCAGCAAAAGCCGGCCTGAATCCGAGGGCGCTAAAAGTGGCGCAACTTTTCAAGTTGCGCATTAAACGAAAGAGCAAGTTGAAAACTTGCTCCACTTTGCTCAGTGCTTTGTCACCCGCAGCTGAAGGAATTTTGCCGAACTAGTAGACGTCGCGCGAATCGTCTGCTGGCGTCCGTTATCGGCCAGGACCTCGCTAGTCACCGAAGCAGGCTGCCAGCTCTGGAGGTCGGTCGATTCGTAAACGGTGTAATCCAGATCAGTAGAATCGAGAATTCTTGTGTAGATCAACGACAATGCGCCGCCTCCAAATTGCGCGACCGGCAGGCCGGCGACATCTGGAAATTTCGGGCGCAGATTGAGCGCGTATTCCAATAGATTCGGCACTCCGTCCTCGTCGCCATCGGCGTTGATGCCGCCAACGTTCGGATCGGCTGCTTCACCCGGCGTTAACCAGTAGCCGGTCCAACCGGTGTAGCTGGTGAATGGCGGCCCATCGCCATCCAGTTCTCCATTCAAATCGCGATCAACGCTCATGCGCATTCCCGAGCCGGGCGGAACGCCCAGGAACGTGAGCGTGTCGCCGGCTTGAACCTTTGTTTTTAGCTGGGCTTGGGAAAATGGACCAAGCCCGGTTTTATCCGACGCGTAGGTCGCGGACGCCGGCTGATACAACAGTCCGTGTCGCCTGCCATCAACAGTTCCTTTGGCAATCAACTCGATATTTCCCGCCGTGGCCTGGGTTTGAAGCAAGTTCCAGTCAGCGGTGATGGCGGGGTCGCTTACGTTCGCGGCTGTCATCGTCCGGCTGTAACCGATTGCCGGAGCGGTGCCGGTGTCCAGACACATCAGGAATGAATTCAGGTTCGTCTTACGGGTCGTGTCATTCTTAATCAGCACGAAGACGTCGGTGCTAAGGAAGCGAAATATCGAGGAAAAAGCTCCATCGTGAGTAAACCCGAAACCGTCGAGCGACGTCGCGCCAGGGGCATCGTTGAAAAAGATTTTTTTGTAGAGGTTACGCAGCTGCGGCACTTTCATGCTCTGCGGTTCCTTCAGGAAAGCAGAGGAAGTGATCGATCGGTTAGTGCCCGGGCCTGGATTGACGGCATGACACCGGTTGCAGGTCAGATCCAGGGCATACGGTTCATTTAGAAACGTGTTTAGCCCTGCGTTAGGGTCTCCCCCGGCCACGGTCGCGGGTAATGTGCGATCGAGCTTCTGATTTGGATTGGGCGGGAACTGTATCGTTTCAATGAACTGGCGGTAAGCATCCATGTCGGCGGCTGGCAACTGGGGACCGCCCAGGAGCGAATCAAACGCGGGGTTGAACGCTTCGAACCCCGACCGATCCGCCCGCCAGTGTAACGGCGCAAGATTATTCAAACCTTTCAGCGTTTGCGTTCTCATCGGTCCTTTCATCGGATGCATCGGAAACTGATTGGGAGTGTTTGGAATCGAGGGCGTCCCGGTCACGGTCTGCATCTCTCCTCCCGGGTCGCCGAGATCCCAGGCGAGCCGATCGGTGTCGCCATCGAGATGGCACGATGCGCATGAAACCGTGCCGTTTCCGGAGAGCCGGGCGTCGTAAAGAAATCCGCGACCGTTTTTGATGATTGTCGGCGTGGGATCGAATGAACCGACGGGAATTTCCGTGATTATTTTTTCGGTAGCGACGTTGATAATACTGATGGTGTTGCTGATCCGGTTCAACACATAGAGCCGCCCGTTTGCCGAATCGAGCGCCAGACCCCGCGGACCTCGCTTATTTCTCGAGCTGGTCTCCGATGGGCTTAGATCAATACGGGAGGCAATCGACCCATTTGGATTTAGCCGGGCGATCCGATCGCTTCCGAATGCCGCCACATAAGCGAAGGCACCGGACGGGTCGAACACAATACCCATGGGCTGGGCCAGGGCGGTGGCTTGCGCCGCCGGATTCGGTAATGTGGCGTAATCGATGCCGGGATTCAGATCGGAAATCGTCAACGCCCCGTTTGCCTGGGCGATTCTGGTGACGCGGTTATCGACAACGTGGGCCCGCAAATTCGGCTCGAAGTGGACCAGGTTTCGCGCGTCCGTATTAGTTACGAACAAATCACCGGTCGATGGCTGGACCGCGATTCCCAAATTTAGCGTCCCGACATGTGGAAAATAGCGGGTAACCTGGAGTGTCGTGGTATCGATCTCGGCGACATCGTTATCCGGCATGTTGTATTTGATTACCGAGGGATTCCATTGCGGGTCGGTCGCATCGACGATCAGGCTGACCGGCGGGGGAGGTGGAAGGTTCGAATTGGTGGGCGACGGCTGGGGCGGGGCTTGTTGGTAAGGAATCAGGGTGGTGCGATTGCCGGATTCGGCGAAGGCGACATACACTTTGCTGCCATCAGGGCTGACCGCGAGTGCGCGGGGCTGCTGGCCGGTTAAAGGGATCGTGGCTACGAGGGCATGGCTGGTCGCATCGTAAACACGGACCTGGTTATTTCCAGCCACGCTGACGAAAGCGAGATTGTTCGCGAAAACCACATCAGCGGGTTCGTCTTTCACATAAATGGTGTCGGTCACGATGCCTAACGATACCGAGACAACGCTGACGCTGTCGGAAAGCTCATTTACTACCCAAACCTCATCATTGCTTCGCGGACAAACCGAGACCGGTTCAATTCCAACCGGAATCTCCCTGGCCAACAGGGGGGGCGATTGGGTCAGGTTGAAGACGGAGAGTCGCGCGTCGGCGCTATTCACGGCAAAGAGGAAATTACCGTCCGGAGAGAGGCGGATGGGATTTATTTGTCGGCCCTCGAAATTGGCGAACGCTGTGGTCGGCACCTCGGCTTGAGCGGAAACCGACAATCCGACGAGAGCGGTGACAATGAGGAAAGGCAAGGTCGGCGGCATTCGGCCACCGATTAGACTATATTTGTAAGGATTATGGAAGCCTCCCGAGCGACCGGATGAAAATCCAGGTAATCGCTGGCGTTGAGATACTTAGCTCACGTCCGGACGAAAAGAATTGACAGTCGCTATGGAAATCTGAGAGAAATCATACCAATGGTGGCCTCTACCTCTCCTACGCGTCGGTCCTTGCTGGATAAGAAACTTTCTCTTTACGGAGTTGCCGCAGGCGCTGCGCTCGCCGCCGGTGCCTCAACCGCGAATGCAGATCTGGTGACCCTTGATCTGAGCAGCCTGAACAGTGCCGACCGGTCAACTGCGGCGAGCGGCAGCCTGTGGTTTGACGTGAATGCCGCCACTGCCAGCGCGGCGGTGTCAACCACCGGTTCGTTTTCCGGCGCTGATTTTCGCATTTTCACGGGGATCGGGTTTGACGGCCCTTACGCCAGCATTGCAGGGCTGACGTCTAACAACGGCATCGCCGGTTATCGGGAGGAGTTCTTTAAAGCAAGCAATTTGAGTTCGAGCCACTTCGTTGGACCAAACGATGTGTTTAATAATTCGGCTGTCATCACCAGCTACTTCGCCGGGCTAAATCCAGGCGAGACCGGCTTTCTTGGCCTGAAATTTGAGATCGGCTCGGAAATTCATTACGGCTGGGCGAACATAACCGTAGGCGACGCGGATTATGCGAATGTGACCCTCAACGCCCTTGGCTATGAGAGCGAGGCGGATACGCCGGCCCACGTCGAAGCGCCTTCCTCCGGACCTGCGGTCCCTGACCAGGGCAGCACACTCGCGCTGCTGGCCATCGGTGCGGCTGGTCTTCTGGCCTTTCGTGCGCGGCAACAAAAATTGGCCTAACGAAAAAGCTGCGCACCTGCCCATCCGGGAGGGACGAGCTTGTCTCGTCCGGGCCGTAGCCATCGGCGGAGGCTGGTCTTACTCGTGCGCAAGCAGAGAAGTCCCGGTAAAACGCAGAAGCTTAGGATCCGCGAAAACACGCTAACCGCGCTAAAGGACCCTGGGGGGGCGGAGCTCCCGCGACGCCGCTTTCTCCGCTCGATCGGCGGGCTCGCGGGAGCTCGCCCCTCCAAGGGAAGGGTTCGGCGGTTCGAACGCACTTCCACAAGGAAAAAGTTTGCAACCGATGCCAAACCCGTCGGCGCAGTTTCAGGGGCTTCGCGCTGCGGGGTTACTTCACTAAGATTCTGACGTCAGCTTGGGCTCGCTACAGGCGAAAAGGGTTGACAATGGCTATGGAAATCTGAGAAAAATCATACCTATGGCGGCCTCTACCTCTCCTACGCGTCGGTCCTCGCTGGATAAAAAACTTTCCCTTTACGGGGTAGCCGCAGGGGCTGCGCTGGCCGCCGGGGCGTCCCCCGCCCACGCTACTCTCGAGACCCTGGATTTGACTGGTCAACCAGCGACCACCACGATCGGGGGCAGTCTCTATTTTGATGTGAATGCCGCTTCGGCCGCGGTTGCCTTTGGCACGACTTCTTTTGCCGGCGCGGATTTTCGAATCGATAATCCGAGCTACCCATTTGCTTACATTGTCGGCCTGGCGTCGGGCAATGGGATTGCCGGTTTCCAGGAGGCATTCTTCAAGGCATCTCGACTCGATAGCAGCCATTACGTCGGGACTCAAGACAACTTCGGTTCCAGCGCTAATATCATTCCCTTCGGATCCTTCGGCTCTGGCGATACCGGGTTCATCGGCCTCAAGTTCGATATTTCCGGGTCGACCCATTACGGCTGGGTCAATATTACTACAAACGCCGACGGCACGGTGACTCTCAATGCTCTTGGCTACGAGACCGATCCTGACACTTCGGCGCACACTCAATCTCCTTCGGCTGCGCCTGGCGTGCCTGATCAGGGTAGCACGCTTGCCCTTCTGGCCATCGGCGCCGCGGGGCTTCTGGCGTTTCGCGCCGGTCAGCGTAAGAGCGCGTGACGAAATCGGCGCCCGCCGGATAACACCTAGGAGCGTTTGATTGCAACGAGTTTTGCGGTTCGATCTGCGAGAGATGCGGAGCGGCCTAAGCTCGCGAACCTCCTCTCTCCAAGTGCGGCTAGATCAGCTGCCGATATTCTTGTCGCAGCTGTGGAAGGCGAATCTCCGTTAGGTGCCGCAGCGATCTGGTACACTCCCAGCCGGCAATTTCCCGAACACGGCAATCTCGGGATTCATGTTCTCGAACCGCATCGGCGGCACGGCGTCGGGCGTGCCCTTCTCCAGAAGCTGATCGAAGCAGCTCGAAAGGTTGGCGCTAAACAACTGCGCGTCCCATCACTCGATCAAGACAGTGCCGGTTTTCAATTCGCCATCGGGTGCGGGTTTCAGCCCAAGCCGGCGACGGTCACTTACGAAGCGCCGATGGCGAATTACGTTAAGGCGTATACCCCGGTTTATGAACGAATCGTCGAGCGCGGCCGAATGCCCCCGGAGGCAAAGATGATTCCGCTCAAGGACGCCAATCGAGAAGAAGTCTGCCGGTTACTCATAGACCACCTCGGTGTCAACGGCGTCGCCGAGCGGTTGCGGGGAACAGAGCACGGTTTTTCGCAAACCATCTCGCAGGTCGCGCTACTGGATGGCAAGATAGTCGGAGTCATCCTCGCCTCATATCACGGGGTAATGGCGATGATTGAAGGGACAGCCGTGTTACCTAACCATCGCCACAGCTGGGTTACCCCGGCTCTGAAATATCACATCATGCATGCGCTGATCTCGCGGGGCGTTCAATGGGTGCGGTTCAGCGCCAACGACGTCCAACACCGCGATACCGCCAATTTCGGGCGAAAACTCGGAGGGCGTGTCGTCAAAAAGGTCAGTGGCGCGGTGCTGAATTTGGATCCGCAATCATGAACAAGGTTCTCCTTATCGGTTGGGACGCGGCGGATTGGAAACTGATCAACCCGTTGATCGAGCGCGGCGAAATGCCGGTCCTTTCCAAATTCATCGATCAAGGAGTGATGGGCGACATCACCACGCTGCAACCTGTCCTTTCCCCGATGTTGTGGAATTCCATCGGCACCGGGAAACGCGCCGACAAACATGGGATCCTGGGATTCACCGAGGTATCGCCTAACGGAGCGGTCCGGCCGGTAACGAGTTACTCACGCAAGGTTAAAGCGCTCTGGAACATTCTGAGCCAGTCTGGTCTTCGAACCAACGTCGTCGGCTGGTTCGGCGGTCATCCGGCGGAGCCGATCAACGGCGCCTGCATCTCCGACATGTTCCCGCACGCCACTGCCCCGCCCGGCGATCCATGGCCATTAACCTCCGGAACCATTCACCCGGATCGTTTACAGGAAACCGTGGGCAAACTGCGAGTCCGGCCCGATGAAATCACCGGCGAGATGCTCCAGATGTTTGTACCGCGCGCCGCCGAAATCGATCAGGACAAAGACCGTCGCCTGGCGGTTTTGGCCAAGCTCCTGGCGGAATGCTTTTCACTGCACGCTGCCGCCACCTGGGTGCTCGAACACGAGCCATGGGATTTCAGCGCCGTCTACTACCCATCGGTCGACCATTTTTCTCACGCGTTCATGGCTTATCACCCGCCCAGGATGGAGAATGTCTCGGAAACGGACTTCGAATTCTACCAGGATGCGGTGAACAGCGCCTACCGGCTGCACGACCTGTTGTTAGGTCGGCTCCTGCAACTCGCCGGGCCCAATACCACCGTCATCCTCGTTTCCGACCACGGATTTCATTCTGATCTGCTCCGGCCCCGCGTTACACCGCGGATCCCGACCGGTCCCGCGATCTGGCATCGACCCCTTGGGATCTTTTGCGGGCGCAGCGCGGAATTTAAGCGCGACGAACGCATTTACGGTGCGAGCCTGCTCGATATCACGCCGACCGTGCTCACGCTCTTTGGTCTCCCGGTGGGTCAGGATATGGAAGGCCGGGTCCTGGTCGAAGCGTTTCAAGAACCGCCCAAGCTCAATTTCATTCCCAGTTGGGAAGAGGTGCCCGGAAATTCGGGAATGCACACCGGCGAAACCGAGCTTCCGCCGGAAGAATCAGCCGCGCTGCTCGAACAGTTTATCGCGCTCGGTTATATCGATCGGCCGGATCAAAACCGAGAAAAGGCCGCGGCCGCCTGCCGGATGGAGAACGATTGGAACCTTTCTCGCGTTTACCTCGAGACCGCACGTTTTGCGGAAGCGCTCGAGATCTTGGAAAAGGTCCATGCCGAAGCGCCGGGTAGATCGGATATCGCATTCCTGCTCGCCCGCTGCCAGGCCCGCCTCGGCCTTCTGGATGAAGCCGAAGAAACGGTTAGGCCAATGCTCGAAGAACTGGGCAATGCGCCCTTTGCATTGCTAATCCGCGGCAATATCGAATTCGATCGCGGCCATTACCGCGAAAGCCTCAGATTGTTGTTGGAAGCCGAGAAAGCCGGGCCGCGCCTGCCTGATCTGCACCTTGCCATTGGAAACACTTATTTGAGAATGATTCGTTATGCCGACGCCGAACGCGCATTCGAACGCGCGCTGGAAATCGATCCGCACAGCGCACAGGCCCGCCAGGGCCTTGCTTTGGCGTTGTTACGGCTGCGGCGTTATGATGAAGCTGCCGGCGCTGCCATTCTTGCGGTAGGTTTGCAACACCATTTGCCGATGTCCCATTTCTATCTTGGATGCGCGCTGGTGCGGCTCCAAATGTTCGAGCGCGCCATTCCGGCCTTCGAAATGGCCCTGAGACAGCGCAGCCCGTTTTTCCCGGCACATCGATGGCTGGCTCGTCTTTACAAAGGTCAACCCGACGGCCGGGAACGGAGCGCCTACCACGCGGGCGAAGCGTTGAAGACGTTCGACCAACGCAAGCAAGTCGCACTCAGGCTCAAGGAGGTGCAGGAACAGGCCCGCACTCGAGCCAAACAGCGCGCGGAAGCGGCAGCTTCGGAAAAGCCGAAGGAAGCCGTTACCCCTGACACCTTCACAATCGTTTCCGGCCTCCCGCGGTCCGGCACTTCGCTGATGATGCAAATGTTGAAAGCCGGCGGCCTGGAGGTGATGACCGATCACGAGCGAGCGGCCGACGCGGACAACCCGGAGGGTTACTTTGAATGGGAAGAAATCAAACGGATCGGTGAAAACCCGGAGTTGCTGGCAAAGGCCGGCGGGAAAGCGATCAAGATTGTCACCGCCCTGATTCCCTCCCTGCCGTCGATGCATCGTTACCGCGTCCTGTTCATGAACCGGCCAATTGAAGAAGTGGTCGCTTCCCAAAAGAAAATGATCGACCGGCGCCGGACCCGCGGAGCCAATCTCGCTCCCGATAAGCTGGCCAATACCCTCATCCAACATCGCCTGACCATTCTGGGCGGAATGCGGGCATCGCCGAACTTTGAAGTTTTGGAGATCGATTACCCCGATTTGGTGGCCGAACCGGCTGCATGGGCGGAACGCGTGAACGAGTTTCTCGGGGGGGATCTGGACACGGCAGCCATGGCTGCGCGCGTGAAACCATCGCTCCACCGGAACCGCGGACCCGAGAGTGGCGCAAGTTTCCAACTTGCGCATTAGCCCAGAGAGCAAGTTGAAAACTTGCTCCACATTTTCTTCGGGCTGGAAGCCCGATCCACGTTGGGCGCGGACCAATAGGCACAGGTGCCATTTCCAAAACGCCTGATTGGAGCCTGGTTATTGGTGCTTTCGTCGCCGTAAACCAACGATCATGCTAAGTTAACTCATGGAGAAGGTTATCATCGTCGGGAGCGGCTGCGCCGGACTAACGGCAGCCATTTATGCCGCAAGGGCCGACCTCAAGCCGCTGGTTCTCGAAGGACGTCAGCCCGGCGGCCAACTGTCCACCACCACCTTGGTCGAGAATTTTCCCGGATTTCCCGAGGGGATTGAAGGGCCGCAGCTGATCATGAACATGCACGAGCAGGCCGAAAAATTCGGAGCCCGTTTTTCCTACGCGGAGGTGACCGAGTTCGATCCCCAAAACGATCACGTTCGGATTAAGGCCGACGACGAATGGCTGGAAACAAAAGCGCTGATTATCGCCAGCGGCGCTTCCGCCCGATGGCTTGGTCTGGAGAACGAAGAAAAGCTCGTTGGGCATGGCCTCACTTCCTGCGCCACCTGTGACGGCGCATTTTACAAGAACGTCCCGGTTTGCGTCATCGGGGGCGGCGATTCGGCCGCGGAGGAATCGCTCTTCCTCACCAGGTTCGCTTCGAAGGTTTATTTGATTCATCGGCGCGACAAAATGCGGGCGTCAAAAATCATGGTCGACCGGGTATTGGCCAACCCGAAGATCGAACCGATCTGGAACACGGTGGTTAAGGAATACGTGACCGACGAAAAAGGCGAGATGGAGGCAGTCATTTTGCGGGATGTGAAAACGAATAAGGAAAGGGAACTGCCGGTGGCGTGCGTGTTTGTCGCCATCGGGCACGATCCCAACACCAAACCGTATTTAGGGAAGCTCGAGGCCGATCCGGACGGTTATCTGCTCGCGAAGAACGCGGTCGAAAGCAAATACCCGGGAGTATTTATCGCCGGGGATGTAGCCGACCGCGTATTCAAGCAGGCTGTGACTGCCGCCGGGGCCGGCTGCGCCGCGGCGATGGAAGCGGAGAAATATCTGAGCCACCTGGAAACGCGCGCCTGATTCCGCTTCTGATTTTAACCGCGGATTACGCGGATAATACGGATGAAGATTTGCATCCACCAAAAAGGCCAAAGAACGCTGGAGCGGCGGTCTGTGACCGCCGCAAATTTTCGTGAAAGTGATTAAGATGTTTTGCCCACGAAACACCTGCCCGCAGTGCTTCGCTAACAGCGATGCAGGCGCGGCGCGAAAAAAGCGCAAGAGGTTCTTGGTACGAACCTTCTTTTTGATTCGTATTTTTCGTATGTTTCGTGGGCAAATTCTTTATTAAAACCATCCGTGTGATCAGCGTAATCCGCGGTTAGCCTTCGGCAGTGTTTTGACTTTTGAGAGTGTATAAGATTTGTGCCCACGAAACACCTGCCCGCAGTGCTTCGCTAACAGCGATGCAGGCGCGGCGCGAAAAGACGCAAATGCTTTTTGGTTACAATCTCCTTTTGATTCGGGTTTTTCGTATGTTTCGTGGGCAAACTTCTTTATAAAGCCATTCGTGTGATCAGCGTAATCCGCGGTTAACCTTCGCTAGTGAATGAAGATCTGCGATTTGACCCAGTTCTATTCCCCGTTCAGCGGCGGGGTCAAACGCTATGTCCATGAGAAGATCGCTTTCATCCAAAAATATTCCCCTAACGACGAGCATATCCTCATCGTTCCGGGTCCAAAGACCGAGACCATGTCCGGCGAACGCTCGCGCGTTTACTCGGTGCACTCGCCGCTCCTTTCCCGCACCTCCCGTTACCGGGCCTTGCTCAATCTCCGGGCGGTCGAAGAAATCCTGGAGCGCGAGCGCCCCGATTTGATCGAATCGAGCGATCCCTACCAGATCGCCTGGAAAGCAATTGCCTCCGGCAACGCCCTCGGAATTCCAGTGGTCGGCTTTTATCATTCGCATTTTCCCGAGGCTTATCTGCGCAGCACGACAAAATTTCTTGGGCGCACTGCCGGCGAGGCCTTGATGGATTTCGCCCGCCGTTATGTGCGCAACCTTTACAATCAATTCCAGGCAACGCTCGTCCCCTCGGAGAACCTGGCTCAGATCCTAAAGGACTGGGGCGTGGCCAACGTCCGGGCCGTTAACCTCGGAGTTAATGTCGAGATCTTTAATCCGTTTGCGGAGGAAAGTTCCGGCACCCGTTACGGACTGGGGGTCGAAACCCGGCAGACCATGCTTTTGTATGTCGGACGCCTGTCCAGGGAAAAAAATACCGGGACCCTGTTCGACAGCTTCGATTTGCTGACCCGGCGGCGTCCAGGAGATTTCCACCTGGTTGTGATCGGGGATGGCCCCGAGCGCGATCGGCTGAAGCAACTGCGAGATCGGACAAACAGCGTTTCCTGGGTTCCGTACTGCACCGATTCAGCCGAACTGGCCCGTTATTACCGGGCGGCGGACCTCTTTGTTCATCCCGGGGTCCAGGAAACCTTTGGCCTGGTCACCCTGGAGAGCCAGGCTTGCGGGACACCGGTGGTCGGCATTCGGGGGAGCGACATGGACCGGCTCATTCTTCACGACCAGCAGACCTGGGCCGATCAAAACAGTGCGGAAGCGTTGGCCGACGCGATTGAACGCTCGAGCCAAACTCCGTTGTTTTCGGTGGGACGGGAGGCCGCCAGGCTAGCCGAGAGCCTCTACAGCTGGCCCCGGGTGTTTGAGCAACTGTTTTGCATTTATCGGGAGGTATGCGCAAACTATCGGCGTCCATGACCGAGATGACTGACGAGAAGCCATTTACCATTCGGAATTATCGGGCGTCGGATCGCGAGGCCGTTCGAGCGCTTTGCTGTCTCACCGGATTTCTGGGGCAACCGATCGATCCGGTTTACGAGGATCGGGAATTGTTCGCCGATTTCCTGACGACCTATTATACGGATCACGAACCGGAATCGTCTTTCGTTATCGAAGGCGACGGCGAGATTCGCGGTTATCTGCTCGGCTGCCGCAAACCGTTGCTCAACCAGCTCTATTCGTTTTGGCAAAATGTATCGCTCTTCCTCAAAGCGTTGAGTCGCTATTTTCGATACCATGCGGCCTCCCGCCGGTTCATTCGCTGGACTCTGGTGCATGGCTGGCGGGAAGTGCCGGCCGCGCCTCGCCGGGTCCCGCATTTCCACATCAACCTTCTGCCGGACGCGCGGAAGATGTCGACTACCCGGGCCCTGATGAGCGCGTATTTAAGTTATCTCTATCGCTGCGGCGAGAAGCGCGTTTACGGGCAAATCGTTACCTTCGAAAGCCGGCGCGGCGAAAAGATGTTCGAACGCTACGGGTTCAGAGTGTTGAATCGGGCCGAGATCACAAAGTACAAAGCGTTCTATCCGGAATCGGTTTACCTGAGCACGGTCATTAAAACGCTGGAAACAGCCGAACCGCTCAGTGTGACCACGCGCCCGCGCGGATAGTCGTCAGGTTGTGCGTCTGCATTGCCGGCCGCGTCGGCAGGTCGTTTGCACCGATCTCTCACGGAAACAGTCTCTTCGGACACCCTAGACGCACGAGTTCATTCACGGGGACGAGTTATCGGCAGCCCTTTCTTGCGGCATAACGCGAATCGCACCCGGCGCCGCTCGAAATATCCAATTCCGGCAGCCACTAAGATGGCCGCCAAGACTGTCGATGGTTCGGGTACGGCGACTATTTCACCATCCGAAAGTATTTGGGCGGCGCCTAACAGGTTTGAGCCGGAATCGCTGTAGAAAACGATCTGAGCAAGTTGAGTTGCACTCAATCCAGTGGCGTCGCTGCCGAAGAATACCTGGTCGGTCCCACCACCCGATGCCATACCGCTCCAGTCATAAATTTTGAGTAACATGCCTGCTGTCCAAGCGCTCGCACTGCTATTGGCGAAAGTAAGAACGCTAGTGCCCGCGCCGAGGTCGATGACTGACGTAGCCGTCAGAGTCAATGTGCCGATGCCTTGCGTAGGCGTGCTGCCACTTACGGTTCCTTCACTCAAGCCGCCGGTATTCAACGTCCCGCCGGCAAGCGTCACCGTGGCGCTGTTATTGATACGATCCGTGCTCGAGCCGCTCGAACTGGTCAGCAGCAGCGTGCCCCCGGAGTTAAGGGTAATATTGCTGGTGTTCGCCAACCTCGGAGTTGTGCTGCCCGCGTTATCGAGATTGAGAACGGCACTTGTAATCGTCGTCGCGCCGGAATAGGTACTCGCTCCGGAAAGGATAAAGCCGCCCGTGCCGGTAACAGTGGTGCTGGTCGTGGTGTAACTGGCGTGCGTGTAATCCGTCCCGTTCGGGGTGTAGGTATCTGGATTGTAGATGGTGTAAGAGCCGGTGAACGAGAGGTCGTGCGCTCCGCTGATATTCCCGCTCACGGTGAGGGGGTTCGAGGACACGTTGCCCCAGGTCTGGTCGGCGCCGAGCGCGATATTGGCAGCGACAGTGTGCGCGCCCGAGCCCGCCTGGACGGTGATGCCGCCCACGTTGTTCAAAGTGTAGGTGTTGCCCGAGATGACACTGCTATCAATGCTCCCAATTGTCAGGGTGTTGCCTGCGCCGATCGTGACCGAACCGGTGGCGCCGCCGCCGAAATTCAGGCTCCGCACGGTGGTATCGGCTCCGAGCGTGGTGGATAGCGCGGCGGAGTTGTTATTGAAATAGACATCGGGATAAATGAAGAACGTATTGGTGGTGGAATCGTTCAGGCCTTTTCCCCGATCTGTGGTCAGCGCCCTATCCATCGCGAAGTTGGTCGAGCTGCCGTTCACTGTGCTCCAGACGTTGTCCTGGTTTCCAGTCCAGTAAGCGGAGCCGTAGGCGATCGATTGATACCAGGCGTCGGCCATCTTGTCGTAACCCGCTTGCGTGAAATGGATGTTATCCGAGGAAAAATCGGTCGGATAACTCATGATGTTACGCAGGTCCAGATAGCTTACGTTTTGGCCTGCAAGGACATGATTGAAGACAGTATTGGCGATGGTGGGGTTGTAGTAGGCATCCAAAGCCGCGCCATAAATACCGCCGTTATCTCCGCGATACGCGATGGTGGAGACAATAGTCGCCACCCCGGGACTTAAGGTATTCACTCTCGAGACGATCGCGTCCAAACGATGGGCCGCGGCACTCAGCGTAGCCGAGTCCTGGCCGAAGTTGACCGCGTCGTTACCGCCGATATTGACCGTGATATAATCCGGAGTGCCATAACCCGTGCCCAGCCAGTTGCCTCCGTTCGCGCTCGGGTCGCCGTTACTCATCCCGAGATTGGAGAGCATTTGCACCGTGTTCCAGCCCGGATGCCCTTCGTGATTCAACTGGTTGGCGGAGGTCAGGATGTTGGTTGATGTCGGGTTAGTGGCCAGGAGACTCGTGCTGCTGCCGATAAAGTTCGGAGTGAAGCGCCCGTCGTTGACCAGGTCCTGGTAAAGCTGGGTCCGGTAGCCGCCACCATTGTAAGGATTCTGGGCGCTTTGGCCCGCCGTGATCGAGGAACCAAAAGGAAGGATGGTAAGCACGTGGCTGGGAGCACTCGAAACAGTGAGCTGCTCGGCGCTGTTGGTATTGTTCAGGGTCAGTCGAAAATAATTTCCGCTCCCATTCTTCACAATCAGGGAGTTGACTGCCACGGTCAGGTCGGACGCGCCGGCGAAAAGAAACGTACCACCGCTCAAACCGCTACCAGCGGAATTGATGAGGTCATACGTTCCAGTTCCGCTCAAATTTACCGGATTGAACGCGACGTAATTCGTGCCGCTAACGGCAGCGGAGGTCACGGAAAGTTGATCGGCCGTGCCAGTCCCCAGGTTGAAGGAGAACGTGCCGCCTCCCGACAGCGACAAAGCGCCGGCGCTCAAGTTGTATCCGTTCAGGTTCAGGGTGCCGCTGACGGACAAAGCATTGCTGCTGTTGCCAAGAGCGGAGCTGCTGCCCGCCTTGATCGTGGTTCCGGCTCCGATAGTGGTTCCACCAAGATAGCTGTTGGTGCCCGAGAGAGTCAGGATGCCGCCAGAAGAGGTCGCCGTCGGCCCGGTGTTCGAAGTCGTTAGTCCACCGGCACCGGAAATATTACCGCTGATCGTGCCGTTGATCGCGCCGGCGCCATAGAAATTCACCAGACTAACGATTCCGCCGCCGGACTGAAGCGTGACCGGCCCCTGGTAATCGCCCGAGCCGCTGAAGAAATCCCAGCCGATTCGGCCGCCATTCAAAAACAACGCATTGGTGATCTGACTTCCGAGCGTGGTTAACTCAGCGCCGGCATTGACCGTGATGCTGCCGGAGCCGGCCGCATTGGCATTTGTTAGCTCCAGCACCCCTCCATTGAGCGTCCAATTGCCGCTGTAGCCGGCGTTAGCCGCTCCAATGGAAAGAAGGCCGTTGTTGGTTAGGGTGAGCGGACCGCTCCCCGTGATCTGGCCGGTGGTGCTCAGTGTGATCTTGTTATTGCCGCTGGAAGGGGCGCCATTATTCAGTTGGATGGTTCCACCGGTTGTTCCGGTGGCGATGGTGCGGGTCATGGTTACTCCCGCAGTTTGGGCGGAGGCCAGAGTGCCAGCCGTTCAATGTGACGCTGCCGCTGCCGAGATTGCTGTCCGCGCTAAATTGAAGGACGCCGCCGTTAATAAACGTGCCGCCCTGATAAGTATTGGCAACGTTAAGAAGCAGGGTTCCACTGCCCGACTGCGTCAGAGTGCCAGTGCCGGAAATGGCTGCACTGCTGAAATCAGTGCCCTGGGTCACCGTGTTCGAGCGATTGAAAATGAGGCTGCCGTTGTCGGTGATAACACTGCTCGCGGAAAGGGAACCGGTCGTGCCGCCGTTTCCAATCTGGAGTGTGCCTCCGCTGATTAGCGTCGCGCCAGTGTAAGTATTCGCGCCGGCGAGCGTCAGCGTGGCCGGGCCGATTTTTGTAAGTGAAATTTTGTTGGTCGCGCCATCGGAAATAATACCGCTATAGGTTCCCGAGCTCGGTGTGGAGCCGTCGGCTGAAGTTCCTACAGTCAGAGTGCTGTCGGCCGCGCCCGTATTGGTGATTGATCCGCCCGTGCCGGAAAGACCGGCCACACCTTCGGTGAAACCCTTCATGTCGAAGGTGCCGCCCGTGTTCACAACAAGGTTGCCGCCATTGTAAATTTGGTCGCCGCCGCTGCCGCCTAACTGCGCCGCCCCTCCATTGATCGTCAGAGAATTGGCATTGTAGCCGCCTGTCGCGTGCACAAATGAGCCGCTTGTCTTACCCAAAATTAACGTTCCACTAGCGACGGTCACGTTGAGATCGGCGTTATCGATCGTGCCCGCGAGCGTCAAGGTTCCGGCGCCGCTCTTGGTTAGGCCATTGCTGCCGCTGATCTTTGTGCTGATTATTCCGGTAACGCCTGAGTTGACTGTCACCATGCCCTCAGCGCTGCCGAAGTCCAGAATGCCGGTTGTGCCGGTTGGCTTGATCGCATTGGTTGTGGTGAAAAGCAGCGCGCCGCTGGTATCGGTCAAAGTTGCACCATCGCTGATGGAAAGATCGTTCCCGGCAAGAATGAGCGAGTTGATGGCGATTGTCCCGGCCGTGGTCGCGTTGGTGACCCGAACGTTGTTTCCGGCAGTAAGCGTTGTGCTGGAATCGAATTCGTCGGTCGGATTCAACGGACGCAAACCGGTGGTGGAATTGTATGTTAGGAACGAGTTCGCGGTGCCGGACGCCGTCCCGAGGCCACCGGTAGTCGCGGTCGCTTCGCCAACAAGGAACGGGACGATCTGCGTATTTTTAGAGAGCGAGTTAATTCCAGTCGTCGCCGCAGTTGTGCCGACCAGGGTGGGCGCCGCAGTGAGGATAAATCTGTTCGCAGCGGAACCGCTCGAGCCCAAACCGACGCCATTGATCAGATCATTGCCATTTCCGGCGGCATGGGCAAAGGAAGCGGCGGTAAGCGTCGAAGTATTAGACGCGCCGGCAGCAATCGTGACCATGGAGTTTCCAACGCCACTGATCGCTCCGACGGTTTCAGACGACGTTCCTGAGGCGTTGCCGATGAAATTGAAGGTCCCACCGTTGAGGAAAATCGTCGAGGTGTCGGCGATGCGGTTGGTGTTGTTTGTCGCATTACTGAGAATCAGCGAGCCACCCGCATTGATGGCGTAAGGCATTACACCGGAGTTCACGCCCGATCCACTTAGTTGGAGTGTGCCAACATTAACCGTCGTACCTCCGCTGTAAGAGTTCGCACCCGAGAGCGTCAGAGTCCCGGAACCAATCTTGGCTAACGTGCCAGGACCGGAGATGCCAGCCGAGGTATTCACGCTAAACGACTGCGTGTCGACTGTAGCGGTCACACCGCTATTAATTTGAAAGGTGCGATTGCTGTTTAGGGTGGCCGGCGTGTGACTAAATTGCAAAATGCTGTTACCCGAAAAGGTGAGCTGCGGGACGCCGCCGGCAGGAGTGCCTCCAAGTCCGCTTCCTTCGCTGATCAGTAAAGTACCGGCCGCGAGAGTTAGACCGCCTGTAAATGTGTTAACTCCGGAAAGCGTGAGGGTGCCAGAACCAATCTTTATCAAGGCGCCGGGGCCGGAGATAACGCCAAGGGTGTTTACATCGAACGACTGCGTATCGATCGTCGCCGTCACACCGCTGTTAATCATCATCGTGCGATTGGCATTTAGGGTATTTGCAGGCGTGTGTCCGAATTGCAGAATGCTGTTACCTGAAAAGGTAAGCTGCGGGACGCCGCCGGCAGGAGTGCCTCCAAGTCCGCTTCCTTCGTTGATCACTAAAGTGCCGGCCGCAAGAGTCACACCTCCTGTAAACGTGTTTGTGCCGGAGAGCGTCAGAGTGCCGGCGCCGTTAAAGGTGACACCCCCGCTCCCGCTGATCACACCCGAGAAGGTGGACGTGCCGCCAGTATTCGACAGATAAAGGGAAGAACTGCTGCCCGCGTTATTGGTGATGTTATTTTGGTAGGTGTTACTTCCCCCCGAAGAGTCTCGGATGGCGCCGCCTGCTGCGTTAATCTGAAAGGTTCGCGCGGATCCGACCGCAGGTGCGCCCGAGCTCCTGACTTCCAGCGTGCCGGCATCTAAAATGAGTTGGGTGGTAGCACTGCTCGGTGTCGCCCCGAGGCTGCTCCCAAAACCGACCGAGAGAATGCTGTCGAAGATCCCGCCGCTAAATGTTCCACCGGTGACGGTCCAGACCGCCGGATTGGCTGCCGTGCCCAGTCCGGAATTATTGGTCGCGAGCGAAAGCGTGCCTGCGCCGGTTTTAGTGAGAGTGACTCCCGCAGCCCCAGCGAGACTTAATCCGCTGGTGAAAGTGGTCGTGCCACCGTTGGTGGTGATAAGGCTGCCTGAATTTAAGGTCAGCGTTCCCGAATCAAGCGTGTAGCCGCCAACATTAAAGGTTAATCCACCCGCCGTTTGGGCGCCGACCGTTACCGTGCCGGCCGTTCCACCGAATAAAGCGACGTTGCCTGCGGCCCAATTATTCGGAGTCCAGTTCGTGCCGGTGCCCCAACTCCCGTCGCCGCCAATCCAGGTTTGCGTCGCCGAAAACGCGTTCCGCGGCAGTATGAGAAGGAAGAGACAGACGCCGAGTAAAAGACAAGGGCGGATGCGTCGGAAGATTCTTGCGATGCCCAGGATGTTTTCAGCGGAGTCCAAAGGATCACGCATAACTCCAAAGTCTAAGGACCGCCTTGGCAAAACGACCTGCCCGTCGGTTGCGATCCGAGGACCTTTCCCGCTTGGGCATTACTTCATGTTCAAATGGCGGACTGGTTTCTTCCATGTCGCTCCGATGCGCCTACGCTCACGATACCCGAGTAAACCGAGAAGAAGACCGGCGGCAATAAAAGTAGAAGGCTCCGGGACCGCCGTTGGGCTAAAGCCGACCTCGTAATAAGTGCCCCCGAGATTGATCTCCGATACTCCGACGCCCGCTCCAGATCCAAAGTCGAAGAGGCTTAGAAAGCTCGACATGTTCTGGCTGAACACCAACCTGTCGTCGGTGGTCAGGCCCGAATTGGTTGTGCCGTTGAAATCGGCGTTCGTCCAGTTCGTCACGGCTACGGTGGACGAGCCGGAAAAGCCGTTGAAAACTAAAAGGTTCCCGTTGCTCGCGCTGTCGAAATCCAGAGTGGAAGCGGCCGAAAGGCTAAATATCCCAAGACCGAAGGCATTCGTACCGGAAGGCGTGCCACTGACAACTGTCGCCGCGGACCCTTCCTTCGCTCCACCGGCAACGGCCACGGTGTTGTTGCCGGTGCTGCCAAGATTTACGCCCGCCGCGTTATTGATGCGATCGGCGCTCCCGGCACCGGACAGGAGCAACGTGCCGCCATTATTCACTGTGATCGCGGTGGTTGAAGTAAGCTGGCCACCGGTGGTTGAGCTATCATTTCTTATTTCCAACTTGCCAGTGCCGGTGACTATCGTAGCACCGGAATAACTGTCCGCCCCTGTGAAAATCAAAGTTCCACTGCCGGACTTGGTTAGGGCCAACGTCCCGCCGCCCACGGTGTTATCGGTGATCGTGCCGGCATAGGTTCCGGCCCCTGTCCCGAGGGTGCCGCCCACGGTCAAAGTGGAGGCAGCAGTCCCGGAATTGGTAATAATCCCGGAAGCCGAACCAGTCAGAGTACCGATGGTTTCACTATTGCCCGACGTATCGAACGTACCGCCGGTCACCGCTACCGGCGCCGCATCATAGATTTGATCTCCGCCGCTTCCGCCCAGACTAACTACTCCTGCGGCGACTGTTAGTCCGCCGCCTCCGACCGCGTGAAGGCCTGAGTTGCTCGCCTTGTTTAGGATCAATGTGCCCGCTGTATTTTGCACGGTCAGGAAAGCGTCGTCCCGATCGTTACCGTTATTATTTCCTAAAGCCAGTGTGCCATTGCCGATTTTGTTCAGCACGCCTGTCTGACCCGACTGGGCGGAAACGCCATTATTTGTATAAATTGTGAATCCTTGGGTATCGATAGTAGCCGTGACGCCGTTGTTAATTAGGAAGCCACGATTCGTGTTGATTGCCGATCCTTGAAAAATACTGGCGGAAAACTGAAGAGGTCCTGTTCCCGGCAAACTTCAGCTGGGCGGAGGGAGAGGCCGGAGCGGCGCCCAGGTTCGGTCCAGAACTAATCGACAACGTACCGGAGTTAAGAACGACTCCGCCAGAAAAAGTGTTACTCGCGTTGGTCAGCGCAAGCGTTCCCGCGCCGTTCCAAGTCACGCTTCCGCCGCCGCTGATGACTCCCGAGAAAGTGGCGGTGCCGCCCGTGTTCGACAGATAAAGGGAGGAACTCGAACCGGCATTGTTGGTGATGGCGCCGTTATATCCATCGTTGAATCCCGAAATATCGCGGATGGCGCCGCCAGCGGCGTTCACCACGAACGTCCGCGCTGAACCGACAACGTTGCTGTTATCGGCACCGCTGCCCCGAAACTCCAATGTCCCCGCATCGAGGATGACCTGCGTAGCTGCTGAAGTCGGAGCCGTGCCCAGATTGTTCCCCAAGGTGACGGAAAGAACGCTGCTGAAAGTCCCGCTACTGAAAGTTCCACCCGTAACGGTCCATACCGACGGACTTGCTGCCGTGCCTAACCCGGAATTGTTAGTCGCGAGCGAAAGCGTGCCTGCGCCGGTTTTGGTAAGGGCAACACCGGCGGCACCCGCCAGATTCAGTGCGCTGGTAAAAGTTGTCGTGCCACTCGTTGTGGTGATGACGCTGCCTGTATTTAATGTCAGTATCCCATTATCCAGCGAGTATACCGCCGACGTTGAAGGTAAGCCCGCCGGCGGTCTGTGTTCCAACGGTCACCGTCCCCGCCGAAGCATTGAAGATTGCGGTATTGCCCGACGTCCAGGTATTCGGAGTCCAATTTGTCGTCGTGCTCCAACTACCCGTACCGCCGATCCAGGTTTGGTTATCGGCGTGTAGCGAAGCTGCGAGCAGCAGGAGCGCGCTGGCGCAGGAGAGCGCCACGGCGAAGCGTAACGGGCCATTTGTCACCGTTCTGGCCGTATGCCGTGGGGCATTCATTTCGGAGTATTATTTTTTATGGTGTACACGCGGAATCATTGGGACCGTAAATCCCGGAGCAAAGCGCAACCGAAGATGGCCTGCCGTTACCGGTAACAATACCGCAACCAAAAAAGCCGCGTCAAGACTATTTCGCCACCGGGGGCGCTCAAATTCCACCCCTCCAAGGCCCGCCCGAATTCGCCGGATCGCACACCCCCCGGAGTTCCTGATTCGGTTGCGACTTTGATGATTTTTTCGTTGCCAGGCACCGCCCCGCTCGGTTACCGGTAACAGAGTGGTGGTTTCGCTACCCTTCTCTTACCCTCCCAATTTGCCTCCATCAAACAGAACTGCCATTTCGCTCAGGCAGATCGCGATGGCGCCGCATCTCGACACCGGGGAAAACGACGGCAGATTTCCCAACATGAATAGTTACGTCTGGGAACAGGGCGGTGTCTGGATTGCCGATAACGACGGGTCCCTGAACGATTTCTTTCAGCTCGGCCGGATCAAGTAAATGCGAACAGCTTTCCGGTGGCTCGCGTTGGTTATTCTTGGCTTACCGGCCATCATCAACGCCCCGGCGTCCGAGACAGCCGACGCGACACGGCAATTGCCGTTCCTGCGCGCTTCCGGAACGGATATCGTCGACGAGGAGAATAATCGGGTCGTCTTACGCGGCTGTAACCTGGGTAACTGGCTCTTGCTGGAGCCCTGGATGCTTGGGCTCTCTGGCAACGATCAATCGCAGGTCGAACAAGCTCTTGCCGCCCGATTCGGCCCGAATGAAAAGGACCGGTTGCTTGATCTTTTCCGCGAAAATTGGATTACGCCGCGGGATTTCAAAATCATCAGATCATGGAATTTCAACGTCGTTAGGCTGCCATTCAATAGTAATCTGCTCGAGGACCAGGCCCATCCCGGTCAACTAGGCCCGGATGCCTTTCGCTGGTTGGACCACGCGGTCGAGATGGCGGAGCAAGCGGGAGTTTATGTCATTCTCGACATGCACGCTGCGCCAGGTGGGCAAAGCCTCGACGGCACGACCGGACAAGCAGGACGGAACCTATTCTGGAAGCCGGAAAACCGGAAGCGGGGCGCGTTCATCTGGCAAAAGATAGCCGAGCGCTATCGCGACAATCCAACGGTGGCTGCCTACGACCTGCTAAACGAGCCCTTTGGGATGATGAATAGCGATAATCACGACGCCGGCCTTGTCGGTGCAATGGATGAGTTAATCCACGCCATCCGGGCCGTGGACGAACAACATCTCATCTTCTGTGCCGGCTCCCTTCGCGGAATCGAGATGTATGGCGACCCGAAATCGCGCCATTGGGAAAATGTGGGTTTCACGGAGCACTTCTATCCGGGCGTTTACGGAGGAACACCCAGCCTGGAGACGCATGCCCGCTTTATCGGGTGCAACCTGGCTGGACGCGTGACTCTGATGCGGAAATGGAATGCGCCTTACCTGGCCGGAGAATTCAACGTAGTCTTCGACCAGGCAGGCGGCGCCGCTATGATGCGGCGATACTTTGACGAGTTCAAAGCGTCTGGTTGGGCGGCAACGCTTTGGTCATATAAGCTGCTCAAGCAGGAGGGCGGAGTGCACCCGGATCATTGGTATATGGTGACGAATAAAGAAGCGCTCAAGCTCCCGCAGTTTTCGTCCGATTCCCGCGAACAACTCTCGGCTTTCTTCGGCAGCTTAAGCTCGATGAACTATGCGGAAGCGACGGAGCTGCGGGATTCGTTAGTCGCAGCGTCAGTGCCCCCTCTCCGGCTTGGAAAATACGCCCCAATCGAGCTGCCGAGCACCCCGGTTACTCTGAAAGGCTGGACCGATATCAACGTTGGCGACTCCTTCCCGAAGGGAGGGCACACTGTGACTAACGGAATTACACAGGTTTTCGGCGGAGGCCGCGACATTTACGAAGGCAACGACGAGTTTCATTTCGTCGCGCGGTCCGTGAACGGCCCTTTCAATCTTACCGCTGACGTAACCCCGCCGGCAGACACCAATGTTTACGCAAAGTCAGGCCTTATGTGCCGGGCCTCTCCAGCCGCCAACGCACCGTTTGTCATGATTAACCTGTTCCCTAACGGGAGATGCGCTTTCGCTTATCGCAAAAAACCGGGCGAGCGAATAACGGAAGAGCAGGTGCGCTTCGATCCGGACGCGGCAACCCTGCGATTGGCGCGGCGCGGGGCCCTGTTTCAAGCGACGGCGTTTAACAGCAGTGGGCGGGAGCTGTCCACCAAGTCGGTCGAGTTACCGGAAGTTGGCGCCGAGTCAAAGGTCGGCTTCTTTGTTCTAAGCCACGACACGATGATTCTAAGTGAGGCGAAGTTTTCGAAGATTAAGTTGGAAACGGCCAACCTGACCAAATTAACCGATGCGAACCCGGCACCAGTTGCCCAGGTGGCCGGTGGAAAGCCTGCGTCCGTCGCTAAAATCGCTGGAGAGGAAGCTCCGTCCGTTGGCCCAAGCGATTATGAATTACTGCCCGCGTCCGGACCGTACGGTGAAGCAAGAGTTAAGAGAAATATCCCTTATGTTTCCGAGGCCGCGCCGCACCAGAACTTCGACCTTTACCTCCCCAAGGACAACTCTCCCCGGCCCTTCCCGCTTATCGTATGGATGCACGGTGGGGCATGGATGATGTCGAACAAGGAATGGAATAACGTGAAGTATCTCGTTGGCCAGGGTTACGCTATCGCCAGCGTCGATTATCGCCTCAGCAACGAAGCGCCTTTTCCCGCCCCGATCCAAGATTGCAACGCGGCCCTGAATTTCATCCTCGCCCACGCCGCGAAATTCGGGGTCGATCCCGATCGGTTTGCGGTCGGCGGAGCCTCGGCTGGTGGTCATCTTGCTTTGCTCCTGGGTCTGGCGCGTAACGAACGGGGGTTCGGAGCGAGTCCCTCGATCAAGCCCCTCGCCATCCTGGATTTTTTTGGCCCCACCGATCTAACCAAGCTCGTAGATGCACCGGTAAAGAAGGAGGCGGCCGACGGCTCCCAGATTCGCGATGCGGTTATGAAATTGCTGCAAGCTTCACCGGAGCAGCTTCGCGATAAAACAAGGATGGCAAGTCCTGTGACCTATGTAGCGATGCGAGGTCCGCCCGTTTTGATTCTGCATGGCACCAGGGATAACATCGTTCCGGTATCGCAAAGCGAGGAATTACATAGTCTGCTAAACACCGCCGGAGTTAAGAACGAGCTCATCCTGGTGGATAAGGCTGGTCACGATGGAGACGCTTTCTCTACTCCTAAGATTCAGACGAAAGTTATCGCTTTCTTGAAAGAGGCCTTTTCCAGCAGATAACAATCGGCTACGGCATCAATCAATCAATTGTAAGAACAAACTACCATCAGAATCACCCTGGTATACAAACGGTATAGCCCCATGAAAAAACTTCTGTTTATTACCCTCTGCTTCGCCACCAGCGTAATCGCTCTAAAGGCGGATAACCTTCTTAAGAACCCCTCGTTCGAGACCGAAGGTAAATCGGGCGACACAGCCGCAGACTGGAATCGCTGGGGCGACTGGATTAACCGCGAAACCGGATGGACACCCACGCACAGCGGGAAATGTCTGATCGGCTACCATCACTGGCAAATCACGGGGGCCCAGAATTCCGGCATCTGGCAGGACGTTCCCGGCGTCAGGGCCGGGCAGAAGTTCACCTTTTCCATTTTCGTATATGCGGATGCGCCTAACAAAGGGGACAACGCTGCGGAGAAAATTGAGCTTCGGCTGGAGGCGACCCGTGGCGGACAACAGCTTCAGATTCAATCGGTAACTGTTCCGGTCAGCGATCTGCCCAAGGATTCTGCCTGGCACAAGGTTTCTGTTAGCGGGACGACGCCGGAAGATAACCTCCGGGTGCTTATCGTTGTGACGCCTGCCGCTAATGGCCCTCGAGGCGGGTCGATCAAATTCGACGACGCTACGCTGGAGCGATCGAATTAAGGAAAGCGCTTTCTTTGCTTTGACCGGATCGCGACCGGCGTTTGTGGCCCGAACCGATTCTACTCCTTCCCCCGAACAGATGCTTTGCGCAAAGAGATTGAATGAAAGACAGTCGCTGACGAATTTGTTAGACCAGCCGGGATATCGGCGCGCTTCAATGCATGCTACCCACCGAACGATTGAATGGTCCCGCGTGCTAAAGAATGGGCCAGTGGCTATCTCCAGAAATTTCGGCCAGGGTCGTGACGGAAGCCAAAGCCAGATTTTAAACGGGATGATCCGGCGCGCCACCATGGAAGACATCGCAAAAGCATGCGGTTTCTCCAAAATGACAGTATCGCGGGCTCTGGCCGGGCGTCCGGGCGTGAGTCCGGAAGCGAAACGGCGGGTGCGCGCTGCGGCTAAGAAGCTGCGATACGAGATCAACATGGTTGCGCAGAATTTGAATCGCAACCGTTCCGGCTTCATTGGGGTTGCGACAGCCTGGGAGGGGTTGCTTGGATCGAATTTCTTCGCCGAAGTTTTCCGAGGATTTAGCCGCGCCCTGCAAGGGACAGCCTTCGATGTGGCGCTCTTCGATACGCTATCGGAATCCTTTAACAACGGTTCGAAGCTGGCCAAGCTCTATCGTCAAAGGAAGGTAGACGGGTTGCTGGTCGTCGCGCCGCACACACGCGACGGCTTTCTCGAGACATTTGGAAGCCTCCAGGTTCCATTAGTTGTGGTCGGAGAAGGCCTGCCCGATCCGTCCACCTGCTGGGTTTCGTGCGACGATACCGAAGGAATCCAATCCGCCTGCCGACACCTGGTGGATCTTGGTCACAAACGGATTGCCTTTGTCGGAGGTCCGGACGCGCTGGCCAGCGGCGTGCGGCGGCATGAGGCATTTGTTGATTTCTTCCATCATGAAAAGGTTTCCCTGTCGCCGGACTACTTGCAGCCGGGTGATTATACGATGCGCAGCGGAGCCGGGGCGGCGTCGAGGTTGCTAAGATTGCCTGAGCCGCCGACTGCGATCGTGGCGGCTAACGATATGATGGCGTTTGGAGTAATCGAGCGCGCCAAAGAAATGGGCATTCAAGTTCCGGGCGAGCTATCGGTCACTGGATTCGACGATTTGCCAACCGCCGTGGAGCGATCTCCTTCACTTACCACCGTGCACCAGCCAGTGGTCGAAATGGGGGAACGCAGTGCCAAGCATCTCCTGGATGCGCTGGCTGAAAGCGAATTTCCGGAGGGCCACATCAATTTGCCGGTATCGTTGATCGTTCGAAAATCGACCGCGCCTCGTCCTTAACGGCTGGGGGTGGGCACCATCGTTTGGTGCTTTTGACGATCCGAAACACTTGGGCGCAAAGCGCCACCCAGGTTAGCTTCATTGTAACGCCGATGCCATCCGCGTTCACTATCAGCTGCGCGTGAGCAGGGCCGTTAACGAGAAGCGCCGAGAGGGTGATGCCGGGTGTTTCAAGATTGATGTCCTGATCGTTGGCCAGAGCTCCGGACATAGTCGTGGCCGTTAGGCTCGCGCCCGTAGGAGTCAAATAAAAATCCGGGCTGGCGATTGGCGCCCCCAGGGCCTGTTGAAGCTGCAACAGTCGGCGGATCTTGTTACCTGGACGGACACGGGTGTGGCGGCAACTCTCCTCAGTGACAACGGCACTTATTACGTGATGCAAGCCAACATCCCACCCGGTGCGACCCCTCCCTTGTTTCTAAGACTGGCGGTCTCTCTCGGCGGAATGTGAACAGGCGCGCGCGCTCCATGCGAAAAGGCTGCGGGGCCCAAATCTCGATAGATCGACGGCGTTGTAGAGGCGGTTGTGCCAACCGCCTGTTCATTAGTTAGGCGCTTGGCCCAAGCGCCTCTACAATCTCATCCGTGCGCGAGAGGCGGCCTCGCTTCGACGTGTCCTGTTCCCCGCCAAAAGAAAACAGCCCAACCCAGCGTGACGCCGGATTGGGCTGCGCGGATATCTAAAGTAAAACGCTCAGGAACAGCGCTGCTTCCGGCGCCGCAAGGCCAGGAGCAGGGGAGCTGCGAAACCGATCAAAGCCAAGGACGACGGCTCGGGAACAACCGCAAGGTTGTTGGCGTACACATCGTGATCCCCGTCGTTGCCGGCACTCTTATCGTAAACCTGAATGAAATCCGGAGTGCCACTGATTGTTCCATTCCACGACCCGATGGTCCCCGTCGTATCGGTTACAAGAGCGGAATAGGTCGTTGTCCCGGTCAGAGTGAAAGCAAAATTAAAGCCGTCAGGCGAGTAACCGAAGCCGGCAGGGGTCCCTGAGGCCGTGCCGTCGTAATATCTGAAGGTATCGCCGCCGGAAAAGACCAGAGCCAGCACAAATCCACTCGGGCCGAACAATCGGATCCCGTATTCTCCTGCCGAGCGGCCGGTATCCGCGTTATCCGCGAATCCGCCGTCAAAGTCGATTGAAAGCGTCTGACCAATCGTCAGCGGGCTGTCAAAGGTGTGATTAATATCGGACTCGTTATCGCCGGTGGCATCCATATAATTATAGCCCGCATACAAACCCCACGCCGAAGTGCCTGCTCCCGCGCCCGATCCTCCTGCATTGGCGCCTGAGTCCCCAAGAAAACTTCCGTAGTCGTTGGGACTGGTTCCACCGCCGGTGTGGGCGAAAGTCCAAACATCAACGGTATTGCCGTTAGCGTCCGGGTTAAGGTTGGGGTCGTCGGAAGCGGTATAAAAAACAGGCGTAGCCGCGTACGACCAACTACTGAGGGCGACGATAGCGAGAGCTGTAGCGATAGATGTTTTCATAAGCATATGGAATATGGATATAGTGATAGTGATACCGGTAACCGCCGTCTATTTATTCGGACAGAAGCTGATCGGTCAAGCAAAAAAAACCGTAGTGGGCAGTATTTTCCCTAATCGAACGCGCCCTCCCTCCTGGTGGGGCCAGATACCCCCCCATTTGCCACCCCGTGGAAGGGGGGCCGCCGGCTTTTTAGGGGCCGAAACCGGCGCCTGCCAATGCGAACTTTAACTTCCCCTGCCGGCCAAACAACTCTACCACAGAGCCGTAGCCATTGCTCTGTTGCTTTTTCTTCCGCCCCCCCCTCTCTCATGACTAAACGCACCGCTCACGAACCATTCACCAGCTTGCGGATTATCGAGACGGCGCGCGATTCCGATCACCGGCTGACCGAGCTTGCGCCAATCCGCCTGGTTAACGGGGAAAAGCCGTCCAGCGACGCCATCCACTGTTTCCCCGACCGGAGACGGCAAACGATCGTCGGCTTTGGCGGCGCCTTCACTGAATCGGCCGCTTATGTGCTTCAAAAGCTGAATGCCGGTCAACGCGCCGAGGTCCTTCGGAACTACTTCGATCCGGCCAGAGGGCTCGGGTATTCACTCTGCCGCACCCACATGAACAGCTGCGACTTCTCGTTAGGCAACTGGGCCTGCGCCGAAGTCCCCGACGACCCCGAGCTGAAGCATTTTAATTTGGACCGCACCCGCCAATACATTGTCCCCATGATCAAGGAAGCGCGGCAGGTGCCAGGCGCCAAGTTTCTCCTTTTCGCTTCGCCGTGGAGTCCGCCGGCCTGGATGAAAAGCAACGGCGAGATGAATCATGGCGGCCATCTTCTCCCGCAATACCGCGCCGCCTGGGCCCTGCATTACGCAAAGTTCATCGAAGGCATGGAAGCGGAAGGCGTTCCTATCTGGGGGATGACCGTGCAGAACGAGCCGGCGGCGGCGCAGCGTTGGGATTCATGCGTTTACTCGGCCGAAGAGGAACGCGACTTTGTCCGCGACCACCTTGGACCGACTTTGCAAAAGCACGGGCTTGGAGACCGCAAGCTCATGTTCTGGGATCACAACTGCGATCTGCTGACGGAACGCGCGCGCGTGATGTATGGAGACAAGGAAGCCGCCAGCTTTATTTGGGGCGCGGCATTTCATTGGTACACAGGACCCGGGTTCGAGGAGCTGGAGCAAACCCATCGCTCGTTCCCTGGCAAGAAGCTCATTTTTACCGAAGGATGCCAGGAAGGCGGAGCTAAGCTTGGCAAGTGGGAGACCGGTGAACGTTACGGTCACAACATGATCGGTCACCTGCGCAACTGGACCGTCGGATGGGTCGACTGGAACATGGTCCTCGACATCGAGGGCGGTCCGAATCACGTCGGCAATTTCTGCGATGCGCCCGTGATCGTGGACACGAAAGCGGCGGAAGCGCATTACCAGCCGGCCTTTTTTTATATCGGGCAGATCAGCAAGTTCGTGAAACCGGGCGCCTTTTGCGTCGCGAGCACTCCCGGCGGCAATGAACTGCAAAACGTCGCGTTCAAAAATGAAAACGGCGCAATCGTAGTCGTGGTGATGAATCAAACCGACCAACCAAGAGCAGTCGAGATCGCAATTGGCGCGCGCGCAGGTTCATCGGTTTGCCCGCCCCACGCGATTCAGACCTACGTCACACTGTGAATCCTTGCTGGAATATCGCAGCAACGATCGCTCGGTATATATTACTCACGCCGCAGGTTTCGTTAAGCCTGCAAGCCGCTGGAATGGACGAGTGGAAAATGCATGTCCTGCGTCAGTCCAACCCGGCAGCGCTCTTGAATGGGGAGGGCGGAGCTCTGCGACGCCGCGTGCCGGAGGAGGAGAAAACAATTGGAGCTCTCGGTAAACCCTCCTGTTTGGTTGTTAGTTACACACACTGAAGAACTAGAAGCCATCTCATAAATAGGGTGGGCCGGGTGGCTATTGATTTTCGGTTTGGACAAGGCGCGACGAGGAAGCATATCCGAATGGATCTGCGACCGAGGAGCAACGCAGGCCAAGCCGAAAAGCGACGGTTACCCGAAGGGCAAGAGCAATTTGGGGCGTCTGTCGGCGTTGCTCGCTCCTCACAGGCCACTGAGGGCATGCTCGTCACTCGCGCCTTGCCATTCGCCCCAAATTGCTCTTGCCCGGCCTACCCTATTTATGAGATGGCTTCTAAGAATAAAAACAGCAGGCGTTATCGCTTAACCTTGCGCGATCACCATAATTTTCGTCTCGCCCCCCGGCGCGCGGGATGCTTTATTGATCGCGTTTCCCCCTTGCTGCCTTGAACGCCCCCCTGTTGTTGTCCATCATCGGCTCACTCCTCATCGTTGGCCCAGCGAATGGTCAGGGAGTGTCGAATGGGGGCACTTTGCGGAAGGTCGTTCGAGCGCGAGG
The DNA here is from genome assembly GCA_963728975.1 of uncultured Verrucomicrobiae bacterium. Taxonomy (GTDB): domain Bacteria; phylum Verrucomicrobiota; class Verrucomicrobiia; order Chthoniobacterales; family UBA10450; genus DATFCK01. Next base: position 1,178,979 of record CAVSMF010000001.1, read on the forward strand.
CGCGGAAGGCTCCTCCTTTGCCAAAGCCATCGTCATTTATGCGTCCGATTGGGAGAACGGGATTCCCAAGGAGTACCAGTATCTATCGACGCACTTCCCCGGTTCCAAACCGATCAACCACACTCGTCAGTACTATACTCATTATACCTACGACATTATTACCTTCACCGCCGACGGGAAAAAACATGCCCTCTATTTTAGCTACCGGGTAAGTCAGTAGCGACGGGAAATTGCATTCCGATCCAACAGCACCAACTAACAGATGAAATCCAAGATTCTAGCTCTGAGCTTTGTGTTCACACTCGTCATGTCCGCGGCAGTTGTTGGACAAGGCGGTTCGACGTTTGACGGACTATGGGTCGGCAATGAGACCTACACGGTCTATCAGAGTGCCACCCAGCATGCGAGCAGCGAGCCGACCCGCGCGACAGCCATGATTGTCATTGGCGAGAACGGAACAGCATTCGGAGTCCTTTCGGGCCTGGGGCCCGGCCGATACGCGTGCAAAGAGAAGGGGAACAAGTTGAGCTTCAGCTCCACCCGAACCGGAACCGGAAGAACCCGTTGCACGTTTACGCTCTCACCGGATGGAAATACCCTGACCGAGACTGGGTTCGGGCTTTTGCCGGGCTCACCCTACGCGGTCGAATGTTCCATTACCGGCGCGTTCCACCGAAAGAAACAAAAATAGATTGTTCCTCGGTGCCACAGGCCGCCTTCGCGGTTCCGGAGGGACGAGCCGATCTCGTCCCGCTTATCCAAGGGCGGGGCTTCGTTAATCTCCGCGAGCCAGGGATCGCGCTTTGGTTTTCAATCAGAGAATTGGAGCTGCCGGCGGCGCTGTTTTCGCTTTGCGAGAGAGCGTTTTTACCGGCGCCTGCTTAACCGGGGCATTCACGGGAGCTGACAAGCCGACATTGTTGGGCCCATGCAGATTCAGAAGCGATTCCATCAGAGATTCCTCGACGCTTGAGCAGGCGCAAAGAACCACTGCCTCGCGACATCCCTCGCCGGCAAGATAAGCGTGCCCCATGTTGGAATCGATGTAGACCGATTCGCCGACTTCCAAAATAATTGGATCGTAAAATTCCGTGTGCAGGGCGACTCGCCCTTTCAGGACATAGGTAAATTCCTCGCCGGAATGGCGGACGAGCTCGCCAAATTCTTCGAGCGTCTTTGCCCGAACATGGGCAATGACCGGGATCATTCGTTTGCGGCGCAACTCCGGGCAAAGATAATAGTAGTCGTAGTTCGGTGTCTTGACCCGCACGGCGTCCTCGACCCGGCCAATGCTGCGACGCGCTGTAACGGCGGGTTCGGGAGAACTATCGGGCTCGGCAAACAGTTCGGACATGGTCATGTTCAAACGCTGGCTGAGCAGCTGCAGTTTGTCGTAAGTAAGGGTTAACCGGTCGTGCTCGACCTTTGACAAGGTGGAGAGAGGAATGCCGGAATGGGCGCTCATTTGTTTGAGCGTCCAGCCGCGGTGTGCCCGAAGCCTGCGCAAGAGGCGGCCGATGGTGGGTTGTTGCGACTTCATAATGGGATTCGTCGCAAACAGAAGACGGCAGGCGAAGTCATTGTCTTATCCTAATTCGAGCATATCGCTTTGCCTTCTCGATTGTCAAAATCCGCCCTGCGGTTGAAAAGAGGGCTACCGGCGATATGAGAACTTGACATTTTCCAATTGGACTAATTACTGTCCTAATCAGGACATCTTTTCGACTTCTGGTTCAACTCACTCACTCAAAAACCCGTATGTCATTTACTTCGAAAATTCTTGCTGGTCTGTTCCTATCAGTCGCCGCGCTGTTTTCCACTGTCTCAGGGCAGGTCCCCAGTATCGCCCCGCCCCAGGTGCCGCCGCCGTCCGGTGCCCCGGAAGCAGCAGCTCAAACGCCAGAGGTGCCCGGGCAAGGCGCTCACTCGTTAACCAAAGAAGATGTCCAGGCCTGGCTCGACGGCTTCGTCCCTTCCTCCCTGCAGCGGGGCGACGTCGCCGGAGCCGTCGTCGTCGTGATCAAGGATAACCAGGTGCTCCTGGCGAAAGGTTATGGTTACGCGGACGTGGCGGCCAAAAAGGCGGTGGATCCGGAGACGACGTTGTTCCGGGCCGGCTCGGTTTCGAAGCTCTATACCTGGACGGCAGTCATGCAACTGGTCGAGCAGGGTAAGATCGATCTCGACGCGGACGTCAATAATTACCTCGATTTCAAAATCCCGCCGCGCGGAGACAAGCCGGTGACGATGCGCAATCTCATGACGCATACTGCCGGTTTTGACGAGGCCATTCGGGCCCTCATCGTCGATGACCCGCGCGCTCTGCTAAAGCTGGGCGACCAACTGAAACGCTGGGTGCCGCCGCGGGTTACGGATGCTGGGAGCACACCGGCCTATTCGAACTACGGCGCCGCTCTGGCCGGTTACATCGTCGAGCGTCTCTCAGGCGAATCTTTCGATGATTACATCGAGCACCACATCTTTGCGCCGCTCGGGATGAAGTATGCCACGTTCCGGCAGCCTTTGCCGAAGGAACTGGAGCCTTTTATGGCGAAAGGCTACAAGGTCGCCTCCGGCAAACCTCAGCCTTTTGAAATTGTCACGATCGCACCGGCCGGCGCGATCTCGATCAGCGGCCGCGACATGGCGCGATTCATGATCGCGCATCTGCAAAACGGATCGTTCGAAAATCAGCGCATTCTGCAGGAGGCGACCGCGATCAAAATGCACAGCACGGGGAACGACGTCATCCCGCCATTGCACCGCATGTTGCTCGGCTTTTACGAAAGCAACATGAACGGACATCGCATCATTTCACATGGAGGCGATACCGAATTTTTCCACACCGATCTCAACCTTTATCCCGACGACAAAGTTGGCCTTTATATTTCCATGAATAGTCTCGGGAAAGAAGCTGCGGCCCACACCATTCGGACGATGCTGCTTCGGGAGTTCAGCGATCGCTATTTTCCAGGGCCTGCACCGGAAGGAAAAGTCGACGTGGAAAGGGCCAAGAAGGACGGGCACATGATGACGGGTCGTTATGTCTTTAGCCGCCGTCCCCATACCAGCTTCCTCTCACTTCTGAATCTACTAGGGCAGACAAAGGTGACACTCGACAAGGGAGGAAGGCTTGTCGTTTCCGACCTAAAAGATGCCGCCGGTAATCCCAGGAAGTGGCGTGAAATCGCGCCCATGCTCTGGCGCGATCAGGATTCGAACGAAAGATTGGCCGGCAAGGTCGAGAACCATCGCGTCGTTCGCTGGGGCGTCGACGCCTTTCCCTTCATGATCCTTGAACCAGTGCCATGGTGGTGGTCGGCGGCGTGGCTGCTTCCTCTCTTCATCTTTTCCGTCGCCGTTTTGGTTCTCACCTTCCTCGCCTGGCCAATCTCCGCGCTGGTCCGGCGTCATTACGGTGCGACCTACGGTTTGAGTGGAATGGACGCGACGGCGCATCGCTGGATTCGGCTGGTCTCGTTAGCCATGGTGTTAACTATCTCGCTTTGGTTCTTTACGGTCGTTAAGATGTTAAGCGACCTGGCCTGGGACTCGCCCAGCATGGACGGCTGGATTATCTTCCTCCGAGTTCTAGCTTTGATCGTCTTCATTGCTGGCGCGGCCGTCGCCATGTGGAACTCCTACGTCGTCCTGCGGAGTAAGCGCCGAAAGCTGGCCAAACTCTGGAGTGTGCTGATCGCGCTTTCCTGCCTGACCATGCTTTATATCGGGTTCGTCTTCCACTTAATCGGCTTCACTGCGAACTACTAGGAAGTAACAGGGCAAAATGGACACTGCGATCTCTCGCCTCAAATTCGAGGCTGGAAACGACAAACTCCTTTTCAAGGATCCATTTCGTATCTCCGGCTACGTCTTTCACGAATCGCCTGTGACCGTTGTCACTCTGAGCGACGGGGAGAACATCGGCCGCGGCGAGGCCGCGGGTGTTTACTATCTTAAAGACACGCCTGAAACGATGCTGGCTACCTTGGAGGAACATCGGGTCGCGATCGAGTCGGGTCTCAGCCGCGACGAATTACGTAATCTTCTTCCGCCGGGCGGCGCGCGTAACGCGGTCGACTGCGCCCTATGGGAATTGGAATCAAAACGCGCCCGGACGCCGGCATGGAAACTGGCCGGCATTTCTTCACCACGGCCCTTGCTTACTACCTTTACCGTCAGTGCAAAGGAGCCCGCGGCGATGGCGGAAGGGGCGAAGAACTTCGCCCAGGCGCGGGCGATCAAGCTCAAGCTTACCGGGGAAGTCGATCTCGATATCCAACGCGTCCGGGCCGTGCGGGCCGCGCGACCCGACGTCTGGCTGGGAGTTGACGCGAACCAGGGATACAGTCGCGCGACGCTGGAACAGCTCTTGCCGGTCCTGCACGAAGTTAGCGTTTCTCTTCTGGAACAACCATGCGCGCGGGGGCGGGAAGCAGAGCTGGACGGAATCGACCATTCCATTGCAATTGCGGCCGATGAAAGCGTTCTTGGACTCGAGGAGGTGGAGGCACTTCCTGGCCGCTTCGATGTCGTCAATATCAAGCTCGATAAATGCGGCGGCTTGACCGAAGGATTGCTCATTAGCCAGAGAGCTCGCTCGTTAGGCATGAAAGTGATGGTCGGGAACATGATGGGCACAAGTCTGGCCATGGCCCCGGCCTTCATCCTGGGGCAGCATTGCGATGTGGTCGATTTGGATGGGCCGATCTTTCTGCAGCGAGATCGTCAGCCGGGAGTGAGATATGAAGACGGCTTCGTCAGCTGCGATGAAGAGGTTTGGGGATTTTCGCGGCCAGCCGCCGCATGACTGAGCCGCGCGAGCAGACCTGGTTCGGTCAGCCCCGCGGCCTGACAATTCTTTTCCTGACCGAGATGTGGGAGTTCTTCTCCTACTACGGCATGCGCACGCTCCTGGTCTATTACATGACCAAGCACCTGCTTTTCGTGCAGGAAAAATCGTCTTTCATCTACGGCAGCTACACCGCCACGGCCTATCTCATGCCGATCTTCGGCGGCATCGTCGCGGATCGTTGGCTGGGAAAACGCAAGGCGGTGATCGCAGGCGGCAGCATCATGGCGATTGGCCATTTCATGATGGCGTTCGAGCCGCTGTTTTATGCGGCTCTGGCCGCTATCGCACTGGGCAATGGACTGTTCGTTCCGAGTCTCCCCAGTCAGATCAACGATCTTTATCGGGCTGACGACCCGCGGCGCGGGCGCGCCTACAACATCTATTATGCGGGAGTTAATCTTGGCGGCGTGCTCGCGCCGCTGATTTGCGGAACTCTCGGCGAAGTTTATGGCTGGCACTACGGGTTCGCCGCTGCCGGAGTAGGAATGTTTCTCGGGTTAATCGTGTACGTCGCGGGCGGACGCTATCTGCCGCCGCAAACCACGAAGCCCCCGACGGTGGAGAAAGGCCGCGAGAAACACGCCAATGAGGGGAAGCTGGCGCTGTTGCTCTTCGCCGTCGCGATCGCAGCTACCATCTTTCGGGGCGCCTACGAACAAATCGGAAACACCATTCCGCTTTGGACCGACGTTGGAGTGGATCGCGCTTTCGGTCGTTTCGAAATTCCAATGACATGGTTCCAGGCCTTGAACCCGTTCCTAGTCATCGCATTAACTCCAGTTCTGCTTTTGTACTGGCGACACCGCGCCAAGGGAGATACGCCATCAGCTCGAAAAATGGCCATCGGCGCGCTCATCGTAGCCGGCGCGTATTCCTTGTTGGCGGTTGTCTCAACCCTTGCTGGGAGCCAAAGAGCTCACTGGCTCTGGCTCGTCCTTTTCTTTGTCGTTCTTACAATGGGTGAACTCTACATCCTGCCCACCGGTCTCGGTCTGTTCGCGCGCCTGGCGCCTCCGCGTCTTGGCGCGACCACGGTTGCGAGTTGGTTTCTGACCATCTTTAGCGGTAGTTTGCTCGCCGGCTTCGTCGGCACCCTTTGGAGCCGGATCGGTCATGGCATTTTTTTTGTTCTGCTTGCTGGCCTGGCCCTGCTCGCCGCGGGTTTGCTTCGGTTGCTTGAAAAACCGATTGCCGAGCTACCAATGCCGGGTGGCGAAGCCAGGTAAGAAGGCAACCGTTTTTATAAAAATTTTCTGATTAGGATTGACAGTTCTCATATCAGGCTATGAATATCCTGATTCGAGAGAGGAACCTGTTATGCCTAATTATCCATTCATCGAATCAATTTTCCGGGGCCGATTATTCCCGGTCGCCCTGATCGCGCTGCTATTTTTATCCACTGCCGCGCTTTTTGCCCAGGAAGGATCACCTTCCGTTTCCCTGGTTCAGCCTACTCCGGCCGCTTCGCCCACGGCGACTGCCCGCCCGACCAACGATATCGCAACGGCCGAGCGGGTCGTGGTAACGGCCAGCAAACGCGAAGAAAATATCCAAGAAGTACCTTCCTCCGTCAGCGCGATCAATGACGTTGAATTGGATAGCCTGCACGCGACACAATTGACTGATTACGCCCCCTACGTTCCGGGGTTTCAGGTTAATTCGGGTGGCGCTCCCGGCCAGACACAGATAGCACTGCGGGGTCTTGCCGCGCTCCAGGCCGGTTCAAGTGTTGCCACTTATGTCGACGAAGTCCCCGTCGGATCGAGCGGCCTTTATCAGCAAGCGTCCCTGTTGCAGCTCGATCTGCTCCCTTACGACATCAGGCGGGTGGAAATTCTCCGTGGTCCCCAGGGGACACTTTACGGCGCGAATTCCATCGGGGGCCTGGTAAAATACGTGACTCTCGACCCGAGCCTGAGCGAGCGCGAATTTCGTTTCGGCGGCGGATTATTGGGGATCGAAGGCTCGAGCGACGTGGGTTGGGACGTGCACATTGGGGGCAACGTCCCCTTGATTACCGACCATCTTGGATTGCGCGCAAGTTACAACCGCAATGAGCTCCCCGGATACATCGACAACGTAGTGAATGGAGCAAAAGACATTAACAGTGGGAACCAGCAGGGCGCGCTCTTCTCCTTACTTTGGCAGGCGGACGACGTTGTCACCGTACGATTGACCGCCCTCGGGCAACGAATCGACAGTGACAACAACGCCAGCGTGGCGCTCGATCCGGCCACCCGACGGCCGCTTTACGGAGACCTTACCAACCAGGTTTTCGTCGACGAACCCTTCAAGAAGAAGATCGGCCTGGTCGCAGCCACCGTGGATGTGAATCTCGGCTGGGCTACCTTCACCTCAGCTACCGGCTACTCAAACACCGAGACCGACCAGCGAATTGACGCGACCACTCAATTCGGTCAGGTGCCGCTGCTGCTCAACATTCCTGTGACGGGACTTGCCGGCCTCGACCGACATCTGAACATGGACAAGGTCACGCAAGAACTGAGGCTGACCTCGAAGACAGAGGGGCCGTTCCTGTGGCAGATCGGCGGTTTCTACACCTACGAGCGTGCGGACCAAAGCCAGTTTGTTTTCCTGCGGCAAATGAACGGCGCGCTGTTTACCGGCCCGCTGGCGATACTCAACACTCTCGCCCTCCTCGACCTTCCGAGTCGATATACCGAATACGCGGGCTTCGCTAACGCTTCCTATGACTTTACCGACCGGCTGAGCCTGGGCGCCGGCCTGCGTTTCTCTCGTAACGAGCAGGATTTCGCCCAGAACGTCACCAGTGGAATACTCGTTCCCCTCGGCAGTACTCCGGGTAGCTCGAGCGAGGACGTTCTCGACTTCATGGTCACGCCCAAATTCAAAATCGATGAGACCAAACTCCTTTACCTGCGGATCGCCAGCGGCTACCAGCCGGGCGGGCCGAACCTGGCCTTGCCGGGCGTGCCGCCAAGTGTGGATGCGACAACCGCATTAAGCTATGAAGGCGGACTGAAGTCGGAGTTTTTCGATCATCGTCTCCTTTTCAATATCGCCGGATATCATATCGACTTGTCGGACATCCAGATTGCGACCGTGACGAATAACGTCAGTGCGCTCGTCAACGGCGGAGCGGCGACGAGCAACGGCGTGGAATTTACCGTCGGTTATCAGCCGATTCGGGCGCTGTCGTTAGGGCTAAACGGCGCTTACACGAATGCGACCCTGAGCGATGACGCTCCGAGTCTCAACGGGCTAGCGGGCGATCGGCTCCCGAACATCCCGGAATTTTCGATGTCGGCCACGGTGGATTACTATTTTCATCTCTGGGGAGGCCATAGGGAACCTGTCATCCACGCTGGCGGCAAAGATTTTAAAGCAATTGTGCCTCAGGAGACGGAAAGCGAGGGATGGACTGGTCACATCGGCGCCGGTTTCCGGTGGGTCGGCGAAAGTTTTTCGGAAGTCGAGAGCAGCCCGAATGCGTTTCTCCAGGATAGCTACGGCGCGCTCGATCTCAATGCGGATATCTCCAATGGTCGTTATACCGTCCGCGTCTTCGCCAGGAACGTGACCGATGAACGGGCCTATGAGACCATCGCTCCAATTACCGATATCTCTGGCGCGGTCGACCATCTGTCCGCGGTCCCGATCCAGCCTCGCACGGTCGGGATCGAGTGCGACTTTAGATTTTAAGGGTTATCGTCGCTATTGTTTGCGGTGGGCAACGACATGCTTCGGCTCCTTCCTCGACCTTACCTCCTGTTTTTGGGCGATACCGTGGAAGCCAGTTATGCCAAAACCGCCTTCGGCTTGCGCGACTGGATACCGGACCAGTGTGTCGGCGAGTTCGCCTGCCAGGGCGGAACGATAACGACCGGACTGCCGTCGCTCACGCCGGCGGAGGCATTCGAGAAAGGCGCGCGCGGTCTTGTCATCGGCGTGGCAAATTCGGGCGGCTTCATTCCCGACACCTGGATTCCTGCGCTGGTCGAAGCTTTGCGGGCTGGTCTCGACATCGTCAGCGGAATGCATACCCGCCTGACCGACGTGCCCGCTCTGAAAATTGCAGCCGAAGAGCACCGCCGCGCCCTCATCGATGTGCGCCAGCCGCCTCCCGGCATCCCGATCGCTACCGGACGCAAACGCAGTGGCAAACGTTTGCTCACCGTTGGAACCGATTGCGCCCTGGGCAAGAAATACACCGCGCTCGCGATCACCCGCGCATTCGTTAGGCGCGGAGTCGCCGCGGATTTCCGCGCCACCGGTCAGACCGGAATTCTGATTGCTGGAAGCGGAATACCGGTTGACGCCGTGGTGGCGGATTTTGCCGCCGGCGCAGCGGAAATATTGAGCCCAGACGCCTCGGAGAACCACTGGGATATCATCGAAGGGCAGGGGTCTCTTCTGCATCCGGCTTACTCCGGCGTTTCCCTCGCCTTATTGCACGGGAGCCAGCCTGACCTGATCGTGGTGTGTCACGAACCGGGGCGCCGGCGCCTGGTCGGGCATCCGGAGTATGCCCTCCCCAGCGTCGAAGAAATAATCGACGTGGCCCTGCGGCTAGGGTGCCGGACTAATCCGGCGATTCGTTGTGCCGGCGTTAGTCTCAACACGTCGCAAATGGAGGCGCGCGCGGCTGAGAATCTGGTAAAAAAAGAAAGCGACCGTCTCAGCCTTCCCGTTGCCGATCCGATGCGTGGAGGCGAGGCCTTCGAGCGATTGGTCGCGGCCTGTCTTTCCCAGCCTAACGAGTGATGAAACATCTTCTGGTTTTCATCATACTCATTTCCGTTACGACGCTTTTCGCCGCACCGCCTTCGGATTTCGATGCGCGAGTGGAAGCGTTACGCAAGCAGACAGGTGTTCCCGGAATGGCGATCGCTATTGTGGAAAACGGCAAGGTCACGCTCGCCAAAGGTTATGGCGTCAAAAAGCTGGGATCGCCCGAGCCGGTAAATGCCGACACCATTTTTCCCACGGGCTCGACCGGTAAAGCATTTACCGTGGCCGATCTCGCCATCCTGGTGGATCGAGGCAAGGTCGGTTGGGACGACAAGGTCATCGATCACCTGCCCGGCTTCCGGATGTACGATCCCTGGGTCACCCGCGAGATGACTATTCGCGATTTGCTGGTGCATCGAAGCGGCCTGGGACTCGGAGAAGGAGACCTCCTTTGCGTGCCCAGAACCAATCTCTCCCGGGCTGAGTCGGTTAAACGGCTGCGCTATCTCAAACCGGCAACCAGTTTCCGTTCGGCCTACGCCTACGACAACGTTCTCTACATGGTCGCGGGTCAGCTCATCGAGGCGGTCACCGGGAAAACCTGGGAAGCCTTTACCGCCGACCAAATCTTCAAGCCCGCCGGGATGCTTCATTCCGCGAGCGACGACGAAGTCCGCCTTCACACCGCCAATCGCGCGCAACCGCACGCCCGGTTAAATGGTGGCCTCCGCGGCGTTGGCGATCAGGAAGTCCTGAATGAACGTGATGATCTTGGTCGGAACGCCGCGCCCGCGGGTGGACTCGCAGTGAGCGCAAATGATATGGCGAGATGGTTATTGATTCAGCTCGCGCACGGCAAATTTCCCGAAGGAAATGGCCGCTTGTTTAGCGAAAAAGCCCACGAGGAGATGTGGAAACCGGTCGTGCTGATGCCGGTCCCTCCGTCGCCGCCGGAGCTCATGCCCCTACAGCCGATGTTCAATACCTATGCGCTCGGGTGGGACGTGCGTGATTATCGGGGCGCCAGGCTTATCTGGCATGGCGGCGCGGTGTTTGGTTTCCAAACTGCGGTGGCCCTGCTTCCCGACAAAAACGTCGGCCTCTCGATTGAGATCAACTGCGAAGACGGCGCCATCATTCTCGGTTTGATGTACGAACTGCTCGACCATTATCTCGGGTTGCCCAAGAGCGATTGGCCCGAAAAATTTATCGCCTATTCCAAGAAGAGAAGAGCAGAAGGATTAAAAGCGTATCAGGCAAAAGCCAGCAAACCGGCCAAGGCCGGTCCTTCGCTTCCGCTCACGGGTTACATCGGGATTTATGCCGACCCCTGGTATGGAAAAATCGAGATCGGACAGGCGAACGGGAAACTCACGATCGATTTCAAATCGACGCCGCGCATGAACGGCCCGCTCGAGCATTGGCAGTACGACACTTTCATCACTCGCTTGACCGACAAAAAAATCGAGCCTGCCTACGTCACTTTTAATCTGGATGCCGAGGGCAAAGTCGATCGCGTCACGATGGAGGCCGTCTCGCCGCTTGCCGATTTCAGCTACGACTATAGGGACCTGCTCTTTCAACCGGTGAAACCTGACAAATGATAAGATTTTCGTGCGCCATTTTTCTGATGAGTTGCATAGTCGCGGCGGGCGGGCCGAGCGACCGATTCGATGTCCTGATCAAAAACGGAACGGTTTACGATGGAACCGGAAGTGAAGGCCGGAAGGCCGATGTAGCTATTCGCGGCGATCGAATTGTGGGCGTTGGCGATTTTCAAGATGCCTCCGCCCAAAATGTCGTTGACGCGCCCGGACTCGCGGTCGCGCCCGGGTTCATCAACATGCTTTCCTGGTCGGTCGAGTCGCTCATCGCCGATGGCCGCTCGCAAAGTGAAATTCGCCAGGGTGTAACCACTGAAATTTTCGGCGAAGGCGAATCGATGGGGCCGGTGAACGATCGGGTGCGCGAGCACATGTTGCAGGAACAGACGGACATCAAATACGATATCACCTGGAAAACTCTTGCCGGGTATCTCCAGTATCTCGAAAAACACGGGGTCTCCTGCAATGTCGCTTCTTTCATCGGCGCGACGACGATTCGCGAGAACGTCATCGGGTTCGACGATAAGGCGCCAACTCCGGCCCAACTGGAGGAGATGCGCGCGCTCGTTAGGCAGGAAATGGAAGCTGGCGCCCTCGGCATCGGCTCTTCGCTCATTTATCCGCCGGCTTTTTATGCCAAAACCCCGGAGTTAATCGAGCTCTGCAAAGTCGCGGCCCAGTACCAGGGCAAATACATCTCGCACATGCGGAGCGAAGGAAATCAGCTGCTCCAGGCGTTTGACGAGCTCGCGCGCATCAGCCGGGAAGCGCACATCCCAGCCGAGGTTTATCACATCAAGGCGCTCGGCCGGAAAAATTGGGACAAGATGGACGCGCTCCTCGCCCGCATCGAGGCCGCGCGAAAAGAAGGTCTAAAAATCACGGCCGACATGTACACTTATACCGCGGGCGGGACCGGGCTTGACTCCTGTCTTCCGCCCTGGACCGAAGACGGCGGCTTTCCCGCCCTTCTCAAGCGTCTGCGCGATCCGGAGACGCGCAAAAAAATCGCCGCCGAAGTAAAAGTGGACTCGGACAAGTGGGAAAATCTTTATCTCGCTGCCGGTTCGCCCGATCGCATCATCCTTTGCGACTTCAAATCGGAGAAACTGAAGCCGCTCGCCGGCAAGTCGCTCGCCGAGATTGCCAAAATGCGCGGCAAAGATCCGATCGAAACCATTATGGACCTGCTCAGTGAAGACGAATCCAGGATCGGGACCATGTATTTCCTGATGTCGGAGGAGAACCTGAAAAAGAAGATCGCCAAACCGTGGATCTCATTTGGCTCCGATGAAGCCTCGCAGGCGCCGGAAGGGGTTTTCCTGAAAGCCGTTCCGCATCCGCGCGCTTATGGCAACTTCGCCAGAGTTCTCAGTAAATACGTGCGTGAGGAAAAAATCATTACCTTGAGCGAAGCGGTGCGGCGATTGAGCGCACTCCCGGCAACAAATCTCGGACTCGATCACCGTGGCTTTATCAAAGAGGGAATGTTTGCCGACATTGTCGTATTCGATCCCGCGACGGTGGCCGACCACGCCACTTACGAAAAGCCCCGTCAATACGCCACCGGAGTGAAGGATGTTTTTGTTAACGGCGCGGAGGTCTTGAAGGATGGCGAACACACCGGCGCGAAACCGGGGCGTGCTCTGTGGGGTCCGGGTAAGACGCGTTAGGCCAAAATGGAGGATGCCATGGTCGAGGCGAGGCATCCCCGAGACCCGCACCAGGCGGCTCGCGCCCACACCTTGCCCCAGACGCTCAAGCTCCGTGACATCATCTGGCTGACAATCGGATCCGTCATCGGTTCCGGCATTTTTCTGGTGCCCGGCGCGGTGCTCCGCCAGGTCAACGGCTTTATTGTTCCGGCGTTGCTCGTCTGGCTGGTTGGCGGCATTCTTTCGCTTCTCGGCGCGCTGACCTACAGCGAACTCGGCGCGATGAAGCCGGCTTCGGGAGGCCTTTACGTTTATATCCGGGACACCTTCGGGAGGTTTCCCGCTTTCCTCTTCGGCTGGACGCTTTTCTTCATCATCAGCAGCGGCTCGGTCGCCACCCTCGCCGTCGCCTTCAGCGCTTATCTCGGTGAGATCGTGCCGCTCACTCCGGTTCTGGCGAAAGGGATCGCCGTTTTCATGATTGGCGGCGTGGCCGGGATCAATGTGGTCGGCACCCGTGCCAGCGCCGATGTGCAAGACTGGACGACTGCGACAAAAGTTTTCGGCATTCTATTGATGAGCGTCGCCCTGCTCTGGCTCGGCCGGGGGTTTCATGGATCGGGCCCCATGCTCTGGCCCACCCAGCCGAATAGCTCGCTCGTTTCCGGCTTCGGGCTGGCGATGATCAGCGTGTTATGGGCTTACGAAGGTTGGCAGTTTGTCACTTATAGCGCCGGCGAGGCAATTAACGCGAAACGAAATCTTCCACTCGGGCTGATCACCGGCGCCACCGCTCTGATCGGAATTTATCTGATCGCGAACTTCGGTTATCTGGCTGCCTTGGGAAGTGTTGGCGTGGCCGGCTCAAATCGTCTCGCCGCTACAGCCGTTTCAACAATCGTAAGCCCGGCGGCGGCAAAGCTGGTCGCAATCATGATCCTGATTTCCATCTTTAGCGCGACCAACGGGCTGATGCTCACTTCTCCGCGGGTCTACTATGCCATGGCGCGAGACCGGCTTTTCTTTCAACGCCTCGCGGAGGTGCATCCCCGTTTCCAAACGCCGGCTTTCGCCGTCGTTGCCGGCGCCATCTGGTCGGCCTTCCTTGCCATCACCGGCACGTTTGAACAACTGCTCACCTGCGTCATCTTCGTTGGCTGGATTTTCTACGCCCTTGCCGCTGCCAGCATCTTCGTTTATCGAACGCGCCTGCCGGAAGCGGTGCGGCCCTATCGGGTGCCAGGCTATCCCTGGACGCCGTTGCTCTTTATCGCGGCCGCCGCCGCTTTGGTTTTGAACACGATCGTTGCCCAACCCGCCCGGGCGGGAATCGGGCTCGGCATCGTCCTGCTCGGCGCGCCCGCTTACCTGATCTGGCGTTCGAAGAGTGAGACCGCCCGGAAAGGTCTGGTAAACGAAGAACTGGGATAAAAGCGTAACAACGGATTTAGATTCAGCACCGAAAACGCGGATCCAAATCGGGTCGTTACAAGCCGTCGATAACCTGCGGCTACCGAGTTACTGATGCCCGACATTGAGCTCTGTAGGCTCCGGGAATTCTTCTTCATTGGGCGTTGGACGTTGAGCGTTGAGCGTTGGGCGTTTAACTGCGAACAGAAGATCAGTTGCTCGATCGCGCGCGCCATTGGCCGCGCGCCAAACTCGTCGCTGTAGCCCTTTTCCATTAGCAGCAAATACACCGGCTCATCCAAAGTAAGCCCTATGTTTTGCTGACTCAGCCGAGCATTTAGTTGGCCGATGAACTTCGCGACGAATAACTTGTGGCGCGCCCTTGCTGACTTTGAACGTTTTGCCGTCCGCAGCCTGCATATCGGCTTCTGTGCGTTTGTGGACCGGATCGAACGGTTGTGCTGAACCAGTCGCCGCGCCAGATCCGTTCACTTCCGCAGGAAGACAATAACAGCAAAAATTGCGTAAAGGGCGACCAGCAACGCGCCGCCGCTACGAAGCAATCCATGCCGACGGCTTGCCGCGATGAGCGCGACCACTTTCATTCCGACCAACCACAGCGCGGCAAAGACGATTTGTGGCGAAGGTGCCGTGAAGCCTATCAGCACGGCCGGCAAGGCGATGCCGGCAATAACGTTCAGCGTGTTGCTGTTCAGAGATTCGCTGACCACCGCCGCGCCGCGGCCGTTGCGAGCGAGCTCCACCGCGGCGATGACGTTCGGGATCGATGTCAACGCTGCCAGGATGAGCGTGCCGATCACAGCCTGGCTCACTCCCCATCGCTGGCCGAGTGACACAACCGAACGCACTGCGCCTATGCTCGAACCGACGATCAGCGCTACTGTTATGACGACCCACATGGGATCGTACCAGGCGGCGCGCCGGGTCTTCTTTCGCCCGGATGAGTCGTGGTGGACATGGCCGACGGCTACCTCCAAGAACTTCTTCGACAAAGAGGGAAGTTTGAGCCGCGCAATCTGCGCCGGGTGCATCGCTGTGAACGCCACGTACGGAGCCAGGACGAGGGCCAATAACGCCATGCTCGACCAGGCCGGAATCCATCGCAGCACTAACGCGACGAGTATAACGCTCACTACCAGACTCGTGCCGCCAGTGAACCAGAGACCCTGCCGGCCAATTTGCACCCTGCCGGCAACCAGCGCGCTCAGGCCAAGTAAGCCGGCGAGATTGAAGATGTTCGAACCCAGCACGACACCAAGGCCGATGTCGTGCTGCTTGAATGAGAGCGCCGCGAATGCGGTGCAAATCTCCGGCGCATCGGCTCCCAGCGCTGTGACAATGCCGAGCAAACCTTCCGAGAAGCGCAGCAAAGTACCGATGCGTTCCAAAGCCGCGGTGAGCCGGACACTCGCCCAGCACATCACGCCCACGGACCCGGCAAACATCGCCAAAATTGCCCCCATCCGCATAGTGCGACGATGATTTCAGATTCACGCCGTGGCCAGCCGTAAAATTGTTAGCACGGCCGCCTGCGCCCTGGACATGACATGCGCCCCCGATTCGCCAACGACGGACGCCGAACTATCGGTAACAGCCGCCAGATACTATTTCGCTGCCGGGACGGATGGCACGCGCAAAATTCGCCGTTGTGCGGGATACGGCCTTCGGTGAATCGAAAGGCATTATTTCCACTTCCTTTTTCATTCTGTGCCTGTTTTCGTTAGGCAGCCGCCAGCTTGAGCTTCGGCTTGTCCAGTTTGCCAATGACAGTCTCAAGCACGGCGGCGCTGATTGGCTTGGCCAGACATGCAGCCGCGCCGTTTGCATACGAGAGGGTCGCGGCGCGGTAGATGTCACTGGACGCTATCATCATGATCCGGAGCTCTGGGCGGCAAGTGTTGATCGCGCTCAGCAGCGTCATTCCACGGCAATCGTGATCGAGGTCGATGACCGCCAAATCCAGGTCTCGGAGTCGGCTGCGGATAATCTGAAGCGCCTCAGCAACATTTCGGGTAAATAGGACGGCCGAACCGTTTTTCCCCAAAGCTCCAGCCAAAAGATTTTCGAACGCGCGATCGCGCGTTGGCGGAAGAACAAGCCGCCCATTCATTGGTTTCCTAGGTTAAGGCGGCCCTATTTTTACTTTTTCAAAAGTGATGAGCTTTGCTGTTTGTGTTAATGCCGTTTTGACCTGTTTCTTGTTCATAAACGGCCTTATTCCGAGAAGTTTCTTTCTATTTTAGCTCCAGAAATCGATCGTAATGTCTCCCCTTTGAAGGGCGCCACACCATTCCATTGTCCGCTCCGCAGATAGCCTGTCGCGGTCAGATCTGAATAATCACGTCGATGGCCGGAAGGCTATTTATACCATAAGGTTTGATATGCGATTTCGGCGGAGGCAAGGCGATCACGTATTGGTCGTCGGCATCTTCCAGAACACGAAGACCGCGCGGACCGTGCTCAAAAATCTCCATCGGCCCGGGTTTCACCGTGCAGCCGCAATCTACTCTTCATCCACAAATCGTCTGCGCGTGGACGAGCATGGCATCTCGGCGATTGGCGCAGCGATCGCCGCTTCGGCCCTCGGAGTGGCCGTTGGCGCCATCTTTTTTTGGGAACGCGGAATGGTTACCCACTACCGGCCGGTCGAGGTTGCGTTGCTCTTGACTGCTTTAATGCTGGTCGGCGCTTTGGCCGGATGGCTCCTTGGGCGATTGGGTGAGCAGCACGTTGACGATGCGAGCCTGGCCCGTTGCACAAGCACGATCCTGCCAGGTGAAACGGTGGTGCTGGCTGAAGTCAAAGCCAGCGAAACGGCACGCGTGGTCGCAATTTTGCGGGATGTGGAAACAGAGGCGCCGGTGACGTTTGCGTTTCATTCCCCGCCGCCTTTCCGATTTGAATCAAGTGCACGACCGCTTGGCCATGAACTCCCCTCGGGCCAGCGGCTCGCGGAAAATGCGGCGCGCCTCGCCGGCGCGATCCCGATCGACCGCAAAGCGAAGCCGCGCGGGTCATCCTTTATGCGCCGGTTGCGCGAGATCGAGCAGGTGCTGGAATGGACCAACGCGAGTCTCACGATGTCGGCCGAGGTGCACCACGCCTTTACGCTTTCGGCGGAGTGGCTGCTCGATAACGCCTATCTGATTCGGGAACAAGTGACCGATCTGCGCGAGAGCCTCCCGCAAAAATATTATGGCGAGCTGCCTCTCATCGCCAGCGGCCCCGAAGCGGGGTTGCCGCGGGTTTACCATGTGGCCTCGGAAATGGTGGCCGAGAGCGGCGGCGCCTTGGAGCCGGAGATCATCCGGAAATTCCTCGTCGCTTTTCAGGCGACTGCGCCGCTGGACATCGGGGAGCTCTGGGCCCTGCCGCTGATGTTGCGATTGCAGTTACTCGAACGCCTGCGTGCGGTCGCGATCCAGGTCGAGCAACAGCAAAGTCAGAGCGAGGAGGCAGACTTTTGGGCGAATCGGCTCATCACCGCCGTGCGCCACGGTTCGCCGCGGTTGCTCAGGGGAATGGAGGAACTGGTGGAACGATATCCCGAGCCGACGCCGCATTTTGCGAGCGAACTGGTGGCGCATCTCTACGACGAAGAGGCGGCGCTCCCGATGGTGAGCAGCTGGTTGGAACGCTCGCTCCGTGCACCGCTGCTCGAAGTGATTCAGCAGGAGCATCGGCGCCAGGCCGTGCAGCAGACGGCGCTTGCCAATGTGATCAATAGTTGCCGCCGCCTTGCCCACGTCCAGTGGCGGGAACTTTTCCAATCGATCAGTTGGGCGGAAAACGAGTTGGCGACCGATCCCGCGGGAGTTTATGACCGCCTCGATTTTGAGACCCGAGATCGATGCCGGGGCGCGGTGGAGGAAATCGCCCGCTGGTCGAAATGTTCGGAACAGCAAACGATCGACCAGGCGCTGGCTCTGGCCAAGGCCGCGGAGGACGAAGTCGCCCGGCATGTCGGCTATTATTTGATCGACGCGGGCCGGCCGGCGCTCGAGCGCGCGACGAAGGCCAGCGTTCCGCTCGCGGAATCTTTTCGACGATGGTTTCGCGCGCACGCGGACGTGTACTTCGGAAGCATTTCCCTGCTCACTGTCGCAATGGTGGCAGTGCCTCTTTTTTTCGTTGCCGGAGCGGTTCATTGGTTGTCGCACGGGCTCTTCGCATTTCTGCTGCTCCTGCCCGCGAGCGAAGTGGCGGTGCTGGCCGTAAATTATTTCGTGACCTCGCTCCTCCCCCCGCAGGTTCTGCCCAAAATGTCCTTCAAAGAAACAGGCATCCCCGATGATTGTCGCACGCTCGTGGTGGTCCCGACCTTGCTAACCACTCCGGCCGCTATCGAGAACGAACTCAATCGCCTCGAAATTCGTTACCTTGGAAATACGGATGCGAATCTGCGCTTTTCGCTTCTGACCGACTTTGCCGATGCACCGCGGGAGAGCATGCCGGAGGACGCAGAGTATATCGACATCGTCGCCCGCGGAATCGAGGAATTGAATCGCCGGCACGGGGCGGGGCGCTTCTTTCTTTTTCATCGCGGACGCACCTGGAGCGAGAGCGAGCAACGCTGGATCGGCTGGGAACGCAAGCGCGGCAAGCTCGAGCAGCTCAATCGATTTCTCATCGGCGAATCCGCGCCCGATCTGGAAGGATTCCTCTGCGCGGGCGATCGTGCCCAGCTCGAAGGCATCCGATTCGTCATCACCCTGGATGCCGATACCCAACTGTTGCGCGACACCGCCCGAAGATTGGTCGAAACGCTGGCGCATCCACTGAATCAGGCGCGCCTTTCACCGGATGGCCGCCGCGTCATTCGCGGTTACACGATCATTCAACCGGGCGTCAGTGCATCGCTGCCGAGCGCGAGGGCGACCTGGTTCTCGCGCATCTTTGCCGATCCGCGTGGGATCGATCCTTACACCCACGCCGTCTCCGATGTTTACCAGGATTTGGTGGGCGAAGGCAGTTATCACGGCAAAGGCATCTACGACCTGCAAACGTTTCATCGCCTCTTGTCCGGACGATTTCCAACGGCACACCTGTTGAGCCACGATCTTTTGGAAGGCAGTTACGTCCGCGTGGGGCTGGCGACGGACATCGAGCTGCTGGATGTCTTTCCGAGCAGTTACATCGCGTGGTGGAATCGGCAGCACCGCTGGATTCGCGGTGACTGGCAAATCATCGATTGGCTGAAGCCGCGCGTGCCGCTGGGCCGCGGCAAGACCGAACCAAACCCGCTTTCGCCTTTCAACCGGTGGAAGATATTCGACAATCTGCGCCGCAGTCTGGTGCCGCCGGCGACGGTGGCCCTTCTCCTGGCGGGTTGGCTGTTCTCGCCTGCGCCGCTGTTGTGGAGCGGGCTCGTCGCGGGCCTGATGTTGTTGCCGGTACTGAATTCTCTCCTTGGCCTTCTGTTCCATCCGCCGCCGCCCGGGACGAGGTTTTGGCGCGAGCCGCGCGACCGCCTGCTGCGCTCGGTCTTTGCGATAATTTTTCTGGCAGATTACGCGGGCATGGCGCTCGATGCCATCGCTCGCGTCGTGTTTCGCCGAACCATCTCGCATCGGCTGATGCTCGAATGGGAAACGGCACAAGACGCCCGCCAGCGCGCAAAAAATCTGCAATGGCAGTTTGTCCTCAGAAGGCTTTGGATTCCCGCTGTTTGCATTCTCTTTTTCGCCGGCGCGGCCTGGCGGGGGCCAACGGCGATGGTGGCCGTGGCTCCGTTCCTTCTTTTGTCGGCACTCTTTCCGGTGGCGGTGATGGTGATTGATCGCCCGGCCAAGAGCTGGCGCGGCGGAATCCTAACGGCGGACGATCGTCGATTCCTGCGCGCGACCGCGCGACGAACCTGGAGATACTTCGATGATTTTGTCGGACCTCAAACTTCCTGGTTGCCGCCGGATAATGTCCAGGAAACGCCAAAGCGGGAAA
This sequence comes from uncultured Verrucomicrobiae bacterium, assembly GCA_963728975.1. Taxonomy (GTDB): domain Bacteria; phylum Verrucomicrobiota; class Verrucomicrobiia; order Chthoniobacterales; family UBA10450; genus DATFCK01. The sequence goes on from CAVSMF010000001.1 coordinate 1,199,177, forward strand.
TTTTTCTGCGCACGTCACCGACGAATATCGGGCTCTGGATGTTGGCGACCGTGGCGGCCAATGATTTTGGCTACATCACAATCGACGATCTGGTGGCGCGCAACCTCGGCACGCTCGAAACAGTGGATAAGCTCGAGCGGTTCGAAGGTCATCTCCTTAATTGGTACGATCTGAACACGCTGGAGCCGTTGCATCCACGATATGTCTCGGCCGTGGACAGCGGCAATCTGCTCGCGAGCCTCTGGACTTTCGAGACGAGCTGCGATGAACTGGCGGCGCGACCCCTGCTCGATGCGAGCGCATTGCGCGGAATAGCCGACACGCTTGGCATTCTCCAGCAAATCGCTGCCAGACTGAAGGACACGGAACATCCGCCGGCGCTTCTCCGCTTGGTGGAATTGACAACGGCCCCGCCGGCTAGTCTGGAGGAAGTGATCCTGTGCATCCGGGAGGCCCGACAACCCGCACAGGATCTTCTGCTCCACTTCCACGGCCCGGAAACCGATCCGCGCGCTTATTGGGCCCGGCAAATCTCGAAGCAGGTCACGGGGTGGAATTCGGTCATCGACAAATATCTTCGGCCGGTGGAAATCCTGATGGCGCCGCCGGCACAATTGATGTCGTTAGGCGAAGCGGCCCACGAATCCCGGCGCGATGCACTCGCGGCCACCTTTTCGCTGCGCAACATTGCTGTCGAGGGCATTTCCGGGCTCGCCCCGCTGCTCGCTTTTCATGGGCGACAGGAGGACCAGGAGATTCCTCCCCCGGTGCGCGAGTGGCTCGATCTTCTCGTCACCGAGGTGGAGCATGCACGCCGGAGCGCCTCGGAACAGCTCGCGCAATTGGACGAATTGATCGCCCACTGCCAAAGACTGGAAGCCGGCATGGGACTGCGATTTCTCTACGATGAGGAAAGACGGATTTTCGCGATCGGATACCAGGTGGCGGAACGCCGGCTCGATACTTCGTTTTACGATCTCCTGGCGAGCGAAGCGCGCCTAACTAGTTTCCTGGCGATCGCGCGCGGCGACGTGCCGGTGGAACATTGGTGGGCTTTAAGCCGTCCCTATGGCTCAGCCTACGGGCGGCTGCCGCTTCTTTCCTGGAGCGGGACGATGTTCGAGTACTTGATGCCGCTCTTGTTCACCCAGATGCACGAGAATTCACTGCTCGATCGCGCCTGTCAGGACGCCGTGCGCTGTCAGGTCGCCTATGCCGGGCAAAACAGCGTGCCGTGGGGCATGTCGGAATCCGCTTTCAGCGCGCTCGATCGGCACAACGTCTATCAATACCGGGCCTTTGGCGTGCCGGCGCTGGCTTTGAAGCGTGGGCAGGACGACGACTTGGTGGTGGCCCCCTATGCGGCTGCGCTCGCTCTCGGTGTGCAACCGGCCGCCGCCATGAAAAATCTGCGTCGTCTCGCCACTGTGGCCGATTCCGCGCTGCTCGGCGACTACGGCTACTACGAGGCGATCGATTATTCGCGACGGAGCGAACCCGGGGGCGCGGCCGGCATCATTGTCCACTGCTACATGGTGCATCATCACGGGATGTCGCTTCTCGCATACGATAACGCTTTGCACGACAATGTGATGCGGAGGCGGTTCCATTCCGATCCGCGCATTCGCGCCACCGAACCGCTCTTGCACGAGCATATCCCGGAACAAATTCTGCCCACCACCCGCGAGGTCCATGAAGAGCGACCCCTGCTCCGGGCGATTCCCACTGTCGACGCCGCCGTCATGGCGCAAACACCCGACATCTCCTCGCCGCGCATTCACCTGCTCTCCAACGGAACCTGCTCCGTCACGGTGACGAATTCCGGCGGCGGCTCGCTGCGCTGGCTGGATTTGGACGTTACGCGCTGGCACGCCGATACGACCTGCGACGTAGCGGGCCCGGTTTGTTATCTCCGGGATTTGGAAAGCGGAACGATCTGGAGCAACACCCATCAGCCGGTGCGATCTCCGGAACGCCGTTACACATGGAGTTTTACTCCGGACAAAGCGGAATTCCGGCGAAGGAGCGGACCATGCGAAACCATTACGGAAATTGCCGTCTCCGCGGAAGACGACGCGGAAATCCGACGCGTGACGCTGGTCAATACCTCGCGCAAAACGTGCCGGCTGGAGCTGACCAGTTACCTCGAGCTGGCGCTGGCGCCGCACCGGACGGATCGCGCGCATCCTGCATTCAATAAGCTCTTCATCGAGACCGAATGGTTGCCGCATTGCGAAACGCTGATCGCTCGGCGTCGCCTCCGCGCTCCCGACGATCAGCCCATCTGGGCCGCGCACCTCATGGTCGCCGAAGCCTCTACTTTTATCGACTCGCCCGAGTTTGAAACCGACCGCGCCAAATTTCTCGGCCGCGGCCACACCCCGGAGAATCCGGCCGCAATCACCGGCAGCCTAACGAATAGCATTGGAACCGTGCTCGATCCGATCTTCAGCCTGCGCCGGCGCGTCGCCCTCCAGCCTAACGAAAGGTTACAGTTTGCGCTTGTAACCGTGATGGCGGGCTCGCGCGAAGCGGTCATCGCCCTGGCCGAGCGTTACTCGGAGTTCCACACTTGCGCGCGCTCTTTTGAAACCGCCTGGACCCATTCCCAACTCGAGATGCGCCGGCTCCACATCCGTCCGGCCGATGTGCAAACCTTTCAACAACTGGCGGCCCTCATTGTTTTTCCGCGGGCCCAACTTAGACCGCCGCCTGCGCGTCTCGGCCGCCACACCGAGGGTCAGCGGGCGCTTTGGCGGCAGGGCGTTTCCGGCGATCTGCCGATTGTCGTCATTATGATCGCGCACCTCCGCGACATCGAAGTCGTGCGCGAAATTTTGACTGCGCATACCTTCTGGAATCTGCGTGGCTTAAAAGTCGATCTCATGCTCGTGAGTGAGGAACCCCCGAGTTATGACGAACCGTTGACCGCTCACCTGCGCCAGCTCACCGAAGCGCAGGCACACCTGACCGGTGTGGATCAACCCGGCGGCGTTTATCTTCGTTCGGCGACTAAAATTTCGAAGGAAGAGCTGATCGCGTTGCAGGCGGCTGCCCGGATGGTCTTGGTCGCCGCCCGCGGCACCCTGCGCCAACAACTTGCCGCCACCACACCCGTCGCTGCGAAACCGCAGCTGCTGGAGCCAGGCCGGGAGTTTCACGAAGAGCCCTCTGCGCCTCTGGCCTTCATGGAGCTGAAATACTTCAACGGCCTTGGCGGCTTCACCGAGGACGGAAAGGAATTCGTCATCTATCTCGGTCCCGGCCGCCAAACCCCGCTTCCCTGGATCAACATCATGGCCAATCCGAAGTTCGGCGCGTTTGTTTCCGAGTCGGGCGCCGAATGTGTCTGGGGCCGCAACAGCCAGACCGATCGCCTCACCCCGTGGTTCAACGACCCGATCTCCGATCCGCCCGGAACCGCTATATATATACGCGATGACGACATCGGCGTCGTCTGGTCGCCCACGCCGCAACCGATTCGAGAGAAGGACGCCTATCGGGCGCGTCATGGTCAGGGTTACACCTCCTTCGAGCACAATAGCCACGCGATCGAACAACGGCTGCTCACCTTCGTCCCGGTCGATGACGCCGGCGGCCAGCCGGTGCGCCTCCAGCGGCTGCGCCTGCGCAACAGATCGTCGCGCCGGCGCAAGTTGACCGTCACCTCCTACGCCACGCTCGTTCTCGGATCCGATCCGGAGGAAACCGGCATGCATGTGGTCACGAAATGGGATTTGCAAAGCCAGTGCCTGTTCGCCCGCAATTCCTACAACCCCGAGTTCTGTGAATGCATCACTTTTGCCACTTCGACTCCAACACCTGCTTCGTTCACTGGTGATCGCGCTGTGTTCATCGGGCGTAACCGCTCGCTGCGTGATCCCGCCGCGATGGAGCACGAACGATTGACTGGCGACGTTGGAGCCGGCTTCGATCCTTGCGCCGCCGTGCAGGTCGTGGTCGAGATCGAACCGGACCACACCGCCGAGATAACTTTTCTCCTCGGGCAGACGGACGACGAAGAAAAAGCCCGCTCACTTGTGAACCGGTTCCGCGATCCCGCGAACGTCGAAGCCGCATTTCAGGAAACCAAGCGTTGGTGGGAGCGTCTCCTGAGCACGATCGAAGTGGAAACACCCGAACTTTCGACGAATTTTCTGCTCAACCGCTGGCTGGTTTATCAAACGCTCAGTTGCCGCCTCTGGGGCCGCACCGCTCTTTATCAATCGAGCGGCGCTTACGGCTTCCGTGACCAGTTACAAGATGTGATGGCGCTCGTGCACGCCGCGCCCGACATCGCGCGCAACCAGATCCTGCGCGCGGCCGCGCGGCAATTCGTGGAAGGCGACGTCCAGCATTGGTGGCATCCCGATTCAGGCGCTGGCGTGCGGACCCGTATCAGTGACGATCTTCTCTGGCTTCCCTTGGTCACGGCGCATTACGTCCGCACCACGGGTGATGCCGCCATCCTGGACGAAGCGATTCCATTTCTCGAAGGCAAAGAGCTTGAGCCGGAGGAAACGGAGAGCCTTTCCGTTCCGACCGTCTCCCATATGCAAGGCTCGCTGCTGGAACATTGCCGGCGCGCCCTCGCTCGCGCCGCCACCGCTGGTCCGCACGGTTTGCCGCTGATCGGAAGTGGCGATTGGAACGACGGCCTCAACCGCGTAGGCGTGGGAGGCAAAGGCGAGAGCGTCTGGCTTGCCTGGTTTGAGATTTGTGTGCTCGATGATTTCGCGGAGTTGCTCAGCCTCCGTGAGCAAGGCGAGGAAGCGCAAGCCTGCCGCGCCCGCTCCGCCGAGTTGGCGAAAAGAGTCGACGCTCAAGCGTGGGACGGAGCGTGGTATCGCCGCGCATACTTCGATGACGGCGCGCCTCTCGGATCGAGCGAAAATCTCGAAGCCCGCATCGATTCGCTCCCGCAAACCTGGGCCGCAATTTCCGGCGCCGGCGACTCCGACCGCGTCGAAGTCGCGCTGCAGTCGCTCGAGGAACATCTCGTTCGTGAAGCCGACAAGCTGATCTTGCTCTTCACTCCACCGTTCGACAAAACCGCCGCCGATGTTGGTTATATCAAGGGTTATCCGCCCGGCGTGCGAGAAAACGGCGGCCAATACACTCATGCCGCCACCTGGGTTCCCATGGCTTTCGCTCGCCGGGGAGATGGCGACAAAGCGGTGCGACTCTTGCGAATGCTGAATCCGGTCGAGCGTGCCCGGGAAGACGAGGATCGCGAACGGTACAAGGTCGAACCTTACGTCATGGCGGGCGACGTTTACTCGTTAGCCGGCCACGTCGGCCGCGGCGGTTGGACGTGGTACACGGGCGCGGCGGCCTGGACCTATCGCGTCTGGCTGGAGGAGGTTCTGGGGTTCCGACGTCGCGGTGACAAGCTGACGATCAACCCGATCATCCCGAAAGATTGGCCGAGCTTTCGTCTGCATTACCGTTATAAGGATACCCTTTACAGCATCGTGGTTGAGAACCCTAACCACTGTTCCCGCGGCGTGAGTCTGGTGGAACTGGATGGAACTGCGGTGCCGGACAAGGTCGTGATCCTGCAGAACGATGCACAGCCTCACCAGGTGCGTGTCGTGCTTGAAGCACAACCGCCGGTTGTTCCGCTTGTTTCGATATTCGTCATGGGCTAATGTCCGCGAGCCAAGGTCAAAATGGGCTGAAGGCGGTTTTTCGTTTTTCTTTTAACGTTGTAACGCTTTTAACTTTTCTAACCTTCTTTGGTCGCCGGCATAGCTCAGTTGGTAGAGCAGCTGATTTGTAATCAGCAGGTCGTCGGTTCGAATCCGTCTGCCGGCTCCATGGCTAAAGCTATGATGAGTAGAGCGTTATACGTATTTCGATGGATTGGTGTCTCGTTGAGAAAGCGGTTACTTGGACACTACTTGGACGCTTTTTGGGTTGAAGTTGCCCTTTTTGGCGTCCAGCCCTGCCACGCCCCTTCTTGCTGTTCTCGGCAATGAGGGATTAGTCTCGGCGGGAGTCAGGACTTGCCGACTTTCGATAACATTTTCCCAAGCCCCGTATCTCACCGGCGCTTGTTTCACGCTGTTCTGTGCGTCGATTGGTCGCCCGAAAGATATTCGCTTGAGACGAACGTTACATGACCGCACAGCCTGTCCCAGGCGAAAGTATTTGTGCGACGGAAACGCGGGGTGCTAAATGAAAAGCTGTTGTGGCGATAGCTGAACGAACAATCGGGGGTTTACTGTTGGCCGTTGCGGTATCTGTGGTCGTCCCCGGGTCGGGTGCACATGGTCAATCCGAACTCCAGAGCGGAAATCCCCTTGAACCTCGACCAATGCTGTCGGTATCGCCGCTACCTACGCCACAAGGCGCAGACGACGATCTGCAATTTGCGACAAAAGTGCGGCCGAAACGGGAATTCCTCGAAGAACTTAAGGTCAAAGCAGAAGCAGGTGAGGCAGAGTCCGAGTATCAACTCGCTCTTCGCTACTACTTTGGCGAAGGCGTGGAAAAGAATCAGGTTGGAGCGGTCAAGTGGCTTCACAAGGCCGCCGAACAGAATCTCGCGACCGCGCAATCCTTTCTTGGCAACTGCTACCTCTTTGGCGAAGGCGTGCCGAAGAACAAGGTGGAAGCCCTGAAGTGGTATCACAAAGCCGCCGAACAGAATAACGCTGACGCTCAAGGCATGCTCGGCACACTCTACTATTATGGAGATGGTGTGCCGAAGAATAAAGCCGAAGCGGCGAGGTGGTATCGCAAAGCGGCCGAACAGAACGATGCCCCCTCTCAACTTGGTCTGGGCGTCTGTTACTACTATGGCGAAGGCGTAGTGAAGGACATGGCGGAAGCTGTTAAGTGGCTTCGCAAGGCCGCCGAACAGAATCTCGCCAGAGCGCAAACGCAACTCGGCTTGTCTTATGTCAATGGCGACGGGGTAGTGAAGGATGAAGTGGAAGGTTATAAATGGTTTCTGCTCGCGTCTGCACAAGGCGATAAGGATGCGAAAAAGAATGTGGCTGTAGCAGAAAGCCGTTTGACGCGGGAGGAAATAGCCGAGGGCCAAAAGCTGGCGCGCCATTTCAAACCACGCGAGGTGCCAGGCCCAGGGAGCGATAGTTCCGGCACGAGTATCGCGCAGTCGCGACCGCAGTGGTCCGGCACCGGATTCTTCATCACAGACGATGGGTATCTGATCACCAATGAACATGTGGCCGGGAGTGGGGCGCAGGTTCGCTTGGTTACGGCGCATGGTCTTATCCCCGCCAAAGTGGTGAAGGTGGATGCAGCCAATGACATTGCGTTGCTGAAAGCGGAGGGCAAGTTTGCGGCTTTGTCCGTGGCGACGAGTCGGACGGTCAAGTTAGGCGAGACGGTGGTTACGGTGGGTTTTCCCAACATCGGCCTGCAAGGGTTCTCACCAAAATTCGCGAAGGGAGAAATCGGTTCACTGTCTGGCCCGGAGGACGACGCGCGCTACTTCCAGATCAGCCTGCCAGTCCAGCCCGGCAATTCCGGCGGCGCGTTAGTGGATGAGCGTGGCAATGTCGTCGGCGTCGTATCTGCCAAACTCAGCGCGAGGGCCGCGCTATTCACCAGCGGTGCATTGCCGGAGAACGTGAATTATGCGGTGAAGAGCAGCTTCTTACTGAGCTTTTTGGAATCCGTTCCAGAAGTATCTGCCAAACTCAAAGAACCGAACACTAAGGAAATGAATCTTACGACCGTAACGGACCAAACCAAAGAAGCCGCCGCTCTGGTATTGGTGTATTAAAACAGTCATCGACTCTTCGGCTCTAATCGTCCGTTCGCCCCGCTGCCTCCCGTAGCATGCGGATGACGGATAGGCTGAGGGTCGGGGCGTCCGTCTTTGAACTCTCTTGCTCGGCCGCAACTTCCACGATTTGAGCTATCGCTCGAAACGCCGCGACAGAATGCGGCAATTGTTTTTGCGCTAGCTCGCCCATTGCCTCAACCATCCTGCGGGCGTTTGTTTTCCCCTTCACCTTCTTCGAGAGGTATTTCGCCGTCTCCTCGTAGACGAGCTTTGGTCTGCCGCCCTTGTTGATCCGCGGATCGAGTTCGCCACCGTTGTCCTTCCGTGACTTGAACGGCTTGAGGTTTGCCAAGCGCTTTTGCTTACCAGACTCACTGTTTTGTGTGAAAGGCGGAGCCAACTGGGTCTTGGTGTACGGCGCCGGCAGCAAAAGGCTTACGTTGCCCGGGCCGCTCGAAAAAAGGCTACCGCCTGGGATTTGCTCTAAGTTAAGGCTGTCCATGTTTATAAGAACATGTGTTAGCGAACTACTCTGAGGAGAGGCTGAAAGTTGTAATTCGCGATGAACTCCTCCTCTTTGACCGCAAGATCGAAAGCGAGTTGGCTTGATGTGTAGCCGAGGTCTTGCAAATGCATATCCACAAGTTCTCTCAGCAGTAAAGGGGTCTCCCTCGGAATGTCATTTTCGTGAGGCTCGGCGTTACGATACCCCGCTTTACTCATAATCATCCACCAACGCCGCGCCGTTCGTTCGCTGATAAGTCTTAGATCCTCTGCCCGCTTGAGTAGCGCCTGCATTGCGACGCGCCAATGTAATTTCAGTCGGGCAAGGCGGTCTAAATTCACAGGCAAAAGCATGTGCTTTATGTCGTCGGCTGGCATCAGAAATTCCGCTGCGAACATGTGCGCCTGTTGCTCGGCATCGGCATATGGCAGCGAATGCATCACCAAGTGACCGATCTCGTGTGCGAGAGTGAAGCGCATTCTTGCGGGAGCAAGGTGCATGTTTAAGAAAACAACCGGCAGTCCGTCTATCCAATCACTACAACCGTCGATCTTTCTTGTTCCAAAATCGAAATGAATGACCAGAACGCCAGCCTTTTCGACAACTTTCGTAAGGTTCCGAATTGGCCCACTTGGCACCCTCCACAACCGGCGTACTTGTTGTGCAATAACCACTGGTCCGCCCTGAACTTCGTCAGGTTCGAATCGCGGCAATTTTGCTTCCATTGCTTCGGTCGCAGCCAATAGTTTTTCAATTTGGATCCGCATGACGTTCATGCGTGCGACAGTTTGGCGAAGGAGAGCTTTCGACAAGCTAAAATGCCTTCGATAGAATGTAGGCGCTAGCCCTTGTATTGTTGCCCTCTGGAAGTAAAAATGAATCGGATAACCAAGAGCCTCCTCCAAGCCGGAGTGAAGGTCTGGAGTTAAATCCAAAAAACCATCTTCCAAACGCGACACGCGGCTCTGTGTCGTGCCCAGAGCATTTGCGAGTTCAGCTTGTGTAAATCCTCGCGACTCGCGCGCGAGAATCAGCATATCGGGATTAAACTCCCGACTCGTCAGCGTCAGTTCGACGTTCTTGATCGGTTCGTTTTGGTTTGAATCGGCGAGGTTGTGCATTCGAAGTCTCGATTTCTTCGTAGAAGGTTGTTTGCAGTTGATCTATGTCTTGAGGCTCACCAGTAATGCTGATGACCCAGTTGTTCGCACCCGACCATTTCGGGTACGTGATAAAAATTCCGGCGTAGTCCACCCAATCTTCGTTAGGGACCAGTCCAACGGTGAGCCATGGCATATCTTCTAAACCCGGGATGCCTTGTTGCCGATAGATTCTCTCAGAGGTCTTTGTGGGATAGTTTCGCGATAAATGTTCTTGATCGAGTTTTTTTAGCCGCAGAACCGCCACCCCCGGAAGGATGAAGAGATGCCGTGTCTCAACACATTTATAATCCAGATATTCCGCGGTAAGTCTTTTCGCATGGATGACGGCCTGCATTTGCAGGATGGTTGTCCGGCAACGATTATCGTGCTCGGCGTTGTTGTACTCACCCGTTATGTCACCCCAAGCTCTTTTCCAAGACTCACGCATGAGCGGAATCACCGGGGCCAGTCGTTCGATGGCCTTTGTAGATGTCATTAAAGGCCAATTGAGCACGGGTCGAGCCTGCTGTCAACTAAAAGATGGCAAAAATGCTGAATTTTATGCTAGCGGCAAAAATACCAAGGCTCATTGATGTTCTTTCCATCGCGCAGTGGCCGATTTCTTCCAATTTCATGCTACTGCCTCTTTGGAGATTTACTCGGTGCTAATTGTCGATCACCAAATATTGAATGTCCCTTTTCAAAATATGGCGAGATGGTCCCTCATGTCAGACCCGCCATGCTGCCAGGGCAACCGGCACAAAGAAAGGCGGACATCGGCGCATCAGTTTCAAAGCGGCTACGCACCTTACGATGCGCACCGCCTCCCAATCATCATAGCTCATAGCTTTGTCAGCGGGGTCGATCTCATCAAAAGCGAGTGCTTGCTCTTCGATTTCAGTCAATGGCGAGTAGCGGATGCCGCCGACATTCGCACAGATACCTGTAGTGAGAAAAATCTGACTGCCGAGTGCTTCGCAAACGAGAGCGTGGTCCTTACGCCGACAAATTAGGGCATCTACGTGTGGGATCGCAGCGATACCTTTCTGCTGCACTTTGACCAGTGCGGCCGCTACCGCATCGGCCATAAACCGCTGCAACTGCTTGCTCAGGTTTCGGTGGTCCTTGCGTTTGATGTCCTCGACAGCTGCGAAAGTGATCGGAAACTCTGCTCGAATGCGCCGATAGAGTTGATTGTTGAGACAGATGTCGTTTCTTTGATTCAACACCATATTGAGTACCGATTTTCTTTTGGTTGCGCTCAGCGTCGTCTTGCGGATCGACACACCACATCCGGTAGAAATCTCCGTCGCTAAGGAGCGCGACCAACTGATTATGCTCGCGCCAGCCTTCATTGATGTAGGTGTTCCTGTTGGGCGAGCCCGAAACATAATTGAGGCGGTTCGCCAGGATCAGTGGAAGGAAATTCCAGTGTGCGTTTGCAATGTCGCAAGAGACGGTCGCTTCACCGTCGAGTAAGAGATGCGGCCGTAATTCCTTCGGGCAACTCCCGATGCTCGTCGTAATCTGACCGCGCTCGTTCACTTTGACGAAGTGCTGTTGAAGGTCCATCACCTTGACCAACCTTGAAAGATTGTCCCTGCCATAGCTAAAAAGTCCCTTGGCAATGATTGGTCGTGCTGAAGCCGAAAAAGTAAGTGTCTTTAAGTCTGTCAAGAGCTGTTTACGAGAAGGAAGTTTACGATTGAACCGCTTTTCGCGACGGTCGTCAGCGGATGCGCGTTTCTGCGCCAGCTTCGGCGGCAAAACGACCTCAAGCCGGAGCGGCTGCTCTTTGCGGTAGGGAATGGCGAAACGATAGACTGCGGATGTCTTCACATGTGCGAACACGGCCGACCGCACCATTTCTAAAATCCCGATCTTGCAAAGCACCAAAAGCGGCTCAGTGATCATGGTCCCGGAACGACTGTTTCTGAGCTTCGAAACAAACTGGTGCGCGAGGTCGGCTGACATCGAGATCTGACCCTTCTTTAGGTGGCGGCAGATATAATCAACCAGCAGCAGCAAACCGAGGATGCGGACACGGGTGCACCAGGCCGTCTGCTTCTTGGCACTCAACAAAACCTTTAACTCAGTTTCAACCACCACCCCGAGGAAGGGTACTGGATTAATAATATCAGGGCGATTTTTTGAGTCGTCTTGTGGGCGATTTTTTCCTTTGTCATGTGGTCGATTTTTCGCCCGTTTCGTCTTGCGGGCGATTTTTTCGACCCTTAGCCGTGCGAATTGCCACGACACAGATGGCTCGGCAGGGGTCGAATCCAGTTCGAGCGTCATACAATCTCGCGCAGCTTCGCAAAAGCCGCGTCTTTGTCTGTGAACGTGAAGCCATCGACTCCCCATGCGTCGGAGTTTGGATACACCTCAGCCGGTTCTACGAATCTGCCGTTGATCCGAAATCCCTCTCTGCGGCGGATGCGAATCACTTCGTAAGCGAGGCTCGGTTCGGAACAACCCAGCCACGTTTGCTCGAATATCGCCACGTCGCCTTCGCGCGTCATCTGGCGAAACTGGAACCCGTCACGTCGAAACTCTTTCGGCAATGGCCTACAATGGCGTTCCTTGGTGCCAGCCTCGGCGCTAGAAGGCGCTTTTAGGACCGAACCGCCTGGCAATGAGCATTTCACGGGCTTTCCACCTCCTTACGCTTGCTGCTCAATGCGCATTATCTCGCTGAGACGGTATCGAATCAGCCGCTGAGTGAAGCGAACCGGGTGAAGCAAGCCGTCGCGAGTACGGCGCTTTATCGTCTCGCAGCTGCAGGCCCAGCGGTTCGCCAGAGCTTTGCGCGAGATTAACTGTTCTGATGGTTGTGGCGTGAGTTTGTTCACGCCTTTATTAGACCGTAAAAGAGCCTAATTGCGTCGCGTCGTTACGTCCTCAAATCCTTGCGTCACGCAAATCTCCAATCGGTTGGCCTTCGTCGGAGGATTCGGCTCTTTTCCTGTCACGCTTTTCTTGGCGGATTTTTTTGCGGCGGTGCCTTTGACGGTCTCTCGCAGCTTGGCGGCTCTTCGCCAAGTGAGTCTCGTCTACTCGGGAGTCGAGTATGTCATTGCGTTCGATCCATGCGTAAAACGGCTCTCGCTCCGCATTGGCGGCCCGCCACTTTTCGAAACGATCGTTCCACAGCCAATAGTCATGTTCAATCTCCAAGTACTTTGTGTACGCGGCGGCGGCATAGCTGGATATCGCGATGTTCCCCGGAAAGTGAATCGTTGCATTCTCGCCCTTCAGGAGTTCGTAAAAGCGATCCCACTTGACCTCTGAAGGCTTGATTTTCTGTTGGCGAAGACGTTCGTCCATCTTGACAAATTCTGCCGCAATTCGCCCATTGGGGCCACGTTGTCTTGCCTGATCGCAAATTGCCTTCCACTGAATCACGCCCTCTGGCGCTGCTGGTGCCGCCCCGTCCGGCAACAGCGCTGCTTGCAGGAGATTTTGAATGCGTGATTGAAGATGCATCTTTGGCCATTTTTTATCTACCAGTAGAATTGCGTCGTCGTGCGTAAGTTTTCTCTTTGATCGTAGAGTCCGAGCCAAGGTGTAGATGCATTCATCAAGTTCGCGGAGATCCTCTTCCCGCGGCCAGAGTCGCGCTTTTCGTTGGCGCATCGAAGGCTCGACGAATGTCCTCCGGAGTAGGTCCAGCTGTCGTTGAAGTCTCGGCACATAGTCTTTCTGCCGGTCTTTGCGAAGTTGAGCCACGAGGTCTCTCGCCCAATTAGACGGCTTCTTCACTATTGAAGGTTTGCCGACCTACGACGCGGGGAGCGATTTTTTCGCTTCCGTGCCGTGCGAATGTTGATGATGTTGGACGGTGGCACGAGAAACTTCCCTAAGCCCGGTGTCGCGCACTGCCGCTTGTCCAGGTAGTGCTGACTCGTGATTGCAATGTCGGCATGACGGAGTGCACGGCTGGCGGCGTAAATCCCGTGTTCAGCGCAAATTTGACTGCCGAATTCCTTGCGCAGCGTGTGCAGGGGAGTCTTTGTATCCACACCGTTCGCTCGTAGCCATTTCGTTAGCGCAGCGAAAAGCTGCTCGCAGCGGTAGTGCGAATATCCGACCCCGACCTTTGCCTCTGCATCTGATTCGACGACGAAATCGCCCGTGGCACGGGCTCTGAACCCGCGAAAGATTTCAAGCAGCTCGGCGTCAACTTCGACATCAGCAAGGGCGTCCTCTGTCTTTGGCTGGAACCAATGTGTTGCCGCGATTCGGATAATGCCTTTGTCCCAATGGAAGGCGCTCCATTCCAATTTGTCGATCTCGTTGCGTCGAAGGCCGGCAAGCAGCGCTAGCAGAAATATCTTCAACTGTTCCGCGGGCAACTCCTGCTGCGCCCGATTGATCAGATCCTCGACATCGAGGTCGCTCTTGTAGCGCATCGACTGTCGCGGCTCGAACGAGACACCGACGAACGGATTCGATGCCGCAATGGACGCCGGGAGGAATTTCAGGCGCTCAGGCGCGAACAGGCCCTTCGCCTGTCGCAGAAAGGAATTAGCCGAAATGCGCGCTGCCCGCGCTTTGATCGGACTGGCACCGGCCGATTTGATAAACGCCACCTTCCACTTCTGGACACGAGCTGGCGTGATTTCATCGAGCTTTACCCGGTTGATACGAACCAGCCATTTTTCCCTTCCGCCCCCCGGTAGTCTGTACTTTGATTTTTCGCCCCCGATCTCGAAGATCCCGGCCACGATCCGTCGAAACGCACGGCAATAATCATCGATCGTCTTTCGTTTGCCGCCGAACTGGGTGCTCACGGCCTCCAGAAACTGCCCCACTGTGACGATGTCCGACTTCGGCGCCCGACGTGATGGTTTGAACTTGGCTAGCGTCTCGTCCCAGCCGTTCGCTTTCAGGAAAAGGTAGATGTCACGAGCCTTCGCCGCCGCAGTAGCTCGGTTGGGTGTTTCGAGCGAGAACGTCTCGCGCCGATGCGCGTGCTGAATCTTCGCTGACCAATGCCCGACAGTCCGGGTGCTGCCGTTCTGGTTGTAGATCGCCCGGAAAATGACCCGCTGCCAGTAGCGCACATCGGTCTTAGGCAGAGCCGGACGCTCTTTGACTTGGACACTACTTGGACACTTTTTGTTGTCCAAAGAGAGCGTTTCTGTGCCGACCTGTTTCGCTACTTGTGTCTGTTTCATAGGGGAATATCCATCGTGCATCAGCACAGTTTGGCACTCTAGCGAAAAGGTCAAATCACGGCAAGCAAATAATTTGTAATCAGCAGGTCGTCGGTTCGAATCCGTCTGCCGGCTCCCGAGCAAGTCGCGACTCGCGACTGGCTGTTAAAGTGATTGCCGTTTTCAAGAACGCTTAAAGAAATTACCTTCGTCACGATTCCTCGAAATGATACTTTAAGTGATATGGTGACAAGGGCCGAACCACGGTATGACTTTGATTTCGCTGTGGCCGGTGGCGGCCCCGGTGGCTCATCGGCCGCCATTTCGTTAGGGCAGCTTGGTCATTCGGTCGTGCTATTTGAGCGCGAAACCTTTCCACGATTCCATATCGGTGAATCGTTGCTATCGACTGCAAACGACGCGTTCGCGGTTTTGGGCGTAGCTAAGGAAATCGAGGCCGCGAATTTTCCGCCCAAGTGGGGGGCGCGCCTCTTTACCCACGATGGCCAGAGCGGGCGTTACGTGGATTTCACCTGCGTTCGGGAAGTCACAAAGCCGCAAACTTATCAGGTATGCCGTCAGGAATTTGATCGCATTCTGCTGCAGCGTGCTCGCGAAGTGGGCGTCGATGTTCGGGAAGCGTGCAACGTAGTTGGCTGTGAGTTTACACCGGACGCGGCAATCCTCGATGTCTCGTCACGGGGCGATGCGGCGACCGGGCCTGTGCGGGTCCGAGCATTGGTTGACGCCACCGGGCGCGGAGGATTGCTCGCTCGAAAATTTAATCTGCGCACCGAAGAGCCCCGGCTGGCCAACATTGCGGTTTTCTCTCACTACACGAACGTCCCGCGACTGAAAGGGGCGCGGCCGGACGATATCCGGCTTATCGCGCGAAACGACGCCGGCTGGTTCTGGCTTATTCCGATTTCAAAAGAGTTAACCAGCGTCGGGGTAGTGCTTCCCAAGGCCCTTTACCGCACGTTGGCCAACGGCAGTTCCTCTGAGGAAACGCTCAATCGCACGATCGCCGATACGCCGATCGTCGCGGAGTTAATGCGCAATGCTCGGCGCGAGTGGCCAGTGCGGGTGGAGAAGGATTTTTCCTATAGCGCTTCGGCGTATGCCGGCCATCGCTGGATCCTGGTCGGAGACGCTGGATCGTTTCTCGATCCTGTATTCTCGACCGGAGTTTCCATTGCCATGGAATCAGGAATTGAAGCCGCTGCCGAACTCGATCGTGCTCTGGCCAGAAATGACTTCTCACCTTCCAGCTTCGCCGCATTCTCTCGCCGTCAGCGGAAACGATTCGAGATATTTCGGCGGTTTGTGGTGGGATTTTATACACCGCAGTTCCGCGACGTCTTTTTCAGCCCGGAACCGCCCACGCTCATCTTTCGATCGGTCGTTACCATGTTGGCGGGTAAGTGGGACGCGAGCCGGTGGACCCGCTTTCTGAACCAATTGTTTTTCGGAATGGTATCGATCCAGAAGCGCCTCAACGTAACGCGCCCCGCTTTCCGTCGTGATCGAGATGCCGGTTATCCTGATGAAGCGGCGTCTAAAGGTTCGATCGCGAACGGGTCTTGAACTGGGCGGCTTTCGTAGGCTGCAACGGCAACGGATTGCGCTCTTGACGTAACAATGGCGCACCAAGAAAAATACCTGTTCGTAAAATGGAAGCCCAGATAACGCCGCCTCAATCCGACGGGATGGAGTTTTATGACGTCGTAATCCTGGGAGGCGCGCTTTCCGGGGCGTCGACGGCTATGCTCCTGCTGCGGCAAAATCCGGGGATTCGGGTATTGATTGTGGAGAAATCCACAAAACTTTCGCGGCGAGTCGGCGAAGCAACCGTCGAGGTCAGCGCTTATTTCATGGGCCGAGTGCTGGGGTTGACGCAGTATCTGAATGAATCGCATATCGCGAAGCAAGGTCTTCGGTTTTGGTTTACCAACGGCGAGGTAAAAACGCTGGCGGAAGCGAGCGAGCTCGGCCCTCTTTACCAGGTGCGGGTGCCGTCGTATCAGCTGGATCGGGCCGCGTTTGATGAAGAACTGCTGCGCCGGGCCGGTCTTGCCGGGGCGACGATCCTGCGTCCCGCAACCATAATCGATGTGCAGCTGCAACCCGGAAAAGAACAAACGGTTACGTTTCGCATGGGAGACGGGGCCAGGACAGTTCGTTCGCGCTGGGTTGTTGATGCATCAGGGGTGGCGGCGATTCTCGCTCGCAAGGAAGGTTGGTGGAAAAGTAACACCGAACATCCGACCGCGGCGGCGTGGTCGCGGTGGAAAGGCGTCAAGGACTGGGACAGCCGCGAATTGGCCGAGAAATATCCCTCCTGGTCGCGCGCTGTTTACGCCACGCGCAACACTGCCACCAACCATGTGATCGGCGACGGCTGGTGGAGTTGGTGGATTCCCCTGAAGGGCGGTGACGTGAGTGTGGGCGTAGTTTTTGATCAAAGACTCGTCGATTGGCCGCAGGATGGCGGAAAGCTCGGCGAACGGATCAAGGCCTTTCTGATGGAGCATCCGGTCGCGCGCGAGATTCTGGTTGATGCGCAATTTAACGAAGAAGATGTCAACTGGCGTAAAAACCTCGCTTATTATAGCACCACGTTTGCCGGGGACGGCTTTGTCCTGGTCGGGGACGCGGCGGCGTTCATGGATCCATTTTACAGCCCGGGTATGGATTGGATCTCCTTCACCGCGTCACGCGCGGCCGCGCTGATCGGCGCGCAGCGAAGAGGTGAAGCGATGAGCGCTTTGGTTGAACGGCACAATCGCGATTTTGGGCAATGCCACCGGTGCTGGTTCGAGGCCGTTTACAAGGATAAGTACGAATACATGGGCGAGTTCGATCTCATGAGCATCGCTTTGATCTTCGATCTTTGCCTTTACTATATAGGGGTAGCATCCCGCCCCTACCGGGACGGCGAGAATGCGCTGCTGGTTCCACCGTTTTCGAGCGCAGGCATTGGCCCGATCTTTCGTTTCATGCGAGCCTACAACCGCCGATTCGCTCAGATTGCGCGCCGCCGCCGCAAACGTCGAATGCTGGGCAAAATGAACCGGGCCCACCGGTGTCTGATCCCGGGGTTTAAATTGCATTCCGCGAATCCGAGACTCTTTGCTCAAGGTTTCGCCAAATGGGCGCGGGTGGAATTGGGCGAGCTCTTTTCCTGAACATGTTTTGAGATTGTACTCACCGCGCCTGACCGGAAATCTTAACTGGTCAAAGCGGCAAGAAGTTCGCTGAGCTCGCAGGTCACGATGCTGGAAGCGCTGTCGCTCAGGCCATAGGGCAGGATCAGCCGCCCGTTGTGAATGAGCGAGCCGCAGGAGTAAACCACGTTGGGAACATAACCTTCCCGTTCGGTCCCTTCCGGTTTCAAGAGCGGCTCCTCCAGTTTGCCAATGATTTTCCCGGGGTCGTGCAAATCGAGAAGGGTTGCTCCGATACAATATTTCCGCATCGGACCGACACCGTGGGTGATGACCAGCCAGCCGGCGTCGGTTTCGATGGGGGAACCGCAGTTCCCCAGTTTCACCAGCTCCCACGGTCGCTCGGGTTCCTGCAACAACTGGGGGTCGCTCCAAAAATGCGGGTTATCCGAAAACATCAGGAACAGATTCTCATCGTCCTGGCGCGACAGCATGGCGTAGCGTCCGTCGATCCGGCGCGGAAAAAGGGCCATGCCCTTGTTTTGCACGGCCCGCCCGTTGAGGGTGAGGACGCGGAAGTCGAGGAAGTCCGTGGTCTCGATCAGTTGGGGGAGTATCACCCGCCCGTTATAGGCGGTATAAGTGGCGTAGTAAGTCACGCTCCCGTCATCATCCACGAAGCGAACGAACCGGGCATCCTCGATCCCGTTACTCTCGTTAGGCGAGACCGGAAAGATGATGCGTTCGGATATGGCCGAGGAAGGGCTGAAATCTATTTTGTAGTTTGATTCGGCCAGCCAGTGCATGCATTCGAGGGTCCGTTGAACGTCCCGGGCGTGCGAAGATGTCTCGTCGAGCACGGCTTGTTTGATAAGCCGATCCAACTCTTCGAGGGCAAAGGTTTTTCCCAGCCCTTCCATTACCGAGCAGGCCCAATCGTTCTCCAGGCCCATCTCTTCCAGTTTGTGCAGGAACGTGCGTTTATGATAGGTGGGATTGGGATCGAGCTCGGGCAGGGTCACGAACGGCGTGGTCTTCTCCATTTGGATGGAGTAATCGCGCCGGATAACTCCACTCCGGAACTGGATCGAGGAAATATGCCCTTCGCCGGTGGCGCGCAGGCTCAGAATGAAACGCAGCTCGCCCTCGCTCAGGCTGCTCTGGTCCGGGTGCGGAACAATCGAGGGATTGAACAAGGCGGCCGATTCGAGCGCATATTCCCCGGAGAAAAGCGCGCCGATCAACAACCGGCGCGGCTCGGAAAGCGTTTCGCTGCCGGCGATCTGTCCGCGCACCTTTTCAAAATGACGCCGCCAGCCTTTATCGAGATCAATATGTCTCTCCTGAAAATCTTCCCGGACCAGGGCGAGTTGTTTGGCCGTTTCTTCTTCGCTGAGGGAAAGCGCGCGACTAATGATATTTCCGACCCGGACCGGATCGATCGAGATAAATGGGCGCACCACCACCCGCTTGTTGTCCGGCCGTAGATGAATTCCGGTGGGATGAATCTTCATCCAGTCTAGGCCTTTGGTGTCTTGAGGTCGGGCGCCGTTTCCGCCTGCATCATCTCTGCCAGGGAAAGGTAGAATGCGAGGCTTGATTCAGCGCCCTGGTTTTGGCTTACCCGATCCTGATGCAACGCGTCGCGGCAACCGCCCGTGCTGGAATCGTAGAGGGGTTGTCCCAAATCGTTGCGTCCGAGGAACCACTCGAAACACCGCCGGGAGGCGCGCCGCCAGTATTCGTCATCGGTCACGGCATGGGCTTCGAGGCAGGCCGAGATCACGGCGTAGGCTTCCAGCGGTTGCTGATCGAAGCGGGCGCGTTCGCTGCCGCGGGACCAGAAACCGTTGCAGCCGATCGGCGAAAAATGTCCGCCCTCCGACTGCTGCGTTTCCACCAGCCAGCGGAGGGATTTGAGGCCTGCCTCCAGCACGTCGCCGCGCGAGGTCCAATGACCGCTTAGAATCATGGCGTGGGAAAGCTTGGCGTTATCGTAAGTGGCCACGGGCTCGAACCATTGCCATTCCTTGGAAGCATTGGCCTTGAAAAGATCGAGCAACCGCGTGGTCAGGACGTCGCGCAACTGGTTCACCGCCCGGTCGCCGGAAAAAGCTCGCAGATACTCATGCACGGCGAGCACGACAAAGGCCCAGGCTCGCGGCGAACTAAATTGTTCGACCACCGGCAATCCCTGTTGAAAGAGAAGGGCACAGAGATTGCGGTGCCCGTCATTCTTCGACCGGCCTAGCGCCATCCCGGTCGCCCAGAGGGCGCGGGCGTGACTGTCTTCGGATCCTGCCTGTTCCAACCATTCCCGGCGATGGCTCATGAAATTTCGAAACCGGGAGGTCTCCTGATTAAAGGCGTCCCACAGGAAGGCGAGATAAGTGCTGTTGAGCCGCTCCAGGTCGTGGTGCGGAACCCGGGTCGTCATTTCCGACAGGAGCAGAGTAAGAATAAAAGCGCGGGCGTTATCGTCGGTGCAATAACCCTCCCGGTAATTCGGCACATTGAAGATGGCGTGTTGAAAAATGCCGGTGTCGTCCGTCATCCGGAAGAGGTGATCGAGTTTCAGCGGCGGAAGTTCGTAGGGGCGGTTTCCCAGGGTGCGCACCGCAAATGCCTTGCGCGACGGGACGCTTAGACTGGCCCGGGCTCGCCCGAAGCTTTCCATGTAGCGCCGGGCCACCACCGGCCAGATCATTTCCCGGCCGAGCTTCCAGGCTCGCTTCCGGGTTGCGGTCATCAGGGGGGGATCGGATAAAAAGCGGTGAACTCCTTCGGCGATCGCCTGGCTGTCGGTAAACGGCACCAGGATGCCGCGGTCGTTTGCGAGTAACTCCTGGGCGTACAAATAAGGCGTCGAAATCACGGCTTTCCCCGCGCCGAAGGCGTAAGCGAGTGTGCCGGAAGTGATCTGCGCTTCGTTGAGATAGGGCGTGACATAAATGTCGGCTGCGCCGATAAAATCGGTTAGCTCCTCGAGCGTGACGAAACGATTGTAGAAAATAACGTTGTCGGTGACGCCCCGGTCTTCGGCCAGCCGCTCGAGCTTGAGGCGATAAGACTCGCCTTCGCGGGCGATGAGATTCGGGTGGGTGGCCCCCAGGACGATATAAACAACATCGGGGTGTTGCGCCAGAATCGCCGGAAGCGCCTCGATGACGTACTCGATCCCCTTGTTAGGCGAGAGCAGTCCGAAGGTCAGCAACACGACTTTTCCTTCCACCCCAAACTGATCCTTGTGAAAAGCGGGATCGATGAACTGGACATCGGGCACGCCGTGCGGGATCAAATCGATTTTGTCTCCGGAAACGCCGTAGATTTCATTGAGCAACTCCAGGCCCCGCTCCGCCATGACGATGAAGCGAGTGGAGAGCTCATTGAGCTGCTGCATAACCCCGCGTTGGGCGTCGTTCGGTTCGCGGAGCACGGTATGCAAGGTCGTGACCACCGGCATACGCACATCCCGCAGGAACCCGAGCAAATGGCTCCCGGCGGGTCCGCCGTAAATCCCAAACTCATGCTGGACCGAGACGACCTCGACATTGTTGATGTTCAGAAAATCTGCGGCGCGCCGGTACGAATCGAGGTCTTTCTCGTCGATCTCAAAGCGGATTCGGGCCGAGTAATCGTAACCTTCAGGCCGATCGTTCACCGCTCCCACAAGGCACTCGCATTTTGGAAACTCGGCCGCGACCGCCTCGCAAATGTCCGTGGTGAAGGTTGCGATCCCGCACTGCCTGGGCATGTAATCGCCCAGGAAGGCAACGCGGTTGATTTTGGCGGCGGTCATCGAGCAGCAGGCAGCCGGATTTCGTCACTCTCCAGCGTGGAGGCGACGCATTGCGACTGGCAGCGAGGCTAATCTCGCACGATTCGCTCCCGCGGTCGCGGACCTAAAGAGAGAAATGAAGGCGGATGCTGTTCTCAAAGTGCCCGCGCTCGGCACCCGCTGCGGCACCGATTAGGTTTACGGGAAAGCCGTGGCCATCGTCTTGACCATCAGCAGAACCGGCCAGGCCGATAACGCTATGATTGCGGCAAAGACCAGCGCTTCGCTCAGGAAATCGAGGTCTCGTTTCCTTTTCCAGAGTTCAGTGGCCAGTCCTTGCCAGGATGCGAACTGTTGCCGGCGGCCTGATCGATTCGGTTTTTCCGCCGGATTATCACTCCGGCCGGAGCTCGTTTTGTTTCCCGTGTAAGAACCTAGTTTCATCAATGTCTCCCTTAGCCGGATTGGACAGGCCCCTTGGAAACGTGTTCGAAGAGAGATTGCCTGGGATCGTCTGTACTTCCTGCCGGGTGCGACCGCACTTTTGATGCGGAGAGATTGTCATTTCGCCGTGCTCAAGTCAGCAGGCTCATTGAGGTTGCGATAAAGCTTTTCTTCTTCAGGCGGGACTTGAGCGGGGCGCATTTTGCCTTCTTCCATAAGCCGGCGGGTGATCCGTTGGAGCGAAAAATCGTTGCTCGAAAGGGCCGCGACGAAATCCGGCAAGGTTTCGCGGGGATAAACCGCAGCCAACGGTTCAACCCGCGCTCCGATCATCGGAACCACGCCGCGAGACGGCTCGATCTTGTTGCGGACAATCTTCAGCTGCCCTGCAGTCATGAATGGCATGTCGATGGCAAGGGCGAGCAAGTGCGTTCCCTGCATCTGCGCCAATGAAGCAGCCAACCCGCTGATCGGACCGCGCGACGGCGCAGCATCGGGAACAAAGTGTGTATCCGGTGGACGCCAGGAGGGATCGGTTCGAGCCGAGACCAACAGTTCGAGCGGCTCGAGGCTCCGCAGCAATCGGATTTGAACCGACCAGAGTTGTTCGCCGCCGAAAAGAAGCGTGGCCTTATCGCACCCCATCCGGCGCGATTCGCCGCCAGCCAGCAAGACCGCGCTGATTCCACTTTGACTGGAGTCGAGGGAGGTCGGGCAATTCCGCGACGTGCCTTCAGGTCGCATCCCGGGATCCTTCGACTCCGCTCAGGATGACGGCCGTGGAATGCAGTTTTCCGTCGCTCAGGATCCGGGCCCGCAAACCGCCCCGGCCTTTGAGAAATTGCTCCGCGCCGGGCCCGACCGCCCGATCCATCCAGTAACACGGCTTGCATTCGCCGGTGCCGTGGAATTGCACGCCTTGGACTTCGAAATCTTTCCCGATCAATTCATTCAGATCGATGCCGCGCGTGATCACGTTGCGCCGAACCAGCGAGGGCGAACAATCCTGGAGTTCCAGGGCGGCACATAGTTCCTCAAAAACTTCCAGCGAGAAAAACGTGGTCTGCCCTTTGTAATCTTCCTGATAATCGAAAAATCGGTCGTCCCGGATGCCGTGACCGGCGACGCACTCGATCGCGGGAACCTCCACCGAAGGGTAATCGTCCGGCTCGCGGCCGTGGTGGCCAAAAAAATTGTGCCCCGGCGAGATGTAAAGATGGCAGATTTCCATCAGAGCGAATGATAACATCGCGGCGAACCGGCCGCGAGTAGCGGTAGCGATGCCATTCTCGCACTCCATTACTCCCGATTCCTCGACCGATTCGGCTTTCGCTCAGGGCAGGCTTTCGCTCGGAATGACCCGGCTGCCATCGCTATTAGTCATCCTGAGCTTGTCGAAGGATCGGGAATTGGGAAACTGGGGTGCATCGATGAAAGAACCTGGGATTGGATCGGAGAAGATCATCCGCCGCAATCGGGAAGGGAAACTGGAATATCTGCCGGACGATCTCACGGTGGAAGAGCCGCTCGAGATTCGGGTCGGCGGCAAGGTGGTGGCGACAACGATGCGGACACCGGGTCACGACGACGAGCTGGCAGCGGGGTTTCTGGTGTCGGAAGCGATTGTGCGCAACCGTGCTGCGATTGCGAAGATTTCAGGGCGCGAAAATGCAGTTGATGTCGAGATCGCGGCCGGGGTGAAGCTGAAATTGCAGTCCATGCAGCGCTTCGGAACGATCTCGAGCAGTTGCGGAATTTGCGGGAAGCAGGGCATCGAAGCGATTCGGCAGAATTTTCCGCCGATTACAGCGGCGCAAAATATCCGGATCGAAATCGAGACGCTGCTGTCGTTGCCTGAACTGTTGCAGAAGCAACAAAGCGATTTCGCCCGGACCGGCGGGATCCATGCCGCCGGCGTTTTCGATCTCAGGGGAGAAACGAAAATTGTTCGCGAAGACATTGGCCGCCACAACGCAGTGGACAAGGTGATCGGTCGCGCGTTTCTGGACGGACAGCTTCCGCTGAACCGGCATGTTCTCCTGGTCAGCGGCCGCGCTTCATTCGAGATCGTGCAGAAAGCGCTGGCCGGAGGCATTCCAATCGTCGCGGCCGTATCGGCGCCTTCGAGTCTGGCGGTGAATTTCGCCCGCGAAAATAACCAAACGCTCGTTGCTTTTCTTCGTCCGCCTTCGTTCAACATCTATTCGCACGTTGAGCGGGTGATTATCTCCGCGCCTTGAACTGCAGGGCAGTTCTGCCCATCACGCAGCAGCGGCCCGAAGCGGGTTGATACGCCAGCGTCTGACACAGACGCCCTACAATCTGCTGGCTCGGCGGGGATTCCGAGCAAGAAAAGCTCTCTATTGTTTGGTAAGGAGGCAAACGGCCGACCAAGGGCGTTTGGCTTGGAAACGAGGTGAGGAAATTTTGGCGATGAGGCGCAGAAAAAAAGAGAGACGGTTGAGCTTGGCGGCGGCCTGGATAATGGAATGGACTTCATCCGGCTTCCAGCCGCAGCGGGTGAAGAAATCAGGGCCCTGCTGGGGCGCGAATTTCAATGGGACACCGGCCTGGTCCAGGGGCGCGCTCATTTTTTTCGCCAACATCTGCAACAGCGCAGGCGAAGCCAAATCGATGATCCAGTGCTCAAAGGACCCCGGGGCGGCGAGATCCCGCCCGAGCGCCGCGACTTCTTCCTCGGTCAAGTAAACCAGCAGCCCCTCGGCAACAACCAACACGCGGTTCGCTCGCCGGCTCAGCTTCGAGAACAATTCGCGGCGAGCGCTCGTATTCGACAGGTCCAACCGAACCCGCTCCAGTCCGCACACTGGCTTTTCCTTTCGAAGTATCTCTTCCTTGTGCGCGAGAATTTCCGGCAAATCGACTTCAACCCATTGCAGAGAGGGCGGCAGTTCCATGCGGTAGGGGCGAGCGTCGAGCCCCGCGGCGAGGTTGATGACCATATCCGCGCCCTGCCGCACTTGGTCGCGGATGATTTTGTCGGTCAGCCAGGTTCGGGCAACGAAAGGCCACGAGTTTTTCTCGGCCAACGGGATGGTGGCGGCAATTTGTTCGCCGCGCTGGCCGGCCAGCCGCCGCGCAAACGGGTCGCGAAATACCGCGTCGCGCCGTTCGGTCTCCCGGGCTCGATAGACGGCCACCCAGCGCGCGGTGTCGGAGATATTGCGAATTTGTGATTCGGACTGGTCCATCTATTTGGCGCCGGCATCGCGGACGCCCTCCAATCAACGAACCTCCGTTCCGATTGCAATTTGTTGCGCGGCGGACTCCGCATCCGGCGACGGTGTAATGCTAACTACAACAAACTTGCTGGTTGGGGTGTTCGAGCGCTCTGCCACGCTGTTGATCGGCACGAGGACGTTGCCCTCCGGGAAATAGGTCGCGGTGCAGCCCCGCGCGATCGGATACGGCGCGACCTGGAAGTGTCGCGCGTGACGTCTTTCGTCGTTCCCGAAATGACTGGTGAGATCGACCAGCTGCCCCTGGGTAAGTCCCGCCGCCTTTACGTCTTCGGGGTTCATGAAAAGAACGCGGCGTCCATTGTAAATGCCGCGGTACCGGTCATCCAAACCATAGATGTGGGTATTGAACTGATCGTGCGATCGAATCGTCATGAGAATGTACTGGCCGGGCTCGAGCCGGTTAGGCGGAATCGGATGGACGGTGAAAAGGGCTTTGCCCGCTTTGTTGTTGAATTTTCGGTGGTCGCGGGCGGCGTTAGGCAGATAAAAAATGTCTTTGGCGATACGCTGGTTGAAGTTTTCGAAGCCGGGAATCACGCGCTCGATGTGATCCCGGATCCGGTTGTAGTCAGTAATTAACCTTTTCCAATCGACCGCGCTGCGTGTGCCTAACGTGGCTCGCGCCATGCCGGCGATGATGGCCGGCTCGCTCTTCAACTGATCGCTGGCCGGTTCGAGCACGCCCCGCGATGGATTGATGATTCCCATCGAGTCCTCGACCGTGACGAATTGTTCGCCGGTGGATTGCCGATCTTTCTCCGAGCGCCCGAGACAAGGCAGGATCAACCCGATTTCTCCCGTAACCAGGTGCGAACGATTGAGTTTGGTCGATACCTGCGCAGTCAGGCGGCACTGCTCCAGCGCCCTGGCCGTGAATTCAGTATCCGGCGCCGCCGCCAGGAAATTGCCTCCCATGGCAACGAAAACGCGGATCGCTCCCCGATGCATTTGCTTGATCGCCTCGACCGTGTCGGCCCCAGGATCGGGCGGCGGATCGAAATTGAATTCTTCCCCCAGTTTTTGCCGGAACGCCTCATTCATCTTGTCCCAGATTCCCATCGTGCGGTCGCCCTGCACGTTGGAATGACCGCGCACCGGACAGGGACCGGTCCCGGGGCGCCCGATGTTCCCGCCCAGGAGCAGGAAATTCATGATCTCCTGAATGGTGGCGACCGCGTTTCGATGCTGGGTCAATCCCATAGCCCAGCAACAGATGATCCGCTTCGAGTCAATCGCAATGTCGGCTGCCGCTCGAATTTGTTCCTGGGTAACGCCGCTGCTGATCACAATGTCGTCCCAGCGCGCGGCCTCCAGATCCTCGATGAAACGATCGAACCCGGCGGTGTAATCCCTGATGAACTCGTGATCGAAAACCCGGCCCGGCCGCCTCTTTTCTTGGGCGAGCATTTCTTTCATCATGCCCTTGAGCACCGCGACGTCGCCGTTAATCCGAATCGGCAACCAGAGATCGCTAAGTTTTTCGCCTTGGCCAAAAATCAAACCAGGCAGACGCAGGGGATGCTTCAGGTCCTGCGGATTCTTGAACCGGAAGTTGCCGATCTCCGGCATGGGATTGATCGAGACAATCTTCGCCCCGGCTTTCTTTGCCTGTTGCAGGCTGTCCAGCATCCGCGGGTGGTTCGTTCCGGGATTTTGGCCAATGACGAATATCGAATCGGTCTCGGTGAAGTCTTCGAGTTTGACGCAACCTTTGCCGACGCCGATCACCTCATTCAACGCCATGCCGCTCGATTCATGGCACATGTTCGAGCAGTCCGGCAGATTGTTCGTTCCAAACTGACGGACAAACAACTGGTAAAGAAATGCTGCTTCGTTGCTAGTCCGGCCGCTGGTGTAAAAGGCAGCCGCATGCGGCGTGGGCAGGGCGTTGAGTTCCCTGCCGATCAACTGGAAAGCCTCCTCCCATGAGATCGGTTGATAATGATTGTCTCCGGCCGGCTTAACCAGCGGCTGGGTTAATCTCCCCTGTTGGCCCAGCCAGAAATCGCTTTGGCGTCGCAGATCGCCCACCGAGTGCTCCCGAAAAAACTCTGCGGTTAATCGCTTGCTGGTGGCTTCGTCGGCAATCGCTTTGGCGCCGTTCTCACAAAACTCGGCGATCTTGCGATTGGTGTCCGGGCTTGGCCAGGCGCAGCTCTGGCAGTCGAATCCCTTTTTCTTGTTCACAGCGAGCAACGTTTTCAACGTCCGGAGCGGACCCATCTCTCGCAGCCCGAATCGCAGAGTCTGATAAACCGCCGGCATTCCCGCGGCGACCTTCGAGCGGGAACTTAAGGTGGCGTGCTCACGCTCGATCGGTGGTTGCGGGCCAGACGTAGGATCTTCCTGTCCGCCATCGGAATTCTCCGATGGCGGAGTTTTTGACGAACCAGGTCCGATATCAGGCATGCGCTTATTCCATCCGGCTAATTTCTCCGCCATTCGCTTTCATGATCGTAGTGGCGACGAGCGCTTGAACAAAAGAAACCAGCTAATCTTAACGCCGTCTCACCAGAAGGGAAGCAACAGGGTAACCGTTGCCTGGCCGATAAATTTACCTCGACCAGCAAATGTGAGATCGGCGTTGTCCGCAATTACCGGGTCTCGGTCCTTGCCTTCCGGAATGCCCCACCGTTCAATTACCGGAATAGAGGCTTGGTCACCCTTTTCGATTATGAAGAACCGCAACGCTAAAGTTTTCGCAATAATTCTCGTGACATGTGTCTGTGGCGCTTCGATTCGGTCGGAGCCGGTGGCTCCTGAGACCGGCCCGAGCCCGTCGGCCGCCGCCTCGCCCTCCGCCGTGGTGGAGCAGGGCGGCGCTGCTCGGATCGAAGTCGGAGATAACCAGGTGACCGGTGCGAACCTGAAACCGTGCACGAACCTTTGGAAAATCACGCAGCAGCGGCCGGGAGGTCCGGCCCAGGATGTTGGAACCTGGAGCGATTCACTCGAAAAGACCACCTATCACGGTCAGCCGGCGATGAAGAGAACGCAGATAGCCAAATACACCAAAAAGGATGGTCTTCAGCTAACGTTTGTCAGCGTTTTTGATCCCAAGACGATGGAGCCATTCTCTTTCGACTACGCGCGCACTGACACCGGCGATGTTCGTCATGTGGTATTTCAGCATGAGACGGTGACCTACCAGCATACGGAATCGAAGGGTGCAAAACCTCAGGAAGAGGCAGCAAAACTTGATCGCCGCGTTTTCGATTTTTACGGCGGGATGTATGGCCTTCTCATTTCGACTCTTCCGTTAAAAGAGGGATACACTGCCGAGATTCCGACCCTCGATACGAACAAAATGAATATCGATTGGGTGCCGGTCCGCGTTAAAGGTCATGAGACGATCGAGGCGGGCCCGGGGAAGAAGGCCGAGACCTGGGTGGTTGAAACGCCGACAAAGCTTTACGGCCACATGACTTGGTGGGTCACGAAGCAAGCGCCCTATGTAATCAAAGGAGAGGTAGAGGTTCCCAAGAAGGAAGATGGCTCCGGGGAAATCGCGGCGATTATCACCTACACCATGGTCTGAGCCGCGGGAATCCGGCTTGCTGGTTAGACGGCGCTGGCTGAGGGGATGAAACCGATCGGCCGATTGTTACTTTGTTTCGGAAGCGGGAATCGCCTCTCGCGGGATAACCAACCGGAACAGTTTTTCCGTGCCGCGCAACAGCATGATCGGTGACGGGATTCCAATTTCCGTTGCAACCAGCTGCTTATGGAGATCGTCGATTGTGGCCACGGGACGGCCTTTGAATCCGACAATGGTATCGCCTTTGCGCAACCCGGCAATGGCCGCGGGGCTGGCCGGGTCCACTTCCACAATCAGAACACCTTGAGTTTGCGGCAGTTTATGAAAACGGCTTACTCGGGGATGGAGCGGGACATTCTGGCCGGCCACCCCGATCGAGCTGCGTCGGATCCGGCCTTCCTTGATTAGCCACCCGGCCACAAACTGGGCGGTGTTGCTGGAGATCGCGAAGCAGATTCCCTGGGCGGGAAGAATGATGGCGGTGTTGACCCCGATCACTTCCCCGGCGCTGTTTAACAGCGGGCCGCCGGAATTTCCCGGATTCAATGCCGCATCGGTCTGGATGATCTCGTCCATTAAGCGGCCGGACTCGGATCGCATGGAGCGGCCAAGAGCGCTGACAATTCCGGCCGTGACCGTATGCTGGAAACCGTAAGGAGATCCGACTGCCACCGCGACCTGACCGACTCGAATGGTCGAAGAATTAGCCAATCGAAGATGCTGCACATCCAGGGCATCGATTCGAATGACCGCCAGGTCGGTTTCGGGATCGGTGCCGACAATGCGAGCGGGATAAACCCGGGCGTCATGCAAAGTGACCTCGAGTTCGCGCGCGCCCGCAACCACGTGGCTGTTGGTTAGAATGAATCCGTCCCGCGCGATAATGAAACCCGACCCGCCGCCAGGACCGCGACTGCTGGTTAGGCGGATGTTCACCACGCTGGGCGCTGCCCGGCTGGCCACCGCGGCCACGGTTCTCGAATAGGCGTCGAGAAGGTGATCGTCCTTACCGGCCGACCGTCCCGCGACTGCGGCCGGAAGTTCGTCAGACAAGTCGCCGGCGATCCCGGGCTCGTCTGGTTCGGAGATGAGAACGCTCATCATGTTGGATACTGGCTTTACCAGGGAAGAGTTTTTCCCAGGTGAATGTAAGCGCCGCTCGGTCCATCCTCACCCAGGGTGGCCAGGGCCACACTCGTTTTCGCGCCCTCGGTTATTTCCATGGTGGCGCCTTCGCCCCCCAAATCCGTTTTCACCCAGCCAGGATGGGCGGCGTTTACTTTGATCCTGGAATCTTTCAATTCGTAGGCCAATTGCACGGTGTATGCGTTCACGGCCGATTTCGATACGTCGTAAGCGGGCATTTTGAAATCGTAGATGGGCGAGCCGGGAGTCGCGTGCAGGGTGATGGAGCCGAGAATACTCGACAGGTTCACGATGCGTCCGGCGTCGCTCTTGCGCAGCAACGGCAGGAAAGCCTGGGTGGTCGCGATCACTCCGAAAAGATTCGTATCGAAAGTTCGCCGCCAGATTTCCAACGATTGTTCGCTCACTTTTTTGTTTGGATCGTCGAGCATGACCCCGGCATTGTTAATCAGGATATCGAGCCGGCCGAACTGCTGTTCGACCAGGGCGGCGGCTTTGTTGATGCTCTCGGGCTGGGTGACATCGATTGCGACGGCCTGGGCTTCGAGATTTTCCTTGCCTAAGGCATCGGCCGCGGCTTTGCCCTTTTTGAGATCGCGCGATCCGATCAGCACGTGAATATTTTGCTTGGCCAGCTGGCGGGCGGTTTCGAGTCCGATGCCTTTATTGGCCCCGGTGATTAATGCGATTTTATTTTTGGTCATGGTAACGGTTTGTTCTTGCCTTGTTGATTGGGGAAAGTAACATCGTTTCTAAATGTAATTATTACAATTACACTTTAGCCGCCGTGGTCAATCAACAATTTACCTTCGCCGCGCACATCCTGGTTGCCCTGGCTTTCGCTAAAAAAATCGTCGATTCCCGGACCCTGGCAGCAAGCGTCGGCACCAATCCGGTCGTTGTCCGGCGGCTCCTCCTCGACCTCCGCCGCGCCGGATTAATCCGGACTTTCCCGGGCAAGTACGGCGGGGCCGAGCTTCTGAGAAAACCCGAGCGTATCACCCTGCTCGACATTTACCAGGCGGTCCAGCCCCAGCCGGTTATTTCGGTGAGCAAACGTAAGTCGTTCAGACGGTGCCCGGTAAGTTGCAACATAAAACCAATCATGAGCCGGGTCGCCGAGGCCGCCGAAAACGCCGTTCGCCGGCAACTGCGAACGATCACCCTAAAAGAAATTGTGCGTCAAATCCCGGAAAGCCGCCGGCGGCGACAGGTTTGAGAAACAAGGAACGGCCGGCAGAGACTGTCCGGCAAAATGCCGGACAGAGCGGGCTGCAAGCCCGCGCTCCCCGCTCGCTCGCTAGCTATCCGCCCACAGCCCAAGCGCTGCTCGCGGATCACGCCCGAATTTGAAGCCGGCCAGCGGCAAGGTTGGGTCCACATTCCTGGCCAGCGCTAACACCTGAAAACTTCGGCCCAGCATTTCAGGATGGAGCAGGGTTTGCAAAGCCCGGCGCGATTTGGCGTCGGCAGGATCCAGCAGCTGCGGCCATTGGGAGATAATCCCGGTCAGGAAATGATGTTGATCGGCAAATCCGGTGAGCAGGAATTTTCGTTCCTGGGCGCGTTCGACGAGGCTGGTCCATTCGACATGCGCGCTAATGTCGCAGTTTCCAATTTCGGAAAAGGGCGAGGCGATCCGATGATGCCGGGCCCGGCACTGGAGAGTGCCGGCGGTTCGGTGGGAGGCGTAAAAGTCCGGGCGCGCGAATCCGTAATCAACCGTCAGAACAAAGCCGCGCTCCAACCTGGTCGAGATCCGATCGATCCAACGAAGCGCTTCGAGATTGACTTCGGTTTGATAAGCCGGCGCGTTCTCCTGCTTGGCCGGCCGTGACGGCAAGGCTCCCGCAATCCGTTTCACATGCTGCTCAAGCTCCGGTTCCACAATCGGTTGGTGCACGAAAACAAAGCGATCGCCATCGAGGCCGACACAAAGCTCGTCCCAATCAGGCTGAGCACGCTCGTTCGTACCGGGCGCGAGCGCCGGCGATCCGATCAGATGAACCGGCATCGCATCGAGCAGCTCATTGGAAAAATGAATTCCGGTAAAGGGGGCGAGCGCCTCGACTGAGGCCGGCCAATCCACTCGGGCCCCAAATTCAGATAGCGCGCGCGATTGCTGTTCTCGTAAAGCTGCAAACGGTTCGACGATGCGGTAGTGGACATGTTGAAAAAACTCAGGCCAACCGATCTGCATCGCTTGCAGCGCATCCTGGGCGAACGCACCGGAGTGCGCGCCCTGCTCGACAATGACAAAATGCTCCGGTTTTCCGAGCTGTTCCCACATTTCGCCAAATTGCGCCGCCAGCAGTTTTCCGAAGAGAGGGCCGACACTGACATTGGTGAAGTAATCGCCTTTGCGTCCCAACACAGCGCGACCAGTGCTGTAATAACCTTGGGTGGGATGATACAGGGCCTGGTCCATGAACCAGGCGAAAGAAACCGGACCGCGCGACCTGATTTCGTCGCGGATCAATTCCGACAGGGCAGGTGAAGAAGCGGGGTTCACGTCCGGAAACATCCGCCATCGGGCGCCTGACATCCAGGACTCGGCAACTCGATATCTCTCGCTTTCAGAAACAGAGGATTGCCCACGAAACAGACGAAAAATACGAAAACGAAGGAGGGGTTAACCTTTAGTTTGTTTCGTGTGTTTCGTGGGCAAGAATGAGCTTTGCCCGAATCTTGGGCGTTGAGCATTGGGCGTTTCCCCCCTAAATTGCGCGACCCCTTTGCGCTTCAGCCGTAAATTGAGAATGCCGGTTACATACATCAGTCCTCCATTGCGGAACCGGTACCGGCCACCGTGGTATGCGCGCCCGCAATTCTATGTCCCGGCCGCAATCGCGGTCGTGCTCCTGGGAGTCCTGGCCATTTACGGCGCAAGGATGGCTTCCGATCTTCGAGCGGAGGCGGCTACTTTCGATCTTTCCAAGCTCGAGCAGATGGAATCAGCCAGCGTCATTCTCGATCGGAACGGCAAAATCTTTGGCCAGATCTATGTCGAAAATCGCGAAACAATTCCCTATTACCAGTTGCCGCGCGATCTGATCAACGCCGTTGTGGCGGTTGAAGATTCCAAATTCTACGAGCACCACGGATACGATTTGCTCGGGATCATCCGGGCGGCATTGAAAAACATTGTTGCCGGCCATATCCGGCAGGGGGCAAGCACCATCACCCAGCAACTGGCCCGCAACAGTTTCTCGCTCAAGGAAAAAACCATTCGCCGCAAGCTGCTGGAAATCTTTCTGGCCCGTCGAATCGAAGACCAGTTCAACAAACAGAAGATCATGGAGTTGTACTTGAACCGGATCTACTTCGGCGGCGGATTGTATGGCGCGGAAGCCGCCGCCCGCGGTTATTTTTCGAAGCCGGCCCGGGAGATGTCGTTGGGCGAATGTGCGACCCTGGCCGGTTTGATCAAAAGCCCGAACAAACTATCGCCCTGGACGGACAAAGAGGCGTCGCGCGAGGCCCGGAATTACGCGCTGGGCCGGATGCGCGATCTTGGATTTATCAGTGCGCAAAAATGCGCGGAGACTCGGGCTCAGGACCTGGTAATTGGGAACCGGCAAAACGCCAAGGGGCAAAATTATGCGGTGGATTACATTCGCCAGCAGGTAATTGCCACCGTGGGGTGGGATCGGGCCAAGAACGAAGGGTTCCGGATTCACACCACCATCGATGCCGGTTTGCAAAAGGCGGCCGAGGAGTCGTTGCACAGGAGCCTGGACCGGGCTGAACAGCATCCCGGCTATGACCATCAAACCTATGCGCAGTACGTGGCCAATTTGAAGAACGCGAAATCGAATGGGGAAAGTTCGACTCCGCCAGCGCCTGAATATCTGCAAGGCGCAGTGATCGCGCTCGACAATCAAACCGGCGGAATTCTGGCCCTGGTGGGGGGCCGCGATTTCGAGCATAACCAATACGATCGCGCGCTCCAGGCAAAGCGGCCCGCCGGCACGGCCATGAAACCGTTTGTTTACGCCGCAGCTTTTGAGGACGGCATGTATCCCGGGACGGTGGTGGAAGACTCGCCCCTGGACAATCGCGCGGTCATGATCGGGGGTACCACCGGAATTTTGGGGGAATGGGGACCGGAGAGCGCCGACAACCGTTACCAAGGCGCGATCACGGCGCGGGAGGCGCTGGCCAGGTCGAAAAACGGGGCGACCGTTCGGCTCGGCATGGATGCCGGGCTCGATAATGTTCTTCGGCTCTGCCGCGCGGCCGGCATCCACTCACAACTTCGGCCCTATCCGGCCACCTTCCTCGGGAGCAGCGAAGTGACGCTGGGCGAGCTGGCCCTGGCTTACACGATTTTCCCTAACGGTGGTTCCCGGCCGAGCGGCATCCATATCCTGGACCGAATCGAAGAAAAGGACGGCACCATCTGGCATGCGCAACGCGAATCCCATCAGGATAAAGTGATCAAACCCGAGATCGCTTACGAAGTTCATTCCTGCCTGGTGGATGCGCTCAACTCCGGCACCGGCAAAGCGGCCCGGACGGAATACGGGTTGCGTAAATTTCCGGCTGCGGGAAAAACCGGCACCGCCTACGATTTTACCGACGCCCTGTTTGTCGGTTACGACAGCGCCATTACCTGCGCGGTTTGGGCCGGATTCGACAAGCCGCAAAAAATCTATCGCGGCGCTTTTGGTCACGTGATCGCATTACCGGTTTGGGTGGACGTGATGAATGCGTCGGTTGACCGGTATCCGCCCCGGGAAATCGCCCGGCCGCGGGATCTGAAGAAAGTCGAGATTTGCTCGCGCTCCGGACTTGCTGGCCACCGACCGTTGCTACGACACCATCAAAGGCCCAAACGGCGCGCCGGTTCAGCATCGCACAACTTATATGGAGATCGGCACCCCCGCCCAACTGCCGACTGCTCCCTGCAACGTCCATGGCGAAGCGCACACGCGTCTGGTCGAAGAAGAAAAGGAGAGCGAATTTCCCCGGGCCGCTTCGGCGGTGAATCTCAACGAGGTCCGGCCGGTTATTCCCAAGGGGCCGACTTTGCTCGCGAAAAAGGACCCCTACAATTCAACCGGCGCAACCGCCCAGCCGACCCCGCTGCCGACTCCTCAACTCCAACCACAAACAGCGCAATCATTTCAAACTCAGCCACCGCCCCAACTTCAGGAAACGCCTTCGGCCGTGGCGAAACCGCCGGAACCCGGTGCGCCGATCATGAAAGCGATCCCGGTTGCGCCGCAGGAAACGGTTCCGGTTCAGGGACAACAACAGGCGCCGCCGCTCCAGGCCCAGCCGGCACTGCCGATTGAGCCGCAGAAAGCAATCCCCGTCCAACCGGAGAACTCCCCCGCTGAAATTCGCAAAGCTGTTCCAGTGGGCCCATTGGACGAAGTTCCGGATGAGTCACTGCTCAAGGCGGCGACTCCCCCTCCGGCCGACCTTGACCACGAGTGAGCAATCAAACCGGCGGGGCCTTCAAGCTGACGGTGCTGAATCCAGGCGGCCGTGATCTGGCCCAATATTTTGACCAGCCGGTGGTCCCCGGTTCCAAGGCGCATCCCCCGGTCAATTTCCATGCCTTTGCCGCTTGCACCCGCGGCGTGTTTCACCGCGAGATCAAACAAGCGCTGGCGGAAAAAACTCCGGTGCTGTTACTGCTGCGGGGCAATTTCAAGGCCTCGCTTCGTGCGCTGCTCGAATGCCGGAAACAGAAACGGACCGCCGTCGTTTCTCTCAAGGAAGCGGGATCGCATCAGGTCGCCGAACAGCTGGCCAATCCGGCAACGCTTTCAACATTTCTTCAGATCGTTGCCAAAGCCGCCGGATGCATCGCCACTACGCCGGAAACAGCCGAAATATACCGGAGCATCCGCGGTAAAGCGGACCCCGAGACCGTGGCCTTTATTCCAACGCCGTATCCGTTGGAAGACCGGAACTGGGATTTTTCAGTTACTCCGGACAAGCAATCGGGAATTTTTGTCGGGACACGAGAATGGAATGTTCCTTCGCGGAATCATTTCGCAGCTCTTCTTCTGGCCAGAGAGCTGTGCCAAACCACGGGCGAACCGGTGACCGTTTTCAATCTTGATGGCCGCAAAGGAGCCATGCTTTTGGCCGCGCTCGACTTTCCTGGCGGCAAATTACGGGTGTTGGAAAAGAAAAAGCCTTACCCCGATTACCTGGGTGAAGTGGCAAAACACAAGATTGTGTTACAACTGGATCGCAGCCACGTTCCGGGGCAGGTGGCCGGAGACGCTCTTCTTTGCCGCACCATCTGTGTGGGAGGAAATGGCGCGGTCGAACAAATTGCTTTCCCCAAAACCTGTGGAACAGCGCGATCCATCAGCGAGATCGGCGCAATTGCAAAGGAATTGCTGACCAACTCTAACGCCAGGGGCACAGTCTTTATCGAATCGCAGTGGCGGTCGATGGAGCGGCTTTCCTTTGAAGCGGTGCGCAAACAGCTCTCCCAATTTTTTGGGAAGCTGTAGAACAACAGCCGGGCTTGATGGCCTCAGCTGCCAGGCCGGATAATCGGCCCAGGGCAAAGGCGATCTATCGGCCTATCGCCGCTGACGATTGGCTTCGTCGATCGCGAGATACTCCAGCCGTGGCGGACTGAAAGTGTCCAGAACATCGGTTTCAGCAATCGTCTCCACTCCATGGGGAGTGTTGCCGGCCAAATAATAGGAGTCGCCGGCGACGAGTTCGTGCGCTGTGCCATCGACAATCAATTTCATGCGCCCGGAAAGGATGTGCACGACCTGCTCCTGGGGATGCTGGTGCTCCGGCATGGTGCTGCCTGCTTCCAAGTGAGCCACCATTTGGTACATTGTTTTTCCACTAGTGACCGTCCTCCGCTTGATGCCGGGACAAATCTCGATCCAAGGATTTTCGTTCTTCATGATCTTAAGGGTGAAAAGGGACCCGGGAATTGTAGGGCGTTTCTGCTTGCCACGCCATAGCTCGCGAAGGCGGGTGAAACGCCAACCGTTGTTCATGGCGTTCAGTCCAGGCCGCCTACACTTCCATCCGGAAGTGATACGAGGAAATATTCATGCGTTTAACCAGGTAGAAACGATGGGCGTCGAAACGCTGCACTCCGGAATCGAGCTCCAGGTTTTCGCAGCCCTGCGATCGAGCTTGTTCCAGCAGCCAGTCGAACAATTGCCCGCCATAACCCCGCGAGCGATCCTGTTCCCGGCAGATGAGATCGTCCACATACAGGAACTTGCCTGAAACCAGCGATTCCAGAAATCGATAACCGGTGACTGCGCGCACTTGCGCATCATCTTCCAAAAAGGCCAGCAAGTACCCCTCCTTTTGCTGGCGTCTTACCCGATCCACAAAAGCCTGGGCATCGTCGAACTGGGGACGCAGTTCTCGCATGACGGGATGGCAACGCTCGATCTCGTCTTCCGAAGCGGCGATGGCGATCCGGGAGGAAGTCATGCCGAATCAGTTTCGCGTTTGCCCTCATACCACAATTCCAGACGGTCCCGGGACTGGACCGCGCGTTTCCCTCTCATCATGATCCAGACCGAGCGACCAAGGATGTGCCCGGCCGAATACATGCGCAGCTTGCGTCCGGAAGTAAGAATCGGTGTGGGGAGAAGTGTAAACCGGGCAATCTTTTTGAGGGCCAGACTAAAATAAACTTCTTCGCCAATAAACAGGCGCTCATCGAATCCGCCGACCGCGTCAAAATTCGCCCGACTGGTAAAAAGGAAAGCTCCGGCGCCGAGGTTGTTGGCGAAATAAACCGTGCTGAACACGCGAACAAAAATCCGCGCCCAAATCGGAATGGTCCCGTCTACTGCGACCCGCGCGCTTCCACCGGAACAGCCGGCTTGTAATGCAGCCACCGCCCCGGCAATGTGCGCCCGATCAATCCGGGTATCGGCATCGATGAAAAAAAAGATTTCACCTCGAGCCGCTTTCGCCCCGGCGTTGCGGGCCGCGGCGATATGGCGTCGCTGGATTTGGACCAGGGTTGTCTTCTGTTCCGTTGCAATCCGGGCGGTTGCATCCGTCGATCCATCATCCACCACAACGATCTCGTAATCGCAACCGGCCTTGTCGGCCGCGTCACGAATCGCGGTGATGCTGCGCGGCAGCTCAAATTCCTCATTGTAGGCGGGAACGATGAAAGAGAGCGTGGCCATGGCGCGATCTAATGATCTCCCTTTTGGACCGGCTCGCCAGCAGTTTTGGCTCAGGCGCCGGCCGGGATCAATCAGAGACACTGAATTTGAATTCCCTTCCGGACGGACGATATGGGGGCATGCTTCGAAAGCGATTAGTCTTGCTGGCTGCTTCCATGGCGGTGCTCCTTTGCGGCTGTGCCACCAACAAAACGGGCCCGGACGCCAATGACTCAGTCATTCGCAAATCGGATAACACTCAAATCCATGGCGAAGCCCGCGCCTTCTACGGATCCGGCGGCCATTGATTCGATCTCGACGTCCTGTCCGCCGCCCCGGGTTTTCGCCTCGGTTATTTCTTGTCCCGGAAACGAATACCGGCTTTTTGGACTTCGCCATAGGGCAAAAGCCAAATCAACGATTCGTCATGCAGATCGACTACCTGAATGCGGTTGCCCCACGGGTCCCGAAAATCGCACCGAAAGGGCGGCTGAAGCTTTAGGTTGTACTTCTCCGTTAGCTTCTTTCGGATCTCCTCGAGCTGTTCCTCGTCGCGAACCATAATTCCGAAATGGCGCATTTTGGTGGGCTGCAGGTTTTTTACCTCGAACATTGCCAGAAACTGGTGTTCGCCGAGCTTGAAAAACGCGTCGCCCTCGCCGCTGTCGAGTTTTTCCAGGTTGAAAACATCCTGGTAAAAAGCGATCGCTTTCTTGATGTCGCCTACTTCGATCGCGACATGGTTGCAGCCGTAAACTTGCACGCTCATACCGATTTTCTGCCTGCTTCGACTATGGACGGATTTCCGTAAAAGACCAGAACGGGGAGAGGTCCGAAAAAGGCCGGCCTGGTTCCGATTATGGACGAACCGTCGTTGCCGCGCCAATATAGAACGTGTGCGCGAGAATCTGCCTGCCGGCTGCGACGATGTTTGCGAGGAGACGTCACCGGTTCCGGAACTGTTCCTGGACGGCGTGTGCGGTTGGAGCCGTCCTTTTCTTCGGGATTGAAACGGGGTCCGCGATCGCCGGTTTGCAACCTCAGGCGGAATCGTTCGCGGTCCCGGTTCGCGATCGCCCGGCGGCGCGCGCTCTCGCGAGGGAACTGGCTGCTCTTTCGCCTGTCGTTAGTGGGGACGAAGCGAAGCGGCTGGCCGATTGCGCTTACGCCACCGCCGGCGAACTCAAACACCGATACGGCGTAATGTGGCCGCCGCTTTTCAATAACTTCCTGATCCACACCGGAATCAAAAAGCGGGGACTCTGTTTCCAGTTGAGCGAGGATTTGATGGTCCGGTTCGACGCCTTGCAGCTCCGCACTCTCGAATTGCACTGGGGCGAAGCCCGGGCCGGCACCTGGAAGGAGAACAACGGCGTGGTGGTTACGGCGAAGAACCAGCCATTTAATCGCGGCATCGTTTTCGATTGCTGGCGGAATTCGGGACGCCTGTTTTGGAGCAAGGTGACCGCGGATTATGAGCCTTGGGTTGAAAACAAGGCGTATGCCCGGTTCATCCGGACCAAATCGGCCGTGACAGCCGATCGCCGCGGCGGCGGCGCCTCTCGCTCTGAGGACGCGGTAAACCAGCGGCCGGGTTCGTCGGCGACAATGGCGCGGACGAATTAGTTTTTGAGGCGGCGAGGCGATCAATCTCGGCAATCCCTTCCTCCGGCGTCCAGCCGTTGCCTCTCCAGATCTTATCGACCTTTCCGTTGGGATCGATCAATGCCGTAGCAAGCCCGTGCCAAATCGGCCCGCCTTCAAGTTACCGATACAGTGAGCGGCTAAGGCTCCGCTTCCGCCACGCCAACTTTGGGGAGGACTTTAACAGCCCAGATCGCCATGGCCAGGAGCCAGCAGAGTGCCGCCGATACCAGGTGGACTGCTCGCACCGCCGGCGCCAGCTCGGCCGAATAACGAGAGATCATCGCCACAATCAAGAGCGCGGCGCTGACCAGAAAAAAGGGGAGAGGTTTCCCGAGCTTTGACAGATTGCCGCTGTGTCCAAAGACCACGCGAGTAGCCACCGTGAACACCATGAAATTGAAACCGGTGATGAAAACGATGTGCCAGGCGCCGACCCGGTAGACCGGAAGGACCGCGGCCGCGGCAAAGCCCGCCACGATGAAAATCAGGGCGAGGCGCAGACAATCAGCCAGAAACGCGCGTCCCGCGAAAGGCAGTTGCACTCCAAGATAGACCATCATGGCGGCG
Source organism: uncultured Verrucomicrobiae bacterium (assembly GCA_963728975.1). Classification (GTDB taxonomy): domain Bacteria; phylum Verrucomicrobiota; class Verrucomicrobiia; order Chthoniobacterales; family UBA10450; genus DATFCK01. Next base: position 1,239,430 of record CAVSMF010000001.1, read on the forward strand.
ACCCGGAGCCACCCGCCAGTTTCGGGTAGGGACCATGCGTCGATGCAAAACGAGCCGATGATGACGATGCCGGTTAATGCCGCGAAGCCGGCCTGCCCGGTCCATCCGGGCGGCGATTTCCGCGATTCCGGCAGATCCGGTCCCGGTTGGTCCAGGAGACGCCGGATAAAAAATGGCGCCACGCCGAGGATTGGCAAAAGCACGAATGCCTGGTTGAGAAGGGCGCCGCCCAGTGAGTAGAAGCGTGAATATTGTTCGGAAGCAAAGGAAGCGACGAGCGCGGCCCCGACGATTCCGCTAACCAGGCCGAGCCCGACCAGAACAAAATTTGGCGGCGGGCAGTCTTTTCGCCGGTGAAACCGGATCGCAATTGTCCGGGCGAAAAAGAGCAGACAAAGGGTAAAGCAGATGTCGGCCAGGCGGTGTCCGCCGCCGATGTGCATTCCGGCGGCGAGCAGGTTGAGAGTAAAAAGGGTCCCGACCTCGGTCATCGAAAAAGGGGCCGCGGAGGTGATTCGCGGACCGGCCGTTCCCAGAAATCCGAAAATGAACGAGGCCATGAAGCCTTCGATCATCAACCGGGAATGGGCGACACCGGGATAGTCGATGGCCCCGAGGTAAAACAACGGCCAGAGCGAGACGCCGACAACGCCCAGAACAACCCCCAGGGGAAAGAAAATGCGAAAAGGCTCGGCACAGCAGAGCAGAAGACCGGAATGGGGATTTTCCGGGTTGCTATCGCGGGCTGGGTTCATACCGCTGAAAAATAGGATTGTTTTATCCGCGGCCGCTTCCCCGGCGCAATCGCTGCATCGGGTTTCATTCCCATTCGGATCACCGAAGTTGTCTGTCTGCCCGGGAAAATCGCGGATTAGGCAGGGGCGTTAACGGACAACCCCTCGTAAGTTTCCGCCACGATCTGATCGACTACGGCTTTCATGTCCCGGGTCCGCTCCCATACCGCCAGTTGCCGGTCCGCGCCGGCGCCTTCGCGCAGAATGCGCTCGATATGCGCCATTTCGCGTTTGCTGCCGAGTTCATCCACCTCCGTGGAAACGAATTCGAGCAACTCGTTAACCAGACTGCGCGTTTCGACTTCCGCTTCGCGGCCGAAATCGATCAGTTTGCCGTCGATTCCGTAACGGATCGCCCGCCAGCGGTTTTCATCGAGCAGCCGCCGGCGATAAACCCGGAAAGTGATATTTTGCCGCAACAGTTTAAACAGTTTTGCCGTAATCGCCTGGATCAACGCGGCGATGGCCAGGGTATCGTCCACCCGGGATTGGGCGTCGCACACCCGAAGCTCGAGAGTGTCGAAAAAAGGATGAAGCCGGATGTCCCACCAGATCTTTTTCGGATTATCGATGCACCGGGTCTTGATCAGCAGCTTGCAAAAATCCTCGTATTCAGAGAGAGAATCAAACGAATCGGGAATGCCGGTGCGGGGGAAACGCTCGAAGACTTTGAGCCGGTAACCCTTCAGGCCGGTATCCTGTCCCACCCAAAAAGGCGAGTTGACCGAAAGCGCGTAAATGTGAGGGAGAAAATAGCGCGCCTGATTCATCACCTGAATGGCTGAGTCGCGATCCGGTATTCCGACGTGGACGTGCAGCCCAAAGATCAGATTGGCCCGGGCCAACGATTGCATGTCTTTGAGAATTTCCTGGTAGCGCTCGCCCTCGGTGATGAGTTGATCGCGCCAATGGGAAAATGGATGGGTCCCCACCGACGCGATTTTCAATCCGCTCCGGCCGGCGAGATCGGCCAGCTTGCTGCGCAACTCGACCACGTGGGTGCGGGCGTGATCGATCGACTGGCAGATTTCGGTGCCGAGTTCGACCACCGATTGGTGCATCTCCGGTTTGATCTGTTCTTTGAGTGTGACTTTTCCGCCCTCTAGAATTTCCTGGATATGCGAGCGCAATTCGCGCGTTTCCGGGTCGATGATGGCGAATTCCTCCTCGATCCCCAGGGTGTAAGTGTGTTCTTTTCATCGAACCGCAGCTGAGGAACAATCCGCAGATTTCGCAGATTTACACAGATTAATTTCCAATATCGGGCGAATCGCGCTCGCGGGTTGCGCGGAGGTGATCATTTCGCGATAGGGTGTTCTAAGTGTGCTTTGAGCAGGCTCTTAAAGAGCTTTCCATGATTTGGTATTTTGAGGTGGAGCAATTCATGCACGATCACAAACTCCTGAAACCGGCACGGCTGATCGAACAGCTCTGAATTGAATGTGAGGCGGCCCTTGCTCGAGCAGGATGCCCACTTAGTTGTCATTCGCTGAATCCGAATTTGTTTAGGGCGTGCTTTGATCTTCCGTGCCCAGCTACGCACAGCACTCTTCAGGTCGTCGGCTGTCCGCAGTCGCTTCTTCCTTCTCGCTGGCATTGCGTTCAGGTTTTGGTGAACTGCAAAAGCTTGTCTGTCAGGGCGACCATTTCCTTTCCCTCTATTTCGCTAAGCAACAGCTTGTAAATCTCCGCTTTAAGTTGGCGAAGTTCTTCGGCGTTATCACGGTAATTGGGGAACCGGTCGAAAATCGCCTTTAGATTTTTAGCCAATGCCTCCGCCGCTTCGATTCCCTCGCGCTTCAATTCCCAGTAGATCGTGAACGTCTCTGCGTCCAATCCGGTCTGCCGGCGTTCCTGCTCGGCATCAATGCGCTCCCTGGCCAGCTCTTCCAGCTTTCGAAGTGCTTCGACCGAGGATTCCTGGCTGTCCTCGAACGCTTCCATAATCGCTTGAGCACGCTCACCGATCGGAATGAGATATGGCTGTTGTTCGCCCTTGTCGCTGGCACTCTGGGTCAAACTCTTAACCAGGTTGATAACCTTGTTGTTGTTCGATGATTTGCTCGCTTTGATTGCGGCCAGTGTTTTCTCATCGATCTGCACTACTTTTGAAGGCTGCTTGACTCCGTAAGTCTCTGCTTCTTCTCGAATCAATAGCTCGGTTTTCTTCGCCACATCGCCGTAAAACGTCGTCTTCGTCGAAAACGCATTCCGAATGATTTGATAAAGCGTAGCCAGGTTACGGAAGTCACTGATGTAGTCGACCAGCTCAGTCGATGGCGACAGAATCTCGTAGAGCGCTTCGATGTCTTTAAAGAACTGGTAGAATTTCTCGCGTTTCGCCTTTTTGACGAAAAAGTCGATCGCACGTTCCACCGCTTTGTCGTCAATCTTGCCTTTTGTGAGCTGGAGATACTCTTGCGCTTCACCTCGCATCAACTCTTTGAAGCGAGCAAGCAAGACATCGATCGATTCAATCAGCTTGCTCACATCCACCTGCTTCGAGTCGAACGCCAGCGCCTTCCTCAGCTTCCCGAGCACACCCACAAAATCGACCACGAACCCGCACGGCTTTTTGAATTTTCCTTCTTCCTCATACGGCCGATTCACGCGCGCGATAGCTTGCAGGAGCACGTGATCGCGCATCGGCTTGTCCAGATACATGCAGTAAAGAATTTCGGCATCGTATCCGGTCAGTAGTTTGTCAGTGACGATGAGGATTTGCGGATTCAGTCCCGCTTTCGTGAAGGTTTTCCGGTCTTTTTTCTCCTGGGTTTCGTTAAGTTGATATTTCGCGACTAAGGGAAACCGCTCACTGTCATTCTGCGCGGGGGTGTAGATGGCGCTGATCCACTCGGGCGGAAGCAATTTGTCCAGGGCTTGTTTGTAAAGTGCGCAGGCTTCCCGATCGACCGCGACAAGGAAGGCTTTGTAGCCGAGCGGTTGGACCTTTTCCTTGAAATCTGTCGCGACAAATTCGGCGACGGCTTTGACGCGTTCGTCGGATTTTAAGAACGCCTTCAGCTTTACCGCCTTGTCCAGTATGCGGTTGAGGTCATCGACATCGCTGATACCTTCGGCTTCGGCGAGATCGAGAAATTCTTTTTCCAGAATTTCTTCCGGCAACCGAATCTCATTCGGCGCGAGCGCGTACTTGAGCTTCAGCGTCGTCCCGTCGGCGATTGATTCGGCAATTGAATATTTGTCGAGGTAACCTTCCTCATCGTCTTTGCCGAAAACCTTGAAGGTACCTTTCCCGTAGGCCGTCTTGTCGATCGGTGTCCCCGTGAAGCCGATCAGCGTCGCGTTCGGCAGCGCTGCCATCAGATAATTTCCCAGATCACCACCAGTTGAACGATGCGCCTCGTCAATCAGCACGAAGACGTTGTCGCGCGTGTTAATGTTCTTCGGGATACCGTCGAACTTGTGAATCATCGATACGATCAGGCCGCGAAAATCAGATCCGAGCAACTCGCGCAACCTGTCTTTGCGCCAGGCATATTCGATCTTGATATCCCGGCTGCTCAATTCGCCTAACAAGCGCTCGACCCAACTTGTGAGTTGACCTTCCAACTCGTTCCGATCGACGACCATCAAGACAGTTGCGGTTTTGAATAGATCTTTTAGCTCCAGAATGAGCCGCGCCGCCACGATCATGGTGAACGTCTTGCCCGATCCCTGTGTATGCCAAACCAGACCTGTTCTGTTTCTTCGGATCGGCGCAGCGTTGCACGACTTTCTCGACCGCGCGTGTTTGATGCTGACGCAGGATCGTCTTCCGCAATTCGTCATCCTTCAGGTAAAAAAGAATCCATTCCTTCAGCATCTTCAGGAACCGCTCGCGTTCGAAGAACGCTTTCACCTTGGCCTCGAAGTTTCCGCCTCTTGGGGTTGGCCCCATTTCCTCTCCCCCTTTGACTGGGGGAGAGGACAAAGGTGAGGGAGAAGAGCTGCTGCGCCATTCAAATAATCCTTTGCGATCCAGGCTCCAGGTCGCGCCGTAGTAGAACTCGAGCAGGTGCGTGATATCAAACACCTGCGGCGTCGTTAGCATCTCCGGCGTCTCGCGATGATACCGACGTATTTGCACCAGCGCTTCCTCCAATCCTTTCGTCGCGCCCTTCGTTTCCACAAGCGCCACCGGAACTCCGTTGATGAGAAACATCACATCGGCTCGATTCGGTTTGCTTAAACCGTTCGTGTATTCCCATTCCGGCGACACCTGAAAAATGTTTTGATCGACATTCTCGTAATCAATCAATCGCACCTGCCGCTGCCGCTTCTCGCCCGGCAACATGCACCGACCGCTCGCCGCGTAACCACGCCAGAATCTCCGCGTTCCCCTCGATGGAATTACGAACGCCTTCCAACCGGCGGATGACATCATCGACATTTTCCGGCGTGATCACGCCCGGATTTAACCTGAGCAGTGTTTCCTCCAGCAGATTGTAGAAAAACATTCCGCCCTCGCCTTTGCGCAAACTGACTGCTTCGGATTGCGGTACGATTTCCCATCCAATCTCGCCCGCATATCGGACAAGCGGATTTTGGACTGTTAGCGACTCGGTTGCGAGGGTTACGGACATGAAGCGCTATTGCTTCTTCCAGCGAGCGACAACCGCATTTACCGCCGTGATCACTTTCTTGAAGCCGTTAACCGTGTCCGACGGCAGGTCCGAAAGTTGTTTTTTCGCCAAATCCGTCATGATTCTTTTCCCAACTCGGCCCTTATTGAATTTTTCAATTCCACATTCTTCGAGCGCCTCCTCGACGCGTCGCAAGATTGGACGATTACTTCCAGTTGCAATCTTGAGCTCAGCCTTCCCTAGTTCCTTTGCGTAGGCCGTCTTGACGTGCTGAAAGTAATAGTCTTCGTCGAACAAATCCTCCAACGTGCGCTCGCTTTTTACGTCGAGAACGTCGCCCAGCCGAAGGACGAGCTTGTCGTCCATTATCCACTGATGGACCAGCTGCTCATAAGCTGACTTTCCTTCTGGATCGGAATCAAGCAGCACAGCGACATTTAGATTCTGGCCATGCAGAATCGTTCCCACATATGCAACTTTGCTGGCCCCACCAGCTGGAGTGATAACAAGTTGCTCATCGAGTCCTTCCTTGCCTGCCTCTTTCAAGAGGGTGGAAATCGTCGTCAGATACCAGAAGTCCGTCACTCCTTCGACAACCAGATTGTATTGGCCCAAGAAAAGCGACTGACTCCATGAAAGTCCGAGCGCTGCCTGGAGCGTGAAACGTGCGTCCTTGTCAGCTGTTGCCCAATCCTTATGGATTTTTGTACCATTTTTTCCTACTTCCTCGGCAACGAAAATATTGTCGAGACGCGTGAACTCGATCATGAAAGGCAAGTGCGTCGTATAAATCAGCTGATTTTTTGCGGAATACGCTTTCATCCGTTTGAGAAGATCGCGTTGCGCCGCCGCGTGAAGATGAAGCCCCGGCTCGTCCAGCAGAATAATAGCGTTTTCGAATTGCCCATCCGTTTCATACATGAACGTCATGTCGAACGAGAAGAACCATTGAAACCCTTTGGAGCGCTCCTCCAGAGGCACCAGAATCTTGCTATCGACATCCTTTACGAACGTGATGAAGTGCTGCCCATCCGCTTGGAACATCACCTCGTATTTTTTCTGCGACCAGCGATCCGCAATGAGTTGCGTCAGCGTCTGGCTTGCATCATTCATGTCGAGGATGCGCTGTTCTCTGCTTTTCTCATTGCCCCTACGCACCTCATCCTCCAACTCCAACCCGGCCATTTTCATGATGAGTATGACCGTTTCGTCTTCTGGCTTCAGACCATCCCGATCCTTACGGTTTTTGACTTCATCGAGCTGTGCAGTCCCGGAGAAAATCTTGTAATCATCCATGTACACGAAGACGGGCAGTTTTTTGTGAACTGCATCTATCACTTGGCGGAGCGGCGTGGCTTTAATCTCTGCCATTGTTTGATCAAGAATCTTCCCTAGCTGCTGAATGGCCTGATTATCCTGATGATGTTGGGCGAAGGAACCGATTTGCGCCTTGAATTCCTTAGCCTTTTCCAGTGCATATTTGCTCCCGCCTTTGTCACGGACGCCCTGCACATAAGAATCGAAGGATGCCTTATACTGCGTCTTGAAACGGTCACTGCAGTTCTCCGGCACCTCCAATAACTTCTCCTTGAGGAGGCTGACAACCCATTTGATGTCGTGTTCCTCGCTCGGATTCTTCGGAAGGAAATTGTGAAGGTACGTGCCTTTGTAATTCCGCTTCACCTCCACGCCAGTGATACCTTTTGCGGACTCGTGAATACCTTCGATTTCCGCGATCTCCTCTGGCGTGAATTGAAATCGAACAGTGGCGACTACTTTATCGTCAGAGCGATCTTTGCGATGCCCTCGTGGCCATTCACGGTCAAGGCTGTATTTGACGTCGTGAAATGGATTGAACTTCCACAGCCCCTGTAGCAACGCTGTCTTCCCGGACTCGTTCTTGCCGACAATCACGGCGATATCGTCCACCTCGACCCAACCGGAGTCTTTGATGCAACGAAAATTTTCGATTTTGAATGCAGTCATTTTCATTTTCAGTCGTCTCCTTTTTCACTTTTTGACGGGTTAGATGTTTGGCTCACCTCGCTCGTGTTGATTTCCAAATCGTTGACGCGGATTTGGGCGGTCAAGAGCTTGTGCAGCATCGTTTTGAAGAGCTCTTGCAGGGAACGCTTCTTCGACTCGTGGATGTCGATCTTGAGATCGACCGTTTGCAGGATGTCGGCAATTTCGCGCTGCTCGCCAAGGGACGGATAAAGTACTGGAATTGTTGCGGCCAAGCTCGCGTTATAGACATTGTTGATCGACGAAACGGTTCCGCGCTCGGTGAAAAATCCTTCGGATTTAATGAAGTAGAAGTAGTGGCAGAGATAATCACTGGTAATCTCTCCTTTTGTTCGAAACCGCAGAATGAATGACGAATATGTGTATTCGCCGTCTGCACTGAAAAGCGCAGTTTTGCCGATGTGATTTTTGCTTCCGCTCCGCCAATTGAAGAGAACGTCGCCCCTTCGAAGGATAAGCCGATCCCGCTTCTTCGGCGGCACGGAATAATACCGCAAAGTCGAGAAATCGAGATGTCCTTCGTTTGAGATGTTGATGTTCGTCAGTATGGGGGTGCCGATGGAGGGACTTAAAGCCGACGCAACTGCCGCTTGCGCACCGTATTCAATTTCGACCAGCTCTCCGAGGGGCTTCTCTATCCAGCTTTGAGGCAGCGGGCCGATTTCGGTTTCTTTGAGCGGTTCGCCGCGCAGGCCGCGGGTGAAGAGGCGACGAAGCAGCGATTTTTTCAGATCGCGCGTATTGCGCACGATGGCGTCCTCGATCTCCACCGCCTTCTGAATTTTCCACAATACTGCCGCGATTTTTTCCTGCTCATCTAGAAAGGGTAGCGGCACAAATTGATTCAGCACGTCTTTGTCGGTCACGGCTGGGTAACTTGCTCCTCGTTCGTGCTCGATGATTTTCCGATTCATGTCGTCGCTCAGCAGGACGTAGTAGAGAAATTTCGAGATCGCCCGCTTTCGATCGGCGCGCACAATGCAGAAAGCGGTAGATGCAATTTGGTCGTCGTGGTGCGGCTCGATCCACGCAACCCGTTTCAACGACGGGCGAACTGTGGCGTAAATCACATCACCTGCCTTGACGATTTTTCGCGCGCGGCTTGGTGCGTTGGATGCCGCAATTTCCTGCGTCCCTGTTACCCAGAACTGCTCGTTGGAGACAGATGAAACATCAATGTAGTTGAAGCGGTCGCGCTGTTCGTGTGCGGGATTCCAAGTCGAAGTCTTCTCGCAAACTGAACGCAGTGGAACGTAGCTCCAATTGTCGGGCAACTCATCCGGCCGGCCGCTGTTCCCGATTGCAAAATCGCTCGCAGCGCTAGAACTAGGCAGAATCACGACGCTCATTTTCGGCGAGCCTCCAGTTGCCGACGAGTTTTCTCGATTTCCGTAGCGATGAGTTGTTCATCGGGAAGCACAGTCCGGTATTCCGTGGCGAGAATTTTGTTAGGCAACCCATCGAGTGCGTAACGGGCGACGGCTTCATCTTTCTGACTGCAGAGAATGAGACCAACAGGCGGATTTTCGTCGGCGCGTGTCCAATGTTCGCGCGCGTAGTTCAGATACATGTGCATCTGACCGGCGTCGGCGTGGGTGAACTTGCCGCGCTTGAGATCGATGACGACAAGGCAGCGGAGCTTGCGATGAAAGAAGAGCAGATCGATGCGATACCATTCGTTGCCGATACGGAGGCGGCGTTGCCGGCCGATGAAAGTGAAATCGCCGCCGAGCTCCAGAAGAAATCGCTCGAGATGAAGAATCAGCGCTTCTTCAATATCGGACTCGGAATATTCATCTCTTAGTCCAAGAAATTCGAGCACGTACAGGGTCTTTGATTTCTTCTTCCGGCGTGATCGCGTCTTCCGCTTTGGCTGCGCCGCCTTTGCTGAGCATTTTCGCTTTGTTCCGCGAAAGCGCGGTGCGCTCGTAGAAGAGCGAATTAATCTGGCGATCGAGCTGGCGCACGCTCCAGCCGCCGCGCAGCGCTTCGGTCTCGTAAAACTTTCGTGCTTGTTCGCTGCTGACCGAGAGCAATCGGACATAAGCAGACCATGGCAAAGGGAAAGCCTGGGCCAGAGTGGCGATTGATTCCGCCGGAGGCTGTAACGCCGGCGCTCGCGGCTTTTTTGCCAGGGAGGATTTTCCAGACGCTGTCTGGACTTTTCCCGGGAGCTGCAATTGTCCAGACAGTGTCTGGACAATTCGAGGATTGACCGAGTAGAACGCGCGCATGTTAAAAAGATTGCTCCGGGTAAACCCTCGACCGAACCGGGCCGTCAAATCGGTCGCGAGTTGATTAATGATTTCTTCGCCATATTGCGCTTTGGATTTTCCCGCTTGTTCGAACTCGACGATATGACGGCCGATCAACCAATAAGTCGCCGTCATCAATGCGTTGACGGTTCGAGCCGATGCGCGACGTGCTTCGTCGATCAATCCGACGACGCGATCAAGCATGGCGTCGTAGCCAGCCGCGCGCTTAGTCGCCAAGGCCTTTTTCATGATTTTTCTTCTGCAGAAAGGTTCAGTTGCCGGAGAATTCCGTCTAAATCCTTCGTGACCTTCGTCGCCTTCTGTTCGAGCGTCCGCAGCTCCGCTACGATTTCTGGAATCTCCCGGTAGGTCTCATCCGTGGCAGCCCCGACGTAACGCGACGGAGAAAGATTGAAGTCGTTTTTCGTGGCTTCCTCGGTGCCAATAACCCTGACGAAGTTCGGCACGTCTTCGCCCGCGATAAATGCGTCGGCAATTTTATGAACGCTATCCTCGGGGATGTAGTTCTTCGGCTGGCCTTTTTTGAACTCGGCGCTGGCGTTAACGAGAACAACCTTATTCTGACGTGATTTCGGTTTCTGGCGGTTGAAAACGATGATGATGCCCGGCGCGGTCGTGTTGTAGAAAAGATTGTCCGGGAGCAGGATGACGCCTTCGATCGCGTCCTGTTCGACGAACCATTTCCGGATTTTCTTTTCGCGATCCTCGGTTTTGTTGCCGCTACCACGCGTGACCGCGCCGGTGTCGAGCACGACGGCGGCGCGTCCGGGTGGTTTGAGGGAAGCGAGAGTATGTTGCAGCCAGGCCCAGTCGGCTTTGCTGGTTGTGATGCCGCCCTGCTCTTCGAATCGCTCAAACGGATCATTTTCGTAAACCGAGTCTTCGAACGGCTGGTTCCACATCGGATTGGCGACAACGATGTCGAACTTCTTCAGGCTGGTGTCGGACTCGCGAAACTTGGGATTCGTCATCGAGTTGCCGCGCACGATTTCGCCTTCCATGTCGTGAATAACCATGTTCATCCTGGCGATGGCATAGCTGGAGCCGGTCAGCTCCTGCCCGTAGAGCTTGAGCGGGCGCGAAATTTTGCGGTCACGTTGTTGAAGCGCGAGCTCGCATTTGATGAGTAAGCCGGCCGAGCCGCAGGCGTAATCGTACACTTCTTCGCCCTGACGCGGTCGGGCCAGGTAAGCGATCAGCCAGCCGACCTCCTGCGGAGTGAAAAATTCGCCGGCGCTTTGCCCCTGGCCTTCGGCGAATTTGCGCAGCAGATATTCGTAGGCGCGACCGAGGAAATCCGGTTCGACATCGTGAAGGCCAAGCCGATACCGCGGGTCCGACAATTCTTCGACGACACCGCGCAAAGCTTGATCGCTAATCTCGCGTTCGCCGCTGCGCGTTTCGTTAAAATCAACGATATCGATTACGCCGCCGAGCGAAGGATTCGCTTTCACGATCGCGCGCACAGTCGTAGTGAGTTGTTCGCCGAGTGTTTTCGGCTTCTGATCGTCGGGCCAATCAAATTGCTCGCGTCCGCTCACGACCCGCCAGCGCGCTTGCGGTGGAATATAAAACCGAACAAGCGAATGATCAGCTTCGAGAACTTCAAGCGCGGTTTCCTTCGCCCCGTAAGTCTCTGTCAGCCGCGAAACCTCATCTTCGAATACGTCGGAAAGCCGTTTGATGAAAACGAGCGGCAAGATGTAATCCTTGAACTTCGGTGCATCTTTTTCGCCCCGAATTTTGCAGGCCGCATCCCAAAGCATTTGCTCCATCGATTTCGTCGAGAGCACCACGCTTTTAGCGGTGCCTCGCTTCCGCCGCCGCGGTGCGTCGATTTCCTCATGACGGAGGGCGAGTTCGCCCTGCCCCACTTCTTCCAGGAGAGAATCAAGTGCTGACCTGGCCGATCCCTGCGGTTCGGAGCGGCCATTTTCCCAGCGATTGATTGTGGCGAAGGAGACACCCAGACGTTGAGCAAGTTGCTCCTGACTTAGGTGCAGCCGAGACCGCAGCTCGCGGATCGAGGCCGACAGATCAAATAACATAGGTCCTGTATGCTATAGCAAACAGGACTTGTCAAGTCTTAAGCCAGATCGCTCAGTCGGCGCATGTTCACCGCCGACTGGACAAACCTGCCCCAACTCAGGTTGTTCCGGCCCGGCACGTGTTCTTTTGCCTTGCGGATCGCCATTTCCGATACCGCTTCCACGACCCATTCAAAGTTCGCTTGCCCCACGTTGGAGGCCTCCGCATCCGGGGCCGGATTACAGAAGTCGATGGCGACCGGTTCACCGTTCCGGACAGCGAACTCGACCGTGTTCAGATCGTATCCGAGATATTGGTTCAAGCTGAGCACTCCCTTTTCTACCTTCTGCAGTATTTCCGGCGGCGCCTGCCATTCCGTTTGGTAGCGCAAATGATACGGATGCCGGGGCTCGTAGGGCATGATCCGCACGTAGCGCTGATCGATTGCATAGCAACGGAAGTACATTTCGAATTTCACTTCCTCCTGAAGCATCATCACCAGCTGGCCGGTGTCGTTGTAGGCTCGGAAAAATTCCTCGGAATTATGCAACCGGTAGACGTTCTTCCAACCTCCGCCGGCAAACGGCTTAAAAAACGCCGGCCATCCCACGTAGCGAAAAATGCCTTCCCAATCGAGCGGATATTGAAGATTACGAAAAGATTGGTCGTTCGTGTCCGGCGGCGGCTGATTGGACGGCAGGAGGACAGTCCTGGGGACGGCCACCCCGATCTGGGTGGCCAGGGCGTTGTTGAAAAATTTCTCGTCCGCGCTCCACCAAAATGGATTGTTGACCACCGCCGTGCCGGTGAGCGCGGCATTCTTTAACCAGGCCCGGTAAAACGGCACGTCCTGCGAAATACGATCGATCACGACATCGTATCCGGACGGTTCGCCCTGGATGACTTTGTCGATTTTGACGAATTCGGCGAAAATCTCTTTGCCGCCGGTTTTTTGGTTTACCCGCTCGACAAACGCCGGCGGGAAACTCTGTTCCTGGCCGAAAAGAATTCCGATTTTTTTCATAGCATAGAACCGCGGATCAGGCGGATTGAAACGGATGATACAGAAGCATGTTCTTATTTGTCATTTCGAGCGAAGTCGAGAAATCCCACCAGGCAACCGATTCGTTATGCCGCGGGACTCCCTGACTCCCTGGGATAACAGGAAAGCCCAGGCAGGCCTGAGTCCTGTCTTCATTATGCACCCATCAGAAGCCGGTTCACCCCGGTGCTGACGGGCGACAACCGCAATAAGCTGTTTCAATGGTTTTGTCCAGCCGGTGAGCTGTGGGAGCGTGGAAGGCACCGATGTCCCTGAACGCAAATTCCGGAGCAATCTGGATATGCCTTACCTTGAAAGGGGCTGGCCGATTAAGTTAGAATGGAATCGGTCCGGGTTTGATCGACGATGTTGCTTCGCACCTTAATCGGCTTGGTAACGATTACCCTCGCTTCCCTTTCGGGCGGGCAAAACCCCGATCATCCAGCCGCCTCCACCACCGACTGCGAGCGCTCGACCGACATTGCCAGACGGAAGTGATGAGAAGTAGGGCTGCACTAACGAGCCAGCGGTAAAGGGGTGTTCCCGGCGCCGAACGAAACCGGAAATAAAATGAGAGGCAGTCCGCCGCCGTTCCCGAACACCGGCATTTCAAAGTCACGGTTGAGCCACTGGGTGCGCCACTTCAGATAACGTTCGTTTATAAAAGCAGGGCAACCGTGTTGGTCGCGAGCCGGTGAATTCGCAAGCTGCGGGCTTGCGCTATATTTCATCCTCGGCGATGCGTCTCGCTTCGGTATGCCGAACCATACCCTTACCGGAAACATCAAGCGCCACCGGGCGTTCCCCTCGAGGATCCTGGGGAACCGCCGCGACGTGCTGGTCTATCTGCCGCCCGGTTACCGGCGCTTGTCGAGGAAGCGCTACCCGGTGTTATATTTGCACGACGGCCAGAACGTCTTCGATGCCGCCACTTCTTATATTGGAGTGGAATGGGAGGTGGATGAAACCGCACAGCGATTGATCGATCGGGGCTTGGCCGAGCCCCTCATTATCGTGGCGGTCGCCAATACCGGTGACAACCGGATCGACGAATATGCCCCTTCACCCGGAGCTATTTTCGAATCGGCTCTCGAAGAAAGACGAAGCCGCGGTCTGGGACGGGAATACGGGCGCTTCTTGGTCGACGAGCTCAAGCCTTACATCGACAAAAAATACCGGACTCGACCGGAACCGGAATGCACCGGCCTGGGCGGATCGTCCATGGGGGGCCTGATCACCATGGCCCTGGGCCTTTGGTTTCCGAACGTATTCCGACGGCTGATTGTGATGTCGCCGGCGGTGTGGTGGGATGATGAAGTCATCGTTCGGATGATTGAAAAACTGGATGATAAATTGCCGTTGAAGATCTGGCTCGACACCGGAACCAACGAAACCGGATGGGACCGGGCCCGGGTCTTATGCCAGGCGCTGGTTGAAAAGGGATGGAAACTTTTTGACGAACTGCAATACACCGAGGTCAAAGGGGGCGAGCACACCGAAGGCGCCTGGGCCCAGCGGATCGACCCGGCATTGCGTTTTCTATTTCCTCCTCCTCCGCCGCAACGCCGGTCGGCCGTTCCGGCGGCGGCTCGGGCGGCTAAAATCGTGCCCGCGAGGTTAGGATCCAGTCGGCAACGCCGGTTGTTTTCCTAAGCTCGATCTTATCCGGCTACCGGCGGCTTTGGAGGATTGGGCGGCAACGGCTCGGGCGGCGGAGTCGGTGTGGGATTCGGAGCAGGCGGAGTCGGAGTCGGTTTGGGAATCGGATTTGGTGGAAGCTCGATCGGCATATCGTCAGGATGGATTTTCCGAACTCTACTGAAATGCTTTGCCGTAAACGTGGTAGACCCTGGTGAAACCACCAACGAATTCCTGGTCCTTTTGAAAATTAAATACTTCTTGTTTCGGCAACCATTTTAGTTCGCGCGGTCCATCCGGATGATTTGGATCGTAACAATTGTATCGGTCCACTCCGTCGCGCCGCCCCGGTTTGCGAGCGTAAACCATGACCGCATGATTAATGTGGAGGGTAGGGAAGTCCGACAAATACGCTACGAACAATTTCCCCTGGTCGAGCGCCTCATTCAGCTCTCGATGTGTTTTTTCCTGATAACTTGTGCTGTGAAGGAAGAACATCCGGGAGTTGCCGATCCGCAAATAGGCCGGCCACCCGAGCCCAATGTTTTTCTGAAGAATAAAGCCGCGCTGTTCGCTTAACTGGCGCAGATCGCGATAACCCGGAAATACCACGCGTTCCTCCGGGGGCAATGCAGGATGCCACGGGGCGCGTCGGGTCACGTTTCGTATCCGGTGGGCCAATTCCCTGTCTCCCAGGGCCGGAGCGCGGGGATCGAATCGGGCGAACTTATGAAACTGGACCACGGTTCGGCTCATCACGAAACAGCGCCGGGTATAGCGATGCACTTTCTCCTGGCCCGGCTTGTCCCGGCGAGCGTGCGGGATTCCGTGCTGATATTCAAAGACAGTCATGTTGGTAAAAGCGAGCGTTTCCCGATCGAATCGGAAATCCCCCGCTTCGATCCTCGAACAGAAAGCAGCAGCGACAACAACGCTGCAGCCGAGCGTGATTATGGCCCTTCGCCCCTGCCCGATCACGTGTGAGAGCGATTCGAATTACCGCTGACCCAGCCTTCGGCAAAATCGCCCAGCCGGCGGAACTTTTCGTAGCGTTGTTTGAGAACCTTTTCGATCGGTTGCTCGAGGAGATGGGCGAGATTCTGCCGGAGCGCCGCTGCCAGGTTGGCCGCGGCCAGGTCGAAATCCCGATGGGCGCCGCCTCTCGGTTCCGGTACAATCTCGTCCACCACATTTAGTTTTAACAGGTCCGCGGCCGTCAGCTTTAAGGCCGCGGCTGCTTCCGGAGCGTGACGCCGATCGCGCCACAAAATCGCAGAACACGCTTCCGGGCTGATGACTGAATAGTAGGCATTCTCGAGAATCAGCACCCGGTCGGCGACCCCGATTCCAAGCGCGCCGCCCGACCCACCTTCGCCGATCACGGCCGCGATGATGGGAACACGCAACTGCGTCATCTCCCGAAGATTGACCGCAATCGCTTCCGCAATGTGCCGCTCTTCCGAGCCAACGCCCGGAAATGCGCCCGGGGTGTCGATCAGCGAAATCACCGGCATCCCGAATTTTTCCCCGAGCCGCATTAATCGGAGCGCTTTTCGGTAACCCTCGGGATGCGCGCAACCGAAGTTGCGCATTACGTTTTCTTTAGTGTTGCGTCCCTTTTGATGAGTTATCACCACGCAGCGATGGGGACCGATCCGGGCCAGGCCGCTCGGCATCGCCTTGTCTTCGGCGAATAGCCGATCGCCATGCAACTCGATCCAATCGGTAAAGCAACGCTCGATGTAATCGAGAGCGAACGGGCGCTGGACATGCCGGGCGATCTGGACCCGTTGCCAGGCGCTCAAGTTGTCGTAGATCTCGCGCCGGGTGGCATCGATCTTTGCCTCCATCGCTTCCACCTCCGAGTCGATATCCATGTCGTGGCGATCGGAGTGCTCCCGAATTTCCTGGAGACGGCGCTGAAGTTCCAGGATCGGTTTTTCGAAATCGAGCGGTTGCAATGCCATGGTGATAAGAGCGTTATACCGTTGAAAGGGTTACAATATTAAGCCGGATTTGGGAAGAAGTCTGCCACTGTCTTCACCTCTTAACCATTTAACGTTTTTAACGTTAATCAATCGGCAATCGTCACCGGGGTCCGGTTGTTTACCAGCCCGCTCAGTTCTTCCACATCCGACGCCGCCAATCCCAGGCCCGAAGCCGGGGCGGGTTGATCGATGTTCGGATGAGCCCCGTCCGGCACCGAGTAAATCATGTAAGCAGGATTCCCCAGCCGGATCCATCGGGTGCTGCCGGCGAATTCCTTTGATCCAAACCCGATCCGCTTTCCATCATGCCACGCCATCGTCTCGGCGACTTTGGTGTTTATCTTTTCCGGCTGCCTTGGCGCCAGCTTTTCCTCTTGAACATGATACTGCTTGAAAAACTGCCCGTGATTCAGCAGCACCAGCAGCTTCGGT
This sequence comes from uncultured Verrucomicrobiae bacterium, assembly GCA_963728975.1. Taxonomy (GTDB): domain Bacteria; phylum Verrucomicrobiota; class Verrucomicrobiia; order Chthoniobacterales; family UBA10450; genus DATFCK01. The sequence continues at coordinate 1,256,239 of CAVSMF010000001.1, forward strand.
TTGCGCTGAATCAGAATCGAAAAATCGGGATGGGAAACCAGCAGATGTTCTCCAATTCGCAACATCGTCCCTTTCAGTTTGTTCATCCGCATGATCAGTTCCGGCGTCGACTTTAGTTTGTGCGCGACTTTGGCCAGGACGTCGCCGCGCTTGACGATGTATTCCTCCTTTTCGGGCGACGGCACCTGGGAGAGCAAGATCTCGACATTGACCTGGCCCAGCAATTCCTTCGCCTCTTCCGCATGCAGGCTCCCCGGGTATCGCTGGATGAACGTGATCAAAGCCGCTCGCGTTTCCATCAGCTTTCCCTCCTGGCGCAGCTTTGCCGCCGCCTGGAACTCCGGCAAACTGACGTCCGGCGTCGGCTCGGCGTGCACCTCACCGCGCTGTTCTCTTTGCACCTCGATTTGCGGCCTGAGCAAAAGATTGTAGCCGAACCAGGCCGCTCCCCCGAAAATGATGACGGCCAGGACCAGGACGAAGAGCCATTTCATGAAACGTGAAAGGTGGTTGAGTCTAACAATCGGATGGCATCACTCCCGGCCGCTGCATTGGCCGGCAGGATTCCCGGACCGGGCGCCGGGCCCTCAGCTTGTTTTCTCCGGCTCGCCACCGGACGAGTCCGTCGGTTTCACCGGCTCGGCTCCGGGAAAAAACCGGTGCCATAGCCGGCCGAGAGTGCGCTGATCTTGGGTCGTCCAGGTGAAATGACAATCCTCGCAGTAAAATTCCTTCGGAAAAATCTTCAGCGCGAACAGAACGCCTGCCATTGCCGGGGTTAGAAACTTACGGGTCAACTGCGGATACTGGATCCGGGACGAACCGCATTGCGGGCATCGAATCATGGCGGAACCGACGTCCGGATCGTGCGCTTCCCATTCGATCATCAGCTGTTGCGCCCGCTCGAAATCGACGTCGTCCACCTGCACCTTCACGTTGGCCTGGGGCTTCGACATGAAAGCGATCTCCTGCAGGTATCTCTCGTTATAAATGTCCGCCTTCAGTCCTGCTTCCTGAAAGCGTTTTTTCAGGCCCTTGGCTTTGGCCGGGTCGTTAAAGGTGGCGATCGTAACCATAATTTCGTTGGGTTCAGCCCGAACGGTTCCTGAGCAAACATCAATTCCCTGGCCGATGCAAGGTAGGGACGCGCCTCCGGGGCGTCCGGAGTTGACGGGAAGCCAGGCCTCGGAAAGAGATCCGTTCCTACCGTGGATGGGCCCCGGGCGGAAACCACTGATAAAGCATCAGGTAAACCAGGACCCCGGTAACCGAGACATAAAGCCAGATCGGCATCGTCCAGCGGCCCAGCCGCCGATGCCGGTCCCACCGGCGCTGAAAAACCGGCACCAGGGTCACGATTACCAATGGTAAAGTCACGAATGCCAGCAAGACGTGCGAAGCCAGAATTGGAAAATAAACCGCCGCCACCCATCCTCTGTACCCGGAAGAAATTTCCCCGACGTGCACATGATAGACAATGTAGCTGATGAGAAAGAGGGTTGAGGAAATGATTGCCGCAATCATGCACGGGACATGGCGTTGCCAGACGTTGCGGCGGATCCAAAACCAGCCCGCGGAAATAAAGACCGTGCTCACCGCATTGAGCGACGCATTAATTGCCGGCAAATCACTGATTGTCATTTTGAGCGAGCGAAAGCGGGGCACCCCCCCGCCAGGGAACGGTTAAGTTACGGAATGCTTGTTAAATGGCTAAATTGTAAAAACGTTAAACTGGAAAGAGGCTTGAGCGGACCAAACAGTTTACAATCTAACCCTGTTAGCGATCCAAGACTTCAACGATTTAAGGTTGTAACAATTTAACGCTTCAATAGAACCCATGCCTCCGGTCCTCGAACCACCCGGGATCGCTCCTCCCCGCCGGTCACGCAGTTTTTCCCTGCGATTGCTCATTAGCATCGGCAGATTTGTCGTCATCCTGGCGGTTTCAGGAGTTCTCGGAAGCGGATGGTACCTGGCCAAAAAAGGGTTTGGCCGGCAATGGCGGTCCCGGGTTGTCGAAGAACTGCACAAACGCGGGGTCGAAGCTTCCATTCGCCGCCTCACCCTCAACCCCTTTCGTGGTCTCGTTGCCCAGGATGTGCGGATCTTCGATTACAAGAACCGCGAAAACACACTGGCCCGGATCAGCGAGATTTCTCTCGATATCAATTACTCGGCTCTTCTTCATCATCGCCCGTTCCTCAACGCCGTCGACATTCGCAACGCCCAGGTTTCGCTGCCACTTCAGCGGGAGCGCGGCGAAAAACATCCGCCCAAGGCACAGCTGACGAATTTTCGCGCCCACGTCTATTTTCCACCGGAGCAAATTTACGTGAGCCAGGCCGACGGGATTTTTTGCGGGATCCATGTCTCGGTCACCGGCCAGCTGATTAAGCGCGAGGATTATCAGACCTCTCCTCCGTCGGACGATCGGGAATGGAAAAGTCGTCTCCGCCTGCTTCAACGCGTCGTCACCGAGCTCCAGAAGTTCAATTTCCCGGCGGGGGCGCCTTCCTTGCAGGTCAAATTCAACGGCGACCTCGCCCGCCTCGAGGATGCCCGGGTTGAGGCCACGCTTAAGGGCGATCGAATCGTTCGCGATGGGTACGAAATACGGGACCTGCTGGTTGCCGCCGAATGGGTGGATCAAAAACTCAATGTCACCGATTGCGAATGGAAAGATCGCGCCGGCGCCTTTTCCGGGCACGGGACCTGGAGTCGTCAGGAAAATGCCGTCCGGTTTGACCTCCGCAGCAGCATCGATCCGAAATTATTTCTGCAAGCCTTCGGTCTCGGTGACGCTTTGAACGATGCGAACTTTTTCGCGCCGCCGGTGATCGAGGTCTCGGGGGATGCCGATTTCAAGCAGGAGCGCCCCCGGTGGAAAATCATTGGCCATGTCAGCGCCCCGAACTTCGCCTACCGGACCGTGGCTCTCAGCGATCTAATGGTCGATTTTTCCTGGGACGGTGAGCGGACATTCCTGCGCGATCTCCGGGTGCGCCATCGGAGCGGGGAGTTGGAAGCCAATTTGCTGGATGCCCCGAACGATTTTCGCCTGGATATTCACAGCACAATCGATCCCGCCGCGGTCAAATCGGCTCTTTCACCGGGCGCCCGGGAAGTGCTCGACGACTGGCGATGGGCGCGCTCTCCGACGGTGGATCTGACTATTCGCGGGCCGGATCGCAACCCTGCAACCTGGACCGGCTCCGGGACGCTGGCTTTTGGCCGGGCCCGTTTTCGCGGGGCGTGGATGAACAGCGCAACCGCCAAAATCCAGTTCGGAGACGGCGCTGTCACTTATGAGAATCTTCGAATCACCCGAAATGAAGGCGTCGGCACCGGTTCTTTCACCTACGACTTCAAGAATCACGAAGTCCGCATCTCGAATATCAAGAGCTCTCTGTTTCCCGCGGAAATGATCGTTTGGATCGATCCCGACCTGGTCAAAACAATTACCCCGTATCGATTCCGGCGTCCTCCCGTTATCCATGCCGATGGGGTTTACCAATTTGGCGGCGGGAAAAAGACCCGCCTTGTCCTCAAAGTCGATACTTCCTCCGGAATGAATTATACATTCCTCGGCAAAGCGCTGCCATTCGATTCTGTTTCGGCGACACTCCTATTCACCAACGACCACCTCGAAATCGCCGGCCTCGAAGCGCGCTTGTTTTCCGGAGATGTGCGGGGCCATGCCGACATTTCCCTGGCCCATGGCGATCCGCGCTATGACGCCGCCATCACCGCTAAAGCAGTCGATTTCCCTCGTTTAACCGACCTTTACTACCATTTCAAAACCGCCCAGGGCCAACTCCAGGGAAAGTACCAGTTCAAGGGGTTGGGCACCGACACCCGCCGGATGCAGGGCTCGGGAACGATCGAAGTGACTAACGGTAACGTCTTCGCTCTCCCCGTCTTCGGGCCGCTCTCGGAAATCTTGAACGCTATCGTTCCCGGAAGCGGCTACAGCATCGCCCACAAGGCAAACGCCACTTTCCTTGTCAAAGATGGAATCATTCACACGGACGATTTCGAGGCGGCCGGAAATCTCTTCAGCATGCTCGGTCATGGCGATATCAACTTTCTCGACGATAAACTCAATTTCGATGTCCGAATGAGCGCGCACGGCCCGGGCGTGCTCCTGACCCCCATGTACAAGCTGTTTGAGTACGTCGGCCAGGGCAGCCTGAAAAAACCGAACTGGCACCCGAAACGGTTCTGACCATTGCGGATTGCGAATTGCGGAAGGACGCCCCGTTGTCGTGTCGAGATATCTCTTATTTAGATGAAAAAATTACCGTCTCGGCCGCCACGCCCGTTACGGCCGCAATCGCCAGTTCGCGATTTGAAATCCGCGGTCCTTCTCGGCGCCCATATGTCGATTGGCGGCGGTGTCCACACCGCCATCGAACGCGCCTGCTCGATCCAGTGCACCACCATGCAAATGTTCGTGAAAAACAACATGCAGTGGTTTGCCCGGCCGCTCCGCCGCGACGAGATCGTTTCCTTTACCAAACATCGGCAACGCCGCCAGCTCGCATCCGCTTTCGCCCACGCGAATTACCTGATCAATCTGGCTGCCACCAACCCGCAATTTCACGCCAACTCCCTCCGCGCCCTGGCCGAAGAATTAACCCGAGCCGATCAACTGGAACTGCCTTTTCTCGTTCTGCATCCCGGAGCCCATCTCGGCCAGGGCGAAGAAGCCGGGCTCAATAAGATAGTCGATTCAATCGATGCGGTTTTCCGGGTAATTCCAAAAGTGAAAACGCGGATTGCGCTGGAAACCACCGCCGGCCAGGGATCCTGTCTCGGTCACACCTTCGAGCAGCTTGCTTACATTATCCAGAATGTGCGCGAACCGGAGCGTCTCTGCCTTTGCCTGGATACCGCCCACGTCTTCGCCGCCGGTTATGACATCGGGACGGAAACGGCTGTCCGGAAAATGTTTCTCCAGTTCGATCGTGTGATCGGCCTCGGCCGGCTGGCGGCCATTCACCTGAACGATTCCAAAACTCCGCGCGGTTCCCGGGTAGATCGCCACGAGCATATCGGCAAAGGCAAAATCGGTCTGGCCCCATTCCGCTTCATCATGCGCGACCGTCGTTTCCGCCAAATCCCCAAGGTGCTCGAGACACCGAAAGGCAAAGACCTGCGCGAAGACGTCGTAAATCTTAAGATCCTGCGCGGATTCGTTGGCAGAACGACGCCCAGGTAGCGGAAGTTGAGAGTTGAGAGAACTCTCGCTGCGCTCGCTTTCGTTGAGAGTTGAACGTTGAGAGTTGAACGTTGAACGTTGAGCGTTGAGCGTTGATCGTTGATGGACCTCCTTCAGGGCCGAGCCTCATGAAAACCTTGTCGTTGTTCGGTTACCTTATCATCGTCCTCGGAGTGTTTGGGCTGTGGCGAACCGGATCGCTTTTCGCTCACCATCCCTGGTTGCTCGCGCTCCAAATAGCTGCGGTAGGACTGATGATCTGGGCCCGGGCTGCTTTCGGTCTGCGCAGCTTCCATCCCGGAGCGAATCCGACCGCCGGGGGCCTGGTCACCACCGGTCCGTATCGATACATCCGGCACCCGATTTACGCATCGATCTGCTTGTTTTGCGCTGCCGGTCTCGCCCCGAACTTCAATATCCCGGCTCTGGGATTTTTCGGGGTGGTGATCGCTGGAGCGTTGATCCGGATCATGTGCGAAGAGCGGCTGCTCGTCCGGCAATACCCGGAATACAAAGAGTACTCCGGAAAAACCTCGCGGATTATCCCGGGCATTTATTGAAAAGGGTGAAGGGTAATCCGCAGCCCCTTTCCCACTTCCGTTCAGACTCCGCTCTCTCGAACGAACCAAGCCGGCTTCAGTTGCGCTAACGGCCCTTTCAGCTGCTCCAGTTCTCCCGCCGGGCCATGCAATTCCACTCGTATCAGATCGGCGATCTGCATCGCCTCTTTCAGGAGCGCATCCACGTTGGCGAGATGAGCCAGGACCCCTTCCGCATCGACATATCCTTCGCGGCAGAAAACTTCATCGCCATTGATGGTGAAATCGTAAAACAGATTTTTGTTCTCGGTTTTCGCTTTCTCGACGAAAGCCGGCAGACTGGCCTTGAACGCCTCCAGCTTGCCGGGATGGACTTTGAAGTAGGGATGCAGACTGACAAAGTTGGAGATCCTTTTCATGGCTTTGGTTCTTCCGACCAGATCGCGCATTCGTTCCCGCCCGGTTCGGTGAAATGGAACCGACGGCCGCCCGGAAACGAGAAAATCTCAGCGGTAATTTTTCCGCCAAGATCGATCACTCGTTGCCGGACCTCTTCCAGGCGCGGGTGATAAAACACAACCAGGATTCCGCCCCCGGCCAGGGTCGATGCCTTATTTCCGCGAGAAAATCCGCCGGCGATGCGGCCATCCTCGAACGATGTGTAGTCCGGCCCGTAATCGGTGAATTTCCAGCCGAAAAGCTGCTCGAAGAACCGTTTGGAAGCGGCGGGATCGGTTGCTTGAAACTCGATGTAATCGATTTTGTTGGCGGCGCTCATTGTTCGATCTGGCCCTTCGCCTTTTGCCCTTCGCTCCTTCGCACCGTCAGGGTCGGATGGCCATCCACCTCCGCGTAGGTTGCTTCCGCCTTGCCATCGCTGCGTTTGAATCGCCGTTCCTTCGATTTGTCATCCGCTATCCATTTCGCCCCGGCCGCATTCGCCTTGAGAAATCTGGCAATCTCTTTTTCGGAAAGATCCTTGCCGTTAAACCGGGAATATCTTTCCAGAATGCTATGGCGCTGGGCGAAAATGACGAAGTAGAGATACCGGTCCTTGTGATAAAGCACGCTGACGGTTCCATCGTCGAGGAGATGTCGCTCCACCACGCTCCCGTAGGCATCTTCAATTTTGTCGTTGTCGTCGCCCAGGTTAGCCCGGACCGGACTCGAGCCCGCAACCATCATTAGAAGAACAACCGCGGCAAATCGCTTCATACACTCTGTTGTTGCGACAATCTTAGCAGGAATCAGCTGTCCCGCCGCTGTTCTCTTCATTTGGCGTTTGCGGTTCGGCGTTTTGCCCGGCCCCAACTCATCACCGGAGCCTTTTCCAGGTTAGGACTGCGTCAAACCCCGACCATTCGTTTACGGGAAAGGGGCCCCGTGGACCGCGACCGTCCGCCAAGGTCTGTTGTTTCCTGACCGCTTCGCTTAGCTTCCCGCTTCCTTCCCAATTCTTACCACGAGATGTGGATTTGCGCGCCGTTGACCTGTCCGAAAACCGGCTGCACCAAAATGTCGCCATATTTCGAATCAACCCGCCACAGCGTGTAACCCGTGAGCGTCCCGGATGCTGTTCCAGCCCCGCTCTCGGAACTCTCTTGCCCCGACAGATTTGATTCCACGCCTTCCGACACGCTGGCCGATGACGCATGATCGAAAGAATCGGATCGGAAAAAATCGGTGTCTCCCGCCCGGACACCCGAGAACGATGCACTAATTAAGATGAACAAGCCCACCGCTAACCGTTTCATCTGCTCCCCAGTGATTGATTCGGCTCTCCCGCTTCCCTTGGCTGTATCCCCTTGCGGAAGCGAACTCCGCGTCGCAATGCTCTTCTGCTTATCCTTCTGCCGTCGCCGGACGAGTTCCCGTTCCTACTGCCGTTGAAGATTGAACGTTGAGCATCCGCTCGCCATTCGGCGTTAACCTTTTCTCCTTCCCTCGAATCCGATCTTCCGCATTTCACCCTTCAGCGTTCCAAATGCTTCTTCCATATCCCGCCCGAAGGCCACCAGACCTCCGATGTGCGACGCCATCACAAAAATCTTTTTCCGTTTCAGATCGCTGCTCTCGAAAAGGTCTTTCACCGCATGGGCCATTTCCGGTGTCCCATATGCAAATCCCTTCGGCGTAGCCGGGACCTTATCCAGAAGCTCCCCCCACAACTTCGTGTTGTGACAATGAATAACCGCGCAAACCCCTGGATCTGATTCATAGACAGCTGCGTGGGTCAGCGATTCGGAGGAGGCAATTCTCGCCCCCTCGCAGCGAAGCCAGTTCTTCGCGAAATCATATGCAACCACTTTGGCGCAGTCGGCCGGCGCCAATTCTCCGATCCCGCCCGTGCCCGAGCCAGTGATGTAAAACCGCGACGTGCTCCCATCCCGAACACTTAAATTTCCGAAACCGATGCCGCTCTCGTCCGTGCCGATCATTCCGAGATCGAGAAGCCGCCGGCGGCATCGGTTGAGCTCGTCAAATCCATCGAAACCCGGGGTTTGCGCCGCCACCTGCTCGCACTTGAACTTTACCGAACCGGTTTCGCTCACGACGCGCGTTCGGGAAAAAGTTTCAGAATGCTTTTCTCATCGGGTTTGCTAACGCCGCGCTCGGTAATGAGCCCGGTCACCAAGCGGCGCGGCGTGACATCAAAACCGTAGTTTGCCGCCGGGCTGTTTTCCGGCGCCACGCTCACTTCCAACAGTTCGCCGTCATGCCAGCCCTCCACCCGCTTTACTTCGTCCGGCCCGCGTTCCTCGATCGGAATTTCGGAGCCGTCTCGGATCGCCCAGTCAAATGAAGTCGAGGGCAACGCCACGTAGAACGGGATCTGGTTGTCGCGCGCCGCCAGCGCTTTCAAATACGTTCCGATCTTGTTCGCCACATCGCCGGCGCGGGTAGTTCGATCCGATCCGACAATGACCAGATCGACGTCGCCCCGTTGCATCAAATGCCCGCCCGCGGTGTCCGCGATAATTGTGTGCGGCACCCCGTGCTGACCGAGCTCCCAGGCGGTGAGCTTGGATCCCTGGCTTCGTGGCCGGGTTTCGTCCACCCAGACATGGACCGCTAACCCGCGATCATGCGCCGCGTAAACCGGGGACAGCGCCGAACCGTAATCCACAAACGCGAGCCAACCGGCGTTGCAATGGGTCAGGACATTCACCGGCTCTCCGTTTTTTCGTTGGGCAATCTGCTCGATCAGATTCACTCCGTGCTGCCCGATCATCCGGCAATGTTCCTCATCTTCGGCGGCAATCTTTTTTGCCGTCTCTCTCGCGAGAACGATTTTTTCCTGGGGGGTTTTTCCTTTGGCGATGGCGATCAATTGGCGTTCAACCGCCCAGGCCAGGTTGACCGCGGTGGGTCTGGTCGCTTTAAGTTGCGCTGCCGCCTCGGCCAGATCTCGATCGAACGAACCGGCTCGGCTCGCCTCGATAGCCGCCAGATACATTCCGTAGCCCGCGCTCGCTCCAATCAAGCCCGCCCCGCGCACATGCATTTCCCGGATCGCGTTTGCCATCTGACCGACTGTGCGCACCTCCTCAATCACGAACCGGTGCGGCAAAAGTCGCTGGTCGATTATCTGCACCACCTGGTCATCGTCCGGGCTTAACCAGATCGTCCGAAAATGCTGTTTCCCCACCTTCACATGTTGTTCCTGCGGCGCCGATAGTTTAGCAGCTGGGACAAAAGTTGATAGTTGGGCAAAAGTTGATCGTTGAGAGAACGCTGGCTCGCGCTCGCTTTAGTTGGGCGTTGAACGTTGAACATTGGGCGTTTGACCCTTGGAGCTCCCCTGGTGATTGGCGTTTGGGGTTTGGGATTTTCCCAGCCTCCGCTTCCCCCTGCTCATCTGGTTTCGGATCCGGTTTTCGATAACATTCTCCGCATGTCCAAACGGCGCCGCAGCTTTTTCCATCGTCATTCCCTGAGCCTGGTCGCGATCGGGCTCCTGATCGTCTGGGTGATCGGTTACCGGCTACTCGATCCGTCCACTCATCTGGGCGTGTTTTTCGGCAACGCCATCGCCGATTGGAGCGGTTCGGTCGTCATTATCCTGGGCACGAAATTTCTTTACGAAGTCGGCTCGGCCGAAAGCCGGCCGGTGAAAGGTAAGAAACCCACTCCCTGGCTCGATCTGCTTCATCGGCATTCGCTTTCGCTTTTCCTTATCATCACCGGGATCGGCTGGGTGTTTTTGTTTCTCCGGATGAGCCCCGAGAGCAAATGGGGTCAGGTGGTCGGCAATATCGTCTCCGAATGGGTCCAGATGAGCGGGCTGGTGTTCCTGACCAAACGCCTGCTCGAAATCGGCTCCAAGGAAAGCCGCCGTTAAAAAAATTGACAGTGAAGAGAACGCTCGCTGCGCTCGCTTTAGTTGAGAGTGTGGAGGAGGAGAGTGTGGAGGAGGATGGTGCAGGTAGCGGCGATTCACCGAATCGCCATTTGCGGCTAGTCGGGGTTGAGCGTTGAGCGTTGAGCGTTGAACGTTGAACGTTGAGCGTTGAGCGTTGAGCGTTGAGCGTTGAACGCTGAACGCTGGAGCTCCCCAGGTGATTGGGTATTGGGATTTGGTGTTTCCCCGCTCTTCAGGCACTCCCCAATCGCCCCTCCCCGTTTTCTACTTCCTAATTCCGTCTTCGTTTCCTACGTTCTACGTTATCGCCATGGACCGCAGGAATTTCCTGATCAAATCCAGCATGGCTGCAACCGCCACCGCCCTGTCCTGGCCAGGCCCGGTGAGTGGCGAAACCGGGACAAACCTGGCCCGGATACGCCGGCGCAACCGTAATCGACGCTTTGGGCGCGCCCGGCGGCGGCACATTCGGCGACCGGGTGCCGTTGACGGCGGCGAACATTGCCGACGTCAAAGCTTCCGGCATTACCGCAGTCAATGTGACCGTGAGCGGTGTCGGCAGTTACGCCAGGGATTTTGAAGAGACATTGAAAAATATCGCCTATTGGGACGGCCAAATTGCGGCGCACCCGGACGCGTTAATGAAAGTGAAAGGAAGCGCCGATCTGGCTGGAGCCAAGCAGAACGCTCGTCTCGGTTTGATCTATGGATTTCAAGATGGGACACCGTTCGGTGAATCGTTAGACCGATTCGATCTTTTCCATGATCTGGGGGTGCGCATCATCCAGTTCACCTACAATCTGCGGAACCTGCTCGGTGACGGCTGCCTGGAACCGCGCAACGCCGGGCTCAGCTTGTTCGGGCGCGATCTGGTTGCGCGGCTGAACGAAAAGCGAGTCCTGATCGACCTGAGCCACTGCGGCCGGCGCACCACCCTGGAATCAATCGAGCGTTCCAGTCAGCCGGTGGCAATTACTCATGCCGGTTGCACCGCGATCGCCGATCTTCCCCGGAACAAGACGGACGAGGAGATGCGCCAACTCGCCAATAAAGGCGGCGTGATCGGAATCTACTTGATGCCGTTTTTGCGGACGACCGGCCAGCCGATGGCCGCCGACGTCATCGAGCATCTCGAATACGCGCTCAAAGTATGCGGCGAAGATCATGTCGGCATCGGCACCGATGGCGTCATTTCGGCGATCCATGTAACTCCGGAATTTCGTCAAAAATTCCGGGAAGAAATCGCCGGCCGCCGGAAGCGGGGGATTTCCGCGCCGGGCGAGCGGGAAGATGCGTTCACCTTTGTCCCCGATTTGAACACGCCGAGGCGTTTCGAGACCCTGGCCTGTCTGCTGTCGAAGCGGGGCCATTCCGACACCCGGATAGCGAAAATCCTCGGCGGCAACTTCAACCGCCTGTTCAGGGAAGTTTGGGGATAGCTCTGACGAACTGGAAGTTAGAAGTGAGGAGGTCGAAGACTCTCTAAGCGCGATGTTCGGCCGCCTCTCCCGATAGGTTTTCGGGGTTCGGCGTTTTCTGCACCCTCCCTTACTCCTCCGCCCCGATCGGCGATCCATCCGGAATCCGCGGCGGTTTCGGTATCTCGAGCGCTTTCGGGTCGCGCCGGAACTGATCGATCTGCGAGAGCAGATAGGCAGTCTGCGCTTTCTCCGCCGCATCGCTCGACGAAAGCGTTTTCCATCTCGTTTCCAGATCGGCAATCTCCTGTAAGGCGAAAGCGTTGACCTGCGGCTCAGTATCGCGATTGAGGGCAAGCTTAAGCAGGTGATTCAGGAACTGTTTTTCCAGGGCGCGCGCAATTTCCTTTTCCTTGCCTGTTTGCTTGGCCGTGCGCGCTGCCGTTTGCAAAATCTCATCGAAGAGCTCGTTCATCGACAGCCCTTTGGGCGTGTTGGCGTTCTGGGCCACGATCCGGGATAGACGCTCCGGGTTGAACAGCAAATCAAGTTCGGCGTTGATCCAGCTCTCTGCCGCCGCCTTCGGATCGAACACCAGCCCTTCATGCGAATCGAACGATTCGCGATCGCGCGGATAACCGGGCGGACGCGGCGGCAGAAGCGCCACCAGTTTCGCCGGCATTTCGAGAAAATCAGGCTGCAAGGTTTGTAGGACGACGGCGAGCGCAGCGCGTTGCTGGTCCGGCGGAACCGGTTCGTTAGTCATCTGTCCATCGCCGCGCGCCGCATAAGTATAGTTCACCCCGCCCACCAGTTTCGTCGCAGCTTCCGCTTGGAAACGATGCATCAGGTAAACCGGCCCCAACACGTTTTCCAGTGTCGCCATCGGCGCGCCGGGCGGAATGTTCTTCTCGCCCAGGTGATTCAAGGCCAGCGCGCGCACCTTGATCAGGCGGCTCAATTCGTCCGTTGCCGATGCGCCATTGTCCCACAAGTGTGCAAACGGATTTGCGCTTCCGGGCGGCCGGGCATCGGCATCGGTCAAATAACGGAAACCTTTCGCGATGTTTTCGTTTAGAATCGCGGTTAGCCCGACAGACTCATTCGTCGCCGGCGAAAAATCCTGGTAACCGTAAAGGATGGTCCGCTTGTCCCACCCGCCGATACCGGTGGCATAGGCGTGGCTCAAATCGATGTTTCCGTTCCGATCAATGGTGACCACCGGCGGGGGATAATCCATTACCGAGGCGCGGTCCTGGGTGCTGGCGGCAAAGTTATGCTGCAATCCAAGGGTGTGGCCGACTTCGTGTGCCGCCAGTTGCCGCAGTCGGGCCAGGGACAGCTCGAGCAGGCGCGGATCGGGCGTCGCACCGTTGGCGTAAGCCTCGACCAATCCCTGGGCGATGAGAAAGTCCTGCCGCACTCGCAGCGAGCCTAACGACACCTGGCCTTTGATGATCTCGCCCGTCCTTGGATCGATCACCGAGATGCCGTAAGACCAGCCCCGGGTCGCGCGGTGCACCCATTCGATCACGTTGTAACGCAGGTCCATCGGATCGGCCCCTTCCGGCAACAGCTTTACCTGGAACGCATTCTTGTAACCGGCCGCTTCGAACGCCTGGTTCCACCACGACGCCCCTTCGATCAGGGCCGATCGAATCGGCTCCGGCGCGCCGCGGTCCACATAATAAACAATTGGTTGCACCGGCTCGCTTACGGCCGCGCCCGGGTCCTTCTTGCGCAGGCGATGCCGGATGATGAAGCGCTTCACCAGCGGATCCTGAATCGGCGTCGCATAGTCCGCGTAGGTCATCAGGAAATAGCCGCAGCGCGGATCGAAGGCCCGCGGTTGATATTGATCGTCCGGCAACTCGACGAAGGAATGATGCTCGCGCACCGTCACCGCTTCCGGAACCGGAGTGACCGACCGAATCCATTTTCCAGTGGGCTCACCCGCCAAAGTCAAGGTCGCCTCAAACTCGGTGTTCTTGGGGAAATTTTTCGTGAACGGCAGATAGATCGCCGACCGCGCCTCATCGACTTTATATTTCCCCTGTTTCTTTTCCTTCAGTTTCTCGGCCACGCCGTGCGCGTCATTCAGCAGGAACGGGGTCGCATCGATCAGGGCATGGCCATTCTCTTCCGCCTCGATTTTAAACCCCCAAAGCACCGAGCGAGCGAACGCTTCCTCGACCGCGCGCTGTTCATCGACATTTTTCGTGACCGCACGAAAAGCAAGGTTCCGCTCGATCAGAAGGACCTTCGGCCCCACTCGCTCGAACTTCACCAGGTGCTCCGGATGAACGAACTCGCTATCGAGATCGCCGAACTGGCCCCGATCCAATCCGATATCGTTTGAGCCGACGCCGGCCGCGAGCGAAACGACGTAGAGGAATTCGGCGTCGAACTTCGGAATCTCGAGCCACACCTTCCCGGCCCGCGCGTCCCAATAGATGTTGAAGAAGCCCGGCATCGCCTGCATCCCGCGCGTTTTTTGCGCGATCGTCGGCAACGGCTTATTTTCATCGTCCTCGTTAGGCTGATTTTTCTTCGCGGCAGGAGCGGACGACGAAAGGAGGGCTGCGACGGCAAGGCCAAGATAAAGAGTGCGCATTGGAGATCGAATGTAGTGCGCTCTAGGCTGGATGCCAGATGCTGGATGCTGAATGCCCGTTTGCCATCGCCAGGCCGCCCCAAGCTGAATTGGGGTGTTCGTAAAGGGGGAATCTCTGCGCGCGACCGTTTCCCCTAATCCCCAATCCCCTTCATTCTTCCCCTTAAGCCTCCGTGCTCATGTCAAAACATAACGTCCGGACTTCTTCGTTCCAATCCGCCGGACCAGTCCGGCCTCAATCAACGGTCGCAGCAAATCGAGCGCGCCTTGTTTCGAGACACCCACCGCATCCCAAATCTGGCGCGGGGTCATCGCTCTGTGCTCGCGCAGGAGATGAAGCAGTTGCTCTTGTCTCGGACGAAGGACCAGCTTCGCCGAGCCGGAGCGCGCTGTCAGTTTCTGGATCCGGGTCCAGACTCGCTCCAGCGTTACCCGAAGTCCTTCCGCGCTGTATTCGAGCCAGGTCGTGAGCCCGCCCTTTTCCTGCTGCACTTTTTCCAAGGCAGCGTAATAACGCGGACGATCCTCCCAATAGAATTCGTCGATCGAAAAAATGTGATGGCTGTCGAAGCCGCGCCGGTACAACTCCCACAAACTGAGCATGCGTCCGGTGCGTCCGTTGCCGTCGGCAAATGGGTGGATGGTTTCAAATTGATGATGCACGATGGCGGCGCTCACAATTGGAGAAAGCGTGGCCGCTTCCTGGTCCCACCATTCCAGCAAATCCGACATCATCGGACGGACGTCCTCAGGGCGCGGCGCGATGTAATCTCCGACTTTGACACGGATCGTGCGGTACTCGCCCGCTTTCCCCTGGTCCATCACTTTGTCGGCCATGATCCGGTGCAGCTTTAACACCTCCGCCTGACCGATCGCCCGGCGTTTGGCGTTCTTCTCCACAAACCGCAGACCGGCGAAATAATTCGCAATTTCCCGCCGGGGCCGTTGGGCCAGGGGCGGAATTTCCCGGCCTTCCTCGATTGCGCGCACCTGTTCCAGGGTCAGGGGGTTGCCTTCAATCGCGGTTGAAGAGTGGGCATTGCGGATGCGAGTATCTTTTTGGAGGGCGGGGATCCAGGGGACCTGGACGGCGGCGGCCAGAATCCGTTCCCGGAGAGCGGCGATCTGTTCCACTTCGGAAAGGAGAGCGGGGGTGATGGTATAAACGGGATTGAAACTCACAGCCTGTAAGTCAAGCGTAAGTCAAGTTATTAGTCAAGCCTCACTCTCCCGCCGCCCTAACCCCGATCATCAACCCTCGCTGCCATTGGTCAAGCGTAAGTCAAGTATTCAGTCAACCGCCCCCCCCCGTGGGAAACGGGCCCAGGAAAAAACTCGCGTCAGGCTGGACAAGGCGGCACAATCAGTTGCGGAGCCCGTCTCCAAGTGGTTGTTGGCTCCTGGTTTAACTTGATTCGGAGGAAATGCCATGATCTTTCGCGCTCTGGCCGTCATCTACGGGCTGGTCAGTTATGTTCTCTTCCTCGTCGCCTTTTTGTATGCAATCGGATTTGTCGGCGATCTCATCGTGCCCAAGTCGATCGACTCGCCCCCGGCCGGGCCCCCTGGGCATGCCCTCCTGATCGACGCGCTCCTGCTCGGGCTCTTTGCCGTGCAACATAGCGTCATGGCCCGCCCCGGTTTTAAGCAATGGTGGACCCGGATCGTGCCCCAACCGATCGAACGCAGCACCTATGTGTTGCTGGCCAGCCTCATTCTGTTGCTGCTCTTTTGGCAATGGCGACCGATGCTCGGGGTGGTGTGGGAAACGTCGAACCCCGCCGCCCGCATCATTCTTCAGGCGCTTTTTTGGCTGGGGTGGTTCATCGTGCTGCTGAGCACATTCCTCATCAGCCATTTCGATCTTTTCGGGCTGCGCCAAGTCTACCTGCATCAACGCGGTGTGCCTTATACCAACCCACAGTTTCGCAAGCTGCTGTTTTACAAGATTGTCCGCCATCCGATCATGCTCGGGTTCATCATCGCCTTCTGGGCTACCCCCCGGATGTCGACCGGGCATCTGCTCTTTGCCGTCGCCACCACAGCTTATATTCTGATCGCGTTGCAATTTGAGGAGCACGACCTGGTGACGGTCCACGGCGAGGCTTACAAGGATTACCAGCGCGAGGTGTCGATGCTGTTTCCTGTTCCCAAGCGGAAGTAACCAAGGGGCGGGGTCAGAGGGCGGAAGTCACAAGTCAGCAGCCACGGAAACAGCTCTAAGCCGCCGAAATTTTGGATTAAGTCGCCACCGTGGATCCGGTCGTTTTCCTAACGGGTAAAAGTCTCAAATCGTTTATCGAAAGCGGCCAGGTCGCGGAAGTCCTGGCCGTAAACTTCCACGAGCGCCTGCTGGGCAGCCACGCCATCGAGCAGGCGATCGACGAACTTGGGAAACAATTCGGCCGGATACTTGGCGAAGAGATAACGGACAAACTTTGTGCTGGTGTCGTATACAGGCGCGACACTCGAACCGTGTTCGGGATATCGGGTGACGGCGAGCAGCTCCGCCACGGTCATGGTGGGCGAGCGCAGCATGCGCGGATTGGCTCCGGGCGCCAGTCCGCGTCGCACCGCGCCACAAGCCTCGGCCATATAATCGGCGAAACCTTCGTTTAACCAGAGCGGCCAGCGGCGTTCGCCATAAATACGCGCGACAACGGCATGAGCGGTTTCATGGGCCAAAGTGTGCGACTCGAAACCCATACCGGTCCCATGAACATTCAAGAACAACTCGTCGCCCACCGCAAAACTGTGTGACCACTTCCTCTGGTGGGCTTCGGTAACAAATGCCTGCCATTCCCGGTTATCCTGAAAGACGTAGACGTGTGATTTTCGGGCGTATTGTTCCCTGGTTGCGCCTAACGTTTTGGCCACGTACCAGAGGTCGAACTCGATCTCGCGGGCGATCTGGAGCGCATCACTGAAATTTCGATAGTGAATGATGAAATTTTCGGTCTCGCCGTGGTACCAGCCCCTCGGATTCATGGCCAGGGCCTGGCTGCCGAGATTACTGATGTTCCCGTTGGATAGAGTTGCCCAACTCTTCTGACGCAGGGGAGCAGCGAGCGGAGGGGACGTCGCGTTCGGCGGCGACGGGCGGGCCGGGGCCAACCCGAGCGATCCGGCCGGGGATGGTGAAGAAAATGGCCAGTCTTTCGTCTGGGCTAGGAGCGGCCCGCAACAAGACGTCGCCGCGAAGAGGGTAACGATCAACCGGGGGATATCGGGATAAGAGCGGGCTCCGATCTGCACCTTACACATTACGATTAGCCAGGAAAAATCGCGACTACCACCCGGTCTCGAAATCTTTCCGACTGAAAATACGAACAGTTTCGCAGACAAGCTAACTGAGTTGCATGCCGGCGGTCAGACGCCAGGAGTAAAAGTCTGGTTTCCGGAGTTAAGGCCGGACGCGGCCGCCTTCAGGGCGCACTGGTTTAGACGTCGTCTTCCAGATCGGCGATCATTTCGCGCAGCTCCGTTGAATCGAACGGTTTGCCCACAACTTCGTCCACCGCCAATTCCTCGTAGGTGCCGATGTTTTCCGCCGAAAGATGGGCGGAGAGAACGACAATCTTCCCCTTATAGTTGCCGGCCCGAAGCTTTCTCACCAACTCCAGCCCGCCGGAACGCGGCATGCGATGATCGGTAATGACGACATCAAACTTCTGTTTCGCCACCATGGCCAGAGCTTCTTGTCCGTCTCTGGCGACAACAATCTTCCGATGTGGCGCCTCCAGGACGTAGGCGATTGACTCGCCAATGATTGGCTCGTCGTCGACCCCTAGAATGCGCAATTTCTTTTTCATCGGAACAGCTCGTTTGCGACTGACTGCGCCGGGGTAAGAGCATGGCTTGGGCCCAAATAGTTCCAGGGGGAATCCTGACAGCCAAGTGCTGCCCGGGTTTGATGTGATCACCTTGGCAACACCGGCGGTAGGGCGAATCCGTCCTCCGGCGGACCGGTTGTTCCTTAATCGTTCCCGGTAGCTGGAGAGCAGACGGGGCATTGCCAGGATCGGCCACTTACGATAGTAACGCGGGAGATGAACGATCAGCAGCCACCGAAACAAGGAATGGGCTGTTTCGCCCGGGGCTGCCTGATTCTGGTTATCGTTTCCCTGTTTCTCCTTATCGCAGGAGGTATCGGTGGTTGGTGGATCTACGGCAAAGCAATCAGCAGTTTCACTTCCGATCACCCGGCTAACATCCAGGTTGATCAGCCAACCAGCGCCGCATTCCAACAGGCTGAGGCCAAGCTCGCTCAATTGCGAAGCGCGGTCAGAAACAAGACGGAAACAACGACCGAATTTTCCGCAGCCGATCTGAATGCCTTGATCGCGCGGGATCCAGCCTTCGCCGGTGTTCGCGGCAAAATGCGAGTCAACATGGTTGGCGACGAAATGATACTCGATCTGAGCGTCCCCCTCGACACCATCACCCTTCCGAAATTAAAAGGCCGCTGGTTCGATGGCCGGGCACAATTCCAATTTGTCTACGATCTTGGACAATTTTCCTTCACCGCCCATTGGCTGGAGGCAAAGGGGCACCGAATCGAAAGCAATGGTTCTCCGGGGTTCAGTTCGTCATTCCTGCAAAGCTTCGGTCTGTCGTTCACAAAAAGCTTCAATCAATCCTTCCACCAGGCGGAAGAGAAAAACGAACAAGGCCGCGGCTTTTGGAAACAGATCAAGACCCTATCGGTCCAAAACGGCCAACTGGTGGTGATCACTCAAGCAAGTGTGAGTGACCGGCGATAACCAATCAGGAACCCGGGAAAGCAGGAAAAACCCTGGACGGGATTCGCACGATTTTATTCCGGGCGAGTTCATCTCCCCACTTTCCGTCAGCGAGGAAGGAGCGGCTCTTTGCAGCCAGGGGACCCATGGAGGCATGGGTGGTGCTTCAACTGCGGCGTGGTCTTCCAACTCGTTTACCGGAGCACGGCCAACCAGGAGTTTTGGCCAAATGATCTTTTCGCGCTGGTGGAAAAGGCTCGCACCAAAAATGCCGCCCGCGACATCAGCGGGATGCTGCTATTTCACAAGAACCAATTCCTGCAATTGCTGGAAGGGCCCGAGGCAGCGGTTCGCGCCTGTTTCGCGGTCATTCAGCGCGACCCGAGGCATCGTGACATCAAGGTGCTGTTGACTGAGGAAGTGGCGGAGCGCTCATTCCCGGAATGGACGATGGGGCTCGAGCGCATTTCCGACGCGTGGAGCCTGCCGCGGGCGTGGTCCACTGTGTTGGAGGATGAACCGATCCTGCCCGGTCAGGGCGACGCGGCTGCGAAAGATTTGCTTCTGAGCTTTCGGCACGTCGCGACGGAAAATCCCTGAACGAGAACGGATCGGCCTTGGCCGCAGCGCGGTCGAAACTTCGTGCGTAATCGAACCGGCGCACTGCGATTGTTGGGCTGTCATCTATCGCATTTACCTGTCAACGGCATTTGAGTGCTCCTGGCTCCGAAGGAAACCTCGGAAATTGCCTTTTTAGAAATTGACCGGTTTAACCATTCAACTTTCCCGGTAACTGCAGTGATGAAGCGCCAATCTGGGATGGCGGAGTGCGGAATCGATCCCAACCGTCGTTCCGGTTGCAAAACAGGCCAGAGTCAGCGCGCCCCCTTTGGGTCCTGTCTTTGCAGTTGCCCGAAGCAGCGTCGCGGCTATAACCAAAGTGATATGATGATCGGGCGCGAACTCCGGCTGGCCAAGCGCATGGCGCGCCTCGGCACCGAGACTGCCTTTGAAGTGCTGGTAAAGGCGCGAGCACTGGAGGCGAAGGGGCGCGATATCGTCCATCTCGAAATCGGCGAGCCCGATTTCGATACCCCGGGCAACATTATCGAAGCGGCCAGCGACGCCCTGCACAAGGGCTTTACCCACTATGGGCCTTCGGCCGGAATGCCGCAGCTGCGCGAGACGATCGCTCAATACGTGAGTGAGACGCGCCGGGTAAACGTAACCCCGGACGAAGTGGTTGTTGTCCCCGGCGGCAAGCCGATCATCTTTTTCACCATCCTTGCCCTGATTGAAGAAGGCGACGAGGTCATTTATCCCAATCCCGGATTTCCCATCTATGAGTCGATGATCGATTTCCTCGGCGCCAAAGCGGTGCCGATTCAGTTGCGAGAGGAAATGGATTTCCGGCTCGACCCAGGCGAACTCGCCGGGCTGATCAACGACCGGACAAAGCTGATCATCTTGAATTCGCCGCAGAACCCGACCGGCGGGGTATTGACCAAGAAAGACCTGGAGGAGATCGCGCGGGCGATCGGCGATCGCAACATCCTGGTTTTGACCGACGAGATTTACAGCCGGCTCATTTTTGAGGGGGAACACCAGTCCATCATGTCGCTCGATGGAATGAAGGAGCGCTGCATTCTGCTCGACGGTTTCTCCAAGACTTACGCCATGACCGGCTGGCGGATGGGCTACGGGGTGATGCGGCCCGACCTGGCGACGCAGATTTCGCGCCTGATGACTAATTCCAACTCGTGCACGGCCAGCTTCACCCAGGTCGCCGGGATTGAGGCGCTCCGCGGCCCGCAGGATTCGGTCGAGGAAATGTGCGCCGAGTTCAAGAAACGTCGCGACGTGATGGTTGCCGGTCTTAATAAGATAAAAGGTTTCTCCTGCCTTTTGCCCAAGGGGGCATTTTATGTGTTTCCCAATATCAAGGAGACGAGGTGGCCATCGAAGAAACTGGCCGACGCGCTGCTCGACGAAGCCGGTGTCGCCGCGCTCTCCGGGACTTCGTTCGGCGCCTTCGGCGAGGGTTATGTGCGGTTCAGCGTGGCCAACTCGATCGAGAACATCGAGAAAGCGCTCGACCGGGTCGGTGCCTGGGCCAAGAAGAACCTGTGAAGCCCGGGGCAGTGGGAAAATCTCTCAGGAACGCAAGAAAGCAGGAAGTCGGAGGTCAGGATTCAGAGCCGGACAGAAAATGCAAGAGCGGAAAATCACCGATGAAAGTTGAGAAGTAGAAGCCGGTCTCATTTATTTCGAAGACTTTCCTGCTTTCTTTGGAGAAAATTCCTTCAGACATGACCGACAAGAAACGCTTTCGCGTCTTTGCCACCGCCCACATCGGCGATCCGGCCGAGAACCGTTTGCGCGAGCGCGGCTACGACCTGGAGGTATTCCCAGGTCCCGAGGCGCCGCCGAAAAAATTGATCATCGAGAAAGTGAGGAGCGGCATCGATGCGTTGATCACCACCCTCCGCGATCGGATCGACGCCGAGATCTTCGAAGCGGGGAAAGGCACGCTCAAGGTGGTGGCCCAGATCGCGGTTGGGTTCGACAACATCAACCGGGCCGATGCCAACAAGTACACGATCCCGTTTACCCACACCGCCGATGTCCTGACGGAAGCGACCGCCGAATTTGCTTTTTTCATGATGGGCGTGCTCGCGCGCAAGATGTTTGCGAGTGAGCGCCTGGTCCGGGAACAGAAGTGGCCGTCGTGGCATCCCTTCCTGCCGTTCCTTGGCGACGAGGTCACCGGCAAAACCATCGCCATCATTGGGACTGGCCGCATTGGCCTGGCCATGATCAAGAAGTGTTCCGGCTTCGACATGAACATCTTCTGCTACGATCCGGCGTATCATAATGACAAGTACATCGCCGCCATCCAGGAAGTGATGGATCTGCGCCACGCCCGGGGAATTCAGAAGGAGAAGACCTGGATCAAGTACGTGGAGTTCGAAGAAGCGTTGCGCGGCGCCGATTACGCGAGCATCCACGTGCCGCTGTTGCGCGAAGGGGAAACCGATAAGCCAACCTACCACCTCTTTAACGAACGGACGCTCAAGTTGATGAAGCCGACGGCCTACCTGGTGAATACTTCGCGGGGGCCGGTCGTGGATGAGAAGGCGCTGGCCCAAGCGCTGAAAGATAAAACGATTGCCGGGGCCGCGCTCGATGTCTTTGAGAAAGAGCCGTTACCGCCGGATTCGCCGTTGCTCGATCCGGAAATTGCGGATCGGATCCGGCTGTTCCATCACTTCGCCAGCGGGGCGCAAATCACGCGGCTCGCGGTCGATCCGGACAAGGGGATGGCGGGGCGGACCGTCCAGGGAGTGATCGACGTGCTGGAAGAGAACTACGGCGGCGACCCAACGAAGATGCCCTATGTGGTGAACAAGGAAGCGTTTGAGAAGTAGCAACGAAAAAGCGGCTGGACGACCCCAATCCGGCGGCTGGGAGCGAATGGCTAGGCAACAACTTATGGCGTATCTGTTCGAATGGAACTCGACCTCGAAGGCAAACATGCCAGCCGCGGGTATGCGATGCTGGCCTCACTCATTACTCCGCGCCCCATCGCCTGGGTAACGACGCTCGACGAAAACGGCGTGGTCAACGCGGCCCCGTTCAGCTTTTTCAACGCCCTGGGCGGAGATCCGCCTATCATCGGGTTCGCTCCGGGGGACCGCGACGATGGATCGCCAAAAGACACGGCCCGCAATATCCGCCGGAACCACGAGTTTGTGGTCAACCTTGTCGATGAAACAACCGCGGAAGCGATGAACCGGACGGCGGCATCGCTTCCCTACGGCGCCAGCGAATTGGAGAGCGCCCAACTCACGGCGGTAGCATCGTCGGTGGTTGGGCCGCCCCGGATTGGGGAAGCGCCGGCCAGCTTCGAGTGCAAGGAATGGGGCACGCTCCAAATTGGTGGGAATCGAGTCATCATCGGAGTGGTCAGGCGGGTCCATGTCCGCGACGAGCTGATCGATCCCGTCCAATTGCGGATTCGAACCGAGCGTTTCCATGTGATCGGGCGCATGGCCAGTCCAAACTGGTATTGCCGCACCCGCGATCGGTTCGAGATGGTGCGGCCGCCCTAACCGGACCGTTTGCTTGTTTTGAGTGATCGATGTTCGGGGTTCCGCCCGGGATACCGGGCGAGAATCTACGTCCGCACGAGCGTGAGATGCACCAGTTCCGCCGGCGCCCGCACCCGCAGCGGGAACCAATTGCCTATTCCGTTTGAAACGATCAGCTTGCTCGCACCTTTGCGATAAAGGCCGGACCAGTAGCGAAACAGAGCCGGCCCAAACCCGCATTGTCCGTTCAACATGAGTTGGCCGCCGTGGGTATGGCCGGAGAGAGTGAGCGGGACCGACGCTTCCGCTGCGGCGTCGAAGGCATGGGGATGGTGCGCCAGAAGGATCGGGAAAGTTTCCGGCTGCCGCTGGGTCAGGAGCTGGCGCACCGACGCGGCAATGGCTGCATCTCGGTTTACCCGCGCCCTTGTCCAACTCAGTCCAAGTAATTGCACCGGCGCGCCGCGGATCGTTACTATGGCCGACTCGTCCAGAAGAAAGGGAATGCCGGATTGTTTCACCCGGCGTTCGAACTCCGCCCCGTTCTCGATCAGGTCGTGGTTACCTTCAATCAGGTAAATGCCGGAGCGGCTTTCCATCGATCTTACGAGGTCAAGACCATTGCCGAGATCGGCCAGGGCGTCGTTAATCAAGTCGCCGGTGAGCAGGACAAGATCGGCGCGGCACTCGTTAACGACCCGGACCATCTCGTGCAGGACGCGCCCGGATGTAAACCGGCCCACATGCATATCGCTGACCTGGACGATGGTTGACCCGTGAAGATCGTTAGGTAAACCGGCGATAGGCAGGACGAACCGGCGAATGCGAAACTGCTGAAGCTGCCGCATCGCAATTGTAGCAAGGCTAAGGTTCAGCAGGGGCGGGGCCGCCACCAGAGCCACCGCGAGAAATTGCCGGCGGTTCGGTCCTTCGGCCGCCTCGGCAGGAGCCAATTTGGGATGGTGTCGCCGCCGAGCTATCCGGAAGAGAGCTGCCACGGCCAGAACCGGCAGCAGCGCAGCTGCCAGCAAAAGGAGCAGAGGCAGGATGATCATGTGCCAGATAAATACTGCCGTCATTGCAAACTTCAGGAACAGGGCGGTCGCTTCCGTGTGAGAAAAACGTCGAGCTAGCAGCCAGATTAGCCCGGCTAGTTGGGCGAGACTGAAGATGGTTACGACGGTGCGGGCGGCAGCAAGCTTTACGATTCGCACCGATACCGCCCAAAACAGGACGTCGAGGGCAAACATAATGCCAATCAACGTGAGGATGAACCGCATAGGAGAACATAGCAGAACTGACCGGTTCCTGCCCGGTTGCGAGACCGACTCCAAGGCGAACGCCCCTGCGGGAATGCGAAATTGCTTGGAACCGGCGCGGAAAGGATGACTGTGAAAGATATGGGACACAGCCAAGGCAGAGATAACGTTAAGAAACGGAACGCCCGCCGCAAAAAGACCGAACGTCTTGCTCTGGCCAAGAACAAGAAAAAAGCCGCAAAATAGCGGCTGCTTTTCCGCTGTTGGAACCAGGCCGCGAGCCTTCCTTAGGGTGCGCGACGGTTGCGGCCGGCCGGATCGGGTCAGACTCACTTGATCGAGTCGAAAGCCGAACCGCGTTCTCCCCTTCGGATAGCATCGCGATTTGTCTCACGCTCGCTCAGCTTTTCTGGCTCGCGTTAACCGGTCACCCTGGGATTAAAATGGGGACCGTAATGCTGATGCTGAGAACGTATCTGAACCTGATTGAAGCCGGCTTGGCAAAGGCGTTTTTGGACGATCACAATATCTTTTGCGGGGTATTCGATCAAGGTGCTCACCTTTATGGGGGCGCGCCGTTTGCCATGCCTGTCCGCCTGGTGGTGGGTGACGCGCAGTTTGAGGAAGCGGCCCGGCTTTTGGCCGCGGTGCGTGACTTTATTTCCGAAGGTGGCGATGTTCTGGCCGCGCCTCAATACTTGGAGGCCCTCGATCAACTTGAGCCGGAAACGGTTCTGCAGGAAGCGGGGGATAAGGAACCGGAGGAGAGCAACAATCCATGGGAGATCCTGGCAATCGCATACCTTTTTCTAGTGCCGGGGCTTGGCCTTTTGCTCGAAAAACGGTCGCTCCTGTTACTTGTGGGGAGGACCCGGCGATTGCGACCCTCTTTTCTTGTCTATTCGCCGCTCGAACTGCATTTGACCGGGGCATTCCTGGTTGCGGCAGCTTCGTTAATCACGTTCTTTTATTTCTACGTGGATCGGGCCGTTCGCCAGAATCGCTGAATGATTTTTGGGCCCGCATAGCCCTGAAT
Organism: uncultured Verrucomicrobiae bacterium; assembly: GCA_963728975.1. Lineage (GTDB taxonomy): Bacteria > Verrucomicrobiota > Verrucomicrobiia > Chthoniobacterales > UBA10450 > DATFCK01. The sequence goes on from CAVSMF010000001.1 coordinate 1,281,522, forward strand.
AATATTAGGTGATTGGCGTTTGTGGGCGTAGCTTCGATTCTTCACCTTTGCAGCGTCAATCGACCGCAGGTACGGCCCCTTCCCTCTGCATCAAACAAGGAGCACATGCATTATGCTAAACCTTATCCCGCATGAAACGGATGCCTTGCGAGCATTGCTCGAGCGGTTGTTCCCCGGCACCCCGATTTCCGAGACTGGCCTGGCCTTATTGGCGGCGCAGATTACCGAACTGGAAACTGGATCCGAGGCGCTCCCTAACGAAGTCGAGTTCCAGGTTACTGTAAAAAATATCCGGGAAATGACCGGCGCCGGCGTCTTGTTATCGCTCGGGATTAACAACAAAAGCGGATATGGAACTAACAGTAACGCAAGACAGCGCGCTTTACCTCGCGCATCATAGAATTTCAAAGCATCGCTCCGGGCTTTTCCAACGCTTGGGGGCAAAGGCGAGGGTTCAGCGGCCTGAGATTCAACTGTGCGCCGCTACCGGAGGGCGGGTATCATGGCGGTTGCGTCCGGACAACGGCCGCTAAAATGCGGTCTACCACCAAAGAGATGAAAGCTGAAAGAAAAAAAAGATTTGTGTTCCCGGGGGTTTGTCGGCGCGCGGGACACAGTTATCGTTTCTCGTTTAGATCGGATTGGTCGCGGCCGGGGCAATAATAAACAAACGACATCACAATGACGATCGACGGCGATTGGGAACCAATTGCCAACGCCCATGAAGGAGCGGCGAAAATCCGGCATAACATCCGGCAGATATGAGGGACGATAGTCGCAAATGCATTGTCCTGATCGACGATCACCTGGTCGTGCGGCAAGGATTGGAGCGGCTCCTCAATATTGGCGACGAATTTGTGGTCTGCGAGGAAGCCGGTGATGCCGCCGAAGGGATGGAGATGGTGCGGGAGATGCGTCCGGACGCAGTCATTGTCGATGTCGGTTTACCCGGAGGGGACGGGATCGAGCTGACCAAACAGTTACTCAAGGAATTTCCGCACCTGATTGTCATCATCCTCTCCGCCCATGAAGAGCCCGAGTATGCTGTTCGCGCGTTGCACGCCGGGGCAATGGCTTATGTATTGAAAAGCGAACCGATCGATACGCTTCGTCAGGCGCTGCGCATGGCCTTTAGCGGAAGGCGAACTTTCGCGGTGTTGGAAAAGTGGGGCCGTATCGTATAGCCCCGTTTCGCTCAGGCGGCCGACGCGCTGCGGACTTTCTCTTGCAACAGAGAGCGCAACTGATTGCAATCGAACGGTTTTTTCAGATGATAATCGAACCCGGTAACTTTCGCTTCCTCGACGTCGCGCGGATAACTGTAAGCGGAAAGTGCGATGGCCAAGGCATCTATTCCGCGGCGTCTGGCTTCGCTCATCAGGGCGTAGCCGGTGCCGTCCGGGAGTGCGATGTCGCTGACGATGGCGTCAAAGGACTGGGCATGTAAAAACTTGAGGCCGCTCTCCAGATTGCCGGCTACGGAAACATCATAACCGCATTGGGTTAAGAAGCGCTCAAGCACGTAACGGGTGTCGGTGTGGTCCTCTACGACTAGAATGTGCATCGAACTCGGTTTTGGCGAGCCTAAGGCTCGCATTCAATTCGGATTTGTCATGCCGAAAGGACGTGCGCCGGCTCAAAAATGCCGGAGTTTGGAGAAGTATCTCGGCAGCGGGCGGGGAAAGATGGTTTAATACCGGCCACTTGACCTATGCTGGGAACCCCAGCCACCATGCGAAGAAAAGATTCAAACACGATTGCGCGCTCCAGACTGTTGGTGCTAGTCGATGAATCCAATGTCGGCAGCTCGGTCCGGACCGCGGGGCGCGGCCTCGATTGGTTGAAGCTTCGCGATTTTCTGGCCGGCCCAAATACCGGACGTGACTTGATCGAGATGGTGGTTTACGCCGGTTTGCCCCCCGCTATTCCGGCCTGGCAGGAGGAACGCGACAAGAAAAACAAATTCGTGCATTGGCTGCGCTCCAACGGATTCATGGTCGTGACCAAAGATGGAGCCTCGGCCGAGGAAGGCCATTACAAGGCGAACGTGGACGTGATGATGGCGATCGACGCCCTCGAGCTTTCGGTCGAGATGCAGCCCGATGTTGTCATTCTGGTAACCGGCGATGCCGACTTTGCTTATCTGGCCATCAAGTTGCGGCGACGCGGGATCCGCGTCGAAGTCGCATCGGTCGCGCAAAATCTTGGTCACATATTACGATCGGCGGCGAGCGACGTGATCGATCTGGCGCCGCTGTTCCGGACGTTCGAGATGATCAAGGTCTCCGATTCTCAGGCGTCTCCGGTAGCGCGACCCCAGCAACGGCCGGGCAGACCCCGGCCCCGTTTTCGCCGGCCATCGCAGAGAAACGCTCCGGCGGTATAGCCGGCTTTACCGGTGGAACGCCCTCTTCGAATGCGTTGTCAGGCGTTTTTGCACCCCGGCCCCCATTCTTAGCACCGTTTTCCGACCCGGAGGCCCCTCGATCAAACAGGGACCGCCGGTTCACCTTTTTCAAATTAACGGTGGTATTTCGCCCGTTTCAGGCGATATTGCTGCCAGGTTTCTCAGCTGCGATTTTCCGGTGCGCGATTTAATCCCTGTCTCGGCCGGAATTTAACTCTCGCCAGCCGCTTAACTCAGCTTATCTCGATTATGAAAACCGAACTCGTTAATGCCGCCTCCGCAGTGATCTCCAATCAGCAAATCCTCGTCAACATGGTTTCTCGACGCGTCCGACAACTCTGCCTCGGGCACCGCCCGCTCGTGGAATTTCTTCCGGGCCTCGGTCACGCCGATATCGCGCTGACTGAGATCGCGAATAAAAAGCTAGGGTTTGAGTCGACCTTCAACGGGGCGGCGGCGGTTGAGCCGACGGACGTTGTGCAATTTCCCGGCATCATTGTCAGTAAGAAGGCGAAGAAGGCAGCCTAGCAATTGTCAGCGATGCGGCGTGGCGCCGCTTCCGGCCAACGACTTATGCGGGCGATTGACTGTCGCCCGATCGCCAGAGAAAAACGCCGGCCAGGACGAACCAGATCGCCTGAGTAAGGGTGATCAGAATGAATCCGTGCAACTCGAGATTCAAGACCCCGGAGACTATGGCGATCGTAATGGCAAGGGCCGAAAGTAAGCCATAGATACCGAGGCCCGTGGACAAGACACGGCGCTGCACAATCAAGGCCGACCAGAGAGCGATTGCCACGCAGGAAGCAATTGCTCCGATTTTGGCGAACCCCTGATTGATCGAGTGGGTGTAGCTCATGAGGGTATGCCACTGATCGCCGGGTCCGGTATGCGCGACGATCTGGCGAAGAATGGCGGGCGTGACCAGGCCGCTCATGGTGGCAGCAGCCATTAGGGCAAGAAGACCAAAGCCGTAAACGATGAGACCGACGAGGGCGACGCGATTGGGTGAATCGATCCGGCGGGTCAGGGCAAGTGCCCCGGCAAACGAGATGGGCAGGCTCGCTATGGCCAGGGCGTGCACGCCGACGATGACTGCAATAAGAGTTTCGAATTGGGCGGGTGTAACATGATGGGGGCCGCCGGCAGGATGGAACATGGCGGTCAGAATACCGAAGGTTGCGCCCAGGATTAGCGCGACTGCGCCAAGTCGGTTATCGTTCATGCTTCAAGTTCAGTAGGCGACACCGCAACTGTCCAGCGCGAGGTATGAAAAGAAACCGAACAGAAGCCGGCCCTGTGTTCAGAAACGTGGCTGATCTGGCGAAAAATGAAGATCGACGGGTGCGACGGACTCGCGACCGGCTGGGCGACGCCCTGGTGGAATTGCTCGTGCAAAAACCGTTCGACGAAATCACGGTGCAGGAAGTTCTGGATCGCGGGGGCGTAAGCCGGTCGACTTTCTACACCCATTTTCGAGACAAAAACGATCTTTTCCTCAGCAATGCAGACGAATTTCTGGAAGGAATGGCGACCGCGCTCTCACGGTTTGGCGACAAATCGGAGCGAGTGGCGCCGGTCCAGGAATTATTTGCGCACATCGCACAGGTCCGAGCTTTTTACAATGCACTGGTTGAGTCCGGAAAGATTCGGGATGTGTGGGAGCTGGGCCGGGAGCATTTCGGCCGCGGCATCGAACAACGGCTTGCCGAGATACCGCGGGCCCGGAACATTCCCCGCGACCGACGCGCGGCGCTGGGGCATGGATTTGGGGGCAGTTTGTTTGCCTTACTGTCGTGGTGGATCCAGCACGGAATGGTCCCGTCACCGGAAGAGATGGATAAACTGTTCCATCAAATGGTCTGGGCCGGGGCCGGTGGAAATAGCTGACGCCCGGATCGGATTTTCAATTCCCGAGCCGTGCCTTCGGGGAAGAAACGTCTGTTGCCTAACTGTTTTTCGGAGCGGCGGGTTCGCCGCCAAAACTTTGCAAAAGCGATGGGAGCAGACCGGCCAGGCCCTGCTGATGGTCGGCATTGGGATCGATCTTTCCCGCAGGCGTCAGTTTATCGACAATCTTGGGAAGGTACTGAGCCAGGAAGTGAGAAGCCTGGGCCGGATCGACCCCAAGTTTCGCGGCCAGCGCGCTGACCTGTTCGGATCCGAGCACTTTTTGAATTTGGTCGCCGGAAATCGGCTGATTTTCTCCCGTGCCAACCCAGGAGGCGAATGTGTCGCCGTGTCCCTGCTGGGCGAATTTGTTCATGAGCCCTTGGAGCCCGCCAGATTGGGCGAGCAGGCCACCGACCACTCCGATTAGCGGATTGACACCGCCGGACGCTTCTGTTTGCCGGTTTACGGCGCCGAGTATTGAATCGAGTAAGCCCATGGTTTGTTTCCTTCCTGGTTAGCTGGTTTGATCTGCAAAAGAAGGTTGTGTCAAAAGAGCGAACTGTCTATCGGACATTCGGGTTTAGAAATTTAAAGGTGAGCGCGGCGACGAAAGCGGCGACACGAGTGGCGACGAGGTGGATCCAGGGTCAAACGGTAACGCTCGTTCGTACCAGTGTTTTGAGCCGACGCAGGCGCGGCATACCGACAGCATCACCGGCACCTCGACGAGTACACCCACCACCACGGCCAGGGCGGCGGGGCTAGTCGCCCCGAAAAGCGTGATCGCTACTGCGACGGCGAGCTCGAAGAAGTTGCTGGCACCGATGAGCGCGCCAGGCGTCGCGACGTTGTGGCGTACTTTGAACAAGCGCATGAGCAGGTAGGTAAGACTCGAGTTGAAATAGATCTGAACAAGAATCGGGATCGCCAGAAGCACGACCGCGAACGAGTTGTCGAAGATGTTCTCAGCCTGGAAAGCGAAGATTAAAACCAGCGTTGCGAGCAGCGCCACAATCGTCACAGGCCGGAACTTCGGCAGGAAGATCGAATCGAACCACCCGATGCCTTTCCTTTTTATGAGCGTGGTTCGACTGCTCCATCCGGCAACCAGGGGAATGACGATGAAGACCAGCACCGAAATGAACAGCACGTGGCCGGGGATATGGACGCCGCTGACGCCGGCGAGGAACATCACGATCGGCGCAAAGGCAAAGACCATGATGAGGTCGTTTATCGCCACTTGCGCCAGGGTGTAAGCCCCGTCGCCATCGGTCAGATAACTCCAAACAAACACCATCGCCGTGCACGGCGCCGCCGCCAGGATGATCAATCCAGCGATGTAATTGCTGGCAGTTTGCGCATCGAACAACCCGAGCCATCCGGAAAAGATCGTCTTCACGAATAGCCACGCCAGCAGAGCCATGCTGAAAGGCTTGACCAGCCAGTTAACGAACAGGGTGACGAACAGCCCTTTGGGCCGGGCGAACACACCCTTGATGCCGCCGAAATCAATCTTCAGCATCATCGGATAGATCATTAGCCAGATCAGGACTGCGATGACTATGTTGACGTGGGAATCCCTGCCAAACTCCCAGTGAGCGAGGGCGGTGGTGACATTCGGCAGGAGCTTGCCGAACGCGAGTCCTCCTGCCATGCAGAGCAAGACCCAGAGCGACAGATTCCGCTCGAAAAAGTCGAGGTGTTTGGGTTTAGGTGTTTTTTTTATGAAACGAGAATCCTGCCGCTCGCCGTGCTGGCCGGTTACTCCGGCCCGGGAAGGCCCCGAAATCTCAGATGGATTGCTAGTATTTGGCATTATGCTCAAGTATCGGAAATTGAAGCGATCATGCGGCAGTCTTCCTGCGCGACCCCGTTTGTGTTTGCGCAATCAGATCCACGCAGCGGAAAAACTCCAGCAGGCAAGGGCAACGCAAACGATAAAACTGGTTGAGACCACGCTTTTCCACCTCAACCAGTCCGACCGCCTTCATTACCGAAAGATGCTTGGAGACTGTGGATATGTCCGCAGCGACAAGGTTGGTCAGTTCGTTGACGCACTTCTCGCCCCCGGTGAGTGCTTCCGCGATGAGAACGCGCGACGGATGCCCGAGCGCTTTGATCACTGCAGCACGTCTCGTGGTACGGTTGCTTGCTGACGCCGGTTTCATTCAACTATTTGGTATATACGCCAAATAGTTTGCGCGGCAACCATCGCTTTTCCCAGTTGTCACCGCGACAGCGATGTCCTGGCGCTCGACTATTCTCAGGGATCAGTTGGATTGAGCAGCTTGAAACTTAACGCCGCGACAAAGCCCCCCGCGAACTCGGCCACGAGATGGATCCAGATATCCGAGAAAGTGACCAGCTTCATCACGGCCAGGCCGAGGGCCACCGCCGGGTTAAATGCAGCGCCGGAAACGGCCCCCACCGAAAACGCGCCGACCATTACCGTGAACCCAATGGCCAATCCGTAAAAGGAATTGTTTGCCGTCTCCTTGGACGTCGCAGAATTCAGGACCACATAAGCGAGTGCGAAAGTGAAAAGAAATTCGGCGACCAGTGCCGCGGGAACGTTCTTGATTTCCATCGGGACGCCCGATTTTCCGGCAAGAAAGATCGCGACGAACGCCGCCGCCGTTCCGGCCAGGAACTGGGCTATCCAGTAGGGTATTACGTCCTTTCCCTCGCAACGGCCCCGGACGAAAACGGCCAGGGTCACGGCCGGATTGACGTGTCCGCCGGAAATGTGGCCAGCGGCGTAAACCATGATCATAAGCGCCGCGCCGATGGCGAGCGGCGGGATAACACCGGCCGCGTTGGGGATGACGGTGCAGCCGACCGTTAGGACGAGGAAAAAGGTTCCGATGAACTCTGCGGCGTATTTTTTCATTTTGTTTTCAGAGGTTGATAGGTGGAAGTTCCGGCGTTCCGGAGATTGGGCGGCATCCTAGCGCAGGAAAAACGGGCCGGAAAAGCCTTATCTTGGGGCTGAAAGCAAGCTACCCGGTGCCCACGCGGTTCGGATCAAGCCATCTAGCACAACTAGCCTGTCATCCCGAGCGAAGGGAGGGATCCCGCAACCTGCTTATCCGTCACTCAAACTATTTTGGGTAATCCGCGAATTTCGCGGGATCCTTCATTCCATTCAGGGTGACAACTGACGCGATTATCGTCCCATTGCCTCCACCCAGTCACATGGTTTGGGGATTGGGATTTCTGTGGTGCTTGGGTTTGGTGATTGGAGTGGTTACTCCATTACCATCTTGTCTTTGCCTTCCGGATGGACGTTGACAGCAGGTGCGCGGGCCGTACCCTCCCATTCATGGCTGAAGGAGCGTTTTATCCGAATCAGGCGCGACCGGGAGCTGTTATTAGCCGCCGAACCTTTGTTGGGACGGCTATGGCAACGGGAGCGAGCCTTCTGGTGGGAGGGCCGGGCACAATTTTAGGAGGCGTTTCACCGAGAGCTATGAGCAAGACTGATAGTTCGCTCTGGAACCTGGGCGGCGATCTTCCGGTTCACCGGCTCGGATTCGGGGCGATGCGCCTCACCGGTGACGGGATTTGGGGCTGGCCGGCTGACCGCAACAACGCGCTCAAAGTTTTGAAACGCGCGGTGGAGCTTGAAGTCAATCTCATCGACACCGCCGACGCTTATGGACCCGAAGTGAGCGAAGAGTTGATCGCACAGGCGCTCCATCCTTATCCGAAAGGGCTTGTGATTGCGACAAAAGGCGGGCTGACCCGGCCGGGGCCTGGAAGATGGGTGCCAAACGGCCGGCCTGAATATCTTAAACAATGCGTGGATAACAGCCTGAAGCGGCTGCGATTGGACCGGATCGACCTCTATCAATTGCACCGGATAGACTCGAATGTGCCGGAGGAAGACTCGTTAGGCGCGCTCAAGGAAATGCAGCAAGCCGGAAAAATCCGGCACGTTGGGTTATCCGAAGTTTCGCCGGAGCAGATCGAGCGAGCCCGCAAGATCCTGCCGATCGTGACGGTGCAGAACCAGTACAATATCGGCAACCGGAAATGGGAGAATACTTTAGACTACTGCGAAAAGGAGGGACTTGGGTTTATGCCCTGGTCGCCGGTGGGCGGAGGCCGGGGTCTGCATTCCGGGCAGGAGCTGGAAGCGGCCGCCAAAGAACATGGGATCACCATTTATCAGCTGGCGATTGCCTGGCTGCTGCATCGCTCGCCCGTGATGCTGCCGATCCCGGGCACGTCGTCGGTGGCGCATCTGGAAGAAAACATGGCTGCCGGCTCGATCAAGTTAAGCCCGGCAGATTGGAAGAAGATCGATGCTTTAGCGGCGGAAGCCTGACGCCTGAAGCGGCGGCGATTCCCGGAAAAAGAGTTTCGGCGCGACGTTGCCAATGAAGTCGATCGCAAAAGGGGCGATCACGTTTGCAACCAGGTCGCGCCGCCACCAACCGCTGGACCAGGGTAGTGGGTCAGCCGCTTCTGATAGAACGATTTCGACGAACAGCGTATTGGTGAGTCAAAGCGCGCAAACAGGCGTTCCGATTCATCCGATTTACTGCACTATCACTCGATTGCCTTAGCAAATCGATGGTTTGCCCGGTGGCCGTTATTTTAACCACCAGTTGCGAGTAATGCCATTCGCCTGCGGATTTTGTGGCTACGACATAAATCGTTGCCTGACCTTTGGGGCCGCGGATGGGGATGCTGAGATCGCTTTTGCCTGAGCCGCCCTCCACGCTGGTGCTTCCGGAAACAAACCAGCCCTCGGTGACAGGAGTGCCGATCGCCGCCATAACCCGGGGATCAGTCTTGGCTCGGGCGACCGCCGTCTTATAAACGTCGGAGGATTTAATCGCGCCGAAAATGACCAATGCGATGGCGGTGAAAAACAGAACCGCCAAAATGGTGATTGTTAGGCAACCGGTGGGGACGAACCATTTCCAATTGCGCTGCCACCAATTCGGCTGGGACGGGGCCGGAGCGGTTGGGGGTGAAGGGGGCGGAGAAGGTGAAGATTCCATGGGTTGAATTCGATTGAGCCAGGTTTAAAGCTGCGAACTGCTTTCGGTCGTCGTTAGTGGCAGGATTTTCCGGGAGTGTCGAGGCAAATGGATGGAGAGCTAAGTCTCCTAAGGTCTTTCCCCCCGATCCTTCGATTCCGCACCGCTGCCCCCAGGATGACGAATCGAACCCTGCGGGGCCTGGTGACGTTGGTAGCGCGAAAGGCACTCCTTTGCGAGGTGCAACTCTTCGTCAGTGAGCCGGCCACTCCGGATCGCTTGTTCTTCGTAGCGAACCGCCGAATCGAAGTCTCCGTTCGCGGCGCAGGCTGTTCCAAGGGTGGCGACATAACTATCCATGTGCCAATGCTCGATTTGGCAAGCGCGGGTTGCATCGGCCACTGCCTTTTTTGGATCATGGACCGAAGGGTCGCCACAGGTGGCGCGAAGCAGGGCCCGATCGTTCAAGGCCAGCGCATCGGTTTCGTCATTGGCATGCAACGCGATGACTTTATCCAGATCAGCCAGACCTTCACGGCATCGACCCAGGGCGCGGTAAACAACCGCCCGAACGATGAAGGTTCGGAAAAACCCCGGTTGCAAGCGGGCCGCAACATTGCAGTCCTGCAGAGCAAGCTGATATTTGCCCATATCATAGTAGGTGACGGCCCGGTTCAGATAGGCGGGCCAGATCTTCTTATCGATTCGGATAGCCGCATCGAAGCATTGTCGGGCGCCCTGCAAATCGCCTTTGCCGAGCAGTTCGCTTCCCCTGTCCCAGTAGCTGACGGAGCTGCCATAAAAGTGCCCGTACGGTTTGATGTAGAATTTATTGTTCCGGTCCGCGCGGGCAGTCACGGCCGTTCCACTGAGTAGCAAAATGATCGCCAGTTTTCTAAGGTTCACCTTTCTTCGACGTGAGAAGGGTTAAGGCTCGACTCCGGTATTCTCCGGAGCGATCCCGTAAACGGGGAGGCGTTCAAAAAGGGGCGCTACAGAAGGCGGATGGTGAGCGGATAACGGTAGAGCTTGCCTTCGCTTGCCTGAATGGAGGCGACAATGACAAGGACCAGATTCAGGATATGCAGAATAAACAGGAGAACGAAGCCGATCAGCATCAGGCAGAGCACGGCGGCCACCAGGTTGTAGATCAACATGGAGATCTGGAAATTCAGCGATTCTCTGCCGTGCGCGTCGATCTCGGGCGAGTCGGACCGTTTGGCCAGCCACACGATCAATGGACCGAGAACATGGAACACCCAGGGAACGACAAATCCGAGTAAGGCACTGGCGTGACTGAGCACGCACCAGGTACGGACGCTTGATGATGTTGACGAGGTCGATGCTTCCATAGTCATATTTTTACGCCGCTCGTCTTCCAGAACAAGGGGGAGTTAGCTGGATTTGACCCTCTCGATGTGAGCGCCGAGCTCCCGCAATTTCTCGTCGAGATGTTCGTAACCTCTGTCGATATGATAAACCCGGCCGACTTCAGTGACTCCATCCGCCTTTAATCCGGCCAGGACCAGCGCAGCGGAGGCGCGCAGATCGCTCGCCATCACCGGCGCGCCTAACAAGCGGTCGACTCCCCGGATCACGGCCGTGGGCCCTTCCAACTCCACCTGCGCGCCCATCCGTTTCAATTCGGCCACGTGCATGTAGCGTTGAGGAAAAATACTTTCCGTAACCGTGCTGATGCCCTCCGTGGTGGAAAGCAGAGCACACATCTGAGCCTGCATGTCGGTGGGAAAACCCGGGTAAGGTTCGGTTAACAGTTCGAGCGGCTTGCTTTTGCCATTGGGGGCGATGGTGATGGATTCGGGGCCGATCGTCACCGGATACCCGCAATTGCTGAGCGCGGTTGTGACAGCCCTGACATGTTCCGGTTCCACCCGTTTGACGGTGATGCCTTTGCCGCAAATCGCGCCCGCTACCAGGAATGTCCCCGCCTCGATCCGGTCGGGGATAATGTCGTGCTCGGCCCCGTGCAATTCCGGGACGCCTTCGATAATCAAACGACGGGTCCCGGCTCCTTCGATTTTCGCGCCCATCTTGTTCAGGAAATTAGCGAGATCGACAACCTCCGGCTCCTGGGCGGCGCCTTCAATCACCGTGATCCCCTCGGCCAGCACCGCCGCCATCATCACATTGTCCGTTCCAAGCACGGTCGGACCAAATTTGCCTCGCAAATCGATCACCGCCCCCTTCAAGCGAGGGGCAAAAACTTTGATGTTGCCGCCTTCGACGCGGACAGCTGCGCCCAGCGCTTCGAAGCCTTTCAGGTGCAAGTCGATCGGACGATCGCCAATGACACAGCCGCCCGGCAGAGAAACGGTGGCTTCCTTGCACCGGCCGAGGAGCGGGCCGAGCACACAAACCGATGCGCGCATTCTTCGAACGACATCGTAAGGCGCAATCGAGGCCACCTTTTCCGCAATCACGCCGACTACACCACTGGCCCGTTCCACCTGGGCGCCGAGAAAGGCCAGGATTTGGAGCATGTAATGCGTGTCGCTCAGGTCCGGGACCCGGCGAATGATGCACGGCTCGCGGGTAAGCAGGGTGGCGGCCAGAATCGGCAGGGCCGAATTCTTCGATCCGCTGATCTTAATCGAGCCGGAGAGCGGCTGGCCGCCGTAAATAAGGATTTTATCCATACCGGGCAGAGACAAAACGGAGCCTACCTGAATAATCGTTTTTCGTCTGAATGTCTTTGTATTTTTTTTCCGTCAAAAAGGCCAGGAGCGCTTCACTCTGGTCCGCGCCTATTTCCAGGGCAAGCAGTCCACCGGGCTGCAATCGTGCCGGAGCCTGTTCGATAAGGGAGAAAAGCAATTCGTCGCCTCGTTCGCCGCCGAACAGGGAAATTTCGGGATCGTGCAATACTTCACGGGAAAGGTTTGGGCGATCGGACATGGGGATGTAAGGAAGATTCGCAACGATCAGGTCGAATCTTTCAGCGAGATTTTCCAGCAAATTGCCTTTCCTGAATTGGATGCGCTGGTCCAGGCCCAGGCAGGCTGCATTTTCGCGGGCCAGGTCCAGAGCTTCCTCGGCGATATCCACCGCGTAAACGTGCAATTCCGGGAATTGTGCTGCCAGGGTAAGCGCGATCACCCCCGAACCGGTTCCGACGTCGAGGATCGCGGATTGCGGATTGCGGATTACGGATTGGAGCAGCTCCACCAGTTCTTCGGTCTCGGGGCGGGGGACCATGGCCCGTTTGTCGCACAGGAAAGTTTGGCCGCAGAACTCGACCGTGCCGAGCAAATGCTGGAGCGGTTCGCCCTGGCCGCGTCGCCTAACCAGGTCGCGCAGCGGAACCAGTTCCGCTTCGGCGAGATCGCCTTCAAATCCGAGATAGAGATCTAGCCTTTTCTTTCCGAGCACATGCGACAGCAGATGCTCGGCGTTCAGGCGCGCGCTCTCGACGTTTCTCTTTTCCAGGTAAGCAGTGCTGGAGCGCAGCACTTCAAGGAGCGTCATGGGCGATTACTTCTTTTTGGTCATTGTGAGCGAAGCGAAGAATCCCGGGACGCTGGGTTAGCATTTCAAAACGGGATCCCTCGCTCTGCTCGGGATGACATCACTTATGGCGCCGATGGCGCGGCTCCTTCCATTGCCAGCCGCTCGGCCGCGTCTGCCATCTGCAAGGTGCGGATTAGTTCGTCCAGATCGCCGTTCATGACCCGGTCGAGATTGTAGAGCGTCAGCCCAATCCGGTGGTCGGTCACTCGATTTTGCGGAAAGTTATAGGTCCGGATTTTTTCCTCGCGCCCGCCGGTGCCGATCTGGCCGCGGCGTTGAGCGGAATATTTCTCCGCTTCCTCCTGTTGTTTTCGCTCGAGTAAACGGGCCCGCAAAATCGACAAGGCGCGTTCCTTGTTCTTGATCTGGCTCCGGCCATCCTGGCAACGGACGATCGTCCCGGTCGGGATGTGGAGCACTTGCACGGCGGAATCGGTGGTGTTCACGCCCTGCCCACCGGGACCTCCGGCGCGAGACACTTCAATTCGCAATTCATCCGGTTTCAGATCGATATCGACATCTTCCGCCTCCGGCAGGACGGCGACGGTGGCAGTAGAGGTATGGATACGTCCCTGGGCCTCGGTCGCCGGAACGCGTTGCACCCGATGGACTCCACTCTCGTAGCGCAGCCTGCGGAAAACGGCCTCGCCCGAAACCTTGAAAATCACTTCCTTGAGTCCGCCGAGTTCGGATGGACTCGATTCCAGGTCCTCGGTTTTCAGACCGGTTGATTCGGCATAGCGATTGTACATCCGGTAAAGATCGGCCGCGAAAATGGCGGCTTCGTTCCCGCCTGTCCCGGCCCGGATTTCGATTATGGCGTCGCGCTCTTCGGTCTCGTCGGCGGGGAGCAAAGCGAGGCGCACTTCTCCCTCCAGATTGGCTACTCGTTTTTCCAAGTCCGGAATTTCATCGTCAGCCATGGCCGCGATCTCGACATCGCGCGAACTGGACAGCTCACGATTATCGTCGAGCTGCTTCCGGGCGGCTTCGAGTTCCTCCCATTTTCCGAGCAGTTGTTTGATGGCAGCGTGTTCGCGCATGACCTGACCGGCGCGTTTACGGTTCGAGAACAGGGCCGGGTCGCCCACTTCGGTTTCCAACTCGGCGAAGCGCTCGCGCTTGCGTTGAATTAGGAGATTGAAATCCATGTTCGGTAGCGGCGCTCCGTGAGCGCCGGAAGAATACGGCGGTGGCACACCGCCGCTACAGCTGACCTAGGCTTTTTTGCCGCCGCGGGCGGCTTTGGTGCTGCCGTAACGTCGGGCGAATTTTTCAACCCGCCCGGCGGTATCGACGAACTTCTGTTCACCGGTGAAAAACGGGTGACAAGCGGCACAGATACCGATTTTAATGTCGCGACGGGTCGACCTGGTATGGTAGACGGCGCCGCAGGCGCAGACGATATCGGTCTGGTGGTATTCAGGATGAATGTCTGCTTTCATGGTTGGGAGGGAGCGCGGAATTTACGCACGGAGGCTCGCATTCGCAAGCGATGAAATCGTCTGACCCATTGCTGGTTGCCTGGGAAAAAAAGCTGGCCGATAAACCGGACGCCGCCGCCATTTTTGAGACCTCCGGCAAAGTTTCCAGGACCTTTGGGGAGATTGCGCGACGGGATCGCCACCTTCAAAACCAGATCGGAGGGCTCGACCGCGGCGACGTCATTGCCGTGCAAATTGGGAATCATCCCGATTGGCCGGCGGTTATGCTGGCCTGTTTGGGGAAAGGCGCGGTCGTTCTTCCGCTCGAACGTTCGATTGGCGACCAAGAGCGCGATGCCGCCCTGAAAATCTGCGGGGCCAAGGCGATCATGGCCGCTGTTTCGGATGATGCCATTGAAGTCGTGCAGTTGAAGCCCACCGCAGCCCCGCCGGTTTGGGGCAATCCGCCAGCCCTCCTTAAACTGACATCGGGCACCACCGCTTCCCCGCGCGCAGTCCCCTTCCGGAGCGAACAGCTCCTGGCCGATTGCGATCAGATTTGTCGAACGATGGGGATCACCGACGCGGATCTGAACTTCGGCGTTATTCCAATTTCTCACTCCTACGGCTTCAGCAATCTGCTGACGCCATTGCTGGCCCGCGGTGTAACAATGGTGCTGAGCAGCGATCGTCTCCCCCGCGCCGTGCTCTCCGATTTGGACCGAAGCAACGCAACTGTGTTTCCCGGAATGCCGCTTTTTTACCAGGCATTCTGCGAAATGAACGAGGTTCCGGCCCTGGCCCGGCTCCGTCTCTGTATCTCCGCGGGCGCGCCGTTGTCTGCGGCGACGGCAACCAAATTCCGGGAGAAGTTCCGCTTGCCCATTCATTCTTTTTACGGCGCCTCTGAATGCGGCGGAATTTGTTACGACCGCGATGGCGAAACTTCGGGGGATGGATTTGTGGGACAGCCAATGGAGGGGGTCGATTTGGAACTGATCGATCCGGATGCGGGCTCCAGCCAAATCCGAGTGCGCAGCGCTGCTGTGGCTGAAAGCTATTTTCCCGAGGCGGAGAACGCGAAATTGGGGAACGGCATGTTTGTTCCGGACGACCTGCTCAAACGGGGCGGCAATGGATTTCGCATCGTCGGTCGGATTTCCGATTTGATTAATGTGGCCGGCAAGAAAGTGAATCCAGCCGAAGTGGAAGCGGAACTGCTTGCCTGCGCCGGGGTCCGGCAGGCGGTAGTTTTCGGGAGAAAATCGTCGCTGCGGAACGAGGAGGTGGCGGCATGCGTAGTGGCGGAGAGCGGTATTGCCGAAACCGATCTGCTCCAGTTCTGCCGGGGCCGGCTGAGTCAGTGGCAGGTTCCGAAGCGGATCTTTATGGTTGAGCAAATACCGTCGAACGAGCGGGGCAAGACCAGCCGCCGCCAGTTGGCGGAGCAGTTTCGGAATCGGTAGTCTCGCGGCCGAAGGCCCCTCCCACATTTGAAGCTGCGCCGCCGTCGCGGGACGCGGCACCGGGCCCGGGCGCTAAGGCAATCGCTCATATATTAAAGGGTGGCATGCGCTTGCCGCCTTGGCAGATTGGAATCATGCCTGGGCTGGAGAAGCGCGAAGCCGATTGGAGCAAGAAAGTGGCCGCCCCGCCCGAGTCCGCCGTAAAGGTGACGCCGGAACGCGCGGACGAGATCTTCTTGGAAGGACCGCGCTCCCGCTTCGGCGAATTCGTCACCCTCGTGCGGGTGATGCTCGATTTTCTGCGCGGCTTTCGCGTCCTTCATTTCGTCGGGCCGTGCGTAACGGTTTTCGGTTCGGCCCGGGTCGGGCCGGAAAATCCGTATTACGACATCGCGCGCAAGATGGGAGCGGCCATTGCCCGCCTCGGTTTCACAGTCATGACCGGAGCCGGCCCGGGTATCATGGAAGCGGCCAACCGCGGCGCCAAAGAAGTCGGGGGCCGCTCGGTCGGATGCAATATCGAACTTCCGTTTGAGCAAGCGGCCAATCCCTACCTGGATCGGTGTGTTCGCCTGCATTACTTTTTTGTTCGCAAAGCGCTTCTGGTAAAATATTCCTATGCCTTTGTCATTATGCCCGGAGGCGCGGGCACTCTGGATGAGTTATCGGAGGCGTTGACTCTGATTCAAACCGGCAAAATCAAAAATTTTCCGATCGTGATCCTGGGACTGGATTACTGGAAGGAGCTGGTTGGCTTTATCGAGAAGATGGCGAAAACTGGAATGATCGATGCCGCCGATCTAAACTTGATCTACCCGACCGACTCCGTGGACGACGCAATCCGATACATTCGCGAGAAAGCAATTGAGCCATTTGGCTTGAAGCTGGTTAGTCGGCCGCGCCAGCATGCGGCCTGGCTCGGCGAACAAGGTTTGCCTGTTCCAAACCGAAGAGGCGACAATGCCGGTGTCTCGGCCGTAGCCCCATAAGCGCAAGGTGTACTCGCTCTCATTCGAACAACCGAAAAACCTGCTGGTGATTCGTTACACCGGAAAGCTCACTACCCGCGAAGTCGAGCAATGCGCGATCGAAATCGGGCCGCTCCTGAGAAAGGCGGAGGCGGGCTTTCAACTTTTGGTGGACCTTTCTCAGCTGGAATCGATGCACCTTGATTGCGCCCCCAGCATCGGCAAAATCATGGAATTGTGCCGCGACGCCGAAGTAGGAGCAATCGCCCGCGTTATTCCCGATCCCAAGAAAGACATCGGTTTTCTGATACTCTCCTATTTTCATTATCCCAGCACGATCCCGATTGCGACCTGTCAGACCCTTGATGAGGCGGTGAAAGCGTTGTCGGAGGCAGGCTAAAAGGCGCCGGAATCATTTCGATGAAAAAAGGGGCCGATCCGAAGCAGGTTTGCCAGATCTGCAAACAACCAAAGGCCCCCCATGAACTGCAGCTGGCGGAATTGATCAGGCCTTCGCTCCTCGAGTACATCAAACGACAAACCCCGGGGTGGGACGATAAAGGATTCATCTGTTTGACCGATCTCGGGCAATTCCGGAAAGGGTATGTCAAAGAGGTTCTGGAGGACGAAATCGGCGAGCTCTCCACCTTAGATCAGGAAGTGATCGAGAGCTTGCGGGAGCACGAAATTCTTTCCAGCAACCTGAGCGAAGAATTTGAAAAGAAGCTCACCTTCGGGGAGCGGCTGTCGGATCGCATCGCGTCGTTTGGCGGCAGTTGGGGTTTTATCACTTTTTTCGGGGCGGTTTTAGCGGGGTGGATAACCCTGAACGCAATGTTTCTGGCCAATCGCGGGTTCGATCCTTATCCGTTTATTCTGCTCAACCTCATTCTTTCCTGTCTGGCGGCGATCCAGGCTCCGGTAATCATGATGAGCCAGAACCGGGCGGAGGCGCGGGACCGGCTGCGAGCCGAGAACGATTACAAGGTGAACCTGAAAGCCGAGCTCGAGATTCGGCATTTGCACGAGAAAATCGATCACCTGCTGCGTCGGCAGTACAACCGGCTGTTCGAGATTCAACAGATCCAGATCGAGCTCTTGGAAGAACTTGCCCGCAAACGGGAGCGTTAGCCGGCTCGTTTCAAGGGGCCGGCCTTCTCTTTTATCGGCCGTCGAACATCCGGCTTCCCTGGAGCGACGTCGCCGGCGTTAACTTGAGATGGAGCTGGTCGATCAGAAACTCATCGATCGGAATCCATTTGCCATCGACCTGGATGCGCTTGGTCCAGGTACAAACTTTCAGCAGATTTTCCTGCAGGGTCTTGATCCGGGCGGCAGCTTCGATCAGCTCCTGTTCTCCCGTCTTTTGCCGGGTGATATCCTGGATCTGGCTGATGAAGAAGAGCGGCTGATCCGATTGATTGCGGACCAGGGAGACACTTAATAGGACCCAGACGATCGAGCCGTTCTTATGAAAGTACCGTTTTTCCATCTGATAAATCTGGATTTCGCCGGCCAACAGCTTTTCCAGGTTTGAGAGATCGAGATCCAGATCGTCCGGATGGGTAATATCCTGAAATGTCCGTTTGAGCAGTTCCGCTTCGCTGTATCCGGTGATCTGGCAAATCGAGCGATTAACCCGCAGCCATTTACCCTCGGGAGAGACCAGGGCCATCCCGATGGCGGCATGTTCGAAGGCGTTTTGAAACAGGTAATCGGGGGCGAGCGGATTCGCAGACCTCATCGCGTCCCGAGGAAGAGCGAAAAACGTGCTAAATACGGATAAAAGCGGGGCGGCGTCGTTTTTTTTCCGGGTTTGTCCGGAAGTGTTACTTCTTTGTTACTGGTTAGGTTCACTCCTGCCGGCAGGAACAGACGTCAGGACGCAACGGAACCCATAAATGACGTCCCTGTCATTTCGATCGATGACATTGCGATAGGAGGATTGTAATTCCAGGCGCTTGCTCGTAGCCCAGGAGCCTCCCCGCAAAACCCCCCAGTCCCGGGTTCCAGTCCCGGTTTTGCCTTTGTAACCTTCGGCGCACCATTCCCAGACGTTCCCGCCGAGATCGTAGATTCCCAGAACGTTAGCCCGGAAGCTGCCAGCCGGGGCAGTCTGGGCGAATCCGTCGGAATAATTTTGGAGAACGGCGCCGCGTGTTCGTTCCGTGGTCTTGAGGCCTTTGTCCGCGTAATTGCCGGCCCGAGCCGGCGGCGGCCACTGCCGGCCCCAGGGAAATTCGTTCCGGATCTTGCTGTCGCGCGCTTCCGGGGTTGCTCCCCGCTCGTTAGGTAAACCGACCGCCATGCTCCATTCCAGGTCGGTGGGAAGCCGGTAAGCTTGTCCCTCCTCCAATACTTCTTCCTGGCGCTCCTTCTCAGTCAGCCATTGGCAAAAAGCAGTAGCATCGAACCAATTTACTTTTATCACCGGATCGGTTGGGCTCTGGGCAAAATCGGCCGGTTCTCGCCGCCGGCCGGTGGCGGCGCAGAACGCGTCATAGTCCTGGACCCGCGTCTCCCAAATCGACATCCGGATTGGGCCTACCGGGACGAATTTCATGCCGAGCGAGTTGGTCCACGGTCCGGACGCAGGCTGCATGCTTTTCTCGAGATGCTCAGCCAAAAACAGCTGCTGCTGCGGTTCGACCCGGCCTGGAACTGCCTTGGATTTGTAACCGGCCAGGCGAAGCTCGTAAGTGACCGGACCGGGCTTTACCTCTTCGATTACCAGCGGGGTTTCCCCGAGTTCGCGTCCGTCGGAGAGAACGGTCGCACCCGCGGGTGCGCTGGTGATTTTCACACTCCCGTTGGCGAACACGAAATGGGCGGTGTTTCGGCGACGGGGTTGGACCTCGATCTTCTGGAGTTCATCCGGCCAGCCATCCAGCCGGGCTGCCACCTGATGGGGACGGGCCGGCAGCCGCAATCGCAAGGGAGTCTGGCCGGATGCTTTCCCGTCAACGAACACTTCCGCGCCCGCCGGCTCGCTTGTAATGGTCACCTCAGCATCGGCGAAAGCGAACAATTGCCGCGCTGTTTCACCGCGCGAAATTTCCAGGCCGGCCCGCATTTCCCAATCCCCTCGCTTCGCCGTCACTGAATATTTCCCGGTGGGCAGGCCGGTTATGGTTTGCGGCGCAACTCCGGAGCGCAACACCCGGCCATCGTCACTGCGCAAGGAGAAGCTCGCTCCCGCCGGTTCGGATCGAATTGCAACGGCTCCTTTGCTGCGGCTCAGATAAAAGACGGGCGGGCGCACTTCGCCGGCATTGGTTAGGTTGATCGTCGTTTCCATCGGATCGTAACCGGGACTCATGATGCGCAGCCGGTAGTTGCGCGCCTCAAGGTCGTCAAAAACAGCCGGACTTCTCTGGGCGTGATCGCCCAGGAGGACGAGGGCGCCGGCCGGATCGGTTCGAATCGTTGCTTTCGGGTGAAGATCCGCCGGCAGTTTTCCCTGACCGTGTCGCCAGAACAGGAATCCTCCGACTGCCGCAAGCACGACAAGCAGGACCGTGATGGCGAGTCTTGCTCCCGGGCGTCTCCCTGGTCGAGCTTCTCCACGATCAAGAGCGGCCAGATCCGCGCTCATCCCGGCGGCCGAGAGATATCGTTTTCTGGGATCGTTCGCGCAGGCTTTGATCAGAACCTGATTCAATTGCAACAAACGTCCCTTGTCCGGGCGTTCGCTCAGTTGCGAATCGAGTTCGGGAAAATCGAGTCGATCCTTTCCGGTGCTCACTTCGTAAAGGAGCTTGCCCAGACTGTAGATGTCCGCCTGGGGTGTGCCGGGACCTTCCGGAGGAACATAGCCTTCGGTGCCAACGAAGGAGTTTTGTCCGGCAGCCGCGACCAGGCCGATGTCGGCAAGTTTCGGAGTGCCGTCGATAAAAATGATATTGGAAGGTTTAATATCGCGGTGAGCCAGCCCGCGATGGTGGAGAGCGGCCAAGGCTTCGGTTAGGGAAAGCCCAAGTTGGATCGATTCCGAGGCCGACAATTGTTTGCGCTGAGCCAGGTCGCTTTTCAGGGTGCGGGGCTCATAGCGGACAATGTCGATATCGCGGCCGGCCAGATGATCGTCGGCCAGCTCCATGATGTAATAGAGATAGTCGCGGGTTCGGCCGACGTGCAGAATATCGACGAAACCGTCGTGCGCGCGCGAGATCGGTTCGAAGCTGGACATGCCCTGAAACTCGCGTTGGAAAGCGCGGTCGCTTTCGAAGGTGGTGCGATAAACCAGCTTTACCGCGCGCCAGGCTCCGGTGAGACCACGAGCGAGCCAAATCTCTCCGTAGGCCCCGCGACCGACCACCCGCAATACTTCATGGTCCGGTATGACCGGAATCCGGGCGCTAACAGACCCCTTCGGCGCGCCTTCTTTCACTTGATCAGCGATAGGGCGATTTTACACGTCGGCGGCAAATGAGGCAATTCCAGGGAGTGTTTTGGGGAGGCCCCCCCGGCCTCGTCACGTTCGGCCGTGCTTCTCCAGTTTCTTGATCTCTTTTTTCAGGAGAGCGGAGATGCGGTGACGCGCCAGGTAGACCTGGCCCACGTTCACGTTCAATTGCTGGGCCACCTTTTGGGCAGGCCATTCTTTGCGAACGTAGCAGTCGAAAATTTGGAACTGCTTCGGATCGACCTTCTTTTTCACCCGGGTAATCGCCGCCTCGAACAGATTCTGTTGCCATTCTCGTTCCCATACTTCGTCGAGGTCGAGACCGCGCGAGTCCGGCACCCGATCGATTGTCGCCGTCGCCCGGTCATCCAGTGAGCGGACCCGCCTGGTCTGGTCCGGCTGGCGTTTCCGGAACTGATCGGCTATGCGCCACCGTGTGATTTGGAGGAGCCAGCCTTTGAATGAGCCGATGGCGGGATCGTAGCGCAGCTTGCCCACATTTTTCGCCACCGTAACGACTGTTTCCTGAACGACCTCCTGCGCTTCGGTGTCGGTTAGGCCGGATTTGCGCGCGGCTGAATAGATGAGTTTCCAATAGCTATCGAAAAACTCCTGCCAGTGCCGCCGATCGTCCCAGTTGGCCAGCCGATCGACCAGGCTGCGGCGGGTCGCGAGCAAGCCGGCGCTTTTCATTTGCCAATTTTTAGCCCCTGTTGCCTCCGGCGGCGAATGCTTTGTGATGGATCGAACAATCCCCTCCAAATTGGTCTTGAAGACTGGGGCGCGTAAACGGAGCGTATGCCGGTCCGGGTTCGCCGCGGGAGAAATGCGTCCGGTTGGCGGACCCGGACAGGCATTATGTCCCGTCAATACACGCTGCAACGCGCCCCTGGTTCCAGTTCGATCCATATCGATTACCCGGCCGAGCTGAACGAGCAGCAACTTGCCGCCGTCACCGCTTCGCCCGGTCCGCTTCTGGTGATTGCCGGGGCGGGTTCGGGCAAGACCCGCACCCTGACCTATCGCGTAGCCTATCTCCTGGAAAATGGAATCGATCCGCGCAATATCCTGCTCCTGACCTTTACCAACAAGGCCGCGCGACAAATGCTCGACCGGGTGACGAATCTGTTGCCGCTCGATGCCAGCGGGATTTGGGGCGGAACCTTTCACTCGATCGGCAATCGCATGTTGCGCCGGCATGGCAGCGCCCTCGGTTATACCAGCAGTTTCACCATCATGGACCGGGAAGATCAAAAAGATCTGATCAACACGGTCGTGGCCGGGGCCGGCATCGATCCCAAGGAAATCCGGTTTCCCAAGGGCGATGTCCTGGCCGAGATCTTCAGTTTTGTCGTCAATACCGAGTGTCCGCTCGACCAGTTGCTGGCTGCGAAGTTCCCCTATTTCCTGCCCTTGCTCGACCGGATCAGAGACGTGCACGCGCGCTACGAAAAAAGAAAGAAAGCGACCAACTCGATGGATTTCGATGATTTGCTGGAGAAAACCCTGTCGCTGTTGAAACAGAATGAAGGGGTCGCGTCGTTTTATCGGAGACAGTTTCAATTCATTTTGGTGGATGAATACCAGGACACGAACAAAGTTCAGGCCGATCTGATCGATACTCTGGGGCGGGACCATCGCAACGTCATGGTGGTGGGAGATGATGCCCAGTCGATCTATTCCTGGCGGGGAGCGAATTTTCAGAACATCCTCGAGTTTCCGAAACGCTATCCGGACGCCCAGGTGTTTAAGATCGAGATGAATTATCGGAGTGTGCCGGAGATTTTGGAGGTGGCCAACGCAGCCATCGCCGCAAACGTCGAGCAATTTCAAAAGAACCTCAGCCCTACCCGGGCATCGAACGGAGCAAAACCGGCATTGGTCGCGCTCCGGGACGGGAGCGAGCAAGCCCAGTTCGTTGCCCAGCGGATCCTGGAGCTACGGGATGAAAACGTCGACCTGAACGAGATCGCGGTATTATATCGGGCCCATTATCACGCCATCGAATTGCAGCTCGAGTTCTCCCGGCGCGGTATCCCTTATTTCATCACCAGCGGCATCCGATTTTTCGAGCAGGCCCACATCAAGGATGTGACGGCGTTCCTGCGGTTCGTGGCTAATCCGCGCGACGAAGTCGGGTTCAGGCGCATGATCAAATTGCTTCCCGGGATTGGCAATCGCAGCGCGGATATACTTTGGCAGGCTTGGGACGCTTCCCTGGGGGAGCGAGGCGAAATCACCTCCTGGGCCGATCGTTTGTTAAAAATGAATCCGCCGCGCCGATCCAGAAAATCGTGGGAGCAACTTGCCCACACTCTCGATGAAATCGCGCCCGGCGGCAGCCCGAATCCGCCTTCGGCAATGATTGCGTCGGTGGTGGAAGCGATTTACGACGACTACGCAAAGCTGAACTTCACCAATTACGAGTTGCGCCGGGAAGATTTGAACCAGCTGGCTGCATTCGCCCGGCAATTCAAGGATCTAAGCGAATTCCTTTCCCAACTGGCTCTTATCAGCAACGTCGATGCCGAAGCCGCGCCCAACCAGACTGCGGAGAAGGAAGCGGTCAGCCTTTCCAGTGTCCATCAGGCCAAAGGCCTGGAATTTCATTCCGTTTTCGTGATTTGGCTGACCGACGGGATGTTTCCCAGCTCGCGTTCGCTCGATCGCCGCGAGGATCTGGAAGAGGAACGCCGCCTTTTCTATGTGGCAATTACGCGCGCGCGGGACGAGCTCTATCTGACTTATCCACACATGCGCTTGAATGCCGGTTATGGCGACATCTTTCAACGGCCTTCCCGGTTCCTGAAGGAAATTCCCGGCCCGCTTCTGGAAGACTGGCAGGTGCAGACTGCCTGATTCTTTTTTTGCCACGGATGAACACGGATGAAACACAGATGGAAATACAAAATCATGATGCGCTCCGTGACGGGGCTCTCCCATTCAAGGCCTTATTGGGGCGGTTGTGATTGCCGACCATTCTGTCGCCGTCGAGATTAAGATAAGGTAGAGGCCTGGTTTTCCGATCCGTGTTTTATCCGTGTCCATCCGTGGCTAAAGAATGAACTTGTCGCCGGAAAATCGAATCGCGGGCGTTTTGGCGCCGTTGTTCGCTCTGCGCCGGGAACAGGATCTGGGGATCGGCGATGTCGCCGCCCTGCGCGAACTCATTGATTGGCTTTCCGAAACCGGTTTCCGGCTTGCCCAGCTCTTGCCAATCAATGAAACCGGCGGTGATAACAGCGCTTACAACGCCATCAGCGCGGTGGCAATCGAACCGACAACTCTCGAGCTCGGGCCCGGGATCCCGGCCGATTTAACCAAACACGACTTCGAGGCCACGATCAGCGATTTCAATCTGGCCAAGCTCCGCCACGGCTCGGTGAAATATCGGCCGGTCAAGAAACTCAAACGGCTTTTGCTGGAAAAGGCGTTCGTCAATTTTTCCAAAAATGGCAGCGCCGAGCGGCGGGCGCTATTTAGAAAATTTATCGAGCAGGAGTCGGTTTGGCTGGATGATTACGCTCTTTTTCGGGCCCTGATGGAGGAGAACGGCGAATCGGAAGCCTGGGACGAGTGGCAGCCGGAACAGCGAACGATTGAGCGGGCTCGAACCTGGGTGCGCGAATTGCCTCTCGATCGGCGGGAGCGGTTTGCTTCACGACAAATTTTTTTCTGCTACGTCCAATGGATTGCCCACCAACAATGGCGCCAGATCAAGGAATACGCAGACGCCCGGGGCGTGGCTTTGATGGGCGATATTCCATTTGGCGTCAGCTACTACAGCGCCGATGTCTTCAGTCATCCGGAGGAATTTGCTCTCGATTGGTCCGGAGGCGCGCCGCCCGAACCGTATTTCAAAGACGATGCCTTCACCCAGAAATGGGGACAGAACTGGGGCATTCCTCTTTTTCGGTGGGAAACAATGCGGGCGGGCAACTTTCGCTGGTGGCGACAGCGGATACGCGGGGTGCGGCATGTGTTTCACGTTGTTCGGATCGATCATGTCCTCGGTTTTTACCGCATCTATGCTTTTCCCTGGCGGCCTTATCGGAACCAGGAATTTCTGCCTTTAACTTGGGAACAGATGCGCGAGCGGACG
The DNA here is from genome assembly GCA_963728975.1 of uncultured Verrucomicrobiae bacterium. GTDB lineage: Bacteria > Verrucomicrobiota > Verrucomicrobiia > Chthoniobacterales > UBA10450 > DATFCK01. The sequence continues at coordinate 1,306,706 of CAVSMF010000001.1, forward strand.
GGCGGACGCGACCCGCACTTTGCCCCGCGGGACGATTCCACGCCGGAGCGGTGCGAAGCGAACCTCCGGGAAGGCGAACAATATCTGCGGATCGTGCTGGAGGAATCCGCCGGGACATGGGTAGTGGGGGAGGACCTGGGGACGGTGCCGGTTTACGTTCGGCCCGACTTGCACTCGTTAGGCATTGCCGGGTTCAAAGTGCCCCAGTGGGAAACACGCCATGAACAAGTTGTCCCGGGAAGCGAATACGAACGTCTTTCCGTGGCCACCTACGCGACCCACGACCACAAACCGATCCGCGCCTTGTGGGAAGAAGCTTTCGAAACGCAGACTCCCACCTCCGATCAGGCAAGGTTTGACCTGGAAAAGATCGCCCAGTTCGCCGCATTCAAACCGGGCGGCGACAAGATCGATTTCGAAAGAGATTTCTACCCGGCCATGATGGAAGCGCTCTTTGCCAGTAACGCCTGGATCGCAGTGGTGATGATCACCGATCTGCTTGCCCGGAAATATCGATTCAACGTGCCGGGCACGGCCGCGAGTTCGAACTGGGTGCGCCGGATGCAGCGCACGGTGGCCCAGCTTCGGTCCAGCCCGAAGGAGCGCGCCCGAATGCGGGTGATCCGTCAGCTGCTCAAGGAAAGCGGAAGAGCTTAGCCACAGATGAACACGAATTGTCACAGATTTAATTGCGGCATCGTGCCGCAACCTCCTCCTTGATGAAAATCTGTGTTTATCTGTGTCAATCTGTGGCTAAAGAAGAGGTATGAAATCCCCAATTAAAGTCGCTGTCACCGGCGCGGCCGGGCAGATTGGTTATTCGTTGTTGTTCCGGCTCGCTTCCGGCGCGGTATTTGGCCCGGATCAGCCGCTGGCCCTCCATCTGATCGAGATACCAGCCGTGCTGGAGGCTCTTAACGGCGTGGTAATGGAGTTGCACGATTGCGCGTTCCCGCTGCTTCAATCGATTGTGCCTACCGCCGATTTGGATGAAGGATTTCGCGATGTTAACTGGGCTCTGCTCGTCGGCAGCATTCCGCGCAAGGCGGGCATGGAAAGAAAAGATCTGCTCGGTATCAACGGCAAGATTTTCATCGGGCAAGGCCAGGCGATTGAAAAGAACGCCGCCGCCGATGTCCGAATCCTGGTGGTGGGCAATCCCTGCAACACCAATTGTCTGATCGCAATGAACAACGCGAAATCTGTCCCGCGCGACCGCTGGTTTGCCATGACCCGGCTGGATGAAAATCGGGCCCGAGCCCAGCTGGCCCATAAGGCGGGCGTGGAGATTGCCGGTGTTACCAATATGACGATCTGGGGAAACCATTCCGCCACCCAATATCCCGATTTTTACAATGCCCGGATCGACGGTCGTCCGGCGAATGAGGTAATTGGGGATGAGCAATGGTTGAAGAACGATTTCATCGCAACGGTGCAGCAGCGCGGCGCCGCCGTAATCAAAGCGCGCGGGCTTTCCTCCGCCGGCTCGGCCGCCAACGCCGCCATCGATACGGTCGTCTCCCTGGTCAACGACACTCCAAAAGACGACTGGCACAGTGTCGCGCTTTGTTCCGATGGCAGTTACGACGTGGGGGAAGGATTGATCTCCTCGTTTCCGACCCGTGTCCGCGGGGGAAAAGTTGAAGTCGTGGACGGGACTCCCGATCAACGAGTTCAGCCGCCAGAAGATCGACGCCTCCGTGGCCGAATTAAAGGAAGAAAAATCGATGGTCGGCGAGCTGCTGCAATAATGTAGAGGCGGCCGTGTCGGCCGCACCGCGAGGATGTCGGTCGCGCCCTGGGACTCGCGCGCCCCTGAGCATGTAGCAACCGGCCTGTGGCCGGTTTGTTTTAGTGGCGCAGGAGTGGAGAAGGGAACCCGGCACCGCCCACAGGGCGGTGGCTACATGGCTACAGCAGCGGGGGACAGATCAGCTACTGCAGTTTCTGCCCCGTTAGTTCCTGGAACGCTTCCACGTATTTCGCAGCCGTTCTCGCAATCACGTCTCCCGGCAGCCGGGGCGCGGGCGGCGTCTTATCCCAATCGAGCGTTTCCAGGTAATCCCGGACGAATTGTTTATCGAAACTGGGCGGACTTTTCCCGACCGCATATTGATCGGCCGGCCAGAACCGCGACGAATCCGGGGTCAGGCATTCATCGATCAAAAGCAATTCGTCATTGACGGTTCCAAATTCGAACTTGGTATCGGCCACGATAATTCCGTGTTTCGCGGCGTGGTCCCGGCCCCGGGAATAAACGTCGAGGCTTAGCTGTTTGACGCGGTCCGCCATCTCCTGGCCGAGAATGCGCGCGCATTCGGTCATATCGATATTTTCATCGTGCCCGTGCTCGGCCTTGGTCGCGGGGGTGAAGATCGGTTCGGGCAATTTCGAAGCGAGCTGCAAACCGGCCGGCAGCTTGATGCCGCAAACGCTTTGCGATGCCTGGTATTCCTTCCAGCCGGAACCGGCCAGATATCCGCGCACGACACACTCGACTGGTAGCGGTTTGGTTTTCCTGACGATCATGGAGCGGCCGGCCAGTTGCTGGCGGAACGGCTGCAACTCTTTTGGGAAAGCCTTAAAATCCGCGGTGACAAAATGATTCTTGATATCCGCGAACCGCTGGAACCAGAAAGCCGAGATTTGATTGAGCACGGCCCCTTTTTTGGGGATGGGGTCGGGCAAAATCACATCGAAAGCGGAGATCCGATCGGTGACGACGAAGAGAAGATTGTCGCCCAGATCAAAAACCTCGCGGACCTTGCCGCTGCGCAGTTTTTTGATGCCCGGAAGATCGATGGAGGTTTGAGTCGGGGTTTGCATTGCTCAACGCTCAACTTTCAACGCTCAACTTTCAACGTCCAATGTTAGCTTTCATTGAGCGTTGAACGTTGAGCGTTGTGCGTTGAACGTTTGCTTTAAATATGGCTGGAATCGTCGTCAAACCGCGCGCGCGCATTCTTCACGGACACGACTGGGTTTTTTCCAGCGAAATCCTGAAAGTGTTCGGCAAACCTGCCGATGGCGATGTCATTTCGGTAAAAGACGGACGGGACCATTTGATCGGCAGCGCCATCTACAACTCCAGATCGCAGATCGTGGCCCGGCGATTTTCCCGGCGGAAACAGGATCTCGATCACGACTTTTTCCGGCGTCGGATCGAACAGGCGGCGCAGTATCGGGAACGCCGTCAGCTCGACTTGAGCTTGTGCCGGGTTGTTTGGAGCGAGAGCGACGGATTGCCCGGTGTGATCCTGGACCGTTATGGCGACTACTTTGTTCTTCAGACGCTGACTCTGGCGATGGATATCCGAAAACAGTTGATTGCAGACGCGATCGTGGAGGTTTTCGAAAGTGGGGCAAGTTTCCAACTTGCCCACCAGTCAAGCGCAAGTCGGAAAATTGCACCACTCTCCATTATCGAGCGGAACGACGCACCCATTCGCAAGGCGGAAGGTTTGGATCTGGTAACCGGCGTTCTGCGAGGGGCGGCCCCGGCTGAACCGCCGGTCTTGCCAGTGCACGGCTTAAAATTCCGTCTGGATCTGCTTCACGGTCAAAAAACAGGATTTTATCTCGATCAAAAACAGAATTACCAGGCGGTTGCCCAATATGCCGCGGGCCGCCGGATGCTCGATTGTTTTGCCAACCAGGGCGCCTTTGCCCTAACCTGTGCCGCCGGCGGAGCGGCCGAAGTGACGGCCGTGGAAGAGAGCTCCCCAAACATCTCGGCGGGGAGGCAGAATGCCGAGCTGAACAAGTTAGCGGTAAACTGGATTGAGCAGGATGCGTTTCAATTCCTGCGCACCGCCGAAAAATCCGGAGCGCAATATGACCTGATCGTTCTGGACCCGCCCTCCTTCACCAAAGCTAAAGGCGGACTGAGCGGCGCCTTGCGCGGGTATCGCGAGCTGCATCTGCGGGCATTTCGGCTGTTATCGAAAGATGGATTACTGGCCACTTTCTCCTGCTCGCATCACGTCAGCGAATCCGCCTTTGCCCAGACGATCGCCGATGCCCTGGTCGATGCCCGGCGGTCGGCCCGGGAAATCCGGCGGTTCGATCAATCGCCCGATCATCCGGTTCTGCCGACGTTGCCGGAAAGCCAATATTTTAAAGGCGTTCTGCTGGAAATGATGCCTGGGCGGTGACATTTCAAAGGTCATCCCGAGCGAAGCGAGGGATCCCGGTGCGATGAGTGCACGTATTTCCACGGGATCTCTCGCTTCGCTCGAGATGACATGCTTACCGTGGGCGTTGACCGAAGCGCCGCCTTTCAACAATTCTTGCGTTCCTGAGAAAAATCCTGGATTCCTGGCTTCCAGATTTATTTTATCCACAGATTCCCTCGGTCCCGATTTTCGCAGATTTGTTTCGGGATTTTCTGGTTTCCTGCATTCCTCAGAGATTTTCCTGGATTCCTGGCTTCCAGATTCTTCTTCAAAATTCCCGCGTAAAAAATCTGGAAATTTCGAAGAGCGTCATTAATGTCCGGCGTGACGGAACGCGCGGTCCACGTCTCGAATGCGAAAATTTGACATGCCAGAAAAAATCCGACCTATCGAACAAATGCTGGAGTTGAGCGAGGAGGCGGTTTCGCCGGAGCACCTCGATTCGCAGGTGCAGAGGGCACAGGAGCAATTGCTTCACCTGAAACGCCAGCAGGAACAAATCGAAAAGCAAAAGCGGGAGCTGGAAGAGCTCAGCCGGCGTCAGGACGAATTGGAGCGGGGCCGGGCCGAAATGAGCGATAAACTGACTCGGTCCCTGGTGATCCTGGAACGGGAAGCCTACGATACCCAAAAGAAACTCGAACATATCCGGGCGACGCGGGAAAGTTTCGGCCAGCATTTGGAGTTGCTGGAGGCGATCGATCCGAAAAGCTGGAACCCGACCGATCTGCACAAGGAGTTGAGCCGCGCGCTCAGCGCTGTGGACGATGCCCGGGCCGAATTCAGTCAGCAACGCAGCCGGCTCCAGGCAGCGGACGAAGCCAATCAGGATGTCGCGTTACCGGAGGCCGCTCCGGATATGGCCGATTTGCTGGGGGGTGGCCGTTCTTTTGGTCAATGGATGCAAATTGGCCTGGCCTTGAGTTTGCCCCTGATCGTTTTCGGATTCCTGGCGTTGCTCCTCTTTTTCTGGATAGCCGGAAGGGTTCATTGATCCCGCATGCTTCGACGTTCGCCTAGATCGATCACCGCGCTCGATCAGAGTAAGCAGGAGCTTGCCCGGCAGGAATCGGAGTTGCGCAACAAGGTGGAAAAACTCGAGCGGATGATTGCCGAAGCACCGCGAGTGGCTGAAGAAATCAGCCGGCAACAACGGGAAGAACTGCTTCAGCGCGCCGGGGAAGAGCGCAGCCGGCTCGATGTTTCGCTCGCTTTGCCTGACAAGCGCTATGGCGATGACGCCAAGGCCGCACCGCGGCGCCGTTTGCGAAAAGAACGCCGGGAAGGCCGGATCATTTTTATTTTGTTGGCGGTTGCCCTGGTTCTTTCCGTGATTTGGCTGATTGCCCATTTGCCCAGCTTCTAGTTCCCGGTCATGAGCGGTGTTTCCGAAATCCAAGTGAGTTATGTCGCGCAGTTGGCGCGTCTGAAGCTGACCGCGGCCGAGACCGACCTTTTTCAAAAACAACTGGCTGACGTCCTGCACTACGTGGAAAAGCTGGGTGAGATCGATGTAACCCAGGTGGAAGCAAGCGCCCATGCCATTCCGGTTTTCAATGTCTTTCGGGCAGACGAGCCTCGCGATGGGTTTACCGCGGAAGAAGCGTTGAGCAACGCGCCCCGCCAGGCGAACCACCTTTTCATCGTTCCCAAAGTCGTCGAATGACGCCGAGCGCTCTGCCGGCGCTCAGCATCGCCGAACTCCAAGCGCTGCTCCGTCGCCGGGAAGTTTCGCCCAAAACGGTAATGGAGGGGCTGCGGGACCGGATCGATGAGCTCGACGGAACCATTGGGGCCTATTTGTCGTTCGATTTCGAAGCGGCGGTGAAAGAGGCGGAGAAAGCAAATGTCGATCTTCCGCTGGGCGGAATTCCGATTGCGTTGAAGGACATTATCAGTTTGGCCGGCCAGCCCTGCACTTGCGGCTCGAAGATCCTGGCCAATTACCGCGCGATCTACGATGCCACCGTCGTGAAAAAACTGCGCGCGGCCGGAGCGATCCCGTTCGGGAAAATGAACATGGACGAGTTCGCCATGGGATCGTCGACCGAAAATTCGAGTGTGAAGCTGACTCATAATCCCGTGGGATTTATCCCGGGTGCCGGGCGGTTCCAGCGGCGGTTCCGCCGCCGCGGTGGCGGCGGATGAAGCGATTGCGGCGCTCGGGACCGACACCGGCGGATCGATTCGCCAGCCGGCGGCCCTCTCCGGAGTGGTCGGAGTCAAGCCGACCTACGGACGAGTGTCGCGGTTTGGCCTAACCGCGTTCGCTTCTTCACTCGATCAGGTCGGCCCGTTAACCAAAACCGTGCGGGACAGTGCTCTGATCATGAATGCGATTGCCGGGCCTGATCCGGAGGACAGCACCTGTCTCGATCAGCCGGTCCCGGATTATACCGCGGGTCTCGGACGCGATCTGAAAGGGGTGCGGCTCGGGTTTGCCCAAGGAATACATGATTGGCGGAATCGATCCGCAGGTGCAAAAAGCAGTCGAGACCGCCATCAAACAACTGGAATCGCTCGGGGCCGAGATCATCGAGGTGTCGCTCCCCCACACCGATTACGCCATCGCGGTCTATTATATAGTGGCCACGGCGGAAGCGTCGGCCAACCTGGCCCGGTTTGACGGGGTCCGGTACGGATATCGGGCTGAAAATCCGACCGATCTGCTCGATTTCTATGGACGAACCCGGGGCGAAGGTTTCGGTCCGGAAGTGAAACGGCGGATTATTCTCGGCACCTACGTTTTAAGCTCGGGCTATTACGACGCCTATTATCTGCGCGCCCAAAAGGTCAGGGAGCTGATCCGGCAGGATTTCGCCAAGGCCTTCGAAAAAGTGGACGCGCTGGTCTCGCCCACCTCGCCGGTGCCGGCGTTCAAAATCGGCGAGCGCACCGACGATCCCCTCCAAATGTATCTGGCCGATATTTTCACCAACGCGGGAAACCTGGCCGGAATTTGCGGGATCAGCATTCCGTGCGGATTCGCCGAGGTCGAAGGCAAGAAATTGCCGATCGGTTTGCAGTTTCAAGGCAAGGCCCTGGACGAAGCGCGCATATTCCAGATCGCGCACGCCTACGAGCAAAGCACCGACTGGCACAAGGAGCGTCCAAAGATCTGAACGTCCAACCCCGAAAATCCATCGGGGATGTCGTTAGGTTAGTTGTGGAAAGTGAAGATCAGACCCCACTTCTCCCTCCGGTGAAGATCAGACCCCACTTCTCCCTCCGCAAGCAGTGCGATTCTTGTAAGATCGCAAAGCTATTACAGCAGTTTCCCCCGGACTCGGGCCGTTTGCCGGTCGTGCGCTACTCGTCAGTAAGACCCGTGGTCAAACCACCGCTGGTTGGACGATCCATCCGAGGTTAGAAAAGAGAAAGAAGGTCCAACACGGCCCCTAACTTGGCTTAAACTTGCTCAGCACGTCCTCCGCGATCATCAGCACGGTGCGTCCTCCGGTCGGTGCTAGTTTGCCGCCGCCAACTTCTTCACCTGCGGCTGCAAGACCGTGATCTTCAGGGATGTAGGCTTCGACTGCGTAGGGGGTGAGCGAGGGTTGGCGGACCTTGACCTTGAGCCCCGGCATCTCGGCGGTCAGTGCCTTGGTGATTGCCGTTATATCGTAGTTCCCGGTCCTCGGCACCTCGATGGTGAGCTCGCAACCTTGGTAGTATCCCATGCGCGAAAGGTAACACTCGCTCGAGCCGGCATCAAAAAATCATCCACGATGACCCAGGATTCATCGCGGCATGGCCCGATGACCGACGTTAACGCTCTTTGAACGGGCGGCACCGCCGTCACGAACTGAGCAGCTCCACGGTTGTGTTATTCCACGTCTTCAAGTCCTTAATCGTGAATTGGCCACCGGTCGGTATTTTTTCAAAGTCTTCGGATTTTGCGTAAGCAAAGCGGCGCACGTTTGCGCCGATACCCATGAATGGAACTGACATCATCTTAATTTTTTCGATTTTTGAATTTGGCCCCAGGTCAGTGAACCAGCCTTTATCCATCGGGAATAGTTTTTCGTAAGCTTGAATGGCATTGGGAATTTCCTTTGAGGGAACGCCAGTATAACGCGCAAACAATTCATACTCCTTCTCCCTGAGGTCAGTCAGGATAAAGCCGCCAAAGAACCATAGGAACCACTGCCAAAAAACCGGGTAGCAATGGAAATATGGCTCCTTGGCAATTTCATCGAGACCATCGCGGAATGCTTTGGGAAGAAAATTCATGTGAGACCATTCCCATGTCTTGCCGGACATTGTGATTGATTCAACCGCGACCGTTTTCGATTTGTCACCTGCGTTCCTGTAAATGATGTAGTCGATTGCATTTTTCAAAATGGCCAATCGGGCACGATGTTCGATGAAACATGAGATTGCTACATCGTTCAGCCGACATTCGTAATAGGTTTCCGCAAAAACTTCTTTAGGCAGCGCTTCGTATTCCGCATCGAAGGGCTTTCCCATCGATTCATTTGCACATTTTGCCGAGATGTTAGGAAACTCTTGAAATGTCTTATACAACTGCTCAACCCGCAGAACGATGTTTTCAGTGAAAAACGTCCTGCTGTTAATCAAAAAGAAATATTCGGCCAACGCATTGTAACGCTGAACCTTGTGATCTTTTTTCTTCGCGGCGTAGAGACGTTTTAGAACGTTACGCTCGGTCCAGTAAGAAAAACGCCAACAAGGGGTCTCGAATCCCTCGCAGTGGTCGATGTTTGTAAATGATTTTAGCGCCTTGGCGGTGTCTTTTAGATCTGGAATACAGATGAGGTCGATCCCAAGCGATTTCGACTTCCCGACAAAAAAGAGTAGGAATTTACGATCTTCACGGACGACAAACTTCCCATCGGATAGACCGAGATAAACCATCCAGCCTTTGACCTTGAAAATATCGGCGAAACCCCACTTACCGGATTTAATTTCCAAGAGCCGAATGTCCGGCACCGCGTTTTGTCGATAATTGGTTGTGATGATGTCCAGTTCGAGAACCTCATCTTCGCCGCGCTCGATGAGTTGCCGCTCGACATGAAACCCGCCGCATTGAAAATATGCGGACACATATTCCTCGAATTCAGGTCCCTGAGGGAGTTTAGGCAATGCAACCGGCGGCACGGCTTTAGCCTAACATTATCGATGCCGCAGTCGAGTGGACAACATGACAGCGCGCGCTGACAATCTCTGGATCATCGACGTTGCCCCAGGATTCACCTTCGCATGGCCCGATGGCGGACCTTAGGGCCTGGCCACCTCAATAGATAGAACGGAGGTTTCCTAAGGTAAAAATCGCATTTCTGCAGCGATTCGCCTGCTGTCGTCCGTCGTCTGCAAGTTACTTAGTTCTCGATAGTTAGGCGATCCCGGTTTTTATCACGGAACATCAGAGATCCGCCAGCTTTACCCTATAGGGTGATACACAAGGGTGACACGAATCCGTGTGCCCGAACCGTTGCTGCAACCACGAACCCCCTTTTTTCTCCTACAACTCAGCCAGCAATGGTAAACAGAGCTTCGTCTGATACTTGCCTCATGCCCTTAGATAACGAAGATCTCTGGAATATTTTTTCCAACATCAATGACTGGGTTCGCTTCGCTGACACAAAAGCAGCTGCCGTGATCGCGGGCCAAGTCACCATCTTCGCTCTGGCAATCCCCCGAATCTTAACGAACGGAACGATCATAGCTACGAGCATATGGCTGTTGCTTCTTCTGGCACTTAGCTTGATCCTGGGGGCACTCACGCTCCTGTATGCCCTTAAATGCATCCTGCCGCGGCTCAAAGTGGGCGAAGCCAAATCTCTCATTTTTTTCGGGCACATCGCTCAGGCATTTTCTGATGCCAAGGCATATCAGGAAATGGTTGAAAGACACCTGAACGAGCCGAGCGGACTGCGAGATCATCTAGTGCATCAGATTTGGTCCAATGCGGTTGTCGCTTGGGACAAATACAAAACTTCAACCTGGGCACTGCGGTTTTTTGCCTTCGGGCTGGTTCTAAACGTCATCGAGTTACTCATTGTTTTTGTGCGCACCAATCCATGAGGGCTAGCTTTGCCAAATATGACGTTGTGGCCAGCGCTGATCGCATCGATGAAATATTAGAAGCAGAGGACGAATCTTTTGAAGAAGTGAACTCGATCCCCTCACGGGATTCACTAACCTTCAGCAACGGCTACTACGTCAACTGCAGCGCACTCTTCATCGATATCCGCAAGTCATCTGAGCTGCCCAGCAAATACCAACGACCCACGCTCGCCCGACTGTACCGCGCATACCTATCGGAATGCGTGGCCGTGATGAACGCGAACGTCGACTGCTCCGAAATATCAATCGTTGGGGACAGCGTAGGAGGTATCTTCAATACACCAAACAAGCAGGATATCGACTACCTATTCTCGACCGCGGCCGAGCTAAATTCCATGATAGGCATTCTGAACTACAAGTTCGGCCTGTATGATATTGAACCAGTCACGGTCGGAATAGGACTGGCCTACGGCAGAGCCTTAATGATCAAGGCTGGATATGCAGGCAGCGGGATCAATGAAGTCGTCTGGATGGGCGACGTGGTTAATGAAGCTTCCAACTTGTCACACCAAGCGAACTCAACTCCCAACTATAAAACTTTGCTTGTCTCTCAAGTGTTTGCTCAAAACCTCAATGAACACAACGCCGCTTTGCTGCAAAAATGTGCGTGGATCGACGCTTACCACGGCTATGTAATCAATACTGCCATGCAAAAGGGTACGATGATAACTGCGCGTAGGTAATCGCGTTGCTATGGAGCTAGCGGGCTTCGTTGTTCTCATTGTCTTAAGTGGGAGAGGTGGGCGAATGGTTTTAATACATCTCGATTCAAATACACTAGACCAGTGAAGTTCGCTGAAACTTCAAAAAAGTTCTTCGGCCCTCCAGGGTTACCAGCCTTGGCGCGATACGCATTTGTGAGCAGTGGCAGCGCAAAACCCCGCCAAAACGAAAGCCGCAGACCCTTCTCGCGGACAAGTTTTAGACAAGCCGAGTGTCCATCGGTGTCCATAGATGGTCAGACTTGTCCATCCTCCATAGAGTTAGCGGCAGCTGCTGTAGTAGCCGTTTAAGAGTGGAGCCGACGACGGGATTCGAACCCGTGACCTACGGTTTACGAAACCGTTGCTCTACCAGCTGAGCTACGTCGGCGCGGCGGGCCAAGATTGCATTTGAGCGGGGAGGCGGCAAGCGGCGGCCCGGCAGCGGCCCGGAGGACCGGGCCTCCTCTTCCTCTATAAGAGGACGCGCTCCCTGGCGTTCGACGAATGAGCAGGCAGTCATCCAAATCTTTCTCAGGTAGGGACGTTTCTCCGAAACGTCCGCCTCGCTCTTTCAACGGAGGGACGAGCTCCGGGACTGTTACCCAAATCAGCGATAGGAAAAAGGATACACAAAGGAAGGGGTATCTGGCAAGGCGATATTTCCATGATGGGAAAGCAGAAGATTGAAGCCGAGTTATTCCATTATGGAGTGAATTTGGAAAAGGGAGTGAGAGCTAATCCATCCGCTGCGCAAGGTCAAAGCAGGGATTGATTTTAGCTTATGCGGCAGGAGGTGGCGCACTGCTACAGCAAAAATGGCAACGAGTCACTACGTCCTGCCTCCCAATCGACTGTTTGGTTTGGCTTAGCCCCAAAAGGATCCGGGATTTCGGCCGGGATCACCTCAATAATCCACTCCACCCATGCCGCCGCCCGGCATCGGAGGAGTCTTTTTCTTTTTGGGGAAGCTCCGTGCCCAAGCCGCCATTAACGAAAGACGCTAGATCGAGGACTTTACATAAATGACGCCACTTGCCTAACCTATGGGAACACGTTGTGATTGCGATTTCATACCGTCGGGAAGACTCGCTCCCAATCGCTGGCCGGCTTTACGACCGGCTCCAAGCGGAGTTCGGGAAGCGCAATGTGTTCATGGATTTTGATTCAATTCCTCCCGGAGTCGATTTTCGTGAACGGATCAAAGAAACGATTGAGAAATCAGATCTTGTCGTCGCATTGATCGGCCCTCATTGGTTGGGGGAGCAGAGCGACGGCTCGCGAAGAATCGATGATCCGACTGACTTCGTGCGTCTCGAAATTGAGTATGCGCTCAAAGCTGGAATTCCTGTAATCCCGCTCCTCATCAACACTACACCGATGCCAAAACCAGAAAAGCTGCCAAGGGACATTGAGCTGCTCGCGTTTCGGAACGCATTGCCGCTCGACAGCGGATTGGATTTCCATCAGCACCTCGATCGAGTCATTGCCGGTGCACGCGGATTCATTGACAAGGGCGCGCAAGCTCACCAACGTTCATCCCGATCAGCGGCGCTCTCTCTCATCGTTATCGCCCTTCTCATTCTGCTCGCAGTGGCTCTTGCGAACCGAGATAAGTTTAGGAGTAATTCGACTAATGCAGCTTCGAACCTGTCAGGGCGATTACCAAACGTTGCATCCACGGAATCGCTTGAACAGGCGGAGCGTGATTACTCGCAAGCGCTGGATGCTGTTGGCGAAACGCGACCGGGCGTCGTTGATAAAACAGCAGTCGAACTTATGCGGAGATCGGCAGCAGCGCGATTGCCAGAAGCCCAAGCGCGCCTAGCGATGTGGATGGCGGAGGGCTATGCAGGTGTCGAGAAAAACCCAAAAATAGCAACTGAGCTAGTAAACCGGTCGCTAAATTCTGGACTTTTGGAAAGGGCGGAGGCTGGAAAAGTGACAGCCCAAGAAACGTTAGGAAACATTTATTTCAAAGGGCTAGGCGTGCCAAAAGACGAGGCCAAAGCCGTCGAATGGTTTCAACGAGCGGCGGATCAGGGATACGCAGTGGCGGAGTACCAGCTGGCACGATGTTCGCAATTCGGGTTTGGGTGTCCCGAGAATATACAGAAGGCGGTCGAACTCGTAACCAAAGCGTCTCATCAAGGATTTGCAGACGCAGAGGAGGATCTGGCCAACAAATACTATTTTGGCGACATTGACATCCCACAGGATTTGGCAAAAGCGCAGGAGCTGTATCAAAAGGCGGCCAACCAAGGGCTCCCGTTCTCGCAGAATCGACTCCGGGACATGGCCAAATATGCAGCAGAGCGCGCTGCCCAAGACGCTCAGAAGTTGGCAGACTCCAATCCTGAGAATTATACGACCACCGCGAGCGGGCTCCGATACAAGATAATAAGACGAGGAAATGGCGCTACACCCGGCCCGAAAGACATCGTAACCGTTAACTATCGCGGGAGACTTAATGGATGGGAGTTTGATAGTTCGTATAAACGGGGTAGGCCAGATAAGTTCTCTGTAAATGGAGTGATCAAAGGTTTGAGCGAAGGATTGCAATTGATGAGGGCCGGAGGGGAATACGAACTGTATATCCCACCTCAATTGGCTTACGGTCTGTTTCCCGCGTGGGGTGCTACTCCTCCTGATTCAACTTTGGTTTTTGAGGTGGAATTACTTGATGTAACTCGGCAATAGCATCTGGGACTAGGCAGCTCGCTCGAAGAAGCAAACAAACCGCGACGATCGCGGATCCACCGACCTTTTCCGCGCGCGCGAGAGGACTAGTCATTGACGCAGCATTGACGGTCTGAACGTCAGAAGCGGTCGCTTTCTGTCGCTGACGTTCGTCCCTGCGCCTAACAGACAACACCATAGCTAGGCATTACACCGGTTTACGAAACCGTTGCTCTACCAGCTGAGCTACGTCGGCGAGTCGGGCGGCAAGTTACATCCGCGCGGTACCGGAGCAAGCATCAAGCCGGTGGTCTTTCGCCGAAACCCCAAATCCCAAACCCCAATATCCAGGGAATCTCCAAGTTCCAATCGTCAAGGGGAGGCGTCCAACAGTTGATGATTGTTGATTGGAGCTTCCCTGGGGTTTGGTGATTGGTGCTTGGGGTTTTTCTTTACGTCGGTAAGACGAACGTTTGGCCGACTTCATGCAGGGCGATTCGTTCCGGCTCGTTTTGGAGGGCGTTTTCGAAACGCTCAATCGGTTCCCGAAATGGTTCGAAGCTGAGCCGGAACGTTTGATGGTGCACCGGCAGGATGACGATTCGCAGCAACTCGTTAACGGTCAGAGCCGGTGCGGTCAGCCGTTTGGGGAAATCCCGGAAGACGAATGCCGCAGTGGTGTCGAACCGCGCGCTGGATTAGCTCGGGAATTCTCGACCCTCAGTCTACGAAGGGCGGGCTTTTGGAATGTAGACTGATTCACCGATTTGGCCTGATTTATATCCTTGGCCACGTTGCTCGTAGTCTGTAAAGAATGCATCGATCACCGTGATCGGCAGATTGATTGATTTCCGCAGTTCGGAGCCGACCAATTGGTTGGTGGCGTGATCCAGAGCTTCTGTCAGCTTCGAAATTTCGGTCCGGTCGTCATGGAGCACTGCTAGCTTCACAATGAAGGCGGGCTTCAGTCTGAATCCTGCGCCAAATTCCCCTCCCGGGCCGATCGTGTGTGAACCGGTTAGAAAGTCTGCGGCCGCAAAGCTCCGCAATTCTTTTAAAAATGGCGTCAATATAGGGTTCCAGTCGAGATGAGTCGTAGCTGGAAGCTCTTGTGGTTGCGCTTGCACTAACGAATAAAGCACTTTTGAGAGTTCCTTCGCCTTTGGCCCATAATCCGCCAGCGGATCTTCGAGACGGTCTAAGCATTAAGCTACCTGTTTGCCAACGTTCTGGGGCGACTCAGGATTACCTACTCCGTTGTTGAAGAAGTTGACGAGGAACACTATTCTGCCGTGTTTTACTTTGCATTCTCCGACTTCATGCAAACATGATTTCCACTCCTTGAGGTGCGCCAGGTCTTCGGCAATGTGCCGGGAAAGCAGGATGTGTCCCGCCTCGCCGCAGTTCATAATTCGCTGCGCGTTGTTAATTGGACCCCCGGTGGCGTTGCGCTGCTCATTTATGTCGATGGTCGCGTTAACCGGTCCGCTATCCATGCCCATTCGAACTGGAAGGTTAGCCTCTTGTTGCAAAGCTGTGGAAATTTCGATTGCACAGCGAATAGGCTGTTCGGGAGTCCCGAAGAACAATAGCATCACACCGTCACCGGTCGGAATTTTAATTAACTGGTCGATCGCTTCCGCGCGTTTCACCTCGTTGGTTGCACGCACAATTTCGGTCAATTTCTCGACGGCTGATTGCTGTTCCTGGTTCAGCAGGTTGGAATAACCGACAATATCGATGAACAACACGTATGCGATACCTCGATCGATAGGATTGTTCAGTGTGTTAGGTAGTTGGCGGCCGGAATGAGCTTGCCGCAGCGTCGCGAGTTGTAAATACAGGTGGGTAAAAACGCCATCGACCTGCAATGCGACTGTCATTTCACCGCCGCGGTATCCAGGTGGCACAACGGCAGGTTGCTGGGCGGGACTTGGATCGGTTCGACACATTTCCGGTAGTTGTGTTGCGACTCGGCGTAACACATCCAATCCGCTGTTGATCGATTCCCGGATCGGTGTTGGCAGGTCGGAGAAAGGGGAAGCGCTAGTCCGACAGAAGGGCTCCAGAAACGTCACAGCCCGATCAAGGTTGTCTCGGATGCAGCGCGTCTTATCATATTTGCCGCGGTCGATGCCGCCGCGAGCCATTTCCTCGTGCGCTGCGTCAGATGGAGGTAGCGCCCGAATGGCCTTGCACGTCTCTAGAATCGTATGGAGCAGTGGGTCTGACACTCTGTAGCTGCGATACTATAATCACACTTCGTCGCTTCGCACGCCCTCTGACCTTTTCCACGCGCACGCGAGGACACCGAGATAACTGCGTGACGATTCGATGGACAGCGTGTAAGTTGTGGTCTAGCGCCTAACGTTAGAGATATGACCTACCATCCACCCGCAGCCGAGCCACTGGCGCAAGCGGCGCAGATCAATGAGGTGGAGCAAATGCGGCTCGAGGCGAACAAGAAAATGCGTGAAGCATACGGCACAAGTTTGATCTTTCGCAGGCGAGCTAGTTATTATCGGTTCGGCCAGCGAGCGGTCCTTTTCTTGGGAATTGCTTTGCCCGTGCTCGTGGGCGGCGTTGTGTTGTCGTTTAGCAACTACCCAGCGCTGCTACCCTATGTCCTGCCTGTCGTCGGTATCGCCACGGTCGCGCAACTTGTTCTCTCGGTGTGGGCACTGGTAAACAAGTGGGACAATGCCTACCAAGAGTCCGTGTCGGCTAACAACCAGAATGCTGAGCTGCAAGCTGAATGGGAAGGCGTTATCAATGCTCCCGCTGACAATATTGGGCCCGAATACGAGCGGGTCAGAAGGCAACACTTGAAACAAGCGCAACGCGACGAGCAGCAGAACGTTAGCGACAAAGAACGTAGGCGCGGAATGCGAGCAGCCCTGTTTAAATTTCAGACCGCGTGTGCTGTCTGTAAACGCGTGCCTTCATCACGCAAGTTTGAGCAGACGGACATGTCGTGCGATTGCTGCGGAAACTTCTAACCATGAATGATCGAACAAATCTAGTCTATAAGGGATTCACGGAGCTGAATCTGTCAGAGCGCGAAGAACTGATCAAAGCCGTCAACGAGTTTATTAACGCCGATGCGCAGAAACGAACTGCGATAAATGAAAGCCTCGGCAATATCGTTTCGAAAATGGACTTAGGACCAATGGGTGGATCGTGCCCATGCTGTGGGCGATAGGGACACAATTCCAGAGAGGACTCACTGACGCCGCGTTGACGTTATCAGCGTCGGGAATGGACCACCTGGGTCGCAGATGCTCGCACTTGTTCCTAAGCAATGGACCCGCCGTTAGGCGCGGCATTGGTTTACGAAACCGCTGCTCTACCAGCTGAGCTACGTCGGCGAGTCGGGCGGCAAGTTACATCTCCTCGGTGCTGGAGTAAGCAAGCGTTTCCCAGTGGGAGGTAATGGACTCGCGATTATTGGCGGATGCTTCGGGTCCAGTCAGCGTAGTCTACGGTGCATTCGGCGTACGAGACGTCCATTAGAACGCCTCTGACATTTACTATGTCACCTTTTTTTACCTCTCTTGCCATTTCAGAGTGCGATTGAGGTAGATGCACGAAAACTGAGAGGGAGGAATGATTTTCTTCGTAGAGAAGATGAAAAATCAAAGTAGAACCCTGCGTGTAGGAATCAAAACGAGCGCTCCAATTGATAATATATCCTATGTATTTTTGCCGCTCTGGTTGCTCAATCCTTTTCAGCAGTCCGTAGAAATCCTTTAATGAGTATGGTAAGCATGGCAGATTGACAAGCTCTCGAAGGAGAAAGGGGCGGCCTGAATGCGAGCTGGTAAATTTGAAATCTTCGGGCGAATGCTTCCGCAAAACATAGCGAAAACCACTCAAAGAATCTGCATCGCGGTTGAGATGCTCGAGAATCGGATGCAGATATTCTTTGCTGTCAACTCGTTGAGTCCAGGTCCTAAGGAAAACCTCTTGAGGTTCCGAAAAACCTTTTAGAGTGAATGTTCCCAGGGCGGTGTAGCGGCGATTCGAGACGTGCTTCCGGTAGTCAGCGCTACACAAAATGGATTCAGGTCGAGCGGCCTTGGCCAAGCGGGCGCATCGATCGACTGGTCGACCATAAGGATCATCGGTCAATCCCTCAGCAAAACGGAAATGGTAGACAGTACCATAGTCAACAGCGATTTTGTACGGATATCTGCGCTGAAAATCTAAATCCGCCGTTAGTGAGTCGATAAAGGATTCGCACGCTTCCGTACTCTCGAATGTAATTAGGAGCTCGTCGCCTATCCGCTTTATAATCGTTCCTCCGGCTCCAGCTACCGCGTTCGACAAAGTTTCGAGAAATTCGAAGATAAAGCCAAGCCAGTCTTCGTCGGATTGTGTCTCCTTGATCGACGCGGAATCAGCCAGATCAATGAATAAAATCGCCAGCGGAGTGCCGGACTTTTTGATCCGCGCTCCGAGGTCCGCAAGTTCGGCGCGTTTTGCACCTAGTCCTTTAACTAATTCATTGATATTTTGGCTTTCAGTCATCCCGTAAGTTACTTTGCTGGCGCTCAACATCCACAATCAGGTTTGTCGCCGTTTGAAGTTTGGGGATTGGATTTTCCTTGGTGTCCGCCACAGGACGGACTCGCCGTGGCGAGCTTTGGGTTTTTGTCTTATGTCGGCAAGACTAGGACTAGTGTGCCGCTACGTCCAGCGCCCGCCAGCAACCCACATTGCCTTAAATGGGCTTTCGCTCTCGATCGCAGCTGCCGGGGACTCTAAGAACAACGTAACCGCTTCGATAACTTCAGGAAAGCTTGGCGTAGCTTGAGCAAATGCGGATCGATGAACGAACGCTTCCCACTGCTTTTGTTTTGTTGGGTCGTGAGCAAAGTCGCTTGAGAAACATACCGGCGTCGACTCCACAGGAGTCTGGCGCTGCGCAAATGTTTGCTTGATCGCTTCTACGAGCCGCTGACCCGCAAAATCGTAGTTCTTCGATAGCAACATCACGTCGAAGAAATCTTTCATTCGACTATTCAGCTCACCTAATTTCACCATTGCGTGAAATTTCTCCGCAATTGCAGTCTCGCGATTATAGGCGGAAAGCTGGGGCGCCGGTTGGTCGAGAATCGTAGGGTAATCAATTGTTGTTGCCTCTGGCGTAATTACATCGCTGAATCCGATGTCGATTTGCATTGGCAAACGTGTGCCACCCAACCAACCAATAAATTTTACCCGCCGGCCACCGTAATCTGCGTCCTCGGTAACGGTTTCAACCGTAAGCTTTGAAACGTCAAACGTCATAGCATCGTCCTCGACGGCGGTTTGAGATACCTCCGTCACGAATTTACCTATTGATTCCGGGCTGTTGTTAATCCGTCCAAGAAGATCAATATCGCGAGTCGGTCGTGTCAGCGGCGTTTTCCACACTAGAAGCATCAAGGCTCCTTTTAGAAACACCCGATCATAATATTTCGACTGTGCCAATCGATATAGCCACCGCTCAAGAGCATAATATTGAACAACTTCATTGAAGGAGCGGTTAGTTTGCTCCGCGACATTTTTCAACTTCTGATGCACGGAAGCCGCTAGATTGCTAATCTGTTTCAGACGATCGCCTCCAGATATGGCCGAATAATCTTTTCGACGCGACATGCCCGAGAATAGGTAAGCAGTTCCTTCAGGCGAGGTCGCGGCCTCCCGAGGTAGGCGCGAAGCGCCTCAACCGCAACGTCCGTCCCAATTTTGTTTCGGTATTTAAACGCGTCAGCCAGGCTTTTCTCGGGGCTATAAACCCGTACCGAAACCCCATCAATGATGTGAATCTCTATCCCGCTGCGAAAAGATTCATTAGAAAAACGGTGAATTTGGATTGGAGGATATGCCAGCTTCGGGTTGCGAGCTGTGATGGGCAGGGCTACTTGCACCCGGTGCGGCACCTGAGTCGTGAGTTCGTGAAAAGCGAGCGCAGAAATCAGACAAAGCACGCCATTAGGTATTCGTTTGGCTATCGTGACAAGGTCCGGCTGAGCGAGGGGAGACGTGTTGGCAAGACGAAACAGACCTCGGCCATGTTGCTGAATCTCACCGGCATCACGCATTTGATACAGGGTGCGGGGATGGATGCCCGCAGCGAGAATCTCTTTTGTGCGCATGGTCCCGCGATGCTGAAAAAGCGCGCGGGCACGTTGCCTCGCCCGTGACGCGTGGGAAACGGTGTTTTTTTTGGATACTGACATAAGAGTGGTGGATAATAGTGCACATATATATGAATAAGTATATGCATATTTATCCAGCTGATTAGCGCTTCCGGGCGACAGTATGGCGTCGGGGGAGCGATCCCCGTTTCCAGCGTCCGGTCACGTCGGCAAGACGAACGTTTCGCCGATCTCGCGCAGCGCGATCCGTTCCGGTTCGGCGCTCAAGGCCGCTTGGAAACGTTCGATCGGCTCACGAAATGGTTCGAAGCTGAGCCGGAACGTCTGGTGATGCACCGGCAGAATAAATTGCGCGCCGGCAGCGTTGGCCATTTGAATTGCCTGCTCCGGGGTGCAATGGGAATGGATCCAGGGATTGTAACAGCCGATCGACATGATCGCGAGATCGACCCGCTTCGCGCCCGCAGGGCAGCCAGTTGGCCCAACTGGCTGGGTAGCCCAGCTCCTTCCTGTGGCGTCTAGTGAACGACCGGTAGTTTGGGGTTGAAGGGGCTGCCCGGCGGAGCCGGGTTCGGCGATCGGTTTTTCTTTACCTAACTGGCCGAACGTCTCGGTAAAGGTGGTGTCCCCACCGAAAATAATTCTGCGTCCGTTTCGTTCGATGACGTAACCATTATAGCCGCGGTAAACGTCGCGCCGGACCCGTGCGCCCCAATGTTTCACCGGAAAGGCACGGACCGCAACCGGGCCGGCGCCGGTTTCGATTATCTCTTCGTCGCCCCAGCGCAGCTCCGATACTTTCCGAAATCGGGTCCATCGAAGCAGGTCTTTCGTGTTCGTGGCAGTCACCACTTGGGCCGAAGAATTCAGGCGATGCAAGGTGCGCAGATCGAAATGATCGAAGTGAGCGTGAGAAAGAATAATCAAATCGATCTTGGGCAGCTCGTTAACGGTCAAGGCCGGCGCGGTCAGGCGTTTCGGGCCAATGGTGAATCCAGGCAACCGGATTCCGATTCGGGGGAAGAGAGCCGGATCGGTGAGAATCTTCACGCCGAAAAAATTGATTAAAACCGTCGCGTGCCCAAGCCAGGCAGCGGTGAGCTGGTTGTCATCCCACGACGCCGGGTTTGGTTTAGCGAATGCGGGGGCAATTGGGCGCCAGCTCTCAATGGTCCATTCCCGCCAGAGATGATGGACCCAGCGGCGGACACGGGAGTTGCGGAAAGTGGGTTGCTCGGGCAGTGGCACTCGGAAAAGTCCAGGCACCAAACCCGAAGCACCAGAGAAATCTCAATCCCCGCGCTCAGGTAGGGACATCTCTCCGAGATGTCCGTTGGGGAACGCATGACCTGTTATGGAAGCGAATATGTTCGTCGTTGCGGCCGCCTCGGAGATGCGTCCCTGCCTGGTCGAGACTGGAGGGTTTGCGTCGTCTGTTTGGTTGCCAGATGCTGAAACGGTGACATCGGATAAATGAATTGAGCCGTGAACAAGCTCGACGAAATTTTGGCGGTGAAACGGGCCGAGATCGAACGGCTGCGGCCGCAGGCGGATGCGCTTCACCGCCGAGCGCTTGAACGCAATGAATTTCGCGGGTTCGCAGCGGCCTTGAAACGCGCGGACAGGAATCTGGCGGTGATCGCCGAGATCAAAAAAGCGTCGCCGTCGGCGGGGGTGATCGTTGAACAGTTCGATCCGATCGGAATTGCCCGGAACTACGAACGTTCCGGGGCGGCGGCTCTTTCCGTTCTGACCGACCAGACCTTTTTTCAGGGCGCGCTGCATCACCTGACCGATATTCGAGACCAAGTCTCCTTGCCGCTGTTGCGGAAAGATTTTGTTCTGGACGAGATCCAGATTGCGGAATCGGGCGCGGCCGGCGCGGACGCGGTTCTGCTGATCGTTGCCGCGCTCGACCAGAAACAGCTGGTCCGGTTGGCAAACGCGGCGGCGAAATATCAGCTCGATGTTTTGGTTGAAGTCCACAGCCTGGAAGAGATGGAGCGGGCTCTGGAGATGGGAGCGGAGATCATCGGAATCAACAACCGAAACCTGGCCACGTTCGAAGCCGATCTTGGCGTAACCGAGCGACTGAGCGAGGAAGTGCCTAACGACACCGTTCTGGTGAGCGAGAGCGGGATTAAGACAGTCGAAGACGTATTGCGGGTCAAAAGCTGCGGGGTCGACGCGGTTTTGGTCGGCGAAGCCCTGATGCGCGGCCAGTTGACGCTCGAAGAATTGTAGCGCGAGCGTCTCGCTTGCGTCTGTTTCAACCCCGCGCGAGCCGGAGGCTTGCGCTACTTTATTACCCCGATTTCGGCCCGGCGGTTTTTTGCCCAGGCTGCTTCGTTGTGGCCGGGATCGGCCGGCATCTCGAGACCGAAACTTACCGTCTGGATCCGGCTTCCATCCACCCCTTGCTGAATGAGAGCTTCCCGGACCGCGCCGGCCCGGCGGTCGCCCAACCCGCGATTGTATTCCGCCGTGCCCCGTTCATCGGTGAACCCGGCGATGATGATTTGAGGCGATCCTTCCTGCATGAAGCTGGCGATCTCCTGGATCTTGCCTTCTTCCGAGCCGCGGATCGTCTCGGCGTCAAAATCGAAATAGATCGGCCGGAAACGATCGCGCTCGACGTTCCCGCCGAAAAAGGAAGTCCCTTCCTGGCGTTCGGGCAAAGGCGTGCCGGTGACGTAGTCGCCCGTTTCTCCGGCGGTTTGGCCGCCGCCTTTTTTCGCGCAACCGCTCATCAGCAGAGTGAGAAGCGCGATGAAACAGAGTGGGATGGAGAATTTCCGGGCAAGCGAGTCGGCCATAATCATAGCAATTCGCAGAATAGCGGTTGGAATTCTTCCTGCAAGCAGACCTTATTTCGGCGGGGACGCGAAAATATTTTTGACCAGTTGCGACACCCCGGGCCGCTGCGCTTTTCCCGCGCGCGCCACCAGCACCGGACAATCGGCCCGATCCAGGATGCGGCGGGTTAAGTCTCCCATGATGTAGTGCCGGACGATTCCGCGGGCCTGCGACGATCCGGTCACAATTACGTCGTGCCCGCCTTGTTCCGCTTCGGCAAAGACCTGGTCGACCACGATTCCGTGCCGGATGCGCACCCTGGCTTCGACCCCAAGCCGTTCCAGGCTCCGCTTTTGTTTGCGCAAGTTTACTCCGAGCTCGGATTTGGATTCGAGCAACCGATCCAGATCTTCCTCCATCTGGACAAGATCGGCGTACATGGCGGGCGGTTCTGCCATAACGTGCAACAGGGTGACCGAAGCTCCCAGGCCCGCGGCCAGAGTTCCGGTCAGCTCCACCGCTTCTTCGATAAACTCGCGGCCGCCGCTGCATACCAGAAACCGTTTCAGGGCAATGTTCTCGCCGATCGCCACCAGAACGGGTGGAGTGATCGCCTTGATCACTTCATAAGTTTTTCCCGAGCGCCAATAGACGCCGCTGTTTCCTTTGCGCTGGGCGCCGATTACAACCAGATCGTAGAGGCTGCTGGCAGTTTCATTCAGGATTTGCCGAATCGGCTCGCCCGCGCCGATGATTATCTTCGGGGTGACGCCGGAGTGTTGCAGGGAAAGGGCCTCTTCCTCCAGCGCTTTGCGCAATGTGTTCTCGTCCGCCGGATCTTCCACGATTCCCAGAACCACCACCTCGGCCCGGCAGGCGCCGGCCACGCGGCCCCCGATTCGGATCGCTTGATTGGACGCCGGCATGCCGTCGCTGCAGATCAGGATGCGCATCGGTTCTACAATTTGTGTCCGGTCATTAATGTGTAAATCACAATGATGACTCCGATCAAGGGCAGTGGAACAAACAGGAGCCGGATTTTTGGTCCGGTGAAATATTGGGTGGCAATCGCGCCGATTTGAGCGCCGACGGCGGCCCCGGTATGCATAACGAGCGCAATCAGGATATCGACGTTTCCTTTGACCGCGTGGGTGAACGTTCCGTAGCCGGCGGAAATGATCACTTCGAAAAGATCGGTCCCAACGGCGAGATGGGTGGGAATTCCAAGCACGTAAACCAGCGACGGCATGCGGATGTAGCCGGCGCCGCCCCCCAAAAAGCCGCTGAATACACCACCAATGAAGGAAACGACGAGGATGACCCAGAGCGAAATCGCTTTTACGCCCGAGGTTGGGAGTTCGACCATCGGCCAGAGCTGGAATTTCTGGATCCGCCGGGTGACATGCTGGAAGGCATTAACATCGCCTTTGCCCTTGACTCGCTTTTTTCCCCGTTGTTGTCGCAGCGTTCGCCGGCTTTCCCAAACCATGAAAATGGAGATGCCAAGGTAAACGAAAATCGAAACCAGGCTCACCACCAGGTCGACATCGCCTTTTCGTTTGAGAAACTGGATCAGTTGCGCGCCTCCTTCGGCCCCACCGATTGTTCCAACCGCCATCAACAACCCGAGCTTGAGATCCACATTCCCGAGGGCCCGGTGCCGTTTGGCGGCCACGACTGATTTTCCCACGATATGGGCCAGGTCGGTGCCGATAGCGAAATTCCAGTGAAGCCCGACCGCGCGGAGAGCCGGGCCGGCGATAAAGCTTCCGCCGACTCCAAAGAATCCGCCGAGCACTCCGATAACAAAGCCAACCACGGTCAAATAGACCGGACTAATGTCTGTTCCTGAAATTGGAAAGAACATGGATCACTCCGAACGGCCGCGGATGAGCCGCAAAAGAAACGTGGTTACATTTTCCAGGACAATCGCCTGCCCCACGATGAGCGAAATCGCCACCAGGGCGTAGAGATAGCGATGGTCCTTTTCCAATCCGCGCAGCCAGTCACCCAGAAAATGGAGGACGAGAAAGAAATAGGCGATTACCAGGGCCACATAGACCGGCAGCTCGATTACAAATGCTCGAATGGTCCTGGCGGCCTCTTTTTTCATGAAGAAATTATCAGAGCGTCAAAATCGCAAACGGGATTCAGGACGAAGGCAGGAACTTTGATAGCCTATCACAGGCTCGGTTCAACGATTAAACCGCGCCACCCTCGTTTACCGGAGGAGCGTTTTGCAATCTCTGAATTCCGTTGCGCCCAGGGCGATTCTTATTAACATAGGTGTCCGCTATTAACGGAGAAACTATGGCCGATGCCGCTAATAAATACGCCGAGAATGTTTCGGGAAAATTTTATGTCGATGACCAGTGCATCGATTGCGATTTATGCCGCGAAACGGCGCCGGCCAATTTCAAGCGGAACGATGACGGCGGCCATTCCTTCGTTTACAAGCAGCCGGAAACTCCTGAGGAAGAAGGGCTTTGCAAGGAAGCAATGGAAGGTTGCCCGGTTGAAGCGATTGGGGATAACGGCGGGTAAACAAAAACGTTCGACGTTAAAAGATTGAAGGAGCAAGCGGTTAACCGTTACCATCGTTAAATCGTCAACTCGCTAAATCGAGATCCCGAGATTCCCGTCGCCCTGACCATCGCCGGATCGGACAGCAGCGCCGGCGCCGGGATTCAGGCCGATCTCAAAACGTTTTCGGCCCTGGGCGTTTATGGGCTGACCGCAGTTACCGGCATCGTGGCCGAGATCCCCGGTAAAGTTGCCAAGATCCTGCCGCTCAGCGCCGGGATGGTTCGCCAACAAATCGAAGTCGTCTGCCGCGATTTCCCGGTCACGGCCATCAAGACCGGGTTGCTTTTCTCCGCTGAGATCGTGACTGCGGTAGCCCAGAAGATCGTCGAGTTGTTCGACCGGTCCGAACACCGGATCGCACTGGTGGTCGATCCGGTAATGATAGCGACCAGCGGGACCATGCTGCTTCGGCCCGGTGCAATGCGACTTTACGAGAAGGAATTGTTTCCGATTGCAACTCTGGTCACCCCCAATCTCGATGAAGCGGGCAAGTTGCTCGACCGCGCTGTCTCCGACTTTGCCTCCATGCGTAAAGCAGGAAAAGAATTGGAGAAGCGCTACGGGGCGGCGGTTTTGCTCAAGGGCGGCCATCTCGGCGGCGATCAGGCAGTCGATCTTCTTTTCATGGACGATAACGTCATCGATTTTCAGGCCCCGTTTGTCCGGGATTTGGTAACCCATGGAACCGGTTGCACATTTTCAGCCGCTATTACCGCCGGCCTGGCCAACGGACTCCGATTGGAAGACGCGATTGGGCGGGCGAAAAAGTTTGTCACCGCTTCGATCGCGCAACACTTCCGCTGGAAGTCGCCATCGGGAGCGAGTCTCGACGCCCTGAATCATTCGCCAGAAGCCTAGGGTCTGCCTAACCGCAGCACCCGCGTATCCGGCCAGGCCGTCCTGGCAATTACGATTGCTCCCCGGCTTTGGCAGAGCGCTTCTTTTTTTTCCAGACTTTCTTTTCCATCGCTTCAGCCGCAGCCGCCGTTTCCGCCTGTTTTTTACTGTGTCCACTCCCTTCCCCCAGCACCATCCTTTCCCAGACGCACTTGACCGCGAACGTCTTGTTATGCTCGGGGCCGCTTTCCGACACCAACTCGTAAACCGGGCTGCTCGGCGAAATGCTCTGGAGCAATTCCTGTAAATGCCCTTTCGGATTGATGTCGACCGGCTCTTCGGCCAGCTGCTCCAGGTCGGGCGCGGCTTGAGTGAGAATAAATTTTCTGGCCGTTTCCAGGTCGCTATCCAGGTAAATCGCACCGATCAATGCCTCAAAAGCGTCGGCCAGGGTTGAAGTTCGTTCCCGCCCGCCGCTGGCAATTTCGCCCCGGCCCATCATTAAGTATTGTCCGAGGCCGAGAGCGGCACCGTGCGCTTTCAGAGCCTCCCGCGATACCAGCCGGGAACGCAATTTCGTCAATTGACCTTCGGCATCGGAACTGAAATGCCGAAACAGAAAATCGGTGATGACGACCTGAAGGATGGCGTCTCCGAGGAACTCAAGCCGCTGATTGTTGAAATGATGCCGCTGGGTTTCGTGTCCCAGACTGGGATGAGTGAGGGCTTCGGCCAGCAAAAGCGAATTGCGAAATTTATAGCCGATACGTTCTTCGAGCGGACTCACGGGCTCAAACGTAGCTAACGATGATCGGTTTGGCACGCTTCAAAACCAGTCGTTGTAGCCGAACGTCTGTTGCCATCTGAAGCCTAACCCTAAGGTAGGAATCAGGCGGCTGTTCCCTCGACGAAAGCTGCGCGGTCCCCAGAAAAGGGACCGCCCTTGCTAGAAGCGATCTCATAAATAGGGGCTGCGTCGATTTTCGGTTTGAACTGTGTTGCGCCTCAGTCACAGATCCATTTGGATATGCTTCCTCGTCGCGCCTTGTTCAAACCGGAAATCCAACAGCCACCCGGCCAGCCCCTATTTATGAGATGGCTTCTAGCGTTTCTGATAAATCTCGACCGAGGTGACCAGATCGAGTGCGCGTTCCAAAACGGGATCGTAAATCGCTGCGGCATGGATCCGGACCCGACGCTGCTCGGAAGTTTCCAGTTCGGGGTTGGTCCCGGCTATGAGCGCTGCTTCATTCAAATGGGGGCGTTCGGTTTCGTGGATGAATGGGCCCATCCCTTTGCTCTGGCTCGCTTGAAAGATCTGCCGCTTCTCCACCGGAGACAGGTCAACCGAGAGATCGGGTTGAATGCCGTCCGGATATAACGAATGGCCGTCGGGCCCGATGCACTCCGCTACCGCTACCCGCAGAATCGTTCCGCCAGGCAGCGGAAAATCGGAATATTCCAGCGCATGACCGGCTGTCGGTTTGCCGATAACGAGCGCCTTATCGTAAAACCGAAGGGCGGACGCGAATGCCTCGGCCCCGCCGGTGGTATCGCCATCGGCCAGCAAAACCAGCAGCCCGTCATAAACCGGATCGCGATTGGAAATAAATACCTGGTCCTTTTTCCCCTGTCTCCGAAGACTGAACAAGGTCTTGCCTTTGACAACAAACCGGTTGGCAAACTCGGCTGCGATTCCAAAATCGGTCGCGTTGCTGGCCCGAAGATCGATCACCAGCGCGTCCGCCCTTTTGGCGGCGAACTCCCCGATCTTTTTTTCCATTGCCTGCAAGGCGGCCGCGGAAAAAGTTCCCGGCCTTAAATAGCCGATGTGCCGGTTCAAGATCTCTCCGTAAAATGGCGCTGGTTTTTCCGGAGCCGCAGTTGCCTTACTCGCCAAGAGAGCGAGGCCAGTTCCCAGCCTCGCCGTCAGACCCTCGAGAGTGGCGCGGCTTAACTCCGTCTCGCTAACTGCTTTCGGATCGGTGAAGTGGCCCTTTAAGAGCGCGATCGCGGCTTGCACATCAGCCAACGAAAGCGAGTTGATCACTTCTTCAGTGGCCGGTTCAACCGAAGACGCCGGGGTAGATTCAGTCGATTTTTTTGACGTGGCTGCCGACCCGGCCGGGGAGGAAGAATTTGCAGGGCGAGACGGCTGCGCCGGCGCGCCGGACACAAGAAGAACGCCGATCAGAACCGGCCAGCTAAATAGAAAGATCCGCAAAGTAAGTTTGATCCTACAACCCATGGCAGTGTCTCTCAACAACCGGTTGGGGGATCCGAGGAGCGGGCGGTTTTCGATGGCGGGCAAGTAGACGCGATCTCCGGTCGCGTTGACTAACCCGGTAAGCGGCGGGGACGCCGCTTCTACTTGGGCAGACGGGGCAAGCCGCCGTTCCTTGGTCTTAGGGCGCCGCCGGCAGGCCGGCAGGGGCCGCAGCGATGTCCCTTCGAAAGCGAGCACCTTCGAAATGAATGCACGAAACTGCCTGATAGGCTTTGGCCCGGGCTGATTCGCTATTTCTTCCGAGCGCGGTTACGGCCAGGACCCGTCCCCCGGCAGTTACCAACTGGCCGTTGGCCTGATGAGTCCCGGCGTGAAAAATCTGAACGCTCTCGATTTCGGCTGCTTCTTGAAGCCCAGTAATCGGCTTGCCGGTTTCGTACTTGCCCGGATAACCCGCCGAAGCGAGTACGACCGTGACCGCGGTGCGATCATCCCAGTCAATCGACTGACTTCCAATCCGGCCGTCGATCGTCGCTTCCAGCAGGGGAAGCAAATCCGATTTCATTCGCGGCAAAATGGCCTGGGTTTCGGGGTCGCCAAACCGGCAATTAAATTCGAGGACGCGCGCTCCGTCGGCAGTGAGGATCAGACCGGGGAAAAGCAGTCCGCGAAATAAAATTTTGCGGTCCTGAAGCGCTTGCAATAACGGGGCCATGATCTCGCCGTCGAACTGCGATTCCAATGCCGGCGTCCAATTGCTTGCCGGACTAACGGCTCCCATGCCCCCTGTGTTCGGGCCTTTGTCGCCGTCGAAAGCCCGCTTGTGATCCCGCGCCGTGGCCAAAAGGCGATAATCGCCGCCATCCACCAGGGCGTGGAGCGAGCATTCCGAACCGCGGAGGAATTCCTCGATCACGACCCGCCGCCCGGCTTCTCCGAATTGGTTCCGATTCATCATCGAGTCGATAGTGGATGTGGCGAAATCGATGTCCGGCGCGATGATCACCCCTTTTCCCAGGGCGAGCCCGTCTGCTTTGATGACGATTGGGAAGTTGAGCCCGCTGCAATAGCGAACGGCTTCATCGCTCTGGGTAAAGGTCCTCGCCTTGGCGGTTGGGATGTCTGCTTTTTGCATCAATTGCTTCGCGAAAATCTTCGATGATTCAATCCGGGCGGCGGACTTGGTCGGTCCGAAAACACGCAACCGTTTGGAGTTAAAAAGATCGACAATGCCGGCGGCCAACGGATCGTCAGGACCGACAATGGTTAGGCCGATTCGGTTTTCTTTGGCGAAGCGGGCCAAACCGGCCAGATCCGTGGCCGGAATAGCAACGTTCCGGCCTACCTCAGCGGTGCCGGCGTTGCCGGGAGCGCAGAATATCTCGTCTACCCCGGGCGATTGCTTCAGTTTCCAGGTAAGCGCGTGTTCCCGGCCGCCGCTGCCGATCATGAGAATTTTCACATTCCCAACAGGGTGCGGCATCGATGCAGCGGAGGCAAGTGCACGGGCTTGTTTTCAAGAAGCGGCGGTTTCGCCGGCCGCCGAAAAGTAAGTAGACGCGACGCGATATCTGGTCGCGTTGCCCCGACCCCTAATGGGCGGGGACGCCGCTTCTACTTTTAGGCGGCTGCCCCCCTTCTTGAGTAATACACCCCGTTTTGATCCTTACACTCCAGTTGATCGTATAACGCCGACGCGCTAGAAGAGGCCATGGCCAAATCGTTTTCTCGGCATTCGGTTATGGATGCCCAATGCCCGTCCCGGCTCATTCTCGAGCGGATCGCCGACAAATGGACAGCGCTGATTATTCAGGTGCTGGCCCGCGGGACCCTTCGCTATACCGCTTTGCGCCATGAGATCGGAGGAATATCGCAAAAGATGTTAACCCAAACATTGCGCAGCCTGGAACGCGACGGGCTCGTCCAGCGTCGGGTGCACCCGGTCGTTCCGCCCCGGGTTGAATATTCGCTTACCCGGCTGGGCCGAACGCTGATTCCTCCGTTGCAAGCACTTTGTCGCTGGTCGGAAAAACATTTGCCTGAGCTGCAGGCCAATCGCGCCCGCGCGGGTGGCCAAGCCAGGAGCGGTGGAGTGATGGAGTGATGGACCTTGGGGTTCGTTTGTTCGTCTCCGGGATATGGAGCTAGCCCAAACAATTGTTGTCTTGTTTGCGCTCGTCGCCGGGCTGGTCATCATCGCGCAAAAGTTCGGTCTGCCCTATCCGGTTCTCCTGGTTCTGGGCGGTCTCGCGCTCACCTTTATTCCAGGGTTGCCGGAATTGCGGCTCCGTCCCGATGTTGTCTTTTATTTTTTCCTGCCGGCCCTGATCTATCCCGCTGCCCTCTTTTCCTCCTGGCGCGATTTTCGCCGGAACCTGAGGGCCATTCTGCTGCTGGCGATCGGGCTCGTTCTTCTCACCATGGTGGTGGTCGCCTGGGTTGCGCATTGGATGCTGCCCAGCCTCCCTTGGGCCGCGGCCTTTGCCCTCGGCGCGATTGTTTCGCCTCCGGACGAAGTTGCGGCCTCAAGCGTGCTCCGCCGCCTTTCGGTGCCCCACCGCATCGACGCGATTTTGGAGGGCGAAAGCCTGGTCAACGACGCAACTGCCCTGGTTGCCCTTCAATTCGCAATTGCGGCAATGATGACCGGTCACTTCTCTATTCAAGAGGCGAGCTTGCGCTTTGTCTGGGTCGCAACCGGCGGCATCGGTTTTGGATTGTTGGTGGGCGTGGTCATGCGCTGGATCCAACGCCATTTGGATGATCCTCCGGTGCAGATCACGATTTCATTGATCACGCCATTTCTAGCCTATCTCCCGGCCGAACATTTGCGCATCTCGGGAATTCTCGCCGTTGTCGCCGCTGGAATGTATCTGGGGTGGCATTCGCCGGTGATGATCAGCCCGCGAACCCGGCTCCAAGCCTATTCGTTTTGGCAAATTATTGCATTTCTGCTCAACGGCTTCGTGTTCATCACCATCGGCCTGCAATTGCCCGGCATCATGCGGGCGCTGGGCGGAGTTTCCCGTCTCTCGCTGTTTGCCGAGGGCTTGTGGGTGAGCGGCGCGGTGGTGGCGGTCCGGATTCTGTGGGTATTTTCGGCAACCTATCTGCCTCGTTGGCTGAGCAGGAAATTCCGGGAACGCGATCCCGCTCCGCCCTGGAGACAGACGGCCCTGGTCGCCTGGGCGGGCATGCGCGGCGTTATCTCGCTCGCAGCCGCTTTCGCGCTCCCGTTTGTTTTGAGCAACGGTCGCCCGTTTCCCGGCCGGAACTACATTTTGTTTCTTACCTTTAGCGTGATTCTTACCACTCTCGTTTTCCAGGGACTCACTCTTCCGCTCCTGATCCGGAAGCTCGGGATTAAAGATGACGGTTCGACTGACGAAGAAGAACGATTGGCCCGGGTGGAAGCGAACAAAGCTGCCATAAAACTAATCAACGAACTGGCCGAGAAAAGCGAGTTTCCGGCGAACGCGGTTGATCGGTTACACGCCGAATACGACGACCGGCTTGAGCAGCTCGAGCTTTGCGCGGAAAATCCGGATGATTGCACCGGGCAGATCATGACACCCACCTATCAACGCTTGCAGCAACAGGCATTGTATGTGGAGCGCCAAACAATTGTTCGCCTGCGCAACCAGAAAGTCATTAACGATGACGCCTTGCGCCGGATTCAGCGCGACCTCGATCTGGCGGAAGCGCGTCTGACCGCCGGCTAAGTCGGGGCGGTGGCATGGCCCTGGGAGTCTTCTAGTATCCGTAGCGGCCGGGCCATTCGATGGCCGCTCCACCTAACTCGGTCGCGCAAGCCTTTAACTCCGCCTCGAAAAATCGGGCCAGATGCGATCGCATGGCCCCGGTTAGGGGCAGCTTTTCCTTGCCGGCTTTGGTGTCGTGATCGGCGGGAAGGCGGCCGCTCGGTTTTGCCGGGTCGGCGCCAAGAAACGCCACGATTGCGCCGCGCAGCCCGACTGGATCCCTGACCAGATCGTCAAAAAAGAAAATGCGAAGCTGTTCTGCATCAACATATCGGCGCCAGCGGGCCGCAATCCGGCTCGGATAGGAGCGCGCTGCTACCTCCGCTCGGGCCAGGTGGCGCGAGACCGCGGCCACATCATTCAAATCGAATTGCTCGATCAGGTTTCGTCGGGCGTACATCGACAATTGCGACCATGCCCTTTCCACCGGGTCGCGGGCCAGAAAGATGATCTTGGCCCGGGGGAAATCGGCGGCAATGCGAGCGACCGCCGGCTCGGGCAAAGCGGAATAGCCGGGAGTGATATCTCCGGAAATCAGCTTTCCTTTTGCGGAGAAAAGTTGAGCATAGCCCTGCAAGTCGAGTTCGGGGCGACGGTAGAGGCGTTGCATCTCCTCCAGGAACAACCGGTCGCGATCGTCCCGCGCGCGTGTTCGGCCAATGGAGAACCTTTCTTCCGGTTTCCTTGCCAATGGGAGGGTGCGTTCCGGGAGCTGCTCTCCCGGCGCGGGGAAGCGATCGAAATAATGCAGTTCTTTTATTGGCGGCATCCAAAAATCGGGATGATCTC
Organism: uncultured Verrucomicrobiae bacterium; assembly: GCA_963728975.1. Taxonomy (GTDB): domain Bacteria; phylum Verrucomicrobiota; class Verrucomicrobiia; order Chthoniobacterales; family UBA10450; genus DATFCK01. The sequence goes on from CAVSMF010000001.1 coordinate 1,339,493, forward strand.
GCAATTGTTCATAGAGCCAGCCGGTGCCGGCCTTTTGCGCGCCGATGCAAAAGAAATCCGGTCCGGCTTGTTTGCCGCCGGTTTTTGCCGTTTCTCCTGTCCGATCGTTGACCGTCATCGCCGGATTTAATGCTGAAAGTTCGGAACCCGTAAAATAGCCCACTTGCGGCTTGATCGAGCAATCACAAATTAGAGTTGTGACCGGTAATAAAGTGAAACGCCTGTTTCTGCTTTCACCTGCCAATGCCCGGGGCGCCCGCGCTCGCCTGGTGATGAGCGCGCGCGCGCAATTCGATCTCGCTCGCCGGCTCCGGGGCAGGCGGGGAGCAACCATCGCCGAAGTTTTCACTTTCCTTAGCGGCCTCTATTTTCGCGGCAAAATCGCCTACGCCAACGCCTTCGCCAGCCCCTTTCGCCGAAGTTCCGGCGTATTCGTCATCACTCCGACTCGCGGACTGGTTGGCGCGAATACCAGGATAACGATCGACGATTTGCGCGAGTTTGCCGCGTTCAACATCGACGAAAATGATCCGCGCTACCGAAAGCCTCTCGAGCGCGACCTTCGCGCTCTGGTCGGGCAATTATCGTCAGAAACAGAGATTGTATTGTTAGGCAGCATCGCTACCGGAAAGTACATCGACATTCTGTTGTCCGCTTTTGGGAGCCGGCTGAGATTTCCGACCGATTTTGTCGGGCGCGGTGACATGAGTCGCGGCGGCCTGCTCCTGCGGTGTGCGGTGGACATGCAAGAGCTGCGTTATATCTCTGTTGCCGGCGCGGTCCGGAACGGGAAACGACCGCCCAGGCTTGTCCCTCGGCGGTATGCCGTCATCCCGAGCAAAGCGAGGGATCCCGTGGCGAAACTCTGAGGTAAATCATCGGGATTCTTCGACTCCGCTGCGCTACGCTCAGAATGACGCTTCCAATCAAACCGTCGTTACCGCCGATGGAGGCGAAATCGGCCGAGGAACTGCCGGTCGGCGACGACTGGCAGTACGAACCGAAATGGGATGGCTTTCGCTGCATCATTTTTCGAGATAAGGATCGCGTTTATCTCCAATCGAAAGCAGGCCAGCCCCTGGCCCGATACTTTCCCGACGCGGTAGCGGCAATCCGAAACTTGCCGGCCAAGCGGTTCGTGCTCGATGGAGAACTGGCAGTTCCGGTCCATGGGAAACTTTCTTTCGATGAGTTGCAGTTGCGTCTGCATCCGGCCGCCAGTCGGGTCCGGAAACTGGCCGAGGCCCATCCCGCAATTTTTATCGTGTTCGATCTTTTGGCGGAAAACAACCGCTCCTGCCTGCGGCTTCCGTTAAGGGAGCGCCGGCCGATGCTGGAGAGATTCGCCGCCAAAAACTTTAAAACCTCGAAAGCGATCCGTCTTTCGCCTGCTACGACCAGACTAACGACGGCGAAAAAGTGGTTCGACAGAGCCGGGGGCGATCTCGACGGAGTGATCGCCAAACTTTTAAGCGCTCCTTACGTTTCGGGCAAACGCGACGCGATGGTAAAAGTGAAGAATATTCGAACCGCCGACTGTGTGGTAGGCGGTTTTCGTTATGCCAGCGGCGGGCGCGTCATTGGTTCTCTGTTGCTCGGGCTTTATGGCGACGACGGCCTGCTTCACCACGTCGGTTTCACGTCCGCTTTTAAGGGGAACGAAAGGCGGGAGTTAACCGCGAAGTTTGAAACCCTTAAAAAGCCGCCGGGATTTACCGGAAACGCTCCGGGCGGCCCGAGCCGCTGGAGCACGGAGCGAAGCGGAGAATGGGAACCGGTGAATCCGAAGAAGGTTGTGGAGGTGGCCTACGATCATTTCACCGGCGGCCGGTTCCGCCACGGAACCAGGATATTGCGCTGGCGCCCGGACAAGGCGCCGCGGCAATGCACCATGGATCAGGTGGCGGGACGGGAGGGAAGATCGCTGGCTCTCTTGTAGCGGCGCTCTATGAGCGCCGCATTTTTTAAATTGATGCGACGGTCACAGACCGCCGCTGCATCCTACCGCGACCAACTCGGCTCGGTAATTTTGCCGACTCCGTCCAGAATCTTGCTTTTCCGGTTTGTTACCGTGTCGAGCAGGTAAAGAGCGCCGCCTTGAGCGAAAATGATGTGACGCGAGTCTGCGCCCCATGCCGGATTTTCTCCGGAAGAAACGACTCGCGTTCCGCCACCGTCCAAGTCGAGAACTGCAATTTGAAACTCACCGCCTCCTCTGACGTTAAAGGCCACTTTCTTGCCGTCCGGCGACCAGTTGGGTTCGGTGCAGTAGTTGTAACCGGTGGCAATGTGCTCTCCTCGTCCCCCCGATGCCGAGATCCGGTAGAGCTGCGGCGAACCGCTCTCGTCCGATGAATAAATGATTTCGCTTCCGTCCGGCGACCAGGTTGGCCCGGACTCCACCGTCCGGGTATGGGTTAGCCGCCGGGCGCCGCCGCCGCCGGCGTTAACAGTGTAAAGTTCTGGGTTCCCATCCTTGCTGACACTCAGGGCAAGGCGGCTGCCGTCCGGAGAAAAGGTGGCGCCGCTGTTTGTGCCGGGGTAATTGACGATGCGATTTCGCGCGCCGCTGGCCAGGTCGATCAGATAAACATCCGGATACCCGCTTTGGTAACCGGTGTAGGCAATGCGGCGCCCGTCGGGGCTGACAGATGGGTGCACGCTGATTACCCCGTCATGAGTCAGCTGCCGGACGTTGCTGCCGTCATAGTCTCCCACGTAAACTTCTTTTTTCCCTGTTCGCGTCCCGATGAACGCGATCTTGCTGGCGGCGATTCCTTTGTTACCGGTCAATGTTTCTACGATATCGTTGGCAAAGTGATGGGCGTTTTCGCGCGGGCTTCCATTGTACGATTTGGAAAGAACGATGCCGCCGCTGTGATCGACCACCTGGCCCTCCAGACTGCCGCCACCGGCGCTGCCGCGGGTGGTGTAAGCGGCGTTTCCGCTCAAAATGAAATAGCCGGAAAGGGTAAGATCGTTCTGCAAAACTTTCGTCGCGGCCGCGCCTTCGTTGCCGCCGAGCGGGGAAACAGTGAGATTGATTCTGTCCCCTTTGCTGATGGTGATGGTTGGCGGCTCCTCCGCCCGGGCCGTCGCCGCCAAGAGCGACAGCGCCGCGATTGAAATAAAAATGCGTCCGGCAAAACCGGAACTCCAACCCCAATACCTGAGACCTGAACCGTTCCTCATTGTTCCGAATTTAATTCAAAATTAATCCGCACATCGTAATGGCCGCCACTGCCGAGTCCATTCGGCAGAGGATCAACTTGCCTGACCTGTTTGGCAATGGCCGCAACCGATTCATCGATGATCACGTTACCGGAAGGCTTGATGATCTCAAAACTGGAAACGCGTCCATCCTTTTCAATCCGAATCTGAACCAGCGTGGAAATTTTGGCGCTGGAGGCGACCGAAGTCGTTGGCTGGATCCATTCGCTGTAGAATCGGTCGTGCAGCATACTGCCATACCATCCGAAATCGGAAGCGGTTCCACCACCGCCGCCATGCCCGCCGGAATCTCCCGAGTCTCCCTCGCCGCTGTTCTTGCCGGCGGCAGTCGCTTCTTTTGCCGGTTTACCGCCAGTGCCGGAGTTTTCTTCGGTCTCATGATTTTTCGCCAGGGCCGCCTTGGCGATGCGCTTCTTTTTCGCAATTTCCTCGGCCTCCTCCTCATTTTCTTTTTTCGGCTTGGGGGTCGATTTCGTTTTGGATTTTGTCGATGCCTTTGCCACAACCGTTTTTTTCTTTGAATGCGGCTTGGGAGTTTTCTTCGGCTTTGGTTTGGGCGTGGCTTTCGGTTTCGGTTTCGGCTTCGGTTTTGGTGAAGGCTTAGGCGTTGCTTTTGGCTTGGGAGTCGGAGTGGGTCTGGGAGTGGCGGTGGCGCTCGGTGTCGCAGTTGGAGTTGGCAAATGGATGTCGCTCTCGACCGAGGTTAAAACCGGGTGGTCCTCTTCCTCCTCCTTCTTCTCCGGCTTTTCAACTGGCGGAGGAGTGATCTCGGGCAGAGGAGTTGAAGCTGCGGCGGCCGGGGATGGAACCGCTCCACTGCCGGCTGCCCCCGCTGCCGCCATGTTTCCGCCGTCAATCCAAACGATGCTCGATTTGTTCGGCCTCCGGTTGTGACTGTTCCAATAAATGAGGCCGGCCACGATCAGGACGTGACCGAGCGCTATTAAGGCGACGTTGCGCCAGAACCGGCCCTGCTTCGCCATTTCCTATTTCGTCGCGGGCGTGGTTGCGATTCCGACCTTGCTGATTTGGGCCCGCTGCAAGGCGTCCATCACTGTCATCAATTTTTGGATAGGCAATTCGCGATCCGGGCGAATGACAACGGCCAGGTCCGGGTTGGCCTGGCGCAGAGCAATCAAATCCGCGGTCAGAGCGTCGGCATCCACGATCTGATCGTTCAGCTTGATTGTCTCGGACCGATCGATCGATACGATCTGGACCCGGGATGCATTCAAGGGGGGATTGGTTGCTCCGCTGGACGGAATGACAAGGTTGACGCTGTTCTCCAGAAGAGGGGTTGTGATCATGAAGATGATGAGCAGGACAAACGCCAGATCGAGCAAAGGCGTGATGTTAATCTCGGAGAGCGAAGAGAGACTTTGGCGTTCGGAGTAACGTCTCATGGCAAATTGTCATTCCGAGCCCCGAACGCTTTCGGGGTCGAAGAATCCCGGCTGAAAACGTAATGGCAGTTCCACGGGATCTCTCGACTGCGCTCGAGATGACGGAGGTTCATCGCCGGAAACTCGATTCCCGCACGCTGTGATCCACATATTTATGCTCGAAGTCGGAGGCAAATTCAGCCGCGAAATTGTCCATCTCAACGATCATGGCCCGGATGCTGGTGACGAGGAAATTGTAGCCGAACATGGCGGGAATGGCGACGCAGAGCGCCGTAACCGTGGTGATCAGCGCGCCGGAAACACCCGGGGCCATGGACGCGAGATTGGGCGACCCGGCCACCGCAACTCCGGTAAACGCGTCCATCACTCCCCAGACCGTTCCCAACAGGCCGAGAAAAGGCGAACCGCTCACCGCCGTGGCCAGCAGAATCATTTGTGATTCCAGGTCCAGGGCGGTTTCGCCGACCGCACGTTCCATGGCCGCGTTCACCGCGCCCATTTGGGCGGGCGAAATTTTGTCGGCGATCTCCAGCCGCGCTTTAAAGGTTTCGTCCACTTCGGCGGAACCGAGAAGGTGAAAAGTCATCTCCTGACAACCGGCCCGGTAAACATTGAATACCGGCGAACCCACAAACCGGGCATTCTTTTCGAACAGCCGCAACGGCTGCCGATCCTGCCGGAAAGCGGCAAGAAACCGGGCATTCTGTTTTCGGGCGAACTGGATCACCCGCAGTTTGGTGATCATGATGGACCAGCTGAAAACCGATGCCACCGCCAGCAAAGAGAGGACCAGCTTGCCGGCAATGGTTGCGTGATCGAATGCAAAGAGCAAACCACCGGCTGCTAACAAATTCGAAACGAACATTAGCGAGTCACTTGAGCAAACAAACTAATAACGCACTCCGGCCAAAGTGCTACTGGAACTAAGCAATGGGCTAAGCACCAATCACCAAGCTCCAAAGAACCGCGCGCGAGTGGAATTTGGTTATTGGGTTTTGGTGTTTCTCTGGAGCTTGGATGTTGGTGATTGGAACTTTTTAGGATACGTCGGGCGCAATTTCGCCACAATCACGAAAGCCAGGCCGATCAGAATCAGGAAAAAGGAATAAAATTGGCCGCGAGTGAACCCGGCGATCAGGGCCGCATCCGGTTCCCGGAAATTTTCGGCTGTAATCCGGAACAGCGCGTAGCAGATGAAAAAGAGGCCGGTCAGCACTCCATTTGGCTGGCGGGTCCGGGTCCGGACGAACCAGAGAATGACGAAGAGAACTATTCCTTCGAGGAAAGCTTCGTAGAGCTGGGAGGGGTGGCGGGGGGTGAGAATCGTGCGCAGGATTTCCTTGAGTCGCGGTTCGCGATGGATGGCGGCGATCAGGGTCTCGGGTGTAACCAGGGATGGATCAATCGGCCGGGCGGCTGCCATGGCTCGTTCCGCTTCCAATGGATGATCCAGCAGCTCCTTGGGAAACTGCATAGCCCACGGGACGGTGGCGACCCGGCCGTAGAGCTCGCCGTTGATAAAATTAGCGCAGCGTCCGAAAAACAGACCAATCGGTGCCGTGACCACCAGGTTATCGCCCAGGTTGGTCCAGGAAAGTTTGTGGCGGTAGGTGTAATACAACGTAAACAGAAGAATCCCCAGCATGCCGCCATGGGCTGACATTCCCCCTTCCCAGACCCGGAGGATGGATAGCGGCTCCCGCAACATTTCCGGTTTATAGAAAAAAACATAACCGAGACGGCCGCCCAGGATCACACCGAGCAGCGCGCAACCAGTAACGAAGTCGCCGACGCGTTCCGGATCCAGATCGGCATAGCCGCGGCGGGCCAGAAAACGGAGAAGAACGAAGGAAAAAAGGAAGGCGAGGACATAAGCCATGCCGTACCAGCGCGGTCCGATGTTATCCCAGACCCGGAAGATAAACGGATCGAGATCGTGGAGGTAATAACCAAGCATGCCGTGGCGATTGTGGCTGAGGTTTGCGAAACCGGCAACAGCGGTGTCATCCCCAGCAAAGCGAGGGATCCCGTGATGCGGCTTGAATGGAAAGGCGGCGGGATCATTCGCTCCGCTCAGGATGACATTGAATCCGGGGAGCGCGGGCATGTTGCCGGCTGGCCCCAAGGACCGCCAGCAGGCTATAAATCCGCCACGGGACGGATTTGCTCTAGCGAACCAGCATTCCTTTTTAGCACCTGCCGCAGGAATGGCCCGGTCCGGCTGAGCCGATTTTCAGCTACTTCCTCCGGCGTGCCCACGGCTACGACTTCGCCCCCGTCCGCTCCGGCTTCCGGTCCAAGATCCACAATGTAATCGGCCTCGGCGATGACGCTCACGTTATGCTCGATCACGATCACAGTGTTGCCTTCGTCGACCAGGCGATGAAGAACATTGAGCAACAGTTCGACGTCGGCCATATGCAATCCAATCGTCGGCTCTTCCAATAAATAAAGAGTCGATTTCGGCTGGCGCATCTTGCGCATCCGCTCATTCCTGGCCCGTCCAATTCCGCGGCTGAGCTCAGTGGCGAGCTTTAATCGCTGGGCTTCTCCGCCGCTCAGGGTGGGACTGGGCTGGCCTAACCGGAGATAGCCAAGACCGGTATCGACCAGCAACGAGAGCGATCGCGCGATTTTTGGATGGACCGAAAAGAAGGTGGCCGCTTCCTCAATCGTCATTTCCATCACCTCTCCGATTGACTTTTCGTTGTAGAGGATTTCGAGAGTTTGAGGGTTGTAGCGCTTTCCCCCGCAATCTTCACAAGGCACGTAGGCGCTCGGAAGAAAATTCATCTCCAATTTTATTACGCCCTGGCCCTTGCAGGTCTCGCAGCGGCCGCCCTCGGCATTAAACGAAAACCGGCTGGCCGAATAACCGCGCATCCGCGAAACGGGCAACTGGGCATAAAGACTTCGAATTTCATCGAAAACCTTCACGTAGGTGGCCGGAGTGGAGCGCGATGTTTTCCCGATAGGGGATTGATCGACCTCATAAACCGCTTCGAGATGGCAGGCGCATCCTGCCGGTAAATCCCCGGTTCGCGAGACGCGCCCGCCCGCGAGAGACTCTTTCACCGCCGGAAGCAAGACATCGTGCAGCAAGGTCGATTTGCCGGAGCCGGAAATTCCGGTGATAACGGAGAAGCGACCGATTGGGAAACGGACGTCGATGTTCTTTAAATTGTTCGCCCGAGCGCCCTGTAGCTCGATCCAGTTCCCTACCTCCCCCAGTGGTCGTCGCGATTTGCGAATGGGATGAGATAACGGTTCTCTTAAACAGCGCCCGGTTTCGGAATTTTTCGCGCACTCGATGTCGTGGATGGTTCCGGCGGCGACGACGGTGCCGCCGTGAATTCCCGCCCCCGGTCCGAGATCGACGATATGATCGGCTCGCCGCATCGTATCTTCGTCGTGCTCGACGATGACCATGGAATTTCCTTTCTCGCGCAATGCCGTTAACGTCTCCAGGAGGCGCATGTTGTCGCGGGGATGAAGACCGATGGTTGGCTCGTCCAGGACGTAGAGCACGCCTCGCAGATTGGAGCCGAGTTGGGCCGCCAGCCGGATGCGTTGCGATTCGCCGCCGCTGAGCGTCTTGGCTGAACGTCCCAGGGCAAGGTAGCCAAGCCCCACCTTCTCCATGAAACGCAGGCGCTGGCGAATCTCCGGGATCAAATCGGCGGCGATCGTCTGGTGGGTGCCGCGAAATCGCATTTTGTCGATCAGACAGAGTGCTTCCGAGGCCGACAGCTGTCCGAACCGATCGATCGTTTCCCCGTTGACCCGGACATGACGGGCGACAGGGTTGAGCCGGGCTCCACCGCAGCCCGGGCATTCCCGAGCTTCCTCCTGCTCGATCCATTCGAATTCGCGATCGGCCGCGAGCTCGTTTTCCAAGGCGGACTCGCCATTCTCTTCAGCGCCCGTTTGCAATTGCCGGTTCCAGATTTGTCCGTAACCGCCGCATTCCCGGCAGGCGCCGTGAGGCGAATTAAAAGAGAACAAACGCGGATCGAGCTCTTCAAAAGCGCGGCCACACCCCGGACAGCTCATTTCCGTGCTCATCACGGTAATGCGATTTTTCTTATCGAGGAGATGGGCGGTGCCGCGGCCGATCTCGAGGGCGCGTTGGACCAGGTTGCGGGCCTTGAGGATTCGTTTGGCGTCGATCACCCCGACGACGGCATCGATGGTGTGTTCTTTAAATCGCTCGAGCTTCTGGAAATGCGACACCGGAGTAAGAACCCCGTCGATGAAGAGGGTATCGAAGCCCTGCCGGTCGGCCCAGCGAGCCACGTCGGTATGAAAACCTTTGCGCGCCTTCACCAGCGGGGCCAGCACCTTCAACGGTCCGCGCCGGGCCGCTGCTTCGACTGCTTTCACAATTGAGGCGACACTCTGCGTCTGCACCGGCAAATCGCAGTCCGGGCAAAACTGGGTTCCGGTCTTGGCGAAAAGGAGCCGGAGAAAATGGTAAACTTCCGTCACGGTGGAGACGGTCGACTTCCCTCCGCCGCGCGTGACCCGTTGCTCGATCGCGACGCTGGGGGGCAGTCCTTCGACCAGATCGACATCGGGCTTTTCGAGCTGTTCGACAAACTGGCGCGCGTAAGGCGACATGCTGTCGAGGAATCTTCGCTGGCCCTCGGCAAAGAGAATGTCAAAAGCGAGCGTCGATTTTCCGGAACCGCTCAGCCCGGTGATGACCACTATTTTGTCGCGTGGAATTTTGACGTTGAGGTTTTTGAGGTTGTGTTCGCGCGCGCCGTAAACGGCGATGACGCGGTTGTGCGGAGCACCCATCGCGGTGCTGGGGAGCGCGGGCATGTTGCCCGCTCCGTCCGGCATTTTGCCGGACGGCTCTTCCGCGGCGCGGAGCAGAGGTTCGCTGTCTGCGTCGAGATAAAGACGTTCCCGAGTTCGCGGCAGAATGCCGCGAACAGCGGGCCGCAAGCGCGCGGTCCCCTTGCCCAGAATAGCACGGAGGAACCGGCCCGTATGCGATCGCTCGATCCTTGCAATCTGTTGGGGCGTTCCGGCGGCCACCACTTCACCGCCCGCGTCTCCCGCTTCGGGACCGAGATCGATAATCCAGTCGGCGCATTTGATCACTTCCAGGTTGTGCTCGATTACGACGATCGAATGACCGGCAGCGACCAGGCGCTGAAACATCCGCAAGAGCATGGCAACATCGTCGAAATGCAGGCCGGTGGTCGGTTCGTCGAAAATGAACAGGTTTCCACCGGCGGACTCTCCGTTGGCCGAACGTTGAACCGCTGCCCCGCCGCCGCCTGGTGAACGCCGATTTTCTCCTTCGCCCAAGTGCCTAACGAGCTTCAATCTTTGCGACTCCCCGCCCGAGAGAGTATTGAGGGGTTGCCCTAACCGCAGGTAACCAAGCCCGACCTCATCCAGGACGCCGAGCGGCCCGGACAAACTGTTCTGTTCCCCGATCTGGCCAAAAAATCGGATCGCTTCGGCCACGGTCATTCCGAGCAGGTCGTGAATCGACTTGCCGTGCAGCTGCACTTTCAACACGTGCGGTTGAAACCGCGTGCCTTCACATTCGGCGCAGCGGACATAGAGATCGCTGAGAAATTGCATTTCGATTTTCTCAAAGCCGGTGCCGCAACAGCGTTCGCATCGGCCACTGCCGGAGTTGAAGGAGAACGCGCTGGCGGTGAGTCCCTGAGCCATCGCTTCCGGCTGGGCCGCGAAAAGTTCGCGGACCCGGTCGTAGAGGCCGAGATAGAGAATCGGTGTCGATCGGGGGGTGCGGGCGAGCGGGGCCTGATCGACCATGATCAACTCGTTGAACCGGTGCGCTCCGGTGACTGATTTGCAAAGACCGGGCTCCTGGTCCGAAGAGTGGCCTTTGGCCCGCAACAGATTTCGGTAGAGCACATCGTGGATGAGGGTCGATTTGCCGGAGCCGGAAACGCCGGTGATACAGGTGAAAACGCCGAGAGGAAGATCGACATCGATGTTTTTCAGGTTGTGCTCACGCGCACCGCTGATCTTGATGGAATTGGTCGAGGTCCGCCGCGATTTGGGGATCGGGATCGATCTGCTGCCGATGAGATAGTCGCGCGTTAACGATTGGTGGATCGTGCTCTCCGAGCGCGATGCTACAGCCGAAGCCGCGAAGCGGCTCAAATTTGATCGCTTCGCGATGTTGTTTGGCATCGTGCGCAGAGCGCCCGATCCACCTAAAAACTCTGTAAGAACCCCACTCCACACGATCTCGCCGCCGCCCTCTCCGCGTCCTGGACCGATGTCGATCAGGTTGTCCGCGGCGCGAATAACCTGTTCTTCGTGTTCAACCACCAGGAGGGTGTTCCCTTTGTCGCGCAAATTATGCATGACCCGCACCAGACGGCCGACGTCGCGCGGATGCAGCCCGACGCTTGGTTCGTCCATGACGAAAAGGGCGTTGACCAGGGAAGCTCCCAGGCAGGTGGTCAGATTTACCCGTTGTAACTCCCCGCCGCTCAATGTCCGAGTGGAACGATCCAGGGTGAGATAGCCAAGGCCGACCTCATTGAGGTAGTGAAGCCGCGCGCAAATCTCATCCCGCAACATTCGGGCAGTGGAATCGTCCGTGGAGATGTCGATCCCCGCCAAAAGATCGCGCGCCTCCGAGATGGAGAGCGCCTGAAATTCAGGAAGGGTGAGAGAGGCGCGCTTTTTCAGGTTGCGATTCGATTGGTCCCTGGCGTCACGAATTTTATAATTGAGCGCTTCGGGCTGGAATCTTCCGCCATTGCAGGTCGGGGCAAGTTGTATAGGCGCGATAGCGGCTGAGCAGCACCCGCATATGCATTTTGTAGGTTTGCGACTCGAGCCAGCGGAAAAAGCCCCGGACGCCGTACCAGCGATCGTCTTCGTAATCGTCTTCAGTGTAATCGCCGCGTTTCTCGCCGTTAATGACGAAATCCTGGTCCGCCTTCGGCAATTCCTCGAACGGAGCGTGAATGTCGATTTCCTCCCGGGCGCAGGCGCGAAGCAGATCTTTTTGCGATTGGCCGAATTCCTCGCCGCGAAAAACCCGGACCGCGCCTTGTTTGATGCTGAGGCTCCGGTCGGGAATGGCTTTGGTCAGATCGATGGTAATGGTGCGGCCAAATCCGCGGCAATCCGGACAGGCGCCGAGCGGGTTATTAAAGCTAAACAGACCGGGAGTGGGCGGTCGAATATCGATATCGCAATGAGGGCAATGCCAGCCGGTGGAAAAAGGATGTTCGGATTGTGGATTGCGGATTGCGGCCTCTGGCTCGGAAGAGCCGACGGCTCGGAGAGATTGCGGATTGGACGATTGCGCCTTCCTTATTGAGCGTTGAGCGTTGGGCGTTGAACGTTGAGCGTTTCCCTGCTCCGCCACCGGCACAATATTGAGCTGTCCTTTGCCGAAGCGGAGCGCCGTTTCGATCGCTTCGGTTAGACGGGAATAGTTTTCGGAACGAATGGCGATTCGGTCCTGGATAACCTGGACCCGCGCGCCTAACCGCTCCATGTCTGGCTCGGCATCGACCCGCACAATCCTTTGGTCGATCCAGACGCGAAGGTAGCCCTGCTGCTGGAGGAAATTAAAAAAATCGCGCGGGGCGGTTTTGGCCGGGACCGGGACCCAGAACGTGATCAGGACAACGGCCGGGTCATCCCGACCAGAGGGAAGCGGAGTGGAGGGATCCCGCGGGGTAACCGATCGGTTTCGCGACGGGATTTCTCGGCTTCGCTCGAAATGACTCGAAACCTGATCGGCGATAGATTTCGCGGTCTCCGGCCGGATTTCGCGGCCGCAGCTTGGACAAAATGCCTGGGTCACCCGCGGCCAGAGCAGTTTCAGGTAGTCGTTGATTTCAGTGATGGTGCCGACGGTGGAGCGCGAGGTCTTGACCGGGTTGGATTGCTCGACCGCGATAGCCGGAGGTATTCCACGGATATCGTCCACTCGCGGCTTATCCATTCGATCAAGGAACTGCCGCATGTAAGGGCTGAATGTCTCCACGTAACGGCGCTGGCCTTCGGCGTAAATAGTGTCGAAGGCGAGACTCGATTTTCCGCTCCCGCTCGGTCCGGTAACGACTGTCAATTTCCCCAAGGGGACATCAACGTCGACGCCTTTGAGGTTGTTCTGGCGAGCGCCTCGGACCTCGATGCAGCCGGAAGGGGCGGGTTTGACACCGCGTTTTCTTTTGCCCAGTTTTGAACCCACCAAAGATAATTCCAGATCGCGAACCGATTCGCAAATTTTTGGGGAGCGCGCGGGCATGTTGCCCGCTCTCCCGGGACCGCAGCCGCGTTTTACGAGTTGAACCGGGCGACGAGTTGTTCGCGTTGCCTGAGAAGCTCTTCCGGGACAATCCCGCCCCAGGAGTCGAAGAGTTTTTTATGCTCTTCCAGCTCCTTCCGCCATTCGTCGCTGTTTACTTCCAAAATTCGAGCAACGTTCTCCCGAGGCACATCCAGCGCCTCCAGGTCGAGATCTTCCGGCCGGGGCAGCCATCCGATCGGCGACTTGGCGGCGCCGCCCGGGCCCTCGCACCGCTCAATGATCCACTTCAGGACCCGAATGTTTTCGCCGAAGCCGGGCCAGAGGAATTTTCCATTCGAACCTTTCCGGAACCAATTCACATTGAAAATGAGCGGAAGATCGGGCAGCCGTTTCCCGGTCTCGATCCAGTGACGGAAGTAATCTCCGATGTTGTATCCGCAGAAGGGCAACATCGCCATGGGATCGCGCCGGACACGGCCGACCGCGCCGGTGGCGGCGGCAGTCGTTTCCGATGCCATGGTTGAGCCGATATAGACGCCATGCTCCCAGTCGAAGGCCTGGAAAACCAGAGGCAAGGTGTCGCTCCGGCGTCCGCCGAAAATAATTGCGCTGATGGGCACGCCCTTGCCGTTCTCGATCTGGGGATCGAGAACCGGATTATTGCGCATGGGAGTGGTAAAACGGCTGTTGGGGTGGGCCGCAGTCAGTTTGGAGTTCGGCGTCCAGTCGTTTCCCTGCCAATCGAGCGCGTGCGCGGGCGGGGGGCCATCTTTGCCTTCCCACCAGACGTCGCCGTCGTCGGTCAACGCTACGTTTGTGTAAAGGGTATCATGCGAGATCGATTGCATCGCATTGGCGTTCGATTTGTAGCTGGTTCCCGGAACGACACCGAAATACCCGTTCTCCGGGTTGACCGCATAAAAGCTCCCATTGCGAATCTGGATCCAGGCGATGTCGTCTCCGATAGTGGTGACTTTCCAGCCTTTGAAGTGGCCGGGCGGAATGAGCATGGCAAAATTCGTTTTCCCGCAGGCGCTGGGGAAGGCCGCGGCAACGTAATGCTTCCGTCCTTCCGGCGATTCCACACCCAGGATGAGCATATGCTCGGCGAGCCATCCCTGTTTGCGGGCGAGATAAGAGCCGATGCGCAGGGCCAGGCATTTCTTGCTGAGCAGGACGTTGCCGCCGTAACCGGAACCAACCGAAATGATCGTGTTATCCTGCGGAAAATGGCAGATCAACCGGCGCTCCGGATTGACATCCAATAATGAGTGCACCCCCCGGTTCCATTCGGCAGCGGGATCGTTTCCCAACCGTTCCAGCGCGGCTGCCCCCATGCGAGTCATGATCCGCATGCTAAGCACCACGTAAATGGAGTCGGTGATCTCGAGACCGATTTTGGCCAGAGGAGAATCGGGCGGACCCATGATATAAGGCACGACAAAGAGGGTTCGGCCCCGCATCGCTCCCTTCAGCATGGTGTTGAGTTTGGTGTAGGTCTGGGAGGGTTCGGACCAGTTATTGGTGGGACCGGCTTCGTCCTTGGTCGGGGTACAGACAAAAGTGAATTGTTCGACTCGCGCGACATCGTTGGGATTTGAGCGATGCAAATACGAGCCGGGAACCTTTTGCCGGTTCAATGGGATCAGCACCCCTTGATCGCGCGCCTGCTCCAGCAAGAACGCGTTTTCCCGCTCCGATCCATCGCACCAAAAAATGTTCTCCGGTTGAGTCAGCCTGGCCACATCCTTGACCCAGCCGAGAACGGCGCGATTTGCCGGTTCGGACGCGCCCATGCCGTCGGGTGCGACAATAGCGGGGGCAAGATTTTTCATGTGTGCAATTGTGAATCCTCGCGCGGAAACCAGGAAGGGAAATAAGAATCGGACTGCTCCGGCGCTTCTCCAACAAGAATTTTCGACCGCCGAACTTGGCTTGCGCGGGCGAAGCTGTGGCTGTTTATTTCGTTCATGTTCGGAGTTACTACCTCCGATGATTATCGGCCGGTTGCCTGGATGGGGCGGGTTCCGGTCGATGTGACCACCATTCTCGTCGTTGCCCACGTGGCGGCAATGGTGGCGGGATGCTTTCTCATCGCTTTCGGGGCCGGCGGATTTTTTGGATGGCTCCAGTTCGATAGCGCGCAAGTCCTGCATGGTTACGCCTGGCACCAGCTGGTTACCTACGCATTTGTCCATCCGCCCTCCAGCTTGCTCTGGTTCGCGATTGAAATGTACATGCTTTTTGTTTTTGGGCGCGAAGTGGAACGCTTCCTCGGGCGCAACGCTTTTATCGCCCTTTATCTTGTCTTGTTAATCGGCCCCAGCTTGCTCCTTACCCTCTGGGGCCTTAGCCAGCGCACCGGCTTCGCCGGCTCCGCCGAATTGCATCTCGGAATTTTTGTTGCCTTTGCCACGATTTATCCCCGGGTCGAATTGATGTTCCGAATCCTGGCAAAATGGGCGGCCATCGTCCTGAGTGCCGCGTTCACTTTGCAGCTTTTGGCCTATCATGTCTGGTGGGAACTGGCTGTGCTCTGGTTCAGCATCGGCGCCGCCTTTTTCTTCGTGGAAATGCGGGGCGCCGGCCCGGAACTGACCTGGCTCAATGACATGAAGCGCTTTGCCCGTCCGAAACCGAAATTTCACGTTGTGCAGAAGTCCTCGGTCCGCCGGGTGGTCGAGCCCGACGATATTAGCGCGTCGGTCGATCCGATTCTGGATAAGATCTCGAAGTCCGGGATTGGCAGCCTAACCGAAAACGAACGGCGCCAGCTGGATCGCGCGCGGAAACGCCTTCTCAAGGATTCCCAGTAAGCCGGCGCCGGCGGGGCCGAGCTCCGGAACGATCGTCGCCTAACAACGTTCGGCCCCGGCCCGGAGAACGCCCCTGTTGTCCGGGGTTGAAGGATGATCACCGATCCCGTTGCCTGCGAAACGTGGCAACGCGACTCTCAGCGGAGCGCCGTGCGATCTCGTTGCGAAAGCGGAATGGCGCGATCCCAACCTTGGGACACAAACTCAGGAGGCGTTCGATCGTCATCGATATAATATTCTCATAGAGTGACAGTTACAGTTTCGCGCGGGGCGGGCATGCCGCTTGCAATCGCTTGGAATCATGAGGCTTCTTTTCGCGGTTTTGGTGATGGCAGCTTGCAGCTGCAGGGCTGAAGAACTCCAGGCCGGTCGCTGGGAAGGATCCGTGCGAATCCCGGAGCGGGAGCTCACTTTAATTGTAGACCTGGCCCAACAAAGCCACGGTAATTGGTCCGGCTCTTTCATCATCCCGGGACTTGGGATAAAAGGCGCGCAGCTGGTTGATATCGTAGTAAGAGATTCGAAGGTGTCGTTCGCCAGCAAAAGCGTCTCCGGCCGCGGTCTGGATGCTAGCTTTAAAGCAACTCTGGAAGGGAACGGCACATTGACGGGCGACTTCGTGCAAGGGGGCAACAGCGCGCCATTTACGCTGAAAAAAACCGGGCCGCCGCAGGTGGAGCCGGTCTCGCGCAGCACCCTGATCGCGCCGGCGTTCGAGGGCGAATGGAAAGGGCGTTACGAGCTGTTGGGTTATCCGCGCGAAGTCACGATCAAGCTGACCAATCACCCGAAGGCCGGGGCGACGGCGGCATTCCTGATCATCGGCAAGCGAACGAACGATTTGCCGGTCGACTTGATTGAACAAGAAGGCAACCTGATCACGATCGAATCCCACGCTACCGGGATTGATTACGAGGGAAGGCTCAACCAACAGACTAACGAAATAAACGGAACGCTTGTCCAGGGACCAATCGAGCTGCCGCTGGTTCTGCATCGATCAAAATGAATCCGTTCAAACGAAATCTGTTGGTCTGGTCCGTTTTTCTGGCGACGATCTGGGTTGCCGGATTCTGCCACGGGCAATCGATGTTCCGGGCCGATCCGGCGCACTCCGGTGTCTACAAAGGAGCGGCCCCGCGCCAGTTTCATCGGGTTAAATGGAAATTCCCGACGGGCGATCGGATCGTTTCTTCGCCGGTCATCCAGGACAAAAAGATCTATTTCGGGAGCGACGACGGCAATATTTACGCGGTCGATGCCGGGACCGGACGCCAAATCTGGAAACGAGCGACCAGAGGACCGGTTGCATCCAGCCCGGCCCTAGCGGGCGGGATGGTTTTTGCGACGAGCTACGATGGCAAGCTCTACGGGTTGAACGCGGAGACGGGCGCGGTGAAATGGAAGTTTTCCAGCGGCGGCGAGCGGCGATTCGAAGCCAAAGGTCTTGATGGAATGGAGCCGAAAAATCAAACAATTGCCGATCCGCTCGATGTATTTCTATCGAGTCCGGTGGTGGTGAATGGCACGATCTATTTCGGCAGTGGCGACGGAAATCTGTACGCGATCAACGCGGCGACCGGGGAGCCGGTTTGGAAATTCAAGACTGGCGACGTCGTCCACGCTTCGCCGGCTTATGCCGACGGTGTTTTGTATTGCGGAAGCTGGGACAGTTACTTTTACGCGATCGACGCCGCGACCGGAAAAGAAAAGTGGCGGTTCCATGGCGGAGAAGATCCCCTCATTCACAACCAGGTTGGATTCCAATCGTCGCCGGCAGTCGCAAACGGCATGGTGTATACCGGCTGCCGCGATTCCAACCTGTATGCCCTTGATGCGGCTACCGGAAAGGAAAAGTGGCGATTCAACAACCAGATGAGCTGGGTGATCACCTCGCCCGCCATTTCGCAGGGCCGGGTCTTTTTTGCCACTTCCGATTCCGGCTTATTTCATGTGGCCGATGCAGCCACTGGCAAGCCGGTGCTGCAGCAACAGGTCAAAGCTTATATGTTTTCGTCGCCGGCGATCGCCGGGGATGTCGTCCTGATCGGTGTTCTAAATGGAACGCTGGAAGCGCGCGACCGAAAAACGGGGGACTTGTTATGGGATTTTCGGACCGAACGTTCCAAGGAGAACAAGGGATGGATCCTTACCGCCGATCGGAAATTCAATCAGCCGCTGCTGTTCTATTCCAATTGGCGCGAAGCGCCGCTGGTCGCGACCGATCGGCAATTGAGCGTTGGTTCGATTTTCTCGTCACCTCTGGTGGCTGATGGTGTGGTCTATTTTGGAAGCACCGACGGATTCCTCTACGCCGTGGAATGATCGGCCGCGTCTGAAGAATCGAGCGGATAGTTTCGGTCTCGGGTCGCCGACCATCTGGAGAAAGCGATCGTCTCTACCTTAAAACATTCGCGGTCCGCTCTTCAGTGATAGATTACCGGCACATGACCGAGCGGGAAACGATTCAGCCAATTTCAATCAAAGATCTCCTTCACTCGTCGGCCCCGGCCGGCTCGGTTCAGGTCCGGGGCTGGGTCCGGACCCGGCGGGATTCGAAAGGTTTTTCATTCATCGAGTTAAACGACGGCTCCTGTTTGCGGAACCTGCAGATCATCGCCAGAGACACCCTTCCAAACTACGACGGGGTGCAGCGCTTGATCACCGGCGCATCTATTATAGTACGGGGGGCGCTTGTCGCCTCTCAGGGCAAAGGCCAAACCTGGGAAGTCATAGCCGGGCAAATCGATATTGTCGGCCGATCGGACGAGAGCTACCCCCTCCAAAAGAAAGGGCATACTCCCGAGTTCCTGCGCGAGATCGCCCATTTGCGGCCGCGCTCGAACCTTTTCAGCTCCATTTTCCGGGTCCGGAGCAGGCTCGCTTTCGCTATTCATCAGTTTTTTCAGGAACGCGGCTTCGTCTATGTCCATACCCCGATCATCACCGGAAGCGACTGCGAAGGCGCGGGAGAATTGTTTCGGGTCACCGCCATCGACCCCGCGAATCCGCCTCGTACGAAAGAGGGCGGTATCGATTACGCCAGGGATTTTTTTGCGCGTCCGACTTATCTGACTGTTAGCGGCCAGTTGGAGGCGGAAGCGTTCGCATTGTCCTTATCCAAAGTTTACACGTTTGGCCCTACTTTTCGGGCCGAGAACTCCAATACCTCCCGGCACGCCAGTGAGTTCTGGATGATCGAACCGGAGATGGCGTTCACGGATTTGAACGGCAACATGGATCTGGCGGAAGAGATCGTGAAATATCTGATTGGTGATATTCGGGCCAATTGCGCGGAGGAATTGGGGTTGTTCGCGAAGTTCGTGGACAAGGAATTGTTGGCGCGACTCGATTTTGTGCTGGAAAAGCCGTTCCAACGAGTTGCGTATGCGGATGCAGTCGAACTGATAAGGAAGAGCGGGCAGAAGTTTGAGTTCCCCATCGACTATGGCCTGAATCTGCAGTCGGAGCATGAGCGTTGGCTAACAGAAATCCATTTCAAGTGTCCGGTAACGGTTTTTAATTATCCGAAGGAGATTAAGCCGTTCTACATGCGGTTGAACGGCGACGGCAAAACGGTTGCGGCGATGGATCTTCTGGTGCCGGGAATCGGCGAGATTGTGGGAGGGAGCCAGCGTGAAGAACGTTTCGAAGTGTTGGAAGCAAACATGCGCCGGCACAACATGGATCCCGCTGATTACAAATGGTATCTGGATCTTCGCCGTTACGGGACAGTTCCTCACTCCGGATTTGGCCTTGGCTTCGAACGGATGCTCATGTTTGTCACCGGCGTTTCGAACATCCGGGACGTAATTCCGTTCGCCCGCACTCCGGGAAGCGCGGAATTTTGAGGTCGTCGCCGGGGGCGGTGGATCAAGGCGGTGTTGCGATCGTTGTTCGCCAAGATGCCGTCTCACCGAAACGGGCCAACAACGGCTGGGCTACGTTGTCGCCAGCGCAAGAACCGCCGAGGCGCAGCCCCAGGAAACAGTGAACCCGGATCCGCCATGTCCGTAATTGTGAACCACAGTGCGGCCGTCAGGCAAACGATCGCGCTCCAGGCGGACTCCCGATTTACGGAATGGTCGAAGTCCGACACGGGTATCGATAACCCGCGGCCGCGCGATTTGCAGAACCCGGCTGCATTCGGCCACGATGCGCGAGTTCGTGCTCGGATCGACCTCCAGGTTGTCGCTTATTTCGTTGGTGCCGCCGAAGACGCAGTCATTTTCTCGGGGAACGGCATACATGAAGGGCGCGTCATCGCAAACGATCGCGCAGTGGAGATTCCGGATTTTTTGGACGACAGCGACCTGACCTCGATGCGGTTCCAGGGCGACATCTTCCATCAAAACCCGGGCGCCGATGCCGGTGCAATTGATCACGAGATCAAAGTTTGAACTGACCTCCTCCAGTTTTTCGAAGCGAACGCCGGCGTTCAATTTCCCGCCTGCTTTGACAAATCGGTCCGTCAGATAAGGGAGGTAGATCGTCGTGTCCATGAGCGGCGCAGCCAGGGCGAACCCGCTGTGGAAACTCTGGCAACCGGCCTGGGGCCGGTCACGGACTGGATCTGACTCGTTAGCCGAAGACGAATCGGCCAGCGCTCGCGCTCCCAGCGGTATGGCCCATTCGGGAATCGCTATCGGACCGGACCGCGAGTATTGGCGCAGCTCGATCATTGAGACTCCGCTGCCCGGAACCTTGGCGAGTTCGAGGAACACTTTGTAGCTCTGGAGCGCCCATCGGATCACTTTTTCTGCCGGTTTCGCATCGTAAGGAAACCAGATCGCGGCGGCGGCCCCGGAGGTCGTGGCCGGGCCGGTCTCTTGTGCGAAAATCGTCGTCGGATATCGGCGTTCCGCGAAAAGGAGGCCGCAGGTTAATCCAGACACACCGGCGCCCACCACTGCGACCTGCTGCATTCCCTAACATCATCGTGCTCGGATTGAATTGCAGGGAAAGTTTTTCCCGGTACAATCAAAGGCATGTCTCCTTCTTCAGCCGTCTTTGCCTTAATAAAAGTTTCTGACTCGGTATTGTTGAGCGAGACAATGCCAGCTTGGCTGGGAGCGAGAGTTTCCTCGGATACGTGGCACTTGGTGGAACTGGCCGGCGCCAAGGCAAAAAGCGGTCTGCCGCCAAATCGCTCGTAACTGGCGCGCGGCTCGGTTAAATTAAAGGGATGGTCCCATTGAATCGCGATCGGCTGGGCGAGAAGGTCCTGGCGGGCGAAAGAATTTCGCCGGCGGAGGCGATCGAACTCTATCGCTGGCCGTTGGAAGAGTTGGGAGCACTGGCCAGCGCCCGGCGGGATCGGGCCAAGGAAGAAAGTTACGGCGGCCGCGGGCGTCAGATCGTGACCTACATTGTGGATCGGAACATCAATTACACGAATGTTTGCAACGTTTATTGCAAATTTTGCGCGTTCTATCGCACCGAGCGTGACCGGGACCATTACGTTTTATCTCTGGAGCAAATCGATCAAAAGCTCGACGAACTTTCCGCGGTTGGCGGTGTTCAAATTCTGATGCAAGGGGGACATCATCCGAAACTCGCATTGGCATGGTATCTGGAGCTTTTGCGGCACATTCGGGAGAAATATCCGCACATTAATATTCACGGGTTTAGTCCTCCGGAGTTTCAGCATTTCGCGGAAACATTCGGGATGCCGTTGCGCGAGGTCATCGCTCAGTTCAAAGAAGCGGGGCTCGGATCGATCCCCGGAGGGGGCGGCGAGATTCTGGTGGATCGGATACGCCAGCGCATTTCGCCGCTGAAATGCAATTCGGACGAATGGCTGGAAGTAATGCAGATCGCGCACGAACTCGGATTAAAATCGAGCGCGACCATGATGTTTGGCCACGTCGAAAGTTTGGAGGACCGGATCGAGCATCTGCAGCGGATCCGGGACCAGCAGGACCGAAGCGGCGGCTTTACCGCGTTCATTTGCTGGACATTCCAGCCCCAGCATACTGTTTTGAAAATACAACATCCAACCGGCGTCGCCGAATATTTGCGGATGCAGGCGTTGGCCCGGATTTTTTTGGACAACATCGAAAACATCCAGAGTTCCTGGGTAACCCAGGGGCCGGGAATCGGACAGATCGCCCTCAAGTATGGAGCCAATGATTTTGGCTCGGTCATGATGGAGGAGAACGTTGTCAGCAGCGCCGGCACGACTTTTCGCTTAAACGCCACGGAAATCGAATCGCTGATTCGGAACGCGGGTTTCGAGCCGCGGCGCCGAAACAACTGGTATCAACTGTTGAACTAAACCCCTGGACCTGTTGTCTATGGACAGAACCACCCCAGGGAAGCTAAAAAATCCTGCCTTGACGCCAGCCTACTTCTTCCCCATATAGCCGCCTGTCCCGCGAGACCGATCACGCGGGACGCGCCATCTTGAAGCCTTACTTTATGAGACGATTTTGTGGTTGGATCCGCTGTCCGATAGGGATCGGCTGGCTGGCCGGGGTCGTGGCGCTTTTAGTGCCCGGGGCGGCGACCGCGCAGCAAGGCCCGCCGACCGTTCGTTCGATCGACGTCGAGTATTCCGGCCCGGCTAGTGTCAGCAAGGAATGGATTCTTTCCCAGATCCGCACCCGGATAGGGCAGCCTTATTCCGATCAGGTTGTGGAACAGGACATCCGGCAGCTCTATTCGACCGGGGCGGTTCGCAATGTCCGCATTTTCGCGCAGCCGGAAGGGGACGGAGTGAAAGTGATTGTCGCGGTCCAGACGCGCGCGGTCATCCGCGAGATCGAGATCGATGGCGCGCATCAAATCGCGGCCAAGCGGATACGAAAGGAAGTTGAGATCAAACTCAACCAGCCGGTTAACGAAGAAGCTCTGGAAAAAGGGCGGCAAAAGATCATCGATACTTACAGAGCGCACGGGTTTAACGACATCGCGGTCCAGTTTCGAGTCGATCCGATTGATGAAAAGCACGGGACGGCCCGGGTTGTTTTCACCATCAACGAAGGTGAAAAAGGAGCGGTCCGCAGAGTTCGTTTCGACGGAAACACCCATTTTAGCGACCGGGTGCTGCGGAAACAGATGAAGACGCGGGGCAAGACCCTTATTTCTTTTTTCGATAAATCGGGCCGGCTGGATGAGGTGCAGCTCCAACAGGACGTGGACAGCGTCAAAGAATTCTACCAAAACCACGGCTACATCGATGTCGAGGTTAAGGATGTCCGGAAGGAGCGGTCTAACGGCGGCCCGATTATCATAACGCTGGTGATCAATGAAGGGCCGCAATATCACGTCGGCAAGATCAGTTTTTCGGGTGAGAAGATAACGACCGAGCAAAAGCTCAAGGCTTTGATCAAAATGAAGCCGGGCTCGGTTTATTCTCCGAAGCAGCTGCACGACGATGCCAAGGCGATTGCGGACGGCTACGGCGCAGGGGGATATGTGGACCTGGTCATTTCTCCGGAAAGCGCCCCGGCCGGTCCGGGCCAGATCGACATTCATTACAAGATCGAGGAAGGCAACCGCGCGTTCGTGCAGCGGATTAACGTGGTTGGAAATACCCGGACCAAAGACAAGGTGATTCGACGCGAAGTGCTCATCGCGCCGGGAGATGTTTTCAACACGGTCCGGGTCGAAACTTCCAAAAAGCGGCTCGAGAACCTCGGATATTTCGGGACGGTGGAAACGTTTCCGGAAGACACCGGCGTCCCCGGCCGCAAAGATCTAACCATTCAGGTGCAGGAGAAGCGGACGGGGTCGCTCAGTTTCGGCGGCGGCTTCAGCACCATCGATTCGCTGGTCGTATTCGCCGAGCTGACTCAGGGTAACTTCGACATAACCAATTGGCCGGGCCTAACCGGGGCCGGGCAGAAATTCCGGCTTCGGGTTCAAGCCGGCACCCAGCGCAAGGATCTCATTCTGGCCTTTACCGAACCGTACTTTCTCGATCGTCCATTTTCTCTCGGCGGACAGGCCTTCTTCAGCGAAGCGGATTATCTGAGCGCGGTCTATAACGAGCGGGACTACGGCTTCATGATCGAGGCGCGCAAGCCGTTGACACCATTCATTTGGGGCAGCCTGAGTTATCGGTTGGAAGATATCGAAATTTACAATGTCCAGGCGGGTGTCTCCCCCGAGATCTTTCTGGAAAAGGGATCGAAGGTGAAGAGTTCGATCGGAGGCAGTTTGGTTTTCGACCGCCGGGACAGTCCGATATTGACCCGCGTCGGCCAACGGCTGGCGATCACGCCCTATATCGCCGGCGGCTTTCTCGGCGGCGATACCCAGACCTACGGCGTTAATGTAGACGGCTCCCAATATTTTCATCTCCCGGGAGACCTGATCTTTCTGGTCAACGCCGAGGCCGCCGTGGTCGATACCTGGGGAGGCACGCCCGGAACCATCACCGATGGGACCGTCACTATTTCCGCTGTCCCGATTTACGACCGGTTATACCTGGGTGGGGGTAACAACCTGCGCGGCTTCGCCTTCCGCGACGTCGGCCCGCGGGACAAGAATGGCGAGCCTTTGGGCGGGCAATCGATGGCCCGGGCCACCGCCGAACTGACCTTTCCGATCATCAAAAATGTGCGGGGCGCGGTGTTCTACGATACCGGATTTGTTAACGCCGATCCGTATGACTACAGCACCAACCATGTCGCTTCCGACGTCGGGGCCGGGTTGCGTCTGGACTTGCCAATTGGTCCATTACGGATTGATTACGGCATTCCGATTCAAACCGATGGTCGGGCCCATGATGGCCACATCAACTTCAATGTCGGCTATCAATTTTGAACGGATGTTTGACAAATTCGGTCTAAAGCCGTCCAAGCAACAGTCTCAAGACACTATGAAAAGAATCCTCACCATCGCACTGGGCATAATGCTCGCGGGTCCGATCGCCTCTTTTGCCCAAGGCGTCAAAATCGGAACCGTTGATATGAACCGGGCCTTCAAGGAATACAACAAAACAAAGGATGCCGAGGCCAAAATCAACGACGCCAAGAACGCCGCCAAGAAAGAATACGACGAACGAGCGGATGCCTATAAAAAGGCCCTGGACGAAATCAACAATCTCAATAAACAGCTCGACTCTTCCGCCTTGAGCGCCGATGCCAAAAGCAAGCTGGCCAGGGATCGCGACGAAAAGATCGCAAACATCAAGAACATGGAGCGCGAGATTAACGACTTCCGCCAAACCCGCGAACGCCAATTGCAGGAACAGGCCTTGCGGATGCGGGAAGGGATCGTGAAAGAGATCACCGACGTGGTGATGGAGAAGGTCAAGACGAGCAACCTTGATTTCGTTTTCGACAAATCGGGCATGAGTTTGAACGGCGTGCCCCTGGTTATGTATTCCAAGGACGGGGTCGATTTCACTTCCGACGTCATCACTGTCTTGAATAAGGGCGCGAAGAGTTCCGGCACCGCAGCTCAAAAGACCTCCGCCGTTCCGGCGAAAAAACCGTAGTCTGCAATTTCATTAACCGAAACACACGCGGGGCTGCTCGCGTGTGTTTTTTTGTACAGGCCTAGTAGTAATCAGGAGGCAGGTTGGACGGACGCAACATGGGTAACGCGATTTTCAGGTCTCGGGAAATTGCCGGAGGAGGGCTTCTGGCCAGGCGTTGGATTGCCTGGGCCCTCTTCGCGACTGCCTTGGCCTGGTCCGCTCCTCTGAAGGGAGCAACGGGCTGGGCATCGGTCCTCAGCCGGGAGCCGCCCGGCGATTTTCCGCCGCCACCGCCCCTCCATGCCACTTATGTGTTTGGCTGGGCCGGCCTTCCTGCCGCCTCCGCTGAGATCCATTTCTTTCAGCCCTCCAACAATCGCTTTGAAATTGAGGGCACAGGCAAAACCACCGGTCTGGCCCGGTTCCTGTGGAGATACGACGTAAATTACAGCGCAGTGGCAAATGCTTTTACTTTGCGCCCGATAGAGAGCGTCCAGACTGAAACCGTTCGTTCGAAGAAAACTGTGACCCGCCTCCTCTTCAATAGCAGTGGAGTCACGCGAACCCGGACCGACAATCTGGCAACCGGTGTTCCAAAAGAGAGAAGATTCAATTTTCCAGACGTGTTCGATCTGCATTCGGCCATGCTTTTTTTGCGCAGCCAGCCGTTGAAGAACCAGACTTCACAGCATCTGGTGGTTTACCCGACCACAAATGCCTACTTCGCGACCACGACTGTCCTTGGCCGCGAAAAAATATCCGTTCGGGCCGGCACCTATGAAGCGATAAAGATCAATCTGCAGTTGAAAAAAATCGGCAAAAAACTGGAGCTCGAGCCCCATCGCAAATTCCGCCGGGCCACGATTTGGGTCTCAGACAATTCCGATCGCCTGATTTTGCGAATCGAGGCGCAAATTTTCATAGGAACAGTTTTTGCCGAGCTGCAATCGGTGCGTTTTGAAAATCCGCACTCGTGAATCTGCCGATCGCCCCGGCGCCGCTTCCCCTCAGGGGTGAACCCACTCGCCCCGCACCGGGGGCCCGGGCGGCACTCTTCTTTGCCGCGGAACAAAAACGGGGGTGCGGGCGCCGGGCAGCAGCTGCAACGCCGCCAAAGTCTCCAAGTCGAGCCGTCCGCTAACCGAAAGTCCAATCCGCGATTGATAGGCGCGCAACGAGAATTCCAAGCCCGGTCCGTATGTCCCATCGATGTCATTTTTGTAAAGTCCGGCGCGAGCCAGCACGCGCTGGGCATCGGTGATGACCCTGCGCTGGACTTCAATGGGAGCGTTCGCGTAAGGTGTTCCGGAAAACAACCCGCTTTCCGGCGGCACTTCTTCCGGCTCCCGCGGGTTGACAGCGAACGGCTGGGCCGGGACAGGAGTTCCGGCATCAGTTTTCGGTGATGAGCTGGAATCATCCCGCGGGTCGGATCTATCCGGTGGAGGAACTGGATGAGGCTGCGCCGGCGAGACGAGGGCGGGCGAAGGCGAAGCGGCCGACACTGCCGCGGAATTCGATTTGATCGAGCGTAATGTTTCTTCGTTCAACTCCCCGGTGACTTGCAGTCCGTTTCGAATTTGATAGCGGCGAATCGCCGCAGTCGTCTCCGCGTTTTTTTCACCGGTTACCTGACCGTAGTAAAATCCCTGGTCCTTCAATGCCTGCTGAACGTCTTCAAGGGCCTGATCCGCGCGAACCGTCGCCAAAAGGACAAACGCCGGGAGCAAAACCGCGATCCCAATCCTTATTTTCATATGCTTCTGTTTGACGTTGGCCCGAAGGCGTTATTCGGCGCCCTCCACGCCCGTGGCTTCGGCCGGAATCCGACTTTGCAAGAGCTTGCGATAACGGACCACCCCATCGCAAATCGCGTCTGCCAATTGCTCGCGGTACCCGGGATTGGCCAGATTGGCAACGTCCTGCTTGTTGGTCATAAACCCTCCTTCTACCAGAACGGCAGGATGATGAACATTGGCCAGCACAAAAAACTGCTCTGCTTTCGTGCCGCGATCAACAGCATGAGTCCGGGTCAGCAAGGATTGTTCGATAAAACCGGCCAGGCTCTGGCTCTCCACGTTCGGCACTTGAGCGGCAACCTTTCGAAGAAATGGCAGCCAGGCCGCGATCGGGCCGGCAACAATTGTCTGATGTCCGGCGTAATATGTTTCAATCCCGGAAGTAACTGCTTTGCTGCCTTCGTTAAAGTGAATGCTGACAAAAATACAGTCGGGAATATGATTGGTGAGAGCGACGCGATCCGCCAGAGAGACATAGCCGTCCCCGATGCGAGTCATGACCGTGGCCAATCCCTGGGCCTGGAGTTTTTGGTCGGCGCGCCGGGCCACATCCAGGGTCAGGTCTTTTTCCAGGAGCCCCCCGCACATCGCGCCGGAATCCTGGCCGCCATGCCCGGGGTCCAGGACCACCACCGGGAAGATCCGGCCTGGCGCCGGGAAGTTTCCTGAAATCGGTGCTCTTGCCCGGGGAATGGATTGGAGCCAGATCAGCGAGGCAAACATCAGGATTATTCCGAAGGCCGCAACGGCGCTTCGGGTCACCGGCAACGATCGCAACCGGCCGCTCGGCATCAGTTCTCTTTCTAACCGGCAATCGCCGGACGCACCTCTTCGTCCCGAAGCGAGCGGTAGCGTATGGCGCTCTGCGTTGCCCGTTCCAGGACGGCCGCTTCGATTCCGGCGGTCGCCAATTGCTCTTGTCGGTGGGCGACAATAGTCTCCCGTTCCGGCAGTTGCGGATTCTCGTTCTCATTCAGGGCCCAATGGCCGACGCTCCAGGCGTCGATGGCGGTGTTGAGGGTGGTGTGGAAATCGGCATCGGATCGGTGCTGTTGTTGCAAAAACGATTCCATCAGCTCGGTCGAAGGAGGCGTTCCACTGAGAACCGCGTGGTTTTGCCGGGTTTGCGACAGCTGAGAGCCGTTGGTGGCAATCGCGCCATCGTATTCGAGCCGGAGAAAAAAGTCGTGCTCGGGGTTGGGTCCGACTTCGGCAAAGAGGAGCCGGGCCAGATAAGGGGGCCCATAGACCTGTTCGAATGCGGCTTTCAGGACCGGGCTGAGAGAATAATAGGCCAGCCGGCGCAGGGAAACATCCGCCGAGGAACGGGTAAAACCTTCCGTGCTGGCCAGCTCGATCACAGCCATTCGCAACCTTTCGATATCGCCCGGGTGTCCAATAGCTCCCATGGCGATCCGGTCGTAAATCTCAAATATTTTCTGGCGAGAACGGCCCAGAGTCAGGAGCAGGATGCCATCGCGATAACCGAGCGCCACGATCGGGCTGCCGGACGCGAGCTGGGTTTCAATGTACTCGCGACGGTTCGCGATTGCCTCGACCCAACGATAAGGTTCCTCAATCATGCCACCGACTTGCGAAAAATCTCGGCGATTTTCTCTTCCGGCAAAGTATTGATCCCATCGCTGGAGACGGTCTTGATAACGGGAAAGATTTTACCGCTTCGATCGACTCCGCCGGTGGCGGTGTCCGACTCGGCGGCTGTGTCCAGGGCGCGCAGGGCAACGGTAACAGCCTCTTCCTCGCCGCGCTTTTGCAGGGGAGTTCCGCCCCAGGTATTTTCATAGTAAAGAATGCCGCGCACGGCCGGCGAACCGGAGCCGGTGGCGGCATAATCCGCGGCTTCAAATTGCGCTCCCATCGCATCGTAAAAGTAAAGCCGGGCCGACGGGTCGGCGCTGTGGTCGTAAGTGGCAAAAATAGGGACAACCACCCCGACTCCCTGCATGACAAAACCGAGGTTGTCTCGCAGAAGCTTGGAGAGCGCCCGGACTTTTCCATCGACGCTCATTTCCTGCAACTGGGTGCGGCGAAAGTACTGAAGAGAGTGTTCGAGAACACGGCCCATTTCCCACGCAGCCGACGGCACACCGGCAATGGCCATGAGCGAGTGCCGGTCGATCTCCAAAACTTTGTCTGCCCGGTCGTAGACAACCGTGTGACCGGAAGTGGCACGTCGATCGCCCGCCACCAGAACGCCGCCGGCAAACTTGAAGGCGAGGATAGTGGTCGATTCGGTCGGGGGCGGAACGCCAGGAGACAGAAGCGGGCTGGGACCAACAACCGGTTCCAACCTGCCGGGCGCGTTCCCGAGAAGTCCTTTTCGCCGCAGTTTTGCGGGAAAATCTTCTTCCGCGCCTGAGAAAAATTGATCAAGCGCCACAGAGAGACGCCTCCATTACTGGCCCGTGCGCTGGCGATAACGCTTGGACTGGTTCGGATCGACCTTGCGCATCTTCTTGAGAAGATCCTTCGTGTCCGGCCGCGACACATCGGGCGCGCGTGGGCCGTCCCCATCACCCTGTTTCGGTCCCCATGGAACTGGATCCACCGGCTTATGAGTGCGTTCTGGCATTTCAAAAAGCTAAGGGAAAAACAGGCGAAGGCAAGCGGGGCCGGGTGCATTCGGCTTTCCGGAAGGCGCCGCAACTGCGTCATTGAGAAAGCGAAGACAGGAAAAAGAAAGCCGGGAAGGAAATTGAACCGAAGGGGGCTTGAACGCGCGCGCTTGCCAGCGAAAGGAGCTGATGTCAAAATTCAACTCCCATGAAGTTGATTCTTGCGGCAGCAACTGGATTTTGCCTGGCCATTCTGATCGGCTCTACCTCAAATGGGCAAACCTTGGCCCGTTCGCCTGAGAGTTCGCAGACAGCCGCGAAACTGGAGCAGTTATCAAAGAAAATTGACCAGCAAAACGCCAAGATCGACGTGCTCTCGCAGCAAATCCTGAAACTACAGCAACAAATTTCCAAGGTCCGGCCCGGAGTGATGATAGGTGAGGGGGCCACTCCATCCATTTCCGGAAATACCGTTGCGGTCGAGACCCCGCCGCCCCAGGCGGGCGGGTCCCATATCGTGGCGCGGGGTGAAACTCTCACCTCGATTGCGAAAATGCACAATGTGAGCGTCGGCGAACTCCAGAGATACAATCACATCGAAAACGACCGAAAATTGCAGATTGGGCAGACGCTGCTCATTCCCGGAGCGGCGCCGGCCGCCACCACCCCCCAGTCGTCCCCGGGTCAGTGATGGATCAACCGTCGAGTCAGCGCTGGTATCTGCGCAAGCACGAGGACGGAACCCTGTTTGGCCCCCTTTCCTTCGAGCAACTGGCGGAGTGGGCTTCCACCGCCCAGGTTGCACCGCACGACGCGATTTCATCCGATCAACTGACCTGGATAAAAGCTCCCATGCTCCCGGAACTCGGCATGGATTGGCTGGTGGAACTCACCAGCGAACAATACTACGGGCCGACGACATTGGGAGCGATTCAGGAATTTATTCGACTGGGCGAGATCGATTCCGAAAACTTTATCATCAATTCCTGCGACGGGACGCGGCGGCAAATTCGCGACCTGCCAGGTCTGCTGGAGGCGCCAGTTCCAATCATGGCGGCCGGGAGCGGTGAGGAAGAGACGACAATCTCCGACGCGCCTGGGCCAATCGGTATCTCGCTCGATCTCCAGGACCGCGTTCGCGATCTCGAGCAAAGCCTGCGGGAAGAGCGGCGCGCGCTCGAGGAGGCGGACGAACGTTATCGAGAACTCGAACGCAGGTATCGCGAGTTGCTCCAGCAGCAGGGCGGTTAGGTCTTTCCCTGCCAGCCATCGCTGGTCGGCAAGATGGGGACCCTAACCGATCAAAGGGGAAATCTCCTCTTCCATCTCTGGATCTGGCAAATCGTCCCGGCTGAGCGAGCTGGAAGAAATGGCGGTCCGCGCCCGCCCGGCATCGGTTTCAAGTAAACTTTCACGGCAGAGCCGGGCGTACTTTCCACCGAGAGCGAGCAATTCCTCGTGCCGGCCGCGTTCGATGATCCGGCCACGGTCCAAAACCAGGATCTGGTCCGCCCGGACGATGGTGGAAAGGCGGTGAGCAATGACGATCGAAGTGCGGTTCGCCATCAAGCGCTCGAGCGCCTCCTGAATCAGCCGCTCGGTGGCGGTATCGACGCTGGCGGTCGCCTCATCGAGAATCAGGATCGGCGGATCTTTCAACAGCGCCCTGGCGATTGAGACGCGCTGCTTCTCGCCCACGCTCAGTTTCACCCCCCGCTCTCCCACCACGCTTTCCAGGCCGTTAGGCAGCCGTTCCACAAAGCCGCGGACATTGGCGGCATCGACCGCCCGCCAGATTTCATTCTCGCTGGCTTGGGGCCGCCCCATCAGGAGATTTTCGCGGATGCTGCCATTGAAAAGAAAGCTCTCCTGGGTAACGACTCCGATTGATTGCCGAAGGGCCCGCAGGTTGTAATCGCGAACAGGTTTGCCATCAATCGAAATAGCGCCGGAGTTAAACTCGTAAAAGCGGACCAGAAGATTGACCAGGGTCGATTTGCCTGCCCCGGTGGCTCCCACCAGCGCAATCGTTTCGCCGGGCCGGGCGTGAAACGAAACATGGCTAAGGGCCGGAACCTCTTCGGCGTATCGGAAACTGACATCTTCGTACCGGATGTCGCCCGCCAGGCGTTCCGGCATTTGATCCCCGGTCAAACCGGGCTCGGTCGGCTCGTCGAGAATCTCGAAGACGCGTTCGCCCGCGGCCCGGCCGGCCTGGACCAACTGGTTTAGCTGATGCAGCTTGCTGATTGGATCGTACAAAAACGCCGTTAGCATCAGGGACTCGACCAGGGCGCCGATCTGCATTGTCCCGGTTAAAACTGCGCGGCTGCCGTAGGCCAAAACCAGGATGGCCCCGAATGCTTCCACCAGCGACATGGAGGGTTTGTAAAATGCCCAGTATCTCATGACGATGAGGGTGGCGCGACGCAGCTCGTTGCTGACCCGGTTGAATCGAGAGTGTTCCTCTTTTTCCCGGACGAAGCTCTTGATCTGGCGGACCCCGGCCAGGTTGTCGTGCAAGAGCGCGTTCATGGCCGAGGCGGCCCGCCGCTGCAATCGATACCGCCGGTGCGCGGTTAGGGTGTAAGCCAAAGCGCCGGCTATCAGCAACGGGAACGGCGCCAACGCCAGCAGCGCCAGCTCGGCGTTGATGTAAAACATCACCCCGATGACGATGATCACCTGAAGGATCGCCACTATTCCCTGCTCCACGCCGTCGATCAAAACGCGCTCGACGGAATTTACGTCTTCCAGGATTCGGGTCATCAAGTCCCCGGTTGCCCGGTTGTCGAACCAACGGAGAGGCAGCAACTGAATATGCGAATACAAATCGCTTCGAAGATCGAAAATCACTTTTTGTTCGAAGGTGTTGTTCAACAAGATTCGCAACGCGTCGAAGACGTGCTGAATGACAAACGCGGCCGCAGCCAGCAGGATCCAGCCAACCAGCCGCTCCGGATGATTCTGGCGCACGACGTCGTCAATGATTCCTTTGGTTACAGCGGGAAAGATAATGACCATCGATGTCCCGAGGATGGCGCAGGCCAGCGTTCCCGCAGCCAGCCAGGGATAACGCTTCAAATAGCCGAACACTCGCCAGACCGTTTTCATCCGGAAGCAAGTTCGGTTACGCCTTGTCGCGCGCAAGTGAATCCCCGCGGGAGATTTATCCGGGCAATGGTCAAGAGGCGGTGGATCGGGCGCTCCGCCGCGCGATGCTAAACTCAACGGCGAAGCCGCTTACATTTTTTCTTTTTGGGGGCAGGGATTACTTCCAAGCGCTCCCTAATTGATTAATGCGCCCTGGGGCCCCCCTTTTTTAGCATCGAGCAAGGGACTGCTCGATCCACCTGTCGTCGCTTTACGTTCCGCTCAAGAGGCGGTGGATCGGGCGCTCCGCCGCGCGATGCTAAACTCAACGGCGAAGCCGCTTACATTTTTTCTTTTTGGGGGCAGGGATTACTTCCAAGCGCTCCCTAATTGATTAATGCGCCCTGGGGCCCCCCTTTTTTAGCATCGAGCAAGGGACTGCTCGATCCACCTGTCGTCGCTTTACGTTCCGCTCAAGAGGCGGTGGATCGGGCGCTCCGCCGCGCGATGCTAAACTCAACGGCGAAGCCGCTTACATTTTTTCTTTCCGGGGGGAGGAATTACTTCCAAGCGCGCCCTAATTGATTAATGCGCCCTGGGGCCCCCATTTTTTAGCTTCGAGCAAGGGACTGCTCGATCCGCTTCAGGCGCCAAAAGTGAGATTTCGAGACTTTGCCCCCACCATCGCCAGTCAGAATGACAAAACCGGCCCAATGTAGGAAAGTAGCCGCGGCTTTGCCGTTGCCGGGTTTGAGCATGGCCGTTACAACGATCCAACAGATGCTTTTTTTCGAAGGATACCACGTCGAGCAACTGCAGCGCGTCCTGACCTTTTCCAGGTGGATCCTGGGAATCGTCGGCGTCATTTTCGTCTGTGTTGCGGTGGTCAACCAATGGCTGGCCACCCGCATTTCTCATTTGCAGGAGGATGAGCGAGCCACCGTCCAGCAGCGATTTCGATCCTCCCAAGCGGCGCTTTCCGCGGCCAGGGCCCGCGCTACCGAAGCTAGTTCAGAGCTGTCGCGCTTTACCGCGCCGCGACAGCTGACCGACGAACAGATCGCTTCCCTGCGCAAATGCCTGCCCAATGGACCGCGCGGCAAAGTCGTGGTGGCGTGGCTCAAGGTGGAGAGTGACGCCGAGCAGTACGCGGCTCAAATTGCCAAGGTTCTGACCGAAACAGGATTTCAGGTGACCATGGCAAAAACTGTCTGGCTTCAACTGGCGGTAAAAGGCATTTACCTGTGCGCCCGCGATCCCGCCTACGCCCCCTTGCATGCCGTCCATATTCAACGCTGTTTTCAATCCGCCGGACTCCGCTTGCGCGCGCATGAGGATAAGAAGATGTATTCAGATATGGATGTTCCGGATGACGCCATCATTTTTGTGGTTAGCGGCCGGGAATGAACACGCCTATCGGACTGATTCGAGGGAGATGTTCCTTTGCCCACCGGCTAATCGGCTCGGCAGGAGCGGCAGTTTTGATGTGCACCTGGCTGGCTCTTATCTCGGTGAAGGCAGAAACGCGGACCCCTGCGCCGCTCGCTGGCCGCTCCGCTCCCGAAGCTTTATCGTCGCTTTCTTCGGCTGCCGTGGATTTCCGGCCAACCTTGTCAAGGCAGACCTTGAGCGACCTGAAGCAGATTCAAGCGGCCGCCTTGCAGAGCGACTATGCCTACCGGCAGGTGGCTCACCTGGCCAACAACATCGGACCGCGTCTGAGCGGATCGGCCCAGGCCCAAAAGGCGGTTGAATATGTGGCGGCCGAATTAAAAAAGCTCGGATGCGAAGTGCAGCTGGAAAAGGTCATGGTGCCGCATTGGGTCCGTGGCCAAGAAACGGGTGCTCTTATCGAATTTCCCGGCCAGGCCGCGGACACGACCCAGAAGATTGTCCTGTGCGCACTCGGGCCGAGCGTCCCGACTCCGGCTGAAGGCCTAACCGCCGAATTGGTGGTGGTCGAAAGTTTCGACGAGCTGAAAAAGCTCGGGCCCGATAAAGTGCGCGGCAAGATCGTTCTGTTTAACCACGCATTCGATAAACAGATGGCGGCTGAAGGCCGGGGGGGCGATGCCTATGCTGAGTCGGTTGTTTATCGAGCCGATGGGCCGAGCACGGCGGCGCGGGATGGCGCGGTTGCCTGCCTGGTTCGGTCGGTAGGCGGATCGGAATATCGGATTCCGCACACCGGAGAAACTGACTACGCCGCCGGCGCCCCGAAGATCCCGGCCGCGGCCGTGACTGCGGAGGACGCGGATTTGATTGCGGCCCTCACCCGTGAGGGGGCCGTGAAGATGAAGCTCGTGCTGCGCCCGGAACAGCTGCCCGATGCGGTCAGCTACAACGTGATTGGCGATCTGAAAGGAACCGCGCACCCGGAGCAGATCGTGATTGTCTCCGGACATCTTGATTCATGGGACCTCGGAACCGGCGCCATCGACGACGGAGCGGGCGTGGCGGTTTCGATGGAGACGGCCAATCTTGTCCGGAAACTGCACCTGCACCCGAAACGCACCATCCGGGTGATTGCGTGGATGAACGAGGAGAACGGTTCGCGCGGGGCAAAAACCTACGGCGCCGAGCACGCCGGCGAAATAGCGAATCATTTCGCGGCGATCGAGACTGACAACGGTGCCGGTCACCCCCTCGGTCTTTACATCAAAGCGAAGCCGGAAGTAAAAGCGATGCTCGCGCCGATGGCGGCGGTCCTGCAGGAATCGGGGGCCGGCATTCTGGCTTTCACCGAACACGCCGGCACCGATATCGAACCGCTCGATCGAGCCGGGGTACCGACTTTCGCTCCCATTCAGGACAGCCGGTTTTATTTCAACTACCACCACACCGCAGCCGATACTTTGGACAAGATCGTGCCGCGGGAACTTGCGGAAAACTCGGCTGTGGTGGCGGTGGCTGCCTATACCTTTGCCAACATGGAGCAACCGTTGCCCCGATGAGGCCGGGGTAGGCTCTCCCCGCTGCGGCTGAAGGAAAAATTTCCGCTCCGGCTGTGCTGATTCTTTACTCCACTGCCGCGGCGGCTAGTTTGTTTCGATGTCAATCAGTGAACCGGAAGTAAGAGAAGCGCTTAAATCGGTAAGGTATCCCGGTTTCAGCCGCGACATTGTTTCGTTCGGTTTGGTGAAGTCGGTCACGATCGATAATGGCGAGGTGAAGGTGCAACTGGCGATTGCTACAAACGATCCGAACGTTCCGGCTACGATCAAGAATGAGGCGGAAAAGGCACTGCGCGAACTCGGGGCGAGCAAGGCCAGGGTTTTAATAGATATCCAGGCGCCGCCGGCCGGCGCGGGAGCGGCCGGGATGGTTGCGATGCGAATTCCCGGCGTCAAACATGCGATTGCCATTGCCAGCGGCAAGGGCGGCGTCGGTAAGTCGACCGTTGCCGCCAACCTTGCCGTTGCCCTGGACCAGACCAAGGCGCGGGTTGGCCTTTGCGATTGCGATATTTACGGCCCCAGCATTTCGCTCATGTTCGGTACGCGCGAACGCCCGATGGCCACGGACGAGAACAAAATCATTCCGGTCGAGCAGTATAATCTCAAGCTGATGTCGATGGGGTTTCTGCTTGATGACGCGTCGCCCGCAATTTTGCGCGGTCCGATGGTGACTCGTTATACGCAGCAATTTTTGCGACAGGTGGACTGGGGCGAGCTCGATTATCTGGTTCTCGATCTCCCGCCGGGCACGGGCGACATCCAGTTAACGATTGTGCAAACGATCGCTCTGGCCGGGGCGATTATTGTTACCACCCCGCAGGAAGTCGCACTGATCGACGCGCGCAAAGCGGCGGCGATGTTCGAAAAAGTGAATGTGCCGGTGCTCGGCTTGCTTGAAAACATGAGCTATTTTATTTCGCCGTCTGATAACAAGCGTTACGACATTTTTGGGACCGGCGGCGGCGAACGGGAAGCGAAGCGGTTGGGCGTTCCGCTGCTCGGACAGATCCCGATTGATATCGCGACACGGGAAGCGGGCGATCGGGGGAGGCCGATCGTGGCAGAAGACGAGCAATCCCCTGTGGCAGTGGCGTTTAAATCAATCGCCCGGCGTATCAGGGAAGAACTAGCTTGAGCCGAATTCGGGGCAAAATTAAATAGGTATGGCCATTGCTTCGTCAAAATATGCGACGGCCGGTTTTTATTGACCGATTCTCGATTTTATGGAAAAACAGCGCGACATGCCCCCGGCCAAGGAGGATAGATCGCAGTTCGTGAAGAACTCGGTGCTTTACAAGGAATTCCTTGCCGAGCGCGAAGAGATTTTGAAGCACAAATGGATCGAGAGCGAAAAGGCCGGAAAAGATATCGGCTTTGAAAAAGCGTTGCTCGATTGGATCGTGAAACATCGTTCCCAGTGGCGGGAAAAACGGATAAGGGAGGCCCGGGCGGAAACCAAGGCGGTCTCCTGAAGTTTTAAAATTCCTAATTCCTTTAACGCGATCCGGTGAGGTCGCGAAGGAAGATGATGAAGCAGCCGAAAAAAAATCCCTCTTCGCCGGATGCCGCCGTCGTCATGGACGGGGCCGCCATTGCGCGGGCATTGCAGCGCATCGCCCACGAGATCATCGAGGCCAATCCCGACCTCGATTCCGTTTTGCTCGCAGGTATTCCATCGCGCGGCAATGAAATCGCGCAGCGCATCGCCGGATTCATCAATTCGATCAAGCAAGTGGAGGTTGCGACCGGGGTCATCGACGTCTCGATGCACCGGGACGACGTGGGGACGCGCCCTGAGTTGCCGGTGGTGCGCGCATCCAAACTGCCTCTCCCCCTGGAAGGACGAACCGTTATCATCATCGACGATGTTCTCTATACCGGCCGGACCGTGCGCGCGGCCATGGACGCGATCGGGTCGTTCGGCCGGCCTGCCCGCATCCAACTGGCCGCCCTGATCGACCGCGGCCATCGGGAGCTGCCGATACGGCCCGATTACGTGGGCAAAAATGTGCCGACCGCGCCGAACGAGAAAGTTCGGCTCCGGCTCCAACAGACTGACAACGAACCCGACGTGGTATGGCTGGTAAAGGAATGAAGAGCGACCGGCGACTTTTGGCAGCGAATCAGCCCGGCGGCGGCGATTTTGCCGGACCGAACATTTTGGATCTGCCATGAACATGCGCTGGAACCGGAAAGATCTGCTCGGCTTGCGGGATCTCTCGGCCGAGGAAATAGAGTTTATTCTCGACACTACCGACGCTTTCAAGGAGGTCGGGGCCCGCGAGGTCAAGAAAGTTCCGGCATTGCGCGGTAAAACTCTGGTCAACTTCTTCGTGGAACCGAGCACGCGCACCCGGACATCGTTCGAACTGGCGGCGTTCCGGCTGAGCGCGGATGTCATCAACATGTCGGCCGGCAGTTCGAGCCTGACCAAAGGCGAGACGCTGAAAGACACGGCTCGCAATCTGGAGGCGCTCCATACCGATATTCTTGTGTTGCGTCACAGTTCCGCCGGTGCGCCCCAGTTTCTCGCCCGCAGAATCAAGGCCAGCGTGATCAACGCCGGCGACGGAGCGCACGAACATCCGACCCAGGCCCTGCTCGATCTTTACACCATTCGGGAAAAACGGGGGAAGATTCGGGATCTGCGGGTTCTGATCGTGGGCGATATCTTGTTCAGTCGGGTGGCGCGCTCGAATATTTTTGGCCTAACGAAGCTCGGGGCGCGAGTTACTCTGGTCGGCCCCAGCACTTTAGTGCCGAGGGAGTTTGAGCAGCTTGGGGTGGAGATCTCCCACGACCTGGATTCCGTCCTGCCCGGCGCGGATGTTGTCAATCTATTGCGGATCCAGCACGAACGGCAGCGAAAAGAGTACTTCCCCGGTCTTAGCGAATACACCAGCCTGTTCGGCCTGACCAAGGCGCGGGCGAAACTTTTGAAGCCGGATTGCCTGATTATGCACCCGGGCCCGATCAATCGCGGGGTTGAGATTGACAGCGAGGTTGCCGACGGGTCGCGCAGCGTCATTCTCGATCAGGTAACCAATGGTCTGGCTGTGCGGATGGCTGTGCTTTATCTCTGTGGAGGCATCGCCACATGAAGAGCCGGCGATTTTTTCCCGGGGACCGCACGCGCCCTCGCGTGCTGATTTCGGCGCCCTCGCCGAAATCAATCTTCCGTGAAGACGCCAGGGAAAAAGTTCGCGATGCCGAGGGCGTCATGGCCAGCACGCGGGGGCGCGTGCGCTCCCCGGAATCATGAAGGCGACGCTCATCCGAAACGGCCGGATCGTCGATCCTGCGAACAAGCGGGATGAGATTACCGACCTGTTGATTGTCGATGGTCGAATTGCCGATCGCTCTGCAATACCGAATCCAAAAGCCGAAAAAATCGACCAGATCGATGCGACGGGTTTGATCGCCGCCCCTGGCTTGATCGACATGCATGTGCATCTGCGTGAGCCGGGGTTCGGCCACAAAGAGACGATTGCTTCCGGAGCCCGGGCCGCCGCCGCAGGCGGTTTCACCACAGTCGTTTGCATGCCAAATACTTCTCCCACCGCCGATAATCCAAGCA
Source organism: uncultured Verrucomicrobiae bacterium (assembly GCA_963728975.1). Lineage (GTDB taxonomy): Bacteria > Verrucomicrobiota > Verrucomicrobiia > Chthoniobacterales > UBA10450 > DATFCK01. Next base: position 1,378,647 of record CAVSMF010000001.1, read on the forward strand.
CGATCGCCTGGATCAAAGATCGCGCCGCCGAAGTCGGATTGGTGCATGTGCTGGCGACCGGAGCAATTTCAAAAAATCTGGCCGGGGAAGAACTTGCGCCGCTGGGATCGTTAGCTCAGGCCGGTGTAGTCGCGGTTACCGACGACGGCCGATGCGTTCAGAATCATGAGTTGATGCGACGGGCGGTGGAATATGCCCGGATGCTCGGATTGCCCGTGCTCGATCACTGTCAGGATTACAATCTTGTCGGCAACGGAGTTGTGCATGAAGGCTATTGGAGCACGCTGCTTGGTTTGCCGGGATGGCCCGCTGCCGGCGAGGAAGTAATCGTTATGCGCAACATCCTCCTGGCCGAGCTTTGCGATCATCCCATTCATTGCCAGCACGTCAGCAGCGCCGGAAGCGTCCGGTTGATCCGGGAGGCCCGGGCCCGGGGAGTGAAAATCAGCGGCGAGGTTTGCCCGCACCATATTGCCTTGACCGACGAAGGGATCGAGGGCTTCGACACCAATTACAAGATGAACCCGCCTCTGCGGGCTCGAAGCGATATCGAGGCGTTACTGGAAGGGATCGGCGACGGCACCCTCTCCATCCTTGCTTCCGACCACGCGCCCCACGCCGGGTTTGAGAAAGAAGTTGAGTTCGATGTCGCTCCCTTCGGCATTATCGGGTTGGAGACCGAGCTCGGTTTGTTTCTGGATCTGCTTGTGCACAAACACAAGATCATCGATGTCGCGCGTTTGATCGAGATGTACACGGTCGAGCCGGCCCGCTTGTTGAAGATCGGGGCCGGAACATTGTCTGTCGGCGCACCGGGCGATGTGACGCTCATCGATCCCGCGTTGGAGTGGACGGTGAAGGCTGACGATTTTCAGTCGGCCTCGCGCAATTCGCCATTCGGCGGCTGGAAGTTAATGGGCCGCGCGGTGCGGACCATTGTAAGTGGCAAAACCGTCTGGAAACTGTAGGGCGTTTGTGTCAAACGCCGGGTCTCGATGCCGGAAACTGTAGGGCGTTTGTGTCAAACGCCTGGGTCTCGATGCCGTCTGACACAGACGGCCTACAAAGGGTCACCCGGCGTAACCGCCGGTGATGTAATTCTCCAATTGAGCGATGGCGGCGCTCTGGCAGGAGATGACCCACTTCACCAAGTCCCCGATGGAAATGATTCCTACTACTTTCTCACCGTCCATGACCGGCAGATGGCGGATCCGCTTGTCCGTCATCAAACGCAGACAGTCTTCCACAGTTTCGCGGGGCTGAATGACCTTCAAGTCGGTGGACATGATCTCGGCTACGGTTGTTTCCCGCGAGCGTTTGCCGCGCAAAACAACTTTTCGAGTGTAATCGCGCTCCGAAATCAACCCCACCAGCTTGGCGCCATCCATGACCAGGACGGCTCCAACATTCTTCTCCGCAAGCAAAGCAATTGCGTCGTAGACGGTGGCGTCGGGTGGGACCGAAAAAATTTCCGGGCTCTTCTTACTGAGAATCGCGCTGATGTTTCCGTTTACATCCATCGGTGCCGGGATTAAAGACGATGTCACCTCACTTTAGAACAAAGAAAGCGATCCGCGCAAGGCTGGATCGTAACGGCCCGGGAGAAGGGAGAGGCGAGCCCGCGCTCCGGGGGGCCGGCGGCGCGTGAATTCCGCCCTCCGCCTGATGATTCCAGGCGAGAAACCAAGGAAAAGGCGTTACGAACAAGTTGTCGCGCAATCGCTATCCGCTCGAGAACTTCTCTTCAATCAACCGGTGCAGATGAGCCGCAATGGCGGGTTGGCTGAGCCGCCGGATCACTTCGTCCAGAAAACCGGTGACGATGAGCCGCTGGGCGACGGGGAGAGGAATACCGCGGCTGCGAAGATAAAAGATCTCGTCTTCCTCGATCTGGCCGGAGGTGGCGCCGTGGGTGCAACGAACGTTATCCGCCAAAATTTCAAGACCGGGCATCGAGTTCGCTTCGGCGTCGTCGCTCAGCAAAAGGTTTCGCACCTTTTGGTAGGCGTCGGTAAAATGGGCATGCGGTTCGACCCGGATGAGGCCCCCGAATGTGCAGCGGGCGCGACCGTCCAGGGCGTTCTTGTACAGGAGATCGCTGGAGGTGTGGGGCATCACGTGGTCCTGCAAAGTGCGGGCGTCGAACTCCTGTTCGCCGGTGGCAACGGCGACGGCAAGGAGATCGCTGCGAGCGCCTTCTCCGATCAACCGGCTGAGACTTTCAAAACGCGAATATCTTCCCCCCAGGTGCAGGTTCAGGCTCATCGCCGACGCATCGTGGTCCACCGTGGTGGTATTGATTTGCAGGGCCCGGACATTATCGCCCCAAGTCTGCGCGCAGACGTAGGTCACCTTCGCGCCCGGCCCGGAAATCAGATCGTTCACGCCGCAAGCGAAGCCCGCTGCTTGGGGGACTAACGAGCCAAAATGCTCAATTACCGTCACCTTGGCCAGCTCGTCGGCGACCAGAAGCAAGTGCGGGAAAACCGACGAGTTCTCTCCGCCCAACCAGTGAAAGATCTCAATCGGCAGCTCGATCTCCACCCCCCGGGGAACGTAAAGAAATGTTCCCGATGAAACCAGGGCCTGGTGAAGGGCGGCGAACTTGGCGGAGCCGAGGGTGGCCGGATGCGACATGAAATATTTTCGGAACAAGTCGGCATGTTCGGTGATAGCTCGTTCCAGAGACTGAAAGATGACTCCACGACTGCGCAGCTGATCGGAAACGACATCGCGGTGAATGAGCTGGTCGCCTGCAAATACCAGACGGCCGGCCACGCGATCGAGCATCCGCGAACGCTCGATGATTGCAGTGCGATCCCGATCGGGAATCGCAGCGCCCCGTTTAAAGGAAGTGAGGTCGAGCAAATTGACGCTGGAAAACCGCCAGGGCTGATCCTTCCGGGTTGGAAAAGGGAGGGCTTCAAATTGGTCCCAGGCTTCGTGTTGCTGCTGCCGGAACCAATCGGGAAAATCGCCTGACTCGGCCGGACCGGAAAGGATTCCTTCGGTTGGCGCTACTTCTTCATGCGTGACTAACGACATCGTAATCTTGAACGGGAACGTGCGGTCACAGGCCCGCCGCTGCAGGTTGGTTTGTCAGACGGAAAGTTATCCAACCGAGCCTTCCATCTCCAGTTCGATCAGCCGTTTGAGCTCGACGCTGTATTCCATCGGAAACTGGCGGACGAGATCGTTTACAAAGCCGTTAACGCTCAGGCTCATGGCCTGGGCCTCGCTCAGACCGCGCTGTTGCATATAGAAGATCTGCTCGGCGCTGACCTGGCTCACACTGGCTTCGTGCTGGACCGCGTTGCCGGTGCCGCGCACGGTGATGGCGGGATAGGTGTCGGTTCGGCTGGTGGAGTTGATCAGGAGGGCGTCGCATTCGGTGTTGTTCCTGCAATTTTTCAAATGCTTCGGGACCTGGACTAAACCGCGATAACTGGCCCGGCCGCTGCCGATCGAGATTGATTTGGAAATGATGTTGGAGGTCGTCTCATCGGCGGCATGGATCATCTTCGCACCCGTGTCCTGGTGTTGGCCGTCGTTGGCCAGGGCAATGGAAAGCACTTCCCCCCGCGCTTTGCGGCCCTTCATGATCACCCCCGGATATTTCATGGTCAGGCGCGAGCCGATGTTGCAATCGATCCACTTGATCTCGGCATCTTCGTGGGCCAGCCCCCGTTTGGTCACAAGATTGAAAACGTTGGCCGACCAGTTTTGGACCGTGATGTATTGAATCTTTGCCCCTTTCAGAGCGACCAACTCCACCACCGCGCTGTGCAAGGTGGCGGTGTTGAATTTCGGGGCGGTGCAGCCTTCCATGTAGGTCACTTCACTGCCTTCATCGGCGATGATCAGGGTGCGCTCGAACTGGCCGAAATTTTCGGCGTTAATCCGGAAGTAGGCCTGCAACGGATGCTTCACTTTCACACCGGGCGGAACATAGATAAACGATCCGCCGCTGAAGACAGCCGAATTGAGGGCGCTGAACTTGTTATCGCCGATCGGAATAATCTTCCCGAACCACTTTCGGAAGATGTCCGGATGGTGTTTTAATCCTTCGGTCGATCCCACAAATATGACGCCCTGCTCGCCCACGGCCTTTTTGATGTTCGAATAAACCGCCTCGCTGTCGAACTGCGCCTCGACTCCAGCCAGAAATTTTCTCTCCTGTTCGGGAATCCCAAGCCGCTCAAACGTGCGCTTGATGTCGTCCGGCACTTCATCCCAGCTCCGCTTCGCCGCCGTCCCCTGCGCCAGGTAATACCGGATTTTATCGAAATCGATCGTTTCAAGATCCTTGCTCGCCCAATGGGTCGGCAACGGCTTTTCCAAAAAGGTCTTTAACCCTTTGAGGCGATATTCGCGGACCCAGTCCGGGTCCTCCTTGACCTCGGAAATGTAATTGACGACTCGTTCGCTCAAGCCGTGGCCCGCATCCTTGGCATACGGGACGTCGTAGGAAAAATCGCCGATGTCCCGGTCGATATTGACCGCTTTTGTTTCGTTTTTCATTGTCGTTAGGGGATTGATTTTAGGTTCGGGCCATCTCACGAGCCTCTTCCCGGGCCCAATCGTAACCGCGTTCTTCCAGTTCCAAGGCGAGCTCCTTTCGCCCGCTCCGCACGATCTGCCCGGCCACCATGACGTGGACGTGATCCGGCACAATATAGTTCAACAGACGCTGATAATGGGTAATTAACAATATTCCAAGATTCGGGCCGCGCAACGAGTTCACCCCGTGGGCAACCGTCTTTAACGCGTCGATGTCGAGGCCGCTGTCGGTCTCGTCTAGAATGGCATATTTCGGTTCCAGCATCGCAAGTTGCAAAATCTCTGCCCGCTTTTTCTCGCCGCCTGAAAAACCTTCGTTGACTGAACGCGCCGTGAATGAGCGATCCATCCCGAGAAGCTCCATCTTTTCGTAAAGCTTCGCGTAATAATCAGTCGCTTCGAGTTCTTCGCCTTCCGGAAGCCGGGCCTGCACCGCCGCCCGTAGAAAATTGGCGATGCTCACTCCCGGGACTTCGCTTGGATACTGAAAAGCGAGAAAAAGCCCGCGCCGGGCTCGTTCGTCGGGTTCCAGCTCAAGAAGGTTTTCGCCGTCCATCAGCACCCTGCCGCCGGTTACCTCGTAATCGGGATGGCCGGCCAGCACCTTGGCCAGGGTGCTTTTGCCAGATCCATTAGGACCCATGATCGCGTGAATTTCGCCGCAGGGCACGCTGAGGCTTAATTCCCGGACGATCTGCTGGCCGGCGATGGAAACGGAAAGATTTTCAATGCTGAGCTCACTCATACTGGACCTACAATATAAATCGCTTTTGCGGCCTTGGCCAACGGTCGCTTTTTGACCTGGTGTTGGTAACACGCGGCGAATCCCGGCGTCGACTAAAAGCAGTCCAATCCGGGACACTTTGTCGCTGGGGGTAATCCATTCTTACCATCACGCCAAGGCAGCGTTCGGGCACTCCAAATGCTCAGAAAATTCGTGATGTCCCGGCCTTGCTCTTCCACCCCATTTTCTGTCCGGAAGGTTTGATGAACTCCCATGGCTGATTCGACCCCAACCGATATCCCGGCGCCTTCCGCAACCGCGGTGGCGAAAGCCACCAGCGAACTGAACAATCTGCTTCACATCATGGCGGGGACGAGCGCCTCGATTCAGCAGGCTACGAAAGACAGCGGAAATGCGGCAAAATATGTAGACCTCTTGCACACCAGTATCGCGCGGGCGGAGAAAGTAACTGCGGACCTAACTGCCCAAGCCGGCGGATCGAATCAAAAATCCTTGCTGCATCCCGAGCTGGCGGCTTTTACCAGGAGGAAGAAGCCGTCTGGTCCTCTTTCGGCAAAGCGGACAATCCTGATCGTCGACGATGAGCAAGAGGAGCTTAACCTGATTGAGCGCATACTGGTGGATGCGGGGTTCGCTGTTGTCACCGCCCAATCTGCTTTCGAATGCCTCGAGCTTTTTCGGATGCGTCCGCACCAGTTTGCCCTGGTGTTGCTCGATCTGACCTTGCCGTTCATGGATGGCGAAGAAACGTTTCACCGGCTCCGCGACATTCAACAAGGCATTCCGGTGGTGTTGTGTACCGGCTTTGTTCAGCAGGATCGGCTGAGCAATATGATGAATTGCGGTCTTGCCGGATTTCTGCGCAAGCCGATCCCGCCCGATGAGATCGTCGCGCTGGTTCGACAAATCCTGGAAAGCGCAAAATATTCGCGAAAGGCCCTGATCATCGACGAATTTCCGGAAGCGGTTTAGCGATCTGCGACGCGCTTTAGGGTGGAGTGGTGGTGCCGCCGGTGGTTTCGAATTGAATTCCGCCCGAGCGGGCCCGGCTGCAGGTATTTTGGCGATTGCGCTTTTATTCAAAATAGCGAATCTAAAAATCCCGGTGAAGTACCCCGTGGTGTAATGGTAACACAGCGCCCTTTGGAGGCGTTATTCTTGGTTCGAGTCCAAGCGGGGTAGCCACGTAAAAGACCTGACGGTCTCACGTAGTTCTACCATCGCATTACGCCCTTAGACCGGGTGAGGCGTAGCCTTTTACACGGTTCGAGTCCAAGCGGGGTAGCCAGGCAGCCTGAAAAACTGGTGGCCGGACTCGGCGGAACAGGCGGGCGGCGCGAAAACGCGTGAACCAAAACCGTTTAGGCGGCGTGCCGGGCGAGCTTCTTGCTCTGATTGCATTTCGGCGTGAATCAGACTGCAATCTTCTCCCAGCTTAAAACTCTTCTTCCTCTCGCCGCCGATTGGGGATCAGCTCAAGAAAAACGCATTTTACGCGAAGGCGTTCCTCTGTCTGCCAGCCAGGCCAACGATGCCCGCGAGATCGGTGTGCGGGAACCGCATCGCGTGCGTCTGTTAAAGGTGGACGCTATTCCGACTCCGACCAACCCGATTCTGGCGGTGGCGGTGACGACTCTTTTGGCCGGAACCCCCCGGGGGTTGACCTTGCAATACGGCATCTTTGTTCGATCGGACTGCTGGGGGAAGCGCTTCATTGTCGCCCACGAACTGGCTCATACGGCTCAGTACGAACGGTTAGGCGGATTCGTTCCATTTTTGCGCCGGTATCTTTTGGAGTGTGCCACGGTGGGTTATTCGGCATCGTCTCTGGAACAGGAGGCGAGAGCATTGGCCGGGCAGGTCTGCGGTTTCGCCAATGGCTCGATCAGCGAGAACCATTTGGAAACGGTGTGAATATCTTGCTTCAAACCAAAGAGGCGGCTGAAACCCACTTTGGGAAAAAGGCAATGATGGCGCCTAATCTTCTCGGGATGGTTGGAGAAGGAGAGAAGGCATTTGCGTTTCTGACCGGCGATATGAGTCAGGGATTTGAAATCACTTTGGGTTTCTTTAACGGGAAGGCGCGCTACGCGGCATTCAAAAAGCGTTCGGGAACACCGTGGGACCAGGGAGATTTGCGCGTATCACTGATGCAGATTGGAACCTATTCAAACTGGTCGGTGAAATCGAGCTCTGATTTTTTCGATTATGTCGAGAAGACAGGTAAGCAGATCGTGGCCGAGGCCACGGGCTGGCAAACTCCGCGGCGAGGTTATGTTTTTGCCTATGTCCCCGATGTCGCGGGAGAAGTCGGGCTGATTCCGGACAAAACGGCGATCGACCATAAGTTTTCGTTTGCCTGAGTCCTCCCTGGGGGCCACCGCTGCTTTCCGACCGCCTGGAAACGCGGCTATTTCTTTCTGTGCCCGACCATCTCTCCCTTGATCGTGCGCGGATCGACCCGAGTAAGACGCTTTTCCATTGCCGGTTTCAACAGGGCAATGTGTGGAATCTCGCAAAGATATTCGGCGATGAACCAGATCGGTTGCTCCGTCGCCATCCAATGCCGGCGATCGAACCGGGTGAGATTTACCGGGCGTGAATAGCGGCGCAGCGTCCGCTCGAACCGGAGATTGAAGTAAATGTTGAAATAACTGAGGGCGAGCTCGCGCAAGCTGCGGTAAACCGGCTCCCGATACCGGCAGCCGGTGAAGTTGGACTTGGCCACAGCACCCCAGTGTCCACCCACTTTAAAAATAGCAACGACATGATCGGTGTCGCGATCTGCTTCCAGATCGAAAATCAAGGGCGGAAACCCAAGAATCCGCAGGGCGGCTGCGGCGAAGATTCCCCCTTCCAGGCACGAGGCGGTGCGATCGTGCAGAACCCTTCGGGGAGAACGGGCATCGAGCCGCAGGTTGTAGGGCAGAGCGTCCAGGAAGCGCTGGACTCCGGCGGGAGTTTTCAAAGCGCGCACGGTCCGCAGCTCAGCCGGAGTAAAACCAAAACCAGAAGCAGCATCAAAACCGGACATCCAAGCTCCAAGGAATTCTCAATCGCCAAATTCTCAAATCACTGTGGTCAGCTTGGCGATCGTGAAGTTGAATGTTTTCCGAAGCCCGGTGCCTGAACCGCGAAGCTTCTTGTCCTCGTGCCCCCGGTTTACAGCCCGATCGGATGTCGCGCGTCGAAACCGGTTGGCGCCCTGAAACTGGATTGCCAGCCGGGAGCCCAGCGCTCTCGGCCAGTGACAAAAGGAGTGGTATCAAGGCGCAGACCTGCGATCACGGCAAAGGTGTGTCCGTTCCGGGCGTAGACGGTGATCCATCTACCCCGGCCTTTCTGTCCAAACCGGCGAAACTCAGAGGAACACATGGGTGATTTGATCAATCCGGCTCCAGCCAGGGCATAAGAAACCGTGCCGGAGCAATCGTAACCGTTGTCACGAAAGGAACGATGGCCGCCGCCATAACGATACGGTTTGGCGCGCAACTGGTTCGCCGCCCAGATGGCCCGTTTCACCGGGAGCGGAGCGTTCGCGGGAGCAGCGGCCCGCCCAAATCGAACCCGGGCCTTATTCCCTGGCACTGTCGGCCCGGATAAAGGAAAGGAATCGGCCGAAGCGGAGCAAACGCTTACACCAAAGACCGCGAGGCAAAAAAGAAGTTTGACGCTACTGAAATTCACAACAAGGGCTGAGAGCGTGTGGTATGCCAGATAAATGCCACTTGAAAAGCAAAAATTTTCGGAGCGCGCAGCCTAAGGGGGGCGAAAAAGACCGGTGGATTGATCCGGAATAATTTATGCTTTATGCAGAAAATTAAAAAGCGACACCTTTTTGTTCCCCCGACATGCGCCAAATTGATTTTCGCCGGATTTTCGGTGGTTCGATCAAGCCGTGCTCAAGCGCGGCAAGCCCCGAACCGGCCCAGGAGACCCAACTGGAACTCTCCGAAACAGGAACTTTTCGCAACCGGTTTGGGAAGCGCATCCGGTTGAGCTCGCAATTAATCAATATCTGCTTTGTTTTGCTAGCCTGTCTGGGGGCGTTGGCATGCGCGGTCTTTTTTTTCAAAAAAGGCGAGCTTTTCCGGACCGCGGCATGGCCGCATGAGCTTTTTTATCATCGATCTCCGACAGAAACGAAGCGGCCAGAACCGGTAGAAGGCGACAAATCGAAGCGCTCGGACCCGCAGCAGGTGGAGCCAAACTCGGAATCATCGTCGGATCGCTCGGGCGATCCGTTCGCTCGCGCCGGCCGATTTCTGAATCTTCAGCCGCCTTCGCTGGTGGGACCGGAGCGGGCAAATGGCGACGCGTTGCCATCGGCGGCTATTCGCCCGAGTCTCGAGGAGTTGTTAAGCCGGCTGAATACTCCCCTGGCGGGCGACGCAAAGGATCTTGACCCAGGGGCAGCCGACCGGGGTCAGGCTGAGAGTCCGGCGACGACCACGGCAGAGAACAGCCGTTTACGATTGCGACCGCCCGCCGACCTAAAAACCCGGGGCGAAGCGGCGGGATGGAGCAGGAACGCTCGCAAATCGCGAAAGGTAAGAGCCGGTCGGAAACTTGCTCACGCCGCGAAGAAGAACCGTTTTCGACAACGGCCAAAACTTGCGGCCAGACCCGGTGGGCGACTATCTCTCGAAGCCCGGCATCGGGCATCGCTTCTTTCCGACGCTCCGAGCAATAGCAGGCCAGGAGGCGACCGCCCCGGTCAGGCGACAACTGTGCTGAAACCGGTGATGAATACCGGCCCTTTGGGTGAGACAATTCGCGGAAACAGTGACCCGATCTCCCGACCGATCGATGAATTTGGGGCGGGACACCGCTGAGCTCGGCCGGCAAGAAATTCCAGGAGGCCGCGCCGCGCTTCCAAGACCGGCTCCGAATGGTTGGTTTTTCGGTTCTTTGCTGATACGGTTGGCCGATGCGCGTCGTCGCCTGGTTCTTGTTTGCGATTGCGGCTGGCACAATGCCGGTGCTTGCCGGATCCGAATTGCCCCGGAGCGATGAGGCCGACTCGATTGAAGTCGAGCCGCCGTCGTTGATTCCAAATCTGGAGCCTGATGGATCGAGGGTCGGGACCGCCGGAGGGAGTCGAACAGGCATGCTTATCCCCGAGCGGATCGAGAAAGAACTTGCCCGTGCCACCCAAAATGCCGCCGGAGCGGAGCGTCTTTTCAAAAAAGGTGTGCTGGCAAGAGTCGAAGTAGAACAGCGCTTTTTGCGAGTAATCGAGTTGCAATCCCGGCTGGAGGACGCGCGCCTGGAGCAGGTCCGGCAGAAAATGGAGGTGCAAAAAGCGCGTTTTGCGCGCCGTGAAATTTCCCAAGTGGACCTGGCTGAAACTCAACAGTTATTGGCGCGCGCGGCTGAAGCGGCGCGCACTGCCGCCGCCAATCGCGAGCGAGCAGAGATGGAGGCAGCGGAAAAGAATTTGCGCCGCCAACGAAAGCTGATGGCGGTTGGCAGCGGGGAAAAGTCCGACCTGGTCCGGGCCGAGGAGAGGTTGGCCGAGCTGAAGTCGCCCAAACGATAACGCTAGCGGCACCGCCTGGTTGCCATGACCTGCTCGTCGCGCGAATGAGCAGGTCTGCTTGTCAGACCGCTCTTACTTCAAGCCTGCCCAGTGACCAATATGGGAGGGCTTTTGGCCGCGACCGTTTTCCCCAAGATTCAGCATCGTTTTGGTCGATTTAGCGGCCCCATTCCATTTGCCTCAGTAGCCTGCGGCCATTCCATCCTTGCGCGATTCGCTGGCCCCGACGTAGACGCGCTGGCCATCGTGCATTTCCACTTTGATCGCCTGGTAACCGCCATAACCGCCGACATCGAAACGGACATCGTGCCCTTTCTTTCTTAATTCGCGCACGGTTTCGTAGGGAATGCCACTTTCTACATCCACGAAACCAGCTGGGCCGACCTTGGCGCCGCCCTCAGTGACACCGGTCTGGTTAGGCTCCTGCCCGCTTTCATGCTGCCAGCGCGACGCGTCGCCTGCCTCCTGCACGTTTAAACCGAAGTCGATCTGGTTGGTCAGAACCTGGACATGACCCTGGGGTTGCATGCCGCCACCCATCACTCCAAATGCTTCCCACGGCTTGCCCCCTTTCATGACAAAACCGGGAATGATGGTGTGAAATGGGCGTTTGCCCGGGGCATAAACGTTGGCGTGCCCCGGCTCCATCGAAAAAAGTTCGCCGCGATCCTGAAACATAAAGCCGAGGCCCGGGACAACGATGCCGCTCCCCATCCCGCGGTAATTGCTCTGGATCAGGCTTACCATGTTCCCGTCATTGTCGGCGGCGCACATATAAATAGTGTCGCCTTGCTCGAGAACAGGATTGCCCGGCTCCACTTGCCTGGCCGCGTGATTTGGATCGATCAACTTTCGCCGTTCCGCCGCATATTCTTTTGAAAGCAAACCTTTCAGAGGAATTTTCGCGAAAGCGGGGTCGGCATAGAATTTCGCCCGATCGGCCCAGACGATCTTTTTCGCTTCGATCATGGCATGGAGCGTTTCGGGGGAATTGCGTCCCATCGCCCGGAGATCGAATCCTTCCAGGATGTTCAAGATCTGGAGCGTCGCGATCCCCTGGCCGTTTGGCGGCAGCTCGAACACGTCATAGCCGCGATAGTTAACCGAGACCGGCTCAACCCAGGTCGAGGTGTGCTTTTCGAAATCGACTTTGCGCAGGAAACCGCCGTGTTCCCGCATGAAACGGTCGATCTTATCGGCGATCTCCCCCTTGTAGAAAGCGTCGCGGCCCTTCTCGCCGATCAAGCGCAAAGTATTGGCCAATGCCGGATTCTTGAAGATGTCTCCCTTGGCCGGGGTCCGGCCCTTCCCGTCGAGGGTGTAAGTTTCGAGGAACGCTCCGGGCAAACCTTTGTAGATCCGCGGGCCGAAGCCCCAGTAATATGCAATCAGCTGAGTAACGGGAAAACCTTCCTCGGCATACCGGATGGCAGGGGCAAGGTCATCGCTGAGTTTTAGTTTGCCGAATTTTTTGTGCAGCTCGGCCCAGGCGTCCACCGCTCCGGGCACACTGATTGGCAGCATGCCGGTCGGCGGGATGGTGTCGCGATGAAGCTTTGCCAGCTCCGCTTTCATCTGCTCGTAACTGAGTCCGAGCGGTGAACGCCCGCTGCCGTTGATACCATAAAGTTTGTTCTCTTTCGCGCTGTAGACGATCGCGAAAAGGTCGCCGCCGACTCCGTTGGAGACCGGCTCCATCAATCCGAGGGTTGCGTTTGCGGCAATGGCCGCATCCACCGCGCTGCCGCCACGCTTGAGAATGTCGAGCCCGACCTGAGTTGCGGCGGGAACGCTGGTGCAGACCATGCCATGACGGGCCAGGACCTCGGAGCGGGTAGCGAAATTTTTACCGGTAATCCGGTCGATCTGAGCGTCGAGCGGAACAGGAGGGATAAAAAGGAGAGTGGCAATCAGAAGAGCGGAAGAGAGAAAAGCGCGCATAAACGAAAGGATAACGCACCTGGCAAGCATTGGCAGGATGCAAATCCGTGTGAGGCCGGCGAGTTGGCAGATTTGCGGAGGGGGGGAGTTCCAGGACGACGTTCGGCCGGGCTCATCCATGAGTTCGCCCCTTCGTTCTCACCCGGCGCGTTTCTCCCTAAGCATTCAAAGTTCAAAGATTCAGATCGACAATCGCCGGTTTGTTTTGCAATCAACTCAGACGGGTTCTTAGGGGCAGCTTCAATCAATCAAAACCTATGAACTGGACAAAATTCTTCATCGCATTCATCGCCGCGTTCATTTTCATTTTTCTTTGGGGATGGCTGGTCAACCAAATGTTCATGAAAAATGTTTATGCCGCCACCGCCGAGCTGTGGCGTCCGCCGAATGAAGTAATGAGCCGCCTCCACTGGCTCATCCTAGGCCAGGCAATTTTGGCTTTCGCGCTCGTGCTGATTTTCGCGAGCGGTTTTTCCCGCGGCGGAGTCGCGGCCGGAATCAAGCTTGGCATCATGATTGAAATACTGGCCTTGGGCGCCCGACTCATGATGTACGCGGTCCAACCGTTTCCGGCGAGATTGGTCGTTTACTGGACGATTGCGGGTTTCATTGAGATGATGGCAGCCGGCGCGATCATCGGCGCGCTATACAAACCAGGGCCGGTCGATACTCGCCAGGTGTTCGATAAATCTTAGGTGGAGGGTAACGCTCCGGTTGCCGCCAGCCGGCCGCCAGCCGCAGAAAATTACTTCCACCGGGTTTGGCTGGTGCTTATGATCAGCCGCATAGGCATGCCGAAACGGTCCAAAAAAAATGCCAGGCAACCTGTCGCATTTCGATCACTTCATTCCCCGATCCCGTTCCGGGCTCGGATCCGCGTGTGAATCATGCGCATCGACAATCGCGCTCACGTCCCCTGGTTGATTTTTGTCGTCCTGGCGACGCTGTTCGCCACCTGGTTGTATCTCGGCAACTTCGCCCCCAATCAGCTGCCGGCGGGGTTAGGATTGCCGCGACAGCTCATGCAACAACCTTCCCAGCACCGCAGCGTGGGCGGCACGCCCCTGGGATTGACGTTTGGGGCGGTTGCCTTCGGAATTTTCATCTTTGCCGGCGTTCTTGGAGTCCGAAAGAAATTCGTCCTCTGGCGGATTGGGACCGTGCAAAGCTGGATGCGGGCCCACATCTGGTTGACCCTGCTCACGGTTCCCCTGGTCATTCTGCATAGCGGTTTCCGTTTAGGCGGGGAGATGACCACTCTGCTCGTTATTCTTTATCTGATCGTGATGGTAAGCGGGATTTATGGCCTGGCCCTGCAAAACCGCATGCCGCATATGATGATGGAACGATTGCCAAGTGAAATTGTCTCCGAACAAATCCCTCATATCCGGTCGCGCCTGTATGTTGCCGCCAAAAAATTGCGCGAATCGCTGAAGCTGGCGCCGGTTGTGGCAATGGAAGCGGTCGGGAGCCCGGGCTGGAGCCATGCGGGAACATCCGGCCGGTTCAACCGCCTTGGCCGAGGACGCAGTGTCCGAGGCGACGCTGGCCGAATTTCTGGACCGGCAGGTTCTCCCGTATCTCAGCGCTCGAAGCGGAAAAAGATTTCCGCTTGGAAAGGCGCGTTTCTCGGAAGACACGTTTCGATTTCTTCAACTTCGCGTGGCCGAGACTTACCGGGCCCGGGTAGCGGAAATCCAAAGCTGGTGTGACGAGCGCCGCATGCTCGATCTCCAGCTAAAAATGCATCATTGGCTGCACGGCTGGCTGTTTATTCACGTGCCGATTTCATTCATTCTTATCGGGCTGACAGGCTGGCATGCATTTGTAACCCTGTTTTATTACTGATGAAGACCCGGGAGTTGGGCAAACTGCGATCGCTTTTTCGGGGATCAAGTTCTGGCGGAGCCGCCTTCCCCCAGGCGTCGCACCAGCTCCGGCCTCCGTTTTAGCCGATCTTTTCTCGCATGGCCAGGCCCGGACGCACGCAGAAGCAGACGGCTGAGCTTTACAAAGGCAACCTCGGCTATTACGCCAGGTTCCATCTCTGGCGCGGCGCTCGTTTGCTCGTTAGTCTGCTGGCTATCGCCGCCACCATTGCCGGCATCTGGCTGTTTTCAAGATGGGGCCGGCAAACTTTTTTTAATCCCGGAAGAATTTCGAGCAGTCACGCTTCCATCGCGGACAAGTGCTCCGCCTGCCACGACAAATCACTTTTAGGCGATTCCGGCCTAACCGCGCGAAAATTTACCGTTCTGACCAAACAGCGGTTTCACAACGGAATCGCTTTCGCCCCGATCGATCGCAAATGCGAGGTCTGCCACAAACTGCACGCCTTTCACGAAGCGAACGTGGTCCAGAACCGATCCTGTTCGGCATGTCACCAGGAACATGCTGGATCGAGAGCGCTCAGGCTGGTGGCAAGCGCCAATTGCATTTCCTGCCACGGCCAACCCCCGGTTATGGCGGCCGCAGCCGAAAAAGGAATGCAACTTCCCAGGGACGCATTTCACCGGCACCCATTCCCGCCCCAGCAGGTCGTCTTCAAACTCCCCAGGCCGCCGCGCGGCTTTACCCAAACTTTTACCTCGTTCTGGAACGATCATCCGGAATTTCAGCTCGATCGGGAAAAGGTCCGGGATCCTGATGTGCTACGCTTTAATCATCAGCGCCACTTCGCAGCCGACATTCCGCCGTTAAACGGCCACCGGCTCGCTTGCAACGATTGTCACAAGCCCGATCCGAACGGGCGCTATTACCAGCGGATTACTTTTGCCAATGACTGCCAGACCTGCCATTCGCTCCAGTTCGATCGCAGAAATCCCGAACTAAAACTTCCGCATGGCGATGTCCGGTTAGTGCGAACGTTCCTCCGCACCTTGCCCGCGCAATACGCCGATTATGCCCGGTTGAAACAGGGCAGGAGAACCGACCGTGAAGTTCAAAACTTTGTGGCCCAGCAGATCAACCAATTGCGCCGGGATTATGGGAGCGGCCTCGAACTGGAACAAGCGGTGTTTTTTACCACCGACCCCTACAAACCTGAGCGCCGGATGGGAGCGAGAACGCGGGCAAATTTTGCCGGCTGCGCTTATTGCCATGAGGTGAAGCTGGATACCGCTGGGATTCCGGTCGTCACCAAACCGATTTTGATCGATCGCTGGATGCCGCGCGCCAATTTTAATCACGCCAAACACCAGATTGATCCCGCCACCCAAAATCCGCTGGATTGCAACAGTTGCCATCATGCTGCCCGGAGCCGCGAGACTTCCGACATTCTCATGCCGGTGAAAGCGAACTGCGTCATCTGCCATAGTCCAAAAGGAAAAGCGGTCTCGGAATGCATGACCTGCCACGTGTACCACGCCCCTCCGAGCGCGCAGGTTGCCGTCACTGCGTCGATCGCTGAACCAACATCAGGCGCGCGGTAGCGGAAGCTCCAAGCATCAAGTCCCATAAACAACTCCGAGGAGGAAATTGGAGCTTGGAACTTGAAGTTTCTCTGGAGCTTGGATGTTGGAGCTTGGTGATTGGCAATCATGACCGAATCGAAAAAGACGCCCGCCGCCCTCGGCTACCGCATGCCGGCCGAATGGGAGCCCCACGCCGCCACCTGGCTTTCCTGGCCGCGGCGGGAAGGGATCAGTTTCCCCGGCTCGTTCGACCGGGTTTTGCCCGCGCTGCGGAGGATGGTCGAGCTGCTTATCGAGTCGGAGCCGGTTTGCATCAATGTCTGCAACGGGGCGCATGAGGCGGAAGCGCGGGAAGTGTTGCGCGGTCTTCCGATGGATAGGATGACGTTTTATTCGATCCCGACTAACGAACCGTGGTGCCGGGATCACGGCCCGATTTTTCTTACCCGATCTTTGGATCCGAAGCTGGCCGTGGTCGATTGGGGGCACAACGCCTGGGGCGGGAAATATCCGCCCTTCGACCTGGATGATGTGGTGCCCAGCCGGGTGGCCGAAAGGCTTAAACTTCCTGTCTGGCAGGGCGGCATGATTTTAGAGGGCGGCTCAATTGATGTAAACGGGAGCGGCGCTTGCCTAACCACGGAATCGTGCCTGTTGAATCCGAATCGAAACCCCGATCTGAGTCGCGAACAGGTCGAACAACGGCTGCGTGATTTTCTCGGGGTTCGCGATATTCTTTGGCTGGCCCGCGGGACGGAGGGCGACGATACCGACGGCCATATTGACAACCTGGCCAGGTTCGTTTCCGAAACAACAGTGCTGACGATTGTGGAAAAGGATCGGACCAGCCCCAATTACGAACCGCTTCAGGAAAATTTGGGCCGGCTTCGCCAGATGCAGTTCGATGGCCGCGCACTGGAAATCGTGGAGCTGCCCACGGTCCGACGGATGGTGCGGGAAGACCTGGTCTTACCGGCGAGCTACGCCAATTTTTACATCGCCAACAAGGTCGTGCTTACTCCAATTTATGGCGAGCCTAACGATGAAATCACTCTGTCGATTCTGCGGGAATATTTTCCGGACCGCCGCGTCATCGGGATCGATTGCCGGGAACTGATCTGGGGGTTGGGCGCATTTCATTGCCTGACTCAGCAGCAGCCGATGGCCTGATTCGGAATTATAGAAGGGCTTGGGCCAAACCCCTTTTTTGGAAGAACAGGTGGTTGGCACAACCATCTCTGCAATTTTTTGCGCCACGCTCTAGAACGCTCCTACTTTTGCCCTAACCAGTTATCGACTGAATCCTGGAGTCGGACAAATTCCGCCCGCTTTTCGGGCGGCACTCCCCAGGGGCCAAGCCGCTGGTTCACGATGGCGAAGGAGCAATTAATGGCAATGCTGGCGATAGTCAGGCTTGCCAGGAGGATCGCTTTTCCGGGCATCCATTGTTTCGAGGCCATTCCGCAAACCCCGGCTGCGGCACAGAGGATAAGCGCCGGATAAAAATCGTGCAGATACCGCTCCGTGATTCCAACTGTCATCAGAACAACGCCGCCACCGGCAACGAGGGCGG
The DNA here is from genome assembly GCA_963728975.1 of uncultured Verrucomicrobiae bacterium. GTDB lineage: Bacteria > Verrucomicrobiota > Verrucomicrobiia > Chthoniobacterales > UBA10450 > DATFCK01. The sequence continues at coordinate 1,396,421 of CAVSMF010000001.1, forward strand.
CGGCCGGAAGCCGGATCCGGCGAATTTTTTCGCTCGAACCGCGGACGATCAACCCGCTTCCAATCAACGCCAGCAGAGTCAACGCCGGCATGCTTCCCGGGAAAGTCGAAAACGGCTCGACCACATCGATTCGGGGCGATCCGAGAATGGTCGGCTTGCGGGTCAGCCCGACCCAGGGGAAATGTCGGTCGAATCGGCAGCCGGGCAGGCCGAAGTAAGTGGCGACAGTCGTCGGAATATTTTCCGGGTGAATTTGGCGTGCGCCGGTGACTTCCATCCTGGCTGGGGCCTCGACATAGAGGTCGTAGTAGCGCAGCGGCATGCTGCTAAAGGTGTGGAACTTGGCGTAATTGACGCCGAAGTAGGTCGACAGGGTCAGGCCCACCCAGCCGATGGCAATGAGGGCGTGGGGCAACGGATTCGAGACGGCCCGAAATCCCAGGAAAGAAGCCAGGAGATCGCGATTTTTTAAGGTGCGGCCAACCAGCACCGCAGCCAGGAGACACAAACCAAGGAGCGCGCCCGCGCCGGCCGTAGCGCGGGAGTGGAACGAAAAAAAGGCGGACAGGCCGCAGAGAGCGAGAAGCGACCGGCTCGGAGACTCAAAATACCTCAAGAGAGTCCAGGCGAAAAGGAGCGCGAAGGTGCTTCCCCAGATTATGGCTTCGTGAAAAACGCAGGTCCGCCCGATGATAAACAGGTTGGTGGAGCCGATTGCAGCATTCAGAAGGAACAGCGAGGTGAGCAAATGTTGAAATTTGGCCGGCTGTTCCAAATTGCGGCGAGTCAGCATCAAGATTCGGTAGGCGCAGATCAGGGCCAGGATGGAGGCGATCATCATCATGCTGCGAGCCCACAAGCCGTCGAGATGAGGAAAACAGATCAGGAGCGGAATGCGAAGAAGAGCCGGTCCGATGCCGAAATAACCGTAGGCTTTGCCGTGAAACAGGTAGGCCTCGAACCCGATCGCCTGACGCGGCACATCCAAGTGACCGGTGAGAATGGAGAGGGCCTGGGCGTCATAAAAACTGGAGAGCGCGTCGTGCTCGAAGAACTTCCAGTCGCCCCAGGTCACCAACCAGGCGCAGACGAACAGAGAAATGGCACAAGCGATTGGAACAGACCGGTTCGGCCGCGGCAGGAGAGCAGGGACGGAGGTCAGATTGGTCCGGGGCGAAGAGAGAACGGGTGCGCTGGCGCCTGGCATGCCGAAGAATCCCGGAGCAATCTTCAAGCCGTGACATCGGGTGGAATGGGGCGCGGTTGACCTGCAAAAGCCGGAGTTCGGTTGGCCGCGCGTCATCCCGAACGGAGTGAGGGATCCCGTTGCGGCTGGTTGGGTATCTTTCAGCCTTGTGCGATCGAACGGCACGACACGGGATCCTTCGTATTCACTCAGGATGACGAAGGACAGAAGACGTTGCTTCCAGCTTAATCAGCCGTGGGCGCGGGCTTGTAGCCGCTTTTCAAAATGGCGTCGTGCAAATCGGGTGGATGCGTTTTGCGGGCATCGAAAGTCACGATCACCCGTTCCCGGTTGAGATCGACGCTTGCATCCCGGACCCCGGGGATTTTCATGAGGACGGGACGCAGTTTGCGGACGCATTCGTCGCAGTCTTCGCCTTCGGTGGCGATCTCGATTTTTTCGAGAACGGGTTGGCCCGTCCGTTCGTGGCTGAACGGGCTGGCGGGATCGGGATCGTTAGGGCGGGCCGGGTCCATTCATTCAATGAAACGCGGCTCAGTGTAGAGGCGGTTGTGTCAACCGCCTGTTTATTAACGAAAGGGGCTTGGCACCAGCCCCTCTACAGCACCAATAGCGGGACGAGACAAGCTCGTCCCTCCCGGTTATGGAGCGGACTCCCGCGATCGGTTTCAGGACCCGCCAGACGTTGTCGGCCAGGACCTTTTGGCCGGCGGCGTTGGGATGGATTCGTTTAGGACTGCTGTTGAACCTTCGGTATTTCGCGTTTAACGATGTAAAGTAAGCAATCCTTTAACCTGATTTCCTATGGCTAACTTCGCTATCAACGGCTTTGGGCGCATCGGACGCAACGTCCTCCGCGCTATGACGCAACAACAGGTCGAGCGCGTTCGCGCGATCAACGATATTACCGACACCCACACTCTGGCCCATCTCCTCAAATGGGACTCCGTCCACGGCCGATTCAACGGCGAGATCGGATATGACGGCGAGAACATCATTGTTCGCGGACATAAGATTAAGATCTTCAAGGAGCGCGACCCCGGAAATCTGCCCTGGAAGAAATTGGACGCAGCCGTTGTCCTGGAATCGACCGGGTTTTTCACCAGTCGCGAGAAAGCGGAGGTGCATATCACCAAGGGCGGCGCGCGCAAGGTGTTGATCAGCGCTCCGGCGAAGCAGCCCGATATCACGGTTTGCATCGGGATCAACGACAGCGCCTACGATCCTGCGCGCCACAACATTGTTTCCAACGCCAGTTGTACCACCAATTGCCTGGCTCCGATGGTCCGGACATTGAACGACAAGTTTGGGATCGAGGTGGGTTTCATGAGCACGATCCATTCATACACAAACGATCAACGCATTCTCGATCTGCCTCACGAAGATTTGCGCCGGGCCCGCGCGGCCGCGGTTAACATTATTCCAGCCAGCACCGGTGCGGCCAAGGCCATCGGTGAAGTTATTCCCGAATTGAACGGGAAACTGAATGGGGGGGCCTTTCGGGTGCCGACTCCGGACGGTTCGGTGACCGATTTTACCGCCATCTTGAAAACCAAGACCAGTGTCGACGAAATAAATGCGGCCTTTAAAGCCGCGTCTACGGACAAGAGTTTTAAGGGCGTCCTGGAATATTCCGATGAGCCGCTGGTTCAGCACGACATTGTGGGCAACCCGCATTCCTGCATTTTTGACAGTAAACTGACCCTGATCCTGGGAGACAAGTTCGTGAAAGTGGTCGGCTGGTATGACAACGAATGGGGTTACAGCAATCGTTGCGTCGAAATGATGGAAATGCTGGGAGCGTGAACAAGGTCATCCCGAGCGAAGCCGAGGGATCCCGCGATCCGGCGAGGGCGCGGCCCAACGGGATCCTTCGACTCCGCCTTGCTCCGCTCAGGATGACGTATTAGCGATGGCAAAACTTTCGGTTCGAGATCTTGAAGTGCGCGGCAAACGGGTGCTGGTTCGGGTCGATTTCAACGTGCCGATGGAAGAGCGCGGGGATCAGATCGCGATCACGGACGACACCCGCATCCGGGAAGCCTTGCCCACGATCAACTGGCTGCGGGAGCATGGCGCGAAAACGATTTTGATGTCGCATTTTGGCCGGCCCAAAGGCAAGCGGGTGGAGAAGTACTCATTGCGGCCGGTCGGCGATTACCTTCACTCTCTCATCGATCAGCCGGTCATTTTCAGCCAGGACACGATTGGCGAGATTCCGCAGAAGATCGTGACAACGATGTGTGAGGGCGAGGTTGCGCTTCTGGAAAACTTACGGTTTCAGCCCGAGGAAGAAGCGAACGATCCGAAGTTCGCCGAAGCCCTGGCCCGGTTGAGCGATAAACTCTATGTGAACGATGCCTTTGGCGCGGCCCATCGCGCCCACGCTTCCACTGTCGGAGTCACCCGGTTCGTGGATCAAGCGGCCATGGGCTTGCTGATGGAACGTGAGCTTAAATATCTGCATGAAGAGCTCGATCATCCCGCCCACCCATTCCTGGTGATCATGGGCGGAGCGAAAGTCTCCGATAAAATCGGGGTGGTAAAAGCGCTAATGGAAAAGGCCGATACGATCCTCATCTGCGGTGCGATGGCGAACACGTTTTTTCTCGCCGAAGGCATTCCGGTTGGCAAAAGCCGGGTCGAGCCGGATAAGACCAGCCTGGCCAGGGAGCTGATGGATTCGGCCAAAAAGCGGGGAGTAAAGTTATTGGTGCCGGTGGACGCGGTGGAAGCAAATGAGATCCGGGCCGGGGCGCAGAAACGCAATACCCCGCGGCTCTCGCCGAAACACGGAATAACCGACGGCTGGCAGGCGGTCGATCTCGGCACCGCCAGCGTGGCCCTGTTTCAAGAAGAAATCGCCAAGGCAAAAACGATACTTTGGAACGGTCCGCCCGGGATTTTTGAGATTCCCGATTTTGCCGAGGGCACCATAGCAATTGCGGAAGCGCTGGCCAAGTCGGGCGCCAAAACTATTATTGGCGGCGGCGATTCGGTTACCGCGGTCAAACAGGCCGGCCTGGCCGACAAGATGACGTTCATCTCGACCGGTGGGGGCGCGTCGCTGGAATTGCTCGAAGGCAAGGAGCTGCCGGGTGTGGCCGCGCTTACGGAAAAATGACGTGTCATTCCGAGCGAAGTCGAGGAATCCCGGGAAGTTGTCCTGGAGCGTGCTTCGCGGGATCCCTCGGCGGCACGGCGTTCCGCTCGGGATGACGAGATTATGAGAAAGAAGATCGTTGCGGCCAACTGGAAGATGAACATGACGCAGGCCGAGACGGCGCGGTTCATTGAGTCGTTTTTGCTCGAGATCGGCGACATTCGCGATGTTGATGTTGTCATTGTTCCGCCTTTCACCGCCATTCCCAAAGTGACGGAGGCATTAGGAAAAGCCCAGGATATCAAGGTGGGCGCCCAGAACATGCATTGGGAACACAACGGACCTTTCACCGGAGAAATTTCGGCGGCGCTGTTGCGCGATTTGTTTGTCCGCTACGTTGTGCTCGGCCACAGCGAACGCCGCACCTTGTTTGGGGAAACGGATGAAATTGTGAACCGGAAAGTCCGGGCGGCACACGAAGCAACGCTTCGGCCGATCGTTTGCGTCGGTGAGACGCTCGAGCAGCGCGACAGTGGAAAAGTGAAGAAAGTTTTATCGAAACAATTGCGCGGCAGCCTGGCGGGTTTGGAGCCGAAAGAACTGCAGGAAACCGTTATAGCCTACGAACCGGTCTGGGCCATCGGCACCGGCCGCAACGCCACTCCGGTCCAGGCCCAGGAGGCACATGCCTTCATTCGAGAAGTTCTTGGCCAGATAAGCGACAGCGCTACCGCGGACCGGATTCGGGTTCAGTATGGCGGCAGCGTGAAACCCGATAATGCACGGGAACTGATGCAACAAGCCGACATCGACGGCGCCCTGGTCGGCGGGGCCAGTCTCGATCCACGCAGTTTTGCCCGGATCGTAAATGCAGCCCGGGAGAATAAAGCTCCAAGCACCAATCTCTAAAACCCAGAGGAATTCCAATCATCACTATCCAAAGGAAGCGGTGCTAACGCGCTTGTTGGTGCTTGGTCATCCTCTGAAGTTTGGAGCTTATTTTTTGATCTCCAGGTAGGTGCGCGACAGGACGTGATTGGTCCCGGGCTGAAGTTGCTCGATCCGCATCTGTTTCAGAGTACCATCGGTCGTTAATTTTTTGGGCCGAAACGACTTCGAATCGCTTGACCAGAAGACCTTTCCAATTGTAGCCCTCCACTCGAATCAGCGCGCCGGTGGCTTTGTCCACCCAGAGAAGCACATTCGAATATTGCGACTGGCGCGAGGCCGGGCGTAAACGCAATTTCCAACAATCGCGGTTGCTGGTTTTTTCGACGCCAAGAATCTCGGCGTTGCTCCAGTAAAGAAACTTCAAGGCCAGATCCTCGTAAGTGACACTTGTCCCGCGGATTTTCCGGTCGAGCTCGGCGGGGGTGAGCTTTTCCGCCTTGCCCCCTGAAATTTCCTCCAGCTGAGAATCTGCATCTCCCAACTGGAGCTGGAAGATCTCATCCGGTTTGGAAAAAATATAGCGGACAACCGGTCCGTTCTGGACAAGATGAAACGGGACGACGACTTCGTCCTGACGCAGTTGGCCTTGCAGATCGATTTGCTGGTGGCTTTGCTGGAGGCGGACGGTCTCCAGAATTTCGTTCGCGGCCGGGGGCGGCTCGGCCAGGATCGGGCGGATGAATGCGAAGAGGAGCAGTGGTATGACTTTTCGGATCATGGAGAATGGTTAAGCCGTAACTTAGCAGGGGCGAATGTCGAATCTTGAATATTCACGGACATCACGAAACCCAATGAAGGAAAGAACTCGCCCCTGGTCAGGAGATCGTTTTAACATTTTGAGCTTCGTCATTCGTCAACCGTGCTTCGTCATTTGATTTGGAATGGACCAGGCCCTGTTTCATTTGATCAATCAGCAATGGACAAATCCGTCTCTGGACTTGCTCATGGCCGCGATCAGTGACATCGAAATTTGGAAGCCGCTTTTTGTCCTGGCCGGGTTGCTCCTGTTGATTTTCGGGCGAGTTCGCGGACGCGCTTTTCTTCTCTGCTTGTTGCTCTGCCTGGCCGTAGCCGATCCGGTCACCAATCTTTTGAAAACAGCGGTTCACCGGCATCGTCCGAAACAGGTCCAGGTTGTGCGATTGGTCCAGTTGCGGCGGACCCATCCGGCATTTCTGACCCTTTTCAAAAAGCCGACCGTGCGTTACTCGGACCGGACGGACCGCAACCGCTCGGGCCCGTCGTTTCCATCCGGACACATGACTAACAACACCGTGATCGCAATATGCTGTACGTCGTTTTTCCGACGGCGCGGCTGGTTCTATTGGATTGTGGCTGGGGCGGTCGGGTACTCGAGGATTTATCTGGGCGCCCATTGGCCGAGCGACATCCTGGCCAGCTTCCTCCTGGCCAGCGGCGAGACATTGTTGCTTTTGGCCGGCTTTGAATTTCTCTGGCGGCGGTTCGCTCCCGGGTGGATACCCGGGATGTATGGGCGGTATCCCAGCCTGATTTTTCATTCCCAAGGGAAAAGCCTGGATGACCGATGAGCTCGACTCGCATCGTTTGGATATTTCTGCTCGGCCTAACGATTATTCGCTGGTCAATGCTGGGGACGACCGATCTGGTGCCGGATGAGGCCCACTATTGGATGTGGTCGGAACGGCTCGCCCCCGCCTATTACAGCAAGGGACCCGGGATCGCGTTTGCCATTCGGACGAGCACGGCGATTTTTGGCCCTAACGAATTTGGCGTCCGCTTTTTCAGTCCGCTTCTGGCCGCCGGCACCAGTTTGATCCTGTTTTATTTTGGCCGCCGTTTATTCAGCCCGACCGCGGCGCTCTGGAGCGTGATCGGGCTCAACCTGACGCCCATTTTCAATGTCGGCGCGTTCGTCATGACCATCGATCCTTTGTCGATTTTCTTTTGGACCGCGGCCATGGCCGTGTTCTGGCTGGCTCTCGAGCGGAGCCCCCAATTCTCATTCTACTGGCCGGCAACCGGGCTGCTTATTGGAGCGGGGTTCCTTTGCAAATACACCAACGCGCTCGAACTGGTGTCGGTGTTGCTGGTGCTCGCCCTGGCCCCGCGATTGCGGGTGGAATTCAAGCGCCCCGGCCTCTATCTGCTTTTGGTTCTGTTTGGAATTTGCACTCTGCCGCCGATCGTTTGGAATTCGAGACATCTCTGGATCACTCTGGACCACCTCCGGTCGACCGGGGATCTGGAGCCCGGTTTCGGAGTGCATCCGCTTGAACTGATTAAGTTCCTGGGGGAACACTTTCTGGTTTATTCGCCCTTGCTTTTTCTGGCCCTGGCCTGGGCCGTGGTGGCCAGTGCGAAACGCGCTCTTCAGCAGTTCAAGGTTCTGTTTCTGTTCTGGTTTGGCTTGCCCGTGTTCGCGCTTTATTTTCTTCTCTCGATCAATAGGGTCGCGAATCCGAATTGGGATGCCCTTGCTTTCATCAGTTTCGGTTTGCTGGCGGTGGGATTTTGGCGGGAGCGCCTGGAAAAAAGCCACCGGCTTAGAGTGGCGGCGGGGTTTGCCCTCTTCCTGGGATTGTTGCTGAGCGTTCTGGCGATCGACTCCGACCTGTTACCCAGTGTCGGCATTCGTTTCGAGCGACGTGATCCCAGCGACCGAATGCGGGGTTGGAAAAGCGCTACCGCCGCAGTCGAGAAATTGCGAAATGAATGGGAAACGAAACTGGGACAGAAACTGTTCCTGATCGCGGACGAACGGTCGCGGGCATCGGAAATTTCATTTTATCTGCGGGACAAGCGAGTGGAGGGTCCGGGACATCCGCCGGTATATCTGATCGAATCGCAGGACATTGTGAATCAGTTTTCGTTCTGGCCGCGTTACGACGAATTCGTACCTGCGTCCTCGATTGTACCCCAGAGTGAGGGCGACGTATTCACCGAAGAAGGCGGGGTCAACCCGTTCACCGGGCGGAGCGCTCTTTTTATCCGGGACCGGGCCACCGGACACGCGCCCCACAACATCCGGGCCGCTTTTGAATCGGTCGAACCGGTGGCTACGATCGAGCTTCGGCGGTTTAACCGCCGTTTGCGGATCTGGCAGGTCTTTCTCTGCCGCAACTACCAGCCGCTGCCATTATGACCGGGACCAGCGACGGACCGGAACTCTCGGTGGTGGTGCCGCTCTACAACGAAGAGGCCAATCTCCCGATCCTGCAAAGCGAGCTCGCCGCCGTCTTAGCCGGACACGATTATGAAATTATTTTTGTCGATGACGGTTCGACGGATCAAACTGCGCAGAAAATCGAGCGCGCGCCCCGGAACCGGATTTTGCGTTTTGAACAAAACCGGGGGCAAAGCGCGGCCATTTACGCCGGAGTTGAGGCAGCCAACGGCCGGACCATTGTTTTGATCGACGGCGATTTACAAAACGATCCAGCCGATATTCCCAGGTTGCTGGCGGAAATTTCGGGCGGGGCCGATCTGGTCTGCGGCTATCGACAAAAACGCAGAGACACCATCACCAAACGGATCAGCAGCCGGATCGCAAACTTCGTGCGCAGCCGGTTCACTCGGGACGGGGTGCGCGATACCGGTTGCACGCTCAAGGCGATGCGGAGGGAATGCGCGCGCACTCTTATTCCCTTTAAAGGCATGCACCGGTTTATTCCCGCGCTGGTCAAAGGCGCAGGCTATCGCCTGGTTGAAGTTCCGGTGAACCATCGCCCCCGCCGTTTCGGTCAAAGCAAATATGGGTTTGGAAGCCGCGTGGTCCGGGCCACCGTAGACATGTTCGGCGTTCGCTGGCTGTTGTCCAGGCGCCTCGATTACAAGTTGCGACCCGAGTGAGCCCGTCTAAATCCCGCTTGTCATCCGATATCGTGACGATAAGCTTTCGCTCCCCTTAACCGAATCTGCATGGCCTTGGACAGCCTTTTATCTGTCGAGCAAATCATCCCCGAGATGAAGGCGACCGACCGGTGGCCCGCAATCGTCGAATTGATCGATCTGCTCGTTAAACTGGGCAAAATCAAACCGGAAAGCCGGGAAAGCATTCTGGCATCGCTCAAACAGCGGGAAGAAACGATGAGCACCGGGATCGGGTTCGGGATCGCTATTCCCCATTGTTCCTCGGATCAGCTCGATGAGGTGGTGGCTGCTTTCGGCCGTTCGTCCCAGGGAATCGAGTTTGACGCGCTCGACAACGCCCCGGTGAAGTTCGTCGTGCTTTTCATCGTGCCCAAAAATCAGTTTCAAACCCACCTCCGCACTCTCGCTTCCATCGCGAAATTCCTGAACGATCGAGCGGTCCGGGAAAGCCTGGCCCAGGCAAAAACGGCCGAAGAAGTGCTGTCGATTTTTCGCGAACGCGCTCAAAAGTAAGGCGAGCGGTTCCCAAAGACAGGTAGGGACATCTCTCCGAGATGTCCGGCGCTGGACCGACAAATCGCGCGGGAAGGATGTTCGTTGCGGACGCTTCGGAGAAGCGTCCCTACCTGTAGCCGTGGTCCTGGGAACCGGCTAGATTGGCGCAGTAACAATCCATGGAAACATTCCAAGACATCCTGGCCAAGAGATTGAGCGAGGCCCTGGCCAAGGCCGGTTTGCCGGAGGCGGGCGAACTGACGTCCTCGACCGATCCCCGGTTTGGGGATTACCAGACCAATGCCGCCATGCTGATTGGAAAACAGCAGCGCGAAAATCCCAGAAGCGTAGCGGCGAGGATCCTGGCCCATCTCGATACCGCCGATATCACCGAAGCGCCGGACGTTGCCGGAGCCGGCTTCATCAATTTCCGATTGCATCGCGCGGCCCTGGAGAAAAAAACCGCGGAATTGCTCCGAGACGAACGGCTCGGGGTCGACCAAGCCCCGTTGCGGAAAAGAATCGTGATCGATTTCGGCTCGCCTAACGTGGCCAAGCCGATGCATGTCGGTCATATCCGGAGCACGGTTCTGGGCGACGCTCTGGCCCGGGTCGCCCAATTTCTCGGCCACGACGTTATTCGGGACAATCACATTGGCGACTGGGGCACGCAGTTCGGCATGGTGATCTGGGGCTGGAAACATCTGCTCGACCGGAGGGCGCTCGAACGCGATCCCATTGCCGAACTGGTCCGTATTTATAAAGAAACCAATGAAAAATCGACTGGCGACCCGCCGGTGCGCGAGGGTGCCCGCCAGGAACTGGTAAAGCTGCAAGCCGGTGATCCGGAGAACTTCGCCATTTGGAAGGAAATAGTCGATTTATCGATGCAGGAGTTCGAGCGCGCCTACCGGCTGCTCGACATTCATTACGATATCCAGCGCGGGGAAAGCTTTTACAACGACCGGCTGGCCGGGGTGGTGGAACGTTTGCTCGAGTCGGGGATTGCCAAAATAAGCGAAGGGGCGGTTTGCGTTTTCTTTCCCGATATTCCGGAGCTGGCCGACAAGCCCGCCATTATCCGGAAACGAGACGGCGGCTACAATTACGCCACCACCGACATCGCGACGGTGGACTATCGAATCAACGACTTGAAGGCGGACACGGTGTGGATCGTCACCGGCGCCCCTCAAATCCTGCATTTCAAGCAGATTTTCGAAATCGCCCGCCGGGAAGGTTACACCGCTGATTTTCGGCACATTACTCATGGCAGTATCCTGGGCGAGGACCGGAAGCTGATGAAAACGCGCTCGGGAGAAAATGTGCCGCTGGGGCAACTCTTGGATGAAGCCGTCGGCCGAGCCCGAAAAATCGTTGACCAAAAGAACCCCGGCCTAACCGAATCGGAAAAAAGCGAGATTGCCGAAACGATCGGAGTCGGAGCGGTCAAATACGCCGATCTCTCCCAGTACCGGATGACGGATTACGTCTTTTCCTGGGACCGGATGTTATCGTTGCAGGGAAACACCGCGCCCTATTTACAGAACGCCTATGTGCGGATCCGCTCGATTTTCCGCAAAGCGGATGGCGCCACCCCCTGGCCGAAGGACAGCGGACTCAGGCCGGTGGCTCCAGAAGGCCAGCTGGTTCTGGCCCAGCCGGCTGAGCGGGATCTGGCCAGGCGACTCGCTCAATTCGGCGAAGTCGTTCCCCAGGTTCTGAACGATTTTCGCCCTAACATTTTGACCCACTACCTGTTTGAACTGGCCAACGGCTTCCACGCCTTCTACGAGGCTTGTCCGGTATTGAAATCGGAGGAACCGCTTCGCAGTTCGCGGCTGGCCCTGTGCGATTTGACGGGCCGAGTCCTGGAGCGAGGTCTCGATCTTCTCGGGATCAAGGCCCCGGAAAAGATGTAGCCGCGATTTGCCATATCGAGCGAAGTCGAGACATCTCTCATGATCCAAGCTAGGTATTGAAAGATTGCCGCTTTGCTCGGAATGACAAAAGACTGACTTGTGAAAATCGAACACCCGCGAATTCCTCGGTGCACCTACCGGTTGCAATTCAACCGGCAGTTCACCTTTTCGCAGGCTCGCGACCTTGTCTCCTATCTGGACGCGCTTGGGGTGAGCGATGCCTATGCTTCGCCCTACTTTCAGGCAAGCGCGGGAAGTCTCCACGGTTACGACATCACCGATCACAACAAACTCAACCGCGCCATCGGTTCCCGGGAGGAATTCGATTCCTGGGTCGAGGCATTGCACGCCCATCACATGGGCCAGGTTCTGGATTTTGTGCCTAACCACATGGGAATCGGCGAGCCGCTCAATCAATGGTGGATGGATGTGCTGGAGAACGGGCCCAGTTCCACTTATGCCCCCTACTTCGACATCGATTGGCGGCCGCTCAAAGCCGATCTGCATAACAAAGTGCTTCTCCCAATCCTCGGAGACCAGTACGGCCAGGTTTTGGAACGGGGAGAACTCCGGCTCAATTTTGCCGAGGGCGCGTTTTTCCTCACCTATTTCGATCATCAATTCCCCATTGCCCCCGGCACCTACCGTTACATCCTGGAACGCGCGCTAAAAAAACTTTCGGAATTCAAGGATCAGGATTTTTATGCGGAGTTTCAGAGCATCCTGACGGCGTTGGAGTATTTGCCGAAGCGGACTGAGACCGACCTGGAACGGATCGAGGTGCGCTCGCGAGAGAAAGAGATCATCAAGCGGCGGTTGGAGCGCCGCTGCCAGGAAGCGCCCCAGGTCCAAAACGCAATCCAGGAAACAGTCGCGGAAATGAATGGCTCTCCGGGAGAGCCGCGCAGCTTTGACGCCCTCGACGAGCTCTTGAACGCGCAATCCTACCGCCTCGCCTTCTGGCGCGTCGCCGCCGAGGAAATCAACTACCGGCGATTTTTCGACGTCAACGATCTGGGCGCGATTCGGATGGAGCTTCCGGAAGTCTTTGATGCGACCCACCAGCTGGTGCTCGAGTTGGTCGGCGCCCGCGCGGTGACCGGACTGCGCATCGATCATCCGGACGGTCTTTACCTGCCCCGGGAGTATTTCGAAAAGTTGCAGCATCGTTGCGCCAAAGCGCTTGACGTCCAGTTGCCGCCGGACGGGCGAGCCATCTACATGATTGTGGAAAAAATCCTGACCGGCGCCGAAACTCTGCGGAAAGATTGGCCGGTGCATGGCACAACCGGATACGATTTCGCCAGGGACGTGTCCCAGGTCCTGGTCGATTCGTCGGCTGAGGCGGAGATCACCGCAATCTTTCGCCGGTTCATCGGGCACTCGATGCACTTCGGCCATTTGGTTTACGCCAAAAAACGCCAGGTGATGCGTCTCTCCCTGGCCAACGATGTGACGGTTCTGGGGAACATGCTCGATCGTTTGTCGGAGCAAAACCGCTGGTTTCGCGATTTCACCTTGCAGACTTTGGGCCAGGCCGTGCGAGAAACCATCTCCTGTTTTCCGGTTTACCGCACCTACATTACTCCGGACAGGCCGGTGAGCGACGAGGACAGGCAGGCAATCGAGCGCGCCATCAGCGCGGCCAAACGGCGCAACCCCGGCATCGAAGAATCGGTCTTTAACTTTCTCCGGGACATATTGCTGCTGCGTTTTCCGAAAAATCTCGATGAACAAGCGCGGGCCGATCACACCGAGTTCGTCCTCAAGTTTCAGCAATACACCGGCCCGATCATGGCCAAGGGGACGGAAGACACGGCCTTTTACATTTTTAATCGGTTAGCCGGATTGAACGAGGTCGGAGGCGAGCCGCAGCAGTTCGGCATCGGTATCGACACCTTTCATCAGCGCAATCAACAGCGGCATCGCGATTGGCCGGCAACGATGCTGACCACTTCGACCCACGATACCAAGCGGAGCGAAGACGTGCGGGCCCGCATGATCGCCATCTCGGAAATCCCGGAATTGTGGCGCCGGGGCCTGCAGCGGTGGCGGGCGGTAAATCGTCGCTGGAGGAAACAGATCGAGGAGTTGGAAGCGCCCGATGCCAATGAAGAATATTTGCTCTACCAGACGCTGATTGGAAGCTGGCCGATGGAAATGACGGGCGCGGCGGTGAAAACACCGAGTCCCGGTTATGTCGAGCGCATCCAGAATTACATGGTCAAGGCCTTGAATGAGGCCAAACTCAATACCAGCTGGGTCCAACCAAACGAAGAGTGGCTTTCGGCTACCCGCGCGTTTGTTGAAAAATTGCTCGAGCCATCGCCCAAGAACAGATTTCTGCCTCTTTTTCTGCCGGTGGTCGAGGAGGTCACTCGGCTTGGCGTGGTGAATTCGCTCGCTCAAACGCTGCTCAAACTCACCTCGCCGGGCGTGCCGGACATCTATCAGGGGAACGAAATCTGGGATTTTTCCCTGGTCGATCCGGACAACCGTCAGCCGGTCGACTACGAAATTCGGCGGCAAATGCTCGTTAGTCTGGGAAAATCCAAACCGGAAGAGCTATGGAACCAATGGGCCGATGGCCGGATCAAAATGTTTCTTACCGAAAGCCTGCTCCGATTCCGTCGCGACCAGGCTGACCTTTTTCGCACGGGAAGTTATCTGCCATTGGCCGTGACCGGAGCGTTTGCGAACTGCGCCGTCGCGTTTGCCAGGGAACAGGATGGCCGTGGAATCGTTGTCATTGCCCCGCGGCTGGCATCCCGGGTTGGCTTTCCGCCGGTTGGTGAAAAATGGCAGGATACCGCAATCGAGCTGCCGGATGGGTTTGGTTGGGAGCACGCGCGCGAAATATTCACCGGGCGCGACCTGACGATCGAACAGCATCGGTTAACGCTTGCGAAAATATTATCGATTTTGCCTTTTGCCGTGCTGACCAACGTGCGGTAGCGCGATTTTTCGCCAAGATTCGGCGCGCTCCCCCGAGCGATGGGACGCCACCGCGGTTAGGCCGCAATCAGGCGTGGTAGGCGCCGCGGCTAAACTGGTCAAACAGATAGACGACCCAATGCGAAAAGGTAGCGAGGTTTGCAATCATGTCGGCGCCGAATTCCGCGAATGTAATCCCGGAAGAAGCCAGCACCAGCATTACAATCAGGAGCAACAAATTCATCAGGTAAATGACGACCAGCGAAAAGAAGGTGCCGTGTTCCCGCAGGTCGGTCTGGTTTTTGGGAATCATCCAACAGGTGAAACTGAAGTGGAACGCCCAGGTGGCGCCGATGACGGCATAGAGGAGCCGGCCGTAGGGCTGAACATTCTGGAACAAACCGATCAGGCCATAGAGAGCGATGGCCAGAATGCTGTAGAGCGGAAAAAAATAGGGGGACAGCGCGATGAAGAAATTGCTCCGGTTGGTGACGATATGTCCGCCCTCGCGGCCCACCCGGAACCGGCTGACCCGGCCGCCCATGAGCCAGACCCAGAGGGCATGGGTCAATTCGTGTCCGAAGACATAGATGATGACGGGCCGTGGGAGCCCGAAAAACGCGATCAGCCAAAGGACCGCTCCGAGAGAGAAAAACCAGAATTCTTCGCCGGCCCAAAGTCTTTGGGCCACCGTAGCCCGGGCAAAAGCGGTGAAAAAGGTTTGAGTGAGCACGGCCAGAACCGGCACCAAAAACAGGGCGATGACGAATTTGACCCAACGGGTCGGGACCATCAGGGGATCGAAACTGGGGCGGGACCGGGTGGTTGGAACGACGTAGGGAACGACTTTGACGCGCCGGACCGGTTTGCGTCTGTGAGAAGATGTCATTTCGGTTCTGCGGGCGCGCTGGCCAGAGGTTTGGGCGTTTTTAAGCAGAAAACCGGAAAGGTGAAAAGCATTTCCTGACGGGAATAAGCACGGTCTATTCCGGATCAACTGATTTCCAGGAGAGCCAAGTTTCGGCTGCTGTCGTGGCAAAACTTTCTGGCGGCAGGGACGGAGTGGGATGGACAGGCGCCGCGGCCGACTGCCTATTCTGCGCTACAAGCAGGACAATTTTTGCAAAGCAAAGACCAAGAGACGGGGAGTAACAGCGTGGCCGCGCAACTAGCGTGGTGCTGTGACCAACGACCATCAGGCATTTACGATCGGAATCGAAGAGGAATTCCAGATCATTGATCCGCGCACGCGGGAGTTGCGCTCCCACATCCAGGAAATTCTGGCCGACGGCCGGATGATTCTAAAGGAACACCTCAAGCCGGAGATGCACCAGTCGGTGGTTGAGCTGGGCACCGGCATCTGCGGCGATGTCAAAGCCGCCCGGCAACAGGTAGTGGAGCTTCGCAGCCAGCTTGCCGGGTTGGCCGGGCACGATGGACTAAAGATCGCTTCGGCGGGAACCCATCCATTTTCGCACTGGGCGGATCAGTTGATTACGGCGGACGAACGTTACGCGACGATTCTTCGGGATATGCAACAGATTGCCCGGGCCAATCTCATTTTCGGATTGCACGTGCACATCGGGGTCCCGGACCGGGAGGAAGCGATCGATGTGATGAACCAGGCCCGGTATTTTTTGCCGCATCTTTATGCCCTCTCGGTTAATTCCCCATTCTGGTTAGGCCAAAATACCGGGCTGAAGGCGTATCGGCAAATGATCTTCGAGCGTTTCCCCCGGACCGGTATTCCCGACGCGTTTGAAAGTCTGTCCGAGTACCAGGATTACCTGAAGCTGCTGGTCTCGACCAACTGCATAGATAACGCCAAAAAAATATGGTGGGATATTCGGCTCCATCCTTTTTTCGACACGATCGAGTTTCGAATCTGCGACGCCCAATCGCGGGTGGACGACACCATCGCCCTGGCCGCGCTGATGCAGGCGATCGTGATGAAGCTGCACAAATTGCGCCGGCAAAATATTACGTTTCGCAATTATCCGAGGCGATTGATCGACGAAAATCGCTGGCGGGCGTCGCGTTACGGTTTGGACGGCAAGTTGATCGACTTCGGGCGCAAATGCGAGATGGAGGAGCGTCTGTTGCTGCACGAAATGCTTGAATTCGTGGCGCCGGAAGTGGACGAGCTCGGGAGCCAGGCCGAAATGATGCATATCGAGCGGATCATCCGGGAAGGGGCCGGGGCGGATCGACAGTTGGCGGTGTGGGAGCGCACCCAGAACATCAAGGCGGTGGTGGACCAGATCGTGGAGGAAACCTACGAAGGGCTCCAGTTGGAGTGCGTGGCGGCGGACGCGGCTTAGCTTTGAAACGTTGCCGGGGTCCGGATTTCGCTGTAGTCGTGACCTCCGATTTCTATGCCTGATCGTGCCTATCTTCATCCCATCGACCCGGAGCTGATCCCCGGCGCGCACAATGCCATCAATGTCTGCCTTCAGCTCAAACCAAGAGAGCGCATCACGGTTATCACCGATGCGGCAACCCGCGAGATCGCCGCGGCTCTTCAAGCCGAGATCGAGCAAGTAGGCTCCGAATACAGCCTGTTTGTGCTCGAGCATCACGCCCGGCGGCCGCTGACCTTTATGCCGGAAATTATCCTGGACGATCTCGCCCTGTCCCAGGTTTCCATCTTCGCCGCCCAAACCCAGCCCGGCGAGCTCGGGTCCCGGATCGAGATGACGGCGGTGGTAAACAACCATCGGATCCGCCACGGACACATGGTCAATATCAATCGCGAAATCATGCTTGAAGGAATGCGGGCCGATTTTCGGCAGGTGGACGCGCTGAGCCAGCGATTGATCGAGCGCGCCCGCCAGGCCGGCCGGATTGTTTGCAAAACCCCGCGTGGCACCGCTTTGGAAGCGGAATTTTCCCCGAAACTGAAATGGCTGAAGACCAGCGGCATCATTACCCAGGACAAATGGGGCAATCTTCCCGGGGGCGAGATTTTCACGTCGCCCTGGGACACGAACGGCGTGTTCGTTGTCGATGGGGTGGTCGGCGATTACCTGTGCGAGCGCTATGGCGACCTGAAAGAGACTCCACTGACTGTGGAAGTTAAAAATAACCGGATTGTTAGTCTTCGCTCCGATAACAAGGATTTGCGGGACGATTTTCGCCTTTACACCAGCACGGACGAAAACAGCAATCGGGTCGGCGAATTTGCCATCGGCACCAACACCGCTTGCACCCACGTCATCGGACACATCCTCCAGGATGAAAAAATTCCCGGTGTCCACATCGCTTTTGGTCATCCCTATGCCGAGCATACCGGGGCAAAATGGGTATCGAAGACCCACATCGACTGCGTTGGCCGGGATTTCGACATCTGGTTCGACGGCGAGCAGGTGATGAAGAAGGGCAAGTTTCTGGTCTAACGTCACCCCGTGCCGTTGAGTGAGACAGGATTAACAGGATTTACTGGATTAAGCGGAACAGCTCCGCAATCCTCTTAATTTCATAAATCCTGTCCAGCCAATGCATCCTGAGCTTCGGGCCCAGTTCAACGCCGATTTCAGCGCGGATAAATACGCCGCCCTGCTTCGGTGCGTGAATCAAACCGAACGATGGCCGGCTGACTTTCGCATTTCCGAAACCCCAATCTTTTTGACCGGCGAGTTCACCGACGAACTGGTCCGCGCCGCGGAGGAGATTGTCGGACTTACCCGCACCCCAAAGTTTGCCGAGCATGCCCGGAGCGCTATTCCCAAGGGTTTGGAAGTGCCAAACGAATCGGTTCATCCGAACTTTCTGGTGATCGATTTTGGAATCTGCGCCGTAAACGACCGCCTGGTTCCGCGTCTGATCGAGCTTCAGGCTTTTCCGAGTTTGTTTGGTTTTCAGTTGCTTCTGCTTCATTGCATGCGCCGGGCTTATCCGGCAATTCCGCCCACCTGGACTTCGTCGTTTGGCGGAATCCGGGACGAGGGTTACGTCGATCTGTTGCGAAAATCGATCCTGGGCGAGGCCAGGCCCGAAAACGTCGTTCTGCTCGAGATAGAACCGGAAAAACAGAAAACCCGGGTTGATTTCGCCGCCACCGAAACGCTGTTAGGCATCCGTCCAGTTTGCCTGAGCAAGGTGAAGAAGCGCGGCCGGGAGCTGTTTTACGAACGGGACGGCCGGGAGTGTCGGATCGACCGGATTTATAACCGCGTCATTTTCGACGAACTTATTCGACGTCCGGATTTCCATCCCGGCTTTGCATTTCAAGAGGAGTTGGACGTTGTCTGGGTCGGGCATCCGAACTGGTATTTTCGGATCAGCAAACATTCCCTGCCGGTTTTACGAACCGAGTATAGCGCGCCGGCTTATTTCGCGGATGCATTTCCGGCCGGCGAACGCATCGAGGAATATGTTTTGAAACCGCTTTATTCATTCGCCGGATTGGGAGTCGATATGGAGCCGACCCGGGAGAAATTGGATAAGCTGAAAGGGCCCGGGGAATGGATTCTTCAGAAAAAGGTCGAGTATGCGCCGTTTGTGCCGACAACGGAGGGAGCGAAATCAAAGGCGGAGATTCGGATGATGTTTGTCTGGCTGGAGGAGGCGCCCGAACCGGTTTTGGTGAACAATCTTGTCCGGATGAGTCAGGGAAAAATGATGGGGGTAGACTTCAATAAAGACAAAACCTGGGTCGGTTCCAGCATTGCCCTGCACGAAAGGTAGGGACGAGCCCGCTGGATACATGCACCACGACGGGTGCGTCGCACGAGTGAGCGGCCTGTCCAGGCTGACAATCGGGGGTGGCGCGCCGCTTCGGGGCGCGCACATTAAGACGTGCACCGAAATACCCAGGGCGACAGAGATTGGAAACGCATTCGCCAGGACTTTCCTGTTCTTGATCAGCAGGTGCATGGGCATCCGTTGATTTATTTCGATAACGCGGCGACCACGCAAAAGCCGCGGGCGGTGCTGGAGGCAATCCGGCATTTCTATGAGTGCGATAACGCCAATGTGCACCGCGGTCTGCACGAATTGAGCTCGCGCGCCACCGAGGCTTATGAAGGTGCGCGCCAGCGAGTCGCAACTTATCTGGGCGCGGCCAGTGCGAATGAGATCGCGTTTACGCGCGGAACAACCGAGAGCATCAATCTGGTTGCTCAATCATGGGGCAGAAAATATCTGGGGGAAGGCGACGTGGTGCTATTGACCGAGATGGAGCACCATAGCAACCTGGTCCCCTGGCAAATGCTTGCCGAGCAGACCGGAGTTCGGCTGCGGTTCCTGCCGGTAAAGGAAGAGGGCACGCTCGATCTCGATCGGCTGCCTTCGTTGCTCACCGGTGAAGTGAAAATGTTTGCCTTTACGCACGTCTCCAACTCGCTGGGAACGATCAACCCGGTAACGGAACTTTGCGCAAAAGCCCGGGCGATCGGGGCCGTTAGTCTGGTGGATGCGGCCCAGAGCGCGGGGCATTTGCCCGTCGATGTGCAGGAACTGGGCTGCGATTTTCTGGCCTGCTCCGGACACAAGATGAGTGGACCCACCGGTATCGGGGTCCTCTACGGGCGGGCCGAACTGCTCGAGGCGATGCCGCCCTGGCAGGGCGGCGGCGAAATGATTGTGAGCGTGTCGCTGGAGAAAACGACATTCAAAAGACCGCCCCACCGGTTCGAAGCGGGCACCCCGAACATCGCCGGCGCAATTGGGCTTGGCGCCGCCATTGATTACATCGAGCAAATCGGGCGCGCCGCAATTTTCGAGCACGACAGCGAGCTTGCCGGCTACGCGATGCAACGGCTGTCTGAGTTGCCCGGCATTCGGGTGCTCGGGCCGTCCGGCGAACGCGGGGCGCTGGTCGGATTTGTCATGAAAGCGGCGCATCCGCACGACCTGACAACGTTCGCCGACCACCAGGGCTTGGCTCTGCGGGGAGGTCATCATTGCAACCAGCCCCTGATGCGAAAGTTCGGTTTGCCGGGGACGACCCGGGCCAGCTTCTATTTTTACAACACGAGGGAGGAAGTCGATCGCATGATCGAAATCCTCCAGGCTGCCACACGGTTCTTCTCATGACTGTGGAACTGCAAGAGCTCTACCAGGAAATCATTCTCGATCACTCGAGAAAACCCCGTAATTTTGGCGAACTGGCGGACGCGACCGTCCGGGTGCACGGAGATAATCCAGCCTGCGGCGACGAGATTCATCTTGCCGTCCAACTCGGCGAGGATGGATCGCTCAAAGAGATCAAGTTTACCGGGCACGGCTGCGCGATCAGCCAGGCGTCGGCATCAATGATGACCACGAAGTTGAAGGGGAAAAGTCGCGATCAAGCGATGGAGATGCTTGTTGCATTCAAAGATCTGGTGACCGGGGGATCGGCCGCTCCCAAAGACGGGCTGGGCGACCTGCGCCTGATGGAAGGGGTGCGCAAATTTCCCCAACGCGTCAAATGTGCAATGCTGCCCTGGCGGGCGGTTGAGCAGGCCCTGCGGCAGACCAGTGGCGAGTCCATCGTTTCCACCGAAGTCGATCAGGTTGGCGGATAGAGAAGGCGATTCTGCGCTGAACTTTTCAAGTGGCCCGCTGTCGCCGTCAGATGCGCCGGCGCGATTGCAAGGAAAGTCCAATCGGACGCAAATAACCGCAGGTCCGGATGATTCCGGTTTTTTGGATCCATGATCCTGCAAAAAGAGCCGAGCCGGCGATCACTAACAGAGAATTGGCAAGAGAACGATGCTCGGCAACGGCCAGAGCCGAGAGCGTCAGCAGCATGGGGATCAGCCGGCATCCGATTACGGTCCAGAAAATCGCCCGAGGGGTTCGGAGCGCTTCGGTTGACGCCTGGAAGAATGGATCTTTGCGCTCAAGGTAGGCCCACCAGACGACTACATCGGCCACGGAGCAGACGATGGCCGCGCCCAACCAGACCGGATCAGGCGCGTCGAGGCCGATATTTGCGGTCAGGGCCAAAAGCACGCCGCCTCCGCTTGTTAGGCCGGAGGTGACGAACAGCACCGGAGTCAAGGGGGTGTTCCATGCCGGAATGGCGCTCGCCCGATAAAGGATGAATCCCTGGCTAAGAATGAATGCCATGGCCGCCGCCGCGGCAATGGCAACCAGAAGTGGGTATTGCAGCCACCCGCTCAAAACGGCGGCGGGCAAAAAAACAATCGCGGCCAGAGTTTCCCGGGCCATCCATGACCGGCGCAAATTGCCTAACAAGAACCGAGCTTTGAAAGGCCGGCCGGCTTCACCGGCGAGGCTCAACAGGCCGCACCCGACCAGGAAGGCCGCCAGAATCCGAACGAACAGGATGGTTGACCCGGCAGATGTAGTTGTCGCTTCGGCCGGAAGGCAGAGGGAAAAAAGGTAAAGACCCGCCCCAGCTCCGCCAAGGGTGAAATTGATCACCGCCGGCCAGCCCCAAACGGTCTGGCGTTTCGGTTCAATCATGGGCAGATCGATCGGTCTCTGCCAGGTTCCGGAACCGGCTGCGTGATGGAGATGATTCATGGAGTGAAATCCGGGATGACGTCGGCATTGATGTAATAAACGGAAGGGTCCGTCCCGAGCTCTTCCAGAATGCGGACGGGGTTGTGCCGCTGCAGGAGAAGCGATACTGCGCTTTCCGGATCGTTGGCGTCGCCAAAGTGGATCGCTCCCCATGGGCAGGAGAGCACACAGGAGGGGGTTGCGGTCGGGTCGGAGCCGGGTGTTAATCCTTTGGCCAGGCCTGCCTCGATCTTCGGACGGCACATGTTGCACTTGGTGCAAACTCCGGCGGCCAGGGTTCCATTTGCAGTGGATCCGTTATTGCCCGGTTTCGCAATCCAGGAAGCGAGTTGGGCGGCGGCTTTGGAAACAATAGTCCGCGCCAAATAGGGACAGGCCACCACGCAGTATCCGCAACCGATGCAGCGCTCCTGGTCGATGTCTACAATGCCATCCTCATGCTGATGGGTGGCCCCGGTCGGGCAGACGTCGCGGCATGGCGGGTTGCCACAGTGCATGCAACTCAGCGGAACGGATACGCGCGCTGGGGTTGACCCAAACTGGACCTCGGTCTTTACAATGCGTCTCCAGGCAATGTCGGGCGGTAATTGATGGCCCTCCGTGCAGATTGCGACACAGCTTTCGCAGCCATTGCACTTCGTCAAATCGATTACCATTACCCATCGAGCCATATGCGCGCCGCCCTCCAGACAAACTGTCTCGCGACCGTCACGATATTGCTCTGAAGCGGCTGGGAGCGCTTTGCGTCTTTTGCCTTTTACTGGCCAGTTCTTGTGCTTGGCCACCCGCGGAGGGACGAGCTTGCCTCGTCCCATTAATCGGAGAGGGATAAACTGTCTATTCTAAGAGCTAAAGAGATAAGTGGGACGAGACGAGCTCGTCCCTCCCTAGAGGCGAGAGGCTTGGATTTGAGCGGCTTCGGCAGAGGTGCGGACCGGGACGACCTCGAAATCCATCAGATCTTTCCAGTTTTCCATCCAGCGCTCGAACAGCGCGGGATCGTCGGTTTGCATCACTTGCCAGCAGGTTTTGAAATCGCGGTCGATCCAGCTCGAAACATACTCGAGGCCGGGCGGCATCATCCGGCCCTTTTCCTTGAGCCGTTGGTATATCGCGGGCCCGTCTTTGAACCGCTCAATCACCATGTAAAGCATCTTTGGATCTTGCCGTCATTCCGAGCGAAGTCGAGGAATCCCGTTGCGCCGGGGCCGGGCAATTTCCGCGGAATCCTTCGGCTCCGCAGACGCTTCGCTCAGGATGACAATTCTTTGGAGGTTTCGGCGAAGGCGTTGACCGCAAATTCCAAATCTTCCCGGGAATGGGCGGCCGAGACCTGGGTGCGGACGCGGGCGGTGCCGTGCGGGACGACCGGATAGAAAAAACCGATGACGTAAACGCCTTTCTCGAGCATGCGGGCGGCGAACTTTTGAGATTTAGCGGCGTCGCCGATCATAATTGGAACAATCGGATGCACCCCCGGCTTGATTGTCAGGCCGCGTTCGGTCAAGGCCGCTCGGAAAAATGTCGTGTTATCTTCCAGCTTGTCCCGTAATTCGGTGGAAGCGCTGAGGAGCTCCAGCGCTTTCAGGGTGGCCGCAACAATGTGGGGCGCGACGCTGTTGGAAAAAAGGTAGGGGCGCGAGCGTTGTCGGAGCAAATCGACGATCACTTTCCGGCCGCTGGTAAACCCGCCGCTGGCCCCGCCGAGCGCCTTGCCCAGGGTGCCGGTGATGATGTCGATCCGGCCCATCACGCCGCGGTATTCATGGGTCCCGCGCCCGGTCGGCCCCAGAAACCCGGTGGCATGGGCATCATCGATCATGGTGAGGGCGTCGTACTTTTCGGCAAGATCGGCGATCGATTTCAGATCTGCGATCGTGCCGTCCATCGAAAAACATCCGTCCGTGGCAATCAATCGAAACCGGGCCCCGCTCGCCTCCTTCAGCTTCGCTTCCAGATCGGCCATGTCGTTGTGCTGGTAGCGGAACCGCTGCGCTTTGCAGAGGCGGATACCGTCGATGATCGAGGCATGATTCAACTCGTCAGTGATGATTGCATCCTTGTCAGTCAGCAGGGTTTCGAACAAGCCGCCGTTGGCATCAAAGCAAGAGGGATAAAGAATCGTCTCTTCCGTTCCCAGAAACTTGCTTAAGGCGGCTTCGAGCTCCTTGTGAATATCCTGCGTCCCACAAATGAACCGGACACTGGCCATCCCGAAACCACGGCTATCGAGCGCCTCCTTGGCGGCCGCGATCAGGGCCGGATGATCGGCCAGACCGAGATAGTTATTCGCACACAGGTTGAGGACGCGTTTGCCCCCGGCCACGGCAATATGCGCCTCCTGGGGCGTGGTAATAATCCGCTCCGTTTTGTAAAGACCCTGCGATTTAATCTCTTCCAGCGTCTGCGAGATCTGTTTCTTGAATCCTTCGATCATGAACTGAATCGCAGATTACGCAGGTGCGGCCTCAGTGAAAGCCGAAACCGAATCCATTCGAATCCGGAAACCAGGAAGCCAGGAATTAATCAGACCGGATTGATCGGGTTAAGGGGATCGAACGACCGCTAATCCCGGAAGCCCGGAACTTGCTCATCTGGGCCGAAGATGTGGGCTCTCCGGTTTTCCTCTTCCTGGCTTCCTGGTTTCCAGATTCGCCCCCAAAAAAAGTGCTTGTAGAGGGTTGTGAATAACTGTTAATAACTCCGGCGATCTGCCTTGAGACCCGTCCGCATCCGAGATTTTATCCTCCCTGCCTTTGCGGCCAGCGTCACCGTTGTCTTCTCTTCCTGTGAAACCGGGACCAGCTCGCGAGCCCTCCCCGCTTACGAAGCGCCCATGGCCAGGACCGATTTTCAGCGCGTCCGGACAACCGCCTACACCGACACCGAGTCGGATCATACCAAATACGGTGCCCGAAATGCGTTAGGCGGAACCTTGCATGCCGCAGGCCCGGCGATTCGCCGGGCTGAGAATGACCATGGCCTTCCCTCCGATCTGGGCGAAGCATTCGCTTACCAGCGGGTGGCCGATTCGGGCGCTCCGCATCAGCCTTTTTCACTCGACGATCCGCCCTCCACTCCTCGAGTCGGAATGACGCGCCATGGCAAAGCGCGGCGGAGTTCGAGGCGGAGTGCGAGAGTGACAAAACGGCCGCCTAGGATTGGCAGCGCCGCGGCCGATTGGTCGCGCTGGCCGCTGGGCACAACCTTTCGATTGCTTTCCACCGGCCAGATTTATCGGGTCGAGGATTATGGCTGGGCGTTAAGCGGCCGGAACACCATCGATCTGTATATGGCCAGCCAACGCGACATGAATGTGTGGGGGGCGCGTCAGGAGCCAATTGAAGTTCTGAAATGGGGCGATCCGGAAGCGAGCCTGCGAGTTTTGGGACCGCGCCAGAAGTACAGGCATATCCGCCGCATGGTGCTTGAACTGCAAGGCAACCAGCAGGAAGCGGCAGCTTTGCACTAACGACCCCCATCCGGCGCATCGGCCCGGCGCTTTCGCGCGGCCGATCAGGGAGTCGGGAATTTCATTTTCAGTCTTTTTGGAATCGACCTGTTGAGAAACGCCCGGCCGGGAGCAAGGTTTTAAAGCTATGAATGCCGAACTCACTCCCGAGAACATTCTGCAGCTCGGCCTTAGATTCTGGGGCTCCAAAACGCTCTTGAGCGCGATTGAGATCGGACTTTTCACCGCTCTGGCAAGCCAGCCGCTGGATGCCGGCGAAATTCGCGATCGCCTGAAATTGCATCAGCGCAGCGCGCTCGATTTTCTCGACGCCCTGGTCGCGCTAAAGATGCTGGAGCGAGACAACAAGGGAAGATACGGCAACACTGCGGAAACAGATCTTTTCCTGGACAAAGCCAAGCCTACCTATGTGGGCGGCATTTTGGAAATGGCCAATGCCAGACTGTATCCTTTCTGGGGCTCTTTGACCGAAGCGCTGCGGACTGGAAAACCTCAAAACGAGTCCAAGGGTGGAGACGAGTTATTCGCCACGCTCTATGCCGATTCCGAAGCGCTTCACGGTTTTCTGAGCGGGATGACTGGAATAAGTCTGGGCGCGGCCAGAGCGATCGCCCAAAAATTTCCGTGGAAAAATTACCGGACATTCCTCGATGTCGGGACCGCGCAGGGCGGCCTGCCGGTTCAGGTGGCCCTGGCTCATCCGCATCTGGTTGGCGGTGGATGGGACTTGGAGGCAGTCCGGCCGGTGTTCGAAGCGTATGTCGCAAAGCATGGCCTGTCGGACAGGTTAAGATTTCAGGCCGGCAACTTCTTTACCGATCCCTTGCCAGGGGCCGATGTGATGGTGATGGGCCATATTCTGCACGATTGGAATTTGAATGAAAAAAAACTGCTTTTGGGCAAAGCCTGCGATGCGCTGTCGCCGAAGGGGGCGCTGATTGTCTACGAAGCATTGATTGATGATGAGCGGCGCGAGAACGCCTTCGGTTTGCTCATGAGTTTGAATATGCTGATCGAGACTCCCGGCGGGTTCGATTACACCGCGGCCGATTGCCAATCCTGGATGAGGGAGGCCGGTTTTCGGGAAACGCGAGTGGAACATCTCATCGGCCCCGATTCCATGGTGATCGGGATCAAGTGACCGGCCGGCCCCGGTTATTCCGGGCCAAGCCAAGAATCCGGCGCACAAAACTCCGTATCGCGATCCCGTCCGTCTAAAAATCGTTAAGGACTCGTCCAGTCGAGGATGATTTTGCCGGAATTGCCCGATTTCATCAGCTCGATCGCCTCCTGGAACTGGGTGTAGGGAAAACGATGGGTGATTAGCGGGGAGATATCGAGCCCGGACTGGATGAGCGCGGTCATTTTGTACCAGGTCTCGTACATTTCCCGGCCATAAATTCCCTTGATGGTGAGTTGATTGAAAACAACCACGTTCCAGTCGATGGCGGCGCTGCCCGGCATGATGCCGAGCAAGGCAATTTTGCCGCCATGAAACATATTCGGAAGAATGTCGGCGAAGGCTTTGGGGTTGCCCGACATTTCCAGGGCGACATCGAAGCCTTCCTTCATGGAGAGCTTTTGCATGGCATCGGACAGTTTTTCGGTGCGGACATCGAGGGCGACATTAGCGCCCATTTTCCGGGCAATGCCGAGCCGGTAGGGGTTGACGTCGGTAATCACGATGTAACGGGCGCCGGCCTTGCGGCAGATCGGCACGGCCATGCAACCGATGGGGCCGGCCCCGGTGATGAGCACGTCTTCGCCGACCAGGTCGAAGGAAAGGGCGGTGTGAACGGCATTGCCTAACGGATCGAAACAGGAAAGGACATCGAGAGGAATGGAAGGCTCGGCATGCCAGACATTGGATTGGGGAATGGCCACGTACTGGGCCCAGGCGCCGTTGCGATTGACTCCCACTCCCTGGGTGTTCGGGCAGAGATGGCGCCGTCCGGCCAGGCAATTGCGACAGTGGCCACAGGTGATATGGCCTTCGCCGGTAACCAGATCGCCGGGAGCGAATCCTTTGACATGGTCGCCCACCCGTTCCACCACGCCGACAAATTCATGACCGATGGTCAATGGCACCGGAATTGTTTTTTGGGCCCACGAATCCCAGTTATAAATATGCACGTCGGTGCCGCAGATCGACGTCTTGGCCACGCGGATCAGCACGTCGTCGGTTCCAACTTCGGGCACAGGCACTTCTTCCAGCCACAAACCAGGTTCAGCCCGGCTTTTGACGACGGCCTGCATGGTTTTTTGCATAGCTGCACGGTATCGAATTGGGAATGCCGGGAAAGGAGAAGATTAGAGTGGGCCGGTTAGAACCGACCTTGGTGGGAAGGCTGGGGCGGGGCGGGCGGCTTCGTTGCTCCTCGGCCACAGATCGCCGCGGATATGCTCCCCCGTCGCGCCTTACCCAAGCCAAACATCAACAGCCACGCGGCCCTCTCCTATTTATGAAATGGCTTCTAAACAGCGCTGTTCTTCTTGCGCCTGGGGTTATCCTTCGGGACAATGGGACCGGTCATGGCCGTTACTCTTGAACAACAGCCCCAGAAAACGGCGACTGCGCGGTCCACCTTCGTCGTTCGCTTCTGCAGCACCATCGCCCTTTGGTCGGTCGCGCTGGTGATCGCGTTTTCCGGTTACGAATTTGCATTCTGGGTACTGATCAGCGTGTTCGGCCTGGTTGCGCTCCTCGAGTTCTACCGAATGCTCGACCACAAAGCGTTGCCGAATTTTAAAGTGACAGGGTTGATCTGCGCCGCGGTCATGTTGGGAGGCAGTTTCTATTACTTTTCCAAAACCGGGGCCGGAGGATCGCGTGATTTCGAAGCGGCAACCCTCCTCTTTTTCTTGCTGACGGTTTTTGGCCGGCAGCTGTTTGCTCGTTTACGTGAATACGCCCCCCTGGAAGCGATGGCCTATACCCTGTTCGGTTTGCTTTACGTGGTGTGGATGTTCAATTTTACCACCAAAATCGTTTACCTTTTCCCGCGCTCCGACAACGGGATGGTCACCGGTCAGTTTTATTGCGTCTACTTGATTGCCGTGACCAAGTTCAGCGACATGGGGGCTTACCTGGTGGGCAGCGTGGTTGGCCGCCACCAGATGGTTCCACACATTAGTCCCCAGAAGACCTGGGAAGGATTTGTCGGCGCGCTCGGGCTTTCCTTGTTTGCCAGTCTGGCGCTTTTCAAACTGATGCCGCAGCATCTTTCGGCTCTGACCTGGACCCACGCCGTCGTTCTCGGATTGTCGCTCGGTTTCGCCGC
Organism: uncultured Verrucomicrobiae bacterium; assembly: GCA_963728975.1. Classification (GTDB taxonomy): domain Bacteria; phylum Verrucomicrobiota; class Verrucomicrobiia; order Chthoniobacterales; family UBA10450; genus DATFCK01. The sequence continues at coordinate 1,425,111 of CAVSMF010000001.1, forward strand.
AGTTATCGGCGATCTGGCCGAATCGATCATCAAACGAAGCACCGGAGTTAAAGATTCTGGAAATCTTCTGCCTGGCATCGGCGGCGCGCTGGACCTGATCGATAGCCTTCTGTTTACGGCTCCGCTTTTGTTCTTCTACTTGCGATTTATCGTTGGAGTGCCGTGAGCAGTTCGTCCGATAGGGTCGTTGGCAGGCGGGTCCGGGCGGGATGCCGAACCCGGTCCGCCCAAAGCGCGCGCTTCCCGTGAAACGTAAGCGCGTGGTTGTGCTGGGGGCCACCGGCTCCATTGGGGAGAGTGCCTTGAAGGTGGCGCGGGATATCCCCAATAGAATGGAAATTGTCGGTCTGGCTGCCAAGAGCAACGCCGGGAAGCTGGCCGCGGCTGCCAATGCCTTTCGTCCGGAAGCGATTTGCCTGGTCGACGAAACCAAATTGGACGCCCTTCGGAACGCGCTCGCGTACAAGCCGCGGATCTTTTCGGGCGAGACCGGGTTGCGGGAGATCGCTTGCCTAACGAATGCGGAAATGGTGCTGGTGGCGATTGTCGGGACCGCCGGGTTGCGCCCGGCCCTGGCCGCAATCGTTGCGGGCAAGGACTTGGCCGTGGCCAGCAAGGAGATTCTGGTGATGGCAGGCGAGATTGTGATGCGGGAAGCGCGGAAAAACGGAGTCCACGTTTTACCGGTGGATTCCGAGCACAATGCGATATTTCAATGCATCGTAGCGCAAGCGTCCCCGCTTGCGAAAGCTTCCAGGGGTGGGGCAAGCGAGACGCTCGCTCTACATTCCCGCGATATTCGCCGGATCATTTTAACCGCCTCGGGCGGGCCGTTTCGAGAGACGCCGGCGGCAGAATTGAGCAAGGTAACCGTGGAGCAGGCGCTCAAACATCCAACCTGGAACATGGGACCGAAGATCACGATTGATTCCGCCACTCTTTTCAACAAAGGGCTGGAGATGATCGAAGCCCATTGGCTTTTTGGCGTCGAAATGCAGCGGGTGGAAGTGGTGGTCCACCCTCAGAGCATCGTCCACTCCATGGTGGAATTTTCGGACGGATCAATCCTGGCGCAGCTGAGCCATTCCAACATGTGTTTCCCAATTCAGTACGCCGTGACCTGGCCCGACCGGGTTCCCAATTCCCTGCCTCCGCTGGATTTCGGCGACTTAGGCAAGCTTGAATTTTTCAAGCCGCGTTACGACGATTTTCCAGCCCTCAATCTGGCTCGGCGGGCGGGCGAAGCAGGCGGAACCGTGCCGGCGGTGTTGAACGCGGCTAATGAAATCGCGGTGGCCGCATTTCTGGAGGGGCGTCTGAGCTTTAGCGGGATTTGGCGGGTAGTCGGAACGGTGATGGATCTGCATACGCGCGTTGCGCATCCGGATCTCGATGCAATATTGGAGGCGGATCGGTGGGCGCGAAGAGAAGCGCAGCAACACGTTTAAAGGGTTGAAGCGTTAAGGCATAGATCGGACCGGGAAAGTCTCGCAGTAATACGATTATGGTTCACTGATCGCCTATGTCCGGCCCACCATCCACGATTCACTGATCACCATGCTTCTTCATATCGGTCGCGTTCTCCTGATCTTTTTGGAGGTTCTCGTTCTGTTTAATCTCCTGATCGTTGTCCACGAGATCGGCCATTTTCTGGCGGCGCGCTGGCGCGGCCTCTACATCGAGAAGTTCGGAGTCTGGTTCGGTAAGCCGATCTGGAAAAAAACCGTCAACGGGGTGCAGGTACTCGCTTGGCTCGCTTCCCTTCGGCGGATTTGTCGCCCTGCCTCAGCTGGCCCCGATGGACATCATCGAAGGCACGGCCGATGTAGACCGGGCCCAGCTTCCGCAAATTTCCGCGTTCGACAAGATCATCGTGGCGTTTGCCGGGCCGCTATTCAGTTTTCTTCTGGCAGTGTTGTTTGCCGTGGTAATTTGGGGCGTCGGCCGGCCGGTGGGCGAGGCCGAAGCCACCACAACGATTGGCTATGTGGTGCCGGATTCGCCGGCGGCCAAGGTGGGTCTGAAGGCGGGCGACAGGATTCTATCGGTCGATCATCATCGGGTTTCGCGCTTTGGGGGAATGAGCGACGACAGCATCCAATGGCTGATTGTTCGCAGTGAGGGAGAGACGATTCCGATCACGGTCGAGCGGATGGTGAATGGCCGGGTCGAGACCAGGACGGTTGAGGCGCGGCCGGTCGTGCCCGAGACCAAGCCGTGGATGCGGAAGGGATTTCGAGAAGTCGGGATCCTTCCGGCTGAGACGCCTGTAATCGCCAAAGTCGAGCCAGGGAGTCCGGCGGCAAAAGCCGGCTTGCGCCCTAACGACAAGATCGTGGCGATTAACGAACAACCGCTCTATGAAATCCTGGGCATTATCGATTACGTGCGGGACCACCCCAATACCTCCCTCGCCCTGACGGTTGAGCGCGGCGGAAGGCAGTTGCCCGTTCCGTTCGAGCCGGGGAATCCGAAGATCGACACCGTCTTCAAAGACAGCCCCGCCGCCCACGCCGGTTTGCAGCCAGGCGATGTCGTCCTGGCGGTCGATGGCCAGAGTGCAAAAAGCACCCTGGCGATTTCCGACTATATCAAGGATCACCCCGGGAAACCGGTGACGATGTCGGTCCTGCGACAGGGAACACGGAAGGAAGTGAAAGTGACCCCGGAGGTTCCGGAGGGCGACATGGTTGCGCGGATTGGAATCATTTGGGGAGACGACCTTGGGATCACCCTCGACCAATACGGAAACATGATGGTGAAGCATCCGCGACCGCTGGAGCAAATTCGCGCCAGCATGTTGTCGATCTTTAACACCGTCGGCGCGATCGCTTCGCCGAAGTCCGATATCCGGCTCCAACACATGGGTGGTCCCGTGATGATGCTCCAGGTTTACTACAAAATGCTTTCCAGCAAAGAGGGCTGGCGCATGGCGCTCTGGTTTAGCGTGGTCCTGAGCGTTAACCTGGCCTTGCTCAATCTGCTGCCGATCCCGGTCCTGGACGGCGGCCATATTCTGCTGGCGCTGATCGAGGCGGTGCGCCGGCGGCCGGTGAATATGCGGGTGCTGCAAGTGGTCCAGACCGCCTGCGCGCTTCTGATTATCGGTTTCATGATGTATATCGCGTTTTTCGACGTGCAGGATTTATTCGGGATCAGGCGGGAAACGCCGAAGTTCTTGCCCAAAGCGACTCCGGCAAAATCCAACCAGCAATAGCGGATAGCGGGATTGCGCGGCGGATCGCGTTTCGTAAGGTTTGCAACCGTGAGAGATCCCGCCAATCCGATCAGCGGCCAGCGCCGCAGGACGCGCCAGGTTCGCGTTGGCAAGGTCGGCGTCGGCGGCGCCAATCCGATTCGTGTGCAATCGATGATCACCTGCGACACGATGGATACGGAAGCCTCGATCCAGCAGACGCTCGATCTTGCCGCCGTGGGTTGCGAAATTGTCCGGATCACCGCCCCGACGGTCAAAGACGCGCGCAACCTGGAGCATATCGTCAGGGGATTGCGCCAGCGCGGTTGTGACGTGCCGATCGTCGCCGACATTCATTTTAAACCGGAAGCTGCCATGGAAGCGGCTAAGTGGGTCGACAAAGTGCGGATCAATCCCGGGAACTACGCGGATTCGAAAAAGTTCGTGATCCGCGAGTACACAGACGAGCAATATGCGGCGGAATTGGAGCGGATCAGGGAACGTTTCAGTCCACTGGTTGTGCTTTGCCGGGAACGCGGGATTGCGATGCGGATCGGGACCAATCATGGATCGCTCAGCGATCGGATTTTGAACCGCTATGGGGACACACCTCTGGGAATGGTGGAGAGCGCGCTCGAGTTCGCCCGGATCGCTCGCGATCTCGATTATCATGCTTTCGTTTTTTCCATGAAATCCAGCAATCCCAAGGTGATGATCGCCGCTTATCGCCTGCTGGTGGCGCGGTTGGAGAAAGAAGGAGCCGATTGGAATTATCCGCTGCATCTCGGAGTAACCGAAGCCGGCGAAGGTGAAGACGCCCGGATCAAGAGCGCCATTGGGATCGGTTCGCTTCTGGCCGACGGCATCGGCGATACTATTCGGGTTTCCCTGACCGAAGACAGCGTTCATGAAATTCCGGTGGCAAAGGCGCTGGTGGCCATGGTCGGGACGACCGCAACCGTCGCGCTTGCAACGTTTAACGCCCGAGGCTCCTACGATCCGTTTTCTTATCAGCGCCGCGCTTCGGAAACGCTTTCGGTCCCCGGCGTCGGCGGCTCGGAAGCGAGGCTGGGTGGCGAAGAATTGATTCGGGTAGTGGTTAGCCGAACGAACTACGACAAGATCGCGCATAAGATCGACAAAATGGGCGATTACAAGCCCGAGATTGTTTACGAGAACGCGGGTATCCAGGAAATTGATCCCCGGGACGATCGAGCGATCGCTGATTTGAATCGCGTGGCTTCGCCGCAATTGGTTACGGTGCGCGACGCGATCGATCTGCCGGTCATTGCCGCCTTTCGATTGTTGGCGGCAAAATTGCAGCCGCGCCATCCCATTTTATTGAAAGATGTCCTGGATTGCGGGCCGGCCGCCAGCCCCGATGGGCCTTCACCCAAAGTCCCTGCAAATTTCCTCGATACCCTGCTCGCCGCCTCCACTAACATCGGCTCCCTCCTTTGCGACGGAATTGGCGACGCCATCCTTGTCCGGGGAGAGGAAGGGCCCGGCCAGGCGCTGCGGGTGTCTTATAATATATTGCAGGCGGCCGGATCGCGAATTTTCAAGACCGATTACGTCGCCTGCCCCTCCTGCGGCCGGACCTTGTTCGATTTGCAAACCACTACCGCCCGGATCAAGGCAAAAACTTTGCATCTCAAGGGGGTCAAGATCGCGATTATGGGCTGCATCGTGAATGGTCCCGGTGAAATGGCGGATGCCGATTTCGGATACGTCGGGGGCGCGCCCGGGAAGGTAAATCTCTACGTCGGCAAAACACCGGTGAAATTCAACATTCCAGAGGCCGAAGCAGTCGATCGTTTGCAGGATTTGATTCGGGAACACGGAAAGTGGATTGAGCCCGCAGCCGAGGCCGTTCTGGCTGTATAAGGTTTCTACTCGGGATAGGGAAAAATTGCCGGCTCGGCTGGGGAAAAGTGGCCGACGCCATTTCCCGGATTTGGGTTGACCGATTGTCAGGCTGGTTCCTACACTCGCGGCGTCGGGAAAACGCATTTCCCGCTAACTCCTTCACGTCTATGAAAAGAACTTCGGCCCCACTTCCGGCCCTGTTGGTTTTTCTGCTCGGCGTTGCCAGCATCCATGCAGGGGCACTCTCTTATGTTCCAATACCGGCCACCCAAAGCGATCCCAATTCCGGAATCACATCCGAATCCGGTTATACCAGCGCGGTTGACGCGGGCAACGCGCGGGCCGGCGATCGGGTCGTCAACGGCATTACCCTCTACGCGCTTGCCGCCGATGGCCAGAGCAGCACGGCGGATAACTGTACTCTCAACGCCCTGAGCGGCACGCTCTCCAATGCCGGGGTCACCGGCAAAACGATCGAAGCGGACGGGACCCTGCGCGAGGTCCTCTCCGATATGGCGTTCAACAATGGAGCGGAAGATAATTCGCAGCAGGAAATTGTGCTCGATCCTGAAAGCTTGGAGGAAGGTTCCACTTACGACCTTCGCGTCTATGTCTGTCCTTCTTCCGCGGAGAACCGCCAGGTCAATCTCGCATTTTTTGGCGACGGCCAGCAAGCGCTCAAGACCGGCTTTTTTAACGAAGACGACGCGCGCACTTGTCCGGGCAAGTTCAAAGATCCGCATCAAATTTATTACATCAATTATCGATACACCTGGGATGGCGATTCGACGCCGGGGATTACGGTGACGCAAAAATCTGGCGGTGCGCCGTTTTGTTTGTATGCCCTGACCAACGAATTAGTTTCAGGAGGCGCCGCCGCTGCGGCCGAGACAACGGCAGAACCAGAGGGAGGAGTTGCGGAAGGTGAAACCGCCGCGGCCGAGGGGGGCGAGGCGGAGGAAGGCGATGAGGGGGTAAGCAGCGGACTGGTAAACCAGGAATCGGACGAGATCGGGGTAGAAAGCGACGATTTCTATGGGAGCGAATCGCTCAATAGCCATGGCCGATGGGTCAAGTTATCCAAATGGGGCACCTGCTGGCAGCCCACCGATGTGGGGGAGGGCTGGTGTCCCTACACCAACGGAAGTTGGAAAGAATGCGATGATTGCGGATGGACATTTGTGTCCGACGAGCCATGGGCCTGGGCCTGCTACCATTACGGAAGATGGTGCCGGGTCAGGACCGGATGCGGCTGGGCCTGGGTTCCGGGGAAAGTGTGGGCGGCTTCCTGGGTCTCCTGGCGCCGGGGTAAAGACGAGTCGTGCGGCTGCATTGGTTGGGCGCCATTACCTCCCGAAGCGGGATGTGAACTCGGTGTTGGCATCAGTTCATGGGTTGACCAGACCTGCGACATCGGGCCGGACAATTACACTTTTATTAATATTGGCGATTTTGGGTCGGACTCTTATTGGGGCTGCGGCTGCATCTACGAGCGTTCCCGCAATCGCACCGTCATCATCGACACCTTCAATTGCACAAACATCTGTTATAATCGGCACGTAAACATTTATTGCGGAGGACCGGATTATAACTGGTGCAACTCCGAGATCAGGAAACACGGCGGCAAGGAATGCGGCAGGATTCACGTCAACCGGTATGATGATCCGGCCCGGTTAGGCGGAAAATTCTCGCGTCACGAAGGCAACCAGCTCGGCCTGGTTTCGCCTCGCATCCGGGGCGAAAAAAATCCACGGCATCGGCCGAAGACCACCGAGTCGATTGGGTCCAGTAAGATCGATCATGGCTGGAGCGGCATCAAAAACAAAAAGCAGGAACGCCAGTTGCGAAACCATATTGCTCGGGAAAACAAAGGCAAAAATCCGAGGAATTCTCCCGCCAAACTGCCTTCTGATGTGGCCCAGCGGTTAGGCAAACAACATGGCCAAGGTCGCAATCTCGGACAGCAAGCGGGACAAGGCGCCGGAGCGGGCGCTTTGCATCCGGGCGGCAAAGGCAAAGGGCGGAGAGCCGGTGCGCAGGGAGCTGCGGGACAAGGCCAGGCCGGGGCCGGGTTCAACCAACATCCCGGAGGTAAAGGCGGGCGCCGTGCCCAGGGCGGTGGCGCGAATGCGGCCGCCGGCGGAACTGGCCAGGGAACATTTAACCAGCATCCGGGCAAAGGAAAAGGTCGGGGACGCGGCCAGGTTGGAAATGCCGGCACGGGCAAAGGCCAGGGCGGATTAGCCGGCGGCCAAGGCCGGCGTCATCCTGGTCAATCGCTCAAGAGACAGGGAGGTGGCGGAGCGGGAACTGGAAAAGGGGGAGCGGTGACCCAGGGCGGTGGACAACATCCCGGCAAACGCGGGCGCGGCGCCAGTCAGGGTGGAGGTGGTCAAGGCGTTGCCCAAGGCCAGGGCGGTCAGGGCGGTGGAAAACGCGGCAGCCAGGGGCGCCATCAGAAACTGCAAGGTCAGGGAAAAGCTGCTGGCGGAGCGGGAACCAGTTTGGCCGGAGCCCAGGCGGGTGGGGGCGGTGGGAAAGGTCGGCGCCGACAACATCAGCAGGGGCAAGGGGCACAAGGAGGCAACGGCCAGGCGGCGGCAGGAGGCGGAGGTGGCCAGGGAAGCGGTCGTCGACGGCATCAACAGACGCAACAGTCATCCCAGGGTCAAAATTTCGGTCAAGCGAATGCTGGTGCGGGCCGGGGTCAAGGCAAGGGTGGTCGCCGCCGGCAATCTCAGCAAACCCAGCAGCACCAACAGCTTCAAGGGCAGCCACAGAACTATGGCCAGCGACGAGCTGGCGGTGGTGGTCAGGGCCGCAGGCAGCAGCAGTTCCAGCAACAACCGCAAGGTGGTGGCGGTGGTCAGGTAGGCAGGCAGCAGCAAATCCAGCGACAACCGCAGGGTGGTGGTGGCGGTGGTGGTGGCGGCGGAAGGCGGAGGAGAAACCAACCCACAGCCACTCCACATCGTTAGGGGCGGAACTGTCGGGCGAAGCTTGGTGCAGCGGCTCGGTGGTGGGCCGGCGCGGGCGAACCTGGGAATACCGGTTGGGGGTTGGAGCGACACAGCCCTGTCCACGATCCCGAAAGCGAGAGTGAATGGCCAGGGTTGGAAGCGGTCTTTGCGATGGAATATCCCTTGGGAGTGGGATTTCGAGGCGGGAAAAAGCTTGACGAACGAATTCAGGCTAAGCCAATCTGGCCATTCACGCAATTCTCCACTGTTATAGTCTCTATGAAATCTACTCATTTTCGTTTTCGTTCGCCGATGGGCTTTTTTGTCCGTTTTTTCACTGCGCCATTTCTTTTCGCAATTGCGTTCGCCAGCCCGATCTGTCGGGCAGCGGACGACACCGGTTCCGGAAGTATCCGCGGGGCATCTGCTGCTGACGCGGATGCGCCGTTAAGTCGTCAGAAGGATGTCGTCGTGATGGTGGAGATGAACGCACCTCCTGCGTCTGCGGTTTATGCCGAGGCCCTTCAACAGGCCCAGGCCAAAGTGGATGCCGCGCGCAATGCGGCCTTAGCCAAGCCCAACAAGAAGAAGTCGAAGAAGCTGCTGGCCAAGGCTGCCCAAGCTACCCAGATCAGCGCCGCCGCCGCCCGGCAGGTGACCAACAAAGTTCACCAGCTCGATCAGACCCAAAAGGCGCTCCTTTCCAATTTGACCGGCAGCACGATCGGCGGCCGGATTCTCTTTCGAGCCCAGCGCGCCTACAACGGAATCGCGATGATTGTACCGCGTGACAAGATCGCGGCAATTGCATCGCTGCCGGGGGTAAAGGCGGTTCACCCGATGCATCCGAAGTATCGTACGGCTGCGTTCTCGGACATCGATTTTCTGGGGGTGCGTTCTTTTTGGAGCAAACCGCCCTTTGGAATTCACGGCGAAAACATCAAGGTGGCCGACATCGACAGCGGGCTGGATTACATCCACACCAATTTTGGCGGTCCCGGTTTGAGCGGCTACGGCATCGTGACCGATCACAGCTCGCCCACTTCGGCGCCGAACCCATTTTTCCCGACCCCCAAAGTTCCGGGCGGTTACGATTTTGCCGGCGACAATTACGACGCGAACTCAACCAGCCCGGCGAACGCGCCCGCGCCCGATCCCGATCCATTCGATTGTGGCGGTCACGGCACCGGCACAGCCAGCTTGATCGCAGGCTATGGAGTTACCAATGCCGGATTCACCTATTCCGGCACTTACGACGGGACCCCGGATATGAACACGCTTTCAATCGCCCCGGGAATGGCGCCTAACGCGCGGCTCTATCCTTTGCGCGTTTTCGGTTGTGGAGGATCTACCGATCTCGTCGTGGAAGCGATCGAGTGGGCGATGGATCCAAATGGAGACGGCAATTTCAACGATCGCCTCGACGTCATTAATATGTCGCTTGGCGCCAACGAAGGTTATGCCGATGATCCTGACGACGTCGCGGCCTCGAATGCCGCCGCCGTCGGCATTCTGGTTTGTTCCGCGGCTGGTAATGCGGGCGACACCTACTATGTCCACAGCAGCCCCGCGGCCGCTTCCGGCACCCTCAGCTGCGCTGCCACATACAACGATCAAAACGGATTCATTTTTGATTCCAGTGTCACCGGAAACTCACCCAATTTGAGCGGCCAAAATTTTGCCGCCATCTTTGCCGAGACCAGCCCGCACACTTCGGTGACGGGTGACGTGGTCTACGCGGTTCCCCCCATTGCCGACACTGCCCTAACGAATGCTGCCCAGGTAGCCGGCCACATTGTGCTGATCGACCGGGGCGCTGTAAGTTTCGCAATTAAGGCCGCGAACGCGCAGGCTGCGGGCGCAATCGGTATCATCGTCGCCAACAACGGTGGCGATCCGATCGTCCAGGGCAGCACCGGTACGGTAACGGTGCCCGACACCATGATTTCAACCGCAGACGGAAATACGATCAAGACCGCCGCCAACTTCGATGCCACTACCGGTGTGCCCGTCAATGCCACCAACGTAACCATCGCCCCCGATAGCGGCAGTGTGATTACCTCTGCCAATGCGCCCGGCTCGTTAGCCGGCCCCGGGTCTCCCGACACGGTGCCTTCGTATACTTCACGCGGTCCGCGGCTTCCAGACAGCGCCATTAAACCGGACATCTCCGCGCCGGCCGAGGTGACCGGCGTGGCTGCTTTCGGCACCGGGAAATTATTCGCGAACTTCAACGGCACTTCCTCGGCCACGCCGCATGTCGCCGGCTCGATGGCTCTGCTCCGAGAGGCGCATCCCACCTGGAGTGTGCAGGAGTTGAACGCACTGGCTTGCTCTACCGCCACCCATGATCTCGCCACCACCGTGGGAGGATCGACCAAGATCGGAGTCGGGCGAACCGGCGCCGGACGCATCGATCTGGCCAACGCCGCCGCCGCAAACGTGGTGGCCTATAACGGAACCGATCCGAATTTGATCGGGGTCTCATTTGGCGCGGTGGAAGTGCCGGCCGATGGATCGAAGACAGTGACCAAATCCATCAAGGTGGTAAACAAGGGGATGGCGCCGGTCACTTACGATATCAGCTATGCCGATAGCGTGGCCGCCACTGGAGCGGATTTCACTCTACCCTCCTCGATCACGGTTCCGGCCGGTTCCACCGGCATGTTCAACGTGACCTTCACCGCCACGGGAAGCCTGCTGCGCCATGAACGCGATCTGAGCACGACCACTACACAGGCAACCAGCTTTGGCACCTTTTCACGCCAATACCTGACCGAGAAGGCGGGTTATGCGGTTTTGACACCGGAGAACTCCTCCGAACCGACCCTTCGAGTCGCTCTTTATGCCGCGCCCAAGCCGGTTTCTTCCATGCACGCTACCACCGCCGGGGTGGTTCCAGAGGCGGACTCCGGCAGCTTCAATGTAGGTCTGTCCGGGGCGTCGGTTAACACCGGGGCGTCGTTCCCAACCGACATTGTCAGTTATGCCAAGGCTTTTGAGCTGCAATACGCGCATCCGCTGGCCGGCTCGCCTAACGCCCCCACCGATTCCAACCTGATTAAGTACGTCGGTATTTCCACCGACTGGGCCAATCGCACTCAGGCCGAACAAGATAATTTCGTGCCCTGGGTAAATTTCGCGATTGAAGACTTTGGCAATGCCACGGTTCCGGATTTCAACGGATCAGACAAGGAGATCTTTATCGATCTCGACTTCGATAATGTTTATGACGTGGCGTTTTTCCTGACCCGTCTGCCGAACGGCACCTCTCCGACGAATGTTTACTTCTCCGAGCTGGTCGATCTCACGGGGGTATTAGGGCAGCCGGGACTCGGTTACTTCTGGGAGCCTACCAATGCGCGGTCGGCGTCGCCTACCAACCGGGACACCAACAGCTTCAATAACAGCGTGATCACCATTCCAGTCGATGGCCTGGTCGGGACAGGATTTTCCTCCTTCCAATACCAGGTGGTTACATTCGATCGGAATGGCAACGAAGTGGATGAGACCCCCGTGCTCTACTTTGACGCCGCCGCTCCCGGGCTCGATCCAACTCCGCCCGGCGCGCTCGAGCCGTTTTTCGTGAACGATCTGCCGACAACGAGCTTCGACGTCAACTATAACGGGACCAACTTCCAGTCTGATGGCGCCCGAGGCCTCTTAGTCGTGCACATGCACAACGGCACCGGCAAACACAGCGATGTAGTTGGATTCCACAAACCGCTCATCACCGACTTCAGTCCGACCAGCGGCCATGTTGGCGACTTCATTACTATTACCGGCTCCAATTTTGGTTCGGGAACACAGGTCACCTTCTTTAACAACCAGCCCGCAACCAGCGTGAACGTGCTTACCTCCACCACCCTGGTAGCCCGGGTTCCCGCCGGAGCGGTCAGCGGCCCGATTCGCGTCTCCAACGCAGCCGGGTTCACGTTCAAGGGCGGCTTTACGGTATTGCCTTAATTTGAAGCAGAGAAAGATCAACCAACACCAAGGGTCCGAAATTATGAAACTAATGAATCGTGGTCTGGCGTTCACAATTTTGTGCGCCGTCGTTTTGTTGTTCGCGCCGCGCGGTTATTCCGCCGGAAGAGTGACAGGATTCGAGTCGGGTGATCCGCCCATTGCGCATACAGTCGGCGATGCGGGCGCCGTTGGCTCTTTCGAAAGCGTTGCCCCGGTCGAACTGGATCAGCAATTCCTGATTACTACGATCTCCTCGATGGATGGGGACATGCTCAGCCCCATTTTCGGAGATGCGGGGTTGAACAATTCGCTGCAAACCCTCTTTTTCGGAACCGCTCTGCCGGGGCAGGAAGGATCCGGTTTGCTCGTCCCCTTTACCGTAACGACAGGCGACGCCTTTCTCACCTTCAACTATGATTTCCTGACCAATGAGAATGGACCGGGATATCACAACGACATCGCTTTTTACGCTCTTTTTAGCGACAGCACAAACCTTCTCGGAAGTTACACTCGCATTATCGATGCCTCCACCGCCGCGCCGCTCAGCCCGTTGTCCAACGGACCTTTTGTCCTTCATACCGGATACAACTCCTACTCCATCGATGTCTCCGGGCTCGCCCCGGGAAACTACAACCTCGGAATCGGGGTTGAAGATGTGATGACGGTGGATAACCCTTCCGGGCTGCTGATCGACAATGTCCAGATTCTGGCTGCCGTGCCGGAACCGTCGGTGGCCGCCCTGACCATTGCCGGAGCGCTGTTGTTATTGGTCATCCGCAGCCGGCTCAAGAGCTTCTGAACGACCCGGTTGGTCGTTCTGTCAGACTGCCAACTCCGTCGCGGCTCGCCCTCAGGGAAGTGATCTGAATCACACCGGAGCGGCCCGGAGCCGCGGCAGCCAGCCTGCATCCAGCCGGGATAACGATTGCGCTCTGCGGGGTTCGACTAATCGCAGTTCAGAATAATTCAATGGGTTGACGACAGCAGGGGCCCGGAGCATATTCGCGGCTCCTCGCCCCTCGCGAACCGGTTCCGATGGATAAGATCCGCAACATCGCCATTATTGCGCACGTTGATCACGGCAAGACAACGCTGGTCGATCAACTGCTGCGCCAGTCGGGCACCTTTCGCGCTAACCAGAAGGTCGATGAGCGGGTAATGGATTCAATGGATCTGGAGCGCGAGAAAGGGATCACGATCCGGGCGAAGAATGCCGCCTTTCAGTGGAACGGCTACCGGATTAACATCGTGGATACGCCGGGGCACGCTGATTTTGGCGGCGAAGTCGAGCGGATCATGAAGATGGTGGATGGCGTCCTCCTGGTGGTCGATGCCCACGATGGTCCCCAGGCCCAAACCCGTTTTGTTTTGCGCAAAGCGCTGGAGAACCAGGCCCAGCCGATCGTGGTCATTAACAAGATCGACCGCGAGAATGCCCAGCCGCACCAGGTTCTGGACAGAGTGTTCGATCTTTTTGTCGAGCTGAAAGCCACCGATAAACAACTCGATTTTCCAATTATCTACGCCAGCGCCAAAAACGGTTTTGCCCGCCGTGAGCTCCATGACTCCAGCGATGACATGACCCCCCTTTTTGACGCCATTGTCAGGCACATTCCGCCTCCAGCAGTCTCGAAGGAGCCGTTTTTTCAAATGCTGGTGTCGAATCTTCACTACAGCGATTACCTGGGGCGGATCGCACTGGGCCGGATTGTCAGCGGCCGCGTCAGCGTGGGCGATTCAATCGTCTGCATCCATCGCAACGGGAACCGGGAAAGCGCCGCCGTCACCGCTCTGTTTACCTATTCCGGCCTGGATCGCATCGAGATCAAGCACGCCAGCGCCGGCGACATCGTCGGGTTGAGCGGATTTACTGAAATTTACATCGGCGAGACCTTGACCGATCGGGAGGAACGCGCTCCGCTCCAATTTGTGGAAATCGATCCGCCGACAATCCGGATGCGGATTCTGGTTAACGATTCTCCGTTTGCCGGCCGGGAAGGGAAATTTGTGACCGCGCGCCACATTCGCGAACGTTTGGTCCGGGAAACGCGGGGCAACGTTTCTTTGCAAATGAACGACACCGAAACGGCGGGCGCATTTGAAATTCACGCCCGGGGCGAAATGCAAATCGCCATCCTGGTCGAGGAGATGCGGCGCGAAGGCTACGAACTGATGATCTCGCGCCCCGAAGTCATTTTTCAGCGCGACAAGATGGGCAATCTGCTCGAGCCGATTGAAAATCTCTACGTCGACGTGCCGGAGGAGAATCTGGGCGATGTCATGCAGACCCTGGCCGGCCGCAGAGGCGAGGTGACTAATGTCGCCCATCATGCCGGGCGAGTTTCGCTGGAGGCGGTGATTCCCACCCGCGGTTTGATTGGATTCGAGACCGAGCTCGTCAATCTGACCCGGGGAGAAGGCGTTATCAGTCACTTGTTCAGGGAATATGCGCCTTTCAAGGGAGAGATCGCCGGACGCAACCGGGGGGTAATGGTCTCGATGGAAAACGGAACCAGCACTGGTTATGCGTTGAACAATATTCAGGAACGGGGCCGGCTGTTTGTTTCACCCGGAGAAAACATTTATGCCGGCATGATCGTCGGGGAGAATTCGCGCCCGGAAGATCTTCCGGTTAATCCTTGCAAGGCCAAACACCTGACCAATATGCGCAGCCAGGGCGACGGCAAAGGGATTCAATTGGAAGCCCCATTGCAAATGAGCCTGGAGCGCGTGGTCGAATATATCGGCCCGGACGAACTGGTGGAAGCGACCCCGAAATCGCTCCGGCTAAGGAAACGGATCCTCGACGCAACGGCGCGAAAGCGGGCGGTGGCCGTAGAAGTCGCCGCCTCCTAGGCCCATCCCAGGGCTGGTCGGATGGGACTGTAGGCCGTAGGCCGTCTGTGCCAGACGGCGAACCGACCAATTGTAGGCCGTCTGTGTCAGAGGGCAGGATTCCACGGAGGCGTTTCACAGAAACGCCCTGCAAAAGCGCAGCCGGTTGGTTTGACAAACCGCGCCCAATGCGGTTGAATAAGCGCGTTAGTTTGCCTTCTCGATAAGATTTCCTTTCGAGCCACCGCAGTTTCTCGATCGCTCTCAAAGAAGATCCTGTCCGGCAGCTTTTATCATTACGTTTTCCGATCTCATGGCGGGACACAGCAAATGGTCCAAGGTGAAGCGCTTTAAGGGCGCTATCGACGCGAAACGCGGGAAGCTTTTCAGCAAGCTGTCGAAGGAAATCACCATTGCAGCCAAAACCGGCGGCGGCGATCCCAGCGGCAACCCCCGTTTACGAAGCGCCATCCAGGCTGCCCGCGCCCAGAGCATGCCCAACGACAATATCGAACGCGCGGTTAAACGCGGCACCGGCGAGGGGAACGAGGGCGTTCACTTTGAGGAAATCGTCTACGAAGGGTATGGCCCGGGCGGGGTCGCCCTGATTGTCGAGGCCGCGACCGATAACAAGAACCGGACGGCTGCCGAGGTTCGTAGTATTTTTACGAAAAACGAGGGCAATTTGGCGGCCTCCGGCAGCGTTTCCTACATGTTTCACAAAAAAGGGCAAATCAGCGTTCCCCGCAGTTCCATTGACGAAAATCGAATCTTTGAGATCGCTTTGGAGGCCGGCGCTGAGGAGTTGACAACCGAGGAAGATGCGTATCTTATAGTGACTTCCCACGATCAGCTATACGCCGTAGCTGAAGCGCTCAAACAAGCGGGCGTAACCACCGATGGGCAAAAGTTTACGTTTATTCCCGATACGACTGTTTCGGTCGCCGACGAGATCGTGGCGCGCCAGGTGTTGCGGCTGTGCGACGCGCTCGAAGACGACGATGACGTGCAAAACGTCTACTCAAATTTAGACATACCCGACGAACTGCTGGCGAAGTTGCCGGCCTGAATATTTTATCGCTGCTGACGGCGCCATCCCCGATCGACAGCGCCTCACACTCACGAACTTATGGAGCAAGAAAACGAGAACCAGCCTCCACCGCTGGAAACCCAATCCGCCCCGCCGGAACAACGGCGCCGTCGTTCACGCCGCGGCTATGGTCGCCGCCGCTATTACAATCGGGGAAACCGCAATGACAATTTTGACGCCTCCCGCCCCGAAAACTCGGGCTCGGATCATTCCGGGACCGGCGACAACGCCGGCGGCGGCGTAGAAGTCAGCGACCGGCCAGTGACGGCTGAAACGGAAAACGGCGAGCAAACCCAGGCCGAACCCGAATTCGGCGAAGGAATTATCGAAATCTCGGGTAAAGGTTTTGGTTTTCTTCGGGACCCGAAACGGAATTTTGTCCAGACACCACAGGATATTTTCGTCACGCCCGAAATCGTCCGGCGATTTGGCCTGCGCGATGGCATGTGGATATGCGGTGAAACCCGCCGGGGAAGTCGCGGCCCGCAGTTGACCAAACTCTCGACCATCAACGGGGGGGATCCGGCCAAATATCAGGGGCTGCGGCCATTTGAAGAGCTGACCACCATCAACCCAAACAAGCGGATCAAGCTCGAGACCGTCCCCGAGCGTTACACCACCCGGATCATGGATTTGATGACGCCGCTCGGCATGGGCCAGCGTGGCTTGATCGTGGCGCCGCCGCGGACGGGTAAGACTACCCTCCTGCATCACATTGCCGATGCCGTGGTGAAGAATCACGCGGAAATTAAATTGATCATTCTTCTGGTCGATGAACGGCCGGAGGAAGTGACCGATTTCAAGCGCTCCCATCCCAAGGCGGAGATCATCGCAAGTTCCAACGATAGCGACATCAAAAGTCATACCCGCCTCGCCCAACTCGCGATCGAGCGGGCCAAGCGCCTGGTCGAAGCCGGGGAGCACGTCTTTATTTTGCTCGACTCGATTACTCGTACCGCCAGGGCGTTTAACAACGCCATGTCCAGCGGCGGTCGCACCATGAGCGGAGGTATCGATGCCCGGGCCATGGAAATTCCGCGCAAAATTTTCGCTGCGGCCCGCAATACCGAGGAAGCTGGATCCCTTACCATTGTAGCCACGGCTTTGATCGAGACCGGCAGCCGGATGGACGAGCTGATCTTCCAGGAGTTCAAGGGAACCGGAAACATGGAAATGGTGCTGGACCGCAAAATCAGCGATCAGCGCATCTATCCCGCGATCGACATTTTTCTGTCTGGAACACGGCGCGAGGAATTGCTGCTCCAGGCATGGGAGCTGGAGAAAATCAATTTGATTCGACGCGGCCTGGCAGGGCATAAGCCGGAAGAGGCGATTCAACGGCTCCTGATGTTCGTGAAGAAGTTTCCGACCAACACCCAGATGCTGAAGGAAATTCCCGGCTGACCTTCGTGGGCCGCTGTTTTGCACAGTGGGACGGAAGAGATCGCACTTGTCGGCAACCGGGAACGCGGTCATGGAATCGATGGGCGGCTCCAAAAATTCCCGGAAAGTTGCCGGCCAACACCGGGGCAGCGGCTATGAACTGAGCACTCCGACAATTCACAAGGCCGTGCTGCTCGCGATCGAGCGGGCCCGGCCCCCCGCCGGAATTGACGGAGATTATCTCGACATCGGAAGCGGCAGAGGAGAGCTCCTTTCTCTGCTAAGCGCGCGTTATCCCGGTCTTCGTTTGTTCGCTTGTGATTACACCGATCAGTTGATGAAGAAACCGGGGCAGAAGGTGGAAGTCGTCGATCTCAATCGAGAACCGCTTCCCTTTCCGGAAAACCATTTCGGCCTCGTAACCTGTATCGAAACGATCGAGCACCTCGAGAATTATTGGATGGTAATTCGAGAAATTTACCGGGTTTTGCGGCCGGGCGGGGTGGTGGTTTTTTCGACTCCAAATATATTGAACCTGAGATCGCGCCTGCGCTTCTTGTCGACAGGTTTTTATAACCTGTTTGGTCCGGTCATGCCCGCTGAGAGCGACGTGCAGAGTCCGCGCGGACATATCACTCCTGTCAGCTGGTTCTATCTGGCTAACGCTTTATTGAGCGTCGGTTTTGAAAATCTCAGAGCAACGGTAGACAAATATCAGCGCCGTTCCTTTTTCTCTCTTCCTTTTCTGCTCGGACCGATCCGCTGGAGCAACCGGTTCGCCCTCCGCCGTGAAGTGAAGAAGTATCATTCGTTGGATCAGCGCAATTTGCCGACGGTGCGGGCCATGAATTCGATCGATCTCCTGCTCGGGCGCACTTTGATCGTCACAGCCGGGAAACCGCGATGAAAACCGAGGAAGTGGAATGGGAAGTTTTACCCCCCGAAGAAGAAAAGAAACGCGGCCAACTGGAGCCGCTTTTCAAATGGCTGGCAGTGGTCATGGATGAATTTCTGCGGTTTCCCGGGACCAGATTTCGCTTTGGTCTCGATCCCCTGATCGGTCTTCTTCCCGGATTTGGCGATATTGCTTCGGCTCTGGTGTCCGCCCTGACCCTGATTTATGCCGCCCGCTGCGGTCTTCCCAGGATCCTGCTCGCCCGCATGTCGCTGAACATCTTTATCAACGAATTCGTCGGCATTATTCCCGGCATCGGCGATGCCTTCTCGTTCTGGTTCAAGTCGAATGTCCGCAATTACCGGCTCCTTCAGGAACACCTCGAAACTCCCGGGCAATCCCGCAAAAGCGATTGGGTTTTTGTGAGCATCGTGCTCGGCTTCCTCGTTCTGCTCGTCGGCGCGGGGCTTATCGCTAGTTTTTTTGTTCTGCGAGCGATGGCGAGAATGGTTGCTCAGGCGTAATTTGCTGAGAGAAGCGGCGACAATAGATTCCATGGACCGATTTTCGCGCCTCCTCATAGCTGGAGGTAAATTCCTCAATCGTTTCAAAACCCATTCGATGGGAAAATCGGATCAGCTCCGCCCGGTCGGCTGGTAACAGAGACGTGCTGACGTTTTCATATCGCCGGACGGTCGCTTCGCACCGGCGCAGGAATTGATAGGCTGTTCTTAGTTCCGAGACTTCAGGGGCGGAGAATTGATCGGCGCCGCCCAGCGAATCGAGAGCGCGCATCCAGTTAGGCTCCCAGGTATCCGTTCGCATCTGGAGTGCCTGAACCAAAAATTCCGCTTCGATAATTCCGCCGCTGCCGGTTTTGAAATCGGCGAAATCCGACCCGCTTCCGCGCTCGCGCCGGATCCGTTCCAGCATGCCGTTTATATTCTCGAACAGATCGGGTCGTCTGCCGGCTTCACGCCAGGCGCGTTGGGCTACCTCTAGAAAGCCCGCCTGGAGGGGCCCGGTCAGGGGACGCGCGCGAGTCAGCGACTGTAATTCCCACGTCTGCGCTCTGGTCGCATAGTAATGACGATAGCTTTCCAGCGCACATACCAGCGGCCCCTTTTCTCCCTCGGGGCGGAGCCGGGCGTCCAGGCGCGGAAGTCTTCCTTCGGCGCTGGCCTGCGCTGCCACCGAGAACAATTTTTGGGCAGCGCGACCAAGCTTGCTTTCGTCGCCCACCAAAAGCACGTCCAGATCCGCTCCGTAGCCGATTTCTTCTCCGCCGAATTTTCCCATGGCGATAATGGTCAGGTCGTCTCCGCCGAGCATCCGGTTGAGGTAGACCAGGCACGCTTCCGACAGGGCGGATTGCTCCTGGTGGAGACTGGCGAAATCGGTTAGGCCGACCACGTCTCGTAATAAAATGCGAAGTAATTGAGCCTGGCGGTAGGCTCGCAGGTAATCAAAATTAGCGTCCTTCTTTATCAAGGCATCCAGATTGCGCAGGTGCGCTTCCTTATCCAGGGCGCCATCCAGCTTCCCGTCGCGCGTCGTGTCCTCCAACAGTTGGGGGCGGCGGACCAGCAGATCGGCGGCAAACCGGCTGGCATCGAAAGTCTTGACCAGCAGTTCAAGCAGTTTCGGGTTTGTCACCAGCAACTCGAAAAGCATGTTTCGCAATCCATATGCCTCCACGAAACGGACAAACTGGGTGATCGTTCCATCCGGATCGCTGGTTCGGCCAAGCTGGGCAAGCAGAAGAGGGCGCAGCTTGCGAAAGACCTGCTTGGTTCGCGGCGACACATGAGCGCGCCGGGTCCCCTCGGCCAGCTGGCTGATCGCCCGCTCCGCCTGGACCGGGTTCGCGAAAAGCGTCAGCTCGGTTGTGTCCGATGTTTTCCCCTGAGGGACGTCCGCAATCACCCGGCGAAATACCGATCGAACCGCCAGCGTCTCCCGCTCCAGCGCGTCGCTGAATTTTTCCGGTGAATCGAAGGCCAGACTTAAGGCCAGCCGCTGCAACGGTTCGCCTTCGAGCGGCACCGTGTGGGTTTGTTGCTCGGCCTCAATCTGCAACCGATGCTCGGTTCGCCTCAAAAATCGATAGGCGCGATCCAAGGCAAGAACGTCCGCTGCCGGAAGAAGTTCAAGCTGAGCGATTCCCTGGAGGGCCTTGAGGGTACTGGATTCCTGGAGGAAAGCGTGCCGCGCTCCGTGAATAAACTGAAGGGTCTGGACAACAAACTCGATTTCCCGAATCCCGCCGCGGCCAAGTTTAACGTTCCGCTCGAGTTTGTCCGAACCAACCACATCCCGTTCGATCCGGCGTTTGATATTGGCAATTTCGTCGAGCAAATCAGGCGTGGGACTTTTCGGATAGATAAAGGGTTGATGCTGGCGCAGGAATTCATAGGCCAGCTCACGGTCGCCGGCTACGCCGCGCGCCTTGATCAGGGCGAGGCGCTCCCAGGTTTCGCCAAATCCCCAATAATAATGCTCCATGCTTTCCAGCGACCGGGCCAGGGGGCCGGCGGATCCTTCCGGACGAAGGCGCAGGTCGATTCGAAAAAGGGATCCCGCCGGATGAGACCCGGCGAAACTTTCCAGAATCTTCTCAGCCAGACGGTTGAAAAATTCGTGATAAGAAAAGCGAGCCGGAATCTCTCCTTCCTCTCCATAAAGGAAAATCAAATCGATATCGGAACTATGATTGAGTTCGCAACCGCCCAGTTTTCCCAGGCCGAGAATGGCAAATCCGGTTTCAGGCGATCCGTAACGGCGCCGCAGTTCCGAATTCCAATGCTCGAACACACGGCGGATGCAGATTTCGGCAATGTGGGAAAGCTCGCTGGTGGTCTCTTCGAGTGAAGCCACATTGGCGAGTTCGCGTAACGCAACCCGAACCATTTCCCGTCCTTTCCAGATCCGCAGCGGCCGGAATTGGTCTGTCGCAAACGAATCGCCAACGCTGACTTGCAGTTCGTTCGACATTTGGGCGAGGCCGCGGCGCGACAGGCAAATCTCCGGCGAGGCGAGCCAGAGCAGGATCCCGGGGTCGCGGCGCAATCTTGCCGCGCAAATGCTCGACATCGCGAGCAGATGAAGCAAGGAAGCTTCGCCCAGAGGAAAACTTTCCACTACCTCAACCAGCGGCGGAGCGGCTTCCGGCCAGCCGGCGGCCATTTCTCCGAGAGTGGTTTCGACCTGGGCGGGGTGCAGCGAAGCGGCAGCTTTTTCTTTGATCCACCGATCCGCGCCAGCCATTGCCTCCATCAATCCGCCGAAGGTAAGGGAAAAGCCAACAAAGAATCAGCCACCGGCCGGACCCGCCTGCTCAGGGACACCGGGTCTTGTGCAGAATATGCTCGCGCGCCCTGGCCAGATTGCGCCGTTCCTTTCGCGAGAGACCGGTTATGCCGCACCGCGAAATTTTTTCGAGGATCGGATCGATCTCAATCGTCACGAGTTCTTCAACACTCATCTGTTCATATCGCTCCGCCTCGATCTTCCTCTGGTGCAAAAACCGTTGAGCGAGTGAGGGCCGGCCAAACCCGAGGAGATGCGCATAAAGCCATCCCGCCAGGCACCCTCCCAGGCAAGCGCTATGGCTTACGGGACCGTTCCGATCGAAGCAAAGAAGGATAACGGCCAAACCGAATGCGCCGTAGGCCAGATGCTTTGCTTTCAGGCGATTCGGAATAGCAAAAAAGAGGGGACAGGAGAGTTCCAACTCCGGCAATACCGTGGCATAAGCGACCAGCACCGCGGCGACTCCGCCGGAAGCGCCGAACAAAACCGATTGCGACGGCATCAGAAAAAGATGGCCGAGTTCGCCCGCGATCGCCCCGGCAAAATAGAGGCAGAGAAAGTGACGTTGTCCCAGAATGGATTCGAGATCGCGGCCCAGCAGGTAAAGAACCAGCATGTTTCCAAGCAAATGCCACGGCCCCTGGTGCAAGAAAATCGCGGTCCCAAATTGCCAGGCGTAGGCGTTGCTCAGACCGGCGTCACTCAACCCAAGATAAGCCGAGACGAAGCCGGGTTGATAGGTTTCGAGGATCAACTGGCCCAGAAACACCATCAGGTTGGCCAGGATCAGCGCGAGCAAAACGACACGCTGCCGCGGCCTCCAATGCCGTACGTAAGGCGAGCGTTTTCGGCCGGACAAGCGCATTTCCACGATGGTATCGCAAGCGGCCGGCGATGTCGATTTGGAATTATGGTGCAAACCGGTCTCCGGTCGCCTTTTCCAACCACAACCGGGTGCCGGTTTGGCTTCGGCTTGCCAACGGTTGCGCACTACCCGCGCCCTCTCCCCTTTAATGGAGGGAGAGTGAGAGGCCGAAATCGCCCTGATTACGCGGGCAATTAAAAGGAAAATGATGTCCCCACCAGCAGCCTTTCCCTTTTATCGGAAAGGATAAGCAGGCGGAACCAGCACCCGCAAGTGCCGCCCACTCAGTTTAAACTCAACGGGACAGTTGCCCACCAGTTCGCCATCCAGCTCGACCGGGACATTCTGGTCCTCACTCGTAATCCGGAGCCTGCGCGTTTGAAAATACTCCACTTCGGGCACGCGAATTTTCGAGCTGAAAAAAACATCCTGGAGATATTTGATGATCTCCAGATATCCAAGTTGTTTGAATGCCACCACGTCAAGCAGGCCATCGTCGATGACTGCTTGCTTGAAAAATGGAAATGGTCCGCCGTATCGCCGTCCGTTGCCGATCAAAACCAAAGAGCCCTCCGCGATTGGTGAATCTTCCGATTCGATAAGCAGGCGGGGCGGTTGTCTCATTGCCACTTGAGCAGCGGCGATAAGATAGCTGAGCGGTCCGAGATTTCGTTTCAGGGCAAGACTGGTTTCCTTTACGACCTGAGCGTCCAGGCCAACACCGGCCAGCTGGACGAAATACTTCCGGTTTGCCCGGGGCAGATCGACCAGCCGGGTGCGATCGCCGGCAATGATATCCCAGCACTGGCTGAGATTATGGCAAGGCAACCCCAGTTCCGTTGCGAAGACGTTTACCGTGCCGATCGGCATCAGGCCAAGGATGGCGGGACTTCCGGCCAGGCCGTTCACGACTTCATTGATCGTGCCGTCGCCTCCGGCCGCCACAATTTTTTTGAACCCCTCCCTGGCTGCCGCCCGGGCCAGGGTCTCGGCTTCACCCGCCCGCGAACTGGCGCAGACAGTGCATCCCCGGGCTAACGACTCAACCCGGCCTCGCGACCGTTTGGCCCGGTCGCCATGGGCCGCTGGATTTAGGATCACAATCGTATCATTCACAAGCAATCACCTGCAAAGCGGGCTTTAACCTTTCCTTCAACCTCCCCTTGGGTAACGTCTGGGGGTGGAGCGTCTGAGCCGAGTCTTTCTCTACCTTGTTGGAGCACTGGTTGGATTGGCCGCAATCGCCCTGCTGGTGGTCAATTTGTATGTGCAATCGCAGGGGACACAAGCAAGGATTCAGCGGGAATTGAGCCAGCGGCTTGGCACCCCCTTGCGAATTCGCAGCATCAGCATTACCCCCTGGGGCGGTCTCACCCTCAGCGGCATTACAATTCCCCAAACTACATCCGCCAGTTCGAGCGATTTTTTGAAAGCCAGAAGCTTTCATCTGCACGTCCGGCTTTCCTCTCTCTTTTCCCAGCGGCTCGTCATCAAGGAGGTTTCTCTTTTTGGACCAACGGTGGTCTGGCTCCAGAATGAGGACGGGAAATGGAGGTTGCCGGGCGCGTCTCCCGCCGGGCCTGGTCCGGCCGCCCCGGAACAAACTGCGACAGCGGCCGCTCCTGCTCCTCTTCCTCAATCAACCGCCACCGGGACGATTGGTCCGGAGCCGGCGGTCTCTTCTTCTGCTCCAGTAGCTGCCGGGAAAAGCTCCGGCGGCGAAACGGTCGCTCCCCAGCACCCCTATGCTCCCGAGGTTCGTCGCGTGAATGTTATAGGCGGCAATTTTCGTTTTCTTGACCGGTCGGGAAGAGAGGTAGCGACTTTCGAAGGAGTGCGTTTTCATTCCAGCGTTCGAAACAGCCAGGCTCTTCGCGGAATAGTCAGAGTCGCGAAAATTTCGCTGCGGGACCGGTTTTTCCTCCAGGATCTGGAATCGTTTCTTCACTACGAATCCGAGAAACTGGATCTCCCCAAAATCTCGGCCCAGGCGTGTGGCGGAGAACTGCATGGGGCTTTCAGGATGTCGCCGGAATCGGAAGGGTCTCCCTTTACCGCCAATGTAAACTTCAGCGGCATGCAGGCGGACCAAATCGTGGATCAAGCGGGAGGGCCCAAAGGCGTTTTGCAGGGAAAATTGGAAGGTAATCTCCAGGCGGAAGGCAAAACGGCCGATCCTGACGCGTTTACCGGTCAAGGCGCGATTGTCCTCCACGATGGCACGGTCCAGCAGTACAGCTTGCTGGTTGCTCTTGGTCAAGTTCTGCAAATTGAGGAACTGACCCAGCTTCAACTCCAACAGGCGGAGGTTAAATACCGGATTGCCTCCGGGCTGATTACGATTGACGAACTCGTTTTGCGCTCTCCGAATATTCGCCTCTCGGCCACCGGCACTCTCGATTTCAACGGAAAGCTGGATCTGAAATCAGAGCTTGCGATCAATGACAAGATTCGCCGCCAGCTCTTCAAACCGATACGGGATAACTTTGAACCCATTGCCGAAGCGGGATATTCAGCCGTGGATTTTCACGTGGGCGGTACGCTCGACCGGCCCCGGACCAATCTGGTGGAGAAGGTCGTCGGCCGTGATCTGCAGGATTTTGTGAGCGGTTTTCTTGGCACCAAATCGCACCGCAAGAAAAGAAAAAAACGTTCCGAGACCGAAGCGTCGCCGGCGACGTCTCCGGAGGCATCGCCGGCGGAGAATGCCGATAGTGTGCCTGCGGAAAGTGCTACTCCGCCATGAGAGTGATCGCGGGTTCCGCCGGGGGAATCCAGCTGGAAGTCCCCAGACGCGGAGTTCGTCCGACGATGGACCGCGTCAAAGCCGCCATCTTCTCCAGCCTCGGCGAAAAGGTTGTCGGAGCCCGCGTCCTCGATCTTTTTGCCGGAACTGGCGGCTTGGGAATTGAGGCGCTTAGCCGGGGCGCAGCGTCGGCTCTTTTTGTCGATGAAGATCGACGAGCGATTGAGACCATTGAGCGAAACCTGGCCAGGACGAAGAACCAGGCGAAAACCCGTTGCCAAGAAGTCTTCGAGTTTCTCGAACACCCGAGTTCATTAGGCAAATTCGATATCATTTTCGCCGATCCGCCTTACGACCGGACAGACAAAGGTGAGCGCTTCACGGACAAATTGCTCATGGACAAAAAGCTCGCCCGATTACTGGAAACAGACGGCATCTTGGTCCTGGAAAAGCGGCCCGGGGAAGCGATGACCGAAATTCCGCTCTGGAACCTGCTTCGCCAAAAAACCTACGGGACCACCGAAGTCCTCTTCCTTTCATCCTGCAATCAAGCGGATAGGATCGAGCCACGGATGAACACAGATTCACACAGATAAGCAATGCTCGAAATCGAGAGGCACAGCTACTCGATTTACCAAACGCTACTGGTAAAATCGGAATTCGCCTTAGTTTGGTCCGGCCCCAAGTTGCGTATCACCGTTTCCTCTGCTGAATCTGTGTTTATCTGGGTGGATCTGTGGCCTAAACAATGACGCGGTTCCTTTACAATCTGCTTTGGCCGATTGGGCTTCTCTGTTTCTTGCCGGGGTATCTGCTCAAGATGTTTCGACGGGGCGGTTATCGCCGAAACTTCGGGCAGCGGTTCGCTCTCTATGGCGGAGCGGTTCGCCGCCGGCTCAGAGAGCAACCAGCGATTTGGCTGCACGCGGTAAGTGTCGGAGAGGTCGCCGTTGCCTTGAAACTCGCCAGCGCCATCAAACCGCTCCAGCCCACCGGCTCGGGCCTTGTTCTAACCACCACCACCACCACCGGTTTCGTTTTTGCCGAAAAAAATGCGCTGCCAGGAATGGAAGTAATGTACACGCCCCTCGATTTCTGGCCCATTATCCGGCGGGCCTTCGCCGCCATCCGGCCCCGGGCAATTGTGCTGGTGGAAGCCGAAGTCTGGCCTAACTTGGTCGCCGAAGCGCATACCAGAAAAATTCCGATCGCGCTCGTCAACGCGCGGTTGTCACCCCGGTCCGAACGAAGGTTCCGTCGCTTTCGATGGCTGGTCGCTCCCACTTTTCGTCTGCTGGATTTGGTTTGCGTGCAGGAGAAACAAGATCTGGCCCGCTGGAGCGCGCTCGGGGTCCGGCCCGATCGAATTGTCCACACCGGAAGCATCAAGTATGATCCGGGCGACCTCGAGCACGGCAGCCCGATTCAGACAACCGGTCCCGTAAGTTTGAGCGCCTTCGATCCCGATCGTCCTCTGCTCTTCGGAGGCAGCACCCACCGCGGTGAAGAGGAAACTCTGGCCCGCGTGTTTTTAAGACTGCGAGTTGAATTTCCCACCCTCGCTCTTTTCATCGCGCCGCGACATACCGAGCGGGCCGGGGAAATTCGAAAAAAACTGGAAAACATGTCGCTTCGGGTGAGCCTGGCCAGCGAAATGGAACGGGCAACGGATCCGAAGCCCGACTGTCTCCTGCTCGACAAAACCGGCGAGCTCCGGACGTGGTACCCCATCGCCACGGTAGTGTTCATCGGAAAGAGCCTGACCGCCCACGGCGGCCAGAACCCGGTGGAACCGATCCTGGCTGGAAAGCCGGTGCTGTTTGGTCCTCACATGGAAAACTTCGCCACCCTGGCCCAAACTTTGATTGCAAATCGGGCAGCCATCGAAGTGACCGATGAAGCGTCGCTGGAAAACTCGGTTTCCCGGCTATTGAAGGACCCGGCCGAACGAGCCGGCTTGGTAGAGAACGCCAAACAAATAATCGCATCTCATCGTGGCGCGACAAAACGCACCGCGGAGCTCGTGCGCCAGTGCAGCGGTGGTTCTGTCAACCACCGGTCTTAGATTCGGAAACAGCCCACGAAACATACGAAACACACGAAACAATCGAAATGATTAATGGGGCAAGACCCGCCCTTTGAGGTGCGCTTTCGGCCGAGACAGACAAACAATCCCTCTCCCCATTTTTCGACGCTCTACAACCGTAATTCCTGCTTCCCTGCGTTCCTTGGCAATTCTCCTTCGTGGCTTCCCGGTTTCCTTGTCATTTCGTGTGTTTCCAAATTCCTTCCTTGCCAATTTGCCTTGCGTCGTGCGGCCTCAATTCCGATATTGGCCAACTTGCCCGACCCTATCGTCCAGAGGCCTAGGACACCGCCCTTTCACGGCGGTAACACGGGTTCGAATCCCGTTAGGGTCGCCACCTATAATCGGCTTGTGAGTTGACAGGTGGCGCGCGGTAAGGATAGGCGCGCGATGCAATGTAGGCGTCATTACCTTGCCAGGCCGGCGAATCGGACCAGGCAAAATCGGCTGAAAAACAGACGATTGCGGACAAGCAATCGCAGCCACCCCTGGAGAGCCTTCCAGTTTCGGTTGGAACACGATGCGGCAGCTCGGTCACGGCTTGCCCTGCTTGGAGCAATTGGTAATCTTTTATCATGTTTACTCGTTCAACAATCATTGCAGCAGTTTTTGCGGTTGCGCTGGTTGTGGGAGGATCAGCATTTGCCGGCGACAATAAGTCGAGCCACCTGGCAGTTCGGGGAACCGTAATTGGTGAAGATGGCAAGCCACTCGGAGACGCGGAAATTCGCGCCATGCGAGTGGACGCCAAAAAAAGTGTGGCAGTTGCCAGAACGGATGCGCACGGTGTGTATTGGTTTAAAGGGCTTCCTGTGGGCGCCTATTCAATCACCGCCTACCTGGACGACTTCCCAATGTCGCGCGCGAATGT
The DNA here is from genome assembly GCA_963728975.1 of uncultured Verrucomicrobiae bacterium. Classification (GTDB taxonomy): domain Bacteria; phylum Verrucomicrobiota; class Verrucomicrobiia; order Chthoniobacterales; family UBA10450; genus DATFCK01. Next base: position 1,453,188 of record CAVSMF010000001.1, read on the forward strand.
TAGAACCAGTAGTCGGGGCTGGGTGAAAGTCGACTTCGACCTGCGCTTGAACGCAAAAGGCGCCGATGGCGCGGATCGGCTGCAACGCGATTTGCGATTCGGCGAAGGCAGCCTCCATATCAAAGACAACGCGAGGCTCGGCAAGCCTTAGCAAACTGGCTTCGCTGATCTCCCGCGGGCGGCTGGCGATTGGCTGCACCGTCCGCTAATTCGGTTTCCGTGATTTTTGTCTCCGCATGCGTATAAGTCTGTTTCGGACAGATTCGGACGCGGGAACTGCGTGAATCCGCGGGAAAAGGGCAGAGACGTAATTTCACGCTCGCCTGTAACCCGTAAACGGCAGACTCAACATTTGCCGTCGCACGTCGTCGCCTCGACCGAGGTCGTCACTCAGACGGAATCCGAGGGATTCGACCCGCTAGTGTGAAAAGAGATCCCAGTGGTGAAAAATGCTTATAGGGCGAAGAAACGGTTCCGGGATTTCGTCGATGATGTCAACTGTCCGATGTCCCCGTTTTGCAGGCACCTTTTGGTAAGCTACACGAAGCCGCGGTGCGTTTAAAAAGTTAGTGAAGTGGCGGTCTACTGCTTGAGCCCACAAGACCGCCAGGGGAGGACCGGGTGCGGCGGGGACAAAGGTATGCTCCCCCACGGCGAGGAACCGACTGCCCTGGGAAGGCGTCCCGTCCAGAAGTCCACCCGCAGGACGATCCGGGGTGATGATTTCGTAGCGATCCGGAATGGCAATATGAAAACGAATGGTCCCATCGACAGTGGAAGGAGGATTCAGCCTGGAACCCGCGACCATCAGGCCGTGATCCACCGGAAGATAATTGGCTTCGATAAATCGCACGTCGTACTCCGGGAGTTCGCCGCCGATTACCGCGACCCGGGCGCGGCTCTCCGGCGCCTGCCCTTTAAGCTCATCAGCAATTTCTCCGCGTTGGAAGCGCCCCATCGTTAACGTTTCAAATACGCAACGCACGGAGCGCGGGCGAAAGACCGTCTCGCCTTTGCAATCGAAAACGGAATCATCCGGATTGGTCAATGCCAAGACATCGCGCACCCGGGCGACTTGTTTGTCCGCTTCGTTGGTCACGGGCAGCCGCAAGCCAAGATCAAAAACCATCATCAGGCAGGCGGCAGTGGCCGGCAGTGGAAATCGCACCAACAGGCGAGACATAAATCTCTGTTCCATGAGTTTGTCGGACAACTTGAACAGGAGTGCCACACAAACGAGAGCGACCAGAGGAAAAAGGGGCAGATAATCTTCTCTGGTAAGATGGTGCCAAAAGGCTTGCAGGAGCAAAAAATACATTCCGCAGGTCAGGCAAACAAGAGCCTGGCGGAGTGCCACGGTCGGGTTCCTTTCCTTCCTGATAAACTCGCGCGTGGCATAGATCAGGATGGGCGTTCCCCCGACCAACCAGAGCGGCTTCAGGTAATTCTTCAGGGTGGCGGGCTCTATATTGTGGGTGAAGACGCAATATTGAAACTGCGACCACACTCCGATGGCGGCGAAGTAACCCATGATAAGAAGCGGCACTATGGCCATGGATATCGCGAAGATCCCGGCCCCCATGGCCACCTGCCGCAGGCTAAGATCGAGCCGCCGCCAACCGACCAGCGCAATCGCGATCCCCAGGGCTGAGACAATTGTCACCAGCATGAGCGTGGTTTTCATCGATATCCCGAAGCACAGACCAAGGAGTAATCCGCTGACCGCGAAAGAGCAGAAAGCGAACGGATCAGCTACCAGCACGATCAGGCAGAGAAACCAGAGAGGAGCCCAGACATTGTCCGTGCGGAACTCGGTCGAGCAGAAATGGTAGACGCTTATGCCGGAGGCCAAAAGCATCGCCCAAAGCCCGATGCGACGCGAGAAAGCGATTGCGCCGATGCGATAAATGCACCATGCGCTCAGAAAATAGAGCGGCACCATGAGCAGCCGCATCCAGTAGAGATCGGCTGCATGTTCGCCAAGAAGCCAGAGAATTGGCGCGCAGAGCAGATGAAAGAGAGGCATGTGATTATCAAACACATCCCGATACTGGACCAGGCCGTGGGTCCAGGCCCAAACCACATGCAAATGCTGTGTTTCATCGCTGTCGAATCGAAAAAAGAAGACATTCCAGAACTTGAACAAAGACCCCAAACTTAAAAGCGCTGCCGCGGTCCAGAGCTCCTTCCGGCACGGCAGGCCGAGATACTCCTGAAGCCGGCCAGCAGAGAAGCTTAGGTAGTGACGGCGCATTTGAGTAGCAATTGCCGAAATAGTTGTCTAGGCTCCGAACCCGTTAGGTTCGCTCCTTTTCGCTTGGGGCTGCGCAAGAATCAATTAGTCGCAACTGCCGCCGTCGCGTCAACGGAAGCGAGCGCTGGAGCAGCCGGGCGATCCAATCCCACGGCCGGTGGGACTTCCAGCCATCCGGATTCATCGAAAAATATACGGCGGCGATCGAGCTTTAGGAACAACTCGTGATCAGCGGAGAACGCGTCTATTGGGGTTTCAATTTTCAAGGCACCGAAACGACCGCTGCGACGAAAACCATTCTCGGACTCGAAGACCGCGGTTAACGGATCGCCATATGAATTGCGCCCCACCATTAACAGGCGTTGGCGTCTCTGGAAGATTGATCTGCGCGACCCTGGGATCTCCAGTTCCAGGCTGTCTTGCGTTCTCAAGTCCAATCGGACCAAACAAGACAGGGGCTGATCCGAAGCATCGATCCCGAATGATTCGGGGCGCGCGGCGTAGCCAAAAAATCTCCGCCGCGAAAGTTTGAGTTGGGTCTGGTGACAGCCAATCGCCGCCCGCTTCGTGGCAGTCTCCCCGGGCGTTGACTGAAACTCTATTCTTCGATTTGCAAGCCCGGTATGGTTTCCATGAACAAGGAAACTTAACACCGAGACTGACGGATCTCTGGACATCGAGTTTTGGAGAGCCAATCGGAGCACGACGGCGAGAACGTTGTGATCCGGGTGGGTGTCGGCGAGTGAGGGCACCAGAAGATGGGTCGGATTCCATTCCGCGATCACTTTCGAGAAAAGCTCTACCAAGCCTGCGGGATCGCTTAGCAGCAGGCCGGTCAGCCCCTGGTCCGGTAACGCCAAAAACTGGACGCAATCCTGACAGATACCCATTAGCGATAAAGCATTGCGAGCTTCCAGCCGCCGCAGGCGTCCCCAATTTTTGCGGTCCGATTCATCAAGCCGCCATTTACGTTCCACAGCCCGCTGGGGCCACGGGTTATTGTCACCATCGGTTGCGTAGACGATTCGAACGCTCGCCCCCGCCTGAGCGGCTCTTTGCAAAACCACGCTGCAGGCCAACGATTCATCATCCGGATGCGGCGCAATCAGCATCAAGCGCGAGTGCGGGTGAAAGGAAGGTTGAACCAGGGACGCCATCGCTTTCTTCTAAGAAAAGACTTTCACGATTAAAACCTTAATCGTGCGATAAGGCTATATTCTTTAGGGGCGAAAGGCGAAAATGGCCAGCGTTTCTTTTGATGGGCCGGCCCTGCCGCGGAGGAGAGTTCGACTTGCTTCGGCGAAGCGTTATTTTACCGTTCCTTCCTTGAACGGGGAGGCATCCATTTTGGTTTCGGGCACGGAGGAATGTTCGTCGAAAACGGCTCAGGTGGCCCGACTGCCTGAAAAGCCCACCATTCGGATCCGTCCCGGCAAAGGGTGGGCGGCCCTGAATCTTCGTGAGCTCTGGAGTTATCGCGATCTTCTTTGGATCCTGGTCGAACGCGATATCAGGCTGCTCTACAAGCAAACCGCACTCGGGATCACCTGGGTGATATTACAGCCGCTCATCGCCGCCTTGATTTTGACGATAATCTTTGGATGGGTGGCAAGACTGCCGAGCGACGGCGCCCCTTACCTGTTGTTTGTCGTTTCCGGCATGACGGTCTGGACCTATTTCTCGCAAGCGCTGCAACGCGCGGGCAACAGTGTTGTTTACAACGCCCATCTCGTGTCCAAAGTGTACTTTCCCAGGCTGCTTCTTCCTTTGGTCCATATCCTGCGCGCTCTGATCGATTTTATTGTCGTCCTCCTGGTTCTCTTCGTGTTGATGGCGGTTTATCGAATTCCGCCCACGCTTCGGCTATTCACAATTCCGGTCTTTGTCCTTTTTATGATGCTCACGGCGACCGGCATCGCCCTTTGGTTTTCGGCTCTGACGGTGACGGTACCGGGATTGCAGCAACGGGCTGCCTTATTTTCTTCAGATTTGGATGTACGCGACTCCTGTCGTCTACCCAATCAGCATGGTCCCCGAAAAGTGGCACTGGCTGTTCGCATTGAACCCTGCCGTCGGTTTCATTGAGAGTTTCCGGTGGGCGGTCCTCGGACGCGGAGTTTTGAGGTTAGACATGCTGGCAACCGCGATCGTCATTTCGCTGGGGCTATTGTTCAGCGGCGCCTTTTTCTTCCGCCGGGCGGAACGCGGCTTTGCCGACATCATTTAGTCCTTTCGATCGCATGTCCGAGCTCGCCATTTCGGTTCAGAATCTGAGCAAGTCTTTCAAAATCGCGCACGAACACCGCGGGATGAAGCACTATCGGACGTTGCGTGACGACCTGCTGGGTTTGCCCGGGCGGTTGCTTGGGCATTTGGGGCGGAATGGCCGGTCTGGGCCGGAAACGTTCTGGGCACTGAAGAATTTATCGTTTCAAGTTGAAAGGGGCGAAGTAGTCGGGATCGTCGGGCCCAATGGCGCGGGCAAGAGCACGCTGTTCAAGATTCTAAACCGCATCACCGAACCGACTTCTGGCGGCGCGGACATTTATGGCCGGGTCGGAGCGCTTCTTGAAGTTGGAACCGGCTTTCACCCGGAACTCACCGGACGTGAAAACGTTTTCATGAACGGCGCCATTCTTGGAATGCGCCGGACCGAGATCCGAAACAAATTCGACGAAATCGTTTCCTTTGCCGGAGTTGAGAAATTTCTCGACACACCGGTTAAGCGGTATTCCAGCGGGATGTACGTGCGCCTGGCTTTTGCCGTCGCCGCGCACCTTGAAGCGCAGATCCTTCTGGTAGACGAAGTTCTCGCGGTGGGCGACACCGAGTTTCAGAAAAAGTGTTTGGGAAAGATGCACGCCGTGTCACGGGACGGTAAAACTGTGATTTTCATCAGCCACTCGATGGACTCAATTTCGCGGCTCTGTCCCCGGGCGATTTGGCTGTACGAGGGGCGGCTGATAGCGGACGGCGCCGCCAACGAGGTGATCGCCAAATATACCGGCGATCCGCGGGATATTTCCCAGGTCCCCGTTTCGGCGTAAGAGGAGCGGCTGGATACCGAATTAACCGGCAGGCGTCGGGACAATCAGGTGCGGCCCGGCAAGAGAAGCGTCAAAACCCGTTTACTGCGCTCGGGGCCAGGGAGGCATTTCCAGCCTCGGACACGGATCCGACACCGGCTTTCAGGCTTAGGGGCGTGTCCTCCTGGTCGCGAAGATAGCCGACCAGCGTATTGGCATATTCGGGCCATGATCGAAACTGGCGCTGGCTCGCGCGTCTGGCCAAACTGCGGTGCGTTTCCTTATCGTCGAGCAGCTGGCGCATGGCCTGCGCTAACTCGACCACATTGGTTTGATCAATCAGCAAACAGCCGCCAGCGGTTGCAATTTCTCCCAGCGCTCCGTTGCGGCCACAGATACACGGTTTGCCATGCGACAGGCTCTCGATTATCGGCAGACCGAAGCCTTCGGCCAGGGAAGGATAAATCGTAAAGTGACATTCGCTATAAACCTTGCGAAGGGTGCCGTCATCCACGTGCTTTAGCCACGAAATCGGGCGTCCCTTGGCCTTTAACCAATGAATTCTCGGCACAACCCGGTAGCCGCCGGCCCCGGTGCTGCGGCCAACAAGACGCAGCTCGAAGTCGCAACCCCTGGTCCAGAGATATTCCGCCGCCTCGAGCAGACGGAGGTGGTTTTTTCGGCGTTCGAACGAGCTGATACAAAGAATTGTCCTGGCTCCATTTCGGTGGCGAGCCAGGGCGTGCTCCCTCGGTTCAAAAGCAAGTGGCCATCCCTCGATGCATGTTTCCGGTGGATTCTTGATCCCTTGCTGGCGCCAAAGCTCGAGCAGATCGGAGCGTGATTGCTCGGAAATGCAAATTACCCGATCGAATGCGGCGAGAGATCGAACATATTTGCGAAAAGCATCGGCCGCGGCTGGGGGAAATATTCCGAGCCGCAGAGTCACAGCATCGTGAAAAATGGCGACGCTTCGGCCGGTTGATTCTCTCAACGCCTCGGGAAGGAACCGGGTTCGTTCATCGAAATAGATGTCCGGCACGAGCAGGATGTTGCCCTTCCGCAGTTTGGGAATGAGAGCAAAAGGTTTTCTCCGGAAATAGCGCCGAAGCTCGCCGGGCAATTTTTCTCCCCGGAGATCAGGCCGCCCCACCGGCGCCTTATATTTGCTGAAGGGAGCGATGAGATATTCCAGCTCGGGCTCTCCCAGGAGGTGGTAAAAGTTGCCTACCCTGTTCCAACAGACAGCGGTAACCGACGTCCGAGCAGCCAGTTCCGCGTAAATTCCGCGCGTGACCCGTTGAACGCCCGTATTCTTAGGCGAACGACAAGACCCTGTGACGTCGAGAAAGATTTCCACCTGGTTCCTGCGACAATCCATGAAATTTTGTGTCTTGCCAGAAAATGTTTTGTTCAGGCAAGGGGTTTCCGGACTCCTGGTGGACGCAGTTTCCATGACCTCTGAATCATTGTTCGAGCATAACCGATGCGATGTGTGTATAAATTTTATCAGCAGCGGTTAGTGGATTCGTCCACTGTCGGAATGCCCTTGCCAATACTCGCAACCGTTAACCAGAGGAATTTCATGCAGATCAGGGTTCCGGAACATGAAACAACGGATCTGGCGTGGAGTTGTTGTCAATCTGCCTGATGAGCATCTCCCCAACACCCTCTCCGCGATTATCGGGGCCGACCCCCGGGAAACCTCCGGTAATTTTTCTGGCCGCGACCCATACCGCAAAGAGCACAGCCAGGACCGGTATCCAGACAGTCGTGCGGAGCCTGATCTGCGGCCTGGTCGCCATCGGGGCCAAGCTCTACCTCGTTCGGCGGCCAAAATGGGGCCGGCATTTTTCGTTGTTATCCGCCCAACAATCCAAGGCGCTTGGCTGTTCCAGTGAAATCGGTCGGTTTTCGGAAGACCAACTCAGGGGCTCATGGCTTCTTGTTCCCGAGGTCGTGTACGACTCGCGCGACCACAGAATGATGCGCGACGCGCAGAGACGTGGTATGCGGGTCGCCGCAATCTTTCACGACGCGATTCCGATTATTCATCCAACCCTGGTCCGCAAAGAAGCCGCCAAATGTCATGCCGCCTACATGGAGACACTGACCCAAGCGGATCTCGTTATTGCCGTTTCAAATACGGTTGCGGATCAGTTCCGGGATTTTGCTCGCAGCCGCCATCTCAATATGCCGCCCATTCAGGTTTGCCCGCTTCCCGGAGAAATGCCGGGCATTCCCCGGCAATTTCCGGAAGCGCGGCCGCCAGATGGCCCGGTCCGCATTCTGTCTGTTTCCACCCTGGATCCGCGAAAGAACCATGCCGGCCTGATCCGAGCTTTTAACCTAGCATCCTCTTCCTTGCCCGGACGAGAATTGTTCCTTGATCTTGCCGGCGCTCCCTACACCGGCGCGCAAAACATTGTTCAGGAAGTGCGGCGGGCGACGAAAGCCAATCCCCGTATCGCCTGGCACGGTTCGGTGACGGCGGAAAAGCTGTCCCAGTTGTACGGGCAATGCGATTTCACCGTTTATCCATCGTTGGTGGAAGGTTTCGGTCTGCCGATTCTGGAAAGCTTGTGGCATGGGCGTCCCTGCCTTTGCGCGAACTACGGTGCCATGGCCGAGACGGCCGCGGGCGGAGGCTGTCTCACCATTGACCTTCGCGATTCGGAAAAGCTCGTCGAGGCCATCGTCGATCTTGCCACCCAGCCCGGTCTCCGGGACCGTTTGGAAAAAGAAATCGACCAACGCCGATTCAAAACCTGGTCCGACTACGCAAAGGAATTGTGTAATGAGTTGACCAGATCAGCCCACCCTGGGGAAAGAACGGGCGCAGCATTATCCTGATACAAGGCCCGCCGACGCTCCAGGTCAGGAGGTCAGGAAGCCGGGTACCCATTTCGGAGGAGGGTGTCGGCCCCATATTTCAGGAAGATTTCCAAATGTCGCGGATCGAGTTCGTCCTGATAACTTCCCGCGATCCCGCGTCTGAGAAAGAATCGGTTTCGCGGCCAGGCTGGATTGTTCCAGCCAAACCGAATTTCCTTTGCCCGCATGCTGACGAAGGATGCCTGCTCGGCCAGGGTCCGCAAAAATTGTTCTTTTCGCTCGAATCCTCCAAATTCGCAGAAGCGACGAAGTTCTCGGACTGGATCCGTCAGGAGGTCTTCAAAACGAATCTTAATTAACTCCGCCTGATACGGGTTATCCAACCATTCACTGACATGCCGGGACCAGCTTCGAGCGTCCTCATCGGCGAACGAATCTATTTCCTCCGGGGTTGGCTCCCGTCCGAGAAGCGCCGATCGGTAATGCCGATAGGAAACCATTACATCGCGGCCGTCGCGCAGGAGATAAACAACTCGGCGGTAATCCGAACGGGCGCGCTCGTGCGATTTGAAAATCGTGGGCGTTCCAAAACGCTTGTAGAAACGCTTGTAATGGACGTCGGGAACCAACTCCTGTATCACCGAGTCGGGAGTAATCGCGACATCGAAGCCATAGAGGATGCCCGCGGAAAAGTTTTGGAACCAGGTGTTGCCTGATTTGGGAAATCCGACCACAAAAATGTCTTTCGGTAGGTACTTTGTGATCGGCACCTGCTGACAAGCTTGCCACACTTGCTCGACAAATTCGTCGTTTTGGATGACAGCCTCATTCGACATTGAATTAATTTTCTAACAGTTTTACCTCCGCCTTCACCATTTCTCTCACCAGCTCGGCAAAGGTAGTCGTTGGATTCCAGCCGAGTTTTTTGCGGATCTTATCGGCACAGCCAACAAGCCGGGCAGGCTCGGACGGGCGATCAAAAGAGGAATCGTGCCTGACATATTTTTGCCAGGGCAGATCGACAACCGCGAATGCTGTCTCGACAAACTCCCGGACCGAATGCGTTTCGCCGGTTGCGACCACATAGTCATCTGGTGTCTCCTGCTGCAACATCGACCACATCGCGGCGACATAATCCTGGGCCCGTCCCCAATCGCGCCGGCTCTCCAGATTTCCCAGGGTAAGCTCGTGTTCGAGCCCGCGCGAAATCCGGGCCGCAGCCCGAGCGATCTTGCGAGTGACAAAATTTTCGCCACGCCGGGGCGATTCATGATTGTAAAGGATGCCGTTGCAAGCGAACAGGCCGTAGGATTGGCGGTAAACTCGAACAAGCTGGGTGGCGAAAGCTTTGGCGCAGCCGTACGGGTTTGCCGGTAACATCGGCGTGCTCTCCGTCTGCGGCATTTCAGAGGCATTTCCAAAGATCTCGGAACTGGAGGCATGATAAAAGCGGAGCGGCTGCGGCTGGTCGCGTACGATCTCAAGCAGGCGTAACGCCGCCATTCCTGCTTCCTCACAGGTCGACTCCGGAATCTCGAAACTCAGACCGACGTGACTTTGCCCCGCGAGATGATAGACCTCATCCGGACGTACCGACCGGAAGATGCGGCGTAAAGTCGTTGCATCCGACAGGTCGCCGTAATGAAGAAACAACGATTTGCCATAGATCTTTTCGTCGCGACGCAAATGCTCGATGCGCGAGCGCTGCAAATTGCTGGTTCGCCGGACCACGCCATGCACGGCGTAATCCTTTTCCAGGAGTAATTCTGTTAAATAGGAACCGTCCTGTCCGGTAATGCCGGTGATCAACGCTGTTTTGGGAGGCCCTGCCATTTCTGGGGCTACATGTTCATCGCTAGTGGTTAATATTCAACCTGGAGGCTTGGGTTCCGGGGAAGGCTGCCAATTTTCCGGCTCCGAACTAGGCGGCAATTAGCCAGCGCCCAGCCCGAAGCTAGCGCCGTCAACGTCAGAGGTGGCTATGAGAGAAACGCGGTCTGGTGATCGGAGTCAGGAGAGCGTTTACGGACAAAGAATAACCGATTCATCGCCTGAAGTGTCGCGAAAGCAGCCCCTCATTTCCTCAGGGTTCATTGCTCATTGGCCGCATCGTAACGCGTGACGGCGCCCGTATTACCAGCTCACGGACATCGCTGTTAATACCGAGGGTTTTGGGAACAAAAAAAGTATCAAATCCGAGGTGGATCCGGATGGACTGGCCTTGTCGTTTCAACGAAGAGGCATCCACCAAAATAGTGTAATCATTTGCCTTTCGCTCGAGCGTTGCGGGCAATGAGACGATCTCTCCATTCGCGTTGGCGAGGGCACTGACAGCGGGGATCCTGGGCAACCAGGAAAGATCTATTATTCCCGTAAGAATTATTATTGGGAACCTTTCGAGAATATTTCCTTCTGCTTCCAGATCGAGACCACGGCTCGTTATCCAGTCGCCTGAGACGCCGGCAAGCTTGGGAACGGGCCGCTTATAGACTGTGGCCACGTAGTCTTCGAACGGAATGCTCCAGGCGACCAACATGTTTTGCTCGGACCACGCTTTGAGATCGTCCCAATATTTCCGGATTTTATCATAGAAAGGATAAACGCCGATCTTCGGCGCAGTCGTTAGGATGACATAGTCGCTTTGTTCAAGGTCGGCCAGAGCTTGGTCTCGTTCGACACCGGCGATCGTGCCACCGAGTGACTGCCGAAATGGCACAAGTTTGCCTGTTTGTTCAAAGCCACTGGCGGTGATCAGATCTGCCATGAACCAGGGTGAAACAAGATCGGTGGAGAGGACAGGCTGAAGGATTCTATGATCTGAGGCATCGGTCACAAACCAACGATTTAGTTCTGCCAGGCGCTCATAGCTGTCGCGATTGGCGTATTCCAGCCGATGGTTACTTGCCCGGGCGAGCTGGTTGAGGATGCCAAGGCAAAGGACAGCTCCGGCGGTTATCCCAAGAACTCGGTTGTAGAGCGCGGGACGGGCCTCTCTTGCTCGCCTTCCACCCCAAACGACCATCGGCCACGCCACCAATAAAGCGCAAGGAACGCCGACAATTCCACCTACGATAGGCGACTTGGAGATATCGGAAGTAAGCACAACCAAGGGGCCGGCGATTGCCCCGAGTAGAAAAATCAATTCCAGGATCGGAGTCACAACCCCGTGCCCGGAGTTCGACGGCGCCGTCCGTGATCTCCGGCTGAAAAATAAAAAGGCCCCGGCCAGAATCGCCACCGCCGCTGCGCCCAGGAAGAAAAGCCCCAAATGATCGAGAACAATCGACTTCGGGTAAAACGCCAGATTGGTCGAAAGATCGGTCACACCGAACTCTCGCGCCCGAACGTACTGCTCCCCACTGATCAGGTGCGGGTAAACGTAATACCCGTAAATCGCTTTTGCGTTCAACAGAAGCAAGGGAATCGTGCCGGCCAGCAAGATGAGGGATGAAATAGCGAGGTTGCTATACCTCTTTTTAAGATTGAGTTCTGGTGGCTCGCCTCTGCCGAGGAACATCCAAACGACGACCAGGGCCGCGCCGAACCCAAGCAGGACGCCGGATAAATAAATAATAGTGAAGAAGCGATTGAGCACGAGCAGGACGCCAACCAAAGCGCTGGCAATCGCCCATTTTCGATCGTGAAACATTCCGGATCGAAGGACCAAACAAGTCCATATCCCGAAAAGACAGTAGGCCAGAAAATCGATGCGATAATCGAACAAGCCACCCGCCCAAAACCAGGCGGTCGACTGAGAGAGAACCAATCCGAGAGCGACCAGGCCGTAGCTCCGATTTTTCCAAATCCGGGTTGCGCTAAAGTAAACGCACAGCTGCAGAAGGACGAAGGCAATGAATCCCACGAACAGTCTTGCCAATCGGGCCGGCCCGATAAACAGGCCCAACAAAGCTCCTTCTACTGGGAGAGCTATGCCGTTATCATGACCGCCGGTGACGAACGGACGCAACAATTCCTGTAACCCGCTGTGAGCGACGCTTTCCTGGAGGAGATAGGACCTGTCGAGATAGACAGCCTGGTCGAAGTTCGTGGGCGGGCACCAGGAAATTTCACGGTGGTAGACCGTTAGGAAGAGCATGAGCTCCCCCAGGAGGACAAACCAGACCATGCCTTTGCCAATCGGCTTCATTATCTGGCTGTGATGGCAACCATCGGTTCTTGAGAAGGTCTGCTTTGGTGGGGCTGCGATCTTTCTCGCTACTGAAATTTGGAGGATCGGCTCCGAAGCAAGCGGGAGAAGAGACATGCCAGGTCGTGGCGTTTTGAAGAAGGGACGAACGCACTCCAAAAGGCATGCCGTTCGTTTTTTGAGTAATCGAGAAAGCCTTCCCACCATTCCGGATAAACGCGGCCCCAGTGCCGCCATTGACCCTTGAAGATGTCTCGATAAACTTTGTCCCGCTGGGACATTGTTACTGTGGCCGGATGGAGACGCGAACAGGCCAGCAGTTTATTGATGCGAACGATGAGGCCGTTGTTGGCGGCGATGCGTTGCCAGTATTCATAATCCATGGAGGTCTGGAAACTCTCGTCAAAAAGTCCAACCCGATTCATGATGCGCCGGCACCAGAAAGCAGCCGGTTGACATATCGTGCAGCGGTTCTTGAACTCTTCGAGTTGAAACTCGCGGGTATCGTACTCGTGGATCGTGTCACCATATTCATCGATGTAGTCGGCGCGCCCGTAGAAAAGATCGACACTGGGCCGATATCTCCACTCATCCACAACCGCCGCGACCGCGCCCGGAAGGAGCAGGTCATCGCTGTTGAGATAGGCAAGGATGTCTCCCCTTGCCCGTCGCAGACCTGAATTTATGGCCTTGGCGTGCCCGCCATCCGGTTCGCTTCTCCAGAAAAAACGTTCGTTGTAATTCTTCAATATCTCGACCGATTCATCGTTGGATCCGCCGTCGAAAACGAAGTATTCGATGTGCGGATAATCCTGGCCAAGGACGCTCTCGATGCATTGCTGCAAAAATTGCCCTTGCTGATACGAAGGCGTGACGATGCTCACCAATGGCGGTTCGTTTACCGCGATTAAGGACGGCTTAGGCGCCCTCCGGCGGCCGGCGGTTTTCCGCAATCGCTCGAGAAGTTCGGCGGCGGAATCGACATAGTTAAAGCGACGCGAGCAGGCCTGCGGCTTCGGCAACGAGGCCTCCCGACGCCCGTTCTTCCAAATTTCCTCCACCACACGCGCAATCGACTCGGCGTTGTTTGGATCAAAGTGGCGCGCCGCGTCCCCGGCGACTTCGGGCAGGCTGCAAACGTCGCTGCACGCCACGGGTACGCCCGCCGCAAGCGCTTCTGCCACAGGAATGCCAAAGCCTTCGAATAGCGAGGGGAATAGCAGGCAATCGGCTCCGCTGACCAAGGCATGAAGTTTCTCATCGGTGATGTAACCAAGGATCCAAAGCCAGCCTTCGCCTTTGGCCCGCTCCAGCGCGCGGGTTAGGGTTTTGTCCGCCATGGAAGCGTCTCCCACCAGCACGAGCGGGATTTCCGTTCCCTGGTCGCGGAGCTGTCGCAGCGCCTCAAAAAGTGTCGCATGATTCTTGTGTGGCCAAAGGTTCCCGGGATAAATGGCATAACGGGCCGGCAATCCGAATTGCTTTTTTTCGCGGTCGATTGCCGCAGGCGAACACTTTCCACTCTGAAATATCGGGGCCGCGGCAGGATAAACCACCTTGATCCGCCCTTCTTCGCAACCATAGGTCCGGACCAGTTCCTTTTTTGAAAACTTTGAAAGCGTGAACAGGAGATCTGCCGATCCAACGGCGGCGCCAAACGCGATGTCGCGCCGCAATCGCTCGGCCGGTTCGAAGAAATATGGGTAGGCCAGGTGTTGCAGGTCGGGGATACAGGTAGCGACTTTGAATGCGCGATGTTCATCGTAAATATCGAGAGCATCGGGATACGAGTAGACAACCCAATCAGGACCGACTTGTTGGATGATTTGGCGCTCCCTGACTGCCGCCATCGCATTGTTTGAGCCGGCAAGATCTTGCCGGATCACATTGTTCGGCAACGCTGAAGCGATATCCTGAAAGTTTCGCGGGGTCAGACCAACGTGGATTGAAAGCTCTGGATTCTTGGCCAGGACCGTTACCAGCCCAAGAAAATATCCGACAATGCCTCCGCTGGATTTAGGCTGCAAAATGCGCGCGCTAAAATAGATGGTCATTTTGTTCCTGCGCTGCGTTTTGAGTCGCTGACCGGAAACCCGTCGCTTCGCCCCGACAACATGCGCAGTCCGTCGCCGGCACAGCTCCACAATTCCAGGATTTTTGTTCCGGTTGTATTCGGAAACAGGCCTCCGATTTTTGGGTCGGCCGTCAGCTCGTGAACCAAACGCATCAGCTCGGCCAAAACACCGGGCGTCAGCTGGAGGCCGGAATATTTTGCGGCCAGCCGCTGAATTTCGTTGAACCGCGCCCAGCCGCCGGTGGCGGTCTTGCTGAACGGATACTCGCGGATGCAGGCAATGGGAAAAGGCACCCATTCCGGATCGCCAGCGGCCAGAAGTCGCAACCAAATTTCCGAATCAAGGACATAATGCAGTTCCCGGTTCAGCTCGCCGCCGACTTCCTGGAGGGCGTCGCGCCGGATAAAGGTCGCGGGTTGCAGAATGTAATTAAGTCCCGCAACCAGAGCCGGGCGGTTGAAGCGGAAATTGTCCGGGTAAAACGGTTCCCGCGAGTTGCCGGTTGCGTCGGTGCGAAACCCGCTTCCCATGTAGAAGGGAGCGGTCCGGTTTTTCTTGAAAGCGTTGGCCATGTGAAAAAAGGCGCCCGGTTCATAAAAGTCATCGGTGTTCAGCCACCCAACCAGGTTACCATTGGCCAGGCGTAGTCCTTTGTTGATCGCATCAGCCTGGCCCTGGTCCGTCTCGGAAATGAAGTGGGCGCAGCGGGCCCGGTAGGGCTCGGCGGCGGCAAGAGTGTCAGGATGAGACAGGCCGTCCACGAAGATAACCTCGTAGCTCACGCCTTCCTGGGAGAAAATGCTGGCCAGGCATTGGGAGACAAACTCGGGGCGCTGGTTGTAACTGGGGACAACAATCGAAACGGCGGGCTGCACGATTTATTTTTTCATTGGGGGGTTGAGCCGTCAGTCAAGGTTCGGGAGGCGAGTTTTTCCTGAAGATCCTTATACAATGCATCCATTTTCAGCAACTTTTGCAATCGGGCTTCCCGGTCCGCCTCGATCTCCTTGATCCAGGCATCGGCTTTCTCCAAAGCGCGAAGACGGGCCTCGCGGTCCGCCTCGATCTCCTTGATCCAGGCATCGGCTTTCTCCAAAGCGCGAAGACGGGCCTCACGGTCCGCCTCGATCTCCTGATTACGCTGCATCAATTCCCGGCATTGCGCGTTGGCATCGAGCAGGGCCTGCACAATCCGCCCCTGAGGGCGCCGCAGTAATGCCTCCGTGCCCTCCTCCACCGAATGGAGAACGGGCTCGCGCCGGCTCGCCACGAAAAACATGTCGTACTCGGAGAAAATGGCAGGCTCGAAACAAACAAACGGCACTCCGGCCTTGGAGAAAAATTGCTGAATCGAGGCCTGACTAAACAGGTACAAATGCTCCGCCGGTTTGATTTGCTCCAGGAAACGATCGTTGTCTCGAACCATTTCCTGGTAGGTGCGGCCGGCTGGAAAACGGGGAGTCTGGACGACCAACAATCCATCCGGCTTAAGGAGTTCGATGGAGCGACGGATGGTGGAGAGCGGGTCGGGAAGATGCTCGAGAACGTCGAAAAGCAAGATGAGATCCAAACTTCGGGACTCGATCTTTTGGTCTTCGATTTTTCCCTTGAACATGGGGACGCCGAACACGGACTCCGCGTAATGGACCAGCCAGGGACTCAGCTCCAGGCCGGCGGCATCGAAACCGGCCCAGCGCATCAGAGCGACAAATCCTCCATGACCACATCCCAACTCCAGCGCACGGGCAGGAGGCAGGCGATATTTGAGGACCGTTCTCAGCCAGTGTAGGCAGCGTTCGGTCAGGTCTTCGCGCGCCCGTTCCGGCAAGCCGGGATAGCCGTAAGCCTCGCGTAAATGTGATTCGTAATATCTGCGTCCGTAAAAATCATTGGCATCATCGTTGACCTCGAATCGCTCCGGGGCAGGCCAGTTTCTCACCACCAGGGTTTGGCAGTTTTGGCAAACCAGGTAGTCGGCCGAAAAATCCGACAGTTCCTTGTGACCGCACCAGCAAGCGTGAATGGAGTTCATTGCTGACTATCCTTAAGGCTGGCGCCGACCCGGCGCCTCCTTTGGCAAGAGGATTTTCGCAGGGATGAAGCCCGCCTGCAAACTCATGTCTGCCCTGGGCCGGCCGTAAACAGGGCGAAGCAAAAAGCCCTCGGGCGGCGGAAGTGTTCTCGATATGCGTTTCCTGTGCTAGTTTTCTCCGACTAACCGATGGCAATGAGTTTGCACGAGATAGATGCGAAACTATTCGCAGCACCGCGTCAAATCGTCAAAAAGGAGGATTGTTTCTTCTATCATGTCTGCGATGTGCCGGGCGTTGGGCAGGTGGGCGGCCATTGGGACTTGCGATCGAATATTAACGATTACCTGGGACGCTTCGACTTTGGGGGCAAATCGGTCCTCGACGTTGGCACTGCCAGTGGATTTCTGACTTTCGAGATGGAGAAGCGCGGAGCCGACGTGGTCTCCTTCGATGTGGGCAGCGCGAGCCTCACCCAGATCGTTCCCTACCACAACGATCCCTGTCCCTGGGAGGAACTGATAGCCTCTCAGGAAATCGGTTTCGAGCGGCTCAAAAACTCATACTGGTTTTGTCACGAGCGTTTTGAATCGTCGGCCAGGGCCTACTATGGAGACGTGAATAATCTGCCCTCGTTCCTTGGTCCCTTCGACGTGGTTATGGTTGGCATGTGCCTTCCCCATATTAGGGATCCCCTTGGAGCGTTGCAGTCGGTCGCGGCCCGATCACGCGACGCTGTGATTATCACCCAGCAGACACTTCAGGAGAAGCGGCCGATCATGCAAATGATTCCGCCTCCGATTCCTGAGGACATTGAACATCTTCGGTATGCCTGGTGGTTGCTCTCGGACGGCTGCATCACGAATTTCATGACCATCATGGGCTTTCGATTGGAGCAGAGCTATCAGGCCAGTTACCGCTGCACTGCGTATGCGACGCCGCGGTATGATGATTGCACAAGCTTTATCTTTCGCCGCCTCTAAGTGAACGAGCCAAGTCCCGATGTGGTTCCCTTTTACCGGTAAATCGCGGTTGCCGCCGGAATCGGTTTATCTCTACACGCTTCATAAATGCGCCAGCGGCCTGTTTTCAGACTATGTCCTCAAGAAGGTGAGGCGGCTGCGGCTGGTAGATTACGAAATTCGATTTTACCGGGGAGATCCGATGGAGTGCGTGACTTTCCAGGAGCGAGGTTTCGTTTATGGTCCGATACGCCTGTCGAACGGGCCCCCATCGGCGCTTTACACCAGAGTGATCGAGCCTGCCTCGAGTGCCGATTTTGTTCGCGACAAGATTGCCATCTTCGTCATCAGAGATCCCAGAGATATCCTGGTATCGGCCTATTATTCGTTTGGCTACACCCATGGGTTCAGCAGGGTGAAAGAAATCCAGGATCAACAGCAGCGGCTGCGAGATCTGATTCGGGGCAAGACAATCGACGATTATGTTTTGGAAAGCGCGACTGCTACCCTGAACCATTTCCAGATTATTGACAGGCTGACCCAGGCTTGCGAACGAGGAATCGTTCTTAAATACGAAGATATGATCGACAATTGGGAGAAGTTCTCTTCCGGACTGACCCAGTATCTTAGCATTGGCCGGAAGACACTTCGCCAGACTTATGAGCGATCCAGACCGCTGGAAAATGAAGACAAGACATCCCATCGCCGTTCTGGCCGTCCCGGTGCCTATAAAGAGAAGCTTTTAACAGGGACAATAGAGGCTCTTAACCGTATCTTTGCGCCTGTCGTTACCCGCTTTCATTACCACCCCTGATCGTTCCAGACGGGTAACTGAGAATGGTGTGCCACGAAAGATCAGCAGACCAGTCAGCTGCGGTTCCCTCCAGCGACGGTTAGAAATGAAGAGTCGGCCACCGGGAGCGGCGAATATTTCAACCACCAGCAGATGAGCCCGCCGAAAATATCGATTCTCCTTCCCTGCCTCAATATGAGGCCTTTCCTGGAGGAGCGGGTCGACTCAATTCTTTCCCAGAATTTTCCCGATTGGGAAGCGATCGTTCTCGATAGCCATTCCACCGACGGCAGCTGGGAATTCTTCGAAGCGATTGCGTCCAGTGACCGCCGTTTCCAGCTGCACCAGGTTCCGCGCGAAGGACTTTATGGGGCGCTCAATCGCGGGTTCCAACTGGCGGCCGGTGAGTTTCTCCATATTGCGACCTGTGACGACGTCATGGCTCCGGAATTTCTGGCCGCCCTGCTTGAGGCCTTTGCGATTTGCCCGGAGGCGGGGATCGCGGCCTGCGACGTGGCCCTGATTAATCGTAGTGGCGGCAAACTAACGAACAAAGAGATGGCGGATTATTTACCGGCTGAGTCGATCGGCGATATCCTCGACCTGGAGACGGTGCGTTCTTATCCGCTACAGCACAATCTCAACTATCGGCCTCCGCCTCATGATTGCCTCCTGCATTTCTCGGCAAAAAGTGTTTATTTATCTCTGACCCAGTTGCTCTTTCGCACGGCTTTGGCCCGGGCCAACGGCCCCTTCGACACCACCGTTGGTTCGATCGCCGATTTCGGCTGGCTTGTGCGGCTAACGAACGTAACCGGGACTATCAGCCTGCCGATCAAACTCGCGAGCTGGCGGTTTCATGGAAGCCAACTGAGTGTTAAACATGATCGGCGCGAGCTATTTTTCGTGAAAGAGTTTCTTGAGGGTGCGGCGCGGGCAATCTACGAACTCCACCATCCTTTGCTCACCCGCAACGACCGCGCCGCGCTCTTACTTCCCTGCAAGCGCTACCTTGCCGATTCGCCTGGCAACCGGTTGTGGTGCTGGTTCGAAACGCTCTTTCGAAGCTTCCGCATGTTGATCGAACGGCCCTCGGCTACGCTATCGGCAATAGGCGCGGCCCGGTTCCGGCCCGGCGATGTGCGGCAAACGTTTCTGCCCATGTTTATGCAGCGTCTGAAACTCTCTCCCCGGGAGATCCGCCGGCCGACGGCCGGCCCTCGGGCTTCCCAGGGTCTCGAACCGAAGCGGGTGGAGATGTAGTGATGCCTTAACCGGCTTTTCTGCCCAATGCATCCTGGAAAACTCAGTTTAAGCTGGGTTTGCGAACCGGCTTAAAGTATGGAGTGTTGCAGATTCTGACACCGATTCTGATGCAGAACGCTTTTTTTCAATCGGAACTAGAACATCCGCACCTCGGACGGGCCCGCGCCATTGTTAAGGCCCATCCCGAAGTCCGCCAATTGATGGTGCGAAATCCGTATACGGCCCTGCTCGCTTTTGGGATCGTGGCGATGCAGACGGCCATCGCCTTTTGGATGGGCCGGCTCGGCTTTGGCTATTGGTGGCTGAGCTTGCTTATCGCTTATGGCATCGGCGCATTCGCCAATCATGCCAATTACGTCATCATTCACGACGCCACCCACAATCTGATTTTACGGAACAAAAGCGTGAACAAGCTGATCGCGATTTTGGCCGATCTCCCGAATTTGACTGCCGGCGCGATGGGCTTCCGGGTCTATCATCTCAAACATCATTCTCACCAGGGCGATTACGAACACGATGCCGATCTGGCAAACCATTGGGAGGCGCGTTTGGTTGGAAATAAATGGTACCGAAAAGCGCTTTGGCTGATGCTGTTCCCGTTCTTCCAGTTGACCCGTCCGCCGCGACTCAAAGCGATCACGATGCGGGATCGCTGGTTTGTTCTCAACCTCCTGGGCGCGGCAATCTATGACATCGCGATAGTTTACTTTTTCGGCTGGGCCGGCCTGTTGTATCTTGGATTTTCCTTTATTTTCTCGGTCGGACTACATCCGGTGGGTGCCCGCTGGATCCAGGAACATTATACCAACGATCCGAACCAGGAGACCTACAGCTATTACGGCCCAATCAATCGGGTATGTTTAAACATGGGCTATCATAACGAGCACCACGATCTGCCTTCCATCCCATGGCATAATCTGCCGAGGCTTCGCGCCATGGCTCCGGAGTTTTATAATAACCTCAAATTTCATTCCTCGTGGACCCGGTTGCTGTTTCAATTCATTTTTGACAAGCGCTACACTTTGTTTTCCAGGATCGAACGGATGAAATCAAACACGGAGGCGCTCGTCCCTCCGCCGGCCGAAATGGGCGAGCCAGTCGGCCCGGTGGGGTTTGGATCCGAACCGGCCAAGGCTTGATTTATGGCCAAGCTCTACGTCTCAAACAAAAAAGAAACGGTGCGCATGTTCGAAAGCGATTTCATGGAGTTCTTTTCCCATGTGCATCCGGCCACGCCGATCTTTTTGTATGCGCCGGTTATCGGTTATCTGCTTTATGCGGCGTTTGTTCATAAACAGCTGCCGCCGGCGGCGGTGCTGGGCTTGTTTCTCACCGGCATTCTGATCTGGACGCTGTTGGAGTACATCATCCATCGATACATTTTTCACTACCAACCGAAGACGCGCTGGGGCAAAGCGCTCCATTTTGTCGCCCATGGCGTGCACCACGATTATCCGAGCGATCCGACCCGCCTGGTTATGCCACCGGTGATCAGCATTCCCCTGGCCGTCGTCTTTTACGTGCTCTTTAGCGTGAGTTTCGGCCGGTTGGCCCCGGCTCTGGCCGCCGGATTTGGCTTCGGCTACGTATGTTACGACACCATTCATTACGCCACCCACCATTTCGCGATGAAGGGCGGTATCTGGCAGTGGCTAAAGCAATATCATCTTCGCCATCACTACAAGGACGACCACGCCGGCTACGGCGTGAGTTCGCCGCTGTGGGATTACGTGTTTGGAACCAATCGGAAGCAATAAAGAGCCTGGGCCATCAGCGGAACGGCTGCCCGGTGAGATGGAACCGCAGACAATGCCAACAGCCAGGCAATTTACCAGTCGAATGTTTTATAAACCTTTCTCCGATAGATAGTTGAATAAATTGCGGATGGCACTCGACCGGTCCGATCCATGGCAATGTCGCCCGGAACGGCCCCGGCCGAATCCAACTCGCGTTCATCATTACTTAAATCTTGTCGATTTGCTGAGACTCGATAAAGTTACTGCCCCGATATGGAACTCCACCTGGCCGGGACCAACGGTTCCGATGGAGCCTTACATAAGGCGATGACTGAAGATCCGTTTAAGTTAAGTCTGAGTAATTTCCTTGCCGCTGAAAGCAAGGACCCGCTTGAGGCCCCTCCCAGTTTCACCGAATGGGTGCGCGATAGCGCTTGGGCGCGTGAGTTATACGAGCCGCAAATGCTTTCGACGGCCGACGCGCGCACCACGATTAGCTACGATGGCAAACCCCATTCGGTCATCAATTTCTGTTCCTATAACTATCTCGGTCTGGCCAATCACCCCGAGGTCATTGCCGCCGCCCACGAAGCGCTCTGCACCCACGGCCTGGGCGCCTGCGGCGCGCCCATGCTTTCGGGCATGACCGATCTGCACCGGGAACTCGAACGCCGGGTTGCAAAATTTCTCGGTCGTGAAGATGCGATGCTTTTTAACAGCGGATTTGGCGGCGCCCTCGGCACCATCTCCGGATTGATGCGCAAGTCGGACGTTGCCATTCTCGACAACCGCTCGCACCTGAGTTTGCGGGATGGCGCAATTCTTTCCCGGTGCCGGACGGAGAAATTCGAGCATAACAATCCCGAGTCGCTGGACACGGCTCTGCGACGGCAGCGGGGCCGGCGTCAGCTCGTGATTGTTGAGGGCATTTACTCGATGGACGGGGATTTTGGAAATCTAAAGGAGTTGATCGATATCGCCGAATCGCACGGAGCGAGCATTTTTGTTGATGAAGCGCACTCGATGCTGGCTTGCGGCGAGCATGGCCGCGGGGCGGCGGAAAAGTTCGGGGTGGAGGACCGTATTCCGTTGGTTTACGGGACTTTTTCGAAAGCGTTTGCGGCTTTGGGGGGATTTGTTGCCGGCTCTCGAGAAACGCTCGATTACCTGCGCTTTTATGCGCATCCCTATGTCTACTCCTGCGCTTTGCCGGCGGTGATTGTGGCGGGGATCATTAAGGCGCTTGAAATTGGAAGTGGCCAACCGGCGTTGCGGAAACAGTTATGGGAAAATGCCGATTATTTTCATGCGCAACTTCGCGAGCTGGAAATCGACACAGGAAGTTCAACGACTTACATCATGCCGATAGTGATCGGCGAACGCGAACGGATGTACCGCCTTGGTCACGAATTGCGCCGGCGCGGCTTATGGGTGGCGCCGGTGGATTATCCGGCCGTGCCCCTGGATCGGGTTTGTTTTCGCGCTTGCGTAACGTCCAAGCACACCCGGGCCGATCTCGACGAAGCGCTCAATATTCTCGCGGACACGCTTGCGCCCGCTGCGCTCCAGAACGCCTGAAGCATCCGGGCGTATTTTCATGTCGCAAGAACTCGAGCCCGCGCTCTCTCCCCTCGAAGCCAGTTATAAAATGCGCGATGTGGAGGGGATCATCGATCTCTATTTCTATCGCCGGGTCGCGTTTCGTCTGGCCCAAATCTTCGCCCGGCTCAAATTAACCCCGGCCGCGGTCACGATTCTTGGTGGGATCTGTGGAATCGTCGCCGGCCACCTCTATTTTTACCAGGATCTGGCCACGAACGCGGTCGGTATGGTCCTTCATGTTTGCGCCAACACCCTCGATAACGCCGATGGTCAACTCGCCCGGCTGTTGAATCAGCGGACGAGAATGGGACGCGTCCTCGACAGCGTGTTCGACCATCTTATTTTTCTCAGCATCTATCTGCACCTTGGCCTCAGGGCTCTGGCCGGAGGCGCCTCCCCGGCGGTTGCTCTGCTTGTCCTCGCTGCCGGGATCAGTCATGCCCTGCAAGGCGCGGCGGCCGATTACTTTCGCAGCGCCTATCTTTATTTCGCAAAGGGACGCTCGGCCGCGGACTGGGATTCGGTGTCGGATTTGCGGGCCGATTACCAAGAGATGGCGTGGAAAGGACAATGGTGGGGCAAGTTTCTGCTTGGCATGTATCTCAACTTCACCCGGCAACAAGAGCTGCTTTCGCCCCGGCTGCGGGCTCTTCGCTCGATTGTGGTGAATAATTTCCAGGGCGGACTTCCCGAGTCGCTCCGGCAGTCGTTTCGCGAAGTGGCCCGGCCTTATCTGCGGGGATGGGGACTTCTCATGACCAATACCCGTATGTTATTTCTCTTTTTGTTTTTGGTGGTGAATCGGCCGACCTGGTATTTCTGGCTCGAACTCACGGCCCTGAATGCGTTGTTAGGCTACCTGATCATTCGTCAGGAAAATCTGGCGCGTTCTCTTCTCAAACAAGCCGGCAGTTTGTTGGCAACCTGAATCGGCCGTGCCAGCGATCACGGTTTCTCAAGTCGCATCAAAAGCAGATCGCGACGCCTTTATCAAATTTCCCTGGCGGATTTACCAAAGCGATCCGGCCTGGGTGCCGCCTCTGATCATCGAGCGCAAAGAGTTTCTCGACCGTGAGAAACACCCGTTTTACCGGCATGGAGATGCCGCGCTCTTCCTGGCCAGACGCAGCGACGAGATTGTCGGCCGGATCATGGCCAGCGACGATCCACGCTATAATTCGCTCCATCAAGCCAACGTCGGCTGCTTCGGCCTGTTCGAATGCATCCACGACCCGGAAACGGCCTCGGCGCTTTTATCGGCGGCTGCCGAATGGTTGCGGCGAAAAGGACGCAGCGAGGTGATGGGTCCAATCGATTATTCAACCAATTATGTCTGCGGTTTGCTCATTGAAGGATTCCAATATCCTCCGACCCTCCTGACCGCGCACAATCCTCCTTATTACGCGGAGCTGATCGAAGGTTGCGGCTTTGCCAAGGTCAAGGATTGGTATGCCTGGTGGTTCTCGAAATATCCGGAACCAATGGAACGTCTGCGCAAAATTGCGATGGCCCGCGGCGCGAAACATGGGGTGAAGATTCGCCCGATCAATTTAAAGGATATTGAAGGGGAAGGCCGCAGAATCCGCGCGGTCTACAACCAGGCCTGGCAAAACAATTGGGGGTTTGTGCCGTTCACCGAAGCGGAGTCGGATCGGATGGCCAAGGAAATGAAACCCCTTCTGGTGCCGGCGGGGACCTTGATTGCCGAGATCGGGGACGAGCCGGTCGGGTTTGTCATCGGAGTTCCAGACATCAACGTGGCCCTTAAGCACATCAACGGCCGGCTGACCTGGTTCGGGCTGCCGATTGGTCTGATAAAATTGCTTTATCACCGGACCAAGATTCGCACCGGCAGATTGGTGGCGCTGGGTGTAGTAGAAAAATACCGGCGGGCGGGGATCGCCGAAATGCTGGTCCTCCAGGTCATGGATGAAGCGTTCCGGCGCGGGTTTAGCGGCGAACTCAGCATGACTCTCGAAGACAACGTCCTGATCAATCGCTTCATTGAAGCCCTGGGCGCGAGCAAGTACAAGACTTACCGGATCTACCGCCGCAGCCTTGAAGCCAGTAATATTCCGGCGTGACTCACAAGTCTGACCCGGTCGAGCGTTTCGTGATCTTGGCTGACGAATCGGCCGACTGGAAAATTGCAGGATTGCGCCAGCTGGAACGGTTGGCTCTTGCCATTAATGAATTTAGCGAGCGCAACCCGGCGGAGCCGCAGCGCGACATTGTTGTCTTTTGGAATCCGGAAACGCAGCCTTCGAGGCGCTGGTTGCCGCGCAGTAAATCAGGTATTCGCCTTTTCGACGGTAACGAGCAAGAGCTTGATTCCGGCGCCCGTATTTTATCGACCAGATTGCTTGTTGGCCGCGCTGCTCTCGCGGAATTCATGGCCGATCTGCCGAGAATTGAAGCCGGCCAAAACCGGCTTTGGAAGCAATCCTGGCACGATTTCGAAGTCGCTTGTCAGCGCGCTTCGGCCCGGCGGAAGGTCTCGTCATTCTGGCGTTACCTCGATAGTCCCCGCGAAATTCCGGAGGCGGAGAAAGCATTTCTCCGCCGGGTCGGCAAACCACAGGATGGAATCGTCTCGCGTTTCATTAATCGACCGGTCTCCCGAGCGGTCACACGCGTTTTGCTTCGTTACCCAATCACTCCGGGCGGGTGGACATTGTCCATGCTGGTCGTGCCGGTCGCCGCCTTTTTCGTGTTGCTTCGGGGCGATTACTGGGCCTTTGTCGCCGGTCTCGCCATTTTTCAGCTCTACAGCATTCTGGACGGTTGCGACGGCGAAATCGCGAGGGCCAGGTATTTGGAATCGGAGAAAGGCGGACGACTCGACACCTGGACCGATATTTTCGGCGGATTCATTTTCATCTTTGGTCTTGGATATGGGCTGTATCGGAAGCATTCCGCCGATCTCAACGCCTGGTCCTATCCGGCTCAGGCAATTGCCTGCGTCCTCCTGATCGGGCTCAATGAGTGGCGTTTGCGGGGCCGGGGGAGAGAAAGAAACGTTTCGCCGGATGATCTGGTTCCGAGTTTGTATCCGCGACATCAGGAGCTGATTCGTCATTCGGGAATTCTGTTGCTTGGCGAGAAACTGGTTTGGTGGCTGGTCCAGTTTACGAAAAGAGACATTTCGATTTTCGTTTTTTTTCTTCTGGCCGTACTTTCCCGTCCGGAATGGATACTTCCTTTATGGATTGCCGCGACCGGTGGAGTGTGGGCTCTGGCCGAGATCGCGCGGTGGAAGCGCGCCCATGCGGCATTGGGCCAATGACTGGAACGGCAGTTGGACGGCGCAGGATCGCTTGTTACAATTCTGACCTTCGTTGTTAGCCTATGGAGTCCACTTTGACCCAGAATGTTGAGCCGATCTCCCGGCCGGTCGGGCCCGGTCTCTCTTTCCGTCTCCGTTACAGCCCTTTTTTGGTCCAGATGGTGGTGATCCGGCGTTGTAATCTATCCTGTG
Organism: uncultured Verrucomicrobiae bacterium; assembly: GCA_963728975.1. Lineage (GTDB taxonomy): Bacteria > Verrucomicrobiota > Verrucomicrobiia > Chthoniobacterales > UBA10450 > DATFCK01. The sequence continues at coordinate 1,479,392 of CAVSMF010000001.1, forward strand.
GCTATTGCTCGGAATACGACAAATCGAGCGATCCGGTGCCGATCGAATTATTAGAGAGCCGGCTGCGCAAGTTGAAGGAACTCGGCACCTTCGGCATTTCTCTTACTGGCGGCGAACCAACCCTGCATCCGGAACTGCCGCGTCTCATTCGAGCCTGCCGAACCCTCGGTTTCTTTCGCACCGGGATGATTTCGAACGGCTTCTTTTTGCGCCCGGAAATGATCCAGTCGCTGAACCAAGCGGGGCTCCAGGAAATGCAGATTTCGATTGATGGCGTGCATGGCAACGACACAACTCAGAAAGTCCTCAACAACCTCAAGCAACGCCTTCGCTGGCTCCGGGAGCACGCCCGTTTTCAAGTGATCGTCAGCGCGGTGATCGGGGCCTGCCCGGCGGAAGAAGCGGAGGAGGTCGTCTCGTTTGCCACCGAACTGGGTTTTGCTTCGCGGGTTCTTCTTGTTCATGACGAACATGGTCAGCTCAAACTGAAAAGCGACGAGCTAAAGGTCTTCCATGGGATTGTGAAAAAACTTCCGAAAAGCGTGAGAGAGCTTTCCGATTACCGTGAACGCCTGATCCGGGACGGGACTGCGCCCTACAAGTGTCGGGCCGGGAGCCGCTATCTTTACATTGATGAATTCGGTAACGTGAATTGGTGCTCGCAGACCCGCGGCGTCTGGTCCAAGCCTTTGACGGAATATGGGCTCGACGACCTGCGAGAGCAGTTTTACACCTACAAATCCTGTCACGCGACGTGCACTCTCGGATGTGTGCGGTCCGCCAGTCAATTGGACAACTGGCGCAAACAATCCGCGGCTTAGCCCGGGATATTAGTCATCGCTGTTCGGGCAGCAGGCAGGCCCGCGTCCGCAACACCCTGGTCGCTTGCTCGAGCATCTGCGGGGTGTCTACATCCTGCCACCAGGCATCGCCAATATCGACCGCGCGGACCTTTCCGTCGGCTGCCATTAATCGGACCCCATCGGCCAGGCTGCAATCTCCATTCCGGTTGGCCCGGGCGAGATAATCGAAAATCGAGGAGGGGCAAACGAACAATCCGGTGTCGATTCCATCGTAATGTCCCAGTTCTTTTCCAATAGCGACAATGCGATCTCCGCTGGTCTGGACTTTCATCGCATCCGCCAGATCGAAAATCGATTCGATTTTTCGATCAATTGCCAGGTTGAGCCGGTCAAGATCGGGTTCTTTCAAGAGAAGGTCGATGGCGGCCTGGTCAAACAAATGGTCGCTCATTGTCAGGAGGAACGGCGGTTTGACGTGCGGAGCGGCGGCCAGAACCGAGATGCCGTTTTGTTTTTGCCAATCGCGGTTTTCGACGAAATGAAGTGTAACCGTATTCGGAACCAATGGTTGCAACTGTTTGCGCAACGATTCGCCCTCAAAGCCAATCACTGCGTAAACCGTTGTAATTCCAGCAGCCGCCAGGGCGTCGAGCACATGACAAACCAGAGGGCGTCCGAGGATCGTCGTCAGCGGCTTTATCGGGGCCGTCCCGCTCGTGCGCAGCCTCGATCCCGAGCCCGCCATCAGAACAACGGCTTCAGAGATCATGCTTCGCCTCTCCCCGCTCTCATATTCCGTAATATTTTCTGAGCCCCCAGAGACGCGTGCGTTGGGGGAGAAAACGAAAAATAAAAGGCGCGAGTTTGGTCTGAAACAGGTCTCCGACAAGAATGCGTCCGGGCGGGTTCGGGTGGTCAATCAACTTGAGGATGTGCCGGGCCACCAGGTCGGGTTTCGGGGCCGCCTTCAAATTCCGGTCGACCGCCCGCCATGTTTTGGCGACACGATCTCCGTACCCTTTTTCGGGTCCTTTGGTCACTGCCTCATTAAAATTGGTGTGAATATCTCCCGGCTGAAGATCGACGATCCGAACTTTGCTCCGGCCGAGTTCGAGTTGAATCGACATGGTTAACGCGGCCATGGCTGATTTGGCGGCGTTGTACGCGCCCATGAATGGGACGGGCAAAAGCGCAACCAAAGAAGTGACGTTGATGATCAACCCGGCCCCACGGTCACGCATCTCGGCCAGAGCAAGCTGCATCAACCGCACATGGGCGAAGAATAGAATCTGAAACTGGTCCTCGATCTCAGCCGGAGAAAGAAATTCGGCCGGACCGAAATGCCCGCTTCCGGCATTGTTGATGACAACATCGAAGTGCCCTGCTTCAGCGAGAGCGTGGGAGAATGCGTTTTCGATTCCGCCTTTATCACGCAGGTCGAGGGCGACCGGATGGAGTCGGGGGTGGTTCGGCAGCGCCGCGGGATTTCTTGATGTGCCCCAAACCTCGTCGCCCTGGGCGAGCAAAGCCTGCGCCGTGGCCAATCCAATTCCGGAACTGGCGCCGGTTAAGAAGATGCGTTTCATCAAATTTGTTTTTCCGGGCGCCGGTAGTAGAACCAGCCGGCTGTAAACAAGGCAAGGCAAACCAGGGCCGCGGCGATCTGTCCGGCGACTCCGGGCCACAGGACCCGGCAAAGAACAGCAGGCACCGCCGCGATAATTGCCGTGGTCAGGACCGGACGAATCTGAGTCAATGGATTTGGCCAGTGAAAAACGAACCGCAGAATAATTGTGCGTATTGCTCCTTGAAGGACATAGGTCACTAAAATTCCAAATGCCGCGCCGAGCGCCCCGAATTGAGAAATGAGAAGAAAAGTTACGCTGCTGCCAACGGCGCAGGTAATGAGGGAATTGAGCAGGTTCAAACCGGGCCGCTGCACCATGATCACGGTTTCGCCGAGATTAACGAAGGCATTGGTGGCGCAGGCGATCGCGACAATACCGAGCCATTGACCGCCCTGCTGAAAGGCCGGGCCAAAGACGAGCAGGATGGTTTGGCCGGCCAGTATCATGACGGCCACAAACGGCAGCAATATCCAGAGCATCCATTGGAGGAGGCGGGCGTAAGTGGCGGCGGCCTGTTGATGTTCTCCGGTGGCGGTCATGCCGGCCACGACCGGCGCAAAAATCGGCGTGAACGGCTGGCTCACTCTGCGCAGGCCGTTAGCCAGGCCTACCACCGCTCCGTAAACGCCAAGGGTCGTTAACGTCACCCCGGGCGCGCGATCCACGAACCATCCGAGAATGAGCAGATCCAACCGCCAGATGAAGGCATTCAGAAACTGGTCGGCCCCGATCGGGAGCGTGTAATAGAGCAGCTCCCGCGCTTCACTTCGAACGCCCGCCGCTTCCAACGCGGGTAGACCGCGAAATAGCCTCGAGGCAAAAACGAAAGCAATGATTCCGGCCGCGAAACTCCCGATAATGGCGGCGAGTTCGGGAGCGAAAGTGCTGAAACCGATCCCAAGCGCAATCAGGAATGCGATGGTCGTCGCAAACGGTTCGGTTAGGCCGCGGGAGAAAATATCGTGTTTCATCACCTTCATTCCGCGCGAAACCGAAGTGCTGATGCGATACAAGGCGATGCCGGGAAGAGCCCAAAGAATGACAGCCAGGGCGGAGATCATTTCCGGCTCCATTCTCAGGCGGCCCCCAAATCTGCGGATGGCAAAAGTGGAAAGAAAGCAGACAACCGCCGATAGGGTGACGGCAACGATAAGGGCAAGATGAAACAAGGCCCGGCTGCGGAGGCGGTGGCCGACCGCTTCAGCCCGGGCCACAAATGCGGTAGTGGCATCGTCGAGCCCCCAGATCCCGATTTTGCTCACCAGATCGGTGGTGGCCCAGGCCACGGAAAATATTCCCAGAGCGGCCGGACCAAGAAGACGGGCAATGAGAAGAGTGAAAATCGCCCGAAAATTTGAAGCCAGCATGGCCAGGGCGTTCAGGATCGCGCCCCGCTTTAATTCCGCGCCTGTTGCTTGGGCGGCCCGGGCGAGGTCTTTGGCGGCCGCCGTCACCGGCGTGCGATTTTCAAGGGTTTTCACTGAAGCGGTATCCTTCATCAGGTGGGCGGCGTCAGGCTACGCTTCACCGGTGGTTGTGACGGTCGATCAGATAAAGTTCGAGGTAATGATCTTTCCAATAGATGACCACAGAACGAGTGAACGCATTGAGCGGGACGCGGTACCAGCCGGGCGGCAGGGCAACCACCGGGTCGTCCGTGTAAATCGCAGCGGGGTCTTTTATCACTTCTGCAATTACTTTGGGTGGCGGAATCGGGCTGATAACGTGGAAATCAGGACTGTACCATTGAACGTGGCGCGCCGTGCGGGTGCTGAGAAGCAGCTCGACCCGGCCGCGTTGCTGCGGTGGATACAAACTTTGGAGATAACGAACAAAACGAACGGGAGGCGCGTCATCGCGATGGTTGGCAATCGCCACCGGTATGGCGGTCAGGAGAAGGACCGCGGGAATTATGAAAGCAGCCTTGTTCCACGGAACAGGCAGACGAAGAAATCCCCGCAGAAGGGCGACCAGTAAAAGGGGAAATATGGCTACGTAATAGCGTTGTGCCGCCGTGACACTGATAAAAATACCGGTGATGAGGACCACTGCCCAAGGCACGTGGGATTTCCAGAAATGGCGGTCTTCCGCCGTTTTCGGCTGAAAGAGATAAGCCCCCAGACCGGCCGCACTCGCCAAAGCCCCCACGATCAGGGCCGGCCAGGATTGAAGAAAACCGAAGCCGACACCGAACCATCCCAAAAAGTGAAATACGCATCGAATGGCAAGATACTTGAGGCTCCAATCGCCGGCGAACAGGTACATGTCGGGCCGGTGAAGACGCCCGGCCCAAAACTTATAGACCAACCCGGGATAAACCGACTCGACCGGAACATTCGGGCGCAGTTGCCATTGAATGTACCACATCGGCGCAAGCCAAAGCAGGCAAGCCGCAATCAGACAGACCCAGCTTGATGCCGACCATTTGCGGGGAAGCCGCGGCCCCAAAAACTGGGCCGTGGCTAAAACCGTCGCGACCACCAGAATCAGCTGCGGTCGTGCCCCGGCGGCGGCGGCGCCAAGAAAAGCGGTTAGGTACAACGCGCTTCGCCGTCCCGTGCGTGTAAAACAAGCTGCGGCCAGTATCTGCGTGCTCAATAACCCGGCCGCGAGACTGTCGGTAAGCACCTTGGTTGCGGTCATCCAAATCGCAGGCGTGACCGCCAGACAGATCGCGACCCACCAGGCAAGGCGTTCGTTCAATTGCAGACGAATGATGCCAAACCATGCTCCGACAAGAACTCCGCCGGCAACCGCCGATGTGAAATGCAATGAAGCAACCGGCCCCGCTCCAAAGAGTTTGAGTCCCAGCCAGCCCAGGAAAATGTACAAAGGATAACCTGGCGGATGAGGCTGATGACGCCACAGATCAAAGTGGCGGACGCCCATTGCAAAATCGCCCGAGTCGATTTCGTCAAGTCCAGGGGAACGGGAAAGGAAGTAGAGAAGGAACGTGACTGAAAACAGGAATAAAGCTCTTATCCAGAACGTTTTATCTAGACATTGTTCCCGTCCGAGCGACTCATTCGTATTCAATGAAACGGAGGAACCGTTGGGCTTCATATCCTTTCCCCGATTGGTAGGTGATCAGCTGGGGCGTTGCAAGAACGCCCTTTTTAGGCAAGCGGTATGATCGATTTCGAATGATTCTGCCCGGGTGAAGGTTCCTTTCAAAGCCGAATGATCACGATTCTAATTGGTCTCCTGCTGTTAGTCGGAGTTGCCTTACTCTTTTTCTGGCGATCGCGGCAACGACGGCAGGGGCAAATTCGGTTCATCAGGGAAACGTTGGCGGGTGGCCGCCCAGGGAACGGGAACGGCCGGGTAATTGCCTGTTTTTCAACCTTGCCCGATCGGATTGCCCATCTCGGTTCAACCATTCGCTGCCTTTTAGAACAGACCCGGCCGCCGGACGAAATCGTGATTGCCATTCCAAAATTTTCGGTTCGACAGCAGAAGCAGTACGTCATCCCCGAGGAGCTGGCGGAGGATTCACGGATTCGCATTTTGCACAGCGACCGGGATTGGGGGCCTGCCACCAAATTCATTCCCATCGTGCAGGAAGAACTCGCGGCGGATCGGGGCGACACCGTGATCATGATAGTCGATGACGACCGGGTTTATTCCCGCGACGCCCTCGAGACCTACCTTTTCTATCATCGCCGGCTGCCGGAGGCGGTGCTTTGCTTTCGGGGGGCGCCGATGCCGAGCGACTTAAAGTGGCGCAAACCCAAAATCACCCGTGGCGACCGGCTGCGGGAGCCGCAAAAGGTTGCCGTGATCACGGGCTGCGGCAGTTATTTGATTCAGCCTCGTTTCTTCGACGCCCAGCTTTGGGATTACTCGGTGGCCCCGGCCGGTGCGTTTTATATGGATGATATCTGGATCAGCGGCTGTCTGGACCGGAGGGGAATAGAGAAGTACATCGTGCCTGCTTCCGGGATGATGCGCACGGTCCGGCAGCAATACGGGACCATGACCCTGCATGATGTGCCTAACGGACGCCGGCATAATAATAATGAAACGATCGAATTCTTCAGCGATTCCTGGAACGTCTTTTCGCCCCGCTGATAACGAACCGCGTCAAAACACCGGGCTCGGCGTGCCGCGGGGATGGATGGCGATGATTCGGCCGTCCTTCATTTCGTGAATCCAATCGCATGCTTCTGCGATTAGCGGATTGTGGGTGACGAGAAGGAGGGCGGTCTGGTTTTCCTGGACGATCCTTCGAAGCAGCTCAAACGCACGCTGTGAATTCGCCGTGTCGAGGTTCCCGGTTGGTTCGTCCGCCAGGATGACCCGTGGATTATTGGCCAGGGCCCGGGCGATGGCAACACGCTGCTGTTCACCGCCCGAGAGATGACGGCTCGGCCGATCCAGTTTGTCAGCCAGACCGACGGCCTCGAGCAATTGCGCGGCCTGTTCACTCATGGCGGGTTCGGCCAGTTGCCCTAAACGGCGCATCGGGATCATCACATTTTCCTGGGCCGTAAAATCCTCCATCAGAAAGTGGAACTGGAAGATGAACCCGATGAATTCGTTTCTTCTTCGGGCAAGTTGCTCGTCAGGCAGATGGGAAACCGTTTCGGAGCCGATGGTCACGAACCCGGCGTCGGGATGGTCCAGGAGACCGAGAATGTAAAGGAGAGTGCTTTTGCCGCACCCGGATGGGCCCACCACGGCGTGCACGCTGCCGGGCTCGATCTCCAGGGAAACGCCGCGGAGGGCGTGGACCCGCGATTCGTCTTCGCCCAGAAATTTTTCAACATTGCTGCAACTCAAGGCGAACGATTCCGCGATCATACGCTCGAGCCCCGGAGGGTGGTTACCGGAGGCAAACTGGCGGCCCGGCGGGCGGGCAGATAGCTGGCGATGAAAACCGAGAGGAGGGCGAGCAATATCGCCCAGACGTAATGCCGCCACTCCCAGGTGACCACGAAATGGTCCGTCGATAGCAAACCGCGCAACCGAATTGGTATTCTCGATATACCCCAGGTCAGGAAGGCTCCCATCCCGCAACCGATGATTGACCCGACTACCGCAACCAACGCTCCTTGCCAGAGAAAGATCGCGCTGATGTCGCTGCGCCGGTATCCCATCGAGCGGAGGATTGCGATCTCCTTCATTTTCGAGATCACGGTCATGGTCAGGACATTGAAGATGCCAAAACCGCCCAGCAGAATGACCAGCGACACGGTGATGGCGGCGGACAAACGGAGGGTAAGGAAGAGATGGAGAGTCGATTCTTCTCTTTGCTGCCAGCTGGTGGCCTCGTGCTGGAAGAGGGTCTCGAAATGTTGGGCCAGGGCCGGCGCGCGATCCGGATCCCGGAGTTTATAGATGATGGATGAAGCGGCAAAAGGGCGGTGAAGAAGGGATTGGGCGACTCGGGTGTGGGCATACATCCGGGTGGAATCGATATTGCCGATGCCGCTTTGCACGATCGCCGCCACGGCGAAGCGCCGGTATTGTCCGCCCGGAGAAAGCAACTGCACGCTTTCGCCAACGTCCACATGCAGCTGGTCGGCCAGGTTCGATCCAATCATGACTGAATTCGGTCTATTGCGAAAGTCGTCAAGGCTGCCGGCGACCAACTGTTTGGACAAGTTAGTCGTCTGAAGATGAAGGGCCGGTTCGATCCCGTACAAATCAACCGTCGCATTCTCGAACCCGAATCGCGCGTTCAGCTTTCCCTCCAAGACAGGCGAGCAGGCAACCACATTGGAGAATTGACGGCTCACCCGCATGATTTCGTTGGCGTTGGTGATTCCCTCAAAAAATTGACGGTGAGCGATACTGGCTTTGGAGGATTTGACCGGCGCGAGTGAATTGGCCTGGCGAGATTCGAAACGGGAACGAACCACAAGGGCGCCGTTGGTGCCGACGTTGGATTCAACGAAGTACCTGGCGAAACCCTGGGTTTGGGCCTGGGTGCAAATGAAGAAGGCGACCCCGAACACCACACCGCTCACGCTTAAGACCAGGGCGCGCTTGCGATGGGTAAGAAAACGCAAGGCAATGTAGAGGGGCGGGGTCATTTACCCGGCGTGCCCTTCGGCGGATGGATGGTCCGTTGACGGACCGGCTGGCCTGGCCGCAGCCGATCCTGATTTTCCAATACGACGCGATCGCCCTCGGCCAGGCCGTGTAGGGCCTCGGTAAAATCGAGGGTGCGATATCCCACTTTCACCGTGCGCTTCTGGATAAGACCATGCTTCACCACCAGAACTTGATCGACCAGGAGCGCTCGAGTCGGAACCAGGAGGGCATTTTCATGTCTGCCGACGATGATGTTCATTTCGCCGGTCATTCCCGCCATCAAATTGTCGGGCGCCTTTTCCAGATGCAGAACAATTGTGTAACGCTGCGTCTCCGGGTCGGCTGCCGGTTGGATGGATGAAACTTTGGCCGGGAACTGCTGGGTTCGATAGGCATAAAGCTGGACCATCGCTTCCATCCCGGGCTTCACTTCGCCGACGTCCTCTTCATCGACCTCGCCCCGGACGTAATTGCGATGGGACGATACCGTAAACAGCTCGTTGTTTTGCCCAACCAATTCGCCGTTAACGGTTTGAATGCCGGTCAAAAGCCCGTCGATGGGCGAACGAATCTCGGAGTTTTTCATCTGAGCTTCGAGCTTTTTGCAGGTCTCTTGCAGCGCCGACAGATTACGGTCCCGCTCGATCCGCTCCGTTTCGACGACGCCGCGCAATCGGGCCGCTTCGCTCTTTGCTTTCTCGTACTCGACCGCCGGAACGTTGCTGAGGGCGTTAAGTTTTTCGAGTCGCTGAAGATTGTCTTCGGCGCTTTTGAGCAATTCGCTCGAGGGCAAGGGAAGGGCCGCCCGTTCACTGGCAGCTTGAAGATCGGCCCGGGCCTGTTTCAATTGCTGCGCTGTAGTCTCATCCGCGATGGTGGCGATCAACTCACCTTTTTCCACACTCTTCCCGATCGCTCCGCGGCCGGCCGAGAAAGCCTCCGCCAGCCGGATAAATCCCGAATTTTGAGCCCGGACATGGACCACGAAAGTCGGCTCGATCCGAACCGTGCCGTAAACCGCGGACAACGCAGTTCCCCGCCGAACCCTGGCCACTTCCGCGACAGGCAAGGACAAATACCAGAGCAGGATCGCCAGCAGCGCGAGCGGCACGATGATCCAGGCTAACGTTTTGGGAGGCGGAACTCTCAACCTTTGTCTTTGTATTATGGCACGGTTTTGACCGGGCCCTTGGAAATTTCGAAGTAGCGCCCCGTCACCCGGTCCCATTGGGCGCGTTCCAGGTTCTGCTGGTAGGCCAGGGTGAGCAGTGCGCTCCTGATGTCGAGCAATGCATTCTGGGCCAGGCGGAATTCCAGCTCCGATGCCACTCCGGTGGCGAGGTTTTGCTGAACGGTTTGGGCATTTTGTTCCGCCTCGATGGAGGCTTTGGCAAGCGATTCGTGCTTGGCCCCAATCGCCGCGAGATCGTGCTGAATGCGGGCCATTTCGCGGGCGGAATCGGTTTCCATCTTTTGAAGAAGGAGCTCGTTCATTTCGCGAATAGAGCGTTGCTTCTTTACCGCGCCGTATGTTTTTCCATTGTCGATCACCCGCCAGGTGTAAGATGCGCCCGCTCGAATTTCGGCGGAAATGATGTCGTCGGAGCGTCGCGGCGAACCCTGACTCTGGGTCCGCCGCACATCGGATACCGGAATATACTCGCCTGCGACCTCGGCATTTATCGCCGGGTAATAGGCCGCTTCCAAGATCCGCTGATTTTCTTTATCGGCCCGAATCAGGAGACGCGCCAATTGCAGATCGGGGCGATTTTTCAGCGTTTTCGCCACCTCCGCCTCCAGGTCAATGTGAATCGGAATGTACTTCAGCTCGCCTGCCGGCTCCGGCAGCGTTGCGCTGGGCGGCAAATCTTCTCCAATCGCCTCGGCTAATTTCAGGACTGCCGCGCCATACGCCCGTTGCGAACCTTCAATCTCCGGATCCAGTTCCCGCGTCTCTAGTTCCGCTCCCACTAGCATTCCGCGATTTACCAGACCCGACTCATACCGGTCTTTTTGACTGCTGACGTTTTGTTCGAGACGCTGCCGTTGGCTGGTGCGGATCTGTTTGAGATCGCGGTGGTAAATCGCCGAGTAATACGCCAACCGGGCGGCGTTGAGCTGGTTTGTAATTGCCACATCCAATCGTTGCCGAGCAATCAGGACCTCGATATCGGCGCGCCGGAATGCCGGAGGAACAGCAGCATTAAAAATCGCCTGGGTAACGCCCCCGTAGGCAAACCCAAATGGCTGGTTCGATTTCTCACCGGCGCGGTGGCCGCCCTGGTCGCCGAGCAAAACTCCCACCGCGCCATCGGGCAAGCCTATCGACCGAAGGACCAACCGCTGGCCAGTGGCTTGTTCCAGCCCTATTTTTGCCTGCTCGATATCGGGATTGTTTTCAATCGTCCTTTGCAGAAATGCAGGCAGCGTCATTCCATCGCCAAAAGCCGGCCGGCTGATCAGGCATAGAAATGACAACAGAATGGACAGGCGTTTCATCGCTGACTCAGCTTGTTAGGCGGGCGCACCATCTCGGTCGCCGCCGGCCCGCCCGGTTGGCCGGCATTTTTGATCTTGGGCGAAAAGCGGAACACATCCGGAGTGGTGGCGCAGGCGCGGGCCAGACGGGCCAGCGCGGCATTGTGAAGAAAAATGCCGTTCAAACGGGTGGTGCGCGTCCGGGTGACGTCCGCCGCCGCTTGGAGGGTGTCGAGCTGCGTTGCCAGCCCGGCACTGACGTTTGCTTTGGCAAGCTCGAGCGATTCATCCGCGGTCTGGACGTTTTTTGTTTCCGATTCCAGAACGCGATCGGCCTGTTCCAGGTCGAGAAACGCGCTCCGGACCTCCGAATTCACGGTTGAGCGCATCGCCGCCAGGGCTTGGACCGCTGCTTCTCGCCGAGCCCGGGTCGCGATCAGTTTACCCTTGGTGGCGAACCCATCGAAGATATGCCACCGGGCATTGAGCCCGACGACATAGCCATGATTGAACTCAGGGCCGATCAAGGGGTCGCGTTCGTTATACAGCTCGTAGCCGGAAAACGCTTCCAGATGCGGACGCATTTCGCTTCGGTCCAGCTTTTCCTGCTGAGTCTCGATTTCGATTTCCTTCCGGGCTGCCTGAATTTCGGGCCGATCGATGTCAGCCCGGGCCAGACATTCGGCCAGTTCAACATGATGGGGGTGGTAGACCAGCTGGCCGGATGTTTCAAAGGTCGGCGCCATCGTCTGGGGGTTGTCGGCGACGCCGAGGAGGCCGCCCAGCCGAAGATAGGAATCGTTGAGCTGGGTTTGCGCGTCGATTAACTCGGTTTTCTCCTTGGCTAAGGCAACTTCGGCCCGGCGGACGTTTAACTCTCCAACCAAACCCGCGGTTAATCGCTGCTCCTGCGTCTTTAATTCTTCCTGCAACACCCCCACGGATTGTTCCCGCACATGAATTTTAGACCGGTTAAACAGCAGCTCGTTGAATGCAATGCGCACATCCATCAGCACTCGATTGGACAGCGCCTTGAGATCGAGTTCTTGTTTTTCCAGGTTGAGCCGGGCAATTGCCATCTGGCTGGAAACAGCGCCGCCGGTATAGACATTCTGCACCACCCGGACGGAAGCGCTGTAATCTTCATTGCGCAGACGCGAATCCGTTTGATGCTCTCGTTCGCGGAGCAGACCGGTGGAGATGACTGAGGGCAGATACCCCGACCGCGCCTCAATCAGGTCGCCCCGGGCGGCCTCCACTTTCTTGCGGGCGATGGCGATGTCCGGGTTGTGGGTAGCGGCATATGTCACCGCCTCCTCAATCGTCAGGTTCTCGATCGCAGCCCGAACCGGGATCCCCGGGACAAGCCAAAACAGCAAAGGGATCCCCCAAAAGAGCGGCCGCATCTTTTTTTGTCCTTTCTGCCAGTCTCGATTTTTCAATGGAAAACCCAAGAAGCCGTCTCCTAACTAGGAGAGGGCAGCGTGGCTGTCGATTTTTGGATTGGGTAAGGCGCGGTGGGGGAGCATATCGGCGGCGATCGGTGACCGAAGAGCAGCGCGATCCAGGCCAAAAAGCGGCGGCATCTTCCAGGACAAGAGCATTTCGCGGCGTCTTTCCGCGCTGCTCGCTCCTTACAAACCCCGCGGGTATGCGCGTCGCTCGCGCCTCCCCAGCCACCACCAAATGCTGTTGCCCGGCCTCTTCTATTTATAAGGCGGCTTTTAACCAAGGGGCTTGCGTCGCCTGTAAAACCCATTGAAACTACAGCGCCCTCGCTGGAGACAACCTGGGGAAACGGGCAGGTCAGGCCTGGCCTGACGGCTGCGAAAATATGTTGCCCCGGCTGCCCGCTTATGCGTAGGCTCACGCTTTTCAAAATGAGAAAGATCAGAGTTGCCATTGTTGGAGTTGGAAATTGTGCCAGTTCACTCGTCCAAGGAATAAATTTTTATCAGGGCTCCGCTGCCAATGGCACCGCTGTGGGTCTGATGCATCGCCAGATCGGGCCTTATTACCCGGGCGACATCGAGGTCGTGGCCGCATTCGATATCGATCGCCGCAAAGTAGGTCTGGACGTAGGGCGGGCCATTTTTGCCCCGCCCAATTGCACCAAGGTCTTCTGTGAAAACATTAAGCTCACCGGAGCCATTGTTAAGATGGGTTGCGTTTTTGACAGCTACGCGGCGCATATGCGGGAACAAGATCCTCTCCGCACCTTCCTGCCGCTGGAAAAAGAATCTACTCGGGAACAAGTCATTGGAGAACTGAAAGATTCATGCGCTGAGATTCTCGTCAATTATTTGCCGGTGGGTTCGGAGGAGGCCACCCGCTTCTATGCCGGCTGCGCCCTCGACGCCGGGCTCGCCCTGGTCAACAACATGCCGGTCTTTATCGCGAGCGACCCGGTCTGGGCCAAGCGCTTCGCCGACAAAAATCTTCCGGTGGTGGGCGACGATATCAAAGCCCAAATGGGCGCTACCATCCTCCATCGCACGATCGTGGACCTTTTTCGAAAGCGGGGGGTCAAAGTGGAGAGGACCTATCAACTCAATACCGGCGGTAACACCGATTTTTTGAACATGCTCAGCCGGGAACGGCTCGCTTCCAAGAAAGTGTCCAAAACCGAAGCAGTCCAGTCAGTCCTGGCCGAGCGTCTGGCCGACGAAAACATCCATATCGGTCCAAGCGATTACGTTCCCTGGCAGCGGGATAACAAGATTTGTTTCATCCGGTTGGAAGGCCGGCTTTTCGGCAACGTCCCGATGGAACTGGATTTGAAGCTTTCGGTGGAAGATTCTCCGAATTCGGCCGGGATCGCCATTGACTCGATTCGTTGCTGCAAGCTCGGCCTGGATCGGGGCATCGGCGGCGTGCTCCACTCCGCCTCCGCCTTTTTCTCGAAGCATCCACCGGTGCAAATGACCGACGACGAAGCCTACCGCTGCGTCGAGCAGTTCATTCGCGGCGAGCGGGAATGTTGAGGGCGAGGTCAGGCTGCAACCTCACTGTGATTCCCGCCCTACTCAAAGCTGAATAACATCGGCTGTGAATTTGGCGTAAGCGTCTCCCGCAGCCCGGATCGCCGGATTGCCTTTCGCCCCAGGGCTGTGCGGAAAACGGCTTCATCGAACCAGACATCCACCCGCTGGGATGCGCGGGTTACGCCGGTGTATATCAGTTCGCGGGTCAACACTGGAGAATCCCGGCCCGGCAAAATCAAAAGCACACGCTGGAACTCGGAGCCCTGGGCCTTGTGCACGGTCATTGCGTAGGCAATCTGATGCTCCGGAAGCCGGGCTGGAGAGAATCGGCGCAGCTCGTTATCCTGCCCGAGGAACCAGGCCCACAGGTCGTCGGAGCTGTCCCGCGGGTCCGGCAACAGGATCCCGATATCCCCGTTATACAACCTGGTCTGATAATCATTTTGAACAACGAGAATAGGTTTGCCGGCATAATTTCGAGCCGGATCCGAAATCAGACCGCGCTTGAACAAGGCCGATTCGATCTCTGAGTTCAGCTGTTCGATGCCAAATGGTCCTTCCCGGAGCGCACAGAGAATCCGAAACTGCTGCAAGGCTGCCAATGCCCGTGCCGGATCCTTCTCTTTGAGGCAAATCTCATATTGCCCAACCCAACTGTTTTCCAGGCATGCCCTGAGCTGGGTCGGCGAAGGCACGTTGGAACTCCCCAATTCCGGGGAATTGGCCTCGCGCAAAATTTTCACGGCTTCCTCTGCGTTTCCCGTCCGGATCGCGCTCGCTAATTGAAATATTGCGTTGTCGTTTCCGAACCGAAAATTTTTCGAGAGCACGACCAGCGCGCCTTGCAACGGGCCACCCTTGATCGAGGCAGCTTCAGCCAGATCAGCCAGGACCGCTCCCGGTTCCACCGATGCGAGCTGATCCTGATCGCCGAGCAGAATGACACGGGCCGTTTCGGGTAACGCTTCAAACAGCTTGGCCATCAGCGGTAACGGCACCATGGAGGCTTCGTCCACCACGATCAGATCGATTGGCAATCGGTTACGGGCGTTGTGTTGAAAATAAACGGACTCCGGCTTTGGCCGCAGCAACCGGTGAATGGTCGAAGCATCTTGAGGAATCCGTTCTTTGACCGCCGGGTCAAGCTCCGCACTTTCGCGCATCCTGCGAAGGAGTTCCTGTAGGCGGGCCGCCGCTTTGCCGGTCGGAGCAACCAGAGCGACGCGCAACTGAGCGCCTCCGGGCTGCGATAAAAACTTTGCCAAAATTTGCAGCACCGTCGTGGTTTTGCCTGTTCCGGGCCCGCCGGAAATAATGGTGAAATGGTTTTGCAGAGCCGCTTTGATCGCTGCTTCCTGGGTACTCCCGACGGTTTTGCCGGCCTGATTACGCGCCGCCTTGCGCAGAACCGCGTTGGCCAATCCCTGCTGGTAATCCCAATAGCGCCGCAGATAAAGGGACCGGGAGCCTGCAACCACAACCGGTGTGTCGGCGTCGGGTCCGCCAAACGCGCTCGATTGTTCGAGGGCATCGGTCATTTTTTCAAGCCCCGAGGATTCCACTCCTTCGATGAGAAGAGGGAGATCCTTTAATTCGAAACGAATGTGACCTTCGCGAATGGAACGGCTCAGGAGCGCTGCGATGGGTTCAATCAATTTGCGATCGCCCCCGAATCGAGCGATGAACCTGCCAAAATGCCGATCGATCTCGGCAAAATCATCTGGAGGAGAAGAAGAAGCGTTAGTCATGCTGCCAACTCGCGCAATGCGAGGATTGCCTGTTCGACCGGCTTCTGTTCGTAAACGCCCAGGCGCGGGCTTTTCGGATCGACGCCACGCAGATAGATGTAAAAAACACCGCCGAAGTCGCGGGCGTAATCGTAGTTCTTCACCCGGTTTTGCAGAAACAGATCCGCAGCCAGAAGATAGAGGTGCGCCTGGAGAAAATAGTTGTGCTCGACCATCGAGTTGCGCATCCCCTCTTCATCATAGTCGGCGGCTTGATTGCCGAGCCAGTTCGATTTCCAATCGACGATGTAGTACCGGCGATTGAATTGAAAAAACAGATCAATGAATCCGCGCAGGTAACCTTCCACCGGATTGAAGCGTAATCGGCCCAGGTTGGCCGTAAATTGAGATGGAAGGCCGGGGCACCGTTCCAGGATTTCCCGGAGCCGCTTCGGGTCAGTTCGATTTAGCCGACAGGCGAATTCCATTTCGGCAACCCGATCGGATCGGGGAACGGCTTTGAGCGACATGCCCGGCTGAAGCTCCACCTCGCACAACTCCTGTAACTTGGCCAGAATCGCTGCCCGGCACGGCGTCCGGGCAAGACCGTGATAACTCAGTTGCCTGTCGACGGCCGATTCGATGTTGCTCCCATTTTGAAAATCCAGTTCCTCAAGAACTGCATGAAAAAAATCGCCGGCCCGTGCCCCCCGGGCGAAATCGAAAATGGTATCGCCGGTGGTTTCCTGTTCCGGCAGAACCACCTCGGGTTCATCAGCAACTTCGGGTTCAAGTTCCTGAAGTTCAATACGGCCTGCGTTCAGTCCGCTGAAGCTGGCGGCCATGACAGTGTGGTCGATATTTCCGGCGAACCGGCGCGCCGCGAAGGTCGGGGTCAGGGCGGGCGCCGATATCGCCGACTCTTGGGGGGCTCCCTGAACGATTGCGGACGCCGCGCTGCCATCGGAGTTGGCGGCGAAAGCGGCAATCGGTTCGCGCAATTCGGCTTTTCGTCCAAACAGATAAGCCAGCGGCGATTCTTCAATTTTCTTGATGTGGCCGAGATGAATCGTGCATCGATTTTTTGCGCGGGTGACCGCGACATAGAGCATGCGAAGTTCTTCTGAAGTGATCTCTTCGGTTTGCCATGCCTGTTGTTGCGCACTGGCCTCCGCTTTTCCCACAAGACTAATGGTCAGCCGATCCTGGTTGTTACGGTCGTGGAATTGCAGCTCGTTGCGTTTGCTCGGTTCCGCAGGGAGCCAGAGGAACGGGCAATAGACAATGGGATATTCCAGGCCCTTGCACTTGTGAATCGTGACGATTTGCACGGCATCATCATCACTTTCCAGCCGGAGCTGGAATTCGTCCTGGGCGATCCGCTCCTTGTTGCGTTCCCGGTGTAACCAGGCGCAAACTCCATCCGGCTGAAGGCGTCCGGTTGTTTCCGCGCTGTGCAGCAGTTCGGCCAGATGCAGAAAATTCGTCAAACGCCGTTCGCCGGCAGGCAATTGAATGACACGGGAACGCGCATCCTGTTGGACAAGAACCTGCCGGAACATGGCAATGAAACAGTCGTCCATCCACTTGGTCTGCCATTCGGCGAACCGATCCAGCCACCGCTGGCGGGCAGTTTCATCCTGATCCAGATCAGCCAACTGGTTGCCATTGAAACCGATCAGGCTTGTGGTCAGGGCTGCTTTGAAAAGCCGCTCTCTTCGCGGCTCCAGAATGCCCTGGAGTAATTGTTGCAGTTCCCGGGCTTGTCCGGAGCCGAAGACGCTGCGCTCACTTTGAACAATGCTCGGTATGCCATGCGCTCTCAAGACTTCCTGCATCTGATCGGCCTGGGCATTTCGCCGGACCAATACCGCCATCTGGTCAAATCGGATCTTCTCACCGCCAAGTCTGGCATTGCTCGCTTTAAGCCTAACCATGTCCTCGTTGACCGCCCGGCAAATCGCGCCAGTCGCCTCGGCTTGGTTCATCGGCGTTCCATCATTTCGAATCGATTCCAGGAACCGAAATTGTAACGGCGCCGCGGCCTCGCCTGATAACCCGGTGAGAGGGATCAAGTTGTCGTTCTTTCCCGAGTTCACCTGATGGTAGGTGATCCGGGGCAGAATAAATGGATGTTCAACCTGCTGAAATAGCCGGTTAACGGCCGCAACCAGCTTTTTTTCCGAGCGCCGGTTGGTTGCGAGCGTAAAGATGCGATTGGCTTTAGAGGCTGCTTCCAGATAGGTGAAAACATCGGCGCCCCGGAAACCGTAGATCGCCTGTTTGGGATCGCCGATGTAAAACAGAGAGTGTTTTCCGGTTCCAAAGATCCGTTGGAAAATCTGGTATTGAGCCGGATCGGTATCCTGGAATTCATCGATCAACGCAGCCTGATATTTTGCACCGATGGCAGCGGCCAGTTTATCGCCGCCGGTTGCCTTCAACGCGCCCCGAAGCCGCAAAATCAGATCATCGAACGTGACAACACCGGTGCGCGCCTTGCGCTTCGGCAGTTCGATGCCGGCATATTGAAGAAAGGCATAGGTAAGATGGAGAAATAACGCCTCAACCAACCGGGAAAAGGCGCTGCATTGATCAAAAAATCGATGGAGCGGCGCGCTTCCGGTGCGCTTGGTTCCGGCGGCTATCGCCTCCGCAGTGACCTGCTCGAGCGCTTTGAGGCAAACCGGATTGACTCTTTCGAAATCGTTGCAAGATTCGGCAAGATGATTCAACAACTCCTCGACCCGCGCAGGCGAGAACGCCGATTGAGCGCGCGACAAGCTCCCGTTTGTCCGGAGAATACTTTTGATTTCGGAGTTGTTCGTTCGCCATTCAGCGCGGAGGGCGGCGAAAGCTTCTTCAAGTGCGGTCGTTAATTGCGGGAGCGACCTGTCTGCCGGCGGCGGAATCAAAGCCACATCGGGATGGTTACGGATTCGATCGAGAAGTTTCACCCATGCCGTGGGGGATTGCTCCCAGGCGACCATCAGAGCGGGAATGATCGAGGGAGCGGCATGAGTTGTGAGTCTCCAGAAATCCTTTGCGGCCTCTTCGAATAAGGGAGTGGGATCCGTGAGCAGCTTCGAGTCGAACGAGGTCCCGCTCTCGAATGCATGGTCGTGCAGGACGCGCTGACAAAATCCATGAATGGTAAAGATCTGCGCTTCGTCAAAACTCTGCAGGGTCAGATCGAGTTCCTCGATTCCTCTTTTGCAATCGCCCCGGGAAAGAAACCGGCGCACTGTTTCATCGCCGCTTTTCCCGTTGTGCAAACCGATGGCTGCTTCATGCAAGCGGCGGCGGACACGATCCCTGAGTTCCTCGGTCGCGGCGACGGTATAGGTGACAGCGAGGATTTGGCTGATTGGGATGTGTTGTTCCAGAACCAGGCGCAGGAAAAGTTCGGCGAGCGAAAACGTCTTCCCGGTACCGGCGCTGGCTTCAATCAGAGTTACACCAGGCTCAAGCGTGGCGGTCTCACGGTCAAAAATCGTAGCCGTCATGCCGTTGCCGTTTCCCCTGCGTTTTGCAGCAGCGTTCCCCAAATTTGCCGCGCCAGTTCGATGAACTCATCGCCCAGCACGTCGTCACCTGGAAACAGCATCACATACTCGGGGTTTTCTTTCTCGCCCTGGATTTGGAAACCGCCATTCCAGATCGATTTCGCCTTGGCGATCGGGTTCGTCGCATGCGCCCGTTCCGCTTCAATAAACGCCAGGGCGCTGGCCGGAAAGAAAGCCAGGGCGCGCCCAAGCCCCTGCCAGAAAAGGTCGCACAGGCCGGCAAGAATTTTTTTGGCATCGGCAGTCATCTCCCAGGTGAGAGTGAAATCTGTTCCGATCAGGAGGGTTTTGGTTAGTCCGCCGTTACCGGTCGCGCAGCTTGCCAGATGATCGATCCATGCCTGCAACCGGTCGCGTAGATTCAATTTCGCGCACCGATAGTGGACAATTCTGCCGCCATAAATGGTGTCGATCTCTCCAGTCAGGGAGAAGTTGCCAAGGCGAAGATCAATAGCAATTGGTTCGTCTTTCCTGCCGATACAAGGGTGGACGATGGAACTGAAGTTCTCCGCCTCTCGATCGAGCGCCCGCAGTTGCATCTCGCCAATAGCCCCGGGAGGAAGAACCCCTCGGGCGCCGAATAACTGGAGATTCACCGCATTGGTATCTATGCGCTCAGTCAGAAGTTCCTGGCGAATCTGGTATTTTTCGATGGCATCGAGTAGGATCGGCTCGTCGTCCGGCAGGCACGATTCAAATTCGCGCAGCTTCAACCCGAAACGCGCCTGCAAAAAGTATCGCGCCGGATTGAGCAGGAACCTGACGAGGTCTTTCAGGCTTAGGGCGCGGAGGGCCGGGTCCGGGTCGGGCAACTTCGCGGTCAGAAACGGTGGTGCGTCGGTAGCCCCTCGGGCTTCCGAACCGGCGGCGGTCGCGGCAGCGTTCGCCTCTGAATAGCTGAACAAACGACTCTCCGCGCGCCGGGCATCGAAATAACGTGGGCTGAACGCCTGAAGCGGATGTTCGAGTGTCAAATGGTCCCTGGGGCTGGCCCCGTCCGGAAAAGTGAAGGCCTGATCGACGTATTCCAATAATTCGCTGATGACCACCGAGGGTGGAATTTCCTGGTTATGGATGATGGAACGCCCGATGTAACTGATGTAAAGGGATTCGCCTGCAGAAAGAATCGTCTCCAGGAACGCGTAACGATCGTCCCCACGGGGGGATGGATCGCCCAGCTTCCCTTGTGACATCAAATCGAACTGGGGAATTTCCGGACGGCGCGGAAACGCTTCGTCGGTCATTCCGAGCAGACAAATAACCCGTGCCGGAATACTGCGGGCAGGCTTGATCGCGCAAAATGTTACGCCGCCGGTGAGAAAACCGCCGCGTTGTTCCATGGCTGCGAGTAATCCGGCTAGGTGATGGCGCACAATCCGGAAAGGGATGTCCTGATCTGCGCCACTGATTTCCGACATGCTTTCCAGGCCGGCAATGGTTCTCCGCAGGAAGCGTAAATCGCGGACATTTTGCTCCTCATTCGACTCGAGCAGCGTGTCGATTGCTTCGTTTAAAAGCGGCGTCCACTTGGCCAACGTTCGCGGTTCGTGGAATTGCTCGACAACCGTAAAAATTCCCTCAGCCGCAGAGATGAACCGACCGAGAATATTGCCGCCATCTCCTTCCACTTCGTCATACGGCAGGATGTCCTGGAATAGTCTCCGGTTATCGCTTTTCATGGCGTATCCGAGAAGGAGTCGGTCGAGCCCGAAGCGCCATGTATTGGAATTCGTGGAAGGCAGACCCAATGCCTGGCGATGGGCGGCGTCAATTCCCCAGGCGATTCCCGTGTTTTGGATCCAGCTCCGGATCAGAGCCAGATCGCTTTCCGAAAATTCAAACCGCGCGGCCACGATGGGCGAGCTAATGAAGCCAAAGATCTCTTCCGCCGTGCAACGGCTGGTCGGCAGATCGAGCAGTTTCAGGAATGTGTCAATGATCGCGCTCTCGCTGCGGGGATGGCGATCGGTAATGGAATAAGGTATTCGGCGTTTAGGATCCTCCGGATATTCGAATACCGCTCGAATCAAAGGCGAATACGTCTCGATTTCGGGCGTCATGACCAGAATATCCCGTGGGCGAAGCGTTGGATCGTTGCTAAAGAGATCCAGCAGGTAATCGTAAAGGACTTCGACCTCCCGCATGGGCGAGTGACACGAGTGGATTTGCAGGGAACGATCCTCGTCATTCACCCCGAGCTTATCGGGATCGCCTTTTTCCACGCCGCCCCGGTTGGCCGCGTGCAGAATATCCGATTGCAAAATCGCAAGAAGTTGACGGCCGGCTGGTTCAACAAAGGTTGAGGACACTTCGTGAAGACGCGAGCCGAAGCGTTCGTCGGTTTCCAGGAGGAGTTCGGTGAAATAACTGCTCTGCCGGCCAAGTGACGTTAACAGCGGATTACCGGTCACCGGCTCCGATTCGCCAATCTGACGCCGCGCTCGTTGTTTCGGCGTCAGGTCCGAACCGAAATATTCACTGGACGGTTGATGAACGAAGAGATGGAGTTCGAGCGTTTTCGCGAGATGAAAAAATGTTTGCAGATAAATCGGAGGTAACGCCATCACTCCGAAGACAAAAATTCTGTCCGGAAGCGCGATGCCGGGTTGGTCTTCATTTTCAACCTGCAGCCGTTTCCGGTCCTCGATCAGAGCGCCGTCGGTCATCAGTTTCCGCCAGAGGGTCGCCTGCCATGCTTCGCTGGTGCTCGAATTTTCTTTTGAATTGTTCCAGCCTGCAATCATTTCCGGCCGGTAAACGAGGTATTGATCGAAGAGCGCGCCGATCTTTTCCGAGAGTTGAAAAAGCCTTAGCGGATCCGGGTCGGAGAGATAATTCCGCACCGGCCCGAATTCCTTGCGGGGAAGCAATGCCGGCAGGAGACGGTGGATCGCCCATGTCAGTTCCTGGGTAGGAATCCGCTCTTCAATTTTTAAGTTGGTTCGAATATCGGGTGGGAGTGATCGGATGAATTCGGCCAGGAAGGGGAAGGAGACGTTGGCGCATACGCCGTTGATCCGGGCTATCTCGAATGACAACCAGCGGCGAACGACCAGACTGGAGACCGCGACAATTTCTTTACGAAAAGGCGGATCCTGCGCTTCGGCGAGGAGGCCTGCGAGTTCCCGGGCGAGGAGCGGGAGCTGGTTTCCAGTGTGAAGACGGAGGGAGACAGCCATGGGGGCCAATGCGACGAATGGGGCCTATGAAATAAGACGCCGATTCTGTTTTGAGCGTTGCCCTAATCGAGCCCGGGTCATGCGCTCGCGCAGTCCGCCTTGCTCCAGGAAATCTTGCTCGAGTTTTCGCAGGAGCTGATCGAGAAGATAGTTCGCTTGGTGGATAAGGCAGATGAGAATGTTGGCTGCTATCTCGGGTGGCCGGGTTTCGACATAGGTCCTATAGGCCTCATAGGACCTATTTTTCCGGGCGCCAAGTTTTCGCACGAATAGCGCTTCCTTACTGTCCTTGTGCCAGAGCGGCATGTCCCGCACTCTCAGAAAATCCCGATAATCTTCTAATAGCTCTTCCAGGCTCGCTCGAGCCACATTAATTAGTTTGATTTCGGTTTCCTTGGAGGTGCCGGAGGCTTGACTGGCTTCCACAATGTTTTGCTTTCCGGAGCGCGCAGCCTGGACCATTTGATCAATGGTCCGGTCCCGCTTTTTTAGAAACCGCTCGCAGAAGCAAGCCGTTCCCCGAAAAACTATCAACGCCTTTTGATAAGCCAGCAGGCCTTCATAGCCGCCATGCGGCGGAATAAATTGTTCGTTTGGACTCTTAGGCGGCATAGCGGGGGAACATAGGTCCTATAGGCCCTATAGGACCTATTTATCAAGCATTCGCCGATCGCCTACCCGTCGTGTCACACGCTCCCGATCCAGCCGCTCCAGCAACGGAACCATAACGCGCCGCGAACTTTGGAGTTCCCGGCGAAGCTCGCTCACGCTTGCAGGTCCGTTCCTGGAAATAAACTGAGAGATGATCTCTTTGGCGCGGGCAAACGCTTCTTGGGACAAGACGACGTCGCTGCCGATCTCCACGGCCGCGCCTTGTTCGACCAGATAAGCGAGCACTTGTCGCCCGGTTGTGTCCGCCGCCAGCTGTTTGCGCGCCGGTGGATCGAACGGTTTTTGGGAAAGAAGTTTCAAGAGTACGTCCCCCGCGGCTTTGAGATGTGGCGGCAGCACCGGCCGGTGGTCTGCCCGGGCAACGATCGCGTCCCGGCGGACGAAGTCGCCGGCGCACAAGTCGGCAACCAACGCTTCGAAAACTTCAGGTGACAGCTCCGGAAAAGCAGCTCTCAGTTCGTTTAGACTTAAACCGGACCTCTCGGAATTGGCTTTGTGCGCCCCTTCAATAATCTGGGTCGCCCTGGCGAGCAAACCTGTCCAGGTTTCCTTGTCGACTGCAATGCCGCCGGACCGAAATATCCGGCCTGTCTTTTGCAAGTGGGTGAGAGCGGTTTCAATTTCGGTCCGGCTGAAATTGGACTTGTCCAGCAGAGCGGACGCGACCGCGGTTCCGCGACCCGCGATCTCGGATTCGACCAGGACGTTCAAATTGCCGGGGGCTTTCGCCCGGGCAAGCAATAATTTTTGGTGTCGCTCGTTCCGAAACGATTTAGCGTTGGCATCGGGATCGAGGACAATGCCACCGGCGATGGTGTGTTGGTCGGATTGATCGCGAAGGACAAAGCGATCTCCAACAAATACCAGAAGAGGTGAGCGAAATCGGAGTTGGGCGAGGGCCCAATTTCCAACCTTAAGTGGTTCTTCCCCGGACAGAACAAACATCGCCGGCAGGCGGGCGGTGCCGTAATGCAGATATACGGATGTGCCGTTCTTCAGCGGGCGCGCCTCCGGATCTTCAGCCTGCAACCGTTCGGATTTCTGCACGACCACATCAATTGTTGAGCTGGCGGAGAATTCATCCGCGGTGACGATATTTCCGCGTCGGATCGCTTTATCCGATGTCGTCTTTGGGACATCGGCAAGATTGAGGGCGGTGCGCATCCCGGGTCGGGCCAACGTTACATCGCTATGGTGACTTTGAATGGATCGAATCCGAGTAGGGAAATTACCCGGTTGCAAATAAACTTTTTGGCCGCCAACAAAGGGACCGCCGGACAACGTCCCTGTCACTACTGCTCCAACTCCCGGCAGGCTAAAGGCGCGGTCCACAAATAGCCGCGACTTGCCGATATCGGGCTGCGGATCGGCGGCTGCAAGCTCGGCTGCCAGTGTTTGTTTCAGCTGCTCTATTCCCTGGCCCGAACGGGTTGAAGTCGGAACCATCCTGGCATGTCGATATGGCGTGGAACGAAGCCGGCTTTTTATGTCGCCGCTAACCTGGCCCGCTTCAACCAGATCGCTCTTCGTCAGCGCGACCACCAGCCGTTTGACGCCAAGGTAGGTCAGGATTTGGAGGTGTTCCTCGGTCTGCCTCATCCATCCATCGTCAGCCGCAACCGCTAGAAGAGCCAGATCGACCGATCCCACTCCAGCAATCATGTTTCGGACAAAATCTTCGTGGCCGGGCACGTCCACGAATCCGATGTGAATTTGAGTGCCGTCGGGTGCGATGAGATTGAGCTCGGCAAAACCGAGATCGATTGTAATCTGTCGCGCCTTTTCTTCGGGAAGCCGGTCCGGGTCCGTGCCGGTCAAGGCTTTGACCAGGGCGCTCTTGCCGTGATCCACATGACCGGCGGTCGCGACAATGAACTGCTTCTCGATCACGGCCGATTCGACTTCGCTGTCGCCAGGCGGATCGCGTCCACGACCAGGTCATCCTGCGAAGGAAAGATCGTGCGCAAATCCAGCTTGAAAAATCCACGGGCGATATATCCGACGATCGGCGGCGATGAATTTCGCAAAGTTGCGGCAAACTCCCTGGCCGAGCAATCCTCCGGCAAAATATCGAGCGTAAGCGAGGAGATGACCGATTTGGCGAGGCTTCCGCCGCCAATGCTGGCCGCACCATGTCCGATTGTGATTTGAAGGGGAAGTCCGCGGAGTCGAACGAGCATGGCGGCGGCGCGACTGCGCAATTCATCTTTACTCGTCCGAAGCAGGGCCAGCACTGGAACCTCGGCCTGGCCTGTTCCGCCGAGGTGAAGATCAACTGTTGCTTGCAAGCCCGCCAAAACCAGTTTGTCGCAACGCAAGGCTCGAAACAGCGGTTCACGCTTTATTGCCGCGATCAACCTGCGTTTTCCGGCGACAATTCCGGCCTGCGGCCCGCCGAAAAGTTTGTCGCCGCTGAAACAAACCAGGCTGGCTCCGTCTTTGATGGCTTCGGCCGGGGTCGGTTCATGCTCTTCCAGGCCTAACCCTTCGGTGGCAATGGTGGCGCCGCTCCCCAAGTCGTGCACGAAAGGTATGCGTTTCTTAAGGGCGAGGCGGGCCAGATCGGCCGAGGCGGGCGAATCAACGAATCCGCTCATGACAAAATTGCTCCGGTGCACGCGAAGAATAAGCGCCGTTCTCGGGCCGATGGCCCGGGCATAATCGTCGAGAGTGGTCTTGTTGGTAGCGCCGACCTCGCGCAAAATAGCTCCGGTGGATTCGAGAATTTCAGAAATTCGAAACCCGCCGCCGATCTGCACCATTTCTCCGCGGGAAATCACAACTTCCGGTTTTTGTTGGACGAAGTGGCGAACGATCAAAACCAGGGCGGCCGCGCAGTTGTTAACCACCGCGGCGTCTTCGGCGCGGCAAAGCAGGGCCAGGGCGCGCTCGAGGTAGGGAGCGCGGCGACCGCGGGTCCCGGTTTCCAGTTCCAGCTCCAGATTTGAGTAGGAAGACGCGATCCGGCGGAGCTGTTCGGCGGCGTCCCCGGCAAGTGGAGCGCGACCGAGATTGGTGTGAATGAGTATGCCGGTGCCGTTGATTAAGGCGCGAAGACGGGAACGGCGAAGTTCCGCAATGTTTTTGCGAATGCGCTCCAGAATCGCGTCGGGGGAACCAATCGGGCGCCGGCGGCGCTCCTGCGCCAGTGCGCGGCGAACGAGATCGACAATTAACGGCCGGGGAACATCGTATTCGCCGAGGGCCTCGAGCACTGCATTTACCGCGGGAATTCCTCGTCGCCCCCGTGGTTTTACTTCGTCATGCATATCAAAGCTCCCCGACCGCGTCCGGTGAGTCGTCCAATCACGGCGGCACAGGGAGTGCGCGCCTTCTGCAGGATCTCCAAAACCCTGGCAAGCTTCGGTGGGGCGACGCAAAGCAGCAATCCGCCGCTGGTTTGGGCATCAGTTAAGATCAGTTTCTGAAAGGGCCTGGCTTTGTTCCAATCAACAATAACCGTGGCGGCGTAAAGGTTTTCCCGGGTGCCGCCTGGGACGGCATTTAGCCTGACCAGATCTGTGATTTCCTCGCTGATTACCGGGACAGCGTCGAGATCGATATCGGCAGCGACGCCGCTGGCCCGGCAGAGAGAAGCGAGGTGCCCGATGAGGCCGAAACCGGTAATGTCGGTGGCCGCGCGAACGAGCCCCGATTCGGCCAGGGCCGCGCCCACGGAATTGATTTCGGACATCAGCGCGATCACCTTTTTTGTGAGCGCCCGCGAGGCCAGCCCACGTTTGATCGCAGTCGTCGCGACACCTGTCCCGAGCGGCTTCGTTAGGACAAGAACATCTCCGGGTCTCGCTGCCGCGTTTGTCATTACGTGCCGGACATCGACAATTCCGGTCACGGCCAGGCCGTAGATCGGTTCGGGATTACGAATGGAATGGCCGCCGATGATCGCGCAGCCGGCCTCGGCAGCCTTGGCCAGCCCTCCGCGTAAAATGGCGTTGATGGTTTTCGATGAAACGATTTCGGTCGGGAATCCGACGATGTTCAAACCGGTTAGGGGGCGGCCGCCCATCGCGAACACATCCGACAGCGCGTTGGCGGCCGCGATTTGCCCGTAGGCAAATGGATCGTCCACAATCGGTGTGAAAAAATCCACCGTTTGCACAAGAGCACGATGCCGGTCCAATCGATACACACCGGCATCGTCAAAGGTGCGCGAGCTGACCAGAATATTGCGTCCAAGCGAGAGCGGAAGCTGCGGCAAAACTTGCCGCAGGGCCTTTTGGCTCAACTTGGAAGCTCACCCTGCGCTGGTCGAGAGCGAAGTTAATCTTCGAATTTGCTCGCGCGACATGGGATCACCTCCTTTCGAGAAATGTCGATTTTCGAATTTTGATTTTCGATTGAAGAACGTGCTCGGAAGATATCGACAATCGCCAATCTAAAATCGAAATTGAATTGGCGGAGAGGATAGGAATCGAACCTACCTCGGCCCGGCGGCTGCCGGATCGACAACGGTTTTGAAGACCGCGAGGGCCACCAGGCACCCTTCACTCTCCGGAAAGAAGAAAACGCCCAACGTTCAACCTCCAACGTGCAACGTCCAATTGCCTCCATTGAGCGTTGAACGTTGAACGTTGAGCGTTGAGCGTTGAAAAATCTGCCGCCGAACAGACTTTCGAGATCCGTTCGGTAAATCGCGAATTGCAAAAAGCCCCGCCTCTGAATCCTGGAGGGCGGAGCTCCTGCGACGCCGCACCGCGCGGGTTCGCAGGAGCTCACCCCTCCAAGGCAGCTATTTGATCGACTTGATCTGCCTGACCATCTGGTCGAAATCGGGCCAGTCGCCGGAATCGAGTTTGGAATGCAGGAGCTTGCTGTTAGCGCGAATTTCGAAGGCCCCGCCACTGGAAGGAATAAGGGTAAGCGACTTGATCCGCTCGCCGAGTTCGAGAATTTGGGTCGCCAAACTGACGGCCTTCGGTGTGTAGTTTCAAACTACACAATATTCGATTGATACCTCGGTTTTCACCCCGGACTCCTTTCCAGGATCAAGGTATCGGGGCGGGTAGACGCGGTCAAGGACCGGGCGAAAAGCCGGCCCCCGCCCACAGTATTTGTTTAGCTGATCAGACCTTTTTAATCCGTCATTCTGAGCGCAGCGTAGCGGAGTCGAAGAATCGGGGCCGCGGGCCAAGACCGATCCCTCGCTCCGCTCGAGATGACGTGAAAGGAGAGCGTCCCGGATCGCCGCGCTCGGGATTACGGTGAAGGAGAAGGCTCCCGCGTCATTCCGAGCGGAGCGACGAATCGGAGTGATGGTCTCTTCCCAGAGACAGCCGGACATCCGGACGCCTCGGAGATGCGTCCCTACCTTTAGCGGTGGGGACGCCGCTTCTACTTCAAAACGCGAAATTGAGACCGCTTCGCACCATCCCGAAATTGTTGCGCGGTCCGTCGATCACGCCCCAGCTAACATCGTTCGTCCAGCCAATGTGCCGGGTGATCCGGAACTCGAGGCCGGCACCGAATTGGCCAATCAGTTTGGTGTCGCCATCGAAGTGCTGGGTGCGCGCGTCTACCGTGAAGGCGTCGGGCGGCACCCCGACGATAGGGCGGGTGATGAGTTTGTCGCTTTCTCCGCCGCCAAAGATGGCGCCGACCCCGGCCCAGGCATAAGGAGCAAACCGGGTGCATGGCACCGGATATCGCACGGTAAATGTCCCCAGGGCAGAACCAATGATCCGGCGATCGTTTGTCCTTGCCCGAAAAAAGACCGGGACCGCCGGATCCTCGAAGATGTCGAAGCCGCCCTTATTGGCGTCCAGAACAAAACCTTCCACCCCCACGCCGAAGTAGCGATAGAAAAAGTATTTTACATCGCCGCCGCCGCCCCAGGCGTGATCGCCGCCGATGTAACGGTCATATTCGCCCAGAACAGGATTGCCTTCGGTGGTGCTTTGGACCACGTCGACCAGCCAGAGATTGCGGGAGTAATCGGTGTTGGTAAAAGCGTAAGCGCCCCAAAGATTTACATTCCATTCGTTATCGCCATACCAATCGGGGCATGGGGAGGGCTGGACTTGCTTCATTGTCTGGGGTTCGGGCGTGCCCGAGCGAGCAAATCCGGCGGAAGCTAAAACAATCAGCAGAGCAATAATGGGCCTGTTCATATTATATATAGATAGAGTGGCTGGTTTCAGCGGTTCCGAGTTGAGACCGGCGCTTCAGCTTCCTGTTCCCCGCCAGGACCGAGCAGCCAGGAAAAAGCGGCAAAAACCTGCAGCCGCGGCGCATCGTTGGTGCAACCAAAGAGAGTCGAAACGTCGAACCGTGTATTCTTCGTTGTTCGGAATGCAGCTGTCGGTCCTATGACAAAGGTGTGCTGGGGATCGCCCCGAGTGTCTTTAACCGTAAAGTTTTTGTATTCCATTTCCACCCCCACCTTCAGCTGTTCGCGCGGGAGCAAAACTGGAGTCACCACGCTTTGGGCAAAACCCCACTCGCGTCCGCGATCGCCGGTGTTTTCCTTTTCAAAAAAGCCGTTCATGGCCCACTCATATCGGCCAGCAAATTCCTGAGCCAGAAGCAGCCGGAACTCGTAAGCGTCAGGCCTTTGGGGTGGTCCGCTCTCTTCCTCCTCGCCCGGAGGGGGCGGAGGTCCTTCTTCGTGACGGATGGGGCCGACCCCAAATTTGTATTCGGCGAAGATAGTCGGGTTGAGCGGAATTTTGCCCCAATCAGCCAAAGCATAACGTCCTTCCAGACTCACGCTCGAGGCGCCGCCACCACCATTAAATCGTTCTGCGCTGGCTTCAGCCGCGACGCCGAAGCGATAGGGCAATCCCATTTCCACTTCCTGGGTGAAAATGTGGTCGGGCGGTCCGTGGCGAAAAGCGTCGCCCTCATAGATTTCCCCGAAGAAGAACGTCCAGGGCGGCAGGACATAGGCATTGGTCAGGTTGGAAAACCGGCTCCGGGAAAATCCTCCCGGAGCGCCGTAGGCGCTGCCGATGTCGTCGCCGGTGACAACAATCCGTTCTTCGGCGGCTTCCTGTCCGTAAGCCGAGCCGTTCATTGGGTTGATGAGGACAACCAGAATGAACAGGGAAAGTAAGCGGCCGAATGTTGGAAACAGAGTGGATCTTTTAGGCATGGGATATTGAGAGGGGCGATGGTTAAGGGTGCCGACCGGTGCGGCGCCGGAGTGGGACAGTGCCTGTTATTACATTTTTGTAATGTTGGCAAGCCGTTTCTGGAAGCGATAAAAAACGGAAAAAAAGGGGGGCATCGCCCCAAATTGGATAAGGAAAACTGTTGGCTACAAATTCTTTGTGCTGAATTGCGAGACGGAATCTAATTTAGTTCCAGCGGTCAACGCCGAAGAATTGAGGCGGGCTGGGCCCGGCGAGCGCGCAGTTTTCTTCAACGGGCTGCCCCAGGCGCGTTTGGAAAAACCAGGGTCACGGTTGTGCCCTCCCCAGGGACGCTTCTTAATTCGACCGTTCCTTTGTGTAGCTCGACGATTGATTTTACCAAAGAGAGACCGAGACCGGTGCCGGCCAAATTGCGGGAGGAATCCACCCGATAAAAACGGTCGAACACTCTTGAGACATGTTCGGGGGGGATACCGGGGCCGGTATCGCTGACGGTGATTTTTGTTTCGTGGTCAAGCCTGGCAATGGACAGGTGGATTGTTCCTCCCTCGGGAGTAAAGCGAAGAGCATTATCGAGCAGATTACCGAGAGCCCGACTAAAGAGGACGGCATCGGCATACACGTTTCCCTGGCCTTTGCACTCGATCAGCACATTCCGCTCTTGGGCGATGGTGCGGTAGAAGCCGGCTATCTTCTCGAGGGCGGCGCGCCCATCAAACTCAGTGTGTTGAATCTGTTCGCGAGCGGACTCGGCCCGGGCGAGGAAAAGCAGATTATCGACAATCCGGGATAGCCGCTCGCTTTCCGCCACGGTTGACTCGACGACCTCGCGGTATTCATCGGAGGTGCGTTGGCGGGTCAGAGCCACCTGGGCTTCTCCGAGAATATTCGAGATGGGGGTACGCAATTCGTGGGCAAGATCGGCCGAGAATTGGGAGAGGCGAGTAAAGGACTCTTCCAGGCGGCCTAACATTTGATCGAAAGCGTTCGCTAACGGCTGCAGCTCGCGCGGCCATCCGACGGGGGCGACCCGTTCGCTCAGTTGAGTCGGCCCGATCCGCCGGAACGATCGGCTGATTTGGTCGAGCGGCCGCAACCCGCGTTTGATGGTGGTCCGGGCGATGACAATAGAAGCGAGAATACTCAGAGCCAGGGTGGTGAGAAAAAGCAGAGTAACCTGGCGGTTGAACTTTTCGTCAGTGGAACGGTTCTGCGCGACCTGGAGAACGTAATGATCTCCCTGGAATTGAACCGGGACCGCGACTAACGAGAACAACTCGCCGCCGACCCGGTAACTCGTCCTGTTCGATGCCAGGCGAGTGTTCGTCTCCGGCGGTGGGAATACGCTCGGGGGCAGGGCGCCGCTCAGGCCGGAGCTTTCGGTGAGCAAATGTCCCCTGGAATCGAGCACCCGCACCAAGTAAAAGGGACGCTCGCCGGCCCGGGCAGGCTGCTGTTCCGATTCCGGAATTCTTGCCGGTCCGGATTGCTTCACATTTTCAACCAGGGCGGTGAGCTTGTCGGCAAGGGCGGCGTTGTCCTCTTCGAATGTGTGGCGAACGACCAGCCAGTAGAACACTCCCAGGCTGCAGGCGACGAGAAAAGCAGCGGCCAGGGTGAAGAGCAAAACCAGGCGCGACCCAATCGAACGGGTCTCAGGCGGCCTTGAGAACATAACCCACGCCCCGAATCGTGTGGACCAACTTCGTCTCAAACGGATCGTCCACTTTTGCCCGCAACCTGCGGACCAGAACATCGACGACATTGGTTTCGGTGGAGAAATCGAAACCCCAGAGATGCGCGACGATTTCACCGCGAGAAACGACCTCGCCGGCGCAGCGAGCCAAATGGGCGAGGAGGAGAAACTCCTTGGGTGAGAGATTCAAGTCTGAGCCGGAACGGCTGGCTCGATTGCGCCGGACATCGATTTTCAGATCTTGAACGCGGAGATAGTCCTTGTTTTGAGCGGGGCTGCGGCGCAAAAGGTTGCGAACGCGGGCCAGTAATTCGGGAAAAGCGAATGGTTTAACGAGATAATCGTCAGCTCCGAGTTCGAGACCTTTCACTCGGTCGGACACGGCGTCGCGAGCGGTTAGAAACAAAATCGGCGTCCGAATACCGGACTGGCGCAGCTCGGTTACGAGGGCCCACCCATCCTTCTTCGGGACCATCACGTCCACGATCAGAAGATCAAAGCGCTTCGTCGCAGCGGCCTCAAACCCCGTCTCGCCGTCCCTTTCCACACTGACGGAGAAGCCTGCCTCCCCCAGCCCTTTTTCGAGGAAAGTCGCGGTTTTTCGTTCGTCTTCAATGAGAAGGACACGCACCGCCAATATAATACCTCAGGGATCGATTTTTTTCTCGCGAAACGACAAAGCCGAATCTTTCCGCGCGAATGGGGCACCAATTTTGGAGAGGGGTTCTAGGATTGATTTGCTGCCGGCGAAGACGGAGGATTAAGAACAACCATTGCCGCGAGAAGAAAGACGAGCGCGGCTGAGAACAAGCAATAGCGGCAAAAGGCGTGAAGGAGAAATGCCTGGACAAAAAGGAGCCAAAGCGTGACGACGAACATCGCCGCCACCACGCCCACGAAAAAAAAACGAGCTCGCGAATACCCGAACGCAGCGAAGATTGCAAAACTGAATGCGCTGAAGTAAGCCAGAGCGCCGAAGCCGGCCAAAGGGATTCCAGCGATCCGAGCGTAACGGCTTCCGAGCACCAGAAAGCAATCCGGCGAGCCGCCACAAACCGCGGTAGCACCGGTCAGGGACAGGACAGTCAGATAGGTTGCCTCAGCCAGTCCTGCCAAAGCGACCAGAGCGCACGCGATATAGGTAATCAGGCAAATACGAGATAATGTCATTTGCGCTCTTCCCGATCAGCCCGACGCATTCATCTCCTCCCGGAGCGCTCGGCGCAAGCCGTCCGGGTTAAGAGAAGTCGGAGGCACGACGCGGTTATTAATAAGGATCGTAGGGGTGGTCTTGATCCCGAGGGAGGCGCCCAGTTTCCGATCGTTCTCGATGCGGGATGTCACCTCCGCGCTCTGCATATCTCTATTAAAGCGAGTAACGTTCAGACCGAGAATCCCTGCGTAGGAGTCAAACAAGATCTTAACATTGGCTGCCTTGCTCCAGACTCCCTGCTCGCGAAAGAGCAGGTCGTGCATTTCCCAAAATTTACCCTGCAGCCCGGCGGCCTCGGCGGCGCAGGCTGCTTGGAAGGCATGCTGGTGAATGGCCAGGGGAAAATTGCGGAAGATTATCCTGATACTTGACGCGTTCTGCTGTTCGATTTGCCTGAGCGGGCCCGCCAAAGCGCCGCAAGGCGGACACTGATAGTCCCCGAATTCTTCCAGGGTGACGCGGCTTTTTGCCGGACCGCGAACGTGCATTGTCTTGTCGTCTTCCGGCGTCCGCGGCGACTGTTGGGTGACGGCGAGGACGGCTGGCCGGTTAGCGCGATACAAAATGGCCCCACCGGTCAACGTGGCCACAGCGACAAAGCCTACGATGAGAAAGGGAAGTAGCTTTTTCATTGCTCAACCGTTTCGGAGAGGATTTTCCACACCCGGAATTCTGAAGATACCTTACCCCAAACGCAAGCGGGCTGACCACAATCAGTCAGCCCGCTCACATTGGAATTGGTTACAAACTTAGCTCTTGCGTCGGCTTCGGAGGAGATTGACGCCGAATGCGCCGAGACCGCCAAAGGCGAGCAGCGACCAGGTAGCTGGCTCGGGAACAACGTTCAGTGTGTAGACGGCTTGCGGCAGAGTGAAGGCGTCGCTGTTTGAATCACTGACCGAGGTAGGGGGATTTAACGTCGTTTGAAGATCGTAGATTCCCACCGGGGCGCCTGCCAGATTGAAGGTCAGGGTCGAGATATAATAGGAGTTGGCGCTGGGGCTAATTGCGCTGCTGGCAGTCCCGCCAAGATCGTCTGTATTGCGCATTTGACCCGAGTCACCGGCTTGATCGAACGCCTGCGGGAACATACCCGCGGTCAGCAAATTGTCCGTGAACACCGGTGTCTCGTTGCCGTTGCTGTTGACTGCCTGACTGGTAATGCTGATGTAGGGGGCCAGAGCATTCGGCACCTCAAACCAGTAAGAAAGGCTTAGAATATCCGAGGGAGGCATTCCCGGGTAGTTGAGCCGGATCGAGAAGGAGAACGTATCGGTGGAATTCTCCGTCGAACCGGTCGTTGTGGTCAAGGTCCCGGGGTCGGTAAAGAAAAGATTTGCGTTGGCCGCTGGCAGCTGGGCAAAAGCTGGAATGGCGCACGCCGCCGACAAGCTAAGGATGACAAGCAATTGTTTTATTTTCATGGGGTTATTTGTTGTTATTTGCTAAGGTTGATAAGGCTTCGTAGCTGGCGGTATTGGCGGACGGGTGCTGATAAAGAAAATCAGAAAAATTTAGGGCTGTCGAGAGTAATTACGGCAAACACTGTATTTTATGGGGACCTTGGCTCCCCCCCGCTGGTCAGGAAACTCGAGCCAAGGCCGGGTCGCGACACGATCTCGCGATCCTCCTCCTGCATCTCTAATTAAGGCTTCCATTTTCCGCCCCTGTTTTATTGAAGGCTTTTGCCCGATTGGCTTCTTACAATTGTGTAGTCGCCGCTCAGGATGAATCCGTCGGTGTTGACATCGTACTTGAACGTCGTTCCGGTTAAGCCCGAGCCAGATTTGCTGCGAGTGGCCGTATAATCGCCGGAAAGGACAAATCCATCCTGGTTCACGTCGCCCAGCAGCACGCTCATGGGAATAAGAACGTCGGATGTGTGGGTGCCGTCGCTTACTCCGACCAGATTGATTCCAATCGTGTGTCCATTGGCGACCCCGGTTAGGTTTACCGTCACTGTATTGCCGTTCACCGCAGCGGTGCCGGCTCCGGACGAAGGGCTAACCGAGGCCACGCTGGCAACCGGGACCGCGAACGTGACCACGACAGTATGGTCTCCCGCACTACTGCCGCCCAAACGAGGCTCGATACCAGGGGTGCCGACTACAGGCAGATGAATCGAGAACGGCCCGGCGTTCCCGTGGGTCTTCACTGAATCTGCGCTGGTGACGGCACAGGTCAGGTTCGGGCCAGTGACCGTGTAGGTAGCAGTGGGATAGGCATTGTCCGTCTGGGACTTGACGAAAGTGTGATCGATCAACTGGGTTGACCGCTCGTAGGCAGTATTATCGGCAAATGTTCTGCCATTCACTGCGCCCAGAAGATCGCCTTTCTGCGGATTACCTACCGCGGAGCGTGGCACGTAGATAGTGATGGTGCCGTCAGGGCTGTAGTTACTCAAGGTCGAACTGTTAGCCGGTCCCTGCGGCAGGACGCCGACTTGTGTTTCCTGGGGAACCCCAAGAACAAGCCCGACTACGGCCGTAGCCAGGGTGCCATACTCAAATGTCGGGACGGAGCTGTTATCGGTTGTCATACCGACATAAAACTGCTGGCCGGGCGAAGCGAAGGAATCCCACACGACTCTCCATCTGCTGTTTGCTGGCAGGGTCGACAGGTCGCTCACTTTGAGCTTGAACATGAGATTATCGGCGCCGACCTGATACGGTTCGCCGGCAGCGACGTAGTCGATGGCCAGTTGCGGGTTGGTATTAGCCGCGGTGCTCTCCGGATGGGATGGATCGTTTTGGTGAATGATCAAACCGCTGCAGGTGTCGCCGATAAATGGCGCGGCAATCTCGTTGTTCGGGCAGGAGCCGCCCTGGCTATTGTTCGCCACTACCTTGTAGTAATAGGTCTTGGCCGAATCAGCCGCGGAGTAGTCGTCGTAATTACTCTGGCCAGCCGGAACCGTAGCCAGCAAGGTCTCAGTGCCGGCGGCCGTGCCTCGTAAAATATCGTAGCTGGTAATGACGGCGCCCCCGCTATCGGCCTCCGACCAGGCGAGATGGACGACGCTGCCCACTCTTCGTTGAGTGACGAACGGCATTCCAGGCGCGGTGGCTCCGCCAGTGGGATCATAAGCCTGGAGGAGTCGTTTACCGCTTGATTGGCGAGCGATGGTGGCGGTTGCGGCATAAGCGTTACCCGTCGCCGTGGAGGCGGACTGGGCGCAATCACCGCCGGAGCAGCCATTCGGATAACCGACCTGCACCCGTCCTTCCTTGTCGATCGCGATATCGAAAAAGTCGAGCAGGTTGCGGCAAATGTTGGCGCCGCCGCCGGTCCAGATGCAGCCGCGTTGCACCGGCATGTTTGGAGTCGCGTCAGTCGTCGTCCAGGTTGCTCCTCCGTCAAACGTGTGGGCGACATAGAGGTGCCAGACGCCATTAAAATTGGCGGAGTTTGCGTCACCCGCAGTGGTGGAACCGAGGAAAGCGATTGCGGCGCGGCCGTTGTCTCCGGCGACAGCGGCAGGATAGCGCACGTTCTGAAGTCCGAGAGCGCGACTGACGTTGACGATGGTTGGCCAGGTTTGGCCGTGATCGCTAGAGACGGCGATGGTAGCCGAGGCGTCGTCGGTCGCCATGGCGAAGTAGACGCGATTATTGGCGTCAATCGCCACCGCGGGATCGCTTTGGCTGGCTCCGGGTTGAACGCCGGCATTGCCGACGGGCCTGACACTCCAGGTGACGCCATTGTTTTCCGACACGACCGCAGCTTCATTTCCGCTGCAGTCTTTGTTTGGCAGATAAACCGTGCCATCGGGTCCAACCTTGACGTGGCCGTGCAACCCTCCGCACTCCGTGGTGTAGGTGTCGATAGGGGGAGTGTTAAACGTCGCACCGCCGTCGTCGCTCCGAAGACAAAACGCCGCCACCAAATCCTGTGAGCAATAATAAACCGCATTCGGGTAGGTTGGGTGGACCGGCGGAGGGACTGCACCTTCATTGAAGGGGCCGCCGCCAATTGTTTCATGGTCGATACCCGAACCGAGCGGCCCCGGTGTGGCCACCCAGCCGGTGTTGGCCGGCGTTCCGTCGGTGTCGGTATAGGAAATCTTGCACGTCGGCGATGTGGCCGTTAACTCAGCGGAAAAAACGCGCTGGGTGGATCCCGCGTGGTCGGTAAATCCAATCGGGTCGGAATCGATTGCCTTGGAAGTGGGCGCGACCCGATTAACCCAGGTTGCGAGCGGACCATGATCGCCGCAGCCATTCGTAAAAGTGACAAACAAGGTTTCGAGGTCCGATTGGAAATTGGTGACGTCGGTGTTCCAGTTTACACCGATGGAAGGTTCGCCGGCGCTGCGACCGACATACTCGACGGTTGGGACCTGAGTTACGCCTGGGCCCGGATCGTTCGGCACATCGACAGTCACGTTGGTTAGGGCACCGGGAACTTCGAAGTTTTCGTATCCGATTTTGTTAGTCGAATCGATCGCCGCATCCGGAGGCGGGGTAGGGGTAAGAGAAACAACCGTGGCTGAGCCGTGATATTGGTGGGTGGGAACGGTGGCAAAATAGATCACATGAATAGTGAAAATACCGGTGCCATCGACGCTCGGGGTGATATAGCCAACCTCGGTAATGCCTGCTCCGTTTCCTGAGTTGGCCACAGTCGGACCAGTGTTATCAGTCTTGTGGATGACAAGATCGGTATCATCCTCCGACGTCGCCTGCTGAATCCGCACCTCGATGCGTTTGCCGGTCCAGTCGCTGGCGGGATTGACGGTAAGAGTAAAGGTATCGCAATTTGTTCCATCGACGCACGAGCTCTCTCCGCCCGCCGCCCCGGTCCCGGTTGCTGTGCCTTCCCAGGTAACAGGCGTCGTTGTGCTCGCCGATATGGCTGCTCCGGTTGGGTTGGCGGCAAAGCTGATGAAGCCAAGCGACGCGGCTATTGAGCAGAGAAGGAATGCGACAAAGGTCCGCGGATTAAAAAAGCCAGATTCTGCAGTGTGATTTTTTCGCATGATCGGTGGTGAGGGTTGTTGGCGGAAAGATGTCCGCCGGAGACCGAGAGACTTCTAACTACTGGATTCGCGTATTTTTCATCAGTTCGGTCGATTATTGTTGAATCGTGAACAGGCCATGAAACGGCCGGGTGCCGGCTGATTAAAATTTTGTAATGATGGCGACGTTGAGCAGGCTGGTTGCTGGCCGCCGCCCTCTCGCCCGGGATGGAGGCGAGTCGGCTAGTCAGCTTTGCCTTGCGGATTACCCACCGGCACGAGAAACTCCGAACGTCACAGTCGATTTCTATGCGGCTTTTAATTCTCCTTGGGCTGGCGATGGGTCTTGCCGGTTGTAATCGTCCCAAAACTACGGCCGAGCACCCGGTCGATCGATCACCGGCGGAGAAGACAACCGGGCCGTTCGTAAATGCCTGCGATCTCCTTGCCAGCGCAGACATCCAGGCGGTTCAAGGCGAGCCCCTTCAAAACGCGGTCCCGAGCAACCAAGCGGGGGCAGGCATGGCGGTTTCGCAGTGTTACTTTGGCACCCCTACGGGCAGCAAATCGATCAGTCTCACCGTGTGGCAGCGAGTGGATCGGACGAGTAAGGATCCAAGGGAATTTTGGAAGGAACGTTTCCACGGCGACGGCGACACGGGGGAAGGCGAAGGCGAAGATGAAGAGACGCGGGCAAAGTTGCGGCAACAGCTCGTGCCTGTGCCTGACCTGGGCGACGAAGCTTTCTGGTCCGGCACCAACATTGGCGGCGCTCTTTACGTCTTGAAAGGAGACCGGTTCTTCCGCGTCGGGATTGGCGGCGCGGGCGACCAAGCGACGCGAATCAAGAAGACCAAAGCGCTTGCCCAAGCGATCTTGAAACGCTGGTGACAGCTGAACTCAGGAGAGATGCTGCAACGGCCTCCCTTTTCCGCCTTCCTGTAGAGCGGCATCGCGCACTATATAATAACGAAGCAGATCGCGCTCGCTCCCTGGCCGGGAGCGAGCGGATTCAAGTCCGATACCGCCTGATGTCTCCTAAGGCAGTTTGGTTCCCGATTTGCTGCGCACCGCGGTGTAATCGCCGCTGAGGATGAATCCGTCCGCGTTGATGTCGTACTGGAAGGTCGTTCCATCGACCGTGGCGCCGGATTTGTTTCTGGTCGCGGTGTAGTCGCCTGAGAGCACAAACCCATCTCCATTCACGTCGCCCTGGAGGAGATCGAACCGTACGGCGACGTTGTTCAAGGTGGCATCCCCCGCGCTTCCGTTGATGGCATTGTTGTGCACGGGGATTCCGTTCAGCGTCACAACGTGATGTTGCGCATTGGTCACGCCGGTCAGATGGACCTGATATTGATTGGCCCCAGGCCCGTGGCCATGGCTCGCGACAGTCCCGCCATTGGTGATAGTCGGCGCGATATTGGCGTCTCCAGTGACGGTAAACTCACTGCCGGAACCGAAGGTGTAGATGATGTCGTAGCCGTTGCCTTCCTTGCGGCACTCAATTTGACCATCTCCATTCGGGAAGACCGAACGATCGTAGAGAATAAAATCAAACGGACCTTTCTGACCGTGGACCTTTTCTGAGACCACGCGATTGAGAGGTGTTTCCACCTCGACATTCACCAGACCGGTGTTGTCGCTCACTTTGCCGCGCGAGTCGGTCACCTTCAATTGGGCGCCGAAGTCGCCGTTAGTGGTATAGGTGTGCTGAGCGGTCCCTGATCCCGTGCAGGCGGCGTCACCCGGGCAGGTGGCCGAGGTGCCGTCACCGAAATCGAAGTGATAGCTGGCAACCGCGTCGCCGTTATCCGCGTCGGAGGATGCCGACGCGTCAAAGTCGATCGTCAGAGGCGGATCACCTTGAGGGGGATTGACCGTGCCATGCACGTGAGCCACCAGGTTGGCCACTGGCGCGGTGTTGGGCGCGCAGGCGGCGTTACCTACAATCGCGTAGGTCCCGGCTGGGGCGTTAACATTGTCCGGCATGTTGTCGGGTGTGATCGTGATCCCGACCAGGTTGGCGGCAATCCTGACCAGGAAGTGATTCAACTGCGTGCCCACGGAGGGATTCCCAATTAAGCTGCGCGGCACAACAATGGTAATGGTGCCGTCCGGAGTATAATTACTTGCCGGGTCAGCCGTAGGTGCGCCGAGCCCGCTGCCAGTGCTGTCAAACACCTGGAAGAGCGGAGACAGGGTTGTTGCCCCGTCCACCGGCGACGTTGTCATCTGCACGGTGTAATTGTGTCCATCAGGCGCGTCGAAAGTGATTGGCCATTCCGTGTCCGCCGGCAGGGTGGAGAGGTCCTGCACCTTCATGGTGAAAACGATTTTGTCCGAGGCGAATGCGAAAGGTTCTCCCAGTGAGATGCTTTGCACGTCATGCGCAGGCACCATGTCCAGCTCGTCGTTAGACGGATCCTGAAGGATCGTTAACCCTGGCAGAGCGCATGCCGTCTGCGGAGGCGTGAGATCGATTGCCAGATCGATTTCGTTGCTGGCATTGCCGGTATTGACATTGTTCACCGCTTTGACCGTGTAGAAGTA
The DNA here is from genome assembly GCA_963728975.1 of uncultured Verrucomicrobiae bacterium. Lineage (GTDB taxonomy): Bacteria > Verrucomicrobiota > Verrucomicrobiia > Chthoniobacterales > UBA10450 > DATFCK01. The sequence continues at coordinate 1,519,999 of CAVSMF010000001.1, forward strand.
GTCGGCAACATTGGGATCAGCCGACGTGTCGTCGAACTTGTTCGTGGCCGAGTAACCGATTGGCGTGGCGTCTTCTCCCCCGGAGGTCGTGCCGCGAAAGATCTGGTATTGGGTGATCGGCGAACCGCCGTTGTCGGGTACTTTCCAGGTCAAATGCGAACCGGTGTTGTCGCGCGTGCCGCTCAAGCAGGGTGGCTTTGGCGTCAGCGCCGCGGTGGTGTCGGTGTTGCCATCGTAACTCGCCAGCAATGTCTTGCCGCCGCTTTGGCGCGCGACGCGCATGTAAGCGACATAGTCGTTCGGCGCAGTGCCGGCAATGCATCCCGCGGTGACGCAGCCGTCGCTGTAGCCGTATAGGACGCGACCTTTATCGTCAATGGTGATTTCGTTGAAGTCGAGAAGGTTGCGCTGGGTCGCGCCCCCGCCTTGCTGCCAAATACCGGTCTGGCTCTGGACTGGGTCGTTAGGGGTAGCGTTAACTGTCGTCCAGGTATGCCCACCATCGTAAGTAGTCGCGATAAAGGGGTACCATTTTCCAGGAAAACTGATTGCCTGGTAGTCCCCGGGCCGATCGGTTCCGAGAAAACCGACGGCCGCGCGGTTGGCGCTTCCGCCGACGGCTTCAATTTCCGCTGCATTCCGAACCGTGTGAGTGGCTCCGATATCGATGCTGTAATCCTTTACCGGATCGCCGGTGTTGCTGAATTGCGTCCAGGTGATGGCATTGCCATTGCGGTTGCCGACCGCGACACGGGCGTGTCCCTCGGGCGGATCGTTGGCCGGGTTCGCCACGGGTTCATTGTTAACGTAGGCGTAGTAGATCGTGCTGTTTGCGTCGATCGCGATGGACGGATCCGCTCCCTCCTGTTGAGAAATAGCGCCGGGAACCTTGAACTCGGTCCAGGTAATACCTCCGTTAGTGCTAAAGACGCCTCCTTGCTGCCCGGTACATTGATTGACCGGCAGCCAAACCGTGCCGTCCGGTGCGACATGAACGTGGCCGTGCAAGCCTCCGCAGTCTGTGCCGCCGGGAGTGCCGGTGCCCTGGCCGTTATAGGCCAGCGTGCCTGCGCCCCAGCTCATCCCTTGATCGTCACTGCGATAACAAGCAGCGGGCCCGACGATATCCTGCGAGCAATAGTAAACCGGATGCCCCTGGTTCAAGGGCGTGGTTAGGGCGCTCAACAGAGCAGGGTAAGGGCCGGAGCCGATCGTTTCGTGATCGGCGCCGCCGTTAGGACCACCGACGCCGAATTCGGTCCAACCGGTTGGCTGCGTCATGCTTGGTTCTCCGTCGCTGTCGCTGTAGGCGTATACCGCGTTGGCTCCGGCGGTCGAATTCGATACAAACGTCCGGCCTGTTAGCTGGTCAGTCCAAAGAATCGGATCGAGGCCAATGTTCGTCGTAGCGGCTGATCGATCTTCCCATAATCCTTCACAGCATTCGGGCTTGGCCGGATTTTGAATTTCGGGCGGGGTGATCCGCCAAACGGGACCCGAGTTCATGGTCATGATCCGTCCGGTATGCGGGTTGAAACCAATATTGAATTCACCGTTACCCACGTCAGCATCCGGCGAAGGAGCTTCGAAAATCTGAAACCGCGGAACACCGGGCGCAGTGGAGTCTGGGCCGCCGAAACCGGGCGTGCCACAGGCGGGAGAGCCTGGGGCAGGGCCGGGGAGCAATTCGGCTTTGACGTTTACCGTTTCGCCAGTGGGCTGAAATGGCACGATCACCACAGTGTAGTCATGCACGTTTCCATCCGCCTGTAACGGGGCGATAATCGCTACCTCGGGATTCGCGCCGCTGGCCGATTGGTATTGAGCGGAATGGTTTCCGTCGATGGTCGGGTTGGTCCCGTCGTAGATGTAGAGATCGTAATCCGATTGCCCCGTCCCGGTGTCAGTCCAGGTCATGGTGACTTTGATGGTAGGGAAGCAGTGGGTCAGTCCATAGTCAGCGGGTAATTGCACGTGCAACGTGTACTGGTCGCAGGGAAAACCAGTGCTGCATCGCGGACCGGTGTCGAGCTGGCCCAAGCCAACCGGTGATTGGTTGGCTTGGTAGAATGGGCCGGCCGTGTACATTTGAGGGCCCGATATATCCGTTATCATGCCGCTTGACGGGGTCGAGGCGATGCTGAGCCAGCCGAGAGACGAGCCGATGAATCCGAGCGCGACTGCAAACAGCACGCGCGGGTTCATAATTCCGGAGCGATGAAGCGAGGTCTTTTTCATGGAGTAGAGGTATCTAAGAGGTCGTATTAGTTCGTAGCCGACCTGGCCAGGGGATGCCTGTGCGCAGTTTTTTTCTCGGCAGGATTTCCTGCGGAACCCGGCTGCCATGGGCGGGATGTCACAGTCCCGGCGAAGCAACATCAATTACTTGTTCTCTTCCGGGAGCCGAGACCAAGGAATCGGTTGCTTGCTTGCGGCAGAACTATTTTTTCGTGCGATTAGGGAAGCTGGGTTCCCGATTGATTGCGCACAATGGTGTAGTCGCCGCTCAAGATGAATCCGTCGGTGTTGACGTCGTATCGGAATCGATTGTCCTGGTTGCTGACCGTTGCGCCGGAATTATTACGAGCGGCGGTGTAGTCTCCTGATAGAACAAATCCGTCGCCGTTAACGTCACCGAGCAACACACCCATGGTGGTTGAAAGCGTGCTCATGCTGTTGCCGGCGGTGTCGCTGACACCGGTCAACGCGACCGTGATTCTCTGGGCGTTGGTAACCCCGGTGAGATTAACAATGTACTCGTGCGGGTTGCTCTGATTGATCCCGCTGTTGGCGGTATCGATCGTGCCACTGCCGCTGGTAATGCCGGCTCCGGCAACACCTGCCAGCGGATTCACGAAGCTGAACACGACAGTGTAACTGCCGTTGTTGCCGCCCGTCCGGCATTCGATCCCGGGAGCCGAACTGTTGCCGGTGTAGGGCAGAGGAATGTCGAATTCGCCGGCGCTGCCGTGGATTTTGGCCGAGACCACGCTGAGAATCGGAACCACATTGGTGGCGCAGGATGCGTTGCCCGCCAAAGCGTAACTGCTGTCGGACGTAATATCGTTCGCGTTGTTTTGCGACTTTTGTCCGGCGTCCGGACGCGCCAGGTAGGTGCGCACGTTCAGGCCGTTCAGACTTGTTCCCGCTATATAACTGCTCGCGCCGCCGTCGATCGTTCGCAGTTTAGTGTTCGAGATCGTGATCCGAACAATTCCGGTCGCCACATCGTAGCTTCCGCTGTCCGGCGCCCCGTAGGATTTAGGGGTATTGGCATTGGGGTCAGGCGCCGGCGGCGGAACTTCGTTGAGGGGGATGCCGAACTTGCCGTAGTCGAAGGAGACCGCACCGGTGGCGTCGGTCTTCATCGCCACATACATGCGATCGTAACTGGAGTCGCTCGAATCAGATGGATCGTTCCCCTGCCGATTCCAAACGATGTACCATTGGCTGCTGGCCGGGGCCGCGCCCGAGGTGGAAGGGCCGACTTGGAGAGTGAACACAAGCTTGTCGGCGGCCGGATTGAACAACGGCTCGGCTATGAAGAGTTGCTGCGCATCCACTCGCGAATCGGGCGGCAGATTGGGAGCGGCGTCGCCATCGTTGTCGACCAGGGCGAGCACGCCGGGCAGCGCACAAGGGTCCGGCGCCACCATCACTGTGGGCGTGACCTCGGAGCAATACGGTCCTTCGCCCTGGGAATTGAGAGCGGTCACGTGATAGACGTCGCCGGCTGCGAAAGCGGCATCGACAAAAGCGGGCGTGGTAACATTGGCCAGTAACGCGAATGTTCCCGCTCCGGCCTTGCGGTATACATTGTATCCGAGAATCGGCGAACCGCCGTTGTCGGGCGTTGGCCAGGTCAAAGTCGCGGACGTTCCCGCGGCATCGAGCGAGCCTGTCACCAGTGGAGCCCCCGGCACGACCGGCTCTGGTGGATTAGGATCAAATGCGGCGAACATTCTCATGCCGCCACTTTGCCGGGCGATCGCGGCCTTGGCCGTGTAGTCGTTAGACCCGCCATTGATGCAGGTCGCGCTGACGCAGCCGTCATCGTAACCGACCAGGACGCGCCCCTCCTTGTCGATGGTCGCGTCGAAGAAATCGAGAAGGTTGCGGCAGGTGCTGCCGCCGCAGATCGGGCCGCGTTGAATCGGGTCGCCGGGAGTGACGTTTTGAGTGGTCCAGGTCTGACCACCGTCCAGGGTAGTTGCGATGAAGAGATACCAGACCCCATCGAACAGGCTCGGGTCGTCGTTGGCTCCGCCGGTGTGATCTTCGTTGGGACCATCCGCCGTTGTCGTCCCGAAAAAGGCAAACGCGGCCCGGTCTCCATCGCCGGCCACAACAGCCGGGAATGTGATGTTATTGACTCCCACCTGGGCGCCGACGTCGACGGAGGGTTCCCAGTTGATCGTTCCCATTCCGGGCACACCGCCGCCGTCTATGTGGTGGCCGACAGCGATTTTGGCGTGGCCATTAATATCCTGATATCCGAGATAAATCGTTCCGTCGCTGGCGATCCCCACCGACGGATCCCACTCGCCTTCGGATGCCCCGTCCGGCACTTCACTGACGGTCCAGGTGATGCCGTTATCTTCGGAGAAAGCGACGGCGGCATTGCCACCGTTGAGCAAGGGAACGTTGCCGCAGCCTTTGTCCGGCACGTAAACCGTGCCCGCGTCGGGAGCGGTCGAGGGCGATACTTTGACGTGACCATGCAGTCCATCGCATTGATCAACCGTAAACATGGGCGCCGAGCCCTGGCTGAAAACCAGGCCACCGGTATCGCTGCGCAGACAACGAGCTTCCGCGATGCTCTGGGACGCGTAGTAAACCGCATTGGGATATACCGGATTAGGATTGGGAAGAGGCTCGTGATAAGGACCGCCTCCGAGGGTTTCATGATCGACATCCGAGGGCACCACGCCGTCGCTCGGTATGAAAGTGTCGCCGTCGTCATCCGTGATGTCGATCGTCGCGCCCGCCGGCGTTAGTCCTTCCAGCTGGGCGACGAAAGTGCGGCCGGTGGTGTGATCGGTATACAGGATGGGATCGCCGGCCGCGCGGGGCGTGCTCGCGCTCACCAGCGGCTTTTGCTCCCAGGTTGCGTTGGCGGGGGAAGAACAATCGCTGAATGTGATTTTCAACATCGACGGCAGAAACCCGCCGAAATAAAGGGTCGATCCCCCGTTCGGGATCGAGTTGGTCGATCCATTCACGTTGGTGTTGGTGAACATGGTTTCTTTGGTCCAGTTACTGCCGATGGAGGGCTCTCCGGCGCTGTCGGCCACCCCCTGAGGGGACATGTAAGTCTGGAACCTCGGTGTGCCCGCGCCCGCCATCGGAGGCGCCGTGGGCGTGGGTGTTGGAGTGGGGGTTGGGGTAGGAGTTGGAGTTGGAGTCGGTGTTCCGGTGGTGCCGCAGGCCGCGTTCCCCACCGTCAGATAGCTCGACGTGCCGGTGGTCATCTGATCGATCGTGGTTACCACTCCGCTTCCGCCGCCGCCCACCAGCAAGGTCGTGACCGCGTTCATGTTCGTTAGGCTTTGACCGGGTGTCAGCAGGTCGACGTCGAAGGCATGGGTCCCGGTGGCGTCGAAATATTGCAAAGGCTGTGATGTATCCACGGTGATCGTGATTGTTCCATCCGAACTGCTGGAGCCGCTGACCGGGCAGCTCGAAATGATCGGAATCGGTATGCCGCACTGGCTCAGATCGATATTTTGCGATGGATCGTGATAACCGTAGTCGAAGCTGGCGGTGGCGCCCGTGCTGGCGGTGTTCATGTCGAAAAAAATGGTCCGGGCCGTGCCGGTGGTGTCGTTCACAACCATATTCAGCTGCCAGGTGGCGTTCGGTGGCAGGGTCGGGCTCAAAGTGGAAGTTTTAATCGTGAACGTAATCGAATGATCGGCGCTGGAGATGAACGGCTCAGCCACATAGGCCGCGGTAAGATCGAGCTGCTGATTGGCGTCCGGAGCCCCGGTTTGGTCTCCCGCCGGGTCGCTCAAGACCTGAACGCCCGGTAATGCACACTGCGGATCGCCCGCAGCTGTAACCGCCACCGCCAGCGGCTTGGGCGCAACCCGCGCGGAGCGGGTGCTTTTCGCCTTAGCGTGACGGCTTGCCGCTCCGGAAGAGAGAGTAAAAAGCGCGAATGAACCGGCGAATAGAAGCAGGCCGATAACCTGAGTTCGGATATGGCCGGATTTGCGAATAAGGCGATGTAGAAACATGAAGATCTCCTCAAAAAGGAATTATTTGGTTTGAATCGTGACGCAGTTTCTCTCCACTTCGAGAAAACCGACTCGGGTGGTTGCCTGCCGGTCGAAATTGTTGACTCCGGCGGTTCCGTGATCGTCGATGCCGCCTGCGCGATGCTCGTTAGCGGAAGCGTTCCCGCCTCTTCATGGCCGGATCGACGCACTCCCATCTCTCGCTTTTAGCGAAGCGAAGAATATCCCGGCCTGGCCGGCGGCGTTACGCCATCTTCTCCGCGCGGCTTAACCGGTTTGCAGTCTGAGCCGTTGACTTGCTTATCTCGACGCCATGACCAAGCCGCGCAGCGAATTCCAACCGCGATGTGGCCTCCCGTGCTGCCCCGGCTTCAACAAATTGCAGATCCGGCGGAACAATCGGGATTTTCGGCGTTGGGGCAGGGTGGATGAGAATGCGCTTGGCGGAACTGCTCTGCGAAAATGAATATTTGGATGCCCGGTCCTTTTCAGTCGTTGTCCCCGCTGCGATCCGGCGCTCTTAGTCCGGGCCGGACTGGCCGCACCGGCCGCTGCCGCTTTGAAACGCCGTTTCGGCCTGAGAGATACCAAAGCAGTGCGATATCCGAAGAAAGATTCATCGGCGGTTGCGGTTGTCGAAATCATTTGGTGACTCATTTGCATCTAGTTCGAACAACCAGGGAGATGTGGGTGTATGGAGACGGACAATTTTTCGGGTTTGCTCGCCGCCCTTTTTGCAGAGGCATCAAACGTCTCGGAAGAAACCCTCGCCTGTCGGAGCCGGCTTTACCGTCGATCCCGAAAAAACTTAACCGCTGCTGACGCATCAAACAGGCGAACCGCAAGTGAGCCGGCGACGCATCGCGACCAGTAATGCGACGGCGCCGACGCCGATCAACGCGTCTGTGCCTGGCTCCGGCACGACCGTGAAATTGTCGATCGTGGGTTCCGGACTGCCGACGCCGTTCGCAATCTGCAGGGCGACGGAGGTAATCGGGCTGCTGAGAGAATCGTAACCGATAAATGTATACGCGTTGTTGAGGCTGGGTGAAGGGATCGTGGTCAGCACTGAGGCCCCGGAGTAAATCGTGAGCTGATAAGGCTCGGGAACTGTCTGGCTGGGACTGATGAGGTCCAGGCCAAAGCTGAAACTGTTCGCCGGCAGCGTGATTAACAGGCTATCGGTCAGAAACTGGCCGTTGAACGCGTAAAGCGCGAGATTGTTCGGACCGAGGAATGAAAAGTTGTTGTCGCTGAGGAATTCGATGTTCCCGCTGGAAGGGATAGCGTCGAAATTTACGTCCCCAAACGGCGTCGACGCAGTCACATCGGTATATTGGGTCGGCCCCGGTGTGTAGCCGTTAAAATCGACGACGTAATTGCCCGGGTGAGCCAGGTCATAGATCGTCCGTGAATTGTAAATGGTTTGGGCGTTTGCGGTAAGAACGACCGCCGAAAGAACAAGAACAAGGGAAAAAGATTTCATAAGGCCACGCGCGTTTGGAGATGAAATCGGGAAACCTGTCGGGGCCGGTCGCCTCGTCCGCGGCAATTTTTGCGATGACCCGCAAATTTTTAGCGGCGATGATTCGCTTCAGTAGGTTGCTCTGCCGGCCAGGCCGGGGATGGCAACCGCGCTTCAGCAGCTGCCCCGCGCACAGCACTCGCGTTGATTTGTCCGGCTGGGGATGTTACGTAGCGTCGCGCTTCCTCGATGAGCCAAAATTACAAGCCAACTCTGAATCTTCCCCGCACCGATTTCCCCATGAAGGCGAATCTCACGGTGCGCGAATTGGAATTCCTCAAGCTCTGGGAGGAAACCCGAGTTTACCAGCAGATTCAAAAGGCCGGGCAAGATCGCGAGTTATTTGTTCTGCACGACGGCCCGCCTTTCGCCAATGGGGACGTTCATATGGGAACGGCGTTAAACAAGATTTTGAAGGATTTCGTAGTCAAATCCCAGACCATGCTGGGCAAACGCGCACCCTATGTTCCCGGTTGGGACTGCCACGGCTTGCCCATCGAATACAAGGTGGTGAAGGAGTCCAGGGAACTTTCACCCCTCGAAGTGCGCAAGCGCTGCCAGGCTTTTGCCCTCAAATATGTCGCTATCCAGCGCGAGCAGTTCAAGCGACTCGGCGTTTTCGGGGACTGGCAGCATCCTTACCTGACGTTAGACCCGAAATACGAAGCCGAAATTCTTCGCGCTTTCGCTGTCTTTGTCGATAAGGGCCTGGTTTACCGTTCCAAAAAACCGGTGTTTTGGAGCACCGGCGCCCAGACCGCCCTGGCCGAGGCCGAAGTCGAATATCAGGAACGCAACGACACCACCGTCTACGTGAAATTTCCGATCGTTGGTAGGGCGCGACCGCCGGGCGCGCCGAGCGATGTGAGCCATCACGGCGAAGCGGTTGAGTTTCCTCCTGGAACAGCCATTGCGATCTGGACGACCACACCCTGGACATTGCCGGCCAATCTGGCCATCGCGGTTGATCCAAAGGAACTCTATGTCGTCCAGGAATTTCGAAAAGTAGCGCAAGCCTCCAACTTGCCCGGTCAAGATCGCAAGTTGGAAACTTGCGCTACTCTCATCCTGGCCGAGAAGCTGGTTTCGCAATTTTGCGCCAACACAGGATTCGAGCCGTTAGGCGAGCCCTTGCATTCCTTCCCGGGCAAGAAACTGGAGGGCGCTGTCGCGCAACACCCGTTCCTGGATCGGACATCGATCGTGCTCACGGCCGATTTCGTGACCATGGACAGCGGCACGGGTTGCGTTCACATCGCCCCCGGCCACGGCGAAGACGATTACAATTTGGGCCGGGCCAACAACCTGCCGATCCTGTCGCCGGTTGACGATCACGGGCGCTTCACCGAAGAAGCAGGCCTGCCCGATCTGATCGGCAAATACGTTTTCGATGCCAATTCCGACATCGTTAATTTATTGCGCGCGGGGGGCATGTTGCTCGGCGCCCAAAGCTTTCACCACTCCTATCCGTACTGCTGGCGGTCGAAGACGCCGATCATCTTTCGGAACGTCGAGCAATTTTTTATCCGGATCGACGCATTGCGCGAAAAAGCCCTCAAAGCCATTCACAAGGAAGTAAAATGGATTCCGGCCTGGGGCGAAAACCGCATTGCCGGCACCGTCGAATCGCGCCCCGATTGGGTTATCTCCCGCCAGCGCAGCTGGGGCGTGCCTCTCCCCGTTTTTTACTCGGACACCGGCCAACCGATCCTGGATGCCGATATAATTCGCAAGCTGGCCGATCTTGTCGCAGCCCGCGGTTCGAATATTTGGTTCGAGCTGAACGACGCCGAACTGGCGGGCGAACTAGGATTGCCTCCGGGCACAACTCACCGCAACGACACCATCGATGTCTGGATCGATAGCGGCGTCTCCCACAAGGCTGTTTTAGCGCTCCATCCGGAATTGCGCGACCCGGCGGACATGTACCTCGAGGCCACCGATCAGCACCGGGGCTGGTTTCAATCTTCGCTCATGACCAGCATCGCCCTGAACGGCCGGGCCCCCTACAAAATCTGCGTCACCCACGGCTTTGTGGTTGATGTGGACGGCAAAAAAATCTCCAAGTCCGGGACCTACGACAAACCGATGGATGCCGGCCATTTTGTGGCAAAACACGGAGCCGACCTTGTCCGGCTTTGGGCCAGCAGCATCGATTACACCGACGACGTCCCGTTCTCGGAAGAGATCTTTACCCGGCTTGGGGACACCTACCGGCGGATTCGGAACACGCTCCGGATCTTGTTAGGCAATCTTTATGACTATCCTGTAGCGGCACTCTATGACCGCCGCTCGAATGAAAATGACGCTGTAGCGGCGCTCTATGAGCGCCGTAACGAAGATCACGAAAATCGACGGTCACAGACCGCCGCTACAAACCCCACCCTGATTGATCGCTGGATTCTGGAGCGGCTCGATCAGGTGGTCGGCGAATGCCGGGCCGCCTATGAAGTCTTTGAGTTTCATAAGGTTTATCACACCCTAAACCAGTTTTGTGCGGTCGATCTGAGCAGTCTCTATATAGATATCACCAAGGACCGGATGTACTGCGATGCCCCCGGCTCGCCCCGGCGCCGGGCTACCCAGGAGGCGATGGCCAGGGTGTTCGACGCGCTTTGCCGCTTGCTCGCGCCCATCCTTGTCTTTACTGCCGATGAAGCCTGGCGTTACGCCAATGACGGGCCCTCCGTCCATTTGCAGGAGTTTCCCCAGGCGCCGCCCAGTCGCAGCTCCGAAGCAAGCTCGGCGATGGCGGAACTGCTGAAGTTGCGCGGCGTGATCGGACAGGCAATCGAGCGGGCGCGCCAGGAAAAACTGATCGGAAACGCCCTGGAAGCAGCTGTAGTGTTGCAGTCGAACTCCGACGTCACGACAAAGATCGGCCGGGAGGAGCTGGAGGAATTTTTTATTTTGAGCGATTTGACAATCGAACAGGGGAAAGAAGCAAACGCTTCTGTTTCCAAGACAACTTTCGCCAAATGCGCCCGCTGCTGGCGGCATCGGCCGGCCGTCGGCCGCAGCCAGGCCCATCCCGATTTATGCGATCGATGTGAAAAGGTGGTCAGTTCTCTAAATCCGGAGGAGCGAGCTCCGGCCAGCTCGTGAAACCGGCAGGCGTCGCAGGAGCTCCGCCCTCCATGACCAAAGGGATGACAACACCATCATGAGATACATTTTTTTAATTTCCATGCCTCTCTACGTGCTCGATCAGATCACGAAGCATTTCGTTATGCGGTTCGTAGATCCCACCCAGCCCTACCCGGTCGTGGCCGGTTTCCTGAACCTGGTCAACGTTACCAATACCGGCGCTGCCTTTGGTTCCTTTAAGAACAACAATACATTTTTCGTGGCCCTCTCATGTGTCGCGCTCTTCATTGTCGTCATTCTCCTGGTCCGTCGTCATTCTCCTGATGCCTGGCGCGATCTTTCGCTGGCACTCCTCCTTGCCGGGATTTTGGGAAACCTGAGCGACCGGCTGCTCCATGGTCACGTCATTGACTTTCTCCTTTTCAATTTGGGGATTTGGCCGGTCGATCCCTGGCCCGCGTTCAACGTGGCCGATTCCTGCATCTGCATTGCCGTGGTCTGCTTCATCATCCATTCCTTTCGGCATAAGGAACCGGCGGCCGCCTGATTGTAGGGCGCTCTATGAGCGCCGATGTTAGCCGATTATGATTAATGCGACGGTCATAGACCGCCGCTACAGTAGGACGTGAAAATTTCGCCGATGGAAACGACAGCCCGGACGATTGTCGGGCGATTGCGCGAAAAAGGCCACGCCGCCTATTTCGCCGGCGGTTGCGTTCGGGACATCGTCCGGGGCAAGGTCCCAAAGGATTTTGATATTGCTACCGACGCCAAGCCGGAACAAGTGCAGGCAATCTTTGCCAGGACGCATGCGGTCGGCGCCCACTTCGGTGTTATTCTCGTTATCGAGAGCGGATTTCAGTTTGAAGTAGCCACTTTCCGGTCCGACGGCGTCTATCTCGACGGAAGGCATCCGGTGGAGGTGCATTTTTCCTCCGCGGAGGAGGACGCCAAGCGACGCGATTTTACCATTAACGGAATGTTTTACGATCCCGCGGCGGAGAAAGTTATCGATTTTGTCGGCGGCCGCGGCGATATCGAGGCGAAGTTGGTCCGAGCCATTGGTGATCCAGCGCAAAGATTTGCCGAGGACCGCCTTCGGATGCTGCGGGCGGTACGGTTTGCCACCGTCCTTGATTATCAGATCGATCGGTCAACCTGGGATGCGCTCGCGGCCAACGTCCAATCGATTGGTGCGATCAGCGCGGAACGAATCCGCGATGAAATCGTTCGCATTTTTTTGTCTGGCAGCCGGGTTCGGGGCTGGGAGCTGTTGGATCAGAGCGGATTGCTGCGGGCGATTCTGCCGGAAATCCAGGCGATGAAAGGTTGCCTGCAACCGGAGCAGTTTCATCCGGAGGGGGACGTTTTCGAACATACCCGGTTGATGTTGGAGTTGTTGCCGGAAAACGTCTCGGTTCCGCTCGTTTTTGCGGTTTTGTTTCACGATGTCGCCAAACCGGTCACAGCCACGGTGGATGAGACGGGCCGGATTCGTTTCAACGCCCATGACCGGATCGGAGCGGAAATGACGGAGAGAATCATGGAACGGCTTCGTTTTTCCCGGGCCGAAATCGACGCCACTGTGGAAATGGTGCGCCAACACATGGTGTTCAAGGATGTTCCCAACATGCGGGTCGCAAAACTGAAACGGTTCATGGCCCGGCCGACTTTCGGTGAGGAGCTCGAGTTGCATCGGGTCGATTGCGCGAGCAGTCATCGCATGATGGAAAACTACGATTTCCTGGTTCGGAAGAAGGAGGAGTTCGCCAACGAGCCGATCATTCCGCCGCCGCTTGTCCGGGGCGGCGATCTGGTCGCTCTCGGATTAACTCCCGGCCCGAAGTTCGGGGAAATCCTGGAAGCGGTCGAGACCCGGCAGCTCGAAGGAATCTTTCGCACCCGCGAAGAAGCGCTGGCCTGGGTGAAACAGGAATATATCGGAAAATCCTAACAGGAAGAGTTAGAAACAATCGCTTCTCTCTGCATCTCGCGTCCGATCGAACGATGTAAGTGTTTAGCGCCAGACATCCTATCTGTGGGGTGGCGCTATGTTGAGCCAGGACGCCGAAACTCTCGCGGCCTGAGGCCCCTCCCACATTTCCTTAGCACGCGCGAGGTGGTTTCAGAGTGGGAGGGGCCTTTGGCCGCGAGAGTTCTTCCGCTTTGCCCACGATGCGATTGATCCCGCGCCTTGCCGCTAAACACGTACCGAACGATCCGCGTGTTAGGCTTGGATTTCGGGGTCAAACTTCGCTTCTTCGATAGTCTTTTTCCCGGTTTCCTTCTTTCTCGGTTGCCGGCTTTCTAATTAGATTAGACATGGGACGTTCAATCTCGGACGTTCCTTTTTCGTATGCGGATTTTAATGGTTAGCGCCGAAGGCCCGCCGTTGCAGCGAACCGGCGCTCTGGTCGATGTCATGAACGCCCTGCCCCGCGAGCTGCGGGAACGAGGCCATGAAATCAGCATTGCCCTGCCGTTCTACCGCGAGATTCGCGAAAACCCCGCCTTTCAGGAGGAGGATACCGGGATCACAATCGATATCCAGGTCGGAGAGAAAAGTTATGTCGCGGAATTTTTGGAAGGACGCACCGCCGGCGGTGTCCAGATTTTTCTTATCCGGTGCGACGAATTTTTCGATCGGCCCGGTATCTACGGCGAGCAGGGTGAGGCATACGAAGACAACGCAGCGCGGTTCATTTTCTTTTCCAAAGCGGTTGTTGAGTTGGCCCGCCGATTAACCCCGGCGGTTCAGGTTTTGCATGTTCACGATTGGGCGGCATCTCTCGTCCCGGTCCTGGTTCACGCCTATCGGCTCCCTTTTTCCACCGTCCTGACCATTCATCACCTGGCCGAGCAAGGCAGCTTTTGGGGCCTCGATTTCAAGCTCAGCAATTTGCACGAGCGTTTCTTTACCCTGCGGGGCGTCGAATTTTTCGGGAGAATGAATTTTCTCAAAGGCGGAATTCTCTACGCCGACCGGATCACGACGGTAAGTGAGCACTACAAACGCGAGATCCTCACGCCCGAAGGCGGATGCGGTTTGGACGCGGTCTTGCGGGAAAATGCTCACAAACTGAGCGCGATTTTGCACGGCGCCGACTATGAACGCTGGAATCCGGCGACTGATATGTTGTTGCCGGCGTGTTACGATGCCGCGAATTTGGCCGGTAAACAACTTTGCCGGGATGCGTTGCTGAGCGGGTTAGGGCTCGATTTGATGCCGCGAGGACCGGTTTTCGGAATGGTCACCCGAGTGGTTCAGGAGAAAGGTTTCGATATCCTTGTGCCGCTGCTGGATCGTTTGCTGAGCGATGATGTGCGGCTCATTATCCTGGGCCAGGGAGAGCCCGGCTATGAAACGGCTCTGGCCGTGGCGGCCCGGAAGTTTCCGACCAAATTCCTCTATCGCAGAAATTACGACGAGCGGTCTGCCCACGTCATCGAAGCGGGCATGGATATCAGTCTGATCCCGTCGCGCTTTGAACCTTCGGGATTGAGCGCGATGTATAACTTGAAATATGGCGCGTTACCGGTGGCGCGCGTTACCGGCGGCATTCAAGAAATCCTTCTCGATTACGATCCGAGCACGGATCAGGGATACAGCTTCTTGTGTTTTGATTACTCAACCGAAGCATTTTGGGACGCGATTAAACGGGCGCGCGAGATATTCCGCGACCCGATCTTATGGAGGACGCTGATGGAACGGGCCATGTCGCGAACCTTTTCCTGGGATAAATCGGCCCGGCGCTACGAACAACTCTACGCGGAACTGGTCGGTCCGGTGGGCCGGGCCGCGGCTTAATTGCCGTCCCGGCAGCTCGACAAGGTTGGAACCCGTGCGTTTCCGCGCCCGCTGCCGCTCGCTCGGCGAATAAATCGACCTTGGCGCCGCCAAACTCTTCATTAAATGCCGTCCAGTTATCCCAAGGAATGCGATTTCAGACTGCACCGCTTGGAGACTGACAATTCTTGCAATGATTGACCCTTTGGTATCTGCTCGACGATTCCTCAGTTGCAACTATGGGACTGTCACCGTCGATCCTAAAACCGATTTTAGCCGGATTGACCGTCACCGCCGTGCAGATCGCCCTGGCGGTCCTGGTCCTGGCTCCGGACGGATCGTTTTCCGAACGCTATGCCACGCTTGTCCAGCACGATAGCTATTGGTTCATGAACATTATCAACCGTGGCTATCAGACGATCGTTCCACCGATCGATCATAAAGTCATGGAAGTATCCAACGTCGCGTTCTTCCCCGGTTATCCGCTGTTGGCCGGGGCGTTTCGTTACGGGTTCGGTATCGCCACCTCGGACGCCCTCCTCATCGCCGCTCAAGCAGCGACCTTCGGATTCTGGACCTATTTTTTCCTCTTCTGCCAACGCTGGCATCTCTCCCCTGGTTTTCAAATTGCCGGGGCGTTGACTGTTTTGGCCCATCCCGCCGCTTTTTTCCTCATTGCCGGGTATTCCGAGTCCCTTTTTCTAATGAGCCTGTTAGGGTTCCTCTACTGGAGCAGCTTGCCGGGTCGGACGGCGACGCTGTGGGCCGGCCTTCACGGTATGGTCATGTCCGCTACCCGGATTGTCGGCATTCCCTGCGCGCTCGCTTCGCTTGTCTATTCGATTTTCAAGAAAGGGGTGGGACCTCTGGGACGGCCACTGGCGTGGTTTAGATATCATGGCTCTGCCATGGCATTGACGCTGATCTCGATGTCGGGAGCGGCGCTGTTCTTATTTTACTGTCAGGCGCGGTGGGGACGCTGGGACATGTATCTGCTTACTCAATCGGCGGGGTGGGGCATCGTTCCCGATTACCTGGCCGTTTTTAAACCGTCGAGCTATCACTGGCTGGTTCCGAGTTTGGACAATCCGACCGAAGCAAGCCAGATGGCGATGACATTGGGCGGCCTGGTTTTTGTCCTGATCGCTCTGGCTGAAGTTGTATCGGCGTTCCGGCGGGAAACCCGGTGGGTTGAGCGGATGGGGATTTATTTCTCTGCCGCAGTCATTTACTACATCTCGGTCAGCGGGGTCGCCTGCGTCGGGATGGAGAGTATGTTGCGCTATCAATTTTGCGCCCACGCCCTGATCGTCCTGGCCCTGCTGCATTTTCTAAATAAATTTTCGTTTGCGCCGGTCGCCGTTAGGGCTATCGGTGTCGCGATAGTGGCGCTGGGCAGCGCTGCCGGCTTTGCTGTCGAAGGATGGTATCTCTGGAATTTCACCAGGGGAAATTGGATTGCGTAGATAATGACCAAATCAACCGTTGCCATTATTGGCGCCGGCCCAGCCGGGCTGACTGCCGCTTATCTGCTCTCCAAAAACGACGTCGGCGTAGTCGTGCTGGAAGCGGATCCGGTTTATGTCGGCGGAATCTCGCGAACAGCCACCTACAAGGGTTTCCATTTTGACATTGGCGGGCATCGTTTCTTCTCCAAATCCAAGGCGGTTGAAGATTTCTGGACCGAGATTTTGCCGGACGACATGCTGGAACGTCCGCGCTGCTCGCGGATTTTTTACAATGGCAAATTCTTTGCCTATCCCCTGAAACCGTTCGAAGCACTGCTCAAGCTGGGAGTATTTCGTTCGACCCTCTGCATTCTCTCCTGGATCAAGGCCCGCCTGTTTCCGGTGCGCCACCCGCGCAATTTCGAGGAATGGGTCAGCAACCAATTCGGCAGACGGCTCTTCAACACTTTTTTCAAGAGCTACACCGAAAAGGTTTGGGGAATGAGTTGCCGGGAGATTTCAGCCGATTGGGCAGCCCAGCGAATCAAGGGGCTCTCACTCGGTAGCGCGATCCGGAACGCCGTTTTTCCGCAGGGCCGGGGCCGCGACCGGAGCAGGGTGATCAAGACGCTGATCAACTCATTTCGTTATCCCCGGAGAGGTCCGGGGATGATGTGGGAAGCGTGCGCCGAAAAGACCAGAGCGCTGGGAGGCAAGGTCTTGATGGGCTGCAAAGTCACCGGGTGCGCTTACGATGAAGCAACGGCTGCTTGGAATATGCAATTCAAGGACCAGCAGGGAAATTCCCGCTGCTTGCAGGCCGAGCATGTGATCTCTTCCGCCCCGATGCGCGAACTGGTCCGCGGTCTGGTACCGCCTGTTTCGGAACGGAGCCTGCGCGCCGCGGAAAGCCTCAAGTATCGCGATTTTCTGACCGTAATGCTCATTCTGAAGGATCGGCAAATGTTTGAAGATAACTGGATCTATATCCACGATCCGAGGGTCAAGGTCGGCCGGATCCAAAACTTCCGATCCTGGTCGCCGGAAATGGTGCCCGACCCGGATAAAGCATGCTACGGGCTGGAATACTTTTGTTTTGAACATGATGGGCTTTGGGATGCGAAGGATTCCGATCTCATTGAGCTGGCCGAACACGAGCTGATTGCAATTGGGCTGGCCCACCAAGGGGATTTGATCGATGGCTGCGTCGTCCGGCAGAAAAAAGCTTATCCGGTTTACGACGATGATTATGCGCGGCACGTTGCCACCATTCGTCGGGAGTTGGAGGAACGGTACCCCAATCTTCATCTCGTCGGCCGCAACGGAATGCATAAATACAACAACCAGGATCATGCCATGATGACCGCCATGCTTTGCACGGAAAACATTCTTGCTGACACGAAACTGTACGATCTTTGGCAGGTGAATGGCGACGCGGAGTATCACGAAGCGGGCGCTTCGGTTCCGGAAGCGCAATCTCACGGGACTGCGATCCGGCTCGTTCCAATGCGCGTCGATCCGGCTCCGTCTGCCACGCTTGCTTCTGAATAGAGGATCTGCCTCGGCCAGCGCAGTTCGGTTTATTATGTGCAGGTCAGGCTCAGCAACGTAATATTTCAGCGGATTGCCCGTCTCAAGACGGGGTGTCCATCCGGATGGAAGCGCGTTTTCCAAACCGAGCGGAAGCCGGCCGACTCCTGGCTTTGAAGCTGGCGGCCTATGCCGGCCGCGAGGACGTCATTGTGCTGGCTCTGCCCCGGGGCGGAGTTCCCGTCGGTTACGAGGTAGCCCGGGCCCTTCGTCTTCCCCTTGATGTCTTTATCGTGCGCAAGCTCGGCGTCCCCGGCTTTGAAGAACTTGCTTTGGGCGCAATCGCTTCGGGCGGCGTTCGCGTCCTGAACGAGGACGTCCTGCGCGCGCTGCCAAACCCGGACCAGCTGGTCGATTCCGTGACCCGGAGGGAAATGGCGGAAGTGCAGCGCCGCGAGCAAAGTTACCGGGACGACCGTCCCCCTTTGGAACTAAGGGGGCGCGTGGCGATTCTGGTCGATGACGGTCTCGCAACCGGGGCGACCATGCGCGCTGCCGTGGCTGCGTTGCGCCAACGCGGAGTCGCCCGGATCGTTGTGGCCGTTCCGGTCGGCGCAGCCGAGACCTGCCGTGAGTTCGAAAGCGAAGTCGATGAAGCTGTGTGCGCCATCAGCCCCGAACATTTTCAAGCCGTCGGACAATATTATGATGATTTCTCGCAAACGACCGACGAGGAAGTGCGCGAACTGCTCGCCCGGGCCGTCCGGGAAGGCAACTCGCCGGAGTAATGACTCAATCAGCAGTCTGACTATCGGCCGAGAAATCAAACTATTCGGAATCTTCCAGCGGCGGACAGGAGCAGAATAAATTGCGGTCGCCGTAAACATTGTCGATTCGTCCAACCGCCGGCCAGAATTTGAATTCCCGCGTCCACGGCGCCGGGAAAGCCGCTTGTTCGCGTGAATAAGGGCGGTCCCACTTATCCGAAGCGAGTTGCCAGGCGGTATGCGGTGCATTTGTTAACACGTTGTTTCCGGGATCTGTTTGGCCATCCGCTACTGCGCGAATCTCCCCATGAATGGAAATCATGGCGTCGCAGAATCGGTCGAGCTCGTCTTTTGCTTCGCTTTCCGTGGGTTCGATCATCATGGTTCCTGCAACCGGCCACGAAACCGTCGGGGCGTGGAAGCCATAGTCCATCAGACGCTTGGCTACATCTTCCACTTCGATTCCGGCGCTTTTCCATTGGCGAAAATCGATGATGCACTCGTGGGCGACCAAGCCGCGTTTGCCCTTGAACAAGACCGGAAAATAGGGATCGAGACGTTTGGCGATGTAATTCGCGTTCAAGATTGCAACTTTGGTTGCTTCAGTGAGTCCCGCGGCCCCCATCATCCTGATGTACATCCATGAGATGGTGAGAATGCTTGCGCTGCCATAAGGCGCTTGCGCAATCTGGAAATGCCGCGCCTTATCAAGGCGCTTCTCCTTTTTAGGCCCGGTGGCCGCGGGAGAAACCTGGGCGATCTGTTTCGACGGTAAAAACGGGGCCAGATGCCGGGCCACCCCAATCGGACCAACTCCCGGACCGCCGCCTCCATGGGGGATGCAAAATGTTTTGTGAAGATTCAAGTGGCAGACGTCTGCACCGTAATCCCCCGGGCGGCAAAGTCCGACCTGCGCGTTCATGTTGGCGCCATCCATATAAACCTGGCCGCCGTGAGAATGGATGATGTCGCAGATTTCGCGGATGGATGTTTCAAAGACGCCGTGCGTGCTAGGATAGGTGACCATTAACGCCGCCAGATCCCGCGCGTGCGCATCCGCCTTGGCGCGCAAGTCCGCCAGGTCGATGTCTCCGTCCTTCAAACAGGCGACCGGCAGCACCCGGAACCCGGCCATAACCGCGCTGGCGGGATTGGTGCCGTGGGCTGAGGTTGGAATGAGACAGATATTGCGATCGGCTTCACCGCGGGAAGCGTGATATTCGCGAATGGCAAGCAGACCTGCATACTCACCCTGGGAACCGGCGTTGGGTTGTAATGAAACCGCCGTGAAGCCGGTGATCTCAGCCAGCCAGCGTTCGAGTTGATCAGCCATTTCGCGGTAACCTTCAGTCTGCTCGTCCGGCGCGAAAGGATGCAGCCGGGCGAATTCGGGCCAGGACATGGGAAACATCTCCGAGGTCGCGTTCAATTTCATCGTGCAGGAACCGAGTGGAATCATCGAATGACATAGCGACAGGTCCCGGGACTCAAGCCGGCGCATGTAACGCAACATCTTGGTTTCGGTGTGGTGGGTATTAAATACCGGGTGAGCCAGGAACGGCGAACTGCGAATCGCGAATTGGGGAATGCGCACCGGCGGCTCGCCTAACCGATCATCCGCCAAATCCCGCACCAGGGTGCCTCGGAAGATCGACAACAACAGCTCGATATCGCGGACGGTGGTGGTCTCATCGAGAGCGATGCCGACCGCGTCCGGACCGAGCTCCCGCAGATTGCACCCGGCTTTTCGGGCGTGATCGACGATCGCGCTGCTGGATGCGACCTCCACCCGGATGGTATCGAAAAAGTTTTCATGGCCGATGTTCAGTCCGAGCATTCGGAGGCGGTCTGCCAGTTCGCTCGTTAGGCGATGAATGCGTTCGGCAATGGCCCGCAGCCCGTCCGGACCGTGATAGACGGCGTACATCGAAGCAATCACCGCCAAAAGAACCTGGGCCGTGCAAATGTTGCTTGTCGCCTTGTCCCGGCGAATGTGCTGCTCGCGTGTTTGCAAGGCAAGCCGGTAAGCGGTTCGGCCATCGGCATCGTGAGAAACCCCGACCAGCCGGCCCGGCATATGGCGCTTGTACTGGTCGCGGGTGGCGAAATAGGCCGCATGCGGGCCCCCAAATCCGGGCGGCACGCCGAAACGCTGGGTGCTGCCCACAGCGACATCGGCCCCAAATTCACCGGGCGGCTTTAGCAAAGTTAACGCCAGAATGTCGGCTGCCACCACCGCCAGCGCGCCGGCCTCGTGCCCTCGCTTGATAAAGTCGCCGTAATCGTAAATGGCCCCGTCGGTCGCCGGATATTGGACCAGGACGCCGAACGTCGAATCAAAATCAAATTGCCTGAAATCGCCGATCTCAATCTCAATTCCAAGCGGTTCCGCCCGTGTCCGGACTACTTCAATTGTTTGGGGGTGACAGTTGTCCGCGATGAAGAATTTGTTTCGTTCCTTCCCGGCGCCTGCCGCCGCGGCACGACAAAGCGCCATCGCTTCGGCGGCGGCGGTTGCTTCATCCAGGAGCGAGGCATTGGCAATGTCAAGCCGGGTGAGCTCGGTCACCAGGGTTTGAAAATTCAGGAGCGCTTCCAGACGGCCCTGGGCCAGCTCCGCTTGATAGGGAGTGTAGGCGGTGTACCAGCCCGGATTCTCCAGAATATTTCGTTGAATGACCGCCGGAGTGATGCAGTCGTGATAGCCGGCACCAATAAACGAGCGGGCGATTTTGTTTTTTTGGGCGAGTCCGTGCAATTCGGCCAACGCGTCCGTCTCGGATTGGGCCTCGGGTAAATCCAGGGCCCGGGCTAACCGGATATTTTTCGGAACGATGGCATCGATCAAGGCATCGAGGGTCTGAAAACCAAGTTGGCCGAGCATATCCGCGACTTCTTCATCGCTCGGCCCGATATGGCGCAGGGCGAAAGAATCGGGAGCAATGCTTCGTATGCGTCGTTCCATTTTGAGAGCCTACGGAAGGCGAATTTCAGCGCAAGGCTGCGCAGGGCAGGGGAAGGCGCCTGATTTCGTACGGACCCGGCGGCTGCCGGACGGCGTTCCGACCGGCGTCGTCCTATTTGACATCGTAAGTCTCCACTCCGTGGCTCTTCAGCCGGGAACGAAGTTCGGTCAGGTGCTCCCGATTTCTGGTTTCCACGGTGCACAGGACATTGACCGCAGAGACATCGGAGCTGGCAAAGGCACGATCGTGGACGACTTGCTTAATGCTGGCCCCAGTGGAGGCGATCTGGGTGGCCAGATCGGCCAGACCGCCGGGCCGATCGCTGATGACCGCGGTGAAACGTCCAAGTCTTCCATCGGCGACCAGGCCGCGCTCAATAACGCGACTCAACACATTGGGATCGATATTCCCGCCGCAAAGCAGAAGTACGCATTTTTTCCCGGCAAATTCTCCCAATCTACCGGACAGGCACGCGGCCAGGGTTGTTGCAGCCGCTCCTTCCACCACGCCTTTGTCGAGTTCCACGATTCGCAAGATCGCAGTCGCGATTTGTTCTTCGGTGACAACAACAACTTTATCCACCCGCGATCGGGCGATCTCAAAGGCATTGCTGCCGACCTGGGGGATGGCCAGGCCGTCGGCCAACGTCGGATGAAGGGTAATTTTGGTCGGCTTACCTGCTTCTACTGCGGCGGAAAAACTGGCTGCGTTTTCCGCCTCGACCGCGATCACCTTCACCTGTGGCCGCAAAGTTTTGATCGCAATTGAAACGCCGGCAAGCAATCCGGCGCCGCCCACCGGTACAACCACCAAATCAATGTCCGGAACCTGGGCCAGAATCTCGAGGGCCATCGTTCCCTGTCCGGCAATGATCGCGGGATCATCGTAGCCATCGATATAAGCGAGTCCCTTTTCGTTTGCGATCTCCAAGGCATGCGCCTTCGCTTCTCCGAAATCTTTTCCCCAAAGGACGACGTTGGCCCCGAGTTTTTGGCAATTGCTTATCTTAATCAAAGGCGCGAATTTCGGCATTACCACGGTCGCGGGAATGCCGAGCAGCCTTCCTTGGTAAGCGAGGGCCTGGGCATGATTTCCGGCCGAGGCTGCGATCACGCCGCGCTTTTGCTGGTCGGCCGGCAATTGAGCGAGAGCGTTACGCGCTCCCCGCTCCTTAAAACTTCCCGTCCGCTGCAGATTGTCGAGCTTGGAGAAGATGGTCATCCCGGTGATCTCGCTGAGCGGTATCGAAGGCCGGCAAGGCGAATAAACCACCGCATCCTTGATGCGTTTGGATGCTGCCTCGATATCCGCGAAGGCGATCACGTTCGTCCAATATACCGGGCCTGGATGGTTGTCATCACGAACGAGGCGAAGGCATACGGCAGATACATCGGTTGCCCGCGGAAATCAGCTTCCCGATTCGAAGATGAGGAATCGCAGGCTTCGAAGTTAAGGCTCTTTGGCCCGGAACGCCTGGTTAATCGCTAAAAACAAGCGGCCGGACAGCCAACAGGCTAGGAATCAAGCGCCTGGCGAATCGTGCCCGCGAGTTGTTCCGGATCGAATGGTTTCGGCAAAAAGAACATTCCATTCTCGAGACGATCTCCGGGGTTGAGCGATTCCTCGAGATAACCGGAAACGAAAACCACTTTTGTCCGTGGGCTGACTTTGCCGAGCCAGGTCGCAAATGAGCGTCCGCTCATTTGCGGCATGACGATATCGGTGAGTAAAAGATCAATCTCGCGACCGGTGTGCTCGGCAAATAATCGCTGAGCATCGTCGCCATTGGCGGCTTCCATGACTTCGTAGCCCAGTCCGCGAAGAATTCGCACCGAAATGTGGCGCACACTGATGTCGTCCTCCAGGACCAGGATGGTTTCGGTGCCAGTCGGCAGCAATTTGCAGCTGGGCCGCCGGTAAGCCGGCTCTGCCGGAGCGGGAACTCTGGGAAGATAGATTTGGACGGTTGTGCCCCGGCCTCGCTCGCTGTCGATGCAGATTTGTCCTCCGCTCTGACGCACGATCCCATAGCTTGCGGCAAGACCGAGCCCGCTGCTGTCTTTGGTGGTGAAAAAGGGTTCGAAAAGGTGTGCCTTTACCTGCTCGCTCATCCCGACGCCGTTGTCGGCAATGCTAACTACGACGTAATCGCCCGGCGCCAGATCCTCCAATCCGGACGGGCAACGCTTTTCGGTGCCGAGGGTGGCCACTTCCGTTCCCAGGGTTAGTTGGCCGCCGCCCGGCATTGCATCGCGAGCATTGACCGCCAAGTTGAGAATGATCTGAGTCAGCTGTCCGGCATCGACCTTGATATGAGCGCCGCGTTTTTCGCGGTGTAGCTGGCAGACAACCGTAATGTTTTCCCCAAGAAGCCGAAAAAGAGAGCGCTCCAGGTTGGTGATGATCGAATTGACCTCTATGATATGAGGCTCCAGCGCTTGTTTGCGGCTAAAAGCAAGCAATTGGCCAGTCAGATCGGAGGCGCGCCCGGCCGCTTTGCGGATTTCGTTGACGTGCTTTTCCGCCGCGCCTTTTACACCCGGTTCCGACAAAACCAGGTCGCTGTAACCCAGAATCGTCGTCAGAAAATTATTAAAATCGTGCGCGACCCCGCCGGCCAGCTGGCCGAAGGCGTCCATTTTTTGGGAGCGACAGAGCTGATCCTGTAGTTGTTTGCGAGCCGTAACATCCATCAACGAGCCCACAAAGCGGACGGCGCGGCCGGATTGGTCGCGGACTATGGCCGCGCGCTCGAGCACTTGAATGTAGTTTCCGTCGGCGAGCCGGAATCGATATTCTCCGCTCCAATTCTCGGTAGCGCCGGCCAGGGCTTCGCCAATATTGTTTAGGGTACGCGTGCGATCAGAGGGGTGAACGCGCTCTTCCCAAAATCCAATGTGCAATTCAATGGAAGAAGCCTCATAACCGAGCAGAGTATCCACTCCCTGCGGCCACAAAAGCACGCCCGCGATTACATCCCAGTCTCGTACCGCGTCGTTAGTCGCCCGAGCGGCCAGTGAGTGAAAGTCAGTGTCCTGGGTCGTCCCAGCCGTTGTAATTGGCGGAAGCTTGTCTCTTTTTGATGCGGCGGGGCGTCGCTGGTGAACAAACCCTGGTTCTGCTTGGCCACCTGGCTGCGCGACCGCGGTTGGGAGTTGATGGTCGGTAGCGGATCCCATGAATTGGCGACACCCAAGTGCGCCTGGAAAGCGAGCTAGATTTATGCCTGTAAATCAGGTGCTGGGAAGCGGCTTCTTTTCACTTTGGCGTGTGCAAAAGAATATCACCCCCATTGGAAATTATGGTCCGAACATCGATGGGCCGAACCCGACGCTCTCAATAATTGGAATGAAAAGCGGGCGTCTGGGGTGCGCCAGACGAGAACGTGACGATTTTCTCCTCGAGTCTGCTTCCACCCCGGGCGACAGCGGTTGCGGGTGAAGCCGGGGATTCAAGGAAGTTGGTCCGGCCTAACGAGTTTACTTGGGGAGGCGCGAAACGATTCAGCGGCTGACGCCAAAGCTTTCCCAAAAGCGTCGAATTACGCTTCGTTCCGATCAGGGGCTGACCGGTGGGACGGCCGGGGGATCCGTTGGTCCAATCACCCCGACCTGGGTGTTCTCGACGTAAACAATCGGTGCTTCGCTTACCTGCAAGACGGCTAGCGGGACAATCCCAAACGCGCCGATCTCGGCAACTTCAAACCCGTTCTGAAGATTATGCTGTCGATCCGGGGTCCAGCGCAGCGCCACGTAGCGCGCAGTTCGCACATCAAAATCCGCGGCAGCCTTGCCGTTGGCGTTGACATCAGTAATCGATGCGATGGGGGTCAAATCTCCAAGATTGCCAGGATGTGCAGGAAAATTATCCAACAAGTAAATGTCGAGCCGCCCCGATTGCATTTTATAGACAGCGCTGGCCCGATTCAGCCGTGGTGACCCGGCCAACTCGACAATAACCGTCGGATGCGGATCGGCGGCGGAGAAACTGAACCAGGTCGAGCCGTCATCGTCAATCATTCGCGCCGCACCGGGTATGGGTCCCGAGCTGACGTAAACAACTTCTGCTCTGGCGTAGAGATTGGCGAAATTGAAGTTAATCGGATGTTTTAACCGAACGGATCGAACATCGTTGGTCGTGTCGGAGATCTCTCCCTGTCGGGCTCCGAATCTTTCCAGCGTTTCGGTCCCGTAAAGACCCAGGGCCGCAATACGGCCCTCTTTCTCGACCCGGAACGATAGCCGAACATATTTGGCTTCGATTCCCGGAAGGGAGAGGTTGAAAACCCGCTGTCCGCTAAAGGAGATCGCCGGTGCCGCTTCATTCCATCGCGAACTTCTCGCGGGAAGGCGGTAATCGGACACTGAAATTGTTACATCACCGCGGGCGTCGGCGTTTTCATTCCGAAAACTGAAGCGATTAAGCAGGGAAATTCGCGGCAGGGTAAGGATGTAAGTCGTTTCACCTTGCTCCAGGGCGCGGCTGACCGTTTGGTCCTCCATGATTAACGCGGCGGTGGCGGCGTCCTGGCTCAATCTGGATGAGGCTCGGGTCACCGTGCCGTTCGGGGTGATGCATTCGATCTGTGCCCCGCAGATCATACGGGCCAGATTTTTTGCTTCATTGCTTGAGCCGACAGGGTGACTGGTTTCGTCGGCCAGGACGGACTCGACAAAGCCAACGAGAACAACAGCCGCCACGAAGGCGACAGCCAGCCGTCCTATGTGGATCCTGGAAGGCAGCCGAATCATAAGGTCCCTAAAGCTAAGAGCGGGCCACGTGGAATTTTCGCCACCAGCTGCGTTTTAAGGCGACAACGGCCCCACCGATGGAGAGGCCGCGGTCAACAGAATTTTTCCGGCTCTCCGAGAATCGGCCGCCAAACTTGAGTTTAGGGCGTCGTCGAGCGCCGAAACCTTGAATTCAACTGCCCGGCGAGCAGTTGGAGTCGTCGAAAACCTATCCTGTTTGGCTGTGATTGAGCTGCGAATCGGAACAGCCGCGACACGCTCCTTGTGTTCAACCCGAAATGAAAACCTCACAAATTTCGCTTCGATTCCGAGTAACGACACGCCAAAAAGTCGCTTGTGGGCGAACGGAATAATGCCAGCGACCGGTGTCCATCGCGGGCTGCTGGCAGGTAGACGGCAATTGGAAACCGAGATTCGGAGCTCACCGCGCGCGGCGGCGTTCTCGTTCAAGAATGTAAAGCGGTCTAAAAGAGCCTGCTGCGGCAGCTCGACAACAAAATTCGTTTCTCCTTCCTCCAATAGACAACTGACGGTGTCGTCATCCATGATCAGGGCAGTCACCCCGGGCTTCTGGTCGGGCAACCGCGAAACATGGCCAGTCCGGCCATCGGGAGTGACACATTCTATTTTTGCGCCGCAATTCATTTGCGCGGCGATTGTCGGTTTGGCTGCCGCGGTGGCAGTTAGCGGCTCACCAGAGGCAGTCTGGCTGGCACATAACAAGGCCGCCCCGACGACTGGGACGCAGGAAAAAAGTGCTCTCCAGAAAGCGCACTGCATCACGTTGCCTTGTGATAGCTTAGATCGGGCCAGTTCTTGCTGTTTTGTGCGGGCGGCGAGGAGACAGGGCCCCCGCTGCGCGCGAAACAGGCAGCCGGTCGAATTTCGCTTGATCGGCAGAGTTGCCAGGTTGTAAAAGGAGCGGGAACAAAGATCCAGGAGTGTGATCTTGCTGTTCCGAACAGCGTGATCCGCCTGTTTTTTACAGCCAAAAATCTTGTGGTACTACAACTGCTAACCTAGGCCGGCGACACCCGCTCTCATGCTCTATGATTCATAACCTCGCTTTTCGACCTCGACCAATAGGTCTTTCTTTTAAGCGCGCGGCCACGCTTTGTTGCGCCTGCCTGGTCTGGGCGGCAGCGCCAATCGCGCGGTCGCAGGATGCGGTTCGGCCGTCGCTGGCGGGTGAAGCCGCCTCGGAAGCGAGGCAGCAGGACATCGAGCGGCTGCCTTACAATCTTCTCCTCGGTCCCCTCAGATTTCGCCTTAGCGCGACCATGGGAGTGGAGTATAACGACAACATCAATCTGTCGGAGATAAATACCGAAGACGACGTGATTTTCCGGCCGCAAATCAATATTGACGCGATTTGGCCGGTGACCCAGATCAACACCCTGCGCCTGGATTTGGGGTTGGGTTATGCCATTTATCTGGATCATTCCAACGCCGACACCAATGGCATTCTGATCTCGCCCGGGTCGCAGGTTGCGTTCGATATTTTTGTGGGAGATTTTCGTATCAATATCCATGATCGACCGTCGTTGCAGCAGGATCCGGTTGCTGAGCTGGCCCTGAGCAACGTCATCGATTACGGTCGATTCGAGAACACCGCCGGAGTTTCCGTTCTATGGGACTTGAACAAGGCCGTCCTTACTCTCGGTTACGATCATTATAATTACGTTTCGACCGTTTCGGATTTCGATTATCTGAACCGGAACGCGGAAGAACTGTCCGGAACGCTCCAGGTTTCGGTTGCGTCCAACACCGGCGTCGGTGTCGAATCGTATGCCGTCTTTAATCGCTACGAGCAGAACGTTCTCAACGATTCGACCGACTACGCTGTAGGAGGGTTCGTTGAATCGCAGGTAACCAATAATATCAAGGTGCGCGTGGCCGGCGGTTACCAGGGAATCGATTTCGATTCCAACAACGTCAATTTCTTCGGGATACTTCTGCCGGACCGCAAGAATCTGTCCGATTACTACGCCAACATTCTCATCACCCACCGCCTCAATTCCAGCATCCGCCAGACAATCGCGGCCGGACACGAAAACCAGCTTGGAGTGAACTCCAATTATATCTCGCTCAATTATGTCCGTCACACCGTTACCTGGAACATTATTCGCAGCACCCTCCTTTCGACCGAGTTTTTCTACGAGGACGCCAACGACTCAGGCGGATTCATCAATGAGCACCTGCAGCGCTACGGCGGCGCCCTTACTCTTGGTTATCAGCTGACCCCTCACGTCACATTGGGCTTGCGTTATCAATACACGCGGAAAGATTCCGACGTCGCGTTGCGCGATTATAAACAAAACCGCGTGTCGCTGGACGGAACTTACAGCTTCTAAGGCATGACGAGGGGATGAGAGTCGGTATCTATGTAGTTTTGTTCGGGCTAATCGTTTCGGTCGGATACGGGCAGAGATTCCCGGAAAACGCTTCCAGCACGCCGCCGCCGACGATCACCAAAACGCCGTCGGCTGATCTGCCGCCGACTACCAGCACCGTTTTGCGCACCAACTCGATGGCCGTGCTGGACGACAAGAAAAAACTCGGGTCAAACGATTACGTCAGCTTCCGAGTGGTGGAAGATCGAGACGACGAATCGCAGCGACTTCGGGTCAACGATAACGGCGAACTGGAGGTGCCTTACGTCGGTCTGGTGCCGGCCCGGGGCCGGACCTGCAAGGAGCTGGCTTATGCCATAAAAAACCTCCTCGAAAAAGAATATTACTATCATGCCACCGTCATCCTGGCGATCGACCGAGTCAGCGAAAAATCGAGAGGCCGTGTTTACGTCTACGGCGCGGTCCGGGCCCAGGGGCCGCAGGAGATTCCGGCGGACGAAGAATACACCGTGAGCAAGGCGATTATTCGGGCTGGCGGTTTTGGAGATTTCGCCAACAAGCGGAAAGTAAAAGTCACACGAAAAGACGGCAAAGATTTCACCGTAGATCTTAAACGGGTGATCGAAGAGGGACACACGGAAGAAGATGTTGTGATCCAGCCGGACGATCAGATTTATGTGCCGCAGCGCTTGATCAACATGTAGGTATGCAGCCGCCCCTCTCCGAAAAATCAACCCCCGGTTCGTGGTCGAACTCATTCATCACCCGCGTGCACCGTTACAAAGCGTTGCTGCTGCGGCGGTGGTGGATTCTCGTTTTAACTATCTGTCTTGGTCTCTTCGTCGAGGCCTTTCTCATCTATCAAACGCCTCCCTCATTCCTCTCCATGAGCCAGATGATGCTGGCGGGGAAATTGAATATTAATCAGGGAGCCTTTTACAGCGAGGACACGGTCAATTTTTACGGCACCCAGATTCAGTTGATGCAGAGCGCGGAGGTGAAACGAGATGCCGAAGCCCTGGTCCGTTCCACCCATCCCGAAATGGCTCCGGTCCGGGTAGATCTGACGGTTGTGCAGAAACCGCGCACTTCGATTTTCGAGCTCTCGGCCGTGGGCCGGACGCCTGATTACACCCAGGCGTATTTGAACGCCGTCATGCAGAAGTATCTCGATTTTAAGAAAGGCCGGCGAGAGGAACAGGGCCACACCGTCATCAGCGGCATTACCGAGCAGCTCATCCAGACGGAAAAAGATCTGCGCGCAGCCGAGGACGAAATGCTCGAATTTCAAAAGCAGAACAATATCGGTTTTATCCAGGAAGAGGGTAATAGTGCCGCCGCCTATCTTGTCCGGCTGAACCGTGAATACGCTTCTCTGAAAACCGAGTTCGAGTTGCTCAACCTTCTCGGACTCGACGAGAACCTCGACCGGGCCCAGAACGCCAAGGCGGAATCCTCTCCGGCCGGCGGCGACGAGCAGGGCCTTCCTTTCTCCGACGTCGGTCCGGAGGCTGATTATCTGAAAGCCAAGCAGCAGGTCCAACTCCTCAAAGCCGAGCGCGACATTCTCTCAAAAGATCTTCGCCCGAAACATCCCAAGATTCTAAAATTGAATGACGAGATCGAGAAAGAGGAAAGGCTGATCACCCTTTACCGGCAGGATACGGTTGAAAAACTGGATACGCGCCGCAGATCGATCGGCAAGCAGATGGAAAATCTGCAGTCGAACATCAAGGAATGGGAAGCGAAGGCTCTGGACTTGAGTCAGCGATTGGGCCAGTTCAACCGGGTTAAGGGCAAGGTCGACCGCCTAAAAACCCTTTACGACCGTTTAACCAACAACCTCAAGGAAGTGGATGTCTCCCAGGTGGTTGATACCGGCGATCAGGTCTCAATCATGGAAATGGCAAGCCCTCCGGTTTCGGTCCGGCCGGGGCTGATCAAAAGTCTTCTGCTGGGTCTCGGCTGCGGAGCGGCGGCCGGCATCGCCATTCTTATTCTTCTTGATCGGATTGATGACCGGATGACTTCCTTCAGCGAATTCCAGCATCATTTTTCCGAGAACGTGCTGGGCCAGATTCCGAAGGAGAAAACAAAGGGCAAAGTCAGTCTGCTCCAGCCCGACGATGCCCGACATGTCTTCGCCGAATCTTATCGGAATGTGCGTTCCTCGATAATTTTCATGCCGTGTGAAGGCCCGCGTCCGAAAACGTTCCTGGTCACCAGCGCCGTGCCTAACGAGGGCAAATCCACCGTTTCGGCCAATCTGGCCATTACCCTGGCCCTGTCCGGGGCCCGGACTCTATTGATCGATGCCGATCTTCGCCGCGGCGCCCTTCGGGAAGCGTTCGGCATTTCCTCCCGAATCGGTTTTTCAGAAGTCTTGAAACAGGAGGTCAACTGGCGTGAGGTGGTCGTCCCCACAGCCTATCCGGCCCTGTTTCTCATGCCGCGCGGCGAGACGTTGTCGCAACCAAGCGAACACCTGTTGCGCGATTCTACCGATGCGTTCTTAAGAGAGATTTACCATTGCTACGATTACATCATCATCGACAGCTCGCCTATCCTCGCCGCTGACGATACCACCAGTCTGGCGCCTAAGATCGATGCGACGCTGTTTGTGGTCCGGCTCTCTTACACTTCAGCCCGCTTGACCAAAAAGGCGCTCGAGCTGCTCTACAGCCGCCAGGTTAACGTCCCCGGTGTCATCCTGAACTTTGTCGATACGTCCCTTCCGGAATACTATTACTATCAGTATTCGGAATATTATACGACCCCCACGACCGCATCTGCTCCTGCTCCTCCCCCTCCAGAGAGCCAGCCGTTCACATCGGCAGCTCGTCACGGCGACATAGAACGCATCTGATCTCTTTGGCAAAAGGAGGTGCGGATCGGGGCGTTTTAACCCCGATGCTAGATCAAAGCGGCAAGGCCGATCGCCTTTTTCCTGGGTTTGAAGGAAATTGATGTCCGCGCGACCCGCCCCAGTTTTTCAACACTCTCTTAGGCGGCCCCTTCCTGCACCCAGCAGAGGCGTGCTCGATCCACCGCGAACGGCGCCGATCTTCTGCTGATTGGCGGATGGTCCGCAATGTTAAAACCGGGCCGCGAAACAGTTCCCCGTCTTGTCTTATCGAGAGAGACCTGTTGAACTCGACCGGTGCGGAGCCGATTGTCGCCTATCGATTCCGATCAATCAGCTGACCTTCGGGGAAATCTCGTTTTGGCACTTTGGCAGCTCAGTGATCTTGCATGCCCGACCGTGGTATGAGTTTTTTTGGCCCCATCTCGCCGCCCCTTCTGAATGAGAGTTCGACTCCCATCATTCGGCGCGCCTTTCGCCGGGCCCGGATCGTCGGCAATTTTGCCTTCGTTCAAGCGTTCGTTCAGATCCTCGGTTTTCTCAGTGGAATTCTTCTGGTGCGAACGCTTTCGCCTCGAGAATACGCCTACTTCACCATTGCCAACACGATGCAGGGCACCCTCAACCTGCTCGCCGATATCGGAATCAGTGTTGGACTGATTTCCATCGGGGGGCGGATCTGGCAGGACCGGCATCGTTTCGGCGAATTGATCAGTGCCGCCCTCGGAGTCCGGCGCAAACTCGCTCTCGCCGCCATTTTGGTCGTCACCCCAATTCTCTACGCCATGCTGGTCAAGAACGGCGCGTCGAATCCTTACGCTGTTATTCTAATCGCCCTGGTTCTGGCTGGATTGCTAATACAACTTTCCCTTGGCGTCCTTAGCGTTGTTCCACGACTGCATTCCGACATCGGCCGAATTCAGCTGATCGATTTCACCGGCGGAATCCTGCGACTCTTCTTCCTGGTTGCACTGCTCTATGTTTTCCTGAATGCCGCTGTTGCAATCGCCGTGGCGGCGGTGGCCTTCTTTGTGCAATACCTGATGCTGCATCGCTACGTAGCCGGCATGATTGACCTTCGAGCGCCGGCGAACTCCGAAGACCGGCGGGCCATCCTTGGTTTTGTGCGGTCGCTCGCGCCGAATGCCGCGTTTTATTGCTTTCAGGGGCAGATCACGGTTTTTCTCATCAGTTTTTTTGCTCATCACGCGAATGCAGTGGCTGAAGTGGGCGCGCTTGGCCGCCTGGCCATGATCTTTACGGTGCTAAGCAATCTTCTTACGAACGTATTTGTTCCCGCTTTCGCCCGGTGCCAACAACCCCGGCGGCTGGTCTGGCTTTACGCCGGAATACTTGGATGCGTCGCAGCCTTTAGCGTGGTGGTCCTCGCAGGAGCCGCTGTTTTCCCCAATCAATTTCTATATGTTTTAGGCAACAAATACGCGCATCTGCATCGCGAGCTCGTGCTGATGGTTGGGGGCGCGGTGGTATCCGCGTTGACAGGAGCGTTTTGGGCCTTGAATGCTTCCAAAGCCTGGGTCGCCGGGGCGTGGCTTTACATCCCGCTCACCCTTGCCACCCAGATGGCGCTCATTCCTTACACGGACTTTTCCTCCGTGCGCGGAGTATTGGTTTTCAATCTGCTTTCGGGTCTCCCGAATCTTTTTCTGAACATGATCCTAAGCTACCGCGGTTTTGCCGCCTTTCAGCGCGCCCACTCCTGAACCACATGCCCAATTTTGGTTATCATCTCGCCCGGCTCAAGGGGAGCGCGCTGCGGCGAATCTATCAGGCTTTCCTGCCCCTGATCGTTCGCCGGCATATTCAGTCCCCATGCTCTCTCGGGCTGAACGTTTTTTCCTATTCTGGTGAAAGGGATCTTCCCGAGCAGATTGCATCGATCCGCTCGTTCTTGCGATGGGCTGGACGTCCGCGACATTTCACCGTCGTCTCGGATGGTTCCTATTCGCTCCGAAGCGTCCGCTTGCTGGAAACGATTGACCGTTGTGTTTCGGTTCGTGAGGCGAGCCGTCCGGCTGGCGAGCTGCCGGATAAATTTCGCGATTATCTGCAATCGACCCAGTTAGGCAAACAGCTCGCCCTGATCATGTCCTTGCCCCAGGACTCTCCGGCATTATATCTCGATTCCGACGTGCGTTTTTTTCCGGGAGCCGCCGAATTTTTCGACCACGCTGCTGCTGGTGACGGCGCCTCCGCCCGCTATTTGGCCGATTGCCAGTTTTCCGGCGATTTGCGGTTGTTGCATGATCCGGAGGAAAAAGCGGACCCGGTGAACATCGGCGTTCTGCTTTTGTTCGAGAAGCTGGACTGGTCGGCCAGCATAAGGCGTTTTCTCGAACTCGATGGCGATCCGGAGTTCTTTACAAATCAAACCATGACCCATCTGACCATGCACCAACACGGCGCCCGGCCATTTGATCCGGCGAAATACGTTCTTCAGTTGGACGACCAGTTTGTCTTCTCCGATCGCTATGCCGGCTCGTCGCTGGCTCTGCGTCATTACGTGAGGCCTGTTCGGCACAAATTTTGGACAAGTCTGAAATATTGAGAGAGAACCAGCGCCCATCCCGCCTCGATCCACTCCGCATCCTGATTGTCGTAAACGTGCGGTGGGATTTGCGACTGGGAGCGGTCCGGGTTTATGCCGACTTAGCCGAGCAATGGCGGGCCGCGGGTCATCTGGTCGAGAGATTTACCTTGTCGGAAGCGTTTCCCGATCGCCGCGAATCGCGGGCCGGGTTCGCTGTGCGGCAAGTTCTGTTCGCCTACAAAGCGGCTGCGTTCGTTCGAAAAAACAGGAACCGGTTTGACATCATCGACGCTCTCATTGGCTCGCTTCAGGGATCGCGGGAACGTCTCCGTTTTAATGGCTTGCTCGTGGCCCGATCGGTTGGGTTATTTCAGCTCTACCAGGAGTTTGAACGCCGCGCCGCGCTCCGTTGGTCCCCTCCATCACGAGGCACGATTTTTGGACGGGTCTTGTACACTGCGACCCGCTATTGGCTAAACCGGGTATCGCGTTCGGCGGTGCATAATGCCGATCTCATTAATATCCCTAACGAAACCGAAGCGGAATGTCTCCGGCAGCAACTCGGCCGGAACCGGAACATCGTTGTCCAGCCCTATGGACTTACCGCAGACCGGCGCAAAGCGCTTCAGATGTCAGCCGCGCCGCCAGAAGTTCGGTTGGCCCGCCGAAAGGTGGTGTTTATCGGAATGTGGAGTGCCAGAAAGGGATTGCATGACTGGCCAAGGATCCTGCAAGCGATCTGGCGCGCGATGCCGGAGGCCCATTTTTGCTTCCTGGGGACAATGGTCGAGCCGGAGCGAATTTTATCCGACCTCGGAATCAGCCGCTCGGACCGGATGGATTTCATTTCCCAATACGATCCAGAAGACCTGCCTGCGCTCCTGGCCGATTGCGCGGTGGGCGC
Organism: uncultured Verrucomicrobiae bacterium; assembly: GCA_963728975.1. Lineage (GTDB taxonomy): Bacteria > Verrucomicrobiota > Verrucomicrobiia > Chthoniobacterales > UBA10450 > DATFCK01. The sequence goes on from CAVSMF010000001.1 coordinate 1,554,771, forward strand.
TTTCCCCAGTTATGTAGAAGGTTTCGGATTAGCTGTTCTCGAACAATTGGCTGCCGGAATTCCTACGGTTGCCTTCGATGTGCCCGGGCCGGGCGGAATCCTTGGACCGCAACTGGCGGAGTTGTTGGTCCCGGCCGGGAACGTGGATGCGTTGAGCGAGAAAGTTTGCCGAATCCTTCAGCTCGATCCGGCCGCCTATGAACGTTTGTCGAGCCGCAGCCTGGAGGTCGCGGCTTCGCTGGACTGGAGTGCGATTGCCAAGGATACCCTCGAGATCTATCGGAGCCAGTTGGAAAGGCGGAAAAACAAGATTCTCTTCATTCAACCGTTCAGCCTCGGGGTCGGCGGAGGAGGGGGTGCCCGCATTCTCCGCGCTTTGCTCGATAAGGCGCCGGTGGATTGGCAGAGTGTCTGTTGTTCCCCCCGGCGCCCCGCGCCCTGCCCTAACGAGATGCATTTACCGAGCCGGCCGTCATGGGGAAAGATTGAGATGAGCCGGTTTGCAACCTTGCCAAGAATGACCATGCCTCTTTTTGCCCCCCGTTTCCGCCGGCGGTTGAAAGCATTTTGTCAACGGATGGGTGCACGCGCCATTCACGCCGTGCCCCACTCGGGTCTTGATTTCGCCTACGCGCAGACCGTGGCCCGGGATCTTTCCCTGCCATTTTTCATAAGCTTGCATGACGATCTTTCCTACACTGCCTCCCTTCCCCCAGCCGTGCGCGAACCGGCGATGCGCGCGGCCTGGCTTGGTGCGAATGCCCGTTTTGTCATTTCGGAAGCGCTCGGTCAGGAGTATTCGCGCCGTTACGGGGCGCGGGAGTACGAGGTTGTAACCGATGGATTGAATCGGATCCCTGCCGCTCCTCGGCCCTTCGACGCCGGAATGCTCAGAGTTTACTTCATGGGATTATTTCATCTCGGGTACGAAGCTAACCTGCGAGCGTTTCTTCAAGCTCTGGTGATTTATGAGCGACAACGACGGGGACAGGCGGTGACGATGCAATGCCGATGCGAGCATATTCGACCGCATGTCTGGAAAGACGTGAAGCAGATCGAGGTTCTGCCCTTTGCCGATGAAGCCCAGATCGAGCGAGATCTGCAAGAGGCCGATCTTCTTTATATGCCGATGCCATTTGGTGCAGAGCATGAAAACTTCACTCGCTACAGCGTTTCCACCAAGATGGTTACCTACGTCGGGAGCGGCGTGCCGATTCTCTATCACGGGCCAGCCGGTTCCGCGGCGTTCGAGGTTCTGCATCGAAATAACGCCGCTTTTTTCGTTACCAGTCTCGACCCGGAGGAGATCGCGGCATCGCTTGGCGGGATCACCGACCAGGACCGCACGACAGTTGTTGCGAACGCGCTCGCCCTGGCCCGCCGGGAATTCATGCTGGCGAAGCAATCCGAAAAATTTTGGGGCACGATGTTTCGGCAGCTTGGTTGCGTATGAATCCGCGAGCGCTGGCTATTATTACGACCAGGTTGGCCCCGCAAGTCTGCGGGGTTGGCGCTTACAGCTGGCAGCTCCAGCAGCATTGGCCCGATCCCGCGCGCCCAGCCCGCTTTCTGGTGGTTAACGGCGCCGCGTCCTCGGTCAAAACGCTCGGTTACCCCGCCATCGAGGAGATGGATAGAGATCCTGGAACGCTTCTGAACGCACTCCACCGTCTCGGGCCGGTCGATGTTTTATTGCATTACGCTGCCCAACCCTACAGCCGGATCGCCTGTCCCTTTTGGCTTCCGCGTGTTCTCCAGCAATGGAAGAAAACGTCTCCGGGCCGACTGGCGATTTTCTTTCATGAAATCCCCGGCCGGCTTTCCTTCCTAAGCCGCCATTATTGGTCTGGTCTCTGTAATCGCCGAATCATTAAAAGGCTGGCTGCCATGGCCGATGTGATCGTTACCAACACCGAGGAACATGCTATCGCGCTGAGGCAAATCTCAAACCGAGACGATGTTCATTTCATCCCAGTCGGGTCCAATATCCTCCCGGGGAAAATTGGAGAACAGCCAGCCCGCGTTGCCACCGAGTTCGCGATTTTTGGCCTTCCTTTTGGGCGCTATCAGATCCTGCAACTGTTCGAGCAGGAAATTGCCGCCTGGCAGCGGAACGGTCTTATGACTCGGCTTCATTTGATCGGACCGCGTGACGAAAGATTTGATATCCGGTCTCGTGAAATCCTCCAGCGCTCGCCCAACCCCGGGATTGCGGTTTATCACGGCGCCCTTTCGGCCCCGGAGGTTTCCGCTCTGCTTATGCGGACACAATTTGGCCTGACTCATGCCACTTCCGGGAACTGGAGCAAATCAGGTGTATTCATGGCCTACGCCGCGCAACACTGCGCAGTTGTTGGGAAACTGAAATCGGACACGCCGCCGCTCTGTTTTACTCTCTCGCCTGACGAGGTCGGCGCAATCGGAGAAGCCGACCGGAACAAGCGCACCCAATCGTTGAATGATTGGTATCGGCGCAATGCCGATTGGAATTCGATCGCCCGGAAAATATCCGAGCTGCTTCCCTTGGAAAACCGTGGAGGAGGCCGTGAAGTGACCAGTCAATTCGTCATCATTTCCCCGGAATTGAAGCCCGGCCAGGGCGGCGTAGGAGATCACACTTTGCGGTTGATCGAAAAATGGTCCGGTCACGACACTGTCAGGCTGATTGTCCCTGGCCAACAGTGGACGCGATCCGCCACTCTCCCATTTGAAGTCGAAGACCTGGGCGAGGATAGTCGCGCGATCCGCCAGCAGCTTTCCCGCGCCGGAAAATTATTGGTGCAATACAGTGCCTACGGGTACGATCGGCTCGGTTATCCCCGGCGTCTGATTCGGGCCATTGTTGATTGGAAACGAAAAAGTCGCGGCTTGCTTGTGATCCTGTTCCACGAAATCTGGACCTTCCAATCGGTTTTGAACAAAAACGCCCTGATCCAGCATTTTCATCGCCGTGGAATCAAACGGCTGCTCGACAGCGCGGACGCGGCTTTTACCACCACAAGCAGCCAGGTGAAACATCTTGGCGAGCTGGCCTCGGCCCGGCCGGTTCGTCTTTTGCCGGTTGGTTCGAATATCGGGCCGCCTCGTGAATTCAAACGGCAGCGGGAAAAGGGCGCAGCCGTTCTGTTTGGTTTGCAGGCAACCCGGATTCGCACCCTGCAAAGGATGAAGAACAGTTTGGGGCGGCTCGCCGCGGCCCGGCGTATTTTGAAGATTGTCACGGTTGGCGCGGCCAGTTCGAATCAGGACGCGGACGAAGCCGGGCAGCTTCGCGAGCTTGGTTTAGCCGGCGGTTTTGAACAGCGCGGAGCCCAGCCCGAAAATGCCATTTCCGAGCTGTTGACCACCGCATCGTTTGGGATATCCGGCCAGGATGCATTGAGTTATGAGAAATCCAGCACGTTCATGGCCTATGCTGCCCATGAACTGAATGTTCTGAATGCATGCGGCGATCAAACTCAGGGGGAACCGCTCTGTTGGGTGGTTGGACCGGCTGAATTGGCGCGTGGAATCCCCGAAAACGAATTGCAAATCCGGGCCGCGCGCCTCCGCGATTGGCAGCAGCGCAGCTCTTCGTGGGATTCGATCGCCGCGCAATTGGGCGACGCACTCAAGTTGAATCGAGAAGCCTGCGCTTCCGGCGGCCTCGCTGCTCCATGAAGCAGACCAAACTGCTTCTGGTTAGCCCATGTCAAGGCGCTTACGGCGGTATCGAAGCCTTTGTTCTCGCTCTGGCCGAGGCGATCAGGCGCGAACCGGACTTTGCGGTTCGACTTTGTTTTAAAAAGGTAAAATCCTTTAGTCTCGATCCGACCCTGGCTGCGATGCTGCGTCACGAGGCGGTGATGTTTGTCGATCGGGCCGGGAAAGATCTCGCTCATGCGATTCAATGGGCGGATGTCGTTCATCTCCAGAACGCCTCTCCCGATGTCGTGCTGCTGGCCAAGGTTTTCCGGAAGCCTCTGATTTTGACCATTCATAACTACATGTCTCGGGAATGGACTTTGCACCGTCTGCTTTGGCGCATCGCCGCTCGGATGGCCGATGTCCGGTGTTACAATTCCGAATTCGTCTGGAAAACATGGGAAGGTGAGCGCAAACGCCCCGGGAGCAGAAAGGTGGCGACCGTTTCCAAATTGCCCGAAGGCTGGGTGCCGCCGTCGGAACGAAAGGGGTTTGTGTTTGTCGGCCGATGGATTCCAAACAAGGGTGTTGAAACACTTGTGGATGCCTACGCCAAAGCCGGCCTCAATCCCGCCATCTGGCCGCTGATCATGATGGGGGATGGTCCTTTGCGTGGCCTGATCGAAGCCGATATCCGGGATCGCGCCATCCCAGGGATCCAAGTGATCGGATTTGCAGATGAGAAAACGAAAGCCGAAAGGATGAGGCATGCTCGCTGGGCGGTTGTTCCGCCTAACACCAATGAGGATTTCGGTTTGACCGCCGTCGAGGCGCGGCATGTGGGTGTGCCTTGTATTATTACGCGCGACGGAGGTTTGCCGGAAGCAGGCGGAGGCCAGGCCCTGATTTGCGATCCGGCCAACCCCGAGGCGCTGGCCCGGCTTTTACAACAAGCTGCCGTGATGACTGAGGTAGAATATGCCGAGCGGGCCGCCCGCACCCGGGAGGAACTTGAGAATGAGTTGGAGCCGCTCGATTTTTATTTGGGTGTTTATCGTCGGTTAGTCCGGGGCGAGCCGATCCAATAAATTCCAATGGTTTTGCTCGTCCATCCGTTTGGCAATGCCAATGTCCGCGCTGTTTTGGACGCGCTGAATCGCGTCAATTTGCTGGTCCAATTTGTGACCACCCTGGGATGGTCGAAGCGCTCTTACCCATACCTGAGCGATCATGTTCGCGGCAGGCTCCGCCGAAATTACGCGTTGCCGGCTTCGAAAATCGACATCCATCCGCTGCGGGAATTCATCCGGTTGCTGGCCGCTCGGATTGGAGTGGAACGCCTGATCCGGCACGAGAGTGGCTGGGCCAGCATCGATCAAGTCTGGCAAAACCTCGACCGGGAAGCGGCCCGCCGTCTTCGTGGAGGAAAGTACGGGCCTGAAGTGCGCGCCATTTATGCTTACGAAGATTGCGCCGAGCAATTATTTCTGGCTGCCCGCGACCTGCACTTGAGTCGGATTTACGATCTGCCGATCGCCTACTACCAGACAGTACAGCGCCTCTTGCGCGAAGAAGCAGAACGCTATCCCGACTGGGAACCGACCCTTGGCGCCACCCGGGATTCGGACCAAAAGCTCGCCCGCAAACAGCGGGAACTGGCCCTGGCCGAACTCGTAATTTGCCCCAGCCGGTTTGTCATGGATTCGTTGCCGGCGCAAACGCGCGCCGCCACCCCCTGCATCGTCGCTCCATTCGGCTCCCCCGAACTCCATCTCCAGAGCGAGCCTTCCCGGTCTGATTCAAATCGGCCATTGCGCATTCTTTTTGCCGGGAGCCTGACTCAGCGCAAAGGTCTGGCCGACCTTTTTGCCGCCATGAAAATGATCAAGTCTTCCAACGTCGAGCTCGTGATAATGGGTTCGCTTCTCCGGCCGATCGATTGGTATCGGGAACGTTTCGCTAACTTTGTTTATCACCGTCCGCGCCCGCATAACCAGGTGCTTCGGCTAATGCAAGGCTGCGATCTGCTGGTTCTGCCTTCAATTGTGGAAGGACGCGCCCTCGTCTTGCAAGAAGCGATGGCTTGTGGGCTGGCTCTTCTTGCCACCGCCAACGCCGGCGCAGAAGATCTGATTCAGGAAGGCGAAACCGGATTTCTGGTCCCGATCCGGGCCCCGGCTGAGATCGCTAAAAAAATCGACTGGTGCGCAACCAATCGCGAGGCCGTTTCTGGCATGGGTATTGCAGCGCAAAAGCGCGCGCGCGAGCTTACCTGGCGTTCCTACGGCGATACTGTCGTCGCTGCAATTCGTGGTCTGATAAACAAATGAATGAAGAGAGCTCGGAAGAAAAAGCGAAGCGCCACGTGCGCCGCCTGATCTGGCTTTATTTTTGGCTGCTGCTGTTGGAGGGCGCGCTGCGGAAATGGGTCTTCACCGAGCTGTCCAATCCGTTGCTGGTGGTGCGGGATCCGGTGGCCCTCGCCATTTATTTCTTTTCGATTCGAGCCCGGGTTTTTCCGCGTAACGCCTGGATGGTCACCCTGGTGGTGATCGGCGTTTTGAGCACTTTGGCGACTGTCATTCAGGATTGGCCGTATTTGCCGCATCTGAAGCTCGCGGCCGTGGCGGGCTACGGCATTCATGCCAATTTTTTCCATTTGCCGTTGATTTTTGTCATCGCTCGTGTGTTTCGTTTCGAGGATGTCCGAAAGTTCGGCTGGTGGACGCTGGTGATTCTGGTTCCAATGACACTGCTATTGGTCGCCCAATTTCGGGCGTCGCCGGAAGCGTTCGTGAATCGCACCGCCGGCGGCGAAGGCGAAATGATGATGGCGGCCCTGGGCAAGGTGCGAACCGCGGGGCCGTTTTCCTTTGTTACCGGTGTCGTCGCTTACTTCGCCCTGGCCACCGCTTATCTGGTTTGGGGCGTGCTCAGGCCGCAGACTTACAAGAATTGGCTGCTGGCTCTGGCCGGGGCCGCCCTGGTCATCGGCACCGTCGTTTCCGGCAGCCGCTCAGTGGTGGGAGCATGCGCCGTAGTTATTGCATCTCTTTTGGTTGTCGTTGTTTTGCGGCCCGACGTCGTGAATCGTTTTGGCCAAGTCCTGGTTGCAGTCGTGGTCCTCGGATTCATTATCAGCCAAACCGGTATTTTCCGGGAGGGCTTCAAAGTCTTGTCCACCCGGTTCAACGAAGTTGCCGAAGCAACCGATCAATCAGTTGCCACCGATGTGGTTTCGCGTTTTTTTTCCGGCTTCGAAGAGGGATTTCGCAGCTTTTCCAGGGCCCCTCTTTTTGGTTACGGTCTTGGCATCGGGACCAATGCCGGCGCCAAGTTTTTGACTGGTCACAGCATGTTCTTGTTGTCGGAGGGAGAGTGGTCCCGCGTGTTGTTCGAGAGCGGACCTATTTTTGGCCTGGCTTACCTTATCTGGCGTTGTGCACTTGCCGCTTCGCTGGGTTGGTTATCGCTCAAATCGGTAAAACGCGGTAATTCGCTTCCGCTGCTTCTGTTCTGTTCAACTTGTCTTCCTTTGATCAGCGGACAGTTTGGGCAACCGACCATTCTCGGATTTACCGCCCTTGTTACCGGACTGGCATTTGCCGCCACCAAAGAGGACGTGCCGAGTTTGGACAAGGCCGGTCCCCCGATTCCTTCCACCCCGGTTAGGAAAATCACCCGTGGCCGTTCTGTCTATGCCGAAAAACTCCACGGAACACCCGAGACAGACAATCACAGCAATGGTTTTGTTGATCGGTAATTACTCCCCCGATCAGCAACAGAGCATGCAGCGATTCGGCGCAATGATGCTGCAGGGCCTGGCCGCCGAGGGCGTTGCCGTCGAGCTGATCCAGCCCGTGCCGGTCTTCGGTAACTTTCACGCAGCCGGCCGGTTTATTTCGAAATGGCTCGCGTACATCGACAAGTACATCTTATTTCCATTTCAGTTGAGGAAGAAACTGGCTGCGGGTCCGGCCGTCGTCCACATCTGCGATCATTCCAACGCGGTCTATGTCAGGCAGAGCCGGCAAGCGGCTCCGGTCGTCGTCACCTGCCACGATTTGCTGGCCGTGCGCGGCGCCCTGGGCGAGCAAACCGATTGCCCGGCGTCGTTTACCGGCAAACTTTTGCAGCGCTGGATTCTCAGCGGCCTTCGCCGGGCCGATGCCGTTGCTTGCAGTTCCCAGGCCACGGCAGGAGACGCCACCCGGCTTGGCGTTGGAGCGGGCCGGCACCCGCCGGTCGATCTGGTTTTGCTCGCCCTCAACTACCCCTACCAACAATTGCCCGTGGAAACTGCGCGTTCCCGCCTGGAAAAAATTGACGGGTTCGACTTGAACGTTCCTTTTGTTCTCCATGTCGGGTCAAACCTCCGCCGGAAAAACCGCGATGCCGTTCTGCGAATATTCAGTCGTGTGAAAGAAAAGTGGAACGGCCAGCTTGTTTTTGCCGGCGAACGCCTGGATGCGGGCCTGCGAACCCTGGCTCGAGCGCTCAATGTCGAACATCGGATCAGGCAGATCGAGAATCCGGACAATCAGCTCCTGGAAGCGCTCTATAATAGTGCCATCGCCCTGCTTTATCCCTCCCGTTTCGAGGGGTTCGGCTGGCCCGTGATCGAAGCCCAGGCCTGTGGTTGCCCGGTAATCTGCTCGACCGCCGGACCACTCCCCGAAGTAGCCGGCCAGGCAGGCTTGTTCCATCCTGTCGATGATGAAGCGGGTTTCGCGGCCGATTTGCTCCGGCTGACCCAACCGGCCGACCGGGCGGAATGGAGCGAGAAGAGTCTGGACAATGTGAAAAGGTTCTCAGCGCGAAAAATGGTGGCCCAATACCTGGCCATCTACCGTCGCCTCGGCGCCGAATTATGAACACCATTTCGAAAATTCTCAGCATCTGTTTGCCGGCTCATTTTCGGCGCGCATTTCTCGAATCCCGGTTCGGCTACAAGATTCATCCCAGCTGCCGGATCGGCTTCTCCTGGATTTTTCCGACCCAGCTAATCATGGAAGAAGGCAGCCGTATCGATCACCTGACGGTTTGCAAGAACATCGATCTGTTGCATGTCAAAGCCCACGCCTCGATTGGTCGCGGCAATTGGATAACCGGTTTCCCGCTCGGTCCCTCCCCTCATTTCGCGGAGGAGAAAGAGCGCCGGCCGGAATTGATCCTGGGCGAACATGCCGCCATCACCCATCGCCATTTGATCGATTGCACTAATTCCGTCGTCCTCGGCAGGTTTACGACCATGGCCGGTTTTCAATCGCAGATTCTGACTCACAGCATCGACCTGGAGCGCAATCGCCAGGCATCGGCCCCGGTCCGCGTAGGCGATTATTGCTTCATCGGAACCGACTCCGTGTTGTTGCCGGGCAGCGTTCTTCCCGATTTCTCCGTGCTCGGAGCAAAGTCTCTTCTCAACAAGGACTTCAGCGCGACCCATCAGCTTTATGCGGGTGTTCCGGCCCAGCCGGTGCAGTCGCTCCCGCCCGATTGGCAATATTTCCGGCGGAACGAAGGGTTTGTCGTTTAGGAGGCTGTTGCAATACCGGGATGGACCGCGTTGCTCGCTCGTTGCAGGTCGCTGTGGACATCCGCCTTGCGCGCATCTTGCCATCCGCCCGAGCTTGCTTCCGCGCCCAGCCATCCCAGTATGTCAACAGCCTCTAAGCCGTGAAGATTTTGCAGATTGTGCAGACCCTGGACCCCGCCGTGGGCGGGGTCGCGCCGGCCATCCTGGCCCTGAGCAGGGAAATGTCCCGGCAGAACCACCGGGTGGAGATCGCGACCCTGGATCGGCCGGCGGCGCCGTGGCTGGCCGATCTCGATCTGACAACTCATGCGCTCGGTCCCGGCCTAACGAGTTATCGTTACAGCCGGCGACTAACGAATTGGCTTCGCAAACGAAAAAGCGACTACGACCGGGTGATCGTGAACGGGCTTTGGCAATATCCCGGGCTGGCCGTGTGGCGCCAATTGCGGCGATCGCCCACTCCCTATTACGTCTTTCCCCACGGGATGCTCGACCCGTGGTTCAAGCGCACTTTCCCGCTCAAGCACCTCAAGAAGTGGTGCTACTGGCCGTGGGCCGAGTACCGGGTCTTGCGGGATGCCGCCGCCGTCATCTTCACCTCCGAACAGGAACGAACCGATGCCCGAAAAAGTTTTTGGCTCTACCGCTGCCGGGAACGGGTGTCGCCGCTTGGCCTGGAAACCCCGGCCCCGATCGCCTCCCAAACCAGAGAGCTGTTTCTGGCCAGGTATCCGCAGATTCGGAACACGAGAATGCTGTTGTTTCTCGGACGACTTCATCCCAAGAAGGGTTGCGGCATGCTGCTGGAAGCGTTGCCTCGCACCGGCGAAGGAGAAACCGCCGTTACTCTGGTTTTGGCCGGTCCCGATCAGGTCGGTTGGGAACGGCATTTGCGTGCCCGAGCAACCCAGCTTGGGATCGCGTCGCAAGTTGTCTTCCCCGGAATGATTACCGGGGAAATGAAACAGAGCGCGCTGGCCAATGCCGATGCTTTGGTTCTTCCGTCGCACCAGGAAAACTTCGGAATGGCGGTGGTCGAGGCGCTCGCGGCCGGTGTGCCGGTTTTGATTTCCGACCGTGTCAATATCTGGAGAGAGATCGATTCGGATTGCGCGGGATACGCCGCCCCCGACGATCTGCCCGGCACGACTCGCCTGATTGAACGTTGGATCGCAACCCCGGCGCCAGAGCGGCAGACGATGCGGACCAATGCCCGCAAATGTTTTCAAACCCGGTTTGAAATTCGGCTCGCTGTCCAATCGCTCCTCCAAATACTGAGCGAGCCGGTTGACGCGCCATGAAAATTGCGGTGGTTTTGGGCGCATTTTTCCCGGTTCCGCCGATCAAGGGCGGGGCAGTGGAAAAGGTCTGGTTTATTCTGGCCCAGGAATTTGCCCGGCGCGGCCATGAGGTGGCGGTCGTTTCCCGGGCGACGCCCGAGTTTCGATCGCGAGAAATCAGCGGTAACCTGCGGCATTTCCGTGTGGCTGGGTTTGATCCACCGCGCTCGATTGCCTGGCTGAAACTGCTCGACCTGATCTATTCGATACGGGTCCTGCGGGTTTTGCCTCGATCGGACATCATCGTGACAAACACATTCTGGCTGCCGCTATTGTTAGGCCTGTTTAAGCGCGGAGCGGTTTACGTGCACGTGGCCCGGTTTCCCAAATGGCAAATGCATCTCTATGGAAGCGCGTCGCGTCTTCAGGCTCCTTCCCGGGCGGTGGGAGAGGCGATTGCCAGGGCCGCTCCCCGGCTCGCCTCCCGGGTGGCGGTGATTCCCTATCCGCTTCCCGCATCCTTAACCGGAACCGAGCCTCCTCCGCTGTCGGAACGGCAAAAAGTAATGTTATATGTGGGCCGGATCCATCCCGAGAAAGGAGTTCATCTGCTGGTAGGCGCGTTCGCTGCCGGAGCGCGCACCGTTTTTGCTGATTGGAGCCTGATGATCGTCGGACCGGCGGAGAGAAATTTGGGCGGTGGCGGAAAATCTTATCTGGCATCGCTGCAAGGCATCGCCGACCGGGCGGAAGATCGAGTTGTGTTCTCCGGCCCGGTCTTCGATCCGGGTCAGTTGGAGAAACACCTTCGCGCGGCGCGGCTTTTTGTTTACCCCTCGTTAGCGGAACAGGGTGAATCGTTCGGCCTGGCCCCGCTCGAAGCCATGGCCCAGGGCTGTGCCGTTCTCGTCTCAAACCTGGATTGTTTCCACGATTTTGTTCGGGAGGGCGAAACCGGTTTTATCTTTGACCAGCGCTCGCCGGATCCGGGCAAGGCGCTCCAGGACAAAATCCAGGAAATTCTCTCTCCGGAGGAACGGCTGGCCCGGGTGGCGGAGCAGGGCCATCGGCAATCGACCGATTATTCGGTTGCTCGAATTGCGGATCAATTCTTGAATGACTTCAGTTCGCTTATTTCCCAATCCAATGCTGGAACAAGTTAATCCAAAGCAACAATCGGCCTTCGAGTCGCCTTGGTCCGGAAGCGAGCGTCTCTTGCGCGTCCTGTGGGAGTTTTGCTGGTTTCTTTTTTGCGCATGGACGCCGAAACCGCTTAATCCGTGGCGGCTGTTCTGGCTTCGCCTTTTCGACGCTAAGATCGATGGATGCCCGTTCGTGCATCAGCGGGCCCGGATTGCCATTCCCTGGCGCCTGACTTTGCACGATCGCGCCTGTCTCGGCGATCGCGCGAACCTCTATTCGTTAGGCGAGATCGAGATCGGCTCCGGCGCGACCGTTGCCCAGGAAGCGTATCTCAGCGCCGGGACGCATGATTTCGAACAGCCGGCCATGCCCCTGGTCACGGCCAAGATCCAGATCGGCGACGGCGCCTTCATTGGCGCCCGCGCTTTTGTTCTGCCCGGCGTGACCATCGGCGCCAACAGCGTCGTGGGCGCCTGTTCGGTCGTGACCAAGGACGTGCCGCCCAATGTCATCGCGGCGGGTAACCCGTGCCGAGTCTTGCGCCCGCGATGACACTACGGGTTCCGGTATCGGTGGTGATTCCGGTCAGGAACGAAGCGGAAAATCTGCGCCGTTGCCTTGGCTGCGTGCAATGGGCCGACGAAATTTTCGTGGTCGATTCACAAAGTATCGACGGCTCGGCCGATCTCGCCGAACAGTTGGGCGCGAAAGTGGTGCAATTCGGATTTAACGGCACCTGGCCCAAAAAGAAGAACTGGGCCCTGGAAAATCTGCCGTTCAAGAATGATTGGGTGCTTATTCTGGACGCCGACGAAGTCCTGCCTCCGGACGCGGCCGCGGAAATTCAAAACGCAATTGCCCACCCTAACGGCGCCGTCGGCTATTGGATTAATCGCCGTTTCTTTTTTCTCGGACGATGGTTGCGTCATTCTTACTACCCCAACTGGAACCTCCGCCTTTTTCGCCATGCCCTGGGCCGTTATGAGCGTTTGTCCCGGGGCCCGACCAATAGCGGCGATAACGAAGTGCACGAACACGTGGTAGTCCACGGACCGACTGCCCGACTCCGATGCCAGATGGACCATTACGCCTTCCCTTCGATCGAAGTTTTTGTCGAAAAACACAACCGCTACTCCAACTGGGAGGCGCGGGTGACCGCCGACAAATTTCTGGATGGCAATTCAGACGATCTGGATGCCGCTCCGGTCGAACGCCGCCGGCGGTTGAAACGTCTTTCCCAGCGTCTCCCGTTCCGGCCTCTCCTGCGGTTTCTCTATATTTATGTCTGGCAAAAAGGATTTCTGGATGGGCGGGATGGCTATTACTTCGCCCGGCTCCACGCGTTCTACGAATTCCTTTCGGTGGCCAAAACTTACGAATTGCGCCGCAAATCGGACCGGCCCGAATGAGCAAGATATTGAACACCGAGACCGCAGAGGTCACAGAGGCGGACCGAAGGGTCTTGTTCTTCTTTCAACTCCGTGGCCTCCGTGTTCTCTGCGATCTCCGTGTTTAATTCCTAAATTCCGATGCGGATCGTTGTCTGGGGAATTAATTACGCGCCGGAGATCACCGGGATCGCTCCGCATAACGTCGCTCTGTGCGAATTTTTGCGGAGCAAGGACGACGACGTTGAGATGGTAAGCACATTCGCCTATTATCCGGCCTGGCGGAAACTGCCCCAGGATCGCCATCAGCTTTTTCGGACCGATCGAATCAACGGTGTGCCAATCCACCGCTGCTGGCATTTCGTCCCGGCCCAAGTCTCGGCCTGGAAACGGATCATTCACGAGGGCACGTTTGTTCTGACGTCCACCTTGCGGGTGCTTTCGCTCAAACGCCCGGACGTTTACGTAATTGTATCGCCGCCTCTGCTTCTGGGAACGGCCGGGTGGCTCGTTGCCAAGCTGAAGCGCGCCCCGTTCGTTTTTCACGTGCAGGATCTGCAACCCGACGCGGCTGTCGGCCTCGGTATGCTGAAAGCAGGCTGGTTCACCCGCGCTTTGTACTGGCTGGAGCGCTTTGCCTATCGGCACGCCACCCGGGTCAGCGGCATCAGCCAGGAAATTGTTGATGCCTTCCGCCGCAAAGGTGTGCCGGAAAAAAAACTGATCCTCTTTCCCAATGGGGTGAAGATTCCCGATAAAATTCCGGACCGCGGAAAGTTCCGGGAGCGGAATGGTTTTGAGGCCGGCGAATTTCTGGCCGTTTACGCCGGAAATCTCGGAGTCAAACAAGGGCTGAACATTCTGCTCGATGCCGCCGAACAACTCCGAAGCCAATCGAATATTCGAATTGTCTTGTGCGGCGACGGCGCCGAACGGGCAAAGCTGGAGAAATTGGTCGAGGAGCGGCAACTCACTAATGTCTCCCGGTTGCCCCTTCAATTTGGTCTCAATTACCAGGAGCTTCTGGTCGATGCCGATGTTTCGGTGATCACCCAGCAAAGCGGCTCCGGCAATTCCTTTTTCCCGAGCAAACTACTGGTCACTCTGGCCCATTGCAGTCCGGTGGTTACAGTGGCGGATCCGGGAAGCGCCCTGGCCCGGGCGGTGGAGGAAGGGGGATTTGGAATGAATGTGGTTCCGGGCCGGCCCGATCTTCTGGCCAACGCATTTGCGGAACTGGCCCGGCAGCCCGAACGCCTGGGGACATGGGGCAAGGCGGGACGCGCCTATGTCGGCCAATTCGAGCGGGACGAGGTTGTTGGGCGGTTCCGCCTGGCTTTGCAGCCGATAGTCTCAACCGCTCGGCTAAGCGGTTAGTTCAGTAGGCGCTGCGGGGCGGGAAAAAAAATTGGGCCAAGGTGCGCAGGATGATGTCGCACTCGAGGGAAATGTTCCAGTTCTCCAGGTATTCGATGTCGCAAGTGATCCGATTTTCGATGTCGGATGTGTTCCGGGCTTCGCCCCGGAACCCGCGGACCTGGGCGAGCCCGGTGATGCCGGGCTTTACGAAGGTGCGGACGTGGTAATTTTCCATCAAGCGCGAGAACTGATTGTTATGCTCGATCAGGTGGGGCCGCGGTCCGACAATGCTCATATCGCCTCGGAGAACGTTCAAAAACTGGGGCACTTCATCGATGCTGAGCTTTCGGAACCATTTGCCTAACGGATAGACCCGCTCGTCGCCATCCCGGGCTTGCCGGGACAATTCTTCGTGGTCCGGACGCATGGTCCGGAACTTGTAAATCTTGAAGCGCCGATTCTGCATGCCGGCGCGGCTTTGGACGTGGAAAAGCGGGCCGGGCGACTGAAGCCGCTGGGCGATGAAAACGATCAGGGCCAGAATCGGGAAGGCAAACAGGATGACGGGAATGGCAATCGCGAGATCGATGACTCGTTTAAAAAAGCGGTTAAACGGATTTTCAAGTGGTTCCTCGCGCAACCCGATGAAGCGGAAACCGCCGTCTTCAAAGTGAGTGACCGAATGGCCGAGTTTTTCCTCGAGATCGCTGACGATGAACAGCCGGATACCGAGCCGGTCGCAGGTCCGGATTACATTCTGGTTGACCTCGGTAAGAAAAGGGAACTCCAGCAGAATCACCTGGGCGATGCCTTGCTCCTGAATGACTCGTTCCAGCTGGTCCGACCTGCCCAGGATCGGCGCAACCGTGTCCCGCTCGTCTGTTGTATCGTCGCAAAGGACACCGACTGTGCGCAATCCGATTTGAGATTTGCGCCGAAGCCATTCTTTTAGGTCCGCTGCCCTTGTGCAGGAACCCACCAGCAAAGTTTTCTCTTCGTGCCGGAAGATCCCCCGGGCCAGGAGCGACGGCAGATAATAGTGTGAAAAAAGGAGGACGACGTAAAGCCAGGGAACGAAATTGAAGAAAAAGATTCGGGAGATGAAGGCATCCTTGGTTGCGACCAGGTAGAGGACGAGGAGGCCGACACTGGCGATTGTTTGGCGAAGACTGATTCGATGGGGCAGGAGCAGCTCGTTTTGGAGGAGATAATTTTTCGATCGACTGAGCGCTTCCAGGCACATGCCCACGATCAACACGCTGCAATAGACGGTGTAGCGCCGCCAGGTCAGGTCCGCGCTTGGCGAATAAAATGTCACCATCACCCATACGCCGAACCAAAACAGCATCGCCACGATCACGATCTGGCAAAGCACGAAGAGGCGGTAAAGACCTTCCGTCCGTTGCGTCAACATGGCTATCTCGCTTGAATTAGCGACAGAGTACCTAATGGCAGCCTGGCTTCAACTCGTGGTAAATTGAGCAAAAACATGGTAAATCGGCGCCGCATCGGAGAGTAATCGAACCAGCTATTCCCATACCATGACAGTTTTCACGCGGTAATGCCAGAAGCCCCCGAACCATCCAATCAATCGCCCAGGCGAGCCGGTCCTGACGGTGCACGATTCAGTCAGGCCGGGTTGGCCTTGCTGCCGGCCCTTGCCTGTTTTCTGGGCGGCGGCACCGAGAAATGGGCTGAAGGCGTGGTCCTGGCCCTTCTTGGATTTTATCTCCTGGTCCAGCCTCCCCGGCTCTCGCTCGGTCTGGCGACAAACTGCGTTCTGGCTGCGCTGGTGTTGCTGGGAGCAGTCGCGTTTTTGCCTGCGCACTGGTTCTTTTTTCCAGCCTGGCGAACAGCCGTCATACACGACCTGGGCATTTCTCTGCCCCAAACGGTGTCGCCCCAACCTTGGATTACGGCCGGCGCCTTCGTAAGCCTCATCGGCGGCCTCTGCTGGCTCTATCTGGTTGCAACCGCCAATGCCGAACTGCGCGCCGTCCGTTTTCTTCTCCGGCTTTTTGTCTCGTCCATCGTCTTTCTGGCGGCAATATCCATTTTGCTTTACTGGTCGCACTCCGCGTTTCCATTTTGGATCAACCAGCGCGGCTTTGGTCCTTTTCCCAACCGGAATCAAACCGGCGATCTCTTCGGCATCGCTTCCATCGTGCTCCTGGCCTGTGGCCAGGACGATATCCGGCGGGGCCGGATTCGATGGATTTTCTGGTTGCTTGGCCTCGGTGTCCTGGTTGCGGCCCTGGTCCTGAATTTTTCCCGTGCCGGTATCGCCATTCTTGTCGGCGGCAGCATATTTTGGATCGTCGTAGTGACGCTCCGTCAGCGTTCGTCCGCCCGGTTCGCGCTCGGCGTCTCCTTCATTCTGGTATTGGTCAGCGCAATCCTAATTCTCGGCGGCCAAACTCTGGAGCGATTTCGGCAGTGGAGCGCGGCCGGACCGGGGATCTCGGCTGATTTTCGTTGGAAAGTATTTCATGACACCTTTCGGCTCATTCACCATTCCCCCTGGTGCGGAGTGGGCCTCGGAAATTTCGACGCCGTTTTCGCGATTTTTCGGAGCGAATCGGTTAACGAGATGCGGGCCTTGCATCCGGAAAGCGATTGGTTCTGGCTTTGGTCGGAAGCGGGCTGGCCCGCGGTCCTGCTCGTGGTAGTGGGGGCGGCGCTGATTATTCGCTACGTCCTGCCATTGCAGGAGGGAACCAATCAACGCTTCCGCCTGGCTGCCCTCATTGGCGCAATTGTTTTTGCGCTCCATGGATTGGTGGATGTCTCGGCCCACCGGGTCGGCACTGCTTTTGCCGCGGTTTTCCTGTTCGGTTTCGCCTTGCACCGGCCATTGCGATTCAAACCCAGCCGTGTCCTCCCTTATGTTTTCCGATTCATGGGAATCCTCTTGATCGTTACCGGGGTTGCCTGGGCGGTCGCGACTCGTTCCAATCTGCTTTTGCCCGGAACGGTCGGGGTATCGAGTGTGAAAAAACTTTCCGCCATGGCCGATCGTGGCCGGAATTTTAACGAGACGATTACTCTGACGGACAAAGCGCTCGATTGGGCGCCGTTGGACTGGCAGCTTTATTTTTATCGCGCGATTGCGGAAATGGCCTCGCACAAACCCGCGCCTGCGCTCGATGATTTCCGGCGGGCCCGTTTTTTAGAGCCTAACTCCTATGAAATTCCGTTGGCGGAAGGGAAGGCCTGGTTGTCCTCGCAACCGATCCTGGCCGTCACGGCCTGGCGGGAGGCGTTGCGGAAGGCAGGCTCGAAACGGTCCGAGGTTTACTCGAGCATGCTGACCAGCGCCACTTTGCAAAGCCCCGAAGTGAACCGGATTCTTGAAGAAGTCGGGCTAAGCCAGCCGGACCTTGCCCTGGCTTATCTGGGGCGCCTGTCGGGGCCGGCATTTCAGCATGCGCTCGGCCGGCTGTTACAAAAGGAGCCGGATCTCGCCCTGTTCAGCGATCTGCAGAAACTGGCGCTTTTCGACTTGTGGTCTGAGCGGGGCGATCTCGAGGAATTAGCCAGGGCAGTGAAGGGCCATCCCCAATGGTTGAGTTACGCCTGGCTTGGAATGGCAAAGTACAACGCGGGGAAGAACGATTTTCGCGCTGCCTACGCGTTGACCGAGCGGTTTGGCGAAGCCGTGGCCATGCCCCGCTCCCCAGGCGGTAAACCGTTGGAGCAAGCCCAGAAGCGTTACCTTGAGAATCCCGATAATTACTCGGCCGGTTATGCGCTTTACCGGGCCCAACTCGAACAGGGGCGCGTCGACGATGCCCTCAATACCGCGCGTCATTTTACCGAACGGCCGGGGTCGCCTCCCTATTTTCATTTTCTTGAAGCCCAATGTTGGGCGGCAAAACAAAATTGGGAGCGGGCCTGGACCGCCTGGTTGGCCTATCGAAATGCAATCAGGAAATGAGCCGGCCGGCGCCGGCGGGATCATTCCTTGGTGAATAACGATACCCGGTCCGCTTCCGCCGGCGGCACGATCGCATCTGCTGCCCTGAGTCGATCAAGTTTACCGGTTGCGGTTTGGATTTTCCTCTGGCTCGCCGCCCTGGCCAGCCGTTTGGCCGCCGCCTTCCTCCTGCCTAATGCGGAACAGGATGGATATTCCTATGCCGAAATGACGGCGCGGCTCGCCGAAAAATTACGCGCCGGCAGTTTTCACCTAACCGATCTGTTCGGGTTTTGGCCTCCGTTGTTTCAATTTATTGCGGCGATCCCGAATATCTGGATCCATAATGGGTTGGTTGCCGGCAAGCTGGTCAGCTTGGTTTCCGGCGCCCTAACCTGCCTGCTGGTGTTCGGCGTGACCTGGAGATTGACCCGAAATGTTGGTTGGGCCTGTCTGGCTTACGCGCTGGTGTTAGTGAATCCGCTCCACATCTTGTATTCGGCCTCCTCCATGAGCGATGTGCCGCACGCTTGTCTGGTTATTGGGAGCCTTTGGTTTGTCCTCCAACGCCGCTGGATGATGGCGGCGGTTTGCGGCATGCTCGCCGCGGGCATGAGAATGGAGGCGTGGCCGCTCCTTATCCTTCTGCCCCTGATCCAGTTTGCGGTTGAACGCCGTGTGACATTGCCGGCAGTCGGTATTCTGCTCATCGCTCCCTTTGGCTGGTTGAGCATTTGTTATCTCGCCACGGGCGATCCGTTCGCCTATTTCGCGAACCACCATCGTTACCAGACCGATTACATGAATTTCTATCCAACCCGCCGCGGCTTTAGTCTCAATGATGTCGCGACCGATGTGCGCTATTTTCTGATAGGCGCGAATCGTGTTGTTGTTGCCGCAATCCTGGTCGCCGCGGGCTTAACCCTGATCCAAGCCGTCCGCCGCTCTGCTGAATTCTGCTGGCAACGCGCGGCAATCGCCAGCTATGGCCTGGTTTTTTTGGGGTTCATCGCATTCGTCTATCTGACCCGGCGCCAAGTTGTCCTCTTTCCCCGTTACGGGCTTGCAGTGTTCGTCATCGGACTTCCTCTGTTCGCCTGGATAGGACAACTGATTGCTCAAAAACTGAAGCCTGGTTGGCTGGGCAAGGCAGCGGTGGTGGGAGTCATCGCGGTTTGTCTTTGGGAAATGAAACCGGAGCTCTCCGTTTTTCCAAAGATTATCGGCGACTTTCATGCTCATCGCCGGATCGCGACTGCCGTGGCGGCAGATTTTGCCAAGGCTGGTCCTGGGGAGTGGCGTTGTTTTTCCGATGACGTGGCAGTTCGCGTCTTATCCGGATTGCCGCCTAACCGGTTCCTCCATACAGATCAAATCCCGCCGGGCGCGGCCGAAACCGCCGGGAAGTTCGAGTCGTTCTTGCTCCGGGAACACGTCGGGGACGCTGTCTTTTTCAAGGTCGAGAATTCTGTGTTCGCAAAATTATTTCCCAACCTGGGCAGCTCCAATCCCGATACCGGCGACTTCCAGCTCGCCGCCGTCGCACCCTCCAGCTTCGGCCCGGATGTCTGGCTTTACCGGCTGCCGAATTCCGGTTCCGATCGTTAATCACCGACAGTGGAGGGGCGAGCTCCCGCGAGCCCGCGCCTGTTGCGCCGCCCGCGAGCCCGCGCCTGTTGCGCCGCCGGCGAGCCCGCGCCCATTCGGCGTCGCGGGAGCTCCGCCCTCCATGACAGTCCTTTTCGAAGGTGATTTCGCCAATCAGCCGGCCAGCGCCGCCTGGGCCGCGGCCAGCCGGGCAATCGGGACGCGAAACGGACTGCAACTGACGTAGTTGAGTCCAAGATGATGACAGAATTTCACGCTGTTCGGCTCGCCGCCGTGTTCCCCGCAAATTCCGAGCTTGATATCGGGACGGGTTTTCCGGCCCAGGTCCCGCGTCATTTCCATCAAACGGCCGACTCCTTTTTGATCGATCGACGCAAACGGGTTGGTATCGACGATATCGAGCTCCATATAAGCCGGGAGAAACGACCCCGAATCGTCGCGGCTCATCCCGAGCGTGGTCTGAGTCAGATCGTTTGTGCCGAAGCTGAAAAATTCGGCGTCGCGGGCAATACTGTCCGCCACCAGGGCCGCCCGGGGAATCTCGATCATCGTGCCGACGAGATATTTCAGCTTTGTTTTAGTTTCCTTTTGCACCTCTTCAGCAACCCGATTGACGACATCGAGCTGAAGCTTGAGTTCGCGGGAGAATCCAACCAGCGGGATCATGATCTCGGGATGAACCTTGATCCCCTTCTTTTGGACCTGGGCCGCGGCTTCGAAGATGGCGCGCGCCTGCATCTCGGATATCTCCGGATAAACCACTCCGAGCCGGCAACCGCGATGCCCGAGCATGGGGTTGAACTCATGCAGCTCGTGGACCCGGTGCGCGATCTGTT
Source organism: uncultured Verrucomicrobiae bacterium (assembly GCA_963728975.1). Lineage (GTDB taxonomy): Bacteria > Verrucomicrobiota > Verrucomicrobiia > Chthoniobacterales > UBA10450 > DATFCK01. The sequence goes on from CAVSMF010000001.1 coordinate 1,575,461, forward strand.
CGACCGGCACATCGAGCTTGTTGGCCAGTTCCATCTGCTGGGCGTGATCGTTAGGCAGGAATTCGTGGAGCGGCGGATCCAGAAACCGGATCGTGGCGGGAAGGCCTCGGAGCGCTTCAAAAATTCCGATGAAATCACGCCGCTGATAGGGGAGCAGTTTGGCGAGAGCTTTGGCCCGGTCCTGCTTCGAAGCGGCCAGGATCATTTCGCGCATGGCATCGATGCGATTGCCCTCGAAGAACATGTGTTCGGTCCGGCAAAGTCCAATGCCTTCCGCCCCGAAGGCGATGGCGTTCCTGGCCTGTTCCGGGGTATCGGCGTTGGTCCGGACACCCAGGGTGCGAAATTCGTCCACCCAGCGCATCAGTTTGTCGTACTCGCGGAAGGTCTCGCTTTTTTTTGCGGCAAGCGATCGATCGACCAAAACCTGAACGATCTCGGAGGGGGCAGTGGTGACTTCTCCGGCAAAGACTTCGCCGCTGGTGCCGTCGATGGAAAGATAATCGCCCTGCCGCAACGTGGTGCCGTTGGCGCTGAGCGTCCGCTGCTGGTAATCGATCTCGATGCTGCTGGCGCCGCAGACGCAAACCTTTCCCATTTGTCGCGCCACCAGGGCGGCATGTGACGACACTCCTCCGCGCGAAGTGAGAATTCCTTCGGCCGCGATCATCCCCCGTAAATCTTCCGGAGACGTTTCAATCCGGGCCAGCACGACTTTGTCTCCCTTCTTGGAACGGGCCACCGCTTCCTCCGCGCTGAAAACGACATGGCCCGACGCCGCTCCCGGCCCGGCCGGCAAACCGCTTCCGATTTTTTTGGCCCCCTGGGCCGATTCGCGATCGAAGATCGGGGCCAGCAAATGAGCCAGTGAATCCGCCGGAATGCGTTTCACGGCGTCTTTTTTCGAGATCAATTTTTCGTCCACCATGTCTACCGCGATCCGGACCGCAGCATGCCCGGTTCGTTTGCCGTTGCGGGTCTGGAGGATGTAGAGCCGGTTGTTCTCGACCGTGAACTCGAGGTCCTGCATATCCTTGAAATGTCTTTCAAGGATCTGGCGCACTTTCATCAGGCCCTTGTGCGCATCCGGCATTTCTTTTTCCAAATCGGCAATCGGATGCGGTGTGCGCACTCCCGCGACCACGTCTTCGCCCTGGGCGTTGATCAAATATTCGCCATAAAAAACCTTCGCCCCGGTGGCCGGATCGCGGGTGAAAGCGACGCCGGTGGCGCTGGTGTTTCCCATGTTGCCAAACACCATGGTCTGAACATTGACCGCCGTGCCCCAATCGTGGGGAATGCCGTACTTGCGCCGATAAACGATGGCCCGATCGTTCATCCAGGAACCAAAGACCGCCCCGATTGCGCCCCACAATTGCTCCTGGGCGTCCTGGGGAAAAGATCGGCCGGCCCGTTTTTTGATCAGGGCCTTGAACCGGCTCACCAGTTCGCGCAAATCCGCCACTGTCAGTTTTACGTCGGGAAAATCGTGCTTTCCGTAACGCTCATCCTTGAGCCTTTCGATCACGCTCTCGAACGGTTCATGGTCTTCGCCGGCCTGTTTTTGCACGCCCATGACAACATCGCCGTACATTTGGAGAAACCGGCGGTACGAATCCCAGGCGAAACGGGGGTTGCCGCTCTTCTTGGCCACGATTTCGACGACCTCGTCGTTCATACCGAGGTTGAGGATTGTATCCATCATTCCCGGCATGGAATCGCGAGCGCCGGATCGAACCGAAACCAGGAGAGGTTCCCCTTTGTCGCCGAGTTTTTTGCCGACCGATTCTTCTACCTTGGCCAGGGCCGTTGCCACTTCTTTCTCGAGCTGCGGAGGATACTTGCGTTTGTTCTCATAAAAATAAGTGCAAACTTCGGTGGTAATGGTGAACCCGGGAGGAACGGGCAAACCGATCCGGGTCATCTCGGCCAGGTTGGCGCCCTTGCCGCCCAGGAGCGGTTTCATCGTTCCGCCGCCATCGGCGTGACCGTCACCGAAATAGTAGACGTATTTCGGCAATTTCGTTTTCTTGCGCGACGCGGACCCTGGCCTGGCTGAAGACTTGCCTTTGGGCGGATGAACGCGTCTGGAAGCGTGCGTTTTTCTTGTCATAGATTTCTCCGAGCAGGGCGAAACCGCAAAATAGGGCCGCAGATTTAGGTGTCAACGCGGGGCGGCGGCGGATTCTGTCCAAAATCAAAGGAAACCGCGGATTACACGGATATCACGGATAACCGGGATCACATCAGCGATGTAGAAAAATAGTCCGCTAAACACGCCAAGAAACGCCAAATTGGAAGGGACGACCTTGCCTGGCGCGCCGAAGCCTTGGCGAAGGCAGGTGTCGTCCCGCTTGGTTCTCCCCTTTTTGGCGCAGTTAGCGTCTTTAGCGGACCCAATAGTCTTTAGTCTTTAAATCCGCAGTTCCGCAAAGACCGGTAGCGACGTCCTCCGTTTGGAGATCCCAAACGGCGTCGTATTCGCTTAAGATTCCCGATCAGGCCGGGGCGTTTTCGGCTCCAGCCAGGACTTCGCCAATGGCGGCGGTGAACTCATCTACTCCCGTGCTCGGGACGATGATGGTATTGCGCCGGCCATGGGCTTCTTCGGTGATGCGCAAAAACTTTCCACGATCGTTTTCCCGGAACTCGACGTGAAAGTGTTTACGCTCGATCTGGAGCTCTTTCGCCTCAATGATGTTATCCATTTTTTCGAACAGGCCGGAGTCTAGACCTGCCGGTTGACGGAATGGAAGAACATTTTGAGGCCGAAACCGGCGTGGTCCGGGGCGACTTTCACTGCCGTCTGCGTTAAAAGTCATAGCGCCGGTCTGCTTTGCTCCAGCGCAACGGCGAAAGCCTCGGGTCCTCGGGCACAAGGCAACCGAACCGCCGGGACACGTAGGTTGAACAACCTTCTAACTGTTTCGCGACTGTTTCAGTGGTCAACGCGGCTGGTAGTTGCTGTAATGCGCAGCGATGAAATTTACCCGTTTTCGCCGGCTCACCTTGCTCCCATCATTGGGCCGCTCTGCCGAGATCGCCGCGAGGACAAGTTTTGCACAAAGTTTGGCAATCCGTGAGCAGCGCTCCGACCGGTGCGCTACTCAATGTCAGCGCTAAGAAAGGAAGCAAATCAAGCAATGAAGATACCTATGAATCCCCCAACGTTTTTATTTCTCGCCCTTGCGAGTATTCTGGAACTCACCATCCAAACTGGATCGGCCCAAAGCCCGACTCCGGCGGCGTCTGGGCAGACACCGACTCCGGCAGTGGCTACACCAGGTCCAGCGCCTGTCGCGCTGCCAGCTAATGCGATCGTAACGAGCGCAGGCGGCATACAACTAACGTTTATGCCCGGATCTGCACCAGTGCTTACCGCTGCGTCAAGCTCGGGCGATACGACGCCGAACCTGGTCGCGGCAATCTCTGGAAGCATTCGTTATATCGATAAGCACGGCAAGGCTATCGATCCCAAGAGTATCAAGCCCACCGAGCGACTCCAGCCGCTCTATGATTCCGGGCCGGGTGGACTGGTGCTCGTGAAGGTAATGGTCGATCGCAATTAACCGGAGGAGCCCAGCAATATGATTTCGACCAAAACTACTGTTGATCATCGAATCGACTTTCCGAGCGGTTCAAATGAACCGCGTTTCAGGTTTAGGCGTCTGCGATGGATCGTTATCTCTGCCGCATGTTTCTCCTCACTTGTTTCATCGGCAAGTGCCCAGATTGGTGGCGCGCCCGCCGGTACATCGCCCACAATCGACACCGACGTTTCCTCGTTGATCGCGACCGGATCTGGATACGACGCGTGGACCGGATCAGTTCGGCGTCATGTTGTTGATTTCGAGGTCCCCGGAGCACTCAGTGAGCACGGGCTCAAATGGGAACGCACATATAATTCCTCAGCCTCAGGTGGGTGGAGTTTCGCCTACACCTGGCGGATCCTTTACAGACCCTATTTTCAAACCCAGAATGCCATTTATCCCGACGGCCGACAATCCCATTTCGAAGTTGGAACGAAAGAACGTTATTTTCAGACTTCTGATACAGCTGATCTGTATCTGGATGACGGTAGTGTGGTCCATTTCAGCCGCCACTCCGATTGGGTAGACGGAGATCCCCCGCAAGGATATTGGGTCGATTACTATACCCCGTTGTGGCTGACCGACCGTTATGGCCGGCGAACCACTTTAGACTGGGAATTTTGCGGATCCTATCCCGATTCTGACAATATTCGGTTGCGTCAGGTGACCGACCCAAGCGGGCGCTGGATCAAAATCGACTACGACCCCGTGCACGTGAATTCTCCGACTCTGGTCTACGGCAGCGACGGTCAATGGGTAAGCTATACTTGGCCATCGGGGTCAAATACCGAATTTCGGGCCGACTACAGCGATGGTGACTTTCGCGACCTATGATTACGGCACGGTTCCCTATGGGGAGGGCGGCCATTCGACGACGGGGGTTATCCTTAAGGCCCGCGACACCCGCGCGTCCAGCCCGATGCAGTCGATCGCGTATGACTACAACCCTACCGGCAGATTCGCCGGGCAGGTTCTGGCGGAACGTTATCTTGACCCCGTCACTGATACGCCCGGGCCCGCCGTCTCGACGTTTACATCCAACTCCGACAACCAAACGACCTCAGCTGTGCAAACCGAGACCCGAGGCGATGCACCGGTGTCCCGCACAATTCGGATGGAAAAACTCAACGGCGGCTCGGGACCGCCGTTCGTGACTAAAAAATCGGATTATAACGGAGTTAAAGAACTGTACACCTACAACGCCAATTTTTTCCTGCACAAAGTCACCGACCGCAACGGCTACGACACGACTTTCACCCTGGAATCGGTGATCGGGAACGTGACGCGCAAAACGCATCCTGATAACACCCACAGCGATTATACCTACACGGACAGCTTTTACCCGTACTACATCGCGACGGCTGGGGATGAGAACGGAAAGACGACAACCTACCTGCGTAACCCGGTCGATGCCGCGGTCAATCCGAACATGATTTATCAGATCAACTACCCGGATGGCGCTTTCGAGACATTCGAATACAACGACGCTGGTCAGGTCGTTAAGCATCGACGCAGGAAGTCCGGTACAACTGCTGATCCCGAAGCGTATGATTATGCGGATTACGACTCTAGCGGTTTGATGACCACGCTTTGGAATCCGACTACAAAAAGTTCGCGTTCGGAGCTGACCGCCGCCGACCCTCATACTTCGTTTACTTACTATCCCGCCGGTCACCCTTGGCAGGACAGAGCTGAAACCGTGACTGATCCCAATGGAAACGCCACAACCTACGAGTACGATCATTCAGTGGACGCAAATGGCCAAATGTCGTCGACATCTGGACCAGCGTGTCCCGGCCGCGGACTGGTTACGAAGGTTACGAACTGCGACGGCACTTTTAAGCTATTTGTTTATGATAAATACGGCAATAAAATCGAGGAACGGGATGAGCTGGACCACCCAACAACACACTCGTATGACGATTACATGCGCTTGAAAAGCACGACCGATGCGCTCGGGCACATCACGTCATTGAATTACGACGCGACCAACGGCAGTTCTTCTTACACCCACACGACGAAGAACATTCGCAGGGCAACCACTCCCGCTACCGACGCGGCCCCCGGAGGCATCGTCACCGCCAATACATACGACAACAATTTGCGTCTTCTAACAACGACTCAGGCAGAGCAAGACCCCTCGATCTCGGCAACTACTACCTTTGGTTACGACGCCAATGGCAATCGAACGAGCGCCATGGATCCGCGCGGCAACACCACGACCGTTTATTACGACACGCGAAACCGGAAACATCAGACGGTAGGCCCTCCACCGCTGAATCAGACCACAACCTGGGACTACGATCCAGGCAGTAACGTTCTTACCGTGACGCGCCCCGATCTGACGCAAGAAATAAACACCTATGACGCCATGAATCGTGTCTTAACCCACAAGGAAGGTGACGCGGCACACATAACGACATTTACCTACTACCTTTCAGGTAAGATGCAGACGGTGAAGGACGCTAAGAACAACATCACCACATTTGAATACGATGCTTCGGATCTCAAAACGAAGATGACTTATATGAACGGCGACCATCAGGATTTCGGATACGACAATAATCATAATCTGCTCTGGCGTCGTGTCGCCGCCACCACCGACATTTATCAGGTTTTCACATACGATTGCCGGAACCGGAAGAAATCGATGGGCTGGCACAATAGCACCGATTCAAACTCAGCCGACATTGTTTGGGCCAACGGTGTTGATAAGAGCGCCTTCACCTACGATGACGCCGGTCGAATGACTCAGGCGCAGAATAACTTCTCCACGGTCAATCGCGAATATGACGAGGCCAATCGTCTGATGTTCGACGAGCAAGTCCTTGCCGGAGGTGTGACTAAGAAGGTTGAATACCGTTACGACAGTGCGAGTGAAAACACGCAACTGTTTGTCAATGACGGGAACGGCTATGACCGGACCTTTACCTATGATGGAATGGGCCGCTTTTCACAGATCAAGAACACCGGAGACGGGGCTGCCTGGTTTCAATATTCCTACGACCCTTCATCCAACGAAACCCAGCGCTCCTGCCTTTTAAATGGGGTGAACCAAGTCTATGGTCGCGATGGGATCAACCGGATGACAGAACGGGACCTGAAAATTGGCACTGGCAACGCCTTTGCCTACGAAACTTATACCTACGACGCGATGAACCGGCTCACTGATATCGACCGCGAAGATGTCAAGCGTGATCATTTCGACTACAATGCTCCCGGTGAGCTGACTTTCGCGGAGTACGGCATGGTGGAGGCCACCCCTACCCCTACGCCCACGCCCACGCCAACGCCAACTGCGACCCCGACACCAACCGCCACGCCGACGCCAACACCAGATCCGAACCAGGTGGCGCCGGTTACAATCACTCCAACGGCTGGCGACGCCCAGGTTTACATGAGTACAACCACTTCGGGCGCAACTATTTTTTATACTTCAAACAACAATGGGTTTGTGACGCCGACTCACAATGGCAATACGCCAACCGGTACCACCAAGAAGTACACTGGGGCGATTAACGTCGTTGGCACCAAGTACTTTTCGGCCCTGGGTTACAAGTCCGGGATGACTGATTCCATCGTAACGCAGTATTTAGCTCAGCACGACGGCGGTAATATGCCTATCATGGGTCCGGGAACGCTGTTGCTGCCAGAGGACTGGGGAAATCCGGAGCGGAGCGTCAGTTACACCCTCGATTTGGTCGGCAACCGGACCAATGTGAACGACAACAATGTCAACACCGCTTATTCCCCCGACAACATCAACCGCTACACCGACGTCGGCGGGAACGCTGTGCAGAGCGGCCCTGAGCATCAGGTTGGCATCTACGAAAATAACACTTATGAATATGTCGGGGACAGTTACGTCGCGACGATCAACGGTTCAGCGAGTTACACCCTCGGTTATGATGCGCTCGGCCGGTGCGTGTCACGGACCCTGAATGGCACCATCACCTATTACATCTACGACGGTGAAAAACCGATTCTGGAGTTTACCCAAGCCGGTGGCCTTGCAGCCAAGAACGTCTATGGCCGCGCTGTCGATGAGATTTTAATGCGCACCGATTACGTCGTGAACCAATCTGGCGTGACCTATTACTATCAGGACAATCATGAAGGCAGCGTCACTCAGCTAACCGACGCGTCCGCCGCGGTAATCGAGAGCTATCGTTATGATGCTTTTGGCGCGGTAACGATCAAGGACGGCAGCGGCAACGTCCAAACATTGAACGGACTCCCCTACTCACCACTCGGCAATCGCTTCATGTTTACGGGGCGCGAGTATATTCAGCAGTTCGGAATCTACGAATACAGGGCGCGCACCTATCACCCCGGCCTGGGCCGGTTCCTGAGCGAAGATCCCAAAGGCTTCGATGCCGGCGATTATAACCTCTTCCGCTACTGCAAGAATGATCCTGAGGATCTGACCGATCCAATGGGACTGGTTTCTGGATATTATCAATATCAACTCGTCTTCGATCCCAAGGAGAAGCTTGATAAAACGCACGACGGTTATCATGTCGAGGGAGTGCCGGGAACGGAAGAAAAGTCAGGAGGCGTTCACCTGGCGGTAGACCGCAACGTCACGACAGTAAACCGAATCGGAAACAGCAAAGATGGAGGAGAGACAAAGGTTGTGACCACCGTCTCTGATAAGAATGGCACGCCAGCGATTCACAGTCAGATAAACGTTCAATATGCCAGCGGCGCAGGCCCCAAAATGCAATCCTTCTCCAAGAACAACGAGTGGACTCACAGCGCTGACGCAATAAAGTATGCTAATTCATTACGGTCCAACGCAGCCGCGTGGGTCAGCGCTCTTCATCTGTCGGGCGGCAGTGCTGTCAGTTTCATTCGGAACGGCGGACAGCTCCCTAATTCAAACCTGCGCATGCGATCTTTGAGGGAAAACGACCAAATGTTCTATTGGGACCAACGCCAAAAGTGGGATGATCGCCTAGGCCCGAATGCTTGGCGCACACCTGATGGAAGCATCGTGGCACCGCATACAGCTATCGATCCTTCGACGGGTAATCCCATCCACTGGGAGGACTAGAGATGAGGCGATCTTCATTCGGGGCGACTGCAATCGGGCTAGTAGAATTGTTGCTTGGACTGGTCTTGCTTCGTCCAGCCAGTGGATTAGCAAGGACAGAAGCGCTCGAGGCGCTAACGGCAGCCAGACTTACTGGTACTTGGGATGCATTGGTTCAGAGGGCGAATATCGCGGGCCCCGGGGTTTATGAGATGGTTTTCAAATCATCACATGAAGCTTATTTTGTCGAAGCCTGGCCCCACAGTCGGCCCGATAATCCCCGTTTCTTTGGCAGGCTGATAACGGCTAATATTGCGGGAGGTCGTGTCCGTCTCAAGTTTGGCGCAACGGGAAAGTCGACGGATGATGAATATGAATATGTAGAAATCGAGGGCACGGGAAGTGTTACTGGCGACTCAGCGTTGATTGACGGCAAGATCATTGCCAAGCATCGCGACGGACGCACATCGATGGAGCCCGTAATTTTTGCAAACCCGTCTTTGGTTCACTCGATTTGCGAAGCTTCCGCCATTGCAGAAAAAAATAGTACAAAGTCAGCTGGCGAACCACTAGGCCAAGGCAAAAGGGGTCAGGAGAATATTCTTGCGCTCTTTGGATTGGATGGGGGTAGCCGAAAGGGCGTGCCGCGCCAGGTTCGGATTGAATATGAATGGGCCACTTACCATGTCATGTGCCGCGGGGATCGAGGAGAGGCGCTGAAATGGCTGGCCGCTCAATTGATGATGGGCAGCGCGGTCAACGTTTCGCGCCTAACGACAAGATGATTAAACAAGAATAGGGGGATCGACACGGGGTCTGATCTTGACATTTAACAAATGGCCTAACGATTCGCGATACTGATTTCTACCAGAGCTGCTGGATGCCAAAAGTGTCTACGCCAAACATCGATGAACCGAGCGATTGGAAATCGCGAGATGGACGGTCAAGCCCGAGAGGGTAACGGGCAAGCTGGCGCGGGAGCGAACGAGTCAATACGTTCAGCAGTTCGGCATCTATGAATGGAGCGATCCCGGGACGTCGCGACATAGACGGTCAAGTCCGTGAGGGTAACGGGCGAGCTGAGCGGGAGCGAACGAGTCAATATCGAGAGAGAACTGGGGAGAGAGAACTGGGGTCTGATCTTGACATTTGACATCTGTGGCGGTTCTGCCTAGGAGGTGGAGTATGGCCCGGCCGTTACGGATTGAGTTTGAAGGCGCTCTGTATCACGTGACCGGGCGGGGCAACGCCCGGCAGCGTGTTTTTGCCGATGAAAAAGATCGCGCGAAGTTCGTGCAATTACTGAGCGAGTCGCTGGGGCGCTACGAGGTGGAGCTGCACGCCTATGTGTTGATGGGAAACCATTATCACCTGATGGCCACGACCCGGCGGGCGAATTTGAGCCGCTGGATGCATTGGCTCACCACCGCTTACACGGTTTACTTTAATTGGCGGCATCGGCGGGTGGGTCACCTGTTTCAAAGCCGTTACAAGAGTATTTTGGTGGAAGCGGAGGGTTATCCTCTGAGCCTGAGCCGCTATCTGCATTTGAATCCAGTGCGGGGGAAGGTGGTAGGAAGAGGCGATCCTGGAGAAGGCCGAAGGTTCCAAAAGGGGTCAGGAGAATATTCTTGCGCTCTTTGGATTGGATGGGGGTAGCCGAAAGGGCGTGCCGCGCCAGGTTCGGATTGAATATGAATGGGCCACTTACCATGTCATTTGCCGCGGGGATCGAGGAGAGGCGCTGAAATGGCTGGCCGCTCAATTGATGATGGGCAGCGCGGTCAACGTTTCGCGCCTAACGACAAGATGATTAAACAAGAATATTCTCCTGACCCCTTTCGAAATTGCCTGGCAGCTCTAAAACTGCGTCACCTTTGGATCTGCATTTGTGTAGCTGGCCTGATGCTCGAGAGCGGGCGCAGTGCCGAGGACGACTCGTGGGTGGTACGCGCGAGTGCATACACCCCTAATCCGATGTTCGAACCATTTCGAATGGAAATAATTGGAAGGGATAACGGTCGGCTCTTCGGGATCGCGACATACGGCGATTATCGATCGGGGCGCTTGCCGGTAAAAATCGAAGGCATTTGCACCCCAGACGGCGGGTTTTGGCCAGATGTCTCCGGCGCAACGACCACGAATCTAAATGGTCCATGGAAAACCGTTGCGATTAAGCAGGCCGCCGGGCAGAAAGCCGTATTAGAAGTGACATCTTTAAGTCCGAACATCATGCTTTATATAGCCTTGGATCCTTTCCTTCCGTTTGCTGACAAGGAGCGGTTGGGGCGCGTAGTCCTCCAAAATAAGGCCGCGGCCGTATTTCGACTGAAGGATCTACTCGGACCTGCCATTGCGGATAATAATCATCCTCCCAAATGGGAGCGTCGCCTTATGGGCGGAGCAGCTGGTCCGATCGCCAAGCTTCCATTCACCGTGGTGACCATTGGTTCGGCCGGCGACGGAATCGAGGGTACTTGTGCGTATCTGACTAACGTGCAAACGGAAGTCGACGGAACCAGGACCTTAGACGAAAAGTTTTGGCCCAATGTTGTTGCCCAGGTGGCGAACGATTATCAGGGCGTTTGGCGAGTCCTGGGGAAACCATTAGAGAAAGGGAAACCAACGACCCTCATCATTAAACCGAACGATACAAAAACTTTGTTACATGTTCGCCTGGACCTTTTCCAGTCAATGGTTGGCAAATTTCGCTACGGTAGAGTTGTTCTAAAAAACGATGTTTCAGCCGTGTTTGAACTCAAAGATATTTTGCCACCCTGAAGTTTTAATGGGCACGCGATTGAATGGAGCAGACGGGGCCAGGTCTATAGGGCCTGTTGGGTAGTCAGGCCAGGGTCGCGTCTGTATTTTGTACATTTGGAAGGCGATTTTTGGGTTGAGACTTTAGCGGGTGAGCGGTCTGATCTTTACTTTTCACAATAGGTTAACGACTCAGGGAAAATAGGGGTCACCTTTGGCCGACGAGCATGATTCGTTCTGGAATAAGTGGGACGAGACAAGCTCGGTCCCTCCCCGGGTTGCGACAAACGCCTAAGCCTTATCGAGAACGTCTGCGAGGCAATTGGCGCTTTGGCTGATCGGCGATGGCGAAATCGATTTGCCGTTTGAACCGGTCGACCCGGCTGACGAAAACCCGGAGTTGATCGCCCACTTGGAAACGCCTCCGGGATTGCCGTCCAATTAATCGGCGTTGGGCGGGGTCGAAGACATAGAAGTCATCCGTTAATGAGGAAACGTGAACCAGGCCGGTTAACACGGCATCGGGCAGTTCAATCAGGAGGCCGTAATTGCGGACATCAATGATCGTGGCATCGAAAACCTGCGGATTACGGTCGGCGAGTTGTTGTTCGAAGAATTCCATCTTCTTCATCCGGACCGCTTCGATTTCGGCTTCGGCTGCGGTCCGTTCGGTGGCCGAGATATGTTCGGACAGGGAAGTTAATTCACTCATCTGGTAGGAAGGAGGTGCTGCATCACCAGTCCGGTCCGCACGGTTTGGACGCCGGAGGGCGGCGTCTCTGGCCAGAGACCGGTGAGCAACGAGATCGGCATAACGGCGAATCGGGCTGGTGAAATGCAGATAATTGGCTTTGGCCAAGCCATAATGGCCGAGTGGCTGAGGGAGGTAGCGGGCCCGCTTCAGACTCTTCAGCAATCCCACTTTCAATGGTTGTTCCTCCGGTTTACCCCTGATCGAGGCGAGAAACCGCTGGAGCTCGGCCCGATGAGTCAGATCGCCCACCTTATAGTTGTAACTGAGCACCAGCTCCCGGTACTCAGCCAGCTTCTCCGGGTCGGGATTTTCGTGGACTCGGTATATTGCCGGGATGGATCGTTTCTTTAGTTCCCGCGCTACCGCCTCGTTGGCGGCCAGCATAAATTCCTCAATCAGCTGATGCGATTCGTCATTCTCGATTCGCTCGAGTCGAATCGGTCTGCCTTTGGGGTCGAGACGGACTTTGACCTCTGGAAAATCGAGGTCGAGCGCCCCCTGTTCGAACCGTCTCCGGCGCAGGATGGCGGCAAGTTTCCAGGCTCCGTGCAGGCGTTCGCTTAATTCATCGTGCGGGTTCGATTGGAGGATGGCAAAGGCCTGCTTGTAAGTCAGCCGGTGGGCGCTCCGGATCACCGTCCGGGCGAAGCGCGCGCTCTTCACATTCCCATTCCCATCGAACCGGATGAACGCGGAATGGGTCAGACGATCGACGCCGGGATTGAGACTGCATACACCGTTGCTCAATCGTTCGGGTAACATCGGAATGACCCGGTCCGGTAAATACACGCTGTTTCCGCGCCGGCGCGCCTCGCGATCGAGCGGGCTGCCCGGTTTCACGTAGGCCGCCACGTCGGCAATGTGAACGCCGAGCTGCCAGCTCGAGTCGTCCAGTTTTTCGACATTGATGGCATCGTCGAAATCCCGGGCATCATCCGGGTCGATGGTAAAGATAAATTCTTGGCGGAGATCCTCCCGGTCTTCGAGCATCTCGTTTTGAACCGTTTGAGGAATGCGATTGGCCTCGTCCAGAACATTTTTCGGAAACTCGGTCGGCAGATGATAATTCCGGATAATGGAGAGCAGATCGACCCCGGGCGCATCAGCCGGGCCGAGGACTTCGACGATCTCGCCCTCTGGGTTGACGTGGCGCGATTCCCACGAAAGCAGGCGGACAACGACCTTGTCGCCGACTCTCGCGGCGGTCTGCGCCCGGCGTGGTTTGGGGGCCGGCACATAAACGTTGTGAACCAGCCGGGGATCGTCCGGCACCACGTAATGAAAATTCTTCGACTGCTGGAGCGTGCCTACAACCGTGTCGTGGGCCCGTTCCAAAATGCGAATCACCCGCCCCTCGGACCGGCCCGGGCGTTCTCTTCGCCGCGGGGCGAGGTCGCGGTTGATCCGGGCTACCACCCGATCGCCGTGCATGGCCGTGCCGGTGTTCTCGGCAGCGATGAAAATATCCGGTTGTCCGGGCTTGTCCGAAGCGAGAAAACCGTAACCCGCCTGGTGAATCGAGATCTTGCCGGTGACGAGATCTGCTTCCGGCGGAAGGACGTAGCGGTTTTTACGGATTCGGGCGACCTCCCCGTCCTTCTCCAGCTGGTCGAGCGCTTTTCGCAGAACGACGCCTTTATCCGTTTTCAGGCCCAATTGGCGGGCGATGTCGTTCTTATCCAGCGGCCGGTAATCCCGCCGCCGAAGCAAAGCGAGCACGGCCTGTTTGATCTCACGTCCAGTTTCGGTCATGGCAGCGAATGAATATTGTTAGACCGATTTCTCGATCCCGCGAATCGAACTTGGAGGTAGAGAGATGAAATATCTTGGAGCATGTGTGGCAGCAGGGGCAATCGCCGGCCTGGTTTTCGCCGGAGGAGGAGAGAAAATGAAAATCAGCAGTTCCGCATTTTCGGAAGGGGGGAGTATTCCTTCCCAATTCACCTGTGACGGCGCGGATACCAGTCCGCCGTTACAGATCGACGGGATTCCCGAAAAGGCAAGGAGTTTGGTTCTGATCGTCGACGACCCGGACGCGCCGTCCGGTTTGTTTACCCATTGGCTGGTCTGGAACATCGATCCCAAGACTCGTTCGATTCCGGCAGGAGGGACACTGCCTGGGGGGACCGATGGCAAAAATGGTTTTGGCAAATCCGGGTATGGCGGACCCTGCCCGCCTTCGGGCACACACCGCTATTACTTTAGGGTTTACGCAATGAATCGACGACTGGATGTACCTGCGGGGGCCAAACTAAACGAGCTGAATGCGGCAATGAAAGGTCACGTTCTCGCTCAGGGGGAGCTCATGGGGCGCTATACCCGGAAGCGATAGCGGCTCAATCGGTTTGTCATTCCGAGCAGGTATTCGTTGGAAGCGGATACTGGAAGGGCTCTGAGTTAAGTAGAAGCGACGTTCCCGCCGCTTTCGGGTAGAAGGGCCCGACGCGAGCGGAGATCGCGTCTACTGGCCGGCTCGCTCATTCCGGCTCGGACCGATTTTTTGCCCGCATCTTATCCTTCTTCGAATAAGCAGCCTCTTGTGATAGTCTCAGTTTGTGATGGGCGGGCGGCTTTGGAAAATTGGCGATCGCGAGATCAATCTTTCCCACCGCGCCATGATTATGGGCGTGCTCAATGTTACGCCTGATTCCTTTTCGGACGGAGGCGAATATCTTTCCGCGGACAAGGCAATGGAAAGGGCGCGGCAGATGATTGCGGAAGGCGCTGACATTATCGATGTGGGAGGCGAATCGACCCGACCCGGCGCCGACCCGGTCCCGGCGGAGGAGGAATTGCGCCGGATTGTTCCGGTGATTGCGCGATTGCGGAGAGAGAGCGCTGTCTTGATTTCGGCCGATACCTCCAAGGCGTCAGTGGCGGCGGCGGCTTTGGAAGCGGGAGCTAACATCGTGAACGACGTGACCGGCGGGCGAGGAGATGCGGAGATGTTTCCGGTGGTGGCGCGATATCGAGCCGGGTTGATTATCATGCACATGCAGGGAACGCCCCGAACGATGCAGCTGGCGCCGCATTACGACGACGTTGTTTCAGAGGTGTCCGATTTTTTTCGACAACGCCAGAGCCTCGCCCTAGAGTGCGGAGTTGATCCCATGGCCATGGCGTTTGATCCCGGAATTGGTTTCGGGAAAACGCTTGCCCATAACATCGAATTGCTGGGCAACTTCGAGCGGCTCCGGATTGAAGACCGGCCATTGGCAGTCGGGGTCTCTAGAAAGGCGTTTCTGGCGAAAGTGACCGGCCTCTCCGATTCCACCTCCCGCGACCTGGCCACCGCCAGCCTAACCGCACTGTTGCGCGGGCGCGGCGCCGAGATTTTTCGCGTGCACGACGTCCGGGAAAACGCGGCCGCTTTGCGCCTGGCCGAGGCAATTTTGGCTACCTGAAATGATTCAAGAGATCTGGCATCTGTTTTTGCGGGGATGGCGCAGCGGCATCGAAATCATCCTGCTTACGGTCGTCATTTATTATGGATATCTCTACTTTCGCGGCACCCGGGGAGCGAAAGTCTTGACCGGGCTGGCAATTGTTTTTCTGACCCTGTGGCTCATCTCCACGTTGCTCAACCTGGTCGTGATCGGCTGGATCGTGCGAAGCTTTTCCGTCTTTCTCGCGGTCGCCCTGGTCGTCATTTTCCAACCCGAACTGCGGCGGGCCCTGGCCGAGCTGGGCGGGCATCCGATTTTTTCGCTGACCAGCGAAAAGCGGGAGACGGTGCACGATTTGGCGGAAGCCGTCACCCAGCTGGCCAACAAGCAATTCGGCGCGCTCATTGCCATCGAGCGCGATACCTCGATTCGGGTTTACGAAGAAACCGGAGTCGTGATCGACAGCGAATTTTCGATCGAAATGTTGCTGACCATTTTTCATCCCAAGGCCGCCTTGCACGATGGGGGAGTGATTATGCGTAACGGCCGGATTGCCGCGGCCGCATGCATATTCCCGGTGAGCCAACGCGAAACGCTCGACCGTTCCCTTGGTCTGCGGCACCGGGCCGGCCTCGGCATCACCGAGGAATCGGACGCCATTGCCATCGTTGTGTCCGAGGAAACCGGAGCGATCTCCATTTGCCACCGGCGTCGTATCGAGCGGAACTTCACTCCGGAAAGCTTTCGACAACGGATCTCGGAACTATTGCTCCACGTTAACTATGAAGAGGCTGATTCTGAAAAACTGGCGGGCGAAGTTGATCTCGCTCCTCCTCGCGACGACCCTCTGGTACCTGATCAAAAAGAACATAACGACGACGCCCTCGCCGTTTGAGAACAGCGGCCAGACCAGCGCGGAACAGGAGCGCTAGGCTCAGCGGAGGAAGCGCGCCAAATTTTCCTCTTCCCAGCGCCGGGCCCGGCGATAACCCGGAAACTTTTGTTCGCGCCGGTTAAACTCCTCAGTGTGCACGCGGCGGCGTCCGCCGGCGCTGGCTTCCTCGGGAACGACCGAATGCAACATTTCGTGATAAAGCACATAACGCAAAAACCAGAGGGGCACGAAATTCTGATCTAACAACGGATTGATACGGATAACGCGATCTTCCTCCTGAATGGTTCCAAAGGTGAAACATTCCCTGGGCCGATGCCGCCGCCGGCGGCCCCAGGTAACGGTATAGTTGCGCAACCGGCCCCGAAAATAACGCCCATTCAACTGGTCGAAAATGCGGCGGAGGTCGAAATGCGTTCCTTCATGAGGAAGATTAAGCTGCCGTTGCAGGGGAAGCCTCGGGTAAGCGACTTTACGTTTGGTCTTCTTAGCCATTAGCCTGATCCCTGGTTACAACAAACGACCCCATACCCATTGTAAAAATGCTTTGACCAGCTGACAAGATATGGCGTTAGATTTTTTTTCTCATTTTTACAAGTTATTTATATCAAGCTATTTACGACTTGTTTTTGCAACTTTGAGAGAAGGCCTGGCCGGAATGATATTGGCGGCCGGATATTACCGACTTTCCCGGGAGGAAGAACGGACCCGGAGGTGTTTTACCAATTCCAAAAGATGCGTATAATTTCGCACCGTCCGGTTGAATCGTAAGGCTGAATGACCCCTTTTTTGCGCAAGCTCCTTGGCCTGAACTGGATTCTCTTTGCCAGCATGCTTGGCATCGCCATTTTCGGCGTGATCGCCATCTACAGCGCCACCTACATGCGGGAAGATTCCATCGCCTCGGAGTTCTGGCGGAAGCAGGCGAACTGGGTGGTAGTCGGGTTGTTCGCTTTCATGGTCGTTAGTCTGATCGATTACCATTGGATTCGCTGGGGAGCGCTGCCGATGTATCTGGCCGGCCTCTTCTTTTTGATTCTGACCCGCTTTTACGGCCAGAAAGTCTACGGGGCGCGGAGCTGGCTCCATTTGGGCCCGATTAATTTCCAACCCGCGCAACTTGCGATCATCGCCGGAATCATGGTGCTGGCGTTGTTTCTCAGTCAGTTTGGCCAGCTCCACCCGATGCTAAGACTTTTATTGAGTGGCGCGATTGTTGGCGCGCCATGTCTTTTGATTTTGATGCAGCCCGACCTGGGTGAGTGCATCATCTGGGGCCCGGTGATCCTGGCGATGCTTTTTGTGGGTGGGCTGCCGTTGCGATACTTAACCTGTATCATCCTTGTTGTGCTGGCGATGATTCCGGTGACGGCGAACCTTGTTTTGAAACCGTACCAGCAGGAACGGCTCACCGCTTTCATTCATCCGGACATCGATGTGCGCGGTTCGGCTTGGGCGATCAATCAATCGCTCATCGCCATCGGTTCGGGGGGCTGGTCCGGAAAAGGGTTTAAAGCCCCCAATACCCAGATAGAACTGGGGTTTCTGCCGGCTACGGCAGTGCACAACGATTACATTTTCTCCGCTATTGGTGAGCAGTGGGGATTTGTAGGCGGGATGTTTCTTCTGGGAGCCTTCGCCCTGCTCCTGTTTACCTGCCTGTTCGTGGCATTTTTTGCCGCCGACCAGTTTGGTCTGCTTCTGGTGGTGGGAATTACGGCCCTGATATTCACCCATATCTTCCAGAACATTGGAATGACGATTTCGATCCTGCCGATTACGGGCGTGCCGTTGCCGCTGGTGAGTTACAGCGGATCGTTTGTCCTGGTGATCATGTTCGGACTGGGAATCGTCAACAGCGTCTGGGTTCACCGAAAATCGTTGTTGGATTAGCAGTTTCTCCCGAGGCGCGTATTGAGCCTGGATTAACAGGATTTTGCGGGGTTAACGAAACGCGATCCGGTCGATTGGATCATGCCCGATCGCGGCGGCGGTTTACATTCTGGAGGCCTCGCCTACAGTCGGCGGTGCGGTGATGGAGAATGATTACAAGGTCAAGCTCGAGGTTTTTGAGGGTCCTCTCGATTTGCTTCTTTTTCTGATCAAGCGCGACGAGATCGACATCTACGATATTTCGATCGAACGAATCACCCGCCAGTACCTGGAATATCTCCAGGCTTTCAAGGAGTTGAACATCGAACTGGCCGGCGAATTCATAGTGATGGCGGCGACCCTGATCTATCTCAAGAGCCGCAGTTTGCTGCCGGCGGATCTCCAGCCGCCGCCAGAGGAAGCCGACGAGGATGATCCGCGCTGGGATCTCATCCGCCAGCTGATCGAATACAAAAAATTCAAGGAGGCCGCGGCCCAGCTCCACGTGCGCGAACTGGAACAGGAACGGATTTTTGGACGCGCCCCCGGGTCCGAATCAGCCCTTCAGGCGGCACCCCTGCGGCTTGCCGAGGTGGGCATTTTCCAGCTCATTCATGCTTTCCAAAGTGTCGTCAAGCGAGTGGAAGCGCGCGAAGATTTGCGGGAGATTTTCGACGAACATTTCACGGTTTCGGACAAGATTGAAATGATTCTGGGCCGTATTGCCGCCGCGGGCCGGATCCGGTTCTCCGATCTGTTTCCCGCAACCGCCTCCCGGGTCGAAGTGGTAGTCACTTTTCTCGCTCTGTTGGAGCTGATTCGTCTGAAACAACTCCGGGCCATCCAGGCGCAACTGCTGGACGAGATCGAGCTCACGGCCGCGGCGGCCTGATCTGGATTGGTATGAGGCGCGTCCTGGTTGCGGGTTGCGGGTATCTCGGCACAGCGGTAGCCGACCTGTTTCAGGAGGGTGGGTGGGCGGTGGAAGCCTGGACGCGTTCGGCTGCGTCAGCCGCCCAGCTCTTGGGGAAGCCGTATCCCGTGATCGGGGTCGATCTTTCCCGGCGAAGCGAGGTCAACGCGCGCCCGGAAAATTTCGATGTTGTCATTCATTGCGCGAGTACACGAGGAGGAGATGTCGAAAATTATCGCCGGGTTTATCTGGATGGCGTCCGCAATCTGCTCGACCGTTTTGTTGGTGGGACGGTGTTATTCACCAGCAGCACGAGCGTTTACGCCCAGACCACTGGCGAGTGGGTGACTGAAGAAAGCCCGGCCGAGCCACAACACGAAACCGGTCGCGTCCTGCGCGAGGCCGAGCAACTTGTTCTGGGACAGGGAGGGGTGGTGGCGCGGCTGGCCGGTATCCACGGCCCGGCTCGGTCCGCTATTCTCAAGCGATTTCTCACCGGAGAAGCCGTTATCGACCCGGGTAAAGACCGATTTGCCAATCAGATTCATCGCGACGACGCAGCTCACGCATTCGCCCTTCTGGTCGGCCGGCAATTTGCGCCGGCCCAGGTTTTCAATGTGGTGGACGATCAACCGCTGCTGCGGAGCGAATGTTTTTATTGGCTTGCCGAAAAGCTGGGCCGGCCGGTTCCGCCGGTCGGAGTGTCGCCGGATCAGGGGAAGCGGGGCCGCGGCAACAAGCGTGTGAGCAACGCCAAATTGCGCGGGGCCGGCTGGATTCCGCAATATCCATCGTTTGCGGCGGCGATGGAGAAGAGCATCCTTCCCAGCTTCGGTCTGTGAGGTTTATTGGTTTCCTGGACCGATCGCAGACCGAGCAGAAGGAAGGAAGTGAGGCGGTTTTTGCCGCCTTGGTTTTAAATCGCGCGCGGAGCGCCCGATCCACCAGAAAAGCCCGATTGGGTTTCGATGGGCAGGTGGATCGAGCAGTCCCTGCTCGATGTCAAAACCGGCCGCCGAAGGCGCATGAACTCCTTTGCCGGAGGGTTGGATTCTTTTTCGTGTGGCGAAAGAAGTGAGGCGGTTTTTGCCGCCTTGGTTTTAACATCGCGCGCGGAGCGCCCGATCCACCAGAAAAGCCCGATTGGGTTTCGGTGGGCAGGTGGATCGAGCAGTCCCTGCTCGATGCCAAAACCTGCCGCCGAAGGCGCATGAACTCCTTTGCCGAAGGGTCGGATTCTTTTTCGTGTAGCGAAAGAAGTGAGGCGGTTTTTGCCGCCTTGGTTTTAACATCGCGCGCGGAGCGCCCGATCCACCAGAAAAGCCCGATTGGGTTTCGGTGGGCAGGTGGATCGAGCAGTCCCTGCTCGATGCCAAAACCTGCCGCCGAAGGCGCATGAACTCCTTTGCCGAAGGGTCGGATTCTTTTTCGTGTAGCGAAAGAAGTGAGGCGGTTTTTGCCGCCTTGGTTTTAACATCGCGCGCGGAGCGCCCGATCCACCAGAAAAGCCCGATTGGGTTTCGGTGGGCAGGTGGATCGAGCAGTCCCCGCTCGATGTCAAAACCTGCCGCCGAAGGCGCATGAACTCCTTTGCCGGAGGGTCGGATTCTTTTTCGTGTGGCGAAAGAAGTGAGGCGGTTTTTGCCGCCTTGGTTTTAACATCGCGCGCGGAGCGCCCGATCCACCAGAAAAGCCCGATTGGGTTTCGGTGGCAGGTGGATCGAGCAGTCCCTGCTCGATGTCAAAACCTGCCGCCGAAGGCGCATGAACTCCTTTGCCGAAGCAAGATGGCCGGGAAAAAAGACGGGTATAGAAGCTGCTTTTTTTGCGGCATGCGCGCAATTAAGTTAACGGGCCGGGAGGCTACGGTGGTCCGGGCGATTGGCTTTACCGAGTCGGTCCTGGGAGCGGAGATTCAGGATTTGACGCGCATGGAACTGGAAGACGTTACCGACACCTTGAATGCCTTGATTGCGGCGGGCTTTGTCGAGAGCGTTCCCTATTGCGAGGCTATTCAACTGGCCGAAATGCCGGTGATTTCCTTCGAAATCAACCCGGCTTACGTGCACGAGATTAAGGGCGCGCTGCGCCGCCGTTAAGTTCCGGCCGCCGATGGAGCGCGACCATTCCCGCCTGCGGCCTGAGCCTGGGTTTCGGCCCGGCGTTCGCCAAAAAGCTGGCGAATCACTTCTTCTACAGGCAATTCCTGGACGTTAATATCGCTGACGGCACAGGCCTCAAGTAAACGCCGGCAGGTGTCAGTGACGTTTGGGCGCGGCACTTTCAATTGCACCGATACCGGAGTCTGATCGATTACTTCGCCGAAAGCGGTGAAATCGCAGCCGGGCGGTTTTTCGAAAGTCAGGCTGATAATTTTATCGGCTGAGAACCGGCCGGTGATCTCGCTCAGCAATCCGTCAAAGAAAATCTTGCCATGATCGATAATGAGAACGCGGTGGCAAAGTTCCTCGATATCCTGCATGTAGTGACTGGTCAGCAAGGTAACGATTCGATGTTGTTGGTTGTAGACCCGGAGAAATTCGCGCACCCGTTTTTGACTAACGACGTCGAGTCCGATGGTCGGCTCGTCCAGGAACAGGACCCGCGGTTCGTGGATGAGGGCCGAGATCAACTCCATTTTCATTCGTTCGCCTAACGAGAGTTCGCGAACCATCACATTCATTTTGTCCTCAACTTCGAGCAGCTCGGCCAGGCCGCCGACGACCTGGTTGAAACGGTGCCGATCTATTCCGTAAATGGCGCGGTTTAGTTCCAGCGATTCCTGGGCCGGCAGATCCCACCAGAGGGCGTTCTTCTGGCCCATCAACAGGCTGAATTTGCGTTTCATTTCGTTGCGCCGTTCCCAGGGCACGAAACCAAGCACCCGCGCATCGCCCGACGTCGGGTTGAGCAGTCCCGATAACATTTTCAAGACTGTCGTTTTCCCGGCGCCGTTGGGACCGAGAAAGCCGACAAATTCGCCGTGGTCAATCTGGAAAGAGACATGATCGGCGGCCCGCGTCTCGTCGTAGCGCCGGCGCCCAAGTCCTTTAAGCGACCCCCAGAGTCCGCGCTCCTTGCGGTAAGTCCGGTAGATCTTGGTCAGGTCGCGGGCTTCGATGGCGCTCATCCGTTGGATCGGCCGGCGGCCACCTTGGAAGCGATTCGGGCGGGCAGGCGCCGGTCAGGCTGCACTGGTTTGTGTGGCAGGTTTCTTTCGAAGCAGCGGCAGCACTTTTTCGACGAGGGCGTCCGCGGTCAGGCCGTGCTTCTTGCGCAGGATCGGCACCGCCCCATGCTCGATGAATTCATCCGGCCAGCCAATGCGGACCATAGGAGTATGGATTCCCTGGGAATAGAGATGCTCCATCACCGCGCAACCAAACCCGTTGTGCAAAACATGATCTTCAATCGTGCAAACGACCTCCACCCCGCGAGCGAAAAACTCCAGAGTGCCGGCATCCAGCGGCTTGATCCAGCGCGGATTGATCAGGGCGACGGACACGCCTTTTTCTTCCAGCTTCTTGGCCGCTTCTTCCGCCATTTCGAACATGTTCCCGAGACCGAAAATCGCGACGTCGCGTCCATGCCGGACCACTTCCGCTTTTCCAATCTCGAGCAGCTTCGGTTCGGCTTTCGGCTTGGCCCCGGTGCCGGCGCCGCGCGGATAACGGACGGCGATGGGGCCGGCGTTGTAATTGGCCATGGTCCAGAGCATATCGGCAAATTCATCTTCATCCTTGGGCTGCATATGCACCCAATTCGGGATATGCCGCAGATAGCCGATATCGAACAATCCATGGTGGGTCGGACCATCGTCCCCGCTCAATCCTGCCCGATCCATGCAAAGCGCGACATTTAATTTTTGGATGGCAATATCGTGTATCGCCATGTCGTAGGCACGTTGGAAGAACGTCGAATAAATGGCCAGAAAGGGCTTCAGCCCCTGGGTGGCCAGGCCGCAGGCAAAAAGAGTGGCATGTTCCTCCGCAATCCCGACATCGTAGTAACGCTCCGGATGCGCCTTCTGGAAATGGGACAGACCGGTCCCGCTCGGCATGGCCGCGGTAATGGCCAGTATCTTCCGATTGGAATCGGCAAATTTGGCCAGCGTTTTGCCGAAAACTTCAGAGTAGGTCGGCGTCGGCGCAGGCGCGGTTTCCCCGGTCTCGCGTTTGTATTTGCCCAGGCCATGGAACTTATCCGGCTGTTTGATGGCCGGTTCGTAGCCTTTGCCTTTCTTGGTCAGGATGTGCAACAGAACCGGCTCTTCCTGAGTTTTGAGGAATTCGAAAGTGCGGGTGAGAAGATGGATGTCGTGTCCGTCGATCGGGCCAAAATAGCGCAAGCCCAATTCCTCGAAAATGACGCTCGGCACCAGTAATCCTTTTACGCTTTCCTCCACTTTGTGGGCGAATTCCGCCACCGATTTGCCCGCGACGGTCTCGACAAACCGGCGCGCTTTATCGTGCAAATGGGTAAAAGTCGGGCTGGTGGCGATGGCGTTGAGGTAAGTGGCAATCGCGCCGACATTTTTCGCTATCGACCATTCATTATCGTTGAGCACCACGATAAATTTCTTGGTCTGGGAACGGACGTTGTTGAGCGCTTCGTAACTGATCCCGCAGGTAAAAGCAGCGTCTCCGGCAACGACCACAATGTTGTCGCTGGTCTTGTTCAGGTCGCGCCCGACCGCCATTCCTAAGGCCGCGGAAAGCGCGGTGCCGGCGTGTCCGGCGCCGTAACAATCATGCTCGCTTTCGGTGCGCAGGAGAAAACCGTTCAAGCCCTGGTACTGGCGCATGGTGCCGATGCGGTCGAGGCGGCCGGTAAACATTTTGTGGACATAACCTTGATGGCTCACGTCGAAAATGAACCGGTCCTTTGGTGTATCGAACACCCGATGGAGCGCGATGGTCAGCTCGACTACGCCGAGGTTGGGACCAAGATGCCCGCCGGTTTGGGAGAGCACCTCAATGAGCTTTTCCCGGACTTCCTGGGCGAGCTGGGGCAGATCCTGTTCCCGCAGGGCCTTGATATCGGCGGGGGAATGGATTCCATCGAGTAACCGCCCCGGCGGCGCCGTCGTCTCAGAAGAGCTTGATTTCGTCACTTTGCTGTTCTCCTCCATCACTGGTTGTCGGTTCACTGTTTGTCTCGGCCGCCGGTTCGAACTCCTTTACCTCCGGTTTGCCGCTGCTATTTCGGGCTATGATTTCGATCTTTTGTTCGGCGCTGGCCAGACGTTCCTGGCACACTTTGACCAGGCTCATTCCCTCTTCGTAGCGAACGATCAGATCGTCCAGAGACAATTCGCCCGACTCCATTTGGTCGACGATCTTCTCCAGCCGATCCATGGCGCGCTCAAAGTTCAGCTCCGGACCGGCCGGTTTCGCCTTTGTGCTCATTGGCAAACCAGAAACTAAGCACATCGCCGCTAAAGAAAAAGAAGCTATTACCGGAAGTCGCCGGGGCGGCAGCGGGCGCCGGGCATGGCACATCCGATGCTTAGGATGCTTCGTTCGTGCCCATGATTGCTTTTCCTAAAAAAATTCTTCTGATCGACCGCGAACCCGGCGTTACCCGCCTGATTAAACGGGCTTTGGAAAAAACCGGAAAATACTGGATCAAAGAAGAACACAGCAGTGAGCTGGCCCTGAGTTCGGCTCACTGGTTCCAGCCGGATCTGATTTTGATGGATACAATGACATCGAATCCGGACCGGGAGAAACTGGCCAGGCAAATGCAAACCGACACGGCATTGCGGGCCACGCCGATGGTTTCTCTGAGCAGCCTGAAGCCGGAAAGTCAGATGGTGTCCGGCGGAATTCTCAGCGGTTACAGCTTCTTTGCCGCCCCCGTCCGGGTGGAAGAAGTGCTGTGCGGCGTCGAGCAGCTTCTGTTCGGCAAAGATTGATCCCTGCCCGCGGAATCCTCGGAAAGAATCGAGTCTGCCAAAAACGCTAAAAAGCGCCAAAGTCAATTACCGGATCCGCATTTTGGCGTCATTTCGCGTGTTTAGCGGAGTTCAATGTTCGGCCTGATGGAACCGTTAACCGACCTGCGCCCGATAGGCGGCGGCATCTTTCAATTGCTTCAGATCGTCCGGGTTGGCGATCTTTAAGACAAAAATCCATCCCTGCCCATACGGTTCGCGATTAATCAAGCCAGGGTCGGCCTCGAGCGCCTTGTTCGCCTCCACCACCGTTCCCTTGATCGGCGCATAAATGTCGCTGGCCGCTTTCACCGATTCGACCACCGCAATCGCTTCGCGCGCGTTCGCCGGCCGATCGATTTTTGGCAACTCGACGTAAACCACGTCGGTCAGCTCGGATTGGGCATGGTCGGTGACGCCGACCCGCACATTTTCGCCTTCTCGTTTGATCCATTCGTGGCTTTCGGTGTAAAGCAGATCTTCAGGAACGTTGCTCATTTTTTGTAGAGTGGTTTCTTTTCGACTATCGCTGGGAAATGTTGTCCGCGAATCTCAATCTCAATCTTCGTTCCGATGTTCGCGCACGGAGCTGAGACATACGCCATTCCGATGCCATAATTCAAGCTCGGCGAAACCGTGCCGCTGGTCACCTCGCCAATTCGTTCTCCCTTGTTCCATACCGGGTAATGAGGACGGGGTGGGGGAGCCTTCCCTTCCATCCGGAAAGCAGCCAACTTTTGGGCCGGCCCGGACTCCTTGACCTTTTTCAGAGCGTCGCGGCCGATGAATTGCGGTTTGCCGAGATCGACGAAGAACCCCAAGCCGGCCTCAATCGGGTTGCGCTCGGGCGACAAATCGGAGCCGTTCAGCGGATAGCACATCTCCAGCCGCAGCGTATCGCGCGCGCCCAGGCCGCACGGCTGGATCCCAAACTTTTCGCCTTTTTCCAGGACGCGATTCCATAATTTCACTGCATCGTCCGCCGAAAAGAAAACTTCCACACCATCTTCGCCGGTATAACCGGTCCGGGCGATGGAGATGCGCATTCCTTCCAACGCCACATCGGCAATATGGTTCCGATCCGGCAGGCGGAACTCTTCTCCCAGAAGCTCGTGGAAAAGATCGACTACCCGCGGGCCTTGAATGGCGACCCCGCCAAATCCGGCAGTGCGATTGCTGAAATCCAGCGGTTGCCCCCATTCCAGGTGCGCTTCGAGCCAGTCAAAATCCTCATCCGTCCGCGCGGCGTTGACCACAAGGAGGAACTTCTCCTCCGCAATTCGGTAAGCGATCAAATCGTCGATGATCCCGCCGCCCTGGTTGAGTAAAAAGGTGTAGTGACCCTGGCCGATTCCGAGTTTTTCGACATTGTTTGTCAGCATCCGGTTAAGCCAACTTGCGGCTCCGGCCCCGCTGACGACGAATTGGCCCATGTGAGAGATGTCGAAAATGCCGACATTATTCCGCACCGCCCGGTGTTCCGCCCCGATGCCGCTGTATTGCACCGGCATCAGCCATCCGCCGAATGGAACGATCCGGGCACCGAGCCGGACATGCACCGGGTAAAGCGGCGTGCGTTTTTGTTCGGGGCCGGTCACGCGGCCAAACTAGACGAGAGGAAAGGAGGCGCAAGCGTATCGTCTGTCACCCTTCTGCTTTGCAAGCCGATTGGTTGCGCTACTCTTCGCCGAGGATGACGTGGCTGGACAAATTGGAACGGCGATTCGGTTTTCTGGGAATTCCGGGGCTGATCCGCATCGTTGTCGGCTTCAGTGCCCTGGTCTTTATCCTGGTCAAGCTCAACCCCAACTACCTGTTGATCCTCAACCTGGATCCCGCCCGGATCCGGCAAGGCGAGGTCTGGCGATTGGTCACCTACATTTTCATTCCTCAAAGCCTCAGTCCGCTCTGGATCATTTTTGTTCTTTGGTTCCTCTGGTGGATCGGAGAGGGACTCGAGCGCGCTTTGGGACCGTTCCGCCTCACCCTTTATTTTTTCGTGGGCATGATCGGCACAACGGCTGCCGCGTTTTTCTTCGGCAGCATGTTTTCCAACACGATGTTGATCGCCTCCCTCTTTTATGCCTTTGCCCGGTTCTATCCGGACGAGATTATCTATCTGTTTTTTATTTTGCCGGTTAAGATCAAGTGGATTGCCTGGGTTTCGGCCGCCCTCTTGTTGTTCGGATTTGTGACGAAAACCAATTCCTACCGAATGGCGGTAGTCGCCGCCTGCAGCAATTATCTGATCTTTTTCGGTCCTTCCATTCTTCGGGAAGCCCGAAATCGCCGCGACGTAACTGGCCGTCGCCGCCGGTTTGAAGATGCTTCCCGGAGCGAAAACGAACCTCTGCACAAGTGCGCGGTGTGTGGAGCGACCGAGTTGACCGATTCCGCGCTCGAGTTCCGGGTTTCCCGGGACGGAGAGGAATATTGCGTCCCCCATTTGCCGGGCGCGGCTTCCACCAGCGCCGATTGAGGCGGCAATCCAAAATTGTGTCTGAATGGATAGGATGCTCCGGCCCGCTTTCTTCTACAACGGGCTCCCTGGCTGGAGCCTCTCGCGGCCTGAGGCCCCTCCCACTTTGAAGCCCATTTTGCGCGTGACCTAATGGGAACGCCTGAGGCCGCGGCCGTGTCTTTCGTTCAACCAATATCGCGACCGCCAGGCTCCATGCATCTTAGTTGACCGCGTCTGTTCGACGCCGGAACTTGCGTAATGACGGATAAGAACACGACCTTGATTCCCGAGGAAGGCTGGCATTGTCTTCATCTGTTTTACCGGATTGAGTACGGGCAATGGGAATTGTTCGGCCCGGAAGAACGCAACGCCGCCAAGACCAGGCTCTCGGCGCTGGTCCAGGAAATCCGGGACATGGACTCCACCCAGTTGCTTACCCTCGGAGTGGTGACGCCCAAGGCCGATATCGGTTTCATGTTGGTGACACCCGACCTGCAATCGGCCAACCGGATCGAAAAGCGACTCAGCGCTTCGCTGGGCGCGGATGTTCTTACACCGGTTTACAGTTATTTGTCGCTCACTGAAGAAAGCGAATATATCACGACCGAACAGGAATACGCCGACACCCTGGCCCAGGACCAAAATATCAAGGCCGATTCTCCCAAATTTGAGGAAGCAATGGCGGCG
The DNA here is from genome assembly GCA_963728975.1 of uncultured Verrucomicrobiae bacterium. Lineage (GTDB taxonomy): Bacteria > Verrucomicrobiota > Verrucomicrobiia > Chthoniobacterales > UBA10450 > DATFCK01. The sequence goes on from CAVSMF010000001.1 coordinate 1,603,746, forward strand.
TTCCGCGAACGGATGAAGCACTACCGCCAGGACCGGGTTTACCCGACGCTCCCGGATTGGCCCATTGTTTGTTTTTATAACATGAGCAAACGCCGCGGCGAACACCGGAACTGGTATGCGCTGCCCTACGAAGAACGGCGCAGTCTGATGAAAGGACATGCCATGGTGGGGCGCGAGTTTGCCGGAAAGATAAAACAGCTCATCACTGGTTCGACCGGCCTTGACGATGCCGAGTGGGGCGTGACCCTTTTTGCGCGGGACACTTTTCAAATAAAAGCGATTGTCTACAAAATGCGGTTTGACCCGGTGAGCGCGGAGTACGCCGATTTCGGAGAATTTTTTATTGGGATTCAACTCCCGCTCGACGAGTTGTTTCACCGGCTGCAACTTTAGGCTGTAGCGGCGGTCTGTGACCGCCGACGCGATTGTCTGTGACCGCCGCCGCGATTGTCTGTGACCGCCGCCGCGACGGTTGTAAGATGTCCCAATCGCGCATCATTCCGCGATGGACGCCTCGGAGATGCGTCCCTGGCTGGAATTAGTGCGCGATGTGCGAGAGTGATAGACTTTCGCCCAGCGGTTTAAGGATGGGTGACAGAGCGGTCTATTGTGCACGCCTGGAAAGCGTGTGTGCCGAAAGGCACCCGGGGTTCGAATCCCCGCCCATCCGCCAGGAGTGAAACCTAGAGATCGCGCCGGGGCAAGATCTGCTGATCCTGGTGGATCCTGACTATGCTCCGGTCCGGCAAAACGCCCCGAAAGGTCATTCCCGGATAGACAATACAATCCCGGCCCAGAAGCGTGCCCGGATTGATCACGGCGTTGCAGCCGATCTCGGTCCGATCGCCGATTACCGCCCCGAACTTTTTCAATCCGGTGGCAACACGTTCTGCCTCCCCCGCGACCATGATTTCGCCATGGTCCAGTTTGACGTTGGAGAGAATGACTCCGGCCCCCAGATGCGCGCCATACCCCAAAATCGAATCGCCCACATAATTGAAATGCGGTGCCTGGACGTCATCCAGTAAAATGCAGTTTTTGAACTCGGACGAGTTTCCCATCACAACCCCGTTTCCCGCGATTACGTTTTCCCGCACGTAACACCCGCTGCGGATCTGGCAATTCTCGCCGATCCAGGCCGGGCCTTTCAGCACTGCGCCTGGTTCGACCACGGTTCCGGCGCCGATGAAGACGCTCTGGCTGATAAACGGTTTTCCAATCAACTCGCCCAGGACCGCAGGCTTCAGGCGAAACTGGAGATAGCTGGCAATTTGTTTCAGCGCGTCCCAGACATATTTTTGGTTCTCGAACAATTTTGCGTGGGCAGTGTGTTCGAGGTCCAGGTAATCGGCCGGCGCAAACATCTTCAGCGGCCAAGATGAACAAAGCTTATGACGCGAAGCGAGCGCAATCTTCGGGGAGCGCGGGCATGTCGCCCGCACTGGCCGGCATGTTGCCGGACTGTCTGTCGCGCGTTGGGCGAACAGCGGCCGGCAAAATGGGCCGGCGTCGGGCAAGATGCCGGCGCTTCCCCACCTCACCGCGGGCCGCGCCTGGCAAGTTTCTGACCGTCCGGTGTGTCCCGGACCTCCCACCCCTGGGCAGCGATCCGGTCGCGCAATTCGTCGCTTCGCTTCCAATCTTTTTCGCGCCGGGCTTTCTCCCGCTCTTCGGCCAGGTGCGCGATTTCCGCCGGCGCATTTCTGCCGGGTTCAGGTTCGAGGTCGAGGACGCTGTTTATCTTCTCCCACCATTTTAGCCATGCCGATGCCCATTCGGCATCCAAATCCCCCCGGTCCAACGCCCGGTTTGTGTCCCGAATCGTCTCGAATAAAAACCCCAGCGCCGCCGAAATGTTCAAGTCCTCATCCAGCGCTTCCTCGAAAGTGCGGGGCAAGTTTTCAACTTGGCCGTTATTGGAACCGGCAATTTCAAAATTTGCGCCGCGTTTTCGCAGCCGCTCCAGCCAATCGTCCACTCGGGCCAGCGATTCGCGCGCTTCTTTCATTCCTTCCCAGGTGAAATTGAGCGGGCTCCGATAATGGACGCGCATCAGTGCGTAGCGCAGCTCCCGGCCGGTGTATCCTTTGCCAAGCACGTCCGGCAGGGTGTAAATATTTCCGAGCGACTTGGACATCTTCTGGCCGTCCACCAGCAGATGCTCGCAATGGAGCCAGTAACGGACGAAGCGTTTTCCGGTTACACCTTCGGTTTGGGCAATCTCCGCCTCGTGGTGCGGAAAAATATTGTCCACCCCGCCGCAATGAATGTCGACCTGGTCGCCCAGCAACGCCGTGGCCATGGCGCTGCACTCGATGTGCCAACCGGGGCGGCCGCGGCCCCAGGGACTTTCCCATGCCACACCGCCATCCTCTTCGTCCCACGCTTTCCAAAGGGCAAAATCGCCGACGTGCTCCTTGTCGTACTCGTCGTGCTTTACTCGTCCGGTCGATTGCAACTGGCTCAGGTCGAAATGGGCCAGCTTGCCGTAATCGGGAAAATTCCTGATCCGGTAATAAACCGATTTATCCTCGGCCTGATAAGCCAGCCCCTTCGCGATCAGTTGGCTGATCATCGAGATCATTCGCTCGATGTAGCGTTGGTCGGTCGCCGCCGGATATTTGTCAGCGGGTTTGATCCGCAGGGTCTCGCAATCTTCGAAGAACATCTTCTTGAACTGGGCCGTGAACTCGGAAAGGGGAATGCCGGCGGCAAGCGCGCCCCGGATGGTTTTATCGTCCACGTCGGTGATGTTCATCACTCGGTTGACCTCGTAACCGCGCAGCTCGAGATGGCGCTGGAGCAGATCTTCGAAAACGTAGGCCCGAAAGTTCCCAATGTGAGCGCGGCTGTAAACGGTCGGTCCGCAGGTGTAGATGGCGACGCTGCGCGAACCGGGGTCGCGCGGGGCGAACTCCTCGACTTTACGGGACCAGGTGTTGAAAAATCGCAGGGCCATCACTTCGGTAGGGACGGACCGCCGGGCCGTCCGCTGCGATTCCGGCGCGCCCGGCGGTCGCGCCCTACCATTTCAACCGTCGCCACCGCCATGGCGGCAATCCCTTCGCCCCGGCCGATTGATCCAAGCGTCTCATTAGTGGTGGCTTTGATGTTGACCTGCTCGTCGGAGAGTTTCAGCGCTGCCGCAATCGCTTTTCGCATGGCCGCGACATGCGGCCCGATTTTGGGCGCTTCTGCGATCACGGTAGCGTCGATATGCACCGGCCACGCATTTTTCTCGCCCAGCAGAGCCAGGACCTGCTTCAGAATATCGATGCTGCTGATCCCCCGGATCGACTCGTCCGTATTCGGGAAATGCTGTCCGATGTCGCCGGCTCCGGCCCCGCCCAGCAATGCATCGGCTATGGCATGGGCCAGGACGTCGGCGTCGGAATGCCCTTCCAATCCGCGATGGTGGGGAATTTCCACTCCGCCGAGGACGAGCTTGCGCCCTTCGCTCAGGCGATGGATGTCATAGCCGATGCCGCATCGGATCATGCTCACAGCTTGAGATCGAGTATGCCGTTGGAGGCGATGATGCTGTATTTGTCCTTCATGTCCTGGCGCGGATTCAACTCGACTTTTCCTCCGGCGGTCTCGACCAGAAGCCAGCCGGCGGCGATATCCCACAGGCTGATTCCTTGTTCGATGTAAGCGTCGAATCGTCCGCACGCCACGTAGGCCATGTCGAGCGCGGCGCTGCCCATCAAACGGCACTTGCGGGCCCGATGGACCATTTGTTGAAGGACAGGCATTCCCGATTCGATGGTTACACCGGTCTTGGAAAGGCCGACTGAAATAACCGCCTCGGCCAGATCGGCCCGGTCGCTCACCCGAAAGGGATGTCCATTCAGGTTGGGCTCTTCTCCTTTTTGGCCGGTCCACATCTCGTCGCGGATCGGATCGTAAATGACTCCGACGATGATCTCGCCTTTGTAACGGAGAGCGATGGAAACGCAAAAGTGAGGGATCCGATAAAAATAATTCACCGTGCCATCCAGCGGATCGACCACCCATTGGTGTTCGCTCGATTGATCGCCGACGATTCCTTCTTCGCCATAAAGGGCGTGATGGGGAAATTGCTTTAACAGCAGGCCGGTGATGAGCTCCTGCGTCTCCACATCAATCTTCAGCTTGATGTCGTGAGCCTCGGCTGCGTTCACCTGCTGCGGCCGCCGGAAATTATGACAAAGCAATTCTCCGGCAGCCCGCGCTGCTTTTGTGGCTGCTTCGAGGTAGTGGACCATGGCGATTGATTATTTCGCACAACGACCGGGAAGTGCACGGGGGAAAACAAAGGCGGGCGGGTCGCGCGGTTTCCCTGGAAAGACCGGAGCCGCTGGACCCGGGCTTGCCCGGCGGAGCTTGGTCCGGCCGAGAGGGCCGGTATCTGTTTAGCGCTGATTGCGCAGGAACAATCCCAGTCTGGGCAACGCCCCACCTGGCAAAGCGGAAAAACTTTCGCGGCCTGAGGCCCCTCCCACTTTAGGGCTGGCGTGTTAAGATGGCTTGCAATGTGGGAGGGGCCTTTGGCCGCGAGAGTTTCTGGGGCTTTACTTAACGCGTGGAAGACCGTGGCTAAACACATGCGAGGGCCGAACGCGTGAAAAAAAACCGGGAGGAAAATAAATTCTCCTCCCGGGTTGAGTTTGGACTATGGCCCCGAAAGCGTTCGGGGCCGTGATCAAGCGACGGGCGTTAATGCCTCTTTCTCTTCGCTGATTTTTTCTTAGCGGCTTTCTTTGCTTTTCTTTTTGCTGGCATCGACTATTCCCCCCTTTCAATCCGCAGATGCGGAGGGTTCGTGAAGGATTAGTTTCACTTACCGAGTTCAGTAACCGTCACGTTTTTTTTGTCAAACATTTTTCTTCGCGTTTGAAATTATTTTTATGAGCTCGCGCGCGATCGTTTTCTTCGGCGCCCGCGAAATTGTTTTTGGTTTGTCATCGCGAAAGAAGATTGTGACCTCGTTGTCAGCACTTTCCATTCCCATGTCAATGCCGCTGACGTCGTTAGCCACAACCATGTCGCAACGTTTTTCCCGCAGCTTTTTTTTCGCGTTGTTTTCGAGATCGTTTGTCTCGGCGGCAAATCCGATTACCAAAAAGCTGCGAGGCCGCGGCAGAGAGGCGAGAATGTCGCGGGTGGGAACGAGAGCGAGGGAAAAGGGCTGGTTCCGTTTCTTGATTTTCTCCTTGGAAACGGCGGCCGGCTTGTAATCGGACACGGCCGCGCACATCACCAGCGCATCGCACTCCCCAATTTCCACGTGCACCGCGTCGTGCATCTGGTCGGCGGTCAGCACCGGGACGAAACGAGCCGAGGCAGGCGGCAAAAGATTCACCCGGCCGGAAATCAAGACCACGCTGTGACCCGCTTCCAAGGCCGCTTCGGCAAGGGCATAGCCCATTCGGCCGGACGAGCGATTGCTAAGGTATCGAACCGGATCGATCGGCTCCTGGGTCGGGCCGGCCGTGATCACAAATCTCACGCGATCAGATTTTCCTGGCGCGCGAGTAGAAGCTCCGCGCGAAAAGCAATCTCGTTCACTTTCCAGAGTCGCCCGATCCCTTCGTAACCGCAGGCCAGCATTCCTTCCTCCGGTCCAATGAACTCGACGCCCCGCGATTTGAGCTTCTCCACGTTTTCACGGGTGGCGGCATGCTCCCACATCTTTCCATTCATGGCCGGGGCGATCAGAATGGGAGCGCGTGTGGCCAGCGCGATCGCTGCCAGAGGATGACCAGCCAGGCCGTGGGCCAATTCCGAGATGACGTTGGCCGTGGCCGGGGCGATCAAGAGAAGATTAGCCCGATCCGCCAGTTGGATATGACCGGGACGCCAGCTCTCTTTTTCGTCAAAGAAGCTCGTCATCACCGGATTCTTGGAAAGCGTCTGCAAGGTCAGGGGAGTGATGAACTCCATTGCATCCTGAGTCATGACTCCAAAAACGTCGTGCCCTTGCTTGACCAGCAGACTGGCCAGTTCCGCCGATTTGTAGGCGGCAATGGATCCGGTTACACCAAGCACCACGCACTTGGTCTTTGATTGCAGCCGCACCACTTTTCGGGAGCTGGTCTTTTCATTGCGGCGGGCTGGCATGTTCGGGGATCGCGGAAAATGGCGCTATTTTTGAATCAGTCGCCTGCTCAAGTATCGCTCCGCGCCGGTAATATGGCGAAACTTTTGCAAATCTTCCTCCATCGATTGGCTGATGATAGTGTAGCGGTAATCGCGCCAAAGTTCCATTTCCCTGGCCGCAGTGACAAGACGTCCTTCGATTTCTTCCGCTGTCTCGGTTCCCCGTTTTACCAGTCTCCGCCGCAATTCATCCAAATTCGGCGGCATGATGAAAACATCGGCCAGCGCTTGACGGATGAATGGATCATCGCAATTGCGGATGGCGGCCGCGCCCTGGGTATCGACATCGATCAGGACGTCGATCCCATTCTTCAGATTGCCGACCAAAGGCTCGCGCAATGTTCCGTAATAATGATCGTGGACCTTGGCGTATTCGAGAAATTCACCCGCCTCGGTCCGGGCCAAAAAGTCCGGCTCGGTAAGGAAATGGTAATCTTCTCCCTTGATCTCGCCGGCTCGGGGCGGGCGGGTAGTGCAGGAAACGGAATAGACAAAATTCGGAGTTTGTCTGAGGGCGTCGCAAATGGTGGTTTTGCCGGCGCCGGATGGCGCCGAAATCACAAATAGAATTCCGTAGCGACTAAACCGTTTATTCAAGGTTTTGGACTTGCTCGCGAATTTTCTCGAGTTCGGCCTTGCAAGCAACCACGCGCTGGGCGATCCCGGCGTCGTTGGCTTTCGCGCCCAGGGTGTTCAATTCGCGAAAAATTTCCTGGATAATGAATTCCAATGTCCGCCCGACCGGTTCATTCTTTCTCAGGTTGTGGGCGAACTGGGCGAGATGACTTTCCAGTCTGGTTAATTCCTCCGAAACATCGGACCGGTCGGCAAAAAACGAGATCTCCTTCAGGAGGCGTTCGTCCTCGCTGGCAATGGCGAGCCCTGCTTTTTGGATGCGATCAAGGAGGGTGGTGCGATATCTCTTTGCAACTTCGGGATGCAGGGTTCGGATTTCCTTGAGGTTTTTTCTGATCGCTTTCAGCCGGTGAATCAGATCCTTGGCCAGGTGTTTGCCTTCACGCTCACGCATTTTGATGAGCTCAGCCAGAGCGCTCCGCAGAGCGCGCTCGACTGCGGGCCATGCTTCATCCGGCGCGATTGTCGCCTCCGGTAACCGCATGACTCCGGGAGCCTGCAAAATCGTGCCGATGTTGATTTCCCCGGGGGCGTTCAATTCCTTTTGCAACGCCCGCATTGCGTCGTGGTAGGAACGGGCCAGTTCGGTGTCGAGGGCAAGCTTGCCCGCGCCGTTGGAGCCGCCATGAATGGTGACGACCACATTGGTCCGGCCGCGGGAAATGTTTTCGTTAACCGCCTGCCGTATCCGCGGCTCGAGCTCAGTTAAATCGCGGGGCAAGTTTATCACGATGTCGCTCTGCTTCCGGTTTACGGAGTTCAGTTCGACGCTGAATTTCGTGCCGCGATGATCGACGTCCCCGCGGCCATAGCCGGTCATGCTTCTCACAGGCATTCAGCTTCACGAAAGAGCATCCAAATAACAAACAGAAAGAAGAATCGTCCGGGACGCCGGTTGGCTGGCAAATATCGGCAACCCTTGCGGGCTAAACGCCGGCGGACGCCTGGCGGCGTTGCTCCTCAGTCACAGAACGGCGCGGCTATGCTCCTCCGTCGCGCCTTTCCGGGCCCCGCCATAGCTTCAGCCCACTCATTCCCAATTTGGGAGAGGGGTTCAGGGCAGGGAGAGCGGATTCATCCGGTTAGGATCACCAATTGCCGTCCGGTTTCGGTAGAGTTCCAAGTCTTTTTGCAGGGCCGTGGCCAAACTCTGGTTGCCCTGCCGGCTGGCTCTTTGAAGACCCTGTCCAGCAGTTTCAACGGCTTCGTTGAAGCGGCCATTCTCCGCGTAGGCCGCGGCTATGGTGCGAAGAATTCTTGCGTCCGGGTCCGGCAAAAGTTCTTTCAGGCGGTGCGCATATCGCAGCGCTTTGGCCCCGTCCCGGATGGACCGATTGGTTGAGGTTGCCAGAACCCACCCCAGATTGTTAAGAGCGTCGATATTGCCCGGGTCGACCCGAATTACCTCTTCCCACTGCGATATTGCCTGATCGGATTTTCCGCTCTGCTCCAGAACGATTCCCAGGTTATTCCGAGCCTTGGTGAATCGCGGTGAAGCCTTTAAAGCCTGTCGATATTCGCTCAGGGCCTCTTTGGTATCTCCCTTTTCGAAATAGCAATTTCCCAGATTGTAGTGAGCCTCACCGTAGCCCGGCTCCAATTGAATTGTATTTTTGTATTGGGCGATGGCGGCATCGACCTCGCCTTTTCTGAGAAGGCTGGTGGCCAGATTGCAGCGTGCGTTTACGTGTTCCGGCTGCAGCGCGAGCTCCTGTTCGAATTGTCCGATGGCCGCATCAACCTCGCCTTTTTGAAGGAAGGCGTTGCCCAGATTGTAGTGGGCGGTTCGATGGTTGGGCAGAATGCGAATGGCGGTCTGAAGATGATCGATCGCTTCGTCAATTTGGCCGTTCTTGGTCAATGCCACACCGAGATTGTTGTGCGCGTAGGGGGAGGTGGGCCGGAGATATAACGCCGTCCGAAATTCCGATACAGCTTTGTCAATTTCGCCCCGGCCAAAGAAAAAGTCGCCCAGGCCGTTATGCGCGATGTCGTTATCCTTGGTGACGGCGAGGGTGTGATTCCAGAGCGTTTCGCTGTCGCGCCAATAACCGGTTTGAATGTAGGCGGAGCAAGTTAGAGCCAGAATCACAATCACGGCTCCGACGTTAGAAATCTGCCGGAGCAGATCATGCGAACGTGAGAAGTCGGCCAATGTCCAGACCGCGAGAATGGAGAGCCCGATTTGGGGAAGATAGGTGTAGCGATCGGCATGGGCTTGCATGCCTACCTGGATAATTCCCACGACTGGCCCCAGCATTCCCAAGTACCAAAACCAGCCGGTAAAAATATAGGGGCGTGTTTTCCGCAAAATCACCGCCGCCAGGGTGATCGAAACGATCATCAAGCCGGCCAGCGCGATTTCCGCCGGCGCCAGCCGGTTTGATGGATGCGGATAAAACGGAGCCAGCCCCGTGGGCCAGATCGTCTCCCGAATATATGTGACGCAACTGACGACGGCATTCTCAATCCGGTAGGAGAAGGGGAGCCGCTCGATTGAAGCGGTGGCAGTTTTCTGAGCGAGCAATGTCACGATGCCGGATGCGGCAGCCAGGGCAAATAGGGGGAGCTTTTCGAGTATCAGCCGAAAGACCGACTTTCGGTGGTAGCGACCCAGTGGCCAGTAATCCAGCAGCAAAAGCAGAAAAGGCAGCGTCACCAGCATCGGCTTGGACATCAGGCCGAGAGCAAAGAAGAGAAGGAGTGCCGCGTAACGAGGAGCAGACCGGATCCGGGTAAATCGGACGTAAGCAACCAGGGCCAACATGAAGAATAATCCGCTCAAAACATCCTTGCGCTCGGCGATCCACGCGACCGATTCGGCTCGCAATGGATGGATTGCAAATAGGGCGGCCACCAATCCGCTGCGCCAGGACGCCCCTGTCATTTCTCGCAGGCCCAGGAAAAGAACGATCACTGCCGCGGTGTGCAGGAGCACATTGGTAAAATGATGGCCGCCGGGATTGAGACCATACAACTGACAGTCGAGCATGTGAGACAGCCAGGTCAGCGGATGCCAGTTGCTGGAATAAAAATGAGTGAACGCCCAAACAATTCCGGCGCGCGTGATCCCGGCTGCTACTGCCGGGTTTTCATAAACGTAGGTGTCATCATCGTAATTGACGAATCCGGCCCGCAGTGTTTGCCCGAACACTATCCAAACCAGCCCAATCAGGATGAAACAGATTGCAATTGCTTCGGCCCGCCTGCTCCGAGCGGGGGCAGTCCCGAAGTTCTTACCGGCATGAAATTTCTTTTTGTCTCTGGCCGGCCTCATGTTGGCCGCCGGGTGAATTTCTCGCTGCCAGGTGCGGGCAAAAAATGTGCCGCTGCCTGATCGACATCCTTGTCGCCCCGCCCGGAGCAATTCGCCACGATAACCTGGTTGCCGGACAAGAGCGGTCCTTGTTTCAAGAGATAGGCGATGGCGTGGGCTGTCTCCAGAGCTGGAATAATCCCTTCGGTCTCGGACAAAACTCGAAATGCGTCGAGCGCTTCCTCATCGGTGGCATAGGTGTATTCGGCCCGCCCGGTCTCGCGCAGATGACTGTGCTCGGGGCCGACCGCCGCGTAGTCCAGGCCGGCCGAGACGGAATGGGTCATTTCAATCTGCCCGTCAGCATTGGCGAGCAGGAATGTTTTTGTCCCCTGCAATACACCAAGCCTCCCGGCCTGAAACCGGGCCGCGTGTTTTCCGGTGGAAATTCCTTTGCCGCCGGCTTCGACACCGACCATTCGAACCGAACGATCGTTCAGAAAAGGATGAAACAGGCCAATGGCGTTGCTTCCGCCGCCAACACAGGCCACCAGCAGATCGGGTAAACGCTGTTCGGATGCGATGATCTGCCGCCGGGCTTCGACGCCGATTACACGTTGAAAATCGCGCACCATCATCGGGTAAGGATGGGAGCCGAGGGCCGAGCCCAGGACATAATGGGTGGTTCGGACATTGGTCACCCAGTCGCGCATGGCTTCATTGATTGCCTCTTTCAATGTGGCCTGGCCCGCTGTCACCGGAACCACTTCGGCTCCGAGAAATCGCATCCGGGCCACGTTGAGGGCCTGCCTCTGCATATCGGTCTGGCCCATGTAAACGACGCATTCGCAGCCAAACCGGGCCGCGACCGTGGCCGTGGCAACACCATGCTGTCCCGCGCCGGTCTCGGCGATAACGCGCCCTTTGCCCATGCGCCGGGCCAGCAGAATTTGGCCGAGGGCGTTGTTGATCTTGTGCGCGCCGGTGTGCAGCAAGTCTTCGCGTTTGAGATAAATGCGCGCGCCCCCGAGCTTTTGACTGAGGCGCTCGGCGAAATAGAGCGGAGTAGGCCGTCCGGCAAAATCGCGCAGCAAACCGGCAAGCTCATTCTGGAAGGCGGGATCGGAACGGGCGCGTTCGTATTCGGCCGCGAGCGTTTCGAGCGCGGACATGAGCGTTTCAGGAACAAACATTCCGCCGTAAGCGCCGAAATGGCCGTGAACATCAGGTAATGTTTCGGTTTCAGTCATGATCAAATGGGGCCGCAGGAAAGGTCCAATGTTACACCTCCAACGTCCAACTCTGAATGCGTGGGCGGGCAGCGTTTAGGGGAGGAGATCGGCAATTGCCCGCCGATGGGGCGAAGGAATGGGAATGGAATCGAGTGAGTCGATCCTGACCCAGCGCCGCCGGCGGTTGGCCGTCGCGGGCGAGCGCTGGCGAAACACCCGAAGTTTTACCCGATGGTTGGTAAACGGAAAAATGGACGTATAGATCGAACGAGCTTTGCTTGGTCCGGAGCGGACCGCCGGCAGAATCCACATCCCATGCCAACGGTCGGAAGATTGTTCGAGTAGAATTTTGTTTCGTCTGGTGGTGAAGGCATGCGATTCGACCAGGCGACGTAGGCGAGGCGCTTTTCGTCGAACCGGTAACAAGTCGGGGCGGCGTGCGCGGCAAAAATTCTTCACCGGACAGGCGCCACACTTCGGTTTGCCCGCGACGCAGATCAGGGCACCGAGATCCATCAGGGCGGAATTGAACCGGCCGGCGCCGCGGGGCGGCAGGAGCGCGGCGGCCAGGTCCCAGATGGTTTTGCGCCCGGGACTCGAGTCGATCCGGATAGTGACGTCAAATAAGCGGGCCAGGACGCGGCTGATGTTTGCTTCCACCAGCGGAACAGAGCGATTGAAGGCAAACGTGGCGATCGCATTGGCGGTGTAGCGGCCGATCCCGGGCAGTTCCCGGGCGGCGGCAGGATCGGCCGGAAATACCCCGGCATGGCGATCCGCGACAATTTGGGCGGTGGCGAGGAGATTGCGGGCTCGGGTGTAATATCCCAGGCCCTGCCAGGCCCGAAGAACATGGTTTTCCGACGCTTCGGCTAACGAGGCGAAATCCGGGAACTGGTCAAGCCATCTATAATAGTACGGCAGGACGGTCGCCACCTGAGTCTGCTGGAGCATGATTTCCGAAACCAGAATGGCATAGGGATCCCGCGTCCGCCGCCATGGCAGGTCGCGCCCATGGCGGCGATACCAGCGTAATAGGGCCGAGCGAAGGTTGTTGCGAGCAGATTGGGGCGAAATCAAAGGCTGCAAACGTTCAACCCGCAACCGTCAATTTTCAATATCCCCCTCGCCCGGCAGAAGATAATTGAACGTTGAACATTGGAAGTTGAACATTGAGCGTTTGGTGTATCGATGAACTCCTACACGCAGCTTATTTCGCCCGAGCAGGCAAAAACCCTCCACGCCCTGCTCGAGGAACTCGGCTTTCAATTTGTCCCCAAGCCTTACACCCTTTTTTTTGCCCGGAAAGAGAAGCTCAGCGTGGCCGTTTACGAAAAGGGACCGAAGATTCTGATCCAGGGCAAAGGAGTGGAAGAGTTTGTCCAGTTCGAACTCGAGCCAAAGATCCTTGGTGAAGCCCGGCTCGGCTATGAAGAGGTGCATTCGCCCGAAATGTTCGAGCCGCATTTCGGCATCGACGAAAGCGGCAAGGGCGACTTCTTCGGCCCATTGGTTATTTCCGGGGTGTACGTGGATCGGAGGATCGCCCGCAAGCTGATCGATGCGGGTGTCCAGGACAGCAAACGAATCGGTTCCGATGCGAGAATTCGAAGCCTGGCCCAGATCATCCGGCAAGCGAGCGGGACGCTGACCGATACGGTGTTGGTTGGTCCGGCAAAATACAACGAGCTGTATTCGAAGTTTGGCAACCTCAACAGCCTGCTTGGCTGGGGGCACGCCAGAGTGATCGAAAACTTGCTCGGAAAAAAGCCCGATTGTCCCCGGGCCTTATCGGATCAATTTGCCGATGCCAGCGTGATCGAACGATCGTTGTTCCGGCAGGGCCGCAATATTCAGATCCAGCAAAAAACCAAGGCCGAGGCGGATGTGGCGGTAGCGGCGGCATCGATTCTTGCCCGGGAAGCGTTTATCGGCTGGCTTGAACGGCGGAGCAAAGCACTCGGGCTAAAACTGGACCGGGGAGTTTCGGCCGGGGTCAAGGAGACAGCCAGGAAAATTGTGGAGGCAAGCGGCCCTGCTGGACTAAAGGATGTGGCCAAGGTGCATTTTCGGACGGCGCATGAGATTGCGCCGGAGGACTTTACAGCGCCTCCGGAGCGACGATCCTGGCGAAAATAAAGCTACCAGATCCTTCCTGCCGGGCGGCGCCGGGCAAGATTCCTGCTCTGATTGGTCATTACAATGGCTACGGCAGTTGTGGAAACCCGCCTCCTGGTGCTGAATACGGATCCTGTCTTTCAGGACGCCAGTCTGGCCATTTTAGACTCGCTCGATGGGGTCGAAACCAGGGTTGTCCGAACAATGGCCGAAGCGATTGCTATTCTTATAGACGAGAATTTCGATGCCTTTCTGGTCGAGGGCGAAACCTCCATCGCAGTAGACCAGGCGATCAATGCCCGCCAACATTTTCCGTCCCTGAAAATTGTCTGCCTGACATCCGATCGCGGAGCAAGCGATACCCTGACCATGGCCGAGCAACAGGGCATTACGATGATTTTCTCCCCGCATCGGCGCCGATTTTCCGGCAAGCTGAAGAATTTTGTTCGTTCTCTGGAGCGGGCGCCTGCTTCCCCGAGCGAAGGAATCGATCCCTGCCACTCCCTGATTGGAAATCTCAATCAATTTTCAGCGGCTGAAATTTTGCAGATGAGTTGCCTGAGCCAGCGCAGCGGACGTTTTACCTTCAAATCGGGCCGCGGCAACAGCGAAATTTATTTGCAACAAGGATCGGTTCGGCACGCTGTGTTCGGCGCTCTGGAGGGAGAACAGGCGGTCGCAGAGATCTTTCGTTGGCGGCAAGGGCGGTTTTATTTTGAGGAAGGGATCATTAGCCAGGAGCAAACAGTCAATCGGCCCTGGGCTCACCTCCTGATCGACAACTTGCAAAAGCTCGATGAGACGCTCGAACTGGTGACCGTTTAGGATGCTGCCATGAAGGACAAAGGCCTCGAAACCAAGCTCCGTCTGCTCACTCTCCAGTTGGATAACTGGAAAAAGCTGCACGATTTCATTACCTATGGCCTGGATAAGGCCAAGCCGATTATTTCCGCCGAACAGGAGCGTCAATTTACTGAGGTCCGGGCAGATCTCTTGCAGGAGACTGGCTACGTCTTTGATGCTCTGAACATTTTGAGCGAACTCTCGGGCAAGGCGATGAACGTCCTCCAACGCGCTTCTTCCATGCGCGGGGTGCGGGATTTGACCAACGATGAAGTCCGCCGGCTGGAAGCGGAATGGAACGGGGTTTTCACCAAGCTTGGCGTGGTTCAGGGTCAGCTTAAGGCGCGGCGCAAGAATCTGGCATCGCAGACCTTTCTTAGATACCATGTCGAGCGCCTGTTCCGGCGTCCGGCGATGGCGCATTAAGCCACGGCACTGCGGCGGCCGGCTCCGCGTTTGCTTCTGCTTTCCAGGGGTTTACTGCGAAAGGAATTGCTTTTTTTACGCAATGTTGCACTCATTTGGTGTCTCTGAAGCGATTCCTAGCTAATGTATGGCAAAGTTAACCAAACGGGACATCGTCGTCGCCATTAGTAACCAGACGGGCAAAGTCCAGCATGAGGTGTTTGACGTGGTTCAGCGCACGCTCGACCAGATTACCGACAGCCTGGCCAAGAACGTTGCTGTTGAGCTGCGCAATTTCGGTGTTTTCCAGCCGCGCCTGACCAAGCCGCGGGTGGGACGAAATCCGAATCAGCCGGGCAGCAGTTTTGTGATTCCGCCCAGGGCAACGGTAAAGTTCAAGGCGGGCAAAGTGATGCGTCAACGGGTAGAGAAGCTTTCGCGCGAGCTGAAAGAGGCCTCCGAGCGAGAGAGTACTGCGACGGCCAGTCCGAAGGAAAAATAGACGAGCGGACCCTGCGATCCGGATGGGGAATGCGGCCTCCCTTGCGCGCTCGTAGTGGCGGCTTCCGGGCCGCCCTGTACCCAGGTTCACTTATTGTCATCATTGTTAGGGGAGAGAGCTGGAGACGGGCAATTCAGGGCCGGCCCGTTTCACGCTTTATCGGCCGGCTCGAACTCCAACAGATGGCGAATGGCTTCGTCGAGCCGTTCGAAATTGATCGGCTTGGTCAGATGCTCGGCAAATCCGGCTGCCCGCGCCCTGTTGACGTCGTGTTCCGAACCGAAGCCGCTCAGGGCGATCCCGCGCAGGCCCTTGCCACCCAATTCGCGCATGAGGTCGTAACCGCTGCGGTCGGGTAAGCCGATGTCGCTGATGAGAAGATCGAAATCTTCCGAGCGAGCTTTTTCCACGGCCTGCTCCGCCGTGTGAGCGAGGGTGATATCGTAACCGCGGCGCTCCAGCATCATTTTCATTCCGGTGCATGTGTCCTGGTGATCATCCACCACCAACACCCGCCGCCGTTTCAAATCAGCGGTGTGCCTTTTATCATCCTCGGGGCTTGGTTTCACTCCATCGCCGCTGGGGAGAGGCGCGGGCACCGTGTACAACCGGAGGATGAAACTGGCTCCCCCATCCCTGCCGGCACTTTCAGCCCGAATTTTTCCGCCGTGCGCCTCAATCATGGCCTTGGAAATGGCAAGGCCGAGCCCGAGCCCGCCGAAACGGCGAGTAATCGAAATCTGTCCCTGCTCGAAAGCGTTGAAGATGCGCTCCAGTTTGTCCGCTTCAATCCCAATTCCAGTGTCGGTGACCCGGACCTCGATTTCCTCCGGGGTTGGATTGAGCGTTTCGACGATGATGCGCCCGTTAGGCGGAGTAAATTTGACGCTGTTCTTGACTAAATTCCAAAACACCTGCTGTAAACGCGCCGGGTCTGCCTGCACGCAGGCGTTCTGCGCCCGCAGCCGAAATTCAACCTGCAGCGGTTTTGCCGTCACTTCTTCGCTGCAAATCTCGTAGGCGCGCTGAACGATCTCGTGAACGGAAACGGTTTCGAAGCTGAGCTGGAGCTTGCCCTTGGCGATTCGGGTCACGTCAAGCAAGTCGTCAATCAGCCGCGCTTCCAGTTCCACGTTGCGACGAATGACTTCGAGCGCCTGGCGGGTGGCGGGGGAATCGGGAGCGCTTGCTTCCAATTCGCCGACCATGGCAATGACCGGCGTAAGCGGATTGCGCAGTTCGTGGGAAAGAAGCGCGAGAAACTGATCCTTGGCGGCATTGGCGCCGATTAATTCCTGACGCAGAGTCACATCGCGCGTGCGGTCGTCGATCAGATACAGGATGCCCTGGATCGTCTGCTTCGATCCTTGCACCCGCAACAGATTGACATTCACAAAATGAGTCATCCCGCCTTCGTCTTTAAATGGTTCCTCGATCAGCTGGAATGGCGTGCCGAAGGAGAGGACCCGCTCGATAACATCCGCCGGGGCGATTTTGATGTCACTGTAGACCGCTTCGGTAATTTCTTGGCGCGGCGGCAGTCCGCCGAAACGGCGCGCCATTTGAATAAAGGAGTCGTTCGCCTGGAGAAAACGGCGCGAGACTGGATCGACGAATGCGATCCCGGTAGGCATGTTGGCCAGGATTTTTTCGTTGAAAATTACTTCTCGTTCCAGGCGCCGGGCCGACTCGGTCTGTCGCTGGTAAAATTTACCGCTCAACCAGGCAAACACCGCGGTTAGGCCGATCAACCAGCTGGCCAGCAGCGTCATTCGGCCCAGCAGGTCGTGAATCGGTTTGTAAGCCACTGCTTTGGGCTGTTCCACCACACCCATCCATCCGGTCTGCTCGATCGGGCTAAAAGAGTAGAGATTTCCCTGCCGCTCGATGTGCCCTTTTTGGCTCCGCCCGATCTCCCTGATTAACTCCTGGCCTTCGGCGGAAAGGGCGTGCGGGTTTGCGCGGAAATCGGCTGTGAACAGGGCCGCGCCATTCTGGTCGAGGACCTGACAATGCGACTGGTCGGCAAATTCAATCGTAGACAAGCGACGCCCCATCCTTTCCACCAGGACCGAAACGCCCAAATAACCGAGAATAGTCCCGTCAGGCAGCCGAACCGCTCCGACAATATCGGTGGCCATCCGTTTGTCGGAAGAGCGAGGATGAACAGGCGAAACATATGCTCCAGTCGCAGCCCGCGCCTTTTGAAGCCAGAATTGCGATCCGTAATCACTCCCGGTCAAGGCCGGCTCGGCCGGCAGCGACGCGAGCAGTTTGCCATCGACGTTGGTGAGAAACATTCCGTCGATGCGCGGGTGCGAATAAAATGCAGTGGCCAGCCACTGCTGGGCGGCGACCTCGACGTTGGGTTGGCTGAGAACTTCCGCCACCTGGGGCAGGGTCTGGTAGTATTCAATGACGCCGCCGGTGCGGCTCAGATCGTCTCCCACCAGGTGACCGATTAGCTGCACGAAGGTCTGCC
The DNA here is from genome assembly GCA_963728975.1 of uncultured Verrucomicrobiae bacterium. Classification (GTDB taxonomy): domain Bacteria; phylum Verrucomicrobiota; class Verrucomicrobiia; order Chthoniobacterales; family UBA10450; genus DATFCK01. The sequence goes on from CAVSMF010000001.1 coordinate 1,621,361, forward strand.
GGTCGCGCAGGATCTTGGATTCGAGCGTGTTTCTCAGGATGGTGTAGGAAACGACCAGGGTCAGAATGGAAGGGACCCACCCGGCCAAAAGGATGGCCAAAACGAGGTTGAATCGCTCGAAGCGATGGCGCTCTCCTCTTTTCGGTTTGGGCGGGAATTGCATGCAGTCGCGTAGATCGCCGGTTATCACCAATCAACCTCGCCGCCGCCTCCGGCAAGACGGAATGTCGGGTATCGGTTTCGTCATTCAAGATTCGGTTATGGCTGGCGGCCCGGCCCTCTTTGGCGGGGGCCGGCCTACCGCAAATGATCGAGCATCGTTTGTTCCCTTTTCTGTCGCCCGCCCGGGAGCGGGCCGCCATCGGTGGGCCTCTGGGCTGGGCCTTTTTAGGGCGCGAACGAGACCCGTTTTGTCCGGCGCCCCGTCCCTTTTTGCGGGACTAAACGCCTGTTTCTGCGAGGCAAGAGCACGATTTTTGATTTGACGCATGCGTCGGAAGCGGCATCATGCGCCCAAGCCGGCCTTTGCCAACGGCAGGTCGTTGAATTCATGCAAGAAACCCTCGGTTATTTTTTCTGGACGATTTGCTACCTCAGTGTGCTCATCGGTCTGTCCGCTTACGGGATTCATCGATACTTCATCATCTACTTGTTTCTTAAGAACCGTAAGCGCGAGCCGCGCCCGATGCGCCGGTTCGAAACGCTCCCCAAAGTGACCATGCAGCTGCCCATTTTTAACGAGGTCTACGTGGCTGAGCGGTTGCTTCGATCGGTCAGCCGCTTGGATTATCCCAAGGAGTCGCTTCAGATCCAGGTCCTGGACGATTCGACGGACGACACCCGTGAAATCACCTCATTTTGTGCCGACGAATTGCGCAGCCGGGGCTTCAACGTAGACCTGATTCACCGGGTCGACCGGACCGGGTTTAAGGCAGGAGCGCTGGCGGTCGGATTGAAAGCGGCTGAGGGAGAATTCGTCTGCATCCTGGATGCCGACTTTGTTCCGGAACCCGATTTGCTCCAGCGCACCATTCACTTCTTTACTGACCCAGGGGTCGGGATGATTCAGACCCGATGGGGGCACCTCAACCGTGGATATTCTCTCCTTACCCGAGTCCAGGCCATGTTTTTGGATGGACATCTTTTGCTGGAACAGACCGCCCGAAGCCGCAGCGGCCGTTTTTTTAATTTTAATGGAACAGCCGGGCTTTGGCGGCGCAGCTGTATCGAGGAAGCGGGCGGCTGGCAGCACGACACCTTAACGGAGGATCTTGATCTTAGTTACCGCGCGCAATTGGCCGGCTGGAAGTTCGTTTTTCTCCCCGACGTGGTCACCCCGGCCGAGCTCCCGGTGGACATGAATGGGTTTAAATCGCAGCAGCATCGCTGGACCAAGGGTTCAATTCAGACGTGCAAAAAGCTGCTGCCCACCATCTGGCGGGCCCGGTTGCCGCTGGCCATCAAGCTCGAAGCTACCGGCCATTTGACTTCAAACTTCGCCTATCTTCTCCTGGCTTGCCTGTGTGTCCTGCTTCATCCATCGACGGGCGGACCCCAGCCGGGATGGTTCCGGACCCTCCTCCTGGATATTCCGATTTTTCTAACCGCCTCGGTCTCGGTTGCGGTATTCTATATTTGTGCGCAGCGCGAGCTCCATCCCCGGACCTGGCTCAAGGAAATCCTTCTCCTGCCCTGCCTCCTTGCCCTGGGAGTGGGATTATCGCTCAATAACGCGCGGGCCGTGCTCGAGGCAGTCTTTAATCATAAGTCCGATTTTGCCCGCACCCCCAAGTATGGCATTGAACACAGAGCGCAACCCTGGCGCTCCTGCAAGTACATGCCGCTGCGCTCGCTTTTGCCGATCGCCGAAATGGCGTTTGCCATTTACTTTAGTTATTTCGTCTGGTCCGCCCTGGTCCACGGCCAATTCCTTTCGGTACCTTTTCTGCTCATGTTCCAGTGTGGTTTTCTTTACGTCTCGATCTGCTCATTCAGAGCGTGGTGGCCGAAATTTAATTTCGGCCCGTCCCGCGCCGGCGCCCCGGTTGCCGCGTGACAAAAGTCAAATGTAGAGTAAGAAGTCGCGAATGACCCTCCGCCTGTCACTCTTTTTTTGCCTGATTGTGCTGGCCGGTCCGGTCCGGGGCGCGCCATTCGGCCCCCCTCCCAATGAGGTCATTGTCAGCGTGCGCGATCAAAAACTCATGCTTCTGCGCAACGGCGGACGAGTCGCGGTTTATCCGGTGTCCACTTCGAAATACGGTCTTGGAGATTTTTGGGGACGAATGACAACGCCATTGGGCTTTTTGCAGGTCGCCCAAAAAATCGGGGACCGCGCACCAATCGGGGCGGTGTTTCATAACCGACGTTTTACTGGAGAAGTCATTCGGCCAAATGCGCCCGGACGCGATCCGGTGATCACGCGCATCATCTGGTTGCGCGGGCTCGAAGACCAGAACGCCCATGCTTTTGGCCGATGCATTTATATCCATGGAACCCCCCAGGAAAAATCGATCGGCCGCCCGGCCAGTTACGGCTGCATTCGAATGAAATCCAAAGATGTCACCGCTCTTTACGATCAACTTCCGCTCGGAGCTCTCGTTCGGATTGTGGAGGGCCGTTTACCCCGGGTTCCGAAAGCGCCCAAGAGCGCGTCTGGTATTTTGGTAACAAGCGAATCGGAAAAGGCGCCGGAGGATTGGGTGACGTCGGCCCGTTCTACCACCAGGGCCGCCACGAACCGTCGCAAGGCTCCAGTCGTGGCCCAGAACCGGCCGCGAGTGTAGTTTGGCCCCGCCCACGGGTCTCATGCCGTTGAGTTCGTCTTGACAAGAATGGTTGCGCCCGCGACCGTCCAGCCCCGTAATTTTTCAGAATGGCCAACACCAAATCAGCCGCCAAACGCACCCGTCAGGACTCGGTCCGAACCCTCCGCAACCGGAGCGGGTTGAGCCGCCTTCGCACGCTCCAAAAGAGTGCCCGCGCCGGAGACAAAACAAGCGCGGATCAGGTTCGCAAATTAATCTCCGCCATCGATAAGGCGGCCAAGCGCGGCATTATTCACCGAAACGCGGCCCGGCGGCGCAAACTTCGCCTGAACAAGCTGATCGCAACCGCATCAGCCAAACCGGCGTAGGTGGATCTGGATAGGCTGCCCGACAAAAAAACAGAGCGCCGGTTGCGCCGGGCTGTGAAAACGCGTTGGCATATCGCGCGGGAGAGATAAGTTCGATGGAATGATTCCAGCCTTTTTTCTCGTCTTCCTGGCCGTGGCTTATCGCATCGCGATAGGACTCTTTATTCACTCCGGTTCGGTCTGGCTTTCCAATTTCGCGCCTTTTGCCGCCATTGCCCTTTGCAGCGGCGTCTATTTTCCCGGCCGGCTCAAGTTCGCTGTGCCGTTGGGCGCGCTTTTCATCTCGGACGTGATCCTGAATTCCTATTATGGCGCGCCATTGCTTACTCCCCTGATTCTCTGCCGCTATCTGACCCTGGCGGTGGTGGTCTGGATTGGCGGCCGGCTCCGGAACCGCGCCTCGCTGAAGACACTTTTGCCCGCTTCTCTTGCCACCTCGACAATGTTCTATCTCGTCACCAATATCTTTGCCTGGCTGAGCGATCCGGGTTACACCCGAAATCTGGCCGGCTTATTCCAGGCCGTGACCGTGGGCTTGCACCAGTACAGTGCTACCCCGAGCTGGATGTTCTTTCGCAACTCGCTCGTGAGCGATCTCTTTTTCACACTGCTTTTTGTTCTCTGCGTTCGCCCCGCCCGGCAACTGGAGAGCCGCCGGGCGCGCGCCGCAGTCGCTCATCCGGCGTAAGGCTGATGCAACCGGAAGGAGAGCGCGACGAAGTCGAGATGCTCTCGCTGATGTTGTTAATCCGGCGGTTTGAAGAACGCGCCAGCCAACAATATCAAGCGCAGAAGATAGGCGGGTTTTGCCATCTTTACATTGGCCAGGAAGCAGTCGTGGTCGGCGCCGTCGCCGCGACCAGAGCCGATGATTACTTCATTACAGCCTATCGGGATCACGCTCACGCTCTAGCCAAAGGAACGAGCGCCGATGCCTGCATGGCAGAGCTATTCGGGAAAGTGACCGGTTGTTCGCGCGGTCTGGGAGGCTCGATGCATTTTTTCGACCGAAAAAACCACATGTACGGCGGGCATGCCATCGTGGGGGCCCATGTTCCCCTCGCTGTGGGGATGGCGTTTGGCTCGAAATATCGCGGAGAAGATCGCGTTACCCTTTGTTTCTTCGGCGACGGTGCGATCAATCAGGGCTCTTTTCATGAAGCGCTCAATCTGGCTGCGCTGTATAAGCTGCCGGTCTTGTTCATCTGCGAAAATAACCTGTTTGCCATGGGAACATCGGTCAAAAGATCGACCTCGTTGAAGCAAATTGTCGATCGAGCGGAGGGGTACGACATTCCAGGCGAGATCCTTGACGGAATGAATTTTCGGGAGGTGCGGGACAAGATCGGCGACATTGTGGGGTCCATTCGCAAGGAACCGCACCCCGCCTTTGTCGAGGCGCGGACGTATCGCTACCGCGGCCATTCCATGTCCGACCCGGCCAGCTACCGGACAAAAGAAGAGCTGGAAAAATACAGGCTGGACGATCCAATTACGCGGTTGCGAGCCCAGTTGACCCGGGAAGGAAAGCTCAGCAACGAGCAATTCGATACCATCGACAAGCAGGCAAAGGAAGCAGCCATGGCCAGCGTGAAATTTGCCGAGGAAAGTCCCGAGCCGCCCCTGGAGGGATTGCATGATTATGTATATGCGTAGCTCGGTTTTCAAAGCCGTCATTCCGAGCGGAGCGAAGCGGAGTCGAGGGATCCCGCGGAATTGTCGAAAGATGGTGCAACGGGATTCCTCGACTCCGCTCGGAATGACGGCTTTGGCTGCATCATGAGAGAGATTAGTTACAGGCAGGCATTGAACGAAGCGCTGGCCGAAGAGTTGGAACGTGATCCGAATGTCTTTCTGATGGGCGAAGAAGTGGCCGAATATCACGGTGCTTACAAGGTGAGCCAGGGATTGCTCGAACGTTTCGGCCCCAAGCGCATTATCGATACCCCGATCAGCGAGAACGGCTTTGCCGGCATGGGTATCGGGGCGGCCATGGTCGGGCTCCGTCCAATAGTCGAATTCATGACTTTTAGCTTTTCCTTCGTCGCTTTCGATCAGGTCGTGAACAACGCGCCTAACATGTTGACCATGTCGGGCGGCCAATTCAATATTCCGATTACTTTTCGCGGCCCTAACGGCCCCGCCCACCAGCTCGGAGCCACCCATTCGCACGCCACGGAATGTCTTTACGCGAATGTCCCGGGCCTGAAAGTCTGCACGCCCGCGACACCGCGCGACGCCAAGGGCCTGCTCAAGACGGCCATCCGCGACGACAACCCAGTGCTGGTTCTGGAAGCGGAACTTCTTTACAGCTCAAAAGGGATGGTGGAACCCCCCGATGAAGAATTGCTCATCCCCCTGGGCCAGGCCGAGATCAAGCGGGAAGGCAGCGATGTTTCGATCGTTTGCTATGCCCAATCCCTCCCTCTGGCTCTGGCCGCGGCCCAACACCTGGAGGAGGAAGACATCAGTGCCGAGATCGTCGATCTCCGCTCGATCAAGCCGTTGGATGAACAGGCGATTTTTAATTCGATCGCCAAGACTCACCGCGTCGTAATTGTCGAACAGGACCGGCCGTTTTGCGGAGTGGGAGCGGAAGTATGTTACCGGATTCAGAAAAACATTTTCGACGAACTCGACGCCCCGATCGTGCGCGTTTCCCAGGAGGACGTGCCGATGCCATACAACGAACGGTTGGAGCAGGCTGTTCTGCCTAACCTGGACAAGCTGTTGGCGGCGGTGAAAAAAGTTTGTTACGCCTGAGCGGACATCGAAAAAAAATAAAGGTGTTCCGCCATTAAGAAGCGAATCCCTTAGTAACGTTGTAACGCTTTTAACTATTTAACCTTCTTCAATCCTATGCCGGAAATTCAAATGCCCAAACTGAGCGACACCATGACCGAGGGCACTCTTGTTGCGTGGAAAAAGAAAAAGGGAGACCACGTCTCGGCCGGCGAGGTCCTCGCCGAAATCGAGACCGACAAGGCGACAATGGAATGGGAATCGCCGGAAGATGGAATTCTAACGGAAATTTACGTCGAGCAAGGCGGCAAAGTGAACGTTGGCGACAGAATTGCGTTCATTGGCGAGAAGGGCGAAAAGGCGCCGGCGGAGAAAAAGGAGGAGAAACCGAAGGAAAAAAAAGCGGAACAGGAAAAGGCGGGCGGACCCCCGGCCGAGACGGAGAAGCCGGCGCCGGCAGAGAAGAAAGAAAAAGAAACCGCGCCGCCGCAACAATCTAAAAACACGGAACCAAAGCGCGCCCAGGACAAGAAAGAGGTTCCGAAGGCTTCCGGAGCGAGACCGGCCGAGAAGAGAGAAGCCGAAACAAAAGAGGAGCCGCGAGTGAAAGCCTCGCCAGTGGCGCGCCGGCTTGCCGCCGAGCTCGGGATCGATCTTGCCAGCGTGAACGGCACCGGTCCCGATGGCCGGGTGACCGAAACCGATGTTCGGACGGCATCGAAATCGGCGCCTTCCCAGAGCGGCCGGGGCGAGCCGAAAGCGCAACCAAAAGCCGCCCCTTCGATCAAACCGGCGGAAGGGGCGAGGATAAATCTTTCCGGAATGCGGAGAGTGATCGCAGAACGCCTCGTTGCCAGCAAAGCGCCGGTTCCGCACTTCTATCTAAATATCGACATCGATGCCGGTCCGCTGATGGCGGCGCGGGCGGAATTGAAGTCGGCGGGTGAAGGCACCGATGCTTCAAGGATCACGGTCAACGATTTCGTCCTGAAAGCGGCAGTGCAAGCCGCGATCAAGGTTCCGCAGGTCAATGCCTCGTTTGACGGGGACGCGATCGTCCAGTATGCCGAGGTCGATCTTGGACTGGCCGTCGCCATCGAAGACGGTTTGCTCACTCCGGTAATACGCGGGGCCCAGGATAAATCTTTGCGCGAACTCAGCGAGCTGGCGAAGGATCTGGCTCAGCGGGCTCGGAACAAGAGAATGAAGCCGGAGGAATTTCAAGGAGGCACCTTTACCGTATCCAACCTTGGCGGAATGGGGATCGACAGTTTTTCCGCCATCATCAATCCGCCCCAAGGATTCATCCTTGCCATCGGCGCGATCTCAAAGCAGCCGGTGGTGGACGATTGCGATCAGATTGTGGTCGGTCATCGCATGTCGATCTGGATGAGCTGCGATCATCGGGTAATCGACGGTGCCCTCGGCGCGCTCTACTTAAAGGAACTTCGCCATCTCCTGGAAAATCCGGCCTTGCTCCTGGTCTAATTCGTTCCTGAATTTCCGCCGACCGAACTGGTCGAACAACCGGTTAGTCCACTCATTCCCCATTTAGAAGAGGAGTTCTAGAACCTGCTCGTTTCCCACGACATAAAATCGTTCAGGGTGCCGCGCGTTTTGCCGACGGCAAGAGCGACGATGAATGCGTCGTCCAGCAAACCGATTCCGGGAATCCAGTCGGGAAGCAGGTCCAATGGATTGACCAGATAAACGAGAACGGCCACGATCAGCAACAGAGTCGGCTTCGGAACCGCCCGATATTCCCCGCGGTAATAAGCGCGAACCAAACGGAGCATCGTCTGCAAATACGCCCACGTCTCTTTAAGCTGCTCTCTGGGCAGAGATTCGGCTTTGACGGCCGCTTCACTAACCAGCTGGCGCAAAAGTTTCGGATTCCGCAGATAAAATCCGGCGCTCTTAACACTCTCGGAAAATTCGTTCTCCAGCTGGGCCTGCAACGAAAGCGCTTGTCTTCGAATCCTGAGCGTTTTGTTCGCGGGTTTGGATTTGGCCCGCGGTTTTTTCTTTCTCCTGTTCATGGCGGCAATCAATCAAGCATCTGCGGTTTACTCTGAGAAGCGGATTCGGAAGACAACCACAAACGAGGAAAAGGGATCCCCCTCAATCGGTAATCGCGTCCTTGCGCCGGCTCACCGTCTCACCGAGCGTCGAATCAGCCGTGAGCGATTCTTCGGAGGAAAGGCCTTTGCAAACCGTCTCGTTCGTCGTTCACGCGACGCGCGGCATCATTCGCGATCAAAAAATCCGGCGACATACCATGTTGGCCCTGCTCGTCGCCGCGCTGCTGTTGTTGTTTTGCGGGTCGACATTTCTGGCTCCCATTCTCAATATCCGCGAACATCCGGGCTGGTTTCTTTTTTTCTGGCTTGCTTGTGGCTGGCTGACGCTTTCGGCAATGTTGCTGGCAATTTTCGATTTGCTCAGGGTCAGATTGGAAGAACGCAGCGAAAAACAGCAGTTGCGCAAACGGATGGAAACTGAGTCGCGGGGATCGGGCGGCCGCGATTAATTGAACAAAATGAAAAGCGGCGAGCAGCGAGGACCGGCCGCCGGGTTTCTCACCCGGGATGGTTATAAATCGCGCCAGGAAATGGAAGCGACAGAGCGTGATGTCCTGGCCCCTTTTGCCCAGAAATCAGGCGATTCTCGGGGGCGCAAATATTCCGAACCGAGCCATGCTTACCGGACCGAGTTCCAGCGAGACCGAGCCCGCATCATTCATTCGCGCGCTTTTCGTCGACTCGAGTACAAAACGCAGGTTTTCTTGAACGGGACCGGCGACCATTTACGCACCCGTCTGACCCATTCCATCGAAGTGGCCTCGATCAGCCGCACGATCGCCCGGGCATTATCGCTGAATGAGGACTTGGCTGAAGCAATCGCCCTGGCCCACGATCTTGGCCATTCGCCGTTTGGCCATTCCGGCGAGGAGATGCTGGCGGAATGTATGACCGATTACGGCGGATTCGATCACAACAGGCAGAGCCTGAGAGTGGTCGAGCTGCTGGAAAACGCCTATCCCGATTTTCCCGGACTGAATCTCACTTTTGAGGTCCGGGAAGGCTTGCTCAAGCACGAGGCTTTTTATGAGATCTCGGACGCGGTGACGCCAGGTGCGGCGGGGCGAAGTGAGAAACCGGGCGCTCCGGCAACCGGCGGACTGGGAAAATACAAATCTCCGTCACTCGAAGCCCAGATTGCCAACCTGGCCGATGAAATAACTTATTACAGTCACGACCTCGACGATGCGGTGGATTTCGAAATTCTGAGCGCTGGACAACTGGAGGAGAACGCCATCTGGCAAAAAAGTCATGAAACGGTCCGGGCCCGTTACCGGGACGCGCGCGAACCCGACCTGCACAAACTGATTATTCGCGACATTATCGATATGCAGGTGCGGGACGTGGTGACGGCGAGCGCGCGGTCGATCGCCGAAGCGGCGGTGGAAAGCGCCGATGCCGTGCGTCGGCAACCGTTGGCCCTGATTCGTTACAGCGAGGGACTCTCGGAAGCGAACCGCGATTTACGCAGGTTCTTATATCAGAATGTCTATTATCATCCGCGGGTCGCGGAGGTGAACGAGCAAGCTTGCGAAATGCTGCGGCGGGTTTTTGAAGCCTACGTTCTCGAGCCGGAAAGACTGGGAGACTCCGCCGTGAAACGAATTCAGACAGAAGGATTACATCGGACGGTCTGCGACTACATTGCCGGAATGACCGATCGCTATCTCATGGAAGAACACGTCCGAATGAGCGGGGAGCGGGGAGTGATGGAGTGATGGAGTGAATGGAGTAATGGAGTAATGGAGTAATGGAGTAATGGAGCAGCACCACTCCACCACTCCAATACTCCCCTGCTGCCACGCCGCTCACTCCGCCGCTGGTCCGCTTTCGTCGCGCAGATATTGGATGACGAGCCGGAGACGTTGATTCACCGAAAGTTCTTCCAGCACGGTTTGTCGCCGCAACGGGTCGCTGATGAACGTGGACGCCACCAGGTCCGCCAACATTTCCGGGTCTTCCAGGTCCGATAAATAACGTTCGACTTTGGCCGGGAGCTGGCGCCCGTTTCCTTTGAATTTGGAATAAAGTTCCACCACTTTGGTGGCGAGCGCTTCGGTTTCCACCGAGGAAACGGATTCGGACGCGAGCGGTTCGATGGCGGCGATCGGAAACGGCGTTTTTTGTTCGAATGACGTGAACCGGACACGCTCCAGACCTTGCAGGATGAGGTTGGAGGTGCCGTCGCCTCGTTCCACGCATGCTCGAATCAAACCAACTCCGGCCACATGAAAAAAGTCAGCCGGCGATTGCCATTCCAGCCGGTCCGGCTTCACCAGTGCCACCGAAAATATACGATGATGATGCAGTGCATGTTCGAGCATCTGCTGGTAACGGTGCTCGAAAATGTAAAGGGGCAAGAGCGCGTGCGGGAAAAGCAGCGCGCCCGGAAGCGGCATCACCGGCACCTGTTCTGGCAAAATTGTTGACGTATCCATTATTTCTCGCTGTTAAGATATACGCACTGGAAAAAGGGCAAAGAGGTGACGACGTGGCATCGGCATCCTGCCGATTCGGTTGAAACCAGGTGGAGACCGAACGCGTTGTCCGGATTAACGGTATCTGTTTGGGCTGAACCAGACTATTGTTGACGAGCCCAGGTGGATCGGTCGCTCCGCGGGCGATGTTAACACCAAAGCTCCGAACCCTTTCGGAGCTCATGATGAGCGGGCGCTTACGGCTTGGCATCGCCCGCGGAGCGGCCGATCCACCTCGCTCTCGCGACCGCACAATCTCCTTCGTCCGGCAGACCTGACGCTAAACACACGCGATTAGCTTTATCGATCTCGTCATAAGGATTCCCCAGTCTGTTAGCCCTTAATCAGTGAGCGTGCTCGCAACTGCATAGGCGGGATCCTTCACTTCGTTCAGGATGACAAGCCAGGCTATGCCATCATCCCCCGCCACTGGTCGAGGGTAACCTGACCCGGTACCCGCGGTTTTCCCAACGACGTGTAGACCAGTACGGCGCCGGATTGGGCCAGGAGAATCCGGGAAAAAATCCCGAGCCTTCCAATGCCCATTGCGCTAACCCGCAGCGCCGGTTTTGTCGTTAAGGTGAACTCGAGCAGCCGGCTGAGCTGGCGGGCGGTGTCGGTGCGGGTGGCAACCTTAAACAGGGCTGCGCCCAAACCCCTGGCCCGCGCCGCCTTGGCACGCAAACTGCCCAAACTCGGCGTGGTCCTGTAATCGTGAAACGACACAATGACTTCCACCCGATGACGCCGCGCCCGGTCCAACAGTTTCCGAAACGGCTTGGCCGAGCGCAGTTCGATATCGATATATTGCGCCCCCGGCAGGAAACGTTCGAGCAGTTGGCGCCGGACAGATGCGGGAAGATTGTTCCTTCCTCCTTCGGCCGGATGTCGCGCGGTGATGATGAACGGCGCCGGCAGGCGCGACGTTTTTCTTTCCAGACCTTTGCCGGGAAACAAGGCGTCCAACCGAAGCTCGAACAAGTCAGGAGGATCCGGCATTTGGATCGCCCGGCGAAATTCCGTCGGGGTGAAAATGACGGCCACGGTCCGACACCGGGGCCGGGGAGTTTTGACCGGTTTGCGCAGTGGCATATCTTGCTACTCCTTCGAAATGGCGGAATGACGCGGTGCTGCGGTTCTTAGCATGCTTGCACGAAGACAGGAACTAAACACACAGATCCAACAGCTGATCGATTCGTTTCTGCTCGCTTTTTCGCTGTTGGCGGCGCACACCTTGCGATTCTACAGCACGCATTGGTTCAAGTTGTCGCAATCAATCGATCCATTTGGGAACTACTCCTGGCTGCTCATCGTGGTAATGCTTTTCGGGCCGATTCTTCTCGATCTTCAGGGATTCTACGAGTCGCCCCTGAATAAGACGATCGGGAAATCGTTTGTTCAAATCGTCCGCGCGATGATCTATCTCAGCATCATCGTTAGCGCTTGCGTGATCTTTCTGCGGCTCCCGCTGGCCAGCCGGTCGATGCCTCTCCTGTTTATCGCGCTGGCCACCGCCGTGCTGCTGGTCAAGGAGCGTTTAATCGTGCGGAACATTCGCCGGCGCGCGTTCCAGGGCGAATTACGGGAGCCGGTGCTCCTGGCCGGATTGCCCGAAGATATCGGCGCATTCGAACAAACCTTTACTCCGGAACAAAAGCTTTTGATGGAAGTCGTCGCCCGAATCGATATCGAAAAGCAGCCGCTCTCCGATCTGGTGGAAGCGCTGCACCGCCACGCCGTTGCCCGCGTCATATTTGCCGCCGCTCATAGCCAGCTGAACCGCGTCGAACAGGCGATCGGCGCCTGCGAAGTAGAAGGAGTCCCGGCCTGGCTGGTAGCGGATTTTATTCGAACTTCGATCGCCAAAGCCGACATCGATGCTTTTGCCGGGCGTCCCATGCTCGTCTTTCGTTCCACCCCGGACGTTTCCTGGACGCTCTTCCTGAAGGACGTCATGGACCGGGTAGGCGCGTTTGTCGCCTTGGTCTTCCTGGCCTTGCCCATGGCCATCGTCGCTCTGACGATTCGCCTTAGCTCGCGCGGCCCTGTTATTTTCCGGCAACGGCGGGCCGGCAAGCACGGTAAACCGTTCGTGATGTACAAATTTCGGTCCATGGCCGACGATGCCGAAATGCGGCGGGCCGAACTGGAACCGTTCAACCAAATGAGCGGCCCCGTTTTCAAGGTCGAAGACGATCCCCGGATCACGCCGTTTGGACGATGGCTGCGACGGAGCAGCGTCGATGAGCTTCCTCAGTTGGTAAATGTTCTGTTGGGCGACATGAGCTTGGTCGGGCCGCGGCCCCTCCCACTCTACGAAGTCGAGAAATTCGAAAACACAGCGCAACGGCGGCGCCTTAGCGTAAAACCTGGCCTGACTTGTCTCTGGCAAATCAGCGGACGCAATCAGGTGAAGGATTTCGGCGACTGGGTGAAACTCGACCTGGATTACATCGATCGGTGGTCGCTTGGACTCGATTTCAAGATCCTGCTGCGGACAATACCGGCTGTGATCCTGGGGATGGGCGCGAAATAAAGTAGCGCAAGCGTCTCGCTTGCGACCCGCCACGCGCAAGCCAGAGGCTCGCGCTACAGGGCACGCCTGCTTTCTTGAATGCGCTAGGATTTATTTCCTAAATGAGGCACGCCCAGCCGTTCAACGTACTTTGCCAGGATATCGAATTCCAGGTTTACCCAATCGCCCGCCTGAGCGGACTGCAGATTCGTTGTTCGCCTGGTGTGTGGAATGATGAAGGCGGCGAAACTCTTCGGCAAAACCTCCGCCACCGTGAGACTGATCCCGTTGACGGCGACTGACCCTTTACAGACAACGTAGTGCGCGAATTCGACCGGCAATTGGATCTCGAGGCGGTAATCGCCGCCGGCAACCACCGCAAAGGAGACAATTGGGGTCGCGCAGTCGATATGGCCCTGGACAAAATGGCCGCCCAACCGCCCGGAGGCAGAAAGGGGGCGTTCCAAATTAACCAGGCTGTCCCGCCTTAGTTTTTTCAGGTTGGTGCGTTCGAGAGTCTCTTCGAGCAGATCGAAAACAATTTGCTCGGCCCGGTGCGCGGTCACGGTCAGGCAGCAACCATTCACGGCGATGCTGTCGCCTGAGCGGAGGCCTTCCGAAACGGGACCGGCGGCGATTTGCAGCTGTGTGCCGCGGTCCGTTGCTCGAAGCCACAACACTTTTCCTATTTCCTCGACCAAGCCGGTAAACATCGGGACAAGGCTGCAATGAATCCGTTGGAGCGACAACAAGAAACCGTGCCGGAACGGCCGCCGAAAGGAGAGGCGATCTCTCTCCGAGCCATAGGCTCTTACGAGCTGGAGGCCGGTCGCGTTTATTTGAATCCAAAGCGACGGGGACGCCGCTTCTACTTTTGCCCGCGGGGGGGCCGTTCCTTGGACTAACGAGTCGGTTAAGGAAGGATGGCCCCTGCCTGGAACGGGATTTCTCTTTTTAATTTATCTGCGTGAAAAGCCCGGATAATTCTCTGAATTTTTTTCTAGGCAAGGGGTTCGGAATCCGGTAAAACGGCAAAAAAGCAGGCCCTCGGCCCGACATTTGCTGACGGGTGCCCGTTCAAAAAAAGTTCAAAAAAGTGAAAAAAAAACTTGCCAGCCTGTCGAATCTTCAATAATGGCTACCCCAAACCTAACCAAACCAATGGAGAAACCAATGACTAGAAACGTACTAAAAACGTTTGGATTAATTCGCGCCGCACTCGTAGTTGGCGTCGGATTACCTTTGACTGTTACGAGTATCCGCGCTCAAGACGCAGGCCAGCCGGCGGCGACTGGCACGGCTGAAGCCGAGCGCGTCATCGTGACCGGTTCGAATATTCCGACCGCTGAAGAAGTCGGCCCGAACCCGGTCTTAAACCTGAACCGCGATTTGATTAACAAGTCGGGCGAACGCCAGGCGGCCGAGCTGCTGCGCGATCTGCCGGTGGCGAACGCCAACGGCGTGCCGATTTCGAACAACGCCACTGGATTTACTCCGGGCGCCGCTTCGATCTCGCTGCGCGGCTTCACTCCGGAAGCAACCCTGCTCTTGATCGATGGCAAGCGCGTTACCCCTTACCCGCTGGGACAGGGGGGCACGACTTCCTTCGAGGACTTGTTCACGATTCCGCTGCCGGCCGTTCAGACGATTGAAATTCTGAAGGATGGCGCTTCGGCCGTTTACGGAGCCGATGCGGTTGCGGGCGTGGTGAACTTGAAGTTCTACAAGGAATACCATGGGGCCCAGGCCACCATCCAGTATGGCAACACCCTGGATAAGGATGCGGCCATTTACAGCGGCGACGTCCTCTTCGGTGTCGGTGACGACAAGGTGAACATTGCCGGTGACATCAACTTCTATCATCATAACTCGATGTTTAACCAGGATCGGGGCAATTCACTTACCCCACCCTTCCTGAGCACGAACTCGAGCCCGGAAAACCTTCAGCTGTCCGATGCGGTTGTTATTGCCGCAGGCGGTAGTCCGAACATTGGCACCAGCCCGCTCGGTTTCGGCCATGCTCCACACACCACCAACGGTTTAGCTCCGGCCAGCGACTACGTCTATACTGCGGGCCGGTCCTCATTCTTTAACTTCAACGCTCTCTCCGGTTCCTATCCGGAGCAGGAACGCTGGGGTGGTTACGCCTCCTTCAACGACAAGATTTGCGAGGAGCAGGTCCAGCTTTATGGCGACTTCTACTACGAAGATGTGAAGACGCACAACGAGTTGGCGCCCTCGGCCACCGGCTCGTTCCAAACCCCCGGCCAGGTGGTTCTGGCTATCCCGCCAGGGCATGACCTGGGTGGAGTGGCGCCGCCGAACACCCCTACCTATGCCGAAACCGGGGTGCCGGACAATGCCTTCAACCCGTTCAACCCATTCGACCAGATTATCTCCGGCGGCAGCCGGGCCCGTCTTTATGAGTTCGGCAACCGCGTATTCATGAACGAGAGCGACGCCTGGTTGACCACGTTGGGAGTGAAGGGTGACAAGCTGTTTGATGGCAACTGGGGTTACGACGCCGGCTTCCGTTACAGCCAGATCAAGAACACCTCGCAGGGATCGCTGGTTTCGACCTCCCGGTTCAACCGAATTCTCAACGCCAACGACCCGATCTTCGATCCGACCTCGAGTCAGTACATCGGCACCACAATTCCGTTCAATCCGTTTACGTCCTTCTACGGCCCGTCGTTTGCGTCCAACGCTGCCACGGTTAACTTCGCCACGGTCCACCCGAAAGACATCGATACGTCAAAGCTGGCCGAGCTCGATTTGAACATCTACACGATCGACCTGTTCGATCTCCCCGCGGGCGGGGTCGGCCTCGCTGTGGGCGCGCAATTCCGCCGTGAGAGCATCACCCAGGATCCGGATGCGTTAGAGCTGGCCGGTGACATTATCGGCAGTTCCAAAACGGCCATCACCCACGGCGGCCGCAAGGATTACGCGATCTACAGCGAAATGGAGGTCCCGATCTTCAGTCCTTCCATGGGAATCATGGGATTGCACTCCTTGATCGTGACGGGATCAGCCCGGTTTGAGGAGTTTCTCAATAACAGCACCAACGTGCTCGTTCCCAAGGTCGGTGTGCGCTGGCAGCCGTTTGACGATCAGCTGACCATCCGCAGCACCTGGGGTGAAGGATTCCGCGAACCGTCCCTCTATGAGTTGTACGCGTCGCCGACGTTCGGTCTGACCAACACCCATTCGCGTTCGACTACTCAGTTCCCGAATCCCCCGGGGGGCATAGCCGAGCCGGAAACGGCCACTACCTTCTCGAGCAACCCGAACCTCCAACCGGAAGACTCGCGCGCCTGGACGGGCGGTGTGGTGTGGACGCCTAAATGGATTCCGCCGCAATTTGGCACGCTCACATTGTCCCTCGATCTGTGGGATATCGAGCGTCGCGGTGTAGTTACCACACCGACCAGTCAGGAAGTCGTTAACCGCTTCTATCGCGGTGGTCTCTTCCCGGGCGAACAGGTGCAGGTCGATCCCGCCACTGGCGCGATCAACTTCGTGCAAACCTCATTCCAGAACGCCGGCCGTCAAAATGCGCGTGGCGCCGACATGTCCGGTCAATGGCAGCTGCAAACCGCCTGGGGCACCTGGACCGTTCTGAGCCAGTGGGCTTACCTCGATCAGTTTAACTTCCAAACCACCACCGAATCCATTGGCAGAAATGTCGTGGCTCAAGTTAGCGATAACCTCGGTGGCGACGGCTTCTATCGGTGGAAAGGCATCTCCCGAGTTGACTGGGCCTGGCACAACTTCGACCTCAACGCCACCTGGCATTACACCGGCGGTTTCCGCGAAATCATCTTTAACAACAACGCGAATTCGCCGACTGGAGTGCATGAACACTGGACACATCCGACTAACTTCATCGATGTCCAGGCTGGTTACACGCTGATCTTTACCCCGCCAGTCGAGTCTCAGCCTGTGGCTGGCTACTCCAAGGGCGGCAAGGAAGTCATGACCGGCAAAGATGGCAAAGCGATTGAGAGCACGGCGGCCTACACCATGCCCTGCTGGCAGACGATCCTGAACAACAGCACCGTCACCGTTGGCTGCAACAACGTGTTCGGCCAGGATCCGCCCAAGATGTTTGGATTCTTCTACGCTAACGCCAACAATTACCCGGCGTTCGAATACGACAACCTCGGGCGCTTCTGGTACGTGGAATTGAAGAAGAAGTTCTAAAGCTCGCTTCGTTTGGTTTGCAAGAGGCAGCGGCCCCCAGCCGCTGCCTCTTTGTTGTACGGCAACAAATCCCGGCCAGTCGCCCTGCCTTCCGCCAAAAAGGGCAGCCCAGACAGTTGCCTGTTACTTGTGCCCTAAACCTTTGGACGGCTGCCGGCGGCGCCTTTCTACCAGACCGAGTCGCGATTTTTGCCGCAACTGACGCGGCATTCGCCTGGTTGTATAATTGACCGCATTTACCGGCGGCCTAATTTAAACTTATGAAACTCTCAAACGTATTAACGACCGCCGGGTTGCTCCTCGTCCTTGGCGCAATTGGCGTGGGACAGACCTTTGCCGGCTCACAGAAGGAGAAATCGAACAAGCAGTCGGTGGAGAAGTACAAATATGTATTTGTTACCGGCTCGAGGATTCCGCAGAAAGTAAAAGTGAAATCGGTCGGAACCCTCACTACCTCGCCCCTCCGTACCTACAAACGCAGCGAAATCGACCAAATGGGTCGGTTTACGACCGAACGAGTCCTAGCCCAGGATCCCTCCGTTCAGATAAACGGCGTGGGTGGTGCCGGTCCGGGGAACTGACCCGGTTTAAATAGACTCCTGGTCGGCCGGTTGGGATCCGACCTGGCTGTATGGCCGGGCTGTTTCTGAAGCTGCCGCCCGCCCGACCCGGGAGAGACCTGCCGAGCCCCTCTGAAAAGCCAACTTCTCGTATCTGTTTAGCCACGGTCTTCCACACGTTAAGTAAAGCCCCCGAAACTCTCGCGGCCCAAGGCCCCTCCCACATTGCAAGCCATCTTAACGCGGCTAGCCCTAAAGTGGGAGGGGCCTCAGGCCGCGACCGTTTTTCCGCTTTGCCGGGTGGGGCGTTGCCCAGACTGGGATTGATCCAGCGCGTTCAGCGCTAAACAGAGACAGTTTCTCTCGGTGTCTGGTAGCCGAACTCACCGCCCCAAGTTCCGGTCCGGCTCCTCTGTTGATCGCTGATGGGCCGCGATTTCGTTTTACGCAGATACCTTTGCCCTGGGACATGGAAGATCTCGGGGCGGTACCTGTGATTTGTCCCCCAAGCGCCCTTGGCGGCGGGAAATACACGGGAGACCTCACTCCCGGGCTCCAGCCCATCTGGCAAGAGCGTTCTAGCCGCAATCTGGACCCCTCCTGGCGGGAGGTTGTCACGCTGTTTGACCACGCGGACCAGTCGCGCCTCCGATTTCTGGGGGATCTCGTATGTCCAGGGAGTCGACCTTTGCCGGGGTAGATCCGGCGGCAGCCCCTTAGGGAGGCGTGGCACGTCCGTTGCTTATATGAACCATACTTACCATGATTCTCATAAGTATCTACCCCTTCCCCCCGAAAAAGATCTTCCTGTTCATTGCCAGCCTGATCTGCCTCTCCGTAATCCCTTGCTTCGCTCAGCCGCTTCTGCTCAGCGTCAAGTCCACCCCTTATGACCGCCAAATGACCCGGATTCAACCCGTTCTTTGCTCGAAATCTGCCACCGGCGAGCGTATCTCCCTGACCTTGGTAAATCATTGGATCCAGGATCTCCGAGAAATCCCCTACGGCTTTAGCCCGGTATGGAAGACCCCCGACGAAGTCGAGTCTGCTCCTGCAGCGGACTGCAAAGGCAAGGCCGTCGCCCTGTATGAGAAGATGCACGCCCACGGCGCCCATGATGTCCGCCTGGTGATCGGCAGACGAACCTCGTTTAGCCGGAAAACTCACGCATGGTTGGAGTGGAACACCGAAGCTGGCACCTACGTGCTCGATCCAACGATCAATTGGGCTGCCTGCCGGATAGACGAAGTCGCTCGCAATCAATATCTCCCGCTCTACGCCTATGCCGGCACCCACAAGTACCGGGCTGTTGATTCGAGGCTGTTGGCTAAAAACTAACCGTCCCTGACGCCGGAAATCAGCGTCGGCTTCGCCGATTTTTTTGGGGAGTAGCTCACGAAATGGCAATGCAAGCGCAGTATCGCATTGGCGATCCTGAAAAACGCAACGCGCGACTCACCTTCTGTAGCTTCGGATTTATCCGCGGAACAATCCTCGTGGCGTAGACGGCTCATTGGCCTGCGGCCCGGGCCTGGTAAAGCTCACGAACTGATTCAAGAGCAATGACGAGCTTAGATTTACCCTCAACGTCGGCTCGTTCAATGGCTCGGTTTACTGCTTCCACGGCCTCAGTGTAACGCCCGGCCCCGGCATAAGCCGCGGCCAGCGTTCCGAGAACGACCGGGTTTTTGCCGCCGGTAAGTTGATTAGCTTGCTGTGACAATGCAATCGCTTTCGTGGCGTTGCGCAGGGAGGCATCCGGCGAAGTCGCCAGCACAAAAGCCAGATTGTTTAAGACCTCAACATAATCGGGTCTCAGTTGGAGCGCTCGCTCATACTCTTGAATGGCTTCAGCCAGTTTGCCTTCGCGAGCCAGCGCTAATCCCAGATTATTGCAGGCCTCGGGAAAAACGGGTCTGAGTTGGAGCGCTCGTTCGTACTGTTGAATGGCTTCTGGCAATTTCCCCTGGGTGGCCAGGGTCATTCCGAGGTTATCGAAGGCCTCAGCATAATCCGGCTTGAGCTGGAGCGCTCGCTCATAATGTTGAATCGCTTCCGAGACGTGGCCTTGGCGGGCGAGCACGATCCCGAGATTATTGTGGGCCTCAGGATAATCGGGCTTAAGCTGGAGCGCCCGCTCGCAGTCGTGGACGGCCTCGTCCAGTTTGCCCTGGTCGGCTACGGCGCTCCCCAGATTATTGTAGGCCTCCGCATAATCCGGTTTGAATTGGAGCGCTCGCTCGTAGTGTTGGACAGCCTCGGCCAGTTTCCCTTCGTCGGCCAGGGCCACTCCCAGGTTGTTGTGAGCCTCGGGATAACCCGGTCTGATGTGAAGCGCTTGCTCGTAGTGTTGAATTGCTTCGCGCAGTTTCCCTTGGGCAACCAGCGCATAGCCTAAGTTATTGTGGACTAACGAATTGTCCGGCGTGCAAGCGATCGTGTGTGTCATTAGAGAAAAACTGTTCTCCCAGTATGCGGTTTGAATATGGGCAAGCACCAGAAGGGTTGCGAGAGCCAACGCTGCACCGGATCCGAGCAGGGCGCGCCGATAACGCCACGAAGAGGTCAGATCGACCGCTGCCCACGCCACCATGATATAGAGGCCGATTTGCGGTAAATAGGTGTAGCGGTCGGCCCTTGCTTGGCCTCCCACCTGCACCAGCCCGATGACGGGCACCAGCATCCCTAGATACCACAGCCAGCCCACCAGCAGGAAGGAATGCTTGCGGCCTCCCGCCAGGACCACTGCGGAAACGATCAATAACACCAGCGCAGACACACCAACCGTCCACAGCGGCATGTGGTTTCCAGGATGAGGATAATACACTGCCAAATCAACCGGATAAAGCATTTGCCCAAGATAGGCTGCATAAGACACCACCGCGTTGCAGACCCGCGCGGGGAAGGTTATTCGTTGAAGGGAATTAAGTGCCTCCTTTTGCGCCCAAATGGTGGCCGCACAAGAAGCTGCGCTTAACAACAGGAACGGAATCTTCTCCCAAACCAACCGGCCAAGCGTAGATCGAGCATTGCGAATCGTGACGCGTTGTAAGGGCCACCAGTCCAGCAGCAGCAAAACGAATGGTAGCGTTACCAGCATCGGTTTCGACATCAGGCCCAACGCGAAGAGCAGCAGAGCTCCCCAGTAGGCTGGAGAACCGAGAAAGGACAACCCGGGCCCGCACCCTTTCGTCCGCGCATACCGAACGTAGGCCATTAGCGTCAGCATGAAAAACAGCCCGCTTAACACGTCCTTGCGCTCCGAGACCCAGGCGACCGACTCCACATGCAGCGGGTGGACCGCAAACAACGCCGCCACAAACCCGGAACGCCAGAGAGCGCCAGTCATCTGCTGCAACAGCAGAAACAACAGGATCGCAGCCATCCCATGCACCAGCACATTTTCCAGATGATGACCCCACGGATGCAGACCATACACCTGACAGTCCAACATGTGGGTGAGCGTAGTCAGCGGATGCCAGTTAGCACCGTGAGCATGAGTGAAGGCCCAATGAATCGCTTTGACGTTTAGACCGTGGATGATGTGCGGATTCTCATAGACGTACTCGTCATCATCGTAGTCCACGAAACCAAACCGGAGGGTCTGGCCGAAAACCGTCCAAACGGCCACTGCTAGAAATATGCAGACGGCGATGGAGGCCCAACGCTCGCGAGAGGCCGGCTTCGATTGAGAGACCTTGGGACTTTTAAGGCCAGAGGAATGAAAACGTTTGGGCAGTTTACGCTTTGCTCGCCGGCTCATCAGATCCCGCCTTCGCTCGAAAACTTACAGGCGGCACGATAACATTCATGGCGTCAGTGCGTTTTGGCAATCTGGTTGATTGCGTTGTGTGCCATCCTCCAGGATTAGAAATGAGGTCGCCAGAACTGTCGATTGCATCTGGCGCCTGAGAAACGGATCGCATCTACAATAGGCATGCCATCCCAATTTTCCGCCGGAAGACCTCGATGTTCCAGCCGCCGCTCTGCTTTAGGCAGCCGATTTTCCGGTTAAAGCTATCCCTCCGCCTCAATGACAATGCTTCAGATTCAAATAGCCCCCCAATTCTTCTTTGTTTTTTTTGACGGAAGAATCGCACGGATCGGCGACATGGCCTACGATTAATGTCGGTGAAGGGGGTCACAGTTTTTCGATTGGCCTGGACCGCATTCGTGCTCGTCGCGACCTCCGCGCCGTATTTGGTCAATTTTTTCTCCACGCCGTCCGGTTACCATTACACATGGATCATTCCGCCTTATCCTGACGACTCGTTCGGCTACGCGGCTTGGGCGCAACAGGCGGCACACGGAGCGTGGCTGTTTAAGATCAAGTTCACGGCGGTGCCGCACGCGCCGTTTCTGTTCCATCCGTTCTTCTTGATTTGCGGGCGGCTTAGCGCGCTTTTTTCGTGCGATGTCGGAACCGCTTTCTTTGCCGTCAAGGCAATCGGCGTCGTATTGTTCTTCGCCGTATTCTATCGCTACATCGATTATCTCAAACTCAATACCACGGCATCCGTCGTCGCGACGATTCTGGTTGGGATTTCTTCTGGACTGGGAGGCTTGTTCGCGCTGGCTGGTTGGACTCGGATGTCGATCTTTCCCGCCGATCTCTGGATGCCGGAGATGAGCACTTACTGGTCGTTGTTATGGAACCCATTGTTTCCGTTTTCGCTGTCCCTGCTCCTGCTCTCGATCTATTGGCTGGATCGGGGTTCACGTGAAGGAATAGCCGCCGACTTTTGGGGAAGCGGGATTGCTAATGGGGTAATGGCCTTGATCCATCCCTATTCCGTTCCGTTCCTGCTTGCTTTCGCCGCCATTCTTACCGTCGTCCGCTGCGGAATAAAATCGATCGGATATTTCGGCAGATACCTTGGGTCGGCCCTGCCGTTTTTGATCTACATGTTCTGGGTTTCGCAAAGCAATCGGCTGGTTTTGCAACATAGCGTCCAGGGAGCAATGAAAAGTCCGCACCCCATTGTGTACGCAATCGGTTTTGGGTTGCCGCTGGTTTTTGTCGCGGTGGGATTAGTTGTCCGCGGCAAACTACTGCTAATACACTACTGGCATATCCTCGTTTGGTTTTTGTTGTCAGCAGTTCTCGCCTTCTTTCCTTTCTGGTATCAGCGAAAGCTGGTTTTCGGTGCGCACATCGCGCTCTGCATCCTGGCGGCGGTTGTTTTTGATTCGATCTTATCCGCAATTGCATCCCGACAACTCAGACGCATTGCGATGTTTGCATCGGCGATTATCTTCATGCCGCTCCTCGCCGTGACACCTGCTTACCTGGCGTACCGCCAGCGCCAGGAGGTGAAGCAAAACAGAGATGGCGCGTATTACATTAGCGACGCCATGATGGAAGCGCTGCGTGCGCTCAGAAAAGAATCGAAACCTGACGAAGTTACGATTGCACTATATTCTACCAGTCGACTAATTGCCGCCTTCGCCGGCAACACGGTGGTGTGGGGTCATTGGGCGATGTCGATCGACCTTAAGGAACGGCAGAAATGGACGCAGAAGCTTTTTAGTTCCCAGGCCGATTGGAGTGATGTAAACAGAGCGGCTCAATTTTGGGGAGACAACGCGCAATTGCTGTTTGCCGACGGTCCCTTGAAGCAGTCGATAGAACTCCACCCTTACCAATGGGAAGTTATTCTGAAAGGCGCGACAAAGATTTTTGAGAACGCCTCAGTCGTTATCTATCGTCGCCCGGCTGATTTGTAGATGCCGGCATGACTGATCGTCGACCGGAAATGCGGCTGGAATATTTCTCCGATATCCGGTGAAGACGAATCGACCAGAATCCCCAACATGAATAAGAGAGCACAGCCAACCCCCTTTTGCTATTGCGTGCGCCCCGTGGCGCGCGCCTTGTACAGCGGAAGGCGTGCTTCCATCATTTCGACGAGCGTGGAATTGCCTGAGGCACTGGCTCGTCCGATGGCTCGGTTTGCTGCTTCCACAGCTTCAGCGTAACGTCCATCGTCGGCATATGCTGCGGCAAGCGCTGCCAGAACGCTGGCATCATCCGGCTTCAGTTGAATTGACCGCTCGTAACATTGAATGGCTTCCGGCAGTTTGCCTTGGCGATCAAGCACAAGCGCCACGTTGTACCAAAAAAGGCCGCTGTCCGGCTTTAGTTGGATTGCGCGTTGGTAATATTGAATGGCTTCCGGCAGTTTCCCTTGGAGCACCAGCGCGCCGCCGAGGTTATTGTATGCTTCGGCATCGTCCGGCCTCAATTCGATAGCGCGCTGGTAATATTGAATGGCTTCTGACACTTTCCCCTGGCTGACCATAGCGTTCCCCAACATATCATAGGCCTGTGCATGATCGGGCTTGAACCGGATCGCCTGCCGGTAATCCTCAATCGCTTCAGCCACTCTTCCCTGGTGCGCTAGCACGTTCCCCAGGTCATAATAGGCCTGTGCATGATCCGGTTTGAGCCGGATCGCCTCCTTGTAATGTTGAATCGCTTCCGGAATTTTTCCCTGCTCGGCCAGCAGAGTCGCCAAGTTATTATGGGCCATCCAAGCTGCCGGGTTCTTTGCCAGTGTGTCCCGCCAGAGTGTCTCCTGATCATGGTAGACCTTTGTTTGTTGCCAAGTCAACACCAGAAGGATTGAGAGCAAAAGCACCGGCAGCTGCTGCATCGGCTTGGGCAACCGGCTCAGGCCGGCCGCCAACAACGCAACAATGCCCATGCTCGCTAAATACTGGAAATGATCGCCGACGAACGAATAGCGAAAGAAATAGACGTTAAAGAAACCCATCACCGGAAACAATGAGACCAGAAAGTAGCTAAAGGCGAAAAAACCTGACCGCAGCCGCGTTTCATTGCGGCCGAACCAGAGTACGACCCACACCAGGACCGCAGCTACCAGCGGTCCCCAAGAGAGTGCTTTGGAAAGATCGAGCTGCCACCGGGGATAAACGAACACAAGGGGATGCGGCCAGAGGAGCTTGCCCACGTAGAACCAAACCGTCTTGCCCGCGATGGCAAGACGTTCCAGTCCGCTTTGCGACCACTCTTCTCCTTGCGCTCGCGAATGGAATCTCTGCTCCCAAACGGTCCACGCGCTGGCTGCCGCCGACATGATAAAGAATGGCAGCAGCCAAATTGTGTTGCGCCAACGCCACCGGCGTTCTTTCCACCACCAGCACAGAGCCAGCACCACCGGCAGCATGACCGTCGACGCCTTGCTCAAAATCGCCAGCGCGGCAAAGAAAATCACCAAGGCGTAATCGAGAACCGCTTTTTCCACGCGCCCGGCGACAGCCCGCCACTTCAGAAAAAACAAAATTGCCAGGAGGTAGAAAAAACACGACTGCACGTTCTTCAACTCGGTGACCCAGGCGACCGATTCCACCTGCACCGGATGCAGCGCCCAAAGCGCCGCCCCAAACCAGGCGGCGGGAAGTCCCAGGCGTAAGAGCACTCGCCACAAGAGAATCGCGTTTATTGCGTGCATCAGCACGTTCACCAAATGGTAAAAAAAAGGATTAAGTCCCCAGATTGCGTGCTGAATCCAAAAGCTGGTGAGAACAAGAGGGTAGTAAACCGCCGAACTGGTCGTCCAGATCCCCCGCAACCCCGATGGCCCAATAATGCAGCGGTTCGCAGTCAAGTGCTGATCGTCGTCCCAAATGAAGCCGGCCCGCAACGCGGCCCCATACGCCACCATCGTCAACAGAACAAGGAGAGCCCCAAGGCCAATCGATCTCCATTTCTGTTCCATTGTGGAACGACATTCGTTCGCGACTCCCGCAAACGCTTCGACATTTTTTGCGGCCCGGTGTCGGGTTACGGATTTTCCACGCCTCCTTGGCATCGATTGCAGAAAGAAAAACGCCTGAATGTAACTAGCTGATCTTTCTCCGTCTGTCCAAACATGTCGGATCCGCTGTCATCGGGTCGCCCTGGGTCACATCCGTCAGTGGGGCAGAGGCTCTCCATACTCAGTGATTCCAACGTTTCCATCGGTGTCATCGAATATGAGGCAACGATTCCTTAAGCCCGCTTTTTCTTCCCTCCCCTGGGTGTCATTTAAAATGAGGCAATTCGTCGGGCTCGCCCGGGTGCGACTGTAGTTCGCAGCTTTGGATAGCAGGACAAAAGGGGAAGACTATGGCGGTGTTGCTCAAATCGATTCGGGGCCGCTGGGCGGACGCGGGGGCACGCAGTAGGGCTTGCCTTTAGACCGGGATTGTGTGCTAACATAGATAAACCGAGGCGGTATC
Source organism: uncultured Verrucomicrobiae bacterium (assembly GCA_963728975.1). GTDB lineage: Bacteria > Verrucomicrobiota > Verrucomicrobiia > Chthoniobacterales > UBA10450 > DATFCK01. The sequence goes on from CAVSMF010000001.1 coordinate 1,647,322, forward strand.
CTGGTGGAAGAGGCGAAGAGATGTTGGGGTAAAAAAATCTATTGCCAAAGGCGGGCCGTCTCGCTATTATCGTTGTTGTAGATATGGAAATTATAAACGCACCTTCTCGTCGTTCTTTGGCGGTTGCCCTCGCTCTGGCTTGTTCGTTACCCGGCTTTCTTAGCACGCTCCCCAGCGCCTCTGCCGCCGAGCTTACCCTCCAAAAGGTCCCGCCCCTCACCGTGGAACAAGCACCCGCTTATCCGGAAAACCTGGCCCGCTACAATTCCGGCGCCCAAGTCGAGTCCGCCCCTCAAAGTAGCCCCGGTTCCGCGCTCCAACTCAGCTCCAAAGCCGAAGATCGCAACACCACCGCCGCCGCCCTGCTCTGCGGCGATCCCACCATCGGTTACCCGTTAGGCAATGGCACTACCACCCTGCTTGTCTCCCTGGCCAAGGTTGAAAACATCGACAGCATTTCATTCGTTAACCGGGACGCAAAAGGGGAGGTCACGATGGCGACTTCCAACGCCAAACTGCCTGCCGATAGTCCCCAATGGCAGGAGATCGCGCGCCACGACCTCACCTCCGATACCATTTCGGCAAAAATCGGCCCCAGTGAAGCGAAGTACATCCGCCTGACTTTCAACATCACCGAGCCGGGCCGTATCGCCGATTTGGGCATCTACTCAACGCCAACCGTGGCTGCGTTTGCCATCCCTCATGTTCGCAAACCCATCTCGAATCCCTCCGAGGGGCTTTCATTGGTCAGTTACAACCTGACTGACGTTCACGCCAAAGCGCGCGCGGCTTATGTCAGTTCGGGAGATGACGTCAAACAGGCGAACAACACAATCGATGATCAGCCATCGACATCCTACCAGTTTGCGGCAAGCGACTCCGCTCCGATGGCCATAATCGATCTGGGCAAGCCAACCAAACTACGTCGCATTTCCGCTCTCTATTCTCCCGCCCGCGGAACACTTGATTTCTATATCTTGCAGTCGTTGCCGGGAGCGGCCAAGGGAGTTTCTCCGACCGATCTCAAGTTGGACGAAGCGACGTTGGCTGGCCTTCAGCCGGTAGGCTCCTTCACCGATACTGCCGGGACGGGACGGGCTGCGATCGATTTTCCCGAGACAACGGGCCGCTATGTGATGGTGAAATGGACTCCTGCCGAACAAGGTGCGCCGTTCTCAATCGCCGAGATCGCTGCATTTGGCGGCGGAGAACCGGAGACATTGGTCGCGTCCAGAGAAAATGCCGAGCGTGGTCTTGCGGACGGAAAGACAATATTGGAAGGAAAAGATTTTAAAGATTTGGGTGAAGGTAAAGAAATGCCGGAAGAAGGGCCGCCCGGGGAAGGTCCGGGGCCGGAGTTGCCTGATCCGCCTCCGTTTGTGTTCGTGCCTGAAGTGCTACCCCAGAGTCCCTGAATTGGGAGAACTCCAGGAGCAGCCCGTTCTTTGTCCAACCGAAGAACGGGCTGTTTGTTTTTGGACACGGCCGGCCGCATGTCCCGGCATGTGTTTAGGGGCAAGGCGCAGGATCAATCTTTGCCTGGACAAACTCCACCTGGCCAAGCGGAAGCGAGGGTGCAGGAAAATGCCGGCACCTTCCCAGGTTTTAGCGAAAGCGCTGGAAACCGGCAAACGCGTTTCGGCGCCGGTTTTGGCCCGGACCGGCTTCGGAGAGCCGACCGTTAGGCAAATGCGATCAAAGTTCGTCCCGAATGATTTTAAAAATGGTCGTGTTCTCGATTGTTCCATTGAGAGCGTCGGTTCCCGGCCCGACGCCAAATGCAGCGACATCATCGACGGTGTTGAGCGCTTCCTTGCTGAACACCGCGGCGGGTTCGAGATGTCCGGGTCTGGAAGCCGCCGCCGCCGAGGGCTGGGGGTGGGTTTCGGCCGCCGGGTTGGTGGCCGCTCCATAGGTGGTGACGCCATTTGGCCCGGTCGCCCAGGTCAACCAGGGTTGTCCGGCTGAATTCAATCCCAGAAGGGCAATGCCGCTATCCTTGCGAAAGGGGAGCCCGTTCAAACTTAAACCACCTATCGCCACATCGCCGCAAACAATGATTGTCGCGCCTGACCCCGCATAGCGGCGGGCCGTCGCAACCGCACGGTCGAGGTCGATTGTCTCCCCGAATGTTCTTTCGGCCTGGTTTGCCTGGGCGGCTTTTCGCATCAGTCCCGCGTCAACCACCAGCAAATAGCCGCTTGGATTGTATTGAAGCAATTCAATGGCCCGCCGCACCATGTCGGCCAGGCTTGGCTGTTCACTTTTCTCCTCGAGCTGGTTGGTAAATGCCATGTCGCCGGGAGCAAATGCGCCAAATAGCTTTGGCCGTCGCCATGCCGGGATCGCTTCCAGCTCGGCCTTGCTCCGGACGAGATCGAATCCACTGCCCCGCAATTCCAGCAGGAGGTCTCGTCCATCCCGCCGCTTTCCTCGTTTGGCTTCCGGCAAAAAATTGGCGATCCCGCCACCCATGATGACGTCCATTTTGGCAGAGTCGATCATTTGACGCGCAATCTCATCCGTGTCGCCGCCGTCGCTGGAATGCGCGTAAAATGCAGCCGCGGTCGAGCTCGTTAGTTCGGTGTTTGTGATCAACCCGGTGGCGCGTCCCTGGTCGCGGGCCAGCTGGAGAATGCCGGTAAGAGGTTTGCCCGAATCGTTTACGCTAATTGCCCGATTCTTGACTTTGACCCCGGTGGCGAGCGCAGTTGCGGCAGCAGCCTGGTCGGGCGCGGCGAAATCTTTGGACGCGTTCATCAAGAGCGCGAAATGGTCCATTGAATCGAGAGCCAAACGTGAATCCGCGCCTCCCAGGTATACGCGGGCGGCGGCGAGCCGGTGAGGGGCAAGTCCTTCTCCGATGAACAGGACGATGCCGAACGGTTTTTGTACCACCCAGTGTTGGAAATAAAGCACCCCCAGACCCGCAAAAGCGAGCAGGCAAAACACCGCCAGCAGCTGGTTGCGCCATTTCATCAGGCGATCTCAATGTGGCGGTTTTTCGTTGTCAACGAAAGAACCGCTTGTTCAGGTTTGGGATCGTCGGCAAACTGCCCCCATGCCAGCTCCGGTCATGCTTATCATCCGTGACGGGTGGGGCATCAATCCGGGAGGCCGCTCCCGGCGAGAGCAAAATGGCGACGCCACCCTCCTGGCCAGGACGCCGTTTCACGACCAGTTATATCGGGATTACCCGGGTGGAAAGCTCAGCGCCAGCGGACTGGACGTGGGATTACCAGAGGGGCAAATGGGAAATTCCGAGGTGGGTCACCTTAATCTTGGGGCCGGCCGGATTGTTTATCAGGATCTGACTCGGATCAATAAGGCCATCGCCGATGGCGAGTTCGGCCGAAACCAGGTTCTGCAGACTGCATTTTCGCAGGCTCGCGGCCATCGTCTCCATCTGGTTGGACTTGTTTCCGATGGTGGCGTTCACAGTCATTACCTGCACGCGGTCGCTTTGGCCAATGCGGCGCACGCGGCCGGGGTTGGCGACATTTTTGTCCATGCTTTTACGGATGGACGGGATACCTCTCCCACCGGCGGGGCGCATTATCTGGAGACCTGCGCAGCCAGACTAAAACCCAGCAACGCTAAAATAGTCACCGTGATCGGTCGTTATTTTGCCATGGATCGGGACCGGCGGTGGGATCGCACGAAAAAAGCCTGGGACGCGATTGTCCTCGGTCGCGGCGAGGTATGCGATGGTTCGCCCTGGCAGGCGCTGGCCCGGCAATATGCGCTTGGGATCACGGATGAATTCATGCCTCCGCTGATTTTTGATGAACCGGATACTCAGCGGGTTAAAAACGGAGACACAGTGTTGTTCTTTAACTTTCGCGCCGATCGCGCCCGGCAATTGTCACAGGCTTTTCTGTTTGAAAAGTTCGACGGTTTCGATCGCCAGGTGTGGCCGCAGGTTCATTACGTCACCCTTACCCAGTACGACGTCACCTATCCATCGCCCTTTGTTTTTGGTCCCCAGGAGCTCGTTCACATTCTGGGGGAGGTAGTCAGCGCCGCCGGCAAATCGCAGCTCCGTATCGCGGAAACAGAGAAATACGCGCACGTCACTTATTTTTTTAACGGGGGAATCGAGCGGCCATTTCCGGGCGAAGACCGCAGGATTGTGCCTTCGCCGAAAGTTGCGACCTACGATTTGCAGCCGGAAATGAGCGCTCCGGCTGTGACTGACGAGGTTATGGCGCGGTTAGGCAATTACGATCTGATCGTCCTCAATTTTGCCAATCCCGATATGGTCGGGCACACCGGGGTAGTCGAAGCTGGCATTAAAGCAGTGGAAACGGTCGATCACTGCCTGGCCCGAATCGTTCCCGAACTGCTTCGTCTCAATGGCAAATGTCTTGTTACCGCCGATCACGGGAACTGCGAACAGATGCGTAACCCCGATGGTTCGCCGAATACGGCCCATACTACAAACCTCGTCCACTGCATCTACCTGGCAAAAGATGCTCCCCAGTTTCACTGCCGCGACGGCATTCTGGCCGATGTCGCCCCAACTCTATTGTTTTTGCTCGGTCTGCCGCAGCCCGCGGAAATGACCGGACGCAACTTGGTCGTGCCAAAGCACTGAGATAAGGGCCGGTGCTACGGCGAATGCGAACGCGCCCCGGTAACTTCGTCGAACGTAATTTTTAGTTGCCGATTGAAGGTGCGCGTTCCGGCGGCGGCGATCCTCTCCAGAAGCTGGGTCCGGGCCCGGTCGGTGATTTCGTGCCAGAGCGGTTTTCGAGAAAGGCGAAGCGCGCCCTCGCCCGCAACGAGCACGCCCCAGCCGACTGGAATTTCCGGTTCGCGAAACAGTTCGGCCGGCAGGACCAGGAAAAACAGATTCGCGCACCGATAACGAGCCAGAGTCTCGAATTTCGTATTGTCCACCAGACGGTGCTGCAACGCCCTCAGCTGCCGCAACACCTGCCGGTAGCCGCGATGGCCGATTGCGCCGAAATCGTGGGAATCGAATTCTGTAAAAAGCGAATCGGCAATTCGCAGTGCCGGATAGTGAATGCGCAGGCGTTCCTCCAGAACGGTTCGGCGACGATAGACCGCCTCCAGGCGCTCCCGGGTTGACGCGCTGCATCCATTGTCCCGCCGAAGATCGGTCAGGGCCTGTTTGCATTCGAAAATCGCGGTGGCGCAAATTCGTTTTCCCTGCGGCCGGTAAGCTGCGACATCGGCGCGGTAACGAGACCGCGGCAGACCGACCTCACAGGCGCAGGCGGAATAGCCATGGGCCTGGGCCCAAAGCAGGGCAAGACGTTTCAGGTTGACGTGCGCCGCTGTTTCGCCGTTGGCTTTCGTTAGGCCTTCGTCCACCCAGCCAGCTCCTTTGCCCAATAGGTGATGATCATATCCGCGCCGGCGCGTTTCAATGAGGTCATGATCTCAAGGACGGCCGGGCGCTCTTCAAAAACGCCTTTCTCGACTGCGGCCTTGATCATCGCGTACTCGCCGCTGACGTGGTAAACGGCGGTGGGTTTGCCGAATCGCTCGCGAACGCGCCAAAGAATGTCCAGATAGGGCAGGGCCGGTTTGACCAGAAGGATGTCGGCGCCTTCTTCGACATCGAGAGCCGCTTCACGTAATGCTTCGGCCGCGTTCGCGCAATCCATCTGGTAGGAGCGCCGGTCTCCGAACTGCGGCGGGCTTTCGGCCGCGTCCCGGAACGGGCCATAAAACGCCGAAGCAAACTTGGCCGCATAACTCATGATGCCGGTTTGATCCAATCCAGCGGCATCGAGCGCTTCGCGGATCGCTCCAATGCGGCCGTCCATCATGTCGCTCGGCGCGACCATGTCCGCTCCGGCAGACGCGTGGGAAAGTGCCGTCTTCACCAGCAACTCAACGGTTGCGTCGTTCAAGACGTGAAAATGGTCCCCGTCCAATCGGGTCACGCCGCAATGGCCATGGCTCATGTACTCACAAAGACAGACATCCGTGATGACGACCAGTTCGGGCGCCCTGGACTTGATCGCGCGAACCGTTTGCTGCACGATTCCGTTTTCCGCATAGGCCCCGGTGGCATGTTCATCTTTTTGCGCCGGAATTCCAAAAAGGAGGACCGCTTGCAGTTCCGCCGCCTGCGCACCCATCGCTTCTTCCACTGCTTCCTTGACCGAAAGCTGAAAGACGCCGGGCATGCTCGGAATTGGCCGGCGGTCGCCGACCTTTTCGCTGATGAACAGGGGCAGAATGAAATCGTGCGCGCTCAGGCTGGTTTCGCGGACGAGGTTCCGCACCCCGGCCGAGCGGCGCAGACGGCGCGGTCGATGGACCAACTTTCTCACAGGTTCGAGGCTACCCATTCCGCCGTGGCCCCGCAAGTTTGGCGGGCAAGGGCAGGACCGATCTTATGATGGGAGCATTCCTGAATGAACGGCTGCCAGGCCATGGTTGCGTGCAATTAAAGGTGCATTGTAAGACGACGGCTGCTACAGCTACCGGGGCCCTGCCTGCTTCATCTGCTCCTAACCGATATGACGCGCGCGACCTATCTCCTCATCGATATCAGCAATTCGTTCACAAAATTCGCCTTCGCTTCGCCTTCCGCTCTCCGCCCCCCCCAACGGGTTGCCACCGGTCGATTCACCGCCTCTTTTCTTAGACAGGTTTTGAAAAGGCATAACGTCGATAAACTGATCGTCTCGTCAGTCGTCCCAAAAACGAATCGGAATGTGACAGCGGCGGCGGGAAGCAGAAATCTGCTTTGGCTTACGTCGCGCTTGAAACTTGGAGTGGGTATCGATTATCCCGCGCCTGCGACGATTGGGGCCGATCGGCTGGCTAACGCTGCAGCCGTGGCGGTGCTCTACGGATACCCTGCGATCGTGGTCGATTTCGGGACTGCCGTCACTTTCGATATCGTTTCGGAAAAGAAGAAATATGTTGGCGGAGTAATAGCGCCGGGACTGGAAGCAATGACAAATTTCCTTTATCAACGCACCGCTTTGCTTCCCAAACTTTCGCTGAAAGAGCCGCGCCACGCCATTGGGAGGTCTACCGCCGGCGCAATGATGTCGGGTGCGGTGTTTGGCTACCGCGGGTTAGTCCGCGAAATCATTGCCCGGATCAAGACCCAGCGGTTCAAGAAGCAGCTTGTTCAAATCGTGGCCACCGGGGGGTACGCTGGATTGATCGCCCGGCAACTTCCCGAAATTGATGCGATTCATCCCAACCTGACCCTGGAAGGATTGCGGATCGTGGCCAACTTGAACTTCTAAGGCCCGACGTCCGGTGGTTCTGAGGAAGCCCGAGAATCCTCCGGGCCCGACCCTGACGCACTTTTCCAGAACGCTTTCTTGTCCATGGGGAATCAGGATTAGCTGGATGGGCCAACGCGGTCGCCGGTTTCGGCGGGCCGGCACCGGCCGACTCTCAGGGGCGGCCCTGTTTTTAATCGGGGAATTTCGGTCGCTTGGTCCAATCACTGAGAGACGAGATAAGTTTGCATTTGCGCGGGCTACACTATTCGCGTAAAAAACAGCTGTTTTTGGGCGTAAGTAGAATGGAACGATTAGCGTTTGAGATTGTTGGCTTTGGACGATTTATCGTGGGCGATCGCGCCATTCTTTCGGCCCGCTTCCTGCTAATTTATGAAAGCGGGATCGCGGAGCGCCACTCTCGAATTTTAGGCTTGTCATCGTTCATCCCAAAAGTTGTAGTATCAGTTCGATGAAGATCAGCAAAATCGCGGCGATCACCGTTCTGGTGCTCAGTTCCTTCGCGGCCAATAATGTCGCCCCGTCGAAAGCAGAACTTGAGGCAATGTATGACAAGGCCTTCCGCGAGTTCGATTCCAACAATTTCACCGAAGCGCTGAAGCAACTGGATACGATTGACGCGCGCCAGCCGGATGTGGCCGAGTCTCAGAATCTTCGCGGTGTCATATTGATGCGGCAAGGGCTTTACGACAAAGCGGAGGCAGCCTTGCATGAAGCCCTCCGGATCGATCCAAAGTTTTGGAACGCGCGGTTCAATCTGGCGGAGATTCCATTTCTAAAGAGGGATTGGCCGGAGGCGCGCAACCGTTTCCAGGATCTGCTTTCGAACAATGTCTCCGAACTGCAAGGGGAAGCGGCGCAGCTCATTCAATACAAGATTCTCTTGACCTATTTGATGGAAGGGAAAGAGAACATGGTCGACTCGATCCTGGCAAAATTCGAGCTCTCCAGTGAAACCCCGGCCGTTCATTATGCCAACGCGGCCATCGCTCTGGAGCAGAAGAAAAACAACGAAGCAAAAGACTGGATCGCGGCGGCGGAAAAAAATTTCTCGCCCCAGTTGAACAAACTTTTTGCCGAATCGCTTTACGAAATTGGCTGGCTTCAAAAACAGGCTGGGCAAGGCCGGGCCGCTCTGGAGATCACCACCCCGGCGGAACGGGCCGCCAAGATGAAGGCATTCGCTCACTCCAGGTTTGAGCAGGCGCAGCAGGCTTTCCAGCAGCGCGACCTGGAAACGGCGCGCAAATTTATCGATGAAGCCATTGCCGCAGATCCGAATCAGGCGGTGATGTTGACCTTGCGCGGCGAAATTCTGATGGAGCAAAAGCAGTTCGACGAAGCCGAAGCTGCTTTCAAGAAAGCGGCCAAGATCGATCCCAAGCTCCGGGAAGCGCAATATAGTCTGGCCCAGATTCCATTTAAGAAAAAAGAGTACGGCAAAGCTCGCGAACGATTTGAAGCTTTGGCCGGTAAGACGCCGGGCGGCGACACGACCGAGGCCGCTCAGATGATCAAGTTCAAAGTTTTCATGACTTACTTGCTCGAAGGCAAGGACAGCCGGGCCCAGAAATTAATGGAGCAGTTCCAATTCACCGGCGATACGCCTGCTCTCTATTACGCTCAGGCGGCCTGGGAGTTTAAGCATAATAATCCAAACAAGGCCAACGACTGGATTGCCTCAGCCAGAAAAATCTATTCCGCTTCGTTGAACGGTGTTTTTGCCGATGCATTTTACGACGTTGGCTGGCTGGAGACTCCCGCGATGCGCGGTTCGCCGGCCCCGGCCACTGAAGCTGCTGCCGTGATGTCGGCCCAAACTGAATCGAGCCCGGCGATTGAACCGAGTCCGATTCCGGGGGCAGCAGCGGCCTTAAACAAGCAGGCCAAAGAAAAAACGGAAACGCTCGCCCTGGCTTCGCCTGCTCCGGTCTCTTCGGGAATGGAACTCGGCGTCGTGCCGGCGCCTTCTCCCGGCGGAGTCGCTTCTGCCACGCTGGCTGCTTCTCCAGCTGTCGTCGCCGGGAGTGAATCCAACGCAGCGGGGACGCCGGCCAGGCCGTCGGATATTCCCGCGGTAGCGGAACCTTCTCTTTCGCCAACGGTCGAAACTGCCGTGGCAGCAGCCTCACCCTCAGCTTCGGTCATCGCATCCGCCGGACCGGCCGCGACCAAACAAGTTGCAGGCGCTTTAACCGACCGCGTTGCGCAGAAGAGTTCGAGTCCGGCGGTTAACGCTCCAATCTCGGCTGCTTCCGCCACGCCGGCGACAGCTTTGGCCCCCAACCATGTTGCCGAAAGCAGCCGGACGGAAGGCCGGTTGTTGCCCGATTTGCGAAGTTTGCTCGTAGGCCTGCTGGTCTTGGCGGCTGCTATTTTGCTAGCCTGGGTTTTCGTGCCGGATATCCGCCGGCGCCTGGCGAATGTCCAGGTCTATCGCGCACCGTTGCCGGCCACCGGCCCTGCCATTGCGCAGGGGCGGGGGAATGGATCTTCTTCGCCCCAGGTCGTTCTCAAGAACCGGCTGGTCGGTGGGCCGCGCCAGGTTTCATTGCAGCTGAGGGCTTCCGAACCGTCGCTGCGCCGCAGCGTTCGACCTGTTGGGAAACAGCCGGTCAGGCCGTTTGGGAACGGCACGCCAACCGTCGTCAGTTCACCGGAAACATCTGTTGCCCGCGCCTTCGAGCCGCATCCCGGACTGGCAACCCCGGAGCCTATCGAAGCGAAATTTGAATTGCCTTCCCGGCCGGAACCGGTTTTTGAGTCTTCCGTGGGCCCGGTTATGGAACAAGGCGAGTCCTCTGCTCCGCCGATGGAGAGCGAACAAGCTGAGATGCCGCCTGTGGAAACCGAAGAAATTCCGATGCCTGAGATGCCGATTACGCCGGTTTCTGAAACTCCCGTTACTGAATGGACGCCTCCCGTTTCCGAACCAATCGGCGCCAGCAATGGCGAATTCGCCGACTTGAACGGTGAACCGGTGGAGGCTGCGCCGCCGGCGCCGGCCGCTCCAGAGGAGGAATTTGAACCAGTCGCGCAGGGCCAACCGGTTCCTTATCAGATGTCTGCTGCGGCAATCGATGACCTGGTTACAGACGAAGCCCCGGCCGAAACCAGAGACGAGGAGCTCCCGGCCGAAATTACTTCGGAGACGCCCGTCGCCGGTTTGGGAGATCTTCGCTCGCCCGTTGCCGAAATCTCTTCTATTGTCCCCTCTGTCGTTTCACTCGAGCCATCAATCCTTCAACCAACCATATCCGAAATCATGCCTGAACCGATCCAAATCCCAACCGCTCCAGTAATCAGAACTCCATCCAGTGGGGGCTCACCTCAGCCTGCAAGCGCGATGCAAACCGCTGTCCAGCTGACGTTCTCGTTCGAGATTGCCTCCATGCAATTGACTCCCACTTTCAAGATGGGGGCATTGCAATTACGGCCGACCTCCAAAGTCGTCACCATGCGCCTTGCGCCCTCGCAACAGCCACAACCGGCAATGAACTTGCAGGTCACATTCGAGATCGCAAAGATTCAACCTTCCGGCGGCGGTTTGGGCGTAGTTAGACTGGCGCCTTCTCAGCAACAGAGGCCGACCCTGATTGGCTCGCCCTCTTTTACGGTTGGCGGTTTACAGCTGATTTCGAACTTCGAAGCGGCTCCGGTTCAACTTACTCCTTCGCAACAGGCTGCCGTATTCGTAACCGGGTCGTTCCAGATCGCAACAGTGGAATTTTCGCCCGCGTTTGAGATTGCCTCCATTGTCCTGAATGCCACCTCAAAACAGGTTGCGGTTCAGTTGGCCGGCGCGGGAAGTATCGAAACTGCGCCGATGTTTGAGATTGGCAACCTTCAACTTGGGGCTAGCGGCGAAATCGGCATGATGCAGCTGAACCTGCTCGGCCAGACGCCTCGCCGCGCAGCCTGAAGCGGGCGCAGCTTCCAATTTTATCGTCCGCGGCTTAACCGCTTTCTCGGCGGCGCTGGTTTTTTGTTTAACGAGGGCCCTCCTCCGGGCCCCTCGGTAGGGGCCAGGCGTCTCAGGAGGAAACAAGATGCCGCCGCGATGCCATCTAGCCGCGTCGGCCGCGTCTGCTGCCCGCGCCATTGCGGTTCAGCGACCGCAGCGCTTTGGGAATGAACTCGCCATTTCGCCGAATTAGTTTCCCATCAAAGTATATCGAGCCGCCCCCGAAATCGGGCCGCTGAATGCTGACCATGTCCCAATGCACCTGGCTCCGGTTGCCGTTATCGGCTTCTTCGTAGGCCTGGCCGGGAGTGAAATGAAAAGAGCCGGCAATTTTCTCATCAAACAGGATGTCTCGCATCGGTTGCAGAATGGACGGATTAAACCCGAGCGAAAATTCGCCGACATAACGGGCACCCGGATCCGAATCGAGAATCTTGTTGAGCTTGGCCGTTTCGTTGCCGGTGGCGTTTACGATTTTGCCCTCTCGAAATTCCAACCGAATGCCGTCGAAGCTGGTGCCCTGATAAATGGTAGGCGCGTTGAACGTGACATGGCCTTCAACCGAATTTCTTACCGGGGCGGTGAAAACCTCACCGTCCGGAATGTTCCGGTCTCCGCCGCATATTATTGCCGGGATATTTTTGATGCTGAATCGTAAATCCGTTGCCGGCCCTTTTATTTCGACCCGGTTCGTTTTTTCGAGCAGTTGTTTAAGCGCTTTCATGCCGGGCTGCAGTTTGCGGTAGTCCAAAGTGCAAACCTCGAAATAGAAATCCTCAAATGCTTCGGTGCTCATTCCGGCCAGCTGAGCCATCGACGGGCTGGGCCAGCGCAGCACAACCCATTTCGTTTTCTTGACGCGTTGATCCTGGACCGGACGCATTTTTTTCGCGAGCAACTTGAGTTGGCTCACCGGGACATCGGATAACTCGGTTATGTTATTGCTTCCGCGGATTGCAATATAGCCGTGCATTTTCTTCATCCGCGCGAGCTCGTGAGTCGCGCCGAAAGCGAGCTGGCGTTCGGTTGCATCCAGAGCGAGCGCCCGGCTGACCCGCCCATGCTGGAGCTGGACAAACGGGACGCCTCCGGCTTTTCGGGCGGCGCGGACGAGCGCAATTGTCATCTCATCCGGAATATCAAATGCCTCAATCAAAACGTTTTCGTTCCGCTTCAGACGAATCGAATACCCAATCAACAGTTGGGCGAGCCTGTCAAAACGAGCGTCATGCATAGAAGAGTTACGATTCCACTGCTTGTTCTGGATGCAACCGTAACTGTGGCATCGGTTTCGGGGCGAATCCCACCCCGATCACGGTCGGCTGCCTGTCCATGGCTAGGAGGATGCGGTTCTGGTGATTTTGGCGGCAAAAGCGCCATCGCATTGATCTCGAAATGGCAGGCAGTCTCTTTGTTCGAGCTGATTCATTTCAGGAACCGTGCTGAGGGTCCGAGTCACGACCTCGCCGTTTTCCTCAGGCTCCAGGCTGCAGGTGCTGTAGACCAGCGCGCCTCCAGGTTTGAGCAGCGGGAAAACTTTCTCGACAATTTCGATTTGTTGTTTCTGCATCCGAAGAAAATCGCCCGGTTCCAGCCTCCATCGCACGTCCACTCGCCGCCGCATCACCCCGGTGTTTGTGCAAGGTGCGTCGATTAGGATCCGGTCAAATGACGCGTTCGCCTCGATCCTCTTCCCTGGCTGCCGGCTCAGCCAGTCGTGTTCGACTATCTCGACCTTGGCGTCGAGGCGGGTCACATTCTCCTTCAGGAGAGCGAGCCGTTCCGGGTCGCGGTCGCAGGCCACAATCCGGCCGCGATTTTGCATCAGCGCCGCGAGATAGGTCGTTTTGCCGCCGGGCGCGGCGCAGGCATCCAGGATTGTCTCGCCCGGCTGCGGATCGAGCAGCCGACAAGCCATTACCGTGCTTGGATCCTGGATGTAACAGTGACCCCGTTTTATCGCTTCGACCGGAAAGATTGGAAACCGCACAAACTCGGGGTCTGCCGGTGAGCACTCGGCCTCCGGATAGCGATGATAAAAATGTTCGCGATCAAGCTTTAGCTGATTGATCCGGGCATAAATTGGGGGCGGTTGATTGTTCCATCTGCACAATGTCGCTGTGGCCGCGGCGCCGTAAGTTTTCTGCCAGCGTGAAACAAGAAACGGAGGATGCGACTCCCGGATTGACAAGGGCTGGCGTTTGGCCCGGTTGAGGAGTTCGTCCCGTTGCCGAACGGCCGACCGCAAGACTGCGTTTACAACCGGGCGAAGTTTTCCTTTTACCAGTTCTACCGTTTCGTAAACGGCGGCGTGCTCCGGTGTTCCCAGAATCAGGAGTTGATACAAACCGAGCCGAAGAACATCCCGAAGATCCGCCTCGATTCGGGAAGGACGCAGACAATCGATCCAGAAGTCCAGGAGAATGAGATTGCGAAGCACACCATAAAACAGTTCGACAACAAAAGCGCGGTCGGGGCTGCTTAACGATTCCGGAGCGAGGAGCGCGGTTAAGATTCCGTCGGCCCGTCCCCCTTTCGTTTGCCAAAGTCCCAAACCAATCAGGGCGGCCGCTCGCGCGGAAAGTCGAGGCACGAGGTCCGGTCAGGGCGGAGCGACGCCGGCTCGTCCGATGGAATGATAGCGAAAGCCGAGGTGCGCCATCGTCTGTGGATCGAATAAATTGCGCCCATCGAACACGATTGGCGTTCGCATCTTTTCCTTCACTATTGCGAGATCGATATTCGCGAACTCGCTCCATTCGGTGGCGATGACGAGGGCTTCAGCTCCTTCCAGGGCTTCAACCGCGCCGGGAACGAATTGAGCGTCGGCGATGGCCTTGATCTCTCGCGCCTTCTCCATCCCCTTGGGATCATAGACCGAGACATGGGCGCCTTCCCGCAACATCTCCGCGATTAGTTCGATTGCCACCGAAGAACGAATATCGTCCGTGTCCGGCTTGAAGGTGAGGCCCCAGACCGCGATTTTCTTTTCCCGCAGCACCCAAAGGGTGTCGCGAATCACTTTCAGGAACCGATCTCTCTGGCCTGCGTTAATTCGTTGGACTTCCTTCAGCAAATCGAACGGAACGCCGAGTTGTTCGCTGATCGTGATAAAGGCCGCCAGATCTTTCGGGAAACAGGAACCGCCATATCCGATGCCGGCGTTCAAAAAACTCCGGCCGATGCGGCGATCCATTCCAATGCCGTCCGCGACTTTTTCGACGTCGGCGCCGCTGGCTTCACATATCGCCGAGAGCGCGTTGACGTAAGAAATTTTGAGAGCCAAAAAAGAATTGGCGGCGTGCTTGATCAGTTCGGCGCTGTTGATATCGGTGACCAGAATCGGGGCCATGAACGGCTCATAAACTTTTTTCATCAGATTGATGGCCCGCTCGCTGTTTGCGCCGATCACGATCCGATCGGGATGCATGAGGTCGGCCACGGCGCAGCCTTCCCTCAGAAATTCCGGATTACTTACCACGTCGAAATCCGCGCCCTCGCGATTGTAGCGCTTGATCGACTCAGCCACTTTTTCGCCGGTCTTAACCGGCACGGTACTTTTGTCGACGATGACTCGATAGCTCCGGAGCACCCCCGCGATTTCCCGCGCCACTTTTTCGATATAACTCAAGTCTACTTCCCCGTTGGGCCGGGGCGGAGTAGGAACTGCAATAAACACAATCTGGGAATTATCGACCCCTTCCTGGATGCTGCCGCTGAAACGCAATCGGCCGGCCGATACATTGCGATGAATGACTTCTTCGAGCCCGGGTTCATAAATCGGGACCCGGCCGGCCCGCAATGCCTCGATTTTTCGCGCATCGTTGTCGACGCAGATGACCTGATGGCCGACGTCGGCAAAACAAGCGCCGGTGACCAGTCCCACGTATCCCGAACCAATAATAGAAAGATCCATGGTGATTAGTGCATCCTCGCGTCCCTCAGCCGCGGCCCCACAACGAACTCGCAATGGATGAAAATTGCAAGCGGGCTCCGCTTGCCGGCCTCATGGGTTTTCTCCGGCACCGCCCGGATCGAAATTCAAATCAAGACCAAGTTTGGGAAAGGCTTTCAAGGTGAAGGTCAGGAGGAAGCCGTATTCTTTGACTCCGCCATTGTCGCGCACGACGGCGCCGAATGACGCCACCCAGCTGGTCAGATCGCGGTAGATGGCGTAACGCTGTTGCTCGAGGATGCTGGTGCTTGCTTCATATTGTTCCTGCAGGGCCACACCCCAGTTATCGTTGAGTCGGTAATAGCCTCCGACCACGAACAGACTGCTGTCGTTGAAAAACGGGTTGTCGTTCAAATATCTGTGGCCCAGGCTGAGCTCGACGTTCGCTGCCGGCTGGAAAATCACGTTGGTGTTTACTTCGGTGAAACCTTTGTCAAACGCAGGAATCTGCGAGTTGATGATCAGGGTGGCCCAGGGCAGCGGGGTAAACCGAAGTTTGTTGAACAGGTTCGAATAGGCGGTCCGATCATAGGGGTTGTCGAAGTTCACATCGAGATAGGTTTCCAGGTCCAACCAACTTACGGTCAGATCGTCGCGTCGTGTCTGTAAACGATTGCGCACACCCAGCCGCCATACCGTCCAATGATCGATGGAATCGATTGAAGTAAACTGAGGGAAATCAATCGGACGAAGCTGAGTCGATGGCTCAAAGCGGTCGAACTGCAAAATCGATTCCGGGCTTGGGCCGTCTTCGGATACCCAGGAGAAATTGGTAAAAGGCTGAATGACGTGGCGAAGGCCGTCCAAACCGAGCTCACGGCTCTGGACCCCCTCCCATTCCCGGGAAAACTTGAAAGATGCTTCGACCCCGGCGTTAACAACCGTGCGGGTGGCGTCGCCTCCAGATAGGATCGGCATTTGATTCGTGGGATTTGGCAGGAGAAAGGATGGGACGAGCGGGTTCTCGTCGGGGGTGAACAGGGTCTTCCCGAGATCCCGCGTCTCGCTGTAATAGGTTTCTCGAATGCCGACCCGAGGCACGATGGAGAGCCAGCCGAAATAGGTGTTCGGGTAGAGAAGCTGATGAAATGTATCAAGCCGGACCGTGCTGTAATTTTCAAAGCCGGATCCGTCCGGGAAAGCCCGGCGCAGATTAGCAACCCCGGATTCGCCTTCGTAGAAGATGGGACCGCCGAAAAGCGGGTGCCGGACGACGTCGAGCGCCACTTCCGGCAGGCGTTCAGTCTGATCGAAAAACTCGTTGGCTTGGAACCGCATGATCGCGGTCAGTGTGTAAACCGGATCTGTCTTTGCCAGGGCGACCACATTGTCCGGCACGGGATTGATTCGGAACTCGCTCTGATAAAAATCCTGCATCACGAACGGATCGCTCAGCTTGGTGATATCGACGATTCCGTAAATATCCTTGGTAAAGTTGGTCCGGTCTTCCAATGTGACCCGGTAGCGCCCGGTCGGGACATCGCCGCGGTGTAGCGAAGTGCGATTGAGCAAAGGATTCTGGTCTTGAATGTAATAGGTCTTGAGGCGAGCCCAGCTGGTGTCGTTCTTGCCGTAGTCGATGTTTGATTCAAAACCGATGGCCGCTCCTCGCCGAGTCCGGTAGTCGAACCGGATCTGCCCGCTAATCTTGTCCGTAATCGGAAAAGTCACCGAAGTGAGAAGGGACGGGCCCCACGAACTCAAAAATGCCGGCGAAATCGAAAAGCTGAAGGCGTCGTCGAGCGATTGATAAACATAAGGCCACCAGAAGATCGGGACCTGACCGACATAAAAAGTAACGTGTTGGAAGACGACGTAATCTCCCTCGTAAACCCGGACCGTGCGCGCCCGGAGATGAAAACTTGGGTCGGGAGAATCGTGGGTGGTGAAATTGCCATTCTCAATCCGGTAGGCATTTTCGGAAATGGAATCCACCTTTGCTCCCGCAACGAAGTAGGGTTGGTGTTCGCTCCGCATCTGTTCGGCCGTGATCTTCTTCGTCTCGGTGTTGTAGGTCGCCCGCTCCGCCAGATACAGATTCTTGTCGCGATAGATGCGCACATTTCCTTTCACGAAGATGTCATGGGTGTGCGGGTCGTACTGAGCGTAGTCGGCATAGATATCGGTATCTCCGATGTGTATGGCTACGTTTTCCCGGGCCGTAGCCAGACCGTTCTCATAAGTAGTCTGGCCGGTGGAGGTGATCTCCACCGGTTGATCTTTTGGTGTTTCGATAGCTGCGCTGAGGAACCCAGTTGCCGCGAGCAGGACCAAAACAAACAGCGGAGCCGGCTTTCGCATGGCGGATGCCGAAGGTAGTGCAGCCCCCCCGGGTTGGAAAGCCAAAACGCCATGGCAGCCTGATTCCGCCCGGCCCCCCAACCAGCACTCTCTGCCAGACCTCAAACGGACAGCCGCAGCGCGGCTACCCCCTGATTCAGCCCACAGCCGGTAACAACCGTTTGCCGGCAGCCGGGCAAAGCCAGAAAATTTTGGGCTTTTCCCGGCTGAACCGGGCAATGCAATTGGGGCAGGGGCAGCTTTTTGGTCCTTAAAACCTGCGCCGCGACGATAACCTGCCAAAAACCGCCTGCCGCGACACTTTCCCCCAGCGCCGGCTTGGGAGTATAGACAGGCGTTTGAGAAATAGTTTCCCTAAACGCTTCAACTTCCGCCCGGTCGATGAAGGTGCCGTTTGCGCTCGCAATCACCGCCGCGACTTCCGGTCCGGCGATCGGGCGCAAAACCGCCTTTAACTTTTGGCTCGCCTCTTTTCTTTGACCATACTGCGGCCCGACCATCGTCTCGATTTGCTCCGCGCCTTCCCGTCCGACCACTATCGCGCCTGCTCCTTCACTCAAAACCGTGCCTCGTGCCGGATCACCAAAAGCTTCAATCGGCGGCGCGGAGCGCAGCAATCGCCATTTTTGGTAAGCATCACAGAGCAGCCAGTCCGCCTCTTCCGCGCCAACTATCAGGCAATAGTCAATGGCGTCGGTCGCCAGTAAATCTTCGGCCATTTTGATGGCAAAAAACCCAACCGCACCGTCGCCGACGATCGTGTAGCTGGCACCGGTTACTCCAATTATTGCGGCGAGATGGCTGGCCGCGGCATTGAAAACCGTTTCTGGAAAAAGCAACGGACTCGCCGCGTCGGCCCCCGTAGTGACGATATCGTGGTAAAAGCGTCTGGTGTAAATGACGCCCCCGTTTGCGACAGCAAAGATGAGGGCGATCTTCGCCGGACTGTCCACCGGAACGTTTGAACGGGCGTCGTTCAACGCGGCCAGTCCCGCCCCGACCGCGAAGCGCGAGATGGCGCTGGCTCGCCGCAAACGCGGGTGCGGCGGCAAGGCGCTCAAGGCGCTGCTCGGAACCCGGTAGGCGGTGTAGCTGCGAGCGCCGAGCGGATCGCGAATCGTCTCGGCTTGGGCCTGCTCACCTCGAAGCAGGCGATCCCAGACCTCGGAAATGCCGGCGCCGAGCGGTGTGACCCACCCCAGACCGGCAAGGCGGATGCTCATCGGCTGGCGTGCTGCAAAACCACGGAAGCATTGGTGCCGCCGAACCCGAACGAATTGGAAATTGCCGTAACGATTTTGGCCGGCCGCGTTTTGTTGGCGACGAGGTTCAGGCGCAGATCTTCGTCCGGCGCCCTGAAGTTGATGTTAGCCGGCAGAAACTGATGCTGGAGCGCCAGGATGCAAAAGACCGCTTCGATTGCTCCGGCCGCGCCTAACGAATGGCCCATCATCGCTTTGGTGGAGCTGACCGGAACCTGGGGAGGGAAAAGATCGCGGATCGCTGTTGCTTCCGCCGCATCGTTGAAGAGCGTGGCCGTCCCATGGGCATTGATGTAATCGACCGCGGCCGCTTCCCTGTTCGCGCTCCGCAGCGCCGCCTCCATCGCCGCCCGGGGACCGACCCCGGATGGATCCGGCTGGGTCAGGTGATGGTTGTCGGTTGAGATCCCGTATCCGGTAATCCGGGCCAGAATTTTGGCCCCACGGGCCTCGGCTGAGCTCAATTCTTCGAGAGCGAGAATGGCAGCGCCTTCTCCCAGAACCATTCCGGACCGTTCGTGGTCGAACGGGCGACATTTTTCCGGAGTCGCCGCCTGCAAACAGTCAAAGCCGACGAAGACCAGCTCGGACAAGGCGTCGTAGCCGCCCGTCAGAATCCGCCGGTAACGGCCGGATCGAATACAGGCGAAGCCATGCCCAATGGCGTTGGTTCCCGATGCACACGCGTTCGCAATCACCCGGCAGGGAGAGGAAATGTTATGCGCTTCCAGGGCGTCCATGACCGGCTTTTGCGGCGGATAATTAGCGATCCAGGCAGGGGCGTTTGCCGTTGCCGTTCCGGAATACAATGCCCGATAATAATTTTCTCCGAAAGACATCCCGCCACTGGTGGTTCCGATCACCGTCAGCTCGGGTCGGAATCCTGGATCCTGCTCGATCGCTTCGCCAAGAGCAGCGATCATCATTTGAGAGGCGCGATGGAGGCGCCCGGGACGTCTTCCGCGAGCTAATTCTGAAAGATGTTCGTCCGGGATTTGGCCCGCCTCCCGGCAGCGGCATTTCTCTACTGGAAACCGGCTGACCGGCCTGACGCAATCCCTGGCCGCGCGCAGGGAATCGAGATTATCGGCAAGGCCAAAGCCCAATGGGCTGACCACGCCGGCGGCCACCACGGCCACCCCGATTGGTTTTACGTTTTCAGCGTTAAATCTCATTTCTTGAGCCGTTTTTCTTATGCTCGATTCCTATTGCTTTCTCAACCGAAGCATCTTACTAATGGTCCCGAAACCGAAAACAAATGCTTGGACGTTGGTGGATTGTCAGTTGGAGTTTATTCAGCGGCGATTTGAAATCCGGTAAGCGGGAACAGTGACCTGGCGGCGTTTTCTACAATAAACTCAATGGGAACTAAACTATACGTAGGCAATCTTTCCTTCAATACGACGGAAAACGAACTACAGGAGCTTTTTTCACAGGCCGGTGCTGTGCAGGAAGTCACCCTCATGCAAGACAAATTCACCGGGAAATCGCGCGGCTTCGCCTTTGTGACCATGGCGTCGGAGCAGGATGCTCAGAACGCGATCGCCAAAATTAACGGCCAGACCGTGGAAGGACGCGCGTTGACGGTCAACGAAGCCCGTCCGCGGGAAGCTCGCCCACCGGGCGGCGGCGGCGGTGGTGGCCGCGGTTATGGCGGCGGAGGTTACGGCGGCGGCGGCGGCGGCGGTGGTTATGGTGGCGGCCGGCGTGATGGAGGACAGCGGCGCGGTTAATAGCCGGTGAGCCTTTGGAAGAGCGACTGACCCCGGTTGGCTCTTCTTCACTGCGGCGATCCTACCAGGGGGGTTTTGGCTCGGTCTTGAGATAACGACCGCGTTAAGCTTTTTTGTCCGAATCGACGGGGAACACGAGCTCAGGACCGGCTTTCTATATCCGGTCAGGACCAATCCTGGCGAAGAAACGGCCTGTCGCCGGGAACATGGGCAGGGCTGGATTCGAACCAGCGAAGGCGTAAAGCCAGCAGATTTACAGTCTGCCCCGTTTGGCCACTCCGGAACCTACCCGAGATCTGCGAGCGTTCCTATAGACTTGCGTCTGACAGCTCGCAAGTAGTTTGACCTTCTCAACCCTGGTCTGACACTGTCATTCCGGACGAAGCGAAAAGGATTCCCGCGGATCAATGGCAGGGGACCCGCCACATCGCTTGTGGAATTCAGCCTGCTTCCGCCGGATTCCTTGCCCGGGTTCGGGATGGCAGACTGGATGGGAGCTCTCGTCGCTGTGCCTAACCGAAGAATTCGGCAATGGCATTTACCACGTACTGCTGCGCCTCTCGCGTAATTTCCGGATACATCGGAAGGGCCAGCGTTTCCCGGCTGGCCCGCTCTGCTTCCGGGAAATCGCCTTCCTCGTACCCGAGATAGCGGAAGCACTTCTGCAGATGCAACGCAAGCGGGTAATAGATTTCGGTGCCGATATCGCCTTTGGTCAAATGCTGACGCAGAGCGTCCCGCTGAGCCGTCCGAATGACGTACTGATGATAAACATGGTCGCGGGCGGAAAGCCGGTCGCGGTAAGGTTCGGCTGGCAGCTGGATGTTTCCGATCAGGCCCGCGCGCGAAAATTCGGCCCGATAGAAATCGGCGGCCGCATGCCGGGCCGCTGACCAGGTTTGCAAGTGCGGCAACTTCACCGAAAGGATCGCCGCCTGAATCGCGTCGAGCCGGAAATTTCCGCCGATCACGTCATGGTAATAACGCGGTTGCATGCCCTGTTCTCGAATGATCCGCAGCTTTTTTGCCAGGGCCTGGTCGCGGCACAATATCATTCCGGCATCGCCGGCTGCGCTAAGATTTTTTGAAGGATAGAAGCTGAGAAACCCGGACCGGGCCATCGTTCCAGCCATGGGCGACCCGGACCCGAGAGGATAACTGGCGCCGATAGCCTGAGCGGCGTCTTCAATCAGCTCCAGGCTGTATTGTTCGGAGAGGGAGAGAACGGGTTGCATATCGCAACACAAACCGAACAGATGAACCGCGATGATTGCCCGGACCGGCTGACCGGTTTGGCGGACGATTGTCGAGCCCTCTTTCCGCTCGCATTGCTCCCGGAGAAAACGCTCGAGGGCGGGAACGGCCATGTTGAACGTAGCCGGATCGATATCAATAAAGACGGGAGTGGCGCCAAGCCGGGCGATGCATCCGGCGGTGGCAAAAAAAGTGTAAGGAGTGGTGATTACCGCGGCGCCAGGACCGATTTCCAAAGCCATTAAGATGGCCAACAAGGCATCGGTTCCGGAGGAAACTCCAACTGCATTGGGCACCCCGCAAAAGTCGGCAATCGCTTCTTCAAACGCCCGGACTTTTGGACCGAGAATGAATTGTTGGCTGGCCAGGACCTGTTCAATCTCCGCCCGGATCGGCTTGGCCAGAGCGGCGTATTGCTGGCTAAGATCGAGCAGCGGCACGCGCATGCCCGGAAGCATGGCAGCTTCGTCTCCGCGTTCAAACGGGAACTTTGTCGCCAGACAGACTCGTTGACCACGCCCCTTGGGTAAGTTACGGTGTGGGCCATGGCTTTGCTGCGCAGCCTTTTCTGGGTCGCCTTGTTCGTCCTGTTTACCTTCAGCTTTGTTGTGCTTTTCGAGTATGGAACGCACGATTTCGTGCCTGGCTTTAAGAAGGAGTTTGTGCGCATTAAAACCTTCGTGATCCATCAGGCCAAAGCCGAGCCGAAGAAAAAGAAATACTAGCGGCCTGCGTTTTGCCGCTTCGGCTGCCGGCGCGATCGCCCAGGCGGCCGAACTGTCAGTCAACGAACTCGACGGTTACGTCCTTTTTGATCAGGTCGGCCCGCCGAGCCCGACTCAGGAACTCGCGAATGGCCGCGCGACCTGCGGTTCCGTAGTCGCGGGTGAAGTCGTTCACATACATTCCGATGAATTGGTCTGCCATACTTTCGTTCATGTCGCGGGCATACGGAAGCGAGTGTTCCACGGCCGATCGCCGGTGACTCAAGGCGTAATCCACGCTTTCCCGCAAAATTGCGAGGAGATCTCGCTGGACCGGCTTTGGCAGGTCCTTGCGAATGACATTTCCGCCAAGTGGAAGAGGTAATCCGGTTTGTTTCTTCCACCATGCGCCGAGATCGAGGATTTTACTGAATCCAGCCCGGGCGTAAGTCAGTTGGCCTTCATGAATGATCAGCCCGGCTTCGGCCTCCCCGTTGTTAACCGCATCAAAGATCCTGTCGAACGGCACCACCACATCTTTGAAATGGCCCAGGCAAAGGCGGGCGGCGAGATAGGCGCTGGTCATTCGGCCGGGCACGGCGATTGTTTTATCGCTTAAAAGCCTCTTTGCCTGCGAAGCATCCTCGTTAGGCGTTTCGCCCGGAACGGGCTGTTTGGTGATAATAATTGGTCCGTAGCCATCTCCCATGCTCGCGCCACAGGGCAGCAATGCGTACCGATCGGAGACATAAGCGTAGGCGTGAATCGAGATCGCGGAAATGTCCAACTCGCCTCGAAGGGCGCGCTCGTTCAAGGTCTGAATATCTTCCAGGCGCTGGTCGAAGGTGTAACCATGCAAATCGATCTTGTTTTCGGCAATCGCGTAAAACATGAAAGCATCGTCGGGATCAGGGGAGTGGCCGAGAGTGTAAACATGTTGTTTCGACGACATCTCCGGAGGCTATTCGCTCGGGCCCGGCCGTGCAACTGGTCGTGATTGCCGGCCCGGGTCAGGAAGAGCCGGGCCGAAATGCGGATCGTGCCGGGCGCAACGGTCTCACTTGCCGGATGCATTCGTCCAAGGAATGGCGGCTGGCCGGCCGCCGGTCGATACAAACGTTCTCAATGGTTGCCAGTTGCCATCATGCGGCCGTTCCAGTAGCCTTGCCCAACCATGGCCAAGTCTGCCCTCGGTAAAGGTTTGGGCGCACTCATCGGAACGCGTCCCATCACCCGACCGGAACTCGATTCGGACGAAAAGATCCGGCACGTCAGTCTCGCCAGCATCACTCCCAGCCCGTTTCAACCCCGGAAAGAATTTGGGCGCGATGCCTTGCAGGAATTGGTCGACTCCATTCGGCAGCACGGGATCCTGCAGCCCCTCATCGTGCGGCCTTCCAACGGACGCCACGAATTGATCGCGGGCGAACGGCGCTGGCGGGCGGCCCAGGAAGCAGGGCTGACGGAGGTCCCGGTAATCGTCCGACATGCCACCGACCTGGAGGTTCTTGAAATATCTCTCATAGAAAATCTTCAGCGCACCGATCTTAATCCAATTGAAGAAGCTCGGGGATATGCCCGGCTGGCCGAAGAGTTTGGGATGCGCCAGGAGGACATCGCGATCAAGGTCGGCCGGAGCCGGGCGTCGGTGGCTAATTCGATGCGCCTGCTCGATTTGCACGACCAGGTTCAAGTCTGGTTAACTCAGGATTTACTTTCGGTCGGACACGCCAAGGTGTTGCTTGCCCTCAAAGCCCCCGAGGAACAATTGCTGGTGGCAGAGAGGGTTTTGCGGCGCAAGCTGAGCGTGCGCGGAACCGAACGGCTGGTTGCCCGGCAGCTTGGAATAGGGCGCCCGAAACGCAAAAAACCAGCCGGCGGCGCAGTCCCCAGTTCCGCCGCAATCGCGGATCTGCAGGATCGTCTTCAAAAACATCTCGGCACCCACGTCACCATTCATCAGGGCGAGAAAAGCGGACACATCGAAATTGAATATTACGGCAATGAAGATTTGCAGCGGATCATTACTGCGTTGGGGCTGACCACCGCCGCAGACTGATAACTAACGCAGCCGGAAATTTCTACGTTTGTGCCTATGCCGGCTCAATCTGCCGCCGCTGAAATGGTGATTCGTTCCGCTATCGTTTTCGCCCTGATCTTATCGGGACTGTGGGGATGCGCCAGGGTGGAGCCTCCCATTTGGAAGGCGTTTTCCGGCGATAAGGCCCTGGCCCATGTCCAATCACTGGTCGACTTCGGGCCGAGGCCGGCTGGGTCCGCCGCTTTGGAAGAATCGCGAAACTACATCCAGAAACAACTCAAAGGCTTCGGCTGGGAAGTAACGCGGCAGGGATTCAGCGATGATACCCCGAGAGGAAAAAAGGAGTTTGTGAATCTGATCGCTCGATTTGCCGGAAATGGTCCACAAACAACCTCCAAGCCGATTTTCCTGCTCTGTTCCCATTACGACACCAAGCTTTTCGATGACATCAGATTTGTCGGAGCGAATGATGGCGGATCCAGCACCGGTTTGTTGCTGGAGATGGCCAGAGTGCTCGGCCAGCGGCCGAACCTGGCCCGAAAAGTTGAATTGGTTTTCTTCGACGGAGAAGAAGCGATCAAGAACTTCTCCGCCACAGACGGGCTTTACGGGAGCCGCCATTTTGCAAAAGAACTGGTCCAAAACGGATCGGCAAAACAATTCCGGGGCGGAATCCTGTTTGATATGGTGGGAGACCGGACTCTCGATATCACTCTGCCTTTGGACTCGCCCGTCCAGATGGCGCATGATATTTTCACCGCCGCCGATGCGTTGCAGTCTCGGAATCATTTTACATATTTCGACGGAGACGTTACCGACGATCATACTCCGTTGAATGGGATTGGAATCCCGACAATTGATTTAATCGATTTTGATTTCGCTTGGTGGCACACCGCCGATGACACCATGGACAAACTGAGCGCCCAAAGCTTGCAGACGGTGGGCAGGGTCGCGCTCTATTACCTTTCCGAGTTTGGCCTGAAGTGAGAGAGAGACTCTGGATCGCCGGGAGCTTTGTTCTGGCCCTGCTTGCGGGATGTTTCGCAGGAGAGCTCGCCTCCCGCTCTATTTTCGTTCGTAACCAGCTTGGACTCCTGTTTGGACGCGGTCCACTCCGGGCGCTTGTCTCCGGCTCGGGAATTTATCAGGCCGACATTCTTCGCGTCGCGGAACAAACGCGATATCGGAAAGGCGAAACGGACCCGAACCCGTTGTCGGCGGAAGAAGAGGCAACCATTCTCCGAACTCTGATCGCCAACCGGGCTGCCCTGTTCCGGTCGAGGCGAGACCCGATTCAGCCGGCCGCGATGCAGCACCAATACGATGCCGTCCACGGCCAGATTTTGCCGCAACAATCATGGCGGCTCGCATTGCAGAAGAGTAAACTTTCGCCCGCGGCTTTGCGTTTGTCCGTGGCCCGTAATCTGGCCGGCCTGGCTTGGATTGAGAGCCAGATTTCCGGCCGGATTGAAGTGAACGAAGACGAGTGCCTGCGCTATTACCAGGACCACTGCGAGGATTTCTACCAGCCCCACCGGGTCCGGGTAAGCCATCTTTTCCTGGCAGCTCCCTCCGGCAGTTCCAGCGAAGTCGTCGCGCAGAAACGCAATCAAATCGAAGCCGTTTGGAATCGCATGCAAGAGGGCGAAAACTTTTCTCAGTTGGTTGCTCTTTTTTCCGAAGACGAGCGAACAAAGAAACGGGGAGGGGATTTGGGCTTCTTTGGGAAATGGCGGATGCCGCTCGATTTTTTTTCGGCGGTGGAAGACGCTCCCGTTGGAATTCCTATCGGAATTATCAGAACCGGTCTCGGATTTCACATCGTGCTCTTAACCGACTCGCGAGTTCCCTCGACAATGCCGTTCGAACAAGCGCGGCCCGAAATCCGGCGGAAGCTTGCAAACCAAAAGAGGGCTGGGGCGGTCGCGGAACTCGCCCGTCTCCTCTCGGAGCAGGCGGACTACATTCGGTGGCCGGCCCGATGAGTAATTTCCTCAATTTCGGGATTGCGTGCGGCCCGATTTGACCTCAGTCTGATTGAGCGTTACTCGCCGTTTCGGCGGCTGCGCCCGGTCTCATGTCTCATCGAACGCGAAAGAACATCGGTCTAATCGGCCTCGGACTCATCGGAAGCCGGGTCCGAGAGGTCCTGCGGCGCAAAGGTTTTCACACCTTTGTCTGGAACCGGACACCGCGTCCGGTCCCGAACTTTGTCGGAGCCCCGGCCGAGCTCGCGGAGATGTGCGATTTCGTGCAGATATTCGTATCCGACGACGATGCGTTGCTCTACGTGGCCAAGCAGCTGAGCCCCGGCCTTGGGGCGCGGCATGTCGTGATGGCGCATTCGACGGTGTCGCCCCAAACCATGTGCGCGGCGGCCGAAATTGTGGAAAGACGCGGAGCGCGATTTGTTGAAGCGCCATTCACCGGGAGCAAAGACGCAGCGGAAAAGGGCGAGCTTGTTTATTATCTCGGAGGGGAGGAAGCAGCCATTCGTGAGGTGCGTCCGGTTCTGGAGGCCAGCAGCAAGGAAATCCTCGAGATTGGCGAAGTGGGCCAGGCCACCATGATTAAAGTTGCAACCAACATGGTGACCGCGGCCAGCGTGCAATCCGCGGCTGAAGCCCTCGCTCTGATTAAGGCAGCCGGATTGCCTCTGGAGAAATTCGCGTTGGCCATGCAACGCAATGCCAGCAATTCGCCTACGCTTTCGATGAAATTGCCCAAAATGATCCAGGGCAATTTCGAAAAACATTTTTCTGTCCAACACATGCTCAAGGACATGCAGATAGCAAGTCGACTCGGTTTATCCCATCATCTCGAGCTCGCGGTCAGCGCGGCAGCCCGGGATCGCCTGCTCGAACAAATGCAGCGCGGTTTCGGCGATGAGGATTATTCGGCGGTGGCTCGCAAGTATTTCCAGGATGCCCACTCCGGGCAATCAGCCGAAGCCGATTTGGAATTATTCAGGACCGCCCCGCCGCCAGCGGCGCCCGCCCCGGAGGTCGAGCCCATAGCGCCTCTCCCCGCGGAGATAATCGCGCCAGTGGCGGAGGCTCCCCCTGAAGGAGCGGAAAGCGAACCCGTGGCGGAGAAAGTCGTCGAAGCGCCGTCGGCCGAGCCGGTCCTGGCTGTGGAATCGAAACCGCCGGCGGTGGAGCATGAGAACGGCCAAAGCGCACCGGCTGAATTGCCGTCCGAGTTTTTGGAGCAACCGAATGAGCCGCGGAACGAGGAAGCGCCGCAAGATCCTCGCGGTTTTTTTGGCCGCCTTCTTCGTCGGGCCGGCAATTACTGACTCGGGTGCGCCTTGGCAAATGACGTGGCGCCCGATCCTCGCCAGGGTGCGTTTTTTGAGTTGGGAGGACGAACCAGACTTCGGCTAACCGGTAACGATCGTTTGCGGTTTCTGAATGGGCAGACGACGAACGATATAAGCAAAGCGACTTCGTCAGCTGCGGTTGCCGCGTGCATCGTGAATGCCAAAGGCCGGTTGAACGGCCATGTTTTCGTCTCGGCAGCGGAGGATTGTCTTCTGGTGGATGCCGCCCCCGAGCTTCGAGAGACTCTAGCGGCCAGGCTGGAGCGCTACCTCATTGCCGATGAGGTGGAGATCGAGGACGTGACCGATCAGGTTTCGCTTTTCCATGTTTTTGCGCGGCCGGTTCCAAGCCTGGCCGGGAACTGCACAATTCTGTCGGCAAACCGGTTTGGCCGTCCGGGCTTCGATATCTGGGGTCTCGCATCCCAACGGGACCAGCTCTTCAACGAATTGTCTCGCCGTCTTCCTTTTTGCGATGCGGGTTGTGCCGAGACATTCCGGATCGAGCAAGGCATCCCCCGTTGGGGCCGGGAGCTCACCGAAGAGATCATTCCGCCGGAGGCAAACCTGGAGGAAAGTTCCATCGATTACGAAAAAGGGTGCTACATCGGCCAGGAAGTGATTTCCCGGATGAAAATGTCCGGGCAACGGAACAAGGCTTTATCGGGGTTGATTGCGATTCACGACAGCGCGCTCGCGCCCGGAATGAAGCTCTATCCGATGGGAGAGGAAAAGAAGGAAGCTGGCTGGATCACCAGCAGCACTGAAAGCAAGCTGTTAGGCAAACAAATAGCCTTGGGATACGTGAAGCGGCCTTTTTATCGCGCCGGCGTGCAACTCGATGCTTTGGAAGATCCAATTGGATCCGTCGTTCTTCGGGTAGAAGTTGCGGACCTGCCCTTCACTCCGCCGGCGGCCCTAAGTAGTTGACCGAGTTTTGGGCGTTCATTAGTCTCCTTTCGACCGGTGTAGTTCCGCCATGGCCAAAGTCACCGTCAAAAACATTTACAAGATCTACCCGGGTGAGAAGGGGCGCGACGTGACTGCGGTTAACGACGTCAGTCTCACCATCGAGGACCGCGAGTTCACGGTCTTGGTCGGTCCATCCGGGTGCGGTAAATCGACCACCTTGCGAATGATCGCCGGACTGGAAGAAGTCTCGCGAGGAGAAATCTATATCGGGGACCGGCTGGTTAACGATGTGGCTCCAAAAGACCGCGATATCGCCATGGTATTTCAAAATTACGCCCTTTATCCCCACATGTCGGTTTACGACAACCTCGCTTTCGGCTTGAAACTGCGGCGTTATCCAAAGGCCGAGATCAAGAAACGGGTAATCGATGCCGCGGGCATTCTCGGCATTGAAGAGTTGCTGGATCGGAAGCCGAAAGCGCTTTCCGGCGGCCAACGCCAGCGGGTGGCGGTGGGGCGGGCCATTGTGCGCCAGCCGAAAGTCTTCCTGTTCGACGAGCCACTGTCGAATTTAGACGCTAAAATGCGGGTCCAAATGAGGGCCGAGATCAGCAAACTGCACCAACGCCTTCAGGCCACCATGATTTACGTTACCCACGATCAGGTGGAAGCGATGACCATGGGCGATCGGATCGTGGTCATGAACAATGGAGTAGTCCAACAAATCGACACGCCTCTGGCCCTCTATAATGAACCCGCCAACCTGTTTGTGGCGGGGTTTCTCGGAAGTCCGCCCATGAATTTCGTTAACGGGTCCCTGAAACAGGAAGGCGATTTCCTGGTTTTCTCCGAGATCGACGGCGGCAGCATTGAAGCCCGCCTCTCCTCCAAAGCGGATGGCCCCGCCCGTCCCTACATTGGCCGGCCGCTGCTGCTCGGGATTCGGCCGGAAGACATCGAGCTGGCGCAATTTGCTTCCGGGGATGAATCGACCGGGAGTTTTCCTGCGATTGTGGACATAGTCGAACCGATGGGGCCGGAAACGAATCTTTATTTACAAACCGGAGCCCACACCGTGATTTGCCGGAGTCAGCGGGCGCTCGACCATCGGGAGGCGGGTCATCGGCTGGAGTTTGAGATGCGGGTGAGCAAAGCGCATTTGTTCGACCCGGATTCTGGAAAACGCGTGATTTGACAGAATTTATAATACCTTTTCCGGTCGCTGGTTACGCCGATTTTTAAGCTTGCTGTTTTAAAGAGTGCCACGTATAAAGTGCCGCCAACAATCTCTCTATGAATCAGCAATTGCTCGCCGAAATCGGCCGCACCCAGCGGCTGGAAATTCTAAACTCGCTCAAACGTTCCAAAGGCATGTCGGTCAACGAGCTCGTGCGCAAGATGAAGATGAGCTACATGGGTATCAAACAGCATTGCCTTACCCTTCAACGGGATGGATATCTCGACACCTGGCGGCGCCCGCAGAAAATGGGCCGCCCGGAAATGGTCTATCGCCTGACCCGGCGCAGCCACGATCTGTTTCAAACAGACAGCAACCGGTTGACCCTCGATTTATTGAAATCAGCCCAGGAAATTTATGGCCGGAACGCTCCCGAAAAGCTGCTTTACAACGTATTCGAGAAAAAAATCGAGAGCATGAAAGAGAAAGTAAAGGGGGAGACCGTGGCCGAGCGGGCTAAATGGTTTGCCCGGTTCCGGGACAGCGAGGGTTACATGTCGCAATTTGTCGCGGAAGAAGGGGAAGGCGGCCCTCATATCCTCGAGTGTCATTCGCCGGTGCTGAACCTGCTCGACCGCTACCCAATCGTTGGCCGGTTGGAGCAGGACATGTTCGAAGCCGTCCTCGGCACAACCGTGCGCCGGGAGGAAAATCGCAACTCGGGCTTATACGAGTGCGCTTTTTATTTCGGGGCATAGGCCGGCGGCCAATCCCAGGATTTTGGGCTGAACGTTGACATTTCTGCTTTCGCTGCGCTCGAATTTCGGTTGATTCAGGCCGATGCTCCGGGCCTTTCCCGCAGTCGTTATCGAAAACCTGACGCCGCTGATTGACGGCGGCCGCTACCCGGTCAAACGGGTCATCGGCGAAGATCTGGTTGTTGAGGCTGACATATTCAAGGATGGCCATGACCCGGTGGCGGCCAGCCTGAAGTGGCGAATTGTAGACGAGAACACCTGGCACGAGACAGCCATGCGGCTCGTGGATAACGACCGGTGGCGCGCGGTCTGCACTTTTTACCAGAACAGGATCTACGAGTACACCATTGAAGCCTGGATCGATACCTTTCGCGGCTGGCAGCATGAATTCACCGCCAAGTTTGAAGCGGGCATCGCCAATCTGACCAGTGAAGCGCTCGAAGGAGCGGCCCTGATCGAAGCGGCCTCGGCTCGGGCCACCGATCCGGCCGATGCCGCCCGGCTGCTGGATTTTTCCGAACAAATTCGCACAGCTGACAACGTGGAAATCAATTCGATTGTCCACTCGCCTGAGCTTGATGTCTTGATGGCCACCTACCCGGACCGGTCGACCGCCACCCAATACGCGCCGGCCCCCCGCGTTCTTGTCGATCGGCCGGGGGCTCGAACAGCGGCCTGGTACGAGTTTTTTCCGCGCTCGGCGGGCGGGCACGGGGACCGCGGCTCGACTCTGCGGGAAGCGTTGCCCCGGATCGAGGAGGCCAGGGCCATGGGGTTCGATGTTATTTATTTCCCGCCGATTCATCCCATTGGCCGGACCAACCGAAAGGGACCGAACAATTCCGTAATCTGTCAGCCGAACGACCCGGGTGTGCCGTACGCGATCGGAAGCGAAGCGGGCGGGCATAAAGCGATCGATCCGGCTCTTGGCACCCTGGAGGACTTTGACTGGCTCGAGGGCGAGGTGCGGCAACGGGGAATGGAGATTGCACTCGACTTCGCAATCAACTGTTCGCCCGATCATCCCTACGTCCGTGAACACCCGGAGTGGTTCTACCAACGCCCGGACGGCTCCATCAAATATGCCGAGAACCCGCCGAAGAAATATGAAGATATTTATCCGCTGAATTTTCGCTGCAAAAACTGGCCCGAGTTGTGGAAGGAAATGAAAAGCATCATTCTGTTTTGGGCCGAGCACGGGGTTCGGATTTTCCGGGTCGACAATCCGCACACCAAGCCGCTGCCATTCTGGGAGTATCTGATCACCGGGGTGCGCCAAATATTTCCGGATGTGATCTTTCTTTCGGAAGCTTTCACGCGTCCAAAGATGATGAAAGCGCTGGCCAAAGCCGGTTTCAACCAAAGCTACACTTACTTTACCTGGCGGAACTCGAAACAGGAACTGGCCGATTATTTTACCGAGCTGACCCAGACCGACATGCGGCAATATTTCCGGGGCAATCTCTGGCCGAACACTCCGGATATTTTGCCTTTTGTCTTACAAAATGGCGGACGTCCTGCGTTCATGATCCGGGTTCTGCTTGCCGCCACCCTGTCCAGTCTCTACGGGATCTACAGCGGTTTCGAATTGTGTGAAAACGCGGCCTTGCCCGGACGGGAGGAATATCTCGACTCGGAAAAGTATCAATGGAAGGAGCGCGACTGGGACGGGCCGGGCAATATCAAGGATTGGATCACGCGTCTGAACCAGATCCGCAAGGAAAACCGGGCGCTCCAGCATTACGACAACCTTCGATTCCATACCGCCGAGAACGATGCGATTCTCTTTTACACGAAAATGACGCCGGCCCGCGACAATATCATTTTGGTGGTGGTGAACCTTGATCCCTTTCGCAAGCAACATTGTTTTATCGATGTCCCGACCGATCAGTTCGGGTCCATGGAAGGCAATGCCTATCAAGTGCACGATTTGCTGAGTAACGCCCGTTACGTTTGGCAAGGACGACGCAATTATGTCGAGTTGGATCCGGAGATCCAGCCGGGCCATATTTTTCGAGTGCGACGCGGGGTCGACGGCCGGTTCGTTTAAGGGCTGCCTCGGCCCGGTCTCTGTCCGCTCCCCTATTTGCATCGGGAACCAGCCGGTTTATCATTACCGCACGTTTTGCATGAAAACATTTTTATCGGCGCTTGCCATGCTGGCAGTCGCACCCTCATCGCATGCCCAGACTCCGTTTCCGGCAGTTCCGGCCGCGCCTGACTACCCCCACACCAGGACCGTTTTGGATGCGATTCTCTCGGCCGGTCCGGTCATGTACGTCCTCCTGGCTCTCTCCGTTTTTTCGGTGATGCTCGTCGTGGTCTATTTTATGACAATTCGCCGCGGGGCGGTGGTCTCGAGCGGTTTCATGGCCACGGCCGATGCTCTCTTGCGAAAGCGCGATTATCTTGGCCTCCTGGCCGTCTCCAATCGCCATGGCGAGGCGATCGCTCGGGTTGTCCAAAAGGTGCTCGATTTTACCACCAAAAATCCCAGCGCTGATTTTCAGCAGGTGCGGGATTTGGCTGAAACGGAAGGGACCCGGGTGGCGGCCAGTCTCAACAATCGCGTCACTTATCTGGCTGACATCGGGATGATTGCGCCTCTGATTGGGCTTCTCGGGACCGCAATTGGGATTGTGCGGGCCTTCGCGGCGCTGGGCGCCGATTTAGGCACTGCTCGTTATGCGCTGCTTTCCAAGGGAGTTAGCGAAGCGCTTATCAACACCTGCGGCGGACTCGCGATCGGGATTCCAGCGATGATTTTCTATGCCTTTTTTCGCGGCCGGGTGCAAAGGCTTATCTCCGATTTGGAATCGGCCGTGACCCACATTGTGGCCCTGCTTTCGGTGCATCATGGCGAAAAACGACCGGAGCGCGCCCCGGCCCTGCTGGAGAATGAATTTTAGAGCGAGTCGATTGTCCAACTCTTCGAAAGACGGTTTTTAATCTGCCAAAATGAATCTGCGCGGTCGTGCTATTCCCCATCATCCGGGTATTCAACTGGCCCCGCTGGTCGATGTGCTTCTGCTGCTTCTGATTTTTTTTCTGATGACTTGGAATGCGGCGCGCAACGAAAACGAGCTGGACGTCAAGGTGCCGAAAGCCTCTGCCGCCAAGCCGAAAGCCGCTCCCATCGGCGACGTGATCGTCAACGTCAAATCGGACGGCAAGGTAGTGGTTAACCGCAGGACTCTTTCCGCCGCGGAATTGGGCGAATTGTTGAAAGGTCTTGTCCAACTCAATTCGGAACAGGCCGTGGTTATTCGTGGAGATGAAGCCGGGGCTTACAAGAACATCATCGACGTACTGAATGTCTGCAGCCAGGCTGGGGTCACGAATGTCGCGTTTGCGACCGCAAAATAGCAAGCGGCTCGGGGCGGGCTGGGCGAGTTGCCTGCTTGCAGCGCTTGTCGCGGGCGGAGGCGCCTCTTTTGCCCAGACCCTCCACGAAGTCCGACGGGCCCAGCCGGTAAATGAGCCGCCGGTAGCCCGAGCATTGCCCGTCGATCAGCCGCCGGCATCGCCTACTCCGGGACCGCGGCTCCCTCCGCCGGTCGCCCACCAGGAAATGTTGAATCCTTCCCCTCCGGAAGTCTCACCCCAGCCTGCTCCGGCCCAAGCCGAACCGGCCGATCAGAGGCAATTGCAATACGCTAACGCGCTGTTTCGGCGCAAGCTCTACGACCTTGCTTTCCCCGAGTTTGAAAAATTTCTCGATCAGTATCCTAATGCGTCGGGGCGAGCCCAGGCCTGCTTCTTCCTGGGCGAATCTTATCGCGCTTTGCATCGCGAAACGTCCGCTCGCAAAAGTTTCCAGGCCGTTTTGGATGAATACGGCGACAGTGAATACGCCGGTCTCGCGGCCTACATGCTGGCCGAGTCGGCCTTTACCCAAAAAGATTACGGTGCTGCTTTGCCGCTTTTTCACCGGGCCGCGGCCAAATCCAAGGAACCAGCGGTGGCGCTTTCCGCCCGCTATTTTGAAGCGCGTTGTCTGGAGACCCTTGATCGCAAGGATGATGCTTGCGCTTTATATCAGCAGGTCATTGAAGCAAAAAATCCAAATCCCTACCGGGAAGATTCGCGGCTGGCTTCTGCGTCCCTGTTTCTATCGCGGGGAAAGAAAAGCGATGCATTGGACCAGTACGAGGCTCTTTCCCGGGAAGCTCAGAAGCCGGTCCTGAAGGCGGAAGCGGCCGTCCGGGGCGGATTGATTGCGCTCGATCTGTCGCAGTCCGACAAAGGGAAGATCGACAAGTCGATGGCCGGGAAAGCAACCGACCTGTTCGAGAAAGCGCGGAAAAGGGCTGAAGCGGGAAAGTTTCGTGCGATTGCCGAGGTGGGTCTGTTGCGCGTGCAATACCTGTTAGGCCAATACAAGGAGCTGATCGGCGACTACAAGGATATTCAGGCGAACCTGCCGGACACTGTTCGTCCGGAAGCGATGTTGCTTGCCGGTAACGCCGAACGTCAACTCGGCCAGACCGCCGAAGCGGAGGCAATCTACAACGAGATCGCCGCCAAATTTCCGCAACGGGAAGAGGCTAACGAGGCGCGCTATCAACGCCTCATCAATATTTACAATTCCGACCCCCCGGCTTTGATCGGTGCAGTGGACGAATTTCTTGCCACCGATCCGCCCACCGAGCGGGCCGATCAGGCGAAGCTGTTGAAGGCGGAAGCCCTTTACAAGCAACAGAATTACACCGAGGCCGCGCCGATTTACGGCGATCTTCGCGCTTCCCAGCTCTCCTCGAAACTGCGGGCCGAAGCCGCCTACAAACTGGGGTGGTGTTACGTCCAACTCAAGGATTTGCCCAGGATCGTGGAAGCGTTCACCTACTACATTCAAGCCTATCCTGAAACCCCTCAGGCCCCGTCCGCCCTGGCTCAGCGCGCCCTGGCTTATCAGGAAGACAAAAACTACGACGTGGCCCTGGCCGATTTGAACGCCATCCTCAAGAACTATCCCGACGCCCACGAGCGGGAAGCGACTTTACAACAAAAAGCGCTTGTTCTCGGCCAACAGGGAAATGGCAAGGGCATGAGCGACACGTTTCATCAACTCCTGAAAGAATTCCCGAAAAGTTCGGCTGCGGCCCAGGCTCATTATTATATCGGGAAAGCGGCATTTGAATCGAAAGATTACAAGACCGCTGTTCGAGAGCTGGACAGGGCGCGGCAACTCGATAAGGAGCGTTATTACGAACCGGCCACCATTCGGATCGTTTCTGCCTACTTTTATACGCATGACCGGGAGGCTTTGACCAGGGAACTGGATGGGTTCATGGCGGCCAGACCGGACGCGAACCTGCCGCCCGAGATTCTGGAATGGATCGGCTTGGAATCGTATAACGAGAAAAATTACGCCGCAGCCGAGAAATATTTATCCGCGCTTGGAAAAACCGACAATCCGGCGGCCATCAAATCTGATTTTTGGTTTTATCTGGGAGATGCCGAATCGCGATTGAAAAATTTTCCTGAAGCTGAAAACGCCTATGGCCGATATTTGCAGACGGCGACCGATCCGGCCGGGAAAGCCAAGGCGTTGTTGGCCCTGGGAGCGGCCAAGATCGGAGCGCATAAGGCCGACGAAGCCGAAAAAATCGCGGAAGACATTATGGCGCTTCAACCGGAAGGCCGGGTGAACGCGGAGGCGCGTCTTTTGGCCGGAGACGTGCAGGTTGAGCGGGGCAACTTCGATGATGCTGGAAAAGCATTCATGGGCGTTGCCCTGCTTTACGATGACCCTGCGATTACTCCGCGTGCCCTGGCCAAAGCCGCGTCGGCCTATCAACGGGCGGGTAAAAGCGAGGAGGCGGAACGGGCCGCGAAGGAGTTGCATGACAAGTATCCCAATTACGCCGGAGGCTAGTGAAGCAACACGCTTCCATCTAAATCTCGATCTGACCGGGCGAAGGCTTGCGGCGGCTGTGTGTCGGGGATGTCCCGTCACTCCCGATTCCTCGCTCGGCTCGGAATGACCCGAGAGGCTACCGTTCACAGTCATCCCGAGCGGAGCGAGGGATCGGGCAAATCCCATCTTAGAGGCAAATTGACGCCGGACTTCGATTCTCTCTGAGGGAGAAGAATTTTTTGCCCACGAAATACGCGAAAAGACGCGGGAATCTAACCTCTTTTTTATCTCGGATTTTTCGGGTGTTTCGTGGGCAACATTCTTTTATCACTCCATCTGGGTTATTCGCGTAATTTGTGGTTGCGATTCCGGTTGCGGTAGAGCCGCAGTGGAGAATTTGCGGTTATTCTGCAAACCGGCCGCCCGCCTTCGCCCTGCTTCGGACGTGGCAAGCAGGCCGGTTGCTACATAACTGAGGCAAGCACATCGATCGAAAGCGGGGCCAGAAATTTTCTGGTATCGTTAACTTCTAAGAGTGGCCGGGCCAGATGAGCAGCCAGAAAACTTGTGTCCGGGTTATCTGCCAAACCGGCTTGGGCGTGAAGCTCAGATTCCGCCAAGTGTTCAATGATCCGTCCAACTTTGTCGGAAAGATTTCGTGAATCGGTAAATTGGATGGTGGCAATGCCAGGGGCGGTTGCTTCCACAAACGGACTCAGGCTAAAAGCATAATGCAGCAAAATGTCCCGGACCGATTTTTCCTGTTCCCGGGCGCGCACTCTGATCAATACCTCCAGGCAACGAGCCAGGGCCTGACTCGGAGTCATTCCTTTGCGGACCCCGGCGGATTGGGCTGCCGTGTTCAGCTGAATGATGACCGGTTTCTTTTCCCTTTCCTCGATTAAGGCGGCGGGTTTCGTTCGCAATTCCGTTCGGTATCGCAGGGCGGCCTGCAAATAAAAGTTCGGAAGATAGATCGTGGCGAACATCAGATTCGAAGCGTGAGGGAGAGGCGCGGTCGTGGATCAAATATTCCAGCGCGCGACGTTCGATCAGGAATGCGCATATTGGCGGGAGATATTGTCTCGGGAAAAATGGGGGCGTTGGACCCGAATCCGGAATCGGGAAACAGCGTTCTTTTCTCCCAAATCGGTCACACTCCAGGAATGTTCGAGTACGATCTTGAATTGCGCGCTTCCGACCATGCTTTGGCGGGTCAGAATAAGACAAGCGGCCGGTGATTCTTCCGCCAGTCGTTGAAGACGGTACCAACTGGTTTGAGGGATTTTTCGCGTTTCCCGCTGCGGGTTGAGGACAAGATCGATAATGACCAATGGGAAATTGCCATCCCGAAGAAGCAGATCCGCGGCTTTGATTGCTTCGGAGGTTTTCCGGCAACGCGCCCACAAAAGATTGCCCAGGGGCGAATTGGTCAGGCCCTGAGGATCAAACGAATCCCATCCATCCACTAAAGCGACAAAATAACGATCTCGATGAGCGGCTTCGAGCAGAGCGGCAATCACTGAAGCGCTTCCTCCGCTCAAGTAGGGACTGATTATTTCGGTCAGGGCGCTTTTCGGAAGCCCACCGCCTGCCGTTTCATCGAGAAAGGCCAAGCCGGTCCGTAAATGCGAGGTTGCTGGCAGCGGGGGGTGGGGAAAACGTTCTGCCAACAAATTTCGAAGATCGACAATCGTCCCATTCTCTCCCATCCCGGGACCATGGCATAAAGAGAAGATATGTTCAAGTGAACATTATTCGCTGGGGAGGAGGAAGGACAGGATTTACAGGATTATGCAGGATTGACGGAGGTAGGGACATCCCTCCGAGATTTCCGAACGAAATAGCCGCGCGATTAGCATCCCGTCTTGGCAACTCGATCTGGACGCCCCGAAGGTGCGTCCCTACCTGACTTTACCCTTCCATCTCGGCGACATCTTATCTCTCAATCCTGTTAATCCCGTTAATCCTGTCCAGTTAATCCAGTCTTCACCGCTTCCGCCGCGCCGCGGCGGGTTGTTTCCGGATCAACGAAATCATCACCCCTTGAATCCGCAACTCCCGGGCCGGGAGCAGATCCGGATAAGCCGGATTTTCCGCTTTCAAATAAGGCCGCCCATGTTCCATCACATACCGTTTTAAGGTGGTCTCGCCGTCAATTAATCCCGCCACAATATCGCCGTTTTGGACCTCTTTCCGATGCTCCAAAATCACGATGTCGCCATCCATGATATGAGCGTCAATCATGGAATCGCCCCGGACCCGGAGAGCGAAGGTCCGCCCGTTCCTGGACGCATTAACCGAATCGGCATCGAGCGACACGTGGCCTTCGATGTTTTCTTCGACCGGACTAGCCATTCCGGCAGGGATCTGACCGTAAATCGGGATGTCTGTGATCCGCACCTTTTGGAAGGGCGTGATCAAGGCGCGCGCTTTACGGGCCTGACGATCGATGAAGCCTTTCCGTTCCAGTACGGCCAGGTACTGCATGACTGAAGTCTGACTGGCGAACCGAAAATGGTGCTGAATTTCGCGCGTGCTTGGAGTGATTCCTTTTTCCCGCTGTTCGTTTTGAATGAAATCGAGAACGCGTTTCTGGCGATGGGTCAGCATTATCAAGCATCGTCGATTAAATCGGCATGGCAAGTTCAAATGAACATGATGCAATGGCAGGGCGTTTCTGAAAAACGCCAGGGTGGCGTCTGCCCCAGACGCCCTGCAATTTCCCCTAACTGTTCTCTAATTGGAATTGCCGTTCCCGCAGCTGATCGATCCAGCGATCAAGATAGCCGAGTCGGTTGCCCAATTCGGCTAAGGTCCCGATCGCTCCCGCCGCTTTGTCGTCCCAAAACTTGTCTGCTTCCTGGACCTGGCGAACGCTATCGTCACGGCGTTTCCCGATCTCCAGCAACAGAGCATCGGCCCGTTGCCGGACCGTCAGGATTTCCTGG
Organism: uncultured Verrucomicrobiae bacterium; assembly: GCA_963728975.1. Classification (GTDB taxonomy): domain Bacteria; phylum Verrucomicrobiota; class Verrucomicrobiia; order Chthoniobacterales; family UBA10450; genus DATFCK01. The sequence goes on from CAVSMF010000001.1 coordinate 1,686,760, forward strand.
TGCAACAAAGATCTGCTCAACGCGTTGTTTGCCGATTTCAATTTTTCCAGGAGACGATCGATCTCGCTAAAGACCGGCGCCGTGCGGGTAAACAGATCCATCAGCTCCGGAGAAAGTGGAGCATTCGCTTCCGGCGTTTTCCCTTCCAAGCTCAAGAGATGTTGCAACCGCAACCGCGGATCGCTTAACACCCGATAGGCTTCATTGATCTCCCCAAACGGGGGAGGGGCCTCCGAGCCGCGACCGGGTGTCAGGCTGCTCCGCCCTTTCTGATCCGGATGCTCGGTCCGCGCCAGTTCCTGATAGCGCTCCTTCAGCTTTTCCGGATTTAACCAGGGCCGGCGGGGTTGTCCCAGAAGCGCAAAATGATCGGTCATGCAGCGAAACTCTCGCCACAGGAACAATGGGCGACCGCGTTCGGGTTGGTCACCTTAAATCCGCCCTTTTGCAGATCGTCGCTATAATCGAGCACCGAACCGCTGACAAACAGCGCGCTCTTGGGATCGACCACCACCCGTATCCCGCCCGTCTCGACCAGAATGTCGCGGTTGGCCGGGCCATCTACCAGGTCCATTTTGTATTGCAACCCGGAGCACCCGCCGCCGATCACCGCCACCCGCAGAGCCCCGTTAGGCCGTCCCTGTTTGGTCAGAAGCGACAGCAATTTCCCGGACGCATTTCCGGTCGCCTTGATCAGACGCTCGTTGCCGATCTTGAAATTAATTCCGTTAGGCGCGGTCGCGTTTTCTGGCACGAGCCATTCTAGCGGCGACAGGGCGTCGTAGCAAGAATCCGACGCCGCAAAGAAAAAAGAACAGGTTGCCAGGCTCGGGGACCGCAACGCCGTCGTTCAAGGCAACCAGGGCATAGCTGCCCGGGTCGGTCGGATCGGGTGCGACCGTGTAGTCGAAGCCGGGTTCGAGGCCGGTAACCTGAACGCTGCTGAACAGGCTGTTGGTGGGATCGACCGAGCCGAAGGAAAGGAAGTCGAATTTATCGCCCAGCTTGGGGGCAAAGCCATTCATGAAATCGAATTGCAGAACCGCGCCGCTCATCAGGCTCAGATTGCCGGTAACGACCAGGTGATCCATGGAAGAAGGGTCAGTTCCGGCAACCGCTATCTCAAGTAAACCGCCGTTGTCCTGTTCGTAGTCGCCGTCAATGGTCAAAGTTTGCGGATCGCCCGGCGCCAGCGTGCCAATATCGATCACTTTGCCGGTAATTTTTCCATGACCGCCATAGGTGCCGCCCAAATCGACGAAAAGGTTGCTGTTCACCATGCCGTTGTTTTTCAGGGCCCCGCCAAAGCCGATATAAATTTGGGTAGACACCGCCTGACCCAGGAGAGTAGAGCCGATGTTCATGGTGCCGGCGACATTGAGGGTACCTTGGGTGCCGACATCGACTTTGGTCTCGGCCGAGGCGCTGCCCCCAGTGGACACCTGAAACAGGGCCGAACCATCAACCCCGACAGAAATCGAACCACCTTTAACCGTTCCACTGGCGCCGACGGTTATCCCTCCGGTTTGCGAGCTGTCACCGTCAACGATGATCTGGCCCGGGCTCACGTCGATCATGCCGCCGCCGGAGACGGTTACGGTGCTGCGCGTCACAATCACGTTCGAAACGCCGTTCAGATTCGCATTGCTTCCCGTCACATTAAGAATACTCGGGGTGCTCTGGGTGCTGGTGACCGACATAGGCCCGGCGCCGAGATTGACCTGACCGCCAGAACCGATGGTCATGCTGCTGCCTTCGGTCACAAACACCTTACCGTTCAGCGTTGCCGTCATGGCGTCGCCGCCGACCAGGAGCTTGGAGGGGCCGCCGGTGTTGTTTGATGAATCTAACAGGATCGGGCCGTTGATGGTGCCTCCATCCATAACACTGGCCACCGCGGGCTGGCCGCCGCCGCCGATCCCAATACCCGTTGTTGCAGTCAGGACCGAATTATTTCCAGTGACAAGCAGGCTTGCCTGATCGCTACCGCGCGAAGCGTTCAGCTGGAGGGAGTCGGAAAGATCGACGTTGGCGCCACCGGATACGGTTAATGCAGCAGCTGGATAGGTTGACCCGGCGTCGAGGAAAATGCTTTGGGCCGTCAGCTTCGAGCTGGAGCCGTCGATCAGGACGGTTCCAAAGCCATTTTTTAAAGAGCTGCCAGTGGTTAACGACCCCCTGAGTGTAACCGTTCCTCCGTTCTTGACGGAAAGAGAAGCCATGGTGGCGCTATTGAGAGTCAGGTCGCCTAACTGGAGGAGCGCACTGGTGCCCTGGCCGTCGACTGTAACCGAACCCTCGCCGGTGGGAGCGAGGTCGCCTCCCACGAACATCGATTGTCCGGTGGCAAGAAATTGCGCGCCGTTCATTATTTCCAGGGTCCCCCTTCCCTGGTTACCGATGGTCATACCTACCGTGGAGGCCGTATTCACCCATTGGGTGCCGGCATCTTTAAGCGTTAAAAAACCATCGCTATTGGACTGATTTCCCAAGGTTACATCAACCAGCGGTTGCGCGGAAAAATGAGCGCCGCTCTGCAGGGTTATTCTTCCAACCCCCGCGTCTCCAATCGTAATGTCGCCCGTGGCTGTAAGCATCGTCTGGCTTCCGCTGGATGTGCCGGTCACTGTGATTCGGCCGTCGGCCGATGATTGTTGGCCGATGGTGAGCTTGTGCACGCTGAGCTTTCCGGCCGTATCGAGGGTGAGAGTCCCGGTACCGGATTGTCCTACAACCAGGTCGCTTGTTCCGGCAAGACCGCCGGCCGTGGCCGCGTTGTTCCATTGGGAAGCATCCCCCGAGATCATCGCCGTGCCGGTGGATGATCCGTCCCGGCCGATGACAACTGTGCCGGTAGTGTTCACCTGACCGCCACCGGTGATGTCGAGTTCTCCAGTCGCGTTGGCTACCCCACCAATCGTCAGCGAGCCCATGTCGTTGAGAGTGGACGGCGTTCCATTTTGCGAGCCATTCACGCGAATGATGCCAGTCCCGCCGGCATTGGTCCCGAGGACAAAAGTGCCGGAAGCGGACTGCAAGGTGAATTGTCCTCCATTTTGAAGCACCACCACCCCTTTTCCCTGATCTCCGATGACGATGTTGGCGGCACCGGTGCCCATTACCTTCGAATCCGAGCCGTCGATGGTTAACAAGCCCGTGCTATTCGGGTTCTGGCCCAGCTCGATCTTGGCGCCGTCGTCGGTCAGAGTGGCGCCATTGGTTACCAGCACGGAGTCCGGTATCGGCTGATTGGCTTTGCCGTTTAATCCGATAATTAAATCGCCCATGACGGTAAATTTCGAGCCATCCTTGATGGTGGCATCTCCCAGGCCGGTGGACTGATTGCCGAGAATAACTGTCCCAGCGTCCTGGATGTCGGCTCCTCCTTGAACGAAGAAATGTCCGATCCCTGCGTCGCCGATGAGCAGTTCAGCAGTGGAACCGCCAAAGGTGAAGCTTGGATTGGCTCCGCCGTTTTTATCGAAAGTAAGCGTGCCGAAGGAGTCTTCCACTGCACCCACCCGAATGTTAGTGACGTCGGATACGCGCAAGTTGCCACCGTTCTGAATCAGCGCCGTGCCCGTGCAATCGGCCTCCGCGCCAAGTAAGATATCGCCTTTTGCTTCCCAATCTGAGCCGACGCCATCAACCGTGATCATGCCCTGGCCGGCCTTCTCGGAAAAGCCAGCGTCGGTAAATCCGACGGCAGTGTCTCCGTTGACAGTCAGGGAACCGCCGTCAGTTATATTAATCTGCGATGTAGTAACGAAGTCCACTGTGTTTAGACCCAGGCCAATGCGCGCGTCGCCGTCGATGATATAACTTCCGCCATTGATTCCCAGCTGAGCGTTGCCCGTCATCACAAGTGCGGTGTTGGCGGTTACCTTGAAAGCTGGAAAATCTGTTCCGGCCGGGCCGGCGATCGCTGCTACTCCGCTATCGAGTTGAAGATGACCGGCGCGCGTGGTGAGATCGGGGTCGCTGAAGGAGTGGCCCGCGTCGTCGATGACGGTAACGCCGGTAGCACTCAAGGATGAACCGGCGACAAATTCCGTCACACTGCCTGGATGGTTTGCCGAACTAATATAAAGACTGTCGCCGGGCCCGAAGGGATCCGTACCGGTTATTATTACGTCCTTATCGAACTCCACATTCTCGGCGCTGACGGCTCCGACCGTGCAGTTGACGTTTTCCTGAAACGTCGTGTCCCGCGCACTGATCGACCCGACTGTGACTGTGCCGGCCATGGTGATATGAGCCCAGTCATTGGTCACGCCGTTGAAGTAGCCAAACAGGCCGGCGGTCTTTACAGTCAAGTTACCGGTGAGCGTGATGGAATCGAAGGTGTCCACCGACACGCCATCTTTTGCCCCGGGCACGGAGCCGCTCGGCGGTCCGCTATCATCCGGATCCCAGTTGTCGCCGTCCGTGACACTGCCGCTTCCACCCCGCCAGGTATAAAAGCCCGGAGTGTTATCGTCGTTTGGCTCGACCGGGCGCGCCGTGGCAAAACCAGAAGAAAGAGAGAGCAGCAGAGCTACGTTGAAGGCCACCCGCGCACCCCAGAATCGGCGATCCTGTTTCATGCTTGTAGCGTAACAACTTGGAGCCCGGAGAGGAAGGCCATTTTAGCGGCAGCGATTGGGGGTTCACTGCCTATCCAGCGCGTCAACTCAGCGTCGCTGTATCTGTCTGCGCCTGGGCCGTAAGATGTTCTGCTCCAATCGTTTCCAGTTCGGATAAACTGGCGATGTGCTGGAATCTTTCCCGCAAAATCTTGCCCCCGGGGAAGCCTTTGGAATAAGCCATCAGGCGCGAGCGCATCGAACGGATGGCGGGTTCCTCGGCTCCCCATTCTTCCACCGCCAGTTGGCAGTGGCGCAAAATCAGGTTCCATCTCGCGACTGGTTCCGGCGGATCGGGAATCTGGTTTGTCGCCAGGTATTCCTTTGTCTGCTGAAAAATCCAGGGAGCGCTCATGGCCGCGCGGCCGATCATTATCCCGGCGATTCCAGTTTCGGCGCGGCGGCGCGCGACATCGACTGGAGAGAAAATATCTCCGTTCCCGATCACGGGAATTGGAATGGCTGCGGCAACTTCCCCGATGACATCCCAGTCGGCTGCGCCGGAATAGCCCTGGGCGCGCGTCCGTCCGTGTATGGTGAGCGCGGCAATTCCTTGGTCGACCAAAATTCGAGCCACCCGTAAGGCATTGACCGAATCGGCATCCCAGCCGGTTCGGATTTTAGCCGTGACCCGGAGTGGCGCGACCGCTTTGACCACTGTACCGGCCACACTGGACAAGGTTGGGCAGTCCTTGAGCAGGGCAGACCCGCCGTTCCTGGCCACAACTTTGTTTACCGGGCAACCAAAATTCAGATCGATAAAATCGGGCTGGACCCAATCGACCACCTGCTGGGCTGCTTCCGCCATGTGGCCGGCGTCGGCGCCGAAAAGTTGGACACCGATCGGCCGCTCGATCTCGTCAAAATCGAGGTATTCGCGGGTCCGCTCGTTTCGCCGGAAAATGCCTTCAGCGGAAACGAATTCGGTGGTAAGCACGTCGGCGCCAAATTCCTTGCAGAGTTGCCGGAAGATTTTGTCGGAAACGCCGGCCATGGGGGCGAGGAAGAGCGGGAACGAGCCGTTCCGGAACCAGGGCAGGGAGGGCGCGGGAGTGATGGAGTGGCGGAGTATCGGGATAATGGATTTCTCCTCTGTCACGATGGCGGGGTGCACGGGCGTATTCTCTCACAAAAGCAGGTGTCGCGCAGGTCGGCAGTCGCGGTGGATCGGCCTCTCCGAGGGCGATGTTAACCCGAAGCGGCGAAGCCGCTCATTATGAGCTCCGAAACAATTCGGAGCTTTGGTTTTAGCATCGCCCTCGGAGAGGCCGATCCACCGCGCTTTCTCACTTCGCGGGTGCGGCGGCGCGGAGGAGACTGGCAACTTCGTTTTGCACGCTGTCGAGTTCAGCCAGCTTCAAGCCCGGATCGCGGACGATAAAGACGTCGCCGCTCGGGCCGTGTTCGTAGACGAGGAGACGGCCATTAGCGTCGGGCTCGGTTTTGATCTGTTTCAACACCCGTTTTCGCTCGAGCATCACCGCCAGCACGTAGCAGGCATTGGCAGGGGCGTCGGGCGACGCGATCAATCGCCGAAAGAGTTGTTCGGCGGTTTCCTTGCCTAACGGTTCCGGTGGCTCGGGCGGGGCGGGTTCGTAGCGGCTTTTCCAGAATGAAAATGGCCGGATATTATCGTTTCTCTTGCTCCATGCTTCCTCGCTCAAGTCTTCCCGGCGAAATCCCTCCGGCTCGCGGAAAAGAAGGGTGTAGAAATATTCCCCCGGGGCGAATGGCCGGTTGGTTGCAGTGCACGCGTCCGAGCGCGGTTTTATGGCCCATTCATTTGCCAGCGGGTTCATCGAGAGATTATACGGCGGGCCAGGAGCAGATTAAAGCCGAGTCCTTCGCGATTTGAAGCCCGCAACAGGAGGAGATAAAGGCCGACGACAGCGAAGATCAGGTTCGGGGTCCAGGCGGCGGCCCAGGACGGGATGCGGTCGCCCTCGCCCAGGGCGAGGAACAAGTGAGTCAAAAAATTCATGGAAAAGACCAGTATGATCGCCGCGGCTACGCTGGAAAGAACGCCCCGGCGGGAAAATCCAATTCCGAGGGGGGCAGCGATGAGGACAACCACCAGACAGGTCCAGGGGAGAGCGAGGCGGTATTGAAGATGCGTTTCAAAAGGGGCGAGAAGCGTTGCCGGGAAATCGGAATTGAAATGCAAATACTCCCGTAACTCGGGAACACTGAGATATTCCGCCCGGACGTTGGCGCTGCCGAGACGGTATGGGGTTTCGCTCCAATGTTTGATCACGAGAGAAGGTCTGATTTCCTCGTGAGTGATGTTCCCCCTGGCATCGTACCAGACGATCTTCACGGTTTGGAACTCCCAGGTGTGGGTCTCCGGACGATAGAAAGCGCGATCGGCCAGGAAGTTCATGACGATGTTATCGTTCGAGTCCTGCTGAAGGATCTGGACGTTATTGAAGGTGTTCTGCCCGCGGCGAAAGCTTTGAATAAACCAGGTCCGGTTGTCGGTCCGGTTCCGAAAAATCTGGCCTTCAATTTGAGATTGTTTCCGGTGCCGTTCATTGGAGAGAAGCGTTCGTCGGGCGAGGTCGGCGTGCGGGGCCAGCTTGTAATTCAGAGCGGCGCTAGCCCAGACCGTAAGCAGACCGATGATAAACAGGGGCAGGAGCACCCGGGGAATGCTGATCCCGGCTGTCAGCATCGAAACGATTTCGTTGGCTCGGGACATTCGTCCCAGACAGAAAAGCAGCGCCAGCAATAACGAAACGGGCAACAGGATAACGAGGATCTGCGGGACCTGGGTGAGATAATATTGGGCCACCCGGACCAGTCCAAGACGCTGGTCGATAAATGTAGAAATGTTATCGCTGACGTCGAAGATGAGCCAGATGGAGAGAAATCCGACAATGCAATAGACGTAGGCCTGAATGAAGTTGCGAATGACGTATCGGTCGAGAATTTTCACGAAGTGTCGGGAGCTCTACCAGGCTGAGTTTAAAGCATCGATTTGGATTCTGCACCTGACGGTTCTAAAGCTCCAAATCCCAAGGACCAAACTCCAGAGAAACTTCAAGCACCAAGCTTCAAAAGGATGCCCAACCGTTGCCCGTCCATTTGAAGTTTGGACGTTGGTGCTTCTCTGGTGCTTGGATATTGGTGCTTGGTGCTTTGTTTTATGGTGTCGCTCTTCCCTCCCAATGATAACGTAGCCCCTCCATGATTGCCCTTAAAGACTCTCTCGGAACCGAATTCGTCGGCCGGGTGCGAGCGGTTTTCTCCGAGGGCGGTTTGCTTTCGAAGGCAAAGAACTTCGAGTTCCGTCCCCAGCAGCAAGCCATGGCGGTGGCGGTCGGGGAAGCGCTGGAAGAAGAGCGACACTTGGTGGTGGAGGCGGGCACGGGGGTGGGCAAATCGCTGGCTTACCTGGTGCCGGCGATCCTTTTTGGGCTGGAACAAAAAAAGAAGGCGATCGTTTCAACCCATACCATCAACCTGCAGGAGCAGCTTATTCATAAGGACATCCCGATCTTGCAAAAAGTGCTTCCGGTCGAGTTCGAGGCGGCGTTGATGAAAGGCCGGCAGAATTACCTTTGCCCGCATCGTCTGGAGCGCGCCTTGCAGCAGGCGACCGATCTTTTCACCGGGCCGGAGCAGGCGGAATTGCAGGAGGTGGCGGAATGGGCTCGGACCACCAGGGATGGATCGCTGAGCGATCTGAATTTTCAGCCGGATACCAAGGTGTGGATGCAGGTTTGCAGCGAGGCCCACATTTGTACTACCAAAGGCTGCGGCCAACGCGGCGGTTGCTTTTACCAGCAGGCCCGGAAACGCCTGCTTTGCGCGGATGTGATTGTGCTTAACCACACCCTGCTGTTCATGCTTTTGGGCGGGGCCGACGAACAGGAGGAACGGGAAAGCGGATATCTTTTGCCTAACGACTTCATTGTTTTCGACGAAGCGCATACCATGGAACAGGTTGCTTCCCGTCAGGTTGGGATGACGGTTTCCCAATTCGGGTTGCGATCGGCCATTCAGCGTCTCTACAACGCGCGCACGCGCAAGGGTCTGTTTACCCTGACCCGGGATGCCACCGGGGTAACCCTCTCAGCGGAGTTGGTAAACGAAGTAGACAGCTTTTTCCGGCAGGTGGATGGACGCTGCGATTTTACCAAGGGCCGCGAATTTCGTGTCCGGAAATCCGATTTCGTTTCGGATACGATCACCGGGCGGCTGATAACGTTGCGGGCCCGGGTCAACGAGGCGGCGAGGAAAACAGAAGACGAGTTTTTGAGGGCCGAGCTCCAGGACCTTGGCCGCCGGATCGGCCAGGCCCGCCAAGGCATCGCCGATTTTCTCGGCCAGAATCAGGACGAACACGTCTATTGGGTGGAGCGGACGGGCAAAGCCGGCCAGCTTTTATCCCTCAATGGCGCTCCCGTGGACATTGCGCCCGTGCTTCGGCGGATGCTTTTCCGGGAAGGGTGTTCCTGCATCATGACCAGCGCTACCCTGTCCGTCGGACGTCCGGATCTGGCTTATCTTCGCGGACGAATCGGAGCGGAGAACGCCCAGCCACTCCAGCTGGGGAGTCCGTTCGATTTTAAGAAGCAAATGAGAATTTTCATCGTCCAGAAAATGCCCGATCCCCGGGACCCGGCTTGCGACGAAGCCCTGGCCTACTGGATCGGCCATTTTGTCGAGGAGAGCGGCGGCCGGGCCTTTGTCCTGTTTACCAGCTATCGAGGAATGCATCAGATCGCGGCGCGGATGGAGAAATTTTTCGCGGAAAAGAAAATGAACCTTTTCGTGCAAGGTTCGGGTCTGCCGCGGGGCAAATTGCTCGATCAGTTTAGAACGACCCCGCGGAGCGTGTTGTTTGGGACCGACAGTTTTTGGATGGGGGTGGATGTGCCGGGTGAAGCTCTGTCCAATGTGATCATCACGCGTTTGCCTTTTGCCGTGCCGGATCATCCGCTGATTGAAGCCAAGCTGGAGCTGATTCAGAAACAGGGCGGGGACGCATTCGCCGAGTATTCATTGCCGGAAGCGATTTTGAAGTTGCGCCAGGGAGTGGGGCGCTTGATTCGAACCAAAAGCGATCAAGGGATGGTGGTAATCCTGGACAATCGAATTATAACGAAACCGTATGGGCGGTCATTTTTGCGGGCATTGCCGAAGTGTCCGACCCAAATCATCTAAAAACGGGATGGCAGGGTGATTTGGTTGTAGATTGACTTTGATGAATCGGTTGGCCGGTCCCGTTGTCATTGCCATAGTTGCTCTCCTTCTTGGGATCGGGGTCGGGCGCTACCTTATTCCGCTTCCGCCAAGCGCCTCCTCCTCCCCGGGCAGACTGGCTCCGGGGCCAGCATCAATTGGAGCATCGCTGCCGGTTGGGAAAAGAAAGATTCTTACCGGGGAAAGAGACTCCCACTCGGGAAACGTCGCGGTTGCGGCTACGAGGGAAAATATCGTTTCCGCGCTGAAGGCAGCTTTAAATCATGCTGGAACGCGACGGACTTATGTCGAGCTGAGCAAGTTGTCGGAGCTGATCGACAACGACAACGTGGGAGAGGTAATCGCTTTCGTCGACAGCTTGTCGAACCCCCAGGAGAAAAACATGGTGATCCCGCTCCTGGTGGGGCGTTGGGCCGAGTTCGATCCCAAGGCGGCTTTGGATTACGCTCAAAATCTTCCGGCCGGCAATTCTCGAAATCGCGCTGTCAGCAGCGCCCTGGGAGGGTGGGCCGAACACGATTCCGCGGCCGCCACCGCTTGGGCGCTTCAGCTTCCCCCCGGTCCATTACATGATCAGGCGGTCCAGGCGATTATTTTTTCTCTGGCTGACAAGGATCCGCCTGCCGCGCTTTCGCTTTTACAAAGCCTGCCGCCCCGGCCGGATCAACAGGGCCTTTACGCCTCGATTTTCAGTCGTTGGGCCAGTCTCAATCCCCTGGCGGCGGCCGAAGCAGCGGCGCAGCTTTCTCTTCCTGCGACTCGCGGGATAGTCTGGGGAGTCATCGGAAGCAGTTGGGCGCGGGAAGATCCCGAAGCCGCGTTTGCTTGGGCGAATGGTTTACCGGCCAGCCAGCGCCGCGATAATGCCATGCAAAATATTTTTTCCAGTTGGGCGAACAAGGACCCGCAAAGAGCGGCGGCGATGGCCTCGACTTTGCCGCCGGGACAGGGCCGAGAACAAGCGCTAAACAGTGTTGCCCGGGAATGGGCCAGCGTCGATCCTCGCGCCGCGGTCGGCTGGGTGCAAAGTTTGGCTGCCAATTCGCAGCCCAATGCTTTACGCTCGATTGTCAATGTCTGGGCGCAGGCGGATCCGGTGGCAGCCGCTCAATTCGTGACCAGTTTGCCTCCCGGGAAGCCGCAGGAGGAAGCGATCGGCGCTGTCACCATGCGTTTGGCCGCCAATAATCCGCAGGAAGCGATCGAGTGGGCGGAGAAACTCCCGCCTGGAAATGCCCGGCAGAACGCCCTAACCAATATCGTTTCCCAATGGGCCGGGACCGATCCGCGGGCCGCAGCTGAATTCGCCATGCACGCATCGGACAGCGATAACCAGAAGAATTTGCTCGATAATATCGCCCGGCAATGGGCCCGGCTAGATCCGCAAGGAGCGCTGGCCTGGGCCGACACATTGGGCTCCACCACCGTGCGTGATGCGGTTTTGCCTAACATCATTACTATGCTGGCGGAATCGAATCCTCGGAGCGCGATTGGGTTGATTCCGAAGCTGTCCTCCGCCGAAGCGCAATCGAATGCGGCTGGGGCTGTCACCTGGCAATGGGCGGGAAGCGATCCCCAGGCAGCGGCCCAATGGGTGACTTCCTTTCCGGAAGGTCCGGCCCGGCAGCGTGCTTCGGAAACGCTGGTCAATCGGTGGGCCCAAACCGACCCCAATGCGGCTGCGGCCTGGCTTGCCACATTGCCGCAGGGCGGATCGCGAGACAACACGGTTGTGGCCTTTAGCCGGGATGTGTCGCGGAGCGATCCAGCCACTGCTTTGGAATGGGTGGAAACGATCGGCAACGAACGGACTCGGTCGAGCCAGATCGAATCAATCGTAAACAGCTGGGCCCAAACCGATCGGAGAAGTGCAATGGCCTGGGTCGCTCAATCGACGTTGCCGGAAGAGATCAAGGCGAAGTTTTTGGGGCAGAAATAGACTGTGGCAGCCGGCCTGCGGCCGGTTTGGCGTTGCCTGGAGAAAGGATTCTGAGAGCGGGCGATTCTTGCCTAAAATCAATTTCCCGAGGTGGTTATGGTGCGGGAGAGCCGGGGCTGGCGGGAAAACGATAGCGAAGCTGTTAAATGTTCATTTGAACATAATGCTCTTTTCTTCTACACTTGAGTTTCGGAAGGAGATTTTCCATTGGCTACCGCGCCTAGAACAGATCGAGAAGCTGCAATCCGGCAGATCCTGACCATTTTACATAAATGGGGAATAGACACGATCGGACAGCTGGCCGCACTTCCCCGGGAGGAACTTCGGGCAAGGCTCGGAGGAGAAGCAGTTCGGCTTTGGGAACGGGCCCGGGGGACATCGACCCGTCTGCCCCAATGGATTCAGCCTCCCGAGGTTTTCAGGGAAAGCTTTGAATTTGAAAACGAAATCGAAACTGCCGAACCGCTTCTGTTCATGTTACACCGTTTTTTGGAGCAGCTGGCAGTTCGTTTGAATGGAATTTACCTGGCGACTAACGAGCTGACTTTATGGATTTATTTTTCGAATAAGGAAAACTACCAGCGCCGGTTTCAAATTCCACAGCCCACTAACGACATCGAGCTTCTGTTTCGAATGCTCCAGACCCATCTGGAGGATTTCAAATCGGAGCATCCGATTATTGCGGTGTCGTTGGAAGCGCATCCGACCAAGCCGGCGGCGCAGCAATTTGGTCTATTTGAGACGGCAATGCGCAATCCGAACCGCCTGTATGAGACTCTGGCCCGTTTAACCTCGTTACTGGGCAACGATCGCATCGGGACGCCTGTCCTGGAAGAAACGCACCGGCCGGATGCATTTCGGATGGAGCCTTTTCAGTGGCAACTGGGGGCGATTGAGCCATTCGACTCTCGCTCAGGGCAGGCTCTCAATTGCCGCGATCGGATTTATCTTCCTGGATTACGCCGTTTTCGGCCCTCGATTCCGGCGGCAGGGTGGGTCGAAGCTGCTAAACCAATTCGTCTCGACAGTCCCCCCGCCACCGGGTTGGCGACCGATCAACGCGGCCCTTATCTGGCTTCCGGCAACTGGTGGGATGAAAAAGCATGGGCCCGCGCTGAATGGGACATCGAGCTGGATAATGGAATCGTCTGTCGCTGTCATGAGAGCGCCGAAGGCTGGGGAGTCGATGGGATATATGATTAGTTTTTTTCATGGAGCGGCGCTCTCCGAGGGTCGCATGGTTCGGGTTTTGATCGAGCGACGGTCATAGACCGCCGCTACAGTGGAGATGTCTTACATCGAGCTTCATGCGGTCAGCGCATTCAGTTTTTTGCGCGGCGGAAGTTTTCCCGAGCAGTTAGCCCAAAGGGCGGGCCAGCTCCAAATGCCGGCCCTGGCTTTGCTGGACCGGAACGGCGTCTATGGAGGGCAACGCTTTTCCGCCGCGGCCAGGGAATGCGGAGTGCGGCCGATTATCGGGTCCGAATTGTTCATGGAAGACGGGGTGATTCTTCCCGTGCTGGTGGAAAATCGGACCGGCTACAAAAATCTGTGCGAACTGCTTACCCAGGCCCATCTCCGGAGCGAAAAAGGAAAATGCGCTGTGCAATGGAATGAGCTGCCGGAATTTGGGGAAGGCCTGGTGGCGCTGTTTGGATCGGGGAGCGCCCCCATCCTGGGTGCACCGTGCGGCGGCAGCTTGCCGAACGGAAGGTTGCGACAGGATGCCGCAACCGACACGCTGGAAGCGTGCGCTCCCCGGGATCGGATTCAATTTCTGATCGATGGGTTGGGGCGGGAAAATATCTTTGTCGAAATCCAGCGCCATTTCATTCGGGGCGAAGAAGGCTTGAACCGGGGATTGATCGATTTGGCTGGGCATTATCGGTTGCCGGTTCTGGCCACCAACGGAGTGCAATATGCCAAACCGTGCGGCCGCGAAGTGGTCGATGTTTTTACCTGCATTCGCGAGCACACCCATCTCGACGCCGCGGGCAAGCTCCTCACCCAAAACGCGGAGCGGCATCTCAAGAGCGATCGGGAAATGCGAGAAAATTTTCGTGATCTGCCGGAAGCAATTGCCAATACCTCGCGGCTGGCTGAGCGCCTGATTTTTACTCTCGAAAATATTGGCTACGAGTTTCCATCGTTTCCGGTGCCGGACGGGCACAGCATGGATTCGTTTCTGCGGCGGATCGTTCTTTTTGGCGCGCAGCAACGTTACGCTGCCATCAGCAGGGCGGTGAAACGGAAGTTGGAGGAGGAACTTGCTCTCATCATCAAGCTCGGATTTTCTGGATATTTTTTAATTGTTTGGGACCTTGTTAATTTCTGCCGGGAACAAAATATCATGGTCCAGGGACGCGGAAGCGCGGCCAACAGCGCGGTCTGTTACTGTCTCGGGATTACCCCGGTCGATCCGGTGAGCAATCATCTGGTCTTTGAACGATTTCTGAACGAGAAGCGCAAAGGCTGGCCCGATATCGATCTCGATTTGCCCAGCGGCGATCGCCGGGAATCCGTGATCCAGGAAGTCTACCGGCGCTACGGAAAACAGGGAGCGGCCATGACGGCTAATGTCATTACTTATCGCGGACGCAGCGCCGCCCGGGAAATCGGCAAAGCCTTGAATTTTTCAGCGAGCATTCTCGATCGGTTTTCTCATTTGTTTGCCAATGGCGATTTTCCTCACACTCTCGATCTCGTTTCTCAAATCGAACAGGCCGGGCTCCCTCGAGAGCATCCCCGGATGCCGGCGTTTATTAATCTCTATCGAGCGATTTACGGTTTGCCGCGCCATCTCGGGCAGCATTCCGGAGGAATGATTATTTGCCAAAACAAACTGAGCTCGTTTGTGCCGTTGGAGAACGCTTCCATGCCCGGACGCGTGGTCGCGCAATGGGACAAGGACGATTGTGAAGATCTCGGGATCGTCAAAGTGGACCTGCTCGGTCTTGGAATGATGTCGGTCATGCAGGATGCCTTCGAACTATGCCGCGAACGGGGGCGGCCGCTGGATCTGGCTCACATTCCCAAAGACGACGCCGCGACGTTTGCGATGATGCAGAGCGCGGATACCATCGGCGTTTTTCAAATCGAGAGCCGCGCTCAAATGGCCACCCTCCCCCGAATGAAGCCGCGATCCTTTTACGACGTGGTCATCGAAGTCGCGATTATCCGGCCCGGCCCGATTCAGGGCAACATGGTGCATCCCTATCTTGCCCGGAGAGCGGGACGGGAGCCGGTGACCTATTACGATGATCGATTGAAACCGGTTCTCGAGCGCACCCTCGGCGTCCCGCTGTTTCAAGAGCAGATGCTCAAGATCGCCATGATTATGGCCGATTTTTCGGGCGATCAGGCGGAGGAACTGCGCCGGGCCCTAAGTTTTCATCGGTCCGAGGAACGGATGACTAAAGTGTGCGCAAAACTGCGCGCGGCCATGGAACAAAAAGGCGTCACCCCGGACAAAATCGACAAGATTCTGCAGTCGATATCATCCTTTGCCTTGTACGGGTTCCCCGAATCGCACGCCATTAGTTTTGCTATTCTCGCGTATGGCAGCGCTTATTTGAAAGCACATCGGGCTCCGGAGTTTTACGCCAGTCTCCTCAATAATCAGCCGATGGGATTTTATACCCCGGCGACTATTGTCAAAGATGCCCAGCGACATGGCCTCAAGATCAAATCGGTCTGCGTAATGGAATCGGATTGGCAATGCTTGGTCATCGATGACTACACAGTCCGTCTCGGTTTCTGTGTCGTTAGCGGTTTAGGTCAGGAACACGGGGAAGAGATCGCCCGGGAACGGCAAAAGCGGGAGTTTCGTTCGATGGAAGATTTCAAACGCCGGGTCTCGTTGTCGAAAGACGAGCTGCGCAATCTGGCGGAGCTGGGGGCGTTGAATTGTTTTGCGGAACATCGACGGGCGGCGATGTGGAGGGTGGAAGAGACGGTTCCTGACGATTTGCTGGGGAGCGCCCGCTTCCAGCGGGCATCGTTTGGCATCCTGCCGAACGAAAAGCGTGTTCGGCAGGATGCCAAACACAGCCCGCAGGATGCGTGCGCTCCCCGGAGCGAATCACCGCTGCCACCGATGACCCTTCCCGAGCGGGTCAACGCAGATTATCAGACCATGAATCTCACCACCGGTCCGCATCCGATGAAATTACTGCGCGAAAAGTTACCGAATGTGTGGCGGGCGTCCGATTTAATGCAGGCCCCTCAGGGGGCGACTGTTCAGATCGCGGGAAATGTGATCTGCCGGCAACGGCCCGGAACAGCCAAAGGTTTTGTTTTTATCAGCCTGGAAGACGAGACCGGCGTTGCCAACGCAATTGTCGATCCCAATCTGTTTGAGCGTGTTCGTCTGACCATCATCGAAGAATCGTTTTTGCTGATCGAAGGCGAAATCCAGAACTCGGATAATGTCGTGCTGATCAAGACCCGCCATATCCGGCCGCTTGCGCACGAACAACTGCTCGGGAGTGAATCGCACGATTTCCGATGATCGAGCGATCCTCTTCCTGGCCCCGTTTGGCTTTGCCCGGGATGGCGACTCCTCTGCCGCCCCGAACCGTTTTCCCCATTTAGCTACTCGGCGGCGTGCCGCTTGGGCGGCTCTTTTGGCTCCGCCGATTTTCCCACTGGTTTGGTGTCCGATTCAATCCATTCGGTATGGAAGACACCCGGTTTATCGACCCGTTCGTAAGTATGGGCGCCGAAAAAGTCGCGCTGAGCCTGAAGCAGGTTGTGCGGCAACCGGGCTTGCCGATAGCTGTCAAAGTAGGCCAGAGAAGCGCCGAACGCCGGAACAGCGACACCCTGCTGCGCCGCCGTGGAAACGGCCACGCGCCAATTCTCCTGCGTCCGGGCGATAATATCGGTGAAATAAGAGTCAAGCAGCAAATTGTGCAGCGCCGGATCGCGCTGGTAGGCCTCGACGATCCGATTCAGAAAAATTGCCCGGATGATGCAGCCGCCCCGCCAGATGGTGGCGATATCGCCGAAGTTCAGGTTCCAATTGAATTGTTTGCTGGCCGCTCCGAGCAATTCCATTCCCTGGGCATAAGAAACAATCTTGGAAGCGTAAAGGGCGTTGCGCACGGCTCCAACCAATTCCGCAGGGTTGCCGGTGAACTTTTTCGGTTTTGGCTGGGGAAGAATTTTGGAAGCCGCCACCCGCTCTTCCTTGCGCGAAGAAATGACGCGCTCTTCCACGGCCGCGTTGATCGTCGAGATGACAACGGATTGGGCAATTGCGGATTGCAATGTCCACATCCCGGTTCCCTTTTGACCGGCTTTGTCGAGGATCACATCGACAAGCGGTTTGCCGGTATCGGGATCGATTTTCCGGAAAATTTGGGACGTGATTTCGATGAGATAACTGTTGAGCTCGCCCTTGTTCCATTCGGTGAAGGTGTCGCCCAGCTGGTTGGCATCCATGCCGATGACGTCTTTTAAGATGGCGTAGGCCTCGCAGATGAGCTGCATATCGCCGTATTCGATCCCGTTGTGGACCATCTTTACGTAGTGGCCTGCTCCGTCCGGGCCCATGTAGCGGCAACACGGCTCGCCATCCACTTGAGCCGCGATCTTGCGGAAAATTGGGGCGATGATCTGCCACGACTCGCGTGGTCCGCCGGGCATGAGAGAGGGTCCTTTGAGAGCGCCTTCTTCCCCTCCGGAAACGCCCATTCCGACGAAGTGAATTCCTTTTCCCTCCAGATCCTTGCAACGCCGCTGGGTGTCAGTGAAAAGCGAATTACCGCCGTCGATGATGACGTCGCCCTTGCTCAGGAGCGGCGCCAGCTCGCCGATAACGGCGTCAACCGGGGCCCCTGCCTTTACCATGATCATCGCTTTCCGCGGCGACTTGAGCGCGGCCACGAATTCTTCGATGGTCAGGGCTGGGACAATGTTTTTACCCTTGGCCCGCCCGGCCGCGAATTTCTTAGTTACAGCGGTGGTCCGGTTAAAAACAGCAACGGAGAAGCCTTTCGATTCCATGTTCAGAACCAGGTTTTCCCCCATGACCGCCAGGCCGATTACTCCAATATCGCATTGATTGGTGCTCATTTTAGTATCTCGTTCTCTTGCCGCCCGATCGCGGGCGAACCAGTCTACCGAGTAACTCCATATTATGGCAAATCCCGTTTGCGATGTTTTATTGACTGAAGCCGCGTTGGAATTGGATTGGGATGGATCTGCCGGCAGCGGGGCGATCGTCGATTTCTGGGGGGTGGTGCGTGGTCTCGAGCAGGGCCGTGAGATTGAGGGCATTGAGTATGAGGCGCACATCGCGATGGCCGAGCATCAGTTGCGCGCTATCGCTCAAGCGGCGGTGGAGCGGTTTGGCCTGCAATCGATCCTTATTACTCACCGGATCGGCTTGGTGACGGCAAAAGAGGCGTCGGTTTTCGTGCGAGTGGCCAGTCAAAATCGCGGCCAGGCTTTTGGGGCGAGCCAGTGGGTGATGGACGAGTTGAAACAGAAGGTCCCGATCTGGAAACGACCGAAGTTCAAAACCCCCGCCGGACAACCATTGGAACTAGCCAGATCGAGCAAATGAACTGGGCTAACCGAATTACTCTTAGCCGGCTTTTCTTAACCGTGGTGTTTGTGGTCGCGCTGGCCTCGTCCTGGCATTATGCCCGGACCGCCGCGCTCCTGATTTTTATTCTGGCTGGAGCGACCGATTTCATCGATGGCGAAATCGCCCGGCGCTACGGCGTGGTCACGAGTTTTGGCCAGCTGATGGACCCGCTGGTGGACAAGATAATGATGGCGGCGGCGTTTATCTCTCTGGTGCCGCTCAAAGCGGTGCCGGCCTGGGCCGCAACCGCGGTAGTGGCCCGCGATTTTTTGATTACCGGGGTGCGATTGATGGCAAGTGCAAAGGGGCGGGTCCTGCCGGCGGAACGGCTTGGAAAGCACAAGACGTCGTGGCAGATCATCACCGTCATATTTTTTCTATCTTTATTGTCGATCCTGGAGTTGCAATATGCGGATAGAAATACGGAATGGTGGCTCCGCGCCTGGCAGACGGCGGGCCCGCTGCTGGTCTGGATAACGGTTGGCCTGACCGTTTATTCCGGCTTGGGCTTTGCCTGGCGCAACCGTCAACTGATCGTGTCCGACCAATAACGGCCTACCCGAAGGGCGGCCTATTAAGGGCGTGTTGCCCAAATGGGCGGCAACATCTCAGGTTGGCATTTCCTACTTTGTCATTCCGAGCGGAGTCGAGGAATCTCTCATTTAAGAATTTTTAGCAGTAAGAGATGTCTCCCGTTCGACTCGCTATGCTCACTCAGGGCAGGCTTTCAATTAGGCGGCTTGCCGCGACTAAAATTGGATGCAACGTCACGTTGCCGCTCGACATGACAAGAAGAGCATTTGGGCAACGCGCCCTTAAAAGAAGGTTTGCGGAACTTCCACCCGATCGCCGGGCTGAAGCCTCACGTCTCGTGACGGGTCGCGACGGAACTGCCGCACATCAAAAACCTTTACCTCGTTCCCGCGCAGTAATCGCACCCGTTTTTGATCGGCAAAGTCGTTGAAACCGCCCGCGGCATTGATTGCGGTCAGGAGGGTCATGTCTTCGGTGAAAGGCACGCGAGACGGAGTCCGGACCGCGCCGCC
Source organism: uncultured Verrucomicrobiae bacterium (assembly GCA_963728975.1). Lineage (GTDB taxonomy): Bacteria > Verrucomicrobiota > Verrucomicrobiia > Chthoniobacterales > UBA10450 > DATFCK01. Next base: position 1,706,173 of record CAVSMF010000001.1, read on the forward strand.
GACGTTTACGAACCGGGCCGCAGGTTGCACCAGGATGGTGACATTGGGATTGGTGTAAATTTTCTCTGCCCGATATTTTTCTTCAATCTTTCGGGCCAGCTGGGAAGGGGTAAGGCCTTCGGCCTTGACTTTGTTGATGTAAGGCAGGCTAACCGATCCACTGGTATCAACCGTGTAGGTGGTGTTGACCTGTATCTGCTCGTCCTGCGGAACGCCGCCGATTCTGAGCTCGATGGGATCGCCCACGCGGAGGGTCGCCTGGCCAAAAGCGACTGCGCTAAAGCCGGCAAAAAAGAAAATAAAAAGCGAAAGCCGCATCAATACTCGTCGGGATCCGAATATCCGTTGCCGGACGGGGAGGCGGTGCGCTGCTTGGGGCGATTGCGACGGCTCTCTTTTTCCCGCGGCTGATAGTAGCCGTAGTAGTTGGTGTAGTAGTAGTAATTTTGGTCGTGTTTTAAATCGACATTGTTAAGAACGACGCCCAGAACGGTGCCGCCCACGCCGAGAACCGCCTGTTTCACCCGAGTAAGCATGGCCCGGGGAAACCTGCGATGCTGCACCACGATAATGGTCTGATCCACTTCGCTGGCCAGGACCGAGGCATCACTCACTCCCAGCATAGGCGGGGAATCGAAAAAGATAATGTCGTAGCGCTGCTTGAGCTCGGCGATCATATCGGACATTCTCTGCGAATTGAGAATGCCAACTGCATCGGAGGGCAGAATGCCGCTTGGGAGCAGGGAGAGGTTTTCCACTGTGGTTGGAAAAATCACGTCGTGGAGTTGCATCTCCGTGGTGAGATAATTGGTCAGACCGATGCTGTTATCGATATCGAACAACTCGTGTTGGACCGGCCGGCGCAAGTCGGCGTCGACAATCAGAGTGGAATAGCCGCCTTGGGCCGAGATAAAGGCCAGATTGGCGATGGTGGTGGACTTCCCTTCCCCTGGTCCGCCGCTAACCAGTGAAATGGTGTTGGCCTCCGGATTTTTCCGGTTGAACTCGATATTTGTGCGCAAGATCCGGTAAGCCTCGGCATCAGGCGAGTCTCCCTGGTCCTTGTGCAAGAGATGAATGTTCTTGGGAATAATCGCCAGGACAGGGAGACCGAGCAGGCTCTCGACGTCGTCCATGGTTTTGACACTGGTATCGAGGTACTCGATAAAAAAGGCGAGGCCGACACCGACCACCAAACCGACCAAAGCGCCCAGAATAAGGTTGAGTCCAACCCGCGGCCTGACCGGATAACTGGGCGGCTCGGCCACTTGCTTGACGCTTACGGCAACACGCGGCATGGCCAATTCCATGGTTTGACTTTGGGCCCGGGTCCGAACTCCATCGAGCAACAGCTTTTCTTTGATGTAGGTATTTTTGGCGCGAGTATAATTTGCGCTCAGATTCTTGTTGGCCAGCTGCTTGGCGTTGATCTCTTCCAGATGTTTTCTTAATTCGTCGCGCGTGGCCTGGGCTGTATTGAGGTTCTTTTCCAGGGCAACCCGGATGCTGCTGATCTGCTGCTCAAGCTGTTCGGAATACACCCGCTCGGTGGCATGGATGGCTTTCACTTTCGGATGATTTTCTCCAAACCCCGAGTTCAGCAGCAATGCTTCCTGGGCCACGGCATCCTGATAGTTGGGAAGCACCTTCTGCACGGTTGGATCCTGAATGTTCAGGGTCGCCAGCATGCGCATCAGATCGTCGCCCTTGAGCTTCTCGATCTGGTCCAGCTTCGACTGAAGAGTTGCGACTTGAGTTTCGGCGTCGTTAACGGCGGACTCCTGCTTGATCACCATATTATTGATCGGCGCCTGGGTGTCTTCGGTGCCCTCCGGATTGAGATCGACGATGTGCTCGTTCTCTCGAATCCGAGCCATTTCCACAGCCGCGTCGTCAACCCGTTTCTGTTGTTTAGAGACTTCTTCGTTCATTACGCTGACCGCGCGGTTCAGAATCTCTTTTTCTTCGTCCACTCGTGTATCCTGATAAACAGCAACGATTTTGTTTGCGATATCGGCTGCTTCTCGCGGATCGACATCGTAAACGCTGATTTGGAGGAGATCGGTGTTCCGAACTTCGTCCACGTCGAGCTTGCTCCGCAGCATCGCGTAAGCTTGCTCCCGGGTAGGCCGGACACCGTCCCGGGTCCACTTATCCTGCAATTTTAGCTCCTCGATGACCGGATAGAGAATACCGGTGCGCTGAATCACCTGAAATACGGTCGGAGCGAGTTGGGGATCGTGAATCGGCAGATTCGGATCGCCCGTGCTGAAAATCCGCGGATTTTGGGCCATCGACTTTACTTCGATGAAAGCCGACGACTGGTATTCGCGAGGCTGAAAATAGCTTACGATCGCCGCCGTAATTAGAACCAGAAGGAAGGCAAGGAGCACCAGCACCCAATGGACCCGAATAACCCGCCAATAATCGAGAAAGTGAAGCTTAACTTCGTCGTTTTGTGCCATGCTTAACCCTGTTCTGAGAGAGGGGGAAATTGTATCCCAAATTCGCGCCGAGTAAAACCCTAGTTATGGTTTTTTTAGAAACTGACGTTTACTCCGCCCCAAGCCCGATTCCGCGAATAGTCGCGGAGGGTAACTCCGGAGCTCACTTCAGCGTGGTTGTAGCCGGCTTCAAGGTTGAGATAGCGGGTAACGGCAAAGCGCAGAGAGACGGCAGCATCAAAGGTATCTTCATTGAAGGAAGGGTTGGAAAAGGCTGGGGTCGTGGGCGTGGCTGCGACCGTCGTTTCCTTGTAATCGTCGTGGTTGTAATAGAGATTGACCGAGCCGCTGATGCGGGCGGTAAATCTGTGGCTGCCCTGCAGACCGGTCCGGAAGGTCGTTCGGGTCGGATTGAAGGCAACATCGCCTTCCTCGATACCGTAATGCGCCGTCCAGGTAACGGACGTGTCTTTGCCCAGAGCGTAACTGACCGTTCCCTCAAAATAAGGGGAATCTTGCGTTCCCATTTGATCGTAATCGCGCAGTTCGGCGCCACCGCGAAACGTAGTGGTCAAACGGGAGCTGAAGGCATGATCGAAGCCGCCCAGCATGAAGTGGGTGGTCGAATCGCGATTGATGTGGGCGTAACTGACAACCTGGAAGCGATATTCCCCTACAATGTTGGTGGTCGGCCAAGCGAGAAACCGGAACTCATTTCCAATCGTATTTTCTACTCGGTCCTCGAAGAACCCGGTCGAGAGGTGATCGTAATGAACAGCGGCGAAGCTATAAGAAGTGGCGGTCGAAAACCGCGGCGTCCACAAATAAGAGGTAGTGATTTTATCCTGAGTGTAAAAGTAGTTTCCAGATCGGCGGTTGATGCCGAGACCATATTGAAAATCAGGTTCCGTCTGATAGCTCGCCATTGCCGTCACGATGAAGGTTAGCCGCTGGGAAGCGTGGTGCTCGAGCGACAGGTTCAGATTAAGAGTCGGCTCGTACTGGTTGTCGCTGATATCGAAATAATCAGTGAAACCGGTGGTGGTCGCCAGGCTCAATCGGGTCCGTGGCGTTCCCACATTATAGGTGAAATTGGCGAAGACGGTGGTGAACCAGGAATCTTGCTGGAAAAAATGTGTGGTGTTGACGTTATCGTCATAACCACCCTGCGCAGATACGGACACGTGAAGCGGGAACTTGGAGAATATACCGAGACCGACATCACCGGCCGAAGAGCCGTTTGACTCAATAGCAGACCCGCCAACCGACTCGCCATCAGCCCAGGCAAATCGGGGACCGAGGAAAGCCGCAGCCGCAAGCACGCACAAAAGGCAGCCGGCGCGAGCTCTGTAATTTCTCATGGGGTTTGGTCTCGATTTTAGGGCCTGACCGCCGGACCTAGTTTTTGGATTTTGAGGGTAATTCCAAGTAAGAAGTGCGGCAATATTTTTTTTGAATCGACCGCATTCTTTGCTCGGAAAGTCATTGCACTCCAAGGAATCAGGCAAGGCTGGCGTAATTAGTGAAAAATTGACAAACAAACACGGTAAGCAGGCGGCGAGCCCAGCCCGACAGGTTCGGCCGCTTAAAGCCCGAAAAGGAGGGAGATTTCCGCTTTTTCACACCAACTGCTGATACTTGGCGGGTTGGTGTTGGCCCGAACCTCCTGGCGTTAGTGAGGACGGCTTCGATCAGAATAGGCTCCCTTCCAGCGCTTCAGGTGTGCTTCATAGTAGCCTCGCGTCGAGGTCGATTTGGGGTCGAGCTTTAGGGCCTGCTCGAACAACCATTCTCCTTCGGAATAGCGTCCCAGTTCATCGTAGGTGAGCCCGAGTTCCACCGCCAGGGTCTTATCCAGCGGAGCCAGGGCGCGGCCTTTCTTGAACGCGGCGATTGCTTCTTCAAAAGACTGCGCCTGGGCCTTTTGATCGCTCTTTGCCTCCCCGACCAAGACCTTGCCACGACCAAGGTAATAATAAAGATCCGGATTGCTCCGTTCGCTGGCCAAACCGTGGTTTGCAAAACCTACCGCTTCTGCGCCCTCGTAATTACGAAGCGCCTTTTGAGCGCGCTCGGCGAAGTACTCCCCAGGCATAAACCGAACCGCCGCAATTAGAATAACCACGCCAATCACGGGCATGGTCACACGACAAAAGAGCAGAGGAATTCGAGACGGCGCTCTCTCTTTTTCGTCCCGAAGCTCTCTGGTCGCCAGAATTCCGAAGACAAATGCCAGGAGCAACACGTTGGCCGGGATATGGAGATTGAAATCGAAGATTGAGTGGACGATGTACGCCCCCAGCGCACATAACGCGCCGATTTGGAGTGCCAACCGGTTGCTCGAAACCAAAGACGGGATGGCGCCTTGCTGGCCGGCAAGGTGCCGGAGATTGTTCCACCCACTGCGCAAATGAGCGCCGAGAAACAGGATAAATCCGGCCGCACCGATTAATCCATATTCGGCCAGGAGTTGCAGGTAATCGTTGTGCACCCGAACCGGGTCAAGCTGCACCCGTTCGCTGCGGAATTGCCGCCCATAATACAAATACGTCCCGCTGCCGGTCCCCCAAATGGGTTCCAGTTTCCACTCTTTGAGCGCGGCTTTCCACAGATCGATGCGCATGTTCTCGGTGTCGAACGTGTTTTCGGCTCGCGAGCGCAGGAAATCGCTCTTTTGCAGAAAGAAAACGGCCCCTCCAATGGTCACAGCCACCAGGGCAGCTCCAATCGCGATGCTGGCCCAGAACATTTTTCCCCTGGCCCGGCGGAGGAGAAACAAGCTGATAATGGCAAAGACAAGCAGGCTTGCCCCGACGCTCAAATAACCGCCGCGGCTGCCTGTGATGGTCAGGCCAAAATAACAGAGGCCGATTGCATAAACGACCATCATCTTGGCCCAGCGCGGCCAGCGGCTCCAGCAAACCATGCTTAGACCAAACACGCCTAAGACCTCGAGCAAGCCGGCCAGATGGTTCGGACACACATAAAACCCACTGGCCCGGCGTCCGTAATCATACCGGTTCAGGAAGGGAATGAGCATGAAGTTTTTGCCATCCCGGAACTGGATCGCACCGATGAAAACGTGAACGATTCCGACTGCGAGCAGAAAAGCGATCAAAAGCAATCGACGTCTGGCATCCGTAAAAATTGTCGCGACAAAAAGGTAAATGATCAGACCGCCAAGAATCGAATAAAGATCAACCCGGGCCAGATAAGGAACCGGCGAGAGAAGGGCGCGCCCGATCATGTAACCGAAAAATAGTGACAGACCGACCAGGCAAAACGTGTCCGGTGCGGGCTTTGATTGGCGCAGCGAAAAAAGCGAAAGCAAGCCGATCAACCCGAGCAACACGTAAGCCGGCAAGGCAAAGAGCAGGCCAACGCCTCCGATCAGCACTTGACTGATCGCCAGGGCGCCCCCGAGGAGGAGGCCCGAAAACGCTTCGACTGGACGGGAGAGCGCCCCTTTTCTTACAGGCGTTCTGTCGCTTGGGTTCGAGGCTGAGAATTGGCTTGCAACTATCCAAAGGCCTAAAAGAGAAAAGCCGTCGCATGGTGTTGTGACGGCTTTCTCAGGACTTGGTGGAGTCCTGCTGGCAAATCAGCTCCTCATCGGCAGCCAACCGGAGTCACCTGGCATGGGCCGCGATGATCGCCTGGGTGGTGGCTCAAGAATTCGTCCACGTAATCGCACGGTATGTAGATTTCGTGTTCGTTATGGCAAACAAGGCATTTTTCTCCCTGTCCAGGCGTTGGTGTTGGAGTGTTATGTGGCGTCGGACTGGGCCGGGGTGTCGGAGTGCGATGAGGTGTCGGACTGGGCCTCGGGGTCGGGGTCGGGGTGCGATGCGGTGTCGGACTCGGCCTCGGGGTCGGGGTGCGATGTGGCGTCGGACTCGGCCTCGGGGTCGGGGAGCGATGCGGCGTCGGACTCGGCCTCGGTGTCCAGTGCGGTGTCGGCGTGGGAGTATTATAGTGGTCCGCACCGGAAGGTGCTGCCTGCGCGCTCACCGCCCAGAGGCCAAAGCCCAAGCCTAGACCGATCGACAAGACGGCGCCTGCTCTAAGAAATCGGAGAGAGCTGTGGCGGCACAGGAGCGCTGAGAGAGAAAGCAGTTTATTCATAAAAGGATTTTTGGCCACACGTGTATGTAAGCCATACTTCTTATTATCGCTGTAGGTTCTATGTCAATACCAAAATCGACGTTATCGCCCCTTTAGTATGGTCAAACAGAGGTCTCGATGTCGAGCAAAACAGGGGCCACTTTGCCCCCTTTTTGGGGCCCGGCCGAAGAGGGCCTTTTCCCACCACGCCCCCAATCGACCCTGCCCGGTCTTTTACCCTCTGGCTGAGCCCCTCTCACACTCCGTTAAGAGTGCCCGGAACCCAAGGCCCCGCCGGGCGGCTTTGGGCGGAGGTTTTCCCCCGTTTTTTGGATCGGCCTGATCAGAAACAGCTCCTCCCAAGGACGCTTCTGGCAAAAATGAGTTGATTCCGACGGATTTGACAGAAATCGAAAGGTAAACGACCGGGGTCGAGCTGAAAAAATGAACGGGTTCGACCGCGCTATCGTATCTTTCATCAACCAATTCGCTCGCCACTGGCCGACGTTCGACACGGTGGTTGTTTTCCTGAGCAATAGCGATCTGGTCAAAGGCGGAGTTGTTCTTGCCGCCATTTGGTGGGCTTGGTTCTGCCGCAAAGGCGAGCCCAAGACCAATCGCTCCTATTTGTTGTCCGCTATTTTGGCCTCGTTGGTTGCCCTTTTTTTGGCTCGTTTCCTGGCCCATGCCCTTCCTCTTAGGGTTCGTCCATTGCTCGATCCTGGTCTGCATTTCCGCCCACCGATTGGTCTGCCTGAGGAATCGAACTGGACGGTCTGGAGTTCATTTCCGAGCGATCACGCCGCTCTGTTTTGCGCGTTGCTTACCGGGGTCTGGCTCGTTTCCCGGCGCGCCGGCATCGTCCTCGGTGCTTACATCGCCATCGTCATTTGCCTGCCCCGGATTTATGTTGGAATCCATTATCCGACAGACATTCTTGCCGGAGCCGGTCTTGGGGTCCTCTCCGTTGTGCTTTTTTCCGTGCCGGTGCTTCGTAATTTCTGGACACCCAACGTGCTGGCCTGGTTTGAGCGGTGGCCAAGCGTCGCCTACGCGGTTCTTTTTCTGATTACCTTCGAGATCGCAACTTTGTTTTGGGATATTCGGACATTCCTGTTCCTGTTTGATGTTTCGGTTTAGGGGTTGACATCCCTGCCACAAGGAGAGCGGGCAGCGGGAATCGAACCCGCATGGCCAGCTTGGAAGGCTGGAACTTTACCATTAAGCTATGCCCGCGCGACGCATGGTTAAGCTGGTGCGGGAGGCGCGCGATTCCAAGTCCTTTTTGGTTCCCGGAATCCGGGCCTTCTCCCCGAGGCGCCCGGGTGAGCCCGGCTTGCATCCGTCCAATCCAGCGGCTCTAATTAATAAGAAATAAAATGAAACCGCTCTTTGCGTTCCTGTTTCTCTCGGTGCTCGTTTCCGCCCCGATCCGGGCGGACCTTACAATCACGCAAAAACTGGAGGGTGCGGGTCCAGTTTCCGAGGTAACGCTCAAGATCAAGGGTGAGAAGGTCCGGGTCGAGGCGAACCCCCAGCTGGTCACTATTGTCGATACCAAAAGCGGAGAGATGATGAATTTGATGAAAGACCAGAAAACGGTTGTTCGAATCTCGGCCGATAAGATGAAGGCGGCGGCGGAAATGATGAACAGATACGCCGGGCCGGGAAAGGGTGAGAATACTCCCCAGCTGGCTCCGACCGGCAGAAGGGAAAATATCAATGGCTACGACACAGAAGAGTACGCCTGTGAGACGCCAAGTTACAAGGTCAGCTACTGGGTGGCTCCGAGCTATCCTGATGGGGCCGCTGTATTAAAAGAGCTGCAATCGTTGAATCCCAGGGTCTGGATGACAAGCCGGGCGAATATGCCGGGCTACGGTGATCTGCCGGCGCTGCCGATCAAGACGGTTGTGTCAACCGGCGGGAAAGAGATCACGACCACCATAACTTCAATAACGAAAACTGCATTGAGTGAATCGGAATTTATCGTTCCCCCCGATTTCCACGAGATGAAAATTCCCCAGATCGACCAGCTCTTCAGGGAAAAGGAGAAGGGACCGGCAGCGAGCGCTTCCCCGTGAGTGCTGGCTGCCGGCCGGTGTCGGCGTGAGCGGGCCGCGAATCATTCTTGCTTCGGGTTCCCCCCGGCGCCGTGATTTGCTGGCCGGGGCAGGCTTTCAATTCGAAATTGTGTTGCCGGACGTAGCCGAGATTATCGGCGGCCATCTTACGGTTCGGGAATTGACGGGACTGAACGCGGTCCGGAAAGGATTGAGTGTTGCCCGCTCCCATCCCGAGCAAGTCGTGGTCGCAGCCGACACCCTGGTCGCGCTCGACGACGAAGTGATTGGCAAACCGGCTGATTTGACCGAGGCGGCAGAAATTCTCGGGCAACTGAGCGGCAGGACCCATGAAGTGTATTCGTCGGTTTTCATCGGTCGCCTGACTCAGGGTCGAGCGAAAGTGTTCTGCGAGATTTCGCGGGTCCGATTCCGGCGACTTAGCCCTGCCAAGGTCAGCCATTATCTGGCGAAGATAAACCCGCTCGACAAAGCGGGAGCCTATGCCGCCCAGGGGGAGGGCGCGGACATCATTATTCGGGTGACGGGTTCGTTTTCGAACGTGGTGGGCCTGCCGATGGAACAGACGATGGCCGCGCTCCGTCAGTTCGGTGTTTCTCCGTCGCCGGCCTAACGGGTCTCTATCAGCTCGGGTGATCGATCGAGTTGATGATTCATCTTGTCCCGTTTCAGAACGCTGTAGAGGAACCAAACGATAAACCCGTTGGCCAGCAGGATCAGGACACTGGGTAAACTGGGCCGGTGCCAGATATGGCGCGCTTCGATGGGAATGAAGGCCGCGGTCGCAAAAATCATCAGAAATTCCGCCCAGCGCTGTTGGAGATAAACGCCGATTCCCTCGGTCATGAGCACGGCCGAATAAAACAGAGCCAGAAAGCTGGTGGCCCTCAGGGCGCCGCCGGCCAGCACTGCCTGGAGCTTATTAAGCAGATAAAGAACCGCTCTGCTGTGTTCGAGCAGGATCTCGTCGGCGGCCCAGTTTCCGATCGCATCCAGCCAGCGGGTGCGGCTGTTCAAGAACAGGAGCGAGAATCCCAGAATCAGGAGCAATCCGCCTTTGGCAATCTTGAAAAGCGCGATCAATTTGAGATATCGAACGCGCCGCGCCCCCTTCAAAATGGCAAGCTGATGTGGGGATTGACTCATCCACCCAACTGCTCGCCGAATTTTTCTTATTCCGCAACGACTGGATTTTCGCGGCAGCAGATTTCGAGTTTGTTGCCTTCCGGATCCTCGAAAAAGAACGCATAATAGCCGGGGCTGTAGTCGCGACAGATTTCCGGTCCTTCCAGATTTCGCCCGCCGATCTCGCGAACGAGCTCGGCGATCCGGTCAATCTCCGGACGGGTCTCGGCCCAAAACGCAATTCGGATTCCGTTAGGCTGATGATTGGGATCCTTTGTGAAACCAAAGAATTCCGACGGTTTATCGGGGCCGACTGAGTAAAACGTGGCCCACTCCTCATCCGAACGGTCGTGGGTAAACCCGAGTGCAGGCAAAAGTTTTCCGTAAAACCCTCTGGCTGCTTTCATGTCTTTAACCCGCAAATCGATGTGATCGAAACGCCGTGTTTTCATTTTCCGTGATCCGCCGGTCGCAGTCAGCGTCCTGTCTTTCGTTGCTCTCGTCGAACCATTAATTTTAGACCGGACCAGATTTCATCGACTGCGCACACTTTGACGTCGACGAGACCCAAAGGCAAAGCAACGGTGCGGACAACGTCCTCGGTAACATCGGTTGAAACCCCTGAAGACTTTTTTGGCCACGACACCCATAATACCCCGGTGTCGGCCAGGGCCGGGCGGAGCCGGCCGAGTTTCTCTTCAAGGAAACGCCGGCGATCGGCGAACAAGTGAATGAGATTTTCGTTCCTGCCGGCACGATTGGTGAAGCGGATTTTTTTTGAGGATGGTCCGAGCAGTTTGCGATAGTTGGCGGGCGCCTTGATGGCCAGGAGGGTTGCGCCCGGCTTGATCCCAAGTTTTTGGGCGAGAGGGGTAGCTGAGTAACCGGCCATGGATTTTCGAACTAAGCGCGATTAGCCCGCGAGTGCAATGACTTGCGAAGGACCGGGAATTCCCTTTTGATAGCAGCCATATAAATACGTGCAAACAAGCGATTGATGGCTGTTTGTGGACTGGTCTGGTCGCCCTGGCGGTGTTGCTTTCGAGTTGTGGAGAACAATCGCGTTCGGTTTCCGGCACAATCGAAGTCGATGAAGTCCATGTTGGCCCGCGGGCCGGGGGACGGGTCGCCAAGATCTTTGCCTGGGAAGGCGATAAATTGCGCCCCGGGCAACCGATCGTCCAGTTGGATGCCGAGGAATTGAAAGCGCGCCGCGATCTCGCCGTCGCTCAGGTGGATACCGCCGTTCACGATGCGGATGCCCAAAACGCGCAGCTCGATTTTTTGCGGGACGACGCCAAACGCCAGGCCGAGTTACTCAAGCGCAATGTGGTTTCACCCAGCGACGCCGAGCGGGCGGAAAGCGCTGCCCGAGCCCAACAGAAAAATGTTGCGGCGGCGAGGACCCGCGTCATCCAGGCTCAGGCCCAACTGGCCGACATCGATGCCCAGCTCGCCGAAATGCAGGTCACCGCGCCGACTGAGTCGATTCTGGAGGTTTTGAGCGTCAAAGTCGGCGACGTCCTTCCGGCCAACCGGGAGGTTGCGACCTTGATTCTGCCCCAACACTTGTGGGTCCGGGTTTACGTTCCGGAAACCTGGCTGGGGCTGATCAAGGTGGGAGAACCGGTGCGCGTGCGGGTCGATTCTTTTCCGGGAAGAGACTTTCCGGGAACGGTGGAACAGGTCAATCGGCAAGCCGAATTTACACCCCGCAATGTCCAGACGGTTGCCGACCGCATTCGGCAGGTCTTTGGAATCAAGGTCCGGCTGCCTAACAAGGAGGACAAATTGCGCGCCGGAATGGCCGCAGATGTTTATTTTCCGGATTTGAAATGAATCTGGGACAGGAAAGCAGGATGGAATCTGGAAGCCAGGAAGCCAGGAAAAGATCTCTGAGGAACGCAGGAACGCAGGAATCTGGTTGTAGGGCGTCTCTGTGAGACGCCGGGAGAGGGAGGAAATTTGAATCTGGAAGCCAGGAAGCCAGGAAAAGATCTCTGAGGAACGCAGGAACGCAGGAATCTGGTTGTAGGGCGTCTCTGTGAGACGCCGGGAGAGGGAGGAAATTTGAATCTGGAAGCCAGGAAGCCAGGAAAAGATCTCTGAGGAACGCAGGAACGCAGGAATCTGGTTGTAGGGCGTCTCTGTGAGACGCCGGGAGAGGGAGGAAATTTGAATCTGGAAGCCAGGAAGCCAGGAAAAGATCTCTGAGGAAAGCAGGAACGCAGGAATCTGGTTGTAGGGCGTCTCTGTGAGACGCCGGTGAGAGGGAGGAAAATTGAATCTGGAAGCCAGGAAACCAGGAAAAGATCTCTGAGGAAAACAGGAACGCAGGAATGAATCTGGAACAGAAAAGCGGGGATGAAATCTGGAAGTTGAACCTGTCAATTCGGAGATCCTCAAAACCTTTTTATGTCTGAAGCGATGATCGAGTGCGAAGGTCTGACGAAACGATTCGGCAGTTTCACCGCCGTTGATCACGTCTCGTTTTCCGTGGCCAAAGGCTCCATCTTCGGTTTTCTCGGCCCGAATGGCTCCGGTAAATCGACCGTTATTCGGATGCTTTGCGGGATTCTGGAGCCGACCGAAGGAACGGCCCGCATTGGGGGCCATGATATCATCCGGGAAGGCGACACGATCAAGGAGATGATCGGCTACATGTCGCAGCAGTTCTCTCTCTATGATGAGCTAACCGTAAACGAAAACCTTATCTTTTCCGGCAAGCTTTACGGATTGAGTGGCCGGAATCTGCATCGGCGGCGAGACAATTTGATCGCGCTTACCCATCTCGAGCCCTACATCAACCGGCGGGCGGCATTGCTTTCCGGCGGCTGGCGACAGCGCCTGGCCATGGCGTGCTCCCTGATGCATGAACCGACGGTGTTGTTTCTGGATGAACCCACTGCCGGCATCGATCCGGTGGCCCGCCGGGAGTTATGGGATCTGCTTTTTAAATTTTCGAGCGAAGGCATGACTCTTTTCGTCACCACCCATTACATGGACGAAGCGGAGCGGTGCTCGCACGTTGGCTATATCTACATGTCGAAACTGATCGTCTGGGGCGAGCCCGATGAGCTGAAACAACTGGCGGATGTCAATCCACCCGGAACACGGCGCCTCGACGTGACCTGCGATCATGTCACGATTGCCCTACAGGCGATCCGGCAGTTGCCTGGAGTGCGGAACGCCACCGTTTTCGGACAATCGATGCATCTGTTGGTCGAGCAAAATGTGAGCGGCGCCGAAATCGAGGCCAAGTTGCGCGGGGTCGGGATTTCTCACGCCGAAATTCACGAGATCGGTCCTTCCCTGGAAGATGTGTTTGTGACCTTGAGCGAAAGACATTCGCAGGAACAGGAGAAGGCCGCGTGACTTGATCGCAACATGAAACGCACTCCTTTTCGCGGTCTCGGCGCAATTTTGTTCAAGGAGTTCATCGTGGTGTGGCGCGATCCGATGACGTTGTTCTTCATGTTCTTCCCGCCCCTGGTTGAAATGATTGCCTTCGGTTACGCCCTCGATACCGACGTCAAGCACATGGCCATGGTCATTCTGAACCAGGACCGGACAGTGGAGAGCAGACAGTTCATTGACCGGTTCGTTAATACCGAGACCTTTCGCGTGGTCGGGGAAGTTCAAAGTATTGACGCCATGGCGGCTGAGATCCGGAAGGGGCACGCTTACGTCGGATTGGAAATCCCGCCCAATTTCACCCGCGATCTCCGCGCTGGATTTCCCGCTCAGGTCCAAATGTTGATCGATGGCTCCAATTCAACCACCGCCCTCCAGGCCTTGAATACCGCTCTGGCCGTAGCTCTCACCCAGTCGATTGAAGCGTTACTCCGCGAAACCGGCCGCCCCGTTCCACCGGTGGAGATCCGGCCGCAAATGCTTTACAACCCGACCATGCGCAGCCCGAACTTTTATATTCCCGGTGTGATCGGCATCGTTTTACAGATCGGCACCACCTTTGCCACGGCCATGGCGGTGGTGCGGGAACGGGAGAAAGGCACGCTTGAGCAATTGCTGGTGAGCCCGCTCAGCCGCTGGGGACTCATGCTGGGCAAACTCGTTCCTTACTTGTGTATCGGCATGACCATGGCCGTGCTCCTGTTTGCCATCATGCGCTTTCTTTTTCACGTCCCCATCGCCGGTAATGTCATTGCCATGCTCTTCGCCACTTTTGTCTATGTTTTCGCCCTTCTCAGTCTCGGTTTGTTGGTGGCGACCAAGGCCGAAAATCAAATGCAGGCCCTTCAGATGTCGATGACCTTTATGTTGCCCAGCGTTTTCTTTTCCGGTTTTGTTTTCCCGCGAGAAACAATGCCCTGGATTTTTTACGCGCTCGGCGCGCTTCTGCCCGCCACCTATTTTATTTCCCTGATGCGGGCGATCATTCTGCGAGGAGCCCATTTTTTCGAATACTGGCCCCATCTCGCAATCCTTATTGTCATGGCCGCCGTCCTCTTTTTTGTCTGCGCCTTGATGTTCCGGAAAAAGATTGGCTGACCCCGGGGCGACCCTTTTTCCGAGTGAATTTTCGGCAGCGCCCCCGGCCTCTGTTTGGCCGGGTCTTGCTCAGCGGCCTGCGGGTTAGTCTCGCGGTAGCCGCGGTATTTGCGCTACTTTGGTGGTTTGGAGTGAGAATGCCCGGGAAAAACGTTGCACGCGCCGCTCCCTTGTCCCCGGACGAAACCGCCCTGCGAACCGAGCTGCAATCCGATGTCCGGAAGCTTGCCGGCGAAATTGGGGAGCGAAATCTTTCCCATTATCCTGCTCTCGATGCAGCGGCCCGATTTATCGAGCATTCCTTCTCCGCGGCCGGTCTGCCTTCGCGCCGCGATACCTACGAACTGCGCGGGCGCGCCTGTCACAATATTGAAGCGGAGATTCCCGGCGCTTCCGGCGACGTGGTCGTGATCGGCGCCCATTACGATTCGGTGTTCGGTTGCCCTGGCGCCAATGACAACGCCAGCGGGGTGGCCGCGATGCTTGCCCTGGCCCGCCGGTTTTCGAGAAAACGGTGCGCGGCAACGATTCGGTTCGTTGCTTTCGTTAACGAGGAGCCGCCCTATTTTCAAACGCCGGAAATGGGCAGCTTGGTTTACGCCAGGCGTTGCCATGCGCGCGGCGATCGGATTACGGCCATGATCAGTCTTGAGACTATCGGATATTTTTCCGATTCGCCGCATTCCCAAACGTATCCGTCCCTGGGTCTGGGAATGTTCTATCCTAAGATTGGAAATTTCATTGGCTTTGTTGGGAATCTCGCCTCCCGAAACCTGGTCAGGCGCGTGGTGAGAAGCTTTCGCGCTGCGGGCCGCATCCCTTCCCAGGGCGCGGCGGTGCCCGGTTTTATTCCGGGAGTATCGTGGTCCGACCAATGGTCTTTCTGGCAGCAGGGATATCCCGGGCTGATGGTTACCGACACCGCGCCATTTCGCTATCCTCATTATCACGAGCCTGAGGACACTCCGGACAAGCTTGATTACGATCGATTCGCCCTGGTTGTCAGCGGCATGGAAAAAGCAATCGGCGAACTTGCCGGCGCGCAGCCCTAAGCACAGCTGCCCAAATCGGACAAGCCGCCCGATCCGATTGTGTCGTCTCGCCGGCCCGGAGATTATCTCTTCGGCGTCTTTTGCCCGACCGGGCTGGGCCGATGAAAGGAAAACCGGTATCCCTCGTAAACCGCGATGGCGTAGAACACCAGATCCATGGGAGAGAATGCCTCTGCCATAATTGCCGGAACTTTCGCGTAATTCAGCGTGGTCAGCGTATTCAACACATTCAGATGTTGCTGCTTGCACACGAACAAAATGATCGAGAGAAAGTTGCCCAGGAGACACCCAAACAACGCCAGCACTCCGCCCACCAGCCCGAAAATTTTATCCACGCCTTTCCCCAGGCGCACGGCAAAACCGACAATGAACCCGACCGCGATCGCCAGGTATCCAATCTGATATCCGGTTTCGAAACTGACAGCCGCCCAGACAATGGCGCCGATGATGGCTGCGGCGACGCCTGCGATCAGAGCGACCGGCAGGTTCTGCCCGGCCCGGAGCGCCGCCGGATCCTGCGGAGAAACCGCGCCCGCGTTGCCGTCTGGCGGTTGATCGTTCTCCATTTAGTCGTTCTCGTCTTTGAGCATCGACCTCAGCTGCTCGCGCAACTCGGAAGACTTTTGGTGTCCGTGGGCCGATGCTGCGTGCTGCACCGCCGCATCCAGCACCTCTTCTTCCGTCCCCGATATTTTAAGCGAGCATTTTTTTTCGCTGGGATGATCCCGGCAATCGATGGACTTTCGTCCGGCTATATTTGCCGTTCAGCTTTTCTTTAGTTCATCCAAATCTTTCAGCAGTTGTTCGCTGTGCGTAGCCGGTTTTACCCCGGTATACACTTTGGCAATTTCGCCCTTTGGATTGATGACGAAAGTGTTCCGGGCCGCCATGGTTGCGCCCTTGTATTCCATGGCCGAGCCGTACTCGGTTGACACTTTCGCGCCTGGATCGGCCAGTAATTTGAAATTTAACCCTTCTTTCGCGCAGAAATCCTTGTGCGATTGCGCGCTGTCGACGCTCACCCCCAGAATAACAACCCCTGCTTGCTCGTATTTTGCCAGGTCGCGCTGAAAGTTCTTCGCTTCCAGGGTGCAACCGCTGGTGAAATCCTTCGGGTAAAAATAGAGGACCACCCATTTCCCGCGGTAATCCTTTAAGTTGACCTGGGAACCATCCCCGGCCGTCAAACTAAACTCCGGCGCGGGCATGCCGGCAGTGGGTTGCTTTTGGGTCTCGGCTGCGTTCATGACTCCGAATGTAACCAGTCCGATCGCCACTGATAAAAACATTTTGGTCATTTTTTCGTCTCCGGTCCTGGCTTCAGCCTATCAGGCTCAACCCCATTCACAAGGATGAAGATCGGCTTGTTACCGGGCGATATCGCTTCCTGTCGTTGCCGCGACATCGGTTTTCCCTTCCTCCTCCCCAGGCGGTTTTGCGCGTCCAATCGTCATCGGGACCGGCGCGGCCAACCTCCATCCAATGACCATTACAGCCGCAATTCCCAGAAGCAGAAGGATTGGAATTGCAGCCAGGGTGAATAGTTGTTTTCTGTGCAATGGCGAAAATTTGGACGGTCGGGCATTCCACTCGTAGCATTGCCGGATTCATCTCGCTACTGGAAGAGAACGGAATCCAAGCAATCGCTGATGTCCGGATTTTTCCCGGCTCGAAACGCTACCCCCAGTTCGACAAGGAGGCGCTCGCCCAATCGTTGGGAGCGCGCGGTATTCGCTATGAACATTTTCCGGAGCTCGGGGGAAGGCGCAAACCCAAACCGGGTTCTTCCAATGTCGCGTGGAGAAATGATGCTTTTCGCGGATACGCCGACTACATGGAAACCGAGCCGTTTCGACGGGGAGTGGAGAGGCTTCTCCATCTGGTTAATGACGCCGGACCCGTCGCAATAATGTGCGCGGAAGCGGTTTGGTGGCGCTGTCATCGGGCACTCATCTCCGATTTTTTAAAGGCACATGGGACGGTGGTAGAACACATCGCTGGCAGCCACCAGGTGCGGAGCCATCCCTTTACCTCGGCTGCCCATCTGATTGGCGGCGAGCTCAGTTACGGCTCGCAGTCAGGATGAGAATCGGAGAGTGCGATGGAGAATTAACTG
Source organism: uncultured Verrucomicrobiae bacterium (assembly GCA_963728975.1). Taxonomy (GTDB): domain Bacteria; phylum Verrucomicrobiota; class Verrucomicrobiia; order Chthoniobacterales; family UBA10450; genus DATFCK01. Next base: position 1,723,610 of record CAVSMF010000001.1, read on the forward strand.
CCGCCGTTACAGAGCCTGGCGGAGATGAAAAATTCTGGGTCGGCCGGGACTCGAACCCGGAACCAACCCCGAAAGCATTCGGGGCTGCTCTCAAGATTTTGGGAGCAGGGCGTGGAGAGCGAGTTTTGGGTTTTTCTTGCGCTTGAGCACTTGTTCGAGCTGGCGCGCGTGGGTCATGGTGGGGAGTTGGAGGGAGGCGGCCAACCCGATGGCCCCGCCCCAACGGCGGGTGGTGTGATTGCTACCGCGTTGATGTTCGGCAAGCCGACGAGCAAGGTTTTCGGTCGAGCCAATGTAATAACGTCCTGAAGCGCCGCGGAGGATGTAAACCCAGGCCATGATCGTAATAGTTCTGGGTCGGCCGGGACTCGAACCCGGAACCAACCCCGAAAGCATTCGGGGCTGCTCTCAAGATTTTGGGAGCAGGGCGTGGAGAGCGAGTTTTGGGTTTTTCTTGCGCTTGAGCACTTGTTCGAGCTGGCGCGCGTGGGTCATGGTGGGGAGTTGGAGGGAGGCGGCCAACTCGATGGCCCCGCCCCAGCGGCGGGTGGTGTGATTGCTACCGCGTTGATGTTCGGCGAGCCGACGAGCAAGGTTTTCGGTCGAGCCAATGTAATAACGTCCTGAAGCGCCGCGGAGGATGTAAACCCAGGCCATGATCGTAATAGTTCTGGGTCGGCCGGGACTCGAACCCGGAACCAACGCCTTAAAAGGGCGCTGCTCTACCAATTGAGCTACCGACCCGCGCTTTTGCAGTTTGGAAGGGCAGAGCGAATTTTCAACCCCAGAACCAACCGAAAGCATTCGAAGCCGATCTACCAGGATAGGGACGCGCCTCCGCGGTGTCGAGGGGTTATGGAAAATGTTCCGATGCCTCGGCCCGGTCCGGGGTGGGCGGCGAAAATCGTTTCCGGATTCAGATGGATTTCCCGTCGAGCAATTGGCTTGTAACCAGATCGCGCAGGGAGTTGCGCCGACGATCCAATTCAAAAACATGCAAACCGGCCGCGGAAGCCGCCTCCCAGTCGCGAATTGGATCGTCGCCAACGTGGATGACCTCACCCGGATCAAGCTGGATGAATTTCAGGGCCCGCCGGAAAATTTCCGGGTCCGGCTTGTCGACACCAATTTCGCTGGAGACAAAAACGCGCGAAAAATATCTGGAGATGGCCAGGTGCTCCAGGATCATTCGCAATCGTCCATCAAAGCTCGAAACGACGGCAAGTTCGAATCGCGGCTGGAGTTGCTCCAACACGCCGGTCACTTCGGGGTATAATTCCCACACGCCGGGTTCGGCGAAATGCTCGTAGGCAATTTCGAAAAAGTTGTCGCGATCCAGGTCGGTTAGAGAAGACGCCGCCTGTTCGAGCACGGCGTAAACCAGTTCGCGCCACCAGCCTTTGTCGTCATCTTCCCGGACGCCGTCCACAGGTGGTCGGGGCGGCATCTGTTTCCAAGCCAGATGAAACGCGCGGTCAAGTTCCTGAGGATCGAGTTTTAATCCCAGTTGTCGGCCAACCAGCGCGTAATGATCCCCGACCGTCTGGGTCAGATAAAAAAGTGTGCCGACGGCGTCGAAAAAGATGGCTCGGATCATCGAGAACGAACGTTCCACACTCGATCCTGCACGCTCAATCTTCAAATCAGGGGGCGGGTTCGACTTTCTGGGCTGGGGAAAGAACTAAACCCATCCGGCGAGATGCCTGGGAGCGCGAATTTGTCGTTCCCAGGCGGCAGGGCTGTGGCACATTAATAGAAATGCTGTCGGTGGAACACAACGATCCGGTTAACGCCAAAATTCTGGCGGTCTCCGAGGATAAGATCGAGGGATTCGCCCGCGAGCCGTTTCAGGAAATCGCCCGGCGTTCCGGGGTTGATGTCGATGTAGTAATGGCCCGGATCGCAGCCATGTTGCGGGCGGGAACAATTCGCCGGGTGCGCCAGACCCTGCTGGCTACCAATCTGGCCGAGGGGGCGCTGGTGGCTTGGAAAGTGGCGGCGGACAAAATCGACGGGGCGTTTGACTGGATGTTCCGGAACGACCCCTTTTCCGGCCACGTGGTATTGCGTTCGACGGACGCCGTCACCGCGGGATCGGATTACAAACTCTGGACCACGGTAAAGGTGCCGCGCGAATTTTCATTGAGAGAGCACTGTGAGTTGTTATCCCAAAAAGTCGGCGCGGAGCATTTTCGTCTGATGCCGGCGAAAGGCATTTTTACCCTGGGAGTGGGACATGTGCGGCGAAAATCGATCGAGCTGGGCAGCAAAGCGGATACGCCGGCCAGGATGATTCCGGTGGAAACGGTCGAGCTTACCGGCAAGGAATGGCAGGTATTGCTCGCCCTGAAACGCGAGTTTTCTCCGGAGGAAATTGGATTGTCTCCCTGGGCGGGGCGGGCTCAGGAAGCTGGCGTTCCGTTGGAGGAGTTTTGCCGGGTGGCGGAAGAACTAACCGCCCGCAAGGTGATCGGGCGTTTCTCTACTTTTCTCGAACACGTCAAGCCTTCCACCGCCGGTGTGCGGGTCACCCGATTCAACGCTCTGTTTCACTGGGCGATTCCGCCCGGGCGTGAAATTGAAACCGGAGGCGAAGTCGGCCGGCACCTTATTTTGACCCATTGTTACTGGCGGGAAGCGGGACCCGAATTCAAGAACGTCAACATCATGGCGGTGGCCCACGGCACCGACAAGGAACTGCTGCTCCAACATAAAAGCGCAATCGACCGGCACCTGGAGTCGGTGGGTGTTCCGGTTTCCTACACCAACGTGTTCTGGGGGGGGCGAAGCGAGATCAAGCCCTCGGAAATTTCCCCGCAGATCTATCGGGCATGGCGACGACAAATGGGAGCGGCATCGTGATTCGTTGAAATCGTCAGGCTGTTCGAACGATTTCCTTTCCTAACTGCATCCAAGCGTATGAAAGAGCTGATCCAAAAGCTTCAGAGCGGCCTCGATTTGAACAACAGCGATGTTGCTTACGCGGTTTCGCTGCTTCTGGCCGAGCAATACGACGACGCCCCCAAAGCCGAGTTCCTGACCGCGCTGCACCAAAAGGGAGAAACGGCCGACGAGATTGCGTTGTTTGTCGAGCTCCTGATGGACCGGGCAATCAATCCAACGATCAACCCTGCTGAATTACCGGGGCCGATAATCGATGTCTGTGGCACCGGCGGCGACGGTTTTAATCTGTTCAATGTTTCCACCACGATCATGTTCATTCTGGCCGCGGGAGGCGCCGTCGTGGTGAAACACGGAAACCGCAGTGTCACTTCCGCTTGCGGCAGCGCCGACGTTCTCGAGCAATTGGGCGTACCTCTTCACCTCGGACCTGAAGGATTGAAGGAATGCCTGAAACGCCACGGGCTCGGGTTTGTGTTTGCCCGGCAATATCACCCCGCTTTTCGGGCTATCGCAGCAATGCGGGAGCACCTGGCCCGGGAGAAGACGCGAACGATCTTCAACCTGTTAGGCCCACTTCTGAACCCAGTCCGTCCGGGCCGCCAGCTGATCGGGGTTTTTGCGCCGCATCTGACCGCCATTTTCGCCGACGTGTTGCGGCGTCTCGGACGGGACCGCGCCTGGGTGGTGCATGGGGCCACGGAAGCGAATGGCGGGATGGACGACATTTCAATTTGCGGCGCGACCACGATGGTGGAATTGGACCGCGGCCGGATCAGTTCCGCCGTTCTGGACACGCAATGGCTGGGGATCGGTCGATGCCGCGTGGACGAACTGATTGGCGGAAACGCGCTGGAAAATGCCGCGACTCTGGAAGGAATTCTCTCGGGGCAGATTCAAGGAGCGAAACGGGAGATGGCGGTGGCCAATGCCGCCGCCGGGTTTGTCGTGGCCGGCCTGGCCCGGGAGATGAATCACGGGATTGAACTTGCGCGCGAACAGATTGATGGCGGCCGCGCTCTGGAGAAGCTGCGCGCCCTCCAGTCATTTCGGCAGACAGATTCAACCTGACCGGTCGGGTTAAGAAAGCACGACTCGTCTGCTAAATCCGCGCAGCAGCAGCCCGCAGCGGAGCGGAATTATTCACCGAGCGCGTCCCCATAAGTGCGATCGAGATTCCTTAACAGCGCAACCGCCAACATGTGCCGGTCCAGTCGTCTCCGCTGAAGGATCGCCAGGGAAGTGGCCCGTTTCCTCAAGTCCTGCGAAAAATCGCCTGGCCCCTGATTCACATTCAGGCCGATGCCGAGGATGGCAACGTGGGGCGCGCGGGGCTGCGCGCGCATTTCGAGAAGCACTCCGGCCAGCTTGCGTCCTGCAACATAGACGTCGTTCGGTGGTTTAACCGTCGCTTCCAGGAAACATTCGCTTTGAATGGTCGCGGCGATGGTCTGCGCAGCCCACCGAGTCAGCCGCGGCGAGTCGGCTATTTTAATGCCGGGCCGGAGAAGAATGGAAAACCAAAGACCTTTGTGGGCGGACGACTCCCATTTGTTGCCGCGCTGACCGCGGCCGCCGGTCTGATGTTCGGCGAAAACGACCAGGCCTTCCGGCCAATCCCCGTCCGCCATTTGAAGAACGAGGTCGTTTGTCGAAGCGGTTTCTTCCACCACTACGATCTCCCGTCCGATGGTAAGCGCGCCAACTCCGGCACGCAGTCTGCCGGACCGCAGCCGATCACGCGCCGGCATGTTCCAGCTCCAGGGAAAAATCGATCGCTCGAGCCGAGTGCGTCAGCGCTCCAACGGAAATGTAATCCACCCCGGTGGCAGCTATCCGGCGAATATTGCGGAGGGTGATCCCGCCGCTGGCCTCGAACTTTATCTCGTTTTGGCGAAGGGATACCGCCTCGCGAATTTGCCCGGGCGTCATGTTGTCCAGCAGGATGACATCGACGCCGCCAAGAGCAACGAAGGCGCGGACTTGTTCCAGGTCGTCTGCCTCAATCTCGATCCGCAAACCAGGTCGCTGCTGTTTCAATTCCTGAATCCGCCTGGCCAGATCGCTTAATCCCGAAATCAGATTCAAATGGTTGTCCTTGATCAATACCATGTCGTGCAGGCCGAAACGGTGATTGGATCCTCCGCCGGCGCGCACCGCCGCCTTTTCCAGTTCGCGCAGACCCGGTGTCGTTTTCCGCGTGTCGAGAATTGTGACCCGATCATTTGCGGCTGCCTCGACGAACTGGCGGGTCAACGTCGCGATCCCGCTCAGGCGCTGCAAAAAGTTCAATGCGACCCGTTCCCCGTTCAGGATCGAGCGAGCCAATCCGTAGACCTGGAGAACGCATTCGCCCGCTCCCGCTTCGACGCCGTCCTTAATCAAAACTTTGGCGTGCAGAGACGCATCCACCCGGCCAAAGACTTCCGCGGCGGTAGCTGCGCCTGCGATAACCGCTTTCTCGCGCAGGACGATCCGCCCGGTGGCGTGGGCCGTCTCCGGCACAAAAAATTCGGTGGTAACGTCGCCTTCTCCGAGATCCTCGCGGAGCGCGGCATCGATTGGATCGTTCGACACAGGGTTCATGGGGCGGGTGTTGCGGTGCGTCTATCATAAACGCGTTTGCCGCGAACGTAGGTCTCGACCGTCCCATGAGGCCCGCCTCGATAGATGCAAAGCGCGATCGCGTCTTCGGCCGAAAATTGATCGAGAGATGCTTGGTCGTCGGGATAGGGGAGAAGAGCGCTCAAATCCACCACCACCAGATCGGCTTCCTTTCCAACCTCCAGACTGCCGATCGTATCTTTTTTCCCGAGCGCGGTCGCTCCCCCTTGAGTCGCCAGGTAAAACGCTTCGCCCGGAAGCAAACGCGGCAGGCTCCGCTCATACATGCCGCGTGCCTTCTGCACCTCGATTGCCGCCCGCATCACCTGCCACATATTCAACTCCGGGCCAGCCGCCACGTCGGAGCCGAGTCCTACCGCGATGCCGGCCCTCAAAATTTGATCGAGTTTGATCAGTCCGCTGCCAAGAAACAGATTGGAAGTGGGGCAGTGCGCCACGTTGGCTTGGGCGACCGCGATGGCCTCGATCTCCCGGGCATTGAGATGGATGCAATGTCCCAGCATCGTTTTCGGTGTCAGTAATCCGCACTTTTCGTAGACATGGGTGTAATCGCTCGCACCCATGAAGAGGTGATGAACTTTTTCGATTTCTTCGCGGTTCTCGGACAGATGGGTTTGCAAATACGCGTCGAAGCGGCCGGCCAATTCGGCGGCGCTTCGCATCATTTTTTCCGAGCAGGTTACCGCGAAGCGCGGACTGAAGGCATATTCAAGGCGCCCTCCTTCCGCCCGGTGCCACTTCCGACAAAGCCGTTCGCTTTCGACCAGCGAAACCGACAGGACTTTTTTCGGTTGAAGCTGGCCGTAAGAACCGATGTCCATCATCATTTTCCCCATGATGACGCGCAGCCCGCTTTTCCGGGCGGCTTCAAAGGCAACATCGCAGCTGTCTTCGAAAATCGCCGTGTAAATCATGGCGGTAGTCGTGCCGTGCCGCGCCAATTCTCGAAAAAACGCCGGGGCCTGGGTTCGCGCCTTCGGGCCGGTGAAATCGCGCTCGACCGGGAAAATGTATTCGCGCAACCAGGGAAGCAGCTCGCTTGTTCCCCGGGCCACTACCGGGTACTGGGGCAGGTGGGTATGGCAATCGATCAGCCCGGGAAAAATCGCCACCGGTCCGTGGTCGATCCATTCCACTCCTTGCAGCCGCTGGAGCCGTCGCAGATCGTCATAATCTCCGGTCTCGGCGATGCGTCCTTTTTCCACCACGATCCCGCCCCGGGGGCGCCCCCGAAGGGAGCCGAACTCGGGGGCATCGATGATGAAGCCGCGGATGCCAAACGCTTTATCGGCCTGTTCCATAGGACAGTCCCACGAAAACAGCATAGCAGGGGAACGCTGGCAATGCTGCAGTTCCGCCGGGCGCCCGCCCTAAAAAAAAGATTCGGGCAGCGCACGCCAAGGAGAAACAACAAATACGAGAATCGTGCAACTACCCGAATCGCCTTAACCTGTTAATTTGGACACGGCAGTGGGGTCGGCGTTCGAATTATTTTGCCCGATTTTGTCAGATTCCGCCGGTCGAGGCTGTCGGACGTAGAGCTGGGAAGTTCCGGCCTGGGAGCCAGGGCGGGTCCGGAAAATCTCGGCCCGCCAAGGGATGGCCCCGCGGCGCTCCCGAATCCGCGGCCTTGGGTCCCGAATCCCCGGTCACAGCTTTAATTCCGCCTGAAACGCCGTCCCTGCCCTGGCCGCTTCGTCACGAACTTCCTGGAGAAGTGACTTAAACTCACATTTTTCCATGGCCGCGATCAGAGCGGGATAGTCGGGCCGGATTCGAAGCTGCTCGATCGGGAGAGGCAGGTCGATGTCGCAATCCAGCTGAACCATACTGCGATTCTGAAGGATCTGCTCGCGCGCGGCGATCAGCTTTTCCCGGGTGCGCGTACTCTCGACCTTATCGATGCCGGCGAGAAGGCCTTCCAGGTTGCCATGTTCGCCGACCAGTTTTGCGGCCACTTTGCGCCCAATTCCGACGCCGGGAATATTATCGACGGAATCGCCTGCGATGGCGAGGACATCGCCGATCAGGGCGGGGGCGACGCCCCATTTTGCTGTCACTTCTGCTTCCCCCAAAAGAGCAAAGGCCTCTTTGGGCGAGGCGAGATCGGCCTTGGCGGTGGTGTAGATTTTCACCCGGGGCCCAACCAGCTGGAACAAATCCTTGTCGTTCGTGGCCAGAACCACTTCCATCCCCTTTTTGGAAGCCGCCAGCGCGTAACAACCCATCAGATCGTCCGCCTCGGTGTTGGGCAGGGCGATGTTCTTGAAACCGAGAAGCGGCGTCAATTCGCGGATGAAATCGAGTTGCGGCACCATCGGACTGGGCATCTCTTTGCGCGTCTCTTTGTAAGCGGGCTGCAATTCCACCCGGCGTTGGGGCACGCCTTCATCCCAGAAAACTGCGCCCAATTCGGGTTGGAGATGTTTGATCATCAGCCGCAGCGTCTTGGTGAAGCCAAAAATGGCGTTGGTCGGTTCTCCCCGCGAGTTGGAGAGGTTTTGGATGGCAAAAAACGACCGGTAAACATAGTAATGTCCGTCCACGAGAAGAAGTTTCATCCCAACAAAGGATGAACCGGATTAGCTTGTTTTCAAAGCCGGTTCCTGGAAATCCGATACTGGATTCTGGTGTTGGATGCGGGATTATTGGATCGTATATGGCAGAGGAGTGGATTATTCAGGTAGACGGTCGGGATTACGGTCCGGCCGCCCTCGAGCTTTTGCGGGAGTGGAAAGAAGAAGGACGCGTTTTGCCGGATAACCCGGCGCGCTTGGCCGATGCCGAGGTCTGGGTCACCGCCGGCGAGATTCCCACCCTGTTCGAACCGGTTCCTGCCCCGCCGCCGATTCAGCCGTCAGGAGTGGTTCAGCCCCCCTTCCATTCTCTCTGGACCGGCACCTTTTCGATTTATCGCCAGGGCTTTGTCCAATTTACCTGTCTTGCCCTGCTTGTTATTGTCCCCTCCGTTTGTGCCCAGCTTACCAGTGCCGCGCTTGAGTCCTCGTCCGGGGGGAATATCGATTTTCGCACTCTGCTCGCCACCGGCTTCGCTTTTTGCATGCTCCTGCTCAATCTTGCCTTGTGGCCGGTTTACATTTCCGGGATCCAAATCCTCTCCGCGGAACTCACCGCCGGCCGGCGGGTCGGGTTCTTTGCTCTTGTAAATGCGGCCCTGAAATTCTGGCCGCGGGTGGCTCTGCTTTGTCTCTTTGTTTATGGGACTTACTTGTTTTGGACCCTGCTGCCGGTCGGCCTGATCTTCGTTATGCTGTTGGGCAGCCCTTCAGTTTTTTCCATTTTTTTCGCTCTCCTTTTGCTCGGATTTTGGATTTGGATCACCGGGCGCCTTTGGGTGAATTTTTTGTTTTGGCAGCAGTTCGCGGTTCTGAGTGGGTCCGATGTTCCCGAGACGCTGCGGCGGAGCAAGGAGCTGGCCCGCAGCGGCCTTGATCTTCCCTGGTATCGGCGACCGCTCTGGCGCGGCGTTTTTATTTTCGGAGTCTGGTGTGTACTTATCATGGCGCTCGACATCGGCCCGGCCTGGCCGATGATCCGCGACTATTTTCATCAAATGGCCCACCCCCAAAATCCGGAAGCGCTCATGGAAGCGCTTAAGGCCGGCTCGAAAGCTCGCGGATTCGATCTCCCGAGTTTTGCTATCGGAATATTCCAGGGCTTGCTTCGTCCTCTTCTCGGCATCGCATTCGTCCTTCTATACTTCGACCATGCCGCTCCAGACCGTAATCGTTGATCGGCTGCGCCGGTTTTCCGGCCTGTCTAAAAATAGCGCGACCATCATCGCGAGGGCAACGGTTCTGCTCGCGGCCACGCTGGTGGTGGGCGCTTGCGCGAGCACCAGCGGCAATCTGGCGTTTCCCGGGCAGGCGATATCTCCCGAGCGCATCCGTCCGGTTAGCCCCTCGAACGCTTATGATACGCCGCCCAAGTTTTTGCGGGGTTATGCGCCTTTTTATCCCATCCGGCAGCTGAAAATGCGGCGACCAGGCGAAGCGATTCTTCAATTCGATGTCGCGCTCGACGGAACAACCGCCAATATTCGCGTGGTATCCTCGAACGGATACGCCTTCTGGAAGCAGACAATGTTCGCTGTGGAAAAATGGCGGTTTGCGCCCGCTTTGAAAAACGGCCGTCCGGTCGTGGTCCGGATGCAGGTTGGCTTTGAGTTCAAAGGCTGAAATTCGGGAGTTTGGCGGGCGGGACAATTCTCTCCTTGGCCACCGAGAAAGAGCGGCGGTGTTCTCTTTATTGCCAGAATGCGAGGGTGGGCCATGTTGCAATGGCCGGTTGCCGAACAATGCCGGCGGTATCATGTTGTCTTCGTTGTTCCACTCCGCACCACGTGCCCGCTCTCTTAGCGCGATATCGCTGGCGGCAGCAATGGCCGTCTGCGGTTGTTCAACTGTTCCACCGGCATTTGAAGGCAACCCCATGCCTGAAGCCCAGGTCGCAAATTATCTGGAGGTGATAACGCCTTCGCGCGGGTACGATACGCCCCCGAAATTTTTGAAAGGTTACGCTCCGTTTTTTCCATCCGCCGAATCAAGCAAACGCCAATGGGGTTACGCCAAACTCCAGTTCAAGGTTAGCCCGGACGGCTCGATCAGCGATATTCAGTTGATTGCGGCGACGGCTTATGATTTTGGAGAAGAGGCCATCGATGCGGTGAAGGATTGGAAGTTTGCCCCGGCCCGGAAAAATGGTCAGCCGGTTTCGGTGCGGGTGCGGCTTCCCTTCACCTTCCGCGCCTGAGCGGCCGGTTGGGCTGCTGGGTTACTCCAGTGTCAGATAGGGCAGGAGACCATGCCTGCCTCCCTCCCGGCCAAAGCCGCTTTCCTTATATCCGCCGAACGGACTGGTGGGATCGAATTTATTATAAGTGTTGGCCCAGACCACGCCGGCCCGCAGCTTGTTAACAATCTTGAAAATTTTGCTGCCCTTGTCGGTCCAGACCCCGGCGCTCAACCCGTAGGGTGTATTGTTCGCTCGCTCGATCGCCTCTTCCGGTGTCCGGAAAGTCATGACACTGAGCACCGGGCCGAAGATTTCTTCCTGGGCGATACGATGGGAGGCGGTCACCCCGGTAAAAAAGCTGGGCGGATACCAGTAGCCCTTCTCCGGGAGACGCAGCCGTGGTTGGACCAGTTCGGCGCCCTGCCGGAGGCCGCTGTCGACTAACTCGCAGATTTTCTCCAGTTGCATGCGGGAGTTGATTGCCCCGATATCGGTATTCTTGTCGAGCGGGTTTCCCACCCGCAGAGTTGCGATCCTATCGCGCAACTTGCGAATGACGGGTCCGAACACGCCTTCCTGGACGAACAAACGCGAACCGGCGCAGCAAACGTGGCCCTGGTTAAAATAAATGCCCGAGATAATGCCTTCGATCGCTTGATCGATCGGCGCATCTTCAAAGATGATGTTGGCCGCTTTTCCGCCAAGCTCCAGGGTCAGTCTCTTCCCGGTGCCGGCAATCGATTTTAGAATGCGTTTGCCAACTTCGGTCGATCCGGTAAAGGCAAGCTTCTGGATGTCGGGATGATCGACGATCGCCTTCCCGGTTTCGCCCGCGCCGGTAACAATGTTCACCACCCCGTCGGGCAACTCCGCGGCTTGCAGAATCTCCGCCAGATGCATTGCGCTAATACTGGTCGTCTCCGCCGGTTTCAAGACGCAGGTATTTCCGCAGGCCAGCGCCGGGGCGAGTTTCCAGGCCGCCATAAGCAGTGGAAAATTCCAGGGAATGATCTGCCCGGCCACGCCTAACGAGCGGGGCGAACGTCCCGGAAACGCATACTGGAGTTTGTCGGCCCAGCCCGCATAGTAGAAGAAGTGCGCCGCAACCAGGGGCAGATCGATGTCGCGCGATTCTTTAATCGTTTTGCCGCCATCAATCGATTCGATCACGGCAAGTTCCCGCGCTTTTTCCTGAATCAAACGCGCGATCCGATAGAGATACTTGCCGCGCTCCCGGCCGGACATTTTCCCCCAAGGGCCATGGTAGGCCCGCCGCGCCGCTCTTACCGCCAAATCGACGTCTCCGGCCCCGGCTTCGGCGATTTCGGCCAGCTTTTCTTCGGTGGCCGGATTGATCGAGTCGAAATATTTTCCAGATCGGGGAGCAACGAACTTTCCGTTGATAAAAAGCGGATAGCGTTTCGCGATCTGAATATAACTGCTCGCTTCCGGCGCGGGCGCATAGCTCCACTTCTCTCCGAAAAGGAGCTGTCGCTCCCGGGCCGGCACCGCCGGACGGCGCTCCTTAACCTCGCCATTCCGCTCCACCAATATCAGGGTGGAGCTTCGCGTCTTTTTTCGGGCCATGATTGCGTTACCCACGTGTTACTCCAAACAGGGCGGGGCCGCACCTAAAAAGCGCGCTCTCCACCAAGCCAGGCCGACCCCGGCTCCAGTTCCCCGGAAGCGAAACTATCCAACCGATCCCGTGTTAATGCATTGCCCTTTGGCCAACAAACAGATACTTTTCGCGTTAAATCCGTACATTTCTTACTCATGAGGAATCCCATTTGTATCGCAGGCCGGTGGTATCGCCGAATTTTTTTCCCCCTTCTGACCGCCACTCTGGTCGCCGGGCTTACCGTGTCAGGTGCTCTCGGGGCCGGCTCTGAATTACCCGGCAACATCGACCATTTGCTGCGACAATTTTTGAGTTCTGCCGCACCGGCGGCCCCGGCCAACGCCACGCCGACTGCCCAGGCTGCGGGCAAATTGCCTGCCACCCGCCGTCTCCCTATCCGCGATGCCGAGCACCGGGTGCTGGTGGATATCCACCTGAGCGGTAAGGTTTCAATGGCCGATGTCCGAAACCAATTGGTCGGCGCCGGCGCAAAAATCGTCGCCGAAAACGGTTCGTATCGGCAGGGCATGATTTCCGCCTTCCTCCCGGTGAGCAAGGTTGCGGAGCTGGCCCGTGTTCCCGGGGTGCTCTCGATGTCGCTTACGCGGCGTCCCAGAAAGAATGTAGGCGCAACCACTTCTGGCGGAGTCTTTGTTATCCATTCGGATGTCCTGAATGCCATGGGACTTGACGGAACCGGAGAAACCGTCGGCGTTTTATCCGATAGCTACAATACGGCGGAGGTCGATGTTTTTGGCGATCCGCTGACGATTCACGCCGCCGACGATGTGGCGAGCGGAGATCTTCCGGGCATGGGCAATTCAGAAAACCCCAACCCAGTGGTGGTGCTGGAGGATTATCCTTCCGCTCCCGACGATCCGACGATCGACGAAGGGCGGGCCATGCTCCAGATCGTTCACGATGTCGCTCCGAAAGCGAATCTGGCGTTCGCCACCGCTTTTGTCAGCAAGGTCGACTTTGCCAACAACATCCGCCGGCTTCGCACCGAGGCGAACTGCGACGTGATTGTCGATGACGTCATTTACACTGAAGAACCGATGTTTTCCGACGGCATCATTGCCCAGGCGGTTGATGACGTCGTCACCAGCACGACTTTGTCCGGACCCCAAAGCGCCTATTTTTCTTCCGCGGGAAACTTTGAAGGCGGCGGCTACATTTCCGATTTCAATCCGGTCTCGGATACGGCGGCTCGGGCCGGTTTGCCCAACCAAAATCTAAAGCTCGACCAGGTTCCGGCGGATCTCACCTCGGGTGGATTTCACAATTTCAATCCCGACCCGGCCGGTCCGGTTGATATTTCCCAACGGTTTCTTGTCGATGCGGATGACGAAGTGGAGTTCGATCTGCAATGGAACGATCCTTTCGATATCCCCGGCGGAATCACTACCGATTACAACATCCTGATCTTTGACGCAGACGGAAATTTCCTCACCGATTTTTCCGGCACCTCGGACAATTTTATGACTGAGGAAGCGATCGAGGATGTTTATCTGGAGAACCCTGGAGACGCGGCAAATTATCAGATCGCCATCAGTCGCTCCGGGAATGTTCCGGCTACACCGGTGGCGGGGAAAATTCGCTATCTGGCGATCGACAACTTTGGCGGAATCGGCGCGGAAGAATATTATCAGCCCAAAGCGCCGGCAACCTTTGGGCATTGCTGCGCCCGGGGAGCGATCGGCACCGCCGCTTATGTCTACACCGATTTTCCTTCCAACCCGGTAGCGCCCCCGTTCGAGCCATTCATCGAGGACTTCAGTTCAGCGGGGCCTTGCCCGATTGATTTCGATGCCGCCGGCAATCGCCTGGCCCAATCGGAAGTCCGGTTGAAGCCCGACATTGCCGCTCCCGACGGCGGTAATACCACATTTTTCGGAGACGATTACGAAGGCGACGGTTTCCCCAATTTTTTCGGGACGAGCGCAGCGGCTCCGCATGCAGCCGGTTTAGCTGCTTTGCTCTTGCAAAAGGCGGGCGGTCCGGCCTCCCTGACCATGGCCCAAATGAAAAGCGCTTTGCAAGCGGGCGTTTCCCTTTCGCACGACCTTGATCCGTTCGTGAGTTCGGCCACGGCAACTGGCGGCCGGGGTAAGGGGAAAAAGAAGAAAAAACGCTTGAGCGGCTCCACCGTTACCGTCACCGGCACCGGAAACGACAGCAACGCTTCTTCCCGCGATACCAATTTTTTCACCATCACTTTCGCTACGACCAAGCGAAAGGAGACGCTCAGCTCGATTACGATCGATCTGACCGATGCTTACCTGAAATTCGACACCACTTCGGATCTAGGCTTTCCGCTGACCCTCGGCAGGCTGGTCAACATCACTCCTGACGACATCATAACGTCAATCGTTCGCCCGGGGCTGGACACGATCCCGTCGATCACCCTCTTTTTCCGTAACGGCGCGTTCACTCCCGGCACGTCGGTTTCGTTTGGCATCGATCGCGACTTCATTGGCGACGGCGGCGGAAACAACGGTGATTATCTGGAAGGCGGAGTCGTGACCGCCACTACCAGGAAAAAGTCGCTCAGCGGCACCTTCGTGAATAATTATGGTTTTGGCTTTAGCATTGCCGACGGCTTCGGATTGATCGACGGAGAAAAGGCGGCGCAGCAAATCCATTAACCAGCGCTCGCGCTCATTCGCTCTCGAACCGGGTACCGCCGTTTCCTGGTTCCGATGAAATCAGAAGCCGGCCGGGGAGATTGGTCCCGACCGCCGAGCTCGCCCCAACCCGTCGTCAGACAGTTTAGGGCAGCGAAAAATAATCCGGGCCCTGGTAATTGCCGTCGACGGTTTTGACGATCTGCATCAGCACGTCGTTCACCAGCGTGCTCGCGCCGAAACGGAACAGGTCGGGAGTCAACCAATCGTCTCCCAAAGTCTCTTTCACCATCACCAGGTAAGCCAGGGCCTGCTTGGCTGTGCGAATGCCACCCGCCGGTTTCATGCCGATGCGAATTCCCGTCTCGTAAAAATAATCCCGGATCGCTTCCAGCATGACCAATGTCACCGGCATCGTCGCAGCCGGCGAAATTTTCCCGGTCGATGTCTTGATGAAATCAGCGCCGGCTCGCATGGCAATTTCGCTCGCTAACCGAACATTGTCATAAGTCTGGAGCTCGCCCGTCTCGAGAATGACCTTTAAGTGCGCCCCGCCGCATGCCTCTTTAGTGGCCGCGATTTCGTCAAACACGCCCCCGTGATCGCCGGCCAGGAACGCTCCGCGGGCGATCACCATGTCGATCTCGTCCGCGCCGTTCCGGGCGGCGGTCCGGACTTCTTCCAATTTCAGTTTCAACGGCATCAGCCCGGTGGGGAACGCGGTTGCGACCGACGCCACTTTCACTCCGGAATTGCCCAGAAACTTTTTGGCTGCGCGGACCAGGGTGGAATAAACGCAGACCGCGGCGCAGGATGGCACCGCATAACGCGGATCCAACGGCTGCATCGCTTTGCGGCAGACGAAAGCAATTTTGCCGGGGGTGTCCTTACCCTCCAGCGTGGTCAGATCCATCATCGACAGGGCAAGCTTGAGTCCCTCCAGTTTTGCCGATGTTTTGATGCTACGCTTGCCGAACGCCGCTGCCCGCTCTTCCACCATGATCTGGTCCACGGTCGGCGCTCGCCATTCCGCCGGCGCGGTGGCGATCCGACGATTTGGATGGGCAACGGTTTTCATAATGACTCGCGGAGCAGCCGATGGCACTCGGCCGGCCCAGGATCGCTAGCCTTACCAAATTCGGTTGGGAAAATCAACCAAGAGCCGATTGAGCGTTGAGCATTGGACATTGAGCGTTGGGCGTTGGGCGTTGAGCGTTGAGCGTTGGAGCGTTGAGCGTTGGGCGTTGAGCGTTGAGCGTTGAGCGTTGAGCGTTGAGCGTTGAGCGTTGAGCGTTGAGCGTTGAGCGTTGAGCGTTGAGCGTTGAGCGTTGAGCGTTGAGCGTTGAGCGTTGAGCGTTGAGCGTTGAGCGTTGGGCGTTGAGCGTTGAGCGTTGAGCGTTGAGCGTTGAGCGTTGAGCGTTGAGCGTTGAGCGTTGAGCGTTGCGATTATAACTCCCTCCTGTGCGATCCGTGCCTGGAGGGATTCGAACCCCCAACCTTCTGATCCGAAGTCAGATGCTCTATCCGGTTGAGCTACAGACACCCGCTTGCAATCTAGATTTGCAGCAGGTCGATTGCGAATCAAACCGGCGTCGGTTTTGGACGCCGTTTTCGTCTCATGACGGTAGTGCGCCCTAAAGAACCGATGCGCTCGAGCGTTGAACCAGGTTCCGGTTGCCCCGGAAAGAAGCTTTAGGCAGCCAGAAGTTCGTCGATCTCGTCCAGGACGACGATCAGCTCGCAGCCTGCAACCAGTTTCTCAAGATCGGTGCAGCCCTTCAACTGCTCATCGTTAAGGACGCGTTCCCAGAAAGTTGAAACAGGAACCTGAGATTCTGAATGCCGGGAGAAGTCGATTATGGAAGTCATGGCATTTCCATTTAGCAACCTACGTGCCCAGGAGGACGGCCTGGGGTAATGGAGTAACGGAGTAGGGGAGTAATGGAGTAATTGGTTGGGAAGCAGCACTCCACTACTCCATCACTCCAACGCTCAGAAGGGTGGTCGACGGGACTCGAACCCGCAACAGCCAGAACCACAATCTGGGGCTCTACCATTGAGCTACGACCACCGTCGAAGCGTTTAGATTCTAAGATTCGGTGGGCCGATTGCAAAGCCAAAGCGCCTCGGTCCTGGCACGTTCTCCGCTATAAAAATAGCGTCGTGGTGGAAGCCAGCATTGCAACTGGGCTATGGTGGTTTATTATTCCGCCACTTTGGGCATGAAGAAAATCGGTCTGCTTTTTCTCAGCGGCTTGCTCATCCTCTCGTCGTCCGGCCGGCTCGGCGCGCAATCGGATGATCCGAGCGAGACTTTTCTCAAGGCCTACATGACCTCGCAGCAGGGAGAAAAGCTCGAACACGACAACCAATTTAAAGCGGCTCTGGCTAAATACCGCTTTGCCGGCAGCCTTTTGGAGCAATTGCGGAAAAATCATGCCGATTGGCAGCCCGCCATCGTCGAATATCGGGGCCGAAAAGTGGCCGAAAGCATTTTGCGGGTGCAGGATCGCGCTTCGACCGAGCAGGATCTGACCACCGGACCAACGCCGCTGCCTGGGGCCGCTCCGGTTCTTCCCGAGCAACCCGCCCAACCCGGGCCGACGATCGAGGTGATCAATCCGCGGCCGATTAATCCGATGGTGGCCACCGGACCTAGTCCGAGAGTGGCACCTGTCCCGGCCGCAACCGCGCCACCAGCTCCAGCCGCGACTCCGGACGAAGCCGCCATCCGCGAGGCCACCAAAAAATTGCAGACCAAAGTAAACGCCTTGGAAAGCGAACTCGATCAGACCAAAACCCGGTTTGGCTCCATTGAGAAGGAAAAAGACGCCTTAAACAGCCGCTTGCAGGAAACCAATTCGAAACTGGAGAAAGCTCAAAGCGAGCTGGATAAATCGAAGCAGGCCGAGCAGAAAATTCGCGATCAACTTGCGGGAGCGCAGCAGTCGTTGAAAAAGACCGCTTCGAGCGGACAACCCCAGACCAAGGCCGAGCAGGCGTTGCGAGCGGAAATTGCCGACTTGAAGAAGGCCCTGGCAACTGTCGAAAAGGGGCGGACCGCGGCCGAGAAAGAGCGCGATACCGCAAACATCAAGGCAGCCAAGGCGGAAAAGGCCGTGGCGACCATCACCAAGGAGCGTGATGAAGCGAATGCCAAAGCGGCAAAGGCGGGTGCTCAGGTGGCCAGTATCACCAAGGAACGCGACAATGCCGTGGCTCAATTAGGCGCGATCAAGGGCAACGAACAGCGGGTGCAGGCGCTCCTGGCTGAGAACAGCACTCTGAAGCAGAAGCTGGCCGACGCCGAAAAAGCCGTGCACGACCTGAGCGAAGACAAGCCTAAAAAGGAAAAAGAACTGGCTGACGTGAGAGCGGAGATTATCCAATTGCAGCAGCAACTTGCGGCCAGCCAGAAACAAAACCAGGAAAACGATTCCAAAGTGGCTGTTCTTCGTTCGCAATTGGACGAAGCGACCCACCAGCTGGAGCACGCCAAGTTAATTGGCGCGACTGCCGAGGAAACCTCCCGTTTGACCAAGGAAAACCAGATCCTGCGCAACATCGTGATCCGGGAACGACAGGAGGAAGCGCGGCGCGAACAGGCAAAAAAGCTTATGCTGGCTGAGTTCGGCAAGTTGAAAATCAAGTCGGACGTCTTGACCACGCAGATCGAGCTTTTGGCCCAGCCGGTGACCCGATTGACCGACGAAGAACTGGCCTTGCTCCGCCAACCGGTGGTTTCGATTTCGGATAACAATCCGGCAGTGGTGACGGCGAGCTTTGCCTTTGCCAAAAAAACTTCGGGCCCGTCAACCAACCCTCCTGCTTCCGAGCAAACGGAAAAAACGGCGAGCGGTGAAACCGGAACTGCGTCGGCCGAGCGGGCATCCAATTTGCCGGCGACTTTTAAGCCTTCCGTTCCGGACGATCTCATCGGCGTCGCCCGGGAAGCGAAGGAGAATTTTGACCACGGGAAATACCGGACGGCCGAAAGAGAGTATCAGGAGATTCTGACGAAAAGCCCTAACAACCTCTATTCACTTTCCAACCTTGGCGTGGTCTATTTTCGCACCGGCCGGCTGAAGGCGGCCGAATTGACGTTAAAAAAAGCAGTGGCGATCGCTCCCAAAGATGAATTTTCCCACACCACCCTGGGAATCGTCTATTACCGCCAGGCGAAATTCGACGACGCATTGAATGAGCTGACCAAGGCGCTCGGCATCAATCCGAAAAGCGCTACAGCCCATAATTATCTCGGTATCACAGCCAGCCAGAAAGGCTGGCAGGAAGCGGCGGAAAAAGAAATGCTCGAAGCAATCAACGACGATCCCGATTACGCCGACGCCCATTTCAATCTGGCTGTGATTTACGCGACAGCGCAGCCTCCGGCCAAGGAGCTGGCCAAGCGCCATTACGCGCGGGCCACTTCTCTCGGGGCCTTGCCCGATCCCTCGCTCGAGAAACTGCTTCATTAATCCTCCCAATTGCTTCAGGGCGATGATTAAGGCATGAATCCGGCCGGCTCGCTGCGTCCGATGCGCGGCCCGATCGATCGAGAGTGAAGCCGTTCCTCACGGCTAACTGGCGATATCTCGCCATGCTCAACTGCCTGGTTGACCCCGCCATTCTCGCTCCGCTCATTCCGCCGGGGACCGAGCTCGATTACGAAAATGGCGAAACGTTTTTGAGCGTGGTCGGTTTTCTGTTTCTCGATACCCGTCTCCTCGGCTTTCCGGTTCCGCTCCATCGCGATTTTGAAGAAGTAAATTTACGGTTTTATGTGCGGAAAAAATCGGCCGACACCTGGCGGCGCGGCGTGGTTTTTATCCGGGAACTGGTTCCGCGCCGGGCCATCTCCACGGTGGCGCGGGCATTTTACGGGGAGCGCTATTCCAGCTTGCCCATGAAACACGATATCGAACATACCGATGGCCGGGTGCAGGTGGAATATTCCTGGCGCCGGGGCCGGAAATGGGAATCGCTCCGGATGCGGGCAAGCGGCCCCGCGCAGAACATCCCGGCTGGCTCGCACGCGGAGTTTATCACGGAACATTACTGGGGTTATACCGCCACCCGCGAGGGCTGCAGCGAATATCGGGTCGATCATGCCCGCTGGAAAGTTTGGAACGCGGACAGCTTCGAATTTTGCGCTGATGTCGCGACTCTCTATGGCGAAGAATTTTCGGAAGCGCTGACCCAGCCGCCGCGTTCCGCTTTTATCGCCGAAGGTTCGCCCGTTACCATCGAGCGCAGATCGCTTCTTCTGTAGGACTTCTTTTGTAGGGCGGCTGTGTCAGCCGCCAACCCTAAAGGCGTCTCACAGAGACGCCCTGCAATGTTGCAAGGCTCCAGAGACGCCCGGCAATTATTTTCGGGCCAGCAGTTGCCGCAGGACGAACGGCAGAATTCCGCCATGCCGGTAATAATCGATTTCAATCGGGGTATCGATCCGTAACTTTAACGGAATGGAACGGGCTTTCCCGTTTCGATCCTTAATCTCGAGCGTCGCTTGCGCTCCAGGCTTGATCTGGTCCGATAGACCTGTGATTGAGAAAATCTCCGAGCCGTCGAGGCCAAGCGATTGGGGATTGGTGCCCTCTTCGAATTGAAGAGGCAAGACTCCCATTCCCACCAGGTTGGAGCGATGGATCCGTTCGAAGCTGGCAGCAACCACTGCCTTAACTCCGAGCAGGCAGGTCCCTTTTGCCGCCCAATCCCGGGATGACCCGGTTCCGTACTCGTGCCCGGCCAAAATCACCAGCGGGACGTTTTCCCGTTGGTATTTCATGGCCGCGTCGAAAATCGACATCTGCTCCGGCGCAGACGTCTTTCCCGGCGGCCCAAAATAGTTGGTAATCCCGCCTTCCGTCCCCGGCACCATCAAATTCTTGATCCGCACGTTCGCAAATGTCCCTCGCGTCATCACCAGATCGTTGCCTCGCCGGCTGCCGTAGCTGTTGAAATCCTCAGGTTTGATCCCACGCGAAATCAGGTATTGACCCGCCGGCGAGGTCGCCTTGATCGCGCCGGCAGGGGAGATGTGGTCGGTCGTGACCGAATCGCCAAAGATTCCCAGGGCACGGGCGTTCCGGATCTCCCCGATATGTCCCGGCTCCGGTCCAAAATCCTGAAAGAACGGCGGCTCGTGGATATAATCGCTATTTTCGTCCCACTGGTAAACTTCGCCGGCACTGGATGGGATCTCGTTCCATTTTGGATTTTGGCCGGCGAAATCACGATACAATTTCCGAAACACTTCGGGGGTGAGAGCCGACTGCATCGCATCGCGGATTTCGCCTAACGATGGCCAGAGATCGCGCAGGAAGGTCTGCTGCCCGCTCCGGTCGTTGCCGATCGGCTCGTGAGTGAGATCGACATCGATGCGTCCGGCCAGGGCAAAGGCGACCACCAGAGGCGGCGACATCAAAAAGTTCGCCTTGATATTTTGATGAATGCGGGCCTCGAAATTTCGGTTCCCGGAAAGGACCGCTGCCGTGATCAGATCGTGGTCGTTGATCGTTTTCTCGATCTTGGGATGGAGCGGCCCCGAATTCCCGATGCAGGTGGTGCAGCCGTATCCAACCAGGTTGAATCCGAGTTGGTCGAGATAGGTTTGAAGCCCCGTTTTTTGGAGGTAATCGGTCACCACTCGCGAGCCCGGCGCCAGCGAAGTTTTGACCGCGGGATTGACGTGAAGACCGCGCTCGACCGCTTTTTTGGCCAGCAAACCGGCGGCAAGCATCACGCTCGGATTGCTCGTGTTTGTGCAGCTTGTGATCGCCGCGATCAGAACGCTGCCATGACCGATCCGAGCTCGCCCGTGGTGAAACGGATCCGCCGGCTCCTGCTCGAACTCTTTCGCCGAATCGGGAGTCGGGCGGTTGGAAATCATTTCCAGTTTGTTGCGTGCTTCAGCCGGTTCGATCTCCGGATTGCGTTCGTCCGTTGATGGCATGTCGCCGTCACGCGGCGGGCTGCCGTTCAACTCCACCGGATATTTGGCGGCGCAATCGACCTGCTCTTTTCCGTAGCCGCCGTCGGTCACCGGCTTGTTGAGTAATTCCCGGAATGTCTTTCCTAACTCCGGCAGGCTGATCCGATCCTGCGGCCGCTTCGGCCCGGCCACACTTGGCCGGACATCGGAAAGATCCAGGTCGAGATCGACGCTGTAATCAATCTCGCCTTTCCGTGGCATCCCAAACATCTTTTGGGCCCGAAAATAATTCTCGAACGCCGCGCATTGTTCCTCGGTCCGGCCCGTTGCTCGCAAATAGGTGATCGATTCGCTGTCGACCGGGAAAAATCCCATGGTCGCACCGTACTCGGGCGACATGTTGCCGATGGTCGCACGGTCCGGAACCGGCAAAGAGGCCGCCCCTTCACCGTAAAACTCGACAAATTTTCCGACGACTTTGTGGGCCCGGAGCATCTGGGTGATGTGCAAGACAAGATCGGTGGCGGTGACTCCTTCGCCCAACCGGCCGCGCATGTGCACCCCCACCACTTGCGGAGTTAAAAAGTAAACCGGCTGACCCAACATTCCGGCTTCCGCCTCGATCCCGCCCACTCCCCAGCCGACTACGCCCAGTCCGTTGATCATGGTGGTGTGCGAATCCGTGCCCACCAAAGTGTCGGGATAGAAAATTTCCGGCTTCTGACCTTTGACTTCCGATCTCTGACTCAAAACCCCCTTGGCCAGATATTCCAAGTTCACCTGGTGCACGATGCCGATCCCGGGCGGAATCAGCTGAAACGTCTTGAACGCCTGCTGCCCCCACTTCAAAAACTGATAGCGCTCCCCGTTGCGCTTGAATTCCATCTCCAGATTCAGCTGCAACGCTTTGGCTGATCCGAAAAAATCGACCTGCACCGAGTGATCTACCACCAGGTCTACCGGAACAAGCGGCTCGATCATTCGCGGATCTTTCCCCAGCCGCTGCACCGCGCTGCGCATGGCCGCCAGATCGACCACCAGCGGGACGCCGGTAAAATCCTGCAGCACAATCCGCGCAACCACGAATGGAATCTCTTCGTTTGCCGGATTCCTCGCATTCCAGTTCGCCAGCTTCTCGACGTCGTCCCGCCGCACTTTTTTTCCGTCGCAATTGCGGAGCACCGATTCCAGCACGATGCGAATGCTCACCGGCAACCGGGAAATTTTACCAAGATCTGCCTTCTCCAGCGCCGGCAAAGAATACAAAAAGCCTTCGCGGCCCTGGCCGGCGTCGAACTTTGTCAGGGTTTTGAATTCGTCATTCATGTTTTCGGTTTGTCATCCTGAGCGTATGCGAAGGATCCCGCGCAACCTGTTGCTGACAAGATCAACCGGAACGCGCGGAATTGGAAACCCCCAATCCAGTCAATCTTGTCTAGAATCATTTCAATTCCGCCAGTTTCGCTTTGACTTTGTCGAAGTTGGGCAGCGCCCGCGCGTCGTCGTCGCACTCCGCGTATTGGATGATTCCGTTCCGATCGATGATAAATACGGCCCGCTTGGCCACGCCGCTCATTCCCAGATTCATCTCCGGCAGAAAAGATTCGTAAGCCACTTCGTAAGCCCTGGCTATTTTGTGTTCGTAATCGCTCAACAACGGAGCGGCGATATTTTCCGTTTTGGCCCAGGCCTCCTGGGCGAACGGATTGTCCCCGCTAATTCCGTAAACCGCTGCGTTTAAGCTGTTATAAGCCGACAAATCCATGCTGACCCCGCACATTTCCGTCGTGCAGGTGCCGGTAAAGGCCATCGGAAAAAACAGGAGCAATGTGTTTTTCTTCCCGAAATTGTCGCTCAATCTTACCTGCTTCGGCCCATCGGCAGTCTTGGTGGGAAGAGTAAAATCGGGTGCTTTGGTTCCAATCTTTAACGGCATAGAGAACTTCAGTATAAGATCGGGACGTATGCGGTCAAAAAGAAGATCGAAGATGATGCAGTTGGTTAAATCGTTAAACCGTTAAAAGGTTAATCCGGCGGCTTACGTTTTAACTGTTCACGAGTTACGGTTGACCTCTTGCCATGGACTTTTTCTGGTGGCTGTTCGTTGTCATACTATTTGCCGTCGGACTGGTCGGGGCGGTGTTGCCCATTCTTCCCGGGACCACAGTTATCCTGGCCGCGGCGGTTATTCATCGGGTCATGCTCGGACCGGAAAAGAGTGTCGGTTGGACTACCATCATGATTCTGGCTGGATTGACCCTGGCCTCGTATGCGTTTGACTTTCTTGGCGGCTACTTCGGCGCCAAGTATTTCGGGGCAACCCGGTGGGGCGCCGGCGGCGCGATCCTCGGCGCCATTGCCGGGATATTCTTTGGATTTGCCGGATTGATCGCCGGTCCTGTAATCGGCGCGCTGGCAGGTGAAATTATTGGCGGAAAACGGTTAATTGAGGCTGGACGCGCGGGCTGGGGCAGTCTGCTGGGAAATCTGGGCGGGATGCTGGCGAAGCTAATCATCGCCCTGGCTATGATCGTGATTTTTCTGCTGAACGTGCCGCCGCTGCTTAGGTAGCCTTTTGACCTTATTCGTTTGGCGCTGTCCGGAAGAATCCACTGACGCCGGCCAAAGACCGAAGAGGAGAAAACTGCTTGCCTGGGGGCTGGCTTTGCAATACAAAGCCAGAACCTGATGGATCAACCCTCCAAAACCGAACAAGATCTGCCCGTCATTCGCAGTCTGATCGAACGGGCCACCGTTTACCGCGCCATCTCCGCCCGCACCGCTCTGGTTGGCGGCTTGTTGTCCGTCGTCGTCGTCGCCGCCATTTATTGGAACATCGGCGCCAGTTTTGGCCGCGGACGCGACTTCGCTACTCTCTGGCTCGGCGTGCTCTTCGTCACCCTGGCGGCCAACACATTTCTTATCTGGCGGCAGGCTCGCAAAAACGGTCGTCCCTTTGTCTCGCCAGGGATGAAGCTGGCCCTGCGGGCGATTGCTCCCTTCCTGCTCGTGCCGGTCGCATTTACCAGTTGGTTTTATTCCACCGGTTACCTCGGCGCGGCCGAACTGGATCTGGTCGTGGTCTGGGTCGTTTTCTATGGGTTGGCCCTGCTTTCCACATCCTTGTTTGCTCCCCGGTCCCTCACCGCGCTGGGCTGGGCTTTCCTGTTGTCAGGACTTGCGGTTCCGGCCGTGGCTAACATCGCGGACAATTTTTCGGTCAACCTGCCGCTTGTTATCATGGGGATGACCTTCGGGTTGTATCATTTTATCTACGCCGCGGCTAACTGGTCGAGCAGAGGCGAGGGGGGACGGGCAGACGCTGTTTTGGGATGAGCGATGCTGGATTTCGACAAGCTCGACAAAGCGATTCACGAAAAAGGGCGGCTCGCGATCATGACGTTGTTGGCCACCCGGGTGCATTGGCCGTTTCAGAATCTGAAGGAGGAATTGGGGATGAGCGATGGGAACCTGATCACCCATTTGCGGACGCTGCACCGGCTGGGGTTGGTGGCGTACACGAAGGAGATGCGGGCCCGGCCCCGGACGACGTATGCCTTGACTGGGAAAGGGCGGGCGGCATTTCAAAATTATCTGGGGGTGCTGGAGCAGATTATCAAAGCGGGAAAGAAATGAATTTTTTTGGCGGATGGAAATTCGTCCACAGATTTCGCAGATTAACGCAGATTATGTTCGATCTGTCTCCCGGTTAATCTGTGAAATCTGCGTAATCTGTGGATCCCCTCCTTCCTGCTTTCCTGGGTTCCCTAGAGATGCTAAATTATGGGCGATGGCAGATGATCGCTGGTGGACCGCTTGCGGTTCGCTGGAGGAAAGTCCGAACACCATACGGCGGCATGCCGCGTAAAACACGCGGGCGTCGCGGTTGTAAAGCTGCGGCGACGGAAAGTGTCACAGAAAAGACACCGCCGGTTCTTTGAAAGAAGGGCACGGTAAGGGTGAAAAGGCGAGGTAAGAGCTCACCGCTCGCCGAGTGATTGGCGAGGCAGGAAAAACCCCATGCGGTGCAAGACAAAACAGAGGGAGGACAGCCGGTCCGTTAGGATCCTCGGGTATCGTCGCATCACGGTGACTGTAGCGGCGGTCTATGACCGCCGAACATGGTTCCCGGGCGGCTCGCGAAAGCGAGTTGAGATAAATGATCATCTCGGCTGATGAAAATCAGCTGACAGAATTCGGCTTACCGCCATCAAATTAGGAAGGGCGCTTTCGGTAACGAAGGCGCCCTTCGCTTTTTCTTGGCGGGATTGTAGCAACCGGCCTGTGGCCGGTTTTGACATTATCCTTGGCCCGACACCTGGCGAATCTATTTCACCCACACCGCGCACAGCGCGGTGGCTACATCGCCCCCGAGTAAATGCACGGCTAAAGCACCTCATCCAGGCAGGCCAACAAATGGGAGACGGTTTCTTCCGTTTCGTCGCCCATGTTCGACAGGCGGAAGGTTTGACCCCGCAGTTTGCCGTAACCGGGATCGATCACCAGGTGATGTTTTTCACGGAGATCGTGAGCGAGCTTCATTACGTCGATACCACGACTGTTTTTCACGCAAGTCAGCGTCCTGGAACGAAACCCTTCCTCGGCGAAGAAATCGAACCCGGCGCGTTTCACCCAATCGTGCACCAGCGCATTGGTTTTCGCGTGCCGGGCAAAACGCGTTTCCAAGCCTTCCTCGAATATTTCCTCGAGCTTTGATTGCAGGGCGTAGATGTGGCCGATGCTTGGCGTGGTCGGCGTCATCCATTCGGCTTGTTGCTTTTTGAATTCGAGAAAATCGAAGTAGTAGCCGCGGTCCGGCATTTTAGCGGCCCGAGCCAAAGCCTTTTCCGAGACGGAAAAGAGGGAAAAACCGGGAGGCAATGCCAGCGCCTTTTGCGATCCGGTGAGCAGGACGTCGATCCGAAGCGGGTCGATTTCGATTTTCATTGCCGAAAAGGAGGAAACGGTATCGACGATCAGAACGACCTCGGGGTACTTGGCCAGGATACAGCAGATTTCCGGGAGCGGGTTCACTAATCCGGTCGATGTCTCATTGTGAATCAGAGTGACGGTGTCGAATTTTCCGGTGGCGAGTTTTTGGTCGATCCCTTTGTGATCGACATGTTTTCCCCAGTCGACCTGAAGTGGCTCGGCCTTTTTGCCACAGCGTTTTGCGACATCGAACCATTTATCGGAAAAGGCGCCGCACATACAGCAGAGGACGCCGCGGCCGGCCAGGTTCCGGATCGAGGCTTCCATGACGCCCCAGGCTGACGAAGTGGAAAGGAAAACCGGTTGTTGGGTCCCGAAAAGTGTCTGCAGTTTCGGGTGGATTTCCCGGTAAAGATTTTTGAACGCTTCTCCGCGATGCCCAATCATCGGCCGGGAAAAGGCGGCCAATGTTTTGGGAGAGACCTCGACCGGACCGGGGGTGAAAAGCTTGTCGTGGGGCTGCATTAGGAAACGTTCAACGCGCAACGTCCAACGTTCAACGCTCAATTTAGGACCGCGATGCGATCCCGATTATTTTTTGATGAAGCTGATGTCGCCGCTGCGTTCCAGACGCGCCACCCGGATTTCGGACAGATCTTCGGTTTTGGCGCTCAGCCGCAAATCCTCTTCCATGTCGTGGGGGGAGATGTTGTGGCGGCGCATTGCTCTTTCATTGGCTCTTCCGTCTTTGACGATGACGTGCGGTTCGCCCTTGATCAGAATGCCGAAACTGTGGGACCGGCAGGCTATCCAGGCGAAAAAACGATGGAGAAACACCAGGACAAATCCGCAACCGATGGTGGGAAAGAGCGGGGCGCTTCCGTTGATGGGGCGGGCCAGCACTGCGCTGAGGACAACGATCAGCACGATATCGAAAACAGTCTTCTCCGCCAGGGATCGCCTGCTTCCCAATCGTATCATGATCAGGGCGGAAATCATGATGATGATTCCACGCAGCGAAATTTGTCCGAAGGTAAGGGCCTTGGGATCGAGGCCGAGGCCGAGAAAGAGATGGACCGAAGTCCAAAGTTGTTGCCATAAGTTCATGGCAGAGAGTTAACACCTTCGGAAAGCGACGGGGCAAGGCCGGGCGCGATTTTGGGGAGGATGAATGGTAAATGGCCGATTCTAACGAAACCAATAATTCGACCGGCACGAAAGGCCAGCTCGATCCGGACAAGATCGAATCGGAGATTCTTGCCAACGAGCGCACATTTCTGGCGTGGGTCAGGACGAGCATCGCCGTGATGAGCCTGGGGTTCGTGGTGGCGCGTTTCAGCTTTTGGATCCGCGAAGTCTC
The DNA here is from genome assembly GCA_963728975.1 of uncultured Verrucomicrobiae bacterium. Lineage (GTDB taxonomy): Bacteria > Verrucomicrobiota > Verrucomicrobiia > Chthoniobacterales > UBA10450 > DATFCK01. The sequence continues at coordinate 1,751,368 of CAVSMF010000001.1, forward strand.
TTTTCGAATAAATCCCAACCTGCCGGTGCGGCACCTCGGCATTTCCGCGCCGCTTGGTGAATGTATGATCGGTCTCGGTGCGCTGCTGACGATTTTTGCGGCCTGGCGTTATCGGGTCGTTAATCGGGCAATCAAGCGGGGTGAAATCGAAGCCGATACTCAGATGATCGTCGCCGTTACCGTGATCATTTTCGGCGCCGCCATTGCCGTGATTGCCTATCTGATTATTTCGGCTAACTCGGCCTGAAAGAAGGCTCCTGGTCCGCCGATAAATCCGGCTGACAGCTGAGATGCGTTGTAATCATTGAGAAACAAGGACCGATCGTACACTGAACGAAGCAGGAGGGTAATCATGGCACGAGGAAGCAAGAAGAAATACACATCCAAACAAAAGCGGAGAGCGCATAAAATCGAAAAAGGCTACAAGAAACGCGGTGTTAAAAGCAAAGAAGCCGAGCGCCGAGCCTGGGCGACGGTAAACAAATCGAGCGGCGGCGGCAAAAAGAGCGGGAGCGGCCGCGGCAAGAAGCGCAGCAAAGCGAGCTCGCGCAAAGGCGGGAAACGATCGCATGGCGGCGGTCGCAAGAAAAAGCGCTAAGTTCCTATCCGGGTGCGGTGATTTCGAAGGTCGGCCGCTCTCGAGGGCTGGACGGGTCGCCCCTTCCTGGTTTATGCCGGCGCGAAACTTCGGTCTTCACGGCAGCGCGCCCGACAAGTCGGAGGTTGTCGATATTCAAGCGATTGCAGGTGCGATGCATGGGTGATTTGTCCTGTTATTGCGGGATCCTTCGCTTTGCTCAGGATGACAATAAGGTCGCGATTGAGTCGAATGTAGCGACCGGCCTGTGGCCGGTGGGCGCACGGCCCACCCCGTGGCTACAAGGAACGGGGTTACTCCCGCAGGAGTTGCCCCTGTTTCGACGGGGAACTTGCGCGTCAAACTTTCGCGTGGCATATGACGACGCTTGGCTGGTTTAGGCCCGGCCGCTGCCTCCGACGATTATGCCCACTGCGCCAACGCTTTCCCGAGATCACACCCTCGAAGCTCATGTCTTTTGGTATCGATTTCGCACTGAAATCGTCGCGGTAATCGTTTTGGCCGTGTTGGCCGGCATCATCTTTGCCGGCTATCGCCTTTACTCGATGCACCGGGAAAGCGCAGCCGCCGAATCACTGGGAAAGGCGGAAGGTCCCCAGGAGTACCGGCAGTTGATCGCGGATTACGGCAGTACCGATGCCGGAGCGACGGCGTATCTGTTGCTGGCTCAGGCGCAGCGCAAACAGGGCAAATTTGCCGAGTCCAACGCCACGCTTCAGGCCTTTGTGGATAAGAATCCGCATCACGATTTTGTAGCCACGGCCCGGATGGCCATGGCGGCCAATCTGGAATCGATGGGAAAAATGGATGAGGCGCTCGCCACCTATCAACGGGCGGTGGCAGATTATCCTCACAGTTTTGAGGCCCCAGTAGCTTTGATTTCCCAGGTGCGGATTTTCAAATTAAAGAAGCAAACTGAGGCTGCCCGGCGCGCTTGTGAGGCGATTTTGACGGATCATCGCGACAGCATTTGGGCGGGGGAGGCGATGCGAGAATTGCGCTCGCTCAAACCCTCGGCGCCTGCATCTTCCGCGGCAGGTCCGGGGGTTAAAGCTGGGTCCGCCCCGACGCCGCCGCGGCTGCTGGCCCGTCCCCAAGGTGCGCCGGCGCCTTCCGCGCCGCCCTCGGCCAAGCCAAAGTAATCGGGAACTGTAGCGGTGGTTGCGCCAACCACCGATGGAGCAGGCAGGTGTTTGGCACAAACACCTCTACAAATTCCGGCTGCGCCGCTTCGAGGTGGACCGTTCTTGGTTGAGAATAATTTTTCAGTCAGGCCAAAACAGATCAGGCCAAAACAGATATTGCGCCTTCGGCGCTTGTCTTAGCATCGAGCAGAGGAGTGCTCGATCTCCTGAACCTTTCGGCCTACCGCTTGGAGAACTGAAACCGTTTCCGCGCGCCGGGCTGCCCCGATTTCTTTCGTTCTTTCATCCGGGGATCCCGGCGAAGCAATCCTTCCGATTTCAAATGCGTCCGCAGATTGGCGTCGACCTGGAGAAGAGCGCGGGCGATAGCAAGCCGGGCGGCACCGGCTTGACCGGTGGGACCTCCCCCAGTGGCGTTAATCGACAGGTCGTAATTGTTTACCACCTTTGCCGCTTGCAACGGCTGGAGCACGGTGTTCTGCAACGATATCGTCGGAAAGTAATCTTCGAAACTGCGACTGTTGATGTCGATCTTGCCGCTTCCCGGCACCATCCTAATCCGGGCGACAGCCGTTTTGCGGCGGCCGGTTGCGATGAATTCCTGTGTCTGAGCCATAATCTGATCTGTTTACGAAAGCGTAATCGCCTGGGGCTGCTGGGCCGCGTGGGGATGCGAGTCCCCCCGGTACACTTTCAATTTCCGATACACCGCCCGGCCGAGCCGGTTATGTGGAATCATTCCCCGGACTGCCCGTTCAATCAACAGTTCCGGATGACGCGCCCGGCGGGCCTTGGCATTTTCCGATTTGTGGCCGCCCACGTAACCGGAAAAGCTCATATAAGTCTTGGTATCTTCCTTGCGGCCGGTCAGGCGGACTTTTTCGGCATTAATAACGACAACGAAATCGCCGGTGTCTACGTGGGGAGTAAAAATTGGCTTGGCCTTGCCCCGGAGCAAGTTAGCGGCCGTCACGGCGACTTGTCCGAGGACCTGGTCCTTGGCGTCAATGATCCACCATTTACGGTCGATCTCTTTGGCATTGGCAGAAAACGTTTTCATCGAGAGGAAACGGGCACGGAAATTAGTGGCGCAGGGAGCTGCTGTCAACCGGGCAAGCTGTGAACCTCGCGCGTCAGTCGCAACCGGCCTGTGTCCGGTTGCTTCGGGGGGATGAGCTACAATTGCCGGCGGAACCCCGCACGTCGCACAGCGACGTGGCTACAGTAGCGCCATTGTTAGTAATCGGTTGAGCCAATCGGGATCGCATAGGTGCCGCCCATATATTCGATCGTAACCGTCTGGGTATCGTGCGAAACGACGCGCAGCTTTGTTCCCGGCGGCAAGATCGTCTGCCCATACGGGATTCGTATCGAGACCGGCTGGACCACGGTAACGAACTGCTTCTCGGGAGTGGCGCTCGGAACCGGGCTGGAACTGATTTGGGGCGAGGCTGAAGGCGTCGAAGAAGCGCTGGGCCGGGGCGCGGCGGTTGGGCCCTGTGACTGCGCCTGCTCTGCCGGGACAACGATCAAGTGCCTCGATTTGAATTACGGGATGGATTTCCCAGGCCGATAGCCTCCAGGGATTATGATATTTGTTTGCGCCGACACTGCGAACTGTCGGTCCGACATCGGCGCGTCCGTTGTGCTCGTCATCCCACAGGCGATAGCCGGTTACGCGGATCCTGGCTGCTTTGTGGCCGGTAGCCTGATAAGTCAGGTCTGGTCCCCGGAAAAAAGCCGTCAGTGCCTGTATCCGAATTCCTTCTCGATAAAGCTGGTTCTGAGTTCGAGGTGTAATTTCACAAATAATCGAAGTCGGATCCCCCGGTTGTGGCGGATGATCGGACGGTTTTTCAAAAACCTCGAGATGCCAGTCGTGAAAATCGACGCTGGCACAATTGGTGGTTTCGGGTGGACCGCAATAGGCCAACACCAGATAGCCGGTCATCCGGACAATCTGTTTCTCCAGCGGATCGAGAAGCGCTCGCTCCGCTGAAACCAGATCTTTTCTGCGCTTGTTTTTCGTTAGGGCGTCGAACCGCGCGGTGGCGTTTAGAAATGTTTGCACATTCAGGTCTTCCAGGCGCAGGCCGGAAAGGTCTACCGGCAGGCGGTTCTTCAGGCGATTGCGCTCCATTCCATCGGGCGTCCGGGCCGATCCTTCCGGCCGATTCAGGCAATTCCAGCCGGTCAGATCGAGTTCCTTGAGGTCCCGGTCGTTCGATATCTGTCGCGGGCCGCCTGTCGTGGGCGAGCACCAAAGAAAAAGGGTGGCCAGGAGGAGACTGCCTGGCCAGCGGCGCAATCGTTTGCTAATCACTCTCGGACCTTGGAGACCACCGGCTGAAGTTACCCCATGTAATATCCGCCGTTCACGTTGAGCACGTGACCGGTGATGTAAGAAGCCATCGGCGATGCCAGGAAAAGCGCGGCGTTGACGATTTCGTCAACCTGCCCAAGCCGCCCCAGCGGAATCTGTTTGATGAAGTTTTGCGTCACTTCTTCCGGCATGCCCTTGCTCATCCCGATGTCGATGAAACCCGGTGCGATGGCGTTAACCGTAATATTTTGGCGGGCCAGTTCCCGGGCCGAGACTTTGGTCAAAGCAATGATCCCGGCCTTGCTGGAAGAATAATTTGCCTGTCCGAATAATCCCATCTGGCCGCTGACCGAAGACAGGTTCACAATCCGGCCACCGGGCCGAAGAATGGCCATGGCTTTCTGGGTGACGTTGAATGTGCCGGCAAGATTGACTCGGACAACACTCTCGAACTCTTGAAGGGTGAGCTTCCTAATTGTGCGATCGCGGATGATGCCGGAGTTATTCACCAGGATGTCGAGCCCGCCGAATTTCTCCCCAATTTCCTTCATCATTGCTTCCACCTGGTCCGGCTTCGTCACATCGCAGTCGACTACCAGGGGCTCCTTGAGCGAGCGAGCGACATTCATGGCATCGGTCTTATTGGTCCCCTCCGGATCGCTGATGAAATTTACGACACAGGTCGCTCCGCGCTTTCCGAAAGCCTTGATGATTTCGGCCCCGATCCCGCGCGAGCTGCCGGTTACGAGCACGGTTTTCCCGCTGAAATCGAGAGGATCTGGCATATCTAGACAGGATTTACAGGATTTTTTGGTTTCCGAAACCGGTTTCCTGTATCTGTTTTGTTTTTCAAATCCTGTTAATCCTGTAAATCCTCTCTAGCAAATGGCTTCTCCAATCCGAGTTCTGACTGCGGTGCCGATTTGCGACGGCCACGATAGCGCCATCAACACTATCAATTTGGAGTTCATCCGGCACGGGATCGAAGTCGTTTATCTCGGATTCCACCGCTACGTCAGCGACATCGTGCGCGCCGCCATTCAGGAAGACGTCGCGGCCATCGGAATTTCCAGCTACAACGGCGGGCATATCGATTTTTTTGCCGAGGTCGTCAGGCAACTCCGCCGACACGGCGCTCGCGATATTGCCGTGTTTGGAGGCGGCGGAGGAACCATTACCCATGATGATGCCCGCCTGATGAAGCACAAAGGCGTGGATCAGATTTTTTTCGCCGGGACCGCCCTGGACGAAATGGCGGAGTATGTGCGGAAACACTACGGGAAACGGCGGAAAAGGGCCGGTCATACGAACCCGGAGCTGGCCCTGGCTCGAAAGCTGACGGATATAGAAGACGCGTTTACCGACGGAAAGAGGAAACGCTCAACTCCGAAAGCTTTCGCGAGCAGGCAGCTCAACGTTCAACGTTCAACGTTCAAGGGAGCAAAAATCCGCAATTCCAAAGTCATCGGATTTACCGGACCGGGTGGGGCGGGCAAGACCACCTTGATCGACGAACTGGTGTTGCGTTTCTTGAACCGCGACCGAAAAACGAAGATCGCTATTTTGTCCCATGATCCCAGCGTCGTCGGGGAAGGGGCCCTGCTGGGCGATCGCGCCACCATGATTAACTCCCAGAGCGACCGCGTATTCATGCGGAGCATGGCCACTCGCGGCCAGGCCGGCGGCCTCTCGCCCGCGACCGAAAGTTGCCTGGCGCTGCTCGCTCGCTCGGACTTCGATTACGTCTTTATTGAAACGGTCGGGACCGGGCAGGAAGCGCTCCCATTTCGCAATCAACTGGTGGATCAGACTGTCCTGGTCATGAATCCCGATTACGGCGCCCGGTTGCAGCTGCAAAAGATCGTGATGCTCGACGTGGCCGACATCGTGGTGGTGAACAAAACGGATTTGGACCGGGCGAAAGCCGCTTTATCGGAAATCGAGCATCGCCTGACCCAGAACCGGCGGGAGCAGGAAATAGTCGCCACGGTGGCGAAACGGCATCGAGACTCCGGAGTGGACGATTTGTTCGAGCTGATTAAAGGGAAGAATGTTGCCCACGAAACACACGAATGAACACGAAAGTGTAGAGGCGGTTGTGCCAAGCGCCTATCTATTTGGTTCGGTGGTTGACACAACCACCGCTACAAATGCTTGTGGGTTTGCTTAACCAAACACATGTTTCATGTGCTGCGGAAACGGGAGGGACGAGCTCGTCTCGTCCCACTATTTTCGCCAACACTAGCGTCGATGATTGGTTCGAATTACTTTTAGAGCGGTTGTAGCGGTGGTCTGCGACCGCCGATCGTTCGGCGTTCAGAGAGCATAGATACAGAAAATCCGGAGACTTTTATGAGCAAATTAGGACAGATCGTCGAGGCGGTGGAGAAGCATGGCCGGTTTGTGCTTGATCAGGTGAAGCGAGCCCGCACCGACACCGACTTCGGGCGCGAACTAACCAGGCGCTGGACCAAAATTAAATCGGAAACGCCGGTTACGCCGCACCGACAGGTCTGCCGTTGCCCCGGCTGGCTCTGCCCGAGATCGACGACCCGGGGGAAATCGCGCGCTACCTGTTCGGGGAAGGACTTCCCGGCGAATTCCCGTTTCTGAACGGCGCTTACCGGGAAATGTACCTCGAGCCGTTACCCAATGACTCAGATGTAGAGGCGGCCGTGTCGGCCGCAGATCGAGCCGTGTCGGCCGCAGAACGGGCAGTGTCGGCCGCGCAAGCCTTGCCCGGGAAAAGCGGCCGGCACGGCCGCCGCTACAACAGGAAGAACCGACCCGCCTGTTCTCCGGTTTGATGCTGGCCGAGGACACCAACAAACGGTTTCATTTCCTCAGCGCCCACCAGCGTTCCAAACGGCTGAGCACCGCTTTTGACGGGCCGACTCTTTACGGGATCGATTCCGACGCGGAGGGCGTGTTTGGAAAAATTGGCGAAGGCGGCGTGGCCATCGACACCGTGGAAGACATGGTGCGCCTCTATGACGGGTTCGAGCTGGGATCGCCCGATTTTTCGGCTTCGATGACGATCAGCGGGCCGGCTCCGATCATCATGGCGATGTACATCGCTGCGGCCAGGCGTCGATTCGGCTCGAAAGTGATGCCGAAGCTTCGCGGGACCATCCAGGCCGACATATTCAAGGAAGTTCAGGCCCAGAACGAAACCATTTTTCCGACGGAAGCTTCCCTTCGGTTTCTGTGCGACATGATCGAATGGACCACGGAGAAAATGCCGCGCTGGTATCCGATCTCGATCAGCGGTTATCATATCGGTGAAGCCGGCTCCACCCCGGTCCAGCAGGCCGCCTACACCCTTTCGAACGGCTTTGCCTACGTCGAGATGCTGGCCGCGCGCGGCGTGCCGGTCGATCAGTTTGCGCCGCGACTTTCCTTTTTCCTCGATTGCGGTCTGGACGTCGAATACATCGCCCTGGCCCGGGTTTCGCGAAAGATCTGGGCAATCGGGATGCGCGATGTTTTCGGGGCGGGCGCGCGTGGGCAGATGTTCAAACTGCATACCCAAACCAGTGGCCGGTCGCTCATTGCCGCCGAGTTCAAGAACAACCTGACTCGGACGGCGGTGGAGCTGATGCTGGCTTACATGAACGGCACCAACTCCTGCCATTCCAACAGCGCTGACGAACCTTTTACCACTCCGAGCGAGGAGTGGATCCGGCTGGCCGCTCACGGCCAGGCCATCCTCCTGGAAGAATCGGGAATCTTTAAGCATACCATGAATCTGTTGAGCGGCTCGCCTGGGATGAAGGCGGTGGAGCGGGCGGTGGAGAAAGCGATTCTGGACGAGTTCCGCCAGATCGAGCAGTTAGGCGGAGTCCTGGCCGCGGTCGAGAACCGGTATCAACGCAGCCAGATTCAGAACGCCGCCCACCGCTACGAGCAACAGATCTACGACGGCACCCGTCCGATCGTGGGCCTGAACCGGTATCGAAATGGTTCGGATGAAATGCCGGAGATCGAACTGGCCCGCACGTCGCGGGCCAAGCAGAAGTTGCAGGTTGAGCGGCTGAAAACATTCAAAAAGAAAAATGCGTCCAAGGCCGGCCCGGCCCTGGAAAAACTCGCCGGGGTGATCGAGCGGGGGGAAAATTGTTTCCCGGCGCTTTTGGAAGCGGTGGAAGTCTGCTCGTTAGGCCAAATCACCGGCCGGTTGCAGGAAGTGGTCGGCCGTTTCCGGCCCATGGTGTGACTGCCTCGATCCGATCGAGCGCAGAAGCTCCAAGCATTCAATCAGAAGATTGGTTAGAAACACTCGCCGCCAAAGGCGCCTCCCCCATTGGTCTTGCCCGAGGAAGGTGATCTTAATGTGGGAGGGGCCTCCGGCCGCGACAGTTTTTACAGGGAAGCCAGACTCCGAGGATCTGCATCTCAATAGGTTTGCAGATGCTTCAGAAGATTGGTTAGAAACACTCGCCGCCGGAGGCGCCTCCCACATTGGTCTTGCCCGAGGAAGTTGGTCTTAATGTGGGAGGGGCCTCCGGCCGCGACAGGTTTACAAAAAACCAAATCCTGTTAATCCAGTGAATCCTGTCTAGTTCGAATCCGATGGCTTCTCTGCACCCAGAGCTTGGATCCAGTGTCCGCAGTCGCGTGGCCTGGCGGCTGCTGCCGTTTCTTTTTCTTCTTTACGTCGCGAACTATCTCGATCGCACCAACATCGCCTACGCGACGTTAGGCATGAAAGGCGACCTCGGCCTGAGCGATTCGGTCTTCGGCACGGCCAGCGGAATTTTCTTCATCGGATATTTCGCGCTCCAAATTCCCGGGGCGCTTCTGGTGGAACGCTGGAGCGCAAAGCGATTACTGGCGCTCACCCTGATTACCTGGGGCGCGCTCACAACGCTGACCGGTTTTGTCCGCACCCCGCTTCAGCTTTACGGCGCGCGTTTTCTGCTCGGCGCGGCCGAGGCCGGATTTTTTCCGGGAGTCATTGTTTATCTATCCCACTGGTTCGTTGTCCAGGACCGGGCCAAGGCGGTGGCGCGGTTCATGTCCGCCATTCCGATCGCCTACATTCTCGGAGGACCTTTGGCCGGCGCGATCCTGGGTGTTCACTGGCTCGGCATTCCGGGGTGGCGCTGGCTGTTTCTGCTGGAGGGCGTGCCCGCGGTCATTTTGGGAACGGCGACGCTCTTCGTTCTGCCGGATTGGCCTAACGAAGTCCGCTGGCTGCGGGCGGACGAGTGCGATTGGCTCGCAAATCGCCTGACGGAAGAGCGCCAGACCAAGGCCCGCGTCGAGCACGTAACAATCTGGCAGGCGCTCCGGCATCCTGCGGTGCTGCTGCTCACCGCCGGGCTCTTCTTCTGCTACACCGGCGGCTATGCCTATTGGTTCTGGTTCCCGACCATGCTCCAGCGGATCACCGGGTGGACTGATGTGCAGAAGATTGGGTGGGTGGGCGCGATCCCGTTTGTCGCCGGCCTTATCGGAATGCTGCTGCTGGGCTGGAACTCCGATCGGATACACGAGCGGCGGTGGCATTTTGCCGTCCCCCAACTGACTGCCGCCCTGGCGCTCGTATTGTGGTTTTTCCTGCCCCACTCGAACATCCTGCTCGTGATTGTATTCTCGCTCATCGGATTCGGCACCACCGCTTATCTGCCCTCGTTCTGGGCCCTGCCCAGTTCGCTCCTTTCGGCTTCGGCGGCGGCCGCGGCGATTGGTTTTATCAATTGCACCGCCAGTATTGGTGGATTCGTAGGTCCGAAAATCATCGGAGAACTGAGTCAGCGCAGCGGCTCCTTTCACAGCGGATTCATTTTCATGATCGCCTGCTGGATCATCGCCTCCCTGCTGGTGTTGGTCTGTCCGCGGGAGCAGGTGACGTAGATTTCTCTTCCGCGGGCATCAATCGTTGGTAATCCAACGGCCGATGGCTGACAACTGGGCAGGTCGAGACAAAATTGCAGGGGAAGCTGTCAGCTTCCCGCGGGATGGCAGCGCCATCCCCTACAGGGGGAAGGCCCGTCACGCCCCCATTTTAACCTTCTAACTCTTTTAACTTTTTTAGCCCTTCTGGGTCTCCCTGAGCGCGACCTCGAACGGCGCGCCGGTCTTGGCCCGGATGTCGTCCACTGTCGCGTCGGAATGAATCTCGGTCAGGACGAGCCCGCCGCCCTCCTTCACCTCAAACACACACAGGTCGGTGATGATCAGGTTCACGACGCCCAGGCCCGTGATGGGCAACGTGCATTTCTTCAAAATCTTCGGGCTGCCATCTTTCGACGTGTGTTCCATCACTGCGACGACGCGTTTCACTCCGGCCACGAGATCCATCGCGCCGCCGGGGCCTTTCACCATTTTGCCGGGGATCATCCAGTTGGCGATGTCGCCCTTGTCCGTCACCTCGAAGGCGCCAAGAATGGCGAGATCGATGTGACCGCCACGGATCATGGTAAATGAGTCGGCGCTCGAAAAGAAGGCTGAACCGGGCCGGGTTGTGATAGTTTGTTTGCCGGCGTTGATCAGGTCGGCGTCCACTTCCTCTTCGGTCGGGAACGGGCCGATGCCTAACAAGCCGTTCTCGGATTGAAGAGTGACATTCATCCCTTCGGGAATGTAATTAGCCACCAGCGTCGGAATGCCGATGCCGAGGTTGACGTAATAACCGTCGCGCAATTCTTTCGCAGCGCGTTTCGCCATCAACTCGCGGACTGGGTTTTCCTTTTTGGCAGCCGCGGCGTCTCGGACAGTTCGGAACTCGATTCGTTTTTCGTATTTTTCTCCCTGGATGATGCGATCGACGAAAATGCCCGGGGTGTGAATCTGATCGGGATCGAGTTCGCCGACCTCGACGAGTTCCTCTACCTCCGCCACGCAGGTCTTGCCGCAACTGGCGATCATCGGATTAAAGTTCCGCGATGTTTTTCGGTAAATGAGGTTGCCGGATTTGTCGCCCTTCCAGGCTTTCACCAGCGAGACCTCGGCCGTTATGCCGGGCTCGAGCACATATTCTTTACCGTCGAAAACTTTGGTCTCCTTGCCTTCGGTCAGCTTCGTGCCGAATCCTGTACGGGTGTAGAACCCGGGAATACCTGCGCCGCCCGCGCGCAACCGCTCAGCCAGTGTACCCTGCGGGATGAGTTCAAGCTCAAGTTCGCCACTAAGAACCTGCCGTTCGAACTCCTTGTTTTCCCCGACGTAGGAGGCCATTACCTTTTTCACTTGCCGGGTGGTAAGGAGAACGCCCATGCCGAAGTCGTCCACCCCGGCATTGTTACCGACGATGGTCAGCCCTTTCACTCCGCTGTCGCGCAACGCGGCAATGAGATTTTCCGGAATCCCGCACAAACCGAACCCGCCCGCAGCGATCGTCATGTTATCGTGAAGCAGACCGGCAAGCGCGGCCGTGGCGTCAGAGTAAACTTTGCTCATGTGAAAAGGAAGTTTAACCACGGATTACGCAAATGGAAGCGGATGATCTGCTCTGGGGAGCGCACGCTTCCAGCGTGCAGTGTTTCGGCATCCCTGCCGAAACGCGCGGCATCGCACGTAGGAACATCTCTCCGAGATGTCCTCGGGGTGCGCGTAAACTGCTAGTCTTCGCCTGGTGGCTCGTTGCGGACGCCCCGGAGGTGCGTCCCTACCTGACATTTCTGCAGGTGCTCTCCGACAACCAGTTGCTCATTCGCAATTCATCGGCGGATTGCAGCCCCATAAGATGTGAGATTTTCCGGAATGCCGCAGAGCCCACGGATTACGCGAATGGAAGCGGCTGAAATTCGGGGAGCGCGGGCATATTGCCGGACAGTCTTTGATCTGGAGGTATTTCCAGCGTTGCGTTTGAAGACATTCCCAGGCGTAAAGAGCCGCCGGTAACATACCGGCGGCAGCGGGCAACATGCCCGCGCTCCCCGAAGACAATCGCGTTTCGGCAGGATGCCGAAAACGCTGCACGCTCGCCGCGGGACGAGTCCGTCCGATTGGCGGAGATGCCCGCGGTCCCCGAGATGCGCTCCCCAGTTGCTCGCTCGCGATTTCCTCGGCAGATTGCAAGTTCAGTTTTCATGATCATGACCAAGACACTCGCCCATCAGCTCGCCGAATACGCTTGTTCGCTTCAATTCGAAGATCTTTCCAAGGAGGTGGTGCACGAGGTCAAGCGGCGGGTGATTGACTCGATCGGCTGTGCCTTGGGCGCCTGGAACGAGGAGCCGTGTGTGATCGCCCGCACTGTCGCCTCAGAGTTCTCGGCCAAACATGGCGCCACCATTATTGGAACCACGCACCAGGCGCCGCCTGATTGGGCGGCCTTCGCCACCGGCTGTTGCATTCGATACTTCGATTACAACGACACCTATTTGTCCAAGGAACCGGCGCATCCCAGCGACAATATCGCAGCTGCGCTGGCAGTGGCGGAAAGCGTGGGAGCAACCGGTCGAGAGGTTATCACTGCCATCGCGCTCGCCTATGAAGTGCAATGCCGGTTGTGTGATGCGGCCAGTATTCGCGCCCGCGGCTGGGATCATCCGACCTACGGCGCGTTTTCCACCGCTCTGGCGGCAGCGAACCTGATGAAACTCGATCCGGAGAAGGCGCGACACGCGGTCAACATTGCGGGCGTAGCAGGAATGGGCATGCGGCAATCGCGGGTAGGCGAGCTTTCCCACTGGAAGGGCGTCGCTTTCGCCCACGCGGCGCGCCACGGGGTTTACTCGGCCCTGCTGGCCCGGGCCGGAATGACCGGTCCGGCCCCGATCTTCGAGGGACAAATGGGATTTGAAAAACAGCTTGGCGTGTCGTTAGGGAATGTCGGGGCGGCCTTTGCGCCGCAGCGAGGAAGAGAAGAAAACGCTCAACGCTCAACGCTCAACGTCCAACGCCCAATGGAAGAAAAAGGCGGCGGGCCGGCCTCAATGATCCTGAAAACCAGCATCAAATACTGGCCGGCTGAATATCACAGTCAGAGCGCCATCGAAGCGGCCTTATTTCTGCGAAAAGAAATTGGCGACCCGGCAAAGATTCAGTCGGTCCGGATCGAAAGCCACGACGCTTCGGTGGACATCATCGGGAGCGAACCGGAAAAGTGGAAACCGGAAACGCGGGAGACGGCCGACCACAGTCTTCCTTACATCACCGCGATCGCCCTGATTGACGGGGAAGTAACCGAGAAACAGTTTCAGCCCAAGCGGTTCACCGATCCGGCAATTTGGAAATTCCTGGAGGAGGTCACGGTCCAGCGAAACGACGAACTCAGCTCTTTGTATGCCGAAGCGGTGGCGAACATTGTCCACGTCACCCTGCGGGACGGCCGAGTCCTGTCCAAGCGGGTGGATTATCCGTTAGGCAACGCCAAAAATCCGGTGAGCGATCAGCAATTGGAAGGCAAATTCAATTCGCTCGTGGTGCCTGCGCTTGGAGAAGCGGGCGCCAAAAAGATTGTCGATCTGGCCTGGAACCTGGATCAGGCCGCCAAGGTGAAGCCGCTTATGGAAGCGTGTTTGATGTCGAAATGAGAATCGACCGGCGGCAGCTGATAATCTGGGGAGCGCACGCGCCCCCGCGTGCTCATTGCGGCGCCCTCGCCGCAATGTCTTCGGGGAAAAGTTCGCGATGGCGAGGGCGCCATCGCCAGCAGGCGAGGCGCGTGCGCTCCCCGGAATTTCAGGCGATGCCGGGATGGCGATTGTGGTCAATCGCCGCTACCTTTTAGAGGGCCAATTATTGACTCGATGAATGATCGGCAGAACAAGGCAGCGCGGTTACGGGAGTTGCTCGCCAAGGGCGCGGTGATGATGCCGGGGGTGCCGAATGCGGGCATGGCACGGCAAGTCGAACAGGCGGGATTCGAAGCGGTATATATTAGTGGAGCGGGCATGGCCAACGCCACTGCCGGCGTGCCTGATATCGGGTTGCTCACTCTGACGGAAGTTGCTTTGCTGGCCGGGTACGCGGCCAAAGCGGTAAAAATACCGGCGATCGTTGATGCCGATACCGGATTTGGCGGAGTGGGAAATGTGGCCCGAACTGTTCAGGAACTGGAAAAGGCGGGCTTGGCCGGGTGTCACATCGAAGACCAGGAATTTCCGAAGCGATGCGGACATCTGGCCGGCAAATCGATTGTGGATGTCTCGGAAATGAAGGAGAAAATCAAAGCGGCCGTGGCGGCCCGGCACAATGCCGATTTCATGATCATCGCCCGGACCGACGCGCGCTCGGTGGAAGATTTCGACCGAGCGGTGGACCGGGCCGGGCAATACCTGGAAGCCGGGGCGGATGCGATTTTCCCGGAGGCGCTTCAAACCGTGGAAGAGTTTCGCGATTTCGCCAATGAGATCGATGTCCCGCTCCTGGCCAACATGACCGAATTTGGGAAAAGCCCGCTCCTATCGTTTTCCGAATTAGCTGATCTGGGATATCGGATGGTGATCTTTCCGATGAGCGCTTTCCGGGTGACCATGAAAGCGAGCGCGGAATTTTTGCGAAAGTTGAAGCAGGCTGGGACGCAAAAAGATTCGGTGGAAGAGATGCAAACGCGGAAAGAACTTTACGAACTGCTGAATTACGATCCGGAAGCGGCGAGCTGGCCCGGATAACGGAGAAGTTCGCCGCAGCGCCTTCCTCCCGGGCGCCTCGGCGATGCGCCCCTACCTGAAAAAGTGCGCGGGAGCGGAGGTAGATTCATCTCTCCGAGATGCCCAAGGGGTTGGTTTACCATTGCCGGCCATTTGCGTCCTTTTGCATTAGCCCGATGTCATCCTGAGCGGAGCGAAGGATCCCGCCTATTCTGTTTCCGCTACGCAAACTAGATAGGATGATCGCTCGGCCATCGGCGGGATTCCTCGCTTCGCTTGGAATGACAAGGAGGGCGGAGCTCCCGCGACGCCGCCAGTAGCATCTCTTGCAACGCCGCATCCCGCGGCTCGTGGAACTCGCCCTTCCATTGCAAACTCTCGATTTGTGAGTGTCGATGAATTTGCTACGGTGAAGAGCGCCTAAAATTATGAGTGCTGAAACAAAACCCGTCTACAGTCCCGGACTTGCCGGAGTCATTGCCGGCGAAACCGAGATCTGCTGGGTCGACCCGAACGCGGGTCTGATGTATCGCGGGTACGACATCCACGAAATGGCGGAGAAGGCCAGCTTTGAGGAGGTTGCCTATCTTCTGCTCAACGGCGAATTGCCCAACGTCGAGCAGCTCGCGAAATTTTCCCGTCAAATCGCGTCCGCGCGGCCCCTACCGAAACAGGTGATCGAGATGCTGCGACTCTTGCCGAAGAAAACGCATCCCATGGATATGCTGCGCACCGGCGTCTCCATGCTCGCGCCCTTCGATCCCGACCTGAACGACAACTCGCACGACGCCAATATCCGCAAGGCGATTCGCTTGATCGCGCAGGTTTCGACTCTGATCATGGATGGCTACCGCATTCAATTGGGTCTGGATCCGTTGGCGGAGCACCCGGACCTGACCGTGGCGGGAAATCTTTTCTACAAACTGAACGGTGAAGTGCCGCCCACGTGGAAGATCCGGATGATGGACACGATCCTGATCCTCTATGCCGATCACGAGTTCAACGCCTCGACCTTTGCCGCCCGCGTGACGGCCTCGACCCTGGCCGACATGTATGCCGCGGTCACGAGCGCCTGCGGAACGCTGAAGGGCCCGCTCCACGGCGGCGCCAACGAGGCGTCGATGAAGATGCTCGACGATATCAAGACGGCCGACCGCGCCGAGAAATGGATGACGGAAGCGCTGGCGAACAAGGCCAAGATCATGGGCTTCGGCCATCGGGTTTACAAGAAAGGCGACTCGCGGGTGCCGATCATGCGCGAAATCGCGCGCGACCTAGGGAAGCGGGTCGGGAAGGAAGATTGGGTGCCGATCTGCGAAACTCTCGAGACCACGATGGAGCGCGAGAAACATCTCTGCGCCAATGTCGATCTCTATGCTGCGCCCGTCTTCACCATGCTCGAGTTTCCGCCGGCGTTGAACACCCCGATCTTCGCCGCCTCGCGCGTCGCCGGCTGGTGCGCGCACGTGGTGGAGCAACAGGATAACAACCGCTTGATTCGCCCACGATCGTTTTATACGGGGCCTGCCCTCAGGCCGTATCCGGGCGTGCTTGCAGACGGTGCGCGCACGCGCGCTGAAGTGCGGCCCTCATAGAGCGCCGCTACATAGCGTCATGAGCGAACTTTCTCTGCAGGAACGTTACGCGCCCCAGAACGCCTGCTGGGGTTGCGGCCCCGACAATCCCGAAGGGTTACGTATCCGCAGCTTTCCTGAAGGAGACGAAGTGGTGGCGGATTGGCAACCGGAAAAGAAATATGAAGCGTTTCCGGGCGTGTTAAATGGCGGGATCATTGGAACGCTGCTCGACTGCCACTGTAACTGGACGGCGGCATATCACCTCATGAAGCAGGCGGGTGAAGATCATGCTCCCTGTACTGTGACGGCGGAGTACGCCATTAAGCTTCTACGGCCGACGCCGACCGATGGACCGATCCATCTCGCGGCCAAGGTGGTGGAATCGACGAACGATCGGGCAACGGTGGAAGGAACCTTGAGCGCCGGCGGCAAGGTCTGCGCCACCTGCCGGGGCATGTTTGTCGCGGTCAAAGAAGGCCATCCCGCTTTTCACCGGTGGTGAGGTTTGTAGCCACGTCGCTGTGCGACGTGCTGGGTGATCTCCACTCGCCGCCGCTTTTCATGTAGCAACCCGTCTTCCAGCACCGCCCACAGGGCGGTGGCTACACCGGTCGCCGGGTTGAATCACCTCCAGAATTCCCTGCCTGAATTCCGTCGATGCGTGGATCGATCAAGTGGGTTTAGCTGGATTCATGAAAACTTCGCGATTCCGAATTGTTCCACTTGCCACCGACCTGGCAGAAGCGGCCCGGGAAGCTGCGCGGGCCGGGGCGCCCGATCACGTCCTTGTCACAGTCGATTCGCCTTATGGATATCCCTGTCGCCATTGTTTGTGCTGGGGAAAACCGGGTGAGCGTATGGTTTTATTTCCCTACGCCGCCATTCCAGCGGGCCATCCCTTTTCGGAGACGGGGCCGATATTTGTTCACGCGGAACCGTGTCAACGTTATGCGAACTCGACCGAATATCCGGAACAATTCCGGACCGGCCGCGTGTTCCGGGCTTATAACGCAAAGCATAACATAATCGACGCAGAGGTCGCCAACGGAACCGAACCCGAAGCTGTGATTGAAAAGCTGCTCGAAAACCCTGAGACTGCTTTTGTGCACGCACGCAGCCTGACCCGAGGCTGTTACACATTTGGAGTTGAACGGATATGAAAGCACTCGATCTCCTTCCCCCATCCGAAGTCATGTATCGCGCGCTCCTCGATCGGGACCGAAGTTTTGAAGGCATATTTTATGTCGGTGTCCGCACTACCGGTATTTTTTGTCGTCCAACCTGTTCCGCGAAAAAGCCGGCTCGCGAAAATGTGGACTTTTTCGCAACGCCAAGCGAAGCCCTGGATGGCGGATACCGGCCTTGTTTACGATGTAATCCGGTCGATCCGGACCAGGCCCCGCCAAAGCTGATCGAGCGTTTGCGCGCGGAAGTGGAGAGATCTTCGGACGGGCGTTTGACCGACAAAGAACTGGCGGCCATGGCGATCGATCCGTCAACGGCCCGCCGGCAGTTCAAGCGCCATTACGGGATGACGTTTCAGGCTTATTATCGGGCCCGGCGTCTCGGTCTTGCTTTGCAGGAAGTGCGCGATGGCGGGCGGGTGGACGAAGCCCAAAACGGGAGCGGTTACCAATCCGCCAGCGGTTTTCGCGGCGCGTTTACCCGGGTTTTCGGCGATTCGCCGACCCGCCTCAGGCGGGCGAAGAAGGCCGGCTTGTTCGCGGAGCGCATCGACACGCCGTTAGGGGCGATGCTGGCGATTGCCGATGATGAGGGGTTGCGCCTGCTGGAGTTCATGGACCGGCGGGCGATGGAAACGGAGCTTTCGATATTGCGGAAACGGCTTCGGACCAATGTCGTTCCCGGAGAACATCGGCACCTGGAGACGATTCGTTCTGAACTGGCCGATTATTATTCCGGCAAGAATTTGGAGTTTAGGGTTCCGGTAGCGCCGGTCGGTTCCGACTTTCAGCTGCGAGCCTGGAAAATCCTGCAATCGATTCCGGTGGGCGAAACGAGATCGTATTCGTGGATGGCGGAGCGTTTGGGTGATAAAGGAGCGCGGCGCGCCGTCGGCCGGGCCAATGGAACCAACATGATGTGCATCGTCATCCCTTGTCATCGGGTGATCCGGGCCGATGGGACTCTGTGCGGATACGGCGGCGGCCTCTGGCGCAAAAAATGGCTGCTCGACCACGAACAGCGGGTCGTTCGAGCAAATGTTGGAGGGGCCTCCGGCCGCGACCGTTGATATTAACCACAGAGATCACAGAGAACACGGAGAGAGGAAAAGGTTCTGCGAAATGATCTTCCTCCGTGATCTCCATGTGCTCTGCGGTGAAAAGAACCTGGCGGAGGGAAGCGCGCGCCCGGAGTGACTCGAACACTCGACCTACGGATTAGAAATCCGTTGCTCTATCCGGCTGAGCTACGGGCGCCAAATGGTGTTGCGCATTCTCGCCCTGCAAATCGGAAAATCCAGCGTGAAGGCGCGGCTCTTAGAATGCGAAAGCTTCGATCTCCAACGCTGGCACTTCCAGACGCGCTGCAACGGGAAAAAACCGTCGCCGGATGGAAAGCTAACGATCCCGTTTCAGCAGGCGCTTTCCTCGTCGATAAAACGCACTTCCGGTCCCAGGATGTCGCGGTAACGTCGATCGACCCACTGGCACAGGTCTTCGCTCAGATCGATCAGGCCCCGGGTGTCGCCGCCCATTGCCTCGACCGCCGCACCGATCTGTAAGGTGTGGGTCGCTTGAATGAAACGAGGCGGCACGCAGTTAACTTGTCCGTCGAAGTTTACGGGAAAACCGCCATTCAGAAAACGCACCTCGCGATCGACCAGATGCAGGGTGATGTCGCTGTGGATCGAGCGGGAATGGAGCGTATCCCGCTCGAGGACGTAAATGTCATCGCTCGGGTGTTTGTCAGCCAGTTCAATGAAGGCCTCGCGGGAAAGTTCGGCGGAACCCGACGACGCACTGGCCAGGATGGAACCATCTTCCAGGAAAGCGCGGTCTCCGATGTCGAAGGAGGTAGTCCCAGAACAGCCGACGACTAGACCGAATCGGCGCCGGTCGGGGAAGCGCCGATGCCATACAGTGAAGCCTTTGTCCGCTGCATTCTTTTGGGCGTCGGCGCTAGGATCCATGACGTGGATATTCGTCCGCGGGATGCCGTTGCTCACCAGAGCGGCGGCGACGCTCCTGCCGATCTGGCCGAAGCCCAGTATAAGGCACGGGCTGTGACGCAATTGATCGAAATCTCCGGCGAGTTTTGCCACCAGTGATCGCGCGACCGCCTGGCCGATGAAGGGCGCCTCTAAAATGCTTTTCGGTCTGGACTGAGCCACGTTCATGACCCGGACCGTTTCGCAATAGTCGCGCAGGGCGGCATCTCCGTTGATTTTGATGATTCCGCGCGTTGTCTGTTCCACGACCCTGAGCTGGGGAACCCGGGTGGCAAAGCAGGCGAGCGCTTCCAGGCAGTACGAGCCATCGTCCAGGACGAGAAACCGTTCGTTAGGATCAAGCGAGCGAGCGAGCTTCACGGCCAGATCCTGCACCCGGCAGCGCTGATAGGAAGCATACGGCAGTTCGAGGTGGTAGAAGGACGGAGCAAAGTTTTCGGGAGGAATGCCGAGTCGAATCAACTCGGTCTGCACAGTCTCGTTAGCCGTGTAGGGAATATCGACGCAGTGCAGACGTCCTGGCTCCAGGCCGAGCTGAAGCAGGGCGCGAGTCATGGGGATGAGGCTGCCTAACTGATGCTGGATCAGGACTGCGGTTAGTCCGGCGAGAGGCTCGGCCGATCCCACCCGCTCGGCCAGGAATGCGTCCAGCAGCGGCAATCTGTCCGGGATGGTCTGCTCCACCTCGTAGATTCGGTCGTTCACTTTCGTTTAAGGTGAAACAGGTTCAGGAGCGAGTTCACGATAAAAAAAACCCAATCGGGCATACGGCGCGATGTGTGCGCGGCGACCACCTGCCAGCGCCCGTCCCGGTATATATAGATATGGGTGTAGGCATACACACCGCTGATATCGCGGCCCTGGTAGGTCGCTTTCATCACCGCCTTTCCGCGCAGGATGGCCGCGGCGTCGACGAAGGTCACGGTAATGTCGATCGACCGCGACGAGGTTACCTTGAATGCTCCGGAGCGGGTGTCGGCGAGCATCTGTTCCCGTCCGCTTATCGCCCCAACCGGGTTCGTGGTCTGGAACTCGGCTGCCAGCACCTCCTCGAAGAGGGCAACGTCCCCGTTTACGCGCGCCGCATCCAACCGCGATTCCAGCGCGCGCAAACTCTTTTCGGATTCGCCTTGTTCAGACATCACGCGTCCCGCAGTCAGAACGAGGATGCGAGCATGTCGATCGTTGTCAAACATTTGTGCACCTCGGATTCGGCAAATCGAAGACGCTTTTTCCGGTAGGGGCTTCATGGAATGTTTGACCTGGGTTGCGCGGGAAGATGATCATGAAGCGGTCACCGAACCCGATGCGAACGATGCGTGGCGAGACTAACCTGGCCCGGCGATTAACTGGCTTCCTGCGGCGGATGCGGCCGGGTGTCGGACGCACCCGTGACGCCTCCGACCTGGTGCTCAACGACGTTCAGTCCCAGCTAAACCCGACCCGGGTGGCCAGGATCGTTAGGGCAGATTCAATCGAGCAGATTCGCCTGGCCATCCGCGAGGCCAGGCATGAGCAACGAGCGGTGAGCATGGCCGGTGGCCGGCATGCCCAGGGCGGCCAGCAGTTCGGCACGGACACCATCCATTTGGACACGTGCGGCTTCAGCGCGCTACTCGCCCTCGATGCCGAGCGGGGCTTTGTGGACATTGAGGGTGGTATCCAATGGCCCGACCTGATTGACTACCTTCACCAATCCCAGAAGGGGTCATCACGCGTCTGGACGATCCGACAAAAGCAGACTGGCGTGGATCGCGTCACTATCGGCGGGACCCTCTCCGCAAACTCCCACGGCCGCGGTCTTCGCTTCCAATCGATCGTCGGTGATGTCGAGTCCTTCGTCTTGATCGATGCGGAGGGTAATCTTCGCGCCTGCAGCCGGACCGAGAACGCCGAACTGTTTGGCTTAGCCATCGGCGGCTACGGACTCTTCGGCGTCATCGCGCAGGTGCGGCTGCGGCTCGTTCCGCGCCAGAAAATCCAGCGCGTCGTTAAGTTGATCGAAATGAAAGATCTCCTCCAATGGGTGCAGAAGCGCGTCCAGGAAGGCTTTCTCTACGGTGACTGCCAGTATTCGCTCGAACCGAACCCCGACAGCCTGTCGCATCCGGCAGTTTTTTCCTGCTACCGTCCGGTCGAGAACAGCCGCGTGATCCCCAGGGGCCAAAAGGCACTGTCGCGCCGGGAATGGCTCGACCTTTTCATCCATGCGCACACCAACAAAAAGAAAGCTTTCGACGACTACTCCCGGCATTATCTCGCTACCGACGGCCAGATCTATTGGTCGGACACGCACCAGCTGAGCACCTTCGTCGACAATTACCACGAGATCGTAGATCGCTACATGGGGGCCAGGCATAAAGGATCCGAGCAGATCATGGAGTTCTACCTGAGCGAGGAAAATCTGATGTCTTTCCTGAGCGAGGCCCGGGAGGCGGTCCGCAGGGACAACATCAATCTGTTTTACGGAACCATCCGTTTTTTGGAAAAGGACTCAGACTGCTTTCTTACTGTCGCGCCCGAGCGGACGGTCTGCGTCCTGTGCAACATGCATATCGATCACACGGAAGAAGGGATCCGCACTGCCACCGACCATTACCGCCGGCTGATCGACGTGGTGATCAAGCATCGGGGCCGTTATTTTCTCACCTACAACCGCTGGGCCACACCGGACCAGGTGAAAGCCTGCTGGCCGCGGTTAGGCGAGTTTCTCCGGCTCAAGAGGAAGTACGATCCAGAGGAACTTTTCCAGAGCGATTGGTACCGCCATTACAAAGCGATGTTCCCGGACACGCTCTGAAGGCGGTATGTTTAGACTCGAATTCTAACGGAAAAGAATTGCCGTTCTCTGACTTACCAGTGCAGGATCGAAACGTGTCGAGTATTGTCGCTATTATTGGCGCGGGCTTCGGAGGCGTCGGTCTGGCAATCCGGCTGAAACAGGCTGGAATTGACTTCATTTTATTTGAGAAAGGCGCCGGTGTCGGCGGGGTCTGGCGCGAAAATACTTATCCCGGCGCGGCCTGCGATGTGCCGTCGCATCTCTATTCTTTCTCGTTCGAACCCAAACCGGACTGGCCAAGAAAATATGCGGAGCAACCTCATATTTTGGAATACCTCGAGCATTGCGCTCGAAAGTACGATCTGCTGAAACATGCCCGCTTCAATACGGAGATCGAAAGCGCGCGTTTTGACGAAACCAGCGGTCTCTGGACTTTGCGAACCAAAAACGGCGAGGAATTCCAGGCGCGCGCCCTGGTGACGGCTTGCGGCCAGCTCAATCGTCCGGCGACTCCGTCCCTGAAAGGCCTCGAAAGTTTTCGCGGCGAAAGATTTCATTCCGCTCTGTGGAATCACATGGTCGATTTCACGGGAAAACGCGTGGCAATTGTCGGCACCGGCGCGAGCGCGATCCAATTCGTTCCCGCAGTGGTGGCGAAAGCGGCGAAGGTCACTCTTTTTCAGCGAAGCCCGCCCTGGGTTATGCCCAAACCGGATCGTGTTTTCCGCGGCTTCGAGAAGGCGGCGATGCGGGTTGTGCCGGGAGTGACAGCGCTCTATCGATTCGCAACCTATCTGCGGTGCGAGGCGCGACTGATCGGCTTTCGCAAGGACACCTGGATGAACGCGGTCGGGGTCCGGATGGCGATGCGCCATCTCCGGCGACAGATCCCGGATGAGCGCCTCCGCCGCCAGGTCACTCCCGATTACACCTTCGGTTGCAAGCGCGTCCTGATCTCCAACGATTACCTGGTGGCGCTCTCCCGTTCCAACGTATCGGTGGTTACCGAGTCGATTTCCGAAGTCACAGCCGATGCCATTGTGGCGGCCGATGGCCAGATTTATCCCGCCGATATTCTCATCCTCGGCACGGGTTTTCAGGCGACGGATTTTCTGGCCCCAATGCGCGTGATTGGCCGCGGTGGCAGGGATTTGAACGAAGCCTGGCGGAACGGAGCCGAGGCCTATCTCGGGTTAACGATTCCCGGCTTTCCGAATTTCTTCCTGCTTTACGGACCGAACACGAACCTGGCTCACAACTCGGTCGTGTATATGATCGAGTCGCAGATTCGCTACATCCTCGGTTGTTTGCAGCTGCTGGTTCGCCGCCCGGGCGCGTTTCTCGATCTCAAACCGGAACGTCTGCAGCGTTGGGAAGAAGAAATGCAAACTCGCCTCGATCGGTCTGTCTGGAGCGCTGGTTGTGCGAACTGGTACAAGAACGCGAACGGTCGAATTACAAATAACTGGCCGGGGTTCACCTTTGAATATCGCTGGCGCACGCGCGCGCCGAAGTTCGAGGACTATGAGCTGATCAAGCAGACGGGAAAAGCCGCACACGCCCGGACCGGCTCCGCACACCAGAATTAGCGATTGAACTGTTCAGCCGGGCCCTCCATTATTCGAAACGATTCCGTGTGCGCTTCCTAATCGCCTCACTTTCGTCATTGGCCTTGCTGCTGGGTTGCTCCAAGCAGGTGGCCAAGCAGGGGCCCGAAAAAACGATTGTGGGGACAGAGCGCGCTGAAGCTCTGGGCAGCGCGGCCCTGGCCGGCTCCGCGCCGGAATATATCGGAACGGTCCGGGCCAGTGACGAAACCGATTTCAGTTTTAAAGTGGGCGGGATTGTGGAGTTGATCGGTCCACAACCGCGTCGGGATTGGGATGAGGGAAGTCCGGTCAAGGCCGGCAGCGTCCTGGCCCGCCTGCAACAAAACGATTTCAAGAATGCCCTGGCTTCGGCCAAGGCAGCCGCCGAACTCGCCGTCAGTAATAACCAGCGGTTGCAAAAACTTCTCTCCGACAACGTCGTCTCCAAACAGGAAGTGGACAAAGGCAGAGCCGATGCCGAGACAGCAGAAGCACAACTTCGACAAGCCGAACAGAATCTTCGCGACTCCGAATTGCTCGCGCCGTGGGATGGAGTGGTGTTCAAGCGCTATGTGAACTCCGGCGAAACCGTGGGTGCGGGCAAACCGGTCCTGCGTTTCGGCGACATCCGGACGATGTCGGTGGAGCTGGGCGTGCCGGATCGCCTGGTGGGAGTATTCTCGGTGGATAAGGAGATTGACGTGGACATTTCGGCGTTGCCGGGGCGACCGCCGTTTAAGGGCAGGATTTCAGAGGTGGGCGTGGCGGCGAGCAATGCGGGCCGGCTTTATCGGGTGGTGATCAAGGTGGCAAATCCGGATGGCCTGATTAAGTCCGGTATGACTGCGACCGTCAAAGCAAGCAGTGTGGCGGCGTCGGCCGCGGGTCAGGTATTGGTTCCGCTTTCGGCCCTGATTGCTCCATCCTCTCCCGGTTCCGGGCAAGGCAAACCGCAAACCCAACTTGCCGTATTCGTGGTGAACGACGGCAAGGCATCAGAGCGCCTGGTGAAAACGGGCGATATCGTGGCCAGCTCCATCATCGTCACCGAAGGACTCAAGCCTAACGAGGAGGTTGTCACCAGGGGAGCGAGTCTGCTTTATGACGGCGCTCCGGTGGAAGTGCGCTGATCGAAGGGCGTTTGCCAGGCATGTCCCATCAGCCTTCAGCGGAGATCAAAGCGGGCGGGTTGGCCCAGTACCTCCGTCACCTATCGAGGGGTGGCTTGGACGGCGCTGATCGCGGTGCTGATTTGGGGCGCCGTTTCGTTTTCCAGGCTCGGCCAGCAGGAAGATCCTTCGTTTCCGCAGCGGAAAGGCTTGCTCGTTACCCAGTTTCCGGGGGCGACCGCCTCCAAGGTCGAGGAGCTCGTGACCAAAGCGGTCGAGCGCAACATTTCCGAGATGGAATCGATCGAGGAGATCAAATCGCAGTCTCGCCCGGGCCTGTCCACTTTGACCATCCAGTTGCGCCCCGGCTCCTATTCCGACATTGAGCTGCAGTGGGAGAAACTGCGGGCAAAGGCGAGAGAAATCCGGTTGCCGGAAGGCTGCCAACAACCGGTTTTATCCTCGGATTTCGGATCGACGATCACCCTGCTTTTTGGGCTGACCAGCCCGCCCGCGAGCGAAGGGGAATGCATCGCCCGGGCCGATCTCATCCGCCAGGAGCTGGTCAAGGTGCGCGATGGAAAGCCGGCTGCCAACCATGCGGCTGTGGTGGCGTTTTTTCCGCCGGAGGTGGCGCAAAGTTACCGCGAATTTCTCGGCCGGCGTTTTAAGACCGCGCTGGATGCGAGCGGTATGGCGACCGAAGTTGAGATTCGACGGGGACATTCCTTTGTCCTGGCTGATATCACCACGTCAGCCAGTCGCGAAGAGATCCAGAAGTTCATTGCCGGGTTTACTCGCAGTGTTACCGGGACCGATCAGGAGAATCATCCGGACTTTACCATTCCAATTCTTTTGATGGGAGATGAAGATCCACTGGCCCAGGTGCGAGCGACGGCGCCGCCCCGCTATAGCTATCGGATGTTAGCCGACGCGGCGGAGGATTTCGAAGATGATCTCAAACAGGTCGAGAGCGTCGGCAAGGTCACGCGGATAGGGATCGTTCCGGAGACTGTTTATCTACTCTACTCGTCCGCCAGCACGGCAGGATATGGACTGGCCCCGGACGCGATCGGGAAGGCTATCGCGGAGCGAAACGCCATTATCCCCGGCGGCACTTTGCGCACGGAGGGACAGAATTTTCCGGTGCAATTATCGGGTGAATTTCACACCGAAGACGAATTGCTCGGTAGCGTAGTCGGGGTCGGCAAAGCAGGGGCCCCGGTTTATCTGCGGGATTTGTTCGAAGTCCGTCGGATGTATGAGGCTCCCATTCCGTTCAAGGTGGATGTGTTCAAACGCGATAAGCCGGGTGCTCCGTTGCTCGGCCGGCGGGCGGTGATGGTGGCGGTGGAGATGAAGGCGGGCAACATCATTGGGCAGTTCAACGAAGCGGTGCAGAAGGTGGCCGGAAAGTTGCGGCTGCGTCTGCCGGAGGGAATGCAGATTGAGACCCTTTCCAATCAGCCGGTGGCGGTGGAGCATCGTCTTCATCACTTTATTCGGTCGTTCCTCGAAGCGGTCGTCATCGTAATTCTGGTGGCTGTATTGCTGATGGACTGGCGCTCCGCGCTGGTGGTGGCAACAGCGATTCCGTTAACGGTGGCAATGACGCTCGGTGGAATGCATGTGTTCGGGATTCAGCTGCACCAGATCTCAATCGCCGCTCTGATCATCGCGCTTGGCATGCTGGTGGACGATCCGGTCGTCGCCTCAGACGCGATTAACCGCGAATTGCATCATGGGCAGCCGCGCCAGCGAGCGGCCTGGATCGGGCCATTTCGGATGCGTCGGGCGATCCTTTTTGGAACGCTGATAAACATTCTCGCCTTTCTGCCGCTGATGTTGCTGCCCGGCGATACCGGAGCGTTCGTCTTCAGCATCCCGGCGGTCGTGACGATGGCGCTTATTTCATCGCGAATTGTTTCGATGACCTTTATTCCGCTGCTGGGGTATTACTCGCTCCGCGGACAGAAGGGGTTGGAGGAAGGAGGCGAAGTGCGGCGATTTTTCTTGTTTCGCTGGATCGACCTTGGTCTGCGGACGGCTTTGCCCCGTTACCGCCGCGGCTTGGAACTGGCCCTGAAACGTCCGTGGCTCGTTATTGGATTCACTTATGGCCTGCTCGTCCTCAGCTTTGGGTTGACCCGGTTTTTCGGGACGCAATTTTTTCCGCCGGCCGAACGCAACCAGATGCTGATCGATATTGAGCTTCCGGCGACGGCCTCACTAACGAGCACGCGGGAGACGACGGACAGTGTGATGTCGCTCCTGAAACAGCACCAGGAAATCGCCAGCGCTGCTGTCTTCAGCGGGGGCACTGCGCCGCGGTTCTACTACAACATCGAGCCAAAACCGCCGGCGAATAATCTTGCCCAAGTTCTGATTAACACCCGGACCCAGGAAGATGTACCTCCGCTGCTGGTAAAGCTCAGGACCGAACTGGACAATCAGGTGGTGGGCGCGCGTTGCATTGTTAAACAACTCGAGCAGGGGCCGCCGATTGGAGCACCGATTCAAGTGCGTTTCAGCGGCGACAACCTCGATGTTTTGCGCTCCCTGGCCGACCAGGCCGAAGCCGCGGTCCGGACCGCCGGCGGTTATCATGTATTTGACGACCTTGGCTATCGCACTCCGAATATTTCGATCGACATCGACCAGGACCGCGCGAATTCGCTTGGTATCACCAACCAGCAGATCGGCCAGATTTCGCAAGCGGCTTTTGCCGGACTTCAGATCACCGAGCTGCGCGAAGGCAACCATCTCATTCCGGTAGTGGTGAGATTGCGAATCGAGGAGCGCAATGAGGCGGAGAAAATCCGCGCTTTATATGTGCATAGCGCCGCCAACCAGCCGGTGCCTTTCGCCAGTTTCGCCGATATCAGAATAGAGCCGGAGTTCACAATTATCCCCCATTACAATCAGCTAAGGGCCGTGACCGTGAATTCCTACGCGCCGGCGGGAGTGTTATCTTCCGCTATTCTGGCCCGGGCCCGACCGGCGCTCGATCGGATCAAGCTTCGTCCGGGCTACAATCTCGAGATCGCGGGCGAAGATAAGGAATTGAAAAAAGGACAATCCGACATGGGCCAGGTGATGCTCATTTCCATCATCCTGATTGCGCTCGCGATGGTTCTGCAGTTTAACTCCGTGAGCAAGGCGGTCGTCGTCCTGCTGACCGTTCCTCTGGGGCTGATCGGCGCTTTCATCGGGCTTGCTGTGACGCATTCGCCACTCGGTTTCATGGCCTTGCTTGGCATCGTTAGCCTTGCCGGAGTGATCGTTAGCCACATTATTGTGCTCAGCGATTTCATCGAAGAAGCGCGGGCGGAAGGCGCGCCGTTGGAACAGGCGCTGATTCAAGCGGGTCTTGTCCGGTTGCGCGCCGTCCTCGTTACCGTTCTTGCGACCGTGGGTGGTCTTCTCCCTCTCTTCCTGACCGGCGGCGCGCTCTGGCATCCCTTGACCGCAGTGCACATCTTCGGCCTGCTCCTGGCCACCATTTTGACCCTGGTGCTTCTGCCGGTGCTTTATTTCGTCTTCTGTGCCCGGCTGAAATGGATCAAATGATTATCCGCAGTTAGAACGTCTTGAGATATTCCTTCAGCGCCTTTTTATCGTCATCGGAGAGCGGAACGGCGAAATAATGGCCCCGGTCCTGGACCCAGTCCGGGCTTTTGCTGACTTTGAGCAGGGCCGGCGCCGCTTCTTCCTCGAAAATCCGGGTCGCTTCTTGGTCGGAAGGATTCTCTTTTTCGATTCTCCGGGAGGCCTTGTACATTTTCCAGACTGCGGAAAGAGTGTCACCAGGCGGCGCCTGCGGATTCATGTTTGCGATCAGGTTAACCGGCATACCCTTGGGAAATGGGCCGAGCCTGAGGTCGCCTAGTTTTCCGGCCATGAAAAAAGTGACCGGAACCAGGAGCAAACCGAGTGCGACAGCCAGAATGCCGAGCAGGACCTGTTATAGAGCGACCGATTCGGCCCTGGCGGCGACGGCCAAATGCGATCAGAAGAACTCCCGCGATCAGGACGAGAGCGGGAAGGAGCCAGGGCATCCTGGTGATGGGTCGTGCAATTCGCCCGGCGACGCCCTCGACCGCGTCCGGAAGGTAAACAGCGCGGATGATAAACATGGTCCTGCCCGTGGTGCGGGCGATGGTGGCGAGGCCGTGCCGCTTTTCCGGCCAGAACATCTTATCGATGGCGTCATCAAAAGCGCGCATTCGTCCCTCGACCGAGGGGTCGCCGTTGAATTCGCCGAGGGCGTTGTTGTGCAGGAACGGTGCGCCTGCCCAAATACCGACCAGCGTCGGCACGCGATAAAAACCCGGGCCCCCGCCCGGCGCCTTGAATTTTTCGTTACGTTTTGTGAAAGGGTCATAAAACTCGATCTGCCCTATCGACGGTGTCTGCTTGTAATTCTCGGACGAGAATTCCTCCCAGATTTTTCCTTTGGTGGCGTTATCCTGCAGGGCGCGGGAGGCATTGGTCTGCAACAGGGTGACCGGGTAGCGCGCATCGGTGGAAAGAAAATTGTTGTCGAGAAAATCCGGCTTCATCACTTCCGCGCGAGCCCAGGAAAGAAATTTTTCGTCGTGCGCCCACTTGGCATAATCCTCCGGACGCCGTTCGATCCCATCGTTAGGCCGTTTACTGGAATGGCAGGCCATGCAGTTCTCGGCGAAAACGATGCGGCCGCGATTGAGAACCTGCTCGTCAGTGGTCAGGTAATTTTGACCGCCGGGGGCGTCCCGCAGCAGCATCGGCCTGCTCGCTTTGATCAGGTACTTGGCCAGATTGGGCGTTCGCTCCTCGGTGGCGCGCCAGTAGACGGAATGCTTGCGCGCGTAGGCGATGGAGAACGGTTTCTGAGTGCGCACCCCGAAGATCGGGTTGTGGCAACGCAGCCATTCCTCACCAAACATGCCGATGTTCACAAATACCCGGTCGAGCGCGCCGGCCACTCCGATCGAGTCGGCGCCATCTACCAGAACGTGCGGCACGCGCCGCAGTTCGCCGCCCGGAGGCATGCTCGCGGCCGCTTTGCCCATGCGCTCTTCGGTCGCTTCTCCAAGCCGGGCGGCGACGTTGTAAATGGAGTTGATGATGTTGGGATTGTTATTGTTGTCGGTGGCAATGATGGAGGTCTCCACCGTTCCTGGTCTGGCCGACTCAAGGGTGTGATACAGAAAGTCGGTCGGCTTGAGGTCGGGGCCGAACAGACCACGGGTGCGGATGTACTGGTTGCCCAGGGTGGCCGAGAGATTTCTCCATTCCGGTTCCGCGGTGTCGTTAGGCGGATAAAGCGGATGAAAGGCGACATGACAAAGGGCGCAGGTCATCCCGATGCGATAAGGGCGAATCAGTTTTGGATCCTGGGAATATGAAGGATCGGTGTAGTAACGCTTTCCATCCCACTTCTTTCGCGCCGCCGCATCGAAGTTCGGATTGGGGAATAGACGGAAGCCGATGATGCCGGTTGACTTGCCGTCGACTGCCGGGTTGGTGCCATCCGGCTGAGGCGAGACCGGTTGATCGATGTAGAGGCCGAACTCGTCCGGCTGCGTCGCCTGCCGGTAACCCGGCTCGTTGATCAATCCCATCTGCTTGAATCGCTCCGGGCGTCGCTGGGAATCGATTACCTTTAAAAAATCCACCAGTCCGTAGGCATGCCGGGTCATG
This sequence comes from uncultured Verrucomicrobiae bacterium, assembly GCA_963728975.1. Taxonomy (GTDB): domain Bacteria; phylum Verrucomicrobiota; class Verrucomicrobiia; order Chthoniobacterales; family UBA10450; genus DATFCK01. The sequence goes on from CAVSMF010000001.1 coordinate 1,781,913, forward strand.
TAATCCCAAAACGCTTCGTTCCCTCCCGTCCACAGCATCCAGGTGTTGCGGCCGGCGATTTCGTCCGGGGTCAGTGCGATGCCGCCATCCATTGGTTGAAACGGGTCGGCCCGCGTCTCTGGAAAATCCGCGACCGTTTTGCGGGCCGCGGTCGCTTCATCGACAGCGTCCTTCTCCGTGCAACCGTTTAGAAGAAGGAACGAGGCGGCGGCGATGATGAGGTTGATCGAACAATGTTTCATGATGGCTTGGGGTTAATTGCCGCCTGGCCTGGCGGAGAGACTTTGCGCGATTTCAGCGCTGGATTCGCTCAAGGCGAGCGCGGCTTCGCGACCAACATGCAGAAGGTCTACCCGCGTTTTCGCGCGGACCGTGGCAGTCCGACGCATGCGATGGAAAACCGCCACTTCGCCGAAATGATCTCCTGCGCGCAGTGTCGCCAGCACCTGGGGAGGGCCGCCGTTGGCGGAATGTTTGAGCACCTCGACTTCGCCTGAGCGAATAATGAAGAGACTCTGTCCGACTTCACCTTCGCGCACGATGTCCTGGCCCGGTTCGTACAGGACGCGCATCACGCCGACTCTTTTATAGGCGTTCATGTTTAAAACATCCGCTCCAAAGAGCGAGGTAAACAGCCAGTCGATCAGGAGCCGGAACTTTTTTTCCCAGGACGGGAGATAAAGGAGCACGACGCAACGCCAGGCCAGGTAACCGAGACGTCCCCGCATGGGCATTCCACGCAGGTGGGCAACGGCTCGTTTTTTTCCGAGAGTGCAGGCATCGCCGAGACCGGTGAAGCGGAAGGGGCGCAGCGGTTGTTGGGCGAGTGTCGCTCTAATATTGATTGCGACCTGCGCTCCGGTAGCGAGTGCCCAGATGGCAAGGGGCGGTGTGGGCCTACCGTCGCGTCGAGGGACAGCGGCGCAATCACCGCCCGCCCAGAGGTGGGTCTGGCCTTTGACCCGGCAAAATTCATCCATCACCAGGCGTCCAGCGGGCGTTCGCTCGAATGGCAACAGGTCGAGAATGGGCGAGGAAGTGGTTCCGGTACAACTGATGATGGTGCGGGTCGGAATTCGCTCGCCGGTCGACAGAATCGCTTCCTCCGGGGTGGCGGAAGCAAGCCGGCAATTGGAAACCAGACGCATGTTTGGATTGGCTGACAAAAATCGGACCGCATAGTTCTGGAGACCGGAAAAATTTTCTCCCAGTTCCGGCAGAATCATCGGCCCGGAATGGACGAGGGTGACGCGGATCTTGTCGGCCGGGATGTTTGGGAAACGTTTGCGAGCAACGGTCGGGAGAAAGTCCGCCAGCTGGCTGGCCACTTCGACGCCGGCGTAGTTACCGCCCGCCACAACAAAGTTAATCAGGCGCTCGAGTTCGACCGGGTCCGACTCGATGTCGGCCAATTCGAGCATGGTGATGAGGTGCTGCCGGGCCTGAAGGATATCGGGAAAAGCCTTTAGCCGGAGGGTGTGCTCCGCCAGGCCGGGAAAAAGCTTCAGATTCTCGATGGAACCGACATCGAGCACGAGATGATCGTAATTGATCCGGAATTCCTTTCCGTCGAGCCCTCGACTGAAGAGAACCTCCTTCTGGACGAGGTCGATTTTCTCAACTTCCCCGTTCCGAAATTGGGCGCGGCTATAAATCTTGCGCAACGGATTGAGGATGTTCCCCGGCTGGATTTTTCCGGCCAATACTTCGGGGACCAGGCCGTGAAAGCAGTTGAAATTGTTCCGGTCGATTATGGTGAGACGAAGCTTCTGCTGACGGATGAGACGGGCGAGCTTCTTATAAAGGAAGATGACCGCGAAACCGCCGCCGAGCGCGACAACGTGCGGCCCGTGATTCTGGGTGGCGTCTGATGCTGTCATGGCGGCTGAGGTGGCTCGGGCTTAACCCTCCCCGCCGCCTCCTCCCTGGCGCAGTCTCAATCCAAATGGTGGAAGATGTAAAGCACGTTGGTGTTGGTAACGGAGCTGCCCGCGCGACTACGAGGGTGCGTTTCGAATTCGCTCTGAGAAATCCGGCGTGATCCCGGCGCTTCTGGCGCGCTCATTGATCTGAGCGCGGGCTTTGATTTCGGTGAACGGGAGCACGGATGGGATCATGCCGCGCTGATAGAGAAGTTCGTCGAGATGGCCGTTGACCAGCATTCGCCAATTCCAGACAATCGGAAAACCGCTGGCTTGGGCGTTTACCCGAATATTGGTGGTGCAGTTGCTCAGGGTGGCGTGATACCAGCGCGGGCGATCGCGCAGATCGTTGACGGAACGCAGATAGGTGAGGAAAAGAGCGCGGAGTTTTTCCGGTTGAGCCCTGGCCAGTCGATAGAGATAGAGGTCCTGGTCGCGGTAATTCGTCCGCACACCGATGAGATCACGTTCGTCCCCGATGACGTAGTAAAGTTCGTACTGGCGGAAAAAACCGCGGATCGGCGAGTAGGGCTCGTGACTCTCCCGCCGGGTCTCTATCGAGGTGCAGACGCGGCCTTCGTCCCCGAAGTCGAAACTCAGAAGGGTATGCGCGATGTGCTTGGAGCCCCAGTAATTCATGAACAAGTCGAGGCCGCACAGCTTGGAGAGGGTGAAGGTTTTGGTTTCCCAGCGCACAATGAAATCGCTCTTCGTTCGGTATTCGCAATTGCGGAAATTGTGGATGACGGCCTGTTCGGGGCTGATTTCGGCCCACGGAGTCCGGGCATATTCCGGGGACCAGTCTCGATCGTTGGAAGGGCGCACACTTCGCCACCAAACCACCCCGGCGGCGACGAGAGCGATACCGACGGCGGACTTCCACCAGCGCCGGAGGAAAGACTGATCGGTTAGGCCAAGGGCGCCGGGGGCCACGGCGCTGAGACTCTCTTGGGGAAGCCGTGATTCCTGAGAGGTGATAATGCTGGTGAGATTCCTCGGCACCCATAAATCGGCTTCCAGGCTTTCCTTTAGACCAAGGAGTCCGAGGAACGCGACCACCAGCAGGGCTCGGGGGTGAAACAGGTTCATGCGACGATGGGACTTCCCGAAGTGTCGACCGAACTGGCGGAGAAAGTAAAGCGCGCGGGGACATTGGTTAATCGCCATGGCCCGGCAAAATGACTTGCTGCAATGCTGGGATTCTGATTGGAGTAAGGCTGCCCATGGAGACGCGAACCGGAATCGAGGCTCATAATTGGTTTGGCGACATCCGTTTTCATCCCGCAGTGGTGGCCCGTCCGACCACCGATGCCGAGTTGATTTCGATCGTGAAAGACACGGCCAAATATCCCTCCCCGGTGCGCGCGTCCGGTTCGGATCATTCCACCACCCGATGCGTGGTTTCGGAGCCAGGAACCAAGGTGGACATGAAAGGGATGAATCGCATTGTGCAAATCGGCGCCGACCGGGTTGTCGCGCAAGCCGGCGCGCTCCGCATCGATGTCGCCAAGGAGTTGCAAAAGCATAATCTCCAGTTCTACGTAAACATCGAGCTGGGTAACCTGACCATGGGCGCTGCGGCCTGCACCCACACCAAGGACGCATCGTTTAAGGACGAATTCGGCATCGTCTCCTCCTATGCGATCGGATTCAAAGCGGTATTGCCTAACGGCGAGATTCTCGTGGTGACGGAGGATCAACCGGAACTCCTCCGGGCAATGCGCACCAGTTTTGGCCTGCTCGGCCTGGTCTACGAAGTCACTTTCCGGGTAAAACCTCTCCGCCCGATGGCTTTTCACCACGAGAGCTTTACGGTTGATGAATTTGAGCGGCAGCTGCCGGCCTTAAAGGCGAGGGGCGAATCAATGATGTATTATTTGTTCCCGTTTCAGGATCGAATCGTGGTCGAGTTCCGCAAATATGTCGATCACGGGGAACCGGCCACGAGTTTCGCCTGGAAACTGCGCAATTGGGCGTGGGGAACAGCTGTCCCCGGACTAGCCGCGACCGTTCGCAAGTCGATCGGCCACGCCGGAACGCGCTATGCGATTTATGAGGCTCTCGGGACCTTTTCCCGCCTGACCCTCGGTGCCCTTCGGTCAGAAAACAGTTATCCGGCCGACCAGATAATCCGTTATCCGGATACGGCCGGGCCGGCCCGTTACACGTTTAGCATCTGGGCTTTTCCGGAGGAGAACTTTGTGCAATCGCTCCGTGGTTACTTTGCATTCTGCCGGGAATACTATCGCACACACGGTTATCGTTGCGACATGTTGAACGTCGGTTACCGGATCAATCAGGACCAAAGCTCCCTCTTCTCTTACAGTTATAACGGCACCGTCATGACTTTGGATCCGGTCTCCACCGCCGGCCCGGGCTGGCCAGAGTTCCTCGACGCCTATAACCAATTTTGCAGCGATAACGGCGCCTCTCCCCTCTTTAATCAAACCGCGGGCCTAACTACTGCGCAGGTCACAAAGGCGTTCGGTGATCGGCTCGAAGCGTTCAGGAATTTGCAACGCCGCTACGATCCGGGACACCGCTTCGTTAATCAGTATTTCGCCGAATTGCTCGGCCTCTCCACCGCAGCGGCTTTGCCGCCCTGATTTATCGCTCACACGTTGCGCGACGCCCAGATCATCTTTCAGCCCTTGGAGGCTCGAAACCTCAAGCTGAAGAATCGGATCATCCGGTCGAGCATCTCGGGGCGAATCGACAACTACGACGGCAGCGGCACCCTGGCCCGAATCAACTTCGACCGCAGATTTGCGGAGGGTGGGGTGGCCGCCATCATTTCCGCGCACGCCCCGATTTCTGTCCGCGGCCGGATCCTGCCGAACTACGCCATGATTGATCGCGACGGGCGCATTGGATTCTGGCGGGAACTCGTCCGGCAGGTGCATGACCATGATTGCAAATACATCATCCAGCTGATTTACGGCGGCATTCAGGCGGACATTCGCGGCGTTGAAAACAGGCGGCACACAGCGATCAGTTCGACCGGAAAGCGGGATGTTTTTACCGGTATTCCAGTCCGTCCGATGACTCAGGAGGACATTAACCAGGTGGTCGAGCTGTTTGCGGTGGCCGCGGCTCGGGCTCGAGAGGCCGGTGCGGATGGCATCGAGTTGCAGGGCGCCAACGGTTATCTCATCACCCAGTTTCTCAGCTCGGCCATTAATGACCGAAGGGACGGTTACGGCGGCCCGCTCGAAAATCGGACCCGCTTTCTGCTCGAAGTGATCGCAGCGGTGCGCGCGAAGGTCGGGCGCGACTTCTTTCTCGGAGTCAAACTCAACGCCCGGGACAACCACAACGCCGGCACGTTTCCGCTGGAGTGGAAACGCGGCAACCGGTTGGAGGAGACGATTCAGGTCGCGCGCTGGATTGAAGCCGCCGGGGTGGACGCCATCCATGTTTCGATGGGGAGCACGTTTCCGCATCCGCACAATCCACCGGGACCACTTCCCTGGAAGTACGCGTCCGGGCCTTACCAGGGTATGCTCTCGAGCGGAAAACACGTGGCGCGCAATTACATCCTGATGCATTTCAGCGCGACGCGCTGGATTCTGGCATCGATGTGGGCGCGGAAGCAGACGTTTATTCGCCATGGCCGTCCGGTTCCGGAATTGATCCAAGGCATTGGCGCTTCAGATGCGCATCGCATTAAAGAAGCTGTGTCCATTCCGGTGTTTTCGACCGGTGGCTGGCAGACGGCTTCCCGTATCGCCGCTGCGATCCGGGGCGGTGATTGCGACGTTGTGTCCATCGCCCGTCCGCTTTTGGCCAACCCCAACCTGCCCGGGCTTTTCCTGGCCGGCGAGGATGGTCCCGCCCCCGGCAAGGAATGCACCTACTGTAATAAATGCCTCGTTAACGTGATCGAGCTTCCCATCGGCTGCTTCGAGGAGTCGCGCTTCGCCGAATATGGCGAGGCCGCCTATGATCGGATGATCCAGGAGGCGATGGCCTACTACCGGGACGAAGTCCCCGCCGGGGCGGAGCTCAGGAGGGAGAAGGGGGAGCAGCCCTAACGACCAGAACCGGGCAGGCCGCTTGGGCGACGAAAGCGGTAGCGGGCTGACCAAACTCCACTTCTTCATTCCACGGCTGGCTGACACTCACCAGCGCGACGGAGACGTTGTCCGGGAGGTTGTTGTCGCGAAGCGGAACCAAACTTGACCGCAAACTTCCGGCGATCCGCTCCCCGCCCTCCATCGCGGCCTTGTCGTCCTCGGTCGAGGTCAGCCTAACGACAACTGTTCCACCTTTCGGTGGAATGCCCAGTCCCCGGCGATCGACAAAGACTCCAACGTGACACGGCGCGAGCTTGAAAACGCGATGCACCAGAGCGCGGATAATGCGGTGCTCCAGCGACGCGCGATGCCATCCGAGGATGATTGCGTGGCAATTTTGGCTGGCTGCCACGTAGGCCAGATCCTGAGCCACATCTTCGGACAAAAACGAAATCGATCGCGCCGTGACTCCGCCGCGCAGAGCTTGTTGTGCCAGCCGATCCATCGCCTCAACCGAGCGGTCGATCTGGCTCTCTTCGTCGCGCAATCCCGTGCGGAACTCCGGAGCCCGCGGTCCGGGAATCAAGCGCACCAGAAGCAGTTCGGCCGGGCGGTCCAGGCCGGTTAACCGGATCGCGGCATCAACCAGCCGGGGCGCATTTTCCGGATTGCCGAGTGCGACAAGGATTCGAAGTGCTGCCGGCTCAGGATCGCCGCCGGCCAGAACGCGCACCATTTCCCGGCGTGGCATGATGCGATTGAGAATCGGTGCGGCCATGAATGTCGTGACCAGCGCCATCACTACCATCATTGCAAATGTTCGGTCGGACAGCACACCCAGGGTCAGGCCGACCGTGAGAATGACCAGCTCGGTTAGACCGCGCGTGTTCATGAGTGTTCCCAACGCCAATGAGTCGCGGGTGGAATAACCATTGAGTCTGGCCGCCAATCCGCATCCAGCGAGCTTCCCGAAAATCGCCGCCCCGATGATCAGGAGCATCCAGACAAGAAGCGCCGGATTGTTGATGGAAAAAAGATTGGTCCGCAGTCCCGCGACCGCGAAGAACACCGGGAGAAGCACGACCACGGTGAAATCCTCGATTTTGTCCGTCAATTCTTCTCTCATGCGCGATCCGTGCGGCATGATCGTGCCAAAGATAAATGCACCAAAGATTGCGTGAATGCCGATCCACTCGGTCGCATAGGCGGAGAGAAGCAGTCCGACGACGACCACGGCGACTTGATCGACCGTCAATCGTCCGGCGGCATCGTAGCGCTTCGTCAGCATCGCCAGCAGCCGGCGGCCAGCGGTGAGCATGAGCACGGCGAACGCGGCCGTGAGCAGGAACCCAATCGCGGCCTGCGCGGCGGAACCTGATCGGGTAATTCCGACGACGGCAGCGAGAAGAATCCAGGCGGTCACGTCGTCTACGGCCGCGGCACAGAGAGCGGCGGTACCGAGCGGCGATTTGTAAAGGCCCCGTTCCACCAGAATTCGCGCCAGCACCGGAAATGCGGTGATACACATGGCCGCTCCCATAAAAAGAGAGAAAGCGAGCGGCCTCGGGCGTCCGGTCACGCCTTCGATAAAAACCCCGCCATTGTTGAGGGTGAACAAAGGGATGCCGATGAGCGCACCCAGAGCGAACGGAACAATAACGCCGCTGAGCGAGATGGTTAGGGCACGCCGCCCTTCTTTTCGGATAAGACGCGGATCGAGCTCGAGACCCACCAGGAACATAAAGAAGACAAGACCGAGATCGGCCAGCTGGCGCAGCGGCAGCTCCGGCGGGAAAAGCCGCGCCGGCAGGTCGGGTGAGAGGCGACCCAGGACGGTCGGTCCCAGAATCAATCCGGCTACAATCTCGCCGGTCACTCCGGGCTGTCCCATTTTCCGGGCCAGCGCTCCAAGCAATCGCGCCGCAGCGATGATTACCGCCAGATCGAACAGCAGAAAAAGCAAAACCTCGGTGCCGTGCTTCATAGGCGCTCGGCCGCTAGTCGTGTTTGACGCTTGACAGCTTTTCGATCGATCGGTAGGCCTGAAACGCTATGTTGTCGGTCGGGCGCCAGCACGTTCCCAGGTATGTCAGGCGTAATGAGATCGAGTCAATCCCGATTGGCGCGGCAACGATTGGAGAAACTATGAGCAAAGCAGCCAAAACGATTGTCGTTTTCGCAATTTACATGGCGCTGACGGGCATCATTCTCCTCGCGTCGCCGAACACATTGCTCGGGATACTGCGGCTACCGCTCACCCACGAGCCCTGGATCCGCCTGCTCGGCATGTTCATGGTGATTGTTGGTTATTATTATTACCGCACTGCCGTCAGCGAGGCGACTGCGTTCTTCCGGGCGACCATTCACGGCCGGTTAACGATCGGTTTGTTTCTGGTGTGCCTCGGACTGAGTGGAGCCGGCCTGGTCCTCGTGCTTTTTGCGTTGGGTGAATGGATTGGCGCGATGGCAACCTGGCTTGCGCTGCGCTCCGGTGCGCCCCAGACGGATCAATGAATATCAGGGGCCGATTGGTCCTGATCACCGGCGGTTCCAGCGGGATCGGCGCCGCGACGGCCAGGGCAACGGCCCGTGAAGGCGGCCGCGTCATCCTGTTGGCACGGAACCGGGCCGGACTCGAGCAGGTGGCAACGGAGATCAAACAGAAAGGTGGCGAAGCGTGGGTCTACCCGGTTGATCTTTCCGATGCGGGCGCGGTAGAGCGCACGGGGCAGGCCATCTTGCGGGAGGTCGGCGTTCCGGACATTCTGATCAACAATGCCGGCGCGGGACGTTGGCTGTCAGTGGAACAGACAACACCCGAGGAAACGGTGCAGATGATGGCATCTCCGTATTTTGGCGCCTTCTATATAACCCGGGCTTTTCTCGCGGCCATGCACCAACGCAACAGCGGACACATCGTGAACCTGACTTCTCCAGCAGGCTTCGTCCCCTGGCCTAACGCCACCGCGTATGCCGTGGCCCGTTGGGCAATGCGCGGTTTTCACGAGGCGCTTCGATCGGACCTGCATCAAACCGGCATCGGTGTGACCTTGATCGTGCCCGGGGAAGTTTCTTCGGCTTATTTCGCGAACAATCCGGGCGGGGAAGAGCGACTGCCGGGGATCTCGAGGCTGTATCGGAGGCTCACGCCCGAAGAAGTAGCCGAGGCAATTGTGCGGAGTGTCCGGCGCGAGCAACGGGAGGTGATCATTCCTCCCTTACTCTCTCTGACTCTGCGTTTGCATCGAATATGGCCCGGAATCGTGGAGTGGGGCCTCCTGAGAACGTCAGCCATGCCCGAGAAGAAGGGGTAGTTATCATTTCGCATGGCAAACCGGCTGCCGGGCGATTCGAATTGCGAGGGCGCTCCGAATCGATGAAAAAAAGACAAGGTTAAAACGGCGACGGGTTTTTCGCGATGACTTCGAGAGCATCGCGATAGCCTTGTTCCACAATCAAATCGTACGACTTCCAGTCCAGCAGCCCGAACCGGCGGACGTCGGGCTTGAAAAGAAGGTCCACGTCGGCAACGACCTGGCTCATTTTTTGATAACTATTTAGGGTGGTGGATGTCATCAGGGTCGCGAGCATCGACGGAAGGTGATAGCGGCGGCGACTGACCGGCCTGAGCCGGTCAATCAGGAGTTGCCACGTAGCCGGGACTTGATCGCAGCCAAGTTCACGGCGCTGCTTGTCGTCCGGGCGCAGGTCCACTGCCATGATGTTGGACACTCCGGTCCGCGCCATCACGTCGACCGGCATGTTGTTGAGTAGACCACCGTCCACCAACAAATCGTTACCGCTCACAATCGGCGGGAATACCCCGGGAATAGCCATGCTGGCAAGTATCGCGCGTTTGAAGTTTCCGTGAGTGTGCACGACCTCGCAAGTCTGCGTGTAATTGCTGCTCACGCAGAAAAAAGGCTTCCACGACTCCTCGATTTGTCTCTCGCCGAATGATCCGGTCAGAATACGATCCAGTTTTCGGCCCGCCAGCAAGGAGACGAGCGGAGGAAAATTGAAATCGCTGGTCGGGTTCGACAAAAACACGCGCCGGTTTGCATCAAAGATTTGTTCCCAGCCCCAATCTCGCGCGACGCAGGCCGCTAAGACGGAACCGATACTGGTGCCGCCTACCGAGTCGATCGGCATCCCTGCTTCTTCCAGTGCACGGACCACTCCGATGTGCGCGATGCCTCGGGCTCCACCTCCCGCCAGAACAAGTCCAACCGCTGTTCCGCTCATGAAACGGGCGAGACGCGCAAAATCCTTCTCCTGGCCGGTGCGCAGATGATAATAACGGCTAACGTTCGGTCTCAACGCCAGGAACTCAGGAGTGCCTCTGGCCCATTCGGCGCTACCCAGATGCAGAAGAATCAGCGTGTGGCGAACACGGGGAAGGGAGCCGGTATTACTCAAACATTCGCGCTCGATGCTGGAAAGGCTGGGGGACGCGTCGGCCGCGCCTATCAGCCAGACCTCGTCGGCCTGCCGCAGGCAGCGGCGGGTCCAGGCCGAAGGCGTGGGATCGGTTTCGTAGAGAACCAGACTGTAGCGAGTTTCCAGCTCATCAAGGTGGCTCACCAGCCACCGGTGGCCGTTGGAATCAGCCTCGGTTACCTGAGCCGCACCCCGGCGACCCGCGGCGGCGTCGATCACCGCACTGGTAATATGCGCGACGGTTTGCTTCTGTTCTTCCAAATGAGGCATCAGTTCCCGAAGCACCGTGCCAGGTCTGAGGGTTTCGCTGATACAAACGATCGCAACGTTGGTGACATTATGGTCCGCTTTTTGTGAAGTGTTGCGCCGCTCCAGCCGTTCGATGATGACGCGGTTGAGTTTGAGCGCGAGAGACGGCACCGCCTTGACGATTTTTTCGAACATTGCCAGGTCGATCCGGGCGAGCACGCTATCGCGCGCGGCCGTTATGGTGGCCCGGCGCGGCCGGCCGGTGAACACACCCATCTCCCCCACGGTCTCGCCTCGCCCGATCTCACCAACCGGAAGGGGACCGGCCGGGGTGGTTACCGTTGCCTGCAAGCGCCCGCTCACAAGCACATAAAGGGAGTTGCTCGGATCTCCTTCGCGAAAGAGGACCTTGCCTCCCGCCAGTTCGGTCCATTCCCAATTCAGGTGCGGTTGGATGGCCTCGAAGGTACTTTCGTCGAGGTCGCCTAACAGGCCGGGTAAAGCCAGGCGAAGAGCATCAAGCTGAGGGTTGCTAATGGAATCTGACAAGGGATCTTAGGGCAAAAGAGGTCGAAGGTTGTCGGCCTCCATTTGCGTTCCGCCAAACATGCCTTCGAGTACCGTGAATACGGGTGCCAATGTCAATCGAAATGGGGATCCGATCCCCTCGACCGGATCGTGCCCGGGCTTTACCCTCGATCTGGAAAAGGATAACCATGAGGGTTGCCGCGTCGGGCGAGAACTATCTCCACCGGTTATACACATAGAATTATGATGAAGCTCGCTGTCTGCGGTTTGTTGCTTGGCGCGACTTTAGCGCAGGCAGGCCTGAAAAAATATTCGGCATTGGTGGTGGCCGATGCAAACCCGCACCTGGCCTCTCCTCGCCATGGCATTCGCGTCACCTATCTGGGCGTGAATGGTTACGAACTCGAAACCGGCGGCCATGCTTTATTGGTCGATCCTTATTTCACCCGGATCGGTTTCTGGCCGGTCGCATTCAATCAACCGATCGCATCGGATCAGGCGCGCGTGACCGAATATTGCTCGCGCCTTCGCACGCCGGTAGACGCCATCCTGGTAACCCACGCGCACTTCGATCATTTGCTGGACGTTCCGACGGTTATGCAAAAGACCGGCGCCCGGCTTTTGGCGGGCCCCAGTGCGATCAACCTAATGCGATCGGAAGGGGTTCCGCCAAGAAGATGCGAAGCAGTAAAACCCGGCGCGACACGATCAATTGGTCCCTGGGCGATTCGCGTGTTTGCCGCGCAACATGACAAGCTGTTTGGCTCAACGCCTTTCCCCGGTCGGGTTGACACCAAGACTCGTCCGCCGATAAAAGTTTCGGACTGGGTTGAAGGCGAGCCGCTGGCGTTCGTCATCGAAGCAGGGGGCGAGCGAATTTACATCGATTCAGGCGGCCTTCCCGGTAATCCGCCGAGTCGGGCGATCGGGCGGGTCGATCTTGCCATTCTCGGCGTCGCATTGCCGGACAGCCGACAGCGGTATGCTGAGGCGGTCCGCTTGTTGCAACCCCGTTTCATCCTGCCAAGTCATCAAGACGATTTTTTTGCGCCGCTCAGCAGGGGATTCAATTTCGGGAAGATGACGAACTTTCCGCAACTGCTTCGCATTCAAGCGGAGGAACATTTGCCCGGTCGCGTGATTCTGCTCGACTACTTCCATCCATGGACGCTGCGTTGACCAGGAAGCGACCGATTCGGCACCCACTTCTCGTTGTCGCGCTCGCGCCCCTGATCCCGCACCTTCTCGGAAGTGCATTCAACATCTGGTACAACATGGTCATTATCGATCCGCTGCTTCGCGAGGGCCATCTCAGGGAGCGATTTATCTCGACGGTGATCGTTTGGAACGTGATCGTGTATCCGATTACTCTGGCTGTCTGGCTGGGGCTAATCTTCTCGCTCCGTCCCGCGCTTCACCAGGTGCTGGGCGGTGAAGCCATGCCCGAGCAACTGGAATGGTCGCGCCGCCGCCTGGTAAATTTACCCTGGTACGGCGTGATCGTTGCCGGGATCGCATGGCTGCTTTGCATCCCCGTCTTCTTGATTTCACTGGCGCTTACCGGGCGTCATTTGAGTCCGCAATTGCTCTGGCACTTGCCAATTTCCTTTGGCGTTTCCGGCTTTATTGCCATCACCCAGAGCTTTTTCCTCATCGAACTGGCGAGCTACTGGGGGCTTTTCCCTGTTTTCTTCCGGAATATTCGTCCCGATCAACTTAGCGGTATTCGCCCCATTTCTTTGCGAACCCGCGGTTTGATGTGGGCGATCTCCGTGGGCATTTGCCCTATCGGTTCACTTCTGCTTCTGATTTTCGCGCCCCCTTCGCCTGGAACGAACCCGCAGTGGTTTGGGTTTTTCGTCGGTACGATCGGCATTGCCTTTGGTTTATGTTCTGCGGTTTTGATCGGTCGCTCGGTCACGCAGCCGGTGCATCAACTGCGGGCTGCGGCCCAGGCGGTGACGGAAGGCCGTCTCGATGTGCAGGTGCCGTTGCGACGAGCTGACGAATTCGGCGCGCTCATCGCTGAATTCAATCTCATGGTGACCGGGTTGCGGGAGAAAGAGCATTTACGCCAGACCTTCGGCTTACATGTTGGACACAAAGCGGCGAAGCAGATTTTGGCGCGCGATCCCGGCCTCGGCGGCACAGAACAGGAAATTACCATCATGTTTGTCGACATTCGATCATTCACCGCGCGTTCAGCCCATCTTACTCCGGGACGGGCGGTCCGTCTGCTGAACGAGTTTCTGCGGGTGATGGTGGAAGTGGTCGAGGGCGAGCACAGCGGGATGATCAATAAATTTCTTGGCGATGGGTTCATTGCGCTTTTCGGAGTCGATAACTCGACTCGCGAGCATGCCGACGAGGCGTTGGCGGCGGGGCGCGCCATGCAACGAAAGCTGGAAGCGCTCAATGCGGAACGCGCGAAACGCGGCGAAGATTCCATCGAGATCGGCATTGGGATCAACACCGGACCGGCAATTGTGGGGAGCATCGGCTCGCCCGATCGAATGGAGTTCACTGTCATCGGAAATACGGTAAACGTGGCATCGCGCATCGAGGGATTGAGCAAAGTCGTTGGGGCTTCGCTTCTCATCAGCAAAGCGACGCGCGACGCCCTGGAGCGCGCGCCGGAATTGCGCTCTTTTCCCGGGCAAAAAATTAAAGGCGTAGACGAGTTAGTGGAGGTGTTTGCGCCGGCGGATTGACCACGGCAATAGTCGCTTACAAGAATCGCGTCGTCCGGCGAGGAGCTATCGCCGGGGGCTTCTGAAGGTGGCGTTAGGCAATCGGCTGATTGCCGCGTTGCGACAGAGCAGGCCCGGGGGCAGGAAGCTGCCCCCTTTCAGCAGGTTTATTGCGCCACGGTTCTGCGCAGGAGCGCGATCCGCAACAGGGCGAGCGCGCCGAATCCGCCCAGCATCAGCGGCAAGGTCCTGCCGCTTTCCGGCACGGCGCTAACCGCTGCGACAGCCGGAGATAGCAATGCACTGCCGCCATGCCGGCGACGACCACGGTTTACCACCACGAGCGGGGTATAAGCTTCGATGACCGGTTGAAGTCGGGAGTAAGCCGGGCAAAACGGCGGCTGATTTTTCACGGTCGCTTTCTACGGTCTGAGGATTTTTTGGTGCAAAACTGCGCCAATCTACGTCACGCGCTGCAAACCGGATTGGTTAGGGTTCGCTCTGAAATGCGCGCGGTGCGATACTGCGAAAACCTGCGCAAAACCGGTTAGGCAATTAGAAATCCGTTGCTCTATCCGGCTGAGCTACGGGCGCAATGAAGCAAGCGAGGCCCATTGTCGCTCCGGAGCGGGGAAAATCCAGTTCCTTCGTGGAAGCGTTGAAGCGTTGAACGGGCAAAGCATTAATCCGCGACGGAGACCGTGGTCGGAGGAATTATGATGGCGTCGCGGCCCGCCTCTTTTGGAGAACAGCGGCGGAAAAGCTCGATGCCGCCGCACCGCTTCAACGCGTTTGACGATTGTAACGTGCGGCGATTCGCGTCAGCGAATCGATCGATGGCGTCACTCGCCGATGCGATGTTTGAGTTCCCAGACTCGGAGGGCGGCGAGGAGAAGGGATTTGGTCCGGGTCAGAGTACCGGCAGCGGCCATTTGGTGTTCGGCATGGGAATGACCGTTAGAACCATTTCTGGGTCGCTGGGCTTTTTTCTTTGGCTTTGGTTTGCGGACGGAACGAGGAGCAGAATGCGCTACGGTGAGATGGCCACTGTTCATAATAGCTGGTGTTTTGAGGATTTCCATACTCTTTAGCACGTTCCAGGCCAGCGGTCCAATCCTCTTTTTCGAGCGTTTAAGCCCGTGCCCGCTTTCTGCTCCAGAACCCTTCTCCATCCCTCCATCTCCTTCCTCTCCCGATTCAACCTCCCTTCCTCCATCAGGTCGCGCGAAAAGCGCTTGTGCCCTCAGCTATTCTTGCTCAGCTTTGCATTCGCCATGGCTGATCGCAAACTGGGCTGTCTTAGCATTTTTTTATTCGTCGCGCTGTGCGCGAGTCTCTTTGCCAACTTCGTTCTCATGGCCGCTTTGTTCCGGCGCGGTGTCGGACCAGTAGTGGGAGAACAGGAGCCGTTGGCGCGATTTCGCGAAATCACGGTCGAGCGCGGCAATTTCGGGAGCTCCGACAAAGTGGCTTTGATCGTCCTTCGCGGTCTGATCAGTGCATCCATTCCCGGCAACGTGGGGGAATCGATGGTGGACGACATGCGGGCGGCGCTCCGGCAAGCTCGCGAGGACAGCCGGGTCAAAGCAGTGGTGCTGGAGATTGATTCGCCCGGAGGAGAAGTGACGGCTTCGGATGCGATATATAACGACGTAGTAAAAACGCGGGCCCGCAAACCGGTGGTCGTTTACATGGATTCGTTGGCCGCTTCCGGAGGCTATTACGTCTCCTGCGGGGGAAAGTTTTTGATGGCAAATGAGACAACCATCACCGGCAGCATCGGCGTAATCATCCAAACGTTGAATTACGAGCAACTTTTCAACAAAATCGGTCTGGCTTCGGTGGTTTTTAAGAGCGGGAAGTTCAAAGACATGCTCAACGGCGCGCGTCCGATGACCCCGGAGGAGCGCGATTATGTGCAGGCATTCGTGATGAAGATTTACGATAAATTTCTCGGGGTAGTGGCGAAAGAGCGGAACCTGCCGGCCGACGGACTGCGCAACGGAATTGCGGACGGACGAATTCTTTCCGGCAAGGATGCGTTGGACGCCAAGCTTATCGATGGGCTGGGGCATATTGAGGATGCATTCCGGAAAGCCCGGGAAATGGGGAACGCGCCCGGGGCGGCAATCGTGAGGTATGGTCCGCCCTTCAGTCTGAGCCGATTTTTCCGCGTGTTCGGTCAGACCGGGGACAGTAAGATTCGGTTGGAACTTCCGAAGGAACTCGTGCCGCGCCTGGAAAGCGGCCACGCTTATTTTCTGCCGGGTTTTTACGCGCCGTAGCGCGGGGCCATGGCAGCCCTGAGCCTGTTTCCGGCTTTCCTTTACGCGGCCAATCTCGTTTTTTTTCTGGTCGGGCTTTATGTCTACGTCTCGCTGATTCGGCAGATTAGGGCCCGAAAAGCTCCCGCTGAAGATAGTCCCCAACCGGGACGAATGTTCGGGTTCCCGGAGGCGATCTTTGCCGCGGTGTTGATGTCGCTGCTCTTGCTGAATCTGGCGATGGCGGCGGCGGTGCCGGCGGCCAAGCTCACCCCTGGAGATCTGGTGGCCAACCTTGTCATAACCGTCGTCGTTCTCCTCATCCTGGTCGGGTTTTTGATGCTTCGCCGCGTCAACATCGATGAGCTGGCCGGGTTCTCCAGGATTGGGATTGTGCGGGCGGTGGCGACCGGGGGGGCTCTGCTTCTGTTAGCCTACCCGCTTCTTAACATCGCCGACGCCATCACCCAGCGTTTGATCGGCGACGGTTCAAGCCGCCAGAACATAGTGGAACTGTTCAGCGGCTCCCGGACAATGGAAGAACGGATCATGATCATCGTGCTGGCGGTCGCGATTGCACCGATCGCGGAGGAATTTGTATTCCGCTTTTTCCTTTACGGCGTTCTGCGGCGCTATTTCGGCCGGTTTGCCGGGCTGGCGATCAATTCGGTGTTGTTCGCCGCGGTCCATCAGCATTTGCCGGCATTCGGCGTCCTGGTTGTTTTAGGCAGCTGTTTCACTCTGGCTTACGAATGGAGCGGCTCGATTCTCGTTCCGATGACGATGCATTCCCTGTTCAATTCGCTCAGTCTGATTCTTCTCGCCTTTCCCCAAATATCGCAGCAATGAAACTGCGCCAGTTAGGCGAGGACCGGTTACTGGGTGTAATTATTCCTCGTTTGCAGGTGGCCAAGGGGGTTGTGGCAGGCGCGGGTGATGACGTCGCCGTGGTGGCAGGGCCGGCTGCCAATCAACTGTTACTATTAAAGACCGATTGTGTAGTCGAACAGGTCCATTTCGAATCCGGTACGGCGGCCGGGGCGATTGGCTGGAAAGCGATGATGCGCCCGCTGAGCGATTTCGCGGCCGTCTCCGGTTTGCCTCAGTTTGCCCTCGTAACTCTGGTGATTTCGAAAGAAAAACGGAGCAGCTGGGTGGAACAACTTTACCGCGGCCTGAATCGGGCGGCGAGCCGGTTCCAGGTAAGTATTGTGGGCGGCGAACTAAGCGGGACCCGCGGCCCGGCGATGATTTCTGTAACCGTTTCCGGGATGGTGGAAAAGAACCGTTGGACCTCCCGACGCGGTGGAAAAGCCGGCGACGATATTTTTGTCACCGGCCGCCTGGGCGGGTCGCGCCGGGGAAAGCATTTGCGGTTTCTGCCTCGCATCGCGGAGTCGCGGTGGTTAACCGACAATTTTCCGATTCATGCCATGATGGATTTAAGCGACGGCCTCGGCGCAGATTTGCCGCGGCTGGCCCGGGCGAGCCGGGTCGGGTTCCGGATATGCGAAAAGGATCTGCCGCTCAACCGCAAAGCTACGGTCGAAAATGCAATTTCTGACGGCGAAGATTACGAATTGCTGTTTGCGATTTCGAAGCGCCACCGCCGCCATGTCCAAACACGCTGGGGTAAGAAATTTCCGAAGCTTTTGTTGACGCGCATCGGCTCGCTTATTCCGCGATCGGCAATCCGCAATTCGCATTTAAAAGGTGGCTACGTTCATTTCCAATAGCGCGGCCGAAACGGAAGAGATCGGCAGAACGATGGCAAGTGAAATTGGCCCCGGCGCGATTCTGGCATTGCGAGGCGAGCTTGGCGCCGGCAAAACCGGCTTCACCAAGGGCCTCGCCGCCGGACTCGGAAGCGAGAGCGTGGTTACCAGCCCCACCTTCACCATCGTCCACGAATATCGGAATGGCCGGATCCCCATCTATCACTTCGATTTCTTTCGTTTGGACGATGCCCGATCCCTTGCCTCGTTGGGGCTGGACGAATATTTTTTCGGAAACGGTGTTTCCGTCATTGAATGGGCGGACCGGTTTCCCGAGATCATTCCGGATCACGCCCGCTGGGTAACATTTGAGATAACGTCCGAGAATCAACGCACCATTCGGATCGCATGAAAATCCTTGCCCTGGAACTGTCGACCGGCCAGGGCAGTTTAGCCTGGTTTGACGAGGGCGTTCAGATCGTGAGGGAGTGGACGAATGACCGGCAAAACTCCGGGCTGTTTTTCGAAAATCTCGACAAGATCGTGGCCGAGTTCGGTCCGCCGGAAAAAATCGTGGTGGGGTTGGGACCGGGATCGTATGCCGGGGTTCGCATTGCGATTTCGGCCGCGATGGGATTGGAGCGGGCCGCCCAGGCGCAGCTGCTGGGTTATCCCTCGATCTGTGCCATGGCTGGGAATGTTAACGACTACTTTGTGGCCGGTGATGCGCGCCGGCGCTCGTTCTACTGGGCGCGGGTTTCCGGACGGGCAGTGGTTGGCGACTTCGCGTTGTATTCGGAAACGGAATTGCGCGAGAAACTGGCCGGGTTGGAAGGAAATGTCCCGGTCTATTCTTCTGATCCGTTACCCGGGTTTGGCGACGTCGATCGGCGATTCCCTTCGGCTCGGATTCTGGCGGACCTCGCCCAAGAATCGAACAGGCAGTTTGGTCTGCCTCCACTGGAGCCGATTTATCTCCGTGAACCGCATGTGACGGTGCCAAAATCGTGACAGAGTGATGCGCCGCAACCGGGGAACCGCGGCTTCCGGGCAGCCGAGCCAGGTAGACGCGATCTCTGGTCGCGTTAGCAACACCCAAGCGGCGAGGAAGCCGCGTCTACTTTCGGCGGCTGGGAAGGCGCCGTTGCCTGGGTGCGGTGCCGGAGGCGACCGTTGTAAACTCGCGACTGTTACAGCACAGTACGATTCAAATCATGACGGCGGAAACTTATCGGTGCTGGGCGGAGATCGACACCAATGCGTTAAGGCAAAATGTCGCGGTCGTGCGGCAACGGATCGGCAGGGCGGAGATCCTCGGGGTTGTTAAGGCGAATGCTTACGGACACGGAATGATCGGCATTGCCGAGGCGCTGGCCGATGATGCCCAGTTATTCGGGGTAGCCAATCTCGAAGAAGCGCTGGCGCTGCGGGCAAGAGTGCCGCATCCGATCATTATTCTGGGGCCGGCCCTGGCTGAGGAGCGGCCGGGCATTGCCGAGCACAAATTCATTCCGACGATCTCGACGTTGGACGAAGCGGAAGAGTTCAACCGGCTGGCGCAGGTCCCGGCCGTTCAAGTCAATTTCAAAGTAGACACCGGAATGGGCCGGATGGGTGTTCCCGAAGAGCGGGCCCGCGAAGTTTTCTCGAAAGCCGCCAGATTGCCAAACATCAGGATTCACAGCATCTCGACCCACTTGCCGGTTTCAAACGAGGATGCCGGATATACCCGGGAAGAGCTCAGCCGGTTTGGGCGTATTGCGAAACAGCTGCGCTCGGATGTTCCGGGCGATTACAAGGCGCATGTTCTCCAGAGCGCGGGGACACTGGCTTTTGCCGATGAAACATTCGACATCGTGCGCGCGGGCATCATGCTTTACGGAATCTCGCCGTTAGCCGAGTATCAAAAGCTGTTGCGGCCGGTGATGACGTGGAAAACGAGGATCGGGTTGGTGCGCACATTGCCCAAGGGGAGCTCGATTAGTTATGGCAGGACATTTATCGCACCGGCGGAGATGCGAGTGGCAACGATTACCGCCGGTTATGCCGATGGTTATCCGAGGCATCTTTCCAATCGAGACGCTGCGGTGTTGATCCAGGGCCGGCGCTGTTCCTTGCTCGGGCGGGTAACCATGGATCTAATGATGGTGGATGTGACCCCGCTCCAGCACGTCGGCGTTGGCGAGGAGGTCGTCCTGATGGGCCGGCAAGGCGGGGAAGAAATTTCATGCGCGGAATTGGCGGAAAAGGGCGGCACGATCACGTGGGAAATTACGACACGGGTTGGCGCGCGGGTAAAACGCGTGTTTGTTTAAAGATCGTTGAAGCGATGAAGGGTAGAAGCGTTGAAGCGTTGAAGGGTTGAAGCGGCTGATAATGAGGTCTTGCAATAGAAACGCTTCAACGTTTTAACCAGCAACATGTTTCAAATCATTTTCAACGAGTTGAGCGCGGCGGAAATCTCGGCTCTGCCGAAATCGCTCCAACTCGATCTGCTCGCCGAATTCCAGATCCTGCCGGAAGACCTGGATCGGCTGGACACGAAACGATTTGGAGTAATCGAGCGGCGGGGCAAAAAACTCTATCGATTCCGGGCGAAGGATTACCGGATTTACTTTGAGAAGACGAATGACGGGATCACGGTCCACCGGGTATTGCACAAGAACACGCTGCGGGATTTTCTGTTCCGCAGCAAGCTGCCGACCTCGGAGGACGCGCAGTTGGGCGAGACGCGCGAATTCTGGAAATTAATCGAACAGGGAGAGCGGACTCGCAAGGTATAGGGGCGGATCAGCTTTCCAAGCCCTGTCGCACATCGGCAGAATATCGTGGTGCGGGATTACCAACAGGCGCCTTGGCACCACCGGCCAATGCAGAAAACCTAACCGCGAGATCCCTCGACTTCGCTCGGGATGATAAATCAGCTCAGTGACGCTGATTTGTCACTTCATCAGGAGGACCGAGCGGCTGCGCTTGATTTCGCGGGTGATTTTACGGTGCATGTGGGCAGGCATGCCGGTGACGCGCCGGGGAAGAATTTTGCCGCTTTCGGTTACGAATTTTTTCAGCAGATCGGGGTTCTTGTAATCGATTGCTTCGACCGCGATATCGATGCGACGCCGCGGCATGGTGCGGTTAGCGCGGCGAAAAGCGGAGCGGCGTTTGGCGGTTTTGGGTTGCATTGGCAGTTATCTGGTCTCGCGGTGCAGCGTGCGCCGGCGCAAAAACGGATTGTATTTCTTTTTCTCGAGACGGTTTGGGGTTCGGGGGCTTTTTTTGTTGCGGGTAGTCATGTAACGCGAAACCGGTTTGCCCAGCGCCTTCGCTTCGGTGCACTCGAGAGTGATGATTTCCTGGGCCATGAAGTTACTCTTTGGTTTCGGTGGGGGTGGCTTCTTCCTCCTCCGTCTCGCCGCCTTCGTCGTCGGTCAAGCCAAAAAGGGAAGTCACCGATTGCCGGACGCGGGAGGCGCGATTCTGTTTTTCCAGTTGGGATTGGCACTCGACGGTAAAACGGGCGAAAGGAATCGCTTCCAAACGGGCCCGCGGAATCGGTTTGCCCGACATTTCGCAGATTCCATACGAGCCCAGCTCGATCCGCTTCAAAGCCTGGTCGATCTCGTAGAGAGCGTCCTGCTCCTGCGATAGCAAGCTTAGGGCGAAATCGCGGTCGTAAGCGTCGGACCCGGCATCGGCCTGATGCATTCCAAAGGCAGAAGCTTCGCTGCCTTCGGCCCGCGAGCGCAAGGTATCCTGGGCCACTCCGGCCATGGAATCGACCATGGCGTCACGCAACTGAAGCAGCTTTTCTTTTTGCTTCCGGGTAAAAGGATCCAGCTTCCGCTCCCGATCACTCTTCCCCAGCAGACGAATCGTATCCGGAGTGTGGTTGCCTCCTTTCGGTCCCGAAATTTTTGTTTGCTTTGCTCCCTTTGCTTTCGCGGCTGCCGCGGGTTTCGCTTTCTTCTTCAATTTTGCGGCAGAAACCTTGCCGTGAGATCTGGCTTTAGACGCAGATTTTTTGGCGGGAGCTTTCTTGTCTTTTGATCTAGCCATAATTTGGGCGGACGCCTGAAATGTCGGCGCCAAAAACGGAGGCTTAATTAAGAACATTTCCCCAAACGCGCAAGCGGAGATTTGTTGGGTAAAATCCGTCTGGCATTTCGAGTGGCGGCGGCTGAAATTGCGCCCCTGCTACGAGCTGGCGCTGGAGTAGTGCCGGAGAGCAAAACGCCAGAAACTGCGGGCCAACCAGGAGACGATCAATGAGGCTATGATCAGGTGGGCCATTAACCAGGCGGGCTGTTGCATCGATTTGACCAGGAGGCGGGCGGGGATATTGGCGACGACGATAACGGGGATGATCCACCCGAAAATGAAGCGGAAGACTGGGGGGAAAATCACATCGGGATAACGGGCAATATTCAAAAAATTGAAATAGCCGTAGACCAGTCCCTGGGCGCGTATGATCCAGAAGCTGACCGCAGCCAGGCTCAGCATGATGGAATAATGGACGGCAATGCCGAAACCCAGGGCAACCAGATAAAGAATCACTGCAAGTGGGCTGGGGACGATGCCCAGCTTCGACAATGACACGCAAACGACGGCTCCGCCGACGATGGCGTTGACTACGCTATCGAGGCCAAATTGTTTTGTGGAGACCGCAAATTGACTGTCGAGGGGCAAAACCAGCAGGGAATCGAGCTTCCCGGTCCGAACTAATTCCGGGATATTGGCAATGTTCACGAAAAAGAACGCCTGAAAAAGTTGGGCGATGATCTGATGGGTTCCGACGAGGAGCACGACTTCCCATTTGGACCAATCGCCGATCCGGTTGACCTGACCGAAGATAATGCTGAAGAAGATGATCTGACCGCAAAACCAGAGGACTTCGACCAGCATCCAAAGGATAAAGTTAGCTTTGAAGCTCAACTCGCGGATAAGCGAATTGCGCAGCATGATGGAATAAATTTCGATGTAACGACGGAGCACGGTTTCCGGTCTTAAGTTATATACCGAGATTGATTTTGGTTCTCATGAAACGCTTTTTGCCGCTCCTGGTCGTTATTCTTTGCCTGGCTGCCGTTCTCTTTCTTGTGGCCAGATGCAGGAAGGGAACCAGCGGCGGTTACCAGACGGCCCCGGTCACCCGCGGTGCAATCACCCAGGCCGTGACTGCCACCGGCACGTTAAATCCGGTTGTAAACGTGCAAGTCGGCAGTCAGGTCTCCGGCAACATCGCGAAGTTGTTCGTCGATTTTAATTCTCAGGTCAAGGCCGGGCAGGTGGTAGCCCAGATCGATCCGGCCCTTTTTCAAGCCACGGTGACCCAGGCCGAAGGCGATGTGGCCAACGCGCGAGCGGCCCTGGAGCTGGCCAGGCTCAACGCCCAGCGCACCCAGGAATTGTTCGCGAAGAAAAATTCCTCGCAAGCGGACCTGGACCAGGCGACGGCGACCCTTCATCAGGCGGAAGCGAGTGTGCAAATCAAACAAGGCGCTCTGGATAAGGCCAAAGCCGACCTCAACCATTGCACGATCACTTCGCCAATCGACGGCGTAGTGATCTCCCGTAACGTCGATGTGGGGCAAACCGTGGCCGCCAGTTTACAGGCGCCCATTATTTTCACGATCGCAAACGATCTTACCAAGATGCAGATCGACGCCAACGTGGCGGAAGCCGACGTCGGAGTGGTGGAGGTGGGTCAGAATGTTGATTTCACGGTCGATGCTTTTCCGGCCCGGACCTTCCACGGCAAAGTGGTGCAGGTGCGTAACGCGCCGATCACCGTGCAAAACGTCGTTACCTACGACACCGTTATTGGCGTGAGTAATGCGGATCTGAAATTAAAGCCGGGCATGACTGCGAATGTCTCGATTGTGGTCGAACACAAGGACGACGTTCTGCAAATCAAGAATGCAGCCCTGCGCTATCGGCCGGTGGAAACGGGTTCATCCGGGACGAAATCGGCCCCGAGTCCGGGCCGGAAGCGATCAGGCGCTGCTGGCGAACACCGCAATCAACGGACTGTTTATGTTTTGCGCGGCGGCGCAGATCATCCCGAGCCTGTGCAAATCAAGACCGGGATCAGCGACGGAATTGTGACCGAAGTGGTCGATGGTCTGAAGGAAGGCGACCGGGCCGTGACCGCCGAATTTACCCGGGCGGCCGATTCCGGCGCCGGCCAATCCGTTCAGCGGTGGGCGCCGATTTCATTGATTCAGAACCGGGGTTGGTATGAACAACGGCGAGATTGTCAAGCTGATCGACGTGGGAAAGGTATATCGCAGCGGCGAAATGGAAGTGCCGGCGGTGCGCGGGGTCTCGCTCGAAATCCAGCGGGGCGAATTTGTCGCCTTGATGGGATCGAGCGGCTCGGGCAAATCGACTCTGATGAATATACTGGGATGCCTCGATCGGGCCAGTTCCGGGCGTTACCTTTTGGGAGAGGCCGACGTTTCAGGCTTGAACCGGGACCAGTTGGCGGACATTCGAAATCGCAAAATCGGTTTCGTCTTTCAAAGCTTCAATCTTTTGCCGCGGACTTCCGCCCGCGAAAACGTAGAGCTGCCGCTGCTTTACGGCGAGCATCGCCTACCCGGCGCGCAGTTGCGTGAACGGGCCGATGCTGTCTTGGCGGCGGTGGGATTGGCCGGCCGGGAGGAACATTATCCGAGCCAGCTTTCCGGGGGCCAGCAGCAGCGCGTGGCCATTGGGCGGGCGCTGATTAACGATCCTGAAATTGTGCTGGCCGATGAACCAACGGGTAATTTGGACAGCCGGACCAGCATTGAGATCATGGGCATCTTTCAACAACTCAACAATCGCGGCATCACCATCGTGATGGTGACGCACGAGCAGGATATCGCGGCCTATGCCCAGCGCAACGTGGTCATGCGGGACGGTCTGATCCTTAGCGATGTTCCGGTTGGGCGGCGATTGGACGCGGCCATTGAGCTACAGAAGTGGAGTAATGGAGCGGAGCGGAGTGATGGAGTGATGGAGTGATGGTGAAGAGACAGCTATTCTGTTTTTCAACAATTCTAAACTCCGGTTTCATTAAATGAGAGTTGTATCGACTTTTAATATCGCTTTCCGGGCGTTGCGCCGGAACAAGATGCGCTCGGTCCTGACTGCCCTTGGGATCATTATCGGGGTGGCCGCGGTGATCGCGATGGTCGGGATTGGGAATGGAGCCAAGGCCCAAGTCGAAGCCCAGATCGCAAGCCTTGGAGAAAACGTGATTTTGATTTTTTCGGGGAGCACAACTTCCAGCGGCATTCGAACCGGGTGGGGCGGGGCGGGGACATTGAAAATCGAGGACGCCGAAGCGATCCGCCGCGAAGTCTCCGGGGTCACGGCGGTGAGCGAAGAGGTCGTTCGATTTCGCAGGTGGCAGCGGGAAATCAGAATTGGTCCACCCAGCGTTCTTGGCGAATCCTCCGACTATTTCGACATTCGGGAGTGGCCGCTGGCTGAAGGCTCGCCGTTTACGCCCCAGGATGTGCGGAGCGCGAACAAAGTTTGTGTGATTGGCCGAACGACTGCGACCCAGATCTATGGCAATGAAAGTGCGATCGGCCAGATTTTACGGATCAAGAACGTGCCGTTTACGGTCACTGGAATTCTCACTTCCAAAGGGCTGACTCCGCAGGGAACCGATCAGGACGACCTTGTCGTGATGCCGTATAGCAGCGCGATGAAACGTGTGCTGGGCGGAACGACATTGCGAAACATCGATGTCCAGGTCGGGGACGCGCGTCAGATGCAAGCTGCCCAACAGCAAATCGTCGCCCTGTTGCGGCAACGCCATAACATTCGCCCTGGGCGGGACGACGATTTTACCGTGCGGACACAACAGGAGATCGCCGAAACCGCTACGGCAACTTCGAGGGTAATGGCGCTCTTGCTCGGTGCGATTGCGGGCGTTTCGCTCGTGGTTGGCGGCATTGGCATCATGAACATCATGCTGGTAAGCGTGACCGAGCGGACCCGGGAGATCGGCACGCGGATGGCGGTGGGCGCGCATAGCAGCGATATTCTTACGCAATTTTTGATCGAAGCGATCTCGCTCAGTTCCATCGGCGGGATTCTGGGGATCGTGATCGGGATTGGAGCGGCGAAGACCATTTCCATGACATGGCATTGGCCTGCGGTCATCTCGCCGATGTCTATCCTCGCCTCGTTCTCGGTCAGCGCCCTGGTCGGAATTTTCTTCGGATTTTATCCGGCTAGAAAAGCGGCCGCTCTCGATCCGATCGAAGCATTGCGCTACGAATGAGTGCGCGGTCGAAGGGTTAACCGCCAACCGCCTGGTAGCGCCCCAGGCCGCGTTTCCACATGAAATCGGCTGCTGCCCAGGTCAGAAACAGCCACCCGGTTTGAATGGCCAGGGTTTGACCAAGCTGTGCTCCGTGGATGTGCTCCAGAAAAATGGCAACCGGGCAAAACAGCTCGTAGTAAAACGGCAGCCATTTCATCACTACCTGGATGCCGACCGGCATGATATCGATCGGAAACATCTGCCCACCCAGAAAGTATTCGAAGGAGTAGACGATAAAGACGATGGTGGAGATTTCCAGAATCCAAAATGCCATCATGGCCAGCGAGTAGGTGATGAAGAACTGAATGAATGCCGACATGAGCATCGAGATAGCGGCAAAGAGGTAGGTCGACACATGTTCCGGCAAAACGATGTAGTGCCGGAAATAAACAAAGATGAGCGCAATCGGCGGCAGGGTGACCAGGGTATAAACCAGGCGGCCGCTCAGGAAGATGCTGAAACGGTACCCGAGATAACTGAGCGGCTTCGTTAGAAAGGAATTGATCTGTCCTTCCCTGATATCGGCTGCGATCTGCCACTCGTCTTCGGTCGGAGTGACCAGGTTGCTAACCAGAATGGTGAGCAAATAATAGTAGATCATCGAGGCGTAGTTGTAGCCATGGAGGCTGCCACCGCGCTCCTTAAACACCGCGCTCCAAAGAAACACGGTGCCGGCCAGCGGAATCAAACCGAAAAGGGCCCGCAGGAAATAATTCCACCGGTAAACGAATGTGTTCTGCAACCCGATGTTGAAGACGGAAATGTATTTGTCGATTTTCAGAAAGAGATCGGGAAACCAGGAACCCGGGAAAAAATCACGGTGTCGCCGCCAGTTCCGCCGCCAGATTGATCGCCGCGATCATGCTATCGGCCCGGGCCACTCCTTTTCCCGCCATGGCAAAAGCGGTTCCGTGATCGGGACTGGTCCGGGGAAAGGGAAGACCGAGGGTGACGTTCACTCCGCCATGAAACGCGTGCAGCTTCAGCGGAATCAAACCTTGATCGTGATACATGCATAAAACCGCATCAAATTCTCCTTCGACGGCCCGATGAAAAATCGTGTCGGGAGGAAAAGGACCTTCAAAAATTGCCGGTTGCGCACTGGCGATTGCAGCTTGGAGTTCGGCCGTCGCCGGGGCGATGATTTCGATCTCTTCCCGCCCGATTTTTCCCGATTCCCCGGCATGAGGATTCAGTCCGGCTACAGCAATGCGCGGTTCCGCGATCAATCGGGATCGAAGAAAACTGGCGAGGAGCAGACCCACCCGGACAATCTCCGATTGCTTGAGGGTGTGCGCCACTTCTCCGAGTGGAATATGGGCGGTCACCAGCGCGACCGTGAGCTTTCCGCCGGTCAGAAGCATGGCGAAATTTTTTACCCCGCAACGCTCGGCGAAGAATTCGGTTTGGCCGGGGAATTGGAATCCCGCTTGGTAGATCCGGGCTTTGTGAACCGGTCCGGTCACAACCGCACTGAGTGCGCCGCGACGAGCCAGGGTAACGGCTTGTTCGAGAGCGGCCGCTGCCGCCCGAGCGGTTTCAATCGTCGGTTGGCCCGGCGGGCAATCGGGGTATTCGCCAATGATTTTGTATTCGACGCCTTCGCGCAGGCGGCCTGACCGGAGAGCGGCCTGAACGATTTCCGGTCCAATGCCGGCGCAATCGCCGAAAGTGATTCCGATGGGCGCTGGCATGAGCGACTCTGGGTGACGCCGGGAGACTTACAAGATTAAAGGGCAATCTCTCCAGGAAACAAAGGCACCGCTGTCGTCCGGCTCCCGGCAACGCGCTCTAGAATGTCCGGATAAAGGCCTTCGAGCGCAGGCTCGCGATCCAGCGTTCCTGAAGCTCCTGAGCCTCCTGCTGGAGCAGTTTTTTTTCAATTTCATCCCGCACTTCGGCCAGGGAACGGGTACTGCCTCCCCGCTTGTCTTCCACCTTGAGGATGTAAAAGTTACCGCTGTA
Organism: uncultured Verrucomicrobiae bacterium; assembly: GCA_963728975.1. GTDB lineage: Bacteria > Verrucomicrobiota > Verrucomicrobiia > Chthoniobacterales > UBA10450 > DATFCK01. The sequence goes on from CAVSMF010000001.1 coordinate 1,810,025, forward strand.
CTCGATGATGTTGCTGATTTTGCCTATTGGAAGATTGAAGGCGACCTTCTCCAGAGGCGGGGCCAAGGTCTTGCGTTCGATCCAGCCCCAATCGCCGCCCAGATCGCGTGAGCTATCTTCGGAATAGATTTGCGCGATCCGGTCGAACTCCGCGCCGTTAGCGAGTTTCCCCAGAATTTCCTCGGCCATCGATCGTTGGGCCGGGCCGCTGCCATCACTGGCGTGGGCCGGGATCATGATCAGACGCAGTTTGATTTCCTCCTTGGCCGTGAATTCGTTCCGGTGCTGCTTGTAGTATTCATCGATTTTGATCGGTGAAACAACCTGCTTCTTTTTGACGTTCTTGCTCCGCATCGCCTGCACAATCATGCGCTCGGTCTCGAGTTTCTTGAATTCTCCCAGAGTGTAGTTCTGCGCTTCGAGGGTCTTAATGAAAGTGTTACGGTCGCCGCCGAAATCTTCCTGGATGATTTCGCGCATGCGTTCCTCGACAAAATGGTCGGGAATTTGGTAGTTATCTTTTTTGAACGCCTGAAGAATCAGCTGGCGGTCGATTAGATCCTTAAGTGCCGCTTCCCGCACCTGTTTGAGCTGTTTGACCAGTTCCTCTCCGGTAAACTGAGATCGGAGCAATTTTTCTCTGGGCGCGACCAAATCCCGAACCTGCGAATAGGTGATGATATCGCCGTTGACCACTGCGGCTATGCCGTCGACCACCTGCGGTTCGGTGGCATAGGTCGCATGACAGAGGGTGGAAAGGGGCAACATCAACGCCAATCCAAAGCTGATGAAAACGAGACGCGACATGTGCTTAAAGTTTCCTTATTAGATCCAAGACTTCCGAGAGGTACCCTTCGATTCTACCGGTAATTAAGCGGGGGAACTTGCCAGCCACAAGTATTAAATCTCCTCTCCGGGTAAGCATCAGCTTACGGTCGCGCACTTCCACCCGACTGATGCCTTGCCCGGCGGCTGCCAGTTTGATTGCACTAAGGAGCAGCAGGTTTTCGATGGCAACCGGAAACTTCCCGAATCGATCCCGCCACTCCCGTTGCAGCACCTGCAATTGCTGCTCGGTGGCGATCTCAGCCAGGTGCCGATAAGCTTGTATTCGTAAACTGGTGTCCCCGATGTAACCGGCGGGAATGAACGCCGGGAGAACCCCTTCGCGATGGGTAAATTCGGCCTCGTTGGTGGCCACAAAATCGAGCCGGACATCGACTTCGAGCCGCAGCGGCGTCTTCTGGCCCTTCAACTGAGCGACCGCTTGCTTGAGGAGCTGGCAATATAAGTCGAACCCGACCGCGGTGATGTGCCCGCTCTGGGCGGTCCCGAGGATGCTGCCGGCCCCGCGAATTTCCAGGTCCCGCATGGCGATGCGAAAACCTGCGCCGAGCGAGCTGTATTGCTTGATGGCATTGATCCGTTTGCGGGCCGCCCCGATCGACATCATTTCGCGCGGAAGCAACAGGTAGGCATAGGCTTTGTGTTCGGCCCGGCCGACCCGGCCCCGCAGCTGGTAAAGGTCGGCCAGCCCGAAACGATCGGCGCGGTCTATGATAATCGTATTCGCATTAGGTATATCGAGACCGCTTTCGATAATGGTCGTGCAGACCAGGACATCGATCTTTCCGGCGACGAACCGCCCCATTACTGCTTCCAGTTCGTCGGCCTCCATCTGGCCATGCCCGATTTCCACCCGCGCGTTCGGCACCAAATCGGTGATTTTATCGCGCATTCGCTCGATCGACAGGACGCGATTATGCAAAAAGAAAACCTGCCCCTGCCGCTCCAGTTCGCGATTAATGGCGTCGCGGATGATCCGTTCGTCGTAACCGCACACCACGGTTTCGACCGGCAGACGGTTAAGCGGAGGCGTTTCGATGGTCGACATATCCTTTACCCCGACCAGGGAGAGATAGAGGGTCCGCGGAATGGGGGTGGCGGAAAGGGTCAGGACATCGACCAGCTTGAATAGTTCCTTGAACTTTTCCTTGTGAAGCACTCCAAACCGCTGCTCCTCGTCGATCACAACCAGGCCGAGGTCCTTGAAAACAACGTCGCCGGAAATCAACCGATGGGTGCCGATCACAATATCGATCCCGCCATCCCGCAAGAGCTCTAAAATCCTGCGTTGTTCGGCCTGGGAGCGAAACCGGCTCAGCATCTCGATCCGAAGCGGGTAATCGAGCATGCGTTGGCGGAAAACTTCGAAATGCTGTTGCGCCAGCACCGTTGTCGGGGCCAGCACGGCGACCTGTTTGCCTTCCATGACCGCCTTGAAAGCCGCCCGGATCGCCACCTCGGTTTTGCCAAAGCCAACGTCGCCGCAGATCAGGCGGTCCATCGCCCGGGAAAGCTCCATGTCGATTTTGGTTTCTTCGATGGCCTTGAGTTGATCGGGTGTTTCGCGGAATGGAAACGAATGTTCGAACTCGGCCTGCCATTTTGTGTCCGGGCCGAAAGGATGCCCTTTTTCGATCTGACGCTCCGCCTGGACCGAGAGCATTTTACCGGCGTAATCAAAGATTGAAGCGGCTGCGGTTCTCTTGGCTCGGGTCCATTTGGCGTCGGCCAACGAACTAAGGGCGGGCGATCTCTTTCCGAGTCCCACGTAGCGGGAGACGAGGTAGGCCTGCTCGATCGGCACGTAAAGTTTGGCGTCGTTTGCAAATTCAAGAACCAGAACTTCCTGTTCTTCGGTGGACAAGGAGCGAGCCGCATCGCCATCCGTTTTTATGAAATCGGGCGTTGCCTGGGGACGGTCCCTGCCAATTTTCTGGACACCAAGGAAACGGCCGACCCCGTGCTCCAGGTGCACCACAAAATCGCCTTCGTTCAACTCGCTGAAATCGATCTGGGCCCGATGACGAGTGAGCCGGTCGCTTCGCTGCAATCGGCGGACCGCATGAGGAGCGAACCGGCCAAACAGTTCGGCTGCGGAAAGGACCGCGAGATCGGCTTCGGGAAAACAAAACCCCCGCGCCAGGGTGCCTTCCACCAGCTCAATTCCTTCCAGGGCGCGATCTTTTTCCCCGACGATTTCCCGGAACCGTTCGATTTCGCCTTCCGTTTGAAAATAGATCACCACCCGCGCCTGATTGCGCCGCCATTCGCGGAGACGGGCGATGAATTGCGCGCGTTTCGCTTCCATCAGAATAAACTCGCCGACCCCAAATTCACCGATGCCGCAGTCCTGGAATGCGCCGCTGAAATCTTCGGGACCTTCTTCGATCCAACCTTCGCTGATACGGACCGGCGCCTCCGAATCGGGTCCCGGCTCGATTTCAATCTGCAAATGATCGGGCCGGACATAGTCCCAAACAGTTCCGGTCAGCTGTTCCGGCGAGAGAAGAATATCGGCGCCGGCAAGATCGCGCACTGAGGTTTGGGTATTCAGGTCGAACTCCCGCAGCGATTCGATATCGTCTCCAAAAAATTCGATGCGCAAGGGCAGTTGCGACTGCCAGGAATAGAGGTCAACAATGCCTCCGCGCACGGCGAATTGACCGCGGGTGCTCACTTGCGGCACCCGGAGGTAGCCGGCATCGCTTAAAATCTGAAGAAGCTGTTCCATTCCGGCATTGCGCCCCTGCCGGAGCGAAACGGAGGCGGCTTGGAGCGCCCCGGGTTCGGGGGCGACCTGCTCGAGGCTCGCCCGGGTGGCCACGATCAGGTGCGGACGCGAGTCCTTCTCGATGTTCATCAGGAGGGCCAGACGCTCAGCCGCGATTTCCGGGTCCGGCAAAATATTTTCAACCGCGGCGAACTCAGCTTCGGGCAGGAATTGCGCGCCCGGCAGCCAGTTAACCAGGGTTTCATAGAACTTTTCCTGGCTGCGAACGCTCGGGCACAAAACCCAGATGGTTTGGCCGATCTGACGGGCCATCGCCGCAACCAGGAAAGGTTGGGCCGAATCGATCACATGAGAAAAGCTGACCGGCCGGACCGATTCGCGAATTTTGCGCAGCTTTGCCGCAACTGTGGCGGAGCCAGCTGCGAGTGTGAGCAAATCGGCGTTGTTTTCCACGGAGAACCTTGCGCCGAAACTAGCCGCAGTTCAAAAATGCGCCGGCTGACTCAGCGGGGGCCCGGGGCGGGACGGCAGCGGCGCAGTCGCCTCAAGAAACTATTTCGTTATCGTTACCGGCGTGCCGGTGGAAACGGACTTGAAGAAATTTTCCGCCATGAATTCCGGCATGCGGATGCAACCATGCGAAGCGGGATAACCGGGAAGGTATCCGGCGTGCATGCCGACGCCGTCGACGATCCGCATAAAGTAAGGCATCGGCGCGCCTTTAAAACGGGTCCCGGGCGGTTTTTTGTCCTTTTGAACATCGACGTTGGACATGACTACGTTGCCCGAGCTGTCCACATAATCGCCATACTTGCTGGAGACGTGGTCGATGTCTTTCTGGATGATGGAGAATCGGCCGGCCGGCGTGTTCAACCCTTCCCGCCCGGTTGAGAGCTGTGAAATACCCACCAGCAAACCGCCCTTGTAGAAATAGGCGCGCTGCTCGGACAGGCTAATCTTGACCGACGGTTTACCGCCCAGATTATCGCCATCCCAATACGAAATCGAGTCTGGTGGCGCGCCCGTAGTCGGAGCGTTGCCGTAGACGCCCCCCAAATATTGGGTTTGGGTGGAGAAACGCGGGTCTTCTGTGCAGGAAACCAAAAGCAGACCTGCCAAAACCAACAGACCAGGAATTAAACTGCGGCCAATCGAGGAACACATAGGGATTTCGGCGAACCTTTTACCGATCATGTGGGTGAAGTCAAATAATGCCGCGGCCAACGGGCGAGCAGCACGTGTCGGGCCCGGGGGCCGTTTGCTCGGCTTGAATTGTGCTTTGTTTGAGGCAACTTCGACCGCATCACTCATTATGCCCACGTACGAGTATCTATGTGAGAAATGCGGCCAGAATTTCGATGCCTTTCAATCGATGAGAGACGAACCGTTTCGAGTCTGTCCAAAAGAGTTATGCCGCCTGCCCAAATGGGGGCACGGCAAAGTGAAACGATTGCTTGGGACCGGGGCGGGTCTAATCTTCAAAGGATCAGGATTTTACAGCACGGATTATCGCAGCCCCGCTTACAAGGAAGCCGCCAAAAAAGATTCTCCGGCGCCGGCAGCCGGAGAAAAGTCGGGTTCGGGAAAAGAGAGCGGCGGCGCCACTAAAAAGGAAAATTCTGCGAGCAGCCGAAGCGCCGCGGTAAAACAAAAAGGAGAATCGGCAGCATGACGACGGCGAAGCTTGTCTGTCCTGAGTGTCAGCACGAAAACGAGGCGGAGCGGATTTATTGCCATAATTGCGGCACGCGCCTCGACCGTTCGGCGGTGCGGGTGCGGAAGGAGCCGGTGGATGACACTCGCAAGCGGGTGCGAAAGATGTTTGATCCGCAGCGGGCGCGGCTGCGCAATCTTTTTTTTACGGTGAGCAAGCTCATCCTTGGCGCCTGCGCGGCTGGGGCGGTCGTCCAGATGCTTCTTCCTCCGGACATTCCGGCACCGCCTAAGCTGGGGATGTTACCGTCGCAGATTCGATTCGACCTGGAAAACATGTCCTCGGCCCGGCGTCTGCCGCAACAGGTGCAGTACAGCCAGGACCAGGTGAATGCTTTTCTCTCCTCCGCGGTCCGGTCCAAGCAATCTACCTTGAACAAACCGCTGCTCGATTTTAAACGGGTGTCGGTGGCTTTCGGCGAAAACCGGTTCGCGGTTACGACCGAACGCTCTTTCTTGGGATATCCTCTTTATGCCACCTGCAGTTACACGCCCGTTCTCAACAACGGAAAGATTGTTGTCGCCAGCAAAGGCGGCAAGATCGGCCGTCTCCAGATTCATCCGGAAATCGCACGGTTCATGGGCATCCTGTTTGGCGACGTCTGCTCGGTCCTCAAGCAGGAGATCAAGATGGTGACGAAGCTGCGCGGGATCCAGTTCCACGACAAGAACGTGATCCTGGTAGCCCAGGCCCAATAGCGGTCGCGATCAGGTGTTGGCGCCAATTCTCAGCGCAGACCCATTTCGCTCATGAGCCGGTCGCTGATGGCGCCGTCAACGCGCAGATCGTGGTCGCGTTCGTAAGCGCGGATCGCGTAAGAGGTATGCCGGCCGGGAATCCCGTCGATTTCTCCCTTGTAATAGCCTTCCCGGGCGAGTTGCCGTTGCACTTTCGCAACCAGTGACCGGGTGTATCGGGAAGCGCCTCCATAATACTCGGAGTCGCCGGAGTAGACCGGCGCGCTTGGGTAGATGGTCTGGCTATAGGCTCCGTAGGGAGCGTAGCCGTACGGGTAATAGCCGTAGGGATAATAGTCGTAGGGATAGTAGCCGTAGGGATAATAGCCGAAATCGGAATAGTACCAGGGGAATCCAAAATCACCGAAAAAGACGAAGTGATCGTGGCCGCCTCTCCGGTGCCGGTGCCGGGCGGCGCTTCCGGCCCCGACAAATCGGCTCCGGCTGGTACTATATCCGGCGGCGTTGCGGCCACTAAAATGCCGGGAGGTTCCGGCTGAACCGCGGATGTTGGAGCCCGATCGAGACGACGCCCGAAAGCTGCTGCCGGACGACCGGGAACTTCCACCGGAGTGGTGCCCGCCGGCAAAAACGGGCAGGCTCAATCCCAATATCAGGAGAGAGGTGCCAAGAAGAGTCCGTATTCCTTGCATAAGCGCGGAGTGTTCACCTGATTAAACACGACAGCCAGGCAAAGGTTGCTTGGAACCGGGCCGCGGGAGCGCTTTCCGGCTCGCCAGGGCTTGCTTCGAAGGTAAGATAGTTTCCAAAATCGCAGGATGCATTTCGCCAGGCATTCGTCATTCAGGATAATATTTTTGCTGACGCTGATCAATACTCAGCTGTCCGCCTCCGCCCTGGATCGAAGCGTTAGCGCATCCCGACAATTTATCGTTTACGGAACGACCGGTCCGTTGCGCGGAGCGGTGGCCGATCTGGCGGAAAAAACAAAGAAGAATCTGCTCCAAGTTTTGCAGCAGCCCGACGAGTGGAAGACTCCCATTATCCTGAATCTCCAGTTTCCGCAGGCGAACCTGCCCGATCTTCCTCAGGCGGCCTGTTACTTCAGCCAAACAGGGTCCGGATTGAGGCTGCAACTCGACCTGGTCATTCGTTCGGATGTCGATGTCGACGCGATCCAGAGGGAATTGCTGCGCGCGATTTTGCTGGAAATGTCTTATCGGCAGGAGCCGAATTTGCCGGCCGGCACGGTTTACGTTTCCGCCCCTCAATGGCTGGTCGAAGGGCTGCTCGCGGCCGCGCCGGGAGTCCGCCGGGAGCCGCTGGTTTTGGCGCTGGGGCCGGTGGTCGCTTCAAACAGCGTGATCAGCCTCGAAAAATTTCTGGAGCCGCAGGCCCTGGCCGGGCTCGATTCATCCGGCCGGAGGCTGCATCGGGCGTATTCGCTGGCCTTGTTGCAGTTGCTTTTGGACGAGCCTAACGGGGCTTCTCATCTTGCCGCTTACATCCGGAGCCTGCCCTCGGCATCCAATGATCCGGTAGCGGACTTGAAAGGACAGTTTCCGGTCCTGGCCAGGGCTGGCCAGGTCGACCCAATCTGGAAATCGAGCGTGGAGGCGCTGAGTGTTGCGCATGATTTTGAGCTTCTTACCTTTTTCGAGACAGCGCGCCGGCTAAAGGCGCTGCTCGACCCCGGGATTTCGACGAATGATTCGACCAAACATGTTGGTCTGGAAAAACTTTTGCACGGAAAACTTTCGCCGGCGCAGCGTGGTGAAATCCTTTCTTTAAGCCGCAGACTGATGCAGTTAGGCACGGTGGCGAATCCCCTGATGCGCCCGATAGTCGTCGAATATCAGGAGGTCGCGCAATTGCTTGCTGCCAAACGACGGAGAGGGCTGGCCGTTCGTCTGGCCCGGCTTGCCTCCACCCGCGACCGGCTCGTCGCGCGGATGAATGAGGTGGATGATTACATGAACTGGTGTGAAGCAACGAAATCGAGCGCCTTCAGCGGAAAGTTCACCGAATATTTCAGAGCAGCCGACCAATCGGCCGACCGAGCGCCGCGCCGGCGCGATCCGCTTTCGGTTTATCTTGACGCGCTCGAGGGACAATTCTGAGTACCGGCAGTTGCCGGCGTCATGGTTGGCGGTTATCATGATCTGGCGGTTTTCCGCAGATTGGATTCATGCAAAAAATTGGGTTCGCCGAGGCTCTCGATGCCATTGTAGCCGGTGATTCGCGCTATGCGCGGGACGCCTACATTTTCTTGCGCGATGCGCTCGACTTTACCACAAAGCAGCAGAAGAAAATCAAGGGCACAACCGTCCGCCACGTGTCCGGTCCGGAACTCCTGGAAGGCGTCCGCCACTACGCGCTCAAGGAATTTGGCCCGTTAGTGATTACCGTTTTCGGCTATTGGGGCATTCACGCCTGTGAAGATGTCGGGCACATGGTTTTCAACCTGATCGGCGCCGGGATTTTTGGAAAAACGGAACAGGATTCAATGGAAGATTTTAAAAGCGTTTACGATTTCGAAGAGGTATTCGCGAAACCATTTCTGCCCTCGAACGTATCGCCGGCACGGTTGCCCTCGAGTTCGCCCGCCTCGAAGGCATCGTAATTTGATTCTACCGCGGGCTATTTCGGGTAATGATTACCGGCACTAACCTGAAACCGTCCGTTACCGACGATTCTTCGGCGGTCAGCTTTCCGTCCAGCACCGCCCAAAAATGGAGGCTGCCGGACGGGTTGACCGTGATTGTGCAGGAGGATCGTAGCGCGCCGGTAGCCAGTGTTCAGGCATGGTGCGCCACTGGCAGTGTGAATGAGGACGACCGTCTGGGCGCGGGGTTGTCGCACATTCTCGAGCACATGCTTTTCAAGGGGACCAAAACACGCTCGACCAACGCCATTGCCCAAAGAGTTCAGGATGCGGGCGGCTACATCAACGCTTATACCTCGTTCGATCGAACGGTTTTCTGGATCGACGTGCCGAAAGCGGGCGTGGCCACAGCGGTCGACGTTCTGGCTGACGCCATGATGAATTCCACGCTGCCGGCGGAGGAATATGTAAAGGAACAGGAAGTCATTCGCCGCGAGTTTGCCATGGGCTTCGATGATCCCGATCGAATGATCACCCATCTTCTCTTTGCCACGGCCTACCAGCGGCATCCGTACCGGCTTCCGGTAATCGGCGAATTGGAAATCTACAACCAGCTGACCCAGGAAGACGTGATGCGCTACTACAAAACGCGCTACGTGCCTAACAATCTTACGTTTATCGTCGCCGGAGATGTTGATGCCGAGAAAGTGCGCGAACAATTGGGCGCCCTGTTCAAGGATCACCCGGAAAAATCACTGAAACCGATCTTTATCCCCGAAGAACCGCTTCAGCTCGGCCGCCGGGAAGCGCACCAGGAGTTCGCCACCGAGCTGACCCGGCTTTCCATGGCCTGGCACATTCCCGAGATTACCAGCCCGGATGTCCCGGCGCTGGATTTGATCTCCACCATTTTGGGCGACGGCCGCAGCTCGCGTTTTTACCAACGGGTGCGGGAGGAAACCGGTCTGGCTTACGCAATATCCGCATTCTCCTACACTCCGGGCGATCCGGGGCTTTTCGGCATCGATGCGACCCTCGATCCGAACAAGCGGAAGCCAGCTCAGGAGCTCATCCTGGGCATGATCGATGAACTCAAGGACGCCGGGGTCACGGCCGAGGAATTGACCAAGGCAAAAAAGATCTCGCTCAGCCATCATCTGAGCAGTTTGGTCACGATGCGCGGACAGGCTTCGGACATCGGATCGAATTGGCTGCTCACGCGCAATTTAAATTTCAGCCGCGACTATCTGGGCGCGGTTCAGAAAGTCACATTGCAGGATATTCGCGCGGCGGCCGCAAAATATCTGACCGATGAGAATCTGACGATTGTGTCGCTCAATCCCAAGGGATCGCTCACCGCTAACCAGGAACGGCGGTCTGCTTCGCCGGCCAGCCAGATTGAGAAGTTCGAGCTTTCCAATGGATTGCGCCTTCTCGTGCGGAAAGACCCCCGGCTTCCGCTCATTGCCATGAGCGCCGTCTTTCGCGGCGGACTGCTGGCGGAAACCCCCGAGACTAACGGCATTACCCGATTGATGGTGAAAACGCTGCTCAAGGGCACCACCCACCGCACCGCGGAACAGATCGCGACCGAAATCGAAGCGGTCGGCGGCGCGATCTCGAGCGAGTCCGCCAACAACAGTTTCAGTGTGGCCCTGGATGTGACCCAGCCCGACTTGGAGCTGGCGGTCGAGCTGTTGTCGGACGTGCTGCTCAACGCGACCATGCCGGAAGCGGCGGTGGCGCGGCAAAAGGAAATCCAGATCGCCTCCATTCAACAGGAGGAAGAACATCTCACCGCGGTGGCGCGCAATATTTTGCGCCAGGCCCTGTTTGGCGCGCACCCCTACGCCTTGCGGTCCAATGGCGCGGTCGCATCCGTCCAAAAACTTGCTTCCCAACATCTATTGGCTTTTCGGGACCGTTATATCGTAGCCAAGAATGGCGTTATCTCGGTGTTTGGAAACGTGAATCCAGCCGAGGTTCGCAAACTTTTCGAGGAGGCACTGGGCGGAATGAAAGCCGGGACCCTGGCCCTGGAGAGCGCGCCGCGGCCGCCGTTGCTGGATAAAATCGTAACGGTGGAGCAGCGCAGGGACAAAGCACAGAGCGTGATCATGGTGGGATACGATGGCGTGGACATCCACAGCCCTGATCGGCACGCCCTTGAATTGATCGACGAAGCCAGCAGCGATCTCGGCTCCCGCTTTTTTATTCGGATCCGGGAAGAGATGGGCCTCGCTTACTATATCGGTGCCAGCCAGATGCAGGGCCTGGCCGGCGGTTTGTTTGCTTTCTATCTCGGGACCGATCCGCAAATGGTCGAGCCGGTGAAGGCGGCGTTGCTCGAGGAAATCGGAAAACTGGCGAGTGAAGGTCTGACCCCGGAGGAACTGGCCCGGGCAAAAAAGAAATTGATCGGCCAGCAGCAGATCGCCAATCAAAGCAACGATGCGTTCGGATATCAGTGTGGGCTGGATGAGCTGTATGGGCTTGGATTCGCCAATTACAAGAAGCTGGAGGAGGAAATCGAGGCCGTGACTTTGGATGAGGTGAGACGCGTGGCCGCCAAATATTTTCGGGACCAATCTTATGTTCTGGCAATCGTGCGACCCCCGGAGCAGATTACCGGAGCGAAAGAGAGATAGCCATGGCCGAAGTTCAAACTACCAACCAGAGCGGAGAGCTTGCCCAGCGTTTCCTCGAGTTTGTCATGATGCAGGCCCAGAACGCCGCCCTGTTTCTGGGTCAGATTCCCAATCCGAAGACCGGGCAGGGCGAAGTCAATCTGGATGTGGCCCGGATGTTCATCGACCAGCTGGCCATGATCCAGGAGAAGACTCGCGGCAACTTGTCTAACGACGAAGCCACCGTGCTGCGGAATACCCTTTCCAATCTGCAGCTGGCCTTCGTGGAAGTTTCCAACGCTCAAAAAGGGGAGGCCGCGCCCGCCGCGGAGTCCAAATCTCCTTCGGCTGCGGCCGGCTCGGCCCAGGCGGACAAGCCCACTGCTCCGGCCGAGCCTCCAGCCGGATCGAGCGCGGAATCGGAATCGAAGAAGAAGTTCACTAAAAGCTACGGGTCGTAATTGTAAGGCGTCTGGGTCAGACGCCGGTCCCGCTCATCCGGAACACCGCACGTCTCTTCCTTCTGCCCGGCGCGAAGTAAGCATGTGCACGCGACCGCGAAAAAGCTTCGCCAAGAGAAGAAGAAAATTGCCGAACTGGGGATTGCGACCGCCCCGGCCGAAACGGCCGAGGAAGCCGGTCTCCGCTATGTCAGCGATGATCGGCCGGGCTATAGCCGGAAGCGAAAGGGGGACGGCTTTGAATATTTCGACACCGAGGGAAAACCGATTCTAGACGAGCAACGGACCCTGCGGATCAAACGGCTGGCCATTCCGCCGGCCTGGTCCGATGTCTGGATTTGTCCGTCTCCTAACGGCCATCTTCAAGGGACCGGGCGAGATGCGCGAAGGCGGAAACAATATCGTTATCACGAGCGCTGGCGGGAAGTACGCGACGAAAACAAGTATGAGCGGACGGTCCTTTTCGGCGAGGCGCTCCCGAAAATCCGGAAACGAGTGGAGCGGGACCTTTCGGAGCGGGGTTTATCCCGAAACAAGGTGCTGGCCACGGTTGTGCGGTTGTTGGAGCGCACCTTTATCCGGGTGGGGAACGAGGAATACGCGCGGGAAAACAACTCGTTTGGCCTGACTACGATGCAGAACCGGCACGTGGAAGTAAAAGGATCAAAACTTCGGTTCCGGTTTCGGGGCAAGCGGGGGATCAAACATGAAGTGGACATGGCCGACCGGAGAATCGCCCGGATCATCTCGAGGCTCCAGGATCTGCCGGGGCAGGAACTGTTTCAGTACCTGGATGAGGAGGGGAAAGCGCGGGACGTAACTTCGGAGGAGGTCAACGCCTATTTGAAGGAAATTACCGGCGAGGATTTTACAGCCAAAGATTTCCGGACCTGGGCGGGAACGGTGCTGGCGGCGGTTGCCTTGAACACCGTCGGGGGGTTCGAAACCAGGAAACAGGCGAAAGGCAATATCAAGACCGCGATCAGCGCCGTTTCCAAGCTGCTGGGGAATACTCCTGCGATCTGCCGGAAATGCTATGTCCACCCGGCCGTCCTGGAGAGCTATCTCGACGGAAACTCGATTGAAGGACTCAAACGGACGACCGAAGAAGCGCTGGAAAAGAACGGCGTCGATCTTCGCGCAGGCGAAGCCGCCATTTTGAAATTCCTCCAATTGCGTCCGAAGAAAAAGGCGGCCTAAGGCCTAACGATCGCCGGCGTGGCGCCGATGGCTGCTCGGAGTTGGCTTGGCCTTGGCGCTTTTGCGCACGGTGATGGCTGCTTCGGCCGGGGCCGGGGAAGGATATTTTTTCGTGCTTGGCCAGATCAGGCGCCAGGGCTGGGTTTTAATCGTCTGGCTGAACTCACTGACGTTCCGGCCGACCGGAGACAGATCGCGCATCAGCGATTCTAGTTGCTCGGAGGAACGGCGAAAGTTCTGGAGCGTAACTTTGATATTATCGTTGCCGGCAAGTTGATCGCTGATCTTTTGGATGTTATTGAGCGATTCGGTCAGGGAGCCGTCGGGCGCGGTCAGGGTCACCAAGTGCTCGCCGAATGTCTTGAATTCAGTCAAAGCCTTGTTCAGCTCTGAATTTTGGGCGGTGATTTGGCTGAGATTTTGAGCGGTGGCTTCCAACTCCTTCATCGTGGCGGTTGCTTCCTTGGCCACCGGTTCGACCACCTCGAGTAATTTGGCCGCGGCCTGGGAAAAATCAGGCGCGCGCTCGCCGGCGAAGATTTCTCCATCGTGAGCAAGCCCGGATGCTTCGGTTCCCTGGGTAAAGTCGACGGCGGTTTCTCCCAATAATCCGAGCGTGATCATTCGGGCATGCGAGTCCCGGTAAACTTTGGCGGTTTTGTCGACCTGGACATCGACCCGGACTTCAAACTTCGGCTGGTCGGCGGCCGGGGTAGCGCCGGCCGCGGCCGGGTGCATGGCCGCTTCTTGTTCCTGGGCGCGCTCCTGTTCCTCGGGCGAGACCGGCGAATAGAGTCTTTGGACCTGACCAATTTTGCGTCCAGCCAGAAGAACAGGAGCGCCCAGCTTGATTCCGGCGGCGTTATCGAAATAAACCCGATAGGTGGTAACCGGCCGAAAAAGGCCGGGGGCGCCTAACAAGATAAGAATACCGGTAAGCACGGCGATCGTGGCCATGACCAGCAGGCCGGTCAGTAATTCATTTCGTCGCAATGCCATCCCGGGTTCCTTCCAAAATGGGGCCTTCGGTGCTTCCGCTCAAGAATTGCCGAACGACCGGGTTAGTCGATTCTTTGAATTGCTCGGCCGGCGCGTCTTCGATGATCCGGCCCTGGTAGAGCATGGCCATTCGGGTGCCAACCCGGAAAGCGCTGGCCATCTCATGGGTGACAATGACCGAGGTGACCTTTGATTGTTCGGTTAGGCTAATGATTAACTCGTCGATAACCGAGCTGATGACCGGATCCAGGCCGGCGGTTGGCTCGTCAAACAGGATGAGTTCCGGATTCATGACCAGGGCCCGGGCGAGACTTACTCGCTTCCGCATCCCTCCGCTCAATTCCGATGGCATGAGAAACTTTGCGTCTTTCATCCCGACCAGGTCGAGTTTTTCATCGACGGTCCGGTCGATTTCTTTCGGGGACGAGGTGGTGAGTTCTTCCAGGGGAAGAGCCACGTTATCACGGACATTGCGCGAACTGAGCAAGGCCGAGTATTGATAGACCATTCCGATATGACGCCGCACCTGTTGCAGTTTACGCCGGTTCAGCCGGGTGATCTCGAATTGTTTAAAAAAAATCGATCCATAATCGGGGGCGAGGATGCCGAGAATCATCCGCAGGATCGTGCTTTTGCCGCTGCCGCTTTGGCCCATGATGACGATCCGCTCGAGGGGATTGACCTGAAGGGAGACGCAGTCGAGCACGGTTTTTTGTTCGAATTGTTTTTGGACATCCCGGAGTTGGACCACGGGCGGGAGGGGAGTGGTCATGGAAAAAAGATCACGTAAACAATATTGTAGATGGTGTCGAACCCAATCACGGTGGTGATGGCCGTCACCACACTGGACGTGGTGGATGTCCCCACGCCCGCCGCGCCGCCCTTGACGGTTAGGCCGCGATAACAGGCGATGGCCGAGATGACAAATCCAAACATGAAGCTTTTCAGTATTCCCGTGACGATATCGCGAATCAGAAGCGAATCTTTCACCAGATCGATAAAATAGACGAAGGCGAAACTGAAGTAAGCGCGGCAAATAAAGCTGCTGGCCAGGATGGCGGCGATATTTGAGGCGGTCGACAAGCAGGGCATCAGAAAGACCAGGGCCACTATCCGGGGCGCAACCAGGAATCGGAGAGGCCCAATGCCCATCGCCTCGATCGCCTCGACTTCCTCGGACACTTTCATCGTTCCAAGCTCGGCGGTGAAAGCGGCGCCAATCCGCGCTGCCAGCATAATCCCGGTAATGAGAGGGCCTAACTCCCGGGTAAAAGAGATGGCGACCAGGCCCGGGATCAGCCGTTCGGTGCCGAAACGCTGCAATTGGTAGCCGGTCAGCAGGGCCATGGTCAGACCCAGAAAAAATGAGACCAGGCTGACCAGTGGGATGGAGTCGACTCCGGCCCGTTCGGCATGGCGAAAGAAACTGGCCGCTCGAAACGGGCGCCGTCCGCGGCGGATATTGTCGAGCGTTTCGCTGAAGGTATCGACGATGAACCAAAACAGGTTGCCGACTTCAGCCAGGAAGTGGCGGCTGAGGTCTCCGATTCCTTCGACAACCAGTACTGGATTCGCCGTTAGGTTGCCATTCGAAGCGGTTTCGCCCGTCTGCGTATTCGCCATGCTGACCGGAAGTTGGCCCAGTTTAGGGCGCGGAAAAGGAGAAAATTGGAGGAAGCCGGGCGGTTGGGCACATTCCGGTTGGAGGCGATGGCTCCCGGAGTATGAGCGTTGAATTGGACAATGAGGTTTTCCGTCTGCGCTATTTATGTTTCGCGTTAGCGGGCGCAACCCTTTAGCTTTGCCGCGTGAAAATCTTCAGCCGTTGCGTCCTGGCTGCTTTGCTATTTAGTGGCGCAGCGCCAGGGCCGGTCCTGGCCCAGGAACAACCCGCCGTGTCCAAATTGCGCGAAGAAGGAACGAAGCCGAACCAGGCGGGGAGAATAGGCCTTGCCATCCATGGGGGCGCGGGAACGATCGACCGCGCCCAGATGACGCCCGAACGCGAGTCGCAATACCGGGCCGTTCTCGAGCGGGCTCTGGCCGCCGGTTATCAGGTGCTCGAGGGTGGAGGCACCAGCCTGGATGCGGTGGAAGGGGCCGTTCGCATCATGGAAGACGATCCGCATTTCAACGCCGGGAAGGGCGCGGTCTTTACCAGCGCCGGGACTAACGAGATGGATGCCGCCATCATGGATGGAAAAACCTTGAACGCCGGGGCGGTCGCCAGCGTAAAGCATATCAAGAACCCGATCCATCTCGCGCGCCTGGTAATGGAAAAGACTCCGCATGTAATGCTCGACTGCGCCGGCGCGGAAGCTTTCGCGAAGGAAAACGGGATCGCACTGGTCGACGCAAAGTACTTTTTCACGAAAGAGCGCTGGGATGCGTTGCAGCGAATCAAGCAGACGGCGGCCGAATCGGGTGCTGGCGGGAAAAAGTTCATCATTACAGACGAGGATCGGCATGGAACGGTTGGCGCGGTGGCTCTCGATCGACAGGGAAACCTGGCCGCGGCCACTTCCACCGGGGGAACGACCAACAAGCTTCCCGGCCGGATTGGGGATTCGCCGGTGATCGGCGCCGGCACTTATGCCAATAATGCAACCTGCGCTGTTTCCGGGACAGGCGATGGCGAGTACTTTATTCGCGCCACGGTGGCCCATGAAGTATCTGCCTTGATGCAATACAAGGGAATGTCGCTGGCCGAAGCAGGTCAGGCCGCCCTCGACAAGGTCGGGCAGCTGGGGGGAACAGGCGGACTGATCGCGATCGATCGCCAGGGTGAAATCGCCATGCCTTTTAACACCAGCGGCATGTATCGAGGGCACGTGGACGCGAAGGGCAAGTTGGTTATCGAGATTTACAGGTAGGCTCGAATCTGATTGATGCTTCCCGCCTTTTCCGCCGTCATCCCTGTTTATAATGAAGCCGCCAGACTCGAGAAAAGTCTGCGGCTGACCCTGGATTACCTGAGAGCCAACGCGCCGGACAGTGAGTTGATTGTAGTCAACGACGGCTCAACCGATAGCTCGGGAGCGATCGCGAGAGAGATTCTGGCGACGGCAAAAAACGAAACGCGGTTGCTGGAGAATTTTCCGAACCGCGGCAAAGGCGCCGCCGTTCGGAACGGATTATTGGCTGCGCAAAAACCAATCGGTTTATTTTTTGACGCCGATTTGTCAACCCCGATCGAGGAAACGCCCAAGCTGATTGAGCCGATCGCCCGGGGCGAGGTCGACGTGGCCTTCGGTTCCCGCGCACTGGATCGCAGCCTGATTGGGAACCGTCAGCCCTGGCGTCGGGAGCAAAGCGGACGGGTATTTAACTTCATTGTCCGGATCGCGACCGGACTGCCTTTTTGGGATACGCAGTGCGGATTCAAAGCGTTTCGCCTGGATGTTTGCCGTCCGTTGCTGCAAGCGGCCCGGATCGAAGGTTTCGCGTTCGACGTCGAGCTCCTCTACCTGGCTGATGCCGCCGGTCTGCGTTTGCGTGAAATTCCCGTGCGCTGGAATCATAGCGAGGGAAGCAAAATCCGGCTCGTGCACGACAGCTTGCATATGTTGGGCGAGATCGTCGCGCTGCGAGTGAGAAAGGACTCGGTGGCGCGCCCGCAATCGCCTGCGTCAATCTGACCGCCGGGAAAGATCCCGCCAATAAACCGTTCAGTCCCGGTCGCGGCATCCCTCTCCCGCCACCAGGAGCGATCGGAATCAGGCCGTCCTGTCTATTATTTTTTGACGATCTCTGCGTTCTCGATCATGGCCAGCCCGCTGCGCTCGGCCACCTTGCCCTTTAGGGTGATGGTTTTGCCGCAGTAGTCGGCCAGCTCATCGTTAATCGGCTGGTGCTGGCCGACCACCATATATGCTTTGCCGTTGCTGAGAATACCGACCGGGCCGCCGCCCTTGACGCATTTGGCTGCGCAGGCGGCGTGTTTCTCTCCCTTGGCGCCATGGTCCATGTAACACATGAGATCGATCACTTCGCCGGTGATTTCCTTGCCATCGACCGTGCCGTTGCCGGCTGCCGCGCCCGAACCCGGTGCAGGTGCATGCTCGTGTTCCTGGGCCAGGGCCAATGGGGAAAAAGCCAAAGCAGTAATGAAAGTTCCGGTGACGAGGACCTTAACCACGCTCGGATTGTTTGAGGTTGAATTAAACATGGAAAGAGCTTCGGCCTCTTTTTCATGCGGTCAATTGTTGTCAAATTGTTGTAGCGGCGGTCTGTGACCGCCGATGGCGCGCCTGCGCCTTTTCGCTCCGAATCGTCTTCGGCGGTCACAGACCGCCGCTACAGAGAAGCCTACCTGTTTTTTTCGATCAAATCAGCGAATTGCGAGAAAAAGTAGGCGGCGTCATGAGGTCCGGGGGCCGCTTCCGGATGATATTGCACGCTGAAGATGGGCAGCTCCTTATGTCGCATTCCCTCAACCGTGCCGTCATTCAGATTGATATGAGTCAGCTCGACCGTTGGTGGCAGACTTTTCGGGTCGACCGCAAACCCGTGGTTCTGGGAAGTGATCGCGACTTTGCCCGTTAGCAAATCTTTGACCGGCTGGTTCGCTCCGCGGTGCCCGAATTTCAGCTTAAAAGTCGACCCGCCATAAGCAAAGCCAAGGACCTGATGGCCGAGACAGATGCCGAAAATTGGTTTTTTTCCCATCAGATCGCGCACAGTGGCATGGGCGTAAGCGAGCGCGGCGGGATCGCCCGGGCCGTTGGAGAGAAAAATGCCGTCGGGATTGAGGGCGAGCACTTCCGCTGCCGAAGTGGAGGCTGGGACGACCGTTACCCGGAAGCCCCTCTGGCGGAGCAGCCGCAAGATATTTTGCTTAATCCCGTAATCGTAAGCCACGATATGGAATCGAATGGGAGGCAGCAGCGGTTGCTGGCCGGTTCGGCCGCCGTTGCCGTTGGCGATCGTCCAGGGCTGGCTCAATTGGTCATCCGGGTCCCATTGGTAAATTTCCGGCGTCGAAACCTCGCGCACGAAATCCATCCCGATTACCCCTTGGCCCTCGGCCGCCCGGGCGGCAGCTTCGGCCGGCGACATTTCCTCGGTCGTTAGGCAGGCCTTCATTGCCCCGCGGGTGCGCAAGTGCCGGGTCAGAGCGCGGGTGTCGATTCCCGCCACTCCGGGAATGTTCCATTTGCGCAGATAAGCATTGAGAGAGCTATCCGAGCGCCAGTTACTGGCGATTTCGCTCAGTTCTTCGATAACGAAACCGCGAACGTGGGGACAGCTGCTTTCCTGGTCGGCCGAATTGGTTCCGTAATTACCGATCAGCGGATAGGTCATGGCCACGATTTGTCCCCGGTAGGATGGATCGGTTAGCACCTCCTGGTAACCGGTCATCGAGGTATTGAAGCAAATCTCGCCTAGGTGCGTCCCGGCGGCGCCGAAAGAACGGCCTTGAAAAAACCGGCCATCTTCCAAGGCAAGGATGGCGCGGGGGCGGGCGGAAGCGGGTATGGGATCGCTGAAGTTCAAAGCGCTTGTTTCTCTCCTACTAATAAGATGCATCGAGATAGAAAAAATGCCCGGATCGAATTTCGACCCGGGCATTCAAAGTTTACCCCACGGTTGCCGTTAAGGCGGTTATCCCGTTCCCTTTTGGTAACAGGCGGACGACCGTCGCCGCGGTTCCTGACTTCCAATCAAGGCATGTCATTTTTTCCGTGCGACCAAGCCTCCTTGGTTTATCAACTATCGGTTCGGAAATGCCGCCTAGAATCTCGAGCATCGCAGGGCAAAATTGTTGAGAGCCGCCGGTTGAGAGTTGAGAGAAAAGCACTGGTTTCCTGCCCAACCCTCAACGAACGACTCTCGTTCTCAAAGAACCTGTTCCCGCAATTCCGCTCCCAGCTCGCTCTGCAGTTGTTTCCGAATCCGGGCGTGAGCTGCGGTTACTTCTTCACTGGTCAGTGTCCGATTTTTGTCCCGGTATGTCAATCGATATGCCAGCGATTTGCGGCCGGCGGCGACCGGAGAATTTTCGCCGCCGGCAAAAACGTCGAACAACTCGATCTTTTGAAGATGAGGCGCTTCCACCGCGCGAATGACGCCGACAATCGCATCATGAGTCACCGTTTCCGGCACGATCATGGCAATGTCCCGGGTAACGGCCGGGAATCGATCGAGATCGCGGAAGCTGCGCCGGCCACGATCCCCATCCAGGAGCGGCTCCAGATTCAGCTCGGCCACAAATACGGGCCCCTCGGTATCGAGACTCGAGCTAATTGCGCCGGCCAGCTGTCCGGCGATTCCAATGGCCCGATCGCCCAACAAAATCTCGGCCGCCATGGCCAGATTCCCGCGCTCGGTCTGCCGGAACAGAAGCGCGGCGGGAGTTAACGATTCGATGACACCTTTCAGGTCGGGAAAATCAAAACGGCGCTTCGCATCGGAACGCCAATGCGGGGGGCTGGATGCTTTTCCCCATAGCAAAATTCCCAGGTGCGCTTCCTCTTTTGCTTCGGGCGGGACAAAGACGCGCCCCAATTCAAACAAAGCGACCCGTTCGGCCCCGGCGTGGACATTGCGTTGCAGAACACCGGTTAACCCCGCGATCAAGCCCGGCCGGAGAGCAACATGATCTTCGCTGAGCGGGTTCCGCAGCCGGATCGCGCCGTCGGCAAACAAAGTTGCGTTTCGCGCGATCAACTTCGAGGTCCGCGCCTCGTTCAATCCACGGGCGGAAAGTTTCAGGCCCAATTCAGCTTCCCGGTCGTGCCCGTGATCGGCCGGACTTGAAGGCGTAAACCGGCTGCGGTCGGTCCCGGCAATCTGCTGGACCCCGTGAAGCCGGATCACTTCCTCGATCAAGTCGACCTCGCGCTGAAGATCGCGCCGGTAACTTGGAATCTGCCAGGTCGCTTTTTCGTCGCCCTTTTTGTTCGTCTCCGCTCGTTTTGCCAATCCAAAGCGCTCCAGGATTTCGTCCGTGCGTTTGGGCTCGATCCCAATCCCGAGGAGCTGGTTGCATTTCTGGTAACGCAATGAAACGTCCGGAGGATTGGATGGCAGCTCGCCGGCGGTTGAAATTTCCTTTGCTGGATTTCCAGTGGCAATTTCCCGCATCAATTCGGCGGCCCGCCCGGAAGCGCGCAAAACCATGCCGGGATCCACTCCTCGCTCAAATCGGTAACTGGCATCACTCGGCAGATTCAAAGTCCGCGCGGTTCGCCGGACGCTTTCGGGAAGGAAATAGGCGGCTTCGAGAAGAATGTTCCGGGTCGATTCGGTTACTCCGGTTTCCTCCCCGCCCATGACGCCTCCGATTCCGACCGCGCGTTCCTGGTCGGCAATGACAAGATCTTGGGCGCGGAGGGAATAGGTTTTGCCGTCGAGGGCGATGAATTTTTCGCCCTCCCGGGCCAGGCGGACCTCAATATCGCCTTTGAGCTTGTCGGCGTCGAAGGCGTGGGTTGGCTGGCCCAGCTCGAGCATGACGAAGTTTGAGATGTCGACGATGTTGTTGATCGATCGGATTCCGACACTTTCGATCTTTGTCCGCAACCAATCGGGGCTGGGCCCAACCTTTACGTTTTCAATGCGCCGCGCGGAAAAAAACGGGCACTCGCGTCGGGCGGTAATCTTCGCGCCCCTGGCTGTGGGAGGGAGGGAGGTTTCTTCGAAACGCCCGGGAATGGCCCGGAGCGATCGGCCTAACAAGGCCGCGGTTTCCCTGGCCAGGCCGTAATGGCTCAGCAGATCGCTCCGGTTCGGAGTGATTTCCACGTCCAGAATGGTGTCGTTAGGAAAAGCCTCGATTATCGGCGCCCCGATCCGGCCCCCCGGTAAAATTAACAGTCCGGCGGCGTCCTCGCCCACTCCGAGCTCGCGCGCGCTGCACAACATTCCTTCGGATTCGACTCCGCGCAGTTTGCTCGCCCGGATTTTCAGGTCGTTCGGCAACACGGCCCCGGGCAACGCCAACGGGACCTTGTCGCCCACCTTGTAGTTGGTTGCACCGCAGACAATCTGCCGCTTGATTCCGCTGCCATCGTCCACCTCGCAAACAGTCAGACGGTTCGCGTCCGGATGCGGGGAAGATGCGGTGATCTGGGCGATAATTACCTTATCAATGTCCGCTCCGCGCTTCTCAATCCCTTCGATCTCGACCCCGGCCAGGGTGACCAGTTCGGCGAGCCGGCCGGTTTTTTCCGGCAGATCGACAAATTCGCCCAGCCAGTTAAGAGAAAATTTCATCTTCGCTCGAGCAAGGGAGGGCGGAGCTCCGCGACGCCGAGCGGGCTCGCGGGAGCTCGCCATCTTTGGACGCCGAGCGGGCTCGCGGGAGCTCGCCCCTCCATGGAAAGCTCGATTTTCATCACGCGAACTGTTTTAGAAACCTCAGATCGTTCTGGGCGAACAACCGGATATCGGGAATGTCGAACAAAATCATAGCCAGGCGATCCATGCCCAGCCCAAAAGCGAAGCCGGTCCATTTTTCGGGGTCGTAGGTGTTATCGCCGCGCGCTTTGTTTACTTCCTCGAACACGGCCGGATGAACCATTCCGGAGCCGGCCACCTCAATCCATTGTTCGCCGCCCTTGAGCGCTTTTGATTTCACGTCGATTTCAAAACTCGGTTCCGTGAACGGGAAATAATGCGGCCGAAAACGCACCGCCGTTTCCGGTCCAAACAGTTCGTGCATGAAAAATTCCAGGGTGCCCTTCAGATCGGCCACGCTCACATTTTCATCCACGTATAATCCTTCGATCTGATGGAACTGAGCGCTATGGGTGGCATCCACTTCGTCCCGGCGATAGGCTGCGCCGGGCGCGATTACCCGGATGGGGGGAGGCGCGCTTTGCATGGCCCGAATCTGGACGGTGGAAGTGTGCGTGCGCAGGAGACGTCCATCCGGAAGATAAAAGGTGTCCTGTTCGTTGCGGGCCGGGTGTTCCGGCGGCGTGTTCAAGGCGTCGAAACAATGCCATTCGGTCTCGACGTCCGGGCCTTCGGCCAGGGCGAAACCCATTCGCCGGAAAATAGCGATGCCCCGGTCGAGCATTTGGGTCAGCGGATGCAGCGAACCTGTCTCGGCCGGTGTTCCGGGAAGCGATAGATCGACGTGGGCCAGGGCTTCGCTCTCCTTTTGCGAGCGCAGATCGGCCGCCCGTTGTTCGACCGCGATTGTGACCGCGGCCCGGACCTGGTTGAGCAGTTTTCCGACAACCGGTTTTTCGTCTTTCCCGAGCGTCTTCATCTGCTCGCTCCAGAGCGAAATGCGGCCGTTACGGCCGATATAATGGACCCGGGCTGTTTCGAGCGATTTTTCGTCCTGCGCGTCAGCGACATCGCGCAGAGCCAGGTCCCGGAGTTGTTCCAACGGATGGGTCATGGTCGGCGAAGGTTAAATTGTTAAAAAAAGTTAAACGTTACAACGGCAGAAGAAACTGCCGATTTAACGATTTAACATTTCAACCGCTGGCGCAGCCGTTCACGCGGCTTTTTTGGTTTCTTTTCCACGAGCGGTTTTCGGGCTTGCTCGACAATCTGCTTGAAAGCGGCTTCGTCGGTTACGGCAAGATCGGCCAGGATTTTACGGTCCAGTCCGATTCCAGCCGCCTTTAATCCTTCGGCGAAACGGCTGTAGGTCATCCCGTTGGCCCGGGCGGCGGCGTTGAGCCGTTGGATCCAGAGATAGCGGAAAGTGCGTTTACGGGTTTTGCGGTCGCGATAAGACCAATACTGGCCTTTCATGGTCGCGTCCTTGGCGTAGCGAAACAGTTTGGAACGGCGTCCCCGATAACCCTTTGCTTTGTTCAAGACGCGTTTGCGTCGTTCCCGGCTGGCCGGGGCATTGGTGGCTCTTGGCATCTGTTATTTAGTCCCGTCTGATCGGGACTCCTCCTTCAGCGAATTGTTGTTTTATCTGGTCGATCCCCGCGACCTCACTCGCTGATTGGATCCGGTGGTGGCCGGCTCAGGTGCGCAGATCAGCTCGATGCAGGTTGCATCGGGCGACGCAAGATAACGGGCGCCGACTCGATGACAACCGAATTCCGCCGGCTGCCCCGGGGAAAAGGCTTTGCGGTCGCGGAGGCCACAGATGAACACGGATAAAACACGGATTTGGGAGGGGATCCCGCGGCAGGGCGACCGGTCACACTACCCGAATAGTGCCCGGATCCGTGTCGGCGAGTTCGGTCATGGCGATTGAGGGCAATCGCCGCTACCGGGACCTCCTAATCTGTGTTTCATCCGTGTGTATCCGTGGCAACTGACGTTTGGCCGGGAACAGGGCAGGCGGCTGGGCCCGGAATGACTTTTGCATGATTCCAGCTATATAATGCCGCAATGCAGTGGCTGGCCCGTCATCGTCTGCTTGCTCTGGCTTTGATCTGCGTTTTTTGGACCGGCCTGATCTTTCTCGGCCGGGCGTTGCCCTCCGTGCCATTCCTGTTTTCGCCCTGGTCGGGCGAACAAGGCTTCGAAGATCTGCTCCGGCAACAGGGGAGAAAAACACCCGAGCGGAACGATTTTGTCTTCGTCGGAATCGATCAGGAATCGTTGCAGCTCACGGCGGTTGGTCCGGAGGAGATTGCCGGGAATCGGGCCCTGCAACTGATGACCGAGCGGCCGTTCCCCTGGTCGCGCGAGGTTTGGGCTATTTTTCTCGACAAAGTTTTCAAGGCGGGAGCGCGGCTGGTCCTGTTCGATTTGATCTTCAACAATCCTAACGATGGTGATCCTGCATTTCATGCCGCCCTGGAAAAGTATCGGAATCGGGTTGTGATCGGAGCTAATTTCGATGCCGCTCATGGGAATTTGATATTGCCTAACGAGGCGTTGATTCCCGCTCCGCAGGGGCAGGACGATCGAGTCGGGTTTGTTAACTTCTGGCCCGACTTCACTGACGGCAAAGTGCGCGCTATCGCATATCGGATTTCAGAAAGACAACTGGTCGGTCAACCCGCGGCTCCTGGAGACGAATTGTTGTCATCCCTTTCCGCCCGCGGATTAGTGAAGCTGGGACGGGCCGACAGCATTCCGAACGACTTGAGCGCGCACGCCATTCGTTTCGGTCCGCGCGACGCTTATCAACCGCGGAACCTATACGAAATATTCCTGCCCGCGACCTGGCATAGGAATTATCAGGACGGCGCGTTCTTCAAGAACAAGGTAATCATCGTCGGCGTGTCGGCCCAGATCGTGCACGACGTGGTCGATACCCCGCTCGGTCCCAATACTTACGGACCAACCCTCCATCTCTATGCAATGGCGGCCGCGCTCAAGCATCAATATCTTACTTCTACCCAACCGACTCTGGGTTACACCCTCGTCGGCTTGGCCGGCTTGGCCGCGTGGGGACTGATCAGTTTCTTCCGGCGGCCTATCATCGCGTTATCCGGCATGATCGCCGTCACTCTGCTTTATCTCGGGGCCGCCCGTCTGTTCTACGATCTCCAGGGCTTTTTTCTCCTGACCGTGCCGGTGATGTCCGCTTTTCTGTTGAGCGGCGTTTCTTCTCTCGGATTCGATTACGCCCTGGAGCGTCTGGAAAAATTGAGGACCCGCCGCACCCTCGAACGCTACGTCTCCAAGAACCTGGTAAAAGAGATCCTGGAGAACCCGGACAGTTACTATCACTCGCTCCTCGGTGTCCGGGTTCCAGCGACCATGCTCTTTTCGGACTTGATCGGTTTCACCACTCTCTCGGAAAAAGCCGATCCGGAAGAACTCGTTAGTCATCTCAATGAATATCTCACCAAAATGACCGCAGTTGTTTTCGAGCATGGCGGCACCCTGGATAAATTCATCGGCGACGCCATCATGGCGGTCTGGGGCAATGTGCGGAGCTTCGGCGTGACCGAGGACGCCAAGAGGGCGGTCCGGGCAGCTTTTGGCATGCGTTGCGCCTTGCAGGATCTCAATAAAGCGTGGGGCGCGCAGGGCCGCATTCCGCTCGGGATGGGCATCGGCATCAACCAGGGGGAAGTGATCGTCGGTAACGTCGGTTCGCAGGAACGGATGGACCCGACCGTGATTGGCGATGCGGTTAATCTCGCTTCTCGATTGGAGGCCCTTACCCGAACCTATGGAGTCGATATCCTGATTGGTTCGACTGTGGCCGAACTGGTCGGCGGCGATTTTCATTTTCGATCGGTGGCCCGGGTCCAGGTTAAAGGCAAAACCCAACCGGTCGATGTCTACACTCTTCTCGGACCAAAAGATGGCAGCGCGGATCGGCAACTTGTGAAGTGGATCGAGACCTACGAAGAAGGCATCACCAAATTCCGGGACCGCGACTTTACCAGGGCAAAGATCTTGTTCTCGCAGTTCCTGGAATTTTATCCCGACGACATTTTAGCCAAGATGTATCTGGAGCGGGCCCTGGAGTACGAGCAACGGCCGCCCGACGAAGCCTGGAACGCGGTCGAGGTGTTTAAGAAGAAGTGACAATCGCGACGCGATTGTCATCCTGAGCGGAGTCGAAGGATCCCGCGATGCAGCCCTAGGGTAATTCCGGGGTATCCATGCCGCCTTCGCAAGGCTACGGCGCGGCAAGCGGGAGGATTTTAAGGACAGCGGCCGTGAAATTTGAGAACTGTAGATTCTGGTTGGGTCGGGTTTGATAAAACACCCGTGGCGATTGAGGTCAATCGCCGCTACCAGGGATCGTCAGACCGTAAGGGGGGTGCGGGAATAATTAGAGGTACCCAGGATATGATCTGGGGTAACTCAGGGGGGGTGATCGCGGGGCCCGCTGTGATTCCCGATTGAATGTCACACGTGTGACATCCAAGCACTTTGCCGCGGGGATGACAAAATCGTGAAGGCGGCGTAGAAGTTCGCGTGGTCGCGGCTCCGAAACATTTCCATTTTCTCGGGATCTGCGGAACGGCCATGGGCTCGGTCGCGGCGGCCTTGAAGGAGACGCGGATTTGTCGTCACCGGATCGGACGAAAACGTTTATCCGCCGATGTCCACTTTTCTGGAACAGCGCGGAATCAAACTGCATGCCGGCTATCGCGCTGAAAACATTCCCAGCGATACCGACGTGGTAGTCGTCGGCAATGCCATCAAGCGCGGTAATCCCGAGGTCGAATCCGTCCTGAACCGCAAGCTTTTTTATCTCTCTCTGCCGGAAGTCTTGAAAAATTATTTTCTGCGCGGCCGTCATAATCTGGTCGTGACCGGCACCCACGGGAAGACTACCACCACCGCGATACTGGCCTGGATCATGGAAAAAGCGGGGCATAAACCGGGATTCCTCATCGGAGGCATTCCCAGGAATTTTGGGCAGGGCGCGCGCCTCAACCGTTCCAAGTATTTCGTAATTGAAGGCGACGAATACGACACCGCCTTTTTCGATAAACGCTCCAAGTTCATTCATTACCTGCCCGAATTGTTGATCGTAAATAATATTGAGTTTGATCATGCCGATATTTTTCGAGACCTGGACGACATCAAACTGAGCTTCCGGCGCTTGCTCAACATCGTGCCTCAAAACGGAATGGTCCTGGTCAATGGCGACGATCACAATTGTGTGGAGGTGGCGCGCGATTGCCTGGCCCAAATGATCGAGGTGGGGTTTTCCAAAAATTGCGCGCAACGCATTCGCGATGCCGCCTATTCCACTGAGAAATCGAGCTTCGTCCTGGGCGAGGAAGAGTTCGAGATTCCGCTTATTGGCGAGTTTAACGTGCGCAACGCCGCCATGGCGGTATCGGCGGCGCGATTTTATCAGGTGCCGGATTCCCGGATTCGCTCCGCCCTCAAGAATTTTTCCGGGATCGCGCGCCGGCAGGAAGTCCGGGGGGAGGCGCGGGGGGTGACGGTGATCGATGATTTCGGTCATCATCCCACCGCCATCGCCCAGACTTTGCAGGCATTGCGTCATCGTTATCCGGGGCGCCGGCTCTGGGCGGTTTTCGAACCCCGGTCGAACACGACCCGGCGGGCGATTTTTCAACAGGAACTGCCTGACGCTCTCCAGCTGGCCGACGGCGTTTTTATTTCGCGGGTGGCGAGGCTGGAACAAATCCCGGAGCGCGAACGGTTAGACCCGGAAGCGGTTGTCAAAGCCATCGAAAAGGCAGGACGGCCCGCCTTTTATGAAAAAAATGCGGACGCGATCGTGGATCGGATCATGCCCAAGCTGCAGCCGAAAGATGTGGTGGCGGTTTTTAGCAATGGAGGGTTTGACGCCATTCACGAAAAGCTCCTCGAGCGTTTGAGCGCGCCCCTATGTAGCGGCGGTCTATGACCGCCGAAAACCGAAAGCCCCGCCTCCCGTTTTCCATAGCCCGCCGCTGCAGCGAGCGCCATGGCGGCGTGTTCGTCGGAACGATTGTTGCTCCCACCAGCAGACCCATCCCAGATCAAAGTGACCGGTTTCTCCGCATTTGGCGCTCTTCCATCCATTTTGTCTGCCGCCGGTCGAGCCGCTCCGGCAGTTTCCGAGCTTCTTTCCCTTAGGCGAAGAGTATTGACCGTGGTATGCTGAATAAGTAAATAAGCACGTGCTGAGACCTTTTTTCGTAGTTCTCCTTTTGTTTGCTGCGTCGGCTGGCGCCTTTGCCCAAGTGGCTGCCGGAGTTCCCGCCGTTGCTGCGGCTACCCCTCCGCCGACCGCGCCTCCCGGGGCGCCCAACATGGTTCGGCTGCAATATCCCAATAGTGACGTTGCCGATATCTTGCACCTCTACGAGACCCTCACCGGCAAGAAGCTGGTGATGGACAATTTCGTCCAGGGCAAGGTCAATATCTTCATCAGCAAAGAGGTCCCCCGGGAAGAAGCGATCAAGATCATCGAAATCAACCTGTTGATGAACGGCTTTTCCCTCGTTCCTTCTGAAGACGATATCGTTAAGGTGATCGGGACGGGGAAAAACCCTCGCACCGCCGGAGTCCCGATCCTTTCGGACGAATCGGAGATTCCCGAGGACGGGCACGTCATCAGTTTCCTGTTCAAGCTGCGCTACGCGGATGCGCAGGAGTTGCAGCAAGTGCTGGGTCAATATTTGTCGCCGCCGCAGCCTTACACGTCGTTTCTGGCCCTGCCCAAAGCCTCAGCCATTCTGGTGACGGAAAACTCGAGTGTAATCCGGACGTTGGCCAAGATTATCGATCAGGTCGACATCCCGCCGGCCGAAGTGGTCAGCGAGTTCATCAAACTGCAACGGGCGGATGCCAGCAAGGTGGTGGACATGCTCAAGGATGTGTTTGAGAAGGGCCAGGGCCAGGGCAGTAATCAGCCGGCGGCGCCCGGGATCCGGCCGGTCCGGACGCCGATTGTCCCGCAGGCATCGCTCGAGCCCGATGTTGGCGCCCTGACCGCTTTAACCGAGGAATCGGTGGTGGTGGGGAAGATCAAGATGGAAGCGGACGTTCGCACCAATCGGATTCATGTGATTACCCGGCCGATCAACATGCCGTTCATCCGGAAATTGATTTCCGAATTCGATGCCGACGTCGAGTTTGCCAAACCGGTGACGCGGCCGCTGAATTACATAGCGGCGGGAGATGTCCTTCCGGTGTTGGTTCAGGCGTTAACCGAGCCGGGGATGCAGCAGCAAGGAGCGGAACTCGGGGCGGGCAATCCTAACAATCAACAGCAGCAGCAAAACCGGCAAAACCGCTCCGGGAACTCGAACAATCCTTATAATAACAACACGAACGGCACCGGGTCCGACAGCACGTTAAACATTTCCGAGGAGCTTTCGACCCAGGCGGTCGATACCACGCCCAAGGCGGTAACGGTCGGCAACGCCAAGATTATTGCTGACCAGAGGGCCAATGCCATCATCGTGCTGGGCAACAAGGAAGTGGTGTTGAAAGTCCAAAAGATTCTGGACGAAATGGACGTAAGAGCGCCCCAGGTGGCGCTGAGCACGGTCATTGGCGAGCTGACCCTGAACAACGACGAAGAATTCGGCGTCGATTGGTTCTTGAAGTACAAGAACAAAGTCGTTGGTATTTCGCGCAATACCGGAGCGCCGATTCCGGTGCCGGCCGCCAGCTCATCCCCGATTACCGGAGCGACACCGGTGGTGGTTCCGGGAGTGATGGACCCTGCTCAACTGGTGAATTTCGGTCAAGCGCTGCAGCAGGTGGCCGGCGGCACCAATGTTTATGTCGCCGCGGGAAATTATCTCGCCACCATCGTCCACCTTCTCGAATCGACCGGCCGTTTCAAGGTCGTCTCCCGGCCAATGGTTTTCACCAGCAACAACAAGAAGGCGATTATCGCTTCCGGCCAGGAAATACCGGTGCCGGTCAGCACCCTGACGAACACCACCACCTCAACCAACGTGGCGGCGGTGGCGTCGAACATCGAGTTCAAGAAAGTTGCCTTGCAACTGGAAGTGGTGCCGTTGATCAATTCGGAAAAGGAAGTGTCGCTCGATATCCTGCAGAAGCTCGACAACGTCGCCGGCACCACTCTGGTCGATGGCAATCAGATTCCCAACATCGCGACCCGCTATATTCGGACAAGTGTGTCCGCGCCTAACGGAGCTACGATTGTTCTGGGCGGCCTCATTACCGATAACAAGCAGAGGAATTATACCGGCGCTCCCGGTCCTGGCCAGAATCCCGCTGATTGGAGGCCTGTTCCGCAGCACCACTCAGGACAAAACGCGCACCGAGCTGATCATTCTGATGCGTCCGGAGGTTACCCTGAGCAAACTCGATCTTTATAAGCTCCGGCATAAAACCGAGGACCGAAGCCATTTCGGGCCTGAAATCGATCAGGACGATTGCCCGGATTGTCCGCCCCATACCGCCGAGGGCAAACAATTGCCGCCTCCGGATGTGCCGGCGCCGAAAGATCTGTGAACAAATAAAGAGGAAACCGGTTATGAAAAACCCGATTTTAGCATTGTGCGCCTGTGGAATCCTGGGCGTTGGCACGGCCGCGGCTCAGGACGTAGACCAACTTTGGATTCGGGCCACGGATTCGCTGGCCCAACGTGATGACTATGGACTTTTGCATCAAAGCAAGGTGCTTTATCCGACGGATTTTGCCCCGCGTTTTCACTGGCGCCCGTTCTATTATCTGGAATCCGGCCGGGACCTTGCCGCCCAACCCGCTTACGTCGGTTCCTTGCAGGTGTCGCTGCGACGGCTCGGCTATTATTGTGGCCCGATTGACGGCGTCTTTTCGGACGACGTCTCCTTCGCCATCGCCCAGATGCAGAAGAACTATTCCATGCGGGTCACCGGGACCATTACTCTTCCGGTGCGCAGGGCGCTGCACCTGCCCTAGGAGCGCATGAATTCCCCCGCCAGCAAATCTGTCATCGATCTGCTCGTTGCCGGAGGCGTCCCCTCCCGCGATGAAGCAGCCCAGCTGGTTTCCAATCTCAACGGCGGTTCCTGGGTCGGCCAGGTCCTGGATTCCGGGAAAGTAGACGAAAACCGGTTTCTTGGCGCCATTGGCGATTTCTTCCGGGTGCCGATTGTTTCCATCGACCCAAAGACGATCGACCGCGAAACGCTGTCGGCGTTGCCGAGCCGGTTTGTTTTCCAGCACCATATCCTGCCGATTGAATCGAAAGAGAACTCGATCGTTCTGGGTACCTACGATCTTTTCAATTCGGTCGGACGCCAGCTGGCCAGTCAGCTTCTGAAAAAACCGGCCGAATGGGTGCTGGTGCCACGGGCGCAGCTGCTGCGCGCGATCAAGACCCTGTATGGGGTTGGGGCGGAGACATTCGACGAGATTCTTAAGACCAATCGGGCGTTTGAAATCCTTCAGGATGGTGAAACCAGCACCGATCTGAACGCGGACGATCCGGAAGCTTCCGTGGTCAAGTTTGTCAACCAGATCATTCGGGAAGCGATCGTCGAGCGCGCCACCGATATTCACGTCGAGCCGCAGGAGAACGATCTGCGGATCCGTTACCGGATCGACGGAATACTGCATGAGGTGGCGGTTCCGCCGCAGTTGCGCGTTTTGCAATCCGCCATCATTTCCCGCCTGAAAGTGATGGCTCACATGGATATCGCCGAGCGGCGTCTTCCCCAGGATGGGCGAATGAACCTGCACGCGACCAATCAGGAAATTGACGTGCGAGTTTCGACTATTCCGACCGTGAACGGTGAATCGATTAGCCTGCGGTTGCTGAGCCGGGGCGAACAGCAATTTGGATTCGAACGTCTCGATCTGGGCATTGAACAGGAGAAAATCATCCGCCACCTGCTGGCTCAGCCTAACGGGATCATTTTGCTGACGGGTCCCACCGGTTGTGGCAAATCGACTTCGCTCTATTGCTTTCTGAGCAGCATCAATTCCGTGCAGCGGCGGATCATCACCATCGAGGAGCCGGTCGAATACCGGCTTCCCGGCGTTTCCCAAATCGATGTGAAGCCGGAGATCGACCTGACTTTCGCCAAAGGTCTGCGTCACATCCTTCGGCAGGATCCCAATGTGGTGATGGTGGGAGAGATTCGAGACGTTGAGACGGCTGACATCGCGATTCGCGCGGCCATGACCGGTCACCTCGTTTTCAGCACTTTGCACACGAACGACGCGGTGGGGGGCATCACCCGACTGCTCGACATGGATGTGGAGCCGTTTCTGCTCGCGTCGGTGGTGAAATCGTTCATCGCCCAGCGACTGGTCCGCACGATCTGCCCCGATTGTGCGGAGAAGGTCGATTATCCGCCGGAACAATTGGCTGAGATTAGCTTTCCAGTGAGAGAGCTCGGAACCCGTTTCAGCCGGGGCCGGGGTTGCGATCAGTGCCGGCAGACCGGCTACCAGGGGCGAGCGGCGATTTACGAGGTTTGCGTCATCACTGAGCCCTTGCGAAAACTGATCATGCAAAAGCGGGACGGCGGTGAGCTGAAACAATGCGCTATTGCCGAGGGAATGGAAACTCTGCGGCAGGATGGTTGGCGGCGGGTGGCCCAGGCGAAAACGACCATTGAAGAGGTGGTGCGCGTGACTCAAACCGACGAGGTCATGGCTGAAACCAGCGAAGAAGCCCAGCCGGTGGTGGCGGGCGCGGCTACGGTTTTGGGGTAGGCCAAGCCGTCTTCCGGCGCGGATGGGGGAAGATCCCTGTCGGAATCGCTTTGCGGTGCTCAAGAGCAGTCGATCAGCCAGGGATGTAGCGAACGAGCCCCTAACATCATCGTGTTCCCCGGAGCTTCCGAATCGCCTCTCGATAATCGTTGGCGTGGAAAATCGAGGTGCCCGCAACCAGCACGGTTGCGCCGTTATCGATGGAGATTCGCGCCGTTTCGGGATTGATTCCGCCATCGACCTGGATCTCGACTTTTGTTCCATGCGCTTTGTTCCAGGCGGCGGCGGATTTGACCTTGTCCATCATTTCAGGCCGAAAAGCCTGGCCGCCGAAGCCGGGCTGGACCGTCATCACCAGCAGAAGATCGATCTGTTCCAGAAACGGCTCGACCGCCGGAAACGGTGTTGCCGGATTCAGGGATAATCCCACGCGGCAACCGGCTTCCCGGATTTGTTTCAGAGTTTTGGAAACATCGTGTTTTGCCTCCGGTTCCACATGAACGGTGATCGAGTTCATGCCGGCTTTGACAAACCGCGGCACATAATGGTCCGCATGTTCGATCATCAAATGCGCCTCCACCGGCAGAGTGGTTTGCTTGCGGACAATCCCGGACACGTCCGGCCCAAAGGAAATATTATCGACAAAATGGCCATCCATGATGTCGCAATGAATCCAGTCGGCGCCGGCTTTTTCCACGCTCCTGATCTCCTCGGCCAAACGGGAGAAGTCGGCGGCAAGGATCGATGGGGCAACCAGAATCATGGAGTAATGGAGTAACGGAGTCGCGGAGTAATGGCAATATTTCAGCACGCCGACGCTCCCCTGTTCCATTACTTCATATTTAAAGGCTTGACGATACGAAGGCCCGTTCCAATGTTACCCGCGTTTCAGCCGTCGAACCGCGGATAGAGTGCACGATTACTGCTATGGGTCGAAGCCGGGCAGACGCCTCCGGCGGACTGGAGCGCCATTAAATTAATTTCATGTTCAACGGACTTTTCGGCTGGCTCTCCAGCGATATCGGGATCGATCTCGGTACAGCCAACACCCTGGTTTACGTAAAGGATCAGGGGATCGTTCTGCGCGAACCGTCAGTGGTCGCGGTGCAGGCCGGCACCAACAAGGTTCTGGCGGTGGGGGACGAAGCCAAGCGGATGCTCGGACGCACGCCATCAAACATCGTGGCGGTGCGGCCCCTGAAAGACGGCGTGATTGCCGACTTCGAAGTAACCGAAGCGATGCTGCGTCATTTTATTACCAAGGTCCACAATCGCCGGGTGCGGGCCCGTCCGCGGGTGGTGATCGCGGTGCCTTCCGGTATCACCGAAGTGGAAAAACGGGCGGTGCGCGAGTCGGCCACCCATGCCGGGGCCCGGGAAGTCTATCTGATCGAAGAGCCGATGGCGGCGGCGATCGGAGTTGGGCTTCCGGTACAGGATCCGGCCGGCAACATGATCATCGATATCGGGGGCGGCACTACCGAGGTCGCGCTGATATCGCTTTCCGGAATTGTATTCAGCCGGAGTGTGCGGGTAGCGGGTGACGAACTGGACGAAGCCATCGTGCAGTATATGAAACGGGCTTACAATCTGATGGTGGGGGAACGGACGGCCGAAGAAATCAAAATCAAAATCGGTTCGGCCTACCCGAGTGAGAAGGAGACCAGCGTGGAAGTAAAGGGACGCGATCTGGTGGCCGGATTGCCCAAAACGCTCATGATCACTTCCCAGGAGGTGCGGGAAGCGCTCCTGGAGCCGATCTCCACCATCGTCGATTCGGTCCGGATCACGCTGGAGCGCTGCCCGCCCGAGCTTTCGGCCGACCTGGTCGATCGCGGCCTTGTCCTGGCCGGCGGGGGCGCGTTGCTGCGCGGCTTCGATAAACTTTTGAGCGAGGAAACCGGGTTGCCTGTCCATGTTGCTGAAGATCCGCTCAGCGCGGTTGCCGAAGGAACAGGCAAGTGCCTTAATGAACTTAAGTTTTTGCGCCAGGTCGCTTCGGCCGATCGCCAGTGGCGCTGATAATTGCGGATTGCGGATTGCCAACTGCGAAGCTAACTGTAACAGCTCGCTGAGCTTTTCGCCTATCGACCCGCAATCGTCCATCCGCGCTCCGCAGTCGACATGAGTCGCACGAGCGTCATTGTCCTTCTGGTTTTCGGAGCGATACTCGGCTATTTTCTGAGTTTCGGCCCGGAGACCACGCGGAGAGTTCAGGCCACTGTTTACCAGCTTATCGCGCCGTTCCTGACTACCGGCTCCGGATTGAAAAAGCAGATTACTTCGGTGCGGAGCGGGTTGCGATCGCTGGAAGATTTGGAGAAAGATAATGCGTCTTTGCGCGTAGAGAACAGGCAGTTGAAGGCGACCAACCAGGCATTGCGGGATGTGGAAAACGAAGTCAACCGGTTGCGGCACGCGCTCCATTATCGGGAGCGATCCGTTTTTAAACTGGTCCCGGCCGAAGTAGTGGCGCGCGATTCTTCCACCTGGTGGCGAACGGTCACCATCAATCGCGGCAAAGAAGACGAAATCAAAACCGATATGCCGGTGGTGACCGACGAGGGTCTGGTCGGGAAAACGACCACGGTCAGCGATACGATTTCAGTGGTCCTCCTGATCTCGGACGAAAACTGCAAGGTAGCGGCCACGGTGGAAGGAACGCGGGAGCAAGGAATCGTTTCCGGAGAGCGCGTGGGCGGGGGGCTGACTCCGCTGTTAAACCTGAATTTTCTGTCGAAGCAGGCCGATCTCAAGCCCGGTCAAAAGACTTTTACTTCCGGGGTGGGGGGCGTGTTTCCTTCAGGCATTCCGGTTGGCGCGGTAAAAAGCTTCCGGGTCCGGGAGCTGGATGGCCAGGCCAAACTGGTGCCGGCGGTCGATTTGACGAAACTGCAGGACGTGTTCGTGGTAACGGGGAGAAAAGGATGATCTTCTTTGTTATTTTGCTCCTTTTGATCCCGACCGCGCAGATCGCGGAGTTCTTTATTCCGCCGTTGCCATGGATGTACAATGCCCACGTCTACATCGTGCCGGTGATCGTGTTTTATGGGGCGGTCATCCTGCCTTTTCCCCTCATGCTTGCCCTCGCCTTTTACGCCGGAATTCTGCTCGATGCTCTGACCGTCCAGGTAATTGGATCGCGAGTTGAAATTTCTCTCGGCTCCTCGATATTGATGTATGCGGTGCTGGCGGGGATCATGCACGGCTTGAAGCCTTTGTTTGTCCGCGGTCGCTGGGAAGTGCATTGCGTTTTAAGCGGCATTGGCACGTCGGCCATTATTTTGGCGCAATACTTGATGATTACATTTCGACGGGGTTCGGTTTTCTTTTCGCCCGAGGTATGGTGGCAAATCGGCGGCCCCGGTCTCATTGCCATGGTAATTTCCCCGATTGCTTTTTGGATTCTGCATTGGCTGGCCCGGGTTACGAGATACCCCTATTTGCCCGAAACGAACCGATTCGATTACCAATGAACCGCCGCCGTCCCAATCCCCGCCTGAAGATTCAATTTTTAGGGATCTTCATGCTCCTGGGCGTCACCGCGCTGGCATTACGGTTATGGTGGATTCAGGTGGCGCGTGGCTACGAATGGACGGCGCGGATCCGGGGCAGCTCCGAAGTTACGGTGCGCATTCCCTCGGTGCGGGGGGAGATCAAGGACCGGAACGGGGTCACCCTGGTCCAGAACCGGGCCAGTTACGAGGTTGATTTTTATCTGCCTGAAATGGTCAAGGGATATCGCGAGCGGTTTGGCCGGCCGCCGTTGACGGAGTACCGCGCCATAATCAACGGCATGCCCAAGGATCAGAAAGAAGCCGATATTATTAAGATCGTTAATCAGGGAGTGGTGCCGCGTCTGGATAATCTTCAACTGGCCCAGGATTACAATGCCGCCCAGTTGCGCCGCCATTATCGCAACGAAACCGAAGTCCCCTTTTCCTATTTAAAGGACATCGATTTCAAAACGATGGCCAAATTTTCGGAGCACGATGTCGGGCTGCCCGGGGTGGACATCGCCATCAAACCGGTGCGCTCCTATGTTTATGGGGCGCTGGCGGCGCACCTTTTGGGTTACGTCGGGGCGCCGGACGACATCAACAAGGAAGAAGCGCGGAAGTACACGTTCTATCAGGGCGATGTGGAAGGGAAGTCGAACATCGAGAAAGCGATGGATGACTATCTGCGGGGCAAGCCGGGAGTTCGTCATTTGCGCCGCAACGCCAAGGGGCAGATCGACGGCTTGCTTCGGGAAGATCAACCGCAACAGGGGGCCAATGTTTATCTGACCCTGGATGCGCGAATTCAGACGATCGCGGAGGAAGCGTTGCGTGCGGTCGGCCGGGGCGCCGCGGTAGTGGTCGATCCCAATACCGGCAGCGTTCTGGCCATGGCGTCGGTTCCTTCCTTCGATCCGAATACGTTCATCCCCAGTATTAAAGCGAAAGATTGGAAGGCGCTCCAGAAGGACGCAGGCGACCCGTTAGTCAATCGAGCCATCAGCGCGTTGCCGCCCGGGTCGACGTTCAAGGTTGTGACAGCGCTGGCCGGCCTGAGAAAGGGCCTCGCCAATGCCCACTTCAATTGTAGCGGCGGCGTCACCTACGGAGACCATTACTTTCGGTGCTGGATCGCGGAAAAGGGCGGCGGCCACGGCACTCTTGGGCTGGAGGACGCGATCAAAGTTTCTTGCGACGCATTCTTTTATCAATATGGCAATGCGGCAGGGATCCAGTCGATCGATACCGTGGGAAAGATGCTTGGCTTGGGGGAGGAATCCGGAATTAGACTCACCGGCGAACAGCCGGGAATCATGCCGGGTCCCGAATGGATGGCGGTCTATCATCCTCAGGAACGATGGTCGCAGGCCCAGACGGCCAATGTTTCCATTGGCCAGGGTTACATGCTGGTCTCGCCTCTTCAGTTGGCCATGGTTTATTCCACCGTCGCCAACGGTGGAATCTGTTATTACCCGCGCCTGGTCGATCGAGTCCTGAACCAGGATGGGTCGTCCGCACTGGATGAACACGGCAAGCCGGTCATATCGCCCGAGCCGCGGGTTCGAACCGACCTACGGACGCAGTTTTCGCCCGAGGAGATCGACATGGTGCGTCAGGGCCTCTGGAAGGTAGTCAATGAAGACGGCGGGACGGGGGCCAGGGCACGGCTGAAAAAAACAGTGGTGGCGGGCAAAACCGGCACGGCCCAAGCAGCGGACCATGGCCGCGAGTCGAATGTCGCGTGGTTCGCCAGCTTCGCCCCTTTCGATCATCCAAAGTATGTCGTAGTGGTGATGGTGCAGGCCGGTGAGCATGGCGGCCACGGGGGCAGCGTCGCCGGGCCCATCGCGGCGCGCATCATGGAACGGACAATAGGGTTGGAAGATGGAAGCTTCGACATGCCCCTGGCTTGGTTGGAGCCCGCGCATAAACCTGATCCGTTCCAAAGCATTAAGGAAGTTAGCTTTCGCGATTCCGGAGCGAATGCTGAAGGCGCGGATGAAGAAGGCACCGGTGATTCACAAGCCGCGTCCGTCCAAATGGCTGCCGATGGCGCCCAGCCGGACGTGGAACCGGAAGCCGATTCGGCCGGAAAGGTGAAACGCGGGCAGGTCCCGCGGGCGGTGGCGGTAACACCGGAGCGGCAGCAGCACCGCGGCTTTTTCGAGCGCCTCTTTGGGGTCCGGCGTCAGCCGGCACCGGCTCCGACTCCGGCGCAGAAGCGCCGAACGCGGATGCGAAACTTTTAATTAACCCGACAATGAAAAACAGCCTTCTGCCGTTTTCATTCTCGATAGGAGAACCTATTCAGATTTATGTTAGACAAGGTACGAAAAATTTTGGGTCTTTCTTCCCGGAGAACCGGGAACAAGATCATCATGAGCGTGGAAAAACTCGAGCGGCGCGTGGCGCTGCTGGAGAACGGTCGTCTCGAAGAATACAGCGTCGAGCGTAACACCTCGCGCAATATCGTCGGCAGCGTTTACAAGGGCCGAGTTAAAAACATCGAGATGGGGCTGAAGGCGATGTTTGTCGACATCGGCTTCGAAAAAAACGCTTTCCTTCATTTCTGGGATGCGATTCCAGCCGCGCTCGACAGCGGGATCGAAGAAATCGACCGGCCTTCCAAGAAGCAACGAAAGCGGATTACGCCGAAGGATATTCCCAACATTTATCCGGTTGGCTCGGAAGTGATTGTGCAGGTGACCAAGGGCCCGATTGGGACCAAGGGTCCACGGGTGACCACCAACCTGAGTTTTGCCGGACGCTACCTGGTTTTGATGCCGTTCAGCGATCGCAGCGGGATCTCCCGCAAAATCGAAGCCCCGAAGGAACGCGATCGGCTTCGGAAAATTCTGCGTGAGCTCGACATCCCGGACGGCATCGGGGTCATTATTCGGACCGTCGGGGAAGGAGCTCGGGCGCGCTATTTTGTGCGCGATCTTCGCTTCCTCCTCGATCAATGGGCCAAGATAGAGCAGCACATCCGGGAGCAGCCGGCGGCATCGCGGGTGTTTGAGGAGCCGGACCTGGTTGACCGGACCGTTCGTGATTTTCTAACTGAAGAAATTGACGAGGTGCTCTGCGACGATCGGGAGGCGACCGATCGGATGAACGAGATGGTAGGGCAAATCTCAAGGCGCTCCCGAAACCGGATCAAATTTTACGACGGGGCCACTCCGATTTTTGAAACGTACGGAGTGCAGAAGCAGATCGACGACGCCTTTCACCGGCAAGTCTGGCTCAAATGCGGCGGCTACATCGTGATTGATGAAACGGAAGCGCTGGTTGCGATCGACGTAAATACCGGTCGGAACAAAGGCGGACGCGACGTCGACAAAACCATATTGCAGACCAATCTGGAGGCGGCCGACGAAATCGCGCGTCAATTGCGATTGCGCAACGTGGGCGGTCTGATCATCGGCGATTTTATCGACATGAAGAGCCGGAAAGATCAGCAGCTGGTTTATAATTTGATGAAAGAGCGGCTCAAGCGGGACAAGGCCAAGACTCATGTGCTGCCGATTTCACCGCTTGGCCTCATAGAAATGACCCGTCAACGCGCCCAGGAAAGCCTGAGCGACACCATTTACGAGAACTGCCCATATTGCGGGGGCCGGGGCGTGGTGAAGACGTCCATGAGCACAAGCGTCGAGTTGCATCGAACCTTGAATACGGTCATGCGGAAGTATCAGGACAGCGTGCATGACATTCGGGTGATTGTTAATCCCGATATCTTGAAACGCTTGAAAGAGGAAGATGAGGAACTCCTGGTAGAACTGGAGCGCCGTTACGCCGGCCGGCTGATGTTCCGGGCCGATCCGGCCTTTCATCACGAGAAATTCATGGTCACAGACGCAAATACCGGCGCAGAACTTAAGGCGTAATCGCGTTGATTTGTTACAATCAACTACTTGCAAAACTGAAGATTCTCGTGAGATTCGCGGCATCCGGCTTCCTTGCCAATTTCGTTTTAGAATTGGGGTCGCTGGAACGCTAACCAACGAAAACTTAACCAAACTGGGGAGAAGCAAATGAAAAAGACGATATTGGGTCTCTGCGTCATCGCGGTATCCGCTGCCTGCGGCTTGGCCGGCACTGAGTATTATGGCGGGGCCAAGCAGACAACGGTGCAGCAACCGCAGGAGGAATGCTGGTATGGGGATACCGAATGGGATGTAAGTCTCTGGGGTACTTATACATTTACCGGAACGGACGAAAATGGAATCGGCGCCAGCGGTTTCTTTTTGGGCGACGATATTGGCGATCGCTATCTCCAGGCGGATCATGCCTGGGGCGGCGGTCTCGACCTCAAATATTTCTGGCATAAATACTTTGGATTCGGGGTGGAAGGGTTCGCCCTGGACGCGCAGCGCACGGGCTTCGATTTCGAAGGAGCACCCGTCGTCGGCGCTTTTACCTTCACCAAGCATGATGAAGATCGCCTGATCGGGGCCGCGTTAGGCACATTGACCCTTCGTTATCCGATCGGATGTTCTCGCTTCGCGCCTTATGTCTGGGCCGGCGGCGGCGGAATCTTCAACGGCGGCGAGAAGGACCGGATCATCCCGGTCGGCGGTAGAGTGTTCACGACCCAGCACGACGGCGGAGACGACAAGTTCATGGGCCAGTTTGGAGGCGGCTTTGAAGTCCGCATCACCCGGCATATCGGCTGGATCAACGATTTCAGCTGGAACGTCGTGGACGGTCCTCAAAATAACTTCGGGATGGCGCGCACCGGTCTAAACTTCGCATTTTAAGTTCCGATTATCGGATTTGTCGGCGGCGGCATTTGGGCAGCCAGATGCCGCCGCTTGCTTTTTGCTCCGAATCCGGCTCGCTCTTGCTTCTTTCGGATTTGCGAAAACGCCAGGCGGGTGAATTTTGAGTCGATGTCATTTTCCGAGATTGTCGATGATCTGGCCCTGAAGAGGTCCGCCCTCTTGCGCGAATTCGAGGAACTGATCGCGCCCAGGACCGACGCGGAACTTGAGCGAATGGCGCGCAAATCGCACACCCTGACTTTGTGCAATTTTGGTCGAACGATGCGGCTATTTGCCCCGCTCTACCTTTCCAACGAATGCATCAACAACTGCCGCTATTGCGGATTCTCGCGCGACAATCCGATCCTGCGTGTCACCCTGACCGTTGAAGAAGTCGCCGCTGAAGCCGAGCATCTGGCCCAAGCAGGCTTTCGCCAGATTCTGCTTGTCGCGGGGGAGCATCCCAAGTTTGTCAATCAATCCTACCTAACCGATTGTGTCCGGGTCCTGGCGCCGAACTTTCCTTCTATTGCCATCGAATTG
This sequence comes from uncultured Verrucomicrobiae bacterium, assembly GCA_963728975.1. GTDB lineage: Bacteria > Verrucomicrobiota > Verrucomicrobiia > Chthoniobacterales > UBA10450 > DATFCK01. Next base: position 1,851,706 of record CAVSMF010000001.1, read on the forward strand.
GGGCCGCTTCCGGCGCAGGACTATGTGCCGTTGATCAATGCCGGTGCGGAAGGCCTGGTGGTTTATCAGGAAACCTACGACCGGGCGATCTACGCCGATCTGCACACTTCGGGCCCAAAGCGCGATTTCAACTGGCGGCTCGATTGCGCGGAACGAGGATATCGGGCCGGGTTTCGGCGGCTCGGCATTGGCGCGCTCTTTGGTTTGGCCGACTGGCGGACAGACGCAATGTCGCTGGCGGCGCATCTCGAATATCTGTTTAAACATTGCTGGCAGGCCCAAATCGGCGTCAGCTTGCCGCGGATACGTCCCGCCGCGGGCGGCTATCAGCCGCTATTTTCAATGAGCGATCGCGAGCTGGCCCAGCTGGTGTGCGCATTTCGAATCGTGTTTCCGCAGGTCGGGATTGTCTTGAGCACGCGTGAGCGCCCGGCCTTGCGCGATGCCCTGATCCCACTCGGGGTGACTGCAATGAGCGCGGGCAGCCACACCGAGCCGGGCGGCTACACCAAAACCGGGACCGGCAATCTCCATCGCACCGTTCGCGGACGAATCGTTGCCCCTGACTTTCAAGACGGCGAAGACCAGCTGGCAACCGGTCAGTTTGAAATCAGCGACGAGCGTTCGCCCTTCGAGATTGCGTCCCTGCTGCGAAGGCGGGGTCTGGAACCGGTTTGGAAAGACTGGGACCAGATCCTGATGAGCGCATGACCATTTCGTTAAACGGCGAAAAGATCGACGCCGCCGGGGCCAGAAGCGTTCAGGAGTTGATCGAACATTACCGATTATCTCCTCAGGCGATCCTGATCGAGCATAATGGCCTCGCTTTACACCGTCGCGAATGGCCGGAGCGAATCCTCAAAGAGGGCGACCAGGTCGAAATGCTGCGAGTGGTAGCGGGAGGCTGATTTGGGGAATGGAGCTTGTCCGCGGCCAAGCCCGACCGTTCAGGCCCGCGTCGTTGCCAGTCGGATCCTAAAAAAACAAAAAGCAAACCGACGTTCAGAAGGACACCGCTAGCCAGAAAAAAGGAAAGTCGTGAATTGGAAGCATCAAACGGAACTGGACTTGACCACAACCCGCATTCCGTCGGTTTGCACGACGGTGATCGGAGTATCCGGGGCGATGAACTCGCCTTGAGTGATGACATCCACGACATGATCTGAAAATCTGGCCTTGCCGCTCGGGCGCAACATCGAGAGGGCGATTCCCTGGGCGCCGGCCGACAGAGCCAGAGCGGTGGCAAACTCCCGCGGCGCGCCGGCCAAGGATGGTCCCGATGGATTGGAGGTGAGGAGAGCGAAACGGCGGTAAATACTGGTGCGCGGGAGATAGCGCGCCAGAATCGCGATGATGACCGACGCGGCGACGATCACCAGGACAAGATTGATCAGTGGCATCAGGAGCATGCTCTGGGTTGGGAAAAATCCTTCGCCGGGATATCGATCGATCATTGCCCACAAAATGGAGGCGAGCATCAGAAAGACGCCGAGGACGCCGAAGACGATGGTGGAATGCGCAAAGAACAGAATTTCAATCAGGACCAGGGCCACTCCCAAAATGAAAAGCGCCATTACCTCCCAGCCGGCCAGGCCGGCCAGGTAATGCCCCAAAAAAAACAGGGCAAAACAGACCGCTGAAACGATTCCGGGCAGGGTCGCCCCGGGGACCTTGAACTCAATGTATGCGCCGATGATTCCACCGAGGAGAAGGAGCGGTGACAGAGCTGTTATCCAAAATGCAATTTTCTCGAACCCGGTCGGATTGAGGGAAACGATGTCGCCCTTCAATCCCGCTTTCTGTGTCATCTCGGCGACCGAATCGGCCATCCCGTCGGCCAGCAGCGGTTTTCCATTGATCTTCTCGGTAGCGTCCTGTGCATTCAAAGTGAGCAGGCTGCCTTTAGGATGAACCACCCGGTCTCCGATTTTGACTTCCTTATCCTTGTTCATGAATGCCTCACCGACATCGGGGTTGTGTCCATTGCGAATAGCGGACCCGCGAATGAGAGCCGACCAATATGAAATCGTCTTTTCCCGCAATGTGGCTGGCAGATCTTCGCCGGTTGAGAGGACAGGCGCGGCTGCGCCAATCGCGCTGACCGGCGCCATGTAAATATGCTTTGTGGCCAGGGCAATCAGCGATCCGGCCGATCCGGCATTGGAATTGATGAAAGTGTAAGTTGGAATTTCGACATGGTTGAGAATGTCGGTAATTTCTTCGGCGGCATCGAGCCGTCCGCCATAAGTGTTCATCTCCAAAACAACGGCAGAGGCCCCGCCGTTTTCAGCCGTTTTCACGGCCCGCCGCACAAACATTACCAGCGAGGGCGAAATTTCGCCCTTCAACGGGACCACGACGACGTCGCCTTTTTTTATCGTCTGCCCAGCTTGGGCACACTCCAGCCCGAGAAGCGGGAGAATTGCGCCCAGGACCCACAATTTCGTTCTCATAGTTGGAAGCGGCGAAGCACTGCGTAAGTTTGACATTACTTCCCGGACGGAACGAGCGAAAAATCCCTTCCTGTGGCTATCATCCCAACCCAGACAATCGAGCAAATCGCCGCGGCCAACGACATTGTCGAGGTAATCGGTTCCTACTTTCCACTGAAACGGGCGGGGGCCAACTTCAAAGCGCTTTGCCCCTTCCATCAGGAGAAGACGCCCTCCTTTCACGTCAACCCGCAGCGGCAATCCTTTCATTGCTTCGGCTGCGGAGTCGGCGGGAGCGTTTTTCGGTTCGTGATGGATTACGAGCATATCGATTTCCCTTCGGCCGTGCGAAAACTGGGGGCGCGAGCCGGGATTCCGGTCATTGAAGAACGGGCAGCCGCCGGAGAAGAACGCCAGCATGAAGCGCGGCGCGTCCTGCTCCAACTGCATGCCGAGGCGGCGGATTGGTTCCAGGAAAACTTGCTCAAGAAAGACTTCGCCGGACCGGCGCGCGACTATCTCAAACACCGGGGGGTGGAAAACCGGGTGGCAAAGAACTGGCAACTCGGTTATGCCCCGCCCCAGTGGGATGCATTCCTGAAATGGGCTGTTGGCCGCGGATATGAGCGCCGGATCATTTTACAGAGCGGCCTGGTCAAGCTGCGGGAGGAAAACCGGCCGGAAGGCGAGCTCTACGACCGGTTTCGATCCCGGGTCATGTTCCCGATTTGCAACGATGTCGGAGAGGTGATCGCTTTCAGCGGCCGCACCCTGGAACCGGAGGCGGAGGCAGCCAAGTATCTTAACTCCCCCGAGACCCCGCTTTTTCGCAAAGGCAAAGTTTTGTTTGGACTGCACAAGACAAAACGAGCCCTGATCGACGCCAATTGTGCCATCGTCTGCGAAGGCCAGCTCGACCTGATAACTTTATTCGAAGCCGGCATCACCAACGTGGTGGCGCCACAAGGAACGGCCTTCACCGAAAATCAGGCGAGGATTCTCAAACGATTTGTCGCCGAAGTGGTTCTTTGTTTCGACGCCGATGCCGCCGGCCGCAAAGCCGCCGAACATTCGCTGGAGGCGCTTCTTCAAAACGATCTGGTCGTCCGCATCCTGGAAATGCCGCCGGGCGAAGATCCCGATTCACTGGTGCGCAAAAAGGGGCGAGAGGATTTCAAGGAACGGGTCGCTGCTGCCCGGGATTTTTTCGATTTTTGGATCGAGCGGGAGGCCGCTGAAACCGACCTGAACTCGATCGCCGCCAAGATGGAACTGGCCCGCGGTCTGGCTGAGACGGTGTCGCATGTCCGCGACCCGCTGATGCGGGGCGAGGTCGTCCGGAAAGTGACGTCGCGGCTGGGCCTGTCGCCGGTTGACTTCGAAAACCTTCTGGCCAGGCAGGCTCGCGCGCCTGTTTCCCTTCAATCGGAGCCGGTTTCCTCGTCCAGCCTCGCTCCGCGGCATGACATCGCCATGCTTTGCCTTTTTGCCCTGCGAGACGAAAAAGCGCGCGATTTTTTGCTTGCTCAGAAGTGGCGTGAAATCCTGGAGCAAAGTCCCGACTCGGGATTGCTTAAACGAATCCTGGAAGCGGATTTGCGTCCGGACGAAGCCGCCTCCCTGAGCGCGTTTATGGCGACTCTTTCGCCGGGGGAAGAATCGCTCGTCTCCTCCTGGCTGTTGCAGAGACTGCCGGCTGACCCGGCGAGCATCGTGGAGGAGTGGTGGCGGGGCCTGCGCCAGGGGCTTCTCCGGCGGCAACTGCAAGCTGCCGAAAGCAGAATGAAGCTGCCTCAGCTCAGCACCGGGGAAGTGGTGAATTTGCAGAAACAAATTCTTGACCTCCGAGAACAGCTCCACGAGCTTTCCGAGTTTTCGTCAGCCCCGGCACAATGATAGCTAATGCTCTTTGAATCGGGGTGACCCTCGAACGTCCAGTCGATCCTTAACCGAGTAACTTGGCCAGACATTCGAAACGAAAGACAGGCGACCGGTCGCCCAACAAGCGGCCGAAATCAAAACGTGTTTACCGGCGCGCCGGCAACAATTCATCCACAGGCCAGCTCCGATTGAAATCAAGAGTTCGAGGGATCAAATCAAAGCGCATTGGACGATTGGCCTCGAGCGGGCGGCGTTCGGCGGCAGGTTCCAAGAACCATGATGCGGCCGGCCCGGCCATGCAATCGGAAGAGGAGCTGCACGTGCGCCTCCGCGAGTTAATCAAACTGGCCAAGGAGCAGGGATACCTCACTTTCGACGATCTGAATGAGGCCTTGCCCGACGCCATCACCGACGCCGACGACCTGGACACCATTTTGACGCGCCTGCGCCGGATGGAGATCGACATTATTGAAGCGTCCGAAGTCGACCGGTTCAAGGACGGAAAGAAAGAGGCGGAGGAGGAAGAAGAAGAGAAGCCGGAAACCAAGCTCGATATCCTGGACGATCCGGTTCGAATGTACCTCAAGCAGATGGGACAGGTGCCGCTGTTGACCCGCGAGCAGGAGGTGGAGATTTCCAAGCGCATCGAAGAAGCCGAAAACATGGTGCAAAAGCAGATCAACCGGTTCGGCTTCATTGCCCAGGCCCACCTGGAACTGGCCCAAAAGCTTACCGAAGGCCGGGAACGCTTCGATCGCGTGATCTTGGATAAGAAAATCGAGAGCCGGGAACGCTACATGAAAGTCTTGCCCCGGCTCTGCAAGCACGTCGAGCGGCTGAGCCATTCGATTAGCCAGCAATACCGCCAGTTGCTGCGCGGCGGGTCCAAAAAAGAAACGAAAAAGACCAAAGCCTTCGAGAAAGAAGTCAACTCGCTCCAGCGGTTCTATCCCAAATTTTATTTCAAACAGAAGGTTACGGAGGAATTCGTCCACCTGGCTGACGAGCAATACCGCGCTCTTCTTAATCTCAAGGGCGAAATCGTAAAAAACCCCAAGGCGCGCGCCGCCGTTACCGCTCTTGCGGCGAAAATCGAGGAGCTGGAAAGAAGCTTGTGGCTGTCAGCCGACGAATACGTTGAGCAATATCAGGAATTAAAAAACTGGCTCCGCAAAGCTTTGCGGGCCAAGACGGAAATGGTGGAGGCCAATCTGCGCCTGGTCATTTCCATCGCCAAGAAATATACCAACCGGGGTCTCTCCTTTCTCGACCTGATTCAGGAAGGAAACATGGGCTTGATGAAGGCGGTCGAAAAATTCGAATACCGCCGCGGCTACAAATTTTCAACTTATGCGACCTGGTGGATCCGCCAGGCGATTACCCGGTCGATCGCCGACCAGGCGCGCACGATCCGGATTCCCGTCCACATGATCGAGACCATTAACAAGCTGATGCGCGTCCAAAAGCAGCTCGTTCAGGAGTACGGGCGGGAGCCAACGCCTGAAGAAGTAGCCGAAGAAATTTTATTGCCGGTCGACCGGGTCCGCGCTGTCTTAAAAATGGCGCAGCAACCGATTTCGCTCCAATCCCCGGTGGGCGAGAGCGAGGAGACGAATTTCGGCGATTTTATCGAGGACAAAGGGGCCGAAAATCCAAGCGACATGACGGCGATCGTTCTGTTGAAGGAAAAGATCAAGGATGTGCTGGAGACCTTGACCGAGCGGGAACGGCAGGTCCTGGAGCAGCGTTTCGGTCTGGTGGACGGCTATAGCCGCACCCTCGAGGAAGTAGGAAGGCAGTTCCGCGTTACCCGGGAAAGAATTCGGCAAATTGAGGCCAAGGCACTGCGCAAGATGCGGCACCCGACCCGAATCCGCCAGCTGGAAGGCTTCCTCGAAGCGGCGGAGACCTAAACCCTGGCCCCGGACTGTTTAAGAGGCGCAACTTTGGTTCCGCTGGAAAGTTAAATTTCGCGGATAGAATGAAACGCGAAGACGACGAGAAACTGTGGGACCTGCTGGGCCGGGCGGCGGAGCCCGATGTTTTTCCCTTCTTCGCCAGAAAGGTCCTCCGGAAAGCCGGCCCCCAGGCGAGCTGGGTTCTGGCGGCGCGGCGTTGGTTCAGCCTCAAATACCTAATCCCTGCTTCGGCTCTGGCAACGGCAATCATCGCAGCCTCGCTTCTTAGCTATGGCCCCGGCCCGCGCCGGCAGCCCACTGCTTACCAATCCGATCCAGTGGCTAAAATCGATCCTCAAGATTATGAAGTGGTAGCGGACCTGGATGAATTGTTAGCCTCAGATGAGAGCAGCCTGTGGGACGAAAATTCTTCCTTGTAAGCGCGATCCTGATTTTGGCCTTCCAGCCGAGCTTTGCTCAGCGAGGGGGCCGTCGATCCGGTCACCCTAATTTCAACGGGCACAATCCCAGGCTCGAAAACCCTCGCGACAACCTGCTCCGCCTTTCTCCCGAAGAGCGCCAGAGCTTTCGCAGGAACGCTGAACGCTGGCTCCGGATGAACGCCCAGGAGCGGCAGGCGCTGCGTGAACTGGAAAAAGCCCATAGCGCTCAGCTGAAGAGTGAGGCCGACGCTGCTTTGCGCCAATCCGGACTCAACCTCGACGATAAGAAGCGGGAAGAATTCGAACAGCGCTACGTGCAGGAGCGCCGCAAACTCGAGCACGCCCTTCGCCGGGAATTCGAAAGCAAGCGGCAGGAAGTGTTGCCCCAGCTAAACGAGCGGTTGAAAAAGGAATTTCAAAACCACCCGGGCTCCGGTTCTCCCACCGGCTCCGCCACGCCGGCCAAATAATCAATCGGACCGGCTCTGCCTCTCCTTAGCGCTATCGGCGATGATGCCGCCGATAATAAATCCTGCGCCCATGATACACATAGTAGGGCCGAACTCCGACGTGAAGATAAGCCGGCGCATAGTAACCGTAGTAAGGGTATCCGTAGGGGTAGCCGTAATAACCGGGATACCCATAGGGATACGGATAAGGAGCATAATATCGCGCCACCGGGAACCCGATGCCGATACCTATCCGCACCCCTGCTTTGGCCGCCGGAGCAGCAACGAATACGAGTCCCCCAGCCACCACCGCAATTAACAAAAGCTTTTTCATTTCCTGTGCCTCCTCTTTCTTTACCGATATTGAACTTTTGATGAGACGCAAAAGTTTCGGCGATTATTCAGAGCAATTATTTTAGCCGGGAAATTTGACGTATCCAGTGACGCATATCGTGCCGCCCAGATCGGCGTAAGTTATTTCTTCGAGGCGCGCGGCAGCGCCGGTGGCCGAGCATCCTTTGCCACCAAAGGCCATCACCGGACCGCCGGTCACGATCGGCCCCAAATAAATTTGCGCTTTGTCAATCAACCCGGCATCGAGAGCTTGCCCGAGAATCTTGCCGCCACCTTCTACCAGGACGCTGGTGATGTTTTTCTTCCCCAGATCGTTCAGGACTTCTGGTAATGTGGTCTTTCGGTAAACCAGGGTCTTGTGTTTGAACTTGTCCCGAAATAATCGGGCGGACTTGGGAAGATCTCCGGATCGGCTCAGGACGACTCGCCAAGGTTGTTTCGCACCGCGAATGCCGCGCACAGTCAGGCGCGGGTTGTCGCTGCGGACGGTCTCAGCGCCCACCAGAACAGCATCCACTTGAGCGCGCAGATCGTGGGCGTGCCGACGTGCCGCCGTTCCTGTTATCCAGCGCGATTCGTCCCGGGGCCGGGTTAATCGTCCATCCAAACTCATGCCGCATTTTGCGATCACGAAAGGCTGTCCGGTAATGATCCATTTATTGAACGCCTCATTCAGGCTGGTACATTCCGCGGCCAGAATTCCTGTTTCGACTTCGATCCCGGCCTTGCGCAACAGCTCAATTCCCCGTCCCCGATGGCGCGGGTTTGGATCGACTGCGGCGACTACCACGCGCCGGATGCCGGCCTTGATAATCGCGTCGGTGCAGGCCGGAGTCCGCCCAACGGTGGAACAAGGTTCCAAAGTCAGATAGAGCGTCGCCTCCGCGGGAATGGACCCTCGAGCGCGGCTTAAACACTCGATTTCGGCGTGCGGATTCCCGGCCGCCCGATGATGTCCGCGGGCAATGGCTTTTCCCTTTGCCGCCAGCACTGCGCCGACAGCCGGATTGGGGCTTGTTTTCCCCAAACCTTTCCGCGCTTCCCGCAAGGCAGCTTTCATGAAGCGCTGGTCTTCCTCCGGCGAGTTCATCAGTAGAACACGAATAGAAGATGTAAGCGGGGTAGCAACCCGTTTTGATCACGCAATGCGGCTTCTCGATTTGATGCGCCCAAACGCCGCGCGTCATTCTGAACGAAGTGAAGAATCCCCGCTCACTGGGTGGATTCACGCAGGCTTTCCTTGCGTGATCCCACCGTCTTCAGGGCGATCCCTCTTTTCTGATCGGGATGACACGCAAAACGCTCCACGATTCAGTGACATATTGTCTCCGGCGAAGTCCCGGCTACCCTGCCTGCAATGTGACAAATATGCTCACGCCGGTTTGGATTGCTCGCAGCGTTAATGCACCATAAGCAATTGGAAATAAATCATTAGCTCACTTGCTTGCCCCGATATTCCGTTTTGGCATAAGCACAGCTAAGAAAAGTTTCGGAAAAACTTTAACCCACGAAAGGAACATTCATTTATGAGCTTAATTCGTTATGAATCTCCCGAAGCCCCAGCCTGGCCTACCTTCGGCCGGTTAAGCCGGCTCCGGGATGAATTGGACAGCCTTTTTGAGCTGCCTTTTTGGTCGAATTTCGGCCGGCAGACACAACTTTTCACCGGTTGGACCCCCGCGCTCGATCTTTACCAGAACAAGGACAGTCTGGTCGCCGTGGTGGAATTGCCCGGCATGCGCAAGGAGGATATCGAAATCTCGTTGCACGACGGGACTCTGACCATTGGCGGCGAACGGAAAGAGGAAAATAAGAACGGCGAGAAGGCCGAAAGGAGCGAGCGTTACGTCGGCAAATTCCGTCGCAGCATTACTCTGCCGGCGCGAGTCGATTCGGATAAGGTGAGCGCAAGCTACAAGGACGGGATTTTGACCGCAACACTTCCCAAAGCCGAGGAAGCGAAACCGAAGCAAATCCGGGTAACCGGTTAACCCAACTCTTAAGGAAAGGATTCACCATGAACACAACAGTTCGTCAAAATCAAAACGGCCAGCGAAGCCTGGACGAACAACTCGTCGCCCCTGTTTCCAGCCTGATTGAAGACAGCGATGGTTACACGCTTCAGTTGGAGATGCCGGGCGTTAACAGGGAAGGGCTGGAAATCGCGGTGGAGAACAATGAGCTGACCATCATCGGCCGGCGTTCGTTGCCAACCATTGACGGCACGTTGATTCATCGAGAGTCACGCCGGAATAATTTCCGTCGGGCTTTTGAATTGGACCCGTCGATTGATACCGGCAAGATCTCGGCCAAGATCGAACAGGGGATAGTGACCCTGACTTTGCCCAAGGCCGAGGAGGTCAAGCCGCGAAAGATCAAGGTGGAGTAACCGCAATTTGGGTCCGCAAGAAGGCCGCTCCGTTTCTGGAGCGGCCTTTTCCCCCTTGTAGCGGCGGTCTATGACCGCCGCAAACATTTCTCGGAAGAACGCAGAACAGCCCGCAGGCGCAGGGTTCACCCAAGCTCGATTCACATCATGGTGGCGGCGAACCGTTCTCTGGTTCCTTAATTGATGGTGATTCCAAAAATTACGCGTTTTTGCTTGGCGATAGGTTGCGATAGTCTTTACTACACATTACAAACAACCTCCCTATGGCCACCAAAACTGAAGAACGAAACGGCGCGGACAAAGTGACGGCCGCGCGCAATAAGAATCTCGACCTGGCGATCCAGCAAATCGCCAAAGACTTCGGAGACGGGGCCATTATGCGGCTCGGGGACGACAAAGTGGTCGATATCGATGTCATCCCCACCGGGAATATTTTGATCGATCGCGCTTTGGGAGTGGGCGGGTTTCCTCGGGGCAGAGTGGTTGAAGTCTACGGGCCGGAATCCTCGGGCAAGACGACCCTGACGCTTACGGTCGTTGCCCAGGCCCAGAAGCGCGGCGGTCTGGCCGCTTTCATCGACGTCGAACACGCGCTCGATCCGCAGTACGCCAGGAAACTTGGCGTTAATCTGGATGACTTGCTTGTATCGCAGCCAAGTTCCGGCGAAGAAGCGCTTCGGATTTGCGAGACCCTGATCCGGTCCAATGCTCTCGATGTGATCGTGGTCGACTCCGTCGCCGCCCTCGTGACCAGGGCCGAATTGGAGGGAGAGATCGGCGATACAACCGTGGGCGCCCAAGCCCGCCTGATGAGCGCCGCCTTGCGCAAATTGACTTCACTGATTTCCAAGGCGCGGACCTGTTGCATTTTTACCAACCAGATCCGGGAGAAGATCGGAGTGATGTTCGGCAATCCCGAAACCACACCGGGAGGCAAGGCCCTGAAATTTTATGCCAGCGTGCGCGTGGATATCCGCCGCATCGGCGCGATCAAACAAACGGATGGCGTGGTAACGGGCAATCGCACCCGGGTCAAAATCGTGAAGAACAAGGTGGCCCCGCCGTTCACGGAAGCCGAGTTCGATATCATGTACAACGAAGGTATTTCATCGACTGGAGCGCTCCTCGATCTGGCCCTTGAAAAACAAATCATCGAAAAGCGCGGTTCCTGGTTGAATTACAAGGGGACCCAACTGGCCCAGGGGCGAGACGCCGCCAAAGAAGCGTTGAAGTCGGACCGCAAACTCTACGAAGAGATTGAAACAGCGGTTAAAGCGAAGCTGGACGAGGAAAAGGAATAAGAGAGGAAAGTAGAAGCGGCCTCTGGCCGCTTGCTCACTAAAAAAAGCGGCGAGACGCCACTTCTACCTTTTAGCGCGAAGTCGCCAAACGGGCGCAGAGTCGGCCCAAGCGACTTACGTTGATAAAAGTCGTTTCGCTTTCGCGAGCTCCGCAGCCTCGAACCCGTCTGGGAGATTGGCGCACAATTCGCGCAGGGGTTTCAAGCCGGTTTCTGGTTCGCCCATTGAACTCGCCGCCTCAGCTAGGCTAACGGCAGCCTTGAGTTGAAGAAGTGCCGCGTTTTGTTGCTTTGCGGTGTCCACAGCCCTTTGCAGTGAATTCATCGCATCTTCCTTGCGGTGTGAGTCGAGCCTGAGCAGGTACACGCCTCGCAACCGATGGAGTTCCGGCAAGTAAAGGCCGATCCCAGGCTCAGTTATCGTCTCGATCATTGCTTCGAGAACGGTGATCGCATCTAACAGCCTACCTACTTTGGCGCGGCCTTCCGCGAGCAGCGTGGCGTAATACCGGAATAATGGTCCTAAGGCAGATGCTCGGGGGAATTCCGCCTCCATCAATTCCACACCAGCATCGACGTCTGTTCCAAAAGTCATTGCCCAGCCAGAGAGCATGAGCGCGTGGGCCCGTTGCGGAGGAAAATTGTACTTGTCCGCAAGTTCGATTAACCGCTCTCCGACTTGATGAACAGCCTCGTAGTTACCGATCATCTGATGGACCACCATCGCGTTCATCAGGGCGAAGGCCATACTATGCGGATGTTTGAGCATTTCAGCGAGCGACACCGCTTTCTCCAGCCATTTTTTTCCTTCACCTGTGAATCCTGAAAGGCATAGCACCTGGGCCTGCATTTGGTTTGCGCAAACTCCCGGATCATGACCTCCAAACACCGCGCCCATCCAACTATGCTGGGCCGGATCATAGCGCTCGGCACCTTCGCGACTATCTTTTAGTGCGGTTGCCACGTCACCACGGAAATAGGCCGTTGACCAGCGGCAATGAAAAGCCTCTAACAAGAGTTCTGGATCAGCTGAATTCTGACCGAGTGTGACAAGCTCTTGCGCTCGCTCGCCTGCCTTTTCCAAGTTGCGTCCGACATTTGCCGTAAGCCACAGGCCCCAGGTGGCCTTGAAAAGACCAGTTTTGTCATCCAATTCTGTTCCGATGGACCGGGCGCGTTCGTAGATATCCTCCACTTCCTGGCTCTGCATTCCTTTCATGATTGAAATAGCTGGCCCCAATTTGAGCAGGCAAGAAAGTTCGTGCTTTGACCGATCCGAGCTTTCCACCAGTTGGCCAGCCTCCTTGAGGCCGGCCCTGAAATGGGCAACCGCCTCGGCAAAGTTGGAGCGGGCGGTCTCTCGATCCCCCGCGCGCTCATAATAGCTACATGCCAAATCCGACGAGCCGGCCCGGCCGAAATGTTGGGCCAGCAATTCCGGTTCGCTCTCTGCCACGGCCGGAAAGTGTTCCTCGAGCGCTCTTGCCACGCGGTCATGAATCTGCTGGCGTTTTCCTCGCAGCAAGTTGTCGTAGGCGACGTCCCGCATCAGCGCATGTTTGAAGCTGTAGCTCAGTTCGCCCTCCCGGGTTTGAGGAAACGCCAGGCCCGCATCAACCAGTCGGGTAAGCCCGCTTTCGATATCGGACGCGGAGGCAGAACTTACCTTCTCAAGCAATGCGTAAGAGAATTGTTGCCCGATCACAGCGGCGACCTGTGCGATCTCCTTCGCTGGTCCAAGCCGATCGAGCCGGGCCATCAGCGAGTCCTGCAACGTAGAGGGCACCGCCGGCCGATCCGGCGTCGTCGATTCCATTACGGTTTTGGTCAGCTCTTCAATGAAGAGCGGCACCCCGTCGGTCTTGGAAAGAATGTCTTCGACAAGGGCTTGTTTAAGCACTTGAGAGGTGGCGACGCCGGCAATGAGCTCGGCGCATTGCGTTTTGCTTAGACGACTCAAGGCCAGGGATGTGACATGATCCCGGCCCATCCACGGAGAGGAAAATTCCGGCCGCGCCGTAATCAGAACGAGGACACACATCGAAGCGATGCTATCGATCACTCGTGTGATCAGCTCCTGGGTGGTGGGGTCGATCCAATGCGCGTCTTCAAGGACAACCAACACCGGCTTTTGCCCGGCCAGCTTGCTCAATTGCTGCACGATCGCGGTGATCGTCGCAGCCTTGCGTTGCGGAGGTGTGAGCTCGAGCGGCGGGTAACGATCGCTCAGAGGTATCGAGAGCAGATCAGCGAAAAGATTCCTGGTTGTGTCGTTTAGGTTGTCGGTTGCACTCAGAAGCGCTTCCAATTTCTCCAATTTTTCTCCGGCGGAATCCTCGAGCGTAAAGCCGGCTGATCGCTCAAACTGGCGAATGATAGGATGAAGGGCGCTATTGGTGTAATACGGAGAGCACTGGAAAATCAGGTGGTAATAGGGCTGCCCGCGGATTCGCTCAAACAAGGCATCAACAATGCGTGATTTTCCCATGCCCGGTTCGCCGGAAAGAAAAACGACCTGGCCTTCGCACTCCTTTGCCAATTGCCATCGATCGAGAAGAAGTCCCATTTCCTGAACGCGCCCGATGAATGGGCCGGCCCGTGCCGTCCGTTCGTCGGCGAAGCGACTCGCGACGGCTGCTTCTCCCAGCACCCGCCAGACCGGGATTGGATTGGCAAATCCCTTGATAGTTTTTTCGCCAAGGCTCTGATAATTGAACTGCCTCCCGAGCAAACGATGGGTGCTTTGGCTAACAACGATCGAATTGGGTTCGGCAACCGACTGCAAACGCGCAGCCAGGTTAGGCGTTTCTCCCACAATGGAATGTTCTCTCGACGCTCCACTGCCGATAATATCCCCAATCACCACCAGGCCGGTGGCGATCCCGATGCGCGTTTTCATCGCTTGGCCGCCCGGTGCGTGAAGCGCACCGAGTCCCTCAATGATGGCCAGACCGGCGTAAACTGCGCGCGCGGCCGCATCCTCCTGGGCCTGCGGATAACCGAAATAAGCCAGGACACCGTCGCCCAGGAATTTCGCGATAAAACCGTCGAAACGCGCGATCGCTCCGGCACACACTTCTTGATAGCGTTGGATCAACGCGCTCATGTCCTCGGGATCAAGCGTATTGGCCAGCGCGGTGGAACCGACCAGATCGGAGAAAAACACCGTCACCTGGCGCCGTTCCGCTTCCTGCGTCTCTTTTGGGGGCGGAGGCGCCTCTGACAAGCTAGCCGTTTCCGGTGCCCCGGATGCGTGGGGCAGCGCCGCCAGCGCTTTCAACAGCTTTCGGCGATGACCAAGCAAGAGCCCTAACTTTTCGAAATCACTTTCCGAGAGGTCGGGAAGGATATCGAAATCGATACCGTTATCTTCAAAGACCCCCGCGTATTGTTCGAGGCCTTGCTCCTTAAGCCACGCCTCCAGTTTTGTCATAGGACTCTGCCGTTCCCTCCGCCATGACCACAAATGCGAGGTCGGCCCCCGCCTATCGTTGAAGGGGCCACTCGAGCTCTTGCTTCAGGCAAAAAAATCCTTGCTCCTATCACTTCATTCCAAAGGAAAAAAGTCGGCGGCATTGCAGGAAATCTAGGGCGGGTTGCCCAAATGCTCTTCTGTCATGTCGAGCACAGTCGACCGAGACACCTCTTACTGCTAATGATTCTTAAAATGAGAGATTCCTCCCATTCGACTCACTCCGCTCGCTCAGGGCAGGCTTTCAGTTTGACGGCTTCGCCGCTACTCTAATTGGGTGCAACGTCACGTTGCCGCTCGGAATGACAAAGGAGGAAATGCCAGCCTGAGACGTTGCCTCTTATTTGGGCGACACCCCCTCGATTTTCGCCCCGCTCCGTGTGTCAGGTTGAACCCCCCCAGGTTTTGGTCCCGGGTAATAGCCCTGCCGAGGCTTGTCCCTGGCCCGACTTTTCAGTAGTCTTACCGGACTGTGAAGGCTGTCCCAGGCACTCTTCGGGGCGGAGGCGCTACTTTTGACACCACGCACTGGAGCGTGATTGCCGCTTGTACACCTGCCAACGGCGCGGAGGCGGACACGGCTCTCAACCAACTCTGCCGCGACTATTGGCCACCGCTTTACAGTTTTGTGCGTCGCCGTGGATTTAGCCCCGCCGACGCGCAAGACCTGGTTCAAGGTTTTTTCGGATATTTTTTAGAGCGCAAAGCTTACGCCCAGGCGGACCCGAACAAGGGAAAGTTTCGCTCGTTCCTGCTCGCCTCACTCAAGAATTATATGGCCGATGTCTGGGATCGGGACCATGCCATGAAGCGAGGTGGCAAACATGAATTCGTGCTTCTCGACGCCGAGCGACATGCGGTCGAGAGTCATTGCGAAAATCATCCGGAGAGAGCATTGCTTGATGAAGAGCAGGAGTATGAGTTGCGATGGGCGGCTGCGCTGGTCTCTCGCGCGATGAATCGTCTGGAAGCGCAATTTCGCGAAGGTCCAAAAGCGCGGCTTTTTGCCGAGTTAAAATGCTTTATTACCGGCGGCACAGGTCTTCCAAAACAAGAGGACGTCGCGGGAAAACTTGGAATCCCGATCGACACTCTCCGAAGTCGATTGTCCCGGCTGCGCGTTCGGTACCGCGAATTGTTACGTGAAGAAGTGGCTCGCACCATAGCCCTGACAGACGATGTGGACGAAGAATTGCGGCACCTTCGAAAAATACTGACGACGGATTACTGAGGCTCTCAATGTTTGTTAGCCAAAGGGAATTGGGGCATTGCGATCAATGCGGCTGCGTGCTGGAAGCGGACGTGAAAACTGTTGGTTGCTTGAATTGTCTGCTGGTCGGTGGTTTCGATTCCGGCGCTTCTGAAACCAACCGCTTCCAGCATTACGAGGTTTGCCTGCTGGAGGACGGTCTTTCTCCCCATGAACTTGGTCGCGGCGCGATGGGTATTACCTACCGCGCCCTGGATCGCAACCTCGGTTCCGCGGTTGCCCTCAAGGTAATTAATGGCCGTCATTCGGAGGATCCCCAAGCGCGCGCACGCTTTCGTCGTGAAGCACGCGCCGCCGCTCAATTACGCCACCCCAATATCGCAAGTGTCTTTCACTTCGGCGAGACCGAGGAAGGCCAGTGCTTCTACGCCATGGAGCTGGTTGAGGGCGAAACCCTGGAAGCACGGGTGCGCCGCGAAGGGCCAATCGCCTGGTCGTTGGCGCTCGATGTAGTCGCCCAGGTCGCCCGCGCCCTGATTGCGGCCGAAACGCAAGGATTGGTCCATCGCGATCTTAAGCCCAGCAACATCATGATCGTGAACGAGGAGGCGAGTGATACTGGCGCGTTCCTTGTCAAGGTAATCGACTTTGGTCTGGCTAAGGCAGGCGCGATTGGATACGACGAGCCGGACCTGCCCACCACCAGTTTTTCAGGAACACCGGGCTTTGCTAGCCCGGAACAGTTAAGCAACACCAGCCAGCCACTGGACGCGCGATCGGATATTTATTCCCTGGGGGCAACGTTTTGGTATCTGCTTTGCGGGCAACCGCCTTTTGGAAAAGATTCTGTTGCGGCACTCCGTTCTCAACAGATCGGCAAGCCTTTGCCAGAGGAACAGCTCATCGCTGCCAAGGTTCCGGCGCCGCTGGTTCGATTGCTTCGGTCGATGTTGTCAGCGAGTCCGGTCGACCGTCTGCAATCGGCGCGCGAACTCTTGATTGCGGTGCGGGCATGCCGCGAAGCCCTCGAAGAGAGCCCCCGCCGGCGGAGACTTCTTCAGTTTGCCGCAATCGGGCTTGTTCTGCTTTTGATTTGCGCCGCGGGTCTAACGATCAATCTATTACGGCCGCGCGGCCCTGGCCTGCCTGCACCGGCAGCACCGGAGAAAAGCATAGCCGTCCTTCCGTTTGAGAATCTGAGTGATGACAAACAAAGCGCCTACTTCGCGGTGGGAATCCAGGATGAGATCTTAACCGACCTGGCAAAAATTGCGGACCTGAAAGTAATTGGCCGCGAGAGCGTCAGGCATTACCAAAGCGGCTCTCCGCGCAACTTACGCGAAATCGGGCAGGAACTGGGAGTGAGTCATGTTTTGGAAGGCAGCGTGCAACGGGTTTCGAATCGCGTTCGAGTCAACGCTCGACTTATCGACGCCCGGACCGAAGCCCGTCTTTGGGCGGAGACTTACGATCGCAATCTGGCGGACGTCTTCTCCATTGAAAGCGAGATCGCCCAAACCATTGCTGATCGGCTTCGCAGCAAACTTTCGCCGGCAGCGGTGGCTGCTATTACCGAACATCCGACGGCCGATTTGCGAGCTTACCAACTTTACGTTGAGGCAAACGCGATTCGTGATTGGAATTCGGACACCAAGGAAACTGCGAACAGGCAAATTGAGCTCCTGGAAGAAGCCACCCGGCGCGACCCGAAGTTTGCCCTCGCCTACTGTTTACTCGCGGATGCCCACCTCGACTTGTATGCGGTGGGAAATCACAACCAGCTTCAGATGATGAAAGAAGCGGCCGAGGCGGCAGTGCGGCTGCGGCCTGATCTGCCCGAAATGCATCTCTTGCGCGCGCGGACTTGTTTCCTCACTCATGATTTCAATCACGCTCGTGCAGAATTGGTAGTCGCACGCCGGGGATTGCCAAATAGTCCGGAAGCATTCTTGATTGCCGCCAAAATCGACCGCCGTGAAAATCGCTGGGAAGAAGCGCTGGCCGGCGCGCACGAGGGGTGTGATCTCGACCCACATGGTGGGGGCATTCTTCTTTGGATCTGTGAAACCCTCGACCAAATGCGCCGATACGGCGAGTCCGAGCAATCTTTGCGTCAAATCCTCGCCAGAAGGCCGGACATGGCCAATGTCGTTCAGGAGCATTTGGCTGAAGTCAACCTGCATGAGGGAGATCCGGCCGCAGCCCGATCGATCCTCGCAAAACTCCCGCCGAGTTATCATTTGGATCAAGACCTTTGGGATGCTCGTTTTACGGCTGAGCTTTACCTCCACGATTACGATGGGGCGCGCCGCGCGATTGCTGCTACGCCAGCGAATTGGGCCGAAGCCGTTTTCGTTGGAGTGCCTCCTCAGAGCTGGGCTGACGGGCAGATTGCGCGAGCCCGAGGCGATCAACAACAGGCTCGAAAGGCGTTTGCGGCTGCGCGTGAGAGATTCGATGCCAGCTGGGGCAACGATATCAAGGACTACTCCTATTTTGCGCAGGTCGCCCTGTTGGATGCGGGGATGGAACAAAAGGAGCAGGCGATCGATGAGGCAAAACGCGCGGTCGAGATCATGCCGATTGCCAAGGATTCGTGGATCGGCCCGGGACTTGTCCAGAAACTGGCCCTTGTTTACGCCTGGACCGGCGAGCGGGATCTGGCAATTGAGCAACTGGAAAGCGTCGCGAAAATTCCGTTCGGTCCGACCTACGGGGATCTCCGGTTGAATCCATGTTGGGATTCGTTGCGAGGCGATCCGCGCTTCGAAAAGATGGTGGCTGCACTCGCGCCAAAGAGCTAGGCGCCTGAATTAATGGTCAGGTTTGCGGCCCAGGCTGCCTGATTCCTGGCTGCCGCCGGCACCTTTTCTGCAATGCTGTCCGCTTTTTTCCTTTGGAACGAATGAACACAAGGCAATGGAGTGAAAAGAGCGGAAATTTCGCGAGGGATTCGGTTTTTGTCAGGCGCGTTGGCGTGGGTTTCTGCCTTTTGGTTCTCATCTCCCAAACTCCTCTCCCAGGGGTGCGTGTGCGCGCACTTGGTGACGCCCAGTTTGGGTGTTGAAGGCGGATCAGTCTTACCAGCGGGGCATTGGTCGGCGTCGGTTGCGTTTCGTTACTACAACTCCCGTCAGGACGTCCGTGGGGACGAACCGCTGGATCACGCAATTGTTTATGGCAACACTCATGTCTATGGGTTCGATCTCAGTACCACCTACGCGGTGACGGATCGATTTGATTTAGTTTTGGAAGCTCCATTTCAGTATGGCACCAGGCAAACCTGGATCGAACATGACATTCTTTCACGTGACCTCCATACCATGAGGGCTGGGGGGATGGGCGACCCGAGGGTTCGGGCTGACTTCTGGTTGCTCGATCC
Source organism: uncultured Verrucomicrobiae bacterium (assembly GCA_963728975.1). Lineage (GTDB taxonomy): Bacteria > Verrucomicrobiota > Verrucomicrobiia > Chthoniobacterales > UBA10450 > DATFCK01. The sequence goes on from CAVSMF010000001.1 coordinate 1,870,916, forward strand.
CCAAAGATCTCCCGCTACCAACATTTCTCTGGGACTTGGGGTCAAGATTCCTTTGGGGGTGGACGACGCCAGTGACATTGCCTATCGCGGACCAGGATATCGTAACTCAGGGAAAGTCTTGCGCCCAGTTGACCCCGCGATTCAGCCGGCGGACGGGGGCTGGGGCTTCATCCTGGCGGGGCATGGGTTCACCAGCCTGTATTTCCCTGCTCTGCCCTCTTTGAAGTGGCTCAAGAACGCCTACGCTTATGCGGACGCCATCTATTTGTTTAATCCGCAGGAAATGAATCATACCCAGAGCACGTTCGCGGATGATCCGCGACAGACATTTGGCGGCGATAAAGGATTGCGCTTCGATTCCATTCCCGATCAGTGGCTCGCCCGCGCGGGGGTATCGCAAAGAATTTGGGCTTCGAAAGGCCTCGCGGTCAGCGCTGGTATTCGTTGGGAAGGCGTTCCCGCCTATGATGTGATCGGCGGCAGCAACGGTTGGCGCCTTCCAGGTAATTCACTTTCATTCGAGCCCGGCGTGACGTGGTCGCCGCGCGCCCAGGATTCGTTTTCTGTGTTTGTCCCAATTGCCGTCCATCGCCACGCCAGCGAGAGCGCTCCATTCCAGCGCCTGCATGTGCCGGGTCCGGGTGTCGCCACCATCGCGGATTGGGAGTTAATAATCAGCTACACGCATAATTTTTGACACGTAGCCGCGTCTAACAGGTGGCTGGATCAAGGTTTGGTGGCCAAATGTCGTTTCGCTTCCGCCAGCTGCGGAGCGTCGAAGCCTTCCGGAAGATTTGCGCACAGATCGCGCAGTGGTTGCAAACCTCTTTCTGGTTGACCGATCGAAGCGGCTGCTTCTGCCATGTTGATTGCGGCTTTGAGCTGAAAGAGTAACGCTCTTTGCTGCTTCGCAATGCCCACAGCCGTTTGAAGCGAAGTCATCGCCTCTTCTCCATTGCGCGAGTCGAGCCGGAGCAGGCACATGCCTTGCAACCGATAAAGTTCCGGCACGCAGAAGCCAATCCCAGGCTCGGTCAGGGTCTCGATCGCCGAATGGAGAAGGGTTAACGCATTTGAAACCCCTCCGAATTTTGCCCGCGCTTCCGCCAGGAGCGCGGCGTAATATCCAAAAAAATATCCAATAGCAGACGCTCGTGGAAATTCTGCCTCGATCAATTCCAAGCCCGCCTTAGAATCTTGTCCGACTGCGTTTGCCCAGCCAGTAATAATGAGAGCGTGCAACCGGTGCGGCGGAAAGTTGTACTTGTCTACAAGCTCAATCAACCGCTGTCCAACCAGCCCAACACCTTCATGGTCGCCGGCCAATTGGTGCATCAACATGCCACCCTGAAGAGCGTGCGCCAGATTATGCGGTTGTTTGAGTTGCTCGGCGAGTGACAATGCCTGATCGAAGCGTTTTTTGCCCTCAGCTGTAAAACCTGAGAGGCAGAGCGCAGTCGCATGCACTTGACCTGCGCAAACGCCCGGATCATGACCGCCGAAAACAGAACCCATCCAGCTATGTCGAGCCGGATCGTAACGCTCGACCCCTTGGCGGCTGTCCTTCAATGTGGTTGCCACGTCCCCCCGGAAAAACGCGGTGGACCACCGGCAATGAAAAGCTTCCAACAGCAAGTCTTGATCAGTTGATTGCTGCGCGAGGGCGACGAGCTCTTGAGCTCGATCGCGCGCCTTCTCCAGCTTCCGTCCGATGTTGGCCGAATACCACAGACCCCAGGTCGCCTTGAACAGCCCAATCTCGTCGGCCAACGTTGTTCCCATCTCGTGGGCGCGTTGGTAGAGTTCCTCCACCTCCGCATTCTGCGCACCCTTCATCATCGCAAGCGGCGGTCCTAATTTTAATAGGAGTGTAAGTTCACGCCGCGATCGGTCTGGACCTTCCCTTGATTTGCCAGCCTCGGTGAGCCCGGCGCTGAAATGAGCAACCGCTTCGGCAAAATTGGAGCGAGCCGCCGCTCGATCACCGGCGCGCTCGCGATAGTTACATGCGAGGTCGGCAAGGCCAGCTTGACCGAAATGTTGTGCCAGTAGTTCCGGTTCGCTCTCAGCCACGGCGGGGAAATGCTCCTCCAGCGCCCGCGCAACTCGTTCGTGGATCTGTTGACGTCGTCCGCGAAGCAAATTGTCGTAGGCGACATCGCGCATCAGCGCATGTTTGAAGCTGAAGCTAGGTTCACTCGCCCGGCTCTGCGGGAACGCCAGTCCGGCATCGACCAGACGCGCAATCCCCGTGGCAACGTCACCTGCAGAAGCGGGAGCCACCGCCTCCAAGAGCGCATAAGAAAATTGCTGCCCAATCACGGACGCGACCTGAGCGATTTCTTTTGCCGGCCCGAGGCGATCAAGCCGCGCCATCAGCGAATCTTGCAAAGTGGCGGGCACGGCCGGCCGATCCGGCGTGGCAGACTCCATAACAGCTTTGGTCAGCTCTTCGATAAAGAGCGGGACACCATCGGTCTTGGCCACGATGTCTTCGACCAGAGCTGATTTAAGCACCCCGGACGCGACCACGCCGGCGATTAGTTCAGTGCATTGCATTTTGCTGAGGCGACTCAGAGCGAGCGATGTGACATGATCCCGGCCTGTCCATGGCGACAAGAATTCGGGACGCGCGGTAATAAGAACGAGCACACACATCGAAGCGATGCTATCGATGACGCGGGTGACTAACTCCTGGGTGGTCGGATCAATCCAGTGCGCATCTTCCAAGATAAATAAGACTGGTTTTTGCTCAGCGAGCTGGCTCAGTTGATGAACGATCGCGGCAATCGTGGCGGCCTTGCGTTGGGGAGGCGATAACTCAAGCGGCGGATAGCGATCGTCGAGAGGGATCGAGAGAAGGTCGGCGAAAAGACCGCGGGTCGAATCACTGAGATTGTCGGTTGCACTGAGCAGCGCTTCCAGTTTCTCCAGCTTTGTCGCAGCAGAATCTCCCAGCATAAAACCCGCGGACCGCTCAAATTGGCCGATCACGGGATGAAGCGCGCTGTTGGTATGATACGGCGAGCATTGGAAAATCAGATGGTAATAGGGATCGTCGGCGATTCGCTCGCGCAGCGCATCAACCATGCGCGACTTGCCCATGCCGGCTTCGCCGGAAAGAAAAACAACCTGACCTTCGCACTCTTTTGCCAACTGCCACCGATCGAGCAGAAGTCCTATCTCCTGAACGCGTCCGATGAAGGGGCCCGCTCTAGCCGCGCGTCCGGCGGCGAAGCGACTCGTGACGGCTGCTTCACGCAGCACCCGCCAGACTTGGACCGGATTGGCGAATCCCTTGATGACTTGTTCACCAAGGCTCTGGTAGTTGAATTGCCTCCCGAGCAAATGATGGGTGCTTTGGCTAACGAGGACGGAGTTCGGTTCGGCCAAAGTCTGGAGCCGCGCCGCAAGATTAGGCGTCTCTCCGACGATTGAATGTTCGCGCGCTGCCCCGCTCCCAATGATGTCGCCAATCACGACCAAGCCGGTAGCAATGCCGACACGAGTTGCGAGCGCTTGCTCATCAGGTCCCTTCAATTGAGTGAGGCCCTCGATAATCGCGAGCGCAGCATAAACAGAACGCTCCGCGGCATCCTCCTGGGCTTGGGGATAACCAAAATAGGCAAGCACTCCGTCGCCCATGAACTTGGCGATGAATCCGTCGAACCGGGCGATCGCCCCAGCGCACACATCCTGATAGCGCTGGATCAAGGCGCGCATGTCTTCCGGATCGATCTCGTTAGCCAGCGCTGTCGAACCCACCAGGTCGGAAAACAGCACCGTCACCTGCCGTCGTTCCGCTTCCTGAGTTGCCGGTTCCGATTTTTCCGGCGTTGGCTGCAACGCGGCAATGGCCTTCAGCAGTTTACGGCGATGCCCAAGCGAAAGACCTAATTTCTCGAAATCGTTCTCTTCAAGATCGGAAAGGATATCGAAATCGATGTCATTCTCAGCCAGGACACCGGCGTATTGTTCGAGGCCAAGTTCTTTGAGCCATTCCTGCAGCTTCGTCATCAAGAAACGAGGATCCGCGTTGCCACTTTTTTTCGAACAAACAATATTCGCGACATTGCAAAACAATTGGTTTCGCAGGCAGTCGAAGGCTAATGCGCCGGAAGCGATTGCGCGAGTTCTTAATGGCCATCAAAGAAATGGTTGAGCGGCGGCGCGTAGGGTCTTGTCCTACAAAATAGAATGCAAGATTTTCCTTGTCGCAGGAGGAGCGGGTCTTGATAGTTCCGTAAGGCCGTTAGGCTGAGTCAGGTGAAGAATTATTTCATGACCAATGCGTTCGCTTCGCGACGAGTGCGATCCTTGTTGATTGGTTGGTTGACTCTTTCCGGCCTCTTGATCTCCGCCCAACCGCTTCTTTCCCAGGGGTGAGGGGCCGGGCGTAGCCTGGCCCCCAGTTGGGGTGCCCTCGACCGCTATTCTTCCGGCGCTCAAGAAACGCCCTACCTCCAGCCCAACCAATGGGTGGCGTCGGTTTCCTACCGTTATTTCCATTCGTTTCGCGATTTCAATGCTAACGGCGACGAAGTGCAAATCCCGCTCATTAAGAATGACACCTATGTCGATCTTTTTGATATCGCCGCTACCTATGCGGCAACCGAAAGACTCAGTTTCACTTTGGAACTTCCGATTCAATATGGGAGCCGGACAAACGCCGCGGAACACGACGGAGTGCATGTTCATACCATGCGAGCCAGCGGCATCGGAGATATCAGATTATCGGCCAATTACCTCTTGTTAAATCCGGAAAAGCATCCGGATCAGAACATTTCATTAAGTCTGGGTGTGAAAGCGCCGACCGGTGATGATGCAGTGGCGGATTACTCATTTCGGCCTACCGGTCCTGAGTTGCGTGCGGTTGATCCTGCAATTGAACCTGGCGATGGAGGCTGGGGCATCATCCCATCCGTCAACGCTTTTACCAAGGTTTACACCCGTACCTTTGCCTATTTTAACGGTTTCTATCTCATCAACCCGCGGGAAACGAACCATGTTCGCACGGTTGATTTCGATGTGCCGCCGTTTACTCACGGCGATCCCGGTTTGATGGTCGATTCGGTTCCGGACCAGGCTATGGTTCGAGGCGGCCTGACTGGTTCGATCTGGCCGTCAAAAGGCGTTAACCTCAGCTTCGGTGCCCGCTGGGAAGGCATCCCGGCGCACGATCTCATTGGTGGGAGCGACGGTTGGCGATTGCCCGGTTTTTCCGTTTCGGTTGAACCGGGTATTTCCATCTCACACGGGCGAGATTTTGTAGGGATAACCGCACCAGTCGCCGTTTATCGGTATGGTATCGTCAGTGTCCCTTTCGCCCGGACCCACCATCCACTCGGAGGAGTCGCAAGTTTTTCAGACTTTCAAATTAACGTGACCTACTCGCACACGTTCTAGAAAAATCCCGGAAGACATCAATCCCGCCGAGCAGTGTTTCTGAACCCTTGCAGCGCATGCACTTGAGATGCGCGGCGGCCGGCCGGAGGCGCCGACAAAGAAGTCGCTGGAACCTGGCGGTTTCCGCTACAGGTTAGCGCATTGACGATCGGTTGACTGGAAGATTTCCAGTTGGAAATCTTCCCGCTCGCAGGAAACTTGGTCGCACTTGAGTTAACATTGGCATTATGACTTCGGCCGAAATCCGTCAATCCTTCCTCGATTTCTTTCGGGAGAAACAGCACACCATTGTGCCTTCGTCGCCGCTTCTCCCGGACTCGCCCAATCTGCTTTTTACCAATGCCGGGATGAACCAGTTCGTCCCGATTTTTCTCGGGCAGCAAACGCCGGTCTGGAAACCGCCCCGGGTGGCCGATACCCAGAAATGCATCCGGGCCGGGGGCAAACATAACGATCTCGAAGACGTCGGGCTCGACACCTATCACCACACCTTTTTCGAGATGCTGGGCAACTGGAGCTTTGGCGATTACTTCAAAAAGGAAGCGATCGAATGGGCCTGGGAACTGGTGGTGGAACGCTGGGGCGTGCCTCCGCAGCGGTTATATGCCACGGTTTACCAGCCCGGGCCTAACGAACCGAGCGAGTTCGACCAGGAAGCGCACGATCATTGGGCGAGATTATTCACTGATGCCGATTTGGATCCCAAGGTCCACATCGTGAACGGCAACAAACAGGATAACTTTTGGATGATGGGCGATACCGGTCCCTGCGGGCCCTGCTCGGAATTGCATGTCGATCTCACCCCCGACGGCGACACCCGGGGGGCGCTGGTGAACAAGAACGACCCGCGGTGCATCGAAATTTGGAACCTGGTTTTTATCCAGTTCAACGCCAACCCGGACGGCACGTTTGCGCCGCTGCCGCAGCGTCATGTCGATACCGGCATGGGATTTGAACGGGCCGCCGCCATCATCCAGGGAACGAAGAACTTCACCGATTTTTCCGGGATCATATCGAACTACGAGACCGATATTTTCCGGCCAATCTTCGACGAACTGGAAAAGCTGAGCGGAAAAAAGTATGAATCGACCTTGCCGGGGAGCGCACGCATCTTGCGTGCATCGTCCGGCTTCCAGCCGGATGGTACTTCGCGGCAAGATGCCGCGGAGAGCACGCTGGAAGCGTTCGCTCCCCAGATCCAGATCGACGTCGCTTTTCGGGTTATTGCCGATCACATCCGCACACTTTCCTTCGCCATCGCGGACGGGATCATTCCGTCGAACGAAGGGCGCGGTTATGTTTTGCGGCGCATTTTACGCCGGGCGGTCCGTTACGGGCGCACGTTGGAATTTCACGAGCCGTTTTTCTTCAAGCTGGTGGATGTGGTCGCCCAAACAATGGGCGACATCTTTCCCGAAGTCCGGACGAAATCCGGCGCAATTAAACAAACCATCCGGCGCGAAGAAGAATCATTCAACCGTACCCTGGATAAGGGGATCGAGCTTTTCGAGCGCGAAGTTGTCCGATTGGGGAGCGGCTCGGGTAGCGCACGCTTCCAGCGTGCAGCGTCCGGCATCCTGCCGGACGCTTCTCCGAAAAGTGTGCGTTATACCAGACGCCGTCTCCCTCATTACGAGCGACCCCATGGCATTTACCACGTCACCTTTGCGACCAGGAATCATCGCATTCTTTCGCCACCCGCCCGGACGATTGTTCTCGATGCATTCCGCCATTTCGACCAGGACCGTTACGAGCTTTTCGCGGTCTGCGTGATGCCGGATCACGTTCACGTTCTCTTGCAACCGTGGATCAAAGAGGCCGATTCGGCCGAGAAACCGGTTTTTTGGCCGATCGGCGAACTAATGCACTCGGTAAAATCCTTTTCCGCAAGCAAGATCAATCAGATCGAAAACAGCGAGGGCCGGCCGGTTTGGCAGAAAGAAAGCTTTGACCGGCTCATGCGCTCCGATGCCGATGTGGAGGAGAAGTACCTCTATATCTCCCGCAATGCCTGGAAAAGTGCCGTTACCGATCCGGATGAAGAGTACCAATGGCTTTGGAGGTGGGAGGATCGTGTTCGGCAGGATGCCGAACACAGCCCGCTGGAAGCGGGCGCTACCCATGCTCAGATTTCGGGCGAGTTCGCCTTCAAACTTTACGACACTTACGGGTTCCCGCTCGATTTGACCGAACTGATGGCGCGCGAGCGGGGTCTCTCGGTTGATGTCGCCGGATTTGAAAGATTGATGGAGGAACAGCGGGAACGCGGGCGGGCCGCCCAAAAGAAAGATACCATCACGGTGGAAGCGGATACGCTGCGAGTGGCCCCGACAAAATTTCTCGGATTCGACTTTGTGGAAGCGGAAGCAGTGGTGGAGACGGTTTTGCCGGGCCGAACCGCAGAGGAGCTAACTGTCGTGCTCGATCAAACCCCTTTTTATGCCGAGATGGGCGGGCAGGTCGGCGATCGCGGATTGCTCCATGTGCCCGGGCCCGACCGGACCGAAGCTGGCCAGCTTCGGGTGCTCGACACCCAAAAGCGGGGCGACGTTTTTGTGCATCGTGCGGAACTGACGAAAGGCCGTGCCCCCGAGCCGGGCGAAGCCGTGCGCGCCGCAGTCGATCTTGATCGCCGCAAATCGATTCAGGGCCATCACACCGTTACTCATTTGCTGCACTGGGCGCTCCATGAAGTTGTCTCACCGGACGCGGCCCAAAAGGGAAGTTACGTCGGTCCGGAAAAGCTCACCTTCGATTTCAGCAGCGGCGCCCTGACTCCGGAGCAAAAACGTCAGGTCGAAAACATGGTGAACGATAAGATCCGCGAGAACGCGCCGGTTTCGTGGACGGAAATTCCCTACCTGGAAGCGAAGAAACGCGACGATATCCGGCAATTCTTCGGAGAAAAATACGGCCAGACCGTGCGCGTCCTGCAAATTGGCGGAACGCCGCGTCAGCTCAATGGTTATTCCATGGAGCTTTGCGGCGGCACTCACGTGCGGAGCACCGGCGAAATCGAGTCGTTCCACATCGTCAGGGAAGAAGCGATTGCGGCTGGGATTCGGCGGATCGAAGCAGTGGCAGGAAAAGCGCTGCGGGATTGGGCGGAACGGGAAGCAACCAAACAGCAGGAAAAGTTTGAAACATTCGCGCGAAAGAAAATAAATATCGCTCCTTTGCCGGCTTTTTCGGCGGAAGGGGATGGGGCGGGAATGCTGAAGCAAATCGAGGCTCGGGAAGGGCAGCTCGAGAAACTCGATCTGGAAGTGCGCGATTGGGAAAAGCAGCAGGCCAAGACTTCCGAGGCGGAACTCCAAAGTCGCGCCGCCAAGATTGCCAACGAATTCGAGATAACATGCGGGGGAGAAAAGAGCTGTGTGGGGGAAGTGCCGGGGGCCGATGCCAAACTATTGGGCGCGATAACAGACCTGCTGAAGACGAGATTTGCGGGGCCGATCTTCCTGGCTGGTGTATCCGAAGGACGGGTGTCGCTGATTGCTTCCGTCCCCCAAAAAATGGCTTCAAAAATTCAGGCTAACAAAGTGATTCAAGCGGCGGCGACGATTGTTGGAGGCAAAGGCGGGGGCCGGCCCGAATTCGCTCAGGGCGGCGGGAACGATGCTTCGAAAATCGAGGAAGCGCTCCGGAAAGGCAAAGAGCTTCTGGCGAGTTAACCGCGGAGTGATGGCAGTCTTCGGTGGAAAAGTGGCGTAAGTTTTCAACTTGCGCTTTGATTGAATGGGCAAGTTGAAAACTTGCCCCACTCCAGGCAGGCGACTGGAATTCAGGGCCGGCTTACGCTTGGACGGCGGGCTCGATCGAGTAATCGTTTCAACTGTTTTCCGTTGGTTCGCATCCAATAGAGTGCGGCGCTTCGTTTCCCGGCAGGCTGGCTGACGAAAAGAATCTCGGTCGTTACTTAGCCAGCAACCCTCCCAGGCAAAAAGGTTCTTGGAACTAACACGCACGGCCCGCCCGGTTTTGGGATCGAAGGACCACAGGGCCGGAACCGGGCCATTCCAGTCTTTGCGGGTGTACGCCTCATCCATGTCGATCGAGAGCAGTAAATGATTGCCGTCCGGCGCAACATCGATCCGCGCGTCCGCGCTCATCGCCCCGTTGGGAGCGAACTTGTCGATCTCCCATTGCTTCAGGATGGAACCGTCCAGCCCCATGCGGTAAAGATTAGCTGTGTCCTGGCAGTAGATGGACGATCCGTCCAGCCCCCAACAAGGGGAATAGAATGGACCGGCCTGCTGCCCGACATTTCCGATGAAACGAAAGTCGGTTCCGTCCGGCTTGATTCTGGCCAGGCGCAACTGCCCGCCGTTTCGCAGCACGAACGCAATCCATTTTCCGTCAGGCGACCAACTGGCCTGATAGGAGTTGTCGCCCGGAATATTCTTGAAAATTTCAATCTTGCCGGAAGTTGCTTCGATCAGGCCGAGCCGGCGGCGGTAAGTCGTTGGGGTATTTTCCAGCCTGCTGAATGCAACCCATTTGGCGTCGGGCGAAATCGCAGGAAAAACGCCATCCCCTAACTTTCGGACCAGGGTGGCCCCAAGGTTTGCGATGTTGACCGTTTCGTCCCGCTCGAAAGCCATGCGCCGGTCGGCCGAGAAAGCCGGCCAGGTCGAGACCAACACAAAAAGAGAGACGAGAATGAGTCGATTCACATCAATTTGAATCTGCGACAGATACGGGCGACCAGCCAAAAGAAAATTTCCTTAGAAATGGCGCGTTGCGGACGCCCCGGAGGTGCGTCCCTACCTGTTCGTGCTGGACTGCGATTCAGGTAGAATTCTCCGAGATGTCCGCGTGAGGGCAAGGCATGGCGGGATACGATCCTCTACCGGAGGTGCGTTATTCGTGTCTGGACTCGTTGCGATTTCAGGTAGGGACATCTCTCCGAGATGTCCGCCGGTGAGGGCTAAGGCAATTGGCGGGATTTACCAGAATTTCCTGCGTTCCTGCTTTCCTTAGAAATGGCGCGTTGCGGACGCCCCGGAGGTGCGTCCCTACCTGTTCGTGTCTGGACTCGTTGCGATTTCAGGTAGGGATATCTCTCCGAGATGTCCGCCGGTGAGGGCTAAGGCAATTGGCGGGATTTACCAGAATTTCCTGCGTTCCTGCTTTCCTTAGAAATGGCGCGTTGCGGACGCCCCGGAGGTGCGTCCCTACCTGTTCGTGTCTGGACTCGTTGCGATTTCAGGTAGGGATATCTCTCCGAGATGTCCGCCGGTGAGGGCTAAGGCAATTGGCGGGATTTAACAGAATTTCCTGCGTTCCTGCTTTCCTTAGAAATGGAGAAGCAAAGTCAGGGAACAGCCAGGGTGATAAAAAAAGTGGCAATAAAACCCAGCATCAGAATGACAAAATAGACCGCGCCACCCAGCCAGAACTTGACAAAACTTTTGATCCAACCCTGTCGATAAACGCGCCGGATCGACCGAAAAATTTGGACCACAAACCCGACCCAAAGAAGTGCGATGATCCAACCGGCAAGTGTGCCTGGGGCGGTCCGGTTAAGGCCCATTCCAATCAGAGTGACCAGGATGACATAGAGATAAGCGAAGCTATGAATATGCAGCGCGTAAATGAGGTGATCGATATAGAAAATGCGCCGCCGAATATAAAGAATCTTGAGCACGAAAGCGAAGAGCGGGATGCAGCACAGCATCATGTAAGGCAGATTGCTGATGACGGTCCGAAGAAAGAGCTGCGCCTTGGTTCCATGTTCGCCCAGCTTTTCTTTGGCGCGGGTTTCCAGCCATTTTTCAAATGGAGTTGTCGGGCTCTCGGGCCCAAGTTGAAGCAGCGGACCGAAATCATGTTGATTCTTTTGGTCCGGTTGTTTCTTCAACGCCTCCTCCGTCTTGGCATACGGCCCGGGCGCCGTATCCTTTCCTGTCGATGCCCGGCCGGTCTTGCTTTCCTCCGGCGACGGCTTCTCTCGTTCCAGTGCTTTCTCTATCCTGTCACGAACGTCCGGAGGCAAGTTCTCGTTCTGGAGGTTTGCTTGGATCTCTGCCAGGTCTCTGGACGACGGCGGCTTCGTACCGAGATGGATCGATTTTGCCCAAAAATTCACTGCGAGGAAGAAGAGAACGCTCGCAAGCAAATAAACCCGTAGTGGGTGGACGTAGCGCACCCGACGACCCGCGCGAAATTCATTCGTCAACTGCCATGGCTTGACGAATAGCAGGCCAACCGTTACGAAGAACTTTGAATCCCAATTCAGGAACTCATCGAGCAGATCGACAAGCACGTGACGGATCGATCGATGGTAATCGATCGCCGGCTGGCCGCATTGCGCGCAGTAATGGCCATACAACAACGCCCCGCAATTCTCGCAATGCGTCGGCGGCGGCGACTGCCGATTCTTCCGGTTGCGGAAGAAGCCTTTCCCGCCTGGCGGCTGTTCGACGGGAGGGATCGTGGTATCGCCGAGGATGATTTTCGCGGGGTCGGCCATGCGCCGGCGAGATTACAAAAATGCTAATGGAACGTCCACTTGGAAGAGCGCGCAGCAGCTCCTGGCACATTCGCGCGTGCCGCGGGCGGAGCGCGAGTCCTATGGCCGGCTATTTCACTCGCGCAGAAGAAAGAGAATGGCCGTGCCCACCACGCCGGCGGCGTACATGGCAGTGGTGTTTGCGATAAAATAGGGATAAATCATCAGCGCCAATCCGCAGAATATCGGTTTCCACAAATGCATCCGTTTGCCGTATATGAATGCCACCAGACCGATGGAGCTGAAGATGAATCCGCCGATCAAATTGGCAGCGCCGAGATTGAACATGCTGGAGACGTCGGGCATGTCGACCTTTGCAGCTAAATGCGCGCCACATTGCAGCGACGGCGTTCAGTCGCCGTGCCGAAGGGAAAATTTTGCCCGGTAGAGCAGGGCGGCCGCGGCGATTTATAGGCATGGAAACTTAAGGTTGACCGCCGAGATCAGAGAATGCCACGATTCGCGGCGACAAAAGCCACTTAAATGCCTTCCAAACTTTTCCAAACCAAAAGCCCCGACCTCCTGATTCGCGAATCGCAGCACGCCGATCGCAGGATGAAGCGCTCGCTCAATGCGCTGGATCTTACCTGCCTCGGCATTGGTGCGATCATCGGCGCAGGCATTTTTGCGCTCGCCGGCACCGCGGCTGCGGGCGAAACCGCCCGTGTCGGCGAATCCATTGTCAAAACGCCGGTGCTCAATTTTATCATCGCATTCGTTCACCATACCGCTCTGGTTTTTGGCCGGCCGGCGGCAGGACCGGCGGTCGCCGTTTCGTTCGTCGTAGCGGCGATCGCCTGCGCTTTTGCCGCGCTCTGTTACAGCGAACTGGCGGCCATGATTCCCGTTTCCGGCTCAGCTTACACCTACTCTTACGCAACCCTCGGGGAGATCATCGCCTGGATCATCGGCTGGGATTTGATCCTGGAATATGCAGTCGGGAACATGGCAGTGGCGAAGGGCTGGTCGGATTACTTTGTGAAATTGCTCTACAGCTTGAGCCACGGTTCCATCAAGCTTCCGCTTTGGCTGGTCACAGACCCATCCACCGCTGCGACCAAGCTTTCACAAGGCGGTGAAGCCATTCAGTGACTATTCGCCGTCCGCCCTGCCGCATATCTTCGGATATCCTGTCGCTCTTGATCTTCCTGCATTGTTGATCGTAGCCGCGGTGACAGTTCTTCTGATCTACGGCATTCGCGAAAGCGCCACCACCAATACCACCATCGTGTTAATCAAGGTCGCCGTGGTGGTGTTCGTCATCGCCTTCGGCGCCTTCATGGTCCACCCGACAAACTGGCGTCCGTTTGCTCCGAGTGGATTTGGCGGCGTCATGAGCGGCGCGGCCATCGTCTTTTTTGCGTTTATCGGGTTTGATGCGGTCTCGACTACCGCCGAGGAAACCAAGAATCCACAACGCGATTTGCCGATCGGGATGATCACCAGTCTCATCATCTGCACCGTGCTTTATGTGCTCATGGCCGCGGTGCTTACCGGGATCAAAAAATATACCGTCTATCTGGGTGACTCCGCGGCGGTGGCGACAGCCTTTGCCAGCAAACCGTGGGCGCAGGCGCTTGTTAGCGCCGGCGCGCTGGCCGGCCTCACTTCGGTCTTGCTCGTGTTTCAGCTTGGTCAGCCTCGCATCTTCATGGCCATGGGGCGCGACGGTCTGCTTCCGCAATATTTTTCGCGCATTCATCCGCGCTATCGCACGCCGTATATCACCACGATCTGGACTGGCGTCGTGGTGGGCGGAGTCGCCATGTTGACCGATATCGGTTCGCTGGCCGACCTAACGAACATAGGAACGCTGTTCGCGTTTGTGCTGGTTTGTTCCGGCGTAATTGTCTTGCGCCGGAAGGATCCGGCTCGCCTCCGGCCTTTTCGTGTCCCATTCGTTCCAGTTTTTCCGCTACTAGGCGTGATCTTTTGCTTTGCCCTGATGCTCAGCCTGCCGTTGGAAACATGGTTTCGATTCTTTGGCTGGCTCATGATCGGCTTGCTGATTTATTTTCTCTACAGCGTCCGCCACAGCAAACTTCGCCGCGGTGAAGATGCCGGTCCGACCCAAGAGGGTTCTCCACCGGTCATCAGGACGTAGGATCGCGCGATGGACGTTCGCCTGGAGGTTTTTTAAGCTCCCTGGGCGTAACTCTGTAGAGGCAGGCGTGTCGCCTGCAAAAACGTACCGAAGCGCAGCCGACACGGCTGCCACTACAGCCAGGGAACCGGGTCAGCGGGACCCTGAAGTCGCGGCGGCGGAACTCCCGGGCACGGACGGATGCAAATGCTGGTCGAGGAATTTTTCCATCGCCCCGTAAAAATCGAACCGGTTTTCCTCGTTATGAAAACCGTGTCCTTCATTCTCTTTGACCATGTACTCGACGTCGACGCCGCGCTTTTTCAGGCTTGCAACCATTTGGTCCGATTCGGCTTTGTTCACCCGGGGATCGTGCGCTCCCTGGGCAACAAAGAGCGGCGTCTTGATTTGATCGGCATGCAACACCGGCGACTCGGAAGCGAGCAGTTCCTTGTCTTTGACCGGATCGCCCACCATTTCATGGAACATATCGAGATACGGTTTCCAATAGGGCGGAATCGTTTTCATGAAGGTAAACATATTCGATGGCCCGACGTAATCGACGGCCGCGGCATAAAGATCGGGAGTAAAGGTGACTCCGGCCAGAGTGGCGTAGCCGCCATAGCTGCCACCGTAAATGGCGACACGTTTGGGATCGGCTATGCCTTGCTTGATCAGCCAGTGCACCCCGTCGGTAATGTCGTCCTGCATCTTTTTACCCCACTGTTTAAAGGACGCTTCCCAAAATTTTCGCCCATAACCGGTGGAACCGCGGAAGTTCATCTGCAAAACCGCGTATCCGCGGTTGGCCAGAAACTGGACTTCGGGATCGTATCCCCAGGTATCGCGGTACCAGGGGCCGCCATGCGGGTTGATCACCACCGGCAAATTCTTCGGGTCGCGGCCGACCGGCAAGGTCAGATAACCGTGAATGGTCAAGCCGTCGCGGCTGGTGTACTGGATCGGTTTCATCGGAGCGAGTTCGTCCGCCTTTAGCCACGGCCTGACGTCCGCCAGTTTGGTCAGCTCGCCGCTCTTCACATTGAACAGATAACGCGACCCCGGAGTGCGGTCGCTGGTGGTGGCGATGATGAATTGGTTCTCATCATGATCGTTTCCGACGGCATCGATCTGATATCCCGGCAGTTTTTGCTCGAGGGTAGCGAACATTTTTTCCGTTTTCGGATCGAGATATTTCCGCTCCTCTTTCGCGGTGATGTAGGTGACGTAAGTAAGGACCTTTCGTTTCTTGGAATAAGACAGACCGTCCACGTCCACGTCGGGGTTCTGATAAATCAAGCTGGTTTCCTTGCCCGTCGCCGGATCGATGGTGACAATGGCCAGCTTGTCGCGCCCGATATTGGACGCCGCATAGAGCTGTTTGTTGTCGAAGGTAAAGAACTGAACGCCGAGGTGTTCGCGAAAATTCGTTTTCAGCACCCGTTTGAAGGGTGATTTCTCATCCGGCCGGGTCAGGAGGGTGGCGTTCACCCCATCCGTTTCGGTCGCGGCCAGAATTCGGCCCTTATGATCATCGATCCACTGATCGACATGTCCCGGATTTTGGGCCGCCATTTTCAATTCTCCGGTGGTGACATTGAGCCGGTAAGCGTCAAACAGCTCCTTGTTGCGCTTATTATCGATAATCAGAATGTCGGTTGGAGAAATGTCCTCCAGATCGTCGACCAGGCTGGCCCGGACCTGAGGGAATGGCGTCAAATCCTTGATCTCACCCGTCTTTAAATCCACCCGAAACAGGTGAAAATTCTCGTCGCCCTTGTTATCCTGGGCGTAAACCAGGAAGTCGTTACCTTTCCAAAAATAATCGCGAATGTCGCGGTCCTTCTCCGAGGTAACCCGTTTCGGTTCGCCCCCGGCGGTTGGGCGGACCCAGATGTTCATCCGGGATTCCCACGGGGCCAGATAGGACAACGTCTTTCCGTCCGGCGAGAGCAAATAACCGCGGCTCTCCGGGTTTTTAAAGAAATCGCGCAACGGAATTTTTGGCGGCGAGGTAGTTGCGGGGGAACTGGCCGGAGGGGAGTCCTGGCCGGCGACGATTGCAAGGATGAGGAAGAATGAGGCGAAGAATGCGACAAGAGATTTCATTGGGCTTTGGAGATGGGATGCGACACGGGAGCCGCTCAGATTCAAAATATTCAATTTTTCGGGCGAGATACCTTGGCTCGCCGGCTAGTGTGACGCCTTATCGTCAGTCTCGAGCCAGGTGAAGGTTGTCGTCTTCTCCGGATCGAGGCCCAGCTCTTTGCAGCTTTCAACGAAGTAATCGCGTTTTTCCGGATCATTGTACAAGCTATCCGCCTCTGCCTTGTCGCTCCAGACTTTGATTTGGTCCGGTGTCCTGCTCTCGCCATTTTGGTCGAGCCATTCCGCCATCTGCTGGTCGCTAGCGCCGTTTTCGATCTGGGCCTTGAAATCGTCTCCTTTTACCCCCTTGAAACCGAAGAGCGTGTTGTCGAGCGGACAATCGAAATGGTAATCGCCAATGTTCCCGGCTACCAGCGCCCGGCACTTGTCGATGGTGCGTCCCAGAATTGCATAACCGCCTATCCGAATGCGCGGACTGCGCGGCGGTTCCTTCGTCAGATCCTTACCGGTTACGTTTTTATGCATCTTCAAAATCTAGTGCGAAACAACGCGGTCGCAAATTATCGGGCCGCGCCGACCGCTTCCGGTCCGAGTCCGAGTCGGATGCCGGACCATTGGTAAAGAAAAGCGATTGCGTTCCGGCCGGGCGCGGGTTTTTTGGACAAAGGGAGCGCCGCGCCGCATAATGAGGTTATGGTCAACATCTCAATCAAATATACCGGCAAACTGCATTGCGATGCCACCCACGGCCCGTCGCAATCGAAGATTTCGACCGACGCTCCCGCGGACAACAAGGGGAAGGGAGAAACATTTTCACCGACAGACCTTGTTGCGACCGCCCTGGGCACTTGCATCAGCACGACCATGGGAATCAAAGCCGAGGAACTGGGGGTGGATCTCGGGGGAATGACGGTGAAGGTGGATAAGGAGATGTCGAAAGACTCGCCCCGGCGCATTGTCGGTTTGCCATCCGAAGTGCACATACCGTTGCCGTCCGATTCTCCCCATCGCCAGGTGCTGGAGCAAACTGCTTTGAATTGCCCGGTCCACAAAAGTCTTCCCCCCGAGATCAAGCGTCCAACCAAGTTTTTCTGGGAAGGATAGCCAGTCGGCCGGGAGATGCGGCGGAACTTGGTCGCGCTGCGAACCGGGCAAAAGCACAAGTTGAGCATGTGTTTAGGGTCAGACATGCTACCTGCGGGTTGGCACTCTGTTGGGGTAAGACGCCGGAACTCTTGCGGCCAAAGGCCCCTCCCACTCTGAAACCACCTCCCGCTGCTAAGCAAATGTGGGAGGGGCCTCAGGCCGCGAGAGTTTTTCCGCTTTGCCAGGTGGCATTTGCCCAGGCAGAGATTGATCCTTCGCCTTCAGCGCTAACCGTTTTGGACAAGTGAAAAGCTGGACAAATGTGTCAGGTTTCCTGCCTGGCGATTGCCCAATTTGCCCGATCCCTCGCTGCGCTCGGGATGACTGTGGCAGTATCCATCGCGGTCATTCCGAGCAAAGCGAGGAATCGGGGGTTAAGGGGCCAACGAAAAGAGCCCAACTCGTCGGTTTCAGGTCAACGACTTCGTTAAACACATACCAAGTTGAAAACTTAGGTGGCCTGTTGCTATCGTTAGCCGCCGGCAAACGGAGAACAGGATGGTCAACCACGCGGCCACGGAGAAGTTTAAGGCAAGCTTGCGGGGCGAGCTTATTCAGCGGGGCGAACCGGGCTACGAAGAGTCCCGGAAGTTATATAACGCGATGATCGATAAGCGGCCGCTGCTGATCGCGCGCTGCGCCGATGTTGCCGATGTGATCTCGGCGGTCCGCTTTGGCCGGGAGAACGAGCTTCTCACGGCGATACGCAGCGGCGCCCACAATGGACCGGGGCTGGGGAGTTGCGACGATGGGCTGGTGGTCGATCTCTCCCTGATGAACGGGGTCCGGATTGATCCGGTCCACCAGACCGTGCGGGTTGGATCCGGTTGTTCCCAGGGCGATGTGGATCACGCCGGTCACGTCTTCGGCCTGACTGTGCCGGCCGGGATTGTTTCGACCACCGGTATTGCCGGACTCACATTGGGTGGCGGGCACGGTTACCTCTCGAGAAAATATGGCCTAACGATTGATAATCTGATTGAAGCCGATGTGGTCCTGGCCGACGGACGCTTTCTGACCGCCAGCGCGTCCCAACACGACGACCTTTTTTGGGCGTTGCGGGGCGGCGGCGGAAATTTTGGCGTGGTCACCAGCTTTCTTTATCGGGCCTGCCCTGTAGACACGGTTTATGGCGGCCCCGTTTTCTGGGAAGTGAAGCATGCCCGGCAGATCATGCGGTGGTACCGCGACTTTCTGCCCGGAACGCCGTTGGAGTTTTGTCCGTTTCTGGGACTCAAGAGTGTGCCGTCAGCCGATCCGTTCCCGAAGGAAATTTGGGGCAGAAAGATTTGCGCCTTGATCTGCTGTTACAGCGGTCCGCTCGATAAGGCGAAAGAGATTGTCAAACCGATTCGGGAAGAACTGCCGCCGCCGATCCTGGATTGGATGGGGCCGATGCCTTTTCCGGTTCTCCAGAGCTTGTTCGATCCATTGTTTCCCAAGGGTTTGCAGTGGTACTGGAAAGGGGATTTTGTCAAAGAACTCTCGGACAAAGCGATCGATGTGCATTTGGAACATGCGGCGAGGGCTCCGACCCCGCTCTGTTTCATGCATCTTTATCCGATCGATGGAGCGGTGCACCGGGTGGCGCAGGATGCAACAGCCTGGAGTTGCCGGGATGCAACCTGGTCGATGGTTGTCGCCGGGCTCGATCCCGATCCGGCCAACGCCGGGGCAATCACCGAATGGGCCAGAGAATATTGGAAAGCGCTGCGTCCTTACACTATGGGCAACGCTTACGTGAACTTCATGATGGAAGAAGGCGAGGACCGGATCAAGGCGACCTATGGCGATAACTACCAGCGCCTGGTCGCGGTGAAGAAAAAGTACGATCCGACGAATTTCTTCCGGGTGAATCAGAACATTAAGCCGGTCTAAGCATCAAGGAACGGCGACTCCTCAGCCGCCGAAGAGCAAGTAGGCGCGATCTCCGGTCGCGTCGAATTCACCCCAAGCGGCGGGGACGCCGCTTCTACTTTCCGGCAGGTGGAAAACCGCCGTTTCCTCATTTCTTGTCCAAAAATGCAGCGTAGTTACGCCCGGTTCGGTTTTTCCAGCTGCCCTTATGATAAGCATAACCGGCGATGAGCGGCAGGGCGATGGTCGCTTCGGCATAGACCATCTGTTCCGCTCCCTGATCCACTTTGCCCCACGAGTTCGCTTCCTTCAGGGTCGAGCCACTGAGGGCGCCATCGCGAACGTCGGCCACCGTGATCTGGACCGCGTATTTGTGCATGCCGACATCGAAACCGAGGTAGTCGCCCGCCACCACCGTGTCTTGGGCGAAGTTTTTCGGCACGCCCCCCCCAATCATAAAAAGCCCGCTCTGTTTGGATTCGATTTTGACTTTTGTCAGCTCGAGAAAATCTCGGGCGGAATCGATGCTGACATGTTTGTCCGGATGATGCCATTGATGGTAAACCAGCCCGAAACCGGCGCTGCAGTCGCTGAAAGCGGGAACGAAGATCGGGACACCGTTTTCAAAGGCAGCCAGCACAACTGAGTCGTTGTTTTTGGCGTTCTTCTTGAGATAGCCGCCCATTTCCCGAATGAATTCACGCGACGAATAGGGACGCGGCTCCAGCCTGTCGGCAATTTCGCCGCAGGTCGCGTCGCAGATGCGCAGCTGATCCTCGTCGATATAAGTGTCGTAGATCCGATCGATGCCGAGCCGGCGCAGCACGTCGTCATCCATGTTGATCTCGCCCTTGTAATGTTTAAAACCGAGCGCCTCGAAGAAATCCTGATCGACGATAATGGCGCCGGTGGAAACGATCGCGTCCACCATGTTGTGGCGGATGAGATCGACGATCACGTTCTTCAATCCGGCGGAAAAGAGGGAGCCGGCCAGACAGAGAATGACGGCACAGTTTTCTTCCCGCAGCATCGTATCGTAAATTTGGGCGGCCCGGCCGAGGTCGCGGGCGGAAAAGGCCATCTTGCTCATCGCGTCCACCAACGGCACGACGTTGTGTTGTTTAATGTCGATGTGATCGACTGGTTCAACGAGAAGGTCGGATTTTTTCGGTTTCATAATTCAATGGGCAGAGTTGCCCGGGTTACGACTTCAGCCGGCCCGGCCCCGAAAGATGGCGGCATTACTTCGGGTAGAGCCACTTCATGTAATCTTTGACGCCCGCTTCCAGCGAAAATTGCGGCTTGTAGCCGAGCGCTCCCCGGATGCTGCGGAGATCGGCCTCGGTAAAATTCTGGTAGTGGGCGTGGGGATTATCGATGTATTGGGGCTCTAATTTTGTTCCCAGGCATTTATTAAGAGCGTCGACCAGCTGGTTAAAGGAATGAGCCTGGCCGGACCCAACATTGTAGATACCGCTTCGGTAGCCATCGAGGGCGCGAATACTCGCTTCCACCACATCTTTTACATAAACGAAATCGCGTTTCTGCTCGCCGTGTTTGAAAATGCGCGGACGTTCGCCCGCCTTCATCTGTTTGGAAAGATGATAGACCATGCTGGCCGGCACTCCCTTGTGCGCCTCCCGCGGTCCGTAGACGTTGAAATAACGCAGCCCGATAATGATCGAATCGGGCGACTCGTGGGCTGTTCGCACCGCCAGATTATCCATGATCACTTTGGAGAAAGCGTAAACGTTGGCCGGGGCCGCGCCGTTGGATTCGGTGCTGGCTTCGGTGGCCGGACCGTAAGTGGATGCCGACGAAGCGTAGATCACGCGGGTGTTGGAAGCCCGGGCAAATCTCAGGAGCCGCCGAAAACTCTCCACATTATCGCGCACTTGAACCAGCTGATCGTGCAACGTCGTGTCGGTGATGGAAGCAAGATGAAAAATGGCGTCAAATCGCTCCTGCCCAAACTGCTCCCGCCAATCCAGGCTGGCCAGATCCTGGGCCACCAGATCGCCACGATAACCGGCCAGGTTCTTGAAATCGCCGGAACGAAAATCGTCGATCACGGTCAGCCGCCCTTCCGGCAGCAATTCCTGCAGGGTCAGAACCAGGTTCGAACCAATGAACCCGGCGCCGCCGGTGACGAGAAAATTAAAAGAAGAATTAGGCAATGGCACGGCGAAGGATGTTGCCGGTTGATAAATAAGACTTGAGCCGCGGAGTGCAAGCCGCTAGTTCTGGATCCGGCCGCGCCGTGCGGCCGCTCTCCGGAGCGGTTCTTTGTGAGCTTGATCCGTGGATCGGCGCAAGAAATCCCGTGTAAACCGGGAGCAGTTGCGCTGCTGTAACTGGATACGACTTCCCATGAGCCAATCCCCGAAACGCTTTTCGGGGGTGAAGGCGGGAAGAAGGTGTGTCCGGCGAATAGCCGGACCGAAAGCCAGGAGCCAGAATATTTGTCCGGTCCACCTCATTCGTGAGCTGTAGCGGCGGTCTATGACCGCCGAATCGGGTGACGCCTCCGAGCGTTGCCACCCAGTCCGCGAAAAAACTTCTTCGCAAAAAGAAGAATGAGAGCTGGGCGATGCGGCCACGGCCAGACAAGTCCGACTCTCAGAATCGAGAGGAAACTTGTTATGCTAAATCGCCCAGTATGTTTGGTTCGTGTTTTGATCCGCGTGTGGCTTTTGGAGTCGGCATGTGCCCGCTTGTCCGGCAGTGCCGGGCAGGATCGGTGCGGCCCGGGGATAAAGCCGCAGACAGAGTGTGGGTGGCTTTGATATTCGTGGGCAAAACTGCCCGGCAACATGCCCGCGCTCCCCGAAACGCGCTCTTCGCTGCTCCTCGGTTGTTCCGTTTTTGCAAACCTGCGAGCTCAGACCGGCGATAACGATCAGGACATGGAGACGGAGTCTACGCCGGTAATTGTTTCGGCGACCCGAACCGATATCCCGCTTAGCCAGTCGCCCGCCAGCGCCAGCGTCATCGATTCCGAGGAGATCGAACAAAAACAAATCGAGCGGGTAAGCGACGCGCTTGCGGGAGGTTCCCGGTCTGTCTGTTGTCCAAACCGGCACCTCGGGGCAGCTTACTTCCGTTTTCACCCGCGGGTTGCGCAGCGAACACACCCAGGTGTTGCTCGATGGCGTTCCGATCAACCAGGGCCTGCAAGGGGCATTCAACTTCGCCGATTTGACGACGGACGATATCGACCGGATCGAAGTCGTGCGCGGCCCCCAAAGCACTTTGTACGGGCCCCGCGCTCTGGCCGGCGCGATCCAAATTTTCACCAGGCGCGGCCAAGGAGCGCCTGGAATCAGCCTCAGCGCCGAAGGCGGGGCCTATGGCGAGTTTCGGGAAAGTCTGGAAAGCGACGGCCGGCTTGGAGAATTCGATTATTCGGTAGGCGCCAGTCGCCTGGAAACGGATAATGCCCGACCCAACAATCAGTATCGAAACGCGGCCGCGATCTCGGATATCGGCTGGTCGCCTAACGAGTCTATTCGTATCGGCGCGCTGTTTACCTATTCCCAAAGCGATACCGGCAATCCCAATTCGATATTCAGTCCACGTCCGATCGACAATTTTTTAACGGAACGCTGGCTTGTCGCTCCGCATGTCGATTACCGGATTGGGGAGTGGTGGAAGCACAAATTAATCGTCAGCTACGATCACGAACGGCAAATCAACGATCCGAACCAGGATGGTTTTATTGGCCCGACCCGCGCTCTTTTCAAGCGGACCACGGTCGATTACCAAAATGATTTGAAGCCGGCGTCCGTGGCTTACTCTTACCTCCGGATTTCTTTTACAGCCGGGTGAACGCGGGCCAGGAACGTCCATTTGTTTCCCAGTTGTTTGGTCCGCAGCCGACTTTTGTCAGCGATTATACGGAGGAAACCGCCGGTTTTCTGGAGGCGGCCGTCACCCCGGTCAGCAACCTGGTTTTCGTCGCAGGCGGCCGATTCGATTCGTTCAATCAATTCGGCGACATCTGGACCTATCGTTTTGCCGGAAGCTACCTGGTCGGACCGACGAACACGCGCTTGCACGCCAGTGTCGCGACCGGATTTAGCCCGCCCAGCAGCCAGGATAAGATCTTCGGCAACAACTTTGGCTTGAAGCCGGAGAAAGATCTGGGCTGGGACGCCGGTTTCGAGCAACGGTTCTGGCAGGATCGGGTGACGGTTGGCGCCACCTATTTTCACAATGATCTTTCGAATCTGATTGGGTTTAACGGTTTGTTCGAGACGCTGAACCTGGGAGCTGCCCGGACCCAGGGGATCGAAGCGCGAACTGCGGGTAGCCCCGCTCCCGGAGCTGCTCTTGACCGCGAATTACACCTATCTCGAGGCGGAGAACACTTCGAGCGCGGACATCAGCCAGCTGCCCGGGGCGCGTTTGCCCCGGCGGCCGCGCAACGAGGCCTATGTATCGGCTTCCTATCTGTGGGGCCGAAGATTACGCACCCTGATCGAGGCCAAATTTGTCAATGCGCGTGAAGAATTGAATTTCGGCGCGCTCAAATTTCGATATCGAGGATTACTCATTCGTGAATATCGCCGCCGAATATGAGATCAACCTGCACCTGACGGTTTTTGCCCGCATCGATAATCTGACCAACGAACATTACGCCGAAGTGTTTGGGTTTCCCGCCTTGGGCCGGGCGGCTTATGCCGGGATCAAACTGCGATTCTAGTCGGCCTTGTCATTCCGGGCGAGTTCGAGGAATCTCTCGTTATTGAATTAGAAAATGTTTCCCCGCCGTCGTCGCCCCGCTGGCCGATAGCGGCCGATGCTGGCGAGATGACAAAGATATGAGTCCGATTCTTTATCTGTTGACCGGATTAATTGGTGGCGGCCTGGTTGCTGCAATCGTTGTTCTGGTGGTGCGGCGGGGCCGGGGGGATGAGGCAATCGTGTTGCAAAAGATTGAGATACTCGAGCGGGCCCAGGAGCGGGGCGAACGGATGCTGCGGGAGGAGATGTCGCGAGGACGCGAGGAGAACGCGACCACGGCGAAAGCGCAACGAGAGGAATTGACGGCATCCCTGGAGAGCGTCCGGTCGACTGTCGATCTTCGTCTGAAGCAACTGCAGGAAGATAATACCGTGCAGATCGACAAGATGCGCGCCACGGTCGATGAAAAATTGCAGGGCACGCTCGAAAAACGGCTGGGAGAATCGTTCAAGCTGGTGAGCGACCGCCTCGAGCAGGTGCATCAGGGCCTCGGAGCGATGCAGCAGTTGGCTAACGATGTCGGCGGATTGCAAAAAGTTCTTACCAATGTGAAGACGCGCGGCGGCTGGGGCGAAGTGCAGCTCGGCAGTTTACTGGAAGAGGTCCTGACCAGCGATCAATTCGCCCGCAACGTCAAGGTCCGAGAGGAAAGCGGGGAGAATGTCGAATACGCAATCAAATTGCCGGGCGACGAAAACGGCGCGCCGGTCTGGCTGCCGATTGATGCCAAATTCCCGACCGAAGACTATCAGCGTCTGGTAAGCGCCCAGGAAAAAGGCGATCCCGCGGCGATTGACGAGGCGATGAAGAGCCTGGAAACCCAATTGAAAAAATGCGCGAAAGATATCTGCCACAAATACATTAATCCTCCGCGCACAACCGATTTTGCCTTGATGTTCCTGCCGACGGAAGGCCTTTACGCGGAGACGATTCGCCGGGTGGGATTGGTCGAACAGGTCCAGCGGGATTGCCGGGTAGTGTTTGCCGGACCGACTACCCTGGTCGCCTTGCTCAACAGTTTACAAATGGGCTTTCGGACCCTGGCAATTCAAAAAAGGTCCAGCGAAGTCTGGTCCGTCCTGGCTACGGTAAAAACGGAGTTTGGAAAATTCGGCGAAGCGTTAGTGGCGGCAAAAGACAAACTGGATCAGGCGTCGCGGAAAATGGAAGACGTGGATGTACGGACTCGGGCAATTACCAGAAAACTGCGGGATGTGGAGGAGTTGCCGAGCAATCCCCAGCCGTTGTTCAAAGACTTGTTAGGGGAAGGGAGCGATCAGCGGTCATCCTGAGCGGAGTCGAAGGATCCGGTGAAGCAGCTGCACGTTTTGCAACGGGGTTCCTCGGCTTCGCTCGGAATGACGAGAAATCAGAGCACGTCGTTCCACTTGCTCTTGTCCTTGAGCATGATTTCGCGGAGAAGCCGGATCGGCGGCATGCCATGATTGAGCAGTTCGCTATGGAATTTCTGCAGGGAAAAATCCTTGCCCTGCTGGGTCTTGTAATCTTCCCGCAGCTTCAGAATCTGTAACTTGCCCAGGCTGTAATTCAAGTAAGCCGGATCGAATGTCCCGCGGAGCGCTTCCGCCCGCGCCGGTTTTTCCTCGTAATAGCAGTTGTCCTCAAAAAACCGCGTCGCTTGATCGAGCGACATGTTTTGGGTGTGCATCTTGATTGCCACACACAACCGGCACAACCGCAGCAAAGCTTCATCGGCCTGGGCCATCCGATATTTGGCGGCTCGTTTCGCTTCGTCTTCGCGCGATTGGGTGGTGGGAGTGGCGGTAGGGGTCGGACTCGGCCCCTTTTTTCTGGCGGACTTGGCCTTGCGACCGGGACTCGGGCTCGGGGACGGACGGGGGCTGCCATAGCCATTGTCGACCATCATTTGTTCGCAGTAGTGAGCCCAACCTTCGACGAACCCATAGCAGCCGAAGATCTTTTCCACCTTGTTAGTCGAGGAAGCGTTGAGGTGGAGGAATTGCACGTAATGACCGGGATAGACTTCGTGAATCGACACGATGTCTGAAGTGTAACGGTTGAAAGCGGTCAGCCATTCCTCCTTTTGCTTTTCCGTCCAATCGTTTTCCGTCGGGGTGACGTAATAATAGGCCTCGGTCGCGCGTTTTTCGAATGGCCCGGGAGTATCCATGGATGCAAATGACGTTGCCCTTTCGTACTGCGGGGTTTCCTTCACCTGGGGGCGCACGTCGGAAGGAATGGTGACCAGATGTTCGCTGATAACGTATTTCCGGATCTGTTCGAGATTCTTGGCCGCATCGGAGACCAGGTTACCCGGCGCCGGATGCTCTTTCTGGATCGCTTTGAAGACTTCGATTGCGGGCTTGTTCGGATCGATTTGGCGAGCGGCCTCGGCAAATATCGCTTGCTCCTGCTTGAGCCGAGCGAGGCCGATCTCGAGAATCTTGGCCGGAGGCACGTCCACCAGTTCGGTTTCCGTCAACATCCGGCGGAATTTCTCCTCGCCGATGGCGAAATCGGGCGTCGCCTTCGGAAGCCGTTCGCGCTCGAGCCAGAGAGCGTAATCGACAAGGGCAGCCGCGGCTCGCCGGTTTGAATCTTCAAACTCGGCCTTAATCCGCCCGTCTCTTACGTCGGCCAGGGCGGCGGTCAGATTTTCTCGCAAGAAGTCAGCCGATGCTTTGGCAATTTGAATTGCCAATTCCACGAAAGGCTTCGGCAGCACCGGAGCGAGATTGGTTTTGGCCGCAATCATGATGTTGGGAACTTGCGATTCGATCAGGGCGATGGAATGCGCCCGATCCTCCAGGGATGCGAAATTTCGGCTGATATAAATGTTCAGATCGGCGGCGCGGGCATAGACGATCGGATTGTGTTCGAAGACCGCCAGATCCTGCCGGAGAAAGAGCTCGTTGCGAATGGCGGCCTGAAGAATCCGCAGATCGATCGACTGACGCGGACTGAGCTTATCCAGGTCGAACTTCTTTAAGCGATCGTCGAACCGGCGCAATCGCGCGAGCTCGGCGTCGAGGGAGAGCCGGCTATAGTCGGCTATCTTGCCGTCGTACTCGTGTAAACCAAGCTGCGTCCCGAGGAGAGGACGCGCGGCCAGGTATCCCCGGATGTACTCTTCGGCCACGGCCTGATATTCCTCGTCGGCCGTTTGCACAGCCCAACTCGTGACGAGCGGTGCGCAAATCGCCAGTATCCATCCTGTCGTACGTAAGGACTTGATCATCAGCAGCCGGCAGTTTGAAAGACGGCAACTCTAACCAACGCTTTGGCCGTTGCCAAAAAATTCGCAATGCGCGATGGTCCCGTTGGTTTTGAAGGGGAGATAAAAATGAAACGGAACCTGATCTTAGCCGCGCTCATTTGCTTCATGCTCACCCTGCGATCGTTCGGAGCTGCGGCATCGCCGGCGCCGGCCGATCGGGATGAGGATAACGGCTATTCCCAGATTTCCATTTTCGCCAAAGCCATCCAGTTGCTTCGGCAGGATTACGTCGATGGCAGCAAGACGAGTTATCACGACCTTATCACAGCGGCCATGAAAGGGATGTTGGCTTCGCTCGACCCGCACAGTCAATACATGGATCCGAACGATTTTCAGGACATGCAGGATGATACCCGCAGCCGGTTCAACGGCCTTGGAATTGAAGTGTCGATCAAGAACGGACTGCCAACGGTGGTCGCGCCAATGGAAGATACACCGGCGGCCAAGGCCGGAATTTTGTCAGGCGATCAAATTTTGAAAATCAACGGGACCACAACCGACAAAATGGAGCTCCAGGAAGCGATAAACCTGTTGCGAGGACCGCCCGGTCAGAAAGTGACTCTGACATTGCTGCGGCCTTCGACCAGGGAGGTCAAAGATTACATCCTCGAGCGGGTCGAAATAAAAATCCAAAGCGTCAAAGGCGGTCATCTGCTCGATGCGGAGCTAACCGGCCCGTTCAGGATCGGATATATTCGTTTGATTCAGTTCAACGAGCCTACTGCCGACGAACTATCCAAGGCGCTGGACAATCTCCAGAAGCAGGGAATGCAGGCCCTGATCCTCGATCTTCGGAACAATCCGGGCGGACTTTTGAACAGCGCGGTGGATGTCTGTTCCCAATTTTTGCCGCCAAACACAAAAGTCGTTTCTACGCAGGGGCGGGTGGCGTCTCAGCAGCGCGACTATACGACCTCGTCGGTGAAGAAGGAACGGCCGCACTTTCCAATGGCGGTCTTGATCAATGAGGGCAGCGCCAGCGCAGCGGAGATTGTCTCGGGCGCGCTCAAGGACCTGCATCGGGCCATTCTTGTCGGCGAAACCACGTTCGGGAAAGGTTCGGTCCAGAATGTGTTGCAGCTTTCGGACGGGTCGGCCCTTCGGTTTACAACCGCGAAATATTATACTCCGAGCCGGCAAGTGATTCACGGTAATGGAGTCACGCCCAATATTCGGGTGTCGATGAGCGTCGACCAGGAGCGCGTTCTTTTTTCATCACGGAGCGGCGAGCTGAAACCGACGCGGAAAAAAATCTGATCAAGAGCAAAGATCCCCAAATGCTGAGGGCCATCGATGCCCTCAAAGGCGTCATGATTTACGCGCAGCAGAACGCGACAAAATCGGACGCGGTTAAGAAGTAAGCGAAGGGAACGGACCTGGTGTCGTTCCTCTCGCGGATGAAGACGGTATTGGCTTTTGAAACTTCCTGCGACGAAACCGCTGTCGCCATCCTCCGCGGAGACGAGCTGCTGAGCAGTGAAATTGCGTCGCAGGTCGCCGATCATGAGAAATACGGGGGGGTTGTCCCTGAAATTGCGTCGCGCAATCATCTGGTTCAGGCCCCGCGCTTGCTGGACCGGGCAATCGAAGGGGCCCAAATCGAGCTCGGGGATATCGACGCATTTGCCGCAACCAGCGGACCCGGTTTGGCCAGTTCGCTGATGATTGGAACGTCGTTAGCCAAAGGCCTGGCCATTGGTTTTGGAAAGCCTTATCTCGCCATCAATCATTTGGAAGGCCACCTGCTCTCCCCTTTCTTTGGGGCAGGCAATTTCCAGCCTAACGTCGCTCTTGTCGCCAGCGGCGGACACACCTTGTTGATTCTGGCGCGGGAGCCCGGCAACTACCAGGTTCTTGGACGGACAATGGATGATGCCGCAGGCGAAGCGTTCGATAAAGTGGCCAAGATGCTGGGGCTCGGTTATCCCGGCGGCCCGGAAGTGGAGCAACGAGCGCGACGCGGCAATCCGAAGCGGTTCGATTTTCCCCGGAGCATGCCAGGGTCCGACAATTTCAGTTTCAGCGGACTAAAAACGGCAGTGCGCTATCTGCTTCCAAAGCTTGGCTTCATTCCCGGCCGCGCAAATATCGAACCCACTGAGGCGAACCGTGATCAGAGTGTGCTCGATGATATTTGCGCGTCGTTCCAGCAGGCGGTTATCGATGTTCTTGTCCGAAAAAGCGTGACCGCCGCGAAACAATGCGGAGTGGATTTGGTGACCCTGAGCGGCGGAGTCAGTTGTAACCAGGAGTTGCGGCGTCAATTGGAAGAAGCTTGCACCAGGAACGGGTTGGGTTGCCGAAGCGCCGCCCAATGGCTCTCAACCGACAACGCCGCCATGATTGCATTCGTGGCCTCGCTCCGCCTGAAAAAGGGGCGCACTTCGCAACTAACGGAAGAGATCGATCCGAATCTGGTCCTGGCTTAGCCCATGGCGGAGGGAAGATCGCCAGGAAACGACTCCTGGGAAGTTTCAGTGTCCGGGAAAGCGCCCTTCCCGGGTTAGAACGAAAAATTCAAGCCGCTGCGGGCCATGCCATAGTTGTTGTGCGGGCCATCAATCAACATCCAGCTGAAATCGTTCATCCAGCCGATGTGACGAGTGAAGCGAAACTCGAGTCCGCCGCCGAATTGTCCGACCGCCTGGGTTTGTCCGCCGGTGTGCCCGGTAATCGCGCCCAAAGTGGGTTTGCTGTTGTCGACGAAAAGAATATCGCGTTCGCCGCCGTTGAAAATGGCGCCGGCGCCGGCCCAGACGTAGGGCGAAAGCCGGCTGCAACGGATGGGGTACCGGACGGTGATGGTTCCGAGAACGGAGCCGACCAGTCGCCGGTCCTCGTCCTTGGTCACACTGAAAACGAGAGGCGCGGGCACCTCAATATCCATGGTGTTACGCTTGGCATCGAGCACGAACCCCTCGAGGCCGATGCCGAAATATCTTCGAAAAAAGTATCGCAAATCAACCCCGCCGCCCCAGGCATGATCGGTTTCCAGATAGCTGTCGCTGGAAAGAAACTCACTCAAGTTAAAGGTAGCGAATTGCCGGTTGAAAATGAAACTGTTGCCGATGTCCGAATGTCCGTTGTTGCCGGCAAAGGCATAGGTTCCCCACAGGCTCGCGTTCCATTCCTGATCGGCGTACCACTCAGGGCAAGGAGCCGGCGCAACCGACTGCTTCAAATCCTTGCCGGAATAGGGTTCAGATCCCGCTTCGGCCGCGACGATACCAATGCACCACGCCAGAACAATCGGCGCAATAGCTCTGGTCATGGACTCGTCTCTTAACAAGGTTGGCGGCGCTGGTCAATAGCAACCGGCGGCAACCCGTTCCTTTTCAAAAAGTTGCCGGGCCACTCCCCAAATCGCAGAGTTTGAGTGGCGCAGCCCAAAAATTTTCCTAAAGTTAAGTCGTGACAGGATTGTTTCGGGTTTGTCTGTTATTGCTGGTTTTTTTCGTGAGCGGCTGTTTGCGCCCGGAGGCAGGGCAGGATTCTCCCGTCGCTCCGTCAGATCCGGAGAGCCATCTGCCGGCGCGGAAGGCTGGGCCTGGCTACGAACGGGCGGAGTATCGGGCCCCGAGCACGCCTACTCCCACGCCGACCGATCCGATGCATCGCGAGCTCGATCCAGCCGGCCAACCGCTCGGGCCAAAGTAAAAATCAGGCTCGAATAGAACCACGCGTTTCTGCCATCCGACAAGGCTAAGGCTAAGGCTAAGGCGAGGGCGGGGGCGGGGCCACTGTCGGCAAATCGGGGTCCGCTTTCGACCGGGGTGCAAACAAGCAGAGCAAAGAGAGCAACCAAATTGTGCCGAGAGGCAAAACCGCCGGAAGCCAAATGAACCAGATGGAGATAAGGGCGATCGCGAGCAGGCAATAAGCGGCCGTAACCGCAATGGCTGCGAGAACCAGATCGATTCTGGAAAATCGGCGGGCGATGCCGCTGACGGCAGCGACGACAACGATGAAAAACAGATCGAACAACCAATGCACCCGATGGACATAGGCACCAGCCTGGATGGTGGCGATCGCCGCGGTGAAGGCCCCTGGCATTCCCGGTTGATCGCGAGGCGTGCGGGCCAGGACGATCTGGTCCCGAATGTCCTCGAATTGGTTGGCGCCGGCGGTTTTGTTTTCGTGCTGCTGCGCCGCCAAAAGCAACTCGTTCAGCTTGAGATGGCGCGCTCCTCCGGCGATCTTCGGGTTGACCAGCAATGTCCCATCCGATCGGATCGGGATTTTTTTTCCGTGCGGCAGGTAAATGTACGATCCGATATCGATCTTGACCTCGGCCGGACTGATGCGCATCCAAAGCAGCACGGCTTGCAGAGCGAAAGAAGGGATAACCTCGCCGCGATATTGAAAGAGCAGCGGGACATGAATTTCGTCCGCGACATCTTTTGGCAAATTAATGAATCCCGCGGTGGAGACGAGCCGGAGATCCTCATTCGGTTGGCGGATGATCCCGGAAAAGGCGGGCAGATCTCCGCGCCGTCCGGTTACCTGGGGGAACCCGGTAATATCGATCACCGGGGCCTCGATATCGGGCGTGGCGGTGAGCTCGGCCGCGAGCAATAATTTCGGAACCCGCATCGCTTGATCGAGGAATATCTGTTCCTGGTCCTTCTGCCGGCCGTTCCATTGCAAAATCGGCTCGAACCCGACCACAGTCGGGCCAAATTCCAGTGCCGACTGCAAGAAGAGAGCAAACTCAACCGGCGAGATCGAAGTATTGTTTCCCGCGGCCAGCCGTTTTTCGGGCAACATCTGGTCGGATCCGATATCGACCACGGTGAGCGGAGCAGTGGCGTGTGGGGGCGGCGAATTTCTCAAGACCCAACGCAGAAAAACATCGTCAAAGCGCTGCAACCGCGGCTCGCGCAAAAAAAACAGGCAAGCCAGAAAGATGACGAGCATCAGCCAAATGGAGGGGCGTTGCATCGGCAGAAGTGAAGAATGGGCGATGGCAAGTGACAAGAGAAAAGCGGGCCATCTCGGACTATTAGGGATGGAATATTGGGAATTGCGTCTGTGCGCCGAGGGAAGCTCGGCGAAGAGAGAGATGGTTCTAAGAGAATCATTGATCGGCCCACGTTGGATGCGTCTGCCGAGACGCAAGCTGGTTCCAAGCGGTTATCGTAAGCGGGTTACGATAGATTGCTTCTGTCGAGGGAAATCCTGCTTTGAGGGGGAGCGGCGATGATCGGGATCCTGAGACGCCCGGCCGGCGGCTGGGTCCGATCAGACCGGCTGAGAAACGAGGGCCAACGTCCGGTCGCGCTAACGACTCAGTTCGAGCATTCGCAAAATGGGCTTTTCCGCGCGCACCCGGATCGCTTCCGGCAAGAGAATCTCCGGTTCCATTTTCTGGAGCGCCTGACAGGCCTTTTCCAGGGTGTTCATTTTCATGTAACGGCACTCGCCACAAAAGCAGTTTTCAGTGGGCCCCGGAATGAAGAGCTTGTCCGGAATCTCCTTGCCCAGGCGATGCAACATTCCCGCCTCGGTTACCACGATAATCGCGCGCGCCGGAGAGTTCCGGCAAAACGCAATCATCTTCTCGGTGGAACAAACTTCGTCGGCCAGCATCCTGACTGCATAGGTGCATTCCGGATGGGCTACGACCGGGGCTCCTGGATATTGCTCGCGGATGCGATTGATGCTGCGGGCCGTGAACTCGACATGCACATAACAGGTTCCCTGCCACAGATCCATTTTGCGCCCGGTTCGTTCCATCACCCAGGCCCCCAGATTCTGGTCGGGCACGAACAGAATGTTGCGGTTCGCCGGGGCCGCGCCCACGATTTTGTCGGCATTGCTGCTGGTGCAAATCACGTCGGCCTGGGCTTTGACCCCCGCGCTGCAATTGATGTAAGCGATTACATAGTAGTTCTTGTCGGCCCCCTCCTTCAAAAACCGCTCCAGTTTCTCCGGCGGACAGGACTCGGAAAGGGAACAACCCGCTTCCAGATCGGGCAGAATCACGCGCTTGCCCGGGTTGATGATCTTGGCCGTCTCGGCCATGAAATGGACCCCGCAAAACAGGATCACATCCGCGTCGGTATGGGCGGCCTGATAACTCAAACCCAGCGAGTCGCCCACGTAATCAGCCACGTCCTGGATCTCCGGCACCTGATAATTATGGGCCAAAATGACAGCATTACGTTCCCGCTTGAGTGCGAGCAGTTCTTCGGCAAGATCGACGCCGAAATTTACAGCGGTGGCTATCATGGATTAATTATGCCACAAACCATGGATTCTCAAACCTATCGGCTCGGCTTCATCGGCGCGGGAAAGTTAGCCGGGTCAGTCATTCGAGGACTGGTCGCGGCCGGTTTTTGTCCGCCAACCAGGATTATTGCAAGCGAACCCAACCAGGAGGTGCGGGACGCGCTCGTCCGCGATACCGGTATTTCGGGAACATCCGATAATGCCGAGGCGGCCAGGCAGGCCGACATTATTTTTGTTGGAGTAAAGCCGGGTGTTGTTTTGCCGGCGTTGCGCGAACTGGCCCCCGCGATCGCGAAAAAGCTGGTCATATCTCTGGCTGCTGGAGTTCGCATCGCCAGCATGGAAAAGGTGGCCCCGGCACGCTTTCTTCGCGCCCTGACTAACACGCCGTCCGCCATCGGATGCGCTGCAACCGCTCTGGCCGTCGGCTCACGTTCCACCAGGGCCGACAGAGAACTGGCCAGGAAACTTTTCGGAGCGATCGGCGTCATGGTTGAAGTGGATGAAAAAGATATCGACGCAGTCACGGCTCTTTCCGGAAGCGGGCCGGCGTTTGTTTACACCGTGATTGAAGGATTGGCCGAAGGTGGAAAGAAATGCGGTTTGCCGGCGGACGTGGCGTCCATCCTCGCCGCCCAGACCGTCCTGGGCGCTGCCCGCCTTGCCATCGAGAGCAAACTCACCCCTGAAGAATTGCGCAGAATGGTCGTCACACCCGGGGGCACGACAGCGGCCGGCCTGGCCCAAATGGAAAAGCGCGGCACGATGGAAGGCTTGGTCGCGGCGGTGGAAGCGGCGGCCCGGCGCAGCCGCGAAATGGCGGCGGAAACTGGTAGCGGCGATTGACCGCAATCGCCATTCCTGAGGACCGCACCCGCCCTGGCGGTTCGGGTGAACCGCCGCTACCTGAGGCTTTCACGCATCGCTTCCAGTGGCGCTTCGCGGTCGAACCAGATCTCAAACGCGAGAGCGCCCTGATGCAACAGCATCGACAATCCGCCGGCCGCGCGCGCCCCCGCTTCAATCGCGGCGCTGCTCAATCGGGTGTGGCCCTCGGCCGAGTAATTGGCATCGAACACCATCAAGTGTGGAGCAAGCAGACGGGAGGAAATCGGAGATGGATCACGACGATTTGATCCCTGGGGAGTGGCGTTGACGATCAAATCGGTGTTGCCAATCTGCGCTGCAATAGCCCGCTCCTCCAAAGCGATGGCCTGGAGTCGCGCGACCGGTCCGAACACTTTCGGTTCGACAAAATAACCGCGCAGACTTGCCACCAGCTGTTTTGCTTTTTCGACATCGCGGTTAACGATAACGAGCCGCTCGCATTTCTCCCGGGCGCATTGCCAGGCAATGCCCCGGGCCGCGCCTCCCGCTCCCAGGATCATGACCCGGAGATCTCGCAGATCGACTGAGAACTCCTCTCGAATCGCTCGTGAAAAACCTTTGCCATCGGTGTTGAACCCGAGGAATCTGCCATTCTCGATCTTGATCGTGTTTACCGCCCCGGCTTCCCGGGCAACGGCGTCGATCTCGTCCACCAGTTCGACCGCTGCGACCTTGTGCGGCACGGTCAAATTAAAGCCGACGAATTCGAGCGAACGCATGGCGGCGAAGGTTTCTCGCAATTGTGCGGACGAAATTTCGAACCGGGTATATTGCATGGCGATCTGGCAATGGTTGAGCGCGGCGCATTGAATTTGCGGGGAAAGCGAATGTTTGACCGGATCGCCCACGACCCCAAGACGAATTGGCGGACGAAGATCGCGCGTGACTTCGCTCCAATTTTGCAGGTCGGCCAGGGTATAAATTTCGTTGGCGGCTTTCTTTTTCATCTGAAAGCTTTCGTCCTGTATTTCATGTCATCCCGCTGCCGGGGTCGCGACCGGGCGGAGGGCTCCATTTGTGTCATCTCGAACGCAGTGAGAGATCCAGCCGATGCCGATTGATCACGCAGTGGTTAGGAAAGCTTTACCTGATGCTGCGGGATCCCTCGCTTCGCTTGGGATGACACTTGTTTGTTTCGAACCCGTCTGGCTGTTGAAAAGCATTGATTTGCAAACTGCCGCGGACGCCGCTCCTGGTGACAGACCCCAACTTCAATTCGGTTCCCTCCGGCTTCAACGCTCATTCCGCCTCAAGTTGCGCGAGCATGCGATCGAACCGCTTTAGCACCCTCTCTTTTCCCATCACTTCGAGCATGTGATACAAACTCGGACCAACCGACCGTCCGCTCACTGCCACCCGAGCCGGATGAACGAGGTCGCCGGTTTTGCACCCGAGTTTTTGAGCGAGATTTTTCAGGCGCGATTCGAGCGTCTCCACTTTCCAGTCGTCGATCCCGGCAAAGTCGCCCCGAAGGGCGCCCAGGCGGGCCGCGGCCTCGGGTTTTGCGAAGACCTTCTTCATGGCCGCGGGATCGAACTGATATTCTTCGGTAAAGAAATAGGAGGTCCAATCCGGCACATCCCGGAACAGTTTGATTTTTTCTTTTACGATCGCGAGCACGGCGCCCAGGTAGTTCTCATTTGAAATGTCGATCCCGGCTTTTTCCAGGAAAGGACGAGCCAGTTCGGTGAAGCGAGCCAGCGACATTTGGGCGACGTACTGCCCGTTGAGCCAAAAACATTTGTCGAGGTCAAAGGCGGCATTGCGCCGGTTGATCTTTTCCAGCTCGAACAGCCGTATGACTTCGTCAATGTCGATCTTTTCGCGGTTATCCTTGGGAGACCAGCCGAGCAAACAAAGATAATTGCGCACGGCCTCCGGGGCGTAGCCCTGCTCGATGTAGCTGGCGACGCGCGCGCCCTCGTCCCGTTTGCTCATCTTCGACCCATCCCGATTCAAGATCAGAGGGATGTGGGCGAACCGGGGCGGATCCACTCCCAGAGTCCGATAGAGTTCGATATGTTTGGGCGTGTTCGACAAATGGTCTTCGCCGCGAATCACATGCGAAATCTTCATTTCAATATCGTCGACCACGTTAACGAAGTGAAAAATCCACGAGCCATCCGGCCGCCGCACCGTCATGTCCGGGTGCGTCCCCGGATTGGTCAGATCAAAATCGATTTGGCCGCAGACCAAATCGTCCACCATCACGTGTTCGCGCGGAGAACGAAATCGCAAGGCGCCCTGGTCTTCGAAGATGTGCCCAGCGTCCTGTAGTTTTTTCAGGTAGCGCTCATAAATTTCGGTCCGCTGGCTCTGGAAATAGGGGCCGAAATTTCCGCCCACCTCAGGCCCCTCGTTCCAGTCCAGTTCGAGCCATTCCAGCCCTTCATAAATGGCGGCCGCCGCTTCCTCGGTGTTGCGCGCTTTGTCGGTATCCTCGATCCGCAAAATGAGCTTCCCGTCGTTGATGCCGGGAAAACAGCCAGTTAAAAAGAGCTGTTCGCGCCCCGCCGATGTGCAAATAGCCGGTCGGCGACGGAGCAAAGCGAACGCGAACTTCGGGATTCATCAGACAATGGAGTAATCGAGTGGTGGAGTAATGGAGTAATGCATTTGTTTTATCGCTTCGCCAGTTCCTTGTTCCATGAGCTCACTCCAGGAAAAGTTTGCCGGCCCGGCGGCGAACGTGCCGGTTTCGCGGCAAATTAGTCCGGGCAACGCGGCTCTTTATATTGAGCAGGGCGCGCACGCGTTCAATAAGCTCGAAGCCAATGTCGGAAACACCAGCCCGCTGCAACCATCGCCGGAGGAGCCGGCGTTGCAGCGCCGGTGGCATTTTACCCAGCTGGGCGACCTTTAAAACACCGGTTTCATAAAGTTTTTCGGGGACCAAACGATCGAAAAAGCTCTCTTCTTCCACCGCAATGGCCGCAGTCCGCCAGAGATTCCGGCGAATATCGCGCCCGAACATTTTCTCCAGGTAAGGAATGAGCCTCCGGCGCACCCGGTTGCGCAACGGAATCAGATCTGCGTTCGAGAGGTCTTCACGAAATTGGAGATGATGGACCCGAATGTATTTGTCGATTTCACCGCGCCAGACCCGGAGCAATGGCCGAACGATTGTCAGGTTGACCTTTTCCACCCGCCGCTCCGAGATCTCCCGCATTCCAGCCAGACCGGCGAGTCCGCTGCCGCGAAAAAGATTCAGCAACAGAGTCTCGACCAGATCGTCCGCGTGATGGCCGAGGAAAATCAGGCGGGCCCGGCGCTTCCTGGCTGTGGCGGCGAAAAAAGAGTAGCGCACACTCCGGGCTGCCGTTTCGATTGACATCTTGTTTCTGGTGGCGAACGCCCGGACGTCGACTGACCCAAGCGCGAATTCGAGATTGTATCGAGCGGCAAGCTTCTCCACGAACCGGGCATCCGCCAGGCTGGATCGGCCGCGCAGCCGATGGTTCAGATGGCAGACGATTAATTTCTTAAATTCATTCCGCACCAGCCAGTGGAGCAAGGTGACGGAATCGCGGCCGCCGGAAACGCCAACCAGATAACGATGGTTGGGCGAGAACTGGGAGAGGTTTTCTTGGGGCGGTGGGATCGGCATGGGCGGGGTAGCTTGGGGGGAAGGTAGCGGCGATTGACCTCAATCGCCATTCAGGTAGGGGCGCATCTCCGAGGCGCCCTGTGGGGGCCAAAAACGGGGTGGCCTTGACAATGAATGAACGTTCATTCATCTTGTTCCCTTATGTCTCTTACCCAAGTCGAACCTCCCACGGATCGTCCTTCCCAGATCCTCGATGCCGCCCTCGTCTGTTTCGCCAAACGCGGTTTTCATCAAACCAGTATGCACGATATCAGCGCCGAAGCCGGGATCAGCGTCGGCCTCATCTATCGCTATTTCGAAAATAAAGAGGCCGTCATCTCCGCCATGGCCGACCGCCACAAAAAGGAAATCCAGGAAATGCTGGAGCGCGCCCGGCAGGCCCCGACTTTGCTAGAATCGCTCGAAATCTTGTTCACCGCCCATTGTTGCGAAAATGAACCGCGCCTCCTTTCCGCGTTCGTGGTCGATCTTTACGCGGAAGCGGCCCGCAATTCGCAGATCGCGGATTTGGTCCGGGATGTTCTTCAGACCGCGATGGATGGGGTTACGGAATTGATCGCCCGCGCTCCGGAAGGCCAGACCGCAAGCCGGGGCCTGGCTCCGAGAGAGCTGGCCGAGCTGATATTTGCGGTCGCGCGAGGAATGTTGATGCTTGATATTTTGCAGCCGCAGGAAACAACTGCGGCGGAGCGGCGGGCGTTACAACGGGGAGTGACGCGGCGATTGTGGCAATTGTTGTTCAAATCGGAGGACGAACCCGCTTATGCATGACGTGGCTAAACCGGTCGCAACTTCAATGAAGTCGAGAGGCAAGTCTTTGGCCCTGGCAATTGTTGGCTTGGTGGCGCTGGTTCTTGTGCTTGCCGGTATCAAAGCGCTGCAAATTGGGAAAATGATGAGCATGCCCAAGACGCTGCCGCCGACGACTGTCACCAGCGCAACAGTTAAGGAAGAAGATTGGGCTCCTGTCCTCTCGTCAGTGGCCTCGATTTCGCCCGTGCAGGGCGCGATCGTATCGACCGAGCTGGGTGGCGTCGTAACTGAGATCAATTTTCAAAATGGAGCCATCGCCAAAAAAGGAGAGATCTTGATGAAGTTGGATGCTTCCTCGGAGGAAGCACAGCTGCATAGCGCCGAGGCGGATTTAGAGTTGGCTCGCGCCAATCTGCAAAGGAGCCGTGATCTGGCAGTTCACAAAGTGATTTCGAAGGCGGAATTAGATTCGGCCGAATCGGCCTTCAGGCAAAAGCAGGGAACGGTCGATAACATGCGCTCGTTCATTGGCAAAAAGGAAGTTCGCGCGCCTTTCGACGGCCAGCTTGGGATTCGCCAGGTGAACATAGGCCAGACGATTAACGCGGGTCAGGAGGTGGTCGCATTGACCGCGCTCGACCCGGTCTATGTCGATTTTGCAGTGCCACAGCAGGAGCTTCAGAAGCTCTCGACCGGACTTGAGGTTCAGGTGCACACCGATGCTGTGCCCGGCCGTGAATTTAAGGGTAAACTTACGGCGATAAATTCCATGGTCGATCCGGTGACTCGGAATGTGTCGTTGCAAGCCACCCTTGATAATCCGGATCACGTGCTGCGACCGGGGATGTTTGCCAAAGTCGACGTGACGTTGCCGGAAAAAAACAAGACGCTGGTGATCCCGGGCAGCGCGGTCTCCTATGCGCCCTACGGCGATTCCGTTTTCGTGATTGAGAAAGAGAAGGATGCAAAAACCGGCAAGGAAACGCAGGCGATTCGCCAACAATTTGTGCGGGTGGGCGAGGCGCGGGGGGACTACGTCTCCATCACCCGGGGGTTGAAGCGCGGCCAGATCGTGGTTAGCACGGGTGTTTTCAAGCTTCGCAACGGCATGGCGGTAGTGGTCGATAATACGCTTGCGCCAAAACCGAAGCTCAATCCCAAGCCGGCCGACACCTGATGAATAAAAGGGCGAGGAAGCGGTTGCCGCGCTCCCCCGAATCCAGATGAAATCGTTTACCGATCTTTTCATTAAACGCCCGGTGCTGGCGATGGTGGTCAGCTTTGTCATTCTCATTGCCGGACTTCAGGCGATGAGGACGCTAAATGTTCGGCAATATCCGCGCAGCGACATCGCCTCCATCACCATCACCACGGTTTATGTCGGGGCCGATGCCGAGCTCGTCCGTGGGTTCATCACCACCCCGCTGGAGC
This sequence comes from uncultured Verrucomicrobiae bacterium, assembly GCA_963728975.1. Classification (GTDB taxonomy): domain Bacteria; phylum Verrucomicrobiota; class Verrucomicrobiia; order Chthoniobacterales; family UBA10450; genus DATFCK01. The sequence continues at coordinate 1,910,946 of CAVSMF010000001.1, forward strand.
GCGCGATCGCGGCGGCCGACGGCATCGATTACATCCAATCCCAAAGCACGCAGGGTCAGTCTTTGATCACCGCTCGGCTAAAGCTGAACTATGACGCGAACAAAGCCCTCTCCGACATCAGTTCGAGGGTCGATGCGATCCGCCGCGACCTGCCGCCAGAAGCAGAAATTCCGGTGATTGCGATTCAGGCGGCCGATTCGCAATTCGCCTCGGCCTATCTGAGTTTTACCTCGAACATTCTTCAGCCTAACGAGGTCACGGATTATCTGGTTCGCCTGGTCCAACCGCGACTGACTGCGGTCGGCGGCGTGCAAAAGGCGGATATTTTGGGCGGCCGGACATTCGCCATGCGGATCTGGATGAAGCCGGAGCGCATGGCGGCGCTGAACATCAGTCCGGCCGACGTCCGGAACGCGCTTTCCCGGAATAATTACCTGGCTGCCGTTGGAAGCACCAAAGGTTCGCTTCTTCAGGTGAACCTGACCGCGAATACGGATTTGCACACCGCCGACCAGTTTAAACAACTCGTGGTGCGGCAGGACAAAGGGACGCTGGTCAGGCTGGGCGACATCGCCGATGTGGTTCTCGGCGCGGAAGACTACAACACCGAAGTGCGCTTCTCCGGTCAGAAGGCCGTCTTCATGGGAATCTGGGTGCTTCCGAATGCGAACTCGGTCGACGTGATCAAGCGAGTGCGGGTGGAACTGGAGCAGATCAAAAAGGAACTGCCCAGCGGTATGAAAGCCGAGATGGCTTACGACGCCACCGCTTACATCAACGACGCCATTCACGAAGTCGTAAAAACTTTGATCGACACCCTGCTGATCGTGATGGTGGTGATCTTCCTGTTCCTTGGCTCGTTCCGGTCCGTGATTGTGCCGATTGTGGCGATTCCCATTTCTCTGATTGGCGCGCTCTTCTTGATGCAGTTGTTCGGCTTCACCCTGAACCTGCTTACCTTGCTGGCCATCGTGCTTTCGGTCGGGTTGGTGGTCGATGACGCAATCGTCGTTGTCGAAAATGTCGAACGCCACATGCGCGATGGCATGTCGCGGATCAACGCTGCGCTGGTGGGCGCGCGCGAGTTAATCGGCCCCATCATCGCCATGACGATAACCCTGGCCGCTGTTTATACGCCGATCGCGCTCCAAGGCGGGTTAACCGGGACGCTTTTCCGCGAGTTCGCTCTTACCCTGGCCGGCGCGGTTTTTATCTCCGGTGTGGTGGCCCTGGTTCTTTCGCCAATGATGTCGGCTCATCTATTGCGGTCCGAGCATGTCGATCGTGGTTTCAGTGGATGGGTTAATCGGACGTTCGATCGTTTTCGGGACTGGTACGGGAATCATCTCGACCGAACGCTCCAGGCGCGCCCTGCCGTTTACACGGTCTGGATCGGATTGTCTCTGTTGGGCGGGTTGTTTTGGTACATGTCGCCGAATGAACTCGCCCCGAAAGAAGATCAGGGAGTCATTTTTGGGATTATGACCGCGCCCGCCAACGCCACCATCGACGACACGATTCGTTATGCGGACGCCGCGGGAAAGGTCTTTAAGGACATACCGGATACGCGGTTTACCTTCCAAATCACAAATCCGAGCGGCGGCTTTGGCGGAATGGTCTTGAAGCCGTGGGGGACGCGCAAGACGCCGACCAAGGATTATTTGCCCATCGTCCAGCAAAAACTCGCCGCCATTCCCGGAATCCAAATGTTCCCGATCATGCCGGAGGCTCTTCCAGGTTCGGATAATTTTCCGGTCAGCTTCGTAATCGCTTCCACTGCCAGCCAGGAACGTATTCTGGAGTTTGCCAGGCAAATTTTCCTGAAAGCGATGCAGGCCCATGTCTTTCAATTCGGCGACATCGATACCAAAATCGACCAGCCCCAGGCCCAAATCGTTTTCGATCACGACAAGGTGTCGGCCATGGGTCTCGACATGCAACAGGTCGGCGCGGATCTTTCCGCCAGCATCGGCGGTAATTTTGTTAATCGCTTCAACATGGAGGGCCTCAGTTACAAGGTCATTCCCCAAATCAAACGGGTGGATCGCTTGAATCCGGAACAACTAAAAAATATTTACGTGACCGGTCCGAGCAATCGCCTGGTGCCGCTCAGCACCGTGGCCACCATCCAGCATGGAACCGTCGCTCGCTCTCTCAATCGCATGCAACAATTGAATGCGGTCACGATTAGCGGAGTGCCGGCCGGCTCGGTGGATACCGCGCTAAAATTCCTCGAAAACGAGGCCCACAAAGTTCTGCCGGCCGGTTATGTCGTCGATTATACCGGCGGCTCGCGCCAACTGAGGATCGAAGGAAGCAAGTTTCTCGGCGTGTTCCTGCTCGCCGTTCTCCTCATTTTTCTAGTTTTGGCCGCGCAATTTAACAGTTTTCGCGATCCTCTGATTATTTTGCTCGGGTCGGTCCCGCTGGCGATGTTCGGGGCGCTTCTTTTTACCTTTTTGAAGATGCCGTTCGGAACATTTTTCACCGATGGCTGGACTACCATCCTCAACATCTACTCGAAGGTCGGGTTGGTCACTTTGGTCGGACTGGTTTCAAAAAATGGGATCTTGATCGTGCAGTTTGCCAATCGAATTAGCAACGCCAGGGACAGACCAAGCTCGACGCGGTCGCCCAGGCCGCCCGGATCCGGTTGCGTCCGATCATGATGACCAGCGTCGCCACCGTGGCCGGTCACTTTCCGCTCACTCTGGTCAGCGGGCGCGGGAGCGGCCGCGCGAAATTCCATCGGTCTGGTCCTGGTTGGCGGCATGACCATCGGGACGATTTTCACGCTGTTCATTGTGCCGTCGCTCTACATGCTGATTGCCAGGGAGCACCACGAGAAAGCGCTGGCCGAAACGGAGGAAGAAGCCGGCGAACATGGCGATCTGGTGCCTGAGTTTGCGCCGGCGGCATCGCCCGGCGGCAACGGTTGGAAAAATCGTTAGGGCGGCTCCGGCGTCCTGCCAATAAGTTTGTATTCGCACAACCCTCCGGCTGCTGACGAGCAGACCAGGCGACGAGTAGCTAACCGCGATTTCCTTATCGCGCCCGAGTCCCGGGCCCGGTCGAGATAGCTCTGCCGAATGCGCGTTTACGCCGCAACGTGGGCAAGGCGAATTCGAGCTGGTGCGGTTTGAGCGAGATCCTGCGCCCGGTTTGTCGCCGGGGAAAATCCCTGGCCAGGCCAAGCCGGAATTCTCTCAGTTTCAAGGTAATGTTCATATGAACATGATAGCCCTCTTTGTTCCCACGTCCACGTAATCTTTTCGCCCGCCCGGGCGCTCGAGGATGCCTCAAATGATGTCACGCCCAGCCCGCCGGTTCGTTTGCGCCAGCGTAAGCAGGCTTCCCTTTGTCATCTGCTGCCCGGCACGGTCCTAGCTGGTAACCGAATTCCATCGTTGATCGCGAAAATCGATAGCGAATGGATAACTCCTAGCCATAGCTTGAAAACCGCGATTGCTCTCGCTGAAGATCGTGCCGCAGAACGGGTTGCCTACCACGTCGCGGTGGCAATGAGGCGCGCCTGCGCAACCTGCGCCGCAATCGTCGTTGCCATGGGATCTCTCGTTCTATTCGGTTGGCTGTTCATGATCGAAGGCCTGAAACGGGTCGGTCCCTCCTTCGTAGCCATGAATCCGATGACGGCGATTGCATTGTTGGCAGCCGGCAGCGCCCTGCTCCTGCTCCGGTCGGACGGAACACGGACTGGATGGAGCAAGCATCTGGCCCGGGTCCTGGCTCTCAGTGTAGTGATCGTTGGCTGCCTGAAGTTGTACTCGCTTCTCGGCGGCGCGGATCTCCGGATCGACCAATGGCTTTTTAGCAGGGAGTTGGCGACTGCTGGAACAACTCTGCCTAACCGGATGGCGCCGAATACCGCATTCAACTTCCTCCTGGCCGGGATGGCTTTGCTTCTGCTCGACGTCGAGATCGGCGGCCATCGACCCTCCGAATTACTTAGTGTGGTCTCGGGAATAAGCGGTCTTCTCGCTTTGGTCGGCTACATTTATCGAGCACCGATGTTTTACGGTGTCGGTTATTCCATTCCCATGGCCGTGCATACGGCGATCGCTTTTATTATTCTGGCGGTGGGCACATTATTGGCGCGGCCGACCGGCACGATCATGGGACTAGTGGCGAGCGACACCGCTGGCGGAATGGTCGCGCGGAGGCTGCTCCCCTTGGCGGTTATCCTACCCATCGGGCTCGGTTTGTTGCGTGTCTATGGACAAACCACCGGCCTCTACGACGCCGAGTTCGGGGCCGCTCTTTATTCGACGGCCCTGGTGCTCGTTCTCCTGATCTTTATCTGGGCCCTGGCTCGCATCCTTTTCGATGTCGACACCGAAAGGAGATACATCGAGCGCTGGCAAAGCGAGAAACTGGAACGAACCGTTCAGGAACGCACTCGGCGGTTACAGCATGCCCTCAAGCAACTAAAAGAGACGCAACACCAGGTGTTGCAACGGGAGCGGCTCCACGCTCTCGGCGCCATGGCCAGCGGGGTTACGCACGATTTTAATAATGCTCTCTCCGTCATCATCGGGTTTGGCGAAATGGCCCTGCGCGAATGTGAAAATGACGCCGATACCGGCAGGATGAAGCAATACCTTCGCCCCATGGTCCTGGCCGCGCTCGACGGCGCCAAGGTCGTCACCCGTCTCCGGGAGTTTTACCGGGCGGGCGGGAGCGAAGAACCGAGGTCGGCGGTGGATCTGAACGCGTTGATCGAGGAAGCGATCACGATCACCCAACCGAAATGGAGATCGGAATCGCTCGGGCAGGGAGTCAAAATCGAGATCGAAACCGAGTTCGGCGAGGTCCCGCCGGCGGCCGGCGACCCGGCCGAGCTGCGAGAGGCCCTGGCCAATCTTGTCTTCAACGCGATCGACGCCATGCCTTCCGGCGGAACCATCACCCTGCGCACACGCCGCCAAAAGGAATGGATCGTAATGGAAATTTCCGACACCGGAATGGGGATGAGCAAGGAAGTGCGGCGAAAATGCCTCGATCCATTTTTTACCACCAAAGGCGAACGCGGCACCGGAATGGGCCTGGCCATGGTTTATGGAATTGTGGAACGGCACCGGGGCACGTTGCACATCGAGAGCGCCGAAGGCCGCGGGACGACGTTCGTGATTTCTCTTCCGCAACATGAGCATCCGGAAAAGATCGACGACCACGGCCCTGCCGAAGTGGCGCGTCCTCTCCGGGTCCTTATCGCCGACGACCAACCGCTCTTGTGCGAAATTTTAGCCGAATATTTGAAAAACGATTGCCACACCGTGATCAGCGCCCATGACGGCCGGGAAGCGCTCGAGCTGTTCAAACGCGAGGCGGTGGACGTGGTCATTACCGATCAGGCCATGCCCGAGATGAGCGGAAACCAGCTTGCCCACGCCATCAAGACGAGATCTCCTTCAACGCCGGTAATCCTGTTGACCGGTTTCGGCGAAGCCAACGGGGAGGGCGCCCACGCCATCGATCATGTTCTGAGCAAGCCGGTCTCGCTGATTGATCTTCGCAACGCCCTGGTCCGGGTAAGCAACCAGGATCCGGCGATGAAGATCGCCTGAAGCCGACGGAGGGCGGAGCTCCGCGACGCCGCTTTTCGAAAGTTCCCGCGCGACGCTGTTCCGATCTTCCATCGCGTTCGCCATCGGTCTTGGAATGGAAAGATGGTTTGGTCGGCAGCTGATCGTTAAAAGCCGGTCACCTGGCCGGAGGAAACATTGCAATTCTAGGGGCCCGAACCGCCGCTGAACCCCGGGTCGCCTCGAAGAAATGCTAAGGTGAAGGGTGCGGCCATGCCAGGGATTTACGCCGCTTACGTAAAAGCCAGCGTTTTTTTTTGTTTTTTTGCTTGCCTTGGCCGTTGGCTGGGCGTTGACTTGGAATTCAACCCCAAAATATCTTCAACCTCAGAGGTTCAGCGATGAACAAATTAACTTTATTGATAGTGGCGATCATCGGGATGGTCGCGCTCGGTGAAGCGCGGGCGACACCGCAGCGTTTCCTCGGTCCACCGACGCAGTCCGGACCGGCGACTGTCCCGGAAACTGGCGGGACCTTCCTGTTGTTGGCCGGCGCCTTCGCCGCGATTGCGGCGCTTCGTTACAAACTCAATAAGTAACCTCGGGGCCGGCTGATCCTTCCAATTTCGGCCCGGACTATGTCCGGCCGAGTCGATTCCTGCTTGCCGATGACGCGGCCACTTGACGCTTAAACCGGAGAGTGCGGGCCGGAGTACCCGCGACGCCGCCGGAAGTTTAGCCACAGATTTACACGGATGAACCACGGATAGGGGGAGGTACTGAATTTGTGAAAATCGGTGTCCATCTGTGGCTACTGGTGATCATCCGCCAATCCGTGATCCGAACTCCACAATCTCCAATCAGCGCAGAAATCTGCTAGACTAAGATCCGTTTTCTGTTCTCTGTCTTCTGTCCTCTTGAGAAAATGTCCCCGTAGTTCAACGGACTTCTCCCCGGCTCGCGTTTGCCGAGGTTACCCGGTCTCGGGCCTAAAGAGGTTGGTAAGACTCAAGACCGATCGATGGTAACGAGTCATCTAACCGGCAGCATGACACAAAATTGCGTAGCTACCTGAAGTACATTTTTGAATGCGATTGCGTCCGAATTCCTGTCGATCAACCGAATCAGGATCGTGAGCGGCAACCATCGCCAATCCGCAATCCGAACTCTAGAATCTCCAATCAGCGCAGAAATCTGCTAGACTACGATCTGTTTTCTGTTCTCTGTCTTCTGTCCTCTTGAGAAAATGTCCCCGTAGTTCAACGGATAGAACGGAGGTTTCCTAAGTCGACACGGCGGTTTTTGCAGGAGCCGTTAGGCATCATCTCCTGTCAGCAAATACCCACTGGCTAGTCACTTACGAATTGGTTCGCGTAATCAGCAATAATCCAGAATCCTCTATTTTTTCATGCCCGGGTGACACAAAACCATGCTTCAATAGATTATCTGAATCGAGCAACCGAATCCGAATTGAAGCGTCCACGTTTTACTCCAAGAACTTCCCTTCTTAAAGAGCGCGGTCGCTCCTTTTTCGCTTACCCGCAAAGCGTGTAAGCAACGCGTGCACATTCAGCGGCAATTTGTTCATACCGCGTTTGGACAGGTGCGGCCCTTAGAATCGATCGAAGATAGCCCACTGGCGTACGTTCGCGAGGCAGTAATGGGGTACCGCTAATTAGTCGCTTTTCAAACTTGCGCAAGGCATGACTGCTCTGATGCGCGACAGCATTGCGAATCGTCACTAGGTCCTGCAAAAATACTTTGTCCGCGGCATTCAACAAGGTGAACGGGCGACCTCCCGAAAAAAAAGCCTGTGCTCGTTTTTCGGTCCAGTCGTATGGAAACCAACTCAAGTAAGCTTTACCGCCGGTGACAACATCGCGAGCCACTAGCGATGACTTGAATGTTATCCTTGTGCGTATGCTTCTCCTCGCCCGTAGGCGGTTGTCCAAGAGGCCAAGAAAGAGATCTTCGAGTAATCGCTCAAAAGAGGTCACTGTGTTCAGGAAAAGTGCTCCGTAAACATGTTCTGTCGCGCGTAGTGTCAGTCCAGCTCGGGAAAATAACTTTTCGACTTCCTTGCGCGTTCTCTCCGAAGAATTCAGCCGGCGAACGAATTCTTCCGCTAGTGTTGACGATCTGCTAGCTAATGCCGTAAGTCCGCTTTAGATCACGTAACGACAGTTCCCCTGGATTTCGGATGTGTGGTTCGCTTGGCCAGCGCGCCCAAAACAGTCGCTGGCGCCGTTTTGTTCTCAATGCTCTCAGAAGCTGACTCAGGCATTCTCGGATACCAGGAGGTAATGCCGTCGGTGTCGTCCTTTTGAGCTTTGATCCTACTCCAAATGCAATGTCGTAAAGAAAAGCGAAGAGTCCAAAAAAGCGCGGTCGCGCTTTGAAACCCATTAGATCGTCGTTAAAAATCTGCTCGACCGAATCCATTATCGTTCGGAAACGTCGTTCAACTTGCTGCTTTTCTGGATAATCGCCGTCTTTCTCCTTGTTAAGGAGAGTTCCCGGCCTTTTGCGAGTTACCGACGAATCCTCCAACATCATTTGCGCGCCCGCTTGTCAGCTCAACGTCGTTCGTTCGAGCATTTGGTCCTCATTGAAAATGCGCCATTTCGGCAAGCGATCTAATTGCGCGCCGCGAGATCAAAAACACTTATCTTGAATTCCCGAAGTAAGCATCATTACGAAGTTCCTAAGGATTCAGCATGTAACCTGTGGCATTCCTCCTCGCGAAGATCTGAAGGACATCCCGATCGCCGATGCTCGAGGGCAAGACATGCACACTGAATTCGTAGTCCAAAATCCGCTGCCTAATTTCAGGAGGAAAATCATTGAAGTCTTTGTCGGCTAAATCCTTGTTGTGGGCTTTTTGTATCTGAAATGAATCCCGGGCGGCGTTGTAGTTCGGAAGTGATTGCGGCTGAATAAAGGAAAGAAGTGTTCTCAGCCTTTGTTGACCATCTACAACCTCGCGCTTGTGTTCGAGCCTTGTAAGGTCGGTCTTCTGCTCGCGTAAGAAAATTATCGGGATCGGTAGACCCCTCACGACAGTATCAAGCAGGTAAGACTTCGCCCCCAGAGACCAAACAGACCGTCGTTGAAAATATGGGCTAATAATCGCAACTGGGCCTTTTGCCACGCCAAAAAATCGCTGATTTTGAAAACTGTCTTTGTGATTTCGCGGGTGTGCATTGTTCAGGTCCGTAAGAAAGCCTTATACTCTAAACTTGCTCAAACTGGGAAGCCATCTCATAAACAGTTCGAAGCTCCGGTCAGGGTCAGTCTGGGCTTGCCCTGATTTTTCGGACAGTTTCTTGGGGATCAATTCCTTTGGTCTATTTGTGTTAGTCTGGGATTCAAAGTTGATTGGGCTTAAAGTAAGCAAGAGCGGAGTGCATCCGGATGCGGTTGTAGAAGGTTTCGATGTAATCGAAGATGGCGGTGCGAGCCTCGGCCAGGGTAGTGAAGCGATGGTGGTAAACGAGTTCGTATTTGATGTCTCCAAAAGGACTCGATGAAGGCGTTGTCGTAGCAGTTGCCTTTGCGGCTCATGGAAGCGAGCAGACGATGTTGAGCGAGTGTCTGTCGGTAGGCGGCGCTGGCGAACTGAGCTCCTCGATCAGAGTGAAGGATGAGAGGTTGATGAGGACATCGCTGATCTAAGGCCATGCGCAGAGCGGCAATGACGAGCTGGGCATCGAGGATTTGATGCATGGCCCAGCCGATCACGCGCCGGGTAAAAAATCCAGGACGGCAACCAGGTATAGCCAACCCTGGCCGGTTAGAACGCAAGTGGCGTCGGTTGCCCAGACTTGATCTGGACGTTGTATGGTTAAGCTACGTACGCGGTTAGGGGCAAATTGGACCGCCGTGCCGGCTGTCGGTCGTTGCCACCCGATATTTGGACCGCTGCCGGGCAAAGATTCGCTCCAGGCGCATCAGCCGTGCAATGCGGTTACGTCGCCCTGGGCAACCCATCGCTTGAGCCAGCCGTGGACTGCCATAGGTCTGACGACTGCGAGCAAACTCCTCCCGGATCCGCTCTCGCAAACGCTCGTTCTCCAGCTGGCGCGGGCCGGGTTGATGCTGGCGATTCTTCCAGTCGTAATAGCCGCTACGCGACACCAGCAACGCTTCACACAACCAGGCTACTTTGTGTTGGCCGCTCATCGCTTGGATTCGGGCATACCTCTGTGCGGCACTTCGGAGAGGATGCCCAGTGATTTTTTTAAGACTTCGCGTTGCTCTAAAAGTTTGGCGTTTTCCGCACGCAAGCGACGGACCTCCGCTTCAAGTGCTTCAACGCTGCGCCTGGACTTGGGTTCGCTCTTCGATGTGTTGGATTCGCGTTCCAAGTGCGCCCAACGATAAAGCAGCGGCGGGCGGATACCCAGTTCGGCCGCTACCTTGGCCGCGCTGCGTCCGCTGTTGCGCCACAGCTCTAGCGCCTCCTGTTTGTATTGATCAGAGTAACTCGCCCTCTCGCGAGCAGGTTTCCTTAACTGTGTTTTCATGTGGGCTTTCTTTGGGTTTTGACCCCAAGCCCACTGTCCGTCAATTCAATGCAACCCTAGTCCTCACTTTTGACACTGCCGAAAAGAAAAATGGAAACGCAGGGAGAAAGTGGGGTCGGATCTGTAGGGCCGGTTGCCCAAATGCGTGGCAGTACTTGCAGGCGTGATTAGACCCTTTGTCATTCCGAGCAAAGCCGAGGAATCTTTCGTTTTAATAATCACTAGCAGCAAAAGATGTCTCGACTCCGCTCGACATGACACAAAGAGCGTTTGGGCAACAAGCCCTCTATTTTTTGACATTTGATTTGTAAAAGGCCGGCCGCGCTGATCCGAAGATGGAGCGGCCTTTTCCATCAGCGTCATTGCCAATCCGCAGTCCGAACTCTAAACTCCGCAATCCCCATGTCCCCGTAGTTCAACGGATAGAACGGAGGTTTCCTAATCCGGCCTATCCCATCCCGTCCGGGTGAAGCGTCCAAAGACTAAACTGACAGGAGTTGCCATTTCGCGTCACAACACGACATTTATCTGGCAATAACTGGCTCCCTTAGAGCCCGCTCCGCCGCCTTCATTCGGAGTCGGCCAATGCTAAGAACCGGTTAGACCCCCTGGCGCAAAGGTTTCGAGCCTTCCAGAATAGGAAGTTTAGTAGATCCAACAGGCCGCTGGGTCGTGCTGGTGAACATCGGCTTGTTTGCGAGTTAGTCTGAGGCCATGCTAACCGAATGGCCAGAGACCTATTACAAGACGTTTCGGCTGCTGAGTTTAAGCGAGAAATTGCTCAAGCAGTTACCAAAGATCCGCGTTCTTTACCCCCTGGTGCAAAGATTTTCGCAGCGGTAGCCTGCCTTCAGGGTTTTGACGCGTTACCGGAGATCGTTGAAGTAAAGGAGCTCGATTCGCTCATTCAGGCCGGGGATCAAGAACTTCTCCGAGGGCTTACTTCAACCAAAGGCGTTCCTGCCCGTTTGTTTGCCCGAGATTTGATGGTGGGTCCTCTTTATCCAGGAACTCTGTCAGCGGTCGGGCAAGGTATTCACTTCGCGGCCCCGAGCGGGACTTCCCCGAATCCCGATTTTCCTCGGTCCTCGGTCATTGCTGTCGATTACTCAATAGGTGAATTCGGAGGTATGATAGTGCGAGCCGCTCTAAGACGGGATGCAAAAACCATTGAGCGCCAAGAACTTCTACAGTTGCAACGCGAGCTTCGAAACAGAGCGAGACGGGCCGAAGTGATGGATGCTGGCTCATTTGCTGCTTCTATTGGGTTTGAAGCTATTCGATGGGAAAACCTCTATGACCACACCAATGAGGACGTATGGGTTATCCTAAACAGGGGGGCCTTAACCTTCCAGAATATTGCTTTGCAAACGGTCCCAACTGCGTCAAAATAACACTATGAAAGAACTCCACGACAGAATTAACCGCATAATCAATGCGGAAGCGTTCCGCCGTGCACTTGAAGACGAAGAAATCGACTTCATCGAGTTTCAATGCACGTGGGCGGAACTAAGTAAAGGCAGTTTTGATAATCTGCCAGCTGGCTATAGACGGGCGGTCCTGAAAGGCGAAGAAGAGCTTCTCGGCGCAGGCTCGTTAGCGCTGGCTTAAAGTCGACCCAGCGGGACCTTTAGTGCGACGGTTTCGCAACAGCAAGCAGCTATCCGCACTCCTGCGTTGGTCATGCGTGCCAGTTTTTGATGTCCAGCGCGTCGAGCCGTATGTTTCCATCCTCAGTGGCCAGGATGATGTAACCGCCTTTCAATTCCGGTTCGCTGTTTCGCCGTCGACTGCCTCCGGCTTCTCCCACCACGCTATCCGTGGGAGCTCCGGTCGGGGTCAGTCCTCACTTTTGACACTGCCGAAAAGAAAAATGGAAACGCAGGGAGAAAGTGGGGTCGGATCTGTAGGGCCGGTTGCCCAAATGCGTGGCAGTACTTGCAGGCGTGATTAGACCCTTTGTCATTCCGAGCAAAGCCGAGGAATCTTTCATTTTAATAACCACTAGCAGCAAAAGATGTCTCGACTCCGCTCGACATGACACAAAGAGCGTTTGGGCAACAAGCCCTGTATTTTTTGACATTTGATTTGTAAAAGGCCGGCCGCGCTGATCCGAAGATGGAGCGGCCTTTTCTATCAGCATCATTGCCAATCCGCAGTCCGAACTCTAAACTCCGCAATCCCCATGTCCCCGTAGTTCAACGGATAGAACAAGGGTTTCCTAAACCTTAAATGTGGGTTCGATTCCCGCCGGGGACGTTGTTAGACATGCCCTTGGAATGGACAACCTAAGGTAGCTCCATGTTCTGGTTCGATTGATTCGTTCGCTCCCGCTCACTCACCCGCTACCCTCGCGGGCTTGACCGTCTATGTCGCTCGCTCCCGCGGCTCCATTCCCGCCGGGGACGTTGTTAGACATGCCCTTGGAATGGACAACCTAAGGTAGCTCCATGTTCTGGTTCGATTGATTCGTTCGCTCCCGCTTACTCACCCGCTACCCTCGCGGGCTTGACCGTCTATGTCGCTCGCTCCCGCGGCTCCATTCCCGCCGGGGACGTTGTTAGACATGCCCTTGGAATGGACAACCTAAGGTAGCTCCATGTTCTGGTTCGATTGATTCGTTCGCTCCCGCTTACTCACCCGCTACCCTCGCGGGCTTGACCGTCTATGTCGCTCGCTCCCGCGGCTCCATTCCCGCCGGGGACGTTGTTAGACATGCCCTTGGAATGGACAACCTAAGGTAGCTCCATGTTCTGGTTCGATTGATTCGCTTTCTCCCGAAAGCTCACCTGCTACCCTCGCAGGCTGGACCGTCTATGTCGCTCGCTACCCAGCGGCTCCATTCCCGCCGGGGACGCTCTGTGTGATCAACCGGGTATTAGACTCTCAAGGTAGCTAGCGTAATCGCTACTTCCGTTGATTCACTCGCTCCCGCTCACTCACCCGCTACCCTCACGGGCTGGACCGTCTACGTCGCTCGCTTCCCAGCGGCTCGGGTGTTGGTTCATATAGCTTGGATGATGGATTGGGCAATGAGACTCTCAAGGGACGGTCGGTAGCGTCTACTTCCGTTGATTCGCTCGCTCCCGCTCACTCACCCGCTACCCTCACGGGCTGGACCGTCTATGTCGCTCGCTCCCGCGGCTCCATTCCCGCCGGGGACGTTATTCGACATGCCCTTTGAATGGACAACTTAAGGTAGCTCCATGTTCTGGTTCGATTGATTCGCTTTCTTCCGCCTTCGCCAAGGCTACGGCGCGACAGGTCCGCTTGCTCACCCGCTACCGTCGCGGGCTGAACCGTCTACGTCGCTCGGCTCCCGCTCGGCTCGGGTGTTGTTTCATATCGCTTGGATGATGGATTGGGCAATGAGACTCTCAAGGGACGGTCGGTAGCGTCTACTTCCGTTGATTCGCTCGCTCCCGCTCACTCACCCGCTACCCTCGCGGGCTGGACCGTCTACGTCGCTCGGCTCCCGCCGGCTCCGTTCCCGCCGGGACGGTTAGTGTGATCGATCGGTATTAGACTCTCGTTTCTTTGGTCTTAAATTTTAATGCTCTTCCTTGCGCATCATAGCCGGACCGCCGCCGCCACCACCGCCGCCGGTACCGGACAGACCAGCTTCCGAGGGAACGCGGGAACTATTGTTCGTTCTGGTTGCAGAACTATTTTGATTCGCGCAGCTGCTCAGGGCTAATGCTACGCCGATCATCGCGCCGAGGAGGAATAATGTTTTCATCAATAACGGTTCGGCGCGGGAAGGCCGGCTGGACGCTCGCTTCTACGCCCATGGGCGACTCCCGGTTTAAATCGAGCACCAGCGTAGCACAAAGACTGCTGCACCGAGACGGCGGCCGCTCGCTTTATGCATACCGCTCAGACGCTTACTACTTCCCGGTCCGGTTTGTTCGACACGACGCGAACCCGCGTTTCGGAACCGGCCAGGCCATGGCTGGTTCGGGTCGCTCCGGCAAAAGTTCGGACCGCGTTTTATTACCGGTTTTACCGTCATCGGCGCGCACATTTTTCTCAACTTTACGATCATGCCGCGCTCGAGTTTGCGCCCTCGCTGGAAATGAGCCTCTGCCCAACCGACGAAGCCCATTCCGAAATCGCGTTTACCGGGTTCTACGAGCAGGAGTTGTCCCGACGGATCGCCGGTCTCTCCCGCGACGGCGGGTTGATGGTCGATGCCGGCGCCAATTACGGTTACTTCAGTTTGATCTGGGCCAACGGGTCGCGCCAAAACCGGGTCCTGGCCTTTGAAGCTTCGCCCCTGAACCAATCCGCTCTTCACCGGAACATAACGACCAATCATCTCGAATCGCGGATTCAGATTCACCCGGTAGCGCTTGGAGCCGCCGCCGGCCGTCTGCCGTTCTGGTTAGGTAACGACGGACAAACCGGATGGGGCGGGTTTTCCCAAGTGCGGAGCGAGGGCACGGTCGATGTTCCGGTGATGGCGCTGGACAGCGTAATCCCGGCCTCCGAGACCGTGCATCTGCTCAAGATCGATGTTGAGGGCGCCGATACCTGGGTCCTCCTTGGCGCCCGGAAGCTTCTCGAACAAAAACGGGTTGGTCACATCTTCTTCGAACAAAACCGGGAACGGATGGCCGCGCTCGGAATTGACGAAGATTCGGCCCGCGAGTTTCTGGAAAGCCTGGATTACGTCGTGACGCCGCTAGGCGACGGCAAATCGGGTTTGGCTCAATATTACGCGCGGCCTAACGTATAGGCGTATAGGCATCGCTTCGCGCGCCACCCGCGGGCGGTAGGCGTCCTCGGCCAATCGCCATTCGTCATTCGTGCTTCGTCATTCCCGCGACCGCGGCGTATCGGCGCGTGCGGGTATGGGCGTCTAAACGGCGGTCTTATTTTCTACTTTCTAATTTCCTCTGGCGCGCCGTAGCCTTGGCAAAGGAGGCTACCTTCTCCTTTTGCCTGAAGCCATGACGTCGCCCGCAAAAGCGATCGAGGAACGAGTCGACCGGCTCCACGTCTCGGGGCTGGTCGATCTCCATTTCGATCTGCCGTTGGATCTCTACCAAAAGCGCGACCGATCAAACGTATTGGAGACGGAATTCCTGCCGGAATTCCAGGCGGGCAACATGGGCATACTGGGGGTGGCGCTTTATGTGGACGAGCCTTACATGCCGGAGATGGCGCTCCGGGTCGGGCTCGATCAGGTAGCCCGGCTCTATACCGAAGTGAACGGATCCTCGGACCGGTTCGCGATCTGCAAGAGCTACAGCGAAATCGAGAAGGCCCGCGCCTCGGGAAAGATCGCGCTGCTTATTACGATGGAGGGAGTCGAGCCGTTGGGAAGCGACCTTGATTTGCTCCGGGTTTTTTATGAACTCGGAGTCCGCTCCATCGGCCTGACTCATGCCCGGCGCAACGCCGCTGGTGACGGCGGGATCTTCGCCGCAAACGGTTCTTCACCGCAAGGCCTAACTGGGTTCGGACGCGATGTCGTCCGGCAATGCGAGGCGCTCAGGATCATGATCGATCTGGCCCATATTAATCCGGCCGGATTCGATGATGTCATCGGGTTAACGACCCAACCGGTGATTGTTTCTCACACCAACGCCCGGAAATATTACGACATCGAGCGCAACATCAGCGACGACCAGATCAAAATGATCGGACAACGGGGCGGCGTGATTGGGATCAACGCCATTCTGGTCAGTGGCCGGAAGGAAGAAGCCACCCTCGACCGGTACGTGGATCATATCGAACATGTGGCCGGCTTGATCGGGATCGACGGCGTCGGGATCGGCTTCGATTTTTGCGAGTTCCTGTTTCGGCAGATGCCGGAAAAGAGAAGAAAAGAGCTCGAAGCCAAGCTGACGACGCCTCATTTCCTGCCGGATCTGACCAACCATTCCCAGTCGAGAAATCTGACTCGCAAATTGATCGAGCGCGGGTTTAAGGACGAGGAGATCGAAAAAATCCTGTTTGGGAATTGGCTGCGGATTTTTAAGGAATTACTGTAGGGCGTTTGTGCCAAACGCCGGGCCCTACGGAGGCGATCAAACGCCGTCTAGACGATTGGCAGTGATGGAAATTTGCGTCCGAGCACGAGCTCGCTGGGGGCCTTCAACCAGTGGTCGAGAATGGTCCCGTAGACACAGCGGAAATCGGTGCTGAACTTGAGGTCGCCGCGATCGAGATCGGTCAAACTCGGGTGTTTGCCGAGCAAGCCTGCCTTGACCGCTCCCCCGACGAGAAACATCGGTGCGGCTGTGCCATGGTCGGTGCCGCCATTTGCATTCTCAGCGACCCGCCGCCCGAACTCGCTGAACGTCATCAGCAACACCCGATCGAAGTTGCCCTGTTGCTTGAGGTCGGCAACAAAGGCAGCGACCGCGCCGTTGAAGTCGCCTAACAAGCGTTCCTGCGCGTTCATTTGGCCGGCATGAGTGTCGAACCCGCCCTGGCTGGCATAATAAACCCGGGTAGGCAGCCCGCCGGCGATCATCCGCCCGATCAAACTCAGGCTCGAGGCCAGCTGCCCCGGCGGATAGGCAACGGTCGATTTGTACTTGCGCGAGATCTCCAGGATCTTGTCGGAACTGAGCTGCGCGTCCAATGCTGTGCGTCGTAAAAAGTCGAGTGTGCTCGAACTGCTGCGGGCGTTTCCGGCTAAACTTCCAATGGAGGCGCCTTCACCCGGAGCGCTGGAGCTTTCTTCCGGCGCGCCGGTATGAGTCAGTTGCCGATAAAAAAACTCTTCCGCGCTCATTCGTCCCTGGGGCGGCTGAGAAGTGCGATAACGAAACTGTTCCGGACGGGTAAAGGTGACACCGGTTGGAGTTTTGGCGGCAAACGCCTCCGGCATCTCGTTAGCGATGGCGACGCCGATCGTGGGATCCGCGCCGCTGCAGCAGTTGTCGAAATAGCGGCCGATCCACCCTTCCGAAACGATCCGGTTGGCGTCGGATCCGGTCTGCCAGATTTCGGTGGAACGGAAATGCGACCGGTTCGGGTTTGGATAACCGACGCCCTGGACGATGGCGACGTGACCCTCGTCAAAGAGCGATTTCATTCCGGTAAGGCCGCCATTGAGGCCCACATAATCGTTAATCTTGACAAGTTTATCCGGAGGCAAACCGAGGCGGGGCCGGGCGCGATAATATTCATCGTCGCCGAACGGAACGACAGTATTGAGTCCATCGTTGCCGCCGGCCATTTGGAGGACCACCAGAATAGGGCCGTCTTTGCCGGTGACGGTTTGAGTGAGGGAATTTGCCGCGGCGGCGTCGAGAGCGAAAAAGGTCTTCTCCAAAAAAACCGGCAGTGTCCAGGCGGCAGCGGCCCCAAGGGCGGATGTGCGGAGGAATTGGCGGCGGGTTTGTAAGCTCGGGCGGCGTGAAGAACTCATATTTTAAGTGATGACAAAGGGTGACGCGTCTGGTCTGCCGGGCCGGCATTGGATTTGAGAATCGATGCTCATACCAATTGGAACTGGGGCGTGCTCATCATCAGATGGAGAAGACCGCGCAACGTTCCATCGCCCGTGTCCGGTTGGCGCGCTTTCAGATATTCCACAAACGCTTTCCGCTCGGTTTCCGGGGGGCGCGCCCCAAAGAACCGCCCACTCAAAAAATCGACAAGCGCATCCGGTTTTTCGCGCAAATCGGGCGGAATCAGTTTGGCGGGGTCGATCGGTTCGCGTTGGAGGGCGGCGTCCCGGACGGCCGGGCGAAACCCCGGTCCCTTACCTTTGCCGGCCGCACCTTTGGGCAGCATTGCGTTCCCGTTAACGAGGTAACTGGCGAAATTGTAGCGAAACAGCAGGGTCGACGTCGTGATCCAGGCCTTGCCGCCGTCCCAGCCTTTAACGTTTGGCGGGGCGAAGAGAAGCTGTCCCATCTGGCGCATCGCGTTTTGGGCGGCTAACGGAGCAGGCAGGGGGGCCTCGAGTAATTTGCAGGTTTGGACGATGTATTGGACCGGGCTTTTGATCTGCGAACGCATCACCCGTTGGTCGTAAAATATTTCGGAACTGAAAATTTCGCGCAGGATCGGCCGGATCTCGAAGTTGTGCGCTCGAATCGTTGCCGCTACCTGGTCGATCGTCGATTGGGCGGGCTCGTCTTCGGCAAAGAAACGCCAGATCTTTTTGCCGATGAACTGGGCGCAGGCCGGTTTGCTGACGAGAATGTCGATAACATCGTCGCCATTGAGCGGCCCGGTCCGGCCCAGGAAATGTTTGACGGTCCGGTCCTGCTGGCCGGGAGCAAAGCGGAATTCCTGGGAGGTCATGTTCAGCCGGTATCCGGTGAATGCGCGAGCTGCTTCGCGGACGTCTTGTTCTTCGTAATTGCCGATTCCCACGGTGAACAGCTCCATCAATTCCCGAGAAAAATTTTCGTTCGGATGTTCTTTCCGGCTCTGCTGGAGATCGAGGTAGAGCATCATCGCCGGGTCGCGTGATATTTTCTTCACCAGCCCGGCGAAATTCCCGAGAGCGTTTCGCCGCAAAGTGTCGTTTTGCAGCCACATCCAATAAGCGTCTCTCACTTTTTGGATGCTGGTCGCAAAATGGCCGTGCCAAAACAGGGTCATTTTTTCCAGTAACGGGACGGTTGACGTTCTCATCCGCTCGAGCCACCAATTCCGAAGGTCGAGAATCTCTTCGCCTTCCATCATCCGAAGCTCGCGCATTTTCGTCCGGCGCTGTTCGGGATCGTTGGTGGCGCGGGCGCCCCTGCGCAATTCTCGAATGTTTCGGGGATGGGCCCAGCTCGGAGGAGGGACGTTGGCGGCGTCAATCGTGAAATCGATCAGGTCGCGCACGGCGCCGGTTAGGCCTTTCTTGTAAATTGCCTCGATCTCGGCCGGGGTGCCACCGAAGCCGGCCCGGTTCAGAAGATGGGCCGCATGTTCTCTGGTCCAATTCTGGGGGAAGAGCGAAGTAAGCACACGAATTCAACCAAACCCGGGCAAGTTAGTTGCTCGTTTGATATTCTCCTGCCTCTGGGGGCGAGCTTGCGCTATGCCTGGCCCGCGAACGCGATGACGAAATTGGAGGCCTTTCTGCCGGATGCTATTCTCCGGTCGAGGCGGCTTTTGCCCCGGGGAGATCGTTATTTTCTCAAGGGTGGAATGCTGATGGCATAGGCAACGAATGCGCAGACGGCCACCATCAGTAGCATCGCCAGGATGAAAAGCGAATTGGCAACCCGCTCCAGCCGTTTCATCCGCTGGGCCTCGCTCGATCGCGCCTCCGCAGGGCTGCGACGCGTCAGGCGCAAACGCCCTACAAATAGTGTTCGCTTGCGCTAACGGTCTCAACTCCGCACCATTCAGTCGGAGCGTGCTATGCTCGAGGCCGCGAACACGCCTCGGCTGCCGAGAAATTGAAATTCGTTAATCTGACCCGCCGGACCGAGATCGGCGCCAATTCCTATTATTTGGAAGGAGACGGGTATCGACTCGTGCTCGACTGCGGGATGCACCCAAAGTTCGAGGGCGAAGACGCGCTCCCGAATTTCAAACCGCTTCAAGACCGGCCGCTCGATGCGATTCTGGTCTCGCACGCCCATCAGGACCACATCGGGACATTGCCGGTTTTGATGCGGCGACAACCTAACGCACGAGTTTTCATGCCGGAAGCGACGGCGGCCATCGGAGACGTCCTTCTGCATAATTCGGTCAACGTGATGACGCGCCAGCGGGAAGAGCTCGGGGTCACGCTCTATCCGTTGTTCACCCATCGGGAAACCGAGCGGGCCGCGGATATGTGGCAATCCTGTCCGATGCGTCAGCGGATGGCGTTATCCGGCGAGCGCGTGTCGGCCCGGGAATCGGATGCGATGACATTCGAGTTTTTCGACGCCGGTCACGTGCTTGGTTCCTCCGGAGTTCTGCTCCGGACGCGGGAAGGCACGGTTTTTTACACTGGTGACGTCAACTTCGACGATCAAACCATCATGGAATCAGCGGTTTTCCCGGAGGACAAGGTCGATGTGTTGATCATGGAATGCACCCGGGGCGATCATGCCATCTCCGCAGATTGGACCCGGGCAGGCGAAGAGCGCCGCCTGGCCGAGGCAATAGGCCAGGTGTTCGCCCAGGGGGGATGTGTTTTGATCCCGGTCTTCGCCATCGGTAAAACCCAGGAATTGCTGGCCATGCTCTACAAATTCCGGCGCGAAAATCTCCTGCTCGATTTCCCGATCTACATTGGCGGTCTGAGTTCAAAGATGACCAATATTTACGATGCCCGGGCCAAAATGAGCCGGCGTCAGCTCTCGCATCTGCAATTGATGGACGAGGTCGCGCCATTCGTCTTGAACGGCCAGACAATTCGCGACGCCCCGGCCCGGCCCGGCCGCGTCTACGCCCTTTCCAGCGGGATGATGACAGCCAAGACTCTCTCCAATATTTTTGCCAGGCGGATTGTCGAAAATCCGCGGCACTCCATTTTATTTGTCGGCTACGCCGATCCGCTTTCGCCGGCCGGGATTTTGCGGGACGCGAAACCGGACGACGAGATTGCGCTCGATCCGGATGAGCCGCCTCAGCGGTTGCGATGTCAGCGCGGCCAATTTCAATTCAGCGCGCACGCCTCCCGCGAATCGCTCATTGCCTACGCGAAAAAGGTTTCACCCAGGAAGGTTGTTTTGGTGCACGGCGACCCGGCGGCGGTCGCCTGGATCCACGCCAAGTTGATGGTGGACCTTCCGGGCTCGGAAATAATCGTGCCGGTCCCGGGAGTGGAGATTGAGCTGTAGCGGCGCTCTATGAGCGTCGCATTAATTTCAGCATTTCAGCGGCGCCCTACAAAGAGAGGGAGAATGCGGCGGTCATAGAGTGGCGCTACAAAGAGAGTGGTCCGCTGAATACGCTAAGAAATGCGTAACCGGTTTGAGAATGCGGCGGTCACAGAGTGGCGCTACAAATAGATGGGGAGAGTGGTCCGCTAGATCGGCTAAGAAATGCACAACCGGTTTGAGAATGCGGCGGTCATAGACCGCCGCTACAAAGAATGAAGGATGAAAATCGCTTCCTGGAATATTAATTCTCTGCGGAAACGGCAGGACCGCTTGTTCGCCTGGCTGGAGAAAACCAGACCGGACGTGGTTTGTTTGCAGGAAACCAAATGCCCGGACGACCAATTTCCTGTTCTGGCGCTCCGGGCTGCGGGTTATTTCTCCGCCTATCACGGAGAGAAGTCCTACAACGGGGTTGCGATTCTCTCCCGGTCCGAACCGAGCGACGTCCGCGCTTCATTGTGCGACGAGGTGGAAGACCCGCAGGCGCGGGTGATCGCCGCTACCATCGAGCGGGTGCGGGTCTACTCGATCTATGCCCCGAACGGGCAGGCTGTCGGCTCACCCGCCTACCAATACAAGCTGAAATGGTACGGCCGTTTGCGCGATTGCATTTCCCGGGAGAAACAGCGCGACCTGATTGTCTGCGGCGACTTCAATGTTGCGCCGGAAGATATCGATGTGCACGACCCGCAGCTCTGGCGAGGCGCCATCATGTGTTCGGAAGGGGAACGCGCCGCTTTCCGCGAATTGTGCGCGGTGGGATTGGTCGATACGTTTCGGCTGCACCACAACGAAGCCGGCCTGTTCAGCTGGTGGGATTATCGGATGCTTGCCTTTCCCAAGAACCGGGGGCTGCGCATCGACGCAATTCTGGCGAGCAAATCGCCGGCCCAAAAGTGTATTGGCGCCGGGATCGATCGTGATATGCGAAAAGGTCACGAGCCGTCCGATCACGCGCCGGTCTGGGCGGAGTTTGGAAAATAAAAGGTTTGCCCGCGAAATACGCCAATGGACGCGAAAACGGCCGGGCATCTGGGCGGCGCCCGCGACGTCCAGCTCTGGAGGTATCGCAATCCAGGAGAAAATTCAGTGCTTAAACTGCGCATCCACGCACCCGGTTGCCGGCGGGGGCGCCGGCAACTGCACGCGGGGGCGCGTGCGCTCCCCGAGTCCTGCCGATGGGTCTGTCCTGGTTTGTAGCGAGTTGGTTTGTAGCCACGTGCCTGTGGCACGTGCGCGCACGGCCCGCAGGGCCGTGGCTACATTGCAACATTGGGATGGCGGCAAAGCCGCAAACTGATAGCATCGCGCGCGGAGCGCACGATCCACCGCTCGCTCTTTCCGAGTCATCCCGTTGAAAACTGATCTCCGCGTTTCCTTTTCCCGACTGTTGTCTGGAGTAAATGGACAACCGATTACCCATTTTTGGGCGAGAAAATGGTTTTTGCGCGGGCTCGGCCTGGTTTATCTCATTGCTTTCATCTCGTTATGGGTGCAGGTGGACGGGTTGATTGGCAGGAACGGCGTTTTGCCCGTGGCCGATTTTCTTTCCGCTGTTCGCCAGCAAATCGGTCCTCGCGCTTTCTCGCTCCTGCCGACCCTTTGCTGGTTCAATCGAAGCGACGCCTTTCTTCATTTTCTTTGCGGCAGCGGCGTTGTGCTATCGCTCCTGCTGATTTTGGGATTTGTCCCGGTGATCTCCCTGGTTCTCCTTTTCGTTTCCTATCTTTCCCTCACCATCGCCGGACAAACTTTTTTCAGTTTCCAATGGGATATCCTGCTTCTGGAAACTGGTTTTCTGGCAATCTTTTTTGCTCCCTGGCAGTTCCGGTGGAAATGGAGCGGCAAGGCTGCGTCCCTGGCTGTTTCCGGCGCCGGGCTGTTTTTGCTCCAGTTCCTTTTGTTCAAGCTCATGTTTATGTCGGGCGTGGTTAAGCTCACCAGCGGTGACGATTGCTGGGCGAATTTAACCGCGCTCGATTACCATTATTGGAGTCAGCCGCTGCCGACCATGTTCGCCTGGTGGGCGGACAAGACTCCCCAGTGGATCAAGGAATTCTCGGTCGCGTTTTGTCTTTTTGTTGAAATCATCGTGCCGTTTTTTATCTGGGCGCCGCGCCGGTTCCGGCTGATAGCGGCGGCCTTGCTGATTTTTCTCCAGCTCGGGATTGCGATTACGGGCAGTTATTGCTTCTTCAATCTGCTGACGATCGTTTTGTGTTTGCTCTTGATTGACGACGTAACGGTGGAAAGGGCGCGCCGAGCGTTGCGCCTGAAAAAGAAGGAGGGGCGCGCTCCAGCGAGCCCGGTAACGGCGTCGTCGCGGGAGGTCGGCCCTCCGTCGCGCCGGATGACTGCGGTGGGGCAAAGAGCGATTGGGTGGACGGTGCTGGTCATCAGCTTGCCGTTCAATGGCTGGCTCCTTTTCAGCGCCTTCAAGCCCGAGGTGGAGCCGCCCCGCCCGATCGCATCTGCCTTTCAACTGATCGATCCGTTCCGGATAATCAACGGCTATGGCCTTTTCCGGGTGATGACCAAAGATCGCCGTGAAATTATCATCGAAGGCAGCGCGAACGGGATCGACTGGGCGGCTTATGAGTTTAAATGGAAACCAGGCAACGTGGATCGGGCGCCGGGATGGTGCGCGCCGCATCAGCCCCGGCTCGACTGGCAGATGTGGTTCGCGGCTTTGAGTCCGCCGGAGCAGAATCCATGGTTTCTTCGGTTGCTGGTTTGTCTGCTGGAAAACAAGCCGGCTGTTACCGGATTGTTAGGCACAAACCCGTTTCCGGAAACCGGTCCACGTTATATTCGAGCGGAATTTTACCGGTATCGGTTTACGACGATCGAGGAACGCCGGCGCACCGGAGCGTGGTGGAGGCGACAGGAATTAGGGGAATACGTGCCGACCGTTTCATTGAAATAGGCGGCGGCGGTTTCGGAGCTAGACAAGATTTACAGGATTGGGTTTTGGGTCGGCAAAGGCTGATGGATCGCGTAGTTGCGGAATCCCACTGGGAGGGGCGATTTCCCAGTCGCCCCAAATCCACTTCCTTGATCCTGCAAAATCCCGTTAATCCTGTCTGCCGACGGGGAGGCGGACGGGTTGAAAAAGCGGGTCTTTGCGGGTAAGTTAGAGGGTGCCGAAGGAAGAGCAGATCATCACTGAGGGGACGGTGACCCAGGTGTTGCCGGGCACGATGTTTCGGGTCGATCTTCCCGGCCAACGCAACGTTCTGGCCCATATTTCGGGCAAAATGCGAAAGCATTTTATCCGCATTGTGCCGGGGGACAAGGTATCGGTGGAGTTGTCGCCCTACGATCTGACCAAGGCCCGGATTATTTTCAGGGAACAATAGGGGCGTTGAAGCGTTGAAGCGTTGAAGCGTTAAAGCGGTCAGATGCGGCAGAAGGTCGGCTGGCCCGAGTCAGGGGTTAACCAAGCCGGCGGTTCGACCCGGAGCGAAGATGGACACGCGCGTTGGGCAGCCGGCACTCGTTTCCCTGGAGAAAAGATTTATTCCGCACTGGGTTGATGATAAAGAGAACCGGACGGATATTAGGAAAAGAACTCAACTGGAGGAATATTAATGCCTGAGGATAACAAAACGAATCAGAAAGCTTCTGGAAACGCAGACGCACAGGACAAATTGGAGAGCAGTAAGACCCACGCGCGCAAGGCGGCGGAAGATTTAAAATCGGCCGCGGGCGCATTTGCCGGGGAATATCGGGGCAAGGCCGAACATGCCTGGGAAGAAGCACGGGATAAAGCCGAGCAAGCCTGGGGCGACGCTCGCGATCGCGCCCGCACGTTTCAAGACGATGCCGAGCAATACGTTCGGGAGAATCCGACCAAAGCTGTTGTCACAGCCCTCGGAATCGGCTTTGTGCTCGGAATGATTTTCCGGCGCTAACTTTTTCTTCAATGGCTTTTCACACCGCGCGCTCCCGCAAGGTTGCGGGGCGTGCCGGTTTGCTTGAATCGTTGCTGGCGTTCTGCGCCGACCTTGCCGGGTTGGTGGAGAATCGTTTTGCCCTCTTTGCCAAAGAATCAAAGAGCGCAATTGTCCAGATCGTCGCCCTGGGCGTTTGTCTCTTTGCCGCACTCCTGTTTTTTACGTTTGGCTACCTCTTTCTCGTGGCCAGCGCGGTGGCGGGCTGGCGCGCCTTGCCCATCTCTCATGGGTATGGGTCGCCCTGGTCGCGGCCGGCGCTCATTTTGTGCTAGCTTTGTTTTGTCTGCTCATCGCCCGGAGCCGAATGGTCAAGCGTCCGTTCCCTGAATTGTCAGCCGAATTAAAGAAAGATCGCGAATGGCTAAGAAATCTGGAGGAAAACAGTCGTCCGACGAATTGAAAGGCGCGATCGCCCGTTCCCGGGAACGAGTCGCGCGCGACCTGCGTTCGGTGCGGGCGGAGCTGGATTTCCCGGGCAAGGTCAGGCGCTCGTTCCAGGAGAACACAGTCGCCTGGATCGGCGCTGCGGTTGCGGTGGGAACGCTGGTTGTGCTTGCAGCCACCCGAAAGAAGAAAGTTTACGTTGCTGCGAATCACAAGCCTTCGCCCCAAAGCAAATTGCTCGAAGCGGGATTTTTGTTGGGGGTGCTGAAAATCGCGGCCACCCTGGCTCGACCGGCTATTACAAAATTTCTCGAGGAAAAGGTGCGGGCATTCACGGCCGATCGTCGCCTTGGTGGAAAATAGCGGGCTGGTGAAGAGCGTTTGCAGGGTGGTTTTTCGGGAAGAGCATCGAAAACCCCGGAGCTGCCCACGTGCGCCTGGCCCCCTGATTTGAGTTTACGCGCGGGCCTGGGCGCATAATGATTTGGCGCGCCCATGACCGCCAAATCCACGGACCAAAGCCCGCGGTCCCACCCATTGTCTCATGTTGACGAATACCTGGCTGTCGGTCAGCGGGCGGGCGCCTCGGACATCCACCTGGGGGTAAACGCTCCGCCTTTGTGGCGGTTGCATGGCATCTTGCAGCCGATCTGGCCGGACGCGCCCCGGTTAACCGTCGATAACACCCTGGCTTTGGCGGAAGGTTTTCTTTCCGATCCGCAGAAAACGCAGTTGAACGAGCGGGGCGACGCCGACTTTGCTTACGCCAATGATCTCGGCCGGTTCCGGACCAGCGTTGTCCGGCAACGGCTCGGGATCGATCTTGTTTTCCGAATCATCAACACCCGGGTCCAGACGATGGACGATCTCGGATTGCCGGAGCATTTGAAATTGCTTACCCGATATCAGAACGGCTTGATCCTGGTCACCGGTTCGGTTGGCAGCGGCAAATCGACGACGCTTGCGGCATTGGTCGAGCAAATAAACATGGAACGGCGCGAGCACATCATCACCCTGGAAGACCCGATCGAGTACGTGTTTCAACCGCGAGGTTGTCACATCACCCAGCGCGAGGTGCATACCCATACCGTCTCCTTTGCCGCCGCCTTGCGCGGCGCGTTACGGGAAGATCCCGATGTGATCATGGTCGGCGAAATGCGGGACCTGGAAACGATCTCGCTTGCCATCACTGCGTCCGAGACCGGTCACCTGGTTCTGGGCACACTGCATACCGGAAGCGCCTCCCGCACCCTCGATCGGTTGCTCGACGTATTTCCAGTCGATCAACAGGAGCAAATCCGGGTGATGGTGAGCGAGTCGTTACGGGGCGTAATCAGTCAGCAGCTGATTCCGCGGATCGATCAACCGGGCCGTGTCCTCGCCCTGGAAACCCTGACCAACACGCCGGCAGTGGCCAACGTTATCCGGGAAGCAAAAACCTTTATGCTCCCGGGCATTATTCAGACCGGAAAAAAGCAGGGGATGCAGTTAATGGACGAATCCCTCCTGGACCTTTACAAGCGGGGGCTGATCGACGGGGAAGAAGCTTACGCCCGGGCCGAACTGAAACAGGAAATGCGGGAACAGCTGAAGATTTAACCGCGGATTACCCGGATCGACACGGATGCAGAAACTAATTCATGAAGATCTGAGCCGAAGCATCTTTGGTGCTGCCATGGAGGTGCTGAACGTCCATCCGTGCCATCCGCGTAATCCGCGGTTCGTTATATGCCTTATTTAGATCAGTTTTTGAAAGTGATCGTCGAGCAGGGCGGATCCGATCTTCACATCGGGGAGGGGCAGCCGCCCAAGATGCGAAAACACGGCGATGTGGCGCCGATTCGGAAGGAGCCTATTCTGCGGGAGGAGGCCTCGTCCATGTTGAGCGAGGTCTGTGGCGAGCATAAGTGGAAGATCTTTGAGGAACGCGGCGATCTCGATTTTGCCTACGAGATGGATGCGGCTTCCCGATTCCGGTGCAATTACCTGAAACAGACCAACGGCTACGGCGCGGTGTTTCGGTTGATCCCGACCAGGATCGCCAGTCTGGAAGAACTTGGGATCCCGCTGGTGGTGAAGGAGTTCGGCCATTTACGCGGCGGACTGGTGCTGGTCACGGGTCCGACCGGTTCCGGTAAGTCCACTACTTTGGCCGCGCTGATCGATTACGTGAACGAAAATTTTTCGCGGCACATTGTCACGATCGAAGAACCGATCGAGTTTGTGCATGGCAACAAGCGAAGCATTATCACCCAGCGGGAAGTCCCGGGCGATTCGATTTCTTTCCCAATCGCGCTGAAAGCGGCGCTGCGCGAGGATGCCGATATCGTGCTGGTCGGCGAGATGCGCGATCTGGAGACGATTTCCCTGGCCCTGACCGCGGCCGAGACCGGTTTGCTGGTTTTTGGAACGTTGCACACCAATAACGCGCGCAAAACGGTGGATCGCATGGTTGACGTGTTCCCGGCTTCCCGGCAGGCCCAGGCTCGGGCCATGCTGGCGAATTCTCTCCGGGGCGTGCTTGCTCAATTGCTCCTGAAAAAAGCGGACGGAACCGGGCGCATCGCGGTCAACGAGATTCTGATCGCCAATGCCGCCGTGTCCGCGATCATCCGGGAAGGAGCCACTCAAAAACTTCAGGACGTCATTGTTTCGGGCAAAGGGCAGGGGATGCAATTCATGGACGACGCCATTTGGGCTCTGTTGCAACAGGGGACGGTTACGCCGCACGAGGCGTTCATGAAAGCAATCGACAAAAATCGTTTCAAAAAATTTCTGCCTGCCGAAGAAGAGCATCTGAGCGATGCGGCCGGCGCCGTTCCGGACGACGAGGTCCGCGCCCCTGGTAATTTTGTCAAACGCTCTGGGGGCCGGGCTCCGCGCAAATAGATGTGGGGCAGGGTTCCAATTTGCGAACGAACCCAGGGGCAAGCCCGCCGGCCGGCCTTCTTCCTTCAGCTTTGGTCGGCAATCAGTTAGTGCCAACCTAACAACTGGAAGCAACCATGAAGCCGAAGTCGCGAGGAAGAAAGAAAAAGGCCGCCAACGGCATTCGGGGTGCCGCCCAAAGTGAGTCGGGCCTATCGGGCGGCCGTTCGCAAATTTCTGGTCCCGCGACATCCGAGGAGCACGGCTCGGCACATTTCGGCGGAGCCGACCCATAATGTGATAGGGATAGGTGTCGCGCGGAAGCGGATTGGAAAGAAAGATAAGCGCTCGCTCTGCATCGCGTTTTATGTTCGTAAAAAGCTGCCATTATCCCGGTGTCTAAAAGGGCAGCGCTTGCCCGCCCGGTTTCATGGTGTGCCTACCGATGTGATTGAGGCGGGAACGCCCCGGCTGACGGTGCGTCCGGGCAGTTTATTGGTGGTGCCGGAGGATACGATGGACAACTCCGGCACGCTCGGCGCGGTGGTGGTGGACAACCGAGGGCGGCGTTATCTGCTCAGCAACAATCACGTTCTGGCCAATCTCAACGAAAATCCAATTGGCCATCCGATTCTGGGGCCGGACATGCAAACGCCGATCGCGAAACTTTCCGCTTTTGTTGCCCTGGATCCAAACGGCCCTAACGAGGTCGATGCGGCAATCGCCCGCCTGAATGATCCGGACGCGGCCGCCACCGCATTGCGCAAACCGCCTGGGCCGCTGGCAAATGAGAGCCCGGTTGCGGCAAGGTTAGGAAATGAAGTATGCAAGCGAGGCGCGGGCAGCGGCTTTACCCGAGGCACGATTCACTCGCCCCTTGCCGCCGAACGGATCGAAGATGAACAGGGAGATTCGTTGCTGATCGTGGATGCCATCGTGGTCGAGGACGGCGACGAAGCCTTTTCAGAGGCGGGCGATTCCGGTTCGCTGGTGGTCGATCTCATGGCAAAACGCGCTGTTGGTCTGCTTATCGGTCGGAGCGAAGCCGAAACCGAGACGAGCTTTTCAATTGCCTGTCCGATCGCTAGAACTCTGGAGCTGCTGGGCAATAAAATAGGAAGCACTCTCAAGATCTGTCTCTGAATTCAAACGAAACGAAAGGTTACACCATGAAAACACGTTGGTCCGCAATGATCGCAGCCGTTGTCATCGGTTTCTTTGCCGTCCTATCCGGTTGCCAGACCTTCCGTCAAACTGCGCCCGGTTGCCGCGTCCGCAGCAGCGGCGCTGCCGGGGCGTTCGACATGTGTTCGGCGCAAAACTTTACCGATTTCCGCGGGGTAACGGGGAAGATCGAGTTCGATCAGGCGGTCCCGGTAAAACGTTTACTCCGGCTGGGACAGAGAAATGCCGGTACCCAAGCTGCAGTGTTACTGCACAATCGCTGGCCGGATGGCAGCCAGTTGCACGTGGCCTTTTTCAACGATCCTTATGGTTTGAGGAACCAGGTGCTGTCGATCGCCAATGAATGGCACACCCGCGGGCATGCCAACATTACGTTTGTGGAGAGCGACCAGGCTCACAGCAACATTCGCGTCACTTTCACCGGGTCGGGTTATTGGTCGCTGATCGGGACCCAGGCGAACCAGACGCCGGGCCAACCAACTCTTTGCCTCGGATTTGTGGATGGGCCTTCGACGACGCAGTTGCGGCGGACGGTTTTGCATGAGTTTGGGCATGCCCTTGGCCTCATCCATGAACATCAACAGCCGGTCTCGACTATTCATTGGGATGCCCA
This sequence comes from uncultured Verrucomicrobiae bacterium, assembly GCA_963728975.1. Lineage (GTDB taxonomy): Bacteria > Verrucomicrobiota > Verrucomicrobiia > Chthoniobacterales > UBA10450 > DATFCK01. The sequence goes on from CAVSMF010000001.1 coordinate 1,940,808, forward strand.
GGCCTGTTATCGGTATTACGAAGGCCCGCCCAATTGCTGGACCAAACAGATGGTCGATTCCAATGTGCTGAATCATTATCCGGAAAATCCGGCGCTGTTTCACACCGGCTTCGACGAAGACAGCATCATGGAATATCCGGTCGACCCCAACCTGACCACCGACCACCACGGCATCCCCTGGAACAACGATCTCTCATCGATGGATCGCCAATTCATCGCCACGGTTTACCCTTAAAGGGGCAGGGTCCCGACGGAGTGTATCATCCGCGTAATCCGCGATTTAGGCCGGGCCTGCCAGGGGGCGTCCGCCGCCGGACACCTCTGTCCACGTTGACAACGAAAAAAGTGGGTGATACCGTCGCCCCAATTTCAGATAATGGGCTGTAACAAGTTCGTAACGTGGGGATTCGATACATTTGCACTCGCTTCTTAACACTCAGGTCCTGGTCTTAAACCGCCTTTGGCAAGCCGTGAACATCTGCAGCGCTCGCCGCGCCTTTGCTCTCGTCTATGCCGGTCATGCCCACGTTGTTTCATCCGACGCTGCAAATAATTTCCTGACCCACGATTTCGACAGCTGGCGCGATTTTTCCGTTACCGCCCCCGACCACGAACTGGTCCAGACCATTTCCTGGAAAATTCGGGTGCCGCGCGTGATCGTTCTTTTGCTTTTCGATCGGCTGCCGAAAAAGGAGGTAAAATTTACCCGGCACAACATCTTCGAACGGGACAAAAACACCTGCCAGTACTGCGGCCTGGTGTTCGACCGGAGCGAATTGAACCTCGATCATGTTTTGCCTCGCGACCGGGGCGGCCAGACCACCTGGGAAAACGTGGTTTGTTCGTGTATCCGGTGCAACACCCGGAAAGGCAATCGGCTTCCGCAGGAGGCGCACATGAGTTTGATTCGGAAACCGAAGCGACCGAAGTGGCGGCCATTTGTGCAAATCACCTTTGCCTCGCCACAGCATGAGAGTTGGCGGCATTTTGTCGATCTGGCTTACTGGAACGTCGAGCTGAGCGACTAGGATGGGGCGGATGGAGATCCGCTAAAAACGCCAATGAACGCCAAAGGTTTGGATCAAGATTCGCTCCGGCCTTTTTTTGGCGTTCTTTCGCGTGTTTGGCGGACAAGCAAATCGCTCCGACCTCGATCCGTGATATCCGCGTAATCCGCGGTCAATGCTGGTTGGCGGCGGAAATCATGACCGGACCGTCGGCCGGCTTCAGCGCGTTCAAGATTGGTAGCGGATAAATTCCCAGCCAAACGATCCCGGCGATCAGAATGACCATGGCCAGACGTGATAAAACGCTGATCGGAATCTGTTCGGCGCTTGTGGCCGGCTGCCAGTACATCGCCTTAACAACTTTGAGGTAATAGTAAAATCCGCAAGCCACCGCCACCACGCCGGCGACGATCAGTCCCGTCTGTTTTTGCGCGATCGCCGCCATGAAGATGAACAGCTTGCCGAAAAACCCCGCCGTCAACGGAACCCCGGCTAACGACGCCATTGCGATGAGCATCGCGAAAGCGAGAAAAGGCGATCGTTGGGCGAGCCCGTCGAAATCCTCGATCTTGTCTCCGGTTTGCTGGGACACGATCACTAGAACAATGAAACTGAGCAGGGTCATGAGAAGGTAGGCGACCAGGTAAAACGCCACCGCCCGGCCATCGAAGCAAACCACGCCGATGAGCAAATACCCGGCGTGAGCGATGCTGGAATAGGCCAGAAGGCGTTTCATATTGCCTTGGGGAAGCGCGGCCAGATTGCCGTAGAGCAATGTCAGGAACGCGATCAAAATCAGCAGCGGCTTGGCCCGGGGCAGAATCAGAAATGGCTGCAAGACCCGGAGGAGGACGACGAAACCGGCCGCTTTCGAGCCGACCGACAGATAAGCGGTCACCGGGGTCGGCGCGCCCTGGTAAACGTCCGGCACCCAGATTTGAAACGGGACTGCGGCAATTTTGAATCCCAAACCGGCTAGGACCAGCAGAAGCGCGAACATTGCGGCCGTCTGGTCGATACCGGGAGTGGGCAGAGCCACGGCGATTCGCTGGAGGTTGGTCTGACCAGTAACTCCAAACATCCAGGTAATGCCATAGACAATGAAGCCGGTGGACATTGCGCTGAGGACCAAATATTTCACTCCGGCCTCGAGGGTGAACGGATTGCGCCGAGTGAAACTGACCAGGACGTAGAACGAGATTGTGACGAGTTCCAGAGAAACAAACACCATGACGAGATCGATCGCCGAGACCAGATACATCAGGCCGGCGCAGGTGAAAATCGGCAGGGTAAGAAACTCGCCCAGAGCGCTCTGCCGGGGGGAAACCGATGCCCGCACCACCGGCGCGTAATCGAGCATCATCACCAGCACGAACATCGTCGTGACGAGCGCAAATCTCTTAAAGAAGATCGCCAGGGGATCAGCGGTGTAGAAGCTCCAGAAGCCGATTGCCGCGCTCGATCCGGGTTCCGGCGCGACAAAAAACGTCGCCACCAAAACGAACCCCAAACCCAAAATGCCGGCAAGCCCAACCCCTCGTTTGTCAACGTCCGGGGCGAAGGTCTCAAACATCAAAATCAGGATGCCCAAAACCAGGACCGCGATTTCCAGTATCGGCGCAGATATCATCGAGCCGGATTCTCAGCGACAAGATTGGTGCGTAAAACGGGGGAAATTACCCGGACCAGAGATTGTGGAAAAAATCCGAACCAGAGAAGGGCGGCAATCAAAATCGCCAGGGGCACCCGCAAATCCTCGCGCAGATCGGGCAATTCTTTCCAGCGATCTGACAACGTCCCCATGAATGCGCGGCGGTAAGCCCGCAGCATGTAGACGGTCGAAATCACCACGCCCCAGAGCGCCAGCACAGTCGCAATCTGAAACAGGTGAAAGCGGCTCATCTCCCAGCCTTTTTGGAACGATCCGAAAAAAATCATGATCTCGGCGGCAAAGTTGGCGAACCCGGGCAATCCGATGGCGGCAAACGCGCCGAAGCCGAAAGCCAAACCGGCCAGCGGCATCGTTTTACCCAGACCGCCCAGATCCTCAAAAACGAGACTACCGGTTCGCTTGCGCAACTCACCCGCGACCGCAAAGAGCAAGGCGATCGATAAGCCGTGGGCAAAAATCAAAATAGCGGCGCCGGTCGTGCCCAGGACGCCGGCGGTGGCGATACCGAGAAAGATGTAGCCCATGTGCATCACGCTGGAATAGCCGAGCATCCAATCGAGCCGGTTCTGCGCAATCGTAACCAGGCCGATGTAGATGATGTTACCAAGTAACAGGACGACGAGTAAGCCGGTCCAATAGTGCGCCCCGGCGGGAAGGAGAGGCAGAGCCAGCCGGAGCAATCCATACAAACCAAATTTCTTGAGCACGCCGGCATGCAGCATCGCTGCTGAAGGGGGAGCGGATGCATAAGCTTCCGGCGCCCAGCTATGAAATGGAAACAGGGAAACCAGCACCCCGAACCCCACCAGCAGCAGCAGGTAAATAGTGCGCTGGGACGGGACGGATATTTGGGCGGCAGCCGCGGGCAGAGTGCGGAAATCGAATGTCCGTGCCGCCGCCGGGACGCTCTGATACAACAGGATTAATCCGATGAGGAGGATGAAACTTCCCAGGGCAAGATAGATCGTAATTTTCCAGGCGGCCGCGTTCCGATTCCCGCTGCCCCAGATTCCAATGAGCAGAAAGGTCGGAATCAACGCCAGCTCATGGAAGGCATAAAAGAAAAACAAATCGAGGGAGGTAAACGCGCCGAGGGCTCCGGCGGAGATTAAAAGGAGACAGATGTAAAATGCCCCTGGGTATTTCTCGATTTCGCCGGCAAACCAGACCGCCGCCAGGGTAGACGATCGTGGTCAGCAGGACCATGAGCAGACTCAAACCGTCTACGCCAACAGTAAAATTCAAATGCCAATCCGGCAGGATCGGCCACGAGTTAACGAATTGGAACCCGCCGCCGGTTTCGAACCGCCCGAAAGCAACCAGCGATAGAATAAAAGCAAACAAGGAGACACAAAGCGCCGTTCTTCGGGCCGGCGCTCCGGCCATGATCACCAGTGCCCCAACAATCGGCGAAAGAAGGATCAGGAGAATCATCAGCGGAAGAGGGCGAAATAGATGATCGCGACCACAGCGAGACCGAAGAGAAAAGCGTAAGCCTGCAAATTCCCGATTTGGAAGAGTCGCAGCAGCGAACCAAGGCCCCAGGTGCCGCTGCTGACTCCGCGGACAGCTCCCACATCGATGATCCAGCGATCGAAGAAGGATAAGACCCGGGCTGCGAGTTCCTGGGTCGATTCGATCAGCCAGTTGTAGAATTCATCGATGTAAAAGGATCTTTTCAGGAGCCAGATGTTGTAGGGTTCGATTGGTTGATTCCGGTAGGCAACGATAGCCGAGGCCGCGCCCAGAACGGTCGCACCGATTGCCAGGATGGGGACGATGATCGCGAATTCCTCCTCATGCGGAACAACCAGAAAATTCCTGGCAAAGAAACCGAACCCGCCAATGACGGAAAGGATGCCTAACACGATGAGGGGTCCGGTCATGACAAAAGGCGCTTCATCGCTTGTTTTGGCGGAAGCGCTCCGCGTTTTCCCCCAAAAAACAACGACAAACAGCCGGGTCACATAGAATGCGGTCAAAAGGGCGGTAACCAGGCCGAAGATAAAAATGGCGAGGCTGTTGTCGTAGGCGCGGGCCAGGATGGCGTCTTTGCTGAAAAATCCGCTGAAGGGCGGGAAGCCGATGAGAGCCAGGGCGCCGGCGGCGAAGGTTAAGAATGTAATGGGAAGGTTTCGGGAGAGCCCGCCCATTTTCCAGATGTTTTGTTCGTGATGGAGGGCCACGATCACGCAGCCGGCTCCAAGGAACAGGAGAGCTTTGAAAAAAGCGTGGGTGAACAGGTGAAACATGGCAGCCTCATTGGAAGCGAGGCCGACTGCCATGATCATGTAACCGAGCTGGGAGATGGTGGAGTAAGCGAGAATGCGTTTGATATCGTCCTGCTGCGTCGCCGCCAACGCCGCCATCAGGGCGGTGACCGTTCCGATCCAGGCCACGACAGTCAACGCGTCCGGTGACGCCTGAATGATCAAGGCAACGCGGACCAGCATGTAAACGCCGGCAGCGACCATGGTGGCGGCATGGATCAGAGCGGAAACCGGAGTGGGACCTTCCATCGCGTCGGGCAACCAGACGTGCAACGGAAACTGGGCCGATTTGGCAATGGCCCCGCAAAAGATCAGTAACGCGACGATGGTAAGGTATGCCGGATGGATTGTGACCTTCGACATCTGAGGAAGGAGATCGTTAAAGACCAGCGTGCCGGTTGCAGCCCAGATCATCAGGATCCCGATGATGAATCCGAAATCGCCGACCCGATTTGTCAGAAATGCCTTCTTGGCCGCATCGGCCGCGGCATCGCGCCCGAACCAGTGACCAATCAATACATAAGAGGTGAACCCGACCAGTTCCCAAAAGATGAATAACATTACGAAGTTGTTAGCCAGCACGATTCCGAGCATGGCGAACATGAAAAAGGAGAGTCCGGCAAAGTAGCGGGACTTGCCCGCGTCCTCCCGCATATAGCCCAGGGAATAGATGTGGATGAGCATTCCGACTCCGGAAACCAGCAGGAGCATCATTTTGCTCAACCGGTCGAGGGTCAATCCGATCGGAACATGAAACACTCCGGGAATATCGATCCAGACATGTTCGGCCGCGGAACCCTCCGGCTGGAAGAAGAGCAGGAAACTGCATCCAAAACTGACCAGCACCGCCGCCACCGAGATTTTGGCGCTGAGATTTGGGAAGCGTTGCGTCAGCACGGTGATTACAACCGCGCTAACCAGCGGCGCCAGCAAAACAATCCAGGGCAACGCGCTCACGAGAGTTCTCCGCTAAACACGCCAAAAGACGCCAAACAGTTTGGCTGATGCTGCAGCGGAAGGTGTTTGTTCGCTCTTTCCCAGGCGTGGCTGTTCATGGTTAGAGGTAAATTGCTTCGTCCGATGTGATGCCTGGTCGTGTTTTGGCAATCCGCTCATACTGAAGTTTAGGGTAGTGACCGAAATTGACGAGAAGACCAAGCTCGAACCGGCCCGCCTTGAGGTAATTCAAGACTTGAGCGCGATGCTCGTCGCTCAATTCGCGAACAGCCTTAAGCTCAACAATAATTTTTCCGTAGCACACGAAGTCAGGAAAATATTTTTGCTCGAGAATTTTGCCTCGGTACTCAAGAGACAAGCCAGGTAGCGGTATCGTTGGAATGCGGCAATGTTCGAATTCAATGGCAAGACATTCCTGGTAGACCGGCTCGTGAAAGCCGCAGCCTTTGTCTTTGTAAACCTCGAAACAAGCGCCTATGATGGAGTAACACTCGTCCTTAAAGACCAGGTCGGTTACTAAATTTTTTGGCGTCATTTCGCGTGTTTGGCGGATGATTAAAACTTCAAACTACTGATGTCTTCGGAGTGAATGGTCTGACGGGCGCGAAAGAGGGCTACGACGATGGCCAGACCGACTGCGACTTCGGCGGCGGCAACGGTAATAATAAAGAAGACGAACAATTGGGCGTTGTAATTGGGAGTCCCGCCGGGCTCGAGATGGAATCGGGAAAAGGCGACCAGGGAAAGATTGGCGGCGTTCAGCATCAACTCGAGCGACATCAGGATGATGATGATATTGCGGCGCAACATTACCCCGGCGAAACCGATGGTAAAAAGAATGGCGCTGACTGTGAGGTAATCGCCGAGCGTAACCATCTTATCTCATCGCAGCTCGCGTTTGCTTAAGACCACAACTCCGATGGTGGCGACCAGGACCAGAATGCCCACGATCTGGAACGGGACATTGTAATTCTCGAATAACCGCATCCCAATGCCGCGGACGTCATCGAACGACGAAGCGGTCAGGGGAGGGAAGTGTTGCCGGGCCGGTGGGAAACTCCCGATCACGTTAAACATCTGGATTAGAAAAACGAGGGCAACCGCCATTCCACCGCCGGTGGCGAACCAGTTGATCCGCCGGACTTTCTCCGCGCGCAGATCGAGCAACATGATGATGAAAAGAAACAGAACCATGACGGCGCCGGCGTAAACGAGGATCTGGATGATCCCGACAAAAAAAGCGTCTAACGACATAAAGAGCGCGGCCAGTCCGAGAAATGAAACCACCAGGCTCAGGGCGCTTGCCACGGGATTGCGGTTGAGAACAACCGCCGCTCCAAACCCGAGGGTCAGGGTCGCGAAAATCCAGAAGAGCCAGGCGGGCATACGGAGTCAGAAGAGGTGGAGTAAGGGAGTGATGGAGTGGTGGAGTGCTGGAGTGCTGGAGTAATGGATTAGTGGAGTGGCCAGGGATCGAGGGTTCCCAATACTCCAGCACTCCAACACTCCATTACTCCCTCTCTTCACTTCTTCTCGTTCCATTTCAGGATGACGCCGTGCATGACTCCGCCGATCTCCAGCAGCTTCTCCTTGTGATGCACCATCTCTTCACGACTGAACCCGGTGATGGCGTAGTCTTTCCGGAGAAAAATCGCCTGCTCCGGGCAGACCTCCTCGCACATCCCGCAAAAGATGCAGCGGACCATATCGATATCGAATTCGTCGGGATATTTTTCCACTTTGGCGAAGCGGTCGTTTTGCGGAATCTCGCCCGGAACGATTTTGATGGCCCGGGGCGGACAGATAAATTCGCATAACTGGCAGGCAACGCAGCGGACGCGTCCCTCGACGTCCCGGACCAGAGCGGGCGCTCCGCGGTAGTAATCGGGCATGCTGGCATCCCATTTTTGTTCCGGATATTCCATGGTGATCTTGGTTCGTCCGAACAGCATCCGCTTGAAATGGTTGATGGTAATGGCGAGTCCGCCGAGGATCGCCGGCAGATAAAGCCGCTCCCGCCAGTTCAGGCTGGGCCGTGGTACCGTTATTGCCATATTTCAAAGTTGACCGCGAACCACGGTAAATGACGCCAAAGGTTAACTGAATTCGATTTTGAAACTTTTTTCCGCATCAATTCCGCTTTGCCTCAGAGTCTAGTGAACGAAAGCCAGGATCCCGGCGGTTAGGAAAATGTTTGCCAGGGCGATTTCAAAAAAGAAGAGCCAGCCGAGCCGCATCAGCTGGTCGTAGCGAAACCGGGGCAGAGTGAAGCGGACCCAGATAAAAAAGAACAGGAGGAGGCCGACTTTGGCGAAAAAAGTGACGATATTGAACAGGCCTCCGAGAAGGCCGGGCCAGCCCGGGGCGGATCCATCGATCAGGGCCCAATGAAATCCGCCAGCCCAGGAAGGGATGGGCAAATGCCAGCCGCCCAAAAAAAGCGTTACCAGCACGGCTGAACCGGTGATCATGGCGGCATATTCGCCCAGGAAAAAAAGGGCGAATTTCATCGAGCTGTACTCGGTGTGATAACCGCCGGCCAGTTCCTGCTCGGCCTCCGGGAGATCGAAAGGAAGCCGGTTCGTCTCGGCGAACAGAGCGATCATGAAGACGCCAAACGAAATCAGCATCGGAATGGCCAGGAGCCATTTCTCCGGATTCCGCCAATCGCCCACGAAGGGAGCGATCATCCAGCCGTGGGCGATCTGGTAGCGGACGACATCGGAAAGACGCAGCCGGCCTACCAAAAGAAAGATCGGAATCACAGCCAAACCGAGCGACAGCTCATAGGAGATCATTTGGGAGCTGGAACGGACGCCTCCGAGGAATGGATATTTGGAATTGGAAGCCCATCCGGCCAGGACAATTCCATAAACGCCTAACGACGAGACGGCAAACACGTAGAGGATCCCGACGTTGATATCGGCAATGACCATGGGCACCCCGAAAAGAGTGCTGCCGAACGGAACGACGGCCATGGTGATGATCGCTGGCATCATGGCGAGACAAGGCGCCAGCCAGTAATAGAACTTGTTCACGTGGCGCGGCGTAAAATCCTCTTTCAAGAGCAGTTTAAAAACATCCGCGACAGGCTGGAAAAGGCCGGCCGGACCGACCCGGTTAGGCCCGAGCCGGTCCTGGATGAACGCGCTGACTCGGCGCTCGGCGTAAACGCTGTAGGAGACCATTGGCAGGATGACGACAAAAAGGATGCCGACGATCTTGAGCAGCGAAATTCCGATCCATGAATAATCCATTGGCAATCCTCCCACGCTAACGGCCCGGCGGTCTTTTTGCGTCTGCTTCCTCGATATCTCTCGCCTCGGGATCGACCGGCGGGGGCGGTGATTCGCGCGCTTCCATCACGTGGACGCCGAGATCGCCGATCTTGCCAAGGCTTAGCCCGGCAAGCTGCGGCACCTCTTCGCTCATCTGACGGAAAACATCGTCGATCGAATAGATGCCATTGGTGCCGGTCAGCGCCTGGATGAGATCGCGCAGAATTTCCCAATCGTCCCGGGCCTGGCCGGGCGGACGCACGGCGCGGTTCAATCGTTGCAACCGTCCCTCGCCATTGATCATCGAGCCGCGTTTCTCGGCAAAAGCGGAGGATGGCAAAAGCGCAGTCGCGTGCCGGGTGGCGTCGTTGGACAGAATATCCATGACGATAAATGCCGGCAAATTTGAAAGAACGGCCGAGGTAAGACCGATCCCCACCGGATTTTCGCCGAACGCCGCCACCGCTTTGATTTGACCGGATGCAATCGCTTCCACCATTCCCGGAATCCGGCTGCCGGGGGTATCGGCCAGGCCGAGGAGGCGGGCGCCGTTGGTGTTTGGGTTTCGATCTTCACTCAACAGAATATCGTCGCCCGGTCCGTGTCGGGGGACGATATCGAACCACTGCACGTTCAGAGTCCGGGCCAAACGCAGCACCAGCCACATTTCTTCATTTGTCATCCGGCCGGAAGCGAGAATGGCGATCTCCCACCCGGAGAAGTGCCTGAGTTGGAGCGCAGCATGGGTGATCGATGTTTTCCAATCGGCCGGCACCAGTTTGCCGTTGTGAAAGATTCGCGGTTCGAGCAGCCGGCGTTCCGATTCCACGTAATCGAAGTTCAACCGGCCGTAGTCGCACATCCACGCGGAATTGACGGCGTCGTTCTCGCGCGGGGTCTGACGGTAAATCACGTCTTCCCGGCTTCCGATGATGGTGTTGCATCCGGTGGCGCAGCTGGTGCAAATGCTCTTGGTCTCTTTCAAGAACCAGACCCGCATTTTGAACCGGAAATCGGTGCTGGTCAGGGCGCCGACCGGACAAATATCGACGGTGTTGAGCGAGTAATTGTTCTCCAGCGGCCGGTCGGGATGGGCGGTCAGAACCGAGTGACTGCCGCGATCGACGAATCCAAGGACATCGTCATGCGCGATTTCCTGACAAAACCGGATGCAGCGCGAGCAGAGGATGCATCGCTCGTCGTCGAGAGTAACCCGCGGCCCGATCTGAACCGCTTTTGGTTTCTTGACCTTGTTCTCGAGAAAGCGCGATTCGGCGGTGCCGTATTGGACGCTGAATTCCTGGAGCTGGCATTCGCCGGCTTGATCGCAGATTGGACAATCGAGCGGGTGATTAATGAGCAGGAATTCCATTACTCCGCGCTGGCACTCCTTGACCAGGGGCGAGTTCGTGCGCACGCCCATTCCTTCGGAGATTTCCTGGGCGCAGGAAATTTGGGGGCGCGGCATCCAGTTGATGACCGGTTTTCCATCGGGGCCGAGCTCCGGTTTGCGGTCCGGTCCCAGTTTGGGCATGCCCATTTCGATCAAGCACATCCGGCAATTGCCGGGGGAACTGAGCTTTTTATGGTAGCAATAGCGCGGCACGAAACTGCCGGCCTGTTCACATGCCTCAATCACCCGGGTGCCCTTGGGGAATTGATGCCACGCGCCATCAATCTGGACGTTGAACCGTGGAACTGAGGATTCGTTAGCCATGTCGAATTTGAATCAGGAACCAGGAATCCAGCGCAAAGAAGATTCGAATCTCAGCGGTTCGCACCAGGAAGCCAGGGCAAAAGATTTGGATCTGGCAAAGCGCGGGACCGCGGAAAGAAAGCCATTTGATTATGCCAATCATGATGATGGAAGCCGAGAATTAGTTAAAGCTATTCAGATCATGTCGATCTTATCCGGTAAATCACCGGTTCGAAATGATACTCGCGGCCGACACGCTTTACCGTGAACGGGGACTGGCAAATTAAGGATTAATCCGTCGGTTAGGCTAGCCGCCTTCAGATAAGAGCGAACGATGGCGAAGTGCACATCTTCCAAAGCGTGATCGCCTTGAGTTCAACAACACAGTGCCCTCGACAACGAGAATCCAGGCGGTGTTGTCCGATCAGATGCTCGCGATAGAGGAGTCGGCAGGAGTTTTTGTCGCTCGAACGTCAAGTCCGGCATCGCAAGTTCGATCGCCAGCGCTTCTTCATACATGCTTTCCAAAAAGCCGGGTCCGAGTTCGTGTGTGAACAGCGGATTGCCGCGCCGATGATGCGAGTCAGTTAATAAAGTGTTCCCCAATTCTTTTCCTGGTTCCTGGTTTCCAGATTCATATTCTAGATGGTCCCGGCGGTGCCGGCTTTTTCCCAGCCGGGGTCGCGGGCCAGGGGCGTGGTCGGGATTTGCTGTTCTTCCACCAGTTCCTGGGGCGTGTATTCCGGCGGCAGCGGCGGCGGTGAAGGTTTGAGGGCACGAGCCCCGAATTCTTCCGGGAATTTTTCGACAAAACTTTGGGTGGGCCAGGCGCAGGCCTCGCCAAAGGCGCAAATTGTTCGCCCGGCAATGTTATCAGCCACTGTCTTTAAAGTATGCGGGTCCTGGACCACACCGCCGCCAAGCAACATGCGATCGGTTATCTTTTTCATCCAGAGCGAGCCTTCCCGGCACGGGGTGCACTGGCCGCACGATTCGTGGGCGTAGAATTCGTTGATATTGTTCAGCGTCCACACCATGTCCCGCGAATCGTCGAGCACGATGACGCCGCCCGACCCGGCCATGGAACCGGCCGCAGCCAGCGAATCGAAATCCATCGGGAGTTCGTAGATCGGGATTTCCCGCTCGATGGTCGATCCGTCGGGCTGCTTTTCCTTGAGCGTAAAGCGCTCGTCCGCCCGGAGCACTTTTGCCGAGCTGCCGCCGGGGATCACCGCTTTCAACCAGCGCCCGGGGCGCATTCCACCGGCCATCTCGTAAATCAACTGGCCCATGGTGACACCGCCGACCTCGACCTCATAATAGCCGGGCCGCTGGACGTCGCCGCTGACGCAAAGAATGCGGGTACCGGTGTTGTTAGGCCGGCCGAGCCGGGCGTACTCGGCCCCGCCCATGGCGATGATGTGCTTCACATGACACAGCGTCTCGACATTGTTCACAATCGTCGGACACATGTAGAGCCCGAGGACGGCGGGGAAATAAGGCGGCTTGATCCGCGGGTAAGCCCGTTTGCCTTCGAGCGACTCGATTAATCCGGTTTCCTCACCGCAAATGTAGGCGCCCGCGCCCCGATGAATGAACACTTCCACATCAAAGCCCGATCCGAGAATGTTCCGGCCGAGGAAATTATGGGCGCGCGCTTCTTCGATGGCGTCGGCCAGGATTTTGGCGCCGTCGGGGAACTCGCCTCTTATATAGATGTAAGCGGTGTGGGCGTTGGTGGCGAAACAGGAGATGAGAATGCCTTCGAGCAGCTGGTGAGGATCCTGGTGGATGATATAGCGATCCTTGAACGTGCCGGGCTCGGACTCGTCCGCATTGCAAATTAAATAGACCGGCCGTTTCTCGTCCGGCTTGATGAAGCTCCATTTTACCCCGCAGGGAAAGCCGGCGCCTCCCCGGCCGCGCAAGCCCGAGGTCTTGACTTCGTTCACAATATCGGCTCGCGACATGGTGACGGCCTTCTTCAATTGCTCGTATCCGCCGTCGGCCAGGTAAGTATCGATATCGATTTTCCAATCGGGCCGTCCGATATTTTTGAACACCAGACGGCGCTCGAGCGGATGGGGCGGTTGCGGATTGCTAAGCCCGGATTGCCGATTGCGAATCAGATCGGCCGCGGAAGTTGAATCGACATTTTCGTGAAGCTCTTCATCGATCATGCAGACCGGCGCCGTTCCGCAACTGGCCAGGCATTCCACGAACTCAACGCTGTATTTGCCGTCCGGGCTAACCGACACCGGATTGGGCATTCCGTTGGTGTGCTCCTGGCGCTCGATTCCCGTGGCCGCGCAGAAGTTTTCCATGAGCCGGTAACTTCCAGCCATGGCACAACTGAGGGTGCGGCAAACCCGGATGTGCGTTTTACCGATCGGTGTCCGGCGAAACATCGGGTAGAACGAGACCAGCTCGAAAATATTGATCGGTTGCAACCGGAGCTTGTCTGCGATCCAGCCGATGGCGTCGTCGCCAATAAATCCGAAATGGGCCTGCCACAAATGGAGCAGCGGCATGGCCGCGCTCCGTTGCTGATCCGCCGGATATCGCCGGATCGCATCGTCCATTCTCCGCTCCAACTCGGCGGGGACGCGTGTGCTCGTCGAGTCCACGGAAAAGAAGCCTTATTCGGACAGGGTGCTGTCTTTCGATTCCAGTTTGTCGTCCTTGAAAACGAGCGTGACCGTGTCGTTCCCCTGCCGGTAAACGTAGGTCGTTTTCTTCATGACAATAAAATCCTTGTTATCGATGGAGGTGGGCGGTCCCAGAATGGATTCCACCTGTTTTTTGGACATTCCCTCCGTAACCTCGTTGACGTTGGCTTTGCTGATCCGTTTGCCCGAGCAGCCGCCGCCGAGCCCGAGCAGAGCGACGACCCCGATGACGCTTAGCAATCTGGCAATCCGTGAAAATAACGCCATGGCTTTGGTCAGGTGCCGGTCCCGAGGTTGGTATCTTTGCTGTCCACTTCGTCGTTCTTAAAAGTGATCATGGCAAAGTTCTTTCCATCTTCATAACGATACGTCGTCTTTTTGTAGATGATCATATCCTTGGTTTCGATCCGCGTCGGCGGCCCGAGAATCTCTTCGACCTGCGCTTTCGACATGCCGGTGGTGATCTTGTTGTAATTTGCCAGGGTGAGCTTCGAGCCGGATAACGGATTACGGCCGCACCCGGCCAGGGAGAGCGCCAAAACCATCGCGGCAAGCGCGAAAAACGAGACGCGAAACAATTTCATACGATCATCTGTCGCATTCTCCCATCACGAAGTCCAGACTTCCTAGAATTGCCGGGACGTCGCTTACCATGTGGCCGGGCAGCAGTTCCGGCAGGATGCTCAGATTCACGAAAGAGGGCGCCCGGATTTTGAGCCGGTAGGGCACCCCGCCCCCCTTGCTATGAATATAGAAGCCCAGTTCGCCCTTCGGATTCTCCGCTCCGAAATAAATTTCACCCGGCGGCGCATCGAGCCCTTCGGTCACGACAATAAAATGATGAATCAGCTCTTCCATTTTGGTCAGGACCAGCGATTTCGGCGGAGTCATGTTCTTCCAATCAGCCACGTTGATCGGCCCGGTGGGAAGGTTCTCGATTGCCTGGCGTAAAATCCGCGCGCTTTGCCGCATTTCTTCAATCCTCACCAGGTAACGATCGTAGCAGTCGCCGGCGCTGCCGATCACCACGTCGAAATCGTAGTTTTCGTAATCGAGATAGGGATGTTTGCGCCGCAGATCGTGTTCGATCCCGCTGCCGCGCAAATTCGGGCCGGACAAAGCATAAGCGATGGCGCGATGTTTCGGAATCACCCCGATCTCCCTGGTCCGATCGACGAAGATGCGATTCCGGGTCAGGAGCTTGTCGACTTCGTCGAGGTGCGGCCCGAAATCGTCCAGAAACTTCGTCAATTGAGGGATGAATGTTTCCGGCAGATCGCGGATTTGTCCTCCGACCCGGGTATAAGAAGTGGTGAAGCGGGCCCCGGTAAGAAGCTCGAACAGATCGTAAAGTTTTTCCCGCTCGTTAAAGGTGTAGAGGAACACGGTCATGGCGCCGAGATCCAGGGCCATGGCTCCGATACCGAGCAGATGCGATGAAATGCGCGCCGTTTCGCAGCAGATCACGCGAATGGCTTTTCCGCGGGGTGGAATGTCCCAGCCCATCAATTTTTCGACCGCGAGCGCGTAAGCGACATTGTTGGACAGGGGGGCAATGTAATCGAGCCGGTCGGTGTAGGGAACGAACTGGTTGTATTGCATGTTTTCCGCGATCTTCTCGTCACCGCGGTGAAGAAATCCGATGTCCGGGGTGGCCTTGACGATGATTTCGCCGTCCAATTCCAGAACCAGGCGCAACACTCCGTGGGTAGCGGGATGGGACGGCCCCATGTTCAGCACCATTTTCTCGCCAATGTCGTCCGTGGGGTGGCGAAGTTTTGCGTCTTCAGCCACCACCCGGGTTACCGGGTCGGGCGACTCAATCTCACGAACAGTGAATGCCATAAATTCGGGGTTCGATTATGCTCGCAAGCGAGATCAGGTTCGCAAGCGTAAAAAATGGCGAAAGGGGAGCGCGGGCATTCTGCCCGCTCTGTCCGGCATGCTGCCGGACAGTCTGGGATCGCCACGAACTCAATCTCTCATGACAGTCTCGCCGACATGTTGAAAAACCAATGGCCGAAAAACGGCGCCCACTGTCCGTCAAATCAATGCAACCCTAGACTGACCCCCATCCTCCAATTTTCTTTCTGGGGCGCTAATACTGCTGATCCCCTTCTGTGTCGCTCGCTAGACCACTAATCGGCGAAGGACTCTTGGTGCTCATTACCGAGCTATTTTACAACACTGAAGAAATAGCGCCGCCTGTCCCAAACAATAAAATCATCACTTCGATAAAGCTCCATGTAGCGACGTGCCACTGTTGTATCGCCAATCAAACGAAGATCGTATCGGAACTGTAGATAATACCTCCCCGGCAGCAGTTCGTAGTATTCTCCGATCTTAGAGCAAATGTCGGTATCGAAACTCTCGCCCGGTTTAAGGCTTATTCGAGGAGCCACTGGTTCAATCGTCGGCGCGTCAGACCGAAGGGGGAGTTCGCGGCCGTGCCCATCAAAGACCAATACATCAGGGACTAACGACGCTCCGTACGCGAAGGTCTTGGGCCGTTTCGAAAGATTGTGCAACAGTAATTTAACACATAAGCGCTGAGAGGAGCGAATTGTCGGGGTCAAAATCCTAAACCCCGCCACAACCTCGTCAATTCGTCGGCTGGTGTAGTCCCCGGCGTGAAGGCACGTGCAGATTGCAAGCCAGGTGAATACCACCGCGGCTTGGGTCCTCAGGAATGAACCATAATGATAACCGGGGGCCCGGATGGGGTAAAGAAATCGTTCGCCAACGCTATCCTGGTAATAATAGGTCACACCGGATTGATCACTGTCGTAATTCGTTAGGCCATTTGTGGAAAGTGAAGATCAGACCCCAGTTCTCCCCCGCGAGGATCAACCTGGCAAGTAATTCCTTTAGCGTCGGGGTGAGTTTCCCGGCGACGCCGGCGGATTCAGATATTTGGTTTGTCGCGACGGCAAATCGCTTCCCGCCCGTTTCGCTTTCTCTCCGTGTTTGCCGACAGGCCATAAATGGACTGAAACCGGATTTGGATAAAGCGAGTTATAAGCGCCGCTGGCCGCGTCGACGCCTATCCCGACAAGCCCTCCCAGAATGGCGTTGCCCGCCATTGCCGTGCCTCCCGTGCCGGAAAATTTGCTCTCCACTCTTATCGTTTGCGACACATACCCTTTCTTGCTAACCGTGACCGTGAAATTGTCGGTCCGGCGGTTCTTAACGAATTTCGCCGGCGTTATTCCTCTTTCTCCCGACGAAAGCCGGACATCGGCGCCGGTTGGATCGCTCAAGACGGTGAGTTTCTCATGCACGCCGCGGGTAATAGTCGCGCAGGAACAAAGAAGCGAACATACAATCAGGGGGAGACAGGTTTTCATTATGCGATGTTGCCAGCGGGATAATCCGCAACGCGAGAAAAAACAAAAGATTGGCTCACCGCCTTCCGACGCTCGGGGAAATAGAATCGTGCTCGCGCTTGCCAGGGAACGCGGTTAACTACAATGCCATGGCCAAAAAGATCGCGTTGTTATTTGCCGGGCAAGGCGCGCAGAGCGTCGGGATGGGGCGCGATTTGGCGGAACAATTCCCGGTAGCGGCGGATTTGTGCGCGAAAACCAGCCAAATCCTCGGGAGCGACCTGACCGAGATCATGTGGAACGGTCCGGACGACAGCCTGACCGCGACTTCGAACTGCCAGCCGGCCCTTTACATTCATGCCCTGATCGGCCTGGCTGTTTTGCGCGAATTGGCCGGAGATTTTCCGATCGATTCCGTTGCCGGGCTATCGTTAGGGGAACTGACTGCTCACGCCGCCGCCGGGACATTCGATTTCGCCGCCGGATTGAAGCTGGTGCAAAGACGGGGGGAACTGATGGAGGAAGCCTGCGCGGCGACGGTCGGCGGGATGGCAGCGATGATCGGCGGATTGGAGAACGACGTGCGCCGGCTGGCTGCGGATGAGGACGTGGATATCGCCAACATCAATGCTCCGGGGCAGATCGTCATTTCAGGCGAACTGGCGAAAGTGGAGGCGGCTGTCGGCGTGGCGCGGGAATATGGCATTCGGCGGGCGACAATGCTTAACGTAGCCGGGGCATATCATTCGCGGCTGATGCAGAGCGCTTATGAAAAGCTCGAAGAAGCGCTTCTGGAAACGCAGATGCAACTCCCGCGTTTCCCGGTGATCAGCAATGTGACAGGCGCGGAAGTCGGGACGCTGCCGGAGATTCGCCAGACCTTGCGGGAGCAGGTTACTTCAACCGTGCGGTGGTACGATTGCGTGGAGCGAATGCTGGCTCGCGGCTGCGAACTTTTCATTGAACTCGGGCCGGGCGCGGTCCTGGCCGGATTGGTCAAGCGGATCCGGAAGGAGATCGAGGTGGTGTCGGTGGGCGACGCGGAGTCGGTCCGGCAAGGAGCCGAATTGCTCCGTAAGGCCTGACTGCGGGAAGGGAATCGCTCCGCCGAAGAGGCTAGCCGGAAGCACGAGGTCTTAAGCACCAAACCCCAAAGAAGCACCAATCGCCAAGCTCCAAAAATCACGAGGCGGCGCGGTGAGTTTGAATATTGGTGTTTGGAGCTTCCCTGGTTATTGGTGCTTGGGGTTTGGAGCTTTTTCCAATTTGCCTTACCCGATCAGTTAACGGTTATTGATTCCATGACGTTGCAGGAGCAGATCGATTCAGATGTGAAGGATGCGATGCGGGCCAAGGATGCTACCCGGCTCGGTGTGCTTCGCATGCTCAAATCGGCTCTTAAATATGGCGCGATTGAAAAATCCGGAGCGGACGGGGACCTGAGTCAAGCGGACGCCATCCAGGTTATCCGAAAGCAGGCTAAGCAGAGGAGAGATTCAATCGAAAGCTTTGAGAAAGGCGGCCGTCCCGAGTTGGTGGAAAAAGAAAAACAGGAATTAGAGATCTTGAATTCCTATCTTCCTCAGGCCATGAACCAGGAGGACCTGGCCAAGGCTGTGCGCGAAACGATTGCGGAAGTCGGGGCAACTTCCAGGGCCCAGATGGGCGCGGTAATGAAAGCGTTGCAGGCGAAGGTTGCCGGGCGAGCGGATGGCAAGACCCTGAGCGCGGAAGTGGCGCGGCAGCTGTCGTTAGGGTGAGCTGGGGCCAGGTTAAAACAGATTGGAAAAAGTTACATTGTTAAAATCGATAGAGCAGGCTGTCTACTTTGTAACCTCGTAACTTTGTAACTTTTAGCGATCCAAGCCATGCTCGCCGCCATTATCGTCGCCGCAGGGAGCAGCCGGCGCATCGGATTCGACAAGTTACTTGCCCCAATCGCCGGCCAGGCACTCATCGCTCACACTATCGACGCGTTCGAACGGGCCCAGTCCGTCACCGAAATTATTATTGTCACCCGGGAAGATCGACGGCGCGAATTGGAGGCGATCACCGGGCCGATGAAAAAAGTGCGGGGAATCGTGGCGGGCGGAGAACACCGGCAGGACTCAGTCCGGGCCGGCCTGGAGCATCTGAGCCAGGAAGCGAACTATGTCGCGGTGCACGACGGCGCGCGTCCGCTGATCACGCCAGCTGAGATTGAGCGGACTTTTGAGGCGGCCCGGACTCATGGCGCCGCTGTTCTGGCGGAACCGATCAGCGACACGATGAAGCGCGCCGGTGACGATCTTACGGTGACGGAATCGCTGGATCGGCATCGTGTTTACGCGATGCAAACCCCGCAAATTTTCGAGCGAACAATCCTGGAACAAGCTTACCGCCGGATTTGTGAGAAAGGCATGCATGTCACCGATGAGGCGTCCGCGGTCGAACGCGCCGGGCGCAAGGTCATGCTGGTGCCGGGTGACGATTTCAATTTCAAGGTAACTTATGAGCGCGACCTGTGTTTGGCGGATTGGATTCTGAAGGAACGCGCCAATCGCAACTAGATTTTCCAGTCACTATGGCTTCGGGAACCCTGAAGTTCCTTTTCCCGAAGGAGAAGGCTGGGAGGGCTTGCCCGATCCCTCGCTGCCCTCGGGATGACTGTAAAGGGTATCCTCTCGGTCATTCCGAGCGGAGCGAGGAATCGGGAGTGATAGTCATCCCAGGGGCGGCCGAAGTAAGCCCTCGCGGTTCAGGTCGACAGCGCGCGTAAACAGATACGAGGGAGAGGAAATGCCGTTGCCACGCCGACGTCAGCGAATCCGATGTCTTGGGCCATGTTGGCCGGAATCGACAAAACCGGCGATGTTGCCTTAAAATTTCATCATGGGCGATCTGCCGGATCGGGAAATCAAGAACCTGCTTTCCCGCATCGCCTCCGCCGATGCCCTGGAATTGATTGCAATCTGGCGCGGGCGCGACGATGCGGAGTGGCGGCGCCACCCGGAAATTTATCGGCTGGTCGGCGAGCGGATTCTGGCTCAAGGCGAACCGCTTCTGGCCTACGACGTCATGGCGGATGGATTGTCGATTTGGCCTTCCGATGTCCGGCTGCGTCAGCTCCAAGGCCTGGCCCTGGCCCGCAGCGGCGCGACCGAGCGGGCGAGCGCTTTACTCGAACAACTTCGCTCGGAAGGGGTGGGCGACGAAGAAACGCTCGGCATGTTGGGCCGGACCTACAAGGATCTGGGAGGGGCAAGCGCGGAACCGTTGAAGCGGCGGGAGTTCCTGCGCCGCGCCGCCGAAATTTACAGCCAGGCATACGAGAACAGCCGCGGCTACTGGAGCGGAATCAACGCGGCGACGATGAGTCTACTTATTGGAGAAAAGGAACGCGCCTGCCAGCTTGCCAATCAGGTCCGGGAACAATGTTTACGGGAATTGCAAGACCGGCGCGGCAATCGATACTGGGAACTCGCCGCTCTTGGCGAAGCCGCCCTGGTCTGCGGGGAATGGTCCGCCGCCGGGGAATGGTACGCGCGAGCGGCTGAGGAAGGAAAAAAGCGATTTGGCGATTTGCATTCCAGCCGGCGGAACGCGCGTTTGCTCCTCGACCACTGGCAAAAGGATTTTTCCTGGATTGAACAATACCTCCACATCCCGCCCGTGATTGTCTTCGTCGGCCATATGATCGATCGCCCCGGCCGAGGGGCCCCGCGATTTCCCCCGGAGCTGGAACGCGCGGTAGCGGGCAAGATCAAGGAGAGTATTGCGAAACTGAATCCAGGGTTTGGGTTCAGTTCGGCCGCTTGCGGTTCCGATATTCTTTTTCTGGAAGCAATGCTGGAACACGGAGCCGAAGCCTCGGTCGTGCTCCCCTACAACCGGGGAGAGTTTATTCCGGATAGCGTTGAGTTTGTTCCGGGTTCGGATTGGCGCCTGCGTTTTGAAAGGGTGCTCGAACGCGCCAACCCGGTATTGACCGCATCAAAGCAACGACTGGAGATTGGCGGTGTCTCCTACGAATTCTGCAACCGGATGCTTCTGGGGCTCGCCTCGATTCGCGCGCGCCAGCTCGATACCGACCTGATCCCGTTGGCCGTTTGGAACGGAAGGAGCGGCGACGGTCCGGGGGGCGCAGCAGCCGTTGTCCAGGAATGGAGAGACCTGGGTTACAACCCCGAGATTATCGATCTACCGGTGGAGGACGTCCGCGCCCGTTCCGAAATAGCGAATGTTGCTGAAAATTTACCTAACCAATCGGAAAAAGCGCCGACCCCGCCGACGCACTCCCAGGGACCCGATTTCCGTTCCCGAATTGTGGCGATGCTTTTTGCCGATGCGGTCGGGTTCAGCAAGCTGAGCGAACGGGAAGTGCCGCGATTTGTGCAACATTTTCTGGGCGCCATTGCCCGGCTGAGCGAAAAATTCAACCAGACAATTCTGGCCAGGAATACCTGGGGCGATGGCATTTATTTCGTGTTTTCGGATGTCAAGGCGGCCGGCCAATTCGGACTCGAGCTGGCCGGCCTGGTTGCCCGGACGAATTGGGAGGAGAAGGAGCTCCCGGCCGGATTAAATTTGCGAATCGGGTTGCATGCCGGTCCGGTCTACGAGTTCGACGATCCGATTACGGGACAGCGGACCTATAGCGGCACCCATGTCAGCCGGGCCGCCCGGATCGAACCGATCACGCCGCCCGGACAGGTTTACGGCAGCGAAGCGTTTGCCGCGCTGGCGGCCGCCGATCGGGCCGGGAATTTCAGTTGCGATTACGTTGGAGAAACGCCCATGGCAAAGGGCTACGGATCGTTTCCGACCTATCACGTCCGGCCGACGTCGGCGGCGCCGGATCGCGTCAAAGGGTGAAAAGCAATCGGTTAGGGGACTGTTTGCAACAGTCTTTTAAGAGTCAATCGCGAACTGGCTGTCCTTTTCGATACAACGCCAATCGCGCATCCATTTTTTGACGTGATTCATTATCGACCCCCTTGGTGGTCATGGCCTGTTCTTCATAAGCAAGGGCGCGTTTGAAGTCGCCGGACTCGGCCAGGGCGGCGGCGAGAGTATCGATATATTTTCCTTCCTGCCAATAACTCAGCTCGCACGCTTTCGTAGCCTCCCTGACTGCCTCCCGGCCGTTGCGAACGGCATCGTCGGGGCAGGTGGCCAGGAACCAGGCCAGAGCGTTCAACGCGCGCGGAGTGTTTTGCAAGGCGGCCCGCTCATAGAAAAGCGCGGCCTTATGATAGTCCTGCTCGACGCCTCGTCCCCGCGCGTAGAACCAGGCCAGGTTTTCCAGGGCAAAGAGATTTCCCTGATTGGCAGACTGCTGATACAGCCGCGCGGCGGACGCGAAGTCGCCGCGGCCGGCGGCATCTTGCGCACTTTCAAATGGCGAAACGAACGTGCGAATAGGAAATAGATTGAGCAGTTTCACCGGATCGGCCCGAACGGATTCCAATTTGCCGTCGTAATAAACCGCGGCGATGTAGCCGAAAAGTTTGCGTCCGGCGCTCTGGCCGGGATCGCGGCCGCGGACATAGCTGACCGTCAGTGTTTCGGGGTTTTTTTCCTTCCAGTCGCGGTGCGATTGCCAATCGTAATTCACGTTCGCATCAGTGAGAACGAGCTGCTGGTCTGCGGTACGCATCGTAGAAGTTTACCTGCACAACTGCTTTGGTTGAATCGATCGTCGTGTTCGGCCGAAGTTTGACCCCGAGGAGGAGAGCGAAGGCGCTCTGGTCGGTTTGAGACGTGTTGAGCAGCTTGGATTCGACGATTCCAAGAACCGATTCGGGGGGGATGGCATCGGGTCCAGCGCTTAATTTTGCGCCCAGCAATGGCGAAGCGACTTCATCCAGCCAACGTTTGTTGGTTGCGTCGTCGGAGTCGGGCTCAAAATTCCCGCCCTGGCCGTCGTACCGGATGATGAGATCGGTCACGGAAAGACCGCCCGTGGGCCGGTTGCCAAACGAGCGGCAAAATATCCTGACCTTCGTATTTTGGAATCGCCAGCCATAGCCGAGGCGCCGTTCCCGGCCGGCCTCTTCATTTTGGGCGCCGATCGGAATCGATCGCTGGCCGCCGTGATATTTGGCATCGAAAAAGGCCCGCAGCTCTTCCAGCCGATTTTTGTATTGCTCCTGCGACCAGGCGTCGTACTGGCAGTGCAATTCCACTTTGCTGAGGGAATTGTTCCGAAAGAAAAAGCGGGTGTTTTTCAACCCGGGTTGCACGAGTCCTTCGACATTCCAGAACTGGCTGCTTCCCTCGATTTGGCGGGACACGATATGTGCGCCCGAATAACCAAGTAACGCTTCGATATGAGATATGGAATCGCCCCAGTGAAACCCGAACGGCGGATCGATCTCGGTTGCGGTCTTAACCGGCCGGGGGGCGACCAGGAAGCGCCAGCCGCTGATTCCGCCGGCCTGTTCGGGAGCAGGCCCCCGCCAGATTGCCAACCAGCCGAGCACCAGAATAATGCCGGCAATCGCCAATACGGTTACAGTTTTTTTCACAACAAGAATTAATTAGGCGTCTTCAATGGGATAGCGGCGCTGTCTCGGTGCTGCGGAGTAAGGAGGTGCGGCTGTATATCTAAATGCCACAGACCGACAGGCCAGCCTCCCCGCACGCTTGCTAAACTAGCATCGGATCGATCGGCACGAGCGGACGAACGAGTTCGATGACCGCCGGCACATCTTTGATTTTGAAAGCGCGGCCGCGCCGGCGAAGTTTTGTCGCCTCGAGATCGCTGACTCGAACCAGCTGACCATGTTTCCAGATCCAGGCATCCGGGTTGTAGGGGCCGACCCGGCGGGGATCGGTCCAGGTATGGATGGAGAGCAACCGCTCGGTCACAGCCGCTGCGATATGCATCGGCCCGCTGTCGACGCTAATGACGAAACGCGCGACGCGGATCAATCGGATCAGTTGGAGCAGAGAAGTCTGGTTGGTAAGTTCGACGCAGTTTTCCAGCGGCTCGATTTTGCGATGCGAGCGTCCCACCACAACGACGCGAGTGGGCGCGAAGGCGCGGCAAAGTTCCTGGATAACCGCATTGGAGAGAGACTTGCCCGAGCCGCGGGCGTAGGGATGCAGCAGGATGAACGGCGGATACTCGTCGAAACGGGGCAGCGGATCGCCGCTCGGGATGGGAGAACGCAGCGCATCTCCAACCTTGGCCCCGGCGCATTCCGCCAGCTTCAGGTAACGCTCGATGGCGTGCTCGCGCCGGTTGACCCGGGCGGTGCGATGATAAAACCAGCGCGAACCCTCCCGGCCGTCGCTCATTCCGATAAGTTCTTTCGCGCCGCTCAATCTGCCAATCAGGGCGCTGCGCAACAATCCCTGAAAGTCCACCGCCAAATCGGGCTGGAGTTTTCGCGTCTCCTTTAACCACGGGAGCAAACTTTTCGAAGCGCCGAGCCCGCGAAAGTCGCCTCGGGGGAAAATATGAACATGATTGACGTCCTGGTTTCCGCGGAGAAGCGGCGCCAGCTCCGGATTGATGACCCAGGTGATGGAGGCGTTGGGATGAGCGTCCCGAATGGCCGCGACCGCGGGCAGGGTATGCACCACGTCGCCGAGAGAGCTGGGTTTTATGATAAGGATCGAGTTCAGAATCTAAACATTGAAGCGTTCAAGTGCGCGCGGCCGCCGAATTTATCGTCCAATGGCCAGCCGTTCTGCCAACAGACGCGGCAACCCGGCCTTGATGATTTTCTTCTGCGCAGTCTGCATGTCATACTTGACTCGTCGCTGCTCCACCACGTTTTTCTCGGTATCGTAGATACAATACGCGGCGCGCCAATCTCCATCCCGGGGCTGGCCGACGCTGCCGACATTGATAAAATATTTCTTGCCGTTTTCGATTGTCACCTGGTCCGCCAGCGTCCGGCGAACCCCATCGTCCCGAACAAAGGTCATCGGCACATGGGTATGGCCAAAAAAGCAGACGGTGGTGTGCTGGTAAGTAAAACTGGCCGCAGCATCGAGATTATTGAAAACGTAGCCCCACTGGGCGGGAGTATCCAGGGTGGCATGAACAATCGTGAAATCCCGGACTTGTCTCTCCAGTCGTAAATTGCGCAGCCATTCCTTGTCTTCCTCGGTTAGGTTATCTCTTGTCCAGTCAATGGCGTGTTCGGCCAGCTCGTTGAAATCCCTCGACGACTCGATGAGCGAAGCCTGCTCGTCGTGGTTGCCTTTTACGATTGGGCAATCCATTTCCCGGATGCGGGCCACACATTCGTGGGGGTTGGCGTTGTAACCGACTACGTCTCCCAGGCAGGCATAATGGGTCGCCCCCCGCGCCTGCGCGTCCTGCATGGCCGCATCGAGGGCCTCGAGATTCGCATGAACATCGCTGAAGACGGCAAAACGCATCGGTTGAGCTAAGGATGTCAAAAGAGCTGCAAAGGTTACAAAGTTAAAACGCAATCCGCCTTAAAGTTTCAACGATTTAGGCCCCGGAACCCCGGTAACTTTTTCAAGACTCCGGCCCTGGAATCCGCTGATCCGGCGGAATATTTAGCTCATTTTCAAGAACCTTCAGCCGCCTGATCAATGTGGGCAGACGCTCCTGTTCGCCCATGTCGTAGAGGCGGCGGAGCTCGGTATAAGCCTCCCGTTCCCGGCCTTTGCAATAGGAGAGTTCGTAAGCGGCAAAACGTTTATCATAACTCGGCGCTCCCGGCAGGGCCGCGGCTTTGGCGAAAAACTCGGCCGCGGCCGCGTGGTTTTTGTACTTCTCCTTGTAGAGCCGGGCAAGCGACTCGTAAAGCTGGGGGCGCTCGGGATTGTTCTGAATGCCGCGTTCGAGAAAATCCTTGCCCAGAGCATAATATTCCCGGGCGGTTTTGATCCGGAGAGCCAGGCGCGGTTGAGAGCGATCGTTTAACGCCGCCACGCTGGCATTCCAAGCCATGTGCCAGGCAGCCATGTCCCAGAACAGGACCGAGCGCGGTTGCAACGTTGTGACCTGGCGAAAAAGCAGAAGCACCCGGCCCCACTCGGTTTCTTCCCAGGCCACATGGGCTTGAATAAACAGCACATCGGCCACCAGGGACCGAAATCCGCTGAGGGCTGCGACAAAGCCAAGTTGGCCGATTTGTTCACGAAGGCTGAGATTGAGTTCCGCTCCATGAAAGTGCAGCCGCCGGTGGGTGGCGGCGAGGTTGCGCTCGATTGGCAGTTTTAACGCGCCAAAACCCAGGAGGAGGACAAACAGAAAGGCGGTTTTTGTCAGGCCGCGGGTGCGAAGAAAATCTCTCGTCACAGTTCTTTCCCGTAGAAAACGACGGCAGCCAGGGCGGTGTAAACCATCACATAAAAGACGCCCATCAGGGCGGTTTTCATGAACAGGGCCAACGGAATCGCCGTTCCCACCACTATGTCATCGACAAGATTAAATGCCTGCAGATCCGGAAAAGCGAGCGCCACTACGGCAAGAAACAAGCGGCTGGCCCAACCGGCGGCATGTTCGTGCAGCCAGTATTCGCGGGCGGTGGCCTGGAGATGTCCGATAAAATAAACGAACACCATCACCACGATCGTGAAGATGTTGCTGCTGGCGAATGTCGAAACAAAAAGAGTGAGCGCGGCCAGCAGACAGGCTTTGAAATAAATGAGGGCAATGCCGGGAACGAGATTGAGGTTGAGGGCCGAGCTGCGCACGGCTTGCAACGCGCTCTGGAGCTGTTCCGGCGGCGCCGCCCTCATCTGGCGCGCGGTTTCATGCAGGACTGTTTGCTCCCGGGTGTAGATTACGACGAAAAAAAGCGCGCTCATCGCCAGAGTGCTGATGGCCAGGAGCAAGAGAACGCCCGCCAGTTTTCCGATCAGATACTCGATCCGCGGCACCGGTTTGGCCAGAATCGTGTAGATGGTGCGATCTTCCAGGTCCTGGGGAATGAGGCGAGCGCTGGCCACGATCGCCAGGATCGAGGTGAAAATCGACATCGCCCCGAGCGACACATCTTTTAAGATTTGAAATTCCTGCTGGAAACTGAGCCGGGCCATGATCAGCGAGCTGCCGATTACGAGCAGCCCAAAAATAAGCAGGAAGTAAAAAACCTTTTGCCGGGTCAGATCGGTGAGGGTGTTGCCGGTAATGGCGCCGATCCGGGAAATGGAAAACGCGCGATGACGGGATTCGATCATTTTGTTGGAGGGCAGAACCAGGGAATCCTCCTGGCCCCCAATCGGCACGCGTCTCATCGTCTTTTGTTTTCGCTTGTGGCCTCGAGAAATAGACGTTCGAGGGTAGTAGTCGGTTTTTTGCGCTCGATCACTTTGGCGTCGGACTTCCGGGCAAACGCTTCGATCTCGTCCAAAAGGACGTCGGAAGCGTTCTCCAGGACTAACTCAGTCTGATTCTTGATCGTGATCAGTTCATCCAGCCGGCCTTCCCGCACCAGCTCTCCGTCCGCCAAAATGCCTACCCGATCGCAAATCTCCTGGGCCTGGGCCAGCAGGTGCGACGAAAGCAGGACGGTTATTCCCCGGCTTTTGAGCTCCAAAATCAAGTCCCGGATCTGACGAGATCCCACCGGATCGACGCCGGCTGTCGGTTCGTCCAGGACGATCAACCTTGGCTCCTGAATGAGCGCCTGAGCCAGGCCAATCCGCTGCAACATCCCTTTGGAATAAGTTTTCAGCCGGCGCTCGCTGGCATTGGTCAGGCCGACCAGCTCCAGCAATTCGTCGATCCGCTTTTTCAACCCCAGGCCTCGCCGGCCGCACAATTTCCCGAAAAAACTCAACGTCTCCCGGCCGGTCAGATATTTATAGAAGTAGGGATTTTCCGGCAGAAAGCCGACTGCCTCGCGGCTTTCCACCCGGCAGCTATCCTGGCCAAAAATCTCGGTCGCGCCGCGACTCGGGGAGACAAGCCCCAGAATGATCTTGAGGGTGGTGCTCTTGCCCGATCCGTTTGGTCCGAGCAAACCGTAGACTTCGCCCGGTTCCACCCGAAGATTGAGATCGCGCACCGCCACCACGGGTTGACGGTGAAACGGAATCGGAAAGACCTTGGTCAGGCCGCGAACTGCAATAGCGGGCTCAGTCATACCGGATCTCGAATCCGCGGGCGGTTACGGGTGCGGCCGGGCTGGTCTCGTTTTGGCCGCGGATGTGAGAAGCGAGTTCGCTGCGTCGAATCGCTTCCAGAAAATCACGCACTTCGGTTTCCTCGCCCTTGACCTGAAGCTCGACCCGGCCATCGCGGAGGTTGCGCACCCAACCGATGACCTCGAACCCTTTGGCAATATGCTGGACCGACCAGCGAAAGCCGACGCCTTGAACGTATCCTTCGTAAACGACCTGGAGCGAGATCATGAGATAAAAAGCGCTGCCCGTTACCGGCAAATGAAGCATAAACGCAATCCGCACGCTCGCGCTACTGTTCGCTCCATCGGCGGCTCGCTTGCGAGTTTACCGGCAGATATCCGCCGAATCGAAACCGGTCCGGAACGGAGCGGTTATTTGTAGGAGTAAACCAGACAAAAAGTGCTCTCGCCCCCGTCCAACAAAGTTATCAAAACATAATATTGGCCGCTGCTGGTAGGCGAAAATCCGGCAGCCGCTTTTTCCGCGTCGTTATAATTCTCGGTCTGGACCCGCCGTCCGGTTTCATCGTAAATCGCGACGTCGATTTTCTTGGCCGGCTCGGTTGCCCCCACCGAAAACCAATATTGATTTCCGGCATAGAGATTCACGGCGATCAGAGCGTTTTGGTGGGGCTTGAGCGGTCCCGACCAGTGGCCGTCGCGCATCTTGAAGCCATCGTTAGAAAACGCACCAGCGAGGTCGAGAACGATTTTGTGGGCCTGCACTTCCTTGTCTGTCTCGCCCCGCACTCCCACACCGGCAGCGCACAAAAAAACCGACACCAGGATCGGCAACCAATGTTTCATTGCGGTTTGCGTTGGATCTCTTCCATGATCTGCCCCACGGCCTCATGGACCTTGCGCACATCGTCGACGCTTGGAGCTTTGCCAAGCGGAAAGGAGACCAGTTTTTCGACGGTGCTCAGCTGCTCGGTCACCTGTTTGACCAACGGATCACTCCGCATCTCGGGCGACACGTCGTTCATCTTCGACTGGATAAATCCGACCAGTGCCGGTTGCCGCAGGACCTTGGCGCTGCGTTCGTCGTAATTTTGCAAGACCGCTCCGCTCACTACCTGAGTGCCGCGGATCCAACCTCCCAGGCTGACCAGGATGATCAGGTCCTGGTCCTGATGCGATTGCATGGACGACTTGACCTCATTCTGGGTGGCTTCGAGCTCTTCCTGGAGCGCGTCCCACTCGCTGTTTTCAGCGAATTCATTAATACTGTTGCCGCGGCTCAGAATGTTTTCGCTGACTCCAAGGGCTTTCGCCATCCGAATGATGTCGCTTCCGACGTTCTTTACCTGCTGGCTATCCTCCGCTTCGATTGCAATGAAGCCATCCGCAATCAACCCCCCAAGGTTAAGCGCAATTTGGGGACGGTCGCGGTAATTAGTCGGCATCGGACCCCGAAACTGATCGGCCCAGTTCATCTTGCCCGGCTTGCCAAGCGCGGCAAATAACTCGCCCGGGGTTGGAATGGTGATGGAATCATTCCGGACGGCATTGGCTAACTCCTGCGAAGACAAGCGCGGCGCTTCCGCCGCCGGAAGAAAGCCGGCCATGAGAACGATAACCAGATATGCCGACCACCGACGCATTGGCGGTAGGTTAGTCGCATCGCCGTGACATTGCCAGCGAGAATCAGCTGCTGTCCCGGCCGGCGCTTGCCACCACCCGGCCATGCTTTCAGGCAGGGACGCACCTCCGGGGCGTCCGGACGATGGGCCAACAACGAGTATTTATTGCATGCCGCGCCAACCCCCCGGCACCTCGGAGAGATGCCCCTGCCTGAGCTTGAACTGCGGCCGGCTGCTGGCATGATCAAACGAAAGCTCCTCAACCATCATGGCATCAACTGCAATTCGTGAGATCCGCGGCCGCGAAATCCTTGATTCGCGCGGTAATCCTACTGTCGAGGTGGACGTGCGGCTGGAGGGAGGCGGGTTTGGCCGGGCGGCGGTTCCGAGCGGCGCGAGCACGGGCGAGCATGAAGCCTGGGAATTGCGCGATGGCGACAAGAGCAGGTACGGCGGCAAAGGTGTTTTGAAAGCGGTTGGGCATGTTAATGGCGCGATCGCTTCCGCAATCAAAGGCTGGGACGCGCGCGATCAGGCCGGGATCGACAAGAAATTGATCGAGCTGGATGGCACTCCCAACAAGAAACAGCTGGGTGCGAATGCTCTATTAGGAGTGTCGCTGGCCGTGGCCCACGCCGCCGCCGCCGCCGAACAACTTTCGCTCTTCCGGTATCTGGGCGGTCCGGAGGCCCGGGTTTTGCCCGTGCCGATGATGAACATCCTCAACGCCGGGGCCCATTCCGACGCTCCGATCGATTTCCAGGAATTCATGATCATGCCAAAGGGCGCGCCCAATTTTGCCGAGGCGGTGCGTTATGGCGCGGAGGTTTTTCACGCGCTGAAGGCGGTTTTGAAGGATCGGCATCTTTCCACGGCGATCGGCGACGAAGGCGGGTTTGCTCCTCAACTTGAATCCGCTGAAGATGCCCTGGAATCGATTGC
The DNA here is from genome assembly GCA_963728975.1 of uncultured Verrucomicrobiae bacterium. Taxonomy (GTDB): domain Bacteria; phylum Verrucomicrobiota; class Verrucomicrobiia; order Chthoniobacterales; family UBA10450; genus DATFCK01. The sequence continues at coordinate 1,971,310 of CAVSMF010000001.1, forward strand.
AGCCGCGGTAAGCAAGGCCGGCTACAAGTTAGGCGAACAGATTTTCATCGCTCTCGATCCCGCCGCGTCCGAGTTCTACGACCCGGAGGAGAATGTCTATGTGTTCAAGAAATCGGACGGCTCCAAACGCACCGCCGACCAGCTGATCGATTACTACGTCGATCTTTGCGGGCGTTTTCCCATCATCTCAATTGAGGACGGCTGCGCTGAGAACGACTGGGAGGGCTGGAAGAAATTGACCGCCCGTCTGGGCGCCAAGATGCAACTGGTCGGAGACGATCTGTTTGTCACCAACGTAAAATTCCTGGGCAAAGGAATCGAGGAACGGGTGGCGAACTCGATTTTGATCAAGGTCAACCAGATCGGCACGCTGAGCGAAACCATTGCCGCCATCGATCTGGCCAAGAAGAACGACTACACCGCGGTGATCAGCCATCGCTCGGGAGAAACGGAAGACACCACCATTGCCGACATTGCGGTGGCAACCAACGCCGGACAGATAAAGACCGGCTCGCTCTGCCGGAGCGATCGGGTGGCGAAATACAACCGGCTTCTGCGGATCGCGGAAGAACTTGGTGACAACGCGATTTACGGCGGTAAGATGCGCTAAGTGGAGCAAACTTTCGCCGATTTTCGCGCCCGCCGGGAAGCCACGCTTTGGCAGCGCTTAAATCGCGTCCTGCAAGTCCTGCTCGTTATCGCGGTCTGGCTGGTCATCATCAGCCTGTTTCTGCCGCCGTATAAGAGGTTGATGCGGAGCCATGAGGAGACCGACAACTTAGTGGCGCAAGTCAGCGAGCAAAAAGGCTTGCTTGGGCGGCAGACCCGCGAGATCAACCTGCTCAAGACCGACGTCACTTATCTGGAAACGATCGCGCGCGATCGTCTCGACGTGATGAAGGAGGGCGAAACGATTTTTCGTCTCGAGCCGGAGAAGGCAAAAAACAAAAGAGAAGTTTCGCCGCGAAGGTAGACCAAAAATAAGAGCAGCTGCGCCGGTTCAGGTTTCGCATCGCGCTCGGACAGCCCGATCCGCCGAAGGAGGTGGATCGAGCAGTCCCTGCTCGATGCTAAAAACGGGCCGCCGCAGGCGCATGAATTCCCCCTGTCAGAATCCAAGCGAGTTATTTCGAACTGGAAGTAGTGAGCGGCTTCGCCGCTTTGATTTGGCATCGCGCTCGGAGAGCACGATCCACCTTTCTGCTGGCCAAATTAAACCGTTGCGTTATCTTTTTCGCATGCCTGCTGAGCTTGCCAGCATTGATGCTGAAGTTTTGAAATCGCGTCTGAGCGAGCTCCGGAGGTTTCTTTGACCTGGGCAAACTTCAGGAAGAATTAGCTGCGCTGGAAAAGCGCATGAGCGCGCCCGATTTTTGGAGCAACCGGGAGCGCGCCCAGGGCGACGTCGAACAGGTATCGCGTCTGCGATCGCTGGTTAACCCGTTCCATCAGCTCGAACGCGAGGTTCAGGATTTCGAAGCGCTTCGGCAGCTCGCTCAGGAGGAAACAAGCGAGGCAGGTCGAGCCCAGGCGGAACGGGAAGTATCTGCCGAGCACGCCCGCCTTGTCCATCAGCTGGGGGAATTCGAGTTGCGCCAGTTTTTATCCGGCGAAAACGACCGGGCCAACGCCTTTGTCACCATTCATTCCGGAGCGGGCGGGACAGAATCGTGCGATTGGGCCGACATGCTCTTGCGGATGTACCAACGCTGGATCGAACGCAGCGGCTACCGGTCTCAAACCGTCGACATCCAGCAGGGGGAAGAAGTGGGTATCAAATCGGTCACTCTTCTGGTCAGCGGCGAATACGCCTACGGCCATCTCCAAACCGAACGCGGCGTGCATCGGCTTGTCCGGATCTCCCCTTTCGACGCCAACAAACGCCGGCACACTTCATTTGCCAGTGTCGATGTCGTTCCGGAAATCGCGGATTCGGCGCCGATTGAAATCAACCCGGCCGATCTGGAGATCGCGACCTATCGAAGTGGGGGGAAGGGCGGCCAGAACGTGAACAAGGTCGAAACGGCGGTGCGGATCGTGCACAAACCGAGCGGCATCGTGGTGGCATGTCAGGCCGAACGCAGCCAGGGGCGCAACCGCGAGCTCGCTCTCAAAATGTTGAAGGCGAAGCTGTATGAGATCGAGCAGGACAAAAAACGGGCCGAGATCGACCGCCAGTACGGCGAGAAAGGCGACATTGCCTGGGGAAGCCAGATTCGCTCCTACGTTTTTCAGCCTTATCAAATGGTCAAAGACCACCGGACGGGAGCGGAGACGAGCAATGTGCAGGCGGTGATGGATGGCGATCTCGATCTTTTTATTCAGGCAAAACTGCGCGGACAAACAAGCGACAAAACGGAAAGCGAACCGTAAGGGGTCGGCCGAAGCGGCCTGAAGCGCCAAATCCCAAACCCCAAACCCCAAACCCCAAAGAAGCACTAGAAGCCATCTTTGGTTATTCGAGGTTGGTGCTTGGTGCTTTCATTGATTAGCCGTAGCCGGAATCGCGGATCGAATTTTCCCTGATTATGCGCCCGGCAACAGGCCAGACAGGCAACCGCGCTCCGGACGCGCCGGGCCCGCGGAAAATCCAGCGAACAGCTTGGACATCGATACAAGTAACGGCGCCGATAGGCCCTGACCGGAAACGGCAGATTATGACATCGTTTCTCGTCGCCAATCCCGAGGTCCTCACAGGCGACGCGCCATTCGGTTCCGTGAGGCAAAATCCGGCGCCGCCCGGCCCGCGATTGCGCGAGCAAATGGGCCAACTCGTGCCGAAGCGTTCGATCGATCTCACCCGCACCGTGGTCGCGCAGTCGCGGATTCAAAGAAATCACCTTCGCGTTGAGATCGGCCCGGCCGGCGCAGCTTCGCAGTCGCGAATTCCAGAGGACCCGGATGTTTGCGGCGAGCCGATGCGCGCCGTTGGCCCGAAGCAGCTCGTGGGCGCGCGCTTCCAGGTGTGGATCGTCCGCGGTGGCAAACAGGAGTTCGAGCTGTTCAAGCAACAGCATATTGGCCGGCTTTTCGCCTGTTCAGTCGTTCCAGCACCTCGGAGATCGCCTGGCCGGCGGCATCCATTTCGTCGGCGGTGGTTTGTTTGCCTAACGAAAACCGGACCGCCGATCGGGCGCGCTCCATCGGCAGGCCCATCGCCAGCAGAACATGCGAGGCAACGACCGAGCCTACCATGCAGGCCGAACCGCTCGAGGCGCAGATCCCCTTCAAATCGAGCGCGATTAGGAGCATCTCGGAATCAAGCCCGGGAAAACTCATGTTCAAAGTATTGGCCAGACGGGGAGCGCTTTCGCCGTTTTCCACTGCATTGGCGGCATTTGCCCTAACCGATTGAGCCAGGGCATTGCGCAAATCCTCCTCTCTACCCTGTTCCTGTTCGCGATCGCGCAAGGTGAACTCGGCCGCGGCCGCCATTCCGGCAATGGCCGGAACGTTCTCGGTCCCGGGCCGCCGCTCGTTTTCATGGGCGCCGCCAAACAGGATCGGCTGAATCGACAGCCCGCTCCGCAGATAGAGAAAACCGGCTCCTTTCGGTCCGTAAAACTTGTGAGCAGCGAAACTGGCGGCATCGACCAGGGAAAGATCGCTCTCGATCTTGCCAAACGATTGAACCATATCGCTGTGCAACAAAACTCCGCGGTCCCGGCAGATCTTCGAAATCTCGGCCATCGGCTGAATGACGCCGGTTTCGTTGTTGGCGGTCATGATGGAAACCAGCCGGGTTTCGGGCCGGATGCTGTCCGCGAGTTGATCGAGGTCGATCAATCCGTCGGAGGAAACACCGAGCCAGGTCACCGCAAAGCCTTCCTCTTTCTCCAGGTGCTCGACAGCGTTCAAGACAGCGTGGTGTTCGGCCTTGTTCGAAATCAAGTGGCCGCCACCGGACGACCGGCCGCGGGCCAGCCCGAGGACTGCGAGATTGCACGATTCGGTTCCGCCGCTGGTGAAGATAATTTCGTGAGGTCTGGCGCCTAACAACGCGCTCAATTTGTCGCGGGCTTCGTCGATGACGGCCCGGGCCTGGCGTCCGGCGGCATGGATACTGGAAGGATTGCCGAAGTAGCGGTCCAGATACGGCAGCATGGCCGAACGCGCCTCCTGGCAGAGCGGCGTAGTCGCATTGTAATCGAGATAGATCATGGCAGCGCAAACCTCCGGCTTGCGGGAATTGCGCCGCGCCCACAAGCCGTTCGGGTCGCAATATCGCTCAAGTTGCAGTGGAAGCAGCTCATCCCGTGAACGTGTCCCCCCTCGGCGCGATGTTGTGCGGCCGTTTCTGGACGATCTCGACCCGTTTCTCCTCGTAATAAACCAACGAGTTGGGCGGAACGCTATGAGTCAGAAAAACATTTGCGCCAACCGTCGACCCGGCGCCGATCACGGTGTCGCCCCCCATCACCGTCGTCCCGGCGTAAATGGTCACCTTGTCTTCCACCGTCGGATGGCGTTTTTTCCCGCGCAAGGCCTGGCCGGCGCCGAGCGATTTCGCGATAAAGGAGACGCCTTGATACAATTTGACTTGGGAACCGATCTTGGTCGTTTCCCCGACCACCACTCCGGTTCCGTGATCGATGAAGAAATGGGAGCCGATTTCGGCGCCGGGATGAATGTCGATCCCGGTCCGGCTATGGGCCCACTCGGTCATGATCCGGGGTAGGAGCGGGACCTTGTCGCAAAGGAGATGGGCCATCCGATAAATCGCGATCGCTTCCAGGGATGGATAGGCCAGAATAATTTCCTCGTAACTCTTTGCCGCCGGGTCGCCGTCATAAGCAGCGTCGATATCGGTCCAAAGAATTTTGCGAACTTCCGGGAGCTGCGACATGAAAAAATCCAGAATCTCTTCCGCCTTCCGCTGGGTCTGTTCGCTTGCCGGATAATCGCCCAGGCTTTTGCAGATCTCCGGTTTGAGCCGGATGCGCAGACTTTTGATCCGGCTGCGGGTAACGTCCGGTAAATCAGCCGAATCCACCAGGGTCTCGCCGCGGAACCCCGGGAACATCAAGCTCATCAGATCGGCGCAGACCAATTCGATCACCTTGCGGGAAGGCAGGTTGGCGGCGGCATCGAGATAATTGATCCCGCCGGTTTCGCTGTAAGTTTGCAGCAGTTCGGCAACGGCGTCATGCGCGCTCGTGTCCATTCTGTGCTAAGGTACGTGAGCCCGTCGGCGCAATCAAAGCGAATCGTTCCCGCTTTTGAGGCGTCGAAGCGGTTGAGCGAACGCGATGCAATGTTACGCTGCTTGAGCGGTCTAACCCATGAACGCTTTTACGAATTCCGATGAAATCCTTTGAAATATCCGGATTGCCGCCGGACGAGTTGAACAGTTTCCTGTCCGCAACCCACCCGGACCCATTTCGAATTCTCGGTCCGCACCGCAGCGGCGACGACGTGGTCATCCGAATTTTTCGCCCGGATGCAAAGGAAGCGGAGGTGCTCCTCAATGGAGAATCAAAACGGGAGATCGCCGCCGAAAAGGTTCATAGCGGCGGATTTTTTTGCGCAACCGTGCCAAACGCGACCCGGGATGTGGATTACGCGATTCGTTTCACCGGCTGGGACGGAAGAGCCTGGGTGACGCGCGACCCCTACCGTTACGGCACCATCATGGGCGAAGTCGATCTGCATTTGTTCGGGGAAGGACAACACTGGCAGATTTACGAAAAGTTCGGGGCCCATCTGCGCACAATCGGGGGAGACGCCGGCGTTTACTTTGCGGTTTGGGCTCCCAACGCCCAGCGGGTGAGTGTGGTGGGCGATTTCAATAACTGGGATGGCCGGGTCAGTCCGATGCGAAAACTGGTTGGGGCCGGGGTCTGGGAGTTGTTCCTGCCCGGGATCGGGGAGAACGCCCATTATAAATTTGAAATTCGCGCCCCAAGCGGGGCCCTTTTGTTGAAGAGCGATCCGTTCGCTTTTTTCAATCAGCACGGCACATCGACCGCCTCGCTCGTTTACAACCTCGAGCGGTACCGATGGAACGATCAGGAATGGATGGAATCGCGACGGAGCCGGGACTGGCCCAGAAGCCCGGTCAGCATTTATGAAGTTCATCTTGGTTCCTGGCGCCGGATCACCGAACAGGGCAACCGGTCTCTGAGTTATATCGAATTTGCCGAGACGCTTTTGCCCTACGTGGTGGAGATGGGCTACACCCACCTCGAGCTGATGCCGATCGCGGAGCACCCCTTTGAAGGCTCCTGGGGTTATCAAGTTACCAATTATTATGCGCCGACCAGCCGGTTCGGCACCCCGGACGAGCTCCGGCATTTTATCGATAAATGTCACCAGGCCGGCATCGGTGTGATCATGGATTGGGTGCCGGCCCACTTTCCCAAGGATGCTCATGCCCTGGCCGAATTCGACGGCACCGATCTTTACGAGCATATGGACCCGCGCCAGGGCGAACACCAGGATTGGGGAACGCTCATTTTCAATTTTGGCCGGAACGAGGTCCGTAATTTTCTGATCGGGAACGCGCTTTTCTGGCTGGATAAATATCACATCGACGGTCTCCGGGTGGACGCGGTGGCATCGATGCTCTATCTCGATTACTCGCGCCAGCCCGGCCAATGGATCCCCAATGTTTACGGCGGCCGCGAAAATCTCGATGCGATCTATTTCCTGAAACGATTCAACGAAGTTTGTTACGAGCGTTTCCCCGGCATCATGACGATTGCGGAGGAGTCAACCGCCTGGCCCGGAGTTTCCCGCCCGACTTATCTCGGCGGTCTCGGCTTCGGATTTAAATGGAACATGGGTTGGATGCACGATTTTCTGCAGTACATGAGTCTCGATCCGATCTTTCGGCGGTATCACCACGGCAACATTACTTTCTTTCTGCTCTACGCCTTTCAGGAGCATTTTATCCTGGTTCTGAGTCACGATGAGGTGGTGCACGGCAAGCGCTCGCTCATTTCCAAAATGCCCGGGGACGACTGGCAGAAGTTCGCCAATCTCCGGATGTTTTATGCCTGGATGTACGGGCAGCCGGGGAAAAAGCTGCTCTTTATGGGAGGGGAATTTGGTCAGTGGCACGAATGGAACCACGATCAAAGTCTCGATTGGGATTTAGCTCAGTTGCCGCAGCACGACGGTCTCCGCCGGCTGGTCCAGCATTTGAACTATATTTACAAGAGCGAGCCGGCCCTCTGGCAACAGGACGACAGCTACGAGGGCTTTGATTGGATTGATTTTCACGATGCCGACAACAGCGTTGTGTCGTTTTTGCGCCGGTCGCGCGAAGGTGAAACCGTTGCCTTTGTGGTGAACGCGACCCCGTTGGTGCGCCACGATTACCGGCTGGGCGTGCCGCATGCGGGTTTTTACCGCGAGATTATCAATACCGACGCGGAGACTTACGGCGGCAGCAATGTGGGAAACTATGGCGGGGCGCGGAGTGAGAACACCCCCTGGATGGGGCGCGAACATTCTATCCTGATCCAGCTCCCGCCCCTGGCCACGGTGGCGTTTAAATGGGAAGGGTAGGGAGCGCGTCCTGCGTGCAGCGTTTGGCACCTTGCCCAACGCTGCCTTATGATTTTCATGCGAAGAGCAGGATGCTCCTCGCTGCACGCAGGATGCGTGCGCTCCCCCGACACTGATAAAATGCATTCTGGCTTGACCATTTAAGCATTTCCCGCGATTTTTCCGTGTCTCATATAAATTATTACGCTCCATGACTAAAAAGAACGCAGCCGCTTTTACCCTGATCGAGTTGCTCGTGGTTATCGCCATCATCGCGGTCCTGGCCAGCATCGCTTTGCCGGTGTTCAGCACCGTGCAAGAGCGTGGTTCCCAAACCAAGGACCTTTCCAATGCCAAACAGATAGCCTTGGCTTGTAAATTATATGCCAGCGATAACGACGGAAAGTTTCCGGATAAGGATGGCACAGCAGCAGCCGATCCCCAGCCGGCTTTGGCGAAAACCGATACCTCGAACAAGGCGTTTGCTCTTTTGATTCCCAATTATCTCCCAACCGAAAAACTGTTTTACCTGGCAAAGTCGGCCTGGTCTCCCACCGTGCCGGATGAAAACATGACGAACCCAGCCGACCGCTGCGAGGCCTCGACTAACAATTTCGCGTACGAAATGGGCCTGACCGACATTTCTAATCCGAGCTTTCCGCTGATTGCGGACGCACCTTTCACAGGAGGCAACAGCGCGGTTTACAAGACGGATCCAACCGCCAAGGGTGGAGTTTGGAAAGGCAAGAAAGCCGTCGTGATTCGATGCGACCAAAGCGGTACTATCGAAACATGCACGGTCAATATCGCGGCGGGAACTTCCACGGTCCAGGGACCCACCGGCGGCGTGGCCAAGACCGACATTTTTGCGCCAAACGGGACCACCTGGCTTTCGCTCACTGGAAACGCCCTCTTACTCCCCAACACGCCGTAGCAATGTAGCCACGCCCCTGTGGGGCGTGTGTCTTTGTCCGTAGCAATGTAGCCACGCCCCTGTGGGGCGTGTTCTTTGTCCGTAGCAATGTAGCCACGCCCCTGTGGGGCGTGTTCTTTGTCCCGGTTTGGGAGTTGAAACTCGGGACAAGGTTAGCTGGCTGGCCGAGGCAGCGCTAAACCGCCTCCGAGTCGAACTCGCCGTCGCTGACTCGGGTCCGAATTTTCATTTTCGGCTGGACCTGGGCGGTGCTGCGAATCACTTTCCGCTGTTCGTTCAGGGTGATGCTGTAGCCACGCCCTAACGTCGCCTCGGGACCGAGCACGCGCAGAAGTCCGTCCGCCCGGAGGAAACGATTTGTTGCATTCTCCAACAGGCGTGGAGGCAAAACCGCAAACCGGCGGCGCATTTCGCCAAACTGGCTCCGGAGCAGGGCAATTTCGCGCACCGGACTGCGGGCCTGCAATGCCGCCGCGGAATGAACGAGAGCGCGCTTATGATGCTCGATTATTTGCCCAATCCGGCGGCGCAGGCTTTCCCGGGATAAATCGAGTTGCTGCTGCGCGTCCCGCATCCGTTTAGACAGCTCGCGGGCCAGGGCGCGCTCCGACAGAAAACGCAAACGCGTCTTCTGATGTTCGACAAAATTGCGAAGACATTTATGCAGACAGCTTCTGAGGCCGTCGATCCGGCGCTGCAAATCGACAATGTCCGGCACGATCAGTTCGGCCGCCGCGCTGGGGGTGGGGGCGCGCAGGTCCGCCACGAAATCGGCGATCGTAAAATCAGTTTCGTGACCGATGGCCGAAACGATCGGCACCTGCACGTCGGCAATGGTGCGGGCGACGATCTCTTCGTTGAATTCCCAGAGATCTTCCATGCTTCCGCCGCCCCGGGCGACGATGATGACATCGAAAGCGGGCTCCGTTTCGAAGTGGCGCAAGTTTTCAACTTGCGCTTCTTTCGTGGTTCGCAACTTGGAAAGTTGCGCCACATTCAATTGGGCCAGCTCCCGAATGGCCACGGCGATCTCCGCCGCCGCGCCCGTGCCCTGAACCCGGACGGGGCTGATCAAAATCTGGAGCCAGGGCGCGCGCCGCCGTAACACATTTAAAATATCGCGAATGGCGGCGCCGCTCGGGGAAGTGACGATCCCGACTCGCCGTGGAAATTTCGGGAGCGCTCGTTTGCGTTCCGAGGCAAAGAGACCTTCGGCTTCGAGCTTGCGCTTGAGCGCTTCGAATTTTGCCTGTAACGCTCCGAGCCCGCGCGGCTGCAGAATTTGAACATTGATTTGGTACTGTCCACGCGCTTCGAAAACGGAAACGCCGCCGTAGACCTGGACCTGGGCGCCATCGATCAGGGGTTGGCGCGGCGCCGGCATGGTGTTGCGAAAAATAACGCAGGCAATTTGGGCACGGTGATCTTTCAAGGTGAAATATTGGTGCCCGCTGGGATGCAATTTGTAATTGGAAATTTCTCCCTGGACCCAGACCGCGCCGAACCGGGTTTCGAGGGTGCCGCGAATTTGCCGGGTCAACTCCGCGACCGTGAGAATCTTGGAGGTTTGAGGAAAGAGCTCGCCGCTGCTTGTCATGTCAATATGGCCGCGGCGGGGGGATGAAGCGAGGATTGAGAGATTTCTCGGCTTCGCTCGAAATGACAGAGGATCTGCTTTTTGCAGGGGAAGTGGCTCACTAATCCTGTCATGTCGAGCGAAGTCGAGACATCTCTAACTATTCTTCGGAAACCCCTTCCATCAGATCAAGCCAGCGCGGATTCTGTTGATTAATCAACTTAACCTTCTTGCCGCGCGACCACTTCTTGAGCTGTGTTTCGCGAGCAATGGCATCGAGCACATGATCGTACTGTTCGTAATAGATTAACTTGTGGCACTGGTAGTGGGCCGTAAATCCCCGAATTTCGCCTCCTCGATGTTGGTCCACTCGGCGGGTTAGACTGTTGGTCATGCCAATGTAGAGCACGGAATCGCGTCGATTGGTCATGATATAGACGTAAAAATTATAGTCGCGGGCCATGGTGCGAGGGTTAAGAGATTTCTCGGCTTCGCTCGAAATGACAATGAGTCACCGCCGCGTTTCATAAAAACACCCCCTACAGCAATTCCGTCTGCGCTCCGCTCGGCGCTTTCAATCCCAGCTTCCGGTAGGCGTTCGGCGTCGCCACCCGCCCCTGGGGCGTGCGCCGGATGTAGCCCTCCATGATCAAATAGGGCTCGTTCACTTCTTCGAGGGTGCCGGCTTCCTCACCCACCGCTACCGCCAGCGAACTCAATCCAACCGGGCCGCCGTTGAATTTGTGAATCAGCGTTTCGATGATCCGCTTGTCCCATTGATCGAACCCGTCTCGATCGATCTCGAGCATGGTCAACGCCCGATCGGCCAGGTCCGCCGTGATCTTTCCGTCCGCTTTCACCTGAACATAATCGCGGACCCAGCGCAGAAGATTGTTGGCCGTCCGCGGTGTGCCCCGGGCCCGGGTGGCGATCTCGGCCGCGCCCGCCGAATCGATCTCCACCCCCAAAAGATGGGCGCTGCGTAAAATAATTTTCTGCATCTCTTCCGCGTTGTAATAATCGAGACGCGCGGTCATTCCAAAGCGCGAGCGAAGAGGCGCGCTCACCATTCCCGCCCGGGTCGTCGCTCCCACCAGAGTGAACTTTGGCAGGTTCAACCGCAGACTTCTCGCTTGCGGCCCCTGATCGATGATGATGTCGAGCCGGTAATCTTCCATCGCCGGATAGAGATACTCCTCGATCGTCGGTTGCAGCCGATGGATCTCGTCAATGAACAAGACGTCGCCTCTTTCCAGGCTGGTCAGTAATCCGGCGAGTTCTCCCGCTTTTTCGATTACCGGTCCGCTGGTGTTTTTGATATTTCCCCCCATGGCATTGGCGATGATGTAGGCCAGGGTTGTCTTGCCCAGACCCGGCGGACCGCTCAGCAGGATGTGCTCGAGGACGTCGCCGCGTTTCTTTGCCGCGGCCACCATCAATTCGAGGCGTTCCCGGACTTTCACCTGGCCGGTGAACTCGCTGAACATCGGCGGCCGCAGCGAGATTTCGAAAGCGGTATCGGGCTCGGGCGGTTTTATCGAGGGTTGCATCGCGTTGATTTCATAACATTGAAACGAAGATTTCGCACGACGCGATTTCAGTGGAGAAAAAGCAGACAGGATTTACAAGATGATGCTGGATTAAGGAAAACGAAGAGATTCGGTTCTAGTTCCCGATTTCCAGGTTTTTCGTCAGAACCAGCTCGGTGCCGCGGCGTCTCAAAACGTAATCCACCTTGTCAAAGGCATCCCGGATCAGGTGCAAGCCCAGTCCGCCCGGTTCCACCGCGTCATGCTTTCGTCCTCTCATTTCATTTCTGCCGGCTTGCTTCCCATAATCACGCAACCGCATCCGGACGCGATCGCGCAACCCTTCCATCGACAGCACAATCAATTGATCGTCCCGCAGATCGTAGGCGTAACGAATAATGTTGGTGCAGGCTTCATCCACCCCGAGCACGATCAGGATGCGCTCCTTTTGTGAAAGCGGGTAGCTATCGAGAAACCGGCGGACGTGATCGCGCATCAAGATCAGATTGCCAGTGTGGCTGCTGAACTCGATTTTTTTTCTCTTCATCCGCTTGCTCTCCATGAAATACCGGGATCGCCCGCGCCAAGGGTTGGACGAACCGGAGCCATCCCGGTATTTCAACAGTCTCCTAAGGCTGAATGCAGCTTTGGCTTCGTTCAAGTTCCGATGCAGGAAGGACGCCGTCCATCCGGGCTTCCGTGCAAAACTGATGGACAGTCGCCATAAGCAGTTGTTCAGTTTTGCGCATGTGGAAATCGCTCGCTCTCATTCTATGCGCGACCGCCGCGCCAGCTTTTGCCCAGGAAAATCCGACCGCCTACGAAGCGTTGCGGGTGATCGGCGCGCACTTCGGTCGCGCCTCCGTTAACCACGTTATTTCCGTAACCGGGGTGGATGGGAATCCCCAGCCGGAAAAGTGGAAGATTCTGATGGAGGACCGGCGGGCCAGGGGCGGGGTCCGGGAGGTGGAGGTGGCCGGCGGCGAGATTACGTCGGAGCGCACGCCGGTGCGAGCAGTGGTTGGGTCGGCCGAAGGCGCCACCATCAACACCGCCCGATTGAATCTCGACTCCAATGGCGCCTTTACCGTGGCCAGCCACACCGCCGACAAGTCCAACGCTCGATTCGCCCGCGCCAGTTACACTCTGCGGACGGACGAGCGCGGCGATCCGATGTGGATCGTTACCTTGCAGAATCAATCGTCGCGCCCGGTCGGCACCATCTATATCGGGGCCGACCGTGGCAATGTGACGCGAACCGAAGGGATGTTTGCCGGAACGACCATGGCCGACGTGGAAACCGATGAAGAGCGGCAGGACGAAAAGGAGGGTGGTATTCTCAGCAACGCCAAGGCGCGAATCAAGGACGCGTTCCATCGCGCCCAGGATGAAGCGCGCGATACGTTCCAACGGGTCCGGCGATCGTTCGCTGATTTCATCGGGGGCGACTGAATGGACCGTCATCCTGAAACCCCGCGATGGCAGTATAGGTTTTGCCGCGGGATCCCTCGCTCGGCGCCCGGGATGACGTCTCTTTAGTGCGATGTCGAACACAACGGATCAATTCTGGCCCTCGCTTCCATTTGCGGAGTGGAAAGAGACCTGCGCCACTCTGCACATGTGGACGCAGATTGTCGGCAAGATCCGGCTCGGTCTGGCGCCGTGGACGAACCATTCCTGGCATGTCACTCTTTACTTGACGGCGCGCGGTCTAACGACGTCGCCGATTCCTCACGGTTCTGATATTTTCGAAATACGTTTTGATTTCATCGAGCATGAATTGCGTATTTTGAAAAGCGATGGCGGAATCCGCCGGATCAGATTGCAACCGCAAACGGTGTCTGCCTTTTACCAATCGGTCATGAGCGGTCTCTCCGCCCTCGATTTGCCGGTTTCGATCAACACCGTGCCCAACGAGATCGTTGATGCCATTCCGTTTGAAAACGACCAGGCACACCGCAGCTATGATCCGGAACAGGCCAACCGTTTCTGGCGCGCCCTGGTCCAGGTCGATCGCGTGTTCAAACAGTTTCGCTCCCGCTTTTGCGGCAAATGCAGCCCCGTCCACTTTTTTTGGGGCAGTTTCGATCTCGCCGTGACCCGTTTTTCCGGTCGCCCGGCACCGCCACACCCGGGTGGCATTCCGCATTTGCCGGATGCAATTACCCGGGAGGCCTATTCCCAGGAAGTGAGCAGCCTCGGTTTTTGGCCCGGGAACGAGGCAATGCCGCAGGCTATTTTTTATTCCTATGCTTATCCGGAACCGAAAGGGTTTTCGGAGGCGCAGGTATCGCCGGAGAGCGCAACCTACAATCGGCAATTCAAGGAATTCATTCTGCCCTACGACGCGGTGCGCACGGCCGAGGCACCCGACCAGGTATTGCTGCAATTCGCCCAAAGCACCTACGACGCGGCCTCGATTCTGGGCCATTGGGGCCGGGCGGCCCTGGAAGAGAAGAAACCCGACTTGCTTTCACCGGCTCATCGCCCGTAAATTTTATGCCAGTGACAACTCATACGACAATCATGGAAGGCGAGGCCTGGTGTGGAGTCGCCCAGGGATGGCGCCAGCTTTATGGAGATTTCGACAGACTCGGCCTCAGCGTGCAGTGGCATGACTTTCGAAGCGAACGAAAGCTCGATTGGGGCCGCAGTTTTCATCCGCGCAGCCTCGAATTTTGCCTCAACCTCGACGGCCGGGGCGAGGTCGGAGGAGCCGGGAGCGAGCGAAGCGATTATTTGCCCGGAAGCTCCGGTTATTATGCGATCGCGGACGATCCGCTAACTGCGTCGCGCCGGGCCCACGATCATCACCGATTTGTGACCCTCGAATTTTCCCGCGAGCACTTGCAGAAACAGTTTGTTCAGAATGAAGCGGACCTCGAGCCGGAGATCCGGCGTGTAATTTTCGGCGATCGCGACCAAAGCATTGTCGCCCCGGCCCGGGCCATGTCGATGCAGCAACGCGCGGTGGTTGCCAGCCTGGCCGAGCCGCCGGTGGCGAAAGCGGCCCAGGTTCTTTGGTATCAAAGCAAGGCCCTGGAGTTGATGGCCCATTTTCTTTTTGCACCGAAAGACCCGGAACTTTTTTGCATGCGCCAGAAACGCGTTTCCCGAGAGCGGGTGGAGCGAACAAAAGAGTTGCTGGCGCGCGATCTGGTCAATCCGCCGACGTTGGAAACGCTCGGGCAGGAGGTTGGTTGCAGCCCATTTCATCTGAGCCGGATTTTTTCGCGCGAGGTTGGGCTGACTATTCCTCAATACCTGCGCAACCTGCGGATGGAGCGGGCCGCGGAACTTTTGAGGACTGGTCGCTACAATGTAACCGAAGCGGCCACCGAAGTGGGCTACTCAAGCCTGAGCCATTTCAGCAAAGCTTTTTGCGAAACGATTGGCTGCTGTCCGGTGCTGTACCCGGCGGCCAAAAACGTGATTCTGGATCGCTGAAGAAGTGGCGACCGCGGATTACGCGGATGAACCGGATGTTTGCTGGAGGCGAGTTCGGACCGGCTGATCCGAAGTATCCGCAGTGCTATGGGCGAAACTAAAATAAGGCGAAAAGAAGAAAACAAAAAGTGGGACGAGGCAGGATCGTACCCCTCATTTCGGGTTGTTCGCCTGTTTCGCGGGCTGTCTCTGCCTGTTTTATTATCCGTGATATCCGCGTGATCCGCGGTTGATTGTTTCAGGCTCACAATGAAAATCGCCCGCGCTTTGATTTCTGTCTCCGACAAGACCGGGGTGGCCGCGTTCGCCCGGGCATTGGAACGGCAGGGCGTCGATATTATTTCAACCGGCGGCACGGCCGAGTTGCTCCGCAAACAGAAGATTCCGGTCCGCGATATTTCCAGCTTCACCGCTTTCCCTGAAGTCCTGGAAGGCCGGTTGAAAACCTTGCACCCGCGGGTGCATGGCGGCCTGCTCTACAAGCGTGACAATCCGAAACATCTTGCCCAGGCGCGGGAATGCGGGTTCGAGCCGATCGATCTGGTGGTGGTCAACCTCTATCCGTTTGAAGCAACCATTGCAAAACCGAACGTCACCCTGGCCGAAGCGATCGAGAACATCGACATCGGCGGTCCCGCCATGATCCGAAGCGCGGCCAAAAATTATCAGGCAGTCACGGTGGTGGTCGATCCGGGAGATTACGAGGTGGTTCTGGAGAATATGCGCGACAACGGAGGCGAGACCACGCTGAAACTCCGCGAGCATCTTGCCATCAAGGCGTTTATCAAAACTTCCAATTACGATCGTGCCATCGGCAATTTTCTAAACAAGGAGCAGGCAACCGATTCTTCATTTTCGCTCTCCTTGCCCCTGGTTACGCGCCTGCGTTATGGCGAAAATCCGCACCAGAAAGCCGCCTTATTTGGAGACTTCGATAAACACTTCGAAAAGCTCCACGGAAAAGAGCTCTCTTTTAACAACATCCTGGACATCAGCGCGGCAACCGGCCTGATTGGCGAATTTTCGGATCCGACCGTGGCGATTCTCAAGCACAGCAATCCATGCGGTGTCGGTTCCGATGACGATTTGCGGGAAGCGTGGGAAAAGGCCTTTGCCACCGATAAACAGGCTCCTTTTGGCGGGGTAATCGTTTGCAACCGGCCGGTCGACGAGGCCCTGGCCCGCGCCATCAGTGAAATTTTCTCCGAAGTAATCATTGCTCCCGAATTCGATCCCAAAGCCCGCGCCGTTCTCCAGAAAAAGAAAAACCTGCGTCTTATCCGCGCCCTCACTTCTCCGGCGGAGGCGATTCCGGAGACCGATGTTCGCTCCGTTGTCGGCGGGCTGCTGGTCCAGGATGCCGACCGCGATGAAACTGTTTCCGAGAATGTCGTGACCAAGCGAAAACCGACCAAAGCGGAGCTGAGCGCGATGCTGTTTGGCTGGCGCGTGGTGAAACATGTGAAATCGAACGCGATTGTTTATTCCGCGGACGATCGCACCCTGGGGATCGGTGCCGGACAAATGTCGAGGGTCGATGCCTCGCGGATCGCAATCTGGAAGGCAGCGGAAGCCGGTCTATCCCTCAAGGGCAGCGCTCTGGCCAGCGACGCATTTTTCCCGTTTCCCGATGGTTTGATCGCCGCCGCCGAAGCCGGAGCAAGCTGCGTGATTCAGCCGGGAGGCTCGGTTCGGGATCAGGAAGTGATTGCCGCCGCCGACGAGCACAATATGGCGATGATCTTCACCGGCATCCGTCATTTTCGGCATTAACGCCCCAAAACTACGGCTGAAACGTTATCGGCACATTGAGCACCCATTGATCGCCCGGCGCCGCTCTCCAGCGGCTCAAGGCTTCGATCGCCGCTCTATCCAGCTCCTCGTTCTGCGTCGATCGGATGATTGTCACGCTTCGCGCCGCGCCATTGCGCGAGAACACGATCCGAAAACGGCCGTCCCGACGGGGCATGCCGGGTTGAAGAATCCCGCTGGGATAACGGGGCGCGGGACTGTAGACCAATCTCGATCGTGTTCCGTTCGTTCCATCCGCCAACGGCACCTTCCTGGAAGGCGCCTCCGCTGGCGGAGCGGGAGATTGCTCCGCCTTCTCCGCGACCAGCCACCGCGCCTGCACATCCGAAGACGCCTCGGCCACAACCGGTTCGATCGCGCCGAAGGTGCGCACCACCGCGCCGGCCGGACCCGTGACCGCGCCGATTACCTGCCCTTTTTCGTTCAGCACCGGCGAACCAAGCGACTCGTTAGGCACAGGAAACGAAAGTTCCAGCGATATCGCGTGCCCCTGCTCCATGCGTTTCGACACCACATCTTGAAAAAATGGCGGTTTGCCCTCGGCCGGGCTGTCGATGATCGCTACCTTCTCCCCTTCTTTGACGCCCCCAGTCTCCTCTGGCTTGACAAATGGCACCCGGCCATCGGGTTCCGCCTGCAAAATGGCAAGATCAAACGTCTCGGTTTCCGCCAGGATCCCGCTGATGTTGGCAATTTTGCCGCCGCTCATTTTTGCCACGGCATAGGCCGCCCCTTCCATCAGGGAGCGGCAGGTAACGATTTTGCCGTCTCCTGAAATAAAAAAGCCGGTGCCATTCCGGAGAAGTTTCCCGGAGGGCTCAAAAACCGAGATCCGGGCAACGGCTGGCTGCACTTGTTTGGCCGCTTTCTTGAAATCGATCGGTTGTTCTTCGCTGGGCTGCGCCTCTGCCACCGGGGCGGACCGTGATGCGACTGGGGACGCCGGGGCAGGGGCGGGCACCAGTTTCGACTCGGAGGCAACGGGTCGTTGGCCCCTTTCGCTTGCAACCCGGGAACGCGAATTATAGCGCGCGATTGCGATCACCAGCAGGAGCGCTGCAAAAAAGAAAATGACGGTGGATCTCCTCATCGTTGTTTGGGGTTGGCGGCGAGCCGCCACGTCCAGACGGCGAGGGCCGCGCTAACAATGACAGCGATAACGCTGGGCCACATCGGGATCGAATAAGTTCCCACTCGGAGCGCAACCCCGGCGCCCAAACGCCACAGATGCACCGCGCCAATCAAGCCGAACAGGGCCCCCCCGATACGGAGCGCGCGTTGCTGCGAGTTCACCCTGATATTATCCCGCTAACGATCGTGGATTTCATCAAAAAATACACGGAATTACGTCCCTCCCGGCGGTTTCGCGGCCCGGTGCCCGCTATCCGGGAACCACTCCCCGGCCACGCCGGAAGGACGCCGCCTGGACCACCACGCCTATTACAACCAGCACGATAAAAAGGACCGCGTTGCCGCCCGGAGGCAAGGCAGTAATGCCTTCTATCAGATAAGCGCCCAATACCGCCGAAAGAAAAATCAGGGCCCAGTCGAACAACACCAGCAACAGAATCGCCCCGACGATGCCGCCGATCAAAAATAGCAGCCAATAATATTGGCCGTAGCTAAAGGCGATGGTGGCGGCGATCGCGACAGCCAATCTGCCCCCGGCAATGAAACCGGCCACGCCGATGGCGATTTTTTGGAAAAACAACGCCAGCAAAGCGCCGATAAACCCGAGGACGAGCGCGAAAGTGAGGGCCAACCAGGGGGAGGGATGCTGCAGGAGCTGCGGCGCGATCTCGACACCGGCGGCGAATCCAATTGCAGCCACGCATAACCAGAACAGTTTGCGGCCAAAGAACAGGATCACCAGTCCGACCAGTGCTCCCAGAAGCGGGGCCGAGAATTGCATGGAAGGAAAAGAATTTGAGATGGAAGCCATGACCGAAAAACCGGTTTGACAGGTTAATCGCAGATTGCCCCTTTGGCACCTTCATTTGTTGTACCAGGAAGAGAGATCGCTGCCTAACAGTTGTTCGAGCTGTTTAATGTCGAAGTAAAAGGTCTCAACCAGGTGCGAGGCCAGTCCGGGATCGATCGGTTGATCGTAATCGTGCTCGAAGACAGCGGTCTGGGCCGGGACGACGGAGGCGTCCACCTGAAGAAATTCAAATGCGCGACCGAGGGTTTTTCGGTGGTCGGCCCGGAGCTCTTCGTTTAACAGAACCAGGCAGCGTTCACGGCCGAAGATGTTGAACAGCCGCCGGATCTGCGCGGCATAGAATCCACGGTCGAGATAGGAGAATATGCGATGCTGGAGCGGGAGCGCTTCCCGGCACCGGGGAACCTCCCGGGCAATCGCTTCGTCAAAGGGAAGATGTTCGTTGCCCCGCCGGGTCTCCATGTTCCAGGCGGAATAAGCGCGCTCCACCGGGTTGCGCAGGATCAGCAGCCATTTCATCTCCGGGTTGTAACTCCAAATCCGGGAAGGGGCCGCGTTCCAATACATGTAGATCGGACTCGCTTCCCCAAATACCGCATGCTGCTTCGCCGGCCGAAATTGGGCGTGATACTTCTCGTAATCCGGCGCCTCCCGAAAGTTTTCTTCCCGGTCGAAAAAATGCAGCTCCTTTCTGGTTTCGGGCATGCAAATCTGCGGATGCTGGCGCAAAAACGCATCGAGAGCGGAGGTTCCGCCTTTTTGAGTGCCGCCGATAACGAAGTTAACCCGCATGTCTTGGCACAGATTGGCACAGATCCGCCCGGATAAGAAGCAAGCGCTTTTTTGTAGCGGCGGTCTGTGACCGCCGAAGCCGCTCCGAAATGCTGAGTCTGACAAATCCCGTGTTTCATCTGTGTTTATCTGTGGCTAATTCAATGGCAGCCATGGTTAGCACACTCGATCCGGTTCGACCGATTCAATTGGCGGAAATCAAGGAAGCGCGCGACCGGATCGCGCAGACAATCGTTCGCACCCCCCTGATCCGTCTGGAACTCGGACCGGAATTTCCCGATATCCGGCTCAAGCTGGAGAATCTCCAGCCGATCAACGCTTACAAATTACGCGGGGCGGCGAATGCGGTCGCGCTCTTGTCCGAGGCCGACCGCGCCCGGGGTGTTTGGACAATCAGCGCGGGGAATGCTGGCCAAGGTGTGGCTTACGCGGCCCGCAAAGCCGGCGTCCCTTGCACGGTGGTGACGATCGAAACCGCGCCCGAATCCAAAATCGAACGGATGCGCGCGCTTGGGGCGCGGCTTCTTCCCGTGCCCTACGAGGTTGCCTGGAACGCGCTCGAGGAGCGCTCGTTCCCCGGTGTTGAAGGAACATTCGTGCACCCGTTCGACGACCATAATTTCATCGCCGGCCACGGAACCATGGGTCTCGAGATCCTGGAGGACGCGCCCGACGTCGCGGCAGTGATCGCCAGTATCGGCGGCGGCGGGCTCATCGTCGGGGTGGGCAGCGCGATCAAATCGCTGCGCTCCGAAGTGAAGGTGTTCGGGGTTGAACCGGAAACGGCTGCGCCGGCTGCGCTTTCCTTTGCCCAAGGATCGCCCCAGGTATTCCGTGATTGGAAACCTTCGTTCGTGGATGGGGCCGGCGGGCAGAGTGTTTTCCCCCGCATGTGGGAGCGGATGAAGCCGGTGGTTGATGGCTATTTGGTTGTTAGTCTGAATGAAACTCGCCAGGCGATGCGCTTGATGGCGGAAAAAGCGCGGGTGATCGCCGAAGGCGCGGGCGCATTGCCGCTTGCCGCAGCTTTGAGTGGGAAAGCGGGTAAAGGACCGATCGTAGCCATCGTTTCCGGCGGGAACATCGATCTGGGGAAATTCTCCGAGTTGATCGGCCCAAAATGACCGTAGCTTCGAACAAGCGGTTTGTTAGATGTCACTTCGCCATCATTCGCTCGGCCGAAAAATCCGTCGGATCCTGCTTAAAATAACCTTGGAGCTCGGCGTATAACCTCGGATGACGGGCCCGAAGGGCGCACGGTCTCTCGAAAAACGCTTCGGTAGCTACTGCGAAAAATTCCGCTGGATTGGTCGCTCCATACGTATCCAGGAGAGTGGGAATTCCGGTCTCATCGGCAGCCCGAAGCGAGGCGAACTCGGTTCGCATCACTTCGCGCCAGGAGAGCTGCTGCGCGCGCGTGGCCAGGGCAGGCGCGCCGTCGGTGGCGCCGTTCTCAAAATCGAGCTGATGGGCAAATTCGTGCAGGACCACATTTTTGCCATCGGCCGGGTCGGAAGCGCCATACTTGGCCGCGTCCCAGGCTAGAACCATCGCTCCCAATTGCCGGCCGGTTTCGCCCAGACGCGCCACTGTTCCCTCTTCCCAGATCGGTCCTTCCACCGGTCCGTTGTGCTGGGCCAGATAGGTTGAGGGGTAAACCAGAATCGTCAGCAGCTGCGGAAAATAATCTGTTTTGCGATGCAGGAGCAGGAGACAAGCCTGGGCGGCGATGACAACAGGGATGTCGTCCGTCAATTCCAGGCCGGCGCAGCCTTCGAATCGTTTTTCAACCAGAAATACCTGCATATGCCCGAGAAGCTCCTCCTGGTCCGGCAGGGAGAGCCGCTGAAAAAATGGAAGATCGCTCTCGGCGATTTGCCGCCACGCTTCCGGCCAGGGCTGATCGCGCAGGCGCTGCCGCCGGCGGTTGTTTAGGAATCCGAACATCATCCCGGAGTATAACGTCACCGGCTTCGATTTTTGTTCAAATGAATCCTCGGTGGATCGGCCGCCAGTCGGTTGGGTTGCCGGCCAGGGATTCCGATCCACGGCCGCATTCAGTTCGGTCTGGCCTTCCCTTGAACCGGCTGTCTAGAATCGGGTCAAGGAGATTGCCGCAAAAATTATGAAAACCGTTTCTATTTCCCGACGCCGATTTGCTCACCTGTTAGGCGTGAGCGCTGCCTGCGCCCTCGCCAAACCGAGTCTTTCCCTTGGCAGATCCTCGCCTGCCCAACCAATTACACCGTCCACCGGCACCGGTGTCGTGCGCTTGAGCGCAAATGAAAATCCATACGGACCTTCCGCCAAGGCGTTCCAGGCGATGAAGCAGCATTTTGATCTTGCCTGCCGCTACCCGGACGAACGCGCCAACGCTCTGGTTGAGGCGCTGGCCGGACTTAACCGGGTTAATCGCGATCAAATTCTGTTGGGGGACGGGTCGGGTGAAATCCTGAAGCTCTGCGCCGAGGCGTTCACCGGGCCCGGAAACAGGGAGCGACAAGCTGGGGCACG
Source organism: uncultured Verrucomicrobiae bacterium (assembly GCA_963728975.1). GTDB lineage: Bacteria > Verrucomicrobiota > Verrucomicrobiia > Chthoniobacterales > UBA10450 > DATFCK01. The sequence goes on from CAVSMF010000001.1 coordinate 1,993,347, forward strand.
GGCCGCTGGTGGCAGCGGATCCGACATTCGAAGCGATTCTCCAGTACGCCAACGTCAACGGAGCCGAAGTGGTGAAGATTCCGCTTACTGGCGGTTTTGGCCATGATCTGGAAAAAATCCGGTCGGCCCAAAAGGGCGGTTTGGTTTACATTTGTAATCCCAACAATCCGACAGCGAGCATCACCTCCAAGAACGAGCTCCGTGAGTTCCTGATGAAAACTCCGCCGGAAACGATGGTTTTGGTGGACGAAGCTTACTATCACTACGCCGACAGTCCCGATTACGAGAGCGTTATTCCTTTGGTTAAAGATTGTCCGAATCTGATTGTGGCCCGGACTTTCTCGAAGGTTTATGGGATGGCGGGTCTGCGCTGCGGCTATTGCGTGGCCCAGCCCGATACGATTAAACGGCTGCGGCCGCACCAGGTCTGGGACAGCGTCAATATCATGGCCCTGGTGGCGGCGACCGCGAGCCTGGACGATCCCGATCAGGTCACCAATGGCCGTCGATTGAACCGCGAGACAAGGACGTTTCTGGCCAAGGAACTCGATGCTCTGGGCTTCCAAACAATTCCGTCGCAGGCGAATTTCGTAATGATTGATCTGAGACGGCCGGTAGTGCCGGTCATCCAGGCTTTGAAGCAGCGCAAGGTGCAGGTTGGCCGATTATTTCCCGCCATGCCTAACCACATGCGGCTGACGATTGGGAAAAGAACAGAGATGGAAACATTCCTGGATGCCTTCCGGCACGTAATCGGGTGAGTTTCCAGACGGGATTGAAAAACGAATCTGGAAGCAAGGAAGCCAGGAAAAAACCGGGCAGGCGCACTGTCATCTGAGCAACGCGGGCCATTCCAGTTTTTCAACAGTCTCCCAAACGGCGGGTGCGAGATCCCTCGCCTCCGCTCGGGATGACAAGTCTCTGGCTTGCCATATCAAATTCCTGGCTTCCAGATTGGCGTTGATCCTGTCTAGCCGCTTTTGCCTTTCATCATCGCGTCGCGCTTCGGCTTAAATTCGTTTCCCGGTTTCCATTCCGGAAATTTGTCCGAGTTGGCAATCTGGGAACCGACTTCAAACAGAAGCTGGACGTCCTGAACCGCTCCGGAGAGATCCCAGTCGGGGTGCACTTCGTCGGTGACCTGATGATAATCGCGCAGATCAAATTCGTCAGACCGCAACGGCGCAGTCGGCGGACGCGAAAGCAAATGTTCGCCTTTGCCGATGTAGAGCGCCGGGACGCCGGCCTTGGCGAATTCAAAGTTGTCCGCTCGATAAATCGTGCCTTTCTCCGACCGGCTGTTCGGGATGGCGATGCGGCCCTGACGCTTCGCCGCCGCGGCCAGGATGTCGTCCAAATCCGACATGCCGAAGCTGACATCCTCGACATCGCGCGCTTTGCCCCACACATTCATGCTGTCGATATTGATGTCGGCTACCGTTTTATTAAGCGGATAAAGCGGATGTTCGACGTAATATTGCGCCCCCAGCAATCCGGCTTCCTCCGCGGTCGTGCATAGAAACAGAATGGATCGACGCGGCGGCGGATTTTCTTTTGAAAAAGCGGCTGCCAGCTGCAATACGGCCGCATCCCCGGAAGCGTTGTCCACTGCCCCGTTGAAAATCTGGTCGCCCTTCAGTTCCTGGTGCCAGCCGAGATGATCCCAGTGGGCGCTAAAGATAATATATTCGTCCTTCAGCTTCGGATCGCTGCCCTCCCGTTTGCCGATCACATTATGCGACTTAAAAGAGCGGACTTTTTGCTTCAAATCGATCGTCGTTTTCGCGTTCAAGGCCACCGGCCGAAACGCTTTCGTCATGGCCGTTTTCTTCAAGGCATCGAAGTCTTGTCCGGAATCAGACAGCAACTGCTTGGCGACATCCAGGGTGATCCAGGAGCGCACCCCGAGCGCGTCCATGTTCTTATTGGGATTATCGACTTCGAAGTTTTCCTTCGCCCAACTCGTCCGCACCACCGAGTAGGGATAAGCGGCAGGCCCCGTCTCGTGGATGATGACCGCGGCGACCGCGCCTTTTTGGGCGGCGATCTCGTACTTGTAGGTCCAACGCCCATAGTAAGTCATCGCTCTCCCTTTGAACATCTTCTCATCCAGCTTGGAGGGATCTTTCGGATCCGGAATGGGCGGATCGTTGATCAGCATCAGGATGGTTTTGCCGCGAACATCGACGTCCTTGTAATCGTCCCATCCATACTCCGGCGCGACAATGCCGTAGCCGACAAAGACGATATCTGAATTGTTGACCTTGATGTCGTTTTGCAAACGGGCGGAGGAAGCGACGAAATCGTCCGGATATTTCAAGTCGAGGGTCCGGCCCGCGACCGAAAACGACATTTTCGGATCGCTGATAATTCCCGCAAGCGGGACCTGCTGGGTGTAACTGCCGTCTGGATTGCCCGGCTTGAGGCCGATTCGCTTGAACTGTTGGGTGAGGTAATTGACGGAAAGTTCCTCGCCCTTCCCGCCAGGGGCCCGGCCTTCGAACGCATCCGAAGCCAGCATTTTGATGTGAGCCAGCATTCCATCCGGGGTAATGACATCGAGAGCCGGCTTTAGTTTTTGTTCCGGCGGCCCAGCCAGAAGAGAAGTCGCGCCGAGTCCAAGAATCAGGAGCGTCTGTTTCATTTGTCTTTTCTAACGGCGCTGCCGCAGCCCTGCAAATCGCCACTTGGAGGAACGCGCTTGTCGCGTTCCCATTATTGGTTCGTCAATCGAACTGCAGGCAGGTTCGCCAGGGGAAAATAATAGGACGCGACCAGCGCTTCCCTCCGGTATTTTAGAATCTTATTTTCCTTCCTTGGACGGACCAGCAGCTTTTTGCTTGTTTGCTCCCGCCTTGATCCCGAGCTTCTTGAGGAACGGTTGGATCGATTGTTTGCGGCCGAGGAATTTTTCGATCGAAACCGACACGTCTCTGGCATCGCCCTGCTCGTAAATTTCGTGCCGCAACCGCAGACCGGCTTCGCGATCAAGATATTTGTTCTTGGCTTTCTCAAAGACCGTCGCCATGTCGGCGGCGATGGCGTCGGCCCAGGCGTAGCCGTAATAACCGGCGTCGTATCCGTTGAGGTGGCCGAAATAGGTGACGAAGGTCGTGTCGGGATCGATCGGCAAAAATACCCGCTCCAGGATCGGATTCGAAATGGCCACGCAATCGTAGGGGGCCCCTTCCGGGTGAACGTCGTGCAACGCCAGATCGAGTGAGGCGAAGGCAAATTGCCGCCGGTAAAACATACCGGCCGTGGCCAGTTTGGCGTCGTTCATTTTTTGAACCGTTTCAGCCGGGATTTTCTTCGACGGGTCCCGATAATCGGCGGCAAAGGTGTCGAGCACGCTTTTGTTCCAGACCCAGTTTTGCAGCATTTGCGAGGGCGCCTCCACAAAATCCCTGGGAACATTGGTGCCGGCGAACCGGGCATATTTCGCCCGGGTGGTGATGGCGTGAAGGGCGTGTCCGAACTCGTGAAAAATGGTTTCGACGTCGCCATGGGTCATGAGAGAGGGTTTGTCTCCGGTTGGCGGCGGAAAATTGCAAAGGAGCGACACGGTTGGCCGCTGATATTTGCCGTCCGGCAAAAGCTTGCCTCCGATGATCTCGAATTCGGCGAAGTGATTGAATTTTCCCTCGCGCGGAAACATGTCGAGATAAAACAACCCGAGCGGTTCGCCGGTGGCGGAATCGGTCACCACCCACAACTGGAGGTCGCCGATCCATTTGTAGGGCGCGGTGATCTGCTGAAACTTCAGTCCGAAGATGTTTTGGTAAATGGCGAACATCCCATCGAGCACTTTTTGGAATGGAAAGAAGTTTCGGAGCGCCTCCTTATCGACCGCGAATTTTTGTTTCACCAGCTGGTTGTCGTAGTAACGCCAGTCCCAAATCTCGATTTTGGCGTCGGGATTTTTGGTGTCGGCTGCTTTCATTTTCTGGAGCTCGGAGAGTTCGGCGGCAAATTTCGGCTCAATCCCGGCGGTCAGATCGTTGATGTATTTCTTCGCGTTCGCGCCCGACTTTGCCATCCGGATCTCGGTCTGGAAATCGTCCCACGACTTATAACCGAGCCGGAGCGCGATCTTGTTGCGCAGAGCGAGCATGTCGTTGAGCACGGAGACGTTGCTCTCCTTGGCCAGGGTAAACCGGGCTATATTCAGTTTTTTGCGGGTTGCTTCGCTCCTGGCGTTTTCTTCAACGGTATCGTACTGCCAGGTGATATTGGCCATCACCGTGTAGGCGTCCTCTCCGGTCTTGATTCCGGGCGAAGAAAAAAAGCTGTCGGGAAGTCCGTCCAGCTCCGCTTTAGTGAAAACGACCGGTGTTTTTGCGTTAACCACATTCGCGTCGAAGTCGGTGCCGAGCTTGGCCAGTTGCTTGCGCAATTCTTCAACCTCTTTCCGCTTCTCCGGAGGAAGGTCCAGGCCGGCCCGGCGATAGTCGCGCAGGGTTTCGTCCAATAATTTTTTGTCCTCGCCCGAAAGTTTCGGCTTGGTATCGGCGAAAGCCTTGATCGCCTTGTAAACGTCTTCCCGATAATCGATTCCCACGGCCCACTCCTGATAGGCTTTCACCGCCTTTTCCCCGGCGTTGCGCATCGCTTCGCTGGTGTTGGTTTCCTTGATCAAGTTGGCCTTGTTCGCGGCCACGCCGGCTTGATAACCGAGATCGTCCAGGGCCACGACGGTGCTTTTGAAGGTAACCTTGCTCGGCTCCTGGCTCCCGATCTGGTCCAATTCCTTGTTCGCCTGGGCGATCGCGTCGTTAACCGATGCTTCCACCGCTTCGGGGGTTTGCTCCCAGTCGGGAACGGTCAAAACCGCGTTGGCTTTCGCGGCAGCCGCCTTGAAATCGTCAATGCTTTTCAGCTGGGCCGCGGAAATGCCGGTCACAAGACCGAAGGTAGAAGTCAAAAACAGAATGAGAACCGCCGGGGAATATTTCATGTCGAAGCCTTTGTTTACGAGTGAGATCGAAGATTGTGTAGAACCCGCCCGCGGTAAAGCGAAATGGTTTGCGGACCAAATGTCCCTTTTTTTAGGAAGCCGTCGAATCGGGAACCAGCAAATGGAGGGGCGAGCTCCTGCGAGCCCGCCCGCGGCGTCGCCCGCCCGCGGCGTCGCCCGCCCGCGGCGTCGCAGGAGCTCCGCCCTCCGTGGATTTTGAGGCGCGGCAGCCTGGGAATTCTTACTTTGAGCCGGATCCGGCCCGCCGCTTATGATTGCTTTCCGCTGATCCGCAACTTAGGAAACGAGCGCCGCCTTATCTATCCGTGCTATGCCATCCGTGATCGAGAAATTCTTGCTCGCTTTCATTCCGATCTTCGTCGCCATCGATCCGATCGGTCTGGTTGCCCTCTTCCTCGGGCTTGGCACCCACGCGCCCCAGGAACAACGCACCAAACAAGCGCTGCTCGGAATTTTGACCGGCCTTGGTGTTTCGGTCGGATTCATATTCCTTGGAAAAATCATTTTTGCCGCGCTCGGTATTACCGTCGCCGATTTTCAGGTGGCCGGCGGATTGATTCTGCTGGTGCTCGCAATCCGGGAGCTGGTCGGGATCGATGGCCAGAATCGCGGGGGCGGCCACGATTTCGGGGTGGTGCCGCTGGGGATGCCTTTGATCGCCGGGCCGGCCTTGCTTACGGCCCTCCTGATCCTGGTCGACAGCGTTGGGGTGATTTACACCTTGGTCTCGCTTTTGGTGAATCTTTTGATCGTGGCGGTGGCGCTTTGCCAGGCGGAACGGTTTGTCCGCTGGATGGGCAAACAAGGGTTGCGCGGAGTATCGAAATTGATCGCGCTCTTGCTGGCCGCAATCGCGGTCAGCCTGATCCGCCGCGGTTGGCAGGCGGGTTGAAGATCCACAGATTACGCAGATTGACCCAGATTTACCGGATGGGACATCTTTCCATGTCTTTAACCTAATCTGTGGAAATCTGCGTAATCTGTGGATCAACTTCAGGGCGTCCGGTAGGGCCTTAATTGACGCCATTGACCTGGCAAAAGCCGTGTGTCAGATTGGGCCCGACAAGAATAGCAGGGCGGCTTTCCGGGACCCGCTCTATTGACACCCTCCCGGGCCTCAATAGTATCCTCGCTCCTATGAGATTCCCTCTAGCGCTGACGACCAAGATCGCTGCGTACATTATCGGCCATAAACTTCGCGGGACGAAAAAGTTCGCCACCGTGCTTCAGCTCGAGCCGCTTCACACCTGTAATTTGACCTGCACCGGGTGCGGGCGAATCCGGGAATATTCCACCTCGCTCAAGGACATGATGAGCTTGGAGGATTGCCTCGGGGCGGCCCAGGAATGCAACGCCCCGATGGTTTCGATCTGCGGCGGGGAACCGCTTATTTACCCCCACATCGAAGCGCTGGTGAAGGGATTGCTGGAGCAGAACCGGATCGTTTACATCTGCACCAACGCCATGTTCATGCGCAAAAAAATGCGGGAATGGATGGCGAAAGAGTTAAGCGCCGCCCGCAACGGAAATGGGAAGGCGTTGGAGGAGAAGATCGATATCCTGGTCGGGGAAAGCTTGATCTCGGAAAAGGAGGCTGCCGAAATTCGCAAAGGGCCGAAAGACCCGGCCAAACCGGCGATCGGGCCGAGCACCTGGATGTATTGGAACGTGCACCTGGACGGGCTGGAGCGCATTCACGACCTGATCGTCGAGCGTGAGGGCGTCTTCAAGGAGTGCATTCTGGCGATCAAGATGGCGAAGATCCTTGGATACCAGGTCGCGACCAACACGACCATCTACAAGGAAACCGATATGCACGAAGTCGAGCAGATGTTCGATTATCTGGCCGATCTCGGCGTGGACGGCCACACCATTTCGCCCGGATACGAGTACGACGCCGCCAAGAAAGACATGATCAAACGGCTCAATCTGCGCCCGGAAGATTTTTTTCTTACCCGGCAGAATGACGGTCGAGAAGTTCCGGAAAATCGAGGAGTGGATGAACCGATATACATTCCTGGGGACCCCGGTTTATTTTGAGTTTCTGGCCGGCAAACGCGATCTGACCTGCTCGGCCTGGGCCATTCCGACCCGGAACATTCGGGGCTGGAAAGGACCGTGCTATTTAATGACCGACGCTCATTATTCGAGCTATGCCGAGATGTTGGAGAAGGTGGAATGGGATAAATACGGAGTGGTCAACGGGGTGGCCCGCGATAGCCGTTGCGAAAACTGCATGGTCCACTGCGGCTACGAGCCGACTGCCAGCCTCGGACTGCAGGCTCAGCGGGGCGACACCTGGAAAACCATTAAATTCAATTTCGGGCCGAAGCCGAAGTCGGCGCACCGCGGGAGCGAAACCGTGGCCTTCAACGGAGTCAGCATCGGCAACGGCCATCTTACGGGCAAGCGGGCTGAGGTTTCGGCCCAGGCATCGTAGTTCGATCGGACGGAAGCCGGCGTACCGGAATTTACCAGCCATGGACCGTTCCACCGATATTATTTCCCTGGCCAGCGCCAGGCCGGCGCCGGCTGAATCCTACGCGGCCAGCGATGGAGAGATTGCGCAGGCAATCGGGCGCGCGCAGGAGAACCTTTTCCGGCAGCAACATCCGGACGGCCATTGGTGCGGCGAGTTACTGGTCGATAGCACGCTCTGTTCGGACTTCGTGCTGTTTATGCACTGGCTGGGCGAAGTTGACGCCCGCCTCCAGGAGCGATGCGTCCGGCATATCCTGAAACGTCAAGATCCGGATGGCGGCTGGGGCACTTATTTTGCGGGCCCGAGCGAGATCAACGCCTCGGTTAAAGCCTATTTCGCCTTGAAACTGGCCGGCTGTTCTCCGGACCTGCCGTTTATGCAGGAAGCGCGCGCCACCATCATGCGGTTGGGCGGCATTCCGATGATGAACACGTTCAGCAAGCTTTACCTCGCTTTGCTCGGTCAATTTCCCTGGAAATATCTGCCGACAATCCCGGTGGAAATGGTTTTGCTCCCGGGCTGGTCGCCGTTTCACATCTACAAAATGTCCTCCTGGAGCCGGGCCATGCTCCTGCCGCTCTCCATTATCAATCATTTCAAGCCGACCCGGACTCTTCCGGGAGACAAACAGCTCCACGAGCTTTATCCCCTCGGCACCGAACACAAAGATTTTACCTTGCCGCGCGACCAGCGTTTCTTTACCTGGCGCAATTTTTTCCTCCGCCTGGATCAGGTCTTGAAGTTTTTCCATCCGCTTCGTTTCCGTCCGATGCGTCAACGCGCACTGGAAGAGGCCGAGCGCTGGATCCGGGATCGAATCGGCGAGGGGAGCGACGGGCTGGCTACGGTTTTTCCAGCCATGCTCAATTCTCTGATCGCTCTGCGCGCTCTCGGTTATTCCAAAACCGATCCGGTTTACGCTAAGGCGGAAAAGGATTTTGCCGGTTTGTTCGTCGATGATCCGAAAGATTTTCGAATTCAGCCCTGTCTGTCGCCGGTCTGGGATACAGCCATCAATATTATTTCCCTGGCCGAATCCGGTATTGCCGCCGACCACCCTGGCCTCCAGCGAGCGGCGGATTGGCTGGTGAAGAAGGAAGTGCGGATTCGGGGCGACTGGGCAGTGAACAATCCCCATCCGGAAGCGAGCGGCTGGGCATTCGAATACAACAATGTGTATTATCCGGATACCGACGACACGGTCATGGTCCTGATGGCGCTGCGCCTGATCGAGCCGAAGGATCGGCACTCGCTCGATCAGCTCTTCCGGCGGGCGTTGCACTGGGAACTCAGCTTTCAGTGCCGGGACGGCGGCTGGGCCGCGTTCGACAAAGATGTAACGATGTCCTGGCTCGAAGATATGCCGTTTGCCGATCATAACGCCATTCTCGATCCGACTTGCAGCGATCTGACCGCGCGGACGCTCGAGCTGCTCGGCTACATCGGGTTCGATCGGCGAAAAGATTGTGTCCGCCGCGCCATCCAATATCTGATCGACACTCAGGAGGACGACGGTTCCTGGTACGGCCGCTGGGGTGTGAATTACATTTACGGCACCTGGCAGGTCCTGCGCGGATTGCGCGCCATTGGTGAAGACATGACCCAGGATTGGATTTTACGCGGCCGCGACTGGCTGGAGAGTTGCCAGAACAGCGATGGCGGCTGGGGCGAGACGTGCGCGACGTACGAAAACCCGGCCACCAAAGGAATCGGCGACAGCACCGCTTCCCAGACGTCATGGGCGCTCATGGGAATCTGCGCCTGCGGCGATCTCGATCGGTCGAGTGTTCAGCGCGGGCTTCGTTACCTTCTCAGCTCTCAAACCGCCGATGGTTCCTGGACCGAGCCGGAAATTACCGGAACCGGTTTCCCCGGCGTCTTCTATTTAAAGTACCGACATGTACCGCCAGAACTTCCCGCTGCTGGCGCTGGCTACCTACGCCAATTATCGCCGGGGTGCAGGCCATCCCCCCAGCGTCTTCCGCTGGGCGTAATCTGTAGGGCGTTTGTGCCGGCCCGCCGTAAGAGAGTGAAGGCGGGTCAAACGGCGGGATTGGATATTTCTGTGAAACACCGGGTCTTTTGCCCTGTTCAATGTCCGATTCCACCGCAGAAATGGCTAGAAAGAGCAGCCGTTGCTCGTAATCCGGGCTTGTTCCAAAGGGGGAATCAACATACTCTCTATGCGATTAACGGAATAACGTGAAAAGACCGATATTGAGCATCTCGAGCACGGTCTTGCCTCTGGCTTCCATCGCGATCTTTCTTTGCGCCCTCCCAATCTCTTCGGCCCAGTCCCTCCCGCGTAAGCCGCTTAGCGAAGGTCACCTCGAACACTATGACAATCCTCCGGCGTTCCTGCGGCGGCCGCTGCAAGTCTCACCCGGAATGGTATCGCCGTTCGGTCCTTACACCAGTTATCAGGTGAACGTCGATGCTAACGGCAACAACCTCCTGGGCGACGCCGCTAACGAGCCCTCGATCTGTGTGGACCCGACCAACCATAACCGAATGGCAATCGCCTGGCGGCAGTTCGACAGCGTAACCTCAAATTTCCGTCAGGCCGGCTGGGCCTACACCACCAATGGCGGCGTGAACTGGACTTTTCCCGGTGTCCTCCAACCCAACGTCTTCCGGAGCGATCCGGTCCTGAACTCCGATAGCACCGGGCAGTTTTATTATCTCAGTCTTCTCGATTCGTTTTTCGATGATATCTGGCGTTCCCTAACCGGTGGCCAATCGTGGACAGACCTCGCCCCGGCCACCGGAGGCGACAAAGAATGGTTCATGATCGACAACACGAACAGCGCCGGACACGGCTTCCAATACCAGTGTTGGAGCACGGCGGGCAATAACTATGCCGGCCGGCAATTTAGCCGATCCACCGACGGCGGACTCAGTTGGCGCGATCCGGTAGCTATTCCGCACACTCCGATCTGGGGGACGCCGGACGTAGACAGCACCGGCAATTTATTCATCGGCGGGGTAAATCCCGGGACCGGTCAGATCTGGTGTGTTCGCTCGACGAACGCAAAGGATGCGGCGGCCAAACCGACCTTCGACCAAAGCACGGTGGTGAATCTCGGCGGCGACATCATTGCCAGCGGCTCGATAAATCCGGAAGGGCTGGTTGGGCAGATTTTCCTGGCGGTGGATCGGTCGGGGACCGGGACGAATAATAATATTTACCTGTTAGCCAGCGTGGAACGGACCGGTTTCAACACCGGCAGCGACGTCATGTTCGTCCGCAGCACTGACGGTGGGCAAAGCTTCAGCTCGCCGGTCCGAATCAATGACGACCCGGTAAATCCAAACAAATGGCACTGGTTCGGCGCCCTCTCGGTGGCGCCCAACGGCCGGCTCGATTGTGTCTGGCTGGATACCCGCAATGCTCTCAACAACACCGATTCGCAGCTGTTTTATTCTTCCAGCAACGACGGCGGTATCACCTGGACCCCAAACGTCCCGGTAAGCAATTCGTTCAACCCATACCTGGGGTATCCGAACCAGGATAAAATGGGCGATTACATCACGGTAGTCTCGGATAACACCGGGGCCGATGTCGCTTACTCCGCCACCTTCAATGGCGAAGAGGACATTTATTATGTCCGCATTCCGGCTTTGATGTGCGATCTCCCGATGGAGGGTTTCGATAGCGCTGCTTTGGCCGATTGGCTGATGAAGAACAATAGCGAGCCGCCGGGATCCACCGGCTGGTTCCAAGGCGACAACACGGTCTTTGCCGCTCAGTCCGGAGCGAGCACCTCCTATATTGCCGCCGATTACAACAACACCGGAGACACCAACACGATCAGCAACTGGTTGTTCACTCCGCCGGTGACTTTACAAAACGGACGGGAATTGACTTTTTACACCCGGACAATCGATAAGCCGAATCATCCGGACCGGCTCCAGGTTCGAATGAGCGTCAAGGGCGACAGCACCAATGTCGGATCTACCGCCGCCAGTGTCGGCGATTTCACTACCCTTTTGCTCGATATTAACCCGGCTTATACGGTTGCCGGTTATCCCAACAAGTGGACCCAGTATAGCGTGACCGTCAGCGGACTGGCTGCCCCAACGACAGGGCGCTTCGCTTTCCGCTACTTTGTCGAGGATGGCGGAACCGGGGCCCGCTCGGTTAATTCCGACTACATCGGCATCGACACGGTCCAACTCGGCTGTCCGGCGGTCTATACCATCTCGGTGAGCGCTTCACCGGTTTCGGCAGGCTTGCTGACCGGCGGCGGAAATTACTCGAATGGATCGAGCGTTACGGTGACGGCGACCGGGAACGCCGGCTACACCTTTGCTAACTGGACTGAAAATGGGTCGGTCGTCTCCTCTTCGCCGAGTTACACTTTCACTGCCAGCGCCGATCGGAGCCTGATCGCGAATTTCACATCGGTGCCGCGTACGACCGCGACCCCGGCAATTTCGCCCAGCGGAGGGACATTCAAGAAAAAAGTAAAATTCAAACTCTCCTGTGCGACGTTAGGGGCAACGATTTACTATACTACCGACGGGAGCGATCCCACCACGGCTTCCCCTGTTTATCCGGTAGCAACCGGCAAGAAAAAGAAGGTCAAAGGAATCGTGATAAAGGGCAAGGGTTTGCACACCGTTAAAGCGATGGCCACGGCGCCAGGTTACATCGACAGCGCAATTGCTGTTGCCGTGTTTACGATAAAATAGCGGGCGCCCCCCGGGCCCCAAAAATCGCGGGCCACCCCCACGCGACAGGGGCGTCGCGCGACGCTTAGAGCAGGAGTTCCGGCATGCTCAAACAGCGCCCGGCGCGCCCGAACCTGAACCTGCTCGTGGCTCGCGTTTTTTGCTGGCAAATTGAGAACCGCTGGCCAGACTGCGTCTATGAGTTCACAAGCTTTGGGATTACGTGTCGCCAGCGCGCTTTTTGCGCTTTTTGCGCTCGGCCACGTGGTGCGCCTGGCCAAACAAATGCAGGTAGTGGTGGGAAGTCACCCAATACCGATGTGGGTAAGCGTGGTCGCGCTGATCATCGCCGCCCTATTGAGTATTTGGATGTGGCGACTCTCCTCCTCCGCCGGCTAAATCGTCGTCTCTTTTTCCGAAACGCAATTTGGTCACAGGCCAGTCGAAGCGTTTCGGCCAAGCTCGGCCCCGGGGCGTGGTCAAAGGTCGTTCCCACACTGGAGTCGCTGCGGCTGCACGTGCGGCGCCCCCTCTCGACTGTCGCTCAAAGCAGCAGGGTGCGCCTGACAACAAACTCGGTTTTGAAGTCAGATTGACCGTTGCATGGCCCGGCCTAACGTAAACTTATTATGGCTTACGAATTACCTAAATTACCCTATGCATACGACGCGCTCGAACCGCATATCGACGCGCGCACGATGGAAATCCATTATACCAAGCATCATCAGGCCTACATCAACAACCTAAACAACGCGATCAAAGGTAAACCCGACCTGGAAAAGAAATCGGTCGAGGATTTGATCAGTAACCTCAGCGCGGTCCCGGAAGATATCCGTACCGCGGTCCGGAATAACGGCGGCGGTCACGCCAATCACTCGTTCTTCTGGAAAATCATGGGCCCAAACGCCGGGGGCGAACCGAGCGGGAAATTGGCCGACGACATCAAATCGACCTTCGGCAGTTTTGCAGGTTTTCAGGAGAAGTTTGCCGCGGCCGGCGGCGGGCGTTTCGGGAGCGGCTGGGCCTGGCTGATCAAAAACAAGAGCGGCAAACTCGAGGTGATCTCGACGCCGAACCAGGACAGTCCGTTGATGGACGGGAACAAACCGGTTTTGGGGGTGGACGTGTGGGAGCACGCGTATTACCTCAAATACCAGAACCGCCGGCCCGATTACATCAAGGCATGGTGGAACGTGGTCAACTGGCCCGAGGTGGCGAAAAACTACTGAGGCAAACCGCTAAACACGCGAAAGGACGCCAAAGCCTTTTGACAAGGCCGCCGTCTTACAAAGACGGCCTACAATTAAATAAAGACGGCTTACAATTAATGACAACCGCCGCGGGCTCAGGATGACAAAGCTCTGGGTCCGAGTGCCACTCTTGGCCGTGGCAATCGCCTTGGGTTTGGCCATTGTTTGTGCCGTAGCGGTACGTTGGAGCGAACCGCTCGCGATCAGCCCGTGGGAGCCGGCTATCGCCATGGAAGGGGTGCGGCTCAACGCCGGAATTCCTCTCTACGAGCCCGGCCATGCTACCCACCTTTATGGACCGCTCCTTACCGTGTTTATCGCAGGCGTGTTCCGAATTTTCGGGTTCAATTTGCTCGCCGCCCGGATTGCCTTCTCTCTCTTCGGTTTCGCCCTGGCCGCTCTGCTCAGCACGATTCTCAGTCGCGGACGCGCCCGTTTTTGCTGGCTCCTCGCTTTCCTTCTTTTTCTAGCGGTCAATTTCCGGGCTAACCTGATTTTTCTGACCGCCCAGCCGGATTGCGCCGCTCTGTTTTTCGCGGTGCTCGGCCTTTATCTTTGGATCACCCGAAAAAAATCCTGGGCTCGCTTCTCTCTTTCTCTCGTCTGTTTCGTCTCGGCCCTCCTGCTCAAGCAAACTGCCGCCGCCGTTGCCCTTATACCTTTTGTTTACGCATTGCTTTGGAAGCGTCCGCTAAGATTGCGGGCAATCGTCAGTTCGCTGATTCCCGGTTTCGTCATCCTGGCCGCGATTGGCGCGATCCGTTTGCTCTGGCCGCATCTTTATTTTGCGATGGTCACGGTTCCTGCCGCCATCAAAGTGAATTTTTGGAACGCGCCGGCAATAGGGCTTTATCTCCTGGGCACGTTTCCGCTGTTTATCGCCGCTCTCTGGCCAAGGTGTGGTTAGGCGACCGGACCGATGAACGTGAGGGTTGGACGTGGGCGGCATTGATTGTCATTGTTCCGGTTTCGATCTGGACGATCTGCAAGAGCGGCGGTTCCTACAATTCCCTGTTGCCGGCCTATCTGGCCATGACCGCGCTGTTTGTGGTCCAGCTCGATCCCATTTTGAACTGGCTCGGTTCGTTATCTCCGGTCCGGGGATTTCTGGCGTCCCTTCTCGTTAGCCTGGCCATCCTTCTTTCAGTATTCGTCCAATTCGACCGCGATTTCTCCTTGGTTTCCACCCGGTGCGGCGACGAAAAACACGGCGATGCGATCGCCATTGCCAGAAAACTCGGCCCGGGCGTCATTTCGCCGCAGGACCCGAGCATTGCTTACCTTGCCAACGGCTACATCGGCCGCTCCCTTTTCTTCGAGCTCGATACCCACGCCCGAAACGGCAACTGGCCGGAGCAACTTCCGGAGTCAGTGAAAGAGGAACTGGCGCAATCGAGATATGTCCTGCAGGTCAAAAATTATGTGCCGACGCCGGTTTTTGATCAGGACCTGTCCGCGGCCGGTTTTAAGCGGATTTCGTTTCCAGAGCTGGACACATCCGTTTACACCATCTGGAGAAGGCAATGAGGAGATTGTCATTTTAGAACCCTTTTGATGGGTTGATGGTTCTAAGTTCGGGCTCGTCAACCTCTCGTTCGATTGTAAGACTTTGGATGTGCCTGAGGCAGAGAAAAGTGTGTTCGAACTGCTCGCTCAAGTTCCCGAACTCCTGTTAATCGGCGGCCATGCTTTGCAAGCGCACGGCGTCGTCCGCCAAACCCTGGATATCGATTGTCTCGTGCCCGACGGGCAGGGCACTTCTCTGGAAGAAATTCTTCGCTCAGCTGGCTTTGCCCAGCTCGCGCGAACGGAAAATTTTTCCCGTTTTCGCCATGGAAGACTCGGCCATGTCGATATCCTTCTGGTCGATCCGCCAACGTTCCGGCAACTCTCGCACCAGGGTCGGCCCTATGAGGTGGGCGGCAATATCCTGCATGTGCCTTCTCTTGATCATTTTATTGCCTTGAAGTTGCATGCCATTAAAAACGATCCGACACGGGAATTGCGCGATTTAGATGATATCGTTCAATTGATGAAAGTTAATTCAATTTCCAGAGCCGACCTCGAGCAATTGTGCATGCGTTTTGGCTCCGCCGGAATTTGGGATAAACTTCGAGTGCATATTTGAGTGACGATGGAAGAGCTTACTTTACCGCAGTTCGACATTCCGGCGGATCTTGCGCGATCGGCCATGTCCGCCGACGAATACGTCAGGTGGTTGGAGGCAAACTGGAGGCTGCTGCGCCAGAACGGAAAACTCGACGCCCTTTATGATGCCTCGGGACGCGGCCCGGTGAATGCGCGCTTTACCTTAAGCAGGCCGAAAGCTTAATTCCGCTCGGGAACGCAGCACCAATGGCGTATGGCGTATTTAAACGAAAACTACCTTAAATTACAGGCGGGCTATCTCTTTCCTGAGATCGCGAGAAGAGTCGGAGAGTTTTGCGATAAAAACCCGGAAGCGGCCCGGCGTCTGATCCGGTGCGGGATCGGCGATGTGACCGAGCCTCTGCCGCGGGCGGCAATTGAAGCGATGCAACGCGCCGTGGAAGAGCTGGGGCAACGCGAAACCTTCCGGGGATACGGTCCGGAGCAAGGTTACGAGTTTCTGAGATCGAAAATCGCTCAGCACGATTTTCGCGAGCGCGGGGTTGAAATCTCCAATGACGAAATTTTTTTGTCGGACGGTTCGAAGTGCGATTGCGGATTCATTCTCGACATTCTCGGCTCCCAAAACAAGGTGGCGATCCCCGATCCGGTTTACCCGGTGTATGTCGACACCAACGTGATGGCCGGACATACCGGGCCGGCCCGCCCGGACGGCAGTTATGAGGGGATCCTGTATTTGCCGTGCCGGGCCGAAAACGATTTTGTGCCGGAGCCGCCTAACGAGCATGCCGATCTGGTTTATCTCTGTTTTCCCAACAATCCAACGGGAGCGGTGGCGTCGCGGGACCAACTGACAGCCTGGGTGAACTACGCCCGCCAACACGACGCCATTATTCTGTTCGATGCCGCTTACGAGGCCTATATCAGCGACCCGGATATTCCGCACTCCATTTTCGAAATCCCCGGGGCGCGTGAGTGTGCAATTGAGTTTCGCAGTTTTTCCAAGACGGGCGGTTTTACCGGGGTGCGGTGCGGGTTCACGGTAATGCCGAAAACGTTGGAGGCGCGAACGGCAGATGGGCGCCGGCTCGCTTTGCATCCGCTATGGCATCGCCGTTGGAGCACCAAAGCCAACAGCGTCAGTTATCCGGTCCAGCGCGGTGCCGAAGCTCTCTACAGCGAGGCCGGCAGAAAACAGGTGCGCAGTTTGATCGAGCATTACATGGGCAACGCCCGAATCTTGCGGGAAGCAGCTGAGAAAATCGGGCTGAAAGTCTTTGGAGGATTGAACGCCCCCTACATCTGGGTCAGGACGCCCGATGGAGTGACCAGCTGGCACATGTTCGATCGCATGCTGAACGATTTGAACGTGGTGGTCACTCCGGGTAGCGGCTTCGGCGCCCAGGGGGAAGGTTATTTTCGAATGTCCGCCTTCAATAGCCGGGAAAACGCCGAGGAGGTCGCACGCCGATTACATCGGTTGCGTCCAGCCACGGCTGAAGATCCCCAAGAAAAAATCAAAGCGTAATTTTATTTACGTCCTCGGTGGTGACAATCGCCCCTTGTCGATGTAATCGATGCGCGTAACATTCCGCACGTTTTGCAGAAAGAAACGATTCCCAATCAAGATTTGCCGCAGCTCTATCGGTTTTGTTTCCTGATGCTCGGCGACGGTGGTAAAGCGCTCGAGGTTTTCGAGGCGATCTTGCACGAAGCCGCGCTCCGGGCGGCCCAAGGGGAATTGCCCAAAGATCGGCTATGGCTCTTCAGTGACGCCCGGTGGCGGTGTCTCGAAGCAGCGGAAAAGGAATTGCAGGCCGAACCAGTGGAAATGGAGGAGCACGAGATCGAGGCCACCGCCCCGGACCAGATCGCCCAACTCGATCCCAGTCAGCTCGCCATCTGGATATCGGGCGCTCCCGAACCGCAGCGAAGCGCTCTGGCCTTTTTTTACCTGGACCAGTTCGATCACGAAGAATTGCTTGCCTTGACCGAATTAAAGACACCGGAGTTGGCTCGCCTGATCGGCAACGCCCGCCAGCAATTTCAAGCGTGGCTGAACGCAACTCTCCCGTTGGAAGAATGAAGCTGCCCCACTTAACCAAGCGGCAGCGGCAGCTCATGCAGTGCGCGCCCCTGAACGACAAACGGATCAACGATCGAGCGATGCGCGCTACCGTTTTCCGGGTCAAAAAATCCGACGAATTCGGGCGCCAACGCGCCTTCGATCAGGCGGTGGCGGCAGTCGCGCAATCCATCCCTGTGCCCACGCCCGTCACCGAGTGGCTGTCCAAGGGGACGTTTGTGGCGCCGCCCAAGCGGACCTGGAAACAAACCTTGTTTAATCCGGTTGTTGTTGCCATCAGCATCGCGGTTGTCGTCATTGCCGCCATTTTCGTTTTGAAGCTGGTCGAACGCATGAATGCGTTTCCCGGAGAAGCGACGGCAAAACGGCTCCTGGGGGTGGCGGGGTCAACGCACTCCATGATGCTGGACCCGGTCAAAACCGATGCTGGAGCATTGGGCGATTACTTTTTCATGAAACATCGGCTCCCTCATTACGATGCGCCGCCCGAATTCGCTGATCTGAGGACGCTGGGGTGCCGGGTGTTTGACGATGAAGAAGGAAAGCGTGTCGCCCAGGTTTGGCTGGTGGAAAAACGGATGCAGCTGTTTTTCTTTCCAGCCGATCGCGATGTGAAGACGGGCGTGGCCCAGCATTTCGACGGCTGGCGTTATGTCGAGCAGGATCGCTGGACCGGGGTGGTCGAGGAACGCAACGGCGTTTGCTTCATGGCCGCCCTCCGTGGAAGCAGGAAAGACTTGGCCCGGTATGTTGGAAAAGCGAAGGAGTAGAACAATCGGCAAACGCTCAACGCTCAACGTTCAACGCTCAACGTTCAACGTTCAACGTTCAACGCTCAACGCTCAACGTTCAACGCTCAACGTCCAACGTCCAACGTTCAACGTTCAACGTCCAACGTCCAACGTCCAAGTCCAACGTCCAACGTCCAACGTCTCAACGCTCAACGTTCAACGTTCAACGCTCAACGTTCAACGTCCAACGCTCAACGTTCAACGTCCAACGCTCAATGAATCCGCAATCGGCAATCAGCAGTCAGCAGTCGGAACTGCCAGGGGGGAGAGTTGAACTCCCGACCAAGGGCTTATGAGTCCCCTGCTCTACCACTGAGCTACCCTGGCGGATGCGGGGCAGAAAATCGCAGCGAGCTGTACTATGTCAACGCTCTACCGTCTATGAAATTTCGATTGAGGATTGAGCGCTGATCGATTTCCGGCTAAAAGAGAATCGGCCTTTTATGCCGGAACCCCACATCGATCTTCGCCTCGAGATCGCCCATGTCTTGTTCATTGACATTGTCGGGTCCTCAAAGTTTCTGATCAATGAGCAAAGCCAATTGCTCCGGGATCTGAATCAACTCGTTCGCAGTTCGGATCAAGTCCGCGCCGCCGAAGCGGCAGGTAAATTGATTCGGCTCCCAACCGGCGATGGAATGGCGCTTGCCTTTTTTACGACGCCGGACGCGCCGGTCCGATGTGCGGTGGAGTTGAGCCAGGCATTGAAAAATCACCCGAATCTCCGGGTCCGCATGGGAATTCACAGCGGGCCGGTGGATGAGGTGGTCGATGTCAACGAACGTTCGAACATCGCGGGCGCGGGAATTACCATTGCCCAGCGGGTCATGGACTGTGGTGATGCCGGACACATCCTGCTCTCAAACCGGGTGGCTGAGGATCTGGCTCATTACAGCCAATGGCGGCCGCATCTGCACGATCTGGGCGAGTGCGAAGTCAAGCACGGTCATAAAATTGGCGTGTTCAACTTTTACACGGATGAAGTCGGCAATTCCGCGTTGCCGGAAAAATTAGAGCGGCAAAAGGATCTGCAAACGGCGATGGCGAGCCGAGTCGTTTCCCGCAGGATCGCCGCGACAATCGGCTTGGTTGTCCTGGCCGCGGTGGTGGGCGCCGGGATTTGGCTTGGTTCTCATCGCTTCACCCCAAACGGCCCCAACGGCACGCCTCAGGGGAAAACAGCGGCGGCGACGACCCCTTTTGGGAAACGAATTGCCGTTCTTCCTTTTAAGCCGCTGATCCCGGAAGAGAACGATGAGGTTTTGGAACTGGGGATGGCAGATTCCCTGATCACCAAGCTGAGCAATAGCCGTGAAATGATTGTCTCCTCGCTCCCATCGGTGAGAAAATTCCGCGGCCTGGATCAGGATCCCGTAGCGGCGGGCCGTCAGCTCGGGGTTAACTCTGTTCTGGAAGGCAATGTCCAAAAATCGGGCGATCATATTCGCGTCACCGCGCGCCTGATCAAAGTTGCGGACGGCTCGGCGATTTGGGCCGGTCAATTCGACAAGAAATTTACCGACGTCTTTTCGGTACAGGATGCCATCTCCCAGGAGGTAGCGGATGCCCTGGCCGTGCGCCTGAGCGGGGAGGAACAGAAGCGTTTGAACAGGCGCTACACCGACAACGTTCAAGCTTACCAACTCTACATGGCGGGACGCTATCAATGGAGCAAGCTTACCCCGCCCGATATCAGGGCAAGCATTAGCTTTTTTCAACGGGCCATCGAACTGGACCCGAATTATGCCCTGGCCTATTTCGGGCTGGCCGAGGCGAACCGATCGCTTGCCATCACTTCTGATGTGCCTTCGAAGGATTGTCTCCCCCAGGCAAAAGCAGCGGCTCAAAAAGCTTTGCAGATCGATGATTCGCTGGCCGAAGCCCACGCTTCTCTCGCGTTCAGTCTTTTTTGGTACGATTGGGATTGGGCTGGTGCCGAAATGGAAGCCAAACGGGCGATTGCTTTGAATCCCAACTCCGCGCACGCCCACTTCGCTTACGCGCATGTGCTCTCCGATCGGGGACGGCATGACCAAGGCCTTGCCGAAATACAGCAGGCTCGCGAATTGGATCCGGTTTTTCTCCTCTACCGCGCTCTGGAGGGAATGTTTCTTCTTCAAGCCGGACGGACTGACGAGGCCAAGGCCAAATTACAGGAGACGCTTCAACTCGCCCCGGATTTCTGGGTGACGCACCTCATTTTGGGAAGGGTTTACACCCAGCAGAAAAAGTATCCAGAGGCCATCGCGGAGTTCAGCAAAGCCCGGGACTTATCCCACGGAAATTCGGAGGCGATTGCTTCGATCGGCTACGTCCTGGCCGTAACCGGTGATTTATCCAAAGCTCGAGGGGTCATTGAAGAATTCAAAACCCGATCTGCGCAACATTATGTCCCTCCCTACGATATCGCTCTGGTTTACGCCGGCTTGGGAGATCAGGACCAGGCGGTGGCCTGGCTGGAGCAGGCTTGCCAGGATCGTGATGTGCACCTGACTCTTTTGAAAGTCGACTCGAGATGGAAAGCATTGGGGGCCAATCCCGGGTTCGTCGCCATTCTCAAGCGGATTGGCCTGCGGTAACGGCTGATGTTCGAGGACGTGCTGCCATGGTTGACCGCCACGACTTTCTAAAGAGGATTTGGGAGGGCGGGAATGATTATTGGCTGACCCGCTTCGTTATTCTGCGGCTGCTCGGTTTCGTCTATGCCGTGGCCTTTCTGATTTCGGTTAGGCAAATCGTGCCATTGATCGGCTCCCACGGATTAACCCCGGCGGCCCATTATCTCGTTCTGCTTCAAAGACAGCTCGGTTCGCCGATAACAGGAATGCTGCGACTACCCACTCTGTTTTGGTTCGGTATCTCCGATCATGGGCTGTTGATCGTCTCCTGGATCGGCCTCGCTCTTTCACTGGTGGTTTTGGCCGGATACGCCAATGCCATCATCCTGGCAATCCTTTGGATGCTCTACATGTCGATCGTTCACATTGGGCAAATTTGGTACGGGTACGGCTGGGAAATTCAACTCCTGGAAACCGGGTTCCTGGCGATCTTTCTGTGCCCGTTGCTGGATGCCCGGCCTTTTCCCAGAACGCCGCCGCCCCTTCTGGTGATCTGGCTGTTTCGGTGGCTCGGCTTCCGGATCATGGTCGGGGCCGGCCTGATCAAATTCCGGGGCGACTCGTGCTGGCGGAATCTGACCTGTCTCTATTATCACTACGAAACGCAGCCGATCCCCAATCCGATCAGCCGGTATCTGCATTTTTCGCCGCATTGGCTCCTCAAGTTTGAAGTGGCCTGGAATCATTTCATCGAACTGGTTGTGCCCTGGTTCTCGTTTGGGCCCCGCCAGGCCCGTCATCTCGCAGGGGTATTGCTGATCGCTTTCCAACTTTTTCTGATTATCAGCGGGAACCTGTCGTTTCTGAATTATCTCACGATCATTCCGTTCCTGGCCTGTTTGGACGACACCCTGCTGCGCCATGTTCTGCCTGGAGCGATCGTCCGGCGGGCCGAACAGGCGAGCCAGAACCCGGCGCCGGGCCGGATTGGCAACAGGATGGCGATCGGTTTGGCCCTGCTGGTGGCGTTTCTGAGCCTCGAGCCGGTCCTCAACCTCGTGTCGGGCCGTCAGGTGATGAACACCTCCTTTAATCCTCTGGATTTGGTCAACACCTATGGCGCGTTTGGAAGCGTGGGACGCGAGCGATACGAAATCATCTTCGAAGGCACTGAAGACACCGTGATTACCGGCGACACTCGCTGGAAGGAATATGAGTTCGTGGCAAAGCCGGGCGATCCCGATCGCGCTCCTCCATTCATTGCGCCCTATCAACCGCGGATTGACTGGCAGATCTGGTTCGCCGCCATGGGATCACCCGCGGAATATCCATGGACATTGCATTTTGTCTGGAAACTTCTCCATAACGACCCCGCCACGCTGTCGTTGCTGGCAGGCAATCCGTTTCCAAATGGGCCGCCGCATTACATTCGCGCTCGACTCTATCGCTACCGTTTCGCGCCGCCCGGTGCCAAGGCCTGGTGGAAACGCGAATCCGCCGGCGAATGGTTGCCGGCTTTTTCCACTGAAGACGAGCAGTTTCGGCGGATTCTGAGGGCAATGAACTGGCTCGATTGACCCGTATTTACAAACCGCGCTGTTTTAGCCGGGCGACTGTTTCGCGCATCATGCGATAGCCGAAATGTCCCTGTCGCACCCGAAGCAGCTCCGAGCCCCGCCATTTCTGCTGAATCGCTTCAATATCGCTACTTCGCGCAATCAAATCGTATTCGCCCGCCACGAAGAGCACGCGATCCGCTCCGACCAAAGGTTGATTATGCAACGGAGAGCTGAGATGAAAATGCCGGGCCACAAGGGACGGCTCAATCCGGACCCGGCGCAACTCGCGTCGAATGAATAACGCGGCCGGACTTTGCCAAATGGCGTGCTCCACATTCACGATCGGCGCCATGAGGGCAACGAAGCGTAGATCGGTTTCGACACACGCGAGCAGGGCCCCGAGCCACGCGCCATAGCTTGTGCCAAGAATGCCGAACTCACTGCATCCCTGTTGGCGTAACGCCCCGAGCAATTGGCGCAATTCCGCGACTCCTTGACGCAATCCTTCGGCATTGCGGACGAGATCGGCCGTGATCGCCAGTTCGCCATTCCAGTAACCGCGAGGCACACGCGAATAATGATACGGCAGATGAACAAAACAGGCGTTCCAGCCCAGGGCATTGAAGTGCGCCGCCCAGCGTCGATACCCGATATGGGTGGCGGAAAGCAAGGCGTGCAGCATCAAAACCGTAGGCCCGCTCCAACCACGACTAGACGGGAAGCAATCAACCCGAGCGAAATTGTTGGCTGCAAATCTCGTCCGAATCGGACTCTGCCAGGTGACCACCGATTGGTTTCCGATCGAGCGGGCGAGATCGGGAGCAGCCGGGGCCGAATAATAATCGTCGATTGTGAGTTTCTGGCAGGCAATGACGTAGCGCTCCATTTCGTCGCGGCTTTTGGCTGACAAACGATGCCGCGACTGGAGCAAATTGATGGACGCGCACATCATCCCATCGACAGTTTTCGCGGCAAAGCAGCGGAATCTGTCATCCCGAGCGGAGCGCAGCGGAGTCGAGGGATCCCGTGACGGTAACGGAAAGGTCTCATCACCGGATGCCCCGGCTGCGTTCGGCTTTCCTTCTCTCAGGTCGGAATGACCAGATGATACCCGTTCCTTGCTTTTGTGTCCGACAACATTCGCCGTCTTACCCATCCGTTCCTGGGGCGAGTGCGGCAAATCGTCCGGCCTGAGTCGAAATGTTTGTTGAATCTCAGAGTAAAGAGTCTTGAACGCGACGGCGAGGTCGTGGGCGATTCGATTCCGCGCGGCCATCCGGTCGAGTTCCGGGCGAGGCGGAATCAAATCACCGAACGCGATCCAGATCGGTGTGCGGCGAAACGGCAGCCAGCGTCTCCAGGCGTAAAGGCGGTCGCTTCCCAAAATTACACACGGCAGAATCGGACGTCCGGCGATCCGGGCGAGAGTCGAAGCGCCTGGCCGAAGGGGCGCGCCTTCGAGGAGCGACCGTGGACCATGACGGATGCCCCCTTCCGGAAACAGCCCGATCGTCCGCCCGTTTTTTAAGCGTTCAATAGCAGTACGAATCGTTTTGCGATCGGCTCGATCCCGGTCCGCCGGGAAAGCATCAACCGCCCATAATAATTGCCCGAGAACGGGGTAAGGGAAAAATTCCGCCATTGCCATCCAGTCGATTTTTCGCCGGACGACGGACGAAATGATAAATGGATCGAAATGACTGATGTGATTTGCCGCCAGCAAGTAGCCGCCGGGTTGATTTGCATTTTCCCGGCGCAAAACCCGGACCTGGGCGACGCAACCGAAAAGCAGTTTCAACAAACCCGCAGCCACGCGGTTAGCAAGGGCATGAAATCTGGGATGACGAATGCTCTCGGTCATTCCGAGCGAAGGCGAGGAATCCCGTGGCGGATGATTTAAAGCAGGTTCACGGGATCCTTCGCCTCCGCTCAGGACGACTGCTGTTGCAGATTGTTCTTCGCGATCTTTCATTCTTTCGCGAGTTCTTTGCATTTCTTCAGGTCGAGCTTGCCCGAGGCGAGGACCGGGATGGATTCGACTCGCTGGACTTGTTTGGGGATCCAGAGGTTGGGAACGCCGGTTTGATGAAGTTTCGCGCGCAACTCGGCCAGATCGACATCGACCGCGCTGAGGAGCACGAGGGCTTCCCCTTTGGCCTCGTCCTGCACTCCTACGATTGCGATCAGGCGCTCATCGCTTCCGGACAGGCCGAGGAGATCAACGATTTTGTGTTCAATCGATTCGTGCGGGACCATTTCGCCGCCGATCTTGGAAAAACGGGAGAGGCGTCCCTCGATAAACAGAAACCCGTCCTCATCGAACCGGCCGATATCGCCCGTCTTCAACCAACCGTCACATAAAACTTCTTTCGTTAGCGTCGGATCGTTCAAATAGCCCTCGAATATATTTGGGCCACGCAGCCAAAGCATCCCGGTATCGTGCAAGGAAAGCTTGCCCTCCGTTTCCGGTTCCCGAATCTCGGCGGCGATTCCCGGAGCCATTTTTCCGACTGAACCCAAACGGCTGGACGGCTGCACCGCCTCGTTGGGTTTTCCGGGCTGCGGTTCGGGCAGATTTACGCTTACCACCGGCGATGTCTCGGTGAGCCCATAGCCTTCAAACACTCTTTGGTTAAATCGTTCCTGGAAAGCTTTGGCAAGATCGAGCGGGAGTTTTTCCGCTCCGGTAATTACCAGACGCAAGCTGCGAAGCTGGTCCGGGTGCGCTTTCCGCAAATAACCGCGCAAAAAAGTCGGCGTCGCCAGCAATAGAGTCAATTTGTGCTGCTCGATCAGGGCCGCATTCCTGGCCACCTCCAGCGGATTCGGATAAGTCACGATGCGAACCCCGGCGATGAGCGGGTACCAAAGGGTAACGGTCGATCCAAAGCTGTGAAAGAAAGGGAGGGAGGCCAGGATGGCGTCCTCTTTGGTGGCATCGAGAAGGTCGCGGAACTGGGAAACGTTGGCGACGATGTTGCGGTGGCTGAGCACGACCCCTTTGGGCTCGCCGGTGCTGCCGCTGGTGAAGAGCAAGGTTGCTTCGGTATGTCCCCCTTTTTTTGGAACTTGTAACAGACGCAGAAGCAAACTTGCCGGAAGAAACAGCGACACGATCCACCAGAACAGGATTTGGCCTTTCATTTGCGGCATCAGTTCGTCCAGTTTCAAAACATGTTCCGGCCATGGGAAATCCTTGATCCGTTCCATGAATCGCGCCGCGGAAATGGCGACTTGAAGATTGGCCCGGTCGCAACACGATTCGTTGGCCGCGCGCCCCATCGTGAAATTGAGATCGACCGGGACCTTTCCCGCCAGAATGACGGCTAAATTCGCGACCATGGAGCCTTTGCTGGCGGGCAAGACGATGGCGATCCGTTCGTCGGCGAATTGCTTGCGAAGAAAGCGGCTGAGGGCGGCGGCGGCGCCGAGCAACTTTCCCCGGCTGAGTTTAGTCTGATCAATTCCATCGATTACAGCCGTGGCAAAAGGGCCTCGTTTCAAGCCGCGCAAACATGTCGCGGCGAGATGTTGGTCCAGGGACGGGCGCCGGCTATAACAAAATTCACCGAGCTTAAGCAACCGCTCACGAACGGTGGCCAGATCGGCGGCCTCGGCCGTGAGCGGCTCGCCAAACGCAACCGTTACCGGGTAGGGGATGCGTTTCGGGAGTTTGGCGAAAAATCTTCCGCCCTGGAACGAAAAGATCGACCCCCAGAGCCGGTCCAGCCAGACCGGAATGACCGGGGCGCTCGCCTGCTGTGCAATCAGTTCGTAACCCCGCCGCAAACGCAGCAACGTCCCGGCCCGCTCGAGCTGGCCCTCGGGAAAAATACAGACGATTTCGCCTTCTGAAATTTTTTCCGTGGCGGCGCGGACGGCGGAACGCGGACGCCGGGTATCGATTGGAATGCAGCCTACTGTCTGCAGGAACGGTCGCAGCAACGGGTTCCGATAAAATTCCTGATCAACGATGTAGCGAATCGGGCGGGGGCAGGCGAGCTGGAGGACGATCGCGTCCACCCAGGTGATGTGATTCGGCAGCAATAAAAATCCCCCCTGCGGCAAACGATTGACGCCGATAGGGCTTACCCGATAGAAACAATTAACGAGCGGCCGCGCGAAAAAGTGAAGGGTGCTTTCCGCGAGGGATATGGCTGGCATCATTTGTGATTTAACAATTGGCCCACCCCCCACTGCAATCGGCAATTATTTCATGATCGAGTGTGGGGTAAAGGAATCGACACGGAAGGCGCAGACCGCGCTTTGGCTGCTTCTGGCGATTAATCTTTTCAATTACATCGACCGGCAGGTTCTGGCGGCGGTCGAGCCATCGATCCGGGCAACGTTTTTCGCCGCCAGCAATCGAAACGCCATGGCCATCAGCGGAATGTTGGGCAGCGCTTTTCTTATCACCTATATGATAAGCGCTCCGGCCCTGGGATGGCTCTCCGACCGGTTCTCCCGCTGGATTGTTATTGGTTGCGCCGTGATCGTTTGGAGTCTCGCCAGCGGCGCGTCCGGCTTGGCCGCCACTTTCACGATTCTTTTGATCACACGCATTTTCGTCGGGGTCGGAGAAGGAGGATACGGCCCGGCCGCGCCTACGGTGCTGGCAGATCTTTTTCCTCTGGAAAGGCGAGGAAGAATCCTGGCGATCTTCTGCGCCGCCATTCCGGTGGGGAGCGCCCTTGGCTATGTTCTGGGCGGTCTCATCGACAACCATCTGGGGTGGCGCTGGGCATTTTATCTGGTGACTCCACCGGGATTATTACTTGCGGTGGTCTGCTTTTTTCAGCGTGATCCGCGCACCTTTGGCACGACGATGCGGCCGGAACGGAAGCGGGCCACCCTTGAAGATTATCTTACCCTGGCCCGCACTCCCTCCTACATCTTCAATTGCATTGCTCAAACCGCGATGACTTTCGCCCTGGGTGGAATTGGATTTTGGGTGGCAGCTTATCTGAGATTCCGCGGTCAGCCGCCAAGCGCCACTCCAGTTTTTGGGGTGATTATTGTGGTTGCGGGCCTGGGATCAACCCTGCTCGGCGGTTGGGCCGGAGACCGGCTTCGGCCGAGGTATCCCGGATCTTATTTTCTTGTTTCCGGTTTCGGAATTCTGGCCGCGGTGCCCTTGTTTGTGGCGATGCTGTTTACCCCGTTTCCGTTCGCCTGGGGCCTCATGTTCATCTCGGTGTTTTTCATGTTTCTGAACACCGGACCGTCAAACACCGCCCTGGCTAACGTTTCACGGCCGCGGGTCCGGGCCACGGCTTTCGCTCTCAATATCTTGATTCTCCACGCCTTCGGAGACGTCCTGGCCTTTCCCAGCATCGGCTTCGTGGCCGGGCATACCAACTGGACGCTGGCCTTTCTGTGTGTAGCCGGGGTTATGCTCGTCAGCGGCGTGGCCTGGCTGGTTGGGGCGAAATACCTGCCGGCCGATACCGCGGTCGTTGAAGCAGCCGGCTCCTAAGTTAGGCTGGGAGACGACGGCCGGATCAGGAATCTTTATTTAAAACAGTGTCCTAACCTGGTCGAGATGAACGTCGTAGGCGTGAGCTTGGGTGAGCGCTTCCGCCGCTTGTTTCGGATGTCCCGACTTCGCCAGCAATTGACCGAGTAGTTGCCACGATTCCGCGCGATACCACTCGCTCCGGAGGCAGACCGCCAGCTCGTTCGCTGCCCGCGTAGTCGCGCCGGTCTCATCCAACACGTTGACATATCTTTTCTCAATCGACCAGTTAGGTGGCCCGGTATGCGCCGCCAGCCGCAAACGGAGCAGGTCGGCCCGGCCGCTTTCTTTGTTTTCCAAGACCGCCAGAAGCTCATGCGCTTGCGCCGCAACCAATGGCATATGAATGGCCCGGGTCAGCAGTTCGCGAGCGGCTTCAAGGTCGTTTTCTTTCAACGCCACCGCCGCCAGATTGATGATGGCAAGAGGTTGCTCCGGGCGCCGCCGAAGCGCTGCTTCCAAATGCTTTTTTGCCAAATCGAGATGTCCTTCTCGTAATTCCAGGCCGCCAAGATTGATCAGCATCCGGGCGGAATCACCCCCACTGGCAATAGTTCGCTCCAAAAATGTTCGCTGATCTTTCCAGTCGAAATTTCGAATGAAAGTGCGAGTGCCCAGAAACAGGGTCCAACAAGCCAGGGCCACAGCAGTCGCGATGCAAGCGATTTTGGGAAAGCGGATCGCCTGGAGTTGATTTGCGGCAACGACTGCGGCGGCCAGAAAGAGAAATGCGGAAGGTACATAAATCCAGTGCTCGGCGACCGAGGCGTTCAGGGCAAAGATTCCGCACACGGGAAGATAACTGACGGCGGTAACAACAAGCAGCGCAAAAACGGCGGGGCTACGTCGGCGAGCGCGAATTGTGAGATAAATAGCGGCGCCGATCAGACACAGACCGGCCAGGGTTTGGAGCTCGCGTCTTGCGGCCGAGTCGGCTGAAGGATGACGGACAACCGAGTTCTGGACGTCGCGGTCCATGTGAAGATTTAACGGCAGAAGAATAAGACCGGCGTATTCGGCAACGGCCCGTGCCGTGGTGATCGGACGCACGGCCAGCGGCGTCCGAGGGCCGAGGACGGGCACTGGATCATGTTCGGCGGGGAGTCGCAGACTCAAATAGCTGACCCAGACAAAGGCCCCCACTACCATCAGTTGGGCGGCGGCCCGCCGGTTTTTCAGCAAAATAAAAAGGACGATCATCAAGAGCGGAAAGATCAATCCCGTTTCTTTGCTCAGGGCGGCTGATAAAAATCCGAGGCCGCTGCCGACCAGGAAGATAAACCTGGCAGAGCCCACCCGGCCAACACTGCGCAGGGCCAGGTAACAGCCGGTGAAGCCAAAAAAGGCGGCTAACGGATCGGCCCGTCCTGAAACGTAAACCACGGCAGCGCTTTGGACGGGATGAATGGCCCAGACGAATGCGGCAATGAGGGCGATCCATCCGGCTTTTCTCCGGTCGCATCCGAAAGCAGCCAGGATCTCGTTCCCCAGCAAAAGCAGCGCGACGGCTGCGGCCGCGTGCAAAAGAATGTTTGTGAAATGATACGGGCCGGGTTGGAACCCGAACAGGGCATATTCGGCGGTGTACGTCAGCCGCTGCAACGGTCGATAAAAATTGGAAGCTGTGGCATCGACAAAAAGGTAATGGTTAAAACCCTCGGGGATGAGCCGCCAGCTGCGGATTAGCGGATCGCGCAGAACCAGAGCGGTATCGTCCCAGACAAATCCATTGTGTAGGGCTGGGAGATAGCTTGCCACCACCGCGACAATCAGGATTGGAGCGGCCAGCCATTTTTTTATTGTCACAAGAAATTGGACGGAATTAGAGCCGTAACCGTCTAGAGTGGGGAATGTTTGTCGCGACAGTTCGCCGGAGCATGGTTTCGGGGTTGCTGCTGCTGCTGGTGCTGGTGGGGAGCAATGCCCGTGCCGACGGTGTTCCGCGAGATTGCACGCAACTCATCGTGGCGGTCGGGCCGAACTGGGATGCAATGCACGGTCGGATGCGATTGTTCGAGCGGGAGAGGGCGGACCAGCCTTGGCGAGGTGTCAGCTCCGTTTTTCCGGTGTTGTTTGGCAAGAACGGCCTGGCTTGGGGAACCGGCCTGGCCGGTCAAGACCAAGGCGGTTTGCGAAAACAGGAACGAGACGGCCGCGCTCCGGCAGGAATTTTCAGCATCGGAAAAATTTATACCTACGATGCCCGGCTGCCGGCCGGGGCCGATTATCCGTATCATCAGGTGACTCCGGCTGACGCGTGGATCGATGATGTGACCAGTCCTGATTACAATCGGTTTGTCACGATCGAGGACCCATCCCATCCGCCGCCCTGGTTTGAACGGCAGAAGATGCGGCACCACGATTTTGCCTACCGCTGGCTGATTGAGATCCGGCACAATTCCGATCCTCCCGTGCCCGGCGAAGGGAGCGCGATTTTTTTTCACATCCGCCGCGGGATAAACCGCCCAACGGCTGGTTGTACAACGATGGCCGAAAAGAACCTCGTTCGCTTGATTCGCTGGCTTCGGGCCCCGCGGCATCCCTGTTATGCGCTGCTCCCCCAAATGGAGTACGAGCGAAAATGGCGGGCTTGGAATATGCCTTCCCCGGACCAGTTGGGCCAGCACGAATAATTCGCACGGAATTATTGATTTCGGCGTTTGCTGTATTTTATTGTCGTTATGCGACGCCCAAATCCACAGTCAGAATCAAACATTCGGCGTATTGATACGAAAGCCCGTGCAAAAAAACAAACGCACGGATTTCAGGTGCATTTTATTCGCGGAAACCAATCCGTGACCAAAATGTTCAGCGATTCGGTCTACGGCGGCAAAGCAGCAGCCCGTCGAGCCGCCCGAAAATTCAAACGCAGCGCGATGGCTGGCTTGTCCAGAACAAGCCGACCAACTTCCCGGAAGGCAAAACGCCGGCCGGCGCGGAAGGCGCGCCGTCGCGCCACTCGCAAAACCAGACGCCGTTAACGTCTGCTGGTTTCGCGCCAGGCGTTCCAGCACTCGACGAAGCCGGGAGCGAAATCGCGGGGGCGCGCTGCAATCCAGCCGCTGACAATTGCAGGGGGAAAGAACCTGCCGATATCCACCTCGGCCCGGTCGAGGTGGAGTGCGCCCTCATACCGGCCGCGGTAGAGCCAGATGAACTCCTGTCCGGTGCGGTCCGACGCCGGGAGTTTGGCCACTCTCTCCACCGGAACGGAGATTCCCAGCTCTTCCTTCAGCTCCCGGCGAGCGGCGTCATCGTACTCTTCGCCGGCTCGGAGGTGGCCTGCCGCGCTCGAGTCCCATAACAGCGGGTGCCGGTCCTTCCACCGGGAACGCTTTTGCAAAAAGACCTCGTCCGCCCGGTTGAAAATCAGGATGTGAACCGCCCGGTGACGCAAGTTATCCCCATGTACTTTCGCTCGCGGCGCAGGGTAGAGAACTTGATCGTTCTGGTCGACTACCGGGAACAGTTCCGCCAGCTCCTGAAGCGGTTCGGAAGCGGGAATTGGACGGACGTAGTTGGTCAAGGCAATCCATTTATGAAGAGAAACAGCTTCTGCCCGTACCCGCTGATCCAGTCCCAGCGCGTTGGCGGCTTCCGGCCAGGCTGTGATCTCCGGCCGAAGCAATTTGCCGAGCTGCTTGCGGCGCTGCGAAAACCCGCGCCGGACTAGGCTGGCAAAGAGCGCGTGATCGCATGGCGGAAGTTCGGTTTCATCCCGGGGGGTAATTCGCACAATGGCGGAGCCAACGTCGGGACGGGGGACAAAAACGCTTGCTGGGATTGTTCGCAGCAATTCGACGTGATAATGCAGTTGAACGAGAAGGGTGAGTGCGCCGTATTCCTTGGTCGCCGGCGCGGCCGAAAGCCGGAGCGCCATCTCTCGTTGTAACATCAACAACGAAAGCGATATAGGGCTCGGATATTCCAGAAACTTCAGCAGGAGTTGACTGGATATATAATAAGGCAGGTTCCCAATCAATTTTACCGGCGGCTTGGTAAAGAGCGTCCGGACATCCAGGTCGAGGGCGTCTTCATGCCTGATTTCGAGCCGTGGATCGGGGTAGCGGGACCGCAAAAACTTGGCCAGGCGCCCATCTTTCTCGATCGCCAACACCTCTGCCCCTGTAGCCAGCAAAAACCCGGTTAGCGCACCGAGGCCGGGGCCGATTTCCAAAACGTAATCGTTCGGTTTTGCCCCGATCTGATCGACAATCCAGCGACTCAGGTTTTGGTCGTGGAGAAAATTTTGTCCCAGGCTCTTTACCGGGGAGACCCCGATCTCCTCCAGCGTGGCAACCAGCTCGGACAGCTTCATGGAACGAGAAGACGCAACCAAAAATGAAGCGGGAAAACTCGAACTCTGTTCACAAAAAGGTGTGAACAAACCGCCTTCCGAAGCCAAAGTTGTTCACAAGTTATTCAACGCCGCAGGCGGGCCCTCTTCCGGCGCCCGCGGGATGGCGTTGCCGGCTCCGACTTTTCGTGTTTTCTATCCAGTAAAGCCGGCCGTGGCGATTTCCTTCGGCTGGTTAAATAGGTTCGCCGGGCATCACTGAGGGAAGCCCCTTCCAGGAAATAGGCGATGGCGGCCCGTCCAATGGCATAGGTGCCCGCGCCCGCCACCATTCCGGAAACGAGGTTGCCCCACCCGGGAAAGAACTTCAGGATGGCCCTGGCGCCTTGCCGGAAAAGCATTCCGGCGCCCACGTTCACCCCCAGGGCGGCGATAAACTCGGTGGCGGCGCGCAGGCTGCGTTCACGTCCGCTGACATACATGATGCCGGAGACCATGACGAGCTGGAGAGTGGTAAGAATTGGCAGATCGGCCAGAGGAATGGGTTGAGCTCCAATTGCCGTGCAAATCGCAGTGGTGGATTTGACCAGCAGCTGCGCGATCTCGGCTTGCGACGCGCGATTTCCCGAAATCCGGGCCATCTCGAGGCGCGCTTCATTGGGAAGGCGCGGCGCGATCAAGGAGATAACCGCCTGGGCTTCCTCTTGTCCCCCAACAGCAAACCCGCCAGCCAAACCCTGGTTGCTTTCCAAGCTTGATTCCAGGAGGGTTTTCAGCGTTGCCGCGCGCTCGGATGCTTCGTTCTTGAGCTCGCGAGCTTGCGAAGTTTCGCCGGCCGTCTGACTCAACACGATTCCAATTACTTCCGTGCCGGATCGTTTCCGATCGTTCCAGCCTAATACAGTGACAGCGTTCTCAAGAGAGCCCTTGCGGATTTTTCGCTGTTCCGCGTCGGCAACGAAAAACAGGAAGTCAGCTGGCAGCCGTTCCAATTCCGTCCGAATATCTTCCGCTAAATGGGTCCCGATGTCTCGCGCGTCGAGCACGGAAATCGTCCCACGATCAGGCAGGCTGAACTCCTGCCAAAGACGAGTTTCCGTCGATCTCTCGGGCGATTCGAGATTGACGAAGCCCGGAAAAAGAGCGGCTACGATCTGCCCGATGGTTGTTTTACTCGGGCCTGTAAATAGAAACCGGGGCGGACGTTGCTGCAGGAACAATTGCTTCAGCGGCGTTAGTTCGTTCAATATCGGTTTTTGGATCGTGGCGGGCAGTCTTCCGATAAAACTTTCGAGTCGCTCCACGACGTGAAGAAGCAGTGGCTGATTCATTCAAATCGAACCTTAGTTTCAGCGCGGGAATTTGCCAGTCGCACTACAGGTTTCATCAATCTGGAAACCAGGAAGCCAGGAAAGAATCTCTTAGGAACGCAGGAAAGCAGGAACTCGATGCGATATGGTTATTTCTTCGACGCGGCTCTGTTCATCAGCGATCGATTTTCTTCCCGTCCTCGTTCCGAACAATCTTCGTGGCTTCCTGGTTTCCAGATCAAATCGAAATTCGGGCTTTCCATTGGGAATCTGAAATCATACAGCTAACGTCTCTCCATGAGCCTGAACATCGAGATTCTTTCCAGGGCGGCCGATGAAGCGCGCGGCCTCTGCATGGACGCGGTCCAGGCATCCCAATCGGGGCATCTTGGTCTGCCGCTCGGTTGTGCGGAAATGGGCGCTGTCTTATACGGATACGCTCTGCACCATAATCCCGATCAGCCGCGTTGGATCAACCGCGACTATTTCGTTCTCTCCGCCGGGCACGGGAGCATGTTCCTTTACGCCTGGTTGCACCTGAGCGGGTACGATTTGCCGATGTCGGAAATCAAGCGTTTCCGGCAATTGCATTCCAAAACGCCGGGTCATCCCGAGTTTTTCGAGACTCCCGGAGTGGAATGCACCACCGGCCCGCTCGGCCAGGGGGTCGGGAACGCGGTCGGTATTGCCGTGGCGATGAAAATGGCGGCAGCCCGCTTCAACACCGGCGAGCACCGAATCTTCGACCAGCACGTGATCTGTCTGGCCGGCGACGGCTGTATGCAGGAAGGAGTCGCGTCCGAAGCCAGCGCTTTTGCCGGTCATTTCGGTCTCGATAATCTGATTCTGATCTATGATTCCAATGCTGTGACCCTCGACGCCGCGGCCAAAGTCACCCAGAGCGAGGATACCGGCCAGCGATTTAAGGCTTATGGGTTCGACGTCCAGGAAATCGATGGCCAGGATATGCAGCAATTTCTCGACGCCCTCAACGTGGCCAAGGAGCGGGATAACGGAAAACCGCAGCTCATCATTGCTCACACTTTGATCGGGAAAGGCATTCCCGAAGTGGCCGGCACCTACAAGGCCCATGGAGAAGCCGGAGCCAAATACGTTGATGCCGCCCGCAAAGGGCTCGGTTTACCGGACGAACATTATTATGTCTCGGAACAGACAAGAAAATATTTCGCCGAGCACAAAAAGAAGTTGTTGGCTGATTACGAGCGCTGGGAAAAATCGTACCAGGACTGGCGCAAGAAAAATCCTGAACTGGCGCAGCTGCTGACCGACGGAATCGAGAGGAACGTTCCGGCCGATCTTTTATCCAGGATTCCGGAGTTTCCCAAGGACGCCAAGCTGGCTACGCGCAAAGCCGGCAGTGAAGCCCTGCAACCGATTGCCCAGGCGATGCCATTGTTCACCAGCGGCAGTGCCGACCTTCACGGATCGACCTTGAATTACATTAAGGAGGGCGGCGATTTCACCCGTGACAATCCGAAAGGGCGCAACATCCATTTCGGGATTCGCGAACATGGCATGTGCGCAATCATGAACGGGATTTCTTATCATGGGATTTTTCGGGCGTCGGGCGCGACTTTCCTGGTCTTCACCGATTATTGCCGGGCTTCCATCCGGCTGGCCGCCCTGTCGCGGCTGCCTAACATTTACATTTTTACCCACGACTCGATCGGGGTTGGCGAAGACGGCCCCACTCACGAGCCGGTGGAGACGGTCAGCTCGGTCCGGGTGATGCCGCAGATCGATGTCATTCGTCCGGCCGATCCGGAAGAAACAGCGGGCGCGTTCGTCGCTGCCGCCCAACGAACCGATGGTCCAACCTTGTTGGCCCTGACCCGCCAGACCGTTCCGATGTTGAACGAGATCGAGGTAAAATTGCGCCGGGAAGGCGTCGCCCAAGGCGGCTACGTCGCGAAAAAGGAAAACGGAAAACTTGATCTCATCATTCTGTCGTGCGGAAGCGAGCTCCAGCACGCGATGGCTGCCGCCAAAGAATTGGGGGACGGTGTCCGGGTGGTCTCGATGCCGTGCTTCGAACGGTTCAATCGCCAACCGGCCGAATATCGGGAGGAAGTGCTTCCGAAATCCTGCCGGAAACGCGTGGCCATTGAAGCAGGCGTACCCGACACCTGGTGGCAGTATGTCGGTCTCGACGGAAAAGTAATCGGTCTCCACCGTTTCGGGTTGAGCGCTCCCGGCGCCCAGGTCATGAAAGAATTCGGCATCGATGCCGAGCACGTTATCGCGGCGGCGAAAACTCTCTGAGGGACCGCGCGGGCACGTCTCCGTCCCGGCGGCATGGTGTCAGACGGGCTTGGTCAGCGGGTGTCCCGCGAATTTTGATTTTTACGATTCCTGGTTACCGAGCCCAAGCGCCTGCACGGTCGGTTCATCGATCGCGCTGGTCACTTCCAGGTCGTGATCGCGCTGGTAGGAGGCAAGCGCGTCTCGGGTCTGATTACCTAACTGGCCGTCGACGTCGCCGGTGTAATAGCCCTGATCTTGAAGCGCTTCCTGCACGTTCACCACCACCTGATCTGGGGGAAGGTTCCAGTAGGCGTAGATCGGCCCATCCCAAGCATAAACGTCGAATGCGGGATTATATCCCCACGCCGGAAACCAGTAACCGTCGTTCCAGTACCAGTAACCACCGCCAACAAGGACGAAGTTATCATAATGGCCCGCCCACCAGACGTGATCGTGCCAGACGCGATGGTAGCCTGCGAACACGGCACGGCTGCTTCGCCAGTGCGCGCCACCCCGCCAGCGTCCCCCAAAGCGGCTCCGTCCTGCCAATCGACCGACGCCCGCGCGTCGTCCCAGAGCGTTGCCCCGGCGACCTGCTTGGAGACCACGATGGCCCTGTCCTTTCAATCCGCGCCCGGCAGTTCCGCGCCGCGCATTCAGACCGTGTTGTCCCCCCTTGGCTCCGCGCTGTGAATTAAGGCCACGCTGGCCATGACCAGTTTGACCGCCTCCACTCCTGCGGGCAGATCGCATTCCATGACCGCCACCTCCGCCTCCACCGCCCAAATGCGCACCTCTCGCGCCGCCACCGCGACCGCCGCCACCTCCGGAGTGGGCCGCTTTTCCGCCGCCGCCTCCCCCTCCATTCTTTTTGCCGGCAGAGGCCAGTTGAGGAGATGCCAGACCTAAAAACAGACAAAAACAGATCGCGCCAATTCTCATACTTGTGCTGAAGTTGATCCGAGTAGATCAAAATCCAAAGGACCTAGCAAGCGACAATTGATTTCGCAGCGCATTCCAAGTCGGGAGCATTTCGAGAACAGACCTGGGATGTGTCGCCCAACGCACTCTGTTGCCGAATGTTATGGCCGGAAGCCGAACTCGGCCACTCGGCGGAGTGACATCCATAACTAACGATCAATAGGTTACCAGCGCAGTCCAAACGATCTTGACAATGAGGTGAGGGTTTGTTTCGAATCGTGCCATGTCGCGACGCGCAATCGTAGCAGTGGCGCTATTTCTCGGAGCCCTCGTTGTTGTCAATATTGTTGTTCTCGCCGTCTGGCTTCCATCGCGAAAGGCGTCGTCGTCAAATGCCCAGCCACCGAAAGAAGCTGCGGCGGCTTCTCAAAATTCCTCTGGGCCGGCGCCGAATTCTTCTGGGCCGAGCCGTCCGCTCGCGGCCACAGCACCCGCGGGCAAGCCGTCCAATGAGTTTTCGCTGGAACGTCAGGTCACATCGCCCAGCGGGAATATTCGCATTAAATATTTGAGGAATCGCGCCAGCAAAATGCACCGCATTGTGGTGGAAGACGCGCGGCAGCCTGAAACCAGCGCGATTCTGTGCGAATCAAAGCATACCGCCTGGGCTTTGGTCTCCCCGGACGACCAATGGATTGCAGTGGACGAACGGAATGGCGCGGATGGATCCGCCACCCGCCTTTATCATCGGGCCGCCGGCGCCTCGTTTCAATATTCTCTGGCCCAGGACACTGGAGCAGAGGGATCGACTCTGCAGGATGCGGTTTGGAAAGCCTATTTGAGCGCGACCAACGCCGAGCCGGATACTTCTCGGAAGGGAGTGACGATCGACGCGGCGGCCTGGGAAAACGATTCGCGAAAACTGGACGTCTCGGTGGCCTACCTGCCGGGGCCGAATGACCCCGACGTTCCCGCGCCTTGGAGCTGCACTTACGATGTTACCTCAAAACAAGTGCAGCCGACGAGTTCTCCCGAGGCCGATCGCAAGGAGGACGAATCGGCGGTTGCCGAGGAGCCGGCGCCGCGGAACGAGGGTGAGTCTGCTGATGCGATCGCCGAGAAGGCAGGCGCCGAGAATGACGAAAGCCAGGAAACCGAAATGGGCGAGCAGGACGAATATCCCGGGGAAAAATTTCCGGCAACGCGTCTCGACGAACTGACGGTTGAAGACGTTAACGAATCGAGCTTGAGCGAGATCGACTATGCCATTAACGAGATGTTCGCCCGCCACGGCGCAGAATTCAAAGATAAGAAGGTCGCCAAACAATTTTCCGAGTTCTCCTGGTACACGCCGCGCCCAGAGTTAAGCCTGGATGATATTGAAAATGAGTTTAGCGACCTGGAGAAGCAGAATCTGGCGGTGCTCAAGCGTTGCCGGGATTCAAAACTTGCGGCGGCCCGGCATAAGGCGCCCCGCGAGCGCGAGGAGAGCACCCGTGAAAAAGTTCTGCGCGGGATACGGGCATGGCAGGACATGGGCGGTCCCATGCCTCCTCACCCTTGAGAGCCGGCAGGCCGCCCGACAGCGCTTCAATTGAGACTCGTTGACGGAATCTTAAAAAATATTTCTTGGGCGTTGAGCGGCGACAGTTCCCTATGTTTGCACAAAGAAGAACGCCATCGCCAGAATCACGTAGGTCGCCAGCAATAGCACCCCTTCAAACCAGGTCGTCTCGCCATCCGCGGCAATCGCGTTGACGGCAAAGGTCACTCCCGCGATCGCTATCAGCTCGAGCGGATTCTCGAACACCAGGTTCATCGGTTTGCCCATGAGCCAGGAGACAATCACGAGCAGTGGCGCCACCAGCAGCGCCACCTGAATGCTCGACCCGACCGTGATGCTCATCACCAAACCAATTCGGTCCCGCCTGGCAAAATAAATCGCAGCCACGTATTCAGCGGCGTTACCGACAATTGCCAGCACCACCACGCCCAGAAAAAAGCGGGAGAGACCGAGCCGGGCGGCGGTTGTGCCTAGCGCTCCGGAAATCAATTCCGATTCCCAAGCGGTAAATGCCGTTCCGATCAGCAACACGAGCAGCGATTGCCAGACCGGCCACGGTGGATGGTCGCGTTTCTTGCCGGTTCGCTCGAAGGCAAATACCTCCCGATGTGTAACCAGGGTGTAGATCAAATTGGCGGCATAAACCAAAATCAGGACAGCGGCCACGCCCAGGCTCAGTCCTTCATCCAAACGGCGCACCTCGGGCGAATTGAGCAGGCCGCGCTCGGTGTAATCGAACAGGGCCGGTACCAGCAGCCCGATCATCGCCAGCATAAGAAGACTGGAGAGCAGGCCTGCCCGCTCTCGCTTGAAGCTTTGTTGCTCGCGTCCCCAGCTTCCAGCCAGGATGGCCAGGCCAAGCCCAAGCAAGCTGTTGCCGATGATTGAGCCGGTGATCTGGCCCTTGACCACGCCGGTCTCGCCCGCGGCGAGAACGAAGAGGGCCAGAACAAACTCGGCCGTATTCCCAAACGTCACATTTAATAAGCCGCCCACCGCCGGGTTGGCCCGGGCCGCCATCTGCTCGGTCGCCCGCCGGATCCATTCCGCTAACGGAACAATGGCCAGAATAGCGCTGACGAAGACCCAGATCGGGCCGGCGTGGAAGACATACGACAGGGCGAGCGAGGCCGGAACCAGGAGTAAGAGCCAGGTGAAGATCATGAATGCCGGCGCTTGTGACGCAAAGTTGAATCGTTAAATGGTTAAATTGTTAAATCGGTCAGAACTAGCGCAGTTTCGATGGTCAAACTGCTTCCGTTTTAACTCTGTAACGCTTTTAACCTGTCTCAGAACGCTTCGTTCGGTTCGGTCACGTTGCGAGCGCGATCTTCGAATCGGGTGAATTCTTTCAGGAAGGTGAGCGGGATCTCCCCGACCGGACCGTTGCGTTGCTTGGCGATGATCAATTCCGCTTCACCGGCTTTCTCCGCCCGCGCTTCTTCGTCTTCTTCGTACATTTCCGCTCGGACCAGCAGCGCCACCAGATCGGCGTCCTGCTCGATCGAACCGGACTCGCGCAGATCGCTGAGCCGCGGCTTGCCTCCGGACCGCTGCTCGGGTTGCCGATTCAATTGGGCCACAACGATCACCGGAATTTTCAGTTCCTTGGCCAAGCCTTTCAATCCTGCGGAAATCTCCGAAATCTCGAGCTGCCGGTTATCCTGGGCGCGCCGCGACGGCGATCGCAGCAATTGCAGGTAATCGATGATGATAAGCTGCACGTCCTCCTTCGCTTTCAGGCGGCGTGCTTTCGCGCGCAAGGCGAGAATGTCGAGACTGGCGCTGTCATCGATGAAAATTTTCGCTTCCGCTAATTTCGAGGCGGCTGCGGTCAAACTGGGAAAGTCGCGCTCGGCCAGAAATCCATCGCGCACCTTTTGCAAATTGACCCGGGCCCGGGAGCAGAGCAGACGTTGCACCAGCTGCTGGCTGCTCATTTCCAGGCTGAACACCCCCACCGGCAATCGCTCCTCGATGGCGGCATGCTCCGCGATATTCATGGCCAGGGCGGTTTTGCCCATGCTTGGGCGAGCCGCGATAACGATCATTTCCGCCGGATGCAGGCCGCTGGTCATCCGGTCGAACTCGACAAAGCCGGTTGAGATGCCGGTGATGCCGCCTTTGCGCTCATAAAGTTTTTCGATCGACTCGATTGCCTCCATGACCTGGTCTTTCATGGAGAGCATCTGGCCTTTGAAACGGTCCTCGCCTACTGCGAAGATTTTCTGCTCCACTTCATCGAGGAGATTGCTTACCTCATCCTGTTCTTCATAGGCGCGGCGAACGCTTTCGGTGGCCGCGGCAATGATTTGGCGCAGAAGATACTTGTCCCGGACGATTTCGAGGTAGTAGCCGACGTTGGCCGCGGTTGGGACAAAAGTGAAAAGACCGGTAATGAAGGCGGCGCCGCCAAGGGTTTCGAGCAAACTGCGATCGCGCAGCACCTGGGTGAACGTGATCAGATCGATGGCCTGGCCGCCGTTCCAAAGCTCGACCAGAACGTTGTAGATGGTTTGATGGGCAGGGACGTAGAAATATTCTTCGTTAATTTTCTCGACGGACTCCGCGATAGCGTCGCGGGGAGAAATCAGCATGGAACCGAGAACGCCTTGCTCGGCCTCGGCGCTGTGGGGCGGGGCGCGGTGAATATCCTGGGCAGAACCTGTGGGCGAGTTGGGGAAAACTTTTCCCTCATTCCTGGCCGCCGAACCTCGGCCAGCACCGTTTCCAGCTGTCTTACGAGGCTCTCCACCGATCCCGGAGGATGGTTGAATCGCCATTTATTGAGTTTCTTTTTTTCTTCTGAAAAACGAGCGGTGCTTTTTCTCCGGTTCCTCCGAAGCCGCTTCCGGTTCTGTTCCCCGGTCGCGTGGTTCTTCCGCTGATTTTACCTGAAAATTAAATTTCGTATCCACGTCCGGATGCAATTTGATCGCAACCTCATGCTCGCCGGTCGTCTTGATCGGATGTTCCAGGACGATCTTATGCCGAT
This sequence comes from uncultured Verrucomicrobiae bacterium, assembly GCA_963728975.1. GTDB lineage: Bacteria > Verrucomicrobiota > Verrucomicrobiia > Chthoniobacterales > UBA10450 > DATFCK01. The sequence goes on from CAVSMF010000001.1 coordinate 2,034,701, forward strand.
CAATTTCGTGGCCAATTTCGTTCTTGAGACGGGTCACAACATCCTGGGCGGTGATCGACCCGAATGCTTTGCCGCTCTGGCCGGTATCGAGTGTGAATACCACTCTCAACTTGGCAATGCGGCGGGTAAGTTCCTCCGCGTCGTTGAGCTCGCGCGCTTCTCGCTCGGCGCGTTTCTTTTTCAAATTATCCAGCTGGCGCAAAGCCGCAGGTGTGACTTCATACGCCTTGTTCCTGGGCAGGAGAAAATTGCGGGCGTAGCCGCGGCGAACCTTTACCACATCCGCTTCCGCCCCGAGACCGGGGACGTTTTCAGTCAAAATAATCTTGGTCGAAGGCATGATGTTGGTACTCGTGATGTGATTCGACCGAAAATGCGAACGTTTTTTTCGGATCGGAGTCTGCCAGTATAGAAACGGCAGCCTCACTGTCAAAGGAAAGTGAAAATTTTTCGCTGAACCGCTCGTGATTTCTACCGCCGAAGGTACCAATTATCGCGATTGAGCGGCAGATTGCTTTGCCCCGACGGACCCAACTTGGCCAGCAATGTTTGGTAAACAGCAATCTGCCCTCGTTGGAATCCGTGCCGTGATCCGGCAAGATAAAGACGCCAGGTCCGATAAGTGGTTTCATCGACCGAGGCAAGCGCTTCCCGGCGATGCGCTTCCAACCGCCGCAGCCAACGTTCCAGGGTCAGAGCGTAATGCTCGCGCAAATTTTCGACATCGCGTATCTCGAAACCGGCCGTTTCAGCCGCGGTTAACATCACCGGCAGTGGCGGAATGTCGCCATCGGGAAAAACATATTCTTCGATGAAGGACCCGTTGGTGTTATCCGGCCGCGCCACGATGCTTTGGCCGATGGCCTGGTTGAGAAAGACCCCGCCGGGCTTGAGAACGCGTCGGGCAATCTGGAAATAATCCGAAAGACATTCGTCACCGACATGTTCGGCCATGCCGACGCTGGCAATCGCATCGTAGATCTGCGATTCGTTCCCCAACTCGCGGTAATCTCGCAGTTCGACTGTCACTTCCTCCTTAAGTCCCGCTTCGGCGATGCGCTTTTGGGCGTAGCCTGCCTGCCTTTCGCTCAAGGTAATGCCATGGGCGTGGACTCCGAACTGTCTGGCTGCGTAAACAATCAGGCCGCCCCAGCCGCAGCCGATATCCAGAAGATGTTGGCCGCGTTTAAGACCCAGTTTTCGGCACAGATAATCGAGTTTGCGTTCCTGCGCCGTATCCAGATCGTCCTCCTTGCCCTGAAAGTAGGCGCAGGAATAAACCATCCTCCGGTCCAGCCAGAGCTGATAAAATTCGTTCGAAATGTCGTAGTGAAAGCTGATTGCGCGCCGGTCCCGGTCGATCGAGTGCCGCCGATTGCGGGTTCGGGCCAGGAATTGTCCGGCCCGCGCCATCATCGAGCTGCCCTCCCCGTCGGGCAGCGCCACCAGTAATCCGGCGAGCTTTACCTTTTTCTTCCAATCGCCCAAATGCTGGAGCAAGAAATCTCCGGTCTCGAACGCGGCGGTGATGTCGCCTTCGACATCGAAATCGTCGCGCAAATAGGCCTCAGCTAATCCGACTTCTGTCCCAGGCAGAAACATTCGACCGAGCGATTCCGGATGTTTCAGGACAAGAACCGCGGCCCGCGGCCGTTCGTCCGGCCATCTACTGCCGTCCCACAGTCGTATGCCCAGATTCTCCAGGGCGCGGCCGCCGAAAATTTCGCCCAGGACTCGGCGAGTTTGCTCCTCGATATTTTTTTTCGAAGAGATCGCCTGCATGCGCGATTTAGTCTAAATCATCCCGAGCTTCATCCGTCCGGCTTCGCTGATCATGTTCTGGTTCCAGGGCGGATCCCAAACGAGCTGGACATCGGCTTCATCGACGCCGTCAATGCTCAGAATTTTGCTTTGCGCATCGTGGGCGATGGCCGGCCCCATTCCACATCCTGGGGCGGTCAGGGTCATCTTCACTTCCACCCTGGTTCCGCCATCGTCGTTTTTGACCAGACGGCAATCGTAAACCAAACCGAGATCGACAATGTTCACTGGAATCTCGGGGTCAAAACACTGTTTCAACTGTTCCCAGACCGATTTTTCATCGACCGGGCCGCCGTCTGAATTTTTTGGAGCGCCGTTTCCAGCTGCGGGCTTTTTCTCCAATCCAAGCGCGTCGAGGTCTTTCTCGGCTATCCGGGACAAGCCGTAGGGAGTAGCGATGGTATAACTGCCACCGAGAGTCTGGGTGATCACTCCTTTGGTTCCCTCGGGCAGCATCATTTTTTGTCCGCTCGGGATCAGGATCGTCTCCGTGTCCCGGCTCAGATTGAATTCAGTATTCTCGTGCATGGTTACGGGTTAATTTGCCACAGATTTACACAGATCAAACCCAGATGGCCTCAACCTGCGCCGGTAATCTGCGTTCATCCGTGTTTATCTGTGGCTTTTAAAATTACTTTTACTTTTCCTTTGGATTCCGCGTCTGAGCCAAAGCTTTGCAATAAACCGGGCGACGTTGGTGTTTTCTCCGCCGTTTGCTCGTTGCCTGCCCCCAACGCGTTTCGTAACGCGCCTTCGACCAATTGGGCGCAATGAATTTTTACCGGTGGCAAGGGACCGAGCGGCGCCGCCAGCTCTTCGCCGGACATCGCTCCTGCTTCGATAGCGGTTTTTCCCCTCAGCATCTCGGTCGCAACGCTGGCCACGGCAATGGCGGTCTGGCAGCCAAAAGATTGAAAGGTCGCGCGGTCGATCACTTTTCGTCCGTTTTCTTCCTTGAATTTGAGCCACATCCGCAACATGTCGCCGCAATCGGCGCTGCCGACGGTTCCGACGGCGTCGGCGTCCTTCATCTCCCCCATGTTTTTAGGGTTCCGGATGGCCTCATTAATCTGGGATTCAATATCGTCGCTCATAAAATATCGCCAACGCCTCTGAAATGTAGCCACCGCCCTGTGGGCGGTGCCCTCCCCACTTCATCCTTGTTCCAAATGATACCTGGGCACAGTCGGATCGACCTCGACGCTCCAGGCATCAATCCCGCCGCGCAAACTCTTCACATTTTCAAAGCCGTGTCCCTGAAAATAAGCCGCCGCGTCCAGGCTGCGGCCGCCTTGATGATCGTAAACGACCAGTAGATCTTCACGCGGCCACGTCCTTGCGATCTCCTGCATCAGCTCCTGGGTAAAAAGATGGGCCGGCTCGATTTTGACCGCCTCGTATTCTTCGCGGGTCCGGACATCGAGCAGTCGGATTTTCTCTCCATTTTTCATGCGCTCGGATAATTCGCGCGGCTCAATTTGCATGGCCCGATCGGATTCTTCGCTGGTGATGATGTGCTCGATCGCTTCATTGACATTCAGGTTTTCATTGCGCGCGCACACGCCGGCCAGGGTTTCATCCGGTGAAAACCCGCAGCTGCTGCATCCACCGATGTGGTATTTCCGGAAAAGAGCGCGTTGCGCGCCGGGAAATTGCTCGAGCAACTCCCGCATGCTGATGTTAGGATCGATCGCCGCCGCCGATTTCATCTTCAATAAACTGTAGCGGCGGTCTATGACCGTCGCAAACTTCCCGCTCCGTCCCCCCCATGGTGCCGGACCGCCGGAACGGGGCGGCTCCTCCTTTCTGTTGTGATGGAGAAGATTTTGGACATCCGCCTGCGCATGCTGGCGACGGTCTACCCGGCTCTGCCAACCACCAGCTTAGGAGTTGACCTGTTTGACAAGAAACACCTTGCGCCGTCTCCGATGGACGATGCCGTGCGCCCGCAAAATGACAAAGAGCAGGAAATAGGAATAGCCGCTCCATTTCAGAGTCGAACGTCGAGAAGCGAGCGCGGCGGCGATGAGCCCGACTCCGACCAGCAAGAGCAATCGGTAGATGATGTAACGCGTATCGAATTTCTCCAGTTCGTTCAATTCAAGCGGTTCCCGCAATCGCCAGGCGTGCAGGTACAGAATAGTCAGGGCCAGATAAACCGCGGCAAAACCAAGACCGTAAATGACCAGCAAGGTTGAGACCTGCGCCGCTGTCATCGGCACAGCGTTGGCGCCGCCGCCGAAAATCATGTCGTTGAAACTGATGCTGAAAAGAAACTTGAGGGGATAGACGTAAAACAAAACGAGAAAGAGCAGCACGCAGGTGAGGACCCGTGCCGTGGTATCTTGCAGACCGTAACGCCGGCAAAATTTGTAATGACTGTTCCAAATGAGCGCGAGCAGAATGAAGCAGACGGCGAAGGCGGGAAAGCCGCGCATCGTGTTCAATAGATCGTCGAAATTTTTTGGGACATCGAGCGAAACGACGAGAAGGGTCAAGGCGAATCCGAATACGGCATCGCTAAACGATTCGAGGCGCGTCACCTCGTTGCCGCGCATGCGGAACCCATCCACAATTTCGGGCCTGCTTTGCAATTGCAACGTGGGTTAACTCGACGGGTTCAAGCCGTCAACTCTGTTTTGAACTTTTAACCCGTTCCGAGGACCGCGCGCATTTTCCTTCGGGCGTTTCAGTCATGCTCCTTGTCTTCTGAAGGTTGGTCTTTATCAAGAGGGCTGCCTGACTCCACGTCTCTCCGGTTGCATCGTAAGCGGCTTACGATGCATGGATCACCACTTGCGGTGGTGAGATGGGCTGCGGGCGGAGCGCGGAGAAGATAGCATGGCGACGGCGAAGGAAGTGGGACGCGACGAGCGCCGTCCATCCATCAAAGGCGTTTCGCAGAAACGCCCTACAATGATTTTGGATCTTCGAGAAGATCGATCACCCGTTTGAGGAGACGGCCGCCGCCGCCGCCGTCCAGGCTGCGATGATCAAAGCTCAAGGTGATCTGCGCTTCGGTCTTGGGAACAAAAGCATTCCTGGATTCGTCCCAGGCCGGCACTTTTTTGCCCGCGCCCAGCCCAAGGATCATGGTTTGGTCGGGTAACGGAATTGGTGTGCCCCATTCCACCCCAAATGTTCCAAAATTGGAGACTGCAGCAATCCCGCCTGCCTGCATATCGGGCGAGATCCGGCGTTTCCGGGCCAGCTCAACCAGTTCCTGATATTTCGCTGTTAAATCGGCCAGCGAGGTTTTATCCGCCGCCCGAATAATCGGGACCATGATTCCATCCTCGGCTTCGACCGCGACTCCAACATCGATCGACTCGGGCTGGACGACTTTTTCGCCGATCAGTTTCGCGGCGGCGGCAGGATTTTCCGAGAGAGCCAAAGCCAACGCTCGGACCGCATAAAGGGCCGGGCCTGGTTTGGGATCGCGCGATTGTCGATCCTCCAGCACCGGATCGAGATTTACGGACGAACCGATCGTGGCCAGGGGCCGGGACCAGCTCCGGCGCATGGCATCGGCCACGCCGGCGCGCAACGCGGAAGCATCAGTCGTCTTCTCTTTTTCAATTGTCTGCAAATAATTTTCGAGGTCCTTGATGGTTACCCGATTTCCTGCGCCGGTGCCCATGATACCGGCGAGATCGGCGTTGGTTAACTGCAACTCAGACATTCGGGCGCGCACTCTTGGTGAAAGAAACCCGGCACCCTTCAGCGCGGCCGGGACTGCCAGGGTGGCGCGACTTTTCAAGTCGCGATCTGTAGCGCGCAAGTTGGAAACTTGCGCCACTTCGCCATTCCCGGTTCGCGCCGGAGTCACTTCCTGGTCGGCCCGGGACGGAATTTCTTCCGCGACCTCGCTTCCCGGTTGGGGCGGGGCTTGTCGCGCGAAGTTAGCCGCGTCGGCCTCGCTCGCCTCGACGTAGCCGAGGATTGCGCCGATCGGGTAAGTCTCCTTCACCTGGGCGGTAATTTTCTCGATCTTGCCTTTGCACGGAGTCGTTACCCCCATGACTGCCTTGTTGGTCTCGACTTCAATAATCTCCTGGTCCGCCAGCACTTCATCGCCCGGTTTCACTTTGATATCGACAATGGTGGCTTCGGCGATGGATTCGCCTAACTGCGGCATGATGATCGGAACTTGCGGCATAAGATTAGTTTGTCATTCCGAGCGCGGTCGAGGAATCGGGTTCACGGGCGCTTCCTGCTACCCCGATCCTTCGACTCCGCTTCACTTCGCTCAGGATTGCTGCATTCATTATTCGGCTAGAATCTGTCGCGCTTTGGAAGCGATTGCTTTGGCATTTGGCCGATGAACCGACCAAAGGTTCGGGTGATAGGGGATCGGTGTGTCCTTCGCATTCACCCGCACCGGGGCGGCGTCGAGCAGATGAAATCCTTCGCCGGCGACGCGCGAAACCACTTCGGCGGTCGCGCCACCCCAGGGAAACGATTCGCCGGCCGCTAAAAGACGGCCGGTCCGGGCAACCGACGCCAGCACGGTATCGATATCGAGCGGTTTCACCGTGCGCAGGTCGACCACTTCGATTTCAAAACCTTCCTTGGCCAGTTCGGCGGCAGCGGCCAGCGATTCCTGTAGCATGACGCTATAACTGGCGACGGTCAGGTCGCGGCCTTCCCGGGCGATCCGGGCTTTACCGACCGGGAGCGATTCGGTGGGCAGCTGATCGGCTTTGAGATGGTAATAAAGATATTTGTGCTCGCAATAAACCACCGGGTCGTCGATGGCCACGGCATCGATCAGCATGGTATAGGCGTCTTCGACCGTCGCGGGCGTCATCACAATCAATCCCGGGTAATGGGCGTAGATCGATTCCATCGATTGGCTGTGGAACGGCCCGCTTCCCTTGGTTCCACCCGAAGGCAAGCGAATCGTGATCGGCACCGGCATGTTGGTTCGCCAATAATGGGTGCCGGCATTGTTCAATATCTGGTTGAGAGCGATGCTCGAAAAATCGGCAAACTGCATCTCGACAATCGGACGCAGTCCCTGGAGGGCCGCCCCAATGGCAGTGCCGGCCATCGCATCTTCGCTGATCGGGGCATTGAGAACACGGCCGGGAAATTCCTTGGCCAAACCTTTGGTGGCTTTGAACGCGCCCCCGAACGTGCCGCCGACGTCCTGCCCGTAAATGAATACTCGATCGTCGTCGCGCAGCAATTTTGCCTGCGCTTCGCGGATCGCCTCCAGATAGGTGATGCTCATGGCTTCGCCGCCTTACATCGTTGAACCGCTGAATCGTTGAATCGCAGACATCATCAAATTCATTCCACTTGATCGCTCAGTTCCCGTTGCGACAAGGCGCACCAGTCTTCTTTTGCTCCATCGGGCGGGGCTTCTTTCTGAGCGGTGGAGATTGCTTCTTCCACCTGAGCGGCCGCCTCGGCGCGCCACTCCTTCAAGGTCTCGGCGTTGGCCAGGCCGTGATCGACGATCGCCTTCTCCGCGACCTTTAAACAATCCTGGGCAAAAGGTTCCGCTTTGATTTCCTTGGTGATGTAACCGGCATCGTCATGTTCGCCATGCCCTCCCAGACGGAGGATGGAAGCGACTACCAGCTGCGGCGGCCGGCCGGCCCGCGCCCGCTGGACCGCAGTCCCGATCACGTCGAGACACGCGTTCAAGTCGGTCCCATCCAGAGTGTGACCTTCAAATCCGTAACCGACCGCACGGTCAACCAGATCGTGGCAGGCAAACTCGCGTTCGTTAGGGGTGGAATAAGCGTAGTGGTTGTTGGTCGCGACCACCACCAGGGGAACCTGTTCGACCGCAGCGATGTTCAAGCCTTCATGGGTCGAGCCGGTTTGCATTCCCCCCTCGCCGATCGTGGCCAGCCCGACAAAATTCTTTTCGCCTCGCCAGCGTTTTGCCAACAGAGAGCCGGTAGTCACTGAAATCATCGCGCCCAGATGGCTGATCATGGCCAGTTGGCCTTCCTGCGGCCGGCCCCGGTGAATATTTCCATCCCGTCCGCGCATCGGTCCCTGGCGCGAGCCGAGATAAGTACGGGTAACATCGAGCAACGATTCACCGAATGCGGAACGCCCCGCCTGGTCGCGGATCAAAGGCGAAAAGATGTCGCCCTTCTGCAAGAACAGGCCACAGGCGACACTGACCGCCTCCTGGCCCCGGCCAATGTAAACTCCGCCTGTGATCAGACCGCCCCGATAAAGGCTGGCCAGGCGATCTTCCAGCGTTCGAGCGAGAAGCATCCACCGAAACGCCTCCACAAAACGCTCGTGCAGTCTTTTTTTCTTCCCGGCTTTGGGCGCGGAAGCTTTTGCAGCCGATTTTTTCCCTTTGCCTACGGCCGTTTGAAGCATCCGGAGATTTTAGCCAAGATCGACAATTGTGCTCAAAAAAATTTTTCGGGAAGGAAAACAGTCGTTTGGCCCGCGCATTTATTTTCGTTGGGGGAGCGCGGGCACGTTGCCCGCTGCCGCCGGCATTTTGCCGTCGACGTGATCTCGAGTGCGCGATGAAGCTGTCGGCAACATGCCGCCCCGGACGGATTCGCTGGGGCGAACCGGACAGAACCGGCAACATGGGCGCGGTCAGATGGCGTCCGATACAGACGCCCTACAGTTTATCGAGCGGCGAACCTGTGCTTTTCGCCATGACCGTTTTCCACCAGCGCAAATTGGCGCTGGGTTGGCGTTTCAGCGCCGCGCTCAGGATCGGCCTCCCGAGATGCGCCCGGGCGGTCGGCCAGCTTCATCCCGATCAGTTTGCTCACGCCCCGCTCTTCCATGGTCACGCCGTAAAGAATATCGGCTTTGGCGATGGTGCGCTTGTTATGAGTAATGATGATGAACTGGCTCTGCTCCACGAACCGGTCCAATACCTGGACAAACCGATTGATGTTCGTTTCGTCGAGAGCCGCGTCCAATTCATCCAGCACGCAAAATGGACTTGGCCGCACCATGTAGATTGCAAAAAGGAGGGCCACCGCCGTCATGGTCCGTTCTCCGCCCGACAATAACGATATCGCTTGCAACTGTTTCCCGGGGGGTTTGGCCGAAATTTCAATACCGCAGTTGAGCGGATCGCCCTCGTCCATCAACGACAAATCGGCCCGCCCGCCGCCAAAAAGTTCAGCGAACATCTCGCGAAAATTCACCCTGACCTGGGCAAAGGTTTCGGCGAACAATTTCTGCGTTGTGCTGTTGATCCGGGCGATCACGTCGAGCAATTCACGCCGGGAGGTAGTGAGATCTGTATTTTGGGTGTCGAGAAAGCGATGCCGCTCCTCCAGTTCATCGTATTCCTGAACAGCATCGAGGTTGACCGGCCCCATGTTGTCGAGCTGCTGGGTCAGGCCGGCAATGAGTTTCTCAAGATCGGGCTCCGGAGCGGGCGTGCTCCCGCGCCGGTCGATTTCGGCCCCCCCGTCTAAATCCTTCTGTCGATCAGCTTCATCCCGGAGGGCGCCGGCGACTGCACCCGAGGCGGGTGCGCTCCCCGGATCACCCGCCGCCGTCTCCCCGCGGCGCTTTAATTGCACCCGCAGCGTTTTTTCAAACACCATCTCGTTCACGGCAAAGTTGCGGAGATCGACATGATAACGCCGCTGCACGTGCTCGGTCAGATTCTCGATCTTCATTTGCAGCTGCGATTCATGCACTTGATGACTGGCCCGCTCATCATGCAGATCGTTTAAGGAATTCCGCGCATCCCGGAGCTCCGATTCCGCTTCCGACAGGCTGGCGGAGTGGTTGGCGCGTTCTTCCGCCAGACTTGACGCCGCTGCTTTGATCTCTTCCCGGCGCACATTTTGTTTCTGAATTGCTGCTTCAGCTGCTTTCGATTCTTCGGCTTGCAGCACAAGCCGGTTTTCGAATTTCTCAATCTCCGTCCGCCGGGTTGCAATGGTCTCGGCCAGCTCTGACTCGCGGCTTGTCATTGGCTGCCGCTGTTCGACCAGGCCGTCGTGGCGCTGCTGCTCGGTCGCGACCGCCAGGCGCAGATCGTTGAGTTGTTCGGCCGTTTTCTCTTCCCGGACCAGCCCTTCGGCCCGGGCGGTTTCGAGCGCCTTTTGCCGTTCTTCCGATTCGGCCAACACCCTTCGCGCCGCGCTCATCTCCTTTTCCAACTGATCGATTCGCTCCTGAGCGGCGGCAAGTTGCTGTTGGAGGGTGGATTTTTCGGATGTGAGGTTGTCCAGCGAGCGAATGGCATCCTCCAGTTCCCGCTGGAGAAGGGCGGCTTTAGTCTCCGAAGTTGAATGAGCCAAACCCGCCGCCCGATGTGCTTCCCGGGCGGCATCGACGTCGCTTACCGCCTTTTCCAAACCTGCTTTCGCCGCATCGCGTTCCTGGAAAACCCGGGTGCGCTCCAACTCCAATGCCGCGCGCTGTTCGCCCAAGACTGAAATCCTCCCCTTGCGGGCAAGCAATGATTCGCTTTGGGAAGAGGCGCTGCCGCCAAAGATAATTCCTTCCCGGGAAATGAATTCGCCGGCAAGTGTGGCAACCGCCAGGCCAGGAGAGGCCTTTTTGCAAGCGATCGCCCCAGTGAGATCGGCGAAGATCGCGATCTCTGGCAACAACTGATTGATGAGCGGCGCTAATTCCGCCGGCGCGGTCACGACGCTGGTCGCCCAGGCCAGCGCGCCGTTGGGCAAGCTGGTTTGCCGCGGGGGAAGACTTGCCGGGTTCAACTCGGAAACAAACAAGGCGGCCTGGCCCAATTTTTTTTCGGTGACGTGGGCGATGATCTTTGGAGCCAGTTCCGGCTTGCGCAGAACGATCGCATGCAAATTCCTCCCCAGGATCGCTTCAATCGCGGCAACGTATTTGTCGGCCACATCCAGTTGCGCGACCAGCGCCCCGGCCAGAGCCGACCGGATTTCGCCCGGGTTATCCAGCCCCTTTAATACCGCCTGCGATCCCTGGGCTAAACCTTCTCCTTCTTCGTTGAGTTGTTTCAAAACTTCCAGGCGCGATTCCTTTTCAGCCAGAGTCCGCTCGAGATTCGTTAGGCGCGTTTCCAGTTCGGCCAGAACTTCACGATGGCGATGGAGCTTTTCTTCCCCGGCCTCCATCTGCCCGAGAAGAGCCTCGGCCTTGTTTTTCTCGGCTTCCATGTCCTTGCGGCCGGCCGTCACGGCGGCCTCGGCTTTTCCATGGGCGAGGCGGGCGTTGGAAATCTCCCGGTCGAGTTCGCGCAGGTGTTCGTTGGTCAGATCGCGGCGACCGACCAGGCTGGTCAGCTCTCCCCCAAGGCTCGCAATCCGGTTCTGGCTCTTTGAAATGTTCAAGATTAACCCTTGTAATTCCGACTCGCGTTGGGTCCGCTCGGATCGAAGTTTGGCCCCGGCCTCGGCTAAATCGGCAAGCTCTTTCCGCTTTGTCTCAAGAGCGCCGAGCGTCTGTTCCAGCAGCGCGGTCATCTGTTCCATTTCGGTCTGGTGCCGGTCGTGTTTTGCTTCCGCCGCCCCGATCTCATTCCGGGCCCGGGCGATCAATTCGGTAATTTCTTCCGCCCGCTGCCGGTTGAGTTCGATCCGTCCCTGATGCCCGGCGATCTCGCTCTGCAACCGTTCAATTTCCGTCCGTGCATCCGCGATCTCGCCGTCAGTTTGCTCCAGACTCCGCCTGGTTTCCGCCAGCGCATTTTCGTGCTGCTCGATCTGGTCGCGGGCAGCCCGCTCCTTCGCGGTTATGGACTCGATCTCGGCGCGGCATTGCCGCAGATCGCTCTCCAACTTATCGAGCTTTCTCCTGGAATGGTGGGTATCGAGCACTTGCAAGTCTGCCAGCAGCGACTGATAACGCCGCGCCTTGCCGGCCTGGCGCTGGAGCGAGCCGATCTGCCGCTTGACCTCCTTGATGATGTCGCCAATCCGCAAAAGATTCGCCTCGGTCGCCTCCAGTTTTCTCAGGGCCTCGCGCTTTTGAGTTTTGTATTTCGTTATACCAGCTGCTTCTTCGAAGATGGCCCGGCGATCTTCCGGCCGGGAGCTGAGGATGAGATCGATCTTCCCCTGTTCCATCATCGAGTAGGCGCTGCGGGCCACCCCGGTATCGGCGAACAGATTTTGAATATCGCGCAAGCGACACCCGGTTTTGTTCAGGAAATATTCCGAGTTGCCGTCGCGATAGATCCGCCGCGTCACCCGGACGTCATGCCAGTCCACCCCCAGTTCGGCCCCGCAATTGGTCAAGGTGAGCGAAACCTCGGCAAACCCGAGTGGCTTGCGGGTTTCGGCTCCGTTGAAAATGACATCAGCCATTTCGCCGCCCCGCAGCGATTTGGCGGACTGTTCCCCCAGGACCCAGCGCACCGCATCGAGCAGGTTGGATTTCCCGCACCCGTTAGGGCCGACGATGGCGGTGATGCCTTCGTGGAAATGGAAGACCGTTTTATCGGCAAACGATTTGAACCCGAAAAGTTCGAGAGATTGGAGATGCATCAGGCCGGACCGGTCCGGTAGCGGGTAACAGGTTTAAAACGCTAAATACTATGCCTCAAAACCTCTGACAAGCCAATTCCTACAATTTATGGGGTCGGTCCGGCGCCCAACCACAGGATATTGGGGTTGGAGCGTTACTTCGCCTTTTTGGTAATAAGCTCGCGGATAAAGTAGAGCAGCGACGCTCCCACCATGCAGATGGCTGTGATCTCGAATTCGCCTTTGGTGCCGTGGGCCAGGACCCAGATAATCACGGCAATGGCCAGGATCGGAACCAACGTCGCTCCGGGAAATCGGAACGGCGGCCCATCACTGCGGACATCGCGCCGATTCAACTCCAGCGCAGCCAGACAACAAAGAATGTAAAGAAGAAGCACCGCCATGTTCGACAGGACCGCGAGCTTCTGAAAGGTCGAGCTGAATGAGAGCAAAAACGCCAGCGCCGCGTAGGTCACGATGGCTACGTTCGGGGTATGAAATCGCGGATGCACCCGGGCGAACCATTTTGGAATAAATCTGTCCCGTCCCAAAGCAAAGATGATCCGGGGTGAGCTGAGGATGTCGCTGGTTGCGAAACCGAAAGCGGAGACGACAAGGCCGATTAACATGAGCATTCGCCCGGTATTCCCGAGAAACCGCCCGGCGGCTTCGGCCAGGGCCGTGTCGGTATACTTTCCCAAGTCGGGGCCCAGAACACCGAGCGCGACCAATTGAATCATGATGTAGAGCAAAGTCGTTATGCCGAGGGCGATGAAAATTGCGCGCGGCACAGTTCGCGCCGGCTGTTTGATTTCGCCGCTCGGGACGAGAGCGACCTCGACCCCGACGAACGCGAACAGCAACTGGAGGACACTGCGCCCAAGGGGTCCGCCGGCTGGCCAGCCCGGCCAGGCCAGCGCTTCCGGCCGGAGAAAGAAAACGCCGGCAACGACGAAAACGAGCAAGGGGGCAAGCTTGATCAAAGTCACCGCTTCGACGGCGCGGGCTCCGCCCCGGACACCCCGGACGTTGATCGTGGTCAGCAGCAGCAAGACGAACAAAATAGTCGCGACCCGTCCGGAACGACCTGCCAGCAGGGGAATTAGTTCCGCCACCGAACTGGCGATAAGCCCCACGATTGCGGAAATGGCCAGGATTGCCGTGAGAAAATAGAGGACACCCGCCAAAAACCCGAAGTAGCGGCCAAAGGCGACTTCAACATAGGCGTAAAGTCCTCCCGTGAGCGAAACCCGGCTCCCGGCCATGGCGAAGGAGCTGACAAACAGGCACATTGCGCCGCCACAAATGACATAGGCCAGCGGTGACGCGGCGCCGATCTGCGCGGCGACTAATGCCGGCAACGCGAAAATGCCCGCGCCAACGGTGGAGTTAACAATGTTGGCGGTGAGTCCTGGAATTCCAATGGCGCGAACCAAGCCGGCTTCTTCCTTGGGGACGGCGGCGGCGGTCATCCGCAGAGATTGGCGGAAGTGAAAACAAATCTCAATGGATAAGACGTATCGCCGGTGGCTGCTCGTGCCTTCATGGATCGTTCAGATTGAACGTTGAGTGTAGAGCGTTGAGCGTTGAGCGTTAAACGTTGAGCGTCGAGCATTGAACGTTGAGCGTTGAACGTTGAACGTTGAACGTTGAGCGTCGAGCGTTAAACGTTGAGCGTTGAGCGTTGGACGTTGAACGTTGAGCGTTGAACGTTGAGCGTTGAACGTTGAGCGTCGAGCGTTAAACGTTGAGCGTCGAGCGTTGGACGTTCTCCCCAACTTGGGTTTAAGCTTCCGGTCATGCGCGAAAAACATTTGCAGGATTTTTATTCCTTTCTTCGTTTCCCAAGTGTTTCCACCGATGAGGCGTTCGCGGACAAAGTTCGCGATTGCGCCGAATGGTTGTCGGAGAAGCTGAAAACGATCGGGCTCGAATCGCAGGTGATCCCAACCGCGGGCCATCCGGTGGTGTGGGCGCATAATAAACATCAGGACGGTCGGCGCACGGTTTTGATTTACGGTCATTACGATGTTCAGCCCCCCGACCCGCTCGAGCTTTGGGATTCGCCGCCGTTCGAACCGGTCGTGAAAGACGGGTACGTTTTTGCCCGCGGCGCGACCGATAACAAGGGCCAGATCCTGGCTCATATCCTCGGCGTCCAGGAAACGCTCGAGACCGACGGTGAATTACCGGTCAATTTGCATTTTGTGATCGAAGGCGAGGAAGAGATTGGCAGCGGCAATCTCGTGCCATTCTTGAAAGAACATCGGGCAGACCTCAAATGCGACGTGGTGGTTGTGTCCGATACTGGAATGATCGCGCCGCGCACTCCCACCCTGAGTTACGGTCTCCGGGGTGTGGCGGCCTTGGAGATGAAAGTGACGGGCCCCAAAATCGATTTGCATTCGGGAGTTTTTGGCGGCGCCGTGGCCAACCCGGCGGCGGCCCTGGCCTCTTTGCTGGCCAGCCTGCATGATGGGAAAGGACACATCACCATCCCCGGTTTTTACGACGATGTTGCGCCCCTGCAGGATTGGGAACGTGAGGCCTGGCGAAAAATTCCGGTTGATGCCGACGCGGAAGTTTTAACCGAGACCGGCGCGCCGGAGCTTTTCGGAGAAGCCGGCTATAGCACGCTCGAGCGGCTCTGGGCGCGGCCGACCGCGGAGATCAACGGGTTAGGGGGAGGCTACCAGGGGCCCGGAACAAAAACGGTGATTCCGAGTCACGTCATGGCCAAGCTAACTTTTCGCCTCGTGCCTAACCAAAAAGCCGACCAAATCGTCGGGCTGGCCAAGAAACATCTCCAGAAAAATTTGCCATCCGGCGTGATTTTGGAGATGACCGGCGGCCATAACGGTCCGTGGTATTTGACCGATCCCAAATCGAAGCTGTCACAAGCGGCACAGCGGGCGTTGAGCAAGGCGTTCGGTCGGGAGGTGGCTCTCATCCGGGAAGGGGGCAGCATTCCGATCGTGAGCGATTTCCGCAACATCCTTGGAGTCGAAACTTTGCTCATTGGTCTGGCTCTTGCCAACTGTCGGGCCCATTCGCCAAACGAAAATTTCCCGCTCGAAAATCTCGAAGCCGGCATTCGAATGAATAAAGCTGTTCTCAAAGAGATAGCCGCGTAGGGTCTTGAATCGGAGATGAGATCGAAGTTTGCGATCGTAATTTTACTGATCACGGCGACGGCAATCACCGCCGATATTAGGGCTGCGGAACGGGAATCGTTCTTCTCCCGGCTGAAGCATTTTTTTACCGCCACTCCCACGCCGGCGCCGACGCCAAAGAAGAAGAGGAAAACCTCCTCGAAACGAAAGCACAGAGCGACGCCTTCGGCTCGAGCCAGCGCGACCCCCAAACCGAGACCGTCGCCTTCACCCAGCGCCACCCCTTCTCCCGAGTCGTCGAATACGCCTTCGCCCACTCCGTCCGAAACGCCGGAACCGACCGCTTCGGCCGCAGCCGGGGAAGGCCTAACGACAGGAGAATCGGCCTCGCCGTCCCCGACTCCGGTAGAAACGCCCGAACCTTCCCCTACAATTTCACCCAGCCCGATCGCCACCGCCACGCCGACACCGGCGCCAACCGTTACTCCTTTTCCCCCGCGGAAAAACGTGGCGACCGTGGCCATTGCGCCCGCGGAAATTTCCGGATACGACAGCTATCCGGCCAATGTCCGCAAACTGCTCGACATCGCGCTCGGTCTGACCGGGCGGAATCTCGGCTACAAGTACGGTTCGGCGGATCCGGCCAGGGGTGGAATGGATTGCTCCGGATTTATCTATTATGTCCTGAGCAAGGCCGGGATCAGCGATGTTCCGCGGGACGCGCGTGACCAATACGTCTGGGTTCGGAAAGCGGGAAAGTTTGAAGCTGTTTTGGGCCGGAGTCAGGATACCTTCGAGCTGGATGCATTGAAGCCGGGCGATCTCCTTTTTTGGGCCGGAACCTACAATGTCGATCGCGATCCTGCGATCACCCACACCATGATTTATCTCGGCCGGGAAAAAGCGACCAACCAGCGGATCATGGTGGGGGCAAGCGACGGGCGCACCTACAAAGGGCACTCCCGTTTCGGTGTGAGTGTTTTCGATTTCAAAATTGCGGGCCGGCATACCGATTCCGAGGAGAAATCCGAAGCGACATTTGTCGGCTACGCCAGCATTCCGGGGTTGGGCGCGGACTGAGCGTGTCGAAAGATCGCAAGGTGTAGCTACCGGCCTGTGGCCGGTTTTATGCCACCGTTTCCAAAAGGCCTTGTCGTTAAGCGCTCCTACCGCTTCAACCTTGAAGCCAGGCTCTGTTCCCGAGTTGCATCCCGGTTCTTGAATAGGAATTAATGCGGCGGTCGCAGACCGCCGCTACAAGGGAGCGCTCAGTCGTTGTTTTCTGCTTCCGGAATGGGAGCAGGCGAGGGCGAGGCGGTGGCGCTCATGCTACCGGCGGGGGGCGGTTGCTTCCGGTTAAACGAGAGCGAATGAGTATCGCGGTAATGGCTAATGATTGCTCCGGCAAGCAGGGCCAGGAGAATGAAGATCACCACCCGTTGCTCGGGCTTGGTCAATCGGAACAGGGGCGCGTTCATTGGGCGGCATAGTGGATCGGATCGGTTAGGCCGGCCTCCTCAAATCCTTTGCCACGCAATAAACAAGCGTCGCACCGACCGCAGGGCCGCCCGTCGGCGGTTGGATCGTAGCAGCTGTGGGTGAGCGAGAGATCCACCCCGAGATGAAATGCTTTGCGAACAATATCGGCTTTCGACATCTGAATCAGCGGAGCGTGCACCTTCACCGATCCGCCTTCGGTCCCGGCTTTGGTTGCCAGGTTGGCCAGGCTTTCGAAGGCAGCGATGTATTCCGGACGGCAATCGGGGTAACCGCTGTAATCCAGGGCGTTTACACCGATAAAAATATCGGCGGCCCCGAGCGTCTCGGCCCAGGCAAGCGCATAAGCAAGAAAAATGGTGTTCCGCGCCGGCACGTAGGTGACGGGAATGCCGGTCGCCATTTCGACTTCAGACCGCGATTTCGGAACTGCCAAATTGTCGGTCAGGGCGGAGCCCGCGAAAATGTCGGAAGCGATTGTGACTATGCGATGTTCCTTTATCCCTAACGATTGGGCGACGCGCCGGGCCGCGGCCAGTTCGATGTGATGGCGCTGACCGTAGTCGAAAGAAAGCGCATGAATTTCGAATCCCTGCGATTTCGCTATGGCCGCGGTGGTGGCGGAATCGAGTCCGCCACTAAGCAAAATGACGGCGGGTTTCATCGGTAGCCAGTGTCATCCTGAGCATAGCGAAGCGAAGTCGAAGGATCCCGCTCAACAGTTGCTCGGTCTGGAAACGGGATTCCTCGGCTGCGCTCGAAATGACACGGCATCTTTACCGCCCATCGCGGCCGCTAGGTTTAACGATTTGCTGAGGCATATTCCGCGCGCACACTCAGGGCGATTCCTCCGCGGGCCGAAAATTGCGCCGCGACGGTTGCTTCACGTGGCCGGCATGCTTTCACAAAATCGTCCAGGATGCGATTGGTCACGGCTTCGTTGAAAGCGCGTTCGTTCCGGTAGGATGCCAGATAAAACTTGAGCGATTTGCTTTCGACACAAAGCCGGTCCGGCACGTAGTCGATTTCTATCCGGGCAAAATCGGCCTGGCCGGTGACGGGGCAAAGCGACGTAAAATCATCCGTTTCAAAATGGATGCGGTAACTGCGCCGGGCCGGATTCGGAAACGTTTCCAGGCGCGCCTGGGTGGGCGACGCCGGGATTTTGGCTTCGCTTCGACCGAGAAGGGTCAGTCGGGAGGGCGTTTTCTTTGCCACGGTCTCAATTAACAGCTCCCGGGAGAGCAGTTCAATCGCAACCTGGGCGATCCGGCCCGGTTGGTGATTGGAAGCGGAGCTGAAGAATCCCGTGGTGCGAGCTCCCAGGTAGCGTCTCGGGATTCCTCGACTTCGCTCGGAATGACAATGATCTTGGCGACCGTCGCGCCGTATTGCATCGATTCAGATATTACAATGTCAGATATGTTGTCAGGTATTTCCGCGCCCGGCACTTCCACTCGCCGCGCCTTTATCAAAGCAGGACTGCTCATCGGCGGCGTTTCGGCGGCCGGCTTACGGGTTGGACGCGGCGCCGAAGAAAAGGAAGAAGAGGTTTCGCCAGGCGAGGACCTGATGCGGGAGCACGGAGTCCTGAAGCGAGTGCTGCTGGTTTATGGAGAAGCCATCCGCAGGCTCGACGCCGGCGAGGATCTGCCGCCCGAAGCCGTGGCCGACTCGGCTAAAATCATTCGCAATTTCATCGAAGATTATCACGAAAAACTGGAGGAAAACTTTCTTTTTCCGCGTTTCGAGAAGGCCAAGCAGTTTACTGATCTGGTGAAAGTGTTGCGGGAGCAGCATGCCGCGGGACGGCGGGTGACCGACATCACCCTGGGGCTGGCTACGCTATCCGCCTTCAAGAATACCGGCGAGCGGAGCAAACTCACCGATTCGATGCGGCAATTTATTCGGATGTACAATCCTCACGAGGCGCGCGAGGACACCGTGCTTTTCCCGGCATTTCGCAAAATCGTCAGCGGACATGAGTACGATTCGTTAGGGGAAGATTTTGAGAAGAAGGAGCACGAACTGTTTGGCGAGGACGGGTTCGAGATGATGGTCGATAAGGTAGCGGCCATCGAAAAGAAGCTCGGTATTTACGATCTGGCTAAATTCACGCCAACCATGCATTAATGGCTGGCTTTTTCCCTGGGTAAACTGCCAAACCACGGGCGCTGAGCATTGGACGTTGCACGTTGAGGGTTGCGTGTTGAAAATATCCTGGCTTTAGATTTCGCCTTTGAGAAACAACCCCAAAAATGCCCGACCCTAATCGTGTTTCCGTTATCGACATGATCGCCCACGACTCCAGGGCGGATGAAATCGTGCTGGTGATGAATGAACCCGCGGTTTGGGACGGATCCGATCCGCGCCTGCACGAGTTGCAGGAGCGTTTTAATGCCTATGCTTCATTTCTCCTCGATGGCGAGCTGGCCGAGACCTATCCCGAGCTCGCGGGAAAGAAAGGGCGCATTGAAGTGCGCTGCGAACACATGCCGGACGCGCGGGCGATCGAATTGCTCGGTATGATTCACGACCAACTCCAGTTTCAAGAGATCAAAATGGAGGTCGTGGTTAATGGGATCAAGGATGGGTGCGGACCTAGTTGCGGGTGCCAGGGTGGGAAAATGGCGGGCTCGTAGCCGCCGAAGGAGACGCGATATCTCTTCGAGCTCGAAAGCCGGTGACCCCAGGCGCCGAGGACGCCGCTTCTACTTGGGCGACAGGGGCTGGCGCAGCGGTCGGCGTGAGAGTGTGCTAATACTTGAGGAAGGAGGCCACCGGCGTGGGAAAGAGTTTTTCCCGGCCGTGCAAAAACTCCAGTTCGATCAGGAAAATCGCCTCCAGCAAGTCGCCCCCGACTTTCTTAATAAGAGTGACCGCAGAGGCCGACGTCCCGCCGGTGGCGAGCAAATCGTCGATCAGAACGATTTTTTCGCCGGCCGTGATCGCATCAATGTGCAATTCCATCTCGGCCTCGCCGTACTCAAGGGTGTAAGCCGCGCTTTCGGTCTTATAGGGGAGCCTTCCCTTCTTTCGGAGGGGGACGAAGCCGATCCCAAGATCGAAGGCCACGGCCGATCCAAAGAGAAACCCGCGGGCGTCAATCCCGACGATTTTATCGATCTTTTTCTCCCGACAACGCTCCAGAAAAAGGTCGACTGCTGCTTTAAAGAGAGGGCCGCTTCCGAGAATGGGGGTGATATCCTTGAAAATGATGCCTTGTTTTGGAAAATCAGGGACATCGCGCACGGTGGCCCGAAGCTGATCGATCATTCCCGAAGCCATGACGCGACGCTAACGAGGGGCGAGCAAAGGTCAACGGCGCTTTGGGGTGGGGCATCTCCCCGCGCGTCTTTTATCGGGCGGCGGCGACCGGGCGGGTTGCGCGATCGGAAGCGATTGGCTGTCGAGTAGGGTTGCCAAGAATCGGGCGGGCTTATAACGTAGCCATTCCCGGTGGATCGATACCTTCTCATCCTTTCGACGCTTTGTTTTCTGGCGGCTGTCGCTCGGACCGTCATTTCCCTGCGGGCCGGAATTTTCCTGCGGGGAAAGTTCAATTTGCTGGCCATTGGCCTCGGTTTTATTCTTCAGACCGGCTTTCTGTCGATTCGGGGCCACGAGCTGGGCCGGTGTCCCTTGACCAATTTATTCGAAGTTTTCGTCTTTCTGGCCTGGTCGGTGGCGCTAATGTATTTGCTGGTGGGTCCGGCTTACCGGCTTTCGCTGATGGGAGGGTTCACCGCGCCGCTGGTGCTTTTGCTGCAAGGTTTTGCCTTGCTTGCTCCGATCGATATTCGTCACCCTGTCAGGATGGTGCCGAATGCCTGGTTGGAATTTCATGCTTCGATTTCCTTGATTGCTTATGGCGCATTCGCCCTGGCTTGCATTGCCGGCATTATGTATCTGGTGCAGGAGCGCCAGCTCAAGACCCATCAGCTCCACTCAATTTTTTACCTGCTGCCTCCGTTGACGGATTTATTTGCCGCCATTACCCGATTGCTTTGGTGGGGCTTCGCCCTTTATACCCTTGGTTTAGTGAGCGGTTTTTTTGTCGGCCGTCCCGTGCCCTGGCTCCAGATGTTGTGCGCGATTGGAGTCTGGCTCCTTTACGCTGCCATTTTGCAGGGCCGGCATCTCCGGCGTCTGGCTCCCGAGCGAGTAGCGGCGCTGTCGATTATCGGATTTAGCGCCGCCCTTACTTTGCTTTGGGGGATCACATTTACCGCTCAGGCTCCGTGATTCGATGAATCTTTTTTGCGTTGGAATCAGCCATCGGACCGCCAATGTGACCACCCGGGAACGTTTCGCCGGCAATGGGGAGACTGGCCGGATTTTGCAGAGCGCCGGCTGTGCCGAAGCGTTGCTCCTTACTACGTGCAATCGGGTGGAAGTTTATGCTGCGGCGGAAAAGCGATTGCCGACGGAAGAGATTGCCCGCTGTCTTTGCCGGATCGATTCTCCGGACGACACGTCGGTCTTTTATCGCTATGAAGACGCCGCGTGTGCCCAGCATCTTTTTCGGGTTGCCGCGGGGGTTGATTCAATGGTTGTGGGCGAGACCGAAATTCTCGGACAGGCCAAGAAGGCTTACGAGTGCGCCCGTGCCAGCGGCGGGGCCGGACCTTATTTGCACCGGCTGTTTCAACGCGCTTTCCGGGTAGCGAAAGAAGTTCGGACGCATACCGGAATCGCGCGCGGTTCCGTCTCGGTCGGATCGGTCGCGATCGACCTGGCCGGTAAAATATTCGGCGACCTGGCCCGGCGAAAAGTTCTGGTTCTCGGGGCCGGCGAGATGAGCGACCGGACGGTGCGCGCCCTGGTCTCACGGGGGGTGAATGATCTTCGGCTGAGCAATCGATCGGCCGGCCGGGCGGAAGAGCTGGCCCGGGCGGTTAACGGTTGCGTTATTCCGTTCGAGGATTGGCTCGACCATTGCCGCGAAGTCGACATCCTGATTGCATCGACTTCGTCCGAGGATTATCTGCTTACCCGGTCAACTCTCGAACCGCTGTTGCGGGAAAGAATCGATCGGCCGTTGTTCATCATTGATATTGCCGTTCCCCGAAATATCGATCCGCGGGTCAACCAGATTGAACGGGTGTATCTCTACGACGTGGATTCACTGCAGTCGGTGGCCGAGCAATCGCTTGCCCTCCGGCGCCAACAAATCACCGCCGCGGAAGCGATCATCGCGGAGCATGTCACCGATTTCGTGAAACGATTTTTAAGCGGTTATTCCGTCGATTTCGGGGCCGTCAAAAGCGCTCCTCCGGTTGCCGGCGTGCAATTACGGGCGTCGGGATCGTAGTCCCCCGCCGCAGTTTCCTTCTTAACCGGGGGTGGGTTAAGTTCCGGCATGGCGGATAAGCTTGTCTTGGGAACGCGGGGCAGCGATCTGGCGCGAACCCAGACGCGGATGGTAATGGACCGGTTGCACCGGCACCAGCCGGCGCTCGCGATCGAGGTTAAAGTCATTAAGACTGGCGGCGACGTTCCTCCCGGGATCGGCGAGCCAAGGGAAGCGAGTGCCGGGCGCAAGGGATTGTTCACGGCCGAGATCGAGCGGGCTTTGCTCGTACAAGAAATCAGGGCGGCGGTGCATAGCGCCAAGGATCTGCCCAGCGAACTGGCGCCTGGGACGGAAATCATAGCGGTTCTTCCCCGCGGACCAATTGACGACGTTCTGGTTGCGCCGGTGGCGGACAGTTTGGAATCGCTTCCCGCCGGCGCGGTTATTGCCACCGGCAGCGTCCGAAGGAAACATCAGCTGCGTTGGAGCCGGCCCGATCTGAAGATCGTCGATCTCCGTGGAAATGTGCCCACCCGGCTGCGCAAGCTGGCTGAGTCCGGATGGAACGGGATCGTCCTGGCCCGGGCCGGTTTGGAGCGGCTCGGGATGTTGGTTGATGGAGATGTCGTGCATTACCAACGGACTAAGTTTCGTGTTACTACACTGCCAGACGAGCCCTTTCTCCCGGCTGGCGGCCAGGGGATTATTGCAGTTCAAATCCGGGCAGGCGATGATCAGGCCCGGAAGTGGATTGAACCGATCAATCAGCCAGAGACGGCGGCTTGCCTTCGGGCGGAGCGAATTTTTTTACGATTGCTGGAGGCGGACTGCAACCAACCCGTTGGGGTTCTGGCGACGATCAATGGTTCGGTGTTGAAAGTGCGCGCCCAGATCTTCGATAGCGATTCAGCGGCCCCAAGACAAGGGGTGGTGGAAGGATCGCGGGACAATCCGGAAGAGCTAGGGGAACAACTCCTGAAAAAAATCCATGGTGAGTAAGAACAAGAGCGGAGGCAAAAGCAAACCGGGCAGGGTATTTCTGGTTGGCGCTGGTCCGGGCGATCTCGGGCTGGTTACCTTGCGGGCCAGGGAGTGTATCGAAATGGCGGATGTGATCGTTTATGATTACTTGGCCAACCCGGAAATGCTGGCCTGGGCCCGGGAGGACGCGGAAATTATCTACGTGGGCAAGCGGGCGGGCGAGCACACTCTGGCCCAGGAGGATATTAATGCGCTGCTAATCGAACAGGCCCGCGCCGGAAAAAAAGTCGTGCGCTTGAAGGGCGGCGATCCATTTGTCTTCGGACGCGGGGCGGAGGAGGCAAAAGCAATTGTGAATGCGGGAATTGAATTTGAAATCGTTCCCGGAATCAGTTCGGCCATCGCCGGACCGGCCTACGCCGGAATACCGGTGACCCATCGCGACCGAAATTCACACGTTACCTTTTTTACCGGGCACGAAGATCCGGCCAAAGTGGAAAGCGCGATCGACTTCGCGGCTCTGGCCCGGTTGGGGGGGACCCAGGTGATGTTGATGGGGGTTGAAAGGATTGAGGCGGTCGCGCGCGAAATGGTGGAACATGGGGCCCGGAAGGACCTTCCAGTGGCGCTGGTCCGATGGGCCACCACCGGCCGCCAGGAGACTTTGACGGGGACGCTCGCCAACATTGCCGAGCGGGTGGTCGAAGCCGGTTTTCAAGCGCCGGCGGTGGCGGTATTTGGCGACGTCGTGACTCTTCGCGACGACCTGAACTGGCACGAACACCGCCCGCTTTCCGGGAAACGTATTGTCGTCACTCGCACCCGAAAGCAGGCCGGTTCGCTAAGTCGCCTTCTGCGCGATCTTGGAGCCGACGTTTTCGAGTTGCCGACCATCCGGATCGAACCGCCGACTGATTTGCGCGAGTTCGCCGAATTGGTGCGGGACGCGCATACCTACGACTGGGTTGTCTTCACCAGCCCTAACGGGGTGGACGCTTTTTTTGATCTTTTTTACAAACTGTATGACGATGCGCGCGAGATTGGCGGAGCCAGGATTGCCGCGATCGGTCCGGCGACCGCCCAGCGGGTGCGGGATTTTCATTTGCACGTGGATCTGCAGCCGGAAGAATTCGTGGCTGAGGCGATTGTGCAGGAGTTCAAGAAGCAAGGCGGGGTTGAGAACCTTCGAATCCTGTTGGCCCGGGCCGAGAAGGCGCGGGACGTGCTTCCGAGGGAGCTTTCAGCTTTGGGAGCTATCGTGGACGAGGCATTTGCTTATCGCACTGTTCCGGAAACGCGCGACATAACTGGTGCGCGTCGCCGTCTTGTCGAAGAAGGAGCCGACCTCATTACTTTCACCAGTTCATCCACCGTCGAAAACTTTGTCGCCCTTGGTTTGACCTGGCCCGACGGCTTAAAGGTAGCAAGCATCGGTCCGGTGACATCCAAGAGCGCCCGCGATTCGGGATTAACGGTGGACGTGGAAGCGCGCCGTCATGACATGGGGGGCTTGGTTGAAGCCATCCGGGCCTATTTCGAGAAGGAGAAAAGGAATGGGTAGACCGGCGGCCGCACCTGACGAGTTTGCCACGGCGATGCAGCAGCTGAGCGCGGAAGCGGAGAAATCGCTTCCGGCGGATGTGGCCGAAGCCGATCAGCAAACGCCCACGGCTGGTTTTCTCCACCAGAAAGCGCTTGAACTGGAGCGACTGAATGGACGTTTGAAGCAGCTCGAACAGACTGTTTGCAAGAAACTTGAGGATCTTGCCGGAAGCGTGGCCCAGAGCAAGGCTCCCGACTTATCAGCTCGTCTGCGAAAGATCGACGAGCAACTGACGGCGATCCGCAGCACGGAGAGCGTCAACCAACGATTGTTTGATTCGTTGCATGACGAGCTTTTGAAGTATCGCGACAATTTTCTGCACGAATCGCTTCAGAAACCTTTCATCCATGATTTAGTTCATCTGTTTGATGATCTCAGCGGTTTACTCGAACAGCTGCGGTCCAGCGCCGAAGAACAGAAAAAACGCGGCCGCATCAATCAATGGCGGGACAATCTGGAAAACGCCATTCATTCGCTGCTGGAGATTCTGCATCGCTTCGAGGTAAAGGAGATCGAGCCAAAGGAGAGAGTCGATCGCGCCCTGCATCGAGTTATCAACTACGAACCGGCCGATTTTCCGGAGGAGGATGGTCGGATTGTGATGCGGGTGAAGCGCGGCTTTTTATGGAGGGGCAAATTGATTCGCCCGGAGGAAGTGATCGCAAAACGGTACGGCTAATGCAGCAGCTCCCGCCCCACTAGCCAGGTGGGATTGGTTTCTGCCCGATTTCCGGGGAACACAAGCATATCCCCCTCCCGGGGCGGCTGCTGGAGGGAAGGTCCGGCCGGCTTTCGGTCCGGCCCTGAGGACAGGGCGCTGAGGGGCCTGTTTTCCGCATGGGAAATGCGGCGAAACAACTCCTCTATTTCACCTCGATAACAGGCATGAAAACTGCACCTCCCGTCGAAGGACAGAGACCGCGGAAGCAAATTACACTTCGCCCCTATGTCAAAACGCAAAGCAGTCGGCATCGATCTGGGAACTACCTTCTCGGCCGTGGCACATATCGATGCCTATGGTAAGCCGCAGATCATTCCCAACTCTGAAAATGAGCGGATCACCCCCTCAGTCGTCTTGTTTGATGGGACCAATGTGGTCATAGGAACGGTTGCGAAGAGCAACTCAGTAGTTGAGCCGGAAAAGGCGGTTGATTTCGTCAAACGGGAGGTCGGTAAATCGAAGGAACAGTTTCATCGCGAGTTCGGTGGCAAAAAATATTCCGCCGAAGAACTTTCCGCCTTGATCTTGAAGAAGCTCAAGAACGACGCCGAGAAGTACTTAAAAGAGGAGATCACGGATGCCGTCATTACGGTTCCGGCCTATTTCAACGATGCGGAACGCACCGCGACGATTACAGCCGGGCAGCTGGCCGGACTGAACGTTCTCCAAATCATCAACGAACCGACGGCAGCGGCGCTAGCCTACGGGTTGGACAAGCTGGACGAAAACCAAACAGTGTTCGTGTTCGATCTGGGCGGCGGCACCTTCGATGTCACGATCATGCGAATTGAAGGCCACAATCTCAACATCGTTGCCACCAATGGCGATCATCGGCTGGGGGGCAAGGATTGGGATGATGTGATTGTTAAACTCGTGGCCGAGGAATTCGATCGGGCCCATGGCGAAAATCCATTATTGGACCTTCACAGCTATCAGGATCTCCAAACGCGGGCGGTCGCAGCCAAGGTCCAGCTTTCCAGCCGAAAGAAAGTTACCCTGGTGCATCACCATCAAGGTAAAAGCGTCAAGCTGGAGATAACCCGGGATGATTTCGAGCAGCGCACCCGGCATCTGGTCGAAAAGTGCAAGATGATTTGTGAAATGACCATGCAGGAAGCAAAGATGAAATGGCAGGACATCAACAAAGTTCTCCTGGTTGGTGGCATGACTCGGATGCCGATGGTTCGTCAAATGATTTCCGATTTCTCCCCCGTGCCAGTGGTAAGCGATTTGAACCCGGATGAAGCGGTCTCGCTTGGCGCTGCCATTCAGGCGACTCTTTCCATGCTGCGGGAAGAAGAAGCGAGTGGGACACGATTACTGGCGCCGGACACGCGGCAGCAGTTTTCCTCGCGCGAAGGAGGTTTGATTCAGGTAAACGACGTGACCTCTCATACTCTCGGAGTGGTCCTATGGGATGACGCCAACCTCGAGGAATATGTCTTTCCGATGATCCGGAAGCGCACGGCCATACCAGCAGTGGCCAAAAACCTGTTTGGCACCGCCAACGCCAACATGTCACGCGCGGTAGTAAAGATCGTGGAGGGCGAAAGCACGATGCCGGCGGAATGCACGCCACTCGGGTTATGCGATATCACTCTGCCACCTTTCCTTCCCAAGGGTTCTCCAGTTAATCTGAGCTACGAATACAACAGCAATCAGGTCCTGGAAGTAGCCGTGGAAGCGTGCGGTCAGCGGTCTCAAGTGTCGATCGAGCGCAATACCGGACTTTCCCCGGATCAAATCAGTGAGGCGAGAAGCGGTCTCGGAGAGCTGAAGATCGAATGACCGCAAAGCAGAATGCCAGTTTCCCCATCCCCCTGCCGGACGATCCTCAGAAATGGAACGGGTGGTCCAAATACAAATCACCCAACCTTTACGAGCGCCTCTGCCTCGATCCCAAGGCCAATCCCAGCAACGAGCTGATTGAGGAACATTGCCGCGAGCTGATGCGGTGGTGGCAGAAAAAGCTGCCCCTGAAAAATCAGCCGAGTAACCCTCTCACCCAATTACTCCAGCCTGGCCTGGAAGAGTCCTCCCGGTACCTGACTGAAGCGAGAGTGGAACTTTTGAATCCGCAACGCCGGCAGGCGATGGATGACGAACTCGCCGCTCAATTTTATGAGGAAGCGACGGCGGAGCTACGCAAATACATCACCTTTGCTCTGGTCGGCGGCGTGTTGACCCCGGAAACGGAGAAGAACCTGTTTCAATTCGGCTCCGAGCACGGGTTAAACAAGGAACAGATCCTGTTCTGTATAGAGGCAGAATTGAAAGACAGCGGAGCGAAGCGAGCTGAACCTGCTCGACCGCCCGCGGGACGACGCGCCCAGCGCCGTAATTCTCTGAATCCCAAAGAGGATTTTCTGCGGATGCTTCGGCTCAGCGGATTGGACAGCATTTCGATGACCGACGATCAACGCGATGCTTTTGTGAACATGGCGGAAAATTTGGGGATGGATATCGATGAAGCCGAGGAGGTGATCGACTGCTACCTCGACGATATGGACGAGGATTCCAGCCCGGCCCCTCCCCCTGCGGCGGCCCCGGCCCGGAAGCATGAACCTGTGGCAAAAGAACCGGAAAAATCGGATCCGGAGCACCCGGTTGAGGAACATCCGCCGCTCGAAATAAACGAGGCGGCTGAGCGCGCCCAGTTCATCAATTTTCAGAATTCGCTTGGTACGCCGATGATTTTTATCCCTTCCGCCCAGTTTTTAATGGGCAGCGAAGCGATCGATGCCGGCCCTAACGAACGTCCGCTAACCCGGGTTACATTGAGCCGTTATTATCTTTCGCGTTATCCCGTTACCAACGCTGAATACGAAGCGTTTGATCCTTCCCATGCCCGCCGGCGACCTGGCGGGGCGGGCGATCGGCACCCGGTGGTTTATGTCAGCAGCCTGGACGCAATCAAGTACTGCCAGTGGCTCAGTACCCGGGAACGCAAGAAATATCGCCTGCCTACCGAGGCCGAATGGGAACACGCCGCCCGCGGAAACGACGGACGCAAGTATCCCTGGGGCGATTATGATCGACGCGGCGATCTCGCGAATTTTGCGGATAAGAACACCGTTTTTCCCTGGAGCGATCGGGACATCGACGATGGCTATTCGGAGAGTTCGCCGGTGGGAGCGTTTCCGCTGGGAGCGAGCCCGTTCGGGATCGAGGACATGGCCGGGAACGTTTGGGAATGGTGTCTTGATTATTTCGAACCCTACCGCGGCACGCCCAAGATGAATCCGCGCGGCCCAACTTGCGGGGCAAAGCGCGTTCACCGCGGAGGCAGCTGGAAATCGCGATTTAACAGTCTGCGAACGACAGCTCGCAGCTCAAACGTCCCGAATTTTTCCTGTAACGATATCGGCTTCCGGATCGCCTGCGAATGCGAGTGACGATGTCGGGTGGTTAAGCGCTGCCAGGCTTAAAACAGCCTGGTCCCGGGTAATGCTGCGAACCTTCCGGCTTGTTCCTATGGGTTAAACCGGAACTTGGTTCGGCCCCGTTTGGCGTTGGCTTTTGCTTTGCGCCGATGCTTTTGGGAAGGGGTCTCAAATGCGCGCAACCGGCGCACTTCTTCCAGAATGCCCTCGGCATCGAGCTTGTTTTTTAGCCGCTTCAGAGCTCGATCGACCGGTTCACCTTTACGAACAATTACTTCTGGCATTAAGGATCCTCTCCTGGAGTGCGGGGAGCCTAGCTGTCCCCGGGTAGGCCGTCAACCTTTGGAGGCCAGAATCGCAGGAAAATCTTGAAAAAACGTTAGGGGCGTTGGCCGGTGCGGCTGGTCTTTATCCTGTAACAACCTGGTTATTAGGATATTATGGTATAAATCGGATTCTGAATCGCCTTCGATTCTCGGCCCCTTTAGACATTGATCTCCTGGCCGGTAAACCGGTTGAACCGGCCGCCCGATAAACCCATAGGCGTCTGTTTTTCCTTGGCCCATCGGGACCCTGTGATCGGCCCCGCTTTGGTTGTCCCCCTCCGATACCCGACGGAAAGCGAAATCTACATTGTGGCCGGATTGGGGGCGGCTTTTTGCATGACCTCGCGGCGCAGGGCGCCGGTGCCGCCGCCACGGGCGCGCGTCCACCACAGGACGATAGGAGAGGCGATAAAAACTGACGAATAGGTGCCGACAATGATGCCGATGATGATTGCGAGGGCGAAATCGCGCAGAACCGAGCCGCCAAGGAAGAACAGGCAGAGAATCGGGATGAGCGTGGTGCCGCTGGTCAGGATGGTTCGGCTCAGGGTCTGATTGACACTCTCGTTCATGATCTGCTCGATCGAGCCCCGGCGGCCGCTGGCCAGGCCTTCCCGGATCCGATCGTAGACCACAATCGTATCGTTAATCGAGTAACCGGCGATGGTCAGAACGGCGCCAACCATAGTGAGAGTCAGCTCCCGTCCCAGCAGCGAGAACATGCCAACAGTGATCAACACGTCGTGCAAGAGAGCGACGATCGCCCCGACCGCGAAAGAGAGCTCGAATCGGAATGTGACGTAGATCAAGATCCCAAGGATGCCGAGTCCCAATGCGATCAGCGAACGTCTGGCCAATTCACTGCCTACGAGGGCGCCCACCCTTTCTGAGCCTTCAACCTTGAGCCCGGCTTGCGGAAGGCCCTGGAGGAGTTGCTTCTCGACTTTGTCGCTGGTGTTAAGCGGACTGCGGATGGTGATGTAATTCCGGCCGGCCTGCTGCGATTCCTGAATGGAAGCGTCAGCAAGACCAATTGGCTTCAACGCGTCTCGGACCCGGGCAATATCGATCTTGGCCGGCGCGCTCAAGGTAGCCAGGTCGCCGCCGCGGAAGTCGACGCCGAAATTTTTCTCGCCCCGCATGTAGAACGAAACAGCCCCGGTGATAATGAGGGCGAGCGAGCACATGCAGGCGATAAAGCCTTTTCCGAGGAAATTGATGTTCTTGGACGAAATCAGGTGCAACATCGAGATCCGCTGGATCCGGCCGGTGTCCACCAACCAGCCCAGAAGATTTTTGCCGACGATGAGGGCGGTAAACATCGAGGCCAGGATTCCCAGCATCAGCACAATGGCAAAGCCCTTGACCGGGCCGCTGGCTTCGGCAAACAAAATCGCGGCGGTGATGAAAGTCGTTACGTTGGCGTCGAAGATCGAGCTAAAGGCCTTATCGTAGGCGGCGGGCAGCGCGCTCTTGAGCGATTTGCCGGCGGCCATTTCCTCGCGCAACCGTTCATAGATCAACACGCTGGCGTCTACGGCCATGCCGATGGTGAGGATGATGCCGGCAATACCTGGTAGAGTCAGGACGACACCGCCCGGAACCAGCTGAAATTCGCCTAACAGCAAGATCAGGTTAACAATCAGGGCGAGGTCAACGATCAGCCCGGCAAACTTATAATAGATGGCCACGCCAACCAGAGTGATGGCGAGACCGATCAAGCCGGCCATGACGCTGGCCCGAATCGAATCCATGCCCAGAGTGGGCGACACGCTTCGTTCTTCTTCGATGCTGACCGGGGTCTGAAGCGGATTCTCCAGCACGCTGGCCAGGCCTCGCGCTTCCTGTTCGGAAAAGTGGCCGGAGATGACGGCGTTGCCGCCGTAGATTGCGGTGCGAATCACCGGGGCGGACTGAATAACTCCATCGAGCACGATAGCGAAGCGATGGTTGACGTTGGCTTCGGTGATTTTGCCGAAGGTCTTTGCTCCTTCGCTATCGAAGCCGAGATTTACTTCCCATCCCTCGTTGCCGTATCTGGCACTGGAGGCCGAGACATGGTTGCCCCCGAGATCGGCTTTCTTCTTTACCAGCAGCCGTTCTTCGGTCGGCTTTTCGTTCCCTTCCGCGACGTGCTTGTAGGTTTCGATTCGGTATTCCGGGGGAATGACTTGCTGACCTTTATCGATTTCCTCCAGCCGTTTGCCGTTGTCTGGATAAACAAGCCGGAATTCGAGTTTGGCCACCCGCGAAAGTTGATCCCGCGCTTCCTGGATCTTTGCGGTGTCGAGTCCGGGGATCTGGACCAGGATCCGATCGGTGCCCACCGGACTGATGATAGGCTCACCGCTGCCAAAATAATCGACCCGTTTGCGGATAACTTCGACTGCCTGGTCGAGCATGTCCTTGTTGACCACCTTCTCTCCGCCCACCAGTCGAATGAGAAAGGAAGTGCCGCCTTTGATATCGAGACCAAGCCGGATTTTCTTCCCCGGAGGCCAGATACTCCAAAAGCTCAGGATAACGAGCACCAGAACCAGAACGCCGGCCAGGAGACGTTTTCGCGGCCCGACGTCGGTGGCAAAATACCACGCAAACAGCATCAGGATCCCAAGCCCTATGAAAAATTCGAGCCCGGAACTCATTCGATCGCCTGCTTTTTCCTTACTCCGCTACCCCGAGGCCCTATTACTCCATCGCTTCCAGCAGTCGCGCTCATGGTTTCGCGGCCTCCGGGGTTTTCACGACGTTGGTAACGGCCGATTTTTCCATTTCGATCTTCACGTTATCGGCCACTTTCACGATCACTGTGGTCTCTTTCACGTTCGAGATCAGCCCGTGAATTCCGGCGCTGGTTACGACCCGATCGCCTGTTTTTAACGCCGCAACCAACCGCTGCTGGTCCTTTTGGCGGCGCATCTGAGGGCGCAGCAGCAGAAAATACATGATAACAAAAATGAGGATGAACGGGACAAACGCGCCGTAGCCCGCGCCTCCGGTGGCAGGCGCCGCCGGGCTTTGGGCGAAGAGAGTAAGAAACAGGGAAGTCATTTGCCGAATCCAACAATAAGGGCGCTTCCGCGCCGCCACGCAAGTTTGGAAGCGAGCGTCTTATTGAGCACAGCTGGACCTGAATTGCAACCGCTCCGATGGACGATTCCCGATGCCCGCAGGTATTAATCTGGAAGCCAGGAAGCCAGGAATTCGGCGACAAACCCATAAACTGCTCCTCCAGTCCCGAACGACACCGCCGGCCCTGGGCAACCGAAAATCGCGAGACGGCCCGAAATTGTCCCGGCTCAGTTTCGCTTTCCTCTTTCCTATCCTGGGTTCCTGGTTTCCAGAGTCTCTTTCTTCTGGACTGGCCCGGAAAGAGTTTCAATCGATCAAATAATCTCTAAGCTTCGGCTTATGAATTCCGCGGCTCGTTGGCTGATCTGTTTCCCCGTTCTCATGGCCTTGCTCCCAATCGGGCGGGGCAAAGCTGATACCATTCAATTGAATTTCGGCCCGCCTGTCACCGCCACGGTCACAAAATACGCCAACAACACTTTCGAGACGCGCACTGCCGACGGCAAAACCGTGAGTTATTCCGCCTCCAACGTCCGGCACATCGCTTTTGAAAATTCGAAAGCGCGGGCGAACTTTGTTACCCGTAATTATGGCCCCCAGGAGGGGACACCCTCGACCTTCGAAAATGGCGCGTTTCAGGTGGTCACTCCGGCCGGCCCTCGTCAGTTTCCCCTCATTTTTGTGGAGCGCGCCGCTTTCATTCCCGAGCGCGGGCAGGAAGTGGAGGTAATCGGACATGGCTCGCAGGTCGACATCGCCAGATATCTATCGCCCGGCAATGTGACCATTGTCGATTTTTATGCCGACTGGTGCGGCCCGTGTAAGCAGATCTCGCCATTCCTCGAGCAAATGGCCAAAACGGACCCGGAGATTGCTCTGCGCAAGATCGACATCGTCAATTGGACAACGCCGGTGGTGAAACAGTACAACGTCCATTCGATTCCGCAGATCAACATTTATGATCGGGCCGGTAAGCTGGTCGGGACCGTGATCGGGGTGGACCGGGGCAGCGTCCAACGATACGTAGCCCAGGCGAAGGGCGGCAGCTGATTCGCCGCGGTTCAGTTATTCCAGCGCAGCATCCAGCATCGAGCGGCGCAGCCAAGGATCTCTCAATCGGCCAGTGAATAATCCCATCGAGCCGGTCTACCCGCCCGGTATCGGCAGGACCCCTCAGTTTGTTCGGGATGACCTGGCCGCTCGGCCGTGCTCTTAGCTATCCGGTAGTAGTCAGATCGCGCGTCTTGTAACCCGCGACGAAATCTTTCCGAAACCGATCGAACTGGTTTGCCTCAATTGCAGTTCGCGTTTGCCGCATCAGATCCAGATAGAAATGCAGGTTGTGCAGAGTGATCAGGCGCAAGCCGAGAATTTCCTCCGCCTTGATCAAATGCCGGATATAACCGCGGGAGAACTCGGCGCAGGCCGGGCAGGGGCAGCCCGCCTCGATTGGTTCTTTTTGCATGGCGAACTCGGCATTCTTGAGATTCAGTGTGCCAGCCGCGGTGAAGGCCGTTCCATTGCGCGCCAGGCGGGTCGGCAAAACGCAATCGAACAGATCCACGCCCCGGCCGATCATTTCGATCAACTGCGGCGGTGTTCCCAGACCCATGGCATAGCGCGGCTTGTCCGCCGGCAGAAACGGAGCAACCGATTCAACCGCCCGCATCATCTCTTCCTCCGGTTCGCCCACGCTGATCCCGCCGATGGCGTAGCCGTCAAAACCGATTCCCACAATAGCCTGGGCGCTTTGCTTGCGCAGATCGGCAAAGGTCGCGCCTTGGACGATCCCGAAAAGAAGTGAGTTGAGAGTTGAGGGTTGAGAGTTGAGAGCGCTGCTCTCCATCATTGGGGATTGGGCGTTGAGCGTTGAGCGTTGAGCGTTTTTCTCTTTCCACGCTTTGCATCGCCCCGCCCAGCGGGTCGTCATCTCCATGCTGCGCGCGGCATAATCGCGTTGGCACGGCCAGGGCGGGCATTCGTCCAACACCATGGCGATGTCGCTGCCAAGCGCCGCCTGGATTTCCATGGCGATTTCCGGCGAGATAAATGCCGGCGATCCATCGACATGGTTTTGAAAATGCACGCCTTCCTCCGTGATTTTGCGCAACTTGGCCAGAGAGAAAATTTGAAACCCGCCGCTGTCGGTCAGAATCGGCCCGTGCCAATTCATGAAACGATGCAGTCCGCCGAGGTGCCGGATGACCTCGAGCCCCGGTCTTACAAACAGGTGGTAGGTGTTCCCCAAAATAATTTGGGCGTCGAGGGCACTGAGTTCCCGGGGCGTAACTGCTTTGACTGTGCCCTGGGTTCCGACCGGCATGAACGCCGGTGTTTCAATCAGCCCATGTCCAGTCGTTAGGCGGCCGCGCCGGGCCATGGACCGGCGGTCGGTGCAGGAGAGCGTGAACATGATGCGGAGTCACCTTTGGCAGTCCTGCCTGGTTCTGCAAGCGGGATGACCCGAGGAACAGCGGAGGCAGCAAGCCGGGTGGGCCCTGGCATACTCATGGCTGACGGTAAATGTCGGCCAGGGCGCCGCGAATTTCTGGGAATGAGAATTCAAATTGTCGCTCCAGGAACCGGCGCGGCATGCAACGATGGCTCGCTAAGGCCAATTCGGCTTCGGTGCCCATGAGCCAGGAACCGATTCGCGCTGCGAACATCGGGACGGGTGGACTCCACGGCCGATGGAGCGCCCGCCGCAGTTCGCGCATCAGCTGCGCGTTTGTCACCGGATTCGGGCTGGTGGCGTTGAACACGCCGTTCAGGTCCGCTCGGTCCACCACCCAGGAGAACATTTCGATCAGATCGGCCAGGTGGATCCAACTGACGAACTGGCGGCCATCTCCGAGTTGGCCTCCTAAAAACCATCTGGTCAATCGGCCTAGCACGCTGAGCAATCCGCCGTCTGGCCCAAGGACCAGAGCAAGCCGCAACACGACCTTGCGCGTACCCGCCGGGTTGACCTCTCGAAAGGCGTTCTCCCAAGCTTCGCACACCTCTGCCTCAAAATCGTTGCCATGAGGGGCGTCCTCATCGCAGCAGTCCCGCGAACTTCGGTAGATTCCTATTCCCGAAGCCTGGACAAAGCAGTCGGGCGGCTCGGAACATTGTCGGAGGGCGGCGCCTAGTGCGCGAACCGAATCGACCCGCGATTCGATAATCTCACGCCGGTTCTGCGGAGTGTGCCGGCAATTAACGCTTTTCCCAGTCAGGTTGATGATCGCCTTGGCGCCGTCGATCTGCTTTGCCCAGTCACCGGCGGTTCGGCCGTCCCATTGCACGCAGCGAACGGGACCTGCCCGCCTTGCCCGGCTGCGGCTAAGAACCACAATTTCGTGTCCGCTCCTTGCAAATTGCTCCGACAAATGTTGCCCGATAAAGCCGCTTCCGCCGGCGAGAACGATTGGTTTTTTCATGGCAGCAGGTTGGAAATGGGCGGGTGGCGGACCAGCCCTGTATTGAAACCAAGGACGATCAGGCCAAATCCGCTTGCCAGGAAATGATAACCGATCTTCTGGAAACGAGGAACGAGGAACGGTTCGTGGGAAGGCCGGAAATTAGCGCGGGTCGAGAACGGTTGTTTGGTAAAGAACCCCGCAAAATATTCTTGCGGATCGGGTTTCCGTCCTTATATTTCGCGCGCACCGCATCAGCCGCGCAGTGAGTT
The DNA here is from genome assembly GCA_963728975.1 of uncultured Verrucomicrobiae bacterium. GTDB lineage: Bacteria > Verrucomicrobiota > Verrucomicrobiia > Chthoniobacterales > UBA10450 > DATFCK01. Next base: position 2,070,611 of record CAVSMF010000001.1, read on the forward strand.
GTTTATTGCGTGGCCTGAGGCGGGTTTTTTGTCGCCCTGGTCCTTAGCGCGGAGCGGCTCCCATAGAAGAAGAAAAATGCCCACCATTAACCAGCTTATTCGGAAAGGACGCCGCAAGGTGTCGGTGAAATCAAAATCGCCGGCCCTGACCGATTGTCCCCAGCGCCGCGGTGTTTGCGTCCAGGTAATGACCCGGACCCCGAAAAAGCCCAACTCGGCCCTGCGCAAAGTGGCCAAAGTGCGGTTGACGAACGGCCAGGAAGTGATTGCCTACATTCCGGGCGAAGGGCACAACCTGCAGGAGCACTCGATCGTGCTGGTGCGCGGGGGGCGGGTAAAAGATTTGCCGGGCGTCCGATACCATATCGTCCGCGGTACTCTCGACAGCCTCGGGGTGGATGGACGCCGGCGCAGCCGCTCGAAATATGGAGCCAAGCGGCCGAAGAGCGGCGGCGGTGGAGGAGGCCAGGAAGCGAAGAAATAGTTTTGGATAGAAGCAAAAATGTCACGGCGAAGGAAGGTTTACAAAAAGGAGGAGAGCGTCGATTCCCGCTACGGGAGTCCGGCAGTGGCGCGCCTGATTACCACCGTGATGAAGCGCGGCAAGAAATCATTGGCCGAACGGATTGTTTATACCGCGATCGATAAATCGCGCCAGGGGTCCGATTCGGTCGACCCGCTGGAGGTTTTGAATAAAGCGCTGGATAACGTCCGGCCGCGCCTGGAAGTGAAATCGCGCCGGGTGGGCGGCGCGACCTATCAGGTGCCGATGGAAGTGACCCCAAGCCGGCAGGTCTCGCTGGCCATGCGGTGGATCGTTCGCTACGCCGATACCCGCCGCGGCATGCCGATGGCGGACGCGTTGGCCCAGGAAATCAAGGACGCGGCCGCCGGCCAAGGCAACGCCATTAAGAAACGCGAGGACACTCACAAAATGGCGCAGGCCAACCGGGCTTTCGCTCATTTCCGGTGGTAAATCCCATGGCTACTGCAACTTTGGAAAAGAAAACTCAGGCGAAAAATCCGAATTCGCCTAACCGCAAGTTTCCGCTGGAGCGGACGCGCAACATTGGGATTGCGGCCCACATTGACGCCGGCAAGACCACCCTGACCGAGCGGGTGCTGTTCTACACCGGGATGATCCACAAGATGGGTGAGGTGCACGAGGGAACGACCGTGACCGACTGGATGGAACAGGAGCGCGAGCGCGGCATTACCATCACTTCGGCCGCGACCACCTGCAGCTGGGCCCAAGTCAAAGAGGAAGGCGTTTACAAAATTTTTGAAGGGATCAAGCAGCGGATCAACATTATCGACACCCCGGGCCACGTCGATTTCACGGCCGAAGTGGAGCGCTCGCTTCGGGTGCTGGATGGGGCGATCGCGGTTTTCGACGGCGTGGCCGGCGTCCAGCCGCAGTCCGAAACGGTCTGGCGTCAGGCTACCAAGTATAACGTTCCCCGGCTCGCCTTCATTAATAAGATGGATCGGGTTGGAGCCGATTTCGTAATGTCGGTCAAGAGCATCCACGACAAACTTGGCGCCAACGCGTGGCCGGTTTTGCTGCCTCTCGGCAAGGAGGATCAACTCAAGGGTCAGCTCGACGTTATTAATAAGAAGGCGATCATTTACTCCGACAGCGATCAGCTGGGATCGACCTACGAAGTTACCGAATTGCCGAAGGAGTATGTCGAGATCGTTGACAAGGCATACAGCGATCTGGTCGAGCAAATTTCCAATCTTGATGACGAGGTCGCTCATGTAGTTCTGGAGGAGAAGCCGGTTACACCGCAACTGCTGAAGGCCGGCATTCGTCGCCAAACCATCGCGAACAAATTTGTGCCTGTAATCGGCGGTTCGGCTTTGAAGAACATCGGCGTTCAATACCTGGTGGACGCCGTGGTCGATTATTTGCCGAGCCCGCTCGACATTCCGCCGGCTAAAGGCATGGAGCCGGACACGCACGAGCCGATGGAAGCGCCCACGGACGACAGCGGAAATTTCTGTTCCCTGGCCTTCAAACTTTGGAGTGATCCGTTTGTCGGGAAGCTGGTGTTCTTCCGCGTCTATTCCGGGACGCTTTCCAAAGGCGACAATGTTTATAATCCGCGCACGAACAAGCGTGAGCGCATATCGCGTTTGATTCAGATCCAGGCCGACAAACGCGAGGACATTGAGACCTGTTATTCCGGCGATATTGCCGCCATCGTTGGAATTAAGAATATCACGACAGGCGACACGCTGTGCGACGAAGACCATCCCATCCTGCTCGAGCCGCCGACATTTCCTGATCCCGTGATTTCAATGGCGATCGAGCCGAAGACAAAACTCGATCAGGAAAAAATGGGCGTCGCTCTCCAGCGACTCGCAGAAGAAGATCCGACTTTCCGTGTTTATACCCACGAAGACACCGGCCAGACCATTATCGCCGGGATGGGCGAGCTGCATTTGGAGATCATTCGGGATCGGATGTTCCGGGAGTTCAAGGTGGATGCGAACGCGGGCAAACCGCAGATCGCCTACCGGGAAACGATCACTACCAACGCGCACGGTGTCGGCAAGTTGATCAAGCAATCGGGCGGGCGCGGCCAGTATGGTCACGTGGAAGTGGACATGCGACCGGGCAGCCGCGGCACCGGTTTGGTCGTCGAGAACAAGATCGTGGGCGGCATCATTCCGAGAGAATACATACCGGCGGTCAAGAAGGGGATCGAGGAAGCGGTGCTCAACGGCATCCTCGGCGGCTATCCGGTGGTCGATGTCGAAGTGGACATCGTTTACGGAAGCTTTCATGAAGTCGATTCGAACGAACTGGCATTCAAGCTGGCCTCAATTTTCGCTATGAAAGATGGGTTCAAAGCCGGTAAAACGATCCTGCTCGAACCGATTATGAAGGTGGAAAACATCACGCCGAACGAATTTCAGGGGGATATCTGCGGCGATTTGAGCCGGCGGCGCGGCAGCATCAATAGCATCGAAACCCGGGGCAATCTGACCATTGTTCACGCCGCGGTGCCGCTGGCGGAACTGTTCGGTTACGCCACCGCCATCCGTTCGCTCTCCAAGGGCCGCTCCAGCTATTCGATGGAACCGTCGCACTTCGAGCCGGTGCCGCAAAATCTGGTGGCGGGTATTCTCGACCAAAGGGAGAAGAAATGACCAACGGCCAGCGCATACGCATTCGTTTGAAAGCGTTCGATCACCGGATGCTCGACCAATCCGCCATCGAGATCGTGGAGACGGCCAAGCGCACCGGGGCGCGGGTAGCCGGCCCGATCCCGTTGCCGACGTTGATTGAACGATTCACGGTGAACCGCTCCCCTCACGTCGACAAAAAGTCGATGGACCAGTTTGAGATTCGCACCCATAAACGGCTGCTCGACATCATCGAGCCGACGGCGAAGACGGTGGACGAACTGAAAAAGTTAAACCTGCCGGCGGGCGTGGATATCACGATCAAGATTTAAGCAAACAATCATGTCATTCTGAGTGAAGCGAAGCGGAACCGAAGAATCCCGTGACCTGGCCTCAAAGGCGGCGCAGCGGGATCCCTCGACTGCGCTCGGGATGACAAAGAAAGAAAATGAGCATCGGCCTACTTGGACAGAAAATCGGCATGACCAGCGTCTACGACGCGGACGGCCGGCTTCATCCCGTGACCGTGATTGCGGCGGGCGACAATGTTTTGGTGCGCCGGTTGACCGCGGAAAATAACGGGTACTCTGCGATTCAAGTTGGATTCGGCTCGCAAAAGGAATCGCGCTTGAACCGCGCCGCCTTGGGCGAATTCAAGAAAGCCGGCGCCGAACCCAAGAAGTTTGTTCGCGAATTCCGGCTCGTGGCCGACTCGCCCGAAGGCGAAGTCAATTTGAGTGTTACCCAATTTCAGCCGGGCGATTACGTTGACGTGATCGGCCGCTCAAAGGGCAAAGGTTTCCAGGGTGTGATGAAGAAACATAACTTTGCCGGTCAGGGAGCTGCCCATGGATCGAAGACGCATCGACGGAACGGAGCAATCGGCAATCGATCGACCCCCGGACGGATTTGGAAAAACATGGGAATGCCAGGGCACATGGGTGACGAGCGGGTGACGGTGCAAAATCTCCAAGTGATGCAGGTGCGGGAATCGGAGAAAATTATTTTGGTGAGCGGAGCGGTGCCCGGTTCGACGGGCAGCTACGTGGTGGTGCGTCCGGCGATCAAGCGGCCTGAGCCCCGGGCGACGGCGCCTGCGGCAAAGAAGCCGGCGCCGGAGAAGAAAGCGCAACCAGCGGCGGAAAAGAAACCTCAACCCGCGGCCGAAAAGCCGGCAGCTGAGAAATGAGCGCAAAAGTTTTAAGCAAAACGGCGGCCAAAGAAGCCAAGATCGACCTGATTGAAAATGGCCGGGGGACCCAGGCCCTGCATGATGTGATCGTGGCGATGCGGGCCGCCCGGCGGTCCGGCACGGCCAACACCAAAACGAAGGCGGAGGTCGATCTGTCCGGTGCAAAACCGTGGCGGCAGAAAGGGACGGGGCGAGCCCGGGCCGGTTACAAATCGTCTCCGATCTGGCGCGGTGGCGGCGTCGTTTTCGGTCCGAAGCCGCGCGATTACTCCAAGAAAACATCCAAATCGATGAGGAAACTGGCCTTTCAAAAGGCCCTGAGCGAGCGAATCAAGGCCGGCGACGTTCTGACCATCGACAAATTCGCGGTCGCGGAAATCAAAACCAAGGCATTTATCGATTTGGTTCGAAAGCAGACTGATGCGCAAAAGGTCCTGCTTATTAGCGATTCGTTCGATGAGAAGACCCACTTATCGGCCCGGAACGTAAAACCGGTGCATTTGGCAACCTCCTCGGAGGTCAATGCGGAACAGCTGCTTGCGTTCGAGAAAATCGTCGTGACCGAGAAAGGTCTGGAACAATTGGCAGCCCGGATCCGTCCGGCCTCGACAAAGGCCACGGCCTGATAAAATGAACGAGCCACACGATATTATTCAGAGAGCGTCCCTGACCGAGAAATCGTCGCTGCTGAGCGAGAAACAGAACAAGTATGTTTTTCGGGTCAGCCCGCGGGCGAACAAGTTCCAGATCAAGGACGCGGTGGAGCGGCTTTTCAAGAAGACGGTTGTGAGCGTGAACACGTGCAATTATGCGGGGAAAAAGAAACGGGAGCGCTCTCTGAACTACGGCCGCAAGGCGCATTGGAAAAAGGCGATTGTGACCTTGAAAGAGGGGGACAAGATCGAATTTGTATGAGCAAGCCTTTCTTTGTCAGTTTAGCTTTATGGCTTTAAAGAGTTTTCGCCCCCTTACTCCCGCCTTGCGATTCAAGTCGCTGCCGGCTTTTGATGAGATCACCAAGCAGCGGCCGGAGAAACGTCTGCTCGAGCCCAAGAAAAAGACCGGCGGCCGCAACGCGTTCGGACGCATGACCTCGCGCCATATCGGCGGCGGGCATAAGCAGAAATATCGGAAGGTTGATTTCAAACGGGCCAAGCGGGGAATGACAGCGGAAGTGATCGGCATCGAGTACGATCCGAATCGCTCGGCCCGGATCGCTCTTATCAAATATGAGGACGGCGAGCTGAGCTATATCCTTGCCCCCAGCGGCTTGACGGTGGGCAGGCGTGTTGCCGCCGGCGACAGTGTCGCGCCTGAGGTGGGGAATGCGCTGCCTTTGCGGGCGATTCCGCTCGGCACGAATATTCACAATATCGAGCTCACTCCCGGCCGCGGCGGCCAGATCGCGCGCAGCGCCGGGCAGCAGGCGATTCTCAATAATCTCGAAGGAGGCTATGCCCTGATCAAGATGCCTTCCGGGGAAATCCGGCGGATCCACGAAAATGCCTACGCCACCGTTGGGCAGGTCGGGAACGTCGATCACATGAATGTGTCGAGCGGCAAAGCCGGCCGGACCCGCTGGCGCGGACGACGCCCCCATGTCCGGGGCATGGCTATGAACCCAATCGATCATCCGATGGGCGGAGGCCAGGGCAAATCGAAAGGCGGCGGCGGCCGGCATCATCCGGTTAGTCCGTGGGGTCAATTAGCCAAGGGATTTAAGACTCGGGCGAAGCACAAACCGAGTGACCGTTTCATTTTGGAGCGGCGCCGTTCCAAGAAGAAGAATTAATCTGGAGCAAACGAAACCAGGAAGACGAGCATTTTAAGTAATCTGGAAGCCAGGAAACCAGGAGAAGGAAATCATTTGGACAGAGGAGTTGAGAAGATGAAAAGCGAGTATAACCAGAGGCGGGGCAATTAGACGGTGGGAAGCTACTGTCTCCCTGTTCCTGGCTTTCTGGCTTCCAGATTCGTAATGGATTCGTAATTAGAATTTGATTTTTATGGCAAGATCGTTGAAAAAAGGACCCTTCGTCGAGTCGCATCTTCTGGAAAAGATCGACAAGATGAACAGTTCGGGCGGGAAGAAACCGATCAAGACCTGGTCGCGGCGGTCGATGGTGACGCCTGATTTTGTGGGCCATACGTTTCTGATTCACAACGGAAAGATCTTTCATTCCGTGTTTATCACCGAAAACATGGTGGGACATAAGCTGGGCGAATTTTCACCGACCCGTGTGTTTAAGAAACATGGTTCGCACACGGCCAAGGTGACGAAGTAGTTTTTTTAGTTCGTGGTTGATAGTTGATAGTCGAGAGAATGAAACTCTTGCGCGCGAGGCCAAGGTGAACCTCTCAGCCGTCTTCTATCAACTAACGGCTATATTAGTAGTGGGCTGCGCAACGCTGGCTCAAGGGCTGGCGGCAGAGGGAAATAGTTCTTTGTCAGAATCCAAAATTGAAAAGACCGAGCGCGGTGTGACCGACGCCGCTTTGCTGGCCCAGAATGAAGAATTGCGCCGGCAGCTGGCGATCGCCCAGGAATCGCTCAAGACGCTGACCAGCAGTCTGGCGGAATCGAATGCCGAAGCGGAATTATTTCGGCGCAAATATTCGGATCTGCAGCTGCGGATGGAAGCGTTGGGTCTGGCGGCGGCCGGCAAGGACCGGTCGAAACTGGAGCAGCGGTTGCTGACTGCGGTGAGCGACCTGCAACTGGCCCAGAAGGAACGGGACGAATTTCGAGATCAGATGCTGCAGCTTGACGAGGCGATGTTACAGTACTTGAAGACTTCGCAGGGGGGCGACGCGCAGGCGCGGATGGACCTGGAGACGCAATTGCGCCGCGCGAACGACCTGGTGGGGAGATCGACGCACACTCTCTCGGCCGTGGCCCAGCCGGGATTGATGGACGGCAGCGTTGTCAGCGTCAAGGAGGAGTGGTCGTTCGTTGTCGGAAACATCGGAGAGAAGCAGGGGGTTAAGATCGGAATGCCCCTGCGGGTGATGCGGGGCGAACGAAAGATTGCCAGCCTGCGGGTGGTCGATGTGCGGGAAAGGATTTGCGGGGCGGTGGTTCAGGAAATGGATTCTGAGAAAGAGAAAATAAAAGTGGGCGATCGCCTCCAGGTGGATGCGAAGCCGGATGTGAGTTTGAAGTGAAGCAGGATTAAGAAAGTTAAAAAAGTTAAATCGTTAGGGGGCGGATCCGAGTTCCGTTCCGGCGATGTAACTCTTTTAACAGTTTTAACCGACCTCAGCATGGAAATCAGATCCATTTACAAATATGCGCGGATCTCGCCGTTCAAGGCGCGTGAGGTCACGCGTGAGATCCAGGGTTTGCCGGTATCGGCTGCTTTGGACGTGCTCTCCTTTACCCCCAAGAAAGCGGCGTTTCTAATTGGTAAAACGTTGAAAAGCGCCGTGGCCAATGCCGAAAACAACGCCAACCTGAAAGTGGACGGCCTGGTGGTGAAAGAAGCCACTGTCGGCGAAGGCCCAACCATCAAGCGGATGATGCCCCGGGCCCGGGGCAGCGGCAGCGGCATCCTGAAACGGATGGCTCATATCCGGATCGTGCTCACGGACGAAATCGTAATTGAGACGCGGGAAACACGCCACGCGAAGCGGAAAGCGGAAGCAAAGGCGGCAAGAAAAGAAGCCGGGGGCGAAACCGCAGCGAAAACAACAACGGAGAAAAAGCCGAGAGCAAAGAAGGCGAGCAAGAAGGCCAAGAAATAAATTTATGCATTCTGAGCGGGAAACCGGAGAAATGGAGTATTGGAGTGGTGGAGTAGTGAGACACCACGTCGGGCTCGTTACTCCATTACTCCACTACTCCAACACTCCACTGCTGCTGCCTTATGGGACAAAAAGTTAATCCAATCGGTTTTCGCCTCGGAGTAAACCGCGATTGGCGGTCGCGCTGGTACGCTTCTCCTCAGGAGCTTCCGGAATTTTTACACAGCGACATCCAGATTCGTGAATTCGTGAAGAAGAGGCTTCAGTTCGCGGCTGTGGCCAAGATCGTGATCGAACGGGCCTGGAACTCCATTCGGGTAACGATTCATACCGCGCGACCAGGAATCGTGATTGGCCGAAAGGGCGCCGAAATCGAGAAGATGACGGAGGAGATCTCGAAAATGGCGCAGGGAAAACAGATCAAGATCGACATCCAGGAAATCAAAACGCCGGAGCTTGACGCGCAGCTGGTGGCGGAAAACGTCGCCCTCCAAATCGAGCGCCGTATTGCTTATCGCCGGGCCATGAAGAAAGCAGTGCAGACCGCGATGGATTTTGGCGCGGAAGGAATTCGATTGCGCAGTTCCGGACGTTTGAATGGAGCTGAAATTTCGCGGTCGGAGTGGTATCGCGAAGGCAAAGTTCCTCTCCATACCTTGCGGACCGCCATCGATTACGGTTTTGCCGAAGCAAATACGGTTTACGGCAAAATTGGGGTGAAATGCTGGATTTGTAAGAAGGAAGAAGCGCCGCCTGAAACGTCTGCGCCGGCGGCGCCGCCGCCACCGCCCGAGCCGGTCCAAGCCTAGCCATTTAAGAGAGAAGAAAAGCCATGCCGTTGATGCCCAAACGAGTGAAGTATCGGAAGTCCCAGCGGGGAAGCCGGAAGGGGACCGCTTCACGCAATCTCCGAATTGATTTTGGCGAGTTCGGGCTGCAAACCCTGGAACGCGCCTGGATCACAAACACCCAGATTGAAGCCGCCCGGGTGGCCCTGACTCGCAATATGAAACGCAAAGGGAAACTGTGGATCCGAATCTTTCCCGACAAATCGGTTACGTCCAGGCCTCCGGAAACCCGAATGGGCAAAGGGAAAGGACAACCGGAGTTCTGGGTGGCGACGGTGCGCCCAGGCAACATCCTGTTTGAATTGGACGGTGTAACGGAGTCGGTTGCCCGCGAATCGTTGCGATTAGCCGCGGACAAGCTGCCGGTCCGGACAAAATTCTTGAGCCGTCACCACGTGACCGCAGCCTGATCAGAGGGATGATACCGATGGAAGAGAGCAAGATGATTGAGACAGCAGCACAGTCCGCGGCAATCGCGGCTGGTTAATTTTTGTATGAAGATCAAGGAAATCATTGAGATGACGACGGACGAACTGGTGACTAAGAAGCGCGACCTTCGCCAGGAAAGTTTGCATTTACGATTGCAACAGCAGAGCGGTCAACTGGAACAGCCGAGCCGGCTGCGTTTGCTCCGCCGGGATGTTGCCCGAATCGAGACCATTCTTTCCCGGCGTTCGAAAGAGCCGCCCAAGGAAGCGGTTGCGAAAAAGGAGGCAAAGAAAAAGTAGGGTATGGCTGACGAGACAGAAAAGACAAGCCCAACGCCCCCGCCCCTGCCTGCCGATGCAGTGGCGCCGGCAGCCGCCGCCCGGGGCACGCGGAAGACGCGAACCGGCGAGGTAATTTCAAGCGGCATGAACAAGACGATCGTGGTGCGTTCCGTTACCCGGGTGCCGCATCCAAAGTTCGGCAAGATCGTAAAACAAATGAAAAAATTTTACGCGCACGACGAGCAGAACCGGGCGAAAACGGGCGATACGGTTCGGATCATGGAGACGCGCCCGTTGAGCAAGCTGAAGCGCTGGCGGTTGGTGGAGGTGCTGGAGCAGTGATGCCGGCTGGGAAGTAGACGGGTAAAGATATGGTGCAAATTCGTTCCAGACTGGATGTGGCAGATAATACCGGCGCGCGCATGGCTACGATGATCGGCGTGATCGGGAAAGCGACTCTGTATGCCGGGATCGGCGACGTAATTACAGCCAACGTCAAGGAAGCGAGCGCTACCGGCACGGTGAAGAAGGGGGAAGTGGTGCGGGCCGTGGTGGTGCGCACCCGGCAGCCGATCCGCCGTGAAGACGGCTCGCTTTTGCGCTTCGATAACAACGCGATCGTTATCATTGATAAAGATCTGAATCCGCGCGGCACCCGAATCTTCGGACCGGTCGCGCGGGAACTGCGCGAACGCAACTTTATGAAAATCGTCTCGCTTGCTCCGGAAGTGTTATGAACCGAATCAAGCTTCACGTTAAGAAAGGGGATCATGTCGAGGTGATTTCCGGCAATTACAAGGGGTCGTCGGGTAAAATCCTGGAAGTGCTGTCCCGGAAAGAGCGGGTCCTGATTGAAGGAGTCCGGATCATCAAGAAACACCTGCGGAAATCTCAGGACAATCCTTCCGGGAGCATCGCGGAGCGGGAAGGCCCGATTCACATTTCCAATGTCCGGCTGGTCGATGGCGGCGGGAAATCGGCGAAACGCGGGGAACCGAAACCGAAAAAGGAGAAAAAGAAACGCTAGATTGTCATCCGGAGCGGTGGGCAAATCGCGTCAGCTATGAATTTGCGGGACTCTTCGCCAGGCTTGGAATGAGAGAACATTGAAAATGGAAAACGAATTTTATCGTCACTACAAGGAACGGGTGATGCCGGCATTGCAGAAGCAGCATGGCTACAGGAACGTGAACCAGATTCCGAAGGTGGAAAAAGTGGTGATCAATACCTCTGTCGGCTCGCAAGCCGACGTAAAGCAGGCGTTGGACGATGCCAAGACCGAGCTGGCCTTGATTACCGGCCAGCGCGCAGCCGAGACAAAATCGAAGAAGAGCATTGCCAATTTCAAGCTTCGCAAAGACCAGGCAATCGGAGCGAAAGTGACCCTGCGCGGCGAACGGATGTATGAGTTTCTGGAGCGGCTGATCAAGGCCGCCCTGCCTCGCATACGCGATTTTCGCGGGGTTTCTCCCCGCTGCTTTGACGGTCACGGGAACTACACGTTAGGCGTTTCCGACCAGTCGATTTTCCCGGAAGTGGAGCTGGATAAAATCAAGCGGAACATTGGATTTGATGTTACTATTGTGACCACCGCGCGGACGAACGAAGAAGCCAAATCGCTTTTGACCGAGATGGGGATGCCGTTCAGCGATCGGGCCCGCCGATCTGCCGCGCAAGCAACAACTTCCTGATTTCCATGAGTACAGTTACCGACCCCATTGCCGATCTACTGGCGCGGATTCGCAACGCCGGCCATGCCCGCAAGGCCGAAATGTTTGTTCCTTATTCCCGGATCAAGGCGGAAATCGTTCGGATCTTGAAGGATGAAGGTTACATCAGCGATTACGCGATCGATACCAGCGCGGCCCATCCCAGGATCAAGATCACCAATAAACTGGTCAATCGGGCCAGCGCCATCACCGGATTGCGTCGAGTCAGCACTCCCGGACTTCGCCGTTATGTCGGAGCAGATGAAGTCCCCAGAGTGCTGGGCGGAATGGGCATCGCGATCCTTTCCACTTCGCGAGGAGTGATGTCCGGCCGCGAGGCCAAGAAGCAAAAGGTCGGCGGCGAACTGCTGGCTTACGTTTGGTAATTTTTTATGTCGCGAATTGGAAACAAACCCGTGGAGATTCCGGCCAAGGTAAAAGTCCACATCGACGGCGCGGGCGCGGTGGCGGTGGAAGGCCCCAAGGGCAAACTGAATTGGAAGCTGCCGCGCGACATCTCGGCCAAGGTCGAGGATAACCGGGTTTCGCTGGCCCGCTCCGCGGAAACGCGCAGCGTCAAAGCCTTGCATGGTCTTTCCCGCGCCCTTCTTCACAATATGGTCCAGGGAGTGAGCGAAGGTTTCGCCAAGCAACTTGAAATCGAAGGGGTTGGTTTCAAAGCGGCGGTCCAGGGTTCCAACTTGAATTTAAGCCTCGGGTTTTCACACCCGATTGTGTTTCCGATTCCGAAAGAGATCAAAATCACCGTGACCGACAACACCAAGATCGCGATCCAGGGAATCGATAAGAAATTGGTCGGCCAGGTGGCCGCCGATATTCGACGGTTTTATCCGCCCGAGCCTTACAAGGGTAAAGGAGTTCGTTACGCCGGGGAACAGATTCGCCGCAAGGAGGGCAAGACCGTCCAGTAAATCATGGCCACGAATCGTAAAGCCGCGCATCAGCGCGTTCATCAGCGGATACGGAAGCGAGTTACCGGGACAGCGGAACGTCCCCGACTTTGCATTCATTTTTCGGCCAGGCATGTTTATGCCCAGGTGATCGACGACGATCGGGGTCGCACCCTGGTCTCGGCTTCGAGCAATGAGCCGGATCTGGCCGGCAAAGACAAGATTGCGGCTAATCGGGCCACGGCCGAGTTGATCGGAAAAGCCATTGCCCAGCGGCTGCTGGCAAAGAAAATGGATCGAGTCGTGTTCGATCGCGGCGGATTCCAGTATCACGGAAAAGTAAAAGCTCTCGCTGACGCGGCTCGCGAAGGCGGTTTAAAATTTTAATTCATGGCACAGCCCAATACAGGTAGACGATCAGATTCACGCAATCCCGACAGAACTCCGGCGGCGAGAGGCGATACCACCGAAAAGGTGGTTTTCATCAATCGCTGCGCAAAAGTAGTAAAAGGAGGGCGTCGTTTCAGCTTTAGCGCCCTGATTGTGGCGGGGGACCACGACGGCTCGGTCGGGGTGGGCTTTGGCAAAGCCAACGAAGTTTCGGAGGCGATTCGCAAAGCTTCGGAAGCGGCCCGCAAATCGATGCAAAAGGTTTCTCTGCGCGAAAACACCATTCCCCATGAAACGATCGGCCAATTCGGCGGCGGCCGGGTTTTGTTGCGGCCGGCGTCCCCTGGAACCGGAGTCATTGCCGGGGGCGGTGTTCGGGCGGTGGTGGAAGCGGCCGGAATCAAGGACGTGCTCGCAAAATCGTTGGGCTCGAGCAATCACGCCAATGTAGTCAAGGCAACGGTTGAAGCATTGCGGGCGCTCCGGCGGCGCGATGAGATTCTCAAGGTGCGAGGCATTCGCAGCGGCGACGGGAAGGGCGAACAGCCATGATGCGCCTGCATAATCTACGGCCGCGGCCGGGATCGCGGCACCGGGTAAAGCGGCTCGGCTGCGGGGAGAGCTCGGGGCACGGCAAAACGAGCGGGAAAGGCCACAAGGGGCAGAAAGCCCGGTCCGGCGGCAGCATTCGCCTGGGGTTCGAAGGCGGCCAGATGCCGCTGATCAGACGACTCCCCAAGCGCGGATTTAATAACGCTGCGTTCCACAAGCACTATGCCGTGGTTAATCTCGGCGATTTGAATGAGTTCAGGACCGGGACGGTGGTTAACGAGCAGCTGTTGCGCGAATCGAAGCTCGTCCGCGGCGATGTAGCCGGGATAAAGATTCTGGGTGGGGGCGAGCTGAAGCACGCCTTAACAATCGAAGTCGACAAGATCAGCGATTCTGCGCGAGAGAAAATCGGCAAGCTCGGCGGCACGGTTGAGCTGCGAAAAGAGCGCCCGCCAGCGGCGGCCGGCAAGGAGACCGGGCGAAAGCAACCGGCCTCGGAATCGGCTGCGCCGGTAAAAGGCGCGGCGGCGAAGCCGAATAAAAAGGCGGCGGCGAAACGAAGCGCCGGGACGAAGAAATCGAAATCGGGCAAGGCCTAGCGCTCAGCCGGCGATGCTTCACACTTAGCAGATGGTTTCGGCGTTCCTAAATTCGGTCAAGATCCCGGAGTTGCGCCGGCGCATTTTGTTTACCCTGGCGGTGATCGTCATCGTGCGATTGGGCGCCGCCATTACCACACCGGGTGTCAACCAGGCGGTTTTGCAGGAGTGGTTTCGCACTTCGTCTGGAACCAGCGGAGGGGTTGCGGCCCTGTTCAATCTGTTTAGCGGAGGCGCCCTCGAGAATTGCGCCATCTTCTCGCTCGGCATTATGCCGTACATCAGCGCGTCGATTATGATGCAATTGCTCACAGCGGTGGTTCCACAACTTGGGCGCATGGCGCGGGAAGACGGCGGCCGGCAAAAAATCATGCAGTACACACGGTACGCGACTGTGGTGCTCTGCCTTTTCCAGGGTTATTTGCTGGCTGTTTCGTTTCAGCACCCGGAATCGTACCATAGCATCCTGGGCGGGATCAGTGACACGATTCGAAACCTGGGAATTCCGCTGGTGGAGGACACCGGCTGGACGTTTCGCATCGTTACCGTCATTTCCCTTACTACTGGCACGTTGTTTTTGATGTGGTTAGGCGATCAGATCACGGAACGCGGGATAGGAAATGGAATATCGTTGATTATTACGATTGGAATTGTGGCCCGCTTGCCGGCGGCCCTGGCCCAGGCCTGGAAAACATTTGTTCCATCGGCGGCGGCCACGTCCGGTCAGGTCAATCCCGGTATTCTGGTCCTGATGGTGGCATTTCTGGTCATCGTCATTGCCGGCGTGATCACCATCACCCTGGGCGAACGAAAGATCGCGGTCCAGTACGCCAAGCGCATTGTCGGCCGAAAACAATATGGCGGCGGGACCCAGCACATGCCGCTGAAAGTCAATTACTCGGGGGTGATGCCGATCATTTTTGCCTGGGCCCTGCTCTTGTTTCCCACCACGATTGTCGGTTATCTTTTTCCCACCTCTCCCACGGCCCGGCGGATCTCGGAAATGCTCTCGATCGGCTGGCCTCACTACGCCTGCCTGGCGGCAATGATATTTTTCTTCAGTTATTTCTGGGTCGCGACCCAGTTTCAGCCCTCCCAAATCGCAGACGACCTCAAGAAATACGGCGGTTATATCCCGGGAGTGCGGCCGGGTAAACCAACCGCGGATTATCTGGATTTTACGATGACGCGGCTGACATTCGCAGGGGCGATATTCCTTACCCTGATCGCGGTCCTGCCGAGTCTGCTTAGTCAGGGGCTGCACGTTCCGGTGATTACGGCCCAATTTTTTGGGGGGACAAGCCTGCTTATTATTGTTGGGGTGATGCTGGACACAATGCGCCAGGTGGAAACGCATTTGATTCAACGGCATTACGACGGGTTCCTCCGCAAAGGGCGCATTCGTGGCCGCGCTTTCGATCGGGGTCCGACTCCCTATGGCCGGGGCGAGGCGGCGGGACAAGGCGCGTTAATGTGGCTTTACGTGGGCATCGCTGCGCTCGTAATAGCCGGGGTTGCGATTTTTCTCTACGGCCGATAGTGAAGAGGCGACTCGTGCTTTTGGGCGCGCCGGGTTCCGGGAAGGGAACTCAGGCTGAAATGATCACCCGGCATTTTGGGATTCCGGTGACTTCGCCGGGCACGATTTTACGGCGAGAAAAAGATCTCGGAACTCCGCTGGGGTTGGAAACGGCGGAAATCACCCAGCGCGGCGGATTGGTGCCGGACGACATCATTATTCAATTGATTGAGGATTGGCTTCGGCTTCACGGAGGACATGGGTTTGTGTTTGACGGGTTCCCCCGAACGCTTCCGCAGGCCAAGAGTTTGACGGAAATCCTGAAGCAACTGCGCACCGCGCTGGACGCGGCGATCTGGCTGGACGTTTCGGAGCAAACCGTTCAGGATCGGATTGCCAGCCGATTGCAATGCCGGAGCTGCGGATTTACCACGAGTGCGAACAGTGCGACATTTTCCGAGCGGGCGGTTTGCCCGTACTGCGATGGGCTGCTTGATCGGCGTAACGATGATGACGTGGCGGTGCTCCGGAAGCGGTTGGCCGAATTCAAAGGCAAGACCCAGCCGCTGGCTGCGTATTACGAAAAGATGTCAATCCTGCATCGGATCGACGGCAACCGGGACCGCGATGCAGTTTTCGGAGATATTTCGCGTCTGATCGAGGCAAAAGAGGCGGCATGATTCCCATCAAAAGCGCCAGGGAAATCGAATACATGCGGCAGGCGTGCCGCACGGCGAGCGAGGTTCTCGACCGGGTCAGCGAGCTGGTTCGGCCGGGAATTTCGACCAAGCAAGTGGATGAAGCAGCGGCCGACTTCATGCAGGATGCGAAAGTGAAGAGCGCGTTCCTGGGCTATCGCCTGGGCCATCGGGTTTTCCCGGGGAACATTTGTATCTCGCTCAACGACGAGATTGTTCATGGTATCGGGAGCCAGCGCCGGATTCAGTACGGCGATATCGTCAAGCTCGACATCGGCGTGATCCAGGAGGGTTGGGTCGGCGACACGGCCACTACCGTGCCGGTGGGAATGATTGACGAGCGGACCGATCAACTCCTCCGCGTGACCGAGAATGCGCTGGAGAAGGCGATTCGGGTGGCGGTCGAAGGCGCTCGTCTGGGCGACATTTGCGCCGAGATTGAAGACGAAGCGGTCCGTCATGGCTTTTCGGTTGTGCGCGAGTTTGTTGGGCACGGGGTAGGCCGAAAATTGCACGAGGAGCCCCAAATCCCGAATTACGGGAAGCGTGGGACCGGCCCGAAATTGAAGCCGGGAATGACTTTGGCGATTGAACCGATGATTAATCTCGGCGACGCCGCGGTCCGCCTGCTGGAAGATGGTTGGACGGTTCGCACCGCCGACGGGATGCCCTCGGCCCATTTCGAGCACACGGTTTTGATCACCAAAGATCAGCCTGAAATCCTGACATGGCGCGCAAGGACGCAATTGAAGTAGAAGGCAAAGTTGTCGAACTCTTGCCCAATACCATGTTCCGGGTCGAGTTGCCCAATGGTCACCGGGTGCTGGCCCATATTTCCGGGAAAATGCGGCTGCACTTCATTCGTATCTTGCCAGGCGACAAAGTTATGGTAGAGGTTTCCCCCTACGATTTGTCGAAGGGGCGGATCACATTCCGCCAAAAATAACAGGTGCGGACCGGCGCCGCATTTTTATCTCGTGGATTATGAAAGTACGACCCTCAGTGAAAAGACTTTGTGAAGCGTGTAAGATCGTCAAGCGCAAGAACGTGGTGCGGGTGATCTGCAAGAACCCGCGCCATAAACAGCGTCAGGGCTGAGCTTTAGCCTAACCCAACCCTATGCCAAGATTACTCGGAGTAGAAATTCCAGCTGATAAACGCATCGAAGCCTCTCTGACTTACATCTATGGAATCGGCTTCAGCACCTCCCGGCGGATATTGGAGCAGACCAACATCGATCCCAATCTGCGGGCGAAAGATCTTTCGCCCCAGCAATTGAACGAAATTATTCACGCGATCACGAACAACAAGCTCCCGATCGAAGGCGATCTGCGGCGCGAGGTGCAGGGGAATCTCAAACGCCTCCAAGCCGTCAATTGTTATCGGGGAATACGGCATCGCCGCGGCCTGCCCGTTCGAGGCCAGAGAACCTCTACCAATGCCCGCACCCGTAAGGGGCCGCGCAAGACCGTTGGAGTGATCCGGAACAAGGACGCTAAAGCCGGTAAGGTTTAATTTCATCACATCCCATGGCTGAAGCGAAAAAAACAAGCAAGAAAACGGGCGAGGCAAAGCCGAAGAAAACAAAAGCAGCGGCAACGGCGCCGGAGCCGGCAGCCACTGCCACTGGCGAGGACGTAGCCAAGCCGACTGCTCCTGCGGTCCCACCCCAAGCGGCGAAGGCTGCCCCGGAGTCAACCGCTCAACAGGCGAAAAAAACGGCCGAGGTTTCCAAGGAAGAAAAAACCGGGGCCCCTGCTGCCGCTCGTCCGGACGCTGGCAATCTCTCGCTTTCCGGGGAGATCGAAAAGCCGAAGATCGTTAAAGCCAAAGGAAGCAAGAATGTCCATTCGGGCATCGCCCATGTTCTATCGACGTTTAACAACACGATTGTGACAATCACAGACATGACCGGGAAAGTAATTGGCTGGTCGAGCGCCGGAAAGGTCGGATTCAAAGGATCGCGCAAGAGTACCGCTTATGCGGCGCAGATGGTCGCGCAGGATGCTTCCCGGCAGGCAATGGGGCACGGGCTGAAGGAAGTGGAAGTGCGGGTGAAAGGCCCGGGTGCAGGCCGGGAATCAGCCGTTCGCGCTCTCCAGGCCGTGGGACTCGATCTCACAATCATCCGCGACGTTACGCCGGTCCCCCACAACGGCTGCCGTCCACCCAAGCAGCGGCGCGTGTGATGTTTTAATTTAACGATTTAACAACCAATGGCCAGATATATAGGACCAAAGACAAAAGTCAGCCGCCGCTACGGTGTGCCCCTGTTTGGATCGTCCAAATCGCTGGAGCGAAAGAATTATCCGCCGGGAATGCATGGGCCCAAAGGGGCGCGGCGGAAGCAATCCGAATATGCCATTGCTCTCGGCGAAAAACAGAAGCTCCGTTACCAATACGGGCTGCTGGAGCGCCAGTTTCGGCGGATCTTCCAAAATGCTTTGCGCAAACGCGGCGTGACCGGAGAAACATTGCTGCAACTTTTGGAAACCCGGATCGATAATGTGGTTTTCCGGCTTGGGCTGGCGAACACGCGCAGCGGAGCGCGGCAGTTGGTCTCGCACGGCCACGTGTTGGTGAACGGACGGACGGTAAATGTTGCGTCTTATAATGTGAAAGCCGGTGACGAGGTGGCGATCAAGGACCGGCCAAAATCGCGGCAGTTGGCCCTCCGGAATCTCGAGTTAACCCAAATCGCGCCGGTGCCTGATTGGCTTACCGTAGACCGGGATGCGCTCAAGGGTAAGGTGGCGCATATTCCTTCACGAGAGGAAATGCAGCCGATGGTGAACGAACAGCTGATCGTCGAGTTGTACTCGCGGTAGAGCTCGCACCTGGCCAGCGCTGGCCTTTGTAGTTCCGCGGTGAAGGTGAAGAGACCGCTGCTCTGCCTGTCATCCTGGCGCGACGAAGGATCTCGCAGTGCCAAAAAGGAGTAGGAGAGGGTTTGCCAGATTACGGATGATTTGAAGCAGCGAGGTTCTGCTTAACCCTGATCCTGTTCATCCTCCCAATCTGTCTAGTCTTTGTTTTCGTCGCCCCCGTTCTGCTCCAGTAACTCCAGCGCTTTGTCGTAGCTCTGACGCTCGAGATAATGTCTCAGCCGGGGTTCCACCGGCTGCGGAAGGGCGGCAGCCAGGCGTTCGATCTTTTCGGAAACTTCCTGGAGCCGGGCGACGTGAGCGCGTGGATCCCGGCGGCTCTGGGCATCCCCGATAATGCCAAGCCGTTCCCGCAGAGTGGCTGCTAGTTCGGCGAAGTGGGGATTTTTATTCATGACAAGCTCTCAGGCCGATTGTTAAAGCTTGAAACCAGTCACGATTTCGCGCAAGCGTGCAAGTATGAAGCCGGGTCAACCCGCAGGCATCCTGATGGTGGATGACGATGTCGCCCTGCTACGGGTCGTGCGGGAGGCTTTGACCACCCATTTGCGTTGTGAAGTCGACACTTCCCCACGCCCCGAATACGGCTTTGAGCTGGCTCTTAAAAAAAGATACGACCTTTTTATCTTTGACTTTCAAATGCCGATGATCGATGGCGCGATGCTGTTTTTCCTGATCGGCAAGGTTTACAATCACACCCAGCCGCCGCGAATTGTTCCCCCGCTTCTCCTCGTTTCGGGAAAAGGGGACGAACAGCGGGCCCAGGAACTATTACGAGAGCCCGGTGTTCGCGGACTGGTTGCCAAACCGTTTTCAATGAATCGGCTTCTCGAGAAAGCAAAGGAATGCGTCCCGGGAATGGAGTCGCTTGCCTGATCTGCGGCCTGCGGACTAGACAGGACCTACAGAATTAACCGGATTTAGAGGGTCAGGATATGATTCTGTATTCCTTTCAATCCGCGTATCGGCGGTTGAAGGAAGAGGGATCCACCGAATTTTTCGGATCGGTTCCAGGCCCGGGCGCTGCCGGGGGGAGGTCATTCACCGCGAGCTAAACTCGGACAGAAGTTGCCGTTTCGCTTCGAGCCAATCGGAACTGGCATCGCCCGGCAGCGCCAGCCTGTGTCGCCTTTCTGAAATGAAATAAGCTCGAAGACGAATCTGCTCATCCGTGGGCTCCGCCGGAAGGAGAGACTTGGAAGGGGACGCCACCGTTTTTGGCCGCGTTCCTTTCAGGCCCTTTTTGCGGGCCGTCTTCTTTGCTTTGGGCGCGGCGCCGGCGGTTTGTTTCTGGACATTTTTTGCTTTTCTAGGCACTGCTTTTGAAGATGAAAGTATCGGATTAACTAGGACCAAAGGATTGGCAAGTAATTTCTGAAGTCATTTGGCGCAAATTCGTATTCAGCATAGCCTACGATCATGCGACATTTCATTTTTCGCTGGGCAATCACAGCATTTGCCGTGTTTGTCGCCTCGCCAATTGTAGGTTTGAGCTACAGCAACAGCCTGGCTTGCCTTCTTGGGGCCTCGCTTTTGCTCGGCATCGCGAATGCATTTGTTCGTCCGATTCTTTTGATTTTGAGCGCGCCATTGATTCTGGTAAGCCTCGGCTTTTTTATCCTGGTTGTGAACGGTTTGCTGCTGCTGATCGTCGCTGAAATCCTGCCCTGCTTCACTATTCCGGGATTTTGGAGCGCCTTTTTCGGTGCTCTGATTATCTCAATCGTAAGTTGGTTGCTTAGCGCCTTTTTCCGGGGAAGCGACGGTCGGGTGCATATTTTGACCCATCATACCCAGATGAAGACCGTCCGCGGAAGAGTGATCGAACCAGGCGAGCGTTGACGGCCTGGGGCGCAGCGTGAACGCAATCCGCAGGCCGGCGAACTCAATTCAGGTCAAGATCTGCGGCCTTACCAATGCCGCCGACGCTCATTGTGCGATTGACTGCGGAGCGAATGCGCTCGGTTTTAATTTTTATCCCGGAAGCAGACGTTTCCTGGATTTTGAATTGGCCCGGCATTGGTTGAAGCAATTGCCGCCGGGAGTTTCAAAGGTGGCGGTCCTGGTCAACCCGACACGTTCTGAAGCAATGGATCTGGCCCGAACCGGGATGTTCGACTCGCTTCAGCTGCATGGGAACGAGCCACCCGAGTTTTGCCGGGAATTAGCCGACAGCGGAATTAGATTCACGAAAGCGATTGCAATACCTGATCACGGTCCATTGCCGCCGGACCCCAAATTTTTCACAGACACGATTTTACTCGATGCCTTGTCGGCAACGGATTTCGGCGGGACCGGCCGCTCTTTTTCCTGGACCTTGGGGAGGCGCTTTGTGAACGACCATCCGGAGCTGCGTGTAATTCTAGCCGGTGGGTTGACCCCGGATAATGTTGCTCAGGCAATCGGCCAGGTCCGTCCTTTCGGGGTGGATGTGACGACCGGGGTGGAATCGTCACCGGGGCGCAAGGACCCGAACCTGCTGCGTGCTTTTATTTCGGCGGTTCGAGAAAGCTAGCGGCAATTGCATATCCCGGGGGGCCGCGCCGGACTCCGGCTTGGGAAAACGGGCTGGTCTGCTTCCTGCTTTAGACAGCCCGCACTACCCGCATCCCACCATCATAATTATGGCTAATTCCTTCAAAATATTGAGCTGCGCGGCGGCGGCGTTGCTCTGCACCGCACCGTTATCTCAAGCCCAGAGCAAATCCCCGGCGCCCGCTGCGACTCCTGCTGCTGCGCTTCCTTCAACGCCAGCTCCGGCCGACAAGCCTGGCGATAGTTCCCCAATGCTAGTGGTTCAGGCCCAGGGGGCCACGCCGGCGGCTTCGCCAGCGGCAGCAACCAAGACTGCCAGCAACCCGGCTGAACAGGATGCGTCAATCGAGAGCGGCGGTGTCGGAGTTCGTGAATTTCAAGGCGACGATGTGGGTCAGGTGCTTCGGTTGTTGGCGCGGCAGGCCAAGATCAACATGGTGGTGAGCGAAGCGGTCACCGGCACCGTGACGATGCGTTTGGAGGATGTTACGGCGTTGCAGGCGGTTCAGATCATCGTGAAAGCCAAAGGGCTGTTCATGGACAAGATCGATAATGTCTACTACGTCAAGACTGCAGCTGAACGCACGGCCGAGCCGACCGAAAGCGACAGCTATCAGTTTAGTTATGCCCGGGCCAAGGAAGTTGCACCGCTGCTCGCGTCCCAGCTCCAGAGCAAGGATCCACCTCAGGTAGACGAGCGCACCAACACCATCTTCTTTCGCGAAACGCGGAGTAACATCGATAATATCCGGAAACTGGTCGTCCAAGTCGATAAGCCGACCAAACAGGTGATGATCGAGGCCCGTCTGGTCGAGGTCACCGCCAACCCGCGGCAATCTTATGGCATCAACTGGGCCGGCGTAGTGGGCAGTTCCACAAATGCACAGACAGTTACCTACGGCGCTCCCCTTCCGAACGCAGCGCCGTCGCCCGGAGCGGCCGTGCCCACCAGCGGCTTCGCGCTCGGAAGCGCCACCAACAAGAACTTTTTCGGCAGCCTTGGCCAGCTGGCTCTTGGACAGTTCGCCATCCTGAGCGTCCCACAGCTATCCGCCACCCTTCGCATGCTTAATGAAGATTCCGACGCCGAATTTCTGGCCAACCCTCGAATCGTTACGGCGGATAATCAGCAGGCAAAAATCGAGATCAGCCGCAACCAGCCGGTGCCGCAATTGAACTTCAACGAGCAAACTGCCACCGCGGTGTTCGGCGGGTTCCAGGACAAAAAATTCGGCAACACCCTGATGGTTCGCCCCTCGGTTAACAAAGATAATTTTATCACCCTGAGCGTAAAACCCGAGATCAGCAACAAGGTTGGCGATGCCACATTCGTATTTGCCGGCGCGACGGTAGCGAGTCCGATTATCGACACCCGGACACTCGATTCCAATGTGCTGATCAAGAGCGGAGACACCCTGGCGATCGGCGGACTGATGCAGGATGAGGTGACCAAAGCGCGCAACAAGGTCCCGGTCCTCGGAGATATTCCGGGCTTGGGCTACTTGTTTGGAGAGCGGCTTAACGCCCGGACCAAGCGCAATCTGCTTGTGTTCGTCACGCCCACAATCATCGATCCGCAGTATGGCACCGGTCTGGAGGACCAGGTTAACGGGTTGCATCATACGGGTGAGGAATTCGCCGATCCCAATGGCTGGCGAAATAACGCCAAAGGCGCAGTCCGACTCGTCCCAACAGCAGAGCGACAAATGGTGGCCGATTATCCCAAGCCCGGTGTGCCACCGCCTCCGGAAAAGGCTAACGGCGTGGAATTCAAGAGCTCGGTTAAAGATCGCGATTTCTAGATTTTTGAAGATGTGGGGTTGAGAGGGGGCGGATGCTTCGGCGTCCGCCCTCTTTGTTTTATGCAGCTGTCCAGCAAAAGCCTTGAAGGGTGAAGCGTTGAATCGTCGAAGCGGGTGGCGCGCTCTTCGACTGTCATCCCGAGCGCAGTCGAGGGATCCCGCAAACTTCGTTCGGTCACCCACCTTTGCCAGCGTGATCCACGAGTAAAATGCGGGATTCTTCGCTTCGCTCAGAATGACACTCTTTTCAGCTCTCCAGATATTTAGTGAGCCGAGCACGCAGTTCGGTGCGGGCACGAAACAAAACACTTTTCACTGCGGGAACGGAAAGACCCAGGATTTCCGCAATTTCTTCGTAACTGTGATCTTCGTAACGGCGCAATATCAGCGCCATTCGCTGAGTGGAAGGCAGTTCCAGGACCGCCTTCTCGATCGCCTCCTGTAATTCGGTTTCCAGCAACGACGCGTCCGGAGCCTGAACCGTGTCATCCTTTATCGCGATCTCGTCCGTAACCGATCCCGGTTGCATAGGGAGATGCCCGCGTCGTTTGGACCGCCGAATTTCGTTGAACACCAAATTGCGGGTGATCTTCAACAGCCAGGTTGTGAACTTGGCCCGCGGCACGTAACGCCCGGCGTTTCTCCAGACCCGAAGAAAGACCTGCTGGGCGATATCCTCGACCTCGGAGTTACTTCCGAGCATGCGCGCGACCGTGCCGATGACCAGCGCTTGATGACGCTCGACCAGGTCCTCAAAAGCCGCAGTGTCGCCCTTGCCCGTAAGTCGCATCAGGCGAACATCTTCGGCGTCGTCCGGCGAGTCACTGCCCGCCGGTTTTCGATCATTGCGAAACATCGAGGATGGCAGGAGGTGACGCGGGCGACCGGGTTCCCCTTCTTAGCCCGCCAAGCAGGGTTGTTCAAATGGTAATTTGAGAATTCCAATTGTTTTTGTGCTTTTTGTTGCAAGGCGGAATCCGTCCGTGCATTTTGGGGCGAAATATCTTTGACTCTTCTGGTTGAGCATGAATTACCTGCTAATTCCGAACGAACTTAAGCCGGTTGCGGAAAAAATTGAGGCGCGTCAGCGCATATCCGACGATGACGCCTTGGCTCTGTTCCGATGTCCGGATCTGAATGCTCTTGGGATACTGGCCAGCGCGGTTCGGGAGCAGAAGAATGGCAATTACGCCACCTACATCCATAACCGCTATATCAACTACTCAAACATCTGTGTGCTTTCCTGCCAGTTCTGTGCGTTCGCCGCCAAAAAGCGCGACGCTCACGCGTTCGAACAATCGATCACAGAGATTGTCGGCACGGTCCAGGAAGCGCTCGGGGAAGGGATCACCGAGGTGCATATGGTCGGCGGATTGCATCCCAGCCTGAAAAAGGAGTGGTACCTGGATCTATTGCGTGAACTGCGGGCTCTCGATCCCGATCTGCACATCAAGGCGTTTACCGCCATTGAAGTTCGTCATTTGGCCCAGCGCGTGTTTCGCAAGGCGATCCAGGAAACGCTGGAAATTCTGCGCGCTGCCGGCCTTGGTTCTATGACGGGCGGCGGCGCCGAGATTTTCGATCCGGTGGTGCGCGATCAAATTTGCCGAGGAAAGGAAACGGCTGCCGAATGGTTGGATACCCATCGCGTTTGGCACAGGATGGGAGGACGCAGCACCTGCACCATGTTGTACGGACACATCGAGACAATCCCCCACCGCATCGATCACTTGCGCCAGCTCCGGGCGTTACAGGACGAGACCGGCGGTTTCACCGGGTTTGTTCCTTTTGCTTTCGAGCCGCAGACCACCATCCTCTCGTACATCAAGGCGGCATCGCCGGTCGAACAACTTCGGAATCTGGCGATAAGCCGCATTTATTTGGATAACATCGATCACATTACCGCCTACTGGGTCAGCATGGGTTTGCCGTTGGCGCAAGTGTCGCTGAGTTATGGCGTGGACGACTTGCATGGCACGATTCTGGAGGAGAAGATTTTCCACATGGCCGGCGCCACCACTCCTCAGCAACAATCGGTCGCGACCCTGGAGCATGCAATCCGGGAGGCGGGTCGTGAGCCTGTCCAGCGCGACAGCCATTATCGCCACATCAAGCATCCAGCCGCAACAAAAGCGCGCATCAAACCGGCCGAGCCCGAGGTAGCTTGCGCCTAACGAAAACGGCGTTGCCGCCCCTGGGACAGGGATTGTCATCCTGAACGAAGTGAAGGATCCCGCTGATCTCGCTCGACGGCTCTAAGCAGATGGTGTGATCAAGAACCGATCGGCGGGATCCCTCGCATCCGTTCGGGATGACAGCTAGCTTCAGGTCATGGAAGGCAGGAGCCCGCTCCGGATCGGCTGCGTCAAGTATCTCAATGCTCGCCCCCTGGTCCACGGCTGGCCGGGGGAAGTGTATCTCGAGACCCCGGCCGTTCTATGCCGGCTGCTTTCTTTGGGCCGTCTCGAAGTGGCGCTCGTTTCCAGCTTCGAATTCCTCCGTAATCCCATTTACCGCATCGTTGACGGAGTTTCGATCGCCTCGGCTGGTCCGGTTTACAGCGTTGTGGTGGCCCATCGAGGGGAACTCAGCCGCCTCCAGCAAATCGAGGCGGATCCAGCGTCGGAAACATCGGTTAACCTCGTGCGTTGTATCTTGGCGGAAGAAGGATCAAATGCCTCCCTGGTGTCGAGTCTGGAGGCAGGAGACGAGCATGGCGCCCATCTCCTCATCGGCGATCGCGCCATTCGTTTTCGCCAGCAGCATCCGAAATGGAATTTTTGGGATTTGGGCGAAGCTTGGCAGAAGCTGACGAAGTTGCCGTTTGTTTACGCCCTCTGGCTTATTCGACCGGGAGTGACCGGGGCCTCTTCCATCGCCGATCGCTTGCGCGGTTTGCGCGATCGGAATCTGACCAGGATGGGTGAGGTTATCCGAAGCCAGACCGAGTTCGATCCGGTCTTTTGCGAACGCTATTATCGCGAGCACCTGCGATTCAGTTTTGGAGAAGAAGAGAAACGGGGGCTGCGAGAATTCCAGAGTTTATGCGCAAAGCACGAGCTGCTCTCCGGGCACGATTTCGGCCTCAAGCTCGTGTGATTGACTCAGGTAGGGACATCTCTCCGAGATGTCCGAACGAAATAGCTGCGCGGTTAGCATCCCGTTGCTGGCAACTCGATCTGGGCGCCCCGGAGGTGCGTTCCTACCTGACTTACCGTTCCATCTCGGCGAGATCGTATTTCCCAATCCCGTTAATCCCGTCTAGTAAAACAAAAAGAGGGAAGGACAAGATTTACGGGATTTATGCAGGATCGACCGATTCGGACGCCGCATCTTGTCAGAAAATCACATCGCGGATACCGTAACCGATGCAACCCCGATGGATCTTGGCTCCGCCGGAACAACTGAACGGCGGTGCGATTTCGTGGAGTGAGATCTGCGATTCCGAATGCATCGCTCGCCTCCTTTTTCGCAAACGTTTTTCCTGCTCGGGCGGAGATCGATGCGTTTCTCCGGCCGCGGCTCAGTTCGCTGAGCGATCCGTTTCTTTTGCCGCAAATGGAGAGAGCGGTGCAGCGAATTCTTGGGGCCGATGGATCGCCGCGAACGGGTGGTCTTGTTCGGCGACTATGACGTCGACGGCGTAACCTCGCTGGCGCTGCTGTCCGAAATGATCCGGTCCTTGGGAGTTACCCCGGAACTGTTTCTGCCATTGCGAATGGAGGAGGGATACGGGCTGAGCCGCGAGAGCGTGGAACGCTGCCTTGATCAGCACCGGCCTCAGTTGCTGATAGCGGTGGATTGCGGCACCTCGTCGGAAGTGGAAATCGCGCACCTGAAAAGTTGCGGAGTCGACGTCATCGTGGTCGATCATCACGAGCCCAAATCGGTGCTGCCCGACTGTGTCGCGGTCGTTAACCCGAAAACCGATCCCGATTCGCAGTTTCACTATCTTTGCAGCGTGGGCATCGTGTTTAAACTCTGTCACTCCCTTCTCAAAGCCCGGCCGCTTCCGGATTTCGACCTCAGGTCCAGGCTGGATTTGGTGGCGCTTGGAACGGTTGCCGATATTGTTCCGCTCCAGGGAGAGAACCGGGTTTTTGTGCAGCGTGGCGCCATTGAAATTGGCCGCGGCCGCCGTCCCGGATTGCGCAGGCTGATGGAGATCGCGTCGGTCCGGCCGCCGATTCTAACTGAAGATATCGGATTCCGGCTCGGTCCTCGTCTGAACGCGGCTGGACGGTTAAGCACCGCGGAGAAATCTCTGCGGCTCCTTTTGACCCGGGACGACGCCGAAGCGAGTCGGCTGGCTGAGTTTTTGGACAAGCAGAACCGGGAGCGGCAGGAGGTTGAAAAGCAAATCTTGAAAGCGGGCGAGGAGCAGATTGCCGGGGAATTCGATCCTGCTCGCGACGCCGCCATTATCGTGAGCGGGGATGGCTGGCATCCGGGCGTTCTTGGCATCGTTGCCTCGCGAATCGTGCGGAGGTACCATCGTCCAGCCATTGTCGTCGGTTTCGACGATCAGGGCCTGGGCAAGGGAAGCGCCCGCAGCATTGAAGGCCTGCATCTGGTCACGGCCCTCGAACGTTGTTCCCGGTTCCTGGAAAAGTTCGGGGGTCACACAATGGCGGCTGGCCTAACCATTCATCGGAACAACATCGGTGAATTCGCGGAGGCGTTCCGCCAGGCTGCGCGGGAACAGCTCTCCGATGACGATTTGCAGCCGCATCTGCGGCTCGACCATGAATTGCCGCTGTCCGAGGTCAGCCTCGATTTTCTTCGCTGGCACGAAATGTTGCAGCCGTTCGGTAATTCCAATCCGCAGCCTCTTTTTCTAGCCCGAGGAATCGAGCCGGCAGCGCCCTCCCGGGTGGTCAACGACAAACATCTCAGCCTGCGTTTGCGCCAGGGTAACGACTGCCGGCGCGCCATTTTTTTTGAGGGAGCGACCGAGCCGGTACCCCCAGCGCCCTGGGACATAGCCTTTCGGATCCGGCCTGATGATTACGATGGCCAACGGCTGGTCGGAATCCAGGTCCAGGCGATACGCCCATCAGCGTCTGTCTCATGATCGAACTGGGACAGGAGCTGGCGGAGTGCGATTGGATACCGCGTCCCAGATTGCTTGCCCTCAAGCGGCTCGGGCTGGAGACGGCGGAGGATTTGCTGACCCATTTTCCGAGGCGACATGAAGATCGCCATCAGTTTCCGCAATTTCCCCACCAGGAAAGCGACACCCCGATTTGTCTCTGCGGGGAAGTGATCAAGACCCGGGTGCTCCGTTTCGGAGGATGGAAAAAGATTTTCGAGGTTACCTTGGAGGAATCCAATCCGAACGCGCTGAGCCAGCCGCTGGTCTGCCGATGGTTCAACTTGCATTACGTGCAAAAAATGATCGCCACCGGACAGCGGCTGGTTGTTTTCGGAAAACCGCGTTTGCGCGGGAAACGTATTTGCATGGATCACCCGGAATTCGAGGTGATCGAGAACGACGACGAAATATCGATTCATTTTCGCCGGATCACGCCGATTTATCGGGCCACGGAAGGACTGTCCCAGCGGGTGTTGCGCGGTCTGATCTACCGGGTGCTGGAGGAAGTTTCGGAAACTCCGATGGAAACCTTGTTGCCGGAAGAACTTGGCGGCGGCGATCGGGGAGCGGCCATCCGGACGATTCATTTCCCGGGCGATTGGGCCAGCCTTAATGCAGCCCGGCAACATCTGGTTTTGTCCGAATTTTTTTCGATGCAGATGCTGATCGCATCGCGCCGCTCCAGGATTCGGCGGACGCCGGGGCTGGCCCACTGCGGAAGCGGGAAACTTCTGGAGAAATTTCTGGGAGCGCTGCCATTCGAGCTGACTCGTGCCCAACGAAAAGTCATGGCCGAGATTCGTCTTGATCTGGCGGCGGAACATCCGATGAACCGGTTGCTTCAGGGCGATGTTGGCTCGGGGAAAACGGTGGTGGCGATCGCAGCCATGTTGCTGGCGGTGGAAGCTGGCTTCCAGGCAGCGCTGATGGCGCCAACCCAGGTCCTGGCCGAGCAACATTACGATGTGCTGGGCCGATGGCTCGAGCCGCTGGGACTGCGATTGGCGCTTCGAACCGGCGGGCGAAAAGAGGAGAGCGGGCCGTTGCCGTTATGGCAGTCGGGGGAAGACGATCCGCACATCATTATCGGCACCCACGCCCTGCTTTACGAGGGTGTGGTCTTTTCGAAACTCGGCCTGGTGGTTATTGACGAACAACACAAGTTCGGGGTTGCTCAACGCGCCCAGTTAACCGCGCGACAGCCCGCCCCGGATGTTCTGGTGATGACAGCGACGCCCATCCCGCGAACCCTGACCATGACCGTCTACGGCGATCTGGACGTCTCGGTTATCGACGAAATGCCGCACAACCGCGGCAAAATTGTCACCGCCGTGAGATCCGAATCGAAACTGGGTGAAGTGCTGAAGTTTCTCAGGACACAGCTGGAACGCGGCCGGCAACTTTACATCGTCTATCCTTTGATTGAGGAAAGCGAAAAGCTGGATGCCAAAGCTGCCGCGGCCGAATTTGAACGATGGCGTGAACGGTTGCATCCGTTTTCATGCGACCTGCTGCACGGCCGGATTGGAGCGTCCGATAAACATTCGATCATGGAACGGTTTCGTCGCGGAAAAACCAAGTCGTTGATCAGTACCACCGTGGTCGAGGTGGGGATCGATGTTCCTAACGCAACCGTGATGCTGGTGGAGAACGCGGAGCGGTTTGGCCTGGCCCAGCTGCATCAGCTTCGGGGCCGGGTCGGACGCGGCCAGCACAAATCGTTTTGCATCCTCCTCACCGGCGAACAGTCCCCGGAGGCCATGGAAAAACTGCTTGTCCTTGAAAAGACGCGTAACGGATTCGATATTGCCGAGGCGGATTGGACTCTGCGAGGCCCGGGCGATCTCCTGGGCACGGCCCAAAGTGGTTTGCCAGGATTGAAGATCGGGAATTTGCGGGAAGATATGCAGCTAATGCAAAGTGCGCGCCAGGCTGCCGTGTCGATTTTTAAGGAGGATCCGGGGTTGGAGTTGCCCGAAAATCAACATTTCCGCCGGTTAACTGTCGAAGAACAGGGACGGAGTTTTTCAAACGTAAGCTGATGAAGAATTTGTTGAAGTTTTTTGTGTTCGTGGCGCTGTTAAGCGTCGCGATTTCAGCCTTGTACGACTATCGATTCAGGCACGGGGGCTTCGGGAGCCTGTCCCAGCGGACCCCGGAAAAGTACACGCTGGCTTCTCAACCGAATGTCGATTCGAAACAAGTCGCGTCGCTGGAGGAACTAAACCGGGAACGCCGCGCTCTGGTCAGCAGTGTCGTGCGCTCGGTAGTCGCGGTCAAAACTTCCAAGAGGATTACGGTTCGCCGGCCCGGCGCGCTCGACCCGTTTGAATTCTTTTTTCCAAATGCCCGGCGCGGCAGTCCCTATGAGGAGTCGCTGGTCCAAAACGCACTCGGTTCCGGTGTGATTGTTACGAAAGAAGGCCACATCATTACCAACAACCACGTGGTAGACCAGGTTGATGAGATCGAAGTCGAGCTCAGCGACGGCCGCACCGAAAAGGCGCGCCTTATCGGAGCGGACGCCCAGGCCGATTTGGCTGTGCTGAAAATTGACGAACCTGGACTTAAACCGCTGAAGCTGGCCGATTCAGACAAAGTCCAGGCCGGCGATTTCGTTCTGGCCATCGGCAATCCTTTTGGCTTCGAGGAAACCGTAACCGAAGGAATCATCAGTTCGAAAGGGCGGCCTAACCGGGCCGATGTATTTGGAGAGCTGTTGCAAACCGACGCCGCAATTAATCCTGGAAACAGCGGGGGGCCGCTAATCAATCTGCAGGGCGAGGTCGTGGGCATCAACACCGCGATTATCTCCCGGAGCGGGGGGTCGCAGGGCATTGGATTTGCCATTCCGTCAAACACGGTTCGGGTAGCGCTGGAAAGTTTGCTGAAACAGGGCCGCATTATCCGGGGATATCTTGGAATTCAATCGCGACCGGCCGCCCCGAGTCAACCGAGCGGCGGGAGCGAAGGCGTTGTTGTGGATGCCGTTGTTCCGGGATCGCCCGCGGCTGAAGCCGGTTTGCAAAAGGGCGACGTGATCGAGAAGTTTAATGGGCGCGATGTGAATAGTCTGCCCCGGCTGCGGTCGTTAGTTTCACAGGTGGAAGTGAATAAGAACGTGGACCTGGAACTGCTTCGCGATGGCAAACTGGTCAAGGTCACAGCCCAGATCAAAGAGATGCCGGTCGATTATCTCACCCGGACCGTTCCCACGCCGAACCAAGCCCCCCAGCCGGGCAACCCGGACGAGGAAAATCCGCCTCAGGGAGCGCTTGCCGGCATTCAGGTTGGGGAGCTGACCCCGGACATCTCGCAACAGCTCGATTTGCCCAAAGGCGTGCACGGCGTCGTTGTGACTAATGTTGATCCTGATTCCGGCGCGGCCGAACTCCAAAAGGGCGACGTGATCGAAGAAGTCGCCCAGCAACCCATCTCGTCCGTCGCCGAATACAGCAAGGTGGTTTCGTCTCTCGATCCGAATCAGGCCCAGGTCTTGTCGGTTTGCCGTCATCGGGTCCGCTCATTTCTGGTTTTGCGGCCTCGTTAACCGGGTCCGACATTTCGCTGCCGGTCACAGCTGCCTGGCGACGCCCGCCTGTTTCGATTCAGTCTTTGAATAAAGACGGGAAGACTGTAGTCCAACCTTTCCAAATCGGGGTAAACCCTATGAAGAAGACATTACTTTCAGCGGCAGTTCTTGCTCTATTCGTGTGTGCTCCCCCAGCGGCAAAAAGCGCCGACGTATCGGTGGACTTTTTTTACGACAATTTATCCGGTGGCAACTGGATCGAAGTGGCCGATTACGGGTATTGCTGGCAACCCGATGTCGTCGTCACTAACCAGGATTGGCGGCCGTATGCCGACGGTTACTGGGCCTACACCGATCTGGGATGGACCTGGGTTTCCTATGAAGATTTCGGGTGGGCCACCTATCACTACGGCCGTTGGGCCCGCCTGGAGGGATATGGGTGGGTTTGGGTGCCGGGCAGAGATGCCGACCTGGAGTGGGGTCCGGCCTGGGTGTCGTGGCGTTACGGAGACAACTATGTCGGTTGGGCGCCCTTGCCTCCCGATACGATTGCCCTGGTCGAACGCCGGCCTATCACCGGACATCTCGACGTTGAGTTCAATATCGGGCCCGGCTGCTACAACTTTGTGGATGTCCGCTACTTCGGCGAGCCGGTCTTGCGGGAGCGAATCATGCCGGTGACTCAAAACGTCACCTACATTCAAAAGACCGTTAACGTGACTAACATCACCTACAAAAATAGAACGGTTTATAATAACGGCCCGGACATCGCCGTGATTAATAAACGGTCAAGCCGGCCAATTCAGCGGCTCCACCTCGAACGCGAGGGGAATGTCAATTTTTCAACGGCAGCCAAATCCGGCGCCCTCACCAAAGTCCAGGGCGACAAGCTCCTGGTGGCCGCTCCCATGCGGGTGACCAAAGCCATCCGCCAGGCAGCGCCCCACACCGTCAAAGCGAAGGTGGAGAAAGCGAAGGTGGAGCGAGGGTGGTCCGTGGTAGGCGACCAGAAAGCGCAAGAGCAGTTCAAGCAGAAGATCAAGGCCCAGAATTTAAAAGAAATTCCTGCCCCAACTGAAAACGGTGCGGCCGGACAGGCTGGCCCGAACATGAATGCAAGTCCTTCGAGAGCGACAGGATCCGAAAAATCCATCCAGGCTGGAACAGGCAATGGCAAAAACCGCCGGAGCGGACCTGGTCAGGCGGGAGCCGGGTCCCCGGAAGCTGGAGCCTCCGCAGCCGAACAGGCTCGGAGCGCGCCACCGGAGGCAAACACGGCGAGAACCCCAAAAGGGGAACAAATGGGGGCCCAGGGAGGGGAGAGAAAGCGCGAGCGTGAGCAGAACACGCAGCAACCGCAGGCCTCAGGAACACCGCCGGCTCCGGAGCGTCGCGGGCGCGTGGAGCGGCAGGGCGCCCCGGAGCAGACATTTTCTCAACCCGGCAGTCAGGGCAATCGCCGAGGTGAACCGTCGCGCGGGCAAGGGCAGGGAGGCCATGGCGGGAAGGGCAAAGGCGAAAGTTCTCCGTCGCCTGGCCCGCGTTAACTTGCTTCTAGGAACAGGGGAGGAGTTTGGCTGCAACACCGAGGCGCGTTGCGGCCGCGACGCATCGGGTTCTCACAAAAGTTCCGCGATCTGGACAGCGTTCAAAGCTGCGCCTTTCAATAACTGATCGCCGCAAACCCAAAAGGAGAGGCCGTTCTGGCAAGCCGAATCCCGTCTGATCCTGCCGACCTGGCAATCATCCCTGCCGGCGACATTTAGCGGCATGGGATACCGGTTCCCGGCCGGTTCATCCATCAATTCCAAGCCCGGGGCCTTCGCCAGGATTTCCCGGGCCTGCTCGACCGAGACCGGCTGTTCGAACTCGGCTGTCACGGCAACCGAATGGGCTCGGTAAACCGGAACCCGAACACAGGTCGCCGAAGCCCGAAAATTCGGCAAATGCATGATTTTGCGGCCTTCGCTCTGAAGTTTTTCTTCCTCGGTGGTATAACCGCTGGGGAGAAACGAGCCGATATGAGGGAGAAGGTTGAACGCGATCGGGTGAGGATAGACCTGGGGCGCAAGCCGCCGGTTTTCGGCGGCGGCTTCGACCTGTTCTTTTAATTCAGCAATGGCGCGCGCGCCGGTTCCAGATACGGCCTGGTAACTGGAGGCGATCACGCGAGCGACTGAAAACGCGCGGTGCAAGGGATAAATAGCCATCAACGCGATCGCCGCCGTGCAGTTAGGGTTGGCAATGATTCCGCGATGGCTTCGGACATCTTCGCCGTTAATCTCCGGAATCACGAGCGGAACATCCGCATCCATTCGAAACGCGGTTGAGTTATCAATCACGATCGTTCCGGCCGCGCGGGCGGCGGGTGCGTGCCGGTGGGAGATTTCGCTGCCTGCGCTAAAAAAGGCAAGCTCGACGGCATCAAACGAACGATCCCCGAGCTGCTCGACCGGGACCGTTTCGTTGCCCAAACACACGGTTTTGCCCGTGGAGCGGCTCGATCCGAACGCGCGCAGGGACGCTACCGGAAAACTGCGTCGCTCCAATACCCGTAACAATTCCGCGCCCACCGCCCCAGTCGCGCCAACCACCGCGATGTGATATTTTTTCAAACAGAGCGATCTTACTGCTACTGGCGTTTTCATGCAAAAGAACCGCGCGTTCATCGCATCTCTCCCCGGCCGATGGAGATTTACCAGGGGCCGGCCCGTGCCGCATCCGTATCTCCGTACGGGACCAGAGTTTGTCGGTGGAACAGGGCGACGAGACCATTCGTCGTTACCCGATTTCCAGTTCCCGCTTCGGTCTTGGAGACGGAGGACGGCAGCATGAAAACCCCTCTGGGCCGCTTTCGGATCGCGGAAAAAATCGGCCAGGGCGCACCGGCGGGAACGATTTTTCAGAGTCGCATCCCTTTGAACCCGGAAGATCCGCTGCCATTGACCGAGGACTGGATCACGTCGCGCATTCTTTGGCTCGAAGGTTTGGACGAACAGAACGCAAACACGAAGGATCGTCTGATTTATATTCACGGAACCAGGCACGAGGAGAAAATAGGATTTCCGGACAGCCACGGCTGTATTCGGATGCGAAACCAGGATGTGATCGAGTTGTTCGATCTGGTTGAGGAGGGGACTCTGGTGGCAATCGAGGAATAAAGCGGGGCAAGTTTTCAGCTTGGCCGGCTCTTTGACTTCGCAACCTGGAAATCTGCGTGACGTTGTGAATTGAAAAAAATCGAGAAAAGCATTGCGCCGATCGATTTCCTTGCCTAAAGAGGCCGGAGCAACCGGCAGGGAAAGGAGGCGATATAGATTGAAACTTTTAAAAGCGATTATGATCGTGGCGGTTCTGGCGAGCGCTTTGACTTTGGGAGCTTGTGCTCAAAAGAAAGAGTCGATGTCGACCACGACATCGGCAGGTACCACCGGCTACTCGAAGTAGGGCCGGCGCCGAGCTATCCCGCTGCGGATAAATTGGTCAACCGAGAGGCCAGGTCGCTGCGACCTGGCCTTTTGCATCCCGGCCGGGTTTCGGGCGGCTTTTATTTCACCGAGTTCTCGTTAACATTTGGCGATGGATTTGAACGGCCAGCAATTGTCTTTAACGGAATTGGCGTCCGTTGCCATCCAGTCCGCTCCGGTCCAAATCTCACCGGCGGCGCGGCCGCGCATCGCCGCCTCCCGCAAAGTTATTGATGAGATTGTCGCGCGGAACCTCGTTGCCTATGGGGTGACGACCGGCTTTGGGAAGCTTTCCGATGTGCGCGTGCCCACAGCCGAACTGCGCGATCTCCAGCTTAACCTGGTGCGCAGCCACGCCTGCGGAATCGGCCAGCCTCTCTCCCAACCGGAAACGCGCGCGATGATGCTGCTGCGGGCGAATGTTCTTACCCTTGGTTTTAGCGGGATCCGCTTCGAGGTCATCGAGATGCTTTGTCAAATGCTGAACCGATTCGTGTATCCGGTTGTTCCGGAAAAAGGTTCGGTCGGGGCCAGCGGCGATCTTGCTCCCCTGGCCCATCTTGCTCTCACCTTGATCGGCGAAGGGGAGGCGTATTTTCAAGGAAGACGAATGGCGAGCGCGGAAGCCCTTCAGCAGGCGGATCTCAAACCACTCCAGCTGGAAGCGAAAGAAGGACTTGCCCTTCTCAATGGGACCCAGGCCATGCACGCCGTCGGGGGCCTTGCCCTGCTTCGGGCCAAACGCCTGGCCCGGGTGGCGGATGTTTCCGGAGCAATGACCCTGGAGAGTTTGAAGGATACCCCCGCCGCCTTTGATCCCCGCTTGCAACAGGCCCGTCCTCACCCGGGACAAAAAGCCGCCGCCGCTCATCTCCTATCCCTTGTCGAGGGAAGCGAAATCAGAGAATCCCATCGCCTGAACGATCCGCGCGTCCAGGATGCTTACAGTCTGCGCTGCATGCCCCAGGTGCACGGAGCTGTCCGAGGCGCGCTCCATCATTGCGAAGAAGTTCTTCTGATTGAATCCGCGTCTGCCACTGACAATCCGCTTGTCTTCGCCGAAAGTGGAGACGTGATTTCGGGCGGTAATTTCCACGGTGCTCCGCTTGCTCTGGCCCTCGATTATGCTGCCATTGCCATAACCGACCTCATGACCATCAGCGAAAGGCGGATCGATCGTATGGTGAATCCGGACAAAAGCGAAGGGCTGCCGGCGTTTCTCGCTCGGAAGCCCGGGTTGGAGTCCGGATTCATGATCGCGCACGTGGCCGCGGCGGCGCTGTTGAACGAGGCGCGCATCCTTGCTCATCCGGCGAGTATCGACAACGTTTCGACGTCGGGCGGAAAAGAGGATCATGTTTCCATGGGCATGACCTGCGCCTTGAAATTTCGGTCGATTGTCGAGCTGGCCGAAAATCTCATCGCCATCGAATTGCTCGCGGCGGCGGAAGCGCTGGAATATCGCCGGCCGCTGAAGGCGGGGCGCGGAGCAGAACGGGCGTTCGCGGCGGTGAGAAACATCGCGCCGGCCCTAACCCGGGATCGTCCGCTCTCCGGCGATATTGCCCGGGTAGCCGAAGCGATCCGGGAAGGAAACTTCGACAGCGGTTACGAAGCTTTATGAGTGGAAAACGAATTGTTCACGCTCCCCGCGGCCCGGAGCGAAGCTGCAAAGGCTGGCATCAGGAGGCGGCCATGCGAATGCTGATGAACAATCTCGATCCCGATGTGGCCGAAGATCCAGACCGGCTGGTCGTCTACGGCGGCACCGGCCGGGCCGCCCGAAGCTGGGAAGCATTCGAGGCAATCGTGCGCTGTTTACGCGACCTGGAAAACGATGAAACGCTTTTGATCCAATCCGGCAAACCGGTTGGACAATTCCAGACCCACCAGGAAGCCCCCCGCGTCTTGATTGCAAATTCGAACCTGGTCGGGCAGTGGTCTAACTACACCGAGTTCAACCGGCTCGAACGCCTTGGCTTGATCATGTACGGTCAAATGACCGCCGGCTCCTGGATTTACATCGGCAGCCAGGGAATTGTGCAGGGAACCTTCGAGACATTCGCGTCCGCCGGCCGGAAACATTTCGGCGGCTCGCTCGAAGGAAAATTTGTTCTGAGCGGCGGCCTGGGGGGAATGGGCGGGGCTCAACCCCTGGCTGCGACCATGAACGGCGCCATCTTTCTTGGGGTGGAAGTGGATCCTGGGCGGATCGAGAAACGATTAAAGAGCGGGTATTGCCATAAGATCGCCTGGTCGCTGGACGAAGCGCTCGAGGCGATCGACGTCGCCCGAAAGAAGGGAGAGGCCGTCTCCATCGGATTGGTCGGCAACTGTGCCGATGTCTTGCCGGAAATCGTGAACCGGGGCGTGGTTCCGGATGTCGTGACCGATCAAACCAGCGCGCACGACGCGTTGAATGGTTATGTGCCGCGGGGAATGCCGCTCGAAGACGCGATTGCGCTGCGGACGAAGGACCCCGATCGATATATCGGCCAGTCGATGCAATCGATGGCGGTGCACGTCGAGGCCATGCTTGCGCTGCAGAAAAAGGGGGCGGTCGCGTTTGATTACGGCAATAACATTCGTGCTCAAGCCAAAAAGGCGGGGGTGGAAAGGGCGTTTGATATTCCCGGGTTCGTTCCCGAATACATCCGTCCGTTGTTCTGCGAGGGGAAAGGACCGTTTCGCTGGGTTGCCTTGAGCGGCGATCCGGAGGACATCGCCCGGACCGATCGGCTTGCCTTGGAGTTGTTTCCGGAAAACAAGAGCCTGGCCCGCTGGCTGAAACTGGCGAGTGAGCGCATTCACTTTCAAGGGTTGCCGGCAAGGATCTGCTGGCTTGGCTACGGGGAGCGCGCTCAATTTGGCGTGGCCATGAACGAGCTCGTTAGGCGCGGCGAAATCAAAGGCCCCATTGTGATCGGCCGGGACCATCTCGACGCCGGCTCGGTGGCATCCCCCAATCGCGAAACCGAAGGCATGCTCGACGGCAGCGATGCCATTGCCGACTGGCCGCTCCTGAATGCCCTGGTCAACACCGCCGCCGGAGCGTCCTGGGTCTCGATCCACAATGGCGGCGGCGTCGGCATCGGCTACTCGCAACATGCCGGCATGGTTGTGGTCGCCGACGGGACGGACAATTCCAAACGCCGTCTCCAGCGGGTCCTAACCAGCGACCCCGGACTGGGCGTCCTCCGGCATGCCGACGCCGGTTATTCCCGTGCCATCCGGTTTTCCGCCGATCACGGGCTGAAGATTCCGATTCCGCCGCAACCGCGCGATTGATAGGGAACGAAACCTACTTTTCACCATGCAAAAACTGATCGAATGCGTGCCGAATTTTTCTGAAGGCCGCGATCTCGATCTCATTCGGCAGATCACGGCGCGATCGAATCAGTGGAAGGAGTTTCCCTGCTGGACGTCGATCCGGGTGCGAGCACCAACCGGACAGTCGTTACGTTTGTCGGCTCTCCGGAAGCGGCGGTGGAGGCCGCCTTTCGCGGGATCCAAAAAGCCGCGGAACTGATCGACATGAGCAAACAGAAGGGAGCGCATCCGCGCATGGGCGCAACCGACGTTTGCCCTTTTATTCCGGTCAGCGATGTGAGCTGGGAGGAGGCGATCGCTTGCGCCCGGCAGTTAGGCAAACGGGTTGGGGAGGGATTGAATATTCCGGTCTATCTCTACGAAAAAGCGGCCAAGGATCCCTCCCGTTCCAATCTTTCGGTCATTCGAGCCGGCGAGTACGAAGGCTTTTTCGAGAAGATCAAAGAGAAAGCCTGGAAGCCGGATTTCGGACCGGCCGTATTCAATGCCAGGTCGGGAGCAACCGTCATTGGCGTGCGCGATTTCCTGGTTGCTTACAATGTGAACCTGAACACCCGGTCGGTGCGAAGGGCGAACTCGATCGCTTTTGATATCAGGGAAAACGGCCGGATCAAGACGGAGAATGGAAAAATTTCCGGGAAACCGGTGCTCGACGCCAAAGGCGAACCCGTTCGGATTCCCGGAATGTTGAAGCATGTGAAGGCCATCGGCTGGTATGTCGAGGAATATGGAATCGCCCAGGTGTCGATGAACCTGACCAATATCGAGGAAACGCCGTTCCATACGGCGTTTGATGCCTGCAACGATTCCGCGGCATCAAACGTGGGTTGCGGGTCACGGGTTCGGAGATCGTCGGCATGGTGCCGAAGAAATGTCTGGTCGATGCCGGCCGCTATTTTTTGCGCAAACAGAAGTGGTCGGAGGGCGCGGCGGAAGAGGATCTGATTGACATGGCCGTTCGCTCCATGGGATTGAGCGAGCTAAAACCGTTCGATCCGAAGGAAAAAGTGATCGAATTGAAAATGGAATCCGCTTCAAAAAAGAAATCGCTCCTCCCACTCAATCTCCGGCAGTTTTGTAACGAGACTCTGCGCGATTCCCCGGCGCCGGGGGGCGGATCGGTGGCGGCGCTGATGGGCGCGCTGGGCGCCTCGCTTGGCGGGATGGTGGCGAACTTGTCCGCCGGCAAGCGGGGTTGGGATGAAAAGATCGATTACTTTAGCGACTGGGCAGTCAAGGCCCAACGGTCAAAGGATGAGTTGCTCCTTTTGGTGGATGAAGACACCGCCGCCTTCAACAAGGTGATGGATGCATTCGCCCTTCCAAAAGAATCCGCGCAGGAAAAAGCGGCGCGGACGGCCGCGATCGAGCGGGCAACCACCTGCGCGGCTGAGGTTCCCTTGAAAGTGATGGAGGCCGCCTCTCAAGCCTATCAGCTCCTGGCTGAGATGGCGGAGAACGGCAATCCGGCCTCCATCTCGGATGTGGGGGTTGGGCTGCTCGCGACCCGCGCCTGCATTGAAGGAGCAGCTTTGAACGTCCGGATCAATGTCGCTCAGTTAAAGGATGAAAAAGTCAAATCGGCCCTCGAGAAAAAGGCAAACAACATCCGCGCGGATTCCAATGTTTGGTACGAGAAGGCAAGCAAGATCGTGGAAACCAAGTTGGGATAACTTCTTCTGTAGCGACGGTCTGTGACCGCCGCTGACTTCAATCAATCAGTTTGCGACGGTCATAGACCGCCGCTACAAGAAGCGCATGAGTTTCGTCGCAATTATTCACGCCTCCCAGCTGGTCACTCTGGCGGGACCGGAACGACCGCGCGTGGGCGCCGAAATGGCGGACCTGCGGATCGTTCGGGACGGCGGAGTGTTGATTCGCGGCGGTAAAATCGAAAAGGTTGGAACGAGCAACGAAATTGAGCGGACCGCCGGCGGTGCTGAGATGATAGATGCCGGAGACCGGCTGGTTTTACCGGGATTCGTTGACGCTCATACCCACCTGGTCTTCGCCGGCAATCGTCTCGATGATTTCGAGCGCCGGGCCCGGGGCGAAACATATCAGCAGATTGCCGCGGCTGGTGGCGGAATCCGGTCGACCGTAGAAAAAACGCGGGCCGCCGGCGAAGATGAGCTGCTGGCTGAAGGAGAAAAGCATGCCCGGGAGATGCTCGAATGTGGGACGACCACGGCAGAGGCAAAATCGGGATACGGTCTCGACTTGAAGAATGAGCTGAAAATTCTGCGGGTGATGCGGCAGTTGAACGAGACGCTGCCGCTTGAGATCGTTCCCACGTTTCTGGGAGCGCACGCCGTTCCACCCGAGATGTCCCGGGAAGAATATGTCAGGCTGGTGATCGAGGAAATGCTTCCACAGGTCGCCTCGAAGAAGTTGGCTGAGTTTTGCGACGTTTTTTGCGAGCGCGGATATTTTGATATCGAACAATCGAGAGAGATTCTGGCCGCAGCAAAAAAGCTTGGGCTCAAACTTCGCATTCATGCCGATCAGCTCAGCAATTCCGGGGGCGCAAGACTGGCCGCTGAATTAAGGGCGACAACGGCCGACCACCTGGAAAAAACGGACGAACAGGGGATAACCGCGATGAAAGCAGCCGGAGTCCAGCCGGTTCTCCTGCCCGGCTCGGTCTATGCCCTGGGCGCGACTGCTTATCCGCTGGCCCGGGCCATGATCGAGGCCGGTCTCGCGGTCGTGCTGGCTACGGATTTCAACCCCGGGTCATCACCTACGCCGTCGATGCCGATGATTCTCTCGCTGGCCTGCACCCAAATGAAGATGTCGCCGGCCGAAGCAATCACGGCGGCAACGATCAATGCCGCTTATTCGCTCAATCGCGGTGAAAAGATCGGTTCGCTCGAACCGGGGAAGCTGGCTAACTTCGTAATCTGCGAGGCTGCCGACTATCGGGAGATCGCCTATTGGTTCGGTCGGCCCCGGATCGATTCCGTTTACGTCCTGGGCAAGAGGGTCCGCTAAACACGCTAAAGATTAAAATCCGCTGAAAATTTTCGCGTCATTTCGCGTGTTTGGCGGATAACGTTTTGCGGCGATCGTCGAGCGCGGCTACAGTACGGGGTCACATGAAGGTGGAAGTGGAAAAGCAGCCGGAATCGGTCTCTACCCTGCGCATCGAATTGCCCTCCGAGGAGGTCTCCAGGGAATGGGACGCGATTACGAACAGCTTCGCGCGATTTGCCAAGATTCCAGGATACCGTCCGGGGAAAGCGCCGCGGGCCGTGGTTGAAAAGCGATTTCGCAAGGAGATTCAAGACGAAGTCACGAACAAGCTTGTCTCGAAAAGTTATCGCGAAGCGGTCGAACAGGAGCAGTTGCGGGTCGTTTCCCTGACCAATCTCGAGGATGTCCAGTTCGGCGACGACAAATCGCTTCGATTCCGGGCAACGGTGGTGACAGCTCCCGAATTCGATTTGCCTGAATACAAGAATATTCCGGTGCAACTTCCGGACACGGCCGTAAGCCAATCGGAGATCGACGCCGCCCTCGAACGTCTTCGCGATCAGGCGGCGGACTTTGTTGACGTTGGGGACCGGGACCTCCAAATGGAAGATTTTGCGGTCATCGATTTCGACGGCTCGGTTGACGGCAAACCGATCAGCGAGATTGCGCCGCAAGCCAGCAAGACGCTGCACGGCGGGAAAAAATTCTGGTTGCGGGTCGCGCCGGATAACTTTCTCCCGAAATTTTGCGAGCAAATTGTTGGGCAGAAGGCGGGGGAAACGCGGGCGGTGAGCGTCGCGTTCGCCTCGGATTTTCCGGTGGCGGAGCTGGCCGGGAAACAAGGGGACTACAATGTCACCCTGGTTGAGATCAAGGAGAAGAGACTACCGGCGGTGGACGACAGCCTGGCCGCCAAACTTCTGCCCGGTAAAAGTCTAACCGATTTGCGGGAGATGATCGCTCACGATCTGGAACATGAAAAAGAGCACGAACAGGAACGCTCCAAGGAAGCGCAGATTGTGAAGTATCTGGGGGAGCGGGTGCAGTTTGATTTGCCGCCTCCTCTTCTGCGGAGTGAAACGCGGCGCGCTTTGGGGGAACTTGTGCAACGCAATCGTGAGCGCGGTGTTCCTGATGAAATGCTCAAGGGCAAGGAAAAGGAACTGGTGGAAGGCGCGGGGGGTCTGGCTGCCCATCGGTTGAAAACCAATTTCATTCTCAGTCGGATTGCGGAGCGGGAGAAGATCGAAGTTACGCGGGAGGAAGTGGAAAGCGGAATCAGGCAGGAGGCCTTGCGCTACAATATTTCGGTGGACAAGATGCGCAAAGAGCTGGAAGAACATGATCGGTTGAACGCGCTGGCGGAACAGATTCTGCTCGGTAAGACTCTTGATTTCCTGAAGGCGAATGTTAGCGTCGAACAGGCGGCCGAACCGCCGGTTGCGGCTGAAAACCCATGACTCTATCCAACGACAATTCATCGCAGGGAGTGCTTATCCCAATGGTGGTCGAACAGACCGGACGCGGCGAGCGGAGTTACGACATTTACTCGCGCCTGCTCAAGGACCGGATCGTTTTCATCGGGACACCGATAGACGATCACATCGCCAACCTGGTAATTGCGCAATTGCTCTTCCTCCAGATGGAGGATGGCAAGAAGGACATTAACATCTACATCAACTCGCCCGGCGGATCGGTCACGGCCGGGCTGGCCATTTACGACACCATGCAGTTCCTGACCTGCGATGTAACGACATATTGTCTGGGAATGGCTGCGAGCATGGCTGCGGTTTTGCTGTGCGCGGGCACAAAAGGTAAGCGCTTTGCTCTGCCCAATTCTGATATCATGATCCACCAGGTCCATGGCGGAGCCCAGGGACAGGCCAGCGATGTCGAGCGCCAGGTCGATTACATGTTCAAGCTGAAGAAGCGGCTCATAAAAATCATTTCCCAGCATACCGGCAAATCCGAAGACCAGGTCCGTCTCGATTCGGATCGGGATTACTATATGTCGGCGGCTGAGGCGAAAGGCTACGGGCTGGTTGACGAGGTGATCAAATCCCGCAAGGAAGTGAAGCTTCTGGACGGAGCAACCCCCCCCGGATCGGACCGGAGCACGGCAGTGGCGGAGGCTGCTTTACCCCGCAAAGTTGGGGAATAAAAGCTGCTTTTACCAGAGGCAAAATATGGCACGCGCCTCCAACCTCACCATGTGCTCCTTCTGTGGCAAGAGCCACGCGGAAGTCCGGAAGCTGATCGCCGGCCCCGGCGTTTATATTTGCGATAGTTGCATCAACGTCTGTAAAAACATCCTCGATAAGGAGCTGAACGAGGACGCCCGGCGTCAGTCCTCCAACATCCGGGTGCCAAAGCCGGCCGAAATCCGGCGCGCCCTCGACGAATATGTGATCGGGCAGGACATTGCCAAAAAGACGCTGTCGGTGGCGGTCCACAACCATTTCAAGCGGGTCCTCCAACCGCCCATCCCGGCCGGTGATGGGTCGGCTGCTTTTCAGCCGG
Organism: uncultured Verrucomicrobiae bacterium; assembly: GCA_963728975.1. Lineage (GTDB taxonomy): Bacteria > Verrucomicrobiota > Verrucomicrobiia > Chthoniobacterales > UBA10450 > DATFCK01. Next base: position 2,114,760 of record CAVSMF010000001.1, read on the forward strand.
ATCCGCTGGCGGACGTTGAGATTGAGAAAAGCAACATCCTGTTGATCGGTCCGACCGGTTCCGGCAAGACCCTCCTGGCCAAGACTCTGGCCAAGATTCTCGACGTTCCATTTTGCATCGCGGACGCGACGACCCTAACCGAGGCCGGCTATGTCGGCGAAGATGTCGAGAACATCATCTTGCGGCTTTTGCAGAACGCCGATTACGACGTAAAAAGGGCGGAGATCGGCATCGTTTATATCGATGAGATCGACAAGATCGGCCGCAAGACCGACAACGTCAGCATCACCCGCGATGTGTCGGGCGAAGGCGTCCAGCAAGCGCTCTTGAAAATTTTGGAAGGCAGCACATGCAACGTTCCACCCCAAGGGGGCCGCAAACATCCGCACCAGGAATATATTCAGGTCAACACCGAGAAGATCCTGTTTATTTGTGGCGGGGCGTTTGTCGGCCTCGACAAAATTGTGCAGAAACGGATCGGCCAAAAAGTGATGGGCTTTGGAAGCCCGACTTTGGAAGTCGAGGAGGCGTTGCGGAAGGAAGCGGTGCGCCACGTCGAGCCGGAGGATTTGCTTTCCTTCGGGATGATTCCCGAGTTCATTGGCCGGCTTCCGGTAGTTACTTCATTGGATGCGCTGACCGAGGAAGAAATGGTGGCGATTCTGACCGAAACCAGGAACGCCATGGTCAAGCAGTATACCAAGCTCTTCTCCATGGAAGGCGTTCGGCTGACGGTGACCAAGGATGCACTCAAGGCGCTGGCCGCCCTGGCGGTGACCAAGGGCACGGGTGCGCGCGCTCTGCGGTCGATGCTCGAGCGGGTAATGCTCGAGGTGATGTATGACGTTCCCAGCCGCGAAGACATCGCCGAGGTCACGATCAATCGCGCGGTGGTTGAAGGCAAAAAGCTGCCGCTCATTCGCAAGAAGCAGGACAAAGACGCGGCTTAGGCCTGCGGCCTTTGGCCTGACGTTGAAAGGCTACGGGCGTTGAAGCGTTAAAGGTGCAGGTGACAGGAAATGGTAAACACTCAGAGGTCAAAGATTTGGCAACTGAAAGCACGAAATTCAGAGTTCGTGGCGATGCCAAGGCGAAGATTGATCTCCAACTTGGCGGTACGCAGCAGTGGTTGCTTTTCTAGATGAAGCTCGCTCCCTCGTAGGCATTAATCCTAAATCCTAAGCCAGAATTCTAAGTTGAGATTTGGGTTGGCCGAAGACGCGTTGCCGCTTGACTCATCGGCGCTTTTCTGAGAAACGCTGGGCATGAAAGCCTTTGCCCATTTTGCAGCTACGGCGGTTGTGGGTAGTTTGTTCGCGGCTATCTCTTACGCCGGCCCCGCCGGCCCGGAACCGCTGTCGAAAGAAGTAGCGCCAGCGCCTCCTCCTTGCGACTGGAGCGGTTTTTACATCGGTGTTAACGCCGGAGGTCAGTTCGGTCACAGCGAGGACAAGGATCTTGATAATTACAATTTTCCGGATAAGCCCTGGGGATATAGCGAGTCGGGTTTCATCGCTGGCGAGCAAATTGGATTTAACTGGCAATCGGGCTGGCTGGTCCTGGGTCCGGAAGTTGATGCCGGCTACATGAATCTGGATGGGCGTGGCATCGAAGCCGGAGTTCCTTCCGATACGTTTGGAGAAAGCCGCAGCGATTTTTATGCGACCTTTCGCGGCCGGGTCGGTGTCGCTCTAAATTGCTGGTTGTTTTATGCTACGGGTGGCGGGATTGGCGTGAATGAGCACGTCAGGGTGGTGGATAACATTATTGCCGGTGGGGTCAATGGAGGTCCCGATACCATTGACGCCTCCAGGCGGGATTTTGACTGGGGTTATACCGTAGGCGGTGGCGTCGAGCGGATGTTCGACTTTTGGGGCCGGCGCTGGTCGCTCAAAGTGGAATATCTTTATTTCAACCTCGGCAGCGAAACCTTCAGCGCTATTAGCGGAAACGGTTTTGGCCCGTACGGTTGGCGCGCAGAAACCGAGGGCCACATCGTCCGTGGCGGTTTGAACTATCATTTCTAATTCATTTTCGTTGATCTGGACCTGGGCTAAGACGCGTTTCCGGTAGCTTCGTTCCCTCTTTCAGACCTGCAAGTGCAAGGTGTAAAAACCCACCGGGAATTAGGAGCGTTAGGCATATGTCTGAGTCGATTCAGTTGAAAAGAGTTACCATAATGTTGCGGCGTAGTTTGGTTATAGCAGCATTAGCGCTTGGTTTGTTTGCGCTCGCGCCGGTAACTCAGGCCAAACAAAAGCCCGCGCCGACTCCCGCGCGTGGACCGACTGGTCCCACCGGCCCAACCGGGCCGACTGGTCCTACGGGTCATACTGGAGCAACCGGCCCGACCGGGGCCACTGGCGCAACTGGAACAAATGGCACGAATGGAACGAACGGTGCGACCGGAGCTACTGGAGCAACTGGGGCTACTGGTGCGGCTGGGGCTACTGGAGCCACGGGAACAAATGGAACAAATGGAACGAATGGTACAAACGGAGCAACTGGAGCTACCGGCCCAACCGGGGCCACTGGCGCCACCGGAACAAACGGTACGAATGGAACTACTGGTGCTACCGGCGCAACCGGGGCTACCGGAGCCACAGGTGCCACCGGCCCAGGTGAGCAAGAAGATCGGGGCAATGAAAATACAGCTTCAGGCAGTGGCGCGCTCAATCCCGCCACTACCGGCACCGATAACACCGCCATGGGATTCAACGCGCTCACCAGTAACACCACGGGCACCTACAACTCAGCCCATGGCTCTCAAGCGCTCGCTGGCAACACAACCGGCGACTACAACACGGCCAATGGTTGGATTGCGCTCCAGAGCAACACAACCGGCACCCACAACACGGCCAATGGAGTGGGGACCCTCGTTAGCAACATAACTGGCAACTTCAACACGGCCAACGGTGCTTCTGCGCTCTCAAGCAACACCGGCAACAACAACACGGCCAATGGGGTGAATACACTCTTTAGTAACACAACCGGCCACGACAACATCGCATTGGGCTTCGAAGCTGGCACCAACTTGACCACGGGGAATTTCAATATCGACATCGGCAATCAAGGTGTCGGTGGCGAGGCCAACACGATCCGCATCGGCGACCAGGCAAACCAGACGGCAACGTTCATCGCCGGTATCACTGGAGTCGATAAGAGCAGCGGCAGTCCGGTGTTCATCGACTCGAATGGACAGTTAGGCACTGGAACACTTGCGACTGGCCCCACCGGGCCAACCGGTGCGACTGGCGCAACCGGAGCCACGGGAACAAATGGAACAAACGGCACGAATGGAACTAACGGAGCCACAGGATCTACTGGTGCAACCGGGGCTAACGGCCCAGTCGGAGCAACCGGAGCAACTGGACCTACGGGCCCAACCGGTGCTGACAGGTACAGTGCCTGGACCGACCGGTGCCACTGGAGCTACTGGCGCTGCCGGCGAGAACGAAGACCGCGGTAATGACAACACCGCTTCAGGTAGCGGCGCGCTTAACCCGGCCACCACCGGCACCGATAACACCGCCATTGGATTCAGCGCGCTCACCAGTAACACCACGGGCATTGGCAACTCAGCTCATGGCTCGCAAGCGCTCTCTAGCAACACCACCGGCAACGGCAACACGGCCATTGGTAAAACCGCGCTCCTTAGCAACACAACCGGCGACGAGAACACGGCCACCGGTTTGCAAGCGCTTCTTAACAACACAACTGGCGGTTTGAACGCGGCCGCTGGTTTTGGTGCGCTCCAATCCAACACAACCGGCGGCTTCAACACGGCCAATGGTACTCAGGCGCTTTTTAACAATACATCTGGCGCTAACAACACGGCCAATGGCTTTGTCGCGCTCGCCGGCAACACCACCGGTAACCAAAACACTGCCGATGGTTGGCAAGCACTCCGTAACAACACATCCGGTAATTTCAATATCGCCATTGGCGTAGGAGCCGGCTTCAACCTCACCACGGGCGATAGCAATATCGACATCGGCAACTACAGCACAACCGCCGGTCATTCCAGCGATGTTGCCGGCGAGGCCAATACCATTCGCATCGGGTATCCAGGCTTGCAGACAGCCACTTACGTCGCCGGCATTAACAACGCCGCAGTTACGGGGGCCGCAGTGTTAGTAGATGCCACTACCGGCCAGCTTGGGATCGCAACTTCATCTGCCCGCTTCAAGGACGCGATCGAGCCGATGGGCAACGCCAGTGATGCACTCCTTTCGTTGCGGCCGGTCACGTTCCACTACAAAAAGAACATCGACCCGAACAGCACTCCGCAGTTTGGGTTAGTGGCTGAAGAAGTGGAAAAGATCGACCCGGCTTTAATAACTCGCGATGCCGACGGCAAACCGTTCACCGTTCGCTACGACGCAGTGAACGCGATGTTGCTCAACGAATTTCTCAAAGAGCACAAGAAAGTCGAAGAGTTAGAAGCGACAGTCGCTCAGCTAAAAGCTACAGCAGCGCAACAGCAAAAAGATTTCAACGCGCGTCTCAAAGATTTGGACAACAAAATCCAAACCGTGAGCGACAAGGTGGAACTAACTAAGCCTGCGCCGCGAACCGTGGACAACAATCAATAAAGGCAGAAGACCAACCACGGATTACACGGATAAAGCGGATCGGGAAGGGAAAGTCCGTTCGGCGCTCTTTCGTTATCTGCGAAATCCGCGTTATCCGTGGTCGATTCTGCTCTGGGAGTTTGCTTAACCCCTCCCCGAAAGATTTAACCACGAATCATGCTGCTCTGCAGCAAACTCTAAACATGGGAACTAACTGGATGCACTAGCGGGAGCGTAATCAACACGAATTCACACTAATGAGCAGAAGCCAAATTCGTGTTTATTGGTGCTTGCCACGCCGTAGCCTTGCGAAGGCGGGCCCATTGGTGGTTGAGACTTCAGGTTGCGGCGGTTTGCCGCGCCGCGTACAATACGAACATGTCGATTCAGTCCCCAACATACCGTTACATCGCGAAAGACCCGGAAGTTCGCAGCGGGACAGCTTGCGTTGAGGCCACTCGGATTAGCGTCCACGATGTTGTCGGTCTGCTCCAGAATGGCGAAACGATCGATTCCCTTGCGAATTGTTTTCCACAGATTACCCGTGCCCAGATTTACGAGTGCCTTGCCTACTATGAAGATCACCGCGGTGAAATTGATCTTCTAATCGCGAGACAGATGGCGGATCCGGCGCATTGATCGCGTGCGTTTTTTGCTGGATAACGACGTCCCCGATACCATCCAGCGGGTGTTGAGTGAAGCCGGGCATCATGCCCTTCTGCTCCGTCAGGTCATATCTGGAAAATCGTCGGATAGCGCAGTGCTTGATTACGCCGTTGCAAATGAGCTAATCCTGATCACCTGCAACCGCGATGACTTCATTCCTTTGGCGAACGCACGAAGTCATCATGGATTAATCGTATTGATCAGACGCCGATCCCGGATTGCCGAATGTGCAAATCTCTTACGTTTGCTTGAATCGGCCACAGAATCAGGACTCGCCGGTAATATCAATTTCGCGTGAGAATATCCGCGCGAGCCCGCTGGCTTCCATTCCTCGTCGCCATTCTCGCAACCTACTCGAACCATTTTCACAACAGCTTCCATTTCGACGACGCGCACTCGATCGAGAACAACGCCGCCATTCGTGAAATAGGAAACATTCCAAGCTTTTTCCGGGACGCGACCACGTTCAGTTCGCTGCCCAGCAATCAATCGTATCGGCCGCTGGTCTCCACGCTGCTGGCGATCGATTACTGGTTAGGCCATGGACTGAATCCGTTCTGGTTTCACCTGTCGATCTTCGCGATGTTCGTCGCGCTGGTCCTGCTCCTGGCGTTTTTCATCTATCGCTTAATCGACAACCGCTGGATCGCTCTGGGCGCGGCGGCGTTTTACGGACTGCACCCGGCTAACGCCGACACGGTCAATTACATCATCGCGTCGTCGGAAGTGATCTCGACCCTGGGGATCATAGGCTCGTTTGCGGTCTACCTCAGGTTCCCGGAGCTGCGGCGGTACTGTATATATCTACTGCCGGCGGCCGCAGCCGTCCTGGCCAAGCCGACTGCCGCCATTTTTCCGGTATTATTCGCTTTTTACCGAATATTGCTCGAACCGACGGAGACGCGTCCGACACGGACGCCGCTACAGCGAATGCGCGTTGCTGAAGTTGCGGCGCCGTTTCTCTTTTGCGCCGCGGTCTTGTTGTTCGTTGGAGCGATGACGCCGCACAGTTGGGTGGCAGGCGCGGCGAACGTGCGCAGTTACCTGATCACCCAGCCCTACGTGATGATGCTTTATTTCAAAATGTTCTTCTGGCCGAGCGGTCTCTCCGCCGATTACGACCTGAGTCCATTCACGACCACGGACGATCCGCGCTTCTGGGCCGGGTTCGTTTTCATCTTTTTCTTTTGCGCGATTATGATCGCGCTCGCGGTTTTTAAGCGCGCGCGCGTGATCGGTTTCGGTCTCATCTGGTTTTTGGTGACGCTTTTGATGACGTCGCTGTTTCCGTTGGCCGAAGTCATGAACGATCACCGGACATTTTTGCCCTACATCGGGCTGATCATTGCGGTTGCCGGCGCCGCGGCGTTGGTTTGTAGGGGAAGCAATCTGCTTCCCGATGGAAGACAACGTTTTCCCCTACAGAGTGGCGACTCACGAGAGCGAGCCTCACCTAAAATCATTGCGGCGTGCGGGCTCGCGCTGCTGATTTTGTGCGCAAGCGCCTTCGCCACGTTTCAACGGAACAAAGTTTGGAAAAGCGAAGAAACGCTTTGGCGCGATGTCACGATCAAGAGTCCGCGCAACGGGCGCGGCTTGATGAACTATGGCAACACGCTCATGGCGAAAGGCGATTTCGCCGGCGCGCTCGATTACTATCATCGCGCGCAACAGTTCACGCCGAACTATTCCGTGCTCATGATCAATCTGGCGATCGCCGAAAATGCGACGAATCAGAAGAACCTGGCCGAGCAGCATTTCAAGGACGCGCTGCGACTCGCGCCGTCGAACCCCGACAGCTACACCTATTATGCGCGCTATCTGATCGCTCATTCGCGCGGCGCGGAAGCGCGCGCGTTGCTGCAACACGCGCTGGAACTCAGCCCGACCGACATCGCAGCGCGCGAGCTAGTTAGCCAAACGAACAATCAACCTGGCAACAGCCCGCAGACTCCGGAAGCTTATCTCAACCTCAGTCTCCAACTTTATCTCGCTGGCCGTTACAACGAATCGATCGCGGCCAGCCGGCGCGCGCTGGAATTGCGGCCCGGATACGCCGAAGCATGGAATAATATCGGCGCCGCTTACAACAAACTCGGCCGCTACGAGGATGCAGCTACCGCTTGCGAATGGGCGTTGCGGGACAAACCGGACTTCGAATTGGCGCGAAACAATCTGCAATACGCGCGCGAGAGAATGAGTCGGCCCGCGAATCAGGCGAATCAGCGCGAATGAATGGAAATCCAAAGGATCGTCAGCCTGCTAAAAACGTTAAAGCGTTGAAGCGTTAAAGCGGTACGAGCTGCAGCTGTGGCGGGTTTTCTACATTCGCCCCGCATTCTGAGCTCGGAGTTGAGCAGCCTGCCCCGATAGGTTTTCGGGGTTGGACGTTGAGCGTTGGACGTTGGAAGTTTCCCCTGTGACACGGGCTGTTCTTCTTACCACCGGCACTGAACTGCTGCTCGGCGATATCCAGGAAGCGCATCTGGGCTTCATCGCCCGCGAGATCTTTCCGCTCGGATTGCGGATTGCCCAGCAGCGGGCGGTTCCGGATGGTCTGGCTATCCGGGATGCGCTTGTCGAAATCTTTCCGCGTTCCGAAATCGTGTTCGTGACCGGCGGCCTCGGCCCGACCACCGACGATCTGACTTGCCAGATTGCCGCCGAGGTTCTGGGATTGGAATTGCTCCGTGACGATCGCGTGCTGGCCGCGATCTTGGAACGGTTCGCCAAACGCGGCTTGAAGTTTACCCAGCGCATCGAGCGCCAGGCCCTCATTCCAAAGGGAGCGGAGGCATTGTTGAATGAAAACGGGACCGCGCCGGGGATTTATCTGCCCGAGAACATCAATCCGGCCGTTCCTTCGCCCCATCTTTTTCTTCTGCCCGGCCCGCCCCGTGAGCTGCGGCCGATGTTTCGTGAATCTGTGATGCCGATTCTGCGGAAAATCGGGACGATGGCGGCGGGGATTGAGCGGCGATTCTACAAGATCGCGGAGATGGGCGAATCTTCGGTCGAAGAAGCCATCGGCGAACGCGTCCTGGCCATCCCTGATATCGAACTCGGGTTATTGCGCCCGGCCCGGCGAGGTTGATGTGCGCATTATCGGAGAACGGTCCGCGGTTGAACAGGCCGATGCCATCATCCGGTCGGCTCTGGGATTGTCCATCTTTTCAATGAAAGATGAAAATCTCGAACAGGTGCTGGTGCAACTCCTGGCCGGACGCCGAGAAACGCTTTCCCTGGCGGAGTCGTGCACCGGCGGGTTGCTGGCAAATCGAATAACCAATGTTCCGGGCGCTTCCGAAGTTTTCCTGGCTGGTTATGTGACTTACGCGAATGCAGCGAAAATCGACGTCTTGCGAGTCGATGCCAGGCTGGTGGAACGGCACGGCGCGGTCAGCGAGGAAGTTGCCCGAGCCATGGCCGAAGGTGCGCGGGGACGGGCCGGGTCGACTTACGGGTTGAGCACAACCGGAATTGCGGGGCCGGGCGGCGGGTCCGAAGAGAAGCCGGTAGGCACGGTTTACGTCGGCTTAGCAGGCCCGGAGGGCACAGTCGCGAAACGCTTCTTTTTCCCTAACGACCGGGAGACGTTCAAGCAAATGACCGCTCAGGCTGGCTTCGATCTGTTACGGAGAAGGCTGATAGAAGGCTGATCGGCCCGAAGCACCAAACTCCAACCTCCAAACCCCAGGGAAGCTCCAAACTTCAATAACCAATAATCAGACAATACGGCACCGCCTTGGAGCTTGATGATTGGAGTTTCTCTGGAGCTTGGGTTTTGGGATTTGGAACTTAATAATCCCCCACATCCACCGGCGTCCCCACCTTTACCCGATCGTAAAACAGTTTCGCTCCATCGCTCGGCATCCGGATGCACCCGTGGGACGCGGCATAACCGGGGAGAAAACCAACGTGCATCCCAACCCCGTCACCGGTCAGGCGCATAAACCATCGCATGGCTGCGCCCTCAAAATGAGTGCCGCTGGGAGCGGCATCAATGCGCGCACTCACTCCAGCCCGGACCACCCGGCCGGAATGATCGACGAAATCGCCGTAGATCGAAGAATGATGATTTGGATCTTTCTCCAGGACCGTGAAATGACCGGAGGGCGATGTGTGCCCCCGTTTCCCGGAGGAGATCGGGCTGTCGATTACGACCTCGTTCGCGAGCATGAGATAGGCCCGCTGCTTCGAGAGCGAAACCACCACCCGGACACGGTCAGGCGAGGTTTGGTTGAGCAATTTCTGATTGATCTTTACCGGCTGTTGTCTGCGAATCAATTGAGAGGCCTTTCGCATCGGGCCTCGAATCTCGGCCGGAGATCGGGTCCGCGGCTGAGGTGTCCGATTCCAGCTGCCCAGGTGACTCTGGCCCGCCGCCGAAACGACAACACTGAGGCCGGCAAATAATATGAGTGTCCGCCAACGGTTGAAACGCATGTCAATCGCGAGTGTAGCCGGTTACACGATTAAGCCAACCCGGAAGCCATCGGGATTCATGCCGTTGGGGAGGGGAATTATCCACCCGACGCCGTAGAACGAAGGCGGCAGACCGCGAAAATTCCGCCACCGGATCGCGCTCTCCGGAACGCATCTCTTCCAATACCTGGAGTAATCCCCAGCCTTGACCCCGATATCGCTCCGAATGCAGCACTCCTTCTCCTTTGAAATTAACGTAATCGATCAGAGCGTAACAACCCTTGGGCGATTCGGCCAGTCGCCGAAAATTTGCCTCCACCCGGGCCCGATCGGCCGGGGCCGCTTCAGCCAGCATTTTTGGCAGGGACCCCTCCAATCGGTCAACCAGGAATTGGCTCTGCAGGTCAATGGTTTCGACTAGAAACTGGCGGAGCTGTTTCATCCGGGGAGAGTTTTGGGCCTGAAGAAATTCAGCCCGGGAGTTCCATGGACAAACCGGGAGATGCGGACCGCGCAACCACTCGGGCAACCGGGCGCCATGATCGGCAAGGAAAGCAATTAATTTGGGAAAACTCTCTCCGAACGGGCCTTTTTCGCCTTCCGGGTACCAGATAAAGTGACCGATCCCGAGGGAAGCAAAATTTTCCCCTTCATTCCAGGAAGTGAGACCGCCGATGGTTCCGTTACATTCGTTGTGCCAGATTTTCTTCGCGATGGCGTCAGCCTGGGCTTTGGACAAGGTGATGGCTTCGATTTCGCCGGCAAAGGCGATCAGACACGCCAGATAGGAAAAAACTGGAGGAATTCTCATGATCGATCGAAAACGGTGGGTTGTGGCAAAAAGCGTCCCCCGAACAGCTGGCGAACGGCGGTTTTCAAGACTGCAAGAACGGGAAAGAATGCAAGACTGGGAGACGGGTTGTAGCGGGCATGTATCGGCACCTTGACGGTTCGGCTTTATCCATTAGCATGCAACCCTCGCGCTTTCCAGATTTGGAGCTCACCCTCGAGGAAATCTCATTTATGAAATATTTTATTGCCATCGTGTTGGTTGGATTTGTCGCTCCGGCGCTGGGCCTGGCCCAGGACAAACCGGTTCAGCTGAAAGATCTCAAGGACAAGGCCAGCTATAGCGTCGGCCTGAATATCGGAACAAATTTTAAGAGACAGAATGTGGAGTTGAATCCCGAGGCGTTGTTGGCGGGAGTGAAGGATGCGCTGAGCGGGAAGAAGCCGCTTTTGACCCAGACGGAGGTTCGAGAGGTAATGGCATCGTGGTCCAAGGAAATGAGCGAAAAACAGAAGGCAATGGCGGACAAAAATCTGGCCGATGGAGAAAAATTCCTGGCTGCAAATGCGAAGAAGCAGGGAGTAAAAACCACGCCGAGCGGATTGCAGTACAAAGTGCTGAAAGAAGGGACGGGAGCTCAGCCCAAGGCGGGGGACACCGTAACGGTGGATTACCGCGGCAGTTTGATCGACGGGACAGAATTTGATAGTTCGTACAAGCGCGGCCAATCGACGACCTTTCCGGTGAACGGTGTTATTCCCGGATGGACGGAAGCGTTGCAGCTAATGAAGGTGGGATCGAAATTTCAGTTGTTTATTCCCTCAAAGCTGGCCTATGGCGACCGCGTGGTCGGTCCTGAGATCCCGGCCAACTCCACCCTGGTTTTCGAGGTCGAACTGAAAGGCATTCAGCCGGCTCCGAGCGCCGGCCCGTCCTCTGCTCCAAAAACGTCACCGGCACCGAAGCCGCCTCCAAAATAATAACGGGACAAGCCGCGCTGCGGGTGCGCGCCTTGTCGGCGGCTCGGAAGCGGCCGCTCCTTGGTTCCGGGCCCCGCTTTTGTTCGGGTTTACCTCGCGTGACCGGCCGACGCCGGAACTGCCGGTTCCCATTTAAGCCGGGGCGCGTCTCCCCACAGGTTTTCCAGACTGTAAAATTCCCGCTTGTCCCGGTGAAAGATGTGCACCACCACTTGCAGGTAATCGAGCACGATCCACTGGCTGGCTGGAAAACCGTCAATTGCCGCCGCCCGGATGGCGTGGTCCTCTTTCAGCCCTCTTTCGATCTCACCGGCAATTGCCTTCAAATGCGGTTCCGAGGTGGCGGAACAAATCACAAAAAAATCGGTAAAGGTCGAAATACCGCGAAGATCGAGGATGACGATATCTTCAGCCTTCTTGTCTGAAGCAAGCTGGCCGCACGTTTTGGCTAATCGTTCCGCCGTTATTGCATTTCTCCTTGGTAAAGCTTCTCCCGGCGAATGATCTCTTCCACCTTTTCCGGCACGAGATAACGAATCGAACGCAGCGAAGCAACTCTCTTTCTGATTTCGGTGGCGGAGATATCGATTTTTCGCCGCACCGCCAGGTAGGGATGAGTTTCCGCTATTCCGGTCCGATCCAAAATAACAAAGCAAACCAGCTTTTGCAGATCATCAAATCGCCGCCACTTGGTCAACATGGCGATGTTGTCCTGGCCGATGAGATAATACAATTCAACCTGATCCTCCCGTTTCCGGATCGCTTCGACCGTTTCAATGGCAAAAGAGGGCGGAGGCCGGTCCAATTCACATTCGTCGATAACAAAACCGTTTTCTCCATCAATCGCGGCGCGCAACATTGATAGCCGGGCCTTTCCGCTGGCGGCCGGCGCCTCTTTGAATGGCGAGATCGCCGCCGGAACGAAAAGGATGGTTTCCAAGCCGAGCTGTTCGCGCGCTTCCCGGGCCAGAATCAAGTGGGCGTGATGGACCGGATCGAATGTGCCGCCATAAATGCCGATTTTTTTCATGCAAACGCAGGCCGGTTCCAACTCATCCCCTTATCGAATCGCAGGTTGAAAACGTGCGCCGCGATGCTGGTTTTTTATTTCGCATGGGCAAAATCAACATCTAAGTTGTCGGAACGTATGGAACCCGACTCGCTGGGTCAACTTATCCCTGATGGCTACCGCGTCCTTCCGGGGCCCTGGGCCTCGATGAGTCGGAGGCGGGGCCATCCGGCAACCTTCGTCTGCCCTCGAAATTTATGAAGTCGTCTCTCGGCCAGCTAATCATGACGGGTATCCCCGGACCAGGCCTGGATCCCGATACTGCCTCCCTTTTCCGGCGGGTGCAGCCCGGCGCGTTCATTCTGTTTGGTCGAAACATCGAAAGCGCACAGCAGCTGCGGAAGTTGATCGACGATCTGCGCGACCTGAGCGACAACGAGCCAATCATCACCATCGATCAGGAAGGGGGCCGCGTTTCCCGCTTGCGTCTCATTGGCAACGAACCGCCCAACGCCCAGCAGCTGCGGGAAAAAGACGACCTGACCCTCATCCGCCGGCATGGCGACATCACCGGGCGTTTGCTGCGTCTGTTTGGCTTTAACCTCGATCTTTGCCCGGTGCTGGACATTTCTTTCAATGATGATGCGGATAATTCGCTCCGGGAACGCTGCTATGGAAAAACGGTCGAGCAAACTGTTCGAAACGCCGGCGCGTTCAACGAGAGTCTGCGCGGGCAAGGCATCGCCAGCTGCGGCAAACATTTTCCAGGCTACTCCGCCGCAACGGTCGATGCCCACCACGATCTGCCCAGGATCGATCGGACCCGCCAGCAACTGGATCGGGAAGAACTGGCCGTATTTCGCGCCTTCACCGGCAGAGACGGCTCCGCGGGCGGTCCGGGCGCGTCGGAGAAATCTTCCTATCGCGTCGACAGCATGATGATCTGCCACGGTTGGTATCCCTGCTTCGACATCGAGAAGACTCCGGCATCATTGTCCCGCCATGTGATTACCGATCTTCTCCGCGATGAACTCGGCTTCGACGGCCTGGTCATGACCGACGATCTCAACATGGGGGCGATTCTCAACGAGTTCTCGCTCGACGAAACCATCCATCTCGCCATCGCCGCCGGAAATGATCTTGCCATGATCTGTCATCGCATCCCGGAGATCGATAACGTCCATCGCATTCTGGAGAAACTGCCGCCGGACCAGACCGATCGCGCCCTTGCGAACATGGAGCGATTCAAGAAAACATTGGCGCCGCCGGCCGAATTCTCCGAATCGGCCTTTGCCGGGATCGACCAGGAGATCTGGCAGCTGCGGGTTGCGGTTTTGGGTGAGAGAGGCGCTGCCCGCCGGAGCCCGGAAGATGGTAAGCGCTCGCCGGTGGAACTCTACTAGGTCAAGGGGGCGCGGCGGGCCCGGCCGGTGTCGGCAAACGACGGCGTCTTGACCCCCGGGGCGGTTTCACTCTATCCTCCGCTCGCCTCAAGGAGAATATGACCAAGGAACTTACCATCCGCGGCCTGATCATCGGCATCATCATCACCCTGTTGTTCACCGCAGCCAATGTGTATGCAGGCCTGAAGGCCGGCCTGACTTTCTCCACGTCGATTCCGGCTGCGGTGATTTCGATGGCAATGCTGCGCAGTTTCCGGGATTCGACGATCCAGGAAAACAACATCGTGCAAACGGTCGCCTCCGCCGCGGGAACGCTCTCGGCGATCATTTTCGTACTGCCGGGACTGATCATGATCGGGTGGTGGACCGGCTTCCCATTCTGGATCTCATTTGCGATCTGCGCGTTGGGCGGAATTTTGGGCGTCATGTACTCGATTCCATTGCGTCGTGCGCTGGTAACAAATTCGGACCTGCCGTATCCGGAAGGCGTCGCTTGCGCCGAAGTGCTCAAGGTTGGCAGTCGGACCGAGAAAGATCTCGGGACTCACGATGTTGATGTCGAACATGGGCGCGCAGGGATCCTTGCGGTTTTATGGGGTTCAATTGTCTCCGCGATATTCTACATCGCTATCCAAACAAAGATTTTCGCCAGCGACGTGGCCCAGTATTTTCATCTGGGTCGCCGCGGTTCGGCTACCGGTTTCGATTTTAGCCTGTCGTTCATGCTCTTCGGAGTCGGTCACCTGGTCGGCCTGTGGGTAGGCGTGGCGATGGGCGTCGGTGCCCTGATTGGGTGGGCGGGCGCCGTGCCGTTATTTACGGCATGGCATCCGGCGACAGGTGCCGCCGCAGATGTCGCGCAAGGCGCATGGAGCCATTACGTGCGCTACGTCGGCGCCGGCTCTATTGGCGTGGCAGCAGTTTGGACGCTGGCAAAACTAGTAAAGCCGGTGCTCGCCGGACTTGCCGGCGCGATGAGCGCCGCCCGGGCTCGCAAAGCCGGCAAGGCTGATACGCTGCCGGTCACCGAGCGCGATATTCCCATCGGCATTGTGGGATTTGTTTCGTTGCTCTGTCTGATTCCAGTTGCCTACCTGCTTTGGCATTTTGCCAGCATCAGCGGATTGGGTGATCACGCGTTGCTGCTGGTCGTCGGTGGCGTGCTATTCGTGGTCATACTGAGTTTTCTAGTGTCGGCGGTGTGCGGCTACATGGCCGGGCTAATCGGTTCCTCGAACAGCCCGCTATCTGGCATCGGCATTCTCGTCGTTGTCATTGCCGCACTGTTGCTGGTGTTCGGGCTTCAGTCGCGGGTCGCGCCGGAGCAGGGCAAAGCGCTGGTGGCGTTCGCGCTCTTTGTTACGGCCGTGGTCTTTGCGGTGGCGTCGATCGCCAATAACAACCTGCAGGATCTTAAAACCGGACAACTGGTAAATGCTACGCCGGAAAAACAGCAATGGGCCTTGGTCATCGGCGTGATCGCGGGTGCGGTGGTTATCCCGCCAGTGATGAATCTTTTGAATCAGGCCTATGGCTTTAACGGCGCACCTGGTGCGAATCCCGCCCACGCACTACCCGCCCCGCAGGCCGGATTGATTTCCGCGCTGGCTCAGGGTGTGATCACCCACAACATAGATTGGAGCCTGATTGTAAACGGAGCGATGATAGGCGTCGGCATTATCGTGCTGGATGAGATTCTCGCCCGCACCGCGGACGGCCCGCGCCTGCCGCCTTTGGCGGTTGGCCTGGGCATCTACCTGCCGACATCCACCACATTGATGGTGGTGGTCGGTGCGATTGCCGGCGCGATCTTCGACCGCCGAGCCGAGCGTGGACCGAGGCCGCAGGCCACCAAACAGCTTGGCGTGTTGCTGGCATCGGGTTTGATCGTCGGCGAAAGTCTGCTGGCCGTAATCGTTGCAGGACTGGTTGCTTTTGCTGACAAGCTCGGATTTTCGAATCCCAAAGAGCCGCTGGCACTTGTTGGCCCTGGCTTCGAAAGCATCGCGAAAATCATGGGCGGCGCGGTTTTTCTGGTCATCGTGGCGGTGCTATATCGCTGGATCGGGCGGATGGCGCATGCGCGCCAACGATCAACTTGAGGCGAAAACGGGCTTGTCCGATGGCGGTGTTATCCTCCACGCCGTCAGTCTCTACACCAGTTTTCCGTGCGCCGGCCTGACCGTAAATAACTTGTCGCGTCCGACCAGATAGAGGAGTGCGCAGAGGACCAGAAATGGTATCAGGGAAAGTAAATCCGCGTTCAGGCCGTTTAAGAATGGGTTGTGGGCCGACTGCCATTGCTCGACACGCTGGCCCAGCGATTGAAAGCGCGGCACCAGTTCTTTGAGGGCGATCAGGATGCCGGTGAGCGCGCCGCCGGCAATATAACCGGATGCCAGCAAAACCCCGGGACTCTTGTCGCCCTCGGCCGTCAGCTCCAATTCGGACAGTTCTTTGTGGCGGAATTTTACCCGCAAATAGCGATCGACCAGCCAGCGGACGATTCCGCCAGCCAGAATCGGGGTGGAAGATGCCAGGGGCAGGTAAACACCCACGGCGAAAGCCAGAGAAGGAATGTCACACATTTCGAGCACGATCGCGATCATCACACCAAGCAGAACCAGAGCCCACGGGAGCTTGTGAGCGAGGATGCCTTTGATGATATAGGACATCAGCGTCGCCTTCGGCGCATAAAATGGCTTGTCAATGACGGTCCCGTTAGGCTTGGTCTTGTATTTCCCGTTGATTCCCGGATCCACCAGGTAGGCGAGAGTGCCATCGTCTCGGACCAGGTAACGTTGGGCCGATCCATCGGGCGAATCCAGCCGTTGCCAGACTCGATAGGTGTTCGGGTCCGCGGCGTTCTGTGATTCCGGAACCTTCTCGGCCGGGCCCAGTTCGTTCAGGGGCGCTTTCAGGCCCGGAGGAAAATTATGTTCGATTTTGTAGGAGACTTTGCCGTCATCTGCGACCAGGTAATCCCCCGGCGGCAGTTTGGTTGCGGGCAGGTTCTCGCCAACGTGAAGCAAGCGAAAAGTGTCATGGGCCGGCTTTCTCGGTTGATCAAACGGCTGTAAGGGCACGCCTTCCGGCGCGGGCAGCCGTTTACTGACCGAGACAAAGCTGGTGGCAGGAACATAAACCGTATAAGCCTGATTCAGCGCCAACAGGATGGGCCCGAGAACGATCGCGGAAGCGAGCGAGCCGAAGAGAATGGCGATCTGCTGGGATCGCGGGGTGGAGCCCAACAGATATCCCGTTTTCAAATCCTGGGAGGTGGTGCCGCCGTTGGATGCGGCGATGCAAACGATCCCGCCGATCGACAGCGCGGTCACGAAATAATGCGGGCCGGTCCAGCCCACGATCAGAAACATCAGGCAGGTAAGAAGCAACGTGGCCACGGTCATTCCCGATATCGGAGTGGAGGAGGAGCCAATCTCACCGGTTAAGCGGGAGGAGACCGTGACAAAGAGGAACCCGAAAATAACGATCAGCAATGCGCCCAACAGATTCCACTGGAGATGCAGTTGCGGCACGGTAATGATCGCCAGGAGAAGGAGCACAACGCCGCCGACGACCACCTTCATGGACAAATCGCGGTCGGTCCGGGGCGCATTCGCCGCGGCGGCGTGACGGCCGCGGAAGTCGGCCAGACCCCCGCGCAATCCATGCCAGATCATCGGCAACGACCGAAACAGACTGATAATACCCCCGGCGGCAACGGCCCCCGCTCCGATGTAAAGGACGTAAGCTCCATGGATGTCGTCCGGTGACATGTCCGCAATCGGGATGGTCCCGGGAGAAACAACCCCGGTAACGTGTTCGCCGAAAAATTTGATGGCGGGAATCAATACCAGATAGGCAAGGACCCCGCCGGCGCACATCAGAGAAGCAATTCGGGGACCGATGATGTAGCCTACCCCGAGGAGCGCGGGTTCGATCGTGGCTGAAATGGAGGCCCCTTTGAAGGGCACGCCGAAAATCTTTTCCGGATCGCTTTTCCACAGTTTGAAGGCGCCCATGGCAGCCTGGTAGAGAAGCCCGATGCCGAATCCCCAGAAGATCACTTTTCCGCTGCCGGCCGCCTCCTCGTTAACGATTTCAGCGTCTGCGGTAGTGTGTGTCCGGTCGGCCACGGCCAGCGATTCATTCGAGACGGCCGCCTTCAACACTTCGGCGCAGGCTGTTCCTTCGGGATATTTCAACACGCCGTGTTGGTCCGCGATCAGCGCTCGTCGAAGCGGGATCATCATCAGGATTCCCAACAGGCCCCCTAGAACGGCAACCAGGAGCACGCGCGTGATCTCCAGGTCGAACCCGAGAATCATGATCGCGGGCATGGTGACACCCAGACCAAAAGCGATCGATTCGCCGGCTGATCCCGCGGTTTGGACAATGTTGTTCTCCAGAATGGTGGCATCTCGAAAGCCGAGCTTGGACAGAATTCGAAAAAACGTGATCGAAATCACGGCCACGGGAATGGATGCGCTCACCGTCAACCCCACCTTCAAAACCAGGTAAAGAGACGAAGCGCCAAAGATAATCCCCAGCAACGTGCCCACGATTAGAGGTAGCGGCGTGAGCTCCGGCAATCGGACGGACGCCGGAATAAAGGGCCGAAATGTCGCCGCCAGCGGATTGGTCGGTCTGGTTCCGACCACGTCCGGATATTCCATCGGTGGATTAGGAGGCCCCGCGCGCGCCATCGGCGAGACCTTCCCGGGAAGACCGGCAAAGCGCAAGCCGCTTCTACAGCGGAGGCGTGGAGTGATGGAGTATGGCAGCCAGACGAGCGGCGCCGGCTTGCAATCGCCGAGGCGGCTGATAAATGGATCTGGTGAGGCGACGCTGGAATTGGGTCTTGTGGATCGGATTCGTTTTCGTCTTAGCCGCGTTTTTTAGTTACGCTTTTTTTCTCCGCTTTCCCGTTACCCGTGATTTTCCCTGGGCCAATCTGCTGCTGTTTGCGGCTGGCGGATTTCTGTTGGGCTTGGGCTTGGCTCGCGCGTTTCGGCAACCGGAACATTACCGAGGCAGGATCTTCGGTCCCTTATTCGCGGCGTTGAGCCTTATTCTGCTTTGTTTGTTTTCCTACGGCCTGTTTTATGTCGCACGCCAGTTGCCGGCCGCGGCCGGGGCGCCCCGGGTGGGTAGCAAGGCCCCGGCTTTCACCCTTCCAGATCAAGACGGAAACCCGACCGCGCTCCACGATCTGCTTTCCTCGCCCGGCACCCGCGCCGCGGTCTTGATTTTTTATCGCGGCTATTGGTGAGCGTTCTGCAACTCCGAGTTGCGGAGTTTTCAGGAGCGGCTTTCGGATTTCAAGGCCCGGGGCATCCGCGTGGTCGCCATAAGTGTCGATCCGGTCGATATCGACAAGCGCCAGTGCGCCAAGATGGGATTTACCTATCGGTTCCTTTCCGATCCCAAAGCTGAAGTGATCCGCCGCTACGATCTCCTGCACCCCGGAGGCGGGCCCGGAGGCAGCGACATCGCCCGGCCGGCCGAGTTTCTGATCGATTCCAGCGGGACGGTGTTCTGGGCGAACCTGACGGAAAGCATTGCCGTCCGGGCGCGGCCGGAGCAGGTGTTAAAGGTGTTTGACCAGAGCCGCCGGCGCTAACGGCGGAATTGACGCGGATGGGTTGCGCCAATAGCTTGCCGCCCGTGAATCCGGAGCTGGAACAACTACTGGTTCTGCAAGATCGAGAGCAAAAAATCAGGCAGATCGAGAACGAAGCAAAGACTCTGCCGCTCCAGCGCAAGAACCTCGACGCCCAATTAGCGGCCAGCATTGCTGCGGTCGAAGCTCTGAAACAGCGCGCCCGCCAGGTGGAAGTCGACCGCAAAAAGCTGGAGCTCGATGTCGGCACCCGCGAACAGTCGATCGCCCGGTTGCGAACCCAGCAGTATGAAACGCGCAAGAACGATGAATTTCAGGCGATCGGCCACGAGATCGAACGTTACGAAAGCGAGATTGGCAAGATTGAGGACCAAGAGCTCGAGTTGATGATGCAGTCCGACAAAGTGAAGGCGGACCTTGCCGCGGAAGAAAAGAAGGCCGCCACCATGAAAGACTCGATCCGCCGCCAGGTGTCGGATCTCGAACAAAAATCGCAGGCCCTCGAGTCGCGGCTGGCGGAATTGAACCGGGAACGCGAGGAATTGGCCGCGAAAATCGATGAGGACTCGCTCGGCCGTTTCGAACGGCTCTTCAAAAGCAAAGGCGACGCGGTTGTCGTCCCGCTCGAACACGAAGTTTGCACAGGCTGTCACATGAAAGTGACCACCCAGACCGCCCACCATGCCAAGGCGGGAAAAGAGATCGTGAGCTGCGAAAACTGCGGGCGCATCGTCTACGAGCCGGAATAGGGTAGCACGGGCATTCTGCCCGCTCTTTCCGGCATGTTGCCGGACAGTCCGGAGATGAATCTCGCACGGGGAACCGCCGGCAAAATGCCCGCGCTCCCCGAGATCAGACGTTAAACCGAAACTCGATCACGTCGCCGTCGCGGACGACGTAATCTTTGCCCTCAATCCGCAGTTTTCCTGCTTCCCGTGCTTTGGCGAACGAGCCCAGGGCCACCAAATCATCGTAGTGAACAGTTTCGGCAGCGATAAAGCCGCGCTCGAAATCGGAATGAATCACGCCGGCCGCGGCCGGGGCCTTGTCGCCCGTATGAATGGTCCAGGCCCGTGTTTCTTTTTCTCCAGTGGTCAGGAATGTCCGGAGCCCAAGCAGATGATAAACGGAGCGGATAAGACTGTTCACACCGCTGTCGTCCACCCCGAGACCGCGCAGATATTCAAGCGCCTCTTCCTCGCCAAGATCGACCAGCTCGCTTTCGATCTGAGCGCTGATCACCACCGCCTCGGTCCCGAAATGTTCTTCGGCATATTTTTTGACCGCTTCAACGTGACTTGCTGCAGGCAGAGCCGACGCTCCAGGACCTCCGGACCCTGCTCCGGATGTTACCGCCAAATCGGACTCGGCCACGTTACACGCAAAAATCGTCGGCTTGGAGGTAAGCAGGAAAAATCCGCGCTCGATCGCTTTTTCTTCCGGGCTCAAAGGAGCGGTAATCGCCGGCTTGCCGCTATCGAGATGCGGCAGCAGTTTCTCAATGATACCACTCTCGGTTTTGGCGCTTTTCGATCCGGCCCGCACCTCTTTTTGCAAACGATCGCGCTTTTTTTGCAGAGCCGCCAGATCGGCCAGGACCAGCTCGGTATTGATCACTTCGATATCCCGAATCGGATCGACTGTGCCGCTGACATGATGGACATCGGGATTTTCGAAACAGCGCACCACCTGAACAATGGCGTTCACTTCCCGGATGTGGCTAAGGAACTGATTGCCCAGGCCCTCGCCCGCGCTCGCGCCTTTGACCAATCCCGCAATGTCCACAAATTCGATGGCGGTCGGGACAATTTTCTGCGAGCGGGAAAGCTCGGCCAATTTATTCAATCGCGGATCGGGAACGGTGACAACGCCGACGTTTGGATCGATTGTGCAAAAAGGATAATTTTCCGCCGGCGCTTTGCGGGTGCGGGTCAGGGCGTTGAAAAGGGTGGACTTCCCCACATTCGGCAGCCCGACAATTCCGGCGCTAAGCATGTTCTTCTGTAGCGGCGGTCGCTGGCCGCCGCAAAAATTTAATGTTCGATCCGCGAAAGCCGGCTCCGGGGATCGCGCCCAGGGAATTGCTCCGGACAGGCCAACCGTGAACGAACTCCGGTTTTAACCGAGCCCTAAAATTCGCATTCCCGGTGGCGATTTCCCTCGCTTGAGTGAATACTTGGCCGAAATCGGGCCGTAGCACAGCTTGGTAGTGCGCTTGAATGGGGTTCAAGAGGTCGCGGGTTCAAATCCCGCCGGCCCGATCTGTTTCTCGATCGGGGGACGGTTTTTCTGACTTGCCTTGCCTCCGGCGCCGGATCGCAAGTTAAAAACTTGCGCCACTGCCGGCGGCCTAACAATATGGACTCTCGGTTGGTTCCGGGCCGGCCCGGTCCCCTCTCGGCCCTATCATGAAAAGATCGATCGCTCCCATGGCGGTTCCGCTGCTTCTTGCCGGAATCGTGTTTTTTTGCTCCGGCCTGCCCGGCGCCGGCCAGGAAGCAGCCACCGGCCATCGAATAAAGCTTAACAAAGCCGGGTTCGACCACGTGCGGCAACTGATCAATCGCGGAGTTTTTATCGACGACAGGAAAGGATCCTGGAGCGAGCACAGGCCCACCGCCGCAGCTGAAAATGAATTCATTCGCCGTTACGGATTCGCCAGCTACGCCAAATGGCATTTGGGAATAGACGAATCTCACCCCGAGAAGACCAAAGCCAGGTACAAATTCCCGGTCGGCGACTTTCATCAGGTTCACCGATGCGCATTGCTGGCTGCTCAAAGCAGGGCCAGGCAGTATGGCCACCGGGAAGTGGCCCTGGCCACGGCGGAGCTGATCCGATCAATGGAAAGAAAAGCGCCCTGATCGATGCTGCTAGATTCAGGGTTGGACCTTGAACCTCGCCCGTCGAACCGCGATCAAACCGCTCAGCCTTCCCCGGCCCAGCCGGTTAAAAACGCATCGATCAGTTCCGGCATTTCGTCGCTGTAACCGCCCTCCAAAATTGCTGCCGCCGGAGTTCTAGCCTGGCGCAGCCATTTCCCGAACGTGGCAAAATCCTCAGCCTCGAGTGTCATCTGGGTAATCGGATCGTTTCGGAAACCGTCAAAACCGGCGGAAACCAGGATCAGATCGGGCTTAAAGGCAAGGAGCGTGTCCAGCGATTCGGCAACAGTCTTAGCGTGGTCGGTTCGACGCGTGAATGGAGGCAGGGGGAAATTATGGATGTTGGCGAACGACTTTTGCCCGGTCCCGGGATAGGCCGGCGATTGATGGACGGAAGCGAACGCAATTTGGGGATGGCTTGCCACAATCGCCTGGGTTCCGTTTCCATGGTGCGCATCGAAATCCCAAATCGCAATCTTGCCGGCCTTCAATGCAGCCAGGGCCGCGACCGCGATGTTGTTGAAATAACAAAACCCCATGGCGTGATCCTGGGTTGCGTGATGTCCAGGCGGTCGCATCAAACTGAACCCGAGCTTTCCCCGGAAGGCCGCTTCCGCCGCGCCGATGGCGGCGCCGGCGGAGCGTAAAGCGTGTTCGTAGATCTTTGAATAGGCCGGGGTATCGGCGTCGAAATCGTAAAATGCAGTCCGGACATGGTCGATATGTTCGGGCAAATGCGCGCGCAGCACCGCCTCATCCGCGGCCGGCGCCGGCTGGCGCCAGTCCCAATCGGGATGCCGCTCTTTTAGCAATGGGACGGTCTCGGCAATGCGCTGGGGGCGTTCCGGGTGCCCGGGCGCCGAATATTCCAGGCAGTGTGGGTCGTGAAAGATAATCATTGGTCCCGGAGCTTGCCGTGCGGTTCTCTGGTAAACGGGGCGACCGGCAAAACGGCTATGGCTTTCTGGTGATGAACGCCGCGGTTTGGCCCGGCAGCGTAAATTTTAGTTTCCCGTCAACTACCTCGGCGGTTCCCCCGTTCAGGGCATCGACGTAATCGCCGTCGGTAAATTCCGGCGCAACCGCGAGCGCGACATCCATCTCTTTTTTCCCCCGATTGAGCAGGACGACCACCCGGTCTCCCAGATAGGCGCGGACAAATCCGTAAACGTCGTGATCGGCCTCGACTGTGCGCCGGCTGCCATAACGCAACGCCGGATGCGCCTGCCGGATGGCGCCGAGTTTCCTGAAATTCTCCAGAACCCGCTGTTCGTTAGCCGAAATCTGACCGCCGAAACGCATGTCCCTGCGGTTATCCGGATCGCCCGCGCCGGTCATGCCGATTTCGTCTCCGTAATAGACCATCGGCACCCCGTCGATCGACATTAGGAAAGCCTGGGCAAGCTCGAGCTTCCCGTAGTTGGCCGGGTCGTCAACCTTGGGGGGTTTTTTCCAGCCGACTTCTTCTTCCTTCTCGATTTTAGGGTCCGGCAGATCGCCATCCGCGTAAGCCATGAAGCGTCCTTTATCGTGGTTTCCCACCAACGGCGACATTAGCGTTTCTTTTCCGTAAACCTTCTCGGAATCGCCTAACGAATTGTCCAGCGCTTTCATGTCGCCGTTGGTCAGTCCAAACGTGTCCTTGATCTGGTCGTAGAGTGGGAAGTCGAACTGGCCATCCAGCATGTTGGGGCCGACGAACGACATGATTCCCTGGCGGTCTTTAAATGTTTCTCCGACCAGATAAAGGGGGAGATCGCGCTTTCGATCGACCCGTTCCCGTAGGGCCGCCCGGAATTTCCACCAGAAACTCGGCAGGATGTGCTTGACCGCGTCGAGCCGGAAACCATCCAGTTTGTAGGTGTTGGCCCACCAGACCGAGTTGTCGATCAAGGCGCGCACCGGGGCGGCTTTCGAGAAATCGAATGAAGGCAGGTAAGGCTCAAACCAGGTGGTAAACTGTTGCTCATCCCAGAGTCGCAGATTTTTCCGGCCATCAGGAAGCTCCAGCTTGCCGAACCAATCGCGGTGTTGTTTCCACCAGGGATGCTCCTCGTGGACATGATGTAAGACCAGATCGGCGATCACTTTCATCCCATGCCGGTGGGCGGATTCGACTAAGCCGCGAAGATCGCTGGCCGATCCGATGTGAGGATCGAGCTCGGTTGACGAAACCGGCCAATATCCATGATATCCGGTGTACCACCGGTGGGGCTCGGGCGATTCCTGATAGGCCTTGTCCGGGTTGCGATTTAACGGGGCCACCCAGATGGTGTTGACCCTGAGCTTTTCGAAATAACCGTCATCGATCTTTTGTCTGATCCCGGCCAGATCGCCTCCGTGAAAATTTGCCGGCCACGCCACCTTGGGGTTATCGACCGGATGATCGTTGGATCGGCTCCCATCGGCAAAGCGATCGGTAAAGGCATAGTACATAATTGCGTCCTGCCACCGGAACGGAACCGGCGGTCCGACTGCGCAACGCGCCACGTTACTGCAAACGCCGTCCGGATCCGCCGCAATTACCCGGACAAATCCCGCTTTGCCCTCCGGCAAGCTAATTTCAATCTCATCTCCGTTGACCTTGGAATCGAGGAGGCGCGATCCGGAGCCGCCCTCGAACACAGCCGAAACCTGTCCGATGGGCCGGCCGGTTGTGATTGCCCGAACGACCAGCTTTTTCGGGATTAATCGATCGGGATAAATCACCGGGGCGGTTCCCTGTTTCGGGCCGGCCACGGTGGCAACGCTGTTTTTATCGCCCATACCGTTGTCTTCGGTGTCGGGGTTGCCGGGATCGAGCATCCATTTTCCATCGACTACAAACTTGTAGCCGTAACGGCCCGGCCTCAGCGGCAGATCGACTGTGTACTCCCCCTTTGCATCCGGGCCGGTAAGCGGCGTTTTATTCGTGCTCCAGCCATTGAAAATTCCGGCCAGGTAGACTTTTTTTGGTTCGGTAACGCTTCCGGTTTGGTCTGTCGAGGTTGCTGGCGGCTTGAAGACGAAGTGGCGACTCGTTTGCGCCGGCGTGACCGCCAGAGTGAGAACGGTTTCATGCGACTGTTTGTCCGGCCTCGCCAGCAGCTGGAGATTAGAAAGGCCCGGTTTGCCGGCCCGAATCCGCAGTTCAAGGCTTTGGGCATCCCATGCGATAGCAACCCCTGGTTTGGGCGCGATCTCCAACCTGGCCCCGGCCGGGTTGAAAAACCGGTGGAGATTGAGCACTACCTCCTGGTCCGCCCCAACATATTGAACCGGGATCGCGCCCAGAAATGTGTCATCGGCTGCGATCGATCCAGTGCACGCGCAGAAAAGTAAAAGAATCCAGGGACAACGAAGCTGTTTCACAATTGCGAGCTTGCCTATATCATCCCGTCGCCTCGAATCCAAAGAGCAAAATTTATGGTAAACGGTAAAAAGGTCGTCGTGGTAATGCCGGCATACAACGCGGGCCGGACCTTGCGCAAGACTTACGACGAAGTCATGGCCCAGGGTATTGTCGATTTAGTCATCGTGGTTGACGATGCCAGCCGGGACGACACGGTGGCGATCGCGCGGACGCTCGACCGGGTTCAGGTGGAGGTGCACCCGGTAAATCGTGGCTATGGCGGGAATCAAAAAACTTGCTACCGCCTGGCTCTGGCGGCGGGGGCGGACATCATCATTATGATTCACCCCGATTACCAGTACACCCCGGAGCTGATCCCGGCCATGGCTTTACTGGTTCAAAGCGGCCTTTATCCCTGCGTGCTCGCGTCCCGGATCCTCGGCGGCCGCGCCTTGCATGGGGGAATGCCGCTCTGGAAATACGCGGCCAATCGTGTCCTGACCTTGACCGAAAATCTGTTGCTGGGGGCCAAGTTATCGGAATATCACACCGGTTATCGCGCTTTTGCCCGCCCGCTTCTGGAACAATTGCCGATCGAAAAAAATTCCGACGATTTCGTATTCGACAACCAGATCCTGGCCGAGATTTTGTGGCTCGGTTATCCGATCGGAGAAGTGACCTGCCCGGCCCGGTATATGCCGGAAGCTTCATCCATAAATTTTCAGCGAAGCGTTCGCTACGGGATTGGCTGTATTCTGACCGCGCTCGCCTACCGTTGGGCGAAAATTACCGGTGGCGGCAGGCTTTTCCAGGCACAACAGTAGCGCAAGTTTCCAACTTGCGATCTATTAGAAGCGCAACTTGGAAAGTTGCGCCACCTTTAAATGAAATCCCACTACGACGTCGTTATTTTAGGCGCCGGCCATAATGGCCTGGTCGCCGCTTCGTATTTGGCCCGGGCCGGGCTTACTGTCCTGCTCCTCGAAAAAAATGACTACATCGGGGGCGCCACCACTTCCCAGAAGATTTTCCCGGATTACGACGCCAATCTTTCCCGTTACTCTTACCTGGTCAGTTTGTTCCCGGAAAAAATCATCCGTGACCTCGGCCTGAACCTCGAACTCCGCCGGCGCGCTACCGCGTCGTTTACGCCATATCTCAGGAACAGTCACCACGACGGTTTGCTTTTGAGCAACCTTTCGGAAGATGCCAGCCGGCAGTCAATGTTCGCGTTGACTGGTAATTACACCGAGTACGACCGGATGAAATCGTTCTATAACCTGTCCCGCGTCTTTGCCGAGCAGGTCTGGGACACGATGTTGGAGCCGCTCGCGGCCAGGGAGGAGTTCCGGCGGCGGTTCGACCGCGACGAGGTTTCTCGCGAAGCCTGGCGCAGCCTTGCCGACGAACCGCTCGGTTACGCGATCGAACGATATCTCAAGGACGATCTGGTCCGCGGCCTGGTCCTGACCGATGCCAAGATCGGCATCTTTACCCATCCGCACGATCCGTCGTTGCTCCAGAACAGATGTTTTCTTTATCATCTGATCGGCAATAAGACCGGCGAATGGAAAGTGCCGGTAGGCGGGATGGGGGCCGTGGCCGGCGAGCTCGAAAAAGCGGCGCGTCAAAGCGGCGCGGAGATGCAAACCAATGTCGTTATCCGGGCGCTGGACTTGAGCGGACCTGAAAAGACGATCGAGTTCGATCTCGACGGTAACCGGGAAAGAGTTGCGGCCCGGTTTCTCCTGGTAAACTTCGGCCGGAACGTGCTGGCGAAATTTACCGGCCAACTCTACCAGCCGGAGACGACGGATGAAGGCTCCGTGTTCAAGATCAACATGCTCTTGCGCCGGTTGCCAAAATTAAAGGCTGGGCGTTACCAGCCGGCCGATGCTTTCTGCGGCACGTTTCACAGTGACGAGGGTTACGAACAGATGAATGCCAGTTTCGAGCAGGCTTTCAAGGGGCGGCTGCCCGACAAAATACCGGGGGAAGTTTATTGCCATACTCTGACCGACGACAGCATTCTGGCCCCCGATCTCCGCCAGAAAGGTTTTCAAACCCTGACCTTGTTCGGGCTCGACACCCCCTGGCGTTTGTTCGCGCGCGACAATAAAACCATGAGAGAGCTGGCCGAGAAAAAATTCCTCGAAAGCATGGATCAATGGCTGGACGAGCCGCTGGAGGATTGTTTGGCCGCAGCCAACGACGGTACGCCCTGCATCGAAAGCAAAAGCCCGGTCGATATCGAGGACGCGCTCGGCCTTTTTCACGGAAATATATTCCAGGACGCGCCGACGTTCCCGTTTGCGGAAAGGAAGGAACAAATTGGGGCCTGGGGAGTCGAAACCGATTTCGAGAACGTCTACCTTTGCGGCTCGGCCGCCCATCGCGGCGGCGCGGTCAGCGGTATCCCCGGCCACAACGCGGCCCGAAAGGTCCTCGAAGAAATCAACAAAAGGTAGCGGCGATTGACCTCAATCGCCATCTGCGCGCTTGAGCTTGCCTAAGTCCGCTGTGTCCCGCAAAGTGAATGGTTCAATAATTAAATGGCAAACCCCACCAAGATAGATTTCGCGGTCGGCATTGGCGGCGAGAACGGCCAGGGCATCGCTTCCACCGGCGACATTCTCGCCCGGATCTTTGCCCGGCGCGGCCTTCATCTCAACGCTTACAACGCTTACCAGTCGATCATTCGCGGCGGACATACCTTCCTGACCATTCGGGCCGGCGACGCGCCGGTGACCAACATGGGCGACAAGATCGATGTGTTTATCCCCCTCAACCAGGACACGATGGATCGCCACCTCCGTTTATTGAAAGCCGGCGCCTGCGCCATCTACGATAGCGATAAGGTCAAACCGGGCGAGGCGGCCGACGGCGTTCAGCTTTGCCCAATGCCGATGAAGGAGCTGACCAAAGGCAACAAGCTGGCCGTCAATACCGCAGCCCTCGGCGCCGCGCTTCAATTGCTCGGGATCGAGTCGGAGCCGCTCGAATCAGCCGTTGCCCGGCAGTTCAAGAAGAAAGGCGACGCGGTCGTGGCCGATAACATCGCCATCGCCCGGGCCGGCTACGATTACGCGGCGAAGAATTTCAAGGCCTTTCCCTGGAAAGCGCCGGTGGGCGCCAAGCCGCTGGGTATCGTTACCGGCAACCAGGCTACGGCCATGGGTGGGGCGGCGGCGGGGGTAAAGTTTTACGCGGCTTACCCGATGAGTCCGTCCACCGGGGTGTTGATGTGGATGGCGGCCCATGCCCGCCAGCTCGGGATCATGGTCCGGCAGGTCGAAGACGAGATTGGGGTAATGAACATGGTCATCGGCGCAGCCCATGCCGGTTGCCGGTCGATGTGCGCGACCAGCGGTGGCGGGTTCGCTTTAATGTCGGAAGCGGTGGGTATGGCCGGAATGATGGAAACGCCAATCGTCTGCGTCGATGTCCAGCGGGCCGGCCCGGCTACTGGGGTGCCGACCAAGACCGAGCAGGGCGATCTCTGGCAGGTGCTCGGCGCCGGCCAGGGAGATTATCCCCGCCTGATCGTGGCGCCATCGAGCCAACTCGATTTATTCAACACCGTTCCGGAGCTGTTTAATCTGTGTGACAAATACCAGTGCCCAGGCTTGGTCCTGGCCGATCTTCTCATATCGGAAGGGACGACGAGCGTCGACCCGGACGACCTCGACTTCAAGGTGAAGATCGACCGGGGCGAATTGATATTGCCTAACGGGAGCAAGAATGACGCGGTTGCATCCAATGGAGCGAATCCAGCCGGCGGCTACAACGACAAAACCTATTTGCGCTTCAAGAACACCGAGAGCGGCATTTCCTCGCGGGCGGTGCCGGGCGTTTCGGGTCACATCTTCACCGCCGCCACCGACGAGCACGACGAGGACGGCACTCTTATCAGCGATGAATTCACCAATCCTCACAAACGCCGGATGATGGTCGAGAAACGCGGCCGTAAAATGCAGGCCGTGGTCAAGGAGGTTGCCCCGCCAAAGCTGGTCGGGCCCGAGAACGCGCCCGTTACCCTGGTCGGCTGGGGTTCAACCAATGGCGTGATCCGGGAGGCGGTGGAAAAACTCGCCGGCGAAGACGGCATCGTGGCCAATCATATTCATATCAAATGGATCGTCCCATTTCACGGCGCCGAGATCAGCCGCCTCCTTTCCCGGAGCAAGCAGGTCATCATCGTCGAGAACAGCTTTAGCGGCCAATTTGCCCGATACCTCCGGAGCGAGACCGGTTTTGACGCTCACGGTCACATCCGCAAATACGACGGCGAACCGTTCATGCCCCATCACATCGTCGAAGCGGTCAAAGACCAATTGGCCGGCAAAACCCGGCTCTCCGTGCCCGTCCACGAAATCCTCGTCTGACTTAATTTCACTACACCACCACTCCATTACTCCAATACTCCATCACTCCAGTACTCCATGACGGCCCCTGCAGCAGCACCACCCACGACCACTCCCATTCCTGGCGCGTCCCCAACCGGCCAGTTAACCAAAGACACCTATCGCGGCCGGATCCACCCGGATTGGTGCCCCGGTTGCGGCGATTTCTCCGTCCTGGCCGCGCTCCAGACCGCGATGTTCGAGCTCGGTCTTCAACCGCACCAGGTTTGTGTCATCAGCGGGATCGGCTGTTCCTCGAACCTGCCGGGCTACGTCAACACCTACGGCATGCATACC
Organism: uncultured Verrucomicrobiae bacterium; assembly: GCA_963728975.1. Classification (GTDB taxonomy): domain Bacteria; phylum Verrucomicrobiota; class Verrucomicrobiia; order Chthoniobacterales; family UBA10450; genus DATFCK01. The sequence goes on from CAVSMF010000001.1 coordinate 2,145,149, forward strand.
CTCCATGGCCGGTCCCTGGCCGTCGCCACCGGCGTCAAACTGGGTAACCACGAATTGAAGGTGATCTGCACCGGCGGCGATGGCGACGGTTACGGCATCGGCGGCAACCATTTCGTTCACACCATGCGCCGGAACGTGGACCTCACTTACATCGTGATGGACAACCAGATTTATGGCCTGACCACCGGCCAATGTTCGCCGACCAGCGTCAAGGGGATGAAAACCAAGAGCACGCCTTACGGCAGTGTCGAGAACCCGATTAATCCGATCCCGATGGCCATTGTGGGGGGCGCAACTTATGTTGCCCGCGCCTTCAGCGGCAAACAGAAACACATGGTCGAAATGATCAAGGGCGCCATTGAACACAAAGGCTTTGCTCTGGTGGATGTGTTCAGCCCCTGCGTCACCTACAACAAGGACAACACTTATCAGTGGTTCAATCCGCGAGTAAAAATGCTGGAAGAACAGGGCCACGATCCCGCCGATTTTCACAAAGCGATCGATCGCGGTTATCAATGGGGCGAAGAAATCCCGGTCGGCCTGTTCTGGCGCCGGACCGATCTGCCGACGCTGGAAGAGCTCGAGCCCGTCCTGCACACCGGCGAAGGCCCGCTCGGTTTCCGCACCAACATAGCCATCCCGTCAGACCAGGCGAAAGCGCTGGTTAACGAGTTGTTGTAATATAGAAACAGCTCGAGCTCGGCCTCGGTAATCCGCCGGCGCCCGCCCGAGCCCGAGGCGGCCAGTTCCCATCTCCGAGATCGGCCTTATCCAGGAAAAATAAGGGACAGTTGTTCTGGAACCGGCGGCCCGGCCTTCCTGCTGCTCTTAAATATTGCAGGCCGGGACGCAGACGCGGCATGCTCTTCGGCATCTTGCAGATGCTGCATCACCCTTCCGGATCATGAAGTACTGGGCGTTCCTCAGCTATAGTCACTCCGATGGAAAGTGGGCCGATTGGCTGCACAAAGCGGTTGAGACTTACCGGGTTCCGCGCCGGCTGGTCGGCCGCGAATCGCCTGCCGGGAAAATTCCGGAACGGATCTTCCCGATTTTCCGCGATCGCGAGGAGCTTCCAGCGTCAGCGGATTTGGGATCGAAAATAAACGAGGCCCTCAGCGAATCGCGATATTTGATCGTTATCTGCTCGCCGCGATCCGCCCAATCGCGATGGGTGGCCGAGGAAATAAAGAGCTTCAAAAGGCTTGGCCGCGAAGACCGCATTCTTGCTCTGATCGTGGCCGGCGAGCCAAACGTCGAGGACAAGCCGGGTTTCAGTTCTGAAGCTGAGTGTTTCGCCGAGCCGTTGCGTTACCGCCTGAATGAAGCCGGCGAGCTCTCCGGAGTTCGGACGGAGCCGATAGCAGGGGATGCGCGCGAGGGCAAAGCCGGAAAAAATAACGCGAAGCTAAAATTGCTGGCCGGCCTGCTTGGCGTCAATTTTGACGAGCTCCGCCAACGCGAGCACGAACGGCGGTTGCGCCGGGCTCAAGTAATCGGAGCAACGGCCTTGTTTCTGGTTGGGATCTTTGCCGCTCTCGCAACCTGGGCAACCATCGCCGCGAAACAGGCAGCCTGGCAAAAACGCCGAACCCAGCGGCTCTTGGTGGCCTCGGATTTTTTCCGAGCCGAAGAATTCTTTGGCAGGAACGATGCCGCGAGCGCGCTGGCCTTTCTTGGCCGGGCGGCCGAACAGGAGCCGGATAAGTCCAACCTGGCGGCGGATCGGATTTGGTTTGCCCTGACCGAGCGCTCCTGGCCGCTGCCTCTTTCCGCGCCGATGCATCACAACGATTCCGTGCTCAGCGCTTGTTTCAGTCCCGACGGAAAACGAGTGGTCACGGCCTCCCGGGATTCCACCGCCCGGATTTGGGATGCAAATTCTGGCGCTGCCCTCAGCCCGCCGCTGGAACATCCGAGTTTGGTGCGTCGTGCCATGTTTACGCCCGATGGCCGGCACGTTTTTACGATCTGTTTTGATGGAGTCGGCCGGCTCTGGGACGCGGCCTCGGGCCAACCGGTAAAAGGTTGGCGGATCCAGCACCCGGATTCGATTAACTCGGCCGCTTTCAGCGCTGACGGGAACTTGCTCGCGACCGGCTCGAGCGACGGAACCGTGCGCATCTCGGATCCGGTGTCCTCGCGGGCGATTGGAGAAGTTCATCAAAGTGAAAATGTTCACACCCTCAATTTTCATCCGACCGACGCAACCCTGCTTCTGAGCGTAAGCGGGCCGGTAGCGACGTTGTGGAAGTTGCCCGGCGGCCGCCCGGTTTTTGAGATGCGCCACGGCGCCCAGATTAATTCGGCGGAATTCAGTCCGAAAGGGGACCGGATTATCACCTCGAGCAATGACCGAACGGTCCGGATATGGGACACGGTAACGGGAGCGCCGGTGGGCGCGCCAATCAAGCACGATGGGGAAGTTACCAACGCTGTGATCAGTCCCAACGGGCGGTTCCTGGCCAGCGTGGTGGGGAATCGTCTCCTCTTATGGGAGCTTCGGGGGACACCAACCCTGAGATATAGTTTCGAGCACGATCAGCGCATTACCTGCGTTCGGTTCAGTCCGGATAGCCTGGTTATTTTTAGCGGCACCGACGGCGGCAGAGTGGAGGCCCACAATGTTTTCCAGGGAGAGCGCGCAGGCGAATCGGTTAGGGAAGACGGAGCCATCATTGCGATCGATTTGAGTCCGGATGGAAAGCGTTTATTGGTGGCGACAGCGAATGGGACGGCCCGGGTCTGGCAGCCGCCTCCCCGCTATCCGATTTCAGAGCGATTGTGGCATGGTGGAGCGGTTGAATCCATGAGCCTTTCCCCGGACGGCCGGCTGCTTCTGACCGGTTCGGCCGAGGGAAAGGCGCGGATCTGGGATTTGTCGCAAGATCAGGGTTCACCGAGGGAATTGGTGCATGGAGCGGCGGTGCTGGCGGCGGCGTTCAGCGCGGATGGCAAATATATTTTGACCGGAAGCACGGATGCAAAGGCTCGCTTATGGCTAACGAGTTCGAGCCAATTAATCGGCCAGCCGCTCAACCACCCAACGACCGTTTCAAAAGTTGCCTTTTCCCCCACGGGAAATTTCTTCGTGACCGCTACCGAAGATGGTGTCGCCCAATCCTGGGAACTGCCCTCCGAGCGGCCGCTGGGAAAACCGATGGTTCACGGCGCGCGTCTGACTGCCGTCGATTGGAGTCAGGATGGCAAACGCTTTCTTACCGCGGGATCGGACGGCGTGGTGCGGATTTGGAATCCGGCGACGGGCGAGCCGATGGGGCGCCCTTTGCCCAGCAAAAAGGAAATTACGTGCGCGCGTTTTTCTCCGGCGTCGGATCTTTTGGCTGCGGGATCTCGTGACGGAGTCGTCAATCTCTGGTCCGGATCGTCCGACAAGCCGGTGCGCCAATTTGTGCAAAAGGCCGGGATTACCGCCCTGGCTTTTAGTCCGGATGGACGCTACCTGGTCACCGCTTGCGAGACTGGCACCGCTATAACCTGGGATCTTTCCACCGGTAAATCTGTCGGGGACGTCCTTCGCCACGCCCCTGCCATCTCCGCGGTGGTCTTTAGTCCCGATTCATCGCGAGTCGCGACTGCATCGGAGGATGGCGTCGTCCGGCTTTGGGATGTCCAGACCGGATGGCCAATTACCGAACCGTTGCATCATCAAAAAGCGGCGCGCTGCCTCGCCTTTAGCGTCGATGGCCGCAGGCTGTTTTCCGGCTCGCGCGACCGCACCGTTCGAATATGGGATATTGCCACCGGCCCTGGCCGGTCGGATCGGGCCTGGCTGGCGACCTTTGCCCGGGCGATTTCGCCTGCGAAACTGAATGAAGCCGGCCGGATCGAGCGGCATTCGATTGCAACACGCGAAAATGTGCGTGCGGAAATCAGGGCGCAATCCGCCGCCGCTCGGGCATTATCCGATTGGTTTTTCGCGGACCCGGCCCAGCGCCCACTTACCCCTTACGCTCGGCAAGATCTGGCCGCTTACTTGAGAGAACGGGTAAGCGAAAAGTCCGAGACCTCGTTGAGAGCGGCGCAATTTTTTTCAAATGGAGGCCGCCCCTAACGAAGCGGAATCTCGCGGGAGAGAATTCGAATCAGGGATAGGTGTCGCGCTCCAAATAGGGTTCCATGGCGCCGGAAAGCCAATCCGGAATATTGGGACCAGGTCCGAATGGGGCAAAGTCAAGAATGGTCTTGGAGGCAAGAAATCCGAATGCGCTTCGCTTGCCGCTGAGAGCGTCAATGGTTGCCCGGGCCAGACTGGCTGTTTGGTTATCAGAGGACTTGGTTGCTTCGCGCAAGGTTGGCAGGCTCCGATCGCCCAGGAGCAAGAAAAAGCGGACGGCTTGGGAGGCATTGTATCGTTCTTGATCGTCTTTGAGGTTCGCAACCACGTCCGCCATCACCGCCGGGGTGAATAAAGGCAAATATTGATCGAAAACTCCCCGCTTTTTTGCCAGCCACGCCGTTGCCCAGAGCACATACATATCATGAGGCCGGTTGCTCATCTTGCTCACCTGTTCTTTGAGCAGTGGATCAAACTGGTCGAAATGATCATTAACGAATTGCCATGCCTCTCTATCGTTGGTTCTTTCCGGAAGCGTTGTGGCGAAAAAACGAATAAACCGGTCGTCCGGAACAAACGATGCCGTTTTAGTGAGAATATAAAATATCGAATCCCGCCCCTGCCAATCCGTCTGGTAAAGTTCGTCAACCAGATCGTCTTTTAATTGTTCGCGGTACTTGAAGAGCCACTCGGTCGCGTGAGTGCAGTTGTTGGGCACCTTGTCATCGTGCAAATCGACAAAAGCCTGGCGGACCTCGGCCGGAGTCTGAGCTTGCGAAGCGTGATGGCTTAGGGCCAGACCCAAGGCACAACAAATGGAAAATGGCAGACCGGTCCTGCCCATGCCTGTTATCGCAGCCTAAACCGCCTTGGGTGGTCAAGACGAAAAGGCGATGCCCGCAATCGGAAATTGATTGCGGCGAGGATGCCTAACTGATTAATTTGATTCATGCGCCGCAGCCGGATCAGCTCAGGGGCCGCTTCAAGTTGTTTCCTGGCGGCGCTGATGTTTCTGACTTGGGCGCTGCCGCCGGCAGTTCTCGGACAAGAGAAATTCTCCGGCCAAATGGCGGGCGCCGACCAGGAGCTCAATCGCGCTTACCAGCAGGCGATTCAAAGATTGCCCAGGGCCGCGCAGACCCGGCTCCGTGCGGTCGAACGGGCCTGGGTCGTTTTCAACCAATTGAACCGGAACGCCATGCGAGCGGCGGCGGCACGGCTTGCTGTTCCGGGCGATGAACTTGAATCACTCGAAGCGGAGCAGTTGCGCATGCGAAGCAGCGAGCTCAGCATGGTTGCGACACGGGAGTCACAACCCGACGCATTAGCACGACTCAAACGCGCGGACGAGGAACTGAACGCGGCTTATCAGCGATGCCTCGGGGAATTAACGCCTGCGGAAATTTCCAAGCTGCGCGAAGCACAGAAAGCATGGATGGCATTTCGCCACGCCAGCAGACCCTTTGGACTTGAGCTTTGTTTGCGAATCACCGGCCACAGAACCGATCAGTTACACGATTTCTATATCCGTTCAGGGGAAACGCCGTCCCAGGCGAGCGCCCGACCGTTATCCCCGACTGCGCGGGAAAAACCCGACTCAACTGTTCCCGATCCTTTCGAACGGGCGCGTTGAAGGTCATTGCACCGTTAACCGGTCTGCCGCGTACGTGTTTAGCGGCAAGGCGTGGGATCAATCTTATCGTGGGCAAACCCTAACCTGGCAAAGGGGAACAACTCTCGCGGCCCGAGGCCCCTCCCACATTTCCTTAGCACACGAGAGGTGGTTTTAGAGTGGGAGGGGCCTTTGGCCGCGAGAGTTTCGGCGTCCTGGCCCAACATAGTGTCACTCAACAGATAGGATGTCTGGCGCGAAACACTTACTCTGGCGCGCCAGTTCGAACGCCGCACTAACCGCCTTGATCGAGAGCCTCGGCCGTCCCCAGGTTATCTCGTTCGCCGCTTAGTTCGCCTTTCGGGGCCGGCGCGCCGGAGCGCTGTTCGCCGGGACGCGGCTCCGCTTTTGTCAGCTTTTGTCCCTGACGTGAGAAGCCCGGTTTTCCGACCATCATGCAGGTGCAACCAGTCCCTTCCGCGCAACCCTGGCAGCAATAGGTTTCGCCTTCGTGGGTGTATCCTTCTCCCGGCCACTGGTTCTTAGTCATGTGGCAGCCGGGACAGGTCGGGACCGGGGTCGATTCCGTATTTTGCGTCGTTTCTATTGGCATAGGTCTTAAAATAGTGACGAGTGATTGGTGATAGGTGACGAGTAATCCGCTTTTAACCAAGGTATCGGTTCTGCCTCCGGCGTTGGATGCGCGCACAGGGAATTGTAGGGCGTCTGTGTCAGACGCCATTCCGATTGCGTTTCGCAGAAACGCCCTACAAAGAACCGCTAAAACTCGCTTTAACGCGGGGGCGGCGCGGCCTGCGGCTTGGCGGTGTCGTGTTTCAACAAGCCGAAAAGGTCGCTGTCGGTGGAAAAAACCAGGGTCGCATCTTTGTTGAGCACCTTGCGATACGTCTCCATGGTCTTGAGGAAATTGTAGAATTCGGCCGCCTGCGCATTTTGGGTGTAGGCCTTGGCATAAATCTCGGTCGCTTTAGCATCGGCTTCGCCACGGATCTGCTGCACCTTCCGGTATGCGGTTGACTGAATCTCGTTCAGGTCGCGTTCTTTCTGTCCGGCAATCCGGGCCGCTTCGCCTTCGCCTTCCGAGCGAAACCGCGAAGCGATCTGCTGGCGTTCGCTGATCATTCGCTGGTAAATCCGGTCGAGCACGTCCGGGTTGTAATTGACCCGTTTCAGCCGGACATCGAGCAAGTCGATCCCGAATTCGGCCAGTTTGCCGGCCGCTTTCGATTTAATTTCCTCCTCAATTTTCGCTCGGCCGTACTCGATCGGCGGCAGGACGCCGATGGTGCCAAGGCCGGCCGGCACATTCTTCAGATTTTCGTCCCGGAGCGGTTTGCGATCCTTGTCGGTCCGAATGATCTCGATGAGATCATGCTTGGCCACGGCGTTGCGGGTTTCGCTTCCCAAAATATCGTCCAAACGGGATTGGGCGCTTCGTTCGTCCCGGAGCCGGACGAAGAAAGTCTTGGCGTCGTTGATCCGCCAGCGGGCGAAAGTATCGACGTGAATGTAGGTCTTGTCCCGGGTGGGAATGGCGACGGGTTGTCCGTCCCATTCCAGAAAGCGTTTATCGATCCGGTTGACCTCTTGAATAAGGGGAAGTTTAAAGTGCAATCCCGGCTCGGTGATCGGTTCGCCCAACGGTTTGCCGAATTGGGTGATGATCACCTGTTCGGTCTGATAAACGGCGAAGAAGCAGGCGAAGAGTACGCGCAAAACGACCAGGGCGAAAGCGATCGAGGCAAAGGTAAGGCAGCCGCGCTTGCTCATTTCTTCTCCAACGGGTTTTTGGTTAGCGGCAGGATCGGCAACAGATTCCGCATGGAATCGTCGATAATGATTTTCTCGCCACTGGCGGGCAGGACGTCGCCCATGGTCTCGAGATAAAGCCGGGTCCGGGTGATTTCCGGCGCCTTGACGTACTGGCCGAGCATGGCGTTGAACGACGCTACGTCGCCCTCCGCTTCATTGACTCGCTTGAATCGGTAACCTTCCGCGGCCTGAATCGCCTGGTCGGCCTCGCCCCTGGCTCTGGGCACCGCCTGGTTGTAATCGCCGTTGGCGATGTTGATCGCGTTTTCGCGATCCTGTTGCGCTTTGTTCACCTCGTTGAAGGAGGCCTGGACTTCCGCCGGAGGATTGACATTCTTCAGTTGGACTTGATCGACCCGAACGCCGAGCCGGTAGCGCGTCGATAGTTCCTGCATTCGGGCCAGGGCCGCGACCTCGATATCCTGCCGGCCAATGGTGATGACCTCATCCACGGTGCGGTCGCCGATCACTTCGCGCATCGATGCTTCCGATACGTCGCGCAAGGTCTGGCCGGGATTACGGACATCGAACAGATACTGCTTGGGATCGTTGATCCGATATTGCACCACCCACTCGACCAGGGCGGCGTTGAGATCGCCCGTGACCATCGACCTTTCTTCCGCGCCTGCGGTCGGGGCCTGGTCGATATTCGTGTAACCGGGAGTAACAAACCCAAACTCAAGTTTCAACTGCCGCCGGGTGGGCAGGACGGTGACTTGATCGATGCCGAAGGGGAGTTTGAAATGCAGACCTGGCTCTACTGTTTTCAAAAACCTGCCAAAACGCAGGACGACGCCTTCCGATTCGGCTTGAACGGTATAATAAGACGTCCAGACCAGCACGATCAGGACAAGGATCGCGAAAATGCCGGCGATCAGCCGCACCGGAATCCGAGGCAACTGCGGCATCTGAAATGTTTGGATGGCGGGCGGTTGGTTGGCCATGGCGATGGGTCCGGGAATGGAAGGCTTGAACCAGCCTAGACGGATCATTTTGCCCGGGGAAGCGGAAAGTGCGGGGCCGGCGGCTATCGCGCCGGAATATTTGAATACGGCGCGTGCCTGCAAAATGAAGTGCGCCATGTAAATTGAGAGCGGAAATGAAGAAGTGGATCCTTGTTGCCGGCGCGGTCGCAACAGCTATCGGAGTATGTTTCGCCGCCGGAATTGCCGGGCTGATCTATTTGGCTGTGGCTCACAACCGGGGCGTCGGTCTGGCGCAACAGGGTTACGAGGCAATGGCAGGCAAAGATTACGACGAAGCCATCGCTTGCTTCGATGCCGCGCTAAAAAAACCTGTCGGCGACTACCAACGTTCCTACGTCTACTTGAACCGTGGAGCGGCTTACAATTTCAAGGGTCGTTTTGACGAGGCGATCCGCGATAATACCCGGGCGTTGCAGTTGAATCACGAGCTCCCTTCCGCTTACGTCGGCCGGGGTTTTGCCTATCAGCAAAAAGGCGAACTCGACAAAGCCATCACCGATCTCGACGAAGCGATCCGCCGCGACCCGAATTCCGGGCCGGCCTATTACAATCGCGGTTACATTTTTTACGACAAGAAGGAGATGGACCGCGCCCTGGCGGATTTTAACGAAGCGGTGCGTTGCAGCCCCGACGACACCAATAACCTTATCATGCGCGGGCTCTGTTACCTGGCCAAGGATGATCTCGATCATGCCTTGATTAATTTTGATGCGGCCGCTGCCATCGATCCCGGGAACGCCCGGGCCCTTTCGGAGCGGCGGCGCATTCATGAGCGCAAAGGCGAACACCCAAAAATTCCGCGCGCTGCCGGCGAGCCGGGGCTGTCGAGGCGGGGAAAATACAGGTCGGCCGGCGTTAGCAAACGGCCCAGGGTTGTCGGTCCACTGGAGCGGAGCGCGCAACTCCAGGTGAAGCGGCTTCCATTGCTGGATGAAAAATTGGTTCACAGACCAAGCAAAAGTTACTCCGGATTGATCATCGAAGCGGAATCGGCCTACGAGGCCGGCGAGTTCGACCGGGCGATCGATCTGAATAATATCGCTTTAGGGATGGAAATCGGTCCGGCCCAAGCTTCCATCGCGGTGATGAATCGTGGGAACGCTTATCGGGCCAAAGCCGATCTCGAGGCCGCTTTGCGTGATTACAACGAGGCGATCACGCTCGATCCGAAAAATGGTGGAGCCTATGTCGATAGGGGATTGGTCCTGTCGCAAAAAGGCGAGTTCGACGATGCCGACAAGGACTACCGGGAAGCGCTTCAACTCAATCCCGATCAGTGGCAGGCTTACTTCGATCGGGCGTCCAATTACCGGGAGGAAGGCCGATTGGACGAGGCAATGGCGGACCTGAACAGCGTTACCGAGTTAAACCCCGGCGCTGCCGGCGCCTACATCAACCGGGGCAGCATTCATTTTCAAAAGGGCGAGATGGAAGAGGCGATCAAGGAATACACCAAAGCGATAAAGGTCGATCCCAATTCCGTCGACGCCTACACCAGTCGGGCTCGCGCCCACGTTCATAAAAAGGAATATGCCGAAGCAGTGAACGACCTGAAAAAGGTGGCGGCGCTTAATCCAAAAGAACCCGCAGGGGCATTGAATTCTCTGGCTTGGTTTTACGCCACCTGTCCGGAGGCGCGGGTGCGCGACGGATCGAAGGCCGTCGCCGCCGCCACCAAAGCCTGCGAACTGACCCACTGGAAAGAGTGGGGGCACATCGATACCCTTGCCGCCGCTTATGCCGAAGCGGGGAAATTCCAGGAAGCGGTTAAATATCAGAAACAAGCCTTGGAGATGGTATCGAAGAACCAAAGCGATCTTGTTGAAGGCGCCAGGAAACGACTCAGCCTCTATCAGCAACACCGTCCGTATCGGGAAGAGCCCTAAGGAAGAGCCCCAAAAAGTGAGCTTCGCCTCGCAGGTAGGAACACCGCGCCGCGCTGTTCGGTCGGCGCAGCCCGCCGACCCTGTCTTGAACCCATGCGCGGTGCAGGGTTCGAACCTGTAATAAAGACCCGCAACATCAACGACTTAGGTGCGATAACCCACTACCAAACCCACGAACGCAGGACCTACAGGGGCAGGAACTGGCTCCGTTAGTCACAGCATGGGCCAATCTACCGGCCAATTTGAAGGCTGCGATTCTAACTATTGTGAACGGCAACGATTGATCTATACGAAAGTCAGACAACGGAAGTTCGTCTTTATAGATAAACACCTATGAAGACATTCAAAATTGAACTGATTCCTGCGGGAAGGAGAACAAAGGTCAAAACCGCAGTCGTTGGCCGCAGAGCGTCTCGTTCGCAAGAAGATAACCCAATTTGGAGTCGACTAGCGATAGCGGGGCGCAACTTACGCAGTGGCATGCGTATTGAGCCACCAATCTACGAATCTGATTAGATATACGCCAAAATCTCTCGCAACTCCTGCTAACGCCCGCGCAATTTCGAAATTCACGAAGAGTTCTTGCCCAACTTTTAGCTTGCTAAGCGCAGAACTGGTTTCAACACGCTTAAGAAACCTTTGATCGACTATGCCACTCCGGTGGGCAAAAAGGTTGCGAACTGCTTCGAGCACTAACAAGGCCTGATAATGTGATGCAAATTCTTTCGAAAGGTTGTGTGGTGATCTTTTCGCGTCTTCAGGAAACATTTGCTCATACGTTTTGCGAAGGTCGGAGAGATTTCTCCGCGTCAGCAGAGATTTAGAGACACATTTAAGAATTTCTGGTCGAATTTTCTCTGCCGCCGCTCGTAAATCGACCATTAAATTTTCGAGAGTGCCATAAGATATGATGATAATTGCTGCGACTAATGCTTGATGCGCGGTTCGAACAATTGGCACGGTAGAATTAGCTGCCTGCCCCGCTAGATGTACTGCGTCTTTCGCAATTGCCTCAGTCAACTTTGGCTCTGCCGCTAAAAATCTTTTCGATTTGGCGGGTTTACCTTCAGTCTTTGCGAATAGATCGGCGTGGCCTTTAGTAATTCCTAACGACACAAGTAGATACGGAAGCCGCGCGAGTGCCTCAACCCTTCCCATGTTACCCAAGAAGGCATTAGCTGATTCGTGAAGTCCTTCGTTGTCTGGCATTTTGCTGATCTTTGGATTCAGCACCGGCTTCTCCAGCCATTTGCCATAAAGGAAATCCTCGTTCATGGTGGAAAAAATATTGGTTAGCTAGGTATCAAGACTAACCGGGCAGTAGCGGCACATATGGCATAAATCAATCCCGATCAACTACAAGCTGCGCAGCAGATTCGCAGCCATATGACTGGTTGGGTGGCTGTCGAGGAACTGCTTAATTTTAGTGTTTCAACGAGTTGGAGGATTGCTCACGGCAACTGAATTAAACGATCTCCGGTTTGGATGTTAACTAGTTTTTCGAAGGCAGTTCGCACTTTTTTCCGCAGTTCAAGTTCGTCTTCAAGAATCCTTCTATGGTAAGTAGTAAAGGTCTCAGGCCGAAGCTCAAGAAGATCAACTTTAGTTTCGAATACCAAGGTCCGTGCAAAACGTGCCTTCACATCGGTAAGGTCGCCCTTGGAATTGAACTTGGCTAAATCGTGGAGGTAATCGCGGACGGGCCTTGCGAGACGATTTGTAGGGTCTTGATGTAAATCAAGTTGAACCTTGCCGTCATCATAAATGTCGAAGCCCAGCCGAATAAGATCATCGGTATGTTTTTTAATTCTCTCGATAGTGAACGCTTCGGCGGAAAAATTGGACCACGTTGTGGCTTCGAGCATGGGAAGAGCGTCAATTCGCTGAGCAAATCGCCGTTCCACAGAGTTAAATCGTGAGTCTTTACCAAATGTTGTGAACTCCCGATAAATTGCGAGAGTTGCGATGCCGATAACAAGCCCGCTCTTGAGGTGGATTACGGGACTGCCGCTATTCCCAGGAACGAACTTTGCATCAATTTCGACAAATTGCGGACCTATGCCGATGATCTTGCCTCGTAAATCGGTGACGACTCCTGCGCCGAGACTGTTGCCCAAGACTGCAACATCGTCTCCGATAGTAGCTACCTCTTCGACTTTCGGCGCAATTTCAAGTCCATTAGTTATCTGAGACTGAGAGAAGACCGCTACGTCAAAGCCCTTCGCAACCGCCATCTGTTTCGGTCGAATCGTTTGGTTGGCCAAATCAAGAATTGTGAAACGGGAATTGCCGCTCAGTACGTGAGCGTTTGTAAAAACTAAAACGCGCCCCTTGTATTTCGCGAGAAAACCACTGCCTTCCTTTTTGTCTCCATTAATTATTAGAAGCGACTTCTCTGCCTTTCTGAACTCGTCGGAATTGCTAGGGAATTTCTCCGGTGGCGACGGATTCATCTGGCTTTTCGCAGCGTTTCCGATTGCTGGAGTTGACTGCGCTGGAGAAACTAACGTGCGCGATGTCACTCCTGTTGAAGTAGCGAGCGTGTTTGCTGTCGCCGCTAGATTTGCGGTATGATTCGCCTGTTTAAGTCGGTTCCGATATTCGGCTGCTTTCCTTGGATCGTACTGGTATTTTTGCTGAATTGCCTCCGGCAGATTCTCAAACTCGATTTTCGCCACACCGTTTGAGTGTCTAATGTGCAATCCGTCAGGTTCGACGGCTATAACCACGGCATTCCTGTACGTTGTGCCGTCCCGCGTGGTAATATCGAGTGCGAATACACTTAAAGCGACGAAGAACAAACCAACGACGAGCAGTGTCGTTCGCATCGGGAAAATACAATCAGTTACGGCGAGCAAAAGCGAGCGTCAATTGCCCGACAACCGAAATCGAAGGAATTGATTTTATATCTTGTGCTCGGAATCAATTCTAGCCGTCGCATATCCATCTGAAAACGCCCACTTCGGATTAGCTTGATCAAGCTTGAATAGCTTTCGCGCGATACTCTTCATTTCCTTCCAGTCACTGCGGCACTGGGAAATTAGGAGCCACAGAGCAAGCACTAGAACAGATTGGGCGGCAACGCACGGCTCGATTTTGCTTAATTCTGCTTCGGCCTCTTCCAACATCCCAAGTTCATAAAATCCACTGGCGGCATTGAAATGCTTTTGCAGCCAACACGTATCAGCCTGACTTGCGTTTTTTCATCGTGCGCCTTCCTTTGCGCACTAGGAAAATGAGACGAAAAAAGCCGCCGTTTCGCGGCTCAACGCCCTTGGAGATTTTTGTTTCGGGACTTTTGCCCCGACGCATCGACCAAGATTTCCGATCCTGATCAAGCCACCGTTGGTTTTCTCCTACCTCGGTTGGCAGGCCACTGCCTTCGCAATGACCATTCCTAATGCAGCATAAACTTAATCAGATTTAAATTACTACCACAAGGAGGTAGTGTCCTAATTTGACGTTCTCTCGATCAGGAAGGTTCCTGAATAGCATTCATTGTTAATTTTGTTCCCCTCTTCGTTCAGCATTGTAATCTTCGTCTCGAAACCAAACTCCGTCCGGATTTTATTCTGAATATCCACTGCCGCTGCATTTGAATCAGAGTCAGAGGATTGCCATCGCCCCTTAAGGTCTCGAAAATCAGCTAAATCCTTGTACAACTGGCTACCCTTGAACAAGTCGGACTTCGTTATTCCGAGCGTTTTCAAAACGTCGAACACTCCGTCAAGAGGATCAGTTGTTTCAGTGAAATCAAATCCAGTGTTTTCTCCATCGTTTCTATCTATTCTGAATGAATATGTCATGCTTTTGCTTGGGCTACGATTGCCGCTCTGACAGCGGGATTCGGTGAATTGTCGCATTGAAAATTCCCAAATACAGGCTCTTAGGCCGAAGTTGTAGCACGTCCTTCTGTTTCATTGCTCACTCCCTTGTCTGCCCGATGGTAACCCACAAAGGCTCTAAATCATCATCTTCCAACGCCTGCAATCGCCAATCGGGGTCAATTTCAAACGTTCGTTTCAAATATTGTTTCGCCGATTCCAAATCTCCAAGCTGGCAAACATTAACAGGCGAGATTGTATCTTATCACGGCTTCATTTGGAAATTAGGAAAGTATGTATTTCAATTCAAAAGATTCATGCACGGTTCCTGCCTCTCCCAGGATGAACCTACTGTGCCACCGTGATGTTACTCAGCCCGATATCTGCGTTTGCTAATTAATTGTGAAGCCCTTACGGGTAACTCGTAACTAAGAGTATCTCAAGTCAACCTTTGTTAGCGCCAGGCTTTCGCCATCGCAGTAATTCCACATGGCGACCAAGGGTGATTTTAATGTCGAAATATGGTGCTTTATTGATCAGTAAAGATGCATCAACAATACTTCGATATCTTTGATGTGCTTGGCATATCACGTCGTGAAGATGTTCTACATACCCCAATGCTTGCCGGTCTGTTGGACCCTTTTGGCGGCCATAGCTTTGGCAAAGCGTTTCTGAGCAGTTTTCTCGAAGTATTATCTTGCCCTGAACTGCCGCTGAATCGGCATGATTCCAATTACGATTGGGTGATTAAGCAAGAGCACCATGTGCCTGGAGGACGCATCGATATTCTGTTGCTTTGTCCAGAAAAGAAGGTGGCAATTGCAATCGAGAACAAAATTGACGCAACCGAGTCACGCTCTCAGCTGCCATGTTATCTAACATGGCTCAGAGCACTTTCACCGTATTTTACTAATCACGGTTTAGTCTTGTTGAGCCCGAAGGGGAAGCAATCTCGCACAATCCTAACCGGTGAGTGTCGAGCCATTGGCTATGACCAGGTTCTAAAATGTTTGGACGAGTGCTTAAATCAGCAACCACTGGGCTCGCAGCACTCGACTATACGAAGCTATGCCCGGCTACTAGCAAGGATTCTCGGAGTAGAGCGCCATGCCGAACAACAAGGTAACGATGACGAACGTCTATTTAATATTTTTCGCTTTCTGCGAATAGCGCGGCGAGAAGCCACGCTTCATACGCGCATGCTGGGATTCCTGCTCAATCCCATGCTATCGGGAGACACAAACGCTTTTTTCTTAAGATCATTCTTGAGCCTTTTCCTGCCAGGCGAGAATTCACAATCGGAACGTAACGATTGCAGTTGGGAAGTGGAAGTCGAGCGTGAGATTGAGCGAGGTCGTTTAGATATTCTGCTTCGATGCAAGGAGCAGGGTAGGCTCATTGTGAAAATCGACGCTTTGGAAGGACAAGCCCAGCTAGATCGTTATGGCGATTGGATGCAGACCCAGCAAAACGATTATCCCAATCAAATATTGGTCTTTTTGACAGTTGACGCCAGAGCCCCAGCAACTGCCCAAAGGACAAGATATCGCGTCCTCTCTTATGAACAATTGATGCCCCTCGTAGAACAGTATTCCCTTACTGTCACCGCTCCCTCATTGAGAACCATTCTAAAGGACTACTTGCTTGTCCTGAAAGGGATCGTTCCTACACAAGGTGTTCCGACACAGTCCATCGGTCGCAGGCTAGCTCCTTGTATTGATCACAGCGAAACCGCATTGAGTTTTCTACGTAATCTGATTGAGCGTTGGGAAGATTTGCCTGCAGAAGGACAAGATCGACCTAGCCTTCTCAAGGCTTTTACCCCACGACTCGTTATCGATTCACGTTACGGTGGTAAGTATCACGCAATAGAAATTTGGCACACTGATTGTCTTCTGTTCCAAAAGGAGCAAATTCTCGTGGTTCGAGTAGAGACAAATCTAGGCAATCGTCGAATGATGGGACTCTACATCGGGCTGCAATGGCGAAATACCGGCACTTGGGAGGAAAGAAAATGGTTTTCACTCACAGAAGCAGTTGACCTATTATCGTTAGGCGAGAAGCTTTACAAGCTTAACAATGACATACAAAGAGGTCACTGGTTTGCAGCGCTAGAGCGTATCGAATACCCCAAGTCCGATGGAGGCTTGATCTCTGCTTTTCAGCATCACGCAACGGAGCTTCAGAGAACTATTGTTTCACGAATTTGTAATATCTGGGCTTTCTGCGGAGAAAAGGTTCTGACATTGAACAAGAAGCTAATTACTCTTCAGCATTCGCCGTGATACATTTGCAATGAGATTGCAGCCGAAATTCACTACATCGAATCGTAGCGGATAGGAGCTTTGACCTTGGAATCATCGTCGATCACTAGTTGAGAGTTCCGCCATTTAACTCGGACAGAACTTTGGCACCAATACAGCGAACCAATGACTAACACGCCAACCGTTAACCCCATATTGGCTCAAAGGTTCCTCTGCTCGTCTAACGGGTAGAGCTTATTCGCAGTTTCCTGGGTAGTAAGTATTTCCGTAAGGAACTCTCCGTCAGCATCGTCAAGGCGAACGAGACTCCCTCGCACCTTACCTGTCCACAGTGTCGAATTGTTTTCTAAACCTTTCGTGAATGAAAGCCGGTTCCATATCGCGTCATCATGAATTGGGATGCTCTTCTCGATTTCTAGCCAAACGAGCGGCTTTACGTGAAAGCGGATCACGAACCGCGCTGTTCGGTCGGGGCAGCCCGCCGACCCTACCTTGAATCCATGCGCGGTGCAGGGTTCGAACCTGCGACTTCTTGCGTGTGAAGCAAGCGCTCTACCACTGAGCTAACCGCGCGGAAGAGAACTAGAAAGTAGAAAGTAGAATTTGGAAATTACAAGGGAATCAACCGCGGAATGAATCCGCCAAACACGCTAAAGAACGCTAAAATGTCAGACGTCCGTTCTTTATCGTTTGGGGTCATTTCGCGTATTTGGCGGATCAGTTCTCCTCGTCGACACATACTACGGAGAGCCAAGGTTCTGGCGCGCCTGCTTTAATTTTGCCAGCTGCTCGCTGAAATTTTTCCGCCGGTGCCGGTGTTCCTCAACCACTTCCTTTGGGCGCGCGATCGACAAACGATTTATTGCTCAATTTGCTTTCCACCGTTCGCACCTCGTCTTCCAATTTGGCGATCTCCTTGTCCAGCCGCTCCCGTTCCGCGGCGCGATCCACTTCCACGATCAGATAAAGGTCTCCGGCTTCGGTCACGGCCACGGACGTGCCGGTCCCGGCCTTAAAATTCGGGTCGAGAACCAACTCCGACGCATTGAGGAGACGGGCAATGGTCGATTCCTCGGCCACAATTCCTTTGTCGGCAGTGCGAAGGGCAAACTTCGCTTTTTGATTCGACGCGATCCGGCCTTCCGCCCGAAGATTTCGGCCGGCCTGGACAATGCCGTAAATGGTCGAAACCAGGGCCCGGGTCGCGGGAACATTTCCCTCCAGCGCGATTTTACCGGGCGGCGTCGTAAATTGAATCGATTCGGTTCCGAATCCGAGAAGCGACCAGAGCTCTTCGGTAATGTGAGGCATGAACGGATGAAGCAGACGAAGATTCGCCGATAACACCAGATCCATGACCGCCAGCGCCGATTTTTTCCTGGCTGCATCGGTGCTGAAAATGTCGGTCTTGGCCGTTTCCACGAACCAGTCGCAGTAATCGCTCCAGATGAAGTCGTAGAGCTGCTGGGCGACGGCATTGAACTGGTAGCCCCGATAGGCCGCCTCGATCGCGTCGATGGTTTCGTTCAGGCGGGCCAGAACCTCGACCGCGAAGATCGATAAGTTAGTGGGGCAAGTTTCCAACTTGCCCTCGTTATTAGATCGCAAGTTGGAAACTGGCGCCACATCCTGCATTTGCCGGAAACGGCAGGCATTCCAAAGTTTGGTGGCGAAATTGCGGCCTTCTTCGATCTGTTTCTCGTCGAATCGAATGTCCTGCCCGCTCGGGGCGATTCGCATCAAGCCGAACCGCAGGCCGTCGGCGCCATATTTATCGATCAACTCGAGCGGGTCAGGCGAGTTGCCTAACGATTTCGACATTTTCCGGCCCTGTTTATCGCGGATCAGGCCGGTAAAGAAGACGTCGTGAAACGGAATATTATCCGCGGTCCGATCCGAATTTCCGGGCTGGAATTCGAGGCCGGCGATGATCATGCGCGCGACCCAGAAGAAAATAATGTCCGGCGCGGTGACCAGGACCGAGGTGGGATAAAACTTCTTTCGGGTCTCCTGATCCATTGTTTGGTAAGCCCAGAGCCAGGATGAGAACCAGGTATCGAGCGTGTCCGAATCTTGTCTCCAATTCTCCGGGTCCGCCGGCGGCTCGGTCCCGACATAAATGGTAGAGCAAGCCTCCGGCTTGCTCCCTTCCTCCCGCAAGCGAGACGCTTGCGCTACTCTATACCAGGCCGGTATCCGGTGACCCCACCAGACCTGGCGGCTGATACACCAATCTTGAATGTTCTCCAGCCATTGCCCGTAAACTTTTTCCCAATGCGCCGGAAAGAAGCGAATCAGATGGTCGCGCACCACCGCCAGCGCTTCCTCGGTTTTCGGATACCGCAGAAACCATTGCTCGCTCAGCCGCGGCTCAATCGGCACGTCGCTCCGATCGCTGAACCCGACGCTGTTTTCGTAGGGCTCGGTTTTGGAAAGCAATCCACTCTCCTTCAGCAGCTCGGCCGCTTTCGTCCGCGCTTCCATCCGATCCAATCCATCAAGCTCCGGCGTCGCCGGGCAGTTGATCCGGCCGTCCGGATGCAAAACATCCAGAACCGGCAAGTTATGCCGTCGCCCAATATCGAAATCCAGTTTGTCGTGGGCCGGCGTGACCTTTAAGACTCCGGTGCCAAATTCAGGATCGATCGCTTCATCGGCGATCACCGGGATTTTCTCCCGGGCCAGCGGACGCCAAACCTGTTTACCGACAAAGCCGGTATACCGCTGGTCTTTGGGATGAACCGCGACACCGACATCGGCCATAATCGTTTCCGGCCGGGTGGTAGCGACTTCGATGAACCGGCCGGGCTGGTCCACCAGTTCGTAACGAACATAATAAAGATTTCCCTTTTGCGGTTTGGAGATGACTTCTTCATCCGAAAGGGCCGTCTGGGCCGCCGGATCCCAGTTGATCATCCGCCGGCCCCGATAGATCAGGCCTTTCCGGTAAAGATCGACAAACACAGCCTGGACAGCGCGGACATAATCTTCGTCAAAGGTATAGCGTTGGCGGGACCAATCGCACGAGCATCCGAGCCGTTTGAGTTGGCGGATAATGATCCCGCCATGCTTGTCCTGCCATTCCAGGACGCGGCGCAAGAATTCTTCGCGGCCGAGATCGTGACGGGTAACGCCCTCGTTTTTCTTGAGCCATTTTTCGACGGCGGTCTGGGTGCCAATGCCGGCGTGATCCATCCCTGGCAACCAAAGCACTTCGCGCCCGAGCATCCGCGCCCGCCGGGCCAAAATATCCTGGATAGTGTTGTTCAAAACGTGGCCCAGGGTTAGAACGCCGGTGATATTCGGCGGCGGCATCACGATCGAGAACGCCGGCTTGGGCGATTTCGGGTCGGCCTTGAACCCGTCATTGGCCAGCCAGCGCTGATACCATTTCGGTTCGACCGACGTTGGATCGTAGGTTTTAGGCAGTTCGGGCATTGAGAGTAAGCTAGGGCGAGCGTTATCGGTTGCGAATGGCCAACAAAACGCAACCGGGCGGTTTATGCTACTTTAACTTGCGGGGCCCGATGGAAATCGGCACCTTCCCGATACGATGCGGGCGGCGATAACAATGGTATGTTTGCTCCTGGGGTTGAGCGGTTCCGCCGCCCTGGCCAATAGCGCCTGGACGGTTATCCGCCAGCAGGGCCGCGAATACGTTACTTTTTCAAACGTGGCTCATTTCTACAGTTTTCCGGAATACACCCGAGTCAGTCACAGCATTTCGCTGCGCAGCGGCCGCCGCGGGATTCGGGCGCAGGCCGGCACCTCCGAGCTCTATATCAATGGAGTCAGGTTTGTGACCGATTTCCCGATTCTGAGCGACGGCAAGGACGAACTGATTTCAGCCATGGACGTTAGCAAAATTATCGAGCCGATTCTCCGGCCTAACCGGCTCCGTAATCCTCATAAGATCGAGACCGTTGTCCTCGATCCCGGGCATGGCGGGATCGACCAGGGCGCCTCCAACCGGTGGGGAACGGAAAAGAATTTCGCGCTCGATGTCGCCCTCAGGGCCCGGGCCGACCTGGTCCAGGCCGGTTACAAGGTGGAAATGACGCGCACCACCGACAGAAGCGTTTCCCTGGAAGATCGAGTCAGTTTTGCCAATCGTTTCCACGATGCCGTTTTCGTCAGTATCCATTTCAATTGGAGCGGCGCGGCGGAAGGTCTCGAAAGCTATGCCCTGGCCCCGGCCGGAGTGCCTTCCAATGCCGCTAACGAAAGCCACGTCTCCAGCGCCGATGTCCGCGTCTGTTCGGGCAACAGCCAGGACGAACATAATATTGACCTGGCCGCGGCGGTCCACGCTACCGTGTTATCGCGCCTCTCGATGTTCGATCGCGGTGTAAAACACGCCCGGTTTCATGTCTTGCGAAACGTCAGGATTCCCGGGGTCCTGATCGAGTGCGGGTTTCTGAGCAACAGCGCGGAAGGCCGGCGCATCGCCACGGCGCAATTTCGACAGGAGGTCGCGGCGGGCATCGCTCAAGGCATCCAAAATTACGACGCAGCGGTCAATTTCCGGGCGGAGGGAGGCACGTTCGCCGCGGCTAAGAAGTCGCTCCCGGCCCACTCCCATGCTATCACGGAGCCGCTGGCCGATTATGCATCCAACCTTTATCACACCGACCATCCATCGCTCTCGGTCAGTGGCGGAGATTGAGAGGATGCTGGCGGGATGAACGAAGCCGCGTCAAAACCGATTGGTGTTTTCGATTCCGGAATCGGCGGGCTGACAGTCGTCAAAGCTCTGCGGGAATTGCTGCCCCAGGAGCGGATCGTCTATCTCGGAGATACGGCCAGGGTGCCTTACGGCAGCCGCAGCGCGAGCACAGTCGAACGTTACAGCCTCGAAATCGCCGAGATGCTCATGGAACAACAGGCCAAGCTCATCGTGGTCGCCTGCAATACCGCTTCCTCTGTCGCACTGCCGAAATTGGAGAAAAGTTTGCCGGTCAATGTGATCGGCGTTATCCGGCCGGGAGCGCAGGCTGCGATCCAGATGAGCCGTAACCGGCATATCGGAGTGATCGGGACGCGCGCGACAATTCGAAGCGGCTCCTACGAGAAAGCTTTGCGGCTGCTGGACGAGAAGGTGCGGTAACGAGCCAGGCCGCTCCGCTTCTGGTTCCGTTGATCGAAGAGGGTCTGCTGGAGGATCCGGTGACCGACCAGATGATCGGACGTTATCTTGGGCCAATGCTGTCCGAAGGAATCGATACGCTCGTCCTCGGCTGCACCCATTATCCGTTGCTTGCCGCCGCTATCCGGCGTCAGCTGGATGGAAAAGTGGCTCTGGTCGATTCGGCCCGGAACTGTGCCCTGGCCGTGCAGCAACTGCTGGACAAACAGGGGTTAGGCGCGCCGGCTGGCGGTTCCGGGGAATTGCATGTTGCCTTGACCGACGCCCCCGATAATTTTCTCCGAGTGGCCAAGGAAGCGCTTCAGCTGGAGATCGGCGAGGTCGAGCTGCGCGAGGTCCTGCACCCGGCGAAAATGTAGAGAGAGTGGCGCAAGTTTCCAACTTGCGCATT